>CAVUSE010000004.1:0-1821781 GCA_963744135.1 uncultured Solirubrobacterales bacterium | reverse complement strand
CCGGATCCTCGCCGCCCTTTATATTCCTGCCAAGCGGCGTGATTTCTACATAGCAGCACCAATATAAAGCCGGCGAGCGGTGCGAATGGCAGATGCGACACGAGTCCCGCTTGGAATGCGAATAGCGGCATCACATAGACCGTCGCCAGCAAGGGCTTCTCCCAGCGCAGAAAGCCGCAATCGCGGCCGGCGCGGATCAACCATGCGCCGGCTATCTCTGCGATCATCAAGTCATAAAGCAACGCATAGGGCACCGCGATCAAGGTGCCTGCTGCGAGCACTGCTGCCCTGCTAGCACGGTTAGCATGTGTTCTCCAGACCCAAGCCACCAGCAGTGCGGCGGCTAACGTCGCAGCCAATTGCACGGTTCGCGCATACCCAATGGACAACCCGAGCAGGCGAGACGCCGCGAAAGGACTGATCGAAGCAAAGATGTTGAAGTGTTCAATTTCGAAGTCGTACGTCGCTGCTGATCCGAAGAATGCTCGAAGATACGCCTGCCATGTCTCCCAGCCGAACAGCATAATCGAAAGTCCAATAAGAATGATGATCGAGACCGTGGCCGCGATGATCGCAAGCCAGCGTCTGCCGGCAACAAGGGCAACGGGAACCAGCAGCGCAAAATGCGGCTTGTAGCAGAGCATGCCGAACAGCACCCCAGCCGCCGCGGGTCGCCGATCAACCAGCTTTGCCCTTGATATCCCTCACCTCTCGGCGCGCACAAGGTGAGCTGGCGATCGACTATCCTGCCGGCTTCGGATCAGGGGGAGCCGGCCATGAACGTGTTCTACGAACATCACAAGGACAGCATCCGCTTCGGCTATCGGTGTTTTGACCGAATTCTGCTCAACGGCCTTATCCAGCCGTTCCAGCAGCCCGAGAGAGTGGTGGGTTTTTTCAGTACCTATCGGCACCTCCATCCGGTGAGCCGGGATATCCTGCGCGGGGCGGCTGAACAGTTTCAGCTGTGGGTGAAAGAGCAAGCCACAAGTGGAACGCTCCGATCGTTGAGCCTCCGAGAGGCCGTCGCGACGAATTTGTCGACCCCTACTTCAGGGGCGCCGGACCGGATCAGGTAATCGTCATTCTCAAAGCCAGAGAGCCCGCGCGGATCATGACCGCAATCGGCGACAAGAAGCTCAACCGCTGGCATCTTCAGATCGCCGACCGCTGGATCGTGCAGTACAACTTCTATATCTCCGACCAGTATTGGGGCCGGATGTTCGTGCGCATGTGCCCCTACCTTCCGTTCTCTGCTCGGGTCTGTCTTAATCAGCATCACTGGCTGGCGAACCGCATGCGCGAGGAGGGGATCGATTTCCAGCAATGCTCGAATGCATTTCTTCGGTGCGGAGCACCCGAGCGTCTTCAGCAGCTAGCCGACACCCTAACGGCCGAAGACCTAGCAAGTTGCGGCCGTAAATGGCTGGCCCGCCTCACTCCGTTTTTCACTGAGACAGAGCGCAAACAAGCGGGTTGCCAGCATCGGTTGTTCTTCTCGCAGATCGAATTGTGCGACAACCTGATCTTTCATCGGCGGGCCGCCCTCGACAAATTGGGGGAGCGGCTCCTCGACGCCAACCGCACCATCGGTCAACCAAACAAGATTACCGTCATCTTCGGTCGCAAGGTCACCAAACAATACCGCGGCAAGTTGCAAACCGAGATCGAAGACATGAACCTGCCCAACCCAGTTATCCGCAGTCACTATCGCAATGGCTTCATCAAGCAATACGTGCGTGACCACGTCATCCTCCGTACCGAGCCGGCCAGTAACAACGTCACCGACTACGGTGTAAACAAGGCCATCGAGCATCTTCCGGCGTTGCGTGACAAGATGGCCGCAGTCATCGACAATTACTTGGATGTCCAGCAGGATATCCTCGAAACGTTTGTCGATCGCGGGCAGCTCCGAAAGCTCACCAAACTCACCCTCACCCCGACCGGCAAACGCGTCCCCGGTCTCAAGCTCGACAATCCTCGACAACTCGCCTTAATGCACGCTCTGGTCCGCTTCGCACAGATCCCAGCGGCCAGGACCTTCAGCACCGCCGAAATCTATCCGCATGCCGTTGCCGCCCTGGGCTCCACCACCGAGCAGTACAGCTTGGCCTCGCTTCGATACGACCTCTCCAAGCTCCGCGTGAAAGGCCTTGTCGAAAAGCTGCCCCGCTCTCGCCGCTACCATCTGCTGGCCGAGGGATATTCCGTCTGCCTGATCTTCTTGAAGCTCTTCGAGCGCGTCTATGCTCCCTTGACTGCCGCTCGCCTGCGCCCGGTCCCCGGTGACGCAGCCCTCCCGCCATCCAAGCACTCGCTTCTCGATCGCCTCTACCAACGCTTCAACGCTGCCCTTGATCGGCTTTTACACGCCGTCGGCCTGCCACCTACTCCGACCAGCAACGAGAACAAAATTCTCGTTCATGCCCCCATAAACGCCTAATGCGGCAGTTAGGAAGCTGTTCTGGCCGTAGCCCACGGTCCAAATTGTCGCCGGGAAGGCCAACGCCGGGAGTAACCAAGCACTCCCTCGCACCCCAAGGATCCGTCGCACGACGACGAGATAGATTGCCAGTGTCGTCGCCTCGAACAAGATAAAGGCAGGTAGAAATGGCAGCAATGCAAGCGGCGCACAAAGCAGCAGATAGACCGGCGGATAAAGAAACGGCAAGTAAGGAACGCCCTCTTGGGTTAGGGCTTCCTGGGTCTCGTAATGGAATACCTCGTCATAGGCGAATTGGGGGTGCCCATCAACGGCCAGCTGTCCTGCAGCGTAAAAGCCGACGAAGGAAACCGTGCTCGGGCCATACTGCGTCACCACCCCGTATGATCCTGCGACTAGAAACGCTAGTGCAAAAGCCTGAGCGGTGAGCAAGACGGCACCCCAGGCGATGACACGCCTAGCTGTCAGCAACCCCCGGCCCCCCATCGCAAACTCACGAGGTTCAATGGCTTGGGCGACATCGCGTTCGGATCGAGATCGTTCTGCTGATATTGTGGGCTTAGCCGCTCGCTCTCACACAACTCGGACGCGGCGCACAGAGCCCGAAAGTCAGGTTCGCTGTAGAACTCCCCGCTGGAGGAAGCCGGATTCGGACCATCGGTCCCGCGTGACGCGACCAATGTTCAATGTCGCCTCTTCTTGGTTCGCCGTCAACCAAAGGCGGGAAAGAGAACCAGCACAAAAAGCGTCGGGCGCTTCCCTGCGGAACCGATGGTTCGAATCCTGCTTGCTCCAGGGAAAAGTCCAGTGCGAACTTCCTCGAACCAACTTCGAAACCAAATCAGCGCAGACAATCCCTCCGCCGGATCGTCAGTCTATGTGAAGGCGAAGGTTGTTGATGGGCGCGCTGGGCGCCCTAATGCTGATGGGCGCGTGGCCCGCAAAGTCGTGCTCGGAAAAACTGGCCAATTCGTGCGCTCGTTCGCGTCGCTCCCGGCCCCCGCTACCAGCCAGCCGAATTCGAGCGGGAGACGGGCGCAAGCGTATCGCGGCCGAGACGCTGAATGCGCTGTGTTTTTTGAATGCTGTCTGGCGGTGGTCAGAGATCAAACCAGCACCTTCTTGATTGCGCACGAACTCTAGTTAACAACGCCGTCGTTGGGGAAGTTCTTGCGGATCCCCAGACCCGATGTCCCGCCGAGCGACCTGGCCGCGCGTATTCCCCTATACCGGCGCTCTCTTCGCATCGAGAGCCCGGCCTCCTTCCCGCACGGAGACCGCGGATGACCTGGATGACCGACCCGCATGCCGAGCAAATCCTACGGGGCTTGTACCCCGAACAATACGCACGCTGGTGGAAGGTTGGGCTGCGATACGGATTTGTTGTGCTTCTCGCGGGAATTGCTGCCGGCGGGACATTCCTAAAGATGCGGCCGTCCTCGCCGCCTATTGCGCCGGTTACCTCAGAAGTCGGCGCGGCGCCGAAAACGACCACCTTTCCGTCCCTGTTAAGGGCAGACCTGCCCCGAATGGGCTGGAGGAACCCGGAGGTCGAGAAGATGCGAAGGCTTTTGAAGTCTCGCCCGCGGACGCCGAAACCAAATACAGCGCACCACAAGCGGCTGACCGTGCACCACTGGGCGGCCCCGGCGCCATTTCGACGACCAGTTCTTCCTGATGTTCCCGCGCAAGGGGACTGGCCTCGAACACCCGGACGGCCAAGGAGAACGCGAACCGATGCCGCACGTGCCGGACACAGGGCCGGGAAAGCGTGTCACCGACGCCGGAGCGCGTACGGAAGGCCGCGAGGTCAGCCGTCAAACATCCGAGGTGGGAGCCGTATGCGGGAAAGCCGCACGTACGGTTCTGGTGCAGCGAGGCTAGCTGCCATTCCAGCGGGTGCAAGTCCCGCCAACACAAGGAGTCCACCACGGGTGACCAAACTGCCGGAAGCCTGGAAGTAAAAGCCCTCTGGGGCCGGGGAGACCTGGTTCGATCCGTCAAAGGGGGGCGAGCAACCTGGCAGGCCGTAGCGTAAGTGAATCGGGAAGCCCCGAAAGACGTGCCCCGCGTGAAGCGGATTGCGGGAATTTAGGGAGTGCCGAGCCGCTCAGAACTCGGCGAAGGCCATGTCGGCATCGGAGAACTGGACCATAACGATGATCGAACTCCCCGGGGTCATAGAGAGCGGCATGCCAGGCAGGAATGGTCAGCGAAAGCCCGGAACCACTCGCGGGTCGCCTAGGCGCTCCCGCACAGCGAAGGCATTGCGTATAAGCCGCCTTGCGGCGAAGTCGTGATGTGCCTGCGAGTGGGGCGGATGGGGTCGATTTAAGTGATGACAGACCGGGACAGCACAACCCGGACTCGAGCGAGGACCCCTGGGGAGGAGGATTACCCACCCTCCACGGCGGTGCATCGGCGCGTAACCGACCCGACACTGAGCGGGACATTCGTGGATACGACGGGATGCACGAAGGACGGAAGCAAACCAATACGTGGTCGCGTATGCCGGGAGCAGGCTTGAACTGAGCGACGCGTTGGGAAGGCGCCGTCCGAAACGCCATCCTTCCAGCCGTACTGGGGAAAACCCGCCGTACGGAATGATAGGGGGGATCGAGGAGACGTCGGCATCATTCGAAGCCCGGTCCGCGCCTCGATCCTACCCGACTGCGGGGGGCGCTCAGTAATGGGTGTCCCTACCGCATTCGCCGAACTCCAAGACCGCGGCCGCCGCCAGGAAGCAAGCTCCGATCGTGGCGGAGAACGTCCTCGCCGTCCTCGATTCCAAGGAGCCTCGAGCCATTTATGGCGGCTACGGAGCGTGTCCACTGACGGTCGAACGGGGGCGCGTTGTCCTCGCGGAGTTCGGTTATGGAGGCAAGCTCCTTCCCACTTTTCCCAAATGGGTCATCGATGGCACCCGCCCGTCGCGTCTGGCCTGGCTGCTCAAAGAGCGAATCCTGCCACTCGTCTATTGGCAGGGGATGCTCAAAGGCCGGGAATGGCTTGCCGCGCCGCAGGTCAATTCCCCCGTGTCCTGACACGCCGGAACTGGGACGAGCGCCAAATCCCAAGGTGCACTCCGCCGAGGGCGGCTTAGGGTCACCAGCAGCGGTTTAATAACGTCCGGGCTTGGTCAGGTCAGCCTCACACAGCCGACCTATCGACGAATAGTCCCTCGATCCCGCTCAGTGCCAGCAGCCGACCTACGATACCGGCGGCGTTGATCTCGGCCTATCGCGGTCGCCTCGTGCGCGAGCACGGCGGTGACATCACGCTCGCCAATATCGCGAGTGGCGGCCTGAGCGCTCGCGTGGAGCTGCCGGCCACGTGAAGCGTGCCGTCCATGACGCCCGCCGCCGGAATTCCGCCGCCAGGCGCTGACCTTTGGAACGCCGGCTAGAAACCCTACGTGGCGCGCGGTAGCGTTAGTCCAGCGAATGGCTCGGGGCGGTGTTCCCCCACTCTCAATGGAGCTGGTCATGGTATCCGCGTACCGGGTCGAGAGGCCAGAAGAATTCGAGCAGCGCGTGGTGCGACTGCAAGCCGAGTTTGCCGCCGGGGACGCCGCGACCCGGCGGCGCCTGTTGCAACCGGCGCACGCCAAGGAGCGGTTCGAGAACTACGATCCGGACGCGCCCTCGCTCTCCGACGCAGACGCCCGCCTGCTGATCGCCAACCAGGAAGGATACGCCTACTGGGACAAATACGAGAGCTACCTCCACCTCGACCCGGCGGTGCAGCGCGTCATCGTCGCCGTGCGCAGCGGCGACATCGAGACGTTGCGTGACACCCTGCGCGCCGACCCCGCGGCCGCCAATCCGCGATGGGTCGCCGGCTTCCACCGGCCCACGCCGATCCCGAACGATTCCATCCCGCTGTTCTGCGTCTCCGAAGGCGTCTTTCGCGGGACCAACACGCAACAAAACGCTTACGACATGACCCGCATGCTGGTCGCGGCGGGCGCCGATATCCACATCGAGGATGACATCGTGCTCGAGTTCGGCCGTCAGCTTCGACGTAATCGACGCGGTTGCGGCCTTGCTCGACAGCGGCGCCGCTATCGATGGCGTCGATGGCGATGGCGTGCCGATGGCCTATGCAATGCATTTCGGCTTCGTCGAGGTCGCCGAACTTCTCGGCCGACGCGGCGCGAAGCGCGATCTGCGCTTTGCTGCCGGCCTGGGCGAGCTCGATGTGGTGAAGAGCTGGTTCGACGCCGACGGCTCGCTCAAGCCCGGTGCCGGCGCTCTCGCCGATCCGTATGGACAGGAGCTCAAACACCGCGGGCAATCGCCGTTCCGCTGTGAGCGGACGCGCCCGAACATCCTCAGCCAGGCGCTGTGCTTCGCGTGCGTTCACAACCGGCTCGAGGTGGTGGATTTCCTCCTCACGCAAGGGGCCGACATCAACGCCATCGTTCCCGGCCTCGACATGAAGGCAACCGTGTTGCATCGGGTTGCCACCGCGAACCGGCGTTTCACCCGCTCGGAGATCGAGACGGCGATCCGCTTCCTGCTCGACCGCGGGGCCGATCCGGCCATCCGCGACGAGGTGTACCACAGCACGCCGATTGGCTGGGCCTGCCACTTCAGGCAGAGCGACAGCGTCGACCTGCTGATCGATCGCGCCGGGATCCATGACGCGGTCGGCTGCGATCGACCCGACCGGCTTCGCACGCTGCTGGCGCACGATCCAGGCTTGGCGAACGCAAGCGATGAGGACGGCGGACGCCGCTGCACCGTCTGCACGGCGCATTGACGCACGGAACCGAGATGATCGATCTGCTGGTGCAGCACCACGCCGACGTGAACGCCCGCGACCGGCGTGGCCTCACGGTCCTTGCCAACGTCATGGCATCGGGCGCCGCTGATCTGGCCGATCGTCTGCGATCCCTGGGAGCCAATTGACCGACCGGTCGATCGCCCATACTGAAGGTGAAGTTCTCTATATCAGCGCCGACCGGTTTCCTGGCCAGAGGCTGGAGTCTGCTGTGGGTCATTTCCGGCTGTGCAGGCCGCTCAGCGGCATGGCAGGTCAACCTCATTAAGCGGACCCGCCGAACCCGAGCGAGGCGATTTAGCGATCCGCCACCGACGGGGTGCCAACGTGTTCGACGCGCTCGGTTCAATTTCCGGACCCGCTGGGAAGCGAACAAGCTACCGGCAGATCGTGCGGTGTCGGCTAAGTAATTCCATGCTCGGATCTGGCCCAACAACGCCACAAGATTATCGGGAATAGACTGGCTTTGGTCGGCGAAGAGAGCGTGAGTGGGGTCACGGCGGAACCGCCGCCGGGTCAATCAGGAGCACCCACTCATGCGCGTCTATATCATTGGCAATGACGGGATCACGCTGTGCCGCACGGCGCCGGCGACAGTCAATGACGGCGAGATTGTCGTTGCATCGAACGAGGAGCTGCGCGCGGCCCCGCTCAGCGCCAAGCGCTTGCTGGCGCTGTGGAACGCTCTGCCAAATGTCGAAAAGCGAAAGAAAGTTGGCGACCGCGACGCGCTGATCGATCAGCTGTGGTCGGCTATCGAGGTCTTGCCGGACCCCGAGCCGCAACCCGACCCGAAGCCCCCCTCCAAGCAGGAGGTGGTGATTGCGATGCTGCGTTTGCCCGAAGGGGCGACGGTCGACGAGGTGGCGAGCGTGACCGGCTGGCAGCGTCACACCGTTCGCGGCGTCTTCTCGGGAACCCTGAAGAAAAAGCTCGGGCTCACTCTTGCCTCGGCCAAAGAGGAGCGCGGCCGGGTCTACCGCATCGCCGAGCCGGCGAGCCTATGAAACCTCTAGTCCACGACGTTTCGGCTCGCCCGCGCTCTGGCGAGCCGTCCCCTGGTCTCGGTGCAAACGACCGCCGGAAGGACCGACCTCGAAACCGAGACCTGGCCGAGCTTGATGGCGAAATCGCTGGGTTGGTCGATCGGTCGACAGAGGAGCTGCGGCGTGCGTGGCGGACAATACATCACACTGGACCGCCCCTCGGCCTCAGTCGCGATCTGATCATCCGGGGGCTCGCCGATGAGCTGCAACAGCGCGCCCATGGCAGCCCGAGCCGCGCTCTGCAGCGCCGCGTGCGGGTTTTGGCGGCAGAGTTCGAGAAAGGCGCGCGTTCTTTCGATCCCGGCATCGTGCCGAAGACCGGCGCGACGTTGATGCGGCAATGGCGTGGACACACCCATACCGTCCTCGTGCGCGAGGATGGGTTCGAATACGACGGTCAGAGGTATCGGTCGCTGACCGTGATTGCCGAGCGGATCACCGGGGCTCATTGGTCGGGTCCCCGGTTCTTTGGTCTCGGCAAGCGAGCACGTGTCGTACTCGCCAAGGCCAGGCAATGAAAAAACCAGGAACCACAATGCGGCGGAACGGAACCGTCCGTTGTGCGATCTACACTCGCAAATCGTCCGAGGAGGGGCTCGAGCAGGAATTCAATTCGCTGCAGGCGCAGCGCGAAGCCTGCGAGGCCTTCATCGACAGCCAGCGGCACGAAGGCTGGATCTGCGTGCGCACGGGTTATGATGATGGTGGGGTCTCCGGCGCGACGATGGACCGGCCCGCTCTGCAGCAGCTGCTCGCCGACATCGCGGCAGGGCGGATCGACACGGTGGTCGTCTACAAGATCGACCGGCTGACCCGCTCGCTAGCCGATTTTGCCAAAATCGTCGAGATCCTCGATGCCAAGGGTGCCTCCTTCGTCTCGGTGACGCAGCAGTTCAACACGACGACCTCGATGGGGCGCTTGACCCTGAACGTTCTGTTGTCCTTCGCGCAGTTCGAGCGCGAGGTCATCGGCGAGCGAATTCGCGACAAGATCGCCGCCTCGAAAAAGAAGGGGATGTGGATGGGAGGGGTGCCGCCGCTCGGGTACGGAGTGAAGGACCGCAAGCTCGTCGTCATCGACAGCGAGGCGGAAATCGTGCGCTTCATTTTTCGCCGCTATGCCGAACTCGGCTCGGTCCGATTGTTGAAAGACGAGCTGGAAGCCTGCGGGATCAAAAGCAAGTCGTGGACGAGCGCTTCGGGTCGCCTGCAAGGCGGCAAGCCATTCGCGCGCGGCGCGCTCTACCTGATGCTGCAAAACCGCATTTACCGAGGCGAGGTCGTTCACAAGGAGCAATCCCATCCTGGCGAGCACCCGCCGATCATCGATCAGCCTCTGTGGGATGCCGTTCAGGCTCAGCTTGCCGGCAATACCGCCGAGCGGAACTCGGGCACGCGAAATCGCCAGCCGAGCCTCCTCGCCGGTATGCTTTTTGATGGCGACGGCAATCGGATGACGCCGAGCCATGCAGTCAAGAAGGGCACACGCTACCGCTACTACGTCTCAGGCTCGCTAATCACGAGAGATCGAACCGAGGATTCCGCCGGGCTGCGGATCCCGGCGGCGGAGATCGAGCAGCTGGTGAGCAGCCGAGTGCACCGATGGCTTCTCGATCCCGCCAGCATCTGCAAATCGACTGCGGCACGGCTCGCGGACGCATCAACGCAGCAGTGGCTTGTCGCGCGGGCCGCCGAAATCGGGAAGCGCTGGCCCGAGTTGCCAGTGCCACGCAAGCGTGCTGTCCTCACCGCCCTGATTGAACGGATCGAGGTGAGGGTCGCCCAGATCGAGATCCGTCTCCGCCCGCCTCGGCTGCGCGCGCTGCTCGATGTAGCTGCTACATCGTCGCAAGGCATGAACGACGACGAAACCGAGCTTCTATCCGTGCCGGTACGGCTGCGCCGCAACGGGCGGGAGATCAGAATGGTGGTCGACAGAACGGATCCGTTTGACGCGAAACTTGACGCGCGATTGATCAAGCTGCTCCTCAGGGCGCGCCGGTTCCATGCGACACTCGTAAATGGCGAATGCGTTCCTTTTGCTGTACTCGCCGAGCGGGAAGGGGTCAGCCGATCTTATTTCACGCGCCTCGTCCGCCTAAGCTATCTCGCGCCCGATATTACCCAGGCGATCCTCGATGGGCGGCAGCCGCCCGATTTGACGGCAGAGAAGCTCCTCGAGCACTCACGTTTGCCGCTTGCCTGGCCCGATCAGCGGATCGCGCTCGGCTTTGCTTAAGCCCGATCCGGGTTCAAATATCTTTCGTACGTTAAGCCCCGGCGACTCCTGACTTCGTGCGGACCGTCGTGGCATTATCGCCGACCCCATTGGCGGCACTGCGGTACTGGAATGTGGCCCGACAGAGATATACCCGCCGGTTGGCGCGCAATGGAAAGCCCTGCGCGTCTCTGGCTACCCAGCCCCCAAGCCAGCCTCGCACACCCGCGCGGAAAGCCGGGGTTCTCGACGCTCGAAAATGGCTGCGGGAGAGAGACGGACTGTCCGCTGGAGGGAGATGGATTTCGAACTTCTGGTACCGCGGCACAAAAGCCGTGGATTTCCGCAGCATTCCGGGCATTGCGGGGGTATCGGCGGGGCTCTTAAACGATACCACCTGATGGAAATCGACGAGCCGGCGCAGCGTCGTGATCAGGACCGCGCGTTCGTTATCTGTAAGGTCCAGCCGCCGCATCATATCCAATATGGCCCGCAAACGATGTGATCGACGATCGGCGCCGGCGCAAAGCAGCCGGGAACCGTGCAGCGCCCGCCGTTACGCTTGAGCGCCGCCCGCGCAGCCGGCGCCAGTGTGGTGGCGACGAATATAGGATTGCCGCTCACGCGCCGGCTACGCCGCCTGGCGGAATTGCCGGCGGGGCTTGATGGTCAGCCGCCAATCGGTCTGCACTATGCGGGTGAAACGGGCGATAAACTCGGCTTCGGTGATCTCGAGGACCTTGAGGAGCAGCTCGCGCTCGGTGCGGTCCTGCGAGCCGGGCGGCGACAGCGTGATGCGGCCGGCCTCGCCCTCGGCGGTCTTCAGGCGGCGGCGGATCGCCTCGTCTTTGATCGCGTCGATGCGCTTCTTCAGCGCTAGCGCCTCGTCGGCGAGCGCGCCCGGCGACAGCCGCCGCAGGCGCTTGGTTTCGGGGTCGAGGGGTGCGGTCACCGCGTGGAATTCGGTAGCGCCGCTCTCGAACTCGGGCGCGAAGGCCCGCGCCAGCGTCATCGGGGCCACCGGCTTTTCGGTCCGCGGGTTGGTGATCGTCTTGCAAACCCGGTCCTCCGGTATCCCCAGAGCCTTCATCAGCTTGACCTGGTTGCGCAGGTCCCGGGTCGGCTCAGACTTCGGCTGCCCGCGGCCCCTCTTCTCGCTCATTTGTGGATCTCTCCATATAGCTAAAATAAAAATTTCCGTCGCGTTGGATATTCTTTCGATTGGACTTCCCTCGTCCGGTGTGGACGCGATCACACATTGTCGGTGTGCCGATTGGGTCGACACGCGCCGTAATTGCTGGCGCGCCGCCGTGCAATCGAGAGTTCCGTGCCGAGTACGAATGTCGGGTAGACCCTGGCGCTGCCCGCGGCCGCGGCCGATCGCCAGCGGCAGCCCGACGTAGTCGATCACCCTGAACTTCATGCCGGTGCCCTCGCGGTGCGTCCACGCGATATCGACCCCCAGCAGCCTTGTGCGTTCGCTGTCGGAGGCGCTCGTGAGCTCCGCCTCTCCCAACGACACCTCCCCAGCGTCCACGGACTCGATACCGGCGGCGACCTTCAGCAGCGTCGTCTTGCCCTCTCCGCGACCGCCCGCCACCGCAGCGATCTCTCCCGGGTGAACCTTGAGCGAGACATCGACCAGCACCTGCGATCTGGCTCGCACGTGCATACCCCTTGCACGCCCCTCGCATCGCCAACAGCTCAGCCATCGCCGCTGCCCAGCTCCTCGTCATCCTCCACCGTGTCTTCGAGCTCCCGGCGCAGGCGCCGCAGTCGCCTGGCGCGCATCCCCCACAGCATCGCTTCGTCGGTCATCAGGGCGCGCCGCACCCTGCCTCGCAGATCGGGGGCGCTCTGTCCGAGGCCGGCACCGTTTGCGGGACCGAGGCGTTTGAGCTGCCACTCGACGTTCAGGCGCGAGCTGGCGGCCGCGAACTCCCGTGCGCACGCCTCCTCCTCCTGGCGGATCGCGGTGATCAGATCGGGTACGTCCTCCTCCTCTGCGAGCTTGAGTTTGGCGTGCACCGCGTCGCGCAACGCCAGTGGCGCCGCCGAGGATGCGCGCAGCCACTCCCGGAACTCCTCGATACCGACGTCGGTCGCTTCGTAGCGGTCGAGCGCGCGCTCGGCGCCGTGGTCGACAAGACGCACGAGGCCCTGCTTTTCAAGGCTGGGCAGGCTGTTGTGGGCGACCGAGCGCGACCACTGCGCGTGCGGAAACCTTTCGACCAGCCGCGCGCCCAGGCTGTTGACCGTGTCGGTCTTCTGGACCACGAGGCCCAGAATCGCCATGCTGGCCGTCAAATCGCCTTTACGAGGTGGAGCCATTGCTGCGGATCGTATTCGAAATCCGAACGAAAAGGTTTCGCCCTGAACTGTTCCAACCTACCATACTTCTACTGACAAGTGTCGTCATCGGCCAAAAATGGCTTGGGTATGGGACATGCGGGGGACGTCCCCCGGAGTGGGAGACATTCTGGGCAAACTGGGCGAAGGCTAACCATCGGCACGGGCAGGTCTCGGGAACTCGATGATCTCGGCCTCGGTGATCTCATGCTCGGAGAGCAGGGTGAGTCGCCCGCGCTCCAGCGACCACACGCGGTCGGCGATCAGCGCGCCCTCCAGATCGGTGCAGCTCATCAGCACCCCGCACCTCAGCTCGCCAGCCAGCGCCAGCAGCAACTCGCCTGCCTCGTGCATGCGGCGCATGCCGAGGCCGTCGGTCACGCTGTCGAGGATCAGCAGTCGCGGCTCGCACACGATCCCCCGCGCGAGTCCCACCAGGACTCGCTCCCAGTCGGAGAGCTCCTCCCAGCGCTGCCGCGCGCAGCGTGTGGCGCCGACGCGCTCCAATGCCCGCATCACGCGGTCTCGCGCCTCCTGGCGCCCGCGTCCGCGGCCCATCGCAAGGGGCAGCCCGAGGTAGTCGACCACCTCGAGCCTCACTCCGGGCCCCTCGCGGTGGATCCATGCGATCTCCCCTCCCAGCAGCCTCGCGCGCTGCTCCCGCGACAGCAGCGGCAGATCGCGCGCGCCCAGGCGCACCTCGCCGGTGTCCGGGGGCTCGATACCGGCGGCGATCTTCAGCAGCGTCGTCTTGCCCTCGTCGCGTGCCCCGACGACCGCGCCGACCTGGCTCAGATCCAGCTCGAGGGACACGTCGGACAGCACCTGCAGACGCCTCCCGCCGCGCCGGTAGCTCTTGCTCACCCCCTGCAAAGCCAGCAGCTCACCCATCCCACCCGCAAGCATGACGCATCTTGGGGCTTTAGTCCACAGGGGACCCTACGGCTGGGACGGGCAGCGCGGGTGGCGGGACGCAAAGGAAACCCCGACGCCGAAGATCGGGGCCGGGGTTTCAATCAGCTCAGGATGGTGCGCCGTGGGGTACAACGTCGGAACCGCCTGGTTCAAACGAAGACAAAATGGTGTGCCGTCGGGACAACGTCGAAACCCCACGGCCGGTTCCGACTTGAATCAAATGGTGCGCCGTGCGGGACTCGAACCCGCCCCACCGGATTAAAAGCCCGGCGCTCTGCCCGATGAGCTAACGGCGCGCAGCGCCACAGTCTGGCAGATGCCGGGCCTACCCGAAGACCACCGTCACCGTCGCGGAGGAGATCGAGCCGTTGGTGGGATGGAATGAGGCGTCGAGCCTCACCGCCAACCGGCGATGGTGGCGCAGCGACGCGGAGGCGGCGCGCGAGAGGTTGACTCGCAGCGTCAGGTGCTCAGCCCGCGCGGCCTGCCTGCTGGCCCGGCCCACCCCCTTGCCGGCGAGCGTGGCGGTGCCGGCGTCGGGGACGCGCAGCACAATCGTGGCCACGTGGCCACGCACCTTGTGGCTGAGGATGGCGACCTTGCCGGCCTTCTGCTTGGTGGCCGAGGTCGTCGGAGAGGAGGCGCCGGGCACCGTGAGCAGCACCGTTGTAGAGCCGCTGGAGCCGCCCGAGCCCGTGCCGCCCTCGCCGCCGGAGCCCTTACCTTCCCCAGAGCCACCTTTGCCTTCGCCCGAGCCGGAGCCGTTTCCTTTGCCGCCTTCCCCGTTGCCCGAGCCCGAGCCTTCCTCTTCCCCCGAGCCCGTGCCTTCGCCTGAGCCTTTGCCGCTTCCTTCGCCCGAGCCGCCTTTGCCGCCTCCTTCTTCGCCTTCGCCTTCGGAGGCTTCGCCGAGGTCGCTCAGCACGCCGGTGACGAGCCCTTTGACCGCGGGGGCGACGCCCGCGAGCTTTCCGTCCTTCAGGGGGGCGGTGAGCATCGTGGCGCTTGCGGGCAGCTGCGTGACGGTCTGCCCGAGTTCTTCGCTGACCGCCTTCGGCGTGGTGTTCAGTTCTTCAGAGACTTCCTTGACGGTCTTTGCCGCGAAGCCGCTGGAGAGTTCGGAGCCGCCGAGCAGCCCTTCGAGCTTGTGTTCGCCGCCCAGCTCTCCGAAGAGGCCGCTGGCGAGGCCGGAGAGTTCGCCGGCGAGTTGTTCGTGGGGCGTGGTGGACTGCAGCAGCGAGCCAATCAACTGCTCGAGGCTGAGCGAGCCGAGTGCACCTTCGAGGCCGGTCGAACCGCTCCCGGGCAATTCACCGAGCAGCAGACCGAGCAAGCCCAGATTGCCGAGCTTGCCTTCCAGCGCGTCTTTGAGCTCCGGGAGGAAGTCTTCGACTTTGACGAGTTCGCCCAGCTTGGCACTCGAGCCGAGCTGTTCGATCGCTTTGCGCAGGCTTTCTTCGAGGCCCACGACACCGAGCTCTTCGTGGCTGAGCAGCCCCAGCTTGAGTTCGGCGAGCACACCGACGCCTTCGAGCGCCGCGAGGTAGTGGGCGAGCTGCGCGGCGGAAAGGTCATCGAGCGGCAGGGCGGAGAGCAGCTTCGTCAGTTCGCCCGCGCTCAGCAGTTCGCCCGGTGTCACCAGCTGGCGCACTGAGAGGGCGGGTCGTTCGGCTCTACCCGCGCCACCGCCGGGAAGCGAGGGTCCGGTGCTCGCCAGCGCGGATGCGGCCGGCAGCGTGGCGAGCGCCACGATCAGCGTCGTCGACACTGCCGCGAGGCCACAACGGCTGGTCTGGGTGAGGGCCGTGGTTCTGAAGGGCCTGTGGGCATCGCGCAGTCGCCTGCACCACGCACTGGGCGGTTTCGAAAACATGCAGATCGCTCCCTTGTTGGAATCTCCTGGTGCTCGTCCCAATACCGAGCCACAGCAGGATTTTCGTTCTGTATACCCCCGTTTTCCACTCTGCCTCAACTTATTCGAACAGATGTCTATTTTACTTTTGCGAATCTGCCCCTATAAGGGGAGTTCTAATAAGGTGGCAATGAGCGGTTTATGGACGCTACTTGAGGGTTTGGTGATCGGGGACGCCTTGAGGTGACGCGCTTCGTTCGGGCAGAAGACGTAGGGCCTGCCCCGATAGAGCGTGCTGACCGTCTTCGATCGGTGGGACGGGCGGGTGTCGAGTGAGGCGAGGACGCAAGGGGAGGCGTGCTGGCCCACGTTGAGCCCGAGGACAAGCCTCACAAAGCAATCTCCGTATCCAGGTGCGCGAGCCTGGAGGGAGAGCCCTCAGCTCTCGGGTTGCTGCGCAGCGGCCACCCGCAGCATCTCCTCGATACGAGTGAGCTTCACGCGCGGGCGCCCGGACGGCTCGCCCAGCGAGCGCTCGTGGCGGTCGATCTCCGACCAACCGGCGTAGGTGATCAGCTCCGGTTGGCGCGCGCGCAGGGTGCTCAGCAACTCCTCTGGGTCGGGTAGCGGGGGCTCGGGCAGCAGCCCGGAAGCGAGGTCTCCGAGGATCGCGTCGACGGTCTCCTGCGCATCCTTCTTGTTGGTGCCGATCACCCCCGTGGGGCCACGCTTGATCCAGCCGACGGCGTACTCCCCGGGCAGCGGACCGTCGGCGCCGAGCACGCGGCCGCGCTCGTTGTGGATCACGCCGGAGCGCTCGTCGAACGGCACGCCGGGCAACGCGACGCCACGGTAGCCGATCGCCCGGAACACAAGACCGGCGGGGATCGTCTCGTACTCCTCAGTCGCCTGCGCGCGCAGGCGACCGTCGGGCGCGGCCACCAACTCGTTGCGAGCCACCCGCACTGCCTCCACCCGCCCCTGCTCGTCGGGGAGCAGTTCGATGGGGGAGAGCAGGAAGCGCAGCACGACCCGTCGCTGCTCTCCTCGCGGCGGACGCCTGGCGAACTCGCGCAGGATCCGCACATTGCCCTCGGAGATCTTGTCGACCGCGGGGTCGGGCACCGCGAGCGCGCGCTCCAGCTCGGCCGGATCGACGATCACGTCGGCACCGTCGAGCTCGCCCAGCTCGAGCAGCTCGGGGTTGGTGAAGGCTGCCTGCGCGGGGCCGCGCCGCCCGAGCACGACCACCTCGCGAACCACGCTGTGCTCCAGCGTATGCAGGGCATGGTTGGCCACGTCGGTGAGCGACAACGCCTCGTGAGAGAGCACCAGCATCCGCGCGACGTCGAGCGCGACGTTGCCGTTGCCGATCACCACGGCGCGCTCGCAGGTCAGGTCGAACTCGAGGTCGGGGTGGTCGGGATGGCCGTTGTACCAGCCGACGAAGTCCGTGGCCGCCCAGCTCCCCGGCAGCTCCTCGCCGGGAATCCCCAGCGGCCGGTCGGCGGGCGACCCCGTGGCATAGACGATCGCGTGGTAGTGCGCCAGCAACTCCTCGCGCGTCACGTGTAAACCGAGCTCGACGTTGCCGAAGTAGCGAAAGCGGGGATGGGCGGCGGTTTTCTCATAGATGCGCGTGACCGACTTGATCTTCGGATGGTCGGGTGCCACCCCGGAGCGCACAAGCCCCCAGGGCGTGGGCAGGCGCTCGAGCATGTCCACCTCGATCCGCCCCTCGGCGTCCTTCAGCAGATGCCCGGCGGCATAGAAGCCGGCGGGCCCGGCGCCGACCACGGCGATACGTATCGGAGATTCGCTCACGGGGAGGAGATCCTAGTAGGCCGCGCGCGCAGGGCAGCTACTGTGAGAGAGCGATGAGTGCCAGCAGGTGGCATCCGTTTCCTCCGTCCGGATCGGGCGGATCGATGGGGATGCCATGAGCGCTGCGGCGTCCGGATCGGGCGGATCGATGGGGATGCCATGAGCGCTGCGGCAGGTGGGTTCGTGATGGCCAGTGGCGTGCAGGGAGGCCATGCGCAAGCGCCCGGGCACGAAACGCTGGTGGTCGTGTCGGTGATCGCCGCGCTGGCGGCCGCGGCTGCGTTGATAGTGATCCACCTGCGCCGGCGCTCCCGCCAATCCAAGCCTGTGGTGGACCAGTGGGCGGCCCTGGTGGTGATGGGTGAGCTGTGCCCCGATGGTTGGCAGGCGCAGATCACCCTGTATGGGTGGGGCGCGCCTGTGCCCGCACACGCGCCCCGCGGGCGCACGCCACTGGTTGAGTTGGAATGGAAGCAGTTCGAGGAGGAAACCGGGCGGGTCATCGTGGCGCGGCGAGTGTGGGCGGTCACCATCGGTGAGGCGCTGCAGGCGATGGTCGACGATCGGCGGACCGACATCACTCTGAGCAGATCGAGCAGGCCGCGGGCGAAAGCGGGGATGCGTGGTGGAGCGACTGACGGCACCGTATAGTTGAGGCATGGCGGAGGCGCTCAGTGAGGCCGAGGGCGGCCAGGCCAGCCCACGCGAGAGTCACTCGACACCAGCGCAGCTGGTCGAGCGGTTCTTGGATCTGCTCCGCGCCGAGGACATCGACGGAGCGGCAGCGCTGTTGGCGGTGGACGTGGAGTACGTGAACGTTGGGTTGCCCACCGTGCACGGGCGCGAGCGTGTGCGGCGGCTCCTGCGAGCCACGCTCGGTCTGGATGGGGCCGGGTTCGAGGTCTATCTGCACACGATCTCGGCCGACGGGCCGTCGGTGCTCACCGAGCGCACCGACGTCATGAAGTTCGGTCGGCTGCGCATCCAGTTCTGGGTGTGCGGACGGTTCGACGTCCACGACGGCCAGATCGTCCTCTGGCGCGATTATTTCGATCAAATGAACTTCTGGGTTGCTACCGGCCGTGGTCTGCTGGGCACGATCTTCCCGATGGTGCGTGCCAAGCCGCCCATGGCGTAAGTCGAGCCCAGGTTGGCCGCGTCGCCCCAGTCTCACGGAACGCCATGCCCTCACTCGGACAGCTCACTGCCTCAAGCTCACAGTTCGCCAATAAGCGCGGCATCTACCTCGGGCGCCGCGGGGCGAAGATCCACGTGGCGCTTTACCGGCGTACCAGTGGCAAGATCGGCGGGCACCTCCCCGGCTGGCCCGAGGCGCGGATAGTCCTGGTCGACCACACGGGGGCCAAGAGCGGCGCGAAGCGTACGTCTCCGCTGATGTATCACGAGGACGGCGACGCCATCGCCGTGGTGGCCTCGAAGGCGGGTCAGCCAACGCATCCGGCCTGGTTCCACAACCTCAAGGCCAACCCGGACACGACGATTCAGATCGGCTCCGTGGTGCGCGAGGTCCACGCTCGCGTGGCGAGCGACGAGGAGCGCGAGCGCATGTGGCCGAAGTTCGTGGCGTTCTATCCCGGATACGACTTCTACCAGCGCAACGCCAGAGGCCGGAAGATCCCGATCGTGATCCTCGATCCTCGCTGACCTCCCACGATTTGCAGGCGCCGACAATGTGAGCGGGCCGACGCAAAACGGGCGCGGCCGGACTCCGATTCGAACGGGCGTGGCCGACTCGAATGGGCGTGGCCGACTCGAATGGGCGCGGCCGACTCGAATGGGCGCGGCCCGACTCGAACGGGCGACCCCCTCGGTGTAAACGAGGTGCTCTGGCCAGCTGAGCTACGCGCCCCCTTCTTCGGGGTCTTCCGGCCTCACAAGGCTAGCGCTCCGGGGGCCTTGCGGGCGCCTTGTGGGCTACGCGATATCGCCCACGCGCGCGGCTCCGCCGAGGTGCTGGTGTCTGGGGCGCTCCGGGGCTGAGCTGTGTGACCCCGTGAGCGCCTCTCTTGGGGGCGCTTCATCCAAATATGCCGTTCCCTGCCAAGCTGTATGCGTGCGCATGAGTTCTCGCAGAGTCGCTCGAATCGCACTGGGGGTTGTCGGCGGGGTCGTGGTGGTGCTCGGACTCGCGCAGCTGCTGCTTCCAGGGCTGGCCGCGCGGCGGGTGCGCAGCCAGATCGCTCGCTACGGGGTTGTGCGCAGTGCGTCCGTCAGCGCCTTCCCCGCGATCGAGCTTTTGTGGGGCCACGCACAGTCGGTGACCGTGAGCGCCGCGCACCTCAACATGACTCCGGCCGCCGCCAACGAACTGCTGTGGCGCTCCCGTGGGGTGGAGCAGGTGGATATGCACGCCGAAAGCATGCGCGTCGGCTCGTTCCTCCTGCGCGACATGAGCTGGCTCAAGCGCGGCGATCGGCTTCGCATGGGCGGTCAGCTCACCGAATCCGACCTGCGCGCCGCGCTGCCCGGCGCCACGGGCTTTGCGCTGCTCTCCAGCAACTCCGATGGCGTCCTCATGCGCGTCAGCGGCTCGCTCTTCGGACTGAGCGCCTCCGTCGATGTGCAGCTCAGCGCCGTCGGTGGCAAGCTCGTCGCCCAGCCCGAGGGCATTCCCTTTGCGGGGTTCGTCAAAGTCACGCTGCTCGCCGCGCCGCACATGTATGTGCAGTCCTTTGGCCTCACCGCTTCCTCCACGGCGAGCGCCGACTCCTCCTATCGGGTGAGTATCGGCGCGCGGCTGCGCTGAGCCGCCGGGGTGCGCTCGCGCACGGTCATCGGCAAGCCCTCGCGCGGGCTGATCGTCGGCATCTGGCGGATGCTCAGCTTGAAGTCTGGCGGCAGCCCCAATTCGAAGCGGCTCAAGATCAGCGTCGCGATCGTACGCACCTCCAGCTGCCCGAAACGCATTCCGATGCACGTCCTCGAGCCGCCGCCGAACGGGACGTACGCGCCCTTGGGGATCGCCTCGCGGGCCCCCGGAGCGAAGCGCTCGGGGTCGAAGCGCTCCGGGTCCCGCCACACGTCGGGGAGGCGGTGCGAGGCCCACGAGCAGTAGTTCACGTATGCGCTTCCCGGAACCTTGATGCCTTCGAACTCGAACGGCTCGACCGAGCGGCGCGGGCCGATCCAGGCGGGCGGGTACATCCGCAGCGTCTCCTCCAGCACCATCTCCAGCTGTGGCAGCTCGCCGCCCATCATCTGCTCGGCGGTCGGCGGCTCGCCGCGCAGGCGCTCGCGCTGCTCTGCCACCAGGCGTTGGGCGATTTCGGGGTGGTGCGCCAGCTCGTAGAACATGAACGACACCGTCGAGGTCGTCGTGTCGTGACCGGCAAACAGCAGCGTCATCACCTCGTCGCGCACCTGCCGGTCGCTGAGTGAGCTGCCATCCTCGTCGTGCGCGTCCAGCAGCAGGCTCAGCACGTCCTCGCCGCGCTCCCCACTCGCGCGGCGGCGGTTGATCTCGGCGTAGATGATCCTGTTGAGCTCTTTCGCCGCGCTCTGCAGCCGAGCGTACGGCGTCAGGGGGCCGCGCAGAAAGCGCGAGGTGTATTCGGTGGCGTAGAACGACAGCGCGCGCTCAAACAGACCTGCCGCGTCCGTGCCCTTCGCGGGCTCCCCGTCGGGATCCAGCCCGAACAGCGCGCGCATCGCCACCCGCATCGCCAACCGCCGTGTCCAGCTGTACAGGTCCACGCTGCCCCCCGGTGTGAGCTCCTCCAGGGCGCGTTCGGTCTCCTGTCTCATCACGTCGATCGACGCCGCGATCCGCTCGCGGTGAAACGCCGGCAGCATGATCTGGCGCGAGCGGCGGTGGAAGTCCCCGTCGATCGTCAGCAGCCCGTCGCCCAGCAGCCCGATCAGGTCGCGGAAGTGCGACTGGCGCCAGATGAAGTTCTGCGCGTGCGACACCGTCATGTAGTGGTTGGCCGCCGGCCCGAGCATGAACACGATGTTGCCGTGCAGCACTTTGATCGTGAACACCGGCCCGTGCTTCTCGTAGCACTCCAGCAGCAGTGGTAGGGGATCGTGGGTGAAGCGGCGTGTTCTAGCCATGCTGAAGCTGGTCTCGCCGGGTGGGTACGGCACCCCGCTCGCGCGTTCTTTGCGCAGGTCGTCCACCATCACGGCGAACGGGTTGAACGGCTTCGGGGGTGGCGGGCCGAGAAGGGTCATGCGCGCAGCCTACCCTATTCCTGGCTGCTTGGCCAGTTTGGTGGTCGACACGCGTTGCGCGGTTCTCGCCTCCTCCTGCGTGGCTTGGCATACTGTGCTCAGCGCGTCGAGTCCGCGGAGGGTTCTTCCTACCGCGTCCCTCCACGCGGGGGCGTAGCTCAGTTGGTTAGAGCGCCGGCCTGTCACGCCGGAGGCCGCGGGTTCGAGTCCCGTCGCTCCCGTCGAGGGAAAGCCCTGGTAATCGGGGCTTTTTCTTTGGGGTTTGGTACTCGATTGGTACTCGGATTTGGGTGGGAGTACCGCGGGCGAGTACCACACTCGCCCTTATTTTGCGGGGAATCGGGCTGGTTCCGGCTTGCAGGCCGGAGGTCGATAGTTGCGATCCGCCGAACCGCTCTCCGCTGGGATGGGGGTGCGTCTGGGTCCAAATGGTCCGGTTTGCGCTCTATCTTCGGACCGGTGAGTCGCGGAAGGAAGCGGAAGGGCAGAGGCCCGGTCGGGTCGAAGCCTGCGAGACGCCGCAAACAACCTGCAAGCTCATTGCAGCTGGTCGTTGCCGCCCAGCCCGGTTCTGCGATGACGGTCGCGCCGGAAATCGAGTTGGTCAAGGCGGCACTGCTCTACGGGGATCGAGTCACGCTTCTTAGCCCGATCACGACGATGCTCCTCGACGTTGCGGCGCTTGGGCGATTCTCTCCGTTGCAACAGATCGACTTGGTGCGACGGGTTGCCCCATACCTCTCTAACGGAGCGGAGTTGGCGGCCTCTGAGGCTGGACTTGATCAGCTCGAAGACTTCCTGCGACGCAGCGCTCGGAGTGCGTCTCCATCTGATCGTCTGCTGCGCGTTGGCCTGACCCGTCAACTGGCGCCCATAAGACAGATCTTGGCGGACGCCGTCGGTGGCATCGAACGGGAATCGGGCATTGACCAGCTCGCGCAGGCGCGGACAAAGGGATACCTAAAGATCGAGAGCGCGAACCCGGACAATGCCGTGGAGCTGCTCGCAGACTGCATCATCA
Organism: uncultured Solirubrobacterales bacterium; assembly: GCA_963744135.1. Lineage (GTDB taxonomy): Bacteria > Actinomycetota > Thermoleophilia > Solirubrobacterales > Solirubrobacteraceae > Palsa-744. The sequence goes on along the minus strand of CAVUSE010000004.1, from coordinate 1,799,137 downwards.
AAGCTAGCTCAGCGGCGAAGGGCATCAACAGCGACGACTCCCAGGTGGGCCGGCTCGTCGCCACGTTCGTCGCCAAGCTAAGCGCTCATCTCTCCTCCGGCGAGGGGTATCTCATCTTTGATGAGCAGGTGGCGTCGCTCACAGAGGCGGCCATACACGAGGGTCTCTTTAAGCCGGCGCCGGGTCCGGCTGGTCGTAGCGCCCAGGCCATGAGTGCCGCTGCATTCATGGCACGGCTACCAACCTTTCCTGACGCGACGGTCGATGAGGTACTCGACATTCGCGAGGCTCTCGCCGCACCTCTCACGCAGTTCAGGGGTGCGATGGTGCAGGTCTCAAATAGTTTTGTCAGCGAGGCGTGGGAGGCGGCGTTCGCCGATGAGATTCAGGACGCGTGGATAGGTTCTGTCGCCCCGGCAATCGCGCACATCGACGCGTCCGTTCGTGAAAACCGCTCGCTCCTTACGAAAGCTGCGGGGCTGGCGGGGCTTGCGCACACAAGTTTGCCGGGTCTCGGGGTGGTCGCCGCCGGAATCGCTGCCCACGATGCGCCGGCTGCCCTGGCTGGGGGCGCTCTTTCGGCTGGCGCACCGTTCCTCCAAGCGCTCCGTGACGATCGGAGCGCTGAGAGAGATATCAGGCTGCAGCCGTTCTATTTCCTCTACGGCGTCGAGCGCGCACTAGCCTCATGAGTCGCTGAGGTGCTTGTGCTCGCCGTCTGGGCCGAAGAGCACCCTGAGCACATCGTCGGCGGGTACCGGGTCCTTGTCGCCCAAAGCCGTCCGCGCGCAACGTACAAGGTCAGTGAACGCCGCGCGGCCGTCGGGCGACAAGGTGTTGTCGCCGGCTCGCTGGAATGCAAGGAGCGCGTCAACGACCTCGCGTGAACCGTACGCGGCGAGTCGCGCCTTCGCTTGGGAGAAGAGTTCCGATCCTTGCTGGCGATTCCCGTGTGCGCTTTGCGCCAGGGCAACGAAGACATCTGTGATGGCGGCGGCGACTAACTCGTCTCGCTGTCGGTGGGCTTCAAGCCATCGCTGAGCAATCCCGTTGAGTACAACGACCGCTAGGGCCGCCGTGGCCCCAATCAGTGCGGCGGCTACATCAGTGGACATCCCGGCGCCATTCTTCCACGGCAGGAGGCAGGATCATCGTGCTAGTGGCACTGATCGGATTCGTGCACCCATCAGGAGTGGCCGCGGCAGTGCTTCGATGCGATGCTGGTAGGCCGTAGACGTTGACAGCGGACATATGGAGGGCATACGGTGGAGCCTGAGTTTGAAGAGGATGTTGAGCATTGGCCAACGGATACTCTGGTGCTGGGAAAGTCGTCGTGGCACGGGGGAGCCGACAAATCTCTGAAGTACGCGTGGCCCGACAAGAACGGCAAGCGGGCTCGGGGCGGCGAGGTGCCCATCGTCGCGCTGCCGCAGGCGGTTATCTTCGCGGCCAAGCGTGGCTATCTCTCCAGAGAGCAGATGCAAGAGATCGCAAAGGGGCTGATCGACGTTCTGGCGTCTCCCGGCGGGCAGGGCCTCGGCTAGATGCAGAACCGCTATGCCGGCGATGTCGGCGACTTCATCAAGTTGGGACTCATTCGCCACTTGGCGGCTGCCGATTTGTCGTTCGGCCTCAACTGGTATCTCACGCCCGATGAGGTCCACAACGCCGACGGTAAGTATGTCGCGTACGTCGAGCCGGAGAACCGCCAGCATGCGAGCCTGAAGGCGTGCGACCCCGATCTCATGCGATGTCTCACCGGGGTGGTTGCGGGTTCGCGCAGCGTGCAGTCACTTGAGGATTCGGGTGCGCTACCCGCCAGCACGTTGACCTTCGGCGAGGTTCTAGATCGCTCCGTCAATCGGCAGGCGTGGCATGAGCGTGCCCTGGCTGCGCTCGTGAGCGCCGACACCGTGTTTGTTGATCCCGATAATGGGCTGGTCTCGGCATCCGGCAGACCGACGATCAAGCATGTGCTCACGGGAGAGCTTGCCGACTACGCGGCGCGTGGGCAGAGCCTCGTCATCTATCACCACGCCGATCGGTCGGCGAACGCTGAGGTTCAAGCAAAGGCCCAGCTTGATCGGATCGCCCGCGCTGTCGGACAGGTGCCGGTCGGCACGATCATCGCGCGTAGGGGGTCGTGCCGTCTGTTTCTGGTCACGGCGAGCGACGAGTGCCTGAACGCCTTGGCGGATCGCCTTCAGTCCTTCGCCGAGCGCTGGCGAGGGCATGTCGAGCTGGCTCGGGTCTGCGGTGAGCAGGCGTAGGTCTGCGGCGCTGTGGGCGACGCTGTGGTCTTAGGTCTGGTCACCGTCCGCGTCCGGCGCTGTGGTCGGGCGTATCGCGGGATGGCTGTCGGGTGAGCCAGTGAGCAGGTCGCAGTATGTGTCGCAGTCGAAGGGGGTCTCGATTGCGTTGCCAGCCGAGGTCCGTGGCCTTTCGGTAGTCGAGTGATGGTGTTTGTCTGCGGCTGTGGCTCATATTTTCAGCGAGTCGTTTGATGCGGTCGGCGTCTTGTCCGTCGTTGCCGAGTTGGTCACGTCCGATGTACCAGGTGGTGCCGTGTCGGGCGCGTGTTGCCTCGACGTAGGCGGTCTCCTTGCTGGTTTGCCAGCCGCCGGTGAGTACGACGGTGCGCTCGACGGTGGCGCCTTGCTGGCGGTAGACGTGTTGGGCGTAGGCGAGTCTCAGTGACTCCAGATCCTCGCTGGCGAGCTGAATCTTGCGTTGGGAGCCGTCGAGCGTGATGGTGACGCCTTGCTCGTGGATGGCGCTGACCTGCGCGCGGGTGCCGTTCTCAACCCGCGGCTGGCCCTGCGGGCGGTGTTGTGCCGTGAATGCGATGAGGTCGCCTTCGCGTAGGCCGTAGTGGACCCCGGGCAGCAGGATCTCGCGGTCGCCGAGTTCTCCTCGTTGTGCGCGGAGGTGTTGGGCGCGGGCGTTGAGCCGGTCGATCTCGTGGTTTGAGGCATCGGCGATCAGCGCTACGTCGCGGATATCGCGCCCCTCAGTGAGGGTGGCCCATGTTTGGACGGCTTGCTCTGCGGCCTGGTCACGGGTGTCGGAGAGGTGTAACTGGCCGCGTGCTGCGTAGTGCGCCATCGCGCGCTCGGGTTCTCCTGCGCGTAGCGCTTGCCATGCGCGCTGGTCGGCGGGGTCCTTGGTGCGGTGGATGTCCGCGAGTTCAGCGGCGGGCGCGTGGAGGGTGAGCCGGTCGAACATGCCGCCGGGGCCGATCGAGGGGAGCTGCTTGCCGTCACCGACGGCGATCAGCTTTGCCCCGGAGCGCTCCACGAGCCCGGTCAGCGCGTCGAGGCGCTTGTGGTCGACCATCCCGGCCTCGTCCAGGATGATGGTCGTGTCGCGGCCGACGTGGATTGTGCCGGTGTTCGCGCGGGCGACCAGCGAGTCGAGGGTGAGTGTCTGCCCGGCGAGCGCGGGACTGTCGGCGCCGAGGCGCTCGGCGGTAGAGCCGGAGACCGCGACCCCGATCGTCTTGCGGTTGGCGTGTTGCTCTGCGCGTGCGGCGGCGTCGATCACGACTCCCTTGCCGGTGCCGGCGGGGCCGACGAGCACCGCGGCGCGCTCGGGGCCGGTGAGGATTTCGAGTGCGTGGTGCTGCTCGGTGCTGAGTGGCCCGCCGATGCGCTCGGTGACCTCGCGGACGGCGTGTTCGCGTGCGTCGCTGCCGACATCTCGGCCTTCGGGCTGGGCGAGTTGGGCGGCGCGACGCTCGATCGCCTGCTCCTGTGCGCGCACCGTCAGGGTGGTCATCCGCCCGCCCTCCAGCGTTAGCACCCGCCGGTCGCGGACCATCCCTCGTGCGACGGCGAGCGCTTCCTCGGGCGCCAGCTCGCCGGCGGCCTGCTCCAGTACGACCGCGCGCAGATCGCGCTCGTCGAACACGGCGTGGTGTTCGGTCAGCTTCTCCTCGACGCGATCCTCGATCGCGCGCTCGGCTGCAGGGCGCCGGGATACGCCGACCAGTCGCACAGCCTCATCCGGGCCGAACCCATGATCGCGCCCGGTCTGAGCCCATACTCGTTGCAGGTCTGAGCGTGTGGTCAGAGTCTTCGCGCGGCGGTTCTCGAGCGCGAGGTTGCGCAGCTCGCCGCGTTCCGGCGCGCGGCCGTAGCGGGCACGGAAGCGCTCCGCCGCCCTTGCGACCTCACGAGAGCGGCCGGAGAACGCATCGCACAGCTCCCTGGGGACACCGGCGATCTCGAAGTAGCGGCCGTCCTTGCCTGTGTCCTGCTCGATCCCGTACCCCTCCCGCACCAGCTCGTCGGCGAGCGCAGCGCGGTAGAACGCGCCAAGCTCCCGTGCGCTGCGGAAGATTGGCCGTGACGCGACCGCCACGATCCGGTTGTCCTCGCGCACAGCGCCGGCGATGACGACGTGGCTGTGCAGTTGGGGGTCTGGAGCCTGAGCGCCTGAGACTCCACGGGCGGTGGTGTGCCGGTACTCGGTGGCGATCACGTCCTTGGCGTGCTCTTCGACCACCTGGCCGCGGTAGCGGCGGCGCACGACGGGCACCTGCTCTCGCAGGTGGTGGATCGTCTGCTCGACCGCCCTGGCGTGCGCGTTCTCGATCTGCTCGCGCTGCCACGGGTCTCCGAGCGCCCAGACCGTCGAGACGGACTTTGGTGCGCTGAACGTCGCGTCAATCCCGCCGCCGCGTCCGCCGCCGGCGCCCTCCGGGCGAAGCCACCGGCCGGTGCCTGGGTGGCGGCCCTCCATCAGGGCGATGAAGTCCGCGCCGTCCACCGGCCCGCCGGCCTCGATCCCCAATCTCTCCAGGGTCTTGGTGTCGGCAAGCCATCTGCCGGGGGCCTGGGTCATCTCCCCGTCCGGGGTCAGGTAGTAGTCCCCGCGCTCGGGCTCCACGGTCTTGCTCTCCAGGTAGCGGGCGTACCCGCCGCCCCTGGCGGCACCGATGCTGGCTGCGGTCATCACATGGTTATTGACCGCGAGCGCGCTCAACCGGCCAACGACTTCGTCACACAGCGATCACACAGCGCTCGCACGGCCGTGCATGTTGTCTGTGCTGGAGGGGAGCGAAGCGATCCGCGGGGCGTGGAAGGTCCGGCGTCACCGATTTGGAGGCGTGGCTGGCGGCGACCGGCGGGGTTGCCGGGATAGGTCGGGGGTGTCAGTGCGCGTCGCTGGAGTTGGAAAAAGGCCGGGGTGTCGGTCGGGCATGGCCGGGCGTTCGCAAACTCGATGGATGCTTCTATGTTGTCAAGGGCGTGTTTGCGAGCTGCCTGTAGAGGTGGCGGGAGAGGTGTCGCTTGAGGGATCGCATGGCCTCGCGCTTGGTCTTCCCCTCGTCGATTCTGCGGGTGATGTAGGCGCGGCTCGGGGCGTGGTGAACGGAGCGCGATAACGCGATCGTGTAGATCGCGGCGTTGATTTGGCGGTCGCCTCCGCGGCTGAGGCGGTGGCGGATGATTTTCCCGGAGGACGCGGGTTGTGGTGCGGTGCCGTTGGCGCGTGCAAATGCTGCCTCGCTGGTGAAGCGCGCGGGGTTGAACGCGAGGAGCTTGCCGGCGCAGATCGGCCCGACGCCGGGCTCATCCATGAGCTTCGGGGCGAGGGAGCGAACGAGCTCCTCGATTTCGCGGGTGTAGCTCTCGGCCTGCGCGTCGAGTGCTCTGGCGCGGTTGGCGATGTCGCGCAGGACCTGCAGGGTGGTGTTCTCCGGCAGGCTCGCGGTGGGGCGTGCGCGCATCCCGGTGAGACGCTCAGCGAGCCTCGCGCCGTTGCGTACCGGGCCGATGCGCTCTCGCAGAGCAACGGGTGCGCCGACGTTGAGGGCTTGCAACTGGTTGTAGAGCCTCGAGCGCTCGCCGACGACGGAACGGTAGGCGACAAGGAGCATCTGTAGCGCCAGACGTGTCCCCGAGCCCCTGGGGGTCGACAAGCCCTCACCGGCGAGGACCTTCTTCGCGGCGATCAGCGCGTCGAGGCGATCGGACTTCCCGGTCCGTCGCTCACGGCGGCGTGGGCGCTCGACCTCAAACACCTCGACACCCTCGGCCTGCAGATACTCGCAGAGCCCGGCGCCGAAACTGCCGGCGCCCTCGATACCGACCAGCACCTCCCCGTCGAGCTCGCCGAGCCAGCCCGCCATGCTGCGATACCCGGCCAGGTCGGCCGTGAAGGTGATCTCTGCGAGGAGCTGCCCGAGGTCGTCCACAGCGACAGCGAGATGCTTCTCCTTGTGAGTGTCCACGCCTACTGCGATCATGAACATGGTCTCCTTATCTGCTGGTTGGCACTGGTGATTTGGAGGCCGCCAGACAAAGCCATGTCGAGCAAAGGGCACGCTTCTATGAAGTCATGGCGGCGTCCGTGACAGGCGGCGGGAGACAGATCCAACGCAAGGCACCCAAACAGGGCCAGCCGTTTTATTCGAGTCATCCCGTCGCCTGCCACACCCTCTACGGGGCACCGGACGCCACTTCGTAGCCCCCGCGACACTCGCCCTGACGGGCCCAGCTACACGACGGCCAGCCCGCCCACAACAGGGCCCCAGCAGGCCCAAACCAAATTACATGGCCGTTTTGGGCGGCTCAGGGTCAATAACACAGAAGCCCGCTTCTCTGCCCAGCTCGATGAGCGCCATTCCCACATCCACCCCAACCCGTCCTCGGCTGACGCGCGAGGATGTCCTCGACGGCCGCGACGTCGCCGAGTTGCTGCACCTGCCGATCTCGACCGTGCTCGAATACGCCCGGCGCGGGGTCCTCCCTGGGCGCAAGCTCGGCCGACGCTGGATCTTTTTGCGTGACGAGGTGGAGGAAGCGGTGAGGCAGGCTCCGATCGGGGCATCGACCGACGATTGGCCGACAGGGGTCTGAGGGGTCCGCTTTTGGCGGACCCCTCGTCTCATCTGTATGCGTAGGCGCCAAACGCCATCCTTGCGACTGGCGCACCTTCGGTCAGGCTCTCCGGGACCTGCGCTCCCTCGGCACAGGCAGCCCGTCGAGCAGGATGTGTGGTGGAACCCTCAGCGCGTCGGCGACGATCAGCAGTGTGAGCACGCCTGGCTCGCCCTGCCCCCGCTCCAACACGCCGATCTCGTTGCGATGGAGGGAGGCGACTTCCGCGAGTCTTTCCTGCGCGAGGTACCGCCGCACGCGGAGGCCCCGCAGGTTCTCTCCGAGCACGTTCAGTATCCGGGCACGCTCGGCGGTGTAGGCGGCAGACATGCTCAGCCCTCCCCGTCCGTGGGAAGGTCCCCGAAGTGCTTCTCGAACTCATCGGGGGTCAGCTGGCGCCAAGCGAGGTTGTCCAACAGTTTCCCGGGCGAGACGCCCCACCCCTCCGCGAGCCGAAGGATCGTCTTCAGTCGGGGTTCCTGCTTGCCGCGCTCCAAACGGCCGATTGTGGGGATGTGGATGTGTGTCCTGCGGGAGAGGGCTTCTTGGGAGACGCCGCGCTCCCGGCGAAGCTCGCGGAGGCGCTGCCCGAATGTTGTGCCCACCATCAGATGCTGATGAGGTCGAGGGTGTCGTCGATGTACTGCAGCCCGTCGGACGCCTTGAAGCGCGCGCCGTTGCGGTCGAGCAGCCCAAGGCGCTCCAGGTGCGCCAAGGACCCCCGCACCGCGTTGGGGTCGATGTCGCGCAGTTTGCGCAGCACTTCCGCGCGTGGCCACCATTCGGAGCGGTCGTTGCGGAGGAGCTGCAACACGATGATGCGCTCCGTGGCGGGCTCGCCGTCGGGAAACTGCTTGGATTCGTCCTGCATGGGAAGGCCCTACCTTTCCGTGCAAAGGTCCCGGCGGCAGTTACGGCTGTCGTCGGGACCAATTCGTTGATAGTGACCGGACAGCATACACGGATAGAACGCTATTGGTTCTGGACGTTATTGGCTGCATCGCGGAGGATCAAACCCGTGGAGGCCAAGGTCGTCGTCGGCGAGAACATCCGCGCCAATCGTCGTCGCCTGAAGCTGACCCAAGAAGCCCTCGCCGAACGCTGCGACATGCACCCCGTCGAGGTCGGCCGAGCCGAGCGCGGCACGCGTGACCTCCGCGTATCAACCATCGTCAAGCTCGCCCGCGGCCTCGGCATTCCGGCGGGCGAGCTGCTTCGGGGCCTTTAGAATGCGGCGTTCGCGACTGGCTTGGGGCTTCGGCTAAACATCCGCCGATGACTGACGATTGCGAGACGGAGGTTTGGGGGAAGAAGGACGGTCGCGCGTGGCGCATCGGCGGGGAAGCCGAGGTCGCCTGGATCCGGGAGAACACGAAGGTTTCGTTCGCGATCACGTCTGCGATTCCTCGGGTATTCGATGCCTACGCCACCCTTGAGCTTCCCGGCAGCGGCAACCACCTCTTGGCGTCGCCGCGCGAGGATCTGGACCGTCACAACGCTGGCGTGCTTGCGGTGCTCAGCGAGCATTCCGCAGCGCAGCCGTGGTGGATTGGCTATCTCGAGACGGGCGGTGCGGACATCGTTTTCTACGACGTGCGGAAGGTGAGGCCGGGTCCCACTGACACGTGGTACGTGCTGGTCGAGGCTGGCCCGGAGCAGGCGGGTGTCTGGCGCGAGCGTGAGCATTGGAAGAGTCCCCTGCCCGATCTGATGTTTCCGGCCGATCGTTCGTGGCTTGTCTCGACTTTGTGGGACGACGATTGGATGTGCATCGGGGGATCGCGAGCACTCGTGGACGCTTTTCTGACCCATCCCGATCTGCGACATCGGGCTCGCGAGGTCGATCCATCACTCAAGGATGCGACTCCGCCCGGCCACACCGCGATCTGATCCCGGATCTCAGGATCTGCGCCGACTTTTCCGGGCGACGCCTGCCCTTGAGTGTGCCCTGATGTCAAATCAGAACACGGTCAAGCCATAGAGATCGGCTATGCGTAGCAACGCCTCGTCGTCGCGTGGGATGGGCCGCCGCTCCTGCTCATCGAGCGCGACGTTCTCGAAGAGCGCCCAGCACTCCCACTCCGAGGAGAGTCGGGACAGGTATCGGATACCTGCGAACTTCATGCGGTCGTTCGCGTCGCGTTGTTCGTAGGCCCAACGTCCGATCCAGCGGGTGATGCGACGATCGCCGCCGCGGACCGTCGGTACATCGAGGTCGCTGTATCCGTAGAACGCGAGCAGCTTGCCGAGGTCCTCACGGAGTACGGCGCGGGTTTCGGCTGACTCGACGTCGAGCAGCCGGATTGCTGGGACCGTGTCGCTCGGTGCCGGAACGACGCGCACGGCGAGGCGTCGGTGGCGCCAGTCGGCGGGGACCTCGCCGAGCGCCATGAACTCCTCTTCGTCGGCGATCGAGCTGAGGCGAGGGTCGGGCCGGAAGCGGGAGAGCGTCTCGCCGAAGCATCCGTCGAGCGTCGTGGCGAAGTAGCAGACGCGGTAGTCCCCGGTGGGGCTGTCGAAGCGGTTTCCGGTGGCGCGGCTCTCGAGTAGCTCGGGGTCGAGCGGGTCGGAGAAGCGGAGTGGTTCAGGTGAGCGGCCGACTCTCCAGAGGCCGCTCTTCGGGGGCTCGACGACCTTCGGGCTTGGTGCCACTCATCCCCCGGCGAGGAACGCCTTGGCGGCTACGAGCACGTCGCGGAACGCTCCGTCGCGGATGCTCTGCGCGGGTGACTGGTCATCGAGCTGCGGGTTCAGGCCGAGGAACCAGGCACGCACGGTGTGGGGGGACTCCTCGGCGAGTAGCAGCTGGAAGGTCTGGTAGGCGCAGCGCAGCCGCTGCTCGTGCTCTGCTCGGGGTGTGCGCTCGCCGGCCGCCCAGCGGCCCACGGTGCGGGGGTCGGATACCCCGGCGATGTAGGCGACCAGCTTCTGGCCGAGAACCTCCTGCATGTATCCGACCACGTCCTGGATCGTTGACTCGACCGCTTTCCTATGCGCGTCCTGTGGTGCTGAGCGGAGCTGCGGCATGGTTTCCCTCTGCTAGTGGTCGGTTTGCAGTCTGTCCTTCTATTCGACAGCTACCCAAACATTTGGCGAACTATTTGCCTGCATATTGGCCGTATATTTGGCGATATGGTTGGACATTATATCGGCCTAACGGATGGCGCATCTGTAGAAGTCCGCAGAGCAAAGGCCAGATTGACGCGCTCGACGTCCTCGGGCCGGGCCTTGGCATGCATGTAGCGCTCCGTGGTCGTGATCCGCGAGTGCCCCAGGAAGTCCTGGACGAAGCGCGCGTCGGCGTGGCGGGCGACGAGGCTGCCGGCGGCGTGGCGCAGCGCGTGGAAGCGCAGGGGTCGCAGGCCGGCGGCGTCGCGGGCGCGCTTGAAGCGCTTGCGCACCGCGGAGGGGTCCAGGCGCCGGCCGAGTCGCGAGCAGAAGATGTAGTCCTCGCGTGAGGTGTAGTCGCCGCGCGCCTGCAGCCGGGTGAGGGCTTCGGCGGCTGGGTCGGCGAGCGGGATGAACCGGGCCTGCCAGCTCTTGGTCGGTCCCTCCACCCCGGCGGAGACGGCGCGTTGGACGACCATCCGACGCGTGTCGAAGTCGATGTCCTCCCAGCGCAGCGCGAGCAGCTCGCCGAGGCGCAGGCCGGTGTAGGAGGCGAGGCGGAACAGCTCGGCGTCCTGGGCGTCCTCGCGTACACGCCATGCGATCTCATCGGGTTCGAGGTTCGCGGGCTGTGGGCCGCGGTGTCCGCCATCGGCGGCGGCCTGGGCGAGGGCCTCGATCTCCTCGGGCTCGTAGAAGTCGAGCACCGCCGGCGGGGGCTCGCGGCGCTTGGTCGTCGCTTCTACCGGGTTGGCGGGCAGTCCGTGGGTGTCCTCGCGGCGCCCGTAGTTGAAGATCGCGGAGAGGAGCTGTCGGTGCTTGTTGACCGTGCGAGGGGAGACCTCGCTCTCGTCGAGCTGGCGCAGGAATGCGGATACCTGGCGGGTTGTGATCTTCGCGGCGGGCACGTCGCCGAATGCTGCCATCACGGGACCGGGGCTCTTGCCCTTCCCGCGCCGGTGCGGTGTCCCCGGCTCGGCGAGCATGTAGCGGTAGTCGCTCAGGGTCGAGGGCTTCGCGCCGCGCTCGCGCTTCAGGTGATCGAGCCACTCTGCCGCGAGCTCCCGCAACGTGACGCCCTGCTCTCGGCGCTCGCGCTCACCCGCCTCGATCGCTCGCTCCCGCTCCTCGTGCTCGGCGATCAGCTCGGCCATTCGCACGGTCGCGCGCTTCTCGTCCAGGAACCCGTCCGGCATCCGCCCTCGTCGTGGGCGCCAGCCCTTGCCGCTCGCTCCGTGTTCCAGCCATGCTGGCCCGACGCGCCGCTTGACCTGCCGGCTGTCACGGCGCCACTTGGCCTCGTACACAGGCCCGTCGCCGCGCTCGACCACCACCAGAGCGCCGGTCGGATAAGTGTGAGTTGAGCCGTCACCTCTTCGCACGATCTGTAGAGAGTACCACGCGAGTACCACGCCTCCACGAGTACCGCTTTCAGTACCGCACCGGCCAGAATCATCCCTTATAAGGCCACTTTGAGCGATCGTAAACCACTGAAAACACTGGCTTCAGCACCTTCACTCCGGCCTGTCACGCCGGAGGCCGCGGGTTCGAGTCCCGTCGCTCCCGTCGAGGGAAAGCCCTGGTAATCGGGGCTTTTTCTTTGGGTTTTGGTACGTATTCGGATTTGGGGGCGAGTACCACATCGGTCTCGATTTCGTCCGTGTTCTGGCTCTGGGGCCTCTAACTCCGTCCCTTCAGATAGCTACCGTGGGGAGAACATGTTCGACGACACGCTAATAGCCGAGGCTGGCCGACGACTGTCCGAAGCGGCCCCTCGGGCCCGTGTGATCCTGTTCGGCTCGCACGCACGTGGCGACGCCGGTCCTCACAGCGATCTCGACTTTCTGGTGGTCGAGCCATCGGTTGACGACCCGACCGAGGAGTCGGTCAGGCTGCGGAGGACCCTGCGGGGACTCGGCCTGTTCGCCGACGTGATCGTCGTGAGCGAGCGCGACGCCGAGAAGTGGGGCGACGTGCGCGGGAGCCTGATTCACGCCGCGCTGTCAGAGGGCCGCCCGCTGGCCGTCTGATGCCCGACCCAGCCGATATTCCACGGGTGCTGCTTGGTCTTGCCCGCGACGATGAGCTTGCGCCCCGCGCCTTGCTGCCGGTCGAGGGCGTCACCGACGCCATCGTTGGGTTCCACGCTTTATGTTGACATCAACATAAGGCGTGTTATGCGAACTTCCGGATTATGTTGAGGGGGGGTGTGGATCTGGCTGTGGGGGCGGTGATCGTGGGTTGGGGGTCGGCATAATCAGAGCCCTTCGAGGAAGGCTAGGAGCGTGTCGGGTGGCTGGTAGCGGCCGGGCTTGCCGTCGATCGGTGTGGTTCTGGCGAGTGCTTGTTCCTTGATGGCGAGGTCGGCGTGCAGGTAGATATGGGTGGTTTCCGCCTGCTCGTGGCCGAGCCAGAGCGCGATGACCGTGGTGTCCACGCCGGCGTGTAGCAGTCGCATTGCGGCGGTGTGGCGCAGGACGTGCGGCGTGACCTTCTTGTCGCGCAGCGACGGGCAGTGCTCGGCGGCGCAGGTAGCGTGTTTTGCAAGACGGCGCTCGAGTGCGTGGCGGGTCAATCGCCGGCCGGTGCTGGTAGGGAACAGCGGCTCGGGCTGCCTTCCTTCGCGCTCTGAGAGCCAGACCCTCAGCACGGCGACTGTTGAGCTGGTGAGCGGGGTGATCCGTTGCTTGCGTCCCTTGCCCATGGTGCTGACGTGTGCGCCTGTCCCGAGGTGAACATCGCCGCATGCGAGGGTTGTCAGCTCGGAGGCGCGCAGCCCTGTTTGGGCGGCGAGCATGATCATCGCGTGGTCGCGCCTGCCGGTCCAGGTGGATCGGTCCGGGGCGTCGACGAGCGCGTTTGTCTCTGGCTCGGTGAGGAACGTGACGAGCGCTCGCTCGTGACGCTTGGTGGGGATCGCGAGGACCCGTTCGATCACGGCGGCGTGTTCCGGGTGTCTGAGCGCTGCGTAGCGAAACAGGGAGCGGATTGCAGCCAGCCGCGCGTTGCGGGTGCGGGGGCTGCATCCCCGCTGGTGTTCGAGATGGTCAAGGAACGCGCCGATCACTGGCGCGTCCAGCTCGTCGATCTGTAGTTTGGATGGTTGCTTGCCGGTGCGCTCGGCAGCGAAGGCTAGGAGCAGCCTGATCGTGTCGCGGTAGGCGGCGATCGTGTGCGGGCTGGCGTTGCGTTGGTGCACGAGCCGGTCTGTGAAGAACGCCTGCAGGGTGGGGGCGAGCCTGCTCATGATCGGCCTCCCTGCTGCAGGTGGCGCTCCAACCGCTCTCCAGCGAGTGCCATCAGCTCGGGGGCGGCTTGCAGATACCAGTAGGTGTTGGCGGGATCGACGTGCCCCATGTATGTGGAGAGCAGCGCGAGGCAGGGGCCTGCGTCGGTGCCTGTCCGGTAGGCGTCGAGGATTGTGTTGACCGCGAAGCTGTGGCGCAGAGCATGAAGACAGGGACGACACGCAGCCGAGCGGGGTTTGATCTGGGCGCGGCGGACGAGCTCCTGGAAGGTCCCCCGCGCGGTGCGGGTCGCCAGCCGGGTGCCCCTGACAGAGACGAACACGGCCTTTGTGTGGTCCGCGGACCGCGGCCGGTCCGTCCGGTGCAGGTAGCGCGCGAGCGCTTCCGTGGTGCTCTCGTGGAGCGGCAGCTGCCGGGACTTGCCGAACTTCGCGCCTGCAACCAGCAGTGTGCCGGCCGCGGCATCGAAGTTCTCGCAGTCCAGGCTGCTCGCCTCTCCGATGCGCATCCCGGTGGCTGCCAGCAGGCCGATCAGCGTCCTGTAGGTCGCGGCAGAGTGCGTCGTGCGAAGCGTTCCGGCGGCGTTCATCAGTGCCGTGATCTGCTCGTCGGTATAGAAATATGGGGTAGCGCGGTGCGGCGGGTCGGGCAGCAGGCCAGCCGCTGGCACCTCGTGTGTGGGGTCGATGCTGTGCAGGTAGACGGCAAAGCCGCGCACCGCTCCCAGCCGTATCGCGCGCCACGCATCGCCACCGCTGGCAAGCATCGCCCATGTGAGCGCGTGCTCGGTCGTGACCCTCGCCTGTCCCTGCTCTTGCAAGTAGGCGAGGAACTGGTAAAGCAGCCTCTCGGCGCTCGCCAGCTTGAAGCCGAGCGCGCGGCGCACAGCCAGATAATCGTTCAACGCATCATGCAGCGGCGGATTCATGACGCACCCCCCGGCCACGAGCGGGCGATGGTCCGCAAAGCCTCAAGATCGACCTTCGCATAGATCGCCGTCGTGAGCATGCTGCGGTGACGCAATACCTGACCGACCTCGACCAGCGAGGAGCCGGCCCGCAGCAGATCGCTCGCGACGGTATGACGCAACCGGTGGGCGTAGATCACGCCCAGTCCCGCCCGCCGCGCCGAAGCGGCCACGACCGCGCTCACGCCATCACCTGTGAGTTCGCGGTGAGGGGCCCTCACCCGAACGAAGACCGTCCGTCCCCAAGCGGTCTTTGGGCGCCCATCGCGCAGATACGCCGTGATCGTCTCACCGACGTCGGCGGGCAGCGGCAGCCGCTCGCGGCGATCGCCCTTGCCGCACACGACGATCTCGCCCGCCCGCCAATCGATGTCGTGGAGCTCAAGCCTGGCGACCTCGCCCGCGCGCAACCCCAGCCGCGCGAGCAGCATCAGCATGGCTAGGTCGCGCCGACCAACCACGCTCGCCCGGTCGCAGCTCGCCAGCAGCGCATCGACTTCCACGGGCGAAAGGCTCCTCGGCAGCCCGGAAAGCCGCCAGCTCGCGACCGACGGCACCGCACTGGCCAACGACCGGTCGATCATGTCCTCCAGGTAAAGGAAGCCGAGCAACGAGCGCAACGCTCTCACCGTCAGCTTCGCCGAGCCCCGCGACTGCGAAGGACAACGCGCGACCACGAACGCGACCACATCCCCAGCCCGTAGATGCTCAAGGTCAAGACCGAGGCCATCCGAGCAGACCCTGCCATCAAGAAACGGTCGGACAACACGGACATAGTCACGGATAGTCGACGCGCCCACACCCCGCTCAACCACCAAGTACCGCCGGTAGCGATCAAGCAACCCCTCCACCGGCCCCTCCGGTGCCAACTCCACCGCAGCGGACACCACCCCCACATCCCGCAGATAGCAGAGCAACCCCACAAGCGCCCCGCTCGTCCGGTGCCTGCTATAGCCACACGCGCGACGCGAGACCACAAACGCCTCGACAACATCATCGTCCAGCTCCCGCGCACCACACCCCTCCGCAAGAAGCCACCGGCTCAAATGCGCCATCAACTGAAGCTGCCGAGCCACCGAACCCGGCGGATAACCCCGCCCCGACAACCACACAGCGAAACCAGCCGCAAACGGCTCAAGCGGCCCGAACACCCGGACCCTCGACGGATCACTCATCGACCAACTCCCTTCCCTCGGTTACAGAGAAGAGAAGACTCGCCGACCTCAGACCCCCACGATTATGCCGACCCCCAACCCACGATCACCGCCCCCACAGCCAGATCCACACCCCCCTCAACATAATCCGGAAGTTCGCATAACACGCCCAGCAGGCGGTCGAGAAGTCGCTGAAGGCGGTGTTGGCGCTTCGGGGGGTCGAGTTCCCGTATACACACGACCTCGACGGGCTGCTCGAGCTCTGCGAGAAGAATGGCCTCGATGTCCCGGAGGCGTTTTCCAATGTAGATCGTCTTTCGCCCTACGGCGTTCAGTTGCGCTACGGCGCGATCAGTCCTGGTGATCTGGACCGCGACGAAGCGTTGCGATGGGCTGCTTCTGCTGTCGAGTGGGCGGGGGGCATCATCGAACCGGCTGGCGATTGAAGCTCGCCGGTCTCAGCGAGGAGCGCCTCGGCGACGGATGGCACCTGGCGGAAAGGCCCCCCCTCGCGGATGCTATGTGCTAGGACTCACCATCGAGCTGTAGGCTCAAACCGAGGGAACCACCTCCGGATTGTGGGAGGGGACTCCAAGTTGGACCCGCCGGTTACTGGAAGCCGGAAAAGCACAACAGTTGCGTGAACGGGAGCCAGCCTGGCTGCCCCGCGGCAACGGCTACCGTGGGAAACATGACCGCTCTCGGACGCACCAACCTCGACGTGTTCCGCATCTGCCTCGGCGGCAACGTGTTCGGCTGGACCGCCGACGAGCCGCAGTCTCACGCCATCCTCGACGCGTACACGGGCGCGGGCGGCAACTTCATCGACACCGCGAACTCCTACCTGGTTGAGCACGGCCGCTCGGAGACGATCATCGGGCGCTGGATCGCCAGTCGCGGGAACCGTGACCAGATCGTCCTCGCCACGAAGGTCGGCGGCGGCCACGGAGCGGTTCGCAACCTACGGGCGGACACGATCGAGCGTGAGGCTCACGCCTCGCTTGAGCGCCTGCAGACCGACCGCATCGATCTCTACTACGCGCACTTTGACGACAGGGAGACGGCGTTGGAGGAGTCGCTGGGAGCCTTCGACGCACTCGTCAAGGCGGGCACCGTCCGCCACATCGGCGCCTCCAACTACACGGCGGAGCGGCTCGCCGCGGCACTCGATTTCCAGCGCACGCATGGGCTCGCAGAGTTCACGGTTCTGCAACCGCACCACAACCTCGTCGAGCGCGACTTTGAGCGCACGCTGCTGCCCATCGCCGAGGCATGGGACCTTGCCGTGTTGCCTTACTTTGCGCTGGCCAAGGGCTTTCTGACCGGCAAGTACCGGCCTGGTGGCGAGGTCGTGGAGTCCGAGCGCGCCGAAGCCGCCCGTGCTTACCTCGACAGCGGGGGGGCGGCGGTACTGGAGGCGCTCGACGAGATCGCGGCCGCCCACGAGACGGCGGTGGCCGCCGTCTCGCTCGCCTGGCTGCTCGCTCAGCCGCAGGTCGTAGCCCCGATCGCCAGCGCACGGACGACAGAGCAGCTCAACCAGATCCTGTCCGCCGCCACGCTGAAGCTGACGCCCGCGGAGGTCCACCGGCTTTCGGCCACCACGCAGGCGGCGTAAGCGAAACGCGCCACCACCCTTCGCCTGGATCGACCTGGATGTCCGACCGGTTTCGGATCCTCTGGACACGGAGACTATACTCCGCTCGCGATGCGGGCGAGCCAGATCACGCGGCGCATTGGACTCGCGGTTTTGGTGTTGACGCCGCTGCTGGCACTGGGTGGCAAATCCGGCTCGGCCGCTGGATTCCCGATTCAGTTCTGCGCGCAGATCCCGATCGTCGGCGGGATTCCGCCGTGGGGTTTCCACACGGGTGCCCCGATCACGGGGGCGAGTGGCAGCTACGCTCGTGGCCACGGTGACATCAACCTGGCCGCCAACACCGTCTCCGGGGTTCTCTGCCAGGTCGACCGTGTTCGCAACCAGCCCGACCGCTTGATCATCATGACGGTCGAGCACCACCTGGTCTACCACTCGCACTATGCGGTGCTTTGGGGTTTCCCCGGGAACATCATGAAGATCATCGTCCGCGTGACGAGCAGCACCGACCCGCGGTGCAAGGTTGGCACCCAGGGTCACGTGACCCTGTTCGCAAGCTACAACGGCGTGCGCAGCGACAGCGTTCAGTTCACATTCCCGGCCGCCTGCAAAGATCACGACCACCTGTACCACGGGCCGCAGGTCAACAACCAGGTCCCGCCGCTTTAGACTCGCCTTCTCACGGTGTCTGGGGTTGGTGTAGGAGGAGCGCTCTGCGCCGACACCTCGTTCGATCGGGGGCCGACCGGTTGTGACCAGCCTGGAGAGGCCTTGGTTGCCGGCGCTGCGGGCGGGGGTGAGGAGCGGGGTGAGGGGCGCGCCCTCAGGCCCCCACCGTGCCAAGTCGCACGACGAGCTTGCCCGGATTGCCCTGCTCGCCGGGGAACACCAGCTTGACCGTGAAGCG
Source organism: uncultured Solirubrobacterales bacterium (assembly GCA_963744135.1). Taxonomy (GTDB): domain Bacteria; phylum Actinomycetota; class Thermoleophilia; order Solirubrobacterales; family Solirubrobacteraceae; genus Palsa-744. Next base: position 1,781,269 of record CAVUSE010000004.1, on the reverse strand, counting down.
TTTGTGGTTGCGCGAGATGCTGGTGGCGCTGATCCTCACCGCGTGCGCCTGGGCACCGACGATCCGTGCAGTCGCGCTCACGATGCGCCTTTTCGGGCGAATGTCGAACCTGTAGGTCGCGTAGCCCGTGAAGCGCACCGTCCGCCGAGCCCTTGGTGTCAGCTTGTACGTCGTGACGAGGATCGCCGGCCCCGACCCGAGTCGGCGCGCGCTGCCTGCTGCGCCGGATGCCGCCGTTGCGGCAAGGACGAGCGTGGCAAGGACGAGCGTAGTGAGGGCGAGCAGCAGCGTGAGCGTGCGCAGCGACCGAGAAAGTCCGTCGTGGCGTGTGGCGCCATGTCCAGCGAGCGGTTGCACCACGGTCAGTGTAGGGGCGGTCGGCCACGCGGTGCTCTCTACTGGTGGTGCGTGATCCCGGGGGTCCACCCCCGTGCCGTTGGGTAGGGTTGGACGATGGCCGTTAGCGCCCCCACCGCCGACTCCGCCGTGATCCGCACCGCCGGGCTGACGAAGGTCTACGCCGAGGCCGACTTCGCGGCCGTCGATGGCCTTGACCTGGAGATCCGGGGTGGGGAGATCTTCGGCCTGCTGGGGCCCAACGGCGCGGGCAAGACCACCACCGCGGGGATGCTCACCACGCGCGTGATACCCACCGCCGGGACAGCCTCGGTGGGGGCCGTCGATGTGATCGCCCACCCGGCGCTCGCCAAGCAGCTGATCGGCGTGGTCTCTCAGCAGAACACGCTGGACCGGCAGCTCACCGTGTGGGAGAACCTGTACTTCCACGGGCGCCTGTTCGGGATCGGCGCGGCCGAGTCGCGGCGCATCTCCGACGAGCTGCTCGAGCAGTTTCACCTCGCGCGCTGGGCGCAGGCGTCGGTGTTTGCACTCTCCGGCGGGATGGCGCAGCGGCTGATGGTCGCGCGCGCGATCTTCCACCGGCCCGCGGTGCTGTTCATGGACGAGCCCACCTCCGGCCTCGACCCGCAGAGCCGCCTCGCGCTGTGGGAGATCCTCGGTGAGCTCAACGCGGCGGGGCAGACGATCATGCTGCTCACCCACTACATGGAGGAGGCCGATCATCTCTGCCATCGCGTCGCGATCATGGACCACGGCAAGATCCTCGCGCTCGACACGCCCGCGGGACTCAAGCAGTCGGTCGGGGCCGACACGATCGTGACGGTGAAGGCGCCCGGCGACGGCGCCTCGCTGGCCGCGACGCTCGAGCGGGAGATCGAGGGCGTGACGCGCACGCGCGTGATCGACGGGGGCGTCGAGCTGCACCTCGAGGGATCCGAGCGGATCGTGCCGCGGGTCGTGGCCGCCGCCGAGCGCGGCGGTTTCGAGCTCGTCGACCTGTCGGTGGCCGAACCGTCGCTCGAAACGGTGTTCATCAACCTCACCGGCAAGGAGCTGCGCGAATGACGGTCGGCTTGGGCAGCAGGAGCGCCGTCGCCGGGCAGGCCACGCCGTCTTTCATCCCAGCTGGCGCTGGTGGAGGTGCGCGCGAATGAGCGCCCCCGACGCCACCACTGCCAGCGGGCGCCACCGCCCCGAGCAGTGACGGCAGGCGGCCCATGCCCCCGGCGGCGATCGCGCTCGCGCCCACGCGCTCCACGTTCGTGGCCAGCCGCACCGCGCTCGGGGCGCTGATCCTGCGCGATCTCACGGTGCTGCGCAAGAACGTCCCCGAATTCGTCGCCCGCGTGCTGATCCAGCCGTTCCTGCTGGTGTTCGTGTTCCTGTACGTGTTCCCCACGATCGGCCAGGGGATCGGAGGCGGCGGGCACGGCGCCAGCACAACCACCGAGTCCGACTTCGCAACCGTGCTCGTCCCGGGCGTGGTGGCGATCTCGATCATGTTCCAGGGGATCCAGGCGGTGGCGCTGCAGATGTCCACCGAGTTCGGCTACACCCGCGAGATCGAGGATCGCGTGCAGGCTCCCTGCCCGATCTGGCTGGTCGCGATCGCCAAGGTGCTCTCAGGCGCCGTCCAGGGGATGCTCGCCGCGGTGATCGTGTTCCCGATCGCGGCCGTCATCCACGCCCCTGGCGTGCACGCCCACCTGTCGGTTCACTGGTGGATCGTGCTCACGCTGATCCCGCTCGCCTCCGTGGCGATGACCTCGCTCGGGCTGCTGCTCGGCACGACCTTCGAGCCCCGCAACATCGGTCTGATGTTCGGCTTCGTCGTGCTGCCGCTGACGTTCCTCGGCGGCACCTACTACCAGTGGACGAAGCTTGCCCCGGTGAAGGTCGCCGGGATTCACTGGCTGCAGATCCTGGTGCTGATCAACCCGCTGATCTACGTCGCCGAGGGGATGCGCGCTGGGCTCACCGAAGCGTCGCACATGCCGCTGTATGTGGTCTACCCGGTGCTGATCGCGTTCTGCGCGTTCTTTCTCGGTCTGGGGCTGCGCAACTTCAGGCGGCGTGTGTTGGTTTAACGCCTGTCGCGGGGCACGGAGGCCCCGCGCCCACCACGCCGGTACTTGCGATCACGCGCGTGGACGCTCCCCCAAAATCGAGGAGTCACCCCACCGACGCCGCGGCCACATAGAGGAGCGCCTGGGCTCGCGCCACGGCTCCCACCGCGCTGTCGGGCACCAGCAGCTCGGGGTGATGCAGCGGGCGGCGCCTGAAGCCCGGGGCGCCGTCGAGGCCGACGAACACCATCGCGATCGGCGCCAGCTCGGCAAAGAAGGCGAAGTCGTCCGAGCCGCACGAGCGCCACTCCGGGGCGCGCTCGAAGCCCGCCTCCGCCAGCAGCTCCCGTGCTCGCGCGAGGATGCTCGGGTCGTTGACAAGCGGCGGCTCGCCTTCGGTCAGCTGCACGTGCGCGCGGCAGCCGTGCGCCGCCGCCACCCCGGCCGCGACCTCCTCGACCAGCGTGCGCAGTGCCTGCCGGTCCTCGGGGCGGTGCGCGCGCAGCGCCGCTCGGGCACGCGCCCGAGCGGGGATCACGTTCTCCGCGCTTCCACCCTCCAGCACGCCGACGGTCAGGGTCGCCGCGTGCAGCGGGTCGATGCGCCGCCCCACCTGCGCGTGCATTGCCACAACGATCTGTGCGAGCGCGAGGATCGGGTCGGCCCCGTGGTGGGGGTAGGCGCCGTGGGTCGGCTTCCCCTCGACGACGATCTCCACCGCGTCGCACGAGGCGTTCACCGCGCCCTCGTCCAGCGCCACCGTGCCCCACCCGAGCTCGGGGTGCACGTGCGCCGCCACGATCGCCGCCGGCGCCAGCTCCGCCAGTGGGCCGCGCGCCGTTTCCGCCAACGTGCTGCGTGCAGTTTCCGCCAGCGACCCACGTGCCGTCTCCGCCACCGTGCTGCGGCCGATACCCGGCGGCGTATCCGCTGCTGGTGTCCCGCGAGCCAACTCCTGCGCGCCCGAGGGGTATGCCTCCTCGCTCGGCTGCAGCACCGCCAGCAGCGGCGCCGGCAACTCTTCGCCTGATGCGTGTGCCGCGCGCGTCAACGCCACCAATGCTGCCATGTGCACATCGTGCCCGCACGCGTGCATCGCGTTCCCTCTGGCGCTGAAGGGCGCCCCCGTGCGCTCCTCGATCGGCAGGCCGTCGAGCTCGGCGCGCACCGCCACCGGCGCGCGGTCGCATCGCCCGTGCGGCTCCACTCGGGCGATGCGACCGGTCCGGGCGACGGTCGTGCATGGCACCGGCAGTTCCTCGGCGACCGCCTCCGCGGTCCACTCCTCCACGTGCGCCAACTCCGGCCGTTCGTGCAGCCGGTGGCGCAGCTCCACCGCGCGCGGCAGCTCGCGCTCGACGCCTTCGAGCAGTTGCGCCAGCAGCGCCTCAGTAGATGTAGGCATACCGTTCGCACACCTTGTCGAGGTCGAGGTCGGCGACTGCTTCCAGCTCGGCCTGCTTGATGCCGACGTATGCCTCGTACAGCGTCGCGCCCAACCATCCGCGCACGACGTCGTCCGCGGCGAGCGCTCGCAGCGCATCCTCCAGCGACGCCGGCAGCGCGCCGACGCCGAAGCGCTCCGCCTCGGCGGCGTCGAGGCGGGCGGGATCGCGGTCGAGGATCGGCGGCGGCGCGAGGCCCCTACGCACCCCGTCGAGCCCGGCGCGGACGATCGCGCCGAGCGCGAGGTGGGGATTGGCGGCGGCATCGGCGCCGCGGTACTCCAGGCGCAGCTGCGGGGCGAGATCTGGGGGGGTGCCGGAGGGGTGGGCGGCGAGTGCCACCAATGGCGGGATGCGCAAGAGCACTTCACGGTTGCGCTCGCCCACGCACACCGCGCCCGCGGCCCAGCGGTGCGGGGCGAGGCGCGCGGCGGAGACGGGGCTGGGGGCGCACAGCGCACTGAGCGCTCCCGCGTGGCGCAGAATCCCCGCCGCAAACCGACCCGCCAGCTCGCTCAGGCAGCCCGGGCGCGCGGAGTCGTAGAGCAGCGGGGCGCCGTCGGCATCGATCAAGTTGAGGTGGATGTGCACGCCGTTGCCCGGCTGGTTGGGGTGCAGCAGCGGCGTGAAGGTGGCGCGCATCCCCCGCCGACGGGCGACCTCGCGCACAACCTCCTTGAGCACCACGCTGCGATCGGCGGCCGCCACCCCCTCCACGGCTTCGACCGGGATCTCGAACTGGTGGGGGGCAAACTCCGCGAAGATACGCTCCGGCTGCGCCCCCGCCTCTACCAGCGCGCCGATCGCCTCGGCCGCAAACGGTTCGGCGAGCCGCTGCGCCTCCAGCGAGAACGGCGCCGCCGCTGGCTCCTGCGAGAACGCTGCTGCTGCTGCCTCCGGCGAGAACGCCGCCGGCACCCGCTCGGCGCCGAGCAGCTGGAACTCGTGCTCGAAGCTTGCCACCACGCGCGCGCCAAGCTCGCGCTCGAGCTCCGCAAGCGCGTCACGCAGAAAGCGCCTCGGGCAGCACTCCCACGGCGTCCCGTCGGTCTCCACGATGTCGCACAGCACCAGCTCCAGCGCGTTGGCGCCGGTGTCAGGAGCCCCGCCCGCCCGCCCGCTGCCGACCGACACGGGGCTGCCCGCCATAGGCGGGCGTCTCCCGGCTGCGGCGGACCCGGCCTCCACGCGCACGTGCGTGTCGGGGTCGGGCAGCAGGCGCAGGTCGCCGGTCGAGTCAAACGGGGTGCGCGCGGCGAGCGGGCCGTGCGGGGTGAGCGAGTGGTTGGCGGGCACCCACCCCACGCCTGCCTGCATCGCCTCCCCGAGCTCGGCCGTCAACAGCGAGCGCCCGCGCACGATCGCGCCGAGATCGCAGCACACCAACGCAACCAGCTCGGTCGAGCTCAACTCGCCACCTCCGCCGCCACCGTCCCGTTGTCCCAGATGCCCTCCCGCAGCCCCAGTTCGCGCGCGCCCGTGCGCATGCGCGCAGCGTCGTCTGTGGCGAGCACAACCACCATGCCACCCGCCGGTTTGTCGCGCCGCTCGATCGCTGCGGCGAGGCGCTCTGCCGGCTGCATGTGCACGCCGCCGCGGCCCAGCGAGGGGTAGGTGTCGGCGACGCCGTAGAGGGTGCCGCGCGGGCCCTGCACGCGGCCGAACACGCAGACGAAGTGCCCTACATCCCAGTCGGGCGGCGGTCCGCTCTGCTTACCCTCATACAGATAGTCGAACAGCTGATCGAGGCGCGCCCGTCCGCCCCACAGGTGGTGGGTGGCGAGATTGGCGATCAACGTCACCGGGCGCTCGAGCCCCGCCACGAGCTCGAACAGGCCGTCGAGCGTGCGCGCCGTCCACGGGTCGCTGTAGGGAATCGTCGCGAGCGCGCCCCCGGCGAGCCGTTCGAGCGCTCCCACCACACCGGCTGCCGTCGTGCCCGACACCGCGGCATCGTCGACAAACGGCAGCGCCAGCCGATAGTCGCGCCTCCCCGTTTCGCCATGCGGGAGGTTGCCGGTGTCCTGCTGCGCGGAGACGACGCTACCGGCCGCCAACGCCACGATGTCCTGATCGATCGGCTCGCCCGTGGGCAGCTCGACGCCGGCCGCGTGCAGTGCCAGCGCCCCGCAGAAGGCCCCGCACAGGTCATCGCGCTGTGGCAGCTCGCCGGCATGGAACGCCAGCAGTGCCCGCGCCCCGGACAGGAGCGTCGTCTCCAGTGGCGCAGGCGCGGCCATCGAGCAAATATACGGCGGCCGGTGGCAGTCGCCACCGAGCGCTGGTCAGGTGTGCGCGGAGGCGGGCGGCGCGGAGGCGGGCAGCGCGAAGGCGCTCTTGCCGTCGCCCTCGCGTTTGACCCGTGTGATCTTGCGCTGCCGCGCGAGCTGGCTGAGGTTGGTGCGAATCTCAATGGTGCTCATCGCCGTGACCATCACCAGCTCGCCGATCGTGTGGGAGCCGTGCTCGAGTGCCGCGACGATCGCCTGCCGCACATCGCTCGGCGAAGCCGGCTTGCGCTCTGGCTCGGGCTCTGGCTCGAACTCCTCAACCACCGGCTCGGGGAGGGCCGGCGGTACCTCGACCGGGGCAGGCACCGACTGGGCTCGCGCTGTGGACAGCGAGGTCAGGGCACTCGCCCCGGGCTGAGTGCGGAGTGAGGGCATCCCGGGCAGAATGCGTGGCGTGCGTGGAGTGCGTGGCGCCGGCGGGGTGGGCCCCGGCTCCGGCGACTGTGCCTGCGCGGGCGGCTCGACAGTGGAGGACGCCAGCTCGATCGCGCCGGCGGCCGAGCCGCGCTGGCCGATCTTCGATCGGTCGCGCGCGCGGCGACGCGCCGGCGCCGGCCGGGGGGCTGGTACCGGGGTCAGGTTATCGGTGGGCGCGGCCTCGAACGAGTCGAGCGCGTCGTCGGCTGCGAGCAGGCGCTCGTACTCGCTCAGCAATGGGCGCAGCTCGGCCATGCGCTGCTCGAGTTCGGCGCGTATTCGCGTCAGCAGGTCAGTCTCCACCGTGATCCCTTCAGGCTTGAGATGCTTGATTACACAACTGCACGCGCAGCATATCCAGCGATTCGAGTCCGCCGAAGCGAGGCGCCGCTACTCCGCGGGCTCCTCGACGGGCGCGACGGCGAACACCACGTGGCGGCGGGCGACGGCGAGGAAGGGATGATCCTCGGACGGGCCGCCGTCGAGCGGTTCGACCGTCACCTCGGTGAGCGTCAGAAAGTCGCGCTCGGAGGCGTTGAGCACGTCCGAGACACGGCTGCGGTAGCCCTCGCGAGCGAGCGTGAGCGAGCCTTCGATGCGGTGGCGGGCGGTCTCGAGGCGGATGCGCTCCTGGCGGTGCTCCATGCTAGGAGGAGTCTCCCGCGGGGTCGACCCCACTGGTTGGGTTGTCCACCGGCAACCCTCAGCCGATGCGCTCGGATGTCTGCGCGGGCAGCCCGGCGCGGGCGATCGGGGCCAGGGTGCCGTGGGTGCCGGTGGGGCGGTTGCGCTCGTCGCGCACGATGTACAGCGGCCGGTGCTTCACCTCGTCGTAGATGCGCCCGACGTACTCGCCGATCACGCCGAGCGCGATCAGCTGGATGCCGCCGAGCAGCAGGATCGCGATCGTCAGCGAGCCGAAGCCGGGCAGGTAGGAGCCGGCGAAGTGCAACCCGATCACGACTGGGATCGCGAAGAAGGCAAGCCCGGCGGAGAGCAGCCCGACGTATGTCGCAAGCTGCAGCGGCACGTGCGAGAAGGAGGCGATCGCGTCGAGCGAGAAGCGCAGCATCTTGCGCAGCGTGTACTTGGTCTCGCCGGCGTGGCGGGCGTCGCGCTCGTAGGGCACCGCCGTCTGCGTGAAGCCCACCCACACGGTCATGCCGCGCAGAAAGCGCGAGCGCTCGGTCATCGTCAGCAGCGCGTCCAGCGCGCGGCGGTCGAGCAGCCGGAAGTCCCCGGAGTTGGGCTCGAGGTCGACCTGGGCGAGCTTGTCGAAAAGCTTGTAGAACCACGAGGCGGTCGCCAGCTTGAACGCGGTCTCGCCCTCGCGCTGCTTGCGCACGGCGTACACCACGTCGGCGCCGGCTTCCCAGCGGGCGACCATCGTGGGGATCAGCTCAGGAGGGTCCTGCAGGTCGGCGTCGATCATCGCCACCACGTCCCCGACGGCGTGCTCCAGCCCAGCGGTGAGCGCCGCCTGGTGCCCAAAGTTGCGGGAGAGGTGGATGACCCTCACGCGCGGGTCCTCGGCCGCCATCCGGTCGAGCAGCTCGGGGGTGGCGTCGGAGGAGCCGTCGTTGACCAACACAAGCTCGAAGGTGTAGTCGGCGACGGCGGCGCAGGCGCGGCGCACGAAGCGCTCGACCAGCTCCTCCTCGTTGTAGACGGGAGCGACGACGCTGAGCAGGGTGGGGCTGCGGGTGGAATCGGACATCGGGCTGGAAAAGTGCTTGAGTTTGGGCCGTGGGAAGCGTTGACGAGACAATCGACAGAGTAATGGACACGCCCACGGTAGTGGACGCCCCTAAGACGAAGCTCAATCCCGCGATCGTGAGGCAGTTCGTGAAGTTCGGGATCGTGGGGGTGTCCAACACGCTGCTGGCCCTCGCGGTGTACGCCGCGCTGCTCAAGGGCTTCGACGTGTGGTACCTGGCGGCGTCGGCGATCGGCTACGCGGTGGGGATGGTCAACGGCTTCCTGTGGAATCGCAACTGGACCTTCCGCGGCCACGTGGGCGACGCGCTGACGCCGGTCCGCTGGATCGTGGTGCAGGGCTGCGGCCTCGCCGCCAATCTCGCGCTGGTGTTCATGTTCGTGCACGACGCCGGCCTCGGCAAGCTGCTCGGGCAGGCGTGCGCGACGGCGATCGTCGTGGTGTTCACGTTCATCGCCAACCGTGCTTGGACCTTCCGCATGGACCCGTCGGCCGGGTAGGCCGGGAGGGGTTCTGGGGATCGTCCTCGCGCGTGGCGGCGCGTAACAGCCGAGTGGGGGCGGGGCTTCCTACCCCGCCACCGGCCTGGTTGGTTGCTACCGCAGCACCGCCAGCAGCGAGAGCCCGACGGGAATCCGACCCCCGCGCCCGATCGCCGCGGCCTCGAGCTCGAGCGGCCGTTGCAACAGCCAGTTGAGCGGCGCCGGCGGCACCCACAGGTCGAGGCTCGATTCGGTCGTTCCGCGGTGCAGGCGCTCGAGCGCCCGCAGTGCGATCGCGACCGGAAGCAGCAGCGCGTTGAAGTGCGTGCTGTACTCGCACTCCCAGCCGGCCGCGCGCGCGGCCGAGTCGAGCGTGGCGTGGGAGTAGCGACGGCAGTGGTGGTTGACCTTGTCGTGGCCGCTCCACAGCCACTGGTAGGCGGGCACCGTCACCAGCAGCGCCCCTCCGGGCGCCAGCACGCGCCGCAGCTCGCGCAGCGCGCCGCGGTCGTCGGGCAGATGCTCGATTACGTCGAGGCACACCGCGAGGTCGAAGGAGTCCTCAGCGAACGGCATCTCCATCACCGAGCCCTCCACCACCTCGCCCACGCCGCGGGCGCGGGCGAGCTCGACACTGGTCGGCGAGATCTCCACGCCGGTCACCTCGCCACGGCGCGCAAGCTCCACCATGTTGCGCCCGCTGCCGCAGCCGGCGTCGAGGATCCGCGCACGGGGCGGCAAGCCGAGGCGCTCGATCGTGCGCTCGAGCACGCTGCGGCGTCCGCGATACCACCAGTGGCGGTCCTCTGCCCGGTGGGTCTGCAGCTCGTAGTCGCGGTTCACCGAGACCATCTTTCCTAAAACTCGCCCTCTCCTGCGGTGCGCCGCGCGAGCGCCCCGCCGGCGAACTCACCACCGACACCCATTTTCCCCACTGTCCACCACGGTCGCCTGCCGCCGCACGGCGCGTGCCGAGTGCGGTTCTGGCGACCCAAATCAAACATCTGGCTATGCCTTGACAGAAATCTTGGCATGCCATAAAATAAATCCCATGACATCACGGGAGCAGATGCGATCCTCCGCGGTGGAGGACTACTGCAAGGCGATCTTCACGCTGGAGTCGCGCGGCGAGGAGCCCGTCTCCACGAACGCGCTCGCCGACCGGCTGGAGATCACACCGGGCTCGGTGTCGGCGATGCTGCGCAAGCTGGAGGAGCTCGAGCTAGTTACGCACGTGCCCTACCGCGGGGTGAGACTGACCGACAAGGGCCGCCGCGTGGCACTTGAGGTGATCCGCCACCACCGGCTGCTGGAGTTGTTCCTCGCGGAGACCCTGCAGATGCCCTGGGACAGAGTTCATGCCGAGGCGGAGGTGCTCGAGCACGTGCTCTCGGAGGAGCTCGAGCAGCTGATCGCCGCCAAGCTCGGCGACCCCAAGCTCGACCCCCACGGCGACCCGATCCCGAGTGCCGACCTGCAACTGCGCGAGCCCGAGACCCATAGCCTCGAGAGCCTGCAGGCAGGCGCGGAAGGGGTGTTCGTGCGCGTGTCCGACAGCGAGCCGGAGATGCTCCGCTACCTCTCAGAGCGTGGCATATCCCCCGGTGATCGCTTCGAGGTGCGCGACCGCCAGCCCTTCGGGGGGCCGCTGTTCGTGAGCTTCGACGGGCGGGAGCACCCGATCGGCGGCCAGCTGGCGCGTGCGATGCGGGTGGAGCTCGACGGCGACCGCGAGGGAGCTGCGGCGTGAGCGCCCGTTCAACCGCGACCGCGAGGGGCCACGGCATGAGCGCGCCCGTGTCGAATCGCGCGAGCAACGGCATCGACCCCGAGACGGTGAGGTCGTGAGCGCGCAGCCCGTCGCGCAGCCGACTCCCGCGGCGCTCGAGCTCGGCCCGAGCCCGCTCGACCGGCTGCTGGCGCGCGGGCGGGTGCGCGCCACGCTGGCGATGCTCGGCCCCGCGTTCGTCGCCGCCGTCGCCTACGTGGACCCCGGCAACTTCGCCACCAACATCCAGGGCGGCGCGCAGTTCGGCTACCTGCTGCTGTGGGTGGTGCTGGTCGCCAACGTGATGGCGATGTTGATCCAGTACCTGTCGGCCAAGCTCGGCGTGATCACCGACCACAACCTCCCCGAGCTGTTCCGCGCCACCTACCCCCGCCCGTTCGCCTGGGGCATGTGGGTGCAGGCCGAGGTGATGGCGATGGCGACCGACATCGCCGAGTTCGTCGGCGCCGCGCTGGGGCTCAACCTGCTGTTCGGCGTGCCGCTGCTCACCGCGGGGCTGATGACCGGCGTGATCGCGTTCGTGATCCTCGCCCTGCAGCGCCGCGGCTTCCGCCGCTTCGAGCTCGCGATCACCGCACTGCTCGGGGTGATCTTCCTCGGCTTCCTGTACGAGACGTTGCACATCGGCCCCTCCGCACGCGCCTCGCTCGGCGGGCTGGTGCCGCACCTGGCGGGCTCCGGCAGCCTCTACCTCGCGGTGGGGATCATCGGCGCCACGGTGATGCCGCACGTGATCTACCTGCACTCGGCGCTCACCAATGGGCGCACCCCCGTGCGCAACGATCGCGAGCGCTCGCGTGTGCTGCGCTTCGAGCGCCTCGACGTGCTGATCGCGCTCGGCCTCGCCGGGCTGGTCAACATGGCGATGCTCGCCGTCTCCGCCAAGCTCCTGCACAACACCGGGCACGCCGGCGTCAGCACGATCCCCGCGGCCCACGCCGCCTTCGGCCAGCTCGTCGGCGGTGGCGCCGCGCTGGCGTTCTCCGTCGCGCTGCTCGCCTCCGGCGCCTCCTCCTCCTCGGTGGGCACCTACGCCGGCCAGGTCGTGATGAAGGGCTTCGTCGGCTTCAACATTCCGCTGGTGGCGCGTCGCCTCGTGACGATGGCGCCCGCGATCGCCGTGCTCGCGATCGGCCTCGGCCCCACGCAGGTGCTGGTGTTCAGCCAGGTGATCCTCTCTTTCGGCATCCCCTTCGCGCTGATCCCGCTGGTGCTGCTCACCTCCAACCGCGCGATCATGGGCGTGCACGTCAACCGGTTGCACACCACGATCGCGGCGTTCTCGCTCGCCGGGCTGATCACGGCGCTCAACGTCTTCTTGATCTACCAGCAGGTCTTCTAGTCGCGCCTGGCGGCGACCTCGGTCGCTCGTGTGCAAGGCACGCCACGCGTGGGTGGGTGGGCAGCAATCCCTTGCCAGGCACGACTAGAGAGCGGGTCGGTCGCTGGCGGGCGCGGTTGTGATCGAGCTGGAAACAGGGGTGTAGAAGGGAGTGCGCTTGGGTAGGACTTGCCCGGTCGGTCTGGTTCGACAGGCCGACCGTTTCTGCTCATCGATCAAGAAGGAAGGGAGCTGCACCCATGTCCCACTCACCCCTGCCCCTCGCTCATGTGCGCGGGCGCTTCCACGTGCGGCCGCTGCGCGCGGCCGGGCTCTCCGCGGTGCTGCTCGCGCTGACGGGGCTGCTGGCGCTCGCGGCGCCCTCGCTCGCGACGGCCACCTCGTACGTGTCGCTCGGGGACTCCTACACCGCTGGCCCGCTGATCTTGCCGCCCGCGTCGGGGGCGCCGCTTGAATGCCTGCAGTCGGCGCGCGACTATCCCCACCTGAGTGCCTCGGCGCTCGGGCTGTCGCTGACCGACGTCAGCTGTTCGGGGGCGACCACCGCCAACCTCACGACCACCGCCCAGTACTCCGACCAGCCGCCGCAGGAGGACGCGCTCAGCGCCTCGACCGGCGTCGTGTCGGTGGGGATCGGCGGCAACGACAACGGGCTGTTCGGCGAAACGCTCGTGACGTGCGGCTCCGAGGACCTCGTGACGTTCGGCTTGTTGAACCTGTGCAAAGCCACGTACGGCAACAAACTCGCCGAAGAGATCGAAGCCGATGGGCCGGTCGTCGGCGGCGCGCTCGCGGAGATCCACGAACGCTCGCCTGCGGCCAATGTGTTCGTGGTCGGCTATCCCGACATCCTCCCCCAGAAAGGCAAATGCTTCCCGCAGGTGCCGCTCTCCGAAGGCGACGTCGCCTACCTGAACGGCGTGGAGAAAGACCTGGACGCGATGCTCAGCCGTGAGGCTGCCGCCAACGGCGACACGTACGTCGACACCTTCACGCCGAGCATCGGCCACGACGCCTGCAAGTCGCTGCCGACCCGCTGGGTGGAACCGGTGCTGCCGGAATCGGACGCCTTCTCCGTGCACCCCAACGAATACGGCATGGCCCACGACGCCACCGACGTCGAGGCGGCGATGCGGACGGCGGGGATCTCCTAGAGAGCGAGGGACGTGTGGCGCTGTGGCCGGGACGGGCCGCGGCGCCACGCCATGGCAGCCACTGGCCGGCTCCGCCGAAGAGGGCTCCCACCGTCCGCTGGTGGGAGCCCTCTCGTCGATACCGTGAGCGTGGTCCGTCAGCCTCGGCTGATGTGGACTCAGTGGTGGTGGTGATGATGATGATGGTGGCGCTTCCGTTTGCGGTGCTGCGTGACCGAGAGGTTCTGGGCGATCACCGTCGAGCGGTGCCCGGAGCTCACCTGCACCACGCTCAGGTGGACCGGCAGAGCCCCGAACCTTGCGAGCAGGCTGTTCCCGGCCGCGTTGAGCGGGATCGAGATCGTGACTTTCTGCCCCGCCGGGATCGTCACCTTGGAGGAGCCGACGGTGACCGCTTCCGAGCGGGTTCGAGGATGGCGCCGCGCGGAGACGGCCACCGGCTTGCCGTGGCGGGTCTTCTCGATCGTGGTCAGGGTCGCTTCGATTTCGCAAGCGGTGCCGGCTGTGCCTTTGCACGTGAGCGTGAACGTCACCTGGCCGTTCTTGCCCTTGGCGGCGCCCACCTGCGAGGCGTGTGCCACCGATGGCGTCGGGGGCGTCGGGGTGTAGGTCACGCTCACCGTCTTTTCGGCCGTGAGCCCGACCTGGTTGGTCGCGACCGCAGTGATCGTGTTCGCGCCTTTGCTCAGGGCGACGCTCGTGGACCACACCCCGCCGGCTCCGACGCTCACCGCTTTGCCGTCCACGGTCAGCGTCGGCGTTCCCTCGCTGTCCGAGGCGGTTCCGGAGACCGTCACGTGCGGGGTGGACACAGTTTCGCCATTCGTGGGTTTGCCGATTGCCAGGGTCGGGTGATAGCTGGCGAGCACTTCATGGGAGAGCGTTTCCACCTCGGAGAGGGCATACGCCTGGACGAAGGCCATCCGCAGCGTGTATGTGCCGCCCGCCGGGATCGTCGCCTGGTAGGGCATTTCGAAACCGGTGCGGCCTTCCTTCGGTTCGGTCGAGCGGTACACCGACAATGGTCCGGTGGGTTGGGTGTCGTAGATGACTGCTCCCTGCGGGTGTTTCCCGTCTCCGCCGTTGGGGGTTGCGGCATCCTCCTTGTAGTAGACCGCGCCCGCGCCTGTGGGGAGGGTCACCACCTGTCCCTTGGTGGCGGGAGAGAACGTGCTGTCGCCTGGGAACTCATAGGTTCCACCCACTTCACCTTCGTTGACGAGCTGCTGGTCGTAGAGGGCGTTGAGGGAATGGGCTGCGCCGTCGGTCGAACGCCAGGTATCGGTCATGGATGCCACCTGGTCGGCGTCGCTCGTCTGCCAGGTCCGTTCGAGCTGCACGCCGGCAGAGACAAAGCTCGTGCAACTGGCGGCTGTCGGCGGGAAGGCAGTCGACGGGGAGCACTTGACGATCGGGTCGACCTCGTGGACCGTGACTAGGCCGGTCGCTTCTTCGAAGGTCTTGGTCACCGCTACCTGCGGGGCGCCCGGTATGACACTTGTCGTTTTCAGTTCTTCCTGAATCTGTTCGTTCACGTAGTCCGCTGTCGCCGGACTGTAGGCGTTGGCACCGCCGATCTGCAGCTGGGAACGGGTCGGTGGACCCGACGGAGGATCGTTTTCTTCGAAGAGTGCCGCGTCGCAGGCGAACAGGTGGGCGCTGCCGACCAGCGAGGAGGGAGCATACAGCTGCGAGTAGTCCAATCCGCAGTCCCCTACCGACTCGAAATCGAAATAGCCGGCTAGCGTGTTGGATTCGATTTCGTAGTCGTACGGGGATGTGTTTTCGGAGAAAATCGTGAAAAAGGAGCCCACGATCCGCGGTCCCTCGAATGGGTCCGTCGCTTCTTCGGCGGGTGTGCCCGGAGCGTGGGACGCTTCGCTTCCAAAGGGCACGGCTCGCAGCACACAAGGGGCGAGATAAAGTTCCTTGGCTTCGACTTCCGCGGAGAACGTACCTCCTTTTGGTTCCACTTCCTTCACGAGGGTCTTGTATTCTTTGGGTCCCGATCCGTAGTAGCAGCGCAGGGCCATGTTCCCGGTGCCGGTGGTCGTGCCGGTGACAGTGAAGGCGTTCCGGGGAGGGATCAGCGTCTTGTCGTAGAGTGCGTACGTCGGGCTGGCGGGGGACGTGATCTTCGAAGCTTCGACTTCGGCGCTGGCTGAGGCCACAGGGACCCCTAGGGCGAACAGGGGGAACGCGCCGATCAGCAACGCGGCACGCTTCAGGGGAGTCGGTAGCAAGGTGAGCCTCCTGGATGCATGGGCATAGGTGACCGTCGCTGTGCGGGCGACAGTCTGGCCGCTACGACACCTCAGCATACGAGTAGTTGCGGGCGAGCTTGTGTAAAAATGGCCGTATAGGCTCACGCTCCGGCTCGGTGGAGGGGGCATGGGCGGCTAACATCGCGGGGACACGGCCGACGAGCAGGAAGGAGCACCGATGGAGCAACTGCGAGGTCGCACCGCGCTGGTCACCGGCGCCTCCGGGGGGCTTGGCGCCCACCTCGCCCGCCGCCTGGCGCGAGAGGGGATGAACGTGGCGCTCGCCGCGCGCCGCGAGCCGGAGCTCTCGGCGCTCGCGGTGGAGCTCGAGGCGTTCGGTGTGCGCGCCGCCGCGCTGCCAGCCGACCTCTCCGACCTCGGGCAGGTCGATCCGTTGATCGAGCGCGCCGAGGCAGCACTCGGGCCGATCGACCTACTCGTCAACAACGCCGGCGTGGAGTTGGTCGGGGTCTTCACCGGCTACACACGCGAGGAGCTCACCGCGATGGTTGACCTCAACCTGACCGCCCCGATGCTGCTCACCCACCGAGTGGTCTCCGGGATGCTCGCCCGCCGCCGCGGCCATGTTGTCTTCATCTCCTCGCTCGGAGGGAAGTCGGGCCCCGCCTACGACGAGCCCTACGCGGCCACCAAGGCCGGGCTGATCGGGCTCAACCAGTCGCTGCGCGCCGAGTACCCCCACGAGCCCGTCGGCTTCTCCGTCGTCTGCCCCGGCTTCATCGCCGGCGACGGTATGTACCAGCGGATGCTCGACCAGGGCATCCGCGCCAACCGGCTGGTGGGAGAGACGACGGTCGAGAAGGTCGTCGAGGCGATCGTGCGCGCGATCCGTCGCGATCTGCCCGAAGTGATCGAGAGCGGCGCCCCGATCCGTCCTGCGCTTGCGCTCGCGCAGCTCGCCCCGGGGCTCGCCGAGCGGATCGCGCCGCTGTTTGGGGTCAACGAGCTGTTTCGCCGCGCCGCTGTCGCGCGTGGGCGCGGGGGCTGAGACGCCGGCCGCGGATCGGGCGGCCCGCAGGAAGAGTTTCAAAGAGGACAACACTGCGGGTCCTATTCGATCTAACATCTCGGTCTCATCCCACCTGACGGAGGAATACATGAGCACCGAGACGTTCATCAACTACTGGATCGGCGAGGAGCCGACGCCCCCGTCGCCCACGCTCGACAAAATGCCGCCATACGTCGACGTCGCTCCATTGGCGTTCTTGCACATCAATCCCGATTACACGCTGTACTACGACTTCCTCTGCAAAACCCACTCGCCCGCAGAACTCAAGGCGGCGATCAAGGTCGTGCGGGCGAACGGCACGAAAGTGCTGTTCTCGATCCTCGACCAGCGTCTCGGCACCGTGCCCGACATCGACACGTTCGTACGCACCGTGGTCGAGGCCGTGGTGGAGTGGGGGGTGGATGGGATCGATTTCGACTTCGAGCCGCCCTACCAGAGCGCCACGCTGATCGAGGTGGTCCGCGCTCTGCGCCCCGCGCTCCGCGCGGAACTTGGCCAGGAACCGTTGCTGATCGCGCCGATCTACAGCCCGTGGCTGTTACTCCCCCCCGACTTCCTGAAGGAATTCGCCGCCGAGCTGGATTTCGTCACCACGATGGACTATGGTCTCGCGCCCCAGTCAATCGAGCTGTGCGAAAAATACATGCGACTGGTCCCTGCCGAGAAGATCGCGATCGGGATCATCTGCATGGGCCCGCCGCCACCTGCTCCAGGCAGTAACAACTCGCTGGCGGAAGCCGTGCAGATGGCCCGCTGGGAGCCATCCGGGACACGCAAGCGCGGTGCGATGCTCTATACGTTCTCCTACGACGTGAAGACCCGTCCGAAGGGCGGAACGGGGCAGCCGGACGGGGCCTACACGAAAGCGATCCACGAAAACCTCCCCTGACGCGGCGCCTCGCTGGCCGCCAAAACCTCCCCTGACGCGGCGCCTCGCTGGCCGCCTCGTGACGGCCGCGGGCGCCGCAGCTGGCCCGAATGGGCCCATAGTCGCGGCTTTGGGCGTCGCGGCGCTACCTCGCCTCGGAGTAGGCCGGCTCGCCCTCGGCCGGCCCGTGCTCCTTGGCGCTCTCCCGATGTGTTTGTGCGGCGGGCGAAGACTCGGGGACGAGCACGGTCAGCGCAACCGCGAGCGCGGCGAGGATCAACCCCGCCCCGACTATGAACGCCAGCTGATAGCCGCCGGTCAGCGCGCTTGCCTGCGAGGCGCCGTGTGCGAGCAGGTGGTTGGTGCGGGTCGCCGCGAGCGTTGCCACCACCGCCAGCCCCAGCGCGCCGCCGACCTGCACGGTCGTGTTGACCAGGCCCGACGCCAGCCCCGCGTCGGCCGGTGTGGCGCCCGACATCGCGAGCTTCATCAGCGCCGGGAACGCGCTGCCGATGCCGGCGCCCAGCAGGATCATCGTCGGCAGGACGTCGCGCGCGTAGTTGCCGTGCACTGGCGCCCGCGTGAACAGTGCGAGGCCCGCCGCGATCACCACGAGCCCCGGGATCAGCGTGCGCCGTGCGCCGAAGCGCATGATCAGCGGTTCGGAGAGCTTCAGCGACATCGTCCCCATCACGAGCGTCGTCGGCAGGAACGCCAGCCCGATTCCCAGCGCGTCGTAGTGGAGCACCTTCTGCATGTACAGCGCGCCGAGGAAGAACACCGAGAACATCCCCGCCACGGTCAGCGCCTGGATCAGGTTGGCGCCGCTGACGTTGCGCGAGCGGAAGATCCGCAGTGGGATCAGCGGCGTGCGCGCGGTCGCCTCGCGCGCCACGAACGCCACCAGCAGCGCCACCGCGATCGCGCCGAGCTCCAGGGTTTTGGCCGCGCCCCAGCCGTCTTCGGCCGCAGGCTTGACGATTGTGTACACGCTCAACATCAGCGCGCCGGTGATCAGCAGCGCCCCGGGAATGTCGGCGCCTTGACGGAAGCCGATGCCCCTGTCGGGCGCGATCAGCCGCCGCGCGAGCACCGCTGTGGCGATCCCGATCGGCACGTTCACGAAGAAGATCCAGTGCCAGTCGAGCGCCTGGGTGATCACGCCGCCCGCGAGCAGCCCGATCGAGCCGCCCGCCGAGGCGACGAACGCGTACACGCCGATCGCCTTCGCCTGCTCCTGCGGCTTGGGGAACATCGTCACGATCATCCCCAGCCCCACCGCCGAGGTCGCGGCGCCGCCGGCGCCCTGCACGAAGCGAGCTGCCACCAGCATCGTCTGGTCCTGCGCGAGGCCGCACGCCAGCGAGGCGATCGTGAATACCGCCAGGCCGCCCACGAACACGCCCCGGCGGGACGTCAGGTCGCCAAGGCGCCCCGCGAGCAGCAGCAGGCCACCGAAGGCGATCAGGTAGGCGTTGATCACCCACGCCAGCGTCGACTGCGAGAAGGCGAGCTCGCGCTGAATCGTGGGCAGCGCGACGTTCACGATCGTGCCGTCCAGCACTATCATCAGCACTCCCGCGCACAGCACATACAGCGCCAGCCAGCGTGCGCGATCCTGGTCTCTATCGATCATCATGCCGTTGTAGCGCAGCACGATGCACAGCCCAACCACAGGAGGCTCAAAAATGGCCGATACCGGCACCAACACACACATCTCCCAGGTCGGGACGGTGATCGTCCCCGTCAGCGACCAGGATCAGGCGCTCGCGTTCTACCTCGACAAGCTCGGATTCGAGAAGCGCGCCGACATTCCCTTCGGCAAGGGCGACCGCTGGGTGGAAGTGGCGCCCCCGGGTGCCGCAACGACGCTCGCGCTGATGCCTCCGCAGGAGGGCGAATCGGTCGGGATCTCGACGCGTGTCGCGTTCTCGAGCGATGACATCGACGCCGACCACGCCGATCTGCGTGCCCGGGGCGTCGACGTCGACGAGGAGGTGATGCGGATGGGCGACCCCGTCCCGCCGATGTTCTTCTTCCGCGACCAGGACGCCAATCGCTTCTTCATCGTGCAGCGCAGCTGAGCGCTGTCGACGGGCCGTCCACCGGCCTGTGAGCCGTCGCGGCGTAGGCGTCGTGGCGGCTCGCCTCAGTCCCCACGGGCTCGCCCGCTACCGTATCGCCCGTGTCGCCGGCCACGCCCCACATCCAGGTGATTCTTGCCAGTACCCGCCCAGGGCGCTTTGGCGAGAAGCCCGCGGCCTGGCTGATGGATCGCCTGTCCACTCGCACCGACCTGGTGGCGGAGCTGATCGATCTGCGCGACTTCCCGCTGCCGATGTTCGACCAGCCGGCGTCGCCGGCCCGCACGCTGCGCGACTATCCCAACGAGCAAATCGCCCGCTGGGGTCGCACGATCGACAGGGCCGACGGATACATCGTCATCACGCCGGAGTACAACCACGGCTATCCAGCCTCGCTGAAGAACGTGCTCGACTACGTCTTTCCGGAGTTGGGTCGCAAGCCGATCACATTCGTCGGCTATGGCAACGTCGGAGGCGCCCGCGCGATCGAGCAGCTGCGCCTCGTCGCAGTCGAGTTCGAGATGGCTCCGCTGCGCCACGCGATTCACATCCTGCCGGAACTGCTGCTGCCCGCCCGCGGCGCCGACCCGTTCACCCCGGATCTCCTCGCGCCACTCGACAGTCGCCTCGACTTGGCGGCCAGCGACCTGGCCTGGTGGGCCGGCATGCTCGCCGCCGCCCGGGCGTCAAGTCTCTGACCGCCACCTGAACGTACGCACGAACTGCGCCGGGGCGGCGTACGCGAGGCATGGGACTGGGCCGCCGGGATCATCCACACGATCCCGATCTGCCCACGTCACCCGCTATACATGCTCCACTGCTTGACGAACGTCGCCTTGGCCTCGGTGTATCCCTCGCGATCGTCGCGGTGGCGGGCCGCGAGGGATCGCTTCAGCGTTGCGTACTCCTGCGCAAGCGCCGGGTCGGCACGCAGGCGGTCGCGAAAGCGCAGGCGAAGATCGAGCTCCTCGCGCTCGTCCACGAGATGCAGGTGGTGGGTGCGGTGCGAGGCGGTCGGGTAGCAGAGAAAGCGCCGGTGGATGAGCGTCGCGTTGAAGGCTGGGGGGAACTGGTAGCCGGCGCTCTCGACCAGCGTCGCAATCGGCGCGTCGAGGTCGGGGACGAGCGCGATCATGTCGATCACCGGCTTGGCCGCAAGGCCGGGGACCGAGGTGGAGCCGAAGTGGTGGATCTCCACACCGCCCAGCAGCGGCGCGAGCCGTTCGCGCTCGGCCTCGTAGGCGGCCGGCCAGCCAGGGTCGTAATCGACGATCTCCACCACGGCGTCGCGCACACCTGCTTGCGCCAGGTCTTCGGCGGCCGCTCGGTGGCGGTCAGGTGGTGGCAACGGGAATCCCGGCGAAGACATGCGTTACCACCATTCAGCCACCATAGGGGACCGGCCCATGGGAGACCGCACATCGACGGGGGACAGTCGGCGCGGCGGACGGACGGTCGGACCCGGCCGCGATTCTGCAAGGCTTCCCGACGTGTCCGAGCTGGCCGTCGTCCCCGTCCCAGAGGATCGCTTCGAGGATTTGAAGCCGCTGTGGCGAGCGCTGTATGACCATCAGACGGGGCTGTCACCGCACCTGCGCGATCGGGAGATTCCCTTCGAGCGGGCTTGGGAGAGCCGCCGCGGCCTGGAGCGGGAGTGGTTTGGAACCGAGCCGCAGTCGTTCGTGCTTGCCGCTCAGGACGGCGGCGCTCGCTACCTGGGCTACGCGTTCGTGCGGGTCATCTCCGGCGAGGGCTTCGCGGCGTCGTGGAACGCGTCGCGGCCGCTGGCGGAACTGATCACGCTCGTGGTCATGCCCGAGGCGCGCGGGCAGGGGGTGGGCTCAAAGCTGCTGGATGCGGTGGAAGCGCGGCTGCGGGAGCTCGAGATCGAGGACATGGTGATCGGGGTAATCAGCACCAACACCGAGGCGATCCGCCTCTACGAGCGACGGGGCGCGGTGCCCTTCCTGACGCAGTTCCTCCACCGTGTGCGGGCAGCTGACGATGCGACTGCGGCCACGGAGGCGTTGAGCGTTTGCGCCGACGCCGATGCCGACACTGGCGCAGGCCTGACGATTCGCGAAGGCGAGGAGCGGGACATCGAGCCGGTGCTCTCCCTGTGGACGGCGGCGGGCAGCCCGCCGAGCGCCACCGACACGCCGGCTGGTGTGCGGCGCCTGCTCGCCACCGGCCAGCGGTCGTTGCTGATTGCAGAATCAGAAGCGCAGGCGGTGGTGGGGACGCTGATTGCCGTGTGGGATGGCTGGCGGGGCAGCTTCTATCGGCTGGCGGTCGCTCCCGAGCAGCGTCGGCTGCGGATCGCCACCGCGCTGCTGCACGAGGGCGAGCGGCGCCTACGGGCTCAGGGCGCGGTCAGGCTGACGGCGATCGTCGCCGACGACGACCCCGTCGCAATAAGCTTTTGGGAGGCCGCCGCCTACACGCGGCAGGACAATCGCGCGCGGTTTGTGCGCCATCTAGGGAGCTGAGAGCCACGCCCGATCCTGTACTGACCGGAGGTTGCCTGTGCGGCGGCGTGCGC
Source organism: uncultured Solirubrobacterales bacterium (assembly GCA_963744135.1). Taxonomy (GTDB): domain Bacteria; phylum Actinomycetota; class Thermoleophilia; order Solirubrobacterales; family Solirubrobacteraceae; genus Palsa-744. Next base: position 1,759,418 of record CAVUSE010000004.1, on the reverse strand, counting down.
TTTGAGCTCACCGCCCAGCCCCCCGCCGCGGGCTACTGCCACTGCACGCGCTGCCAGCGCCGCACCGGCACGGGCTCCTCGCTGCAGGCCCGGATCGACGGGCGCACGCTGCGGCTGCTGCGGGGTGAGGAGCTGGTGAAGGCCTGGCACCACCCCGATGGCGGCTTTGAGAAGCTCTTCTGCGGCGAGTGCGGCGGGCACCTCTTCAGCCGCAACCCCGACGACCACACGCAGATGAGCGTGCGCATGGGAGCCTTCGACGCAGACCCGGGCGTGCGGGCGAGCTGGCGTGCCTATGTTGCCTACGCCGCCCCGTGGGAGTCGATCCCGGACGACGGGCTCGAGCGCTTCGCCGAGGGCAAGCCGCACTGAAGAGGGCAAATCGCCCTCCTGGGGACATATGGAGCGGAAGGGGGGGGGATTCGAACCCCCGAGGCGGGGGTTGCCCGCCTGCCGGTTTTCAAGACCGGTGCATTCAACCGCTCTGCCACCCTTCCACGATGAATACGAAGGCTACCGGCTCAGCCGTTGTCGCTGGCGAGGACGATCATCCAACAGCGCGTGCGTGCAGGCACCGCGAGCCTCTTCTCGCATGCGCCGATGGCGCCCATGATGCGCTAGCCCGGAGCGTGCAGTAATGACCGCGCCCCCGGGTTGAGCGGGGGCGCGGAAACGTCCGGTTGAGTAGGGATCCTTGGGCTTGTCGAAGGTCCTTGATCCCGAGCTTGGAGGTCACCTTGAAGGTGATGCGTGATGGACGCCCGGTAACCGTAGAAGTCACGTCGGACGGAGCGGGTTTGGTTTCGCATGCGGGCAGTGCGCTGGTCGCTCAAATAGCCGACATGCTCGGGTTGACGAGGGCGCTGTCGTTGGGGCTGGCCGGGATCAAGCAGCGCCGTCGCGGCCATGATCCGGGCAGGGTGGTTCGTGATCTCGCGGTGATGCTGGTCGATGGTGGCGAGTGTGTCTCGGATCTCGGCGTGGTCCGCGAGCAGGACGCGTTGTTCGGGGTGGTGGCGTCTGACTCGACAGCGTTTCGGATGATCGATCGGAGCGCTTCAACACCGGGGCTGCTGGATGCCCTGCGTGTCGCGCACGCGCAGGCACGCGAGCGGTTCTGGGAGATGCATGGGGCGCCTGAGCGGTTGACGCTCGATATCGACGCGACGCTGATCACAGCGCATTCGGAGAAGGAGAAGGCGGCCGGGACATACAAGGGCGGCTACGGGTTTCACCCGCTGCAGGTCTACCTGGATGAGACACGCGAGGCGCTCGGCGGCCTTCTGCGCCCCGGGAACGCCGGCTCCAACACCGCCGATGACCATGTCGCGGCGCTGGACTTGGCGCTGGCGCAGATCCCCACCCGGTACGTCGAGGCTCTGGATATCTTGGTGCGCGCGGACACGGCCGGTGCTACGCACGGCCTCGTTGACTACTGCCGCGAGGCACGGATGCGGTTCTCGATCGGCTACGAGCTGACCGAGAAGGTTCGTGGCGCGATCCTCACGATCCCCAAGGACGCGTGGGTCCCGGCGCTCGACCAGGACGGGTCGGCCCGCAAGAACGGCGAGGTCTGCGAGATCACCGGCATGGTCGATCTGTCGGCGTGGCCCGAGGGCTCCAGGCTGGTCGTTCGCAGAGAGCGCCCGCACCCCGGAGCACAAATGTCGTTCACCGACGACGACGGGTACCGCTTCCAAGCGATCCTCACCGACCAGGCCGACACCGACATCGCCGTCTTGGAGTGCCGCCACCGCCAGCACGCCCACGTCGAGGACCGCATCCGTGACGACAAGGACACCGGCCTATCCAAGTTCCCGTTCAAAGAGTTCGCGCTCAACGAGGTATGGCTGGAGATCGTGATGCTCGCGCACGACCTGATCGTCTGGACACAAGCACTCCTCCTCGACGGGGCGCTCGCCAAGGCCGAGCCCAAGCGACTGCGCTACCAACTACTGCACGTCGCTGGGCGGCTCGCGTTCTCCGGCCGCCGCGCGAAGCTCCACCTCCAGGACACATGGCCGTGGACGGCCGAGCTCCTCGCCGCGTTTCAGAAGCTCAAAACGCTTCACACCGCGAGCGGCTGACAGCAGCCACCAGCGACCCCGCCACCACCCAGCAGACCACTCGGCCACCGGCCGTAATCACCCTGCCCCGAAACGGGCCGAGCGCACACCCCGCTCCCGCTCGAACACCCACAAACAACGCCACCCAGCCCGATCGCCGACCAACAAGCCACCGACCCGCCAAAACAGCCACGCGCAGTCACCCTCACGCGCTTATTGCACGTTCCGAGCTAGTACTGGAGCGGCCGGTCTCGATCACCCTGGACGCCTATCACTTACGACTACGAACGAGGATTACTGATGGCAACGCAGACATTTCCCGGCGGCACGTTCACCATGGCCGAGGGTCTGACAGTTACCCGCATGGGCTACGGCACGATGCAGCTCGCCGGCCCCGGCGTGTTCGGGCCGCCGAAGGACCGTGACGCCGCGATCGCCGTGCTGCGCGAGGCGGTGGAGCTAGGCATCACTCACATCGACACCAGCGACTACTACGGCCCGCACGTCACGAACCAGATCATCAAGGAAGCCCTGCACCCCTACCAGGACGAGCTGCATATCGTTACGAAGGTAGGAGCGTATCGCGACGTAAAAGGCGGCTGGCCACACGCGCGGTCTTCCGAGCAGTTGCGCCAGGCCGTCCACGACAACCTCATCCACCTCGGCCTCGAAGCACTCGACGTCGTCAACCTTCGCGTCGGGGGATTCGACAGCCCCGAGCCGGGCTCGATCGCAAAGCCGTTCACCGCGCTCGCACAGATGCAGCAAGAAGGACTGATCAAGCATCTCGGCGTCAGCACCGTCTCCGCCGAGCAGGTCGTGGAGGCCCAGTCGATCGCGCCGATCGTGTGCGTGCAGAACTTCTACAACCTCGCCCACCGGGCCGACGACGCCCTGATTGAGTCCCTTGCCGCACAGGCCATCGCGTACGTGCCCTACTTCCCGCTCGGTGGCTTCACCCCCCTGCAGTCCAACACCCTCGAGGCGGTCGCCACCCGTCTGGATGCCCCACCGATGGCCGTCGCGCTCGCCTGGTTGCTGCACCGCTCGGAGAACATCCTGCTGATCCCCGGCACCTCATCCGTCGCGCACCTGCGCGACAACATCAAAGGCGCTGCGCTCGCCCTCTCCGAGAACGAGCTTACCGAGCTGAATAGCATCGGCTGACCACACGACCGCTGCTCACTTGGCTGAGCATTACCCGGCCAGCCCTTGGATCCTGCGTCAGCCGGCCGAGAGTCAGGTGGACTGCTCGATGTGCTCGCCCGCGTAGCGCTTCACAAGCCGAACTGCTCGCTGTAGGCATCTGGAACCAGCGTCTCGAACTCCCGATGACGTTCGATAAAGGCTTGGACGAACGGACAGAACGGCAGCACTGCGAGACCTCGTGCGCGGGCGTCTTCCAGGGCAAACCGGATTAGCCGATCACCGAGTCCGCGACCCTGAAGGCGCTCATCGACCTCAGTGTGGACAAATGCGATTAGGCCGGGGCGTGTGCGATAGGCGGTGAAGCCAACCACTTTGCCGTCAATCGACAGCTCGTAGCGACCACGCTCAGGCGCGTCAGCCACCTCGATTTGCTCCGCCACGGCCATGCCAGAACATTAGAACGCAAACCCCCCGCGACGCACGAGCTTGTTCGCAGCAGGGCTTGCTAAGCGGACTGGTAGTCCCCTTCGTTCGACGATGTGCTAGGTTGCCGACAAGCGGACTGTAAGTCCGTTTACTAAGGGCCGGATGAGCGTCGTGCTGCTCGCCGGCGCACCACAACAGAAGGGATCCCTCGTGTCTGACCTGAAGATCGCGATTATTCTGGGCAGTACTCGCCCCGGGCGCAACGGCAAGGCAGTGGCCGACTGGGTGCTCGAGAAGGCGCAGGCGCGAACGACCGCGCGGTATGAGCTCGTTGACCTCGTGGACTACCCACTGCCCCACATGGACGAGCCGATCCCGCCGTCGGTGGGGCAGTACGTGGGTGAGCACACCAAGGCGTGGGCGCAGAAGATCGGCTCCTACGATGGCTTCATCTTCGTCACGCCCGAGTACAACCACTCGACCTCGAGCGTGCTCAAGAACGCGATCGACTACCTCTACGCCGAGTGGAACAACAGGGCAGCGGCGTTCGTCAGCTACGGATCGCTCGGGGGCGCCCGCGCCATCGAGCACCTTCGCGCGATCTGCAGCGAGCTCCAGATCGCGCACGTGCGCCAGCAGCTGAGCTTCTCACTGTTCACCGACTTCGAGAACTTCTCAAACTTCACGCCCGGACCCCAGCATGACGGAGCGGCAGTCACGTTGTTTGACCAGCTGGAGGCGTGGACGCGGGCGATGAAGGCCGTCCGCGGTTGACGAACGATCCAACGGGTTGACGGGCGGCGTGCTGTCCTTGATGGGTGTAGGGATCCCGCCTCTGGGCGGGATCTGCTGCATGCCAGACCATAGGATCAGCAGCGAGAACCCGTATGAGCGTTGACGATAGGTGGGACATAGCTGCCGCGCGGAAGCTGCCGATGGCAGGTGGGTCCCACGAACGTGCAGATGCGGCGGCCAACCGTGTGCGGATCCTCGAAGCAGCTCGTCGAGTTCTGGCCGAGCGAGGTGCCGAGGGAACATCGATCGACGCCGTCGCCAGCGAGGCGGGGGTCGGCAAGGGAACCGTCTTCCGTCGCTTCGGCGACCGCTCTGGGCTATTCCAGGCGCTCTCCGACGAGCATCTCAAATCCTTCCAGGATGCCTTCATAGCCGGTCCCCCGCCGTTGGGACCTGGAGCGCCACCCCGTGAGCGTCTCGGGGCCTTCCTCGACGGGCTCCTTGATCTTTACGACCAACATCTCGAGCTGACGCTCGCACTCGAGAAAGACCGCTGGAAAGCACCGATCGAGGGCTACCTGACGTTCTCGACGCACCTCGAGAGCCTTCTGGAACAGATCTCCCCGAGACTCGACGCACCGATCACCGCACAACTGTTGCTGAACGCACTGAACGTGAACGTCATCAGCTATCTGCGCCGCGAGCAGGGCGTAAGCCTCGACGCGATCAAGCGGGCGATTCGGCCGCTGATCGCGGGCCTTACGGTGCCGAGCCGGCAAAGACGGGGCTAGCGCGTGGCTCGCTCGTCGCCGTCGCGAGTCGAGGCGACCGCTGAACAGACTTGTCTGTCTGTTATTGTTGCGGCGTAAGCGAACAGACCGTTCTGTACGAAAGGGAAGCGATGGCCGCCACAAGCACCGAGATTCGCGCCGCCGAGCCAGATGAGATCTGGACGTTGCAGGAGGAGCTCCCATGACCACCCTCACCTCAACCTCACCGACTCCTCGCGTGCTCCCGGCGCGCGTTGGATTCGGGCTGCTGACCTCGATCCTCGTGACTTTACTCGCCAGTTCGAGCGCACCGACCCCGCTGTACGCGACCTATCAGGCGCGTTGGGGCTTCTCGCCCGTCACGATCACAGTCATCTTCGGGGTGTACGCGGTCGCCGTTCTCGTCTCGCTGCTCGTGGCCGGCTCTCTGTCGGACCACGTCGGGCGCCGCCCGGTGCTGATCGGCGCGCTCGGCGCCCAGGCGATCGTGATGCTGCTGTTCGCGTTCGCCGGTGGAGTCGATGTGCTGCTCGTGGCACGGGTTCTGCAGGGACTGGCCACCGGTGCCGCCGTCGGCGCCATCGGAGCGGGGCTCGTTGACCTGCATCCCGGACGTGGGGCTGTCGCCAACGCGGCTGGGGCGATGAGCGGCACTGCGAGCGGGGCGCTCGGCTCGGCGCTGCTCGTCCAGTTCCTGCCTGCGCCAACGAAGCTCGTCTACTTGGTGCTGCTGGTTCTGTTCCTGCTTCAGGCGGCTGGCGTGTGGGCGATCGCTGAGACCTCGCCACGCGCCCCTGGGGTCCGGCGGGCGTTGCGCCCCACGATCGCCGTACCGGCGGGGGTGCGCGAGGCGTTGTTGATCGCTGCGCCGTCGCTGATAGCGGTCTGGGCACTTGCGGGCTTCTACGGCTCGCTCGGCCCGTCGCTCGCCGCCCAGGTGGCCCGGTCCGGTTCGACGGTCCTTGGCGGTGCGGCGCTGTTCGCGCTCGCCGCCAGCGGAGCGCTGGTGGTTCTGCTCTTCCACCGCGCCGCGCCGCGCCGCTTCGCGCTCGTCGGCAACGGGCTGGTCATCATCGGCGTCGCGATCGTGTTGTGGTCGGTGACGGCTATGTCGGTTGTGGGGTTCTTCGTCGGCACGGTCCTCGCCGGTGCCGGATTCGGCGCTGGGTTTCAGGGTGGCCTGCGCACGATCGTGACCCTGGCCGGCCCGGCCGAGCGCGCCGGCGTGATCTCGGTCGCCTACATCATCTGCTACCTGGCGATGGGCCTCCCGGCGATCCTCGCCGGCGTTCTCGTCGTCCACAGCACGGTGACCCGGACCGCTCAGGAGTTCGGTATCACCGTGATCGCGCTCGCGGCCATCACGGCCGTCGGCACGATCCTCAGCACGCGCCGTACTGCACGACAGCGCTGCTTGTCCCCCCAACCCGCCAAATGAGCGAAGGAGTCCCAGCATGGCACGTGACATCAAAACCCCCGGCCCCGACCACCCGATCACGATCACCTCGAGCGGCGACCATGTCGTCGTTCGCAGCGATGAGACGACGATCGCCGACAGCCACTCGACGCTTGTCCTGCGCGAGGCCAGCTACCCGCCGGTCCGCTACATCCCGATCGCCAACGTCAACCGATCGCAGCTCGCGGCCAGCGAACTGACCACCTACTGCCCGTACAAGGGCGAGGCGTCCTACTACTCGATCACGGCTGACGCGGAGCGTGGTGCCGACGCGGTTTGGTTCTATGCCGATCCCCACCCAGCGGTCGCCGAGATCAAGGACCATGTCGCGTTCTATTCCGACCGCGTCGAGCTCTCGGTTGAGGCTGCGGACGGCGCAGAGGGCTGAGCGCAGATGCCTACCCGAACCACTCAATCCACACAGCCTAAGGCGGTCAAGCGCTCGCCGCGGGAGCGACTGCTCCAGGCGGCGAGCGAGCTGTTCTACGCCGAGGGCGTCCAATCCGTCGGCATCGACCGCGTGATCGAGCGCGCCGGCGTGGCCAAGGCCTCGCTCTACAGCACGTTCGGCAGTAAGGAGCAGCTCGTCTGCGCCTACCTCGACGCCCGGCACGCCCAGGTGTTGGGGCGACTGCGGGCGGCAGTGGACCCGGTCGAGGATCCCGTCGAGCGGATCCTCGCCGTGTTCGACGCCCAGGCTCGGCTGTTCCGCACGCCCAACTTCCACGGCTGCGCCTTCACCGCGGCGGCCGCCGAGGCGCCGGCCGGCGGGCGCGTCGATGAGGCCGCCGAGTCCTACCGCCGTGACATTCGCGCCCTGTTCACCGAGCTCGCCGCTGCCGCTGGTGCCCCGGACCCCGTGCTCCTCGCCAGTCAGCTCCAGCTGATCTACGACGGCGGAGGGCTCGCCGCCAAGATGGACCGGGACGCTGCCATCGCCGCCCCTGCGCGAGCCGCCGCAGCGGCGCTCATCGCCGCAGCGCTCGCGCGCTGACTCACCCACGCACGCAAACGCGTGATGGGCAACTTCGAGGCATGTGCGCGGCGCGGCGTGCCATGGTTCTCACCTTCGTCGATCGAGCTGGGTCACCTTCCAGCCCGCTGCTGCAGGTCGTCCACGAACGAGCTGAGGGTCTCCGTCGCGGCTGACAGCTCCCTGAGCTGTTGGTCTGAGAGCTCTTGCAGGTCAGCTCTCAAAGCAGCGAGAAACTGTGCGCGGAACTTCTCTTGTGCCGTGCTTCCTACCTCGGTGAGGCTGATCAAGACCACGCGTCCGTCCTTTGGCAGTCCTTCTCGCCGGACCCACGCTTTCTCCTGGAGGCGTTTGACGAGCAGCGTCATCGTGGGCTGCGCGATCCCCTCGAGCTCGGCGAGCTCTGTGATCTTTCGCGGACCTTCGGTGAGGATGCTCAAGACCTCCATTTCTGTGCGGGAGATCTCCTCGCTGCGCACCTGCTTGACGAGCAGTCGCACAAGGACTGCGGCCCGCGAGATCAGGTGCTCGGCGACGTAGTCGACTTGCTCTACTCGCTCCGCCTGCCGGGGTAGACCCATCTTAGCCATATTGCAAACTATATAGTTTTCTGCTATAGATATCAAGCAAGACGCAACAAGCTCCACGTCGAGAAAGGAGCACACCATGTTTCGCAACATCCTCGTTGCGATCGACGGCTCACCGGACTCAGATCAGGCGCTCACGCAAGCGATCGACCTGGCCGAGTCAGAGCACAGCCGATTGACGCTCTTCAGTGCCGTCGTGATACCTCCCGCCGGTGCCTACATCGGGGCAGGCGGCGCAGTGGCGGCGACGCTCGCGCGCGATGCCGAGACCGAGACCGAGACGATCCTGCGGTCGGCCGCCCAGCGGGTCCCCGATCAGGTGTCGCTCAGCACTGTGTTGGCCAGCGAGCCGGTGAGGCAAGCGCTGATCCACCAGATCGAGACCGGGGCTCACGATCTCGTTGTCATGGGCTCCCGCGGACGTGGGGCCGTGCGTTCAATGCTGCTTGGCAGTGTGAGCCACTACGTGCTGCACCACAGCCCCGTTCCCGTGCTGATTGTGCATGCCGACCCCGAGCGAGGACTGCAGTCTTCAGCCACGCTCCCACAGGATCAAATGGCAACAGGTCAGGGGGCCGTCCATGCCAGCGCGTGAGGCAGAAGAGCCTCACCTCGATCCGCCGGCGCCGGTCGACGAAGGCGCACTTGAAGCGGCCCTCCGAGAGACGATCCCGCAGCTGAGGGAAGTGCTCGGCTCGGCAGAGGAGACAGCCCGCGGCATGCTCGAGGCCGAGGGCGCGCTCCAGCTGGTGCGCCAGCGGTTCGAGCAGGCGGTGGACCCAGAGGAGCAGGGAGAGCTCGCGGCCGAGGCGCTCGAGCACGTCGAACGCCAGCTGAAGCTCGTACGCGAGCGGCGCCGGCAGCTGGATAACATCGAAGCGAAGCTGTGGGCCAGGCAGAACCGCCTCGAGGGGTTCCTCATCCACACACGAGGAATTGCCTGGTGGCACGTGCGCCGGGGAAATCGAATGGACCAGTTGCGGCAATGAGCGCGAGCAGTTCTTGGGATTCCGTCGCCTCGCCTCTGCTGAGCGCGTCCGAGCTTGCGGACATGGCAACGTTCGGCGCTGAGCGAGCTACTCGGGCTGGGGACTTGCTTTTCCAGGCCGGGGACGCGTCTTACGATCTGTTCGTCGTCCTGGAGGGCGAAGTGCAAGTCGTTCGGCCGGGCGGTGCGCATGAGGTCGTCGTCGCCGAGTTCGGGCCGGGCAGCTTCATCGGCGAGTTGACGCTACTGACCGGCCAGCGCCGCTTTTTGACCGGTCGCATCTCCCGGCCGGGGCGGGTATTGGTGATTGCCCAGGCCGAGTTCCGCCGGCTCATGAGCGTGCGCCCGGCGCTCGGCGCAACTATCTTCAACGCGCTGCTCGCGCGCCGTGAGTCCCTGCGCTCCGGAGAGGGGGCGCTGGCGATCCGGATCATTGGCTCGCGCTACTCGCCCGAGGCGATGAGCTTGCGCTCATTCGCCGAACACTCGCATCTTGCGCACACCTGGATCGATGTCGAGGATGCCGAGGACCTCGACGCTTTCCTCGCGCCGATGGGTTTGCAATCGCAGGACGTCCCGGCTGTGATCACTGCTACCGAGACTCTGCGCCATCCCTCGCCCGCAATCTTCGCTGAGCACCTCGGCTTGACCTTCCAGCCCACACCGGGCTACATCTTCGATCTGGTGGTTATCGGCAGCGGCCCGGCCGGCCTCGCCGCCGCCGTCTACGGCGCCTCAGAGGGTCTGCGCACCGTCTCCCTGGACGCGGTGGCCATCGGTGGGCAAGCCGGCGCCAGCTCGCGGATCGAGAACTACGCGGGATTCCCGAACGGCATCTCCGGGGAGGACCTCACCGGCAGGACCGCCGTGCAAGCGATGCGACTCGGAGCTCGCTTGAACTCCCCGTGCGAGGTGACGGGGCTGCGATCTGAGGCCAGCTTCCACGTGGTGGTGCTGCGTGACGGCAGCGAGGTTCCGACACGTGCGGTGATCGTCGCCGCCGGAGCGCGCTATCAGCGGCTTGACGTCGAGGATCTCGAGCGCTTCGAGGGCGCCGGTGTGTACTACGCCGCGACAGATCTCGAGGCGCGCGTCTGCGGCGGCACGCCCGTGTTGGTGATCGGCGGCGGAAACTCCGCGGGTCAGGCCGCGATCTACCTAGCCGAGAACAACTGCAGTGTCACGATCGCGATCCGACGGCAGGATCTCACCCAGAGCATGTCTCAGTACCTGATCGAGCGGATCGAGGCCGACCCGAAAATCGATCTCATGACCGGCGTTGAAGTTCAGGCGCTCGCCGGCCGGGACCATCTCGAAGGGGCAACGCTTACGCACAAACAGACCGGCCGTGAGCACGAGATCGCGTGCGCAGGTCTGTTCTGCTTCATCGGGGCTCGTCCGGCGACGGCATGGCTGAGCGACAGTGTGCTGCTCGACAGTGATGGGTTCATCCTCACCGACCGCCAGCTGCCCGGCTCGTTCGGTGGTGAGATAGCGAGAGTATTGCCGTTTGAGACATCCAGGCTTGGCATATTCGCCGCCGGCGATGTCCGGCATGGTTCGATGAAGCGAGTCGCGGCCGCCGTGGGCGAGGGATCGAGCGCCGTTCGCTCCGTTCACGAGCGGCTGGCCATAGAGACCTGATGCTCGATACGCCTCGCTACGAGGTAGGTCCACACACTGGATGCGGTCGATTGCCTTCGTGATACTTCGTCCTCGGGCGCGACGTGGGCTCGCCACGCCTCGTCCTTGGTCCTTGCCTCATTCGAGGGCGAGTTGCCGGGAGGCTCTGAGGCGCCTACGCCGTAACCGACGCGGTTGCGGCACCGCTGCCCGAACCGGGTGCGTCCGGCTCGGCGCCCTGCAGGGCACGGGTGAGGAGCCGCCACAGGATCGCGCGTTCGTCCGGGTCGAGCGCCCGCAGCACATCGTCCTCGATCGTTTCCTGCGCGCGCTCGGCGCTGCCCAGCGCACGGAATCCCTCTGCGGTCAGCTCAACCAGGTGGCGCCTGCGATCGCCGGGGTCGCGACGGCGGGCAACATACCCCAGATCCTCGAGCTCGTTGAGCAGCAGCACGACATTGTTGGCGTCCATGCACAGCGCCTCCGCCAACTCCTGCTGGGGGGCGCTGTCGTGGTCGCGCACGTAGCTGAGCGCCATCAACAGGCGCATGTGCATGCCTAGGAGCTCCTCGCTGCTGCGCCTGTAGACCTGCTTGGCAAGGCGGGTCAACAGAACCATCGAGTTGGGAGGGCATGAGCTGTCCTTGCCGGTCATAACGGCAGGATTATACCACGTTGCAGCAACCATCACGTTTAAAACGATGATACCTGCTTCAGTGATAATCCCTGCTATGGTGTTCCCTTCGCGCACCCGAAAGGAGCATTCGATGAGCACCACCGCCACCGCATCAGACCAACTCGAGACAGTGGCGCCGGCCACCGGCGAGGAGGCCATCGGCGGGCCGACTCAACTCCAGACGCTGCAGCCGAGCGCCGGCTGGCAGGCGGCCGGCCAGACGACCGCTCAGAGGGCGGCCAGCAAGCGCGAGCGTCGCCGCTGGATAGCGCTTGCCGTGCTGTGCCTCGGCCAACTGATGATGGTGCTGGATGCGACCATCGTCAACGTCGCCCTGCCCTCGATCCAGCGCGAGCTTCACTTCACGCAGGCCAACCTGACGTGGGTGATCGACGGTTACCTGATCACGTTCGGTGGCTTTCTGCTGCTGGCCGGCAGGTTCGGCGACCTGGTGGGCCGCAAGAAGGTGTTCCTCGGCGGGCTGGTTCTGTTCGTGGCGGCGTCGATCCTGTGCGGGCTGGCGGGCAGCCAGGAGATGCTGATCGGCGCTCGCCTGATCCAGGGGATTGGCGGCGCGATCGCCTCGAGCGTGATCCTCGCGATCATCGTCACCGAGTTCCCGGAGCGGGCAGAGCAGGCCAAGGCGATGGGCATGTACGCGTTCGTGTCCGCCGGCGGCGGCTCGATCGGCCTGCTCGCCGGCGGGGCGCTCACGCAGTCGCTGAGCTGGCACTGGATCTTCTTCGTCAACGTGCCGATCGGTGTGGTCGCCCTGCTGCTCGGCTGGATGCTGATCGAGGAGAACGTGGGCATCGGTCTCTCGGGCGGCGTGGATGTCCTCGGGTCGGCCCTGATCACGCTGTCGACCATGTTCGGCGCGTTCGCGATTGTCAAGTCGAGCGACTACGGCCTGCTCTCGGCTCGCACGCTCGGCGCGGGCGGCATCTCGCTGGCTCTGCTGGGTGCCTTCCTGGCGCTGGAGGCGCGCGTTGCCAACCCGATCATGCCACTGCGGATCCTGCGCCTGCGCACGCTGATGGGCTCGAGTCTCGTCCGCGGCCTGCTCATCACTGGCATGTTCTCCGCGTTCTTTCTCGGCGCGCTGTACCTCGAGCGCGTGCTCGGCTACGACGCGATCGACACGGGGCTGGCGTTCATGCCACTGACAATCGCCATCGCAGCCATGTCGATGGGTATCTCGGCGCGCGCGGTGGTGCGCTTCGGTCCGATTCAGACGCTGACGGCCGGGCTCGCAGGCATCGTCATCGGCCTGGTGCTGCTGGCCGCTCAGGGCGTACACGCGAGCTACTTCCCTGGCCTGTTCTTCGCCTTCCTGGCGCTTGGCCTCGGCGCGGGCGCCTCGTTCCTGCCGCTGCTGACGATCGGCATGGCCGACGCGCCCCCTCGCGATGCGGGCCTGGCCTCGGGGATCATCAACGTCTCCGTCCAGCTGTTCGGCGCGATCGGCCTGGCGACGCTGGGGACGATCGCCACCGACCACACCAAGACGTTGAGCGCCGCCGGGCAACCGCTGACCAGTGCGCTGACCGGCGGATACCACTTGGCGTACGTGGTTGCCGCGGTGTGCGTTGGGCTTGGGATCCTCGCCGCCTTCCTGATCCTGCGCCCACCCGTGGCGTCTCAGTCGCAGGAGGTCGACCCTGTCTCCGATCGAGTGAGCGGCGAGGTGGTGGCGCAGGCGGCATGAGCCCGGTCGGCCCGTCATCGGCCAAGTCGGAGTGAACCCCAGCCCGATTCGTTCCCCAAGCGGGGTGGGTGAAAAATGCGCGCCTGGGCGAATAACTCTCGCCTCGCTCGAGACTGCTGTTCGCGACCTGCGGCATCCTTGCCGCAGATCGCGAACAGAGCGTCACACCGCGAGGGCTGCGGGGATCAGCCCTTCAGCGAGTGGAATTCGCCGAGGGCACTCGGCAGAGTTGGCGTGAATGGCGCGAACGGGTAGGGTTTCGAGGTGTCGAAGCCTTCTTTTTCGGCAGCTTTCTTTTCTGCGAACGGCAGCAGCGCTTCGACCGCCTGCTCGATGTGGGTCAGCAGGAGTGTGCGCTCGTAGCCGTTGTTGTTGGGTGGGGCGACCGATTCGGCCGTCTTCTGAATCCCGGTGATTTCCTCGATGGGTCCACCATCTCCGCTTGCCACATCGGGCCCCACGACGCGTGCAAGGGTGCGGTGATCGGACTCGATGCCCATGATTCGCGCTGCCGTGACCCTCAGATCGGGGGTGCTGAAGTCGCGAACTCCCACCAGATAGGCAGCAATGAACGCATCCTCGAGCGTCACGAGAATGTCGAGCGTCGTCTGCGCGTCGGCGAACATCTTGGGCGGGTAGTAGAAAGCCGTGAAGGGAGAGGGCTTGCCGGTCAGGCTTTCCTCGAGCAGGTAGTGAGACATCTCCTCCTGCAACGCACCCTTCAGGTAGCCCTGATCGTCGGAGGGGATGTTTTTGAAGAACGGCGCTGTGTTGATGATGTTGGTGTAGGTCGTCACCGCCAGCGCCTCCGCGATCTGGGCGGCTTTCAGGATTGCCAGATCGCCGTGGGTCAGCCCTTTCTTTCTGCCGCCGGCAAGCGCGGCGGCAGGCGCGAGCGCCCCCAGGCTGGTCGCGCCTGCGCCCGCGACGACCGCGCCCTTCAGAAAGCTCTTGCGCGTCGTGGGTGCCGCCCACGGGTCCTCCGGCGTCTGCCGTCCTGCGTAGTCGACCTCGGGATCGTCGTGCTGGTTGTGCATTTCCTGCTCCATTCGTTTGGTGGTGTCCTGGCATGTGGCAAATCTGCGTGAGGAGCACGACCAATCTCGTTCTCCCGGAAGCCTTACGCGACAGGCGCGGCGACGGATCACCGATCGCGCGCACCACAGATCCCCTCCGTCTACCGCCGGGGCCCCGGGGGGCGAGGTATCCAGCTGCCGGCCTGCGCGCCGTTGAAGCTGCGTGTCTGCGCACTCCACCGCTCTCTGCCACCCTGCCAACGCCTCTCCGACGAGGTCCCGACGAGACGCTACGACGACGAGCGCGGGCGTGGGGTTCGGCAGGCCGCCGACCCTGAGAACCTCCGCGCGGCGACCCCAGGCTTTACACTGGTGGCTCGACCTCCAGGAGAGGTGGCCGAGTGGCTGAAGGCACTCGCCTGCTAAGCGAGTATGGGGATTAAACTCCATCGCGGGTTCGAATCCCGCCCTCTCCGTTCCTCTGAAGCCCTGTAAACACGGGATGCTGGCGAGAACGGTGGATCGGTCCATCGCCCCCGCAGCCTGTCCCCGAATGCCGTATGGAAGCGTTTTGGAAGCGGCGACGCGGGTTCGGTGGTGGCGGCGGGCTGCTGTAGGTCGGCATCGAGGGCGCCGAGGATGCGCGCGATGGCGTGCCGGCCGTTCTCGATGGCGAGAGGTTGTCCCGCGTGGCGGGCCTACGGCGCGGTGGAGTCCTCAGCGTCGATCGCGGCGCCGAGTTCGGCCATGCTCACGTCGAGGGCCTTGGCGATCAGGCGGACCGTTGACCACCCGCAGCTCGTCTGCCCCGTCTCGACCTTCGAGAGCGTCCCGGTCGTAATCTGCGCCAGCGGGGCGAGCTGTTCTTGGGTCAGCCCGCGCGCCTCACGTAGCGCTTTCAGGATCGGTCCAAGGACGGGATCGGGAGCGGGACCGCGCGGCACCGCGGAAACATCGCATGCACCAGCGCTGTAGTCCATGTCTTATGTCTCTAGCTTTTCCTCGCTAGAAGCGCTACGCTGCGCGGGACCAGAACATCATGGCGCCCGCGACCGTTGGCCGGCCCGGGCGCCTGGCACCGAGGAGCGTGAACTCCAAGGCGCGCCAGACACCCTACCGGGAACGGGCCGGTGTCTTCCTCGCTAGAGCCGCCCCCGGGGCCTCCAACCACAAGGAGGAACCGAAGATGACCAGTGAGCAGAATCCGATCGAGCTGGCCTACATGGCTGGGCGGGCGATCATGTTGCAGCTACTCCAGCCACCCGAGGATCACCGGGAGTTGTGGACTCGGGCGGAGCTGCACAAGCAGATATCGGACATCGACCCGGCGACCGTGGACGCTGAGCTTGCGCGTCTGGTGGCCGAGGGCGCGGTGTTGATCGACGGGGAGCGGGTGAAGGCGAGCATGTGTGCGCGCTGCCTGGACGCGCTCGACCTGATCGGAGTCTGACGATGAGCGCGCCCGATCCACAGACCGGACCCGTCCAGTTCTACGAGTACGCCAAGCGACGCCAAGCGCGCGGACTGGCGACCCTGCCGCCGCCGTGCGACCATCGCGTCCCGAAGGAGCAGCACGTCGAGATGCTGCGCCTGCGGTTGGTGGAGGGCCTGACGCTGCGCGCGATCGGCGAACGGAATGGCGTCACCGGCGCGCGCGTGCGACAGATTCTCCTGCACTACTTCCGGGTGGCGGGCGCACGGTTCCGGGCGCACGGTGGGCTGGCGCCGGGGGAGCGCCGGCTGACCCCGGATGAGTTCGAGGAGCACTTCGGGCAGCTCCCCACGGATGGGGAGGGTTGAGCGGTGGCCGTCATTGACGCACACGTGACGGTGACGCCGCCCGCGATCCTCCGAGAACGGCTCACCGCCGCGCGGGGCGCCGGCGTGGGCTTCGAGGAGGCGTGGCCCGTGGCGCTCGCGGCAGCGGTGAACGCCGCGCAGTGGGAGCGTGAGGAGTGGCGGGACATTCGCTCGGGCATGGTCGAGACGTGGCACGCGGCGTGGGAGCGCCGCGACGCCTCAAGCGCGGAACGCGCGGTCCTGGCACTCGTGGCGCCCGGCGGGACGCCGCTACCGGAACGCGCGTGCGAGAACTGCGGGCAGGAGATACCCACCGCTCGCCACCGCGCGGCGCGGTTCTGCTCAGACCCTTGCCGCCGCCACGCCACCTACCTACGCGAACGCGCAGCGGCGTAGGAGGGATGCGTGATGGCGAACGCCTACACGGCCGAGCGCTCACGGCTGCTGCTCGCATTCGGCGAGAAACTGCGCGCCGAACGCGAGCGGCGGAACGTCTCGCAGGAAACCCTCGCGCACATCGCCAACGTCCACCGAACGCACTTCGGCGGGCTTGAGCGAGGGCGGCGCGAACCGCACCTATCGATGCTGCTGGTCCTCGCGGACGCGCTGAAGGTCCCGCCGGGTGCCCTGCTCGAAGGTCTGGCCGTGCCGAGGGAGCGCAAGGCACCGACGCACTCCAAGAACGGGACCGGGGGCGAGACATGACGGCCGAGCACGACGGCAACGCCTACGACGCCTACAAGGCCGAGCGCGCCCTGCTGCTGCTCACGTTTGGGGAGAACGTGCGCGGCCTGCGCAAGCGGCGGAGTCTCGCGCAGGAAGGGCTCGCGGAAGTCGCCAGTCTGCATCGCAACGAGATCGGCATTGTGGAGCGCGGCGAATGCGAGCCGGGCCTGCTCGTGCTGCTGATCCTCGCGGACGCGCTGAAGGTCCAGCCGTGCGTCTTGCTCGACGGGGTGCCCGTACCGACGGAGCGCAGGCCCGCGCGCGTGGTGATGCCAGGGGGCGGGACATGACTCCGCCCGCAGTCTTGAGGGAACGGCTCGCCACCGCGCGGAGCGGCGGCGTGGGCTTCGAGGAGGCGTGGCCCGTGGCGCTCGCGGCAGCGGTGAACGCCGCGCAGTGGGAGCGTGAGGAGTGGCGGGACATTCGCTCGGGCATGGTCGAGACGTTGCGCGCAGCGTGGGAGCGCCGCGACGCCTCAAGCGCGGAACGAGCGGTCCTCGCACTCGTGGCGCTCGGCGGGACGCCGCTACCGGAACGCGCGTGCGAGCACTGCGGCGAGGAGATACCCACCGACCGTGGCGTGCGCGGCGGGCCGGCGCGTTTCTGCTCGGACCACTGCCGGCGCCGTGCCACCTACCTACGCGAACGCGCGGCGGCATAGACCGCCGTCTGAAGCTCGCTGGGCGCCACACCGCAGGGCTGGGCGTGGCGCCGCCCGGTCAATGAAACTTTGGCGGGGGCGCCTCCATCATGGTCGCTGGCAGGCGGGGAGGCGCCCCCTGTTGAAGGGTCCGCGAACTACCACAACGTACCCCACGGCGGGGATGGCTTTTTCCGTCCGGCCCGCGAGGGATGCTTGTTATTGAAGGGCGGTCTGCGCCTTGGCAGAGGCCAGCCGTAACGCGAATCACGACGCAGAAAGAAGGTAACTATCTATGAGTAGCGCTAGGGTGTTGATTACCCATCGCCGTATGCAGAGGTCCGCAGACGGCACTCACGAACACGTAGAGTGGGTGCGTCTCTCGGACGGGAGCGTCCTCACACGCGAAGAGGTCATCGGCTGGATGAAACGCGGATACACGTTCGTGGCGGCTGCGCCTTCGGGCCACAGCGCCGTGGTAACGACCGAGTTCTGCGCGAAGTGCGGTCATATCTATCTTCGCACGGTCCCTGACAGGTGGAAGGACGACAACCTCGACATGCTGCCTCCCTTCTAAGAAGGGGCATCGCCCATCCCGAAGCCCACGACCGAGACTACGGGTTGGGGCTTCGGGTGGGGCGAGCGCACCAGCGGGGGAGCATCATCCGCGTCCGGGTGCGCCTCAAAGCCAAGGGCCACGGCTATCGCGTCGGCGACGAATGGCACGACACGCTCAGCTTCGGCCACGCTTAACTCCAGCGAAAAGCGGTTATCCAAGACGAGGGTGAGCTTTCCGCCATCGTGGGGCTGCGCGTGTAGGAAGGGGACGCTCCAGCCCGAGACTACGACCCCATGCTGAGAGAAGGGGCCGGGGAAGCTGACCCGCGACTCGGGTAGATCAAGCGCGTCTGTGTCCATCGGCCCTCCTGGGATTTCGCTTGGGGAGGTCTGATTCCTGCCTCCCAGCGTGGGTTATCCAGCAAGACTACGCCGCGCGTGCGACGGCACGCTCACGATTCAACACACTCGAAAGCTGGCGAGGATCGTGAGGGTCGGCATGGAGCCGCACGCGCTCGATCCGCCGCACCTGGAACGGCGCGAGAGCCCAGTTTTTCCTTGAGGCGCCCAGAAGCTGCGCTCCACCGACGCGCGACCCCGATAGAGGCCCTTCCAGCGCAGCGTCTCGCGCGGGATCAACGGGTGCGGCCGGGTTTGCCTTGATCCACACGGATGCGGGCTTGCACTCCCCGGTAGGGCACCACTCGCGGGTGGGCTGCGCAGTCGCTCGGCCGTGCCGCGTCGCTCCCCAGGCGGTTTGCCCACCTCACGGTGCGAGGCGTTCCGCGAGGGCGAGTAGGTCGGATGGCTTCACGTCGAGGGCTTCGGCCAGCCTGGCGAGGGCTGTAACGCTGGGCTGGCGCTCAGCGCGCTCGATGCCGCCGATGTAGTTGCGGTGGACGCCGGAGCGTAGGCCCAACTCCTCTTGGGAGACGGCTTGCTCGTCGCGGGTCACTGGATCGCTCGTCCGAGGCCGACGAGCAGCGGGTTGGGCCTGGGCACCGCTGCGACGGTCCCAGACCACCACCCCGCACGCTACAGCCTAATCGTGTTATCACTCCATGCGCCATGCAGACACAATGCTTCAGGGCAACGTCCCGAGTCATCGGCCTTGCCACGGTCATCGCCACGTTAGCCGTCGCGGGCTGCGGGTCAAGCACCAGCACCAGCGCTTCGGGTTCAGCGGCGACTCGGGCGGTCCCGAGGGGAGCATGGACCGGGCTCGGGGCCACGCTGGCGGATTGGGAATCGGCGCACCCGAAGAACCCCGGTGGGTGCGAAGAGACGCCCTGCTATGGCGGCCAGGTGCCGGATGGCGGCAAATCGACCAACCAGTTCTCTGGCGTCACCACCACCGAAGCGCCTGAATACCGCGTAGATGGATACACGCAAGCCATCGGGGATGGCACTCCACTGGCGGCTGCCAAGGCCGACGTGCTCCGACTCCTGCCGAGCGATACGAGAGTCACTGCCTTCTGGGTCAATTGGACCGGAGGCGACTCCTGCGCCTTCTGGAACCTCAAAAGCAAGACGCTCGGCCTGTGGCTCGCAAAAACCAAGAAGGTAGGTGACGCTGAAGGGGCCTTGGGGATCGACTTTTTTTCCTATGACCCAAACGACGAACCCGTGTTCAAGCCCAACGACGTGAGCAACGCGATCGTGAGCATCGCGGCAACGCGGAGGGGGATAAGTTGCTGACGCGAGTCTTCCCCACCGTCGCCCTACTCGCCGCGCTCGCAGTCGCCTCATCAGCCAACGCGGATGTACTTATCGACACCAGCCATCTATCGGGGCGCTGCATCAAGCTCGGCGTCTGGTACCAGTCCTACTCCGGTGGACCGCGCACCATCACCTCGACTGTATACGGGGGGGGCGCCTTCATCATCCGCCGCCGACTGACCGCCACAACCACCTGGCGCAGCCACACCTTGACCTGCCCAGCACCAGGGAGCTACCGCGTGCGACTCAGCGGTGCGCACTGGCGCAGCTTCCCCGCCCACGTCCCCGGCCCCGGCCCCGGCCCCAAGACCATGCCGGTCGATACGGTCGCACAGATCCCTGCATCCAGCGGAGTCCCGGTCACCAACGGGACGGCGCCAGCGGTGATCGAACCGCCTCCATCCCCACCCGCCCAGCCGTCCTTGTCAACAACGACCACCGAGAGTGTCAGCAGCGAATGTGCGCGCCGTGAAGAACACCCCGGAGACGGCCTGCTCGCCGTGTACGTCTACTGCGGCTACACGGTGGATGTATCCGCAGCAGACCAGAACGGCAACGCCCTGTCGGTCGGGCGCGCGATCCGGCTGACAGGCACACGGCATCGCAGAGTGCGCCGCAAGTGCTCTCAATCGAAGCGGTCTAAGCGTGCCGCGACGACCACGGCCGTCCGGTCGGTCATGGCAGGGGCCGGGAAGCCGGTAGGTCATGACAGAGGCCGGGACGCCCGTAGGCCATGACAGAGGCCGGGACGCCCGTAGGCCATGACGGCCCGCTCCCCCTCTACTCTGACTGACGGTGCCGGCGGGCCGCTCTGCGTGAGACACCGCGAGGTGTCACCGTCGCTGGCGACTACTGCCGCGAACACGACCCCGCTTCTGCCCGCTTCCGCCCGCTTGCAAGGGCTACAGCCGGGCGGCGAGAAGGGCAGGCCATGACGGGTACGGCGCCGAGAAGCGTGGCGATGGGCGCTGTGCTCAGGCCGCCGGCTGGGGTAACGGACCATCCGGATATGGTTGTGGCGCTCAGCCAAGCTTTGCGATGCAGACTAGTAGTAATGCCCCCAGCAAGGCCAGACTAGAAGTGCCCAAGCAGGTGCCGCCACCGCGTAGTCCCAAGCTGCACGACCTAGATTCGCCTAGATCCGCCAAGTTATCCACCTCGCGCACGCACGAGAAAACACGAGTTTCGACGGGTTTTGGCGCACCTGGGGCCGGCAGGGCACGCAACCCCGCGCCGCGTGCTCCGCGAGAAGGATCGAGCGGGACGCACTCGCACCCGGACGGCGGGCCAGGTCGAAGTCTGCCCGGTGAGGTTTCGTTAGGTATCACTAGGTTTCTGCGCCCCTATAGAGGGGCCTGATTTCACCCGATTTCACCCGATTTTTTGGGGGGTCAGCGCACGGGGCGGCGAGCCTTACGCGCCTGCTCGCGAGCGGCGAGGAGCTTGGCCTGCTCGGCCTCGATGGCGAAGAGGGCGCGTTCGCCCTCTTCCTGCTCGGCGATCTGCTCCGGGGTGAGGTCCGGGGCTCCCGCGAGAGCAGCCTCGATGATGGCGCGCTGACGCTCGCGCTCCTCCTGGACGGGGCGATACTCCTCCCAGGCGCGTTCGTGCCACACCTGGAGCGGCGCGAGGAAGGTGGCGTCCGTTTGCCAGCGCTTGAGTAGCTTGCCGGACTCCGCGTGCGTCCACGGCCACACGCCGAGCAGCGAGAGCAGCCGCCGGCCGTAGCGGCGATACTCAACCACCTTCGCCGGCTCGCCCTTGCCTCGCGTTTCATGGTCGTGTAGGTTGAGCGCCTTCTCGGAGACCTCGGACATGGGGTGAGCGCCGAGGTCGCACGCGACAGCCGCCGCGATGTAGCGCACCAGAGTGCAGCGGCGCCCCGTAAGGGTCTGCCGATCTTCCACCGGCCTAGCGTCCGGCTTGTAAGCTGGGAGCCAATCGGGGCGCGACCGCCCAGGCGCGAGCAGTTCGACCAGCCGGTCTATGTCCTCGCGCTTCAGCGGAATCCACTTGAACGTCAAGCGGTGCTCCAGTTCCCAGCGCAACCATTCGGGGCACGGTGTGTGGGGCGCCGTCAGCGGCAGGGGGTAGCGCCCGTCGAATCCCCAGAGCGCGAACTGCATGGCGGGGGCGCCCTCTGGTGTGATCTGGCGCAGGTAGTCCCCCAGGTCTCGTGACGGCAGCGCGAGAGTTTTCGCACTGTTTTTGAGGTCAAAAGTGGGTCCCAACTTGGCGGGTGACTGGGCGAGCATGTCCGGCATGGAGTCCACCACGCCAGTATCGGCCGATGGCCGGACGCCGCTTCCCCGGCTTCTCACTCCGCAGCAGGTCGCCGAGCTGATCGGCGCCAGCGAGCGCACGGTGCGCCGTCTGGCGCAGGAAGGCGTACTCGACAGAGTGCGGATCGGGCACCGCACCAGCCGCTACACAAGCCGATCTGTCCTTGCCCTGATCGACCCCGACAACGAGCAGCGCCCCGGCGGGAACCGAGGCGCTACGGAGAACTCGGACCGTGATGGCGGCCCAGCTCCAGCACGAGCAGCATAACCCCCGCGCCCGACGCGACCCGTTCGCACGGCCGCTCGATCACGCGCTCGAACGCCTCCGCGTTCATGGGCTCCCCCACCGCGCCGACGCGGAGCGCTTCAACACCTGGCACGCGGTCTGCCCATCGTGCCGAGTGCCGGCCTGGACGCTGCTGCTGCGCGAGCACGGCCACGGCGGCTCGATCGACCTTCGATGCGCGGCTGGCTGCGCCGAGCACGACATCCGCGACGCGCTGGAGCGCGACCTGGCCGAGGCCCGGATCGAAGCCGCCGACGCCAAAGCCGCAGAAGCGCTGGAGCTGGCCGAGGACGCCCGCGACCTCGCCGCGCGAGCGCTTGAGCTGGCCGTCCGCGCGTACGGTGAGCCCGAGCACGCCGACCCCCTGGAGAGAGCGGCGTGAGCGGCCCGTTGATCCGCTTCCTCGACGTACCGGCGATGGTCGCCGAGGCCCCGCCGGCCGTCCCGTGGCTCGCGCCGCCGATGCTCCCCCGCGCGGCGCTCACCGCGCTCTACGCGCCGGGCGGCGACGGAAAGTCTCTGGTCGCGCTGGCGCTCGCCGCCGCGATCGCGCACGGCGGCGAGCTGGCCGGTATCGCGTGCGAGCAAGGCACCACCGTCTACCTCGACGCCGAGAACGGCGAGCACGAGATCCACAGGCGCGTCCACACGCTCGACCTCCCGGCGTCCGGCGTACAGGTAGCGGACGCCAGCCGCCTCGACCTGCGCCGCCATATGGCCGAGGTCGAGGCCGTCGTGCGCGAGCGGACCCCGGACCTTCTGGTCCTTGACTCGTTCCGCGCGATGACGCCGGGGATGGACGAGAACGACACCGGCCAGACCGCCCGTGCGCTTGACCCGCTGCGCCGCCTAGCGCACGAGTCGCGCACCTCGATACTCCTGATCCACCACTCCAACAAGGCGGGCAAGGACTACAGGGGCGCCAGCTCGATCCGCGATAGCGTCGATGTCCTCTGGCACCTCGGCCGCCAGGACGGCGACCCCGACACGCGGCGGCGGTTCCTGCACAACGTCAAGATGCGCGTCGCACCCGACGGAGGGCGCCTATGGCTGCGGCTCAACGTTGACCGTGGGCGCGTCCTGATCGACCGGGCCGAACCCCCCGAGGAGCAGGCCCCGCCGATCACCCAACCCGTCCGAGCGAGGCTCAGCGACGAAATCCTCGCCGGGATGGATGACCGCCCGTCGCGCCTCGCCGCAGTCGCCGAACTGGTCGGCCGCAAGCCCAAGGACGGCAGCGTCCGCAACGCACTGAAGGGCCTTGTAGGCGACGGTCTGCTCGCCCGCCTGGGTGACGACTACATAAAGGTGCAAGGGGTGCAAGCCGACGGCTTGCACCTTTGCACCGGGCCGGGAGACGGGGTGCAAGGTGCAGTCCCACTTAAGGGCGCTGCACCCTTGCACCCGCCAGAGACCACGCTCGACGCGGACGCCGAACTCGCGCGCCTCGACGAGAAGGGCCTCGCGGGATGAGCGCCGGCGGCGCCGAACTCGCAAGCCTCGTCATCGGTGCCGCGCGTAGCGACGCCGGTCTTGCCGCCGACCTTGCTGCTGTTCTACGTCCGCACCTACAACCCGAGCAGCCTGCCGCCATCGCCGGCTGGATGACGAGCCGAGAGGCCGCAACCTATCTCGGGCTCACGCTCGCCGCGCTGCACCGGCTCACGGCCGCTCGCGCCATCCCCTTCGAGCAGGATGCCCCCGGGGGAAAGTGCTGGTTCACCCGAGCCGATCTGGACACCTGGCGGCGGGGCGGTGGGGTGCACTCCCACCATCGCGGGGCCGCTTGAGGTGCTTCCAAGCCGCTTCCACGCTCATCACAACCTGCCAATTAGCAGGGCTTTCGCTCCCACATCTTGCTTTGCCAGTATGGGGTATGTAGACTTGTGGCAACAACAAAGCGCCCCCGCGCGACTGGAATCGCCGGGGGCATGGCCGCACGACATTGGAGGTCGAGCAGCATGAGCAATCCTAATCGCGCTGGGCGCCGTAGGCGAGTCGAGCGCAACATCTACAGCCGGACGAACGCAACCGGCCGCACAGTCCACGAGATCGGCTACCGCGACTCTGCGGGTCGGCAGCGCTGGCGCACCGTAGACGGAGGGATCACGGCGGCCCGCGCCGCACGTGACGATGTGCTCGGGCGCAAGGGTCGTGGCGAGCGCGTCCAGCCGAATCCGAAGCTGCGATTTGGCGAGGCCGCTGACGCATGGCTCGCTGGACAGGTCGCCGAGCTCCGGCCGGCGACGCGGGCGATCTACAGCAACGCCATCGAGACGCACCTGCGCTCGCGTTGGGGACGGCGGCGGCTCGACACGATCACGGTCGAGGATGTGGCCGGACTCGTGCGCGAGCTGCGGAATGAGGGCAAGGCCGAGTGGACGATCGCGGGCGTGGTCAAGGCGGCAAACCGAACCTTCAAGTTCGCCAAGCGCCGCATGAACTGGCACGGCCAAAATCCCGTCCTGGAGCTGGAGAAGAGTGAGCGCCCGAAAGTGTCCGCCGCCGCGAGGCGACCGATCTTCATGGGCGATCAGCTCGCACATACGCTCGCCGCCGCGCGCGAGCCCTTCAAGACCCTGTTCGCCGTCGGCTCGGTCACGGGCGCTCGTCTGAGCGAGTGCCTTGGGCTCGTGTGGGCTGACGTGGCGCTTGACGACCTGGACGCGGCGGAGGTCCGCTTTGAATACCAGGTCGATCGCCAAGGGCGCCGACAGCCGCTCAAGACCGACGAGTCACGGCGCACCGTCGAGATTCCGCGACGGCTCGCAGCCATGCTCGTCGCGCACAAGCTGAGGAGTGAGGACACGCGCCCAGCAGCGTTCGTCTTCGCCACGCGCTCGGGAGCGGCGATCCAGCAGCGCAACGTCGGCACCGCGTTGCGGTGGGCGCAGGGGCAGGCATCCGACGATCGTGGACGGCCAACATTCCCAAGCCTGCATGAACGTGACGAGCACGGGCACCGGCTGGCCGTACCGCGCGGCGTGGTGCCGAGCTTCCACGGCTTCCGCCACACAGCGGCGAGCGAGGCGATCGCCGCCGGCGAGTCCGCCGAGGAAGTCTCATGGCAGCTCGGACACAAGAGCAGTCTCGTCACGCGCGCGGTCTACGTGCAGGAGGTCAAGAGCGCGGAGCGCACCGCGCGCCGACGTGCGCGGATGGAGGCACGCTATGGCGATGTGCTTGAGGTGGCCGAACGGGGCAGGGCGCCCAGTTTCGCCCCTGCCGGCGCTGAAGCTCGCCGCTTGCGTCGCTAGGCTCCCGGTGAGCCGCAGGTTGGCTTGCGAGCGTCGAGAGCAGGTGCTTAGGTGCCGATTATGCCTGTGATCTATCCTGTGATCTAATGCCCTACGGTCCTAACATACCGGCTGTCGAGCGCGAGATCTTCGCCAAACCACCGCTGAAGGCCATGCTTGGCCAGGTCCGTTTCCCCCCGGTGCTCCGAATCGCCGACTTGGGATCGCTTGGTCCGCTCCAAGACGCAATCCGCGCGGAGTTTCCAACCTTCGCGCAGGAGCAGCAAGTCACGGTCATGGTCGGACCGGGTGGACCACAGCACCCCGTGAGTTCGCGCACCTTTCGATTCTCGACTAGCGACGCAGCGTGGAGTGTCGGACTAGCCCCCGACAGCGTGACGCTTGAGGCCGACGTCACGGTCCGGTACAGCAGTTACGATGAGTTCGCTGAGCGCTTCCGCCTCGTCTGGGCGGCAATCGTCGAGCACTTTGCTCCGAGCCAAGTCATGCGCCAAGGTCTCCGCTACGTCAGCCACATCGAGAGCGACCGCCCCGCTATTAGCTGGTCGGATTTGATCAACGCGGATCTGCTTGGGCCGTTGGTGGGCGCTTTCGGCGAGGGGGTAGCTCAGTCGGTTAGCGAGTTGCGTTTTCCGCGGGAGGACGGCGTTCTAGTGTTCAAGCACGGGTTGGTGCCACTTGGCCCAGCGGAGAAGATGGGCTACCTCCTTGACTTCGACTACTTCAACGAGGAGCCCGAGAATGACGTGTCGGTCGAGGCGCTCATGAGGCGCTTCGAGCGCTTTCACGAGTTGATCTACCGCTTCTTCCGCTGGTGCACTACGGACCATGCCCTAGAGGAGTTTCGTGCTGATGGGTAGCGCGTTCCAGTTCATTGATGACTACGAGGTGAGCCGTGGAGTGCGGTCGAAGAGTGATCCGGCTGGCGTCGCCCTTCTCATGCGCGATCACGGAGACTGCCTCGACATAGTGCCGAGTCCGTCCGCCGCTTATCTGCTTCCAGATCTCTTTGAGTTCTCGCCCGTGAGGAAGGAAAGCGTCGGCTTCGGCCATGGCCAGGTCAAGCTATTGGATCACTATGTCATCTACGTGATGGCTGGCCCCAAGGAGGACTTGACGCCGTATGCGCTCGGCGCACCTATGGGCGCTGAGATGGCTATTGCCCCGGAGCCATTTGGTCCTGCTATTGCTGGGCTAAAAGGAGGGTATCTAGAGCTTCCTCCCATTCCCATAGGTCCACGCCGCGAGGCGGGTCGAGCCATTGCGCCGCTGCCGGTTCTGCACAACGACACGATGGCGTCGCTCGCCGTAGGAACACGCCAAGAACCGAGCGAGTGCGATGTAGCCGAGGACACGGTACTCACTCCTGACGCCTCCGTTGCGGAGATTGCCTCGCGTATCGCAAGACTTTCTGGCTTGGGGGATGGGAGCCTCGCCAAGCTCTTCGGCGTCGAGCGCGAGACATTTTGTCGTTGGCGTACCGGCGTCCTGAAAAACCCGCTCGTTGGCAACCGCCGACGCCTAGGCTTGCTATTGCGACTCCTTGAGGACCTAGACAGGCGCCAAGTGCACATCAACAACTGGCTGCTCAACCAGCTCCATACGGGCGATCTAACCCCCTACGATCTACTCGCACAGGGCCGCATAGACGAGGTCGCCCACCTCGCGGTAGCAATCGGTGTTGATGTCGTCGAAGGGGATACGAGTCCTCTCTCGGTAGGAGAGGCGACCCACCAGGGTCTACTTGTGTTCGACGACGACGATCAATGGGCGGTCGTCAATGTCGAGGGCGAGCAACATGATCGGTGACGATGGCCTACTTTCCGGACGCTCCATATCGATACCGGCAGGACAACGCGCATGCGGCACTGGCCCGTCCGCTTAGTCAAGGCGACGTCTTCATCAACATCCCGCTCGCCGGCCCGGCAACGCGCCACCCAAAACACCCCGACCAGTGGGAGCCAAGGGGAAGGACAGGGCCGAAGGCCATCGGGATCATCGTCACGCATACGTGTGCAGCGCGGAACCAAAGCACTCATCGGCTGAGTCCAGTGCTGGCGTTGGCGCCGGTTGTCAAATGCCCGAAAGGGTTCGACCCGCCGTGGGACGGCTACTACGAGTTGTTCCCGCTTCCAAATCTCCGCGAGGGCGCGGACTACGTAGCCAAGCTCAACGAAGTTTGCCCTGTGCCGTCGGATGCGTTGGTCGGGCGTCGGATTGCGTCCCTGAACGAGGATGGATTGGAGGCGCTCTTCCATCGCCTCGCCATGAATTCGATCCGATTTCCGGAAGTTCCGGCGCACTTCGGCTTCGAGGCTAAAAGGCTGACGTTTGAGATCGACCTCTGGGAGGCCTGGACCGATCATCTGGATACCGAGGATGGGTTCCAGGCTTGGCTTGACGAAACCTTCGGCGGCCAGGCACGCGAGGACGCCGACGGCAAAGTTGTCGAAGGGTCGGCGCTGCCGAGCGGTCGGAGCCGGCGCGAGGTGTTGGTCTGGAATTTCGACGAGATCCGGGATGAACTCGCGGCGACGTTGGCGTAGCGCGCGAGCCCGAGACGCTCCGCTGGTGCATGGAAGCAGCATGGAAGCGACAGACCGCAGCAGGCATCGGGCTGGACGCGTCGCTCAGCATGCCGTAACGGCTGATCTACCCCGTCTTTGAGGCAGACCCCAGCAGGCAGCAGCAGGGTCGCGTCCCACCAGCCGGGGGAATTGAAAAGACGGGCGTAGCCTCCGCTTTGTCCTGAGAAGACCAAGCGATGGAGGTACGCCCGCATGGAGAAGGTAGCCCCGAGCGAGAGGTTCCGCTCTGAACTGGATGAGGTGCTGGCCGGTGTCGGTGGCGAGGAGGATCCGATCGAGACGGTCGGGCGCCTCGGTGCTCGGCTGATTCTGCAGCAGGCGCTGGAGGACGAGGTCAGCGAGTTCCTCGGCCGCCGGCGCTATGAGCGCGCTGAGGAGACGGTCAGTCACCGCAACGGCTATGAGCCAAAGACGGTTAGGACGACGAGCGGGGCGATGCGCCTGGAGCGCCCCAGGATCCGTGACGCGAGCAAGCTCGGGTTCGAGAGCAGGATCCTCGGCAAGGGCGTGGCGCGCACGCACGCGTTGGAGTCGCTGGTGATCAGTGGTTTCCTCCGAGGACTGTCGACGCGGGATGTGGAGGCTGCCCTGGAGGAGGTCTTCGAGGAGTCGATCGTGTCCAAGAGCACGGTCTCCCGGATCTGTGAGGACACCCGGGAGCGATACCGGCAGTGGTGTCGTCGAAGGCTGGAGGGGCACGACATCGTCTACTGCTTCTTGGACGCGATCTACCTGAAGCTGCATCCCGACGACACACCCTCGGAGGGCGTCCTTGTCTGCTGGGGAGTGACGCTGGAGGGCCGCAAGATCCTGCTCGGATTGGCTCTGGGAAGCCGCGAGAGCTATGACGCGTGGCTCGCGTTCGGTCGCGACATGATCGCCCGTGGGCTCAGAGCGCCAGCGCTCGTGGTCGCCGACGGCGCACCGGGGATCTGGAAGGCCACCCGTGAGCTCTGGCCCAATGCTCTGGAGCAGCGCTGTACCGTCCACGCGCTCAGAAACGTCACGAGCAAGCTCCCGGAGCGCCATTACCAGGAGGTCAAGGCCCGCTGGTGGAAAGCGTTCGATGAGGCCCGCTCACCGGGCGAGGCCACCAGCGAACTGCAGGGAATCATCGCTGACTACCGTACGGCGTACCCCTCAGCGATGGCGGTCATCGAAACGGACCTGCCGGCCCTCGTCACGCACCTGCGGTTCCCGTCCGAGCACCGCAAGCGAATCAGGACCACGAATCTCCTTGAGCGAACGTTCGTGGAGGTCCGCCGGCGCACCAAGGTCATCGGCCGCTTCCCCGGCGAGACCTCAGCGCTGTCCCTGATCTGGGCCGTGCTCGAGCTCTCATCCCGCGGATGGCGCGGAGTAAAGATGAACCCCAAGACCGTCGCTGAGATCGAGCGCCTACGCCGTCAGCTGCGCGAGGACCCAGCCCCACCCATGACCAGCGACGCCAAGGAAGTGATCGCCGCATAAGATCCGCAGCCAGCGGAGCTACGCCTCGGTCAATTCACCCGGAAAACGGGACGCGACCAGCAGCAGAACCGAGGCGCTAAGCGAGTATGGGGATTAAACTCCATCGCGGGTTCGAATCCCGCCCTCTCCGTATCGCTTGGCTATTGGGAAGACGCCCGGCGCCGTGCAGGAGGTTGTCCGCATCGTGCGCGAGGCTGCCGACGATACGCAGTACCGTGACAGCGCTGTTCTGGTCACGCTCAAGGCGCTCCGAGAGGCCGGCCAGCTTGTAGGCTGAGCGCACGTCGCAGCAAGGTGTACGCCGCGCGCGGTTCAGTCGCCGAGCGTGCGCACCGCTCGCTCCAGATCGCGTCGGTGGATGACGCGCGCCACCCGCCGGCGCTCGCCATCGCCGACCGCTCGCCACAAGATGCGCAGCTCACCGACCCTCAGTCGCCGCCAGGGCGCTCGACCCTTCAGCGTGCGATCGTTGGCGTAGGCCGGTAGCGGCTCGTGGGTGAGCACGTCGGCCATAGCGCGCAGGGCTGCGCGGTGATCATCGGGATGGAGCTTGCGTAGATCGCGCTGCGCCTGGCGGTCGAGTTCGACCGCGACCTTCGCCACGTGACCTCAGCTCTTGTCGTCGAGGGGGCCGTGCTCGGCCTCAAACTCTGCGATGGCGTCGGCGAGCGCAACCCCGGGCTCGCCCCGCTCGATCGCCTCGTCGGCGGCGCGCATCGAGGCGACGTACTCTGGCGCGTTGGCGAGCACATGGTCCTCCAACTGCTCCGCGTCAAGCGGCAGCAGGACGGCGACGGGGGTGCCGCGATGGGTGACGAACGTCGGTCGCCCGGTGGTTCTGACCTCGTTGACCACGCCGCTGACCTGGCGGCCCAATTCTCGTATCGTGACGGTAGCCATACCGGTCATTGTACGACAGATTGCCGAACATCGCTACACGACCCGTCTCGGCCCCCTCGCCGTCGGCGCTATGGAAGGATCTTGTGCAAGCTATTCGAGTTGCGAGTTGCGTGACGCTGCACAGGGCGTCCGCGTAAGCACCGCTGACACCGGCATGCCGCCAATGAACCTGAGCCCCTTCCTCGGCCCCACTCCTGGTGTGAGTGGCGCGACCTCAGCGATCGTTGCGCCTGGGAGGTGAGGCTGTGCCGGATCGCCTGTACTTCACCGAGTCTGACGCCGCCAACGCGCTGATCGCCTCCGATCCGATGGCTCTGTTGGTCGGGTTCGTCTTGGATCAGCAGGTCACGGTGCAACAGGCGTTTGTCGGGCCGCTCACGTTGAGGCAGCGCCTCGGCACGTTTGACGCGGCGACGCTCGCGAAGGCTGATCTGGAGTCGGTGTTTCGAGAGAAGCCGGCGATCCACCGCTACCCCGGCTCGATGGCTAAGCGTGTGCACGACCTGGCCATCCACATCGAGGACTGTTATGACGGCGACGCGGCCCGCGTCTGGACCGACGCGGTTGATCCCGGCGAGCTGCGGGCCAACCTGGAGGCGCTCCCCGGCTTCGGGGAGATGAAGGTCAAGTCGATCGGCGCTGTGCTCGCGAAGCGCTACGGCGTCAAGGCGGCCGAAGCGCTCGTGCCGCCGCATCCCACGCTCGGGGACGTCGATTCGCCGCAGGCGCTGCTCGACTACCAGGCAGCCAAGCGCGAGCACAAGGCCGAGTGGAAGAAGCTCAAGAGCCGTGGGTAGCTCCTGGCCCGACCGATGTAGTCGCCAACGCCCACCGCTCACGCCGGGAGCCCGCGCGTGGGGGTGCCCGCGTGGGCCAGCCGGCGGGGCGTGTACGCCGGTATCCGCATGCGCTCCACCGCTTGGCGGGCCTTCTGGCTGAACGCCAGGCGCATGTTGATCTCCGCCTGGCGGCGGTGCGCGTCGGGGAGCGACTCGATCGCCAGCAGTCGCTTGCAGGCTCGAATGGAGGCGTCAAGCTCGCCGCACCAGTAGGCGGCGATGGAATGCTGGAACAACAGCCCCCACCGGTAGACCCACGGCTCGACGAACAGGACGTCCTCCGGCACCGCCAGCCCGCCGGCGCTGGCAGCCAGCTCGGTGAAGCGGTGGGCGGTGTGATGCTGGCGGCGGTCGAGCAGTCCCGCCACCAGGTCGTGCACGGCCTCCAGCCGCGACGGGCGTGCCTCCCAAGCGGCCAGGAACGCGGCGCTGGCGCGCGGCCATTCACCCAGCTCGGCGCTGAGGCGCCCGGCCTGGCGCCAGGCGCAGCACACCTCCTCCTCCCAGCCGCCCATCCCCGCGCGCCGCTCGTACAGGTCGCGCGCGGCGGCGAGCGCCCCGTTTTCGCCGGTTTGCGTACCGAGATCGCGCTGGGTTTGAGCGAGATAGAACATGGCACGCGCGTTATCGGGGTGTTCTCGCAGCTCCGCCTTCAGCAGCGCGCGATCGCGCTCGAACTTGTCGGCCTTGCTGCCGCCGTCACCGTGGTCGTCGATCGCCAGCGCGTCGAGGGGCTCGACGGTGCGCTCTACGTCCAGGCAGGAGAGGTACTCGTGGGTGACGCCCACGTAGCGCCAGCGCAAGTCGCCGCGTACAAGGCGCTTGTTGCGGTAGTCGAAGTGCTCGTCGCCCTGGCGCAGCATGTACGCGTCGGCCGTCAGCCTGCCCAGCGGCGTGCTCTGCACGACGGTCATGTCGGCGTCGATCAACAGCAGATAGTCGGCCCTGCCCACCGCCAGCTCCATCAGCGCGCTGCGGTTGTGCCCGAAGTCGACCCACTCGTGCTGGTGAAGCTCTCCGGGTATGCCCTCCAGCTCGCGTGCGATCAGCTCCTGCGTGCCGTCGCTGGAGCCGGTGTCGCAGATCACCCAGCGGTCGATCAGGCCTCGGCACGAGCGCAGGCAGCGCGCCAGCACGACGGCCTCGTTCTTGACGATCATGCACAGACAGATCGTGGGACGTGCGCCGCTCATCGAGCTCACCGCCCCACGAAGCGCACGTGACCGTCGCCGTCGCTCTCGGTGACGGCAAACGGATAGCGCCTGTCGCCCACCACCGCCGTGCACGTGAACGCCAGCCCCCGCCGTTGCAACACCTCCGATGGGCATGCCACGCGTGCGCGCAACCCTCGCTGGGTGTGGATCGAGGCGGCGATCGACTGCTCCACGCGCTGCGTGTCGAGCGTCTGCAGCGGGGCATCGTCGCCATAGCTGACGTGCCCACCTCCATCCACCTCGGTGACGTACACCGGGTAGGAGCCCACGCTCAGATTGGCGGTGCACGCAAACCGGCGACCCCGCCGCTGAGGAACGCGCGCGGGGCAGCTGACAAGTGTGTACACGTGGTGTCCGGTGAGGATCGACCCCGCGATCGCACGCTCCAGCTTGACGGTGTCGAGCGTGGCCGTGCTGGCGCTCGAGCCGCAGCCGGCGAGTCCCGCGAGCGCCAGCAGCGTGGCGGTGATCATCGCCGCTGCCGAGCCGGAGCGGCGACTGGTTGGCGTGTGCATCGTGGTTGGTGTGTGCATCGGACCTCCTGGCATGTGCATCGGACCTCCATATCCGCAGGTTGTGGGTGACCCTGTTTACCTCGATAGAGGAATCCATAAACACGAAAAGCTTCAGCTAGTCATTACGTCCACTCGGACTCATTTTCAGTGAGAAAGCGCGCGCCGCTGTGTCCCACCGAGTGCGTACCCGTATACGCAAAGTCAAGCCCTTAACAACAACTCAAAGCCCCTCAAAGGAGTGCGTGAACAAATGAGCTCGAGCAATGTGCGTGAGCGTGTGGCCAGGGTGGGAGTCCGTGTGCTGGGCGGCGGCGTGGTAGGTGCGCTGGCGCTCGGCGGCGGTCCCGCTGAGGCGGCAAAGACGCGGTCGCACGGCAACCACGATGCACATGGCCGTACTGCGAAGGCGAAGCCAAAGGGGAAGTCGGGCCCGGCTGGGCCGCGCGGCGCAACCGGTCCGCAGGGTCAACCCGGCCCCGCCGGTCCGCAGGGCGTCGTCGGTCCCGCCGGTCCACAGGTTGCGACAGGAGCGACCGGACCCCAAGGCGCGACCGGCCTCCAAGGTGTCACCGGTGTCACTGGTGCCACTGGGCCCGTCGGCGCCACCGGTCTGCAGGGTGCGACGGGTGCCACTGGCGCCACGGGCCCGCAAGGACCACAGGGCGCGACCGGACCCGCGGGCGCCACGGGTTCCCAGGGCGTGGCCGGGGATACGGGCGCGCAGGGTGCTACCGGCGCGCAGGGTGCGACGGGCGCCACCGGCGCGCAAGGGTCGCAGGGCGCGACCGGTGCCACGGGCCCTCAGGGCGATTCCGGCCTTCAGGGCGCGACTGGCGCGCAAGGTGGGACAGGCGATACGGGCCCTCAGGGCGCGACCGGCGCGCAGGGTGCGACGGGGGATACCGGCCCTCAGGGCGCGACCGGCGCCCAAGGGTCGCAGGGCGTTGCCGGGGCCACGGGTGCTCAGGGTGCGATCGGTGCCACTGGAGCGACCGGGCCACAGGGTCCGCCCGTCGACTTCAGGGGTACCTGGGAAAACGGGCACATCTACGCGGTGGGCGACGCGGTCTCGTTCAATGGCTCTTCGTACGTGTCGCTCGAACCAAGCAACCAGGGCAACGACCCGGCGACGAACCCATCGTCGTGGGCGCTGCTGGCCGAACGTGGCGCGACGGGCCCGCAGGGGGCAGTCGGTCCCGCCGGCCTCACTGGCACCACCGGGGCCACCGGCGCAACCGGTGCCGGCGGCTCCGTCGGCTCAGCGGGTGCGACCGGTGCCACCGGCCCGGCGGGTGCGACCGGTGCCACCGGTGCGACCGGGGCCACCGGTGCGACCGGCCCGCAGGGGCCGCCGGTGACGTTCAAAGGTGCGTGGAGCCCCACGGAAACGTACGAACTGGGCGAAGCGGTGTCGTTTGGAGGCTCGTCGTATGTGTCGCTGACAGCGGGCAATTTGGGCAACGACCCGGCAATCGACCCGGCCGCGTGGGGGCTGCTCGCCGTCAAGGGCGCCACGGGCACCACCGGTGCGACGGGCGCCACCGGCTCGGCCGGCGAAACGGGTCCCGCCGGTCCGACGGGAGCGACGGGTTCGACTGGCTCCGCCGGTCCGGTGGGTGCCACCGGTGCCACCGGCTCGGCCGGCTCGACGGGCGCCACCGGTGCGGCAGGCCCCGACGGAGCGGGTCTGGACGTGGTCGACAGATTCTCGCCCGGCGGCATCCCCTCGAACGTGGTGGGGGAAGCCCCGAGCGAAGTGACACACACGGCCGAAGGCAAGTACACGGTGACGTTCGCGGGCGGCGAAAACCTCAACGCCTGTGCGGTGGTGGCCTCCTCCAACGAAACGGCCACCCAGCATCTCGTGGAGGCCGCGGCGACCGGTGAACACCAGATCACGGTGCGCACCTACGAAGGCGCGACGCTGAAGGACACCGCCTTCGCATTGATGGTCAGCTGCCCGTAGCGGCGGCGCCGTGTTGTCCTGGCGGCGGGCCCGAGCGCCCGCCGCCAGGGACGCGATGATCCGCGAAGCCTCAGCCGTCACCCCGTCGTTGCACGCGGGGCATAGCGGTGGTGGAGCATCAGCGCATTGCCGTCGGGGTCGGCGAAGAACGCCATGTGGCAGACGCCGGTGTCGAGCGTCTCGCCGGTGAACGTCACCCCGCGCTCCTGCAGCGACGCGCGCGCGGCCGCGACATCATCGACGTGCAGCGCAATCGGGTTGGGGTTGGCGTGGTGCGGGAGTCCCATCGCCTCCGCGTCATACACGCTGAGCGTCAGGTTGCCGGTCTCAAACTCCGCGTAGCCGCGCTCCTTGATGTACACCGAGCGGGGCAGGCCGACGGTCGAGCCATAGAACTCCACGGCGGCCGCCAGGTCTTTGGTGGGGCAGCCGACAAAGTCGACGCCGGTGACGAGCTGGGATGTGGTCATCGTGATGCCTCCTCGGGGAGATGCAGGGGGTTGGGGCCAATGCTATCCCCGGCCGAACGCATACCCTGGGCCTCGCACCGTGAGCTTCGAGACGCTGATCGTGATCGTCCTCGCCGGGCTCGGCGGGCCGCTGCTGGGGGTTGCCGGGCGCTGGTTCGTGCCGGTGGTGATCGGCGAGATCCTTGCCGGGGTGCTCGTCGGGCCGGCGGTGCTCGATGCGGTGAACCCCGCGAATGGGACGGTCGCGTTCCTCGGGGAAATCGGCTTTGCGATGTTGATGCTCACCGTCGGGATGCACCTGCCGCTGCGCGACAAGCGGCTGTCGGCTTCGCTGCGCAGCGGGGGGGTGCTCGCGGGGATCGTCTGCCTGTTTGCGATCCCCGCTGGCCTGCTCGCCGCCGGGATCACGGGGACCGGACACGCGGCGGTGTATGTGGTGCTGCTCGCCTCGGGCTCGGCGGCCGTGCTGCTGCCCGCCCTGGAGGAGACGGGCATCGAAGGGCCCGACGTGATGACGGTGATGGCGCAGGTGACGATCGCCGATGTGATCACGATCCTCTCGGTTCCGATCGTGCTGCAGCCGGCGCGTGTCGGGCACGCCGCGCTGGGAGCCGCACTGGTGGCGTGTGCGGTGCTGGCGCTGCTGGGCGTGGCCCGTCTGGTGGGCGGCGGCGGGTGGGTGCACAGGGTGCGCCGCCTCTCCAAGCAGCGTCACTGGGCGGTTGACCTGCGCCTCTCGCTGCTTGTCCTGTTCGTGCTCTCGTGGCTGGCGTTGAAGGGCGGCGCGAGCATCCTGATCGCGGGCTTCGGCGCCGGTGTGACGGTGGCGCTGATCGGCGGGCCCAAACGCCTCTCGACGCAGATGCGCGGCATCGCCGACGGCTTCTTCATCCCGCTCTACTTCGTCGTGCTCGGCGCGCAGCTCGATCTGGAAGGCCTCGTCAAGCACCCGTCGCTGCTGGTGCTCGCCGGTGCGCTGGCGGCGCTGAACGTCGCGATCCACCTGCTCGCTGTCGCGCTCGTGCGCCGCCCCGTGGCCGCCGGCTTGGCGGCCAGCGCGCAGCTCGGTGTGCCGGCCGCGATCGCCTCGCTGGGCCTCGCCGAGCACGTGCTCTCGCCGGACGTCGCCACGGCGATCGTCGTCGCTGCGCTGGTCAGCCTTGGGGTGTGCACCGCGGGGGTGGAGCGGCTCGTGCGGCTGTACTCGGTAACTTTTCGCACATGAGCGAGCGGGAGAGCGGTCCGGTCGACTCCGCCGGCGACGCCGAGGGTGGCACGGGCTCCATGCGCAAGACAATCGGGATCGTCCTGGCCGATGACCACGCGGTGGTGCGCAGCGGGCTGCGGCTGTTGCTCGACAGCGAGCCCGACTTCGAGGTGCTGGCGGAGGCGGCCGACGTCGAGAGCGCGCGGCGCTACGTGCGTGGCCACCACCCACGGGTGCTGGTGCTCGACCTCAACATGCCCGGCGGCTCGAGCTTGCAGGCGATCCCCCAGATTCGCGCGGAGTCGCCCGATACGCAGATCGTGGTGCTGACGATGCAGCAGGAGCCGGCCTTCGCGCGCGAGGCGCTGGGCGCCGGCGCGCTCGGCTATGTGCTCAAGGAGGCCGCCGACGAGGAGCTGGTCGAAGCGGTGCACCGAGCCGCCGTGGGCGAGAGCTACCTCAACCCCGGCCTCGGCGCCCGCATCGCCTCCGAGCCGCCCCCGGGCCCCCCCGACGACCTCTCCGAGCGCGAGGTGGACGTGCTGCGTCTGATCGCGCTCGGCCACACCAACGCCGAGATCGCCGAACGGCTCTACCTCTCCGTCCGCACGGTCGAGACCCACCGCTCCCACCTCCAGCAGAAGCTGCGCCTCTCCACGCGCGCGGAGCTCGTCCACTACGCGATCGAGCGGGGGCTGATCGATATCGGGGGCGGGTTGGGGGGATAGTTGCGACGCCCGTCGGCGACTGGGGCTAGCCTTGGGCCGGTGCCATCGCAACCAGCGATCGACGTCGTGGTGCCGGTGTACGAGCACTACGAGCTGACCAACTCCTGTCTGGAGCATCTTGCGCGTCAAAGCGTGGAGCACAGCGTGATCGTCGTCGACGATGGTTCGCGCGATGGCTCACCTGAGCGCCTGCGGCGAGCGTGGCCGGGCGTGAGGATGCTGCAGCTGGAGTCCAACGGGGGCTACACCAGGGCGGTCAACCACGGCGTGCGCGCGGGCGAGGGGGAGTACGTGGTGCTGCTCAACAACGACGTGCAACCCCGCCGGGACTGCCTGGAGCGACTGATCGCGCCGATGCAGCACGACGAGCGCGTGGGCTCGGTGGCGGCGCTGATGCTCGCCCCGGGGGAGCGTGGCGCGATCGACAGCTTTGGGGTGAGCGCCGACGTCACGCTTGCCGGCTTCGCCCGCATGCAGGGTAAACCGCCGGGTGGGATCCACGCCGGCGGCCCGGCGCTGACCGGCCCGGAGGGCACCGCCGGCGCCTACCGGCGGGCCGCGTGGGAGCAGGTGGGGGGCTTCGATGAGACGATCAGCGCCTACATGGAGATCCTCGACCTCGCGCTGCGCCTGCGCAGCGCCGGCTGGGCAACCGCACAGGCCCCCGACGCGGTCGGTGTGCACCTCGGCTCGGTCACCTACGGCCGCCGCTCGCCCGCGCAACGCCGCCAAGCGGGTTTCAGCCGTGGCTACCTGTTGCGCCGCTACGGCGTGCTGCGCCGCCGCGCCGCGCCGCGGGCGCTGTTCACCGAGGCGCTGGTGGTCGCGGCCGACGCGGTCGTCTGCCGTGACCTGCAGGCGCTGCGCGGCCGCCTGGAGGGCTGGCGGGCGGCGCGGGGATGCGAGCGCCACGCCTGGCCCGAGGAGGCGATCGACCACTCGATCACGCTGCGCGAGTCGCTCGCGCTGCGGCGGGGGGCGTTAAGGGATTCGTGAGGTATCGGGGGGTCGGCGGCCCCCCGAGCGAGCAGACCGCCGACCGCCGAGCCCTTAGATGAATTCTGCGTTTTCTTCGAGCGTGATTTTCAGTTCCAGCGGCAGGTGCGCTTTTTCGAAACTTTTTCCATTTACGCTGATTTCAAGTGTTTCTTTTTCGGATTTGAGTTTTTCTTTTGAGTTGAGTTTGAATTCTTTGGTCGGTTCTCCTTCGGGCGAGACCAGGGATAGGAAAGCTCCCTTGACCTCTATTTTCGTGGTGCCGCAGACGATTTCGGTCTCCGGTTTGATCGTTTTTTCCCAGACGTCTTTTCCTTCGACTTCGACGAAACCCCAGAGTAACGGGAGCGTGATGGTGCCCACCGGTTCGGTGCCGGTCGCGCATCCGGTCCCGGGGGTTTTGCCCGGGAATTCGCACCCTTTGAAGGTTATCTTCCCTTCTCCACCTTTGGTGCTGGTCACTTTCCCTTCGAGCACGCCTTCGCCGCAGGTCAATTTATTTTCGCCCGCACCTTCGATGGTGGCCACTTTCGCCACCCCTTTCACGCCACTTTTTTCAAGCGCGCCTTTTTTCGATGCACTTACGAGTTCGCCTTTTCTGGCAGCCTCCGCATTGGGGGCTGCGACCGATATGGACGCGATCACCGCCAAGCAGGCGATCGCGATAGCCCTGGCTCTCATGATGTCCCTTTCTGTAGGGCAACACGCCGGCGACGTCCGGTCGGACGACCGACGCCCTGCCGAATTTATTTGCTCCCCGCCATAGCGCGGAGGGGGCCGGCCAACCCGCACAACACCCCAACGGGCGGCCCTGTGTCATACGGTATCTCGGTAGATAGCACAGTCACGATGATCGGTGCAGTCAGTTTTTCCCGTCGCCGACTCTGGGGGCACCGATTGTGCGCTTAACCAGGACTTTCTAGGGATCGTAAGAAGGAAACAAAACGTGAAGTCTCCGGTGCGACGCGGGCAGTCCCGCAGCCTCAAGGGGCCCTGAGCAGGTTGTGCATGCGCAAGGGGCGAAGATCTAGAGAATCACCATACCCCGCGTGCGCATCCTACGCAATCCGTATCATTGTGATACGCTTCGTACAACATGCCGGGAAAAGCTTTTATGGCGCTGCTTGAGCGCGCTCAGCAGCAGTACGGCTATCTGACGCCAGGCGACGCGCGAGAGCTGGACATCGATCCCACCCAGCTGCGCTTGATGGTGGCACGTCACACGCTGGAGCACCTCGGCCACGGCCTGTATCGGATGCCGCCGGTGCCAAGTACGCCGCTGGATGCCTATATGGAGGCGATCTTGTGGACTGGCCGGCGGGGTGTGCTCAGTCATGAGACTGCTTTGGACCTACACGAGCTCTGCGAGGTGAACCCGAGCGCCATCCACGTCACTGTCCCGAGCGGCTTCCGTACCCGGAAGGTGGTTCCGGAGATCTACCGGCTGCACCGTTTCGATCTGGACCCCGTCGAGGTTGGCTGGCACGAGGGCATCCTCATTGTGACCCCGGAACGAGCCATTCTGGGTGGCATCGAGCAAGCGCTCGGCCGGCAGCTGATCGACCAAGCCATCGACACAGCACGTGTCCGGGGGCTTATCACCAAGCCAGCCGCGAAGCGGTTGGCCGCTCTGCGCTATTGACCACCGGTAGCCAAAGGTGGCTGACAAGGCCAAGAAGCTGCCGGGCGATGTCAGCCACCTGCAACGGCTGATCGGCGACTATGCCGCTGATCGAGGTATGCCGCCGGCACGGTTGCAGCGGTGGCTGAACGCCATGATTGTCACCGCTGTCCTTGACCGGGTTCGTGATGAGGACGGCGATCCAATCTTCTTGCTAAAGGGCGGTCTGTCGATGGAGCTGCGCCTGCAGCTCCGAGCCCGTGCCACCGGTGATTACGACGCAGCGTTTCGCGCACGTACCGCTACCAGGTCGCTCAAAAGCTCCACGCCTGCGCCGAGGTCTTCGAGACAGGGCGCGAGACGTCGGCCTTGCTCGTGTGCGCGAGGCTTGCATCGACATCTTCGCGGTGCGCGAGAAGCACACCTGGCCCCCGAGCGTGACCGTGTATGACAGCTGGCACGTTCCGTTCGCCGAGCTGGCCCGCGAGAACGGCTCACACCCGCGGACATCGACGAGGCGTCGGCAGTTTTGACCGGGCTCATCGCCGCAATCGAGGCCTCAGCACGACGATAACCACGGCGCCGCCGTGAAGCGCAGCGTCACGATCGCACGTGGGGCGACTGGGTCGAGGTCTTCGCGATGGATCACGTACGTCCTGGGATCGCTTGTGGGCGGTGTCCGTGTGGCACAGTGATATGGGTCTTGGCGGGGTTCACGTCGCTGACATCCCACAGATCCAATGCTGTGTCGTGCGTGAGCACGCCCTGTATGCCCTTGGGCCACAACGCCGCCGCCATGTAGGCACCATCGCTCCGCCCGGCACGAAGGGCACCCGGTAGACGCCCCTGCTCACCCGTTCCAGCTGTCCTCGCCCAGCCAGCTTTACGAGCGTCTTGGGCTGCTTCGGGCGTGCTTCAGTCGCGCGTGCGGTTGTCAGCGGTGAGCGGGTTCTGCTGGGTACAGCAAAACCGAGAGTCCGGCACTTAGGATCCGTCCACCTCGCGGACTATCGTCCCCGGCTGTGATTCAGGATGGCGCCAAGAGACCCGTCAGCAGTGGGTTTGTGAGCGATGGACGCACGCGCGAACGCACCACCGCTCTCGATGTACGGGGGCGGGACCTCCTGGAGTGGCTCTCGCCTTGGCTGCCGGTCGTGCTCGGCGCACTCGGTGCGCTGGTTGTGCTGGTGCGCCTGCCGCACATCATCGGAGTGCTGTACACCGACGGCGACGTCGCCTCCGCGCCCGTGATCGCCACGTTGATTGGGCACGCGCCGGGCTCGCGTACGGTACTGCTCGGCCAATACCCCTGGTACGAGTCGCTGTGGTTCATGCGGTTGACCCATGGTCTACCCGGCCACCGGGAGATCTGGGAGGCCGCCCCGGTTGCGTTCACCGCCCTCGGCTACGGCCTGGTGGTTGCCTGCGCCTGGGTGTGCTTCGGGCGAACCCGGGCGTTGCTGGTGGCTGCATTGCTCGCGGGCACGACGGTGGCGCTGCGCAAGACCCTCTTCACGATGGACTTCCACGGCCCGCTCGTGGTCCACGACTGCGTGCTGCTCGCGGCGCTCGTGCTGGTGCTCCGTGCGCGGCTGAGCAGCTGGGCCGTGGGGGCGCTCGCGGCGATTGTCGGCGCGATCACCGCGGCAGGGGTCGCCTCGGACAAGACGATGTTCATCGCCGGGATCGTCCCGTTTCTGCTCGCCGGCATCCTGCTGTGGATGCGGACGAGGCGGGCGCGAGAGCGCCGAGTAGCGCTGTTTGTGCTCGCGGTGTGCGTGATCGCGGTGCTCGGCGGGGAGCTGGCGGTGGCGGCGATGCACAACAACCACGTGACGCCGACGGGGTACACGGTGTCGTTCGTCGCGCCCGAACACCTCATTGCGAACCTCGAAATCTTCATCAATGCGTTCACCTACCTGGTGGGCGGCAACTTCTTTGGGGCCGCCTTGAGCGCCACGAGCTTCCTGACGTTCGCGGCGGCCGTGCTTGGCTTCGCGGCGCTGTTTACGGTCGCGCGCTGGCTGTGGCGCCGGGCACCCGCGCTGCTCGTCTACCCCAATGAGGAGGAGTCCCCGCGACCGGCGGCGGGCGTCGGCTACATCTTCTTCTGGGGGCTCGTGCTGATCTGTCTCACCGGAGGCTTCCTGCTGTCGAGCAGCCCCCTCAACCTCATCTCGGCGCGCTACATCGCCGCCGACTTCGTCGCGCTCGCCGCGCTGCTGCCGGTGCTCGCCCCGCTTGAGCGTCGCGCCGCACATGCCGCTGTTGTGCTCGCGATCTCGCTGTTCCTCCTGATCGGCCTGTACTTCGACATCAGCGAAATCACCGGGGCCCCAGGCGCCTACCCTTTCCCGAACGGCCGCACTGTGGGTGAAATCGAGCGCTACCTCCTCGCTCACCGCGCCACGCGCTGGTACGCCCCCTATTGGGACGCGGCCGACGTGACGTGGGGGACCCACCTGCGTATCCAGGCCTACCCACTCACCGGGTGCGCCACGCCGCTCGGCGTCTGCCCGATGCCGCTCAACCAGATCTCGAGCTGGTATGCACCGAGCGGCGCCCACGCCACGTTCCTACTTACCGACCCTGCCACCACGAGCAACATCCCCGTCCCCGGCTCCTTCGGCACGCCGGTCGCGCAGGCGACCTTCGGCAACGTTCACGTCTACGTGTACGACCACGACGTGGCGGGGGTGCTGAACTCGGGCGGGTGACCCCACGCATCGCGCGAGAGCCGCCGGCGCAGCCGCGAGCGAGATCAGCAGCTTCTGCCATTACGCGGCGAGATCTATACCCTCGGCCAGCGCGGCACGGACAAGGCTCCCAGGCACATCGCGCCACTCGTGGACATGGTCCTCGCTCAGCCAAACAGGATCACCCGAGCTCCTGGCGAGGCCTCCGACAAGCGCCGGTAGCGAACTGACCAGAGCCGCCGGAGCCAACGGTAGCTTGGCTTCATGAGCGACCGCGACGCGCCAGAGGCTTCGAACCTACGTGCCGAGCTTGTCCAAGCTGCAAAGAGGATCGACCTGGCCGAGCGCACGCTCGAAGTCGTTGCTGTGGTCGAGGCTGTGGCTGCTCCCTTGGGCATCCATCCAGTCGTCGTCGGGGGCATGGCCGTCTACTTCTGGACTGCCAGTGAGGAGTTCGTGACGTACGACATCGACGTTGTGATGGAAGTTCCCGACGAGCTCGCCGCGAAGCTCATCGAACTCGGGTTCGTCCGCGCGATGGACGGCCGACACTGGGTGTTGGAGGGCACCGAGATCTTTCTGGAGGCACCCAGCGCGTACCTCGACGCGGACGCTGTCGTGGCCGAGATTAAACTGCCCTCGGGCCGAACAGCGAAGGTTCTTTCGCGCGTAGACATTCTCCTTGACCGTCTCGCCGAGTTCCAGGCCACCGGTCACGAAACCCCTGCGCAGCAGGCGCTTGCGCTTCTTGCTGGTCTATCCGACACTGAAGCCAACGACCTCAATGCCCGCGCATCCAATCGCCGCGTTGGAACCATCCTCAAAGTTGTTGGCGAGCTCGCTGATGACCTCAAGGCGGGCGGTTCTCCGCCAGACAGCGGCGAACTACACGAAATCGCCCGGGAGGCCCTCCGCAGCGAGTACCCTCCGAAGAGACCATGAAGACGCAAACGATCTCCTTCGAGCAGTGGCGCCGCGAAGCGCCCCAGCTACGTGCCAAGAGCGCACAGGTTCTTGCACGCTTCGGGCCAGCCCAGCGCGAGAAGCCGCGCACCGCCACCAAGGCCGAGTTCCTGCGCAGCATCGGAACACCCGAGCGCCTGATCGGCCCACCGGCCTGACGCTCAGCGACAGCCGTTACGCGTGGAGCGTCACGACCTGCTCGACGCGTGACGCGACGCCGGACAACGAGTAGGGCCAACCTCGCAGTTCGTCTCTCCGTCGTCTTTATCCCGCCGTACTGCGCACGCCAGCGGTTCCACGTCGCCTCGCCGGCATCCTGCTGTGGATGCGGACGAGGCGGGCGCGAGAGCGCCGAGTAGCGCTGTTTGTGCTCGCGGTGTGCGTGATCGCGGTGCTCGGCGGGGAGCTGGCGGTGGCGGCGATGCACAACAACCACGTGACGCCGACGGGGTACACGGTGTCGTTCGTCGCGCCCGAACACCTCATTGCGAACCTCGAAATCTTCATCAATGCGTTCACCTACCTGGTGGGCGGCAACTTCTTTGGGGCCGCCTTGAGCGCCACGAGCTTCCTGACGTTCGCGGCGGCCGTGCTTGGCTTCGCGGCGCTGTTTACGGTCGCGCGCTGGCTGTGGCGCCGGGCACCCGCGCTGCTCGTCTACCCCAATGAGGAGGAGTCCCCGCGACCGGCGGCGGGCGTCGGCTACATCTTCTTCTGGGGGCTCGTGCTGATCTGTCTCACCGGAGGCTTCCTGCTGTCGAGCAGCCCCCTCAACCTCATCTCGGCGCGCTACATCGCCGCCGACTTCGTCGCGCTCGCCGCGCTGCTGCCGGTGCTCGCCCCGCTTGAGCGTCGCGCCGCACATGCCGCTGTTGTGCTCGCGATCTCGCTGTTCCTCCTGATCGGCCTGTACTTCGACATCAGCGAAAT
Organism: uncultured Solirubrobacterales bacterium; assembly: GCA_963744135.1. Taxonomy (GTDB): domain Bacteria; phylum Actinomycetota; class Thermoleophilia; order Solirubrobacterales; family Solirubrobacteraceae; genus Palsa-744. The sequence goes on along the minus strand of CAVUSE010000004.1, from coordinate 1,714,874 downwards.
CACCGGGCCATCGAGCGCCTACCCTTACCCGAACGGCCGCACTGTAGGTGAAATCGAGCGCTACCTCCTCGCTCACCGCGCCACGCGCGGGTACGCCCCCTACTGGGATGCTGCCGACGTGACGTGGGGCACCCACCTGCGTATCCAGGCCTACCCACTCACCGGGTGCTCCACACCGCTCGGCGTCTGCCCGATGCCGCTCAACCAGATCTCGAGCTGGTATGAACCGAGCGGCGCCCACACCACGTTCCTGCTTACCGACCCTGCCACCACGAGCAACATCCCCGTCCCCGGCTCCTTCGGCACGCCGGTCGCGCAGGCGACCTTCGGCAACGTTCACGTCTACCTCTACAACCACGACGTGGCGGCGACGCTGAGCTCGGGCGGGTGACCCCACGCATCGCGCGAGAGCCGCCGGCGCAGCCGTGGAGAGGCCCGCTCCCAGTCGCGTGTGCGGTTGTCGGCAACCAGCAGGTTCTGCTGGCCCCTGCACGGTAGGTGGCGCTCGCGGGCCACTCCTCGATGTCGTAGGAGCGGCCGTCGCGGCCGACGACGACGGGACGCAGGCCGCGCGCGAGGATCTGGCGGGTGAAGCTGTGCGAGCCGCTCTCCAGCAGATAGGTGTCGCGCTTGTCGGTGGCTCGCTCAAAGCCGGCTTCGAGTAGCAGCGGGCGGTCGAGCATGAATGCGGTGGTGCGAATGTGGGGGTTGGGAAAGCGCGGGTAGTCGCGTCGTGCACGTGGGAGCATCGCGAGCTGGTAAAGCCAGTACTCGGGCTTGCCGCGAATCCACTCGGCCTGGCTCTCCCAGCTGCCGGTCGCGCCGGCAACCCCCACGTTCGCATGGTCCAATGCGTGGGAGAGCTGCCCGAGCCAGTCATCGGCGAGGATCTTGCTGTAGGAGTTCAGGAAGCACACACGCTCGTGCTCCAGTTGGCGGGCGGCCAACCCGTAGGCGGGGAGGTCCAGCATAGGGCGCTCCAGCTCGATCAGCCGGTGCTCGTTATCGCCCAGCTCCGCCAGCAAGGAGGTACGCAACGCCTCGCCCCCGGCGGAGTCGCCGTCTGCGTTGACCGGCTCATCGCGCTCCGCCCCGTTGAGCACAACGATCAGCTGGTGCTTGGCACCCGCGGGGTGGTGGTGGTAGGAGCGCAGGAATTCGCGCAACGGCGCGAGGCCGAGCGGGGCCCACGCTAGGTAGACGAGGCCGATCATTGTCATCCCAAGTGCGCGCCGTATGCTCTACACGCGCCTGAGGATGGCAATGAACTCATAGCCGTTGGGTCGTAGCGTCTCGATCACGAATGGAAGTTGCATCTCGCTACGCGCATACTCCAATAGAGCCCTGAACTCCCGCGGCGCCCAGACGTGGAAGTGGATCGAGTAGTCGGCCTGCTCGAGCTCCTGCACGCGTGCCGCGACTTCGGCGGCTGGAACTTTGTCCACTAGGCGCGCCCATTCCTCCTGGTGTATCGGCCGTGACCAGCCGGGGCCTTCGCGGTGGTCGCGGACGATGTGCTCCATGGATGTCGGCTGGCGGTCTGCATCGAAGGTGCGACGGCGGTGGGGAACCGCGAGGTAGTGAAAGCCCCCGGGAGTGAGCACGCGCAGATGGTTGGCGATTGCTCCAAGTGGGTCTTGGGTGTGCTCGATGAAGTGGTTGGCGATGACGAAGTCCGCCGAGGAGTCCAACTGACTCGAGAGAGTCTCGCCGTCGTCGACGATGTCCACCTCGACGAGGGTCTCTGTAGCAAGCTCGGGGTAGTGGCTGCGCAGCCCCGTGCAATCCATCCGGTCGAGGTAGCGCACGGTCACGTCGGGGGGCAGCGGCAGCGGGCTGTGCAGCGCGCCGATCTCTAGGCCGTTGCCGTGCAGATACCGCTCCGCGAGCTCCCAACGACAATCGCGAATCCGTGGATTCTGAGGGAAAGCTTTGATGTGTGCCGCGTAGCTGCCGAGCAATGCGCCGAGGTGTCCGAACGGACTAGGTGATCTGGGATGCGAACTCACGAAGTCGGATCTTTTCAGAGAGTGGCTGCCGCGCGCTACGTAGTCTCGTAGCGGCGTGGGGCCAAGCGGCGCTCACGAGAGTAGACGAGGCCGATCATCGGCTGGGTATCGGCTCCCTGCCGCGTAAAGCTCCATTCGGAGGCGACGGATCGGCCTGCGGTCCCCAGGCGAACCCCGAGAGCAGCCGTCGACGATCGAGTCCGCCAACCGAGTAGGAGCGCGTTTGGTTGTCGGCGATCAGCAAGTTCTCCTGGTCGCCCTGCCAGAGGGTACGGCTGAGTGGCCACTGTTCGTGATCGTAGGTAGCTCCATCGCTTGCGACGACGAGGGTGCCCAGTCCCATCGCCTGCACCTGGCGGGTGAGGCTGTGGCGGCCGTTCTCCAGGCGGTAGGCATCCATCTTCGTCTCGATTCGGGAGATGCGCACTCTGTCGAACGTTGCTCGCTTGGCCATGAATGCGTTGGTGCGCAGGTGATGGGCGGGGAAACCCTCGAAGCCGAGAATCTGGATGGGCATGTCCGGGAGCGTTCGCAGCTTGGCGCGCAGCGAATCGCCCAATGTACGTCTCACGAGCTCGGGGGAATCTGAGACGGGTATGCCATCACGTTCAAGCTCGATTGCAAGGAACTGCTCGCGCGCGATCCTGCGCTCAGGGATGTAGCCCCGGTAGGGGGTGGGTAGGAAGTAGGAGTGCAGGACCCACGACCGAGTGCTCGCCCATGAACCGGTGGCGCCGACGAGCCCCGAGCGTGGCTGATCGAGCGCCCGGTCGAGCTTGGCCAGCCAATCAGGCGAGAGGATCTCGCTGTGGGAGTTCAAGAAGCATAGGCGCTTGTGCTCCAACCGGCTAGCGGCCTGCGCATAGGCGGCGAGGTCTTGTACAGGCTTGGCGAGATCGATGACTCGGTGGGGTACTCCGTCCAGTTCCGCGAGTAGCTCGGGCCGCTGGTGCTCGGCTACGTTATTGAGGAGGATTACCAGCTCGTGCTTTGTGCCGGCAGGGTGCTCGCGGTAGGACTTCACGAACCTGCGTAGTGGCAGCGGCCCAAACGGACCCCACACCAAGTGCACGACTGCGATTACTGCCACCGTTGTCCCTTTCCATTCTCATTTTGGCCACCGTACATTTTGGCGTTGCTCCTGAACGCAGGGATTCCGTTGAAGGTCTGGAGACTCAACACGCCCACTCCCGCACCAGCTGTTCGAACTCAGCGCTGTCTATCACTCGTCGTCTCTGGATTTCCCTCCGAGCACGCAGCCAATGGGGTGCGCCGCGAAACAGGTCAACCAGCGCTTGCATTGCACCGCTAGGCCCCCGGCGCGTGCGCTGCGAGCCAGGAGATGCAACTGGGCCCATGCGATCCTCGGCGCGTTCCTGAGAAGGAAAGCCAGTGGCATATCCTTGAGCAGTAAGGCCAGCAGGTTGCGACGGAGCAGAAGCAGATAGCGTGGGTCAAGCTCTCCCCGAGTGGTAGCGCTGCCCATGTGGTAGGCAATCGCGCTCGGCACATAGCGACAGCGATGGCCGAGCAGCTGCGCGCGCATCCCCCAGTCGGCGTCCTCGAAGTAGGCGTAGAAGGACTCGTCGAAAGGTCCTACGGCAGCGAGCGCGGTAGACCGATAGAGAGCCGCGCCAGCGGTTGGTGCGAACACATACTCTCCGCGGTCGTACTGGCCACGGTCGGGCTCGCCGTGGCCGCGTCTGCCGGCGATGCCCGCACGAGTAAAGATGTCGCCCGCGCCATCGAGCTCGTCGCGGCGCCAATAGTTGAGCAGCTTGCACGATGCTGAACTGGCCTCGGGGTGGCGCTCCAGCGCGGCGACCAGCTCTTCCAGCCAGTCGGGGTCCAGCTCGATGTCGTTGTTGAGCAGAGCGACCAACTCACTCTGGGCGGCACGCACGGCGATGTTGAGAGCGGCAGCCACGCCAACGTTCGCGGTCCCAGTGCTCACAACACGGACCTCGGGATGCTGTTCGCGCAGATAAACGACGGAGCCGTCGGTGGAGCAATCGTCAACCACCATGATCTCGAAGTCTCGGTAGTTCTGTGCTGCGAGCGAGGGAAGCACCACCTCCAGCAGGTGACGGCCGTTGTAATTGAGGACCGCAACTGAGACCATAGATGGGCTTGGATTGTGCTCTGGGGTAGTCATCGCACGCGAAGCACCGCACCTCTCACGCCGCGGAGCAGCTCGTTCAGCTCGGAGGGGAGCCGCCGGCAGAGTGCGAGGACCGCAAGGTAAACGCCGGTCGCAACGATCGCCCCAATGATTGGCTGGATCGGCAGCAGCAGGCCAGCGGCGGTGGCGGCGCATCCTGCGAGCGCCGCCACCGGGACAATACTCACCGGAAGGCGGGCGTCCGGTAGCGCGCGGATTAGGATCAGCGCCGAGACCAGCCCGAGGCCGGTCTCGCCGGCCAACACGGCCAGCGCTCCTCCACGCGCGCCCAGCTCGGGTGCGAGCAGCAGGGTGACCGTGGCGGAGACTATAAGGGCCATCAGATTGGCGATCAACACCGGCCGGAACCGCCCCATAGTGAGCAGTGGGAAGCCGCATGCCATCGCCGTGAAGTTGCCGACCAAAGAGAGTGCCTGGATACGCAGGACGACAATTGCGGGATCGGCTTTGTGGCCGCCGAGCACGTGAATGCCAAAGGTGGCCCCAACCTCGACGCAGACCACGAGCCATGTCGCCATCAGCACCGAGAGCTCGAACAGTCGCCCGCTGGTGCGGGCGAAGCGGGCACGATCGTTGTGTACGGTGCGCACTAGGATCGGAAAGATCGGCGCAATGACCATCCCGGGCACACCGATCAGGACTTCCATGATCCGGAAGGAGATCGCGAAGTACCCCGTCTGCACGGCGGCCGCGATCAGCGACATCGCCACGATCGCGACCCGGAGGTAGACGATGTTGACGGCGCTGATCGTCGCCCAGGGGATCGACTCACGCAACAGATGCCACCAATGCCCGACGTGGAAGGACGGCTTCAGCGGGTGTAGCGCATGACGAGCGGGATCGTGACGGCCAGCGAAACCGCCGCTGCGGGAATCGCGATCGCGAGCAACGGCACGATGCCGGCGCCGGAGAGCACCAGCGCGACGATCAGGGCGACGCTCACGCCCTGGCGCAGCAGTTCGATCGCGGAGGCCCAGCCGAAGCGCAGCCGGCTCTGGAGCGTCATCGAGAGCAGGCTCTGCAGTAGCTGCAGCACGAGGCCCGCGCCCGCAAGCACCGTTCCGATCACCATCGCGGTGCTGTAGCCGGCCACGGCCGCGAAGGCCACAATCAGGGCGACGCCCGTGAGCGTAAGCAGCAGGCGAATGCCGATCGCGGAGCGCATCATGCCTCGCCGCTGCTCGTCGCCAAGCGTCGCGAAACCGCGCAGCACGATCGTGTTCAGCCCGCCCTCGGTGAAGCCGGCGACGATCGTGACCAGCGCGAGCACCGTCATGTAATGCCCGAATTCGACTTCCCCGAGGTGCCGCACCAGCAGCGGGGCGGAGATGACGGAGAGCAACAGTCCGGTGACGTAGGCTCCGGTACGCACGGCGCTGCCCCGTAGCGCAGCGGGCCCGGCCTGGGCGGTGTCGAGCACGTTCTCGGTCGTCGCTGGCTCAGCCGTTGCGATTGGCATCCCCCCAATCTTGCAGCTTGTGGCGGCGGGGCGCCTCACGCCGGCAGAACGGCGCCGCCCTGCGGTAGGCTGCCAAGCATCGCCGCGCACCCATTCGACAGACGCTTCGCCCGTGCCCGGAAGCGATCACGGGCATTGATCAGTGGGCTTCCTCATCTCTTCGAGTGTCTTCTTTCGCACAACAACGGCTTGGCGATTGCTTCGCCGTCAGCGCTCGAAGTTCGTTTCAAGCTACCTGTCCGGCTTGAAAGGGATCGAGATTGGCGCTGCCAGCCACAACCGCTTCTACCTTGACGCGATCAATGTCGACCGCTTTGCCAGCGACGACACCGTGTATAAGCGCGAGGAGCGTCGAATGGCGATGCGCGCCGCCAAAGTGGATGTGGTGGCCCCAGGCGACGCTCTACCCTTTGGGAACAACGCTTACGATTTCGTATTCTCCTCACATGTAATCGAGCATTTTCCCGATCCACTGAGGGCACTCTACGAGTGGGTGCGCGTCGCCCGCCGCTACGTAGTTGTGATAGCACCTCATCGCGATCGCACCTTCGACTCAGGACGCCCGCTGACCACCATCGATGAGTTACTGGAGCGTCATCGAGCCGGCTTTACCTCAGACGAGGACAAGCATTGGAGTGTTTGGTCATGCGACAGCTTTATCGCGATGTGCGACGCCGCCAACTTGAAGGTGATCGACTATCAAGACCCTGACGATAAGGTTGGGAATGGCTTTACGGTCGTTATCGATGTGGAGGTCCCTACCCAGTAAGTGACCAACCTGGCATCAGCCCAGGCTCTGTCAGGGGATATTCGCCACAACATCCTCGCGAACGGTCTCCCCGGCGGTGATGGTCACCGTTTGCGGCTCGGTTTCTATGGGCTGGCCGTTGCGAGTTGCGTTGGCGAAGGTTCCGTGGATAGCGTAAGTACCCGGCGCAAGCCGGATTCTGGCGAGCTTCCCGGTGTGGACCTTATCGCTCGCGATGATCATGCCCGCCGGATTCGTCACCGTGATAGTGCCCGCCCATGGAGTTCCGGACCGGCATCGCGGCGCATGCCTCAGCGGGCCTCCGTCCAGGAACAGGCCGCTGACCAGCTCGGTTGGCCCACGTTTCACACGTGGCTCGTGAGCTGGCGGTCCCGGCTCCGCAGACTGATAACAGAGAGGTTTCAGCCACGCTGTCACGACTCGTCCAACTCCTCCCGCGTGCGGCGTTTGACGCGTGACGATTTGAGCAGCACTCGGGCCGGAAGGTGGTTCTACGACGACCTGGCTAGTGCCAGCTTCCCTCACTCGAAGCTTGCATCCTGCTTGCGCTGATCGCGTACGCGCGACCGACAGGCTCAGACCAATAAGCTTCGGCACGTGGCGGCAAGCAGCCACCTTGCCGCGTGCAGCTACGTTCGCTGGCTTCGAGGCTAGCGAACTAGAGTTTAGAGCGCCCACTTGGGGCAAGGACGAAAGCTCACCGGCAGAAGCTAGGCCACGGGAAGGGCCTATCGCCAGAACGATCGTAACTACCACCGCGATAGACAGCACTACCCATCTGCCCGTTCCGCGGTGGGTCACGTTTTGCTTAGTCTTGCTCATCTTTTCCCGACCGTGTGGGAGCCCATAGGCTAGGATCTTACACAAACCCAAGGGGGGATGCAACGTGGTGAGGGCAGCTCAACTGCTGCGTCAACGATTGCGGGTGTACAGACCGTCCAAGTCGGGCTGGCGCTTTACGCGACAAGACGGACGTGGAGGCAACGAATTTGCAGGGAGCCGGTCTCGTTTCAAACGAGACCGGCTCCCGATTACGTCACTGCCAGGTTCGTCTACGACTAGTCGGTTGGTGTAATCCAGACCCTCCCTCTCCGGTCGAAGATCGCTGCCGACGATGCGGCTAACATAATGGCAGCACGGAACGCCCGTGAATCCGTAACGCCCACATCGTGACTAGGGTGCGTTGCTCGACGAGCTAACGAGGCCGTATTCGAGGGTTGCGGCAGTTGGTTTTTTGTTGCCAACGTATTCCTCGACGATCGCGTTCGTGCCCGCTATTCGCTTGACGGCGCGATATTTTCCAGTAGGTACAAGATCGCCGCGACGAACCGCTGGGACCTGCGCTGAGAGTGTCTCGCCGGCTGGTGCTTCTTCGAAAACAGTTTCCGTTTCTGGCGTGGGTGTCGTCGTTTGAGTCTTGTCTTCTACAAGCACCACATTGGGTTCTTTTTCGCCACCGCACTCTCGGTATTCAAGATCCCCAGGCGTAGCTATTTCGTGGTTAGCTTTGTAGCAAATTTGTGGGACGCTTTCACCGTTACGATTATAGGTACCGACGGTCACTCCGCTCCATGGGATCCAGGGACTGGAGCCATTCTGCCAGTACGCCACCTTGTCTAGCGCCGCGTCGTGCGGTTCGTAGTAGTCGCCGACCTCTTGCCCGGCTTCCTGTTTCGACATACGGACCGGCCACCCTCCGTATTCGGCTACTATACACCATGATTCGGAGCCGGGGGAACAGCCCACATACACATCCCAAACTCCGTTCTGATCTGTGTCATAGAGAAGATAGTGGGTGTATTGGTCATACGCCTGTTCGCCAGGCGCGACGTAGAGGTGCCATTCGCTATTGGGAGTATACTCGGCAAAGAACGCGTGTACACCGCAACAATTATAGCCCGCGCCCGTTATGTCTCCTGCCTCGATCCACTTGCCAGGATCCTGTTTGAAAGACACCCACTGCTCATCAAGGAAAATACTTCAGGTTCTCCCCAGTCAAAGCTAAGCGCGGCCGTAACCGCCACTTCGTCTATAGAGCCGAGCGCGGTGCTTGCGCGACCGGCAATAAGGTAACAGTGGGTATCAGTACCCCCAAATGGTGCTGGCGCTTCGCATTTGTTCCCCCACGAGTGCGCTGACGCCGAGCTTGTGAATATTAAGACAAACAACGACATGAGGATGGTGAAGTGAGTTGCTTTCAACTTGCGCATCGATACCTCCTACCTAGATTGTGGTTTGTCGCGCCAGTCCTCTGCAACACGCAGAGTAGTGAGGGCGACTTTGGGAGCAAGTTCAAGCAGTTCCTTGAGAATGTACGCCTCTGCCGGGACTATCAGCTCAATCGCTGCGACCGGGCGACCCTCCTCGTCTACCATCGCGGGGGCAATAGCCTTCCGGCTGAGAACTCCTCATCCTCAACCGCCACCCCATCCTCTGCCACGATCCGCTCAAGCTCAGCTCGTAGGGCCGTCTTGGTCACGATCGTCCTGGGAGTGCGTCGCGTGAGACGCAACTTCGCGATCAGATCCAGCTGCTCCGCCGCGGGCAGGCGTGCCAGGAGCGCCTTACCCGCGGCGGTGCAGTGGACGGGCAGGCGCGTACCCGGTCCAATGCCCATATCGACCGCGTCCTGCCCTTGGTGAGACCCCTGCCAACGGTCGACGTAGGCAATTCCCGTGCCCCACAGCGCCACCAGACTCGCGGTGCGCCCAGTGCGAGCCCGCAGCTCCCGCAGAGGCTCGCGGCGGCTCGGCGGATCGCCATCGAGCCGAACAGCGAGAGCACGACGTCTGAGACGCGTGGGACGAGTCGGTACTTGCGCGAGGGTCCATGCTCGAGGTAGCCGAGCGTCACCAGCGTGGCTGCGTGGCGGTGGGTGGTAGAGCGGCCCAGGTCGAGCTCGTCGGCCATGTCGGCGATTCCGCGGACCGGGTGCTCGGCGGTGAAGCATGCGAGTATCTCCAGGCCGGCGACCAGCGAGGCGGAGAACTTGCCGGGGCGCTCGGGATCCAGTTGCTTGGGCATCGCTCAGAGCCGCTCCGCGGGGTCAGGCGGGGTGCCAGCGGGGTTGCGGGTCAAAGCGCCGGATGAATCTCCGGCGAGCGGCGCGATGGACTGCCTGGGCGTGGGCAAGGGTGCATCGGTCGCGCTGACGACCCGCCGCCTCCCCTTCGGCGGGCGCCTGCGCGGATCCGGACCCCGAGGCAAGCCAAAGCGATGTTGAGCTCTTGGCGCAGCCCTGCCGCGCCCAGCTCGGACGGGAGTCGGAGACATTGACCGGGCACCGCGGTCTCGCCCTTGCACTTGCGGCCATGAGCTAGATAGTGCAGGACGCTGCGCGCAGGTCAATACCTTTAAGTAAGCATTCCGAAAAGCGGTCCGCGCCTTCCTATCTGAGCTTTGGGAGGTCCGTCATCCTGGGGGACCGGGCGTTTTGCCTGCTCCCGCCTGGACTTGGGGGGCAAAGCGATGGCCTTGGTCGTGCCTGGTGGGTGGGGCTCGGGCATGGGATCGGTTGACCTTTAAGTAAGTATTTGTTGGACGTGCTGACGCCGATCGAGCGCTCGGTGTAGGGTTTGCGCGGTCGGAATATTCCTATCGATGAGGATGATATGCCGGATCGCTATGCACAGGGAGGAAGCTGAGTGTCTGCCAGGCACGCACTGCTGGGGCTTCTGATCCACAGGCCGGCCTACCGCTACCAGCTCGGCGAACGGATGGAGAAGCGGCTTGGGCCGGCGTACGACATCAACTCCGGCCAGCTGTATCAGACGATCAAGCGGCTGCGTTTGGCAGGGCTGATCGAGCGGATCGACGGCGCGCTGGAGGATGAGGACGAACGACAGGTCCTTGCGATCACAGCGAGCGGCGTCGCGGAGTTCGATCGCTGGTTCGGCGAGGAGACGCGCGGTGCTCGGCTGTTGCGCCGGCCGCTGCTCGTCAAGATCGCGTTGGCCGGCCCAGAACGCCTGAAAGACGCGCTGGGGCAGATCGGCGCCTACGAACGTGACTGTGCTACCCGCTTGAAGGACCTATCGCATCAGCGCGATGCGATTCCCGAGGCGCCCGCCGTCGGATCGCGGGTGCGGGCCGATCACGTCTTTCTCAGGCTCGGGCTGAGTGCCGACATCACGCATCTGGAAGGCGAGCTGGGGTGGGCCAAACACGCGCACGAGATGGTCTCCTGGCTGCTCACCGAGGACGCGATCTGGCCTTCGGAGCACGGGCGCTCCGGCGCGTCCAAGGAGGCACAGGATCGCCAGAGCGCTCGCGACGAGCTGTTCGGCAGGATCGCCGCGAAACAGCGGAACCTGACGCCCCCCAAACGCAAGCAGGATCGCGATGGTTGACTGGCTCGCTTCGCTGCAGGTGACTTCGTGGTTGGACGGGGATTGGCGCTGAAGCGATGCTTCGCCTTGAGCGGATATCCAAGCGTTACAGCCGGCCCAATGGGACAAGAGTCGCGCTGGACGAGGTCTCCATCGAGCTTGATCGCGGTCAGATCATGGGCATCTTCGGCCCGAGTGGCTCGGGGAAGACGACGCTCCTGCGGATAGCCGCCGGCCTGCGCAAGCCGGATAGCGGCACGGTCACCTACAACGGGGAGCGCCTGGACCGGATGTCCGCTGGGGAGCGGACGCGCTTTCGCCGTCGCGAGATCGCGTGCGTGTGGGCCTCGCAGTCCTGGCAGGAGCGGCTCAGCGTGGTTGACCATGTAGCGATGCCCCTGCTCGTGGATCGCTGTGGGCGTCGCAGCACCGAGCGGCGGGTCCGCGAGGCGCTGCTCGCGTGCGAGGCGGAGCAGTGCATCGGCATGGACCTGCGCGAACTCTCCGACGGCGAGCGCCAGCGCGTCGCGATCGCGCGCGCGATCGTCACCGAACCCCGGCTGCTGCTCGCCGACGGCCCGGCATCGAACCTCTCGCTCCTCGAGCAGGAGGGCATCATGGTGCTGCTCTCCGAGCTCGCGCACCGGGCGAGGGTTGCCGTGCTGATCACCGACAGCGACGCGGAGACGCTGCTGCGAGCGGACCCGATCCTCTATCTGCGCGACGGCAAGCTCGTCGATCCCGAGCCGATCGGGGAGCGCGGGAAGGTCTACCAGTTCCCGTCGGCCGGGTCGCGCCGCGTCGCAGCCGATGCTTGAGCTGGAGCACGCGCACAAGGACTACGTGAGTCCCGGCGGGGTGGTCCACGCCGTCGCCGACGTGAGCATGAGCGCCAGCGGGGGTGAGCTCGTGGCGATCTTCGGCCCGAGCGGCTCGGGCAAGTCGACGCTGCTGCTGCTTGCCGCCGGGCTGCTGCGCGCGGATGCCGGCAGCGTGCGGTTCGAGGGCAGCGATCTCGGCAGGCTATCAAAGCGCGAGGTGCTCACCTACCGGCGGATGCAGCTCGGTTTCGTCTTTCAGGGCTTCAACCTGGTGGCGGGCCTCACCGCCGAGGAGAACGTCGCGATGCCTCTCCTGCTGCGCAGGATGCATCACCGTGAGGCAGGCCGCCGGGCGCTCGCCGCTCTGGATGGTGTGGGACTGCGGCATCGCTCGGCCCACACCCCGTCGATGCTCTCGGGCGGGGAGCAGCAGCGCGTCGCGATCGCGCGGGCGCTCGTCGGCGAGCCGAAGCTGATCCTCGCGGACGAGCCGACGGGCAACCTGGACACCGAGACCGGGGATGCGGTGCTCGACCTGCTGAGCGCTCTTCCCCGCCAGCGAGGGGCAGCCACGGTTCTCGTGACGCACGACGCGCGGGTGGCGCACTACGCCGATCGCGTGCTCGGGATGCGCGACGGCAGGCTGACCGAGCCCGATCTGGAGGCGCAGGCGGCGATCGGTGGATGATCGGCTACCTCCGAACCCTGCTTCTCTTCTACAGGCGTCATCTGCGTGTCCAGCCGCTGCGCGAGCTGATGGCCGTGGTGGGGGTTGCAGCCGGCGTCGCGCTGCTGTTTGCCGTCCAGGTCGCCCACCGCAGCATCACCGGCTCCTTTGAAGAAATCGCGCACGGCGTCGCCGGCCGCGCGACGCTCGAACTCGCCGCGCGAGGGCCCGAAGGCTTCGACCAGCGCATCGGCGAAGAAGTCGAACACATGCCTGGCGTCAAGGCCGCCGCGCCAATCTTCGAGCAGCCGATCGTCGCCGTCGGGCCGAAGGGCCGCCGGGCACTCACCTTGGTCGGCGCTACCGAACAGATCACCGCGCTCGGGGGCAAGCTCTCCTTGGAGTTCCAGCGGGCCGGCGAAGCCTCCCATCGCGGGCTGCTGGTCTTGACCGAACCCACCGCGCACGCGATCGGCGCCCGGCCGGGCACGCTGCTTGCGATCCGCGTCGGCGCGCGCACCGAACACCTCACGCTCGACGCCACCGTCCCCAGCGACAAGATCGGCCCGGTTGCCGAAAGCCCGGTCGCCGCGGCCCCTCTGCCGATCGTGCAAAGCCTCAACGGAGCGGCTGGTCGCGTGACACGCGTCCTGATCGAGCCCAAGCCTGGACGCGAAGCCGCGCTGCGCCGTGCGCTCACAACCCGTTTTGGGGCCACCCTGAATGCCCGCCCGGTCAAGACCGAAGCACAGCTCCTCGCGTCTGCTGCCGGACCGGAAAAGCAGGTGACGCTGCTCTTCAGCGCGATCAGCCTCGTTGCGGGCATCATCCTCGCCTACAACGCTCTGCTCCTGGCCAGCGACGAGCGCCGGCGCTTCATCGTCTACCTGATCGAGACCGGCACCCCTGACTCCATGATCGTCGCCTCGCTCGCCTTCGACGCGTTCATCCTCGGCCTCGTCGGCTCCGTACTCGGACTGCTCGCGGGCGACATCATCTCGCTGATCGCCTACCGGACGGTGCCCGGCTACATCGCGGCCGCGTTCGCGATCGGCGGCCAGCGAGTCGTCGGACTGCCAACGGTCCTGATCGCGCTCGGTGGGGGAATGCTCGCAGCCTTCGCCGCGGCGGCCCTGCCGGCAGCCGTCGCTCTTCGCGCAGGCGCCGCGGCCGAGCCCGAAGCCGTCGGTCGCACGCTCTCACTTGCGCGCAAGCTGCATTTCTCAGATGCGGTCGTCTTTGCCTGCGGAGCTCTACTTGTATGCGCTTCAGTCGCCGCGTCTGCGCTGGAGCCCGGAACGACGGTTGTGGCGCTCGTGGGGCTCACGGCAGGCCTCGTGATCTGCCTTCCCATGATCCTGCGCCAGCTTCTCAGACTGGCGTATGCAGTATCGCGGCACTCGGACGACCCTGCGGCTCGCCTCTCAGTCGCAGAGCTACGTGGCTCCCCCACGAGATCGGTTGCGCTCCTCGCCACGGGGATGGTCGCAGCCTTCCTGATGGTCCTGATCGGCGGCTCAGTCTCAGACGTACAGCACGCGGTGCGTAGGGGCGCCTCGGACCTGCTTTCGAGTGCCAACGTGTGGATCAAGCCCGGTGGGCCGGAGAATGTCTACACGACTCAGCCCTTCGCATACGTAGAAACCCAGCGTCGGCTGCAGCGCCTCGGCGTCGTGAACTCGGTGCTGCCATGGCGCGACTCGTTTCTTGACTTGCCTGGACGGCGAGTATGGGTTCTTGGCGTCCCACCTCAGACTCCGGCACAGATTGCTCCCAGCCAGCTCGTGGAAGGGTCGCTTCGCGCGGCCGACAGGCGGTTGCGCGAAGGGGGCTGGGCGGCGATTAGCCAACCAATCGCCCACGAAGACCATCTGCACATTGGAGAGCGCTTCATGATCCCTACCCCCACAGGCAACGCCAATCTCCGGCTCGCCGCGACAATCGCAAACTACGGCTGGCTGCCGGGTGCCATCGTCATGAGCAGTAACGACCACGCAAGACTGTGGCACAGCGCCTCTTCCGCCTCCGAGCTTGCCATCACATTCAAGCCCGGTATCCCCGTTGAACGGGGCAAGCAATCTGTTGAAGCAGCCCTTCCCCCTGGCAGTGCGCTCACCGTCGAGACCACCAACGAACGGCGATCGGAAGTGGGTGCGGTCCTTGGCAGCACTCTCTCGCGATTGAACGACACCACGATTATCGTCCTGATCGCCACCATCGCATCGGTGATCGCCCTGATGATCGCTGCGATCTGGCAGCAGCGGGGGAGGCTCGAATCCCTGATCGCGATCGGCATGAGCTTCGGCCAATTCACCAGGCTCATCTTCTACGAGAGCGGTTCGGTGCTGCTCGTGGGCTGCCTCATTGGCATGACCGCAGGCCTCGTCGGCCAGGATCTGATCGACGGCTGGCTCCACCATACCACCGGCTCGCCGGTCCACTTCACACCCGCCTGGCAACTCGGGCTGCGGACCGTTTTGATCGTCGCGGGAATCTCCGCCGCCGCGTCGATGATCGCAGGCATACAGACCGTCCGATTCGGGCCACGAGCAGCCTTCTCCACCGAGTGATCTATCACTGCCAACCATTTCTCAACTCTTGTTGAATAAATAGAAGCAAGGTGGGAGAGCCGGTAGCCTCAAGTCCCCGCGGCGCAATAACCCTATGTACCCACGAGCAGCCACCGCCAGCACCACCCAACCACAGCGCGACCCGGCGTCCGCCCTAGCTTCGAGCACGTTCAGCGCGGGCATCCGCCTCCTGCCCCGCGACCTCCAAGCCGACGCGCGCCAGCTCTACTATGTGCTGCGCACGATCGATGACCTCGTAGACGAGGAGGATCCGCTGGCAGAGCAACGAGTCGAGGCGATCGAGCGCTGGGCGCATCGTCAGGACTCGGATACCCCCGAGACGCGCATTCTCACCGACCTCTCACAGCGCTACCCGCTGTCACCGCAAGCGCTGCTTGAATTCTGCGAGGGGATGCGCCACGACCTCGCGCAGACAGCGATCGAAGACGAAGACGACCTGGAACGCTACTGCCAGTACGTCGGTGGCTCGATCGGACTTGTGCTCGCCAAGATGTTCGGCACCTCGCACCCCGCCTGTGAGCGCAAGATGGCGACTCTCGGTAGGGCCTTCCAGCGCACGAACATACTGCGCGACATCGACGAGGATCTCGCGCACGGTCGCTTCTACATTGCCCGCACCACGATCGAGCGCTTCGGCCTTCCCTCCCCCGGCGCACGCGAAGAGCTCCTGCGAGACCAGATTGCCCGCGCCGACCAGCTCTACGAAGATGGCCTGGGCGCGATATCGCTCCTCACCCGCGGAGGACGGGGCATGGCTCTCGCGGCGGCGCTTTATCGCGAGATCCTGCGCCAGATCGAACAAGCCGGATATGGACGCACAGCAGGGCGTGTCACCGTGCCGGCCCGACGGGTACGCCTGCTGACCGCCAAGCACCGCCTCAGGCGCTACCAAGACCCCCCATAGCTTCGGGTTGCCTGCAACGATCCGGCGGTCCACCACGGTCCTCGGTCAGCGATCACGCATGATCGACTCATCTCAGCCAGATGACTAGTAGGATCTATTCGAGATGAAGAGACTATTTTGGCCATCCTCAAGCGCTGGTCGAGCCTGCGCCTCGGGTCGATCGGAGACCATTGGGTGCGCCAGCCCTGGGCGGTCTCGCAATCGGAGCGGTCCGGCGGCGCTGGCGACCCTCGCCATAGCGAGCACCGCGCTCATCGGCGCTGCCGACTCCACCGCCACCAGGCACGCCAGCGCTCACGCAGCCCGAACGCTGAACGGAACCGCCACCGCGCACCTGCATCTCGTCAAGGCCAACGGCTCGCAGCTCGACGAGGAAGGTCCCGTCACCGGCGCACTTCCCGGCTCGATGCGTGCCGTGCTCACGACGGGCGACGTCTTCTCCGGCAGCTTCACCATCCACACCAATGGCGGTACGATCGACGGCCACGGAAGTGCGGCCACACACGGCTCAGGGCGTTACCAAACCTTCAACGGCTCGATCACAGTCACTGGCGGTAGCGGCCGCTACAGCCACGCTCACGGACGCACCGGGCTATCCGGCACCTTCGACCGCCGCACCTACGCAATGGTCATACAAACCAGCGGCAGGCTCTCGTATTAGCCCACCACCCAAGGAAAGAATCGTACGCCATGTCTGCGGGCTCTTGGCTCTGCTCGCCGCCTGCGCCTGTCTGCCAGCCACCGCACACGCCTCACAATCGGCCAAACTCCGCGTCACATTTACACCTGACAGGTTGGGTGCCCCCACAACCCTTGCCATCCACATTCAGATCACCACACCCTCCAACCAAGTACCGTCCCCACTCACCGCGCTCAACCTACGCTACCCGAGCACCCTCGGCATTGTCGTAAGCGGCCTCGGCATCGCCACCTGTACCGAAGCCACGCTCGAATACTTCGGTCCCGAAGGCTGCCCCGCCGACTCCAACATGGGACGGGGCAGCGTACTCGCTGAGTACGCCATCGGAGCAGAAATCCTCCGAGAGACGGTGGGAGTCGCGATCGTACGCGCCCCCGAACAGGACGGACACTTCGCGCTGCTCTTCTACGCCGGCGGCGGCACTCCGATCAGTGCCCAAATCGTCCTCCCAGCGCTGCTGCTCCCAGCCCCAAACGCCGGCAATATTCACATTGACGTCCCGCCGGTCCCAACCCTCCCAGGAGCACCCAACGTCGCCGTCGCAGAACTGAATGCCACCCTCGGTCCACGCGGACTCACCTACTACGAACGCGTACACGGCAAGACCACCAGCTACCACCCCACCGGCATCCTCATACCAGACCAATGCCCCCGCGGAGGCTTCCCCTTCACCGCCTCGCTCACCTTCGAAGACGGCTCACACGCCACGGCGAGGACGGCGGTGCCTTGCGCAGAGTCGCGAAGGTCGCGATGATGCATACCTGAGTGATGTTCAGTCGCTCAATGTGCCACAAATCCTACACAAAAAAAGCACGTCGCATGCATATCTAGGCAAGCGGCTCATTTAATGCTCGCCACGACGTCCTGGCGGACGGTGTATCCGGCGACGATCGTGACCTGTCGCGGCTGTGCTTCTATGGGTTGGTCGTTGCTGAATGCGTCGGCGAAGGTTCCATGGATGGTGTAGGTGCCGGGGGCGAGCGGGATTGTGGCGAGTTGCCCGTAGGCGACGTTGTCGCTCGCGACGACCGCGCCGGTGGCTGAGCTGGTCACCGTGATGGTGCCGGGAGATGGCGTTCCGGACCGGCAGTGCGGAGAGTGACTGGGCGGGCCTCCGGCCAGGAACAGCCCACTGACCAGCTCGGTTGGACCCCGTTTCACGAGCGGCTCGCCGGCAGGCGGCCCCGGATCGGCGGACTGGCGACACGGCGGCTTCAGCCAGACCGTAACCGTCCGTCCCACGCCGCCTGCACGACCCGCGCGCGGCGTCTGACGCACGACTGGCTGGGCCAAGTTTGGGCTATGCGGCTGCTGCCCGACGATCTGGCCGCTGCCTGCTTCCCTCGCCTGCAGCTTGCAGCCGGCTCGCGCCGCTCGGTGTCGCGCCGCCGACAGGCTCAGGCCAACCAGCCTCGGCACGTGGGCGCAGGCATGATGTGCCCGTCGGGCGCGTGACGCCACCGCAGAGTGCGTAGTGGCCCTGGCTGTTCTCGCGACGTCCGCCGGCTTGGCATACGTGGAAGCGATCGAACTCTGACCGGAGAGAGACGCGATGACGACAACGGGCAGTAGCAGCCTCATGGCGCGAACCATGATCTCGTTATACAGTAAGCAGCGGGATTGAGTCGAGCGCGGCGGCGTCGAGGATGCGAGGCCATGCTGAAGGATATTCAGCGGCCCGCTCCGTGGTCCTCGCCACCACATGGGCATGCGCACTCGGAGGCCGGGAGTGCTGAGAGGTAGCAGTTGAGGGTGCAGCCTGGTGGGGGAATGGGAATCCTTTGATGGAGTTCCTTGGCGCTCGGGCCAGCGCCGTGGCGAGATAGGCTGCGCAGGACCTGTGGCTGACGTCGGCGCCAGTACGCCTCGATCTGTGCCTTGGTCGAGGGAAGCATGTGGTCGTCGTCCACGTCGCCGAGATATCCGAGGCTCTGGACGATGTGGGGGATGCTCGCGTCCTCGGGTGAGACTCCATAGCGCGTCTGGTAAAGGCCGAGGCCTTCTTCGAAGAGCCTCCCCGTGAGTAGCTCGATCTGCTGCAGGTCGAAGTCAATCGGGCGGGATGATCGGCGCGATCAACTCCCACGCTTCGGCGGTCGCGGCTGGCAGGATCCTGCGCAGCTCACCCGGGAGCGTCACTGTTCGACGCCGCCTGCCAGGTTGAGTGCGAGGGCGCGCGCCTCAGGGGCAATCCCGCGGGTGGCCGCGGCGTGCTTCCAATCCCCTTCGTTCAGGTTCTCCGCGCCCCACGCCAAGCCCTCGGGGTCCCCCGTCTGCAGCAGTCGGCGCGCGATGTAACCACCCGCCTGCCGGACATCCCTCTGCGAGTCGGCCGTATCCCAGAATAGGTAATCGAGCGACGGCGGCACCCTCGCCGCGCGGGTTACCGGGGTTGCTCGCTCGGGCCTGCGCACCAGCGCCAGGCTCCCGGCGATACGTGACCACTCGGGCGAGGCGTAGTTTGCGCAGATCACTCTGGCGGTATGCGCGCGCCGTCCGGGAAGCGAGCGCTCCCGCACGTTGACCAGGCCCTTTTCGCGCAGGCATTGGAGCGCGCGGCCGGCAGCGGTTGGCGATACGCCCGCGCGGCGCGCGACCGCTCGCTGTGAGACCAGCCCCAGCGGCGAGCGCGCAAGCGCCGCCGCGACGAGAGTCTCCGCCCGTCCCAAGCCGTCGACCGCGGGCATTGACCCAAGACGCACGCGAAGCTCCTCCACCTGCTCGGCGGTCAACGTCGTCGGCCGTCCATGTCGCACCTCGGTTCCGAGGTCGGCAAGCGCGCGCAACACCCGAGGGACGCTCGTGCCGAGCATCCTCGCGACCTGCCGTGCCGACACATTGCCAGTGTCCATATCGTTACAGTATAGCCGGTGGCGTTGCGGTTTGACCGGCCCGTCGAGGCTGCTCGTCCCGCAAGGCCCTCGGGGTTCGTGCCAGTGAAGTCCTGGCTGTTGTGCCATCGATATGGTTCCGGCTCATGGTCGCTTCTCCGCCAGCGCAGCCTCGCGGAAGGGTTGGGCTCGGCGATACATCGAGGATGCGCTGACCGCGTACCTTGCTCATGAAGGTCGAAGCAAGTCGTTCACGGCTTGCTGCAGTTCTGGTAGCCGCTGCACCGCATCCCATACGAGGTCGAGGTTTACATCTATGTAGCCGTGGGCGATCCGATTGCGAAAGCCCGTTATCGCATCCCATTCAATCTCGGGATGTTCGGCACGCGCCTCTTGTGAGAGCTTGCCGGCGGCGTCGGCAAGAACCTCCATGCGCCTTAAGACCTGATCCTGGTTGCCTACGTCTGCGAGAAAGTGATTCTTGCCGCTGCGCGTGTACTCGGTTACGAGCTGGATACTCTCAGCGATGAACTCCAGGTATTCGAGGTCGCCCCTCACAAGACAACGGCGTCGCGCATCATGTTGTCGCGAACGTGAACGCTGCTGGTGAGTAGCTTTGCATTGGCGAGGATGCCTGCGGCGTCAACTACGTCAACGTCACAGTGCAGCAAGGCGGTCAACTCCTTCTCCAGCCGGTCGAGTTCGCTGAAGTAGGCGAAGCCGTTGAGTTTATGGCTGGGGTCCATATCGACCATGAGGTCGATGTCGCTCAGCTCGTCTGAGTCGCCGCGGGCGGCGGAGCCGATGACGCGGATGTTGGTCGCATGGTGTCGCGCCGCGACTACCGCGATATCCGCACGACGGTCGCGCAGGTCGGAGAGTGTGTAGGGAGGTGAGGCCATGCAGGAAAGGATACTTCAGCGACGGAGGATTTCCGGCGAGCAGCGCCCACAGACACGCTGCGCCCTATGCAACCGCGAGCCGGCTGGGTCGCCATCCCGTGCGCCAGATGCGCGAGCTGGCGCACGTGTAGCGCTCGCCACGACTTCCTGGCGCGCCTGCTCAGGGTAGGCCCTGGGATCAGGGTCTGGTTAGGCGGCAACGCTGGGGGGCAACAATGTAGAATGCGCGCCTTGTCTGGGCCGAGATCGAGAGCTGCGTAGATCGCAGCCGGCTCGCGCCGCTCGGTGTCGCGCCGCCGACAGGCTCAGGCCAACCAGCCTCGGCACGTGGGCGCGGGTATGACGTGCGTTGCGGTTTGACCGGCCCGTCGAGGCCGCTCTTCCCCCAGCCCTCAGGGGTTGCACCAGCGAGGCCCTGGCTGTTGTGCCATCGATATGGTTCCGGCTCATGGTCGCTTCTCCGCCAGCGCAGCCTCGCGGAAGGGTTGGGCTCGGCGATCGGGCGAGGGCGTATTTGGAGGCCTTGCCGGGTCGTGTTCGGAGCGCCGCGCGCCAGCCGGTGTACATCGCGCTGGGGGTCGTCTTCCTGGTGGGGCTTGCGCTTCGCCTGTACTTCCTCTGGCGCTGGCGGCCGGCGCTGATCGGGTTTCCCGACACTTCGATCTACATCGAGGATGCGCTGACGGGGATCTTCAACGATCCGCTGCGCGTTGGTGGCTACTCGGAGTTTCTGCGGCTGATGCACGGCATCCACCCGCACCTGTCGTTCGCGATCTTCGTGCAGCACCTGCTCGGGCTGGCCAGCGGGCTGCTGCTGTTCGGCGCCGTCCGCCGAGCCGGGCTGTCGGGGTGGGTCGCGCTTGCTCCCGCCGCCGTCGTGATGCTCGGCGGGTCGGAGATCTTCGTCGAGCACGCGCCGCTGAGCGAGGCTGTGTTCATCTTCCTGGTCGACCTGGCGCTGTATGCGATCGTGCGCACGTGGAAGAGTGGATGGGGATGGGCGGTGCTCGCCGGGCTGGCGCTCGGGGCGGCGACCGACGTGCGCAGCCTCGGACTGGTGCTGCTTGCGGTGATGGTCGTCGTCGCGCCGCTCACCGCCCCGGGTGCGTGGCGGCGGCGGGCGCTGATCGGCGCGGTGATCCTCCTCGCGGCGGCGCTGCCGATCGGTGGCTTTCTGCGGGCGCACGAACAGGCCGAGGGCTACGGTGGGTTCACAGGCGCGGGCTACTTCGACCTGTACGCTCGCGTCGCGCCATTTGCGAACTGCTCCAAGTTCACCCCTCCCGCCGGCACGGCAGACCTCTGCATCCATATCCCACGCTCTCAGCGGCCAGGCCACGACGCCTGGGAGTTCACCGGGATCTCGCCGGCCGTGCATGTATTTGGTGAGCCCGACGTCACGGTCCCACAGTCGGGGGAGAATGCCAAGCTGCGCTCCTTCGCCGAGGCCGCGATCCTTGGTCAGCCCCTTGAATATCTCGAATACGTCGGGCGCGATCTCGTGCGGATCGTGGACCCGTCGTTTCCCAGCTCACCCTACGGCAACAGGGGCCCGACCGGCACCGGATACGGCAACACGCCGCAGTCGCTGATCAACTACTACTTCAACACCTCCAACCTCTACTCCATCGACCCGATTCTCGCCGCCTACTACCCGGGCGACGGCGAAATTCACAAGGGGATCGCCTTCCTGCTCGACTATGAGCGCGATACCCGTATCGAGGGACCATTGATGGCCCTGCTGCTGCTGCTCGCCTTCGCGGCTCCGCTCCTGACCGTGGGTCAAGAGCGCCGTGCTGCACTCCTCTTCTTCGTGGCGACCGTGGTCTTGCTCGCCGGACCCGTGTTCCTCTCCGAGTACGACTACCGCTTCACGATCCCCGCCTTCGGGCCGCTCGCCGCCACCGCGGCGATTGGAGCCGGGGCCATATTCCACCGCGTCCATGCCTACCGCTCAAAAACCCCCACCACATTCGACGCCCCCGCGGCGAACGGGAAGTCGGCCTCTGCTTCGCAGAGCACGCGGAACTGGTAGTGGGCGGGGCCGGGGAGGCGGAAGCGGTAGAGGTAGGAGAAGCGCGCTTTGGCGTGGGTGCGGATCACGTGGAACTCGATCCACGGGCCGCCGGGGGAGCGGGCCTCCAGCACCAGCTGCTTGCCGCCCGGTGGGAGCGGGCCGCCGCGCAGGCGGCCGCTGAAGTGGATCGCGCCGCTCGAGGCGGCGGTACGCGGGGAGATGTGCAGGCGCAGCGCGGCGGGGACGGTGAGCGCCAGGGTGCTCTGAGCCGCGGGGGTCGCTTCGCTGGGGTGGCCTCGGTAGAGGATGAGCAGCTTGCTGGAGGGCAGCGCGCGGGGCAGCGCGAGGCTCCAGTGGCCGGTCGGCCCCGTGCTCGGCGCGGCGATCAGGCGGCTCGGCGCGCCCTTGTAGGCGGGCAGCTCGCAGACGTCCACCTGCGCATCGGGGATTGGACTCCCGCCCGCCCCGGCTCCGCTCGCCATGGTCGTGCCGGGGC
Source organism: uncultured Solirubrobacterales bacterium (assembly GCA_963744135.1). GTDB lineage: Bacteria > Actinomycetota > Thermoleophilia > Solirubrobacterales > Solirubrobacteraceae > Palsa-744. Next base: position 1,692,198 of record CAVUSE010000004.1, on the reverse strand, counting down.
GATTCCCGCTCGCCGGGTCGGTCAACGTCCCTTCGATCGTGTGCGCGGGGCCGTAGCGTGCCCGCAGTCGCGTGCCCTTGTGGCCCTTCCAGCCCGCGGTGAGGACAGGGCTGCCCACCTGGCTGTGTGTGTCGGCGCTTGGGTCGCATGCTCCGGGGGGCGGGCCGGTGGTCGGCAGCTGGTTGGCGACGGTGATCTCGCGGTTGAGCACGGTCGCGGCGTTGCCGGCGGCGTCGGTCACGCTCACCACGAGGTGGTGCTCGCCGTTGGTGAGGGCGGTTGTGTCGAACGGCAGGTCGGTGCTCGCTTCGGCCGGGCACGGCTGGGTGTAGAGGAAGGCCGGCAGCCCGTCGGTCGTACCGCCGACGTTGTGGCAGCGCCCGCCGTCTTCGTTGATCACCTCGTGCTGGAGCACTTGGCCATCGACCTCGATCATCGCTTCGTACACGCCCGAGCCGGGGTCCGCCGCGTGGAAGGCCACGTCGCTGGTCCCGCTCACCGTGGGGTCTTCGGCGAGGCCGCCGCTCACTGCGGAGACGGTGGGGCCCTTGGGTTGGGAGAGGACTAGGTCGGCGGCAAAGAGCTCGACCTCGGCGTCGTAGGTGATTTTGCCGCCTTCGTTGGTTGGGCAGGGCTTTATGTGAGTCCGATCCACAGTAAGCACTCAGAGAAAGGTATGGGCTGTTGAGTTCATCGCTGGAAACAATCACACGATTTTCTGGAGCGAACGGATAGGCAAGGCTGCCCTCACCTGGGCATCCTTGACTGGCTATGCACTCATCGAAAATGTGTGCAGTTGGTCCAGTCGCAGGGTCTGCGGCCAGCCAAAAAAGATAGGACGCTTCTGTAGTGCCTCCACCTGGTGTCTCGCCCGCGCGCCACAAAGTCGCTTGAGTAATAACGTTGCCTTCTGGGGCTTTGAAGGCCCACGTGGCCTTGTCGTTTTCGGTGTCAGAGAGGTGGGCATAACCAGCATCGAGAGCCGCAATCAGCCCACCCCCAGATTCGCACGTGTTCAGAGTTGGGTCGTAGCTGGGATGTTCCGACGGGCTCCACCCATCCGTCGGCGCGACCTGCCCGCTCGGAGTTCGGCACGAGTACACGTGGTACTCGCCCGCCCACGCGCCCACCGCTAGAACACCCAGCGCAAGACCGGTGGCGAGGCCTGCTGCGAGGCCCGCGGCGACTGTTCCTTTCAACGTCCCCAACGTCATCTCCTCCGATATGTCGGTCGGGATCCGGCTATGCCCCCCCTGCGAATTGTTCCACGCTGCTGCCGAGGGTGCGCAGGGTGGCCTCGCCTCGCAGCCGCCCCGAACCGATGTTCTGGGCGCCGTCTTGGCCGGAAGGGGTGCGCCGTCTCGGCCGGACGGTCTACGTGGCGGCGAAGCGCAGCGGCAGCTCGGCGAGGCCGTAGATGCCGGTGATGCCCTCGAACACCGGCTCGCCCGCGAGCTCCAGCCCCGGCATCCGCGGGGCGAGGAAGGCGAGCGCCTCCTGCAGCTCGACGCGCGCGAGGTTGGCGCCCACGCAGAAGTGCACGCCGGCGCCGAAGGTGAGCACGCGGGCGCGGTCCCGCTCGGCGGCGATGTTGAATTCGTCGGGGTCTCCGCCCGCTCCCAGCGGCGCCGTCGCCCCCGGGGAGGTCGCGGTTGCCGGTGAAGGCGCACACCATCACGATCGTGCCGGCCGGGAAGGTGACATCGCGGAAGGTGATCTCCTCGACGAGGATGCGGGCGGTGAAGGGGGTGATCGGCTCGAAGCGCAGCGCCTCCTCCACCGCCTGCGCGGCCAGCTCGGGCCGTTCCCCGAGCAGCTGCCACTGATCGGGGTGTTCAGCGAGCAGCCTCACCGCGTGCGCGAGCTGGCTCTGGGTTGTGTCGACGCCACCGATCAGGATGTTCAGCACGAGGTTCACGCACTCCACGTCCGACAGTCGCTCGACCTGCTGGCCGGCCTCGTTGAGGCCGGTGGCGGCGATCAGCAGCGAGATCAGGTCCTCGCCGGGCTGCTCGCGGCGCGCGCGCACCAGCCCCCAGGCGTACTCGTAGAACTCCGACACGGCCTGTTCGATCGCCGGTTTCTGCTCGGTCATCGAGATCGCGTCGAACTGGCGCTGGATCCAGTTCGACCAGTGGTGCAGCCGCGGAGCATCCTCCAGCGGCGCCCCCATCACGTGCGCAATCGCCTGCGAGGGGTATGGCTTGGCGACGTCGCCGACAAACTCGCACGAGCCCCCCGCCCCCATCCCCTTAAAAATCCCCTCGAGCAGCTCGCGCATCACCGGGCGATGGCGCTCCACCGCGCGCGGGGAGAGCGCCGGGTTGACGAGGCTGCGCAGGCGGGTGTGGTCGGGGCCGTTGATGTGGAGGATGTTGCGGCGCATCTCCTCGTACAGCGGCCCCTCGCGCACGTCGAAGATCTGCGCGATCGTCATTCCGGGGAAGATCGCCGCGCGCGTGCGCAGGAAGAACTCGACTGCCTCGCGGTCGAGCACCGCGTAGCCGTACGGCCCCGCCGCCAGCCACCCGCCGGCGCGCAAGTCGCGCATCGTCGTGTGGAAGCGCTCCCCCCGCAGTGTGGGGTCGGTGTAGTCGAGGGTGGGGAGCTCCAGCTCTTCCACGCGCGGCATGCGGCGACGCTACCACGCGCGGCGATCGCGCGCGGCGCGTCATCCCTCGTCCCCGATGCCCTCCCCGCGGAAGTCTGGATGCGCCCAGATCCGCGGGTGCTCGCCCACCGCCTCTCGGCGCGGCGGGCGGCTCGTTCTATTTCTTGGGGTGGACGATCTGCTTCAGACCCGCTCCGGGAGTGAACTTGGGGGCCTTCGAGGCCTTGATTTTGACTTTCTCCCCGGTGCGCGGGTTGACGCCCTGGCGCGCCGCCCTTTTCACCACGGAGAACTTGCCGAAGCCGGTGATCACGACCTCGTCGCCTTTCTTCAGCGCCTTGCCCACGGTGGTGACGAACGACTCGAGCGCACGCGAGGCGTCAGCTTTGGAGAGACCGCTGTCAGTGGACAGCGCGTCGACGAGCTGCGTCTTGTTCATGGATGCTTCCTTTCGAATGAGAGGGTGGTGCAGCCGGCCGGAGGCCGGCGAACCGGGCCGCTCTTGTTTGGACCAAATACGAGCAAGGCGCGCAGACTAGCGCTAACGGCGGAAAGACCGCTTGCCAGAAAGGATTTGGGCTCGGCCGGCCGGCCGCGGTCGGGTGCCACCCCGCCCCCGGCGGCATCGTCGGGGATGCCTACCGCGCGAGCAACTTGGAGCGGGAGGGGGGCGGGCCCCCCTCCCGACCACCCCCCGGCAAATCAGGTCAGCGCGCGAGCTTCTTGCCCGGGTTCAACAGGCCCTTCGGATCGAACACCCGCTTGATCTCTTCGTGCAGTCGCAGCGCCCCCTCGGGCCACTGCCGGGCGAGCTGGCCGCTCTTGCACCAGCCCACGCCGTGCTCGCCGCTGATCGAGCCGCCGAGCTCGACGGCGAGCGCGAACAGCTCCTCGGTGGCCGCCGCGGCCGCGGCGAGATCGGCCTCGCTGCGCGGATCCACGAGCAGGTTGGCGTGCACGTTGCCGTCGGCCCCGTGCCCCCACGCGCACGAGCGCAGCCCGTGGCGCGCGGCGATCTCCGCGAAGCGGTCGAGCGCCTCGGCGAGACGCTCGACCGGTACGACCACATCCTCGCTCACCTTCCCGCCGCGCATCGCGCTCACCGCGCCCGGCACGCGGTCGCGCCATTCCCACAGCGCCGCGCGGTCGGGGCGGCGCAGCTCCAGGGCGCCCCCGCCCAGCACCGCCGCCAGCTCGGCGTGCGCGGCGCGCGCCCGTTCGCGCGTGCCGTCCACCTCGGCGAGCAGCATGAACTCGGCGTGCACCGGCAGCGCCAGGCCGCTGCCGCCGGCCCACGCGCCGGCCGCCATCCGCAGCGCCTCGCCGTCGACGAAGTCGAGCGCAGCGGGCACGATCCCGGCGCCGAGCACGTCGAGGATCGCCGCGCAGCCCTGCTCGCGGGTGGCGTGAAAGGCGATCAGCGGCAGCGCCGCCTCGGGCGCGGGCATCAGCCGCAGGCGCACGGCGGTGATGATCCCCAGCGTCCCCTCCGAGCCGATCAACAGGCTCTTGAGGTCATACCCGGCGACGTCCTTGCGGTAGGGGCCGCCGAGCACGATCGTTTCGCCGGGTGCCACCACCGCCTCCAGGCCCGTCACCCAGTTACCGGTGACGCCGTACTTGAAGGCGTGCGGCCCGCCGGCGTTGGTGGCGACGTTGCCGCCGATCTGCGACTGCTCGGAGGCGCCGGGGTCGGGCGGGAAGCAGAGCCCGTTCTCGCGCGCGATCCGCTGCACGTGGCGTGTGCTCACGCCGGCCTCGGGCGTCATCCGCCACAGCGCCGGCTCCAGCTCGCGCACCGCGCGCATCCGCTCCAGGGTGCACACCACGCCGCCGCCGAACCCGGTGTCTTCCCCGTGCGGGACGAGCGGCACGGCGCCACCCGCCAGCCCGGTGCCGCCGCCGCGCGGGATCAACGGCACGTCGCGCTCATAACAGAGCGCCATCACAGCCGCCACCTCGGCGGTGCTGCCGGGGCGCACCACGAGGTCGGCGCTGCCGCTCAACCCGCGGCTGCGGGTCGCGTCGTGGTTGTACTGACCCCACTCGCTCCCCATCCCACCCCGGTGCGCGCTGTCCGCCGGGTCGGGGGGCGCAAGCACGTGCTCGGGCCCCACCAGCCGCGCAAGCTCGCTCTGCAGCAGCGTGGTGTCGGCGAGCGTGCTGTACATGGTTTCAGCCTAGAGCTTGGAGGGAGAGGGGCAGGGCGGCGGGCGGGTGGGGCGGTGCCGGCGGCTCGGGGGTTCCCAGCAGCCGCTCGAGCTGGCGGCGCATCAGGCGATACCCGCTGAACGGGTCCACCGCGGGGTGGCCCAGCACGAAGCTCGTCTTGCGGTCGCACAGCGCCGTGTTCGCCGGCAGCGACGGCGTGGGGGGGCCGTCGCGCACGAGTTCCATCTCGCAGCCAAACGCGCGCGCGAGCAGCCGCATCTGCGCGAGGCGCCCGACGATCGTCGGGCCCGCCGTGTTGAAGAGGCCCTCGCACTCCTGGGCGATCAGCTCGCACAGGCGCTGGGCGTAGTCCCACGCGTACGTCGGCGAGCGGCGCACGCCCTCCGGCGCGAGCAGCAGCCGCCCGGCACGCAGCGACACCACCCAGCGCAGCGGCTCGCCGGAGCGCTCCCACACCCACCGCGCGCGCTCGTCGGCGTCGTTCTCGGAGGTGGCGTCCGGGATCGCGAGGTTGACCCCGTACACGTCCGCGGGGCGGGTGATCAGCCAGCTGCCGCGGTAGTCCTGCGCGAGCTGCTCGCGGGCCAGCAGCGAGCGCCCGAGCGCCGTGGTCGGCTCGGTGGGGTCCTCCTCCTCCCAGCACTCCCCCGAGGGCCGCGCCCCGCTGAAAACGTGCTCGCAGGAGACCAGCGCGTAGCGCGCGCGCACCGCACGCGCGGCCGCGAGCGTGTTCTCGGTGCCGAGCAGATCCGCCTCGACCAGCTGCGACTCGCGCTCCAGGCGCCCCCGACCGCCCTGCGCGCCGGCGTGCACGACGACGTCCGGTTCCAGTTCTTCGGCGAGCGTCACACAGGCGTGGCGGTCGCACACGTCGAGTTGGGCGGTGCGCGCCCCGAGCAGGCTCACCGGCGCCTCATGCCAGGTGCCGAGCACGCTCCAGCTCTGCTGCGCCGCCGCGGCGGCGACGTTCGAGCCGATCAGCCCGCTGACGCCGGTCACGAGCAGCCTCATCGCGGCTCCCCACGCTGGGCGCTCAAGTCAAGCCCTCTGCCCCGCTCCTCTCCCTGCCAAACCCCGCGGCGCTGCATTCCCCTGCCGCGCATCGCGCTTCCATTATACATCTATGTACGTCCCTATCAAGGACTTATAGAAATACCAGATGTCAAGAAATGCCCAATCTTAGGAGGCGGGCAGGAAGGCGTCGCTGCCGTAGCGCGCGAACGGGAGCGGCGCCGAGCTGAGGTGGTTGACGAGCATCCAACGCGACAGTTCGGCGATCCGCGCTGGATGAATCGTCCCGACCGATCGGTGATCGGCCGGCGCGCCGCCGGCATCGAACAGCGGCAGGTAGGCGCGCAGCGAGGCGGCGGTGAGCGTGCGCGGAAGCGAAGGGTTGGCGTGCAGCAACTCATCGAGCGAGCGGGTGGGATCGCGCAGCGTGTCTTCGTAGCCGCGCACCGTCGCGGCGAGGAAGTCGCGCACCAGCGCCGGATCGGAGCGCGCGAGCGCGCGGTTGGCGAACGCGACCAGCCCTGGGTACTTGGGGCCGCCGTTGCGGTCGAGCCAGAAGGGCGTGATCGGATGCCCTTCCACTTCGAGGCCGACGCCGTCGTCGGGGATGAAGCCGGTGAAGGCCGCGATGCGCCCGGCGAGCAGCGCCTGCGCTCCGTTGAAGCCGACCGTCACGACGTGCACCTTCGCCGGATCGCCGCCGGCATGGCGCACCTCGGTGTCGAGCACCGCCAGATCGGAGGGCACTCCGGTGATCCCGACCGTGCGGCCCTGCAGCTGCGCGGGCGAGCGCAGGTGCTCGGAGGCGAGCGCGATCAGCCCGCCGACGGGGCGCTGCACGAGCGCCATCACCGCCTCGTCGCGCGCGCCGTGGCCGATCGCGGTGGCGACGTCGCTGCCGTCGGCCAGCCCGAACTGCGCGCGCCCGGCGCTCACCAGGCTGAGCGGTTCGACCGTCGCGCTGGGGGCCACCACCTGCAGGTCGATGTTCTCGCGCCGGTAGTACCCGGCGGCCAGCGCGCGGTAGATCCCGGCGTGCACCGCGTTGGGCGTGAAGTCGAGGATCAGCGTCGCCTTGGTTGGGTGGGGAAGGGGGGAGGGGAGGGGGGCTCGTGCCGCGCCCTCACCGCTGCTGCTCGTCGCCGCCGCGCCCGCGGTGGCGTTCCCGCCCGAGGAGCCGCATCCGCCCAGTGCAAGCGCCACCGCTGCGATCGCCGCCGCGATGGACACTCCCGGGGGCCGGTATCTTGCAGTCATCGTGAAAAGTGCCACCTCCCCCCCATCGCAGGCGGACACGGCGGACGGGCGCACGCTATCGGGGGAACCGGTCGAGGAGCTCTACACCGAGGCCGACCTGCCGGCGGGAATAGGCGCCCACCCATCCGCCGAGGACCCGATCGGGCGCCCGGGGCAGTACCCGTTCACGCGCGGGGTGTACGAGTCGATGTACCGCGGACGGCTGTGGACGATGCGCCAGTTCGCGGGGTTCGGCACCAGCGAGGAGACCAACGAGCGCTTCCACTACCTGCTGGAGCACGGCCAGACCGGGCTCTCGACCGCGTTCGACATGCCCTCGCTGATGGGCCACGACTCCGACAACCCGCGCTGCCTCGGGGAGATCGGGCGCGAGGGCGTGGCCGTGGACACGGTGCAGGACATGAAGACGCTGTTCGCGGGGATCGACCTCGGCGAGGTGTCGGTGTCGATGACGATCAACGCCCCCGCGGCGATCATGCTCGCCTTCTACGTGGCTGCCACCGAGACTCCACCTGAGCAGCTCTCGGGCACGATCCAGGCGGACATCCTCAAGGAGTACATCGCCCAGAAGGAGTGGTGCTTCCCGATCGACCCGGCGATGCGCCTGTGCGGCGACATGATCGAGTGGTGCACGCGCAGGATGCCGCGCTGGCACCCGATCTCGATCTCCGGCTACCACATCCGCGAGGCCGGGGCCACCGCCCAGCAGGAGCTCGCGTTCACGCTCGCCGACGGCCTCACCTACGTGCGCCAGGCGGTCGAGCGCGGCCTCGACGTGGACGAGTTCGCGCCGCGGCTCTCGTTCTTCTTCAACGCCCAGATCGACCTCTTCGAGGAGATCGCCAAGTACCGCGCGGCGCGGCGCATCTGGGCGCGGGAGATGCGCTACACGTTCGGCGCGAAGAACCCGCGCTCGTGGCTGATGCGCTTCCACGCGCAGACCGCCGGCGTCAGCCTGACCGCGCAGCAGCCGCTCAACAACATCATCCGCACCACGGTGGAGGCGCTCGCGGCGGTGCTGGGCGGCGCGCAGTCGCTGCACACCAACTCCTACGACGAGGCGCTCGCGCTGCCGACCGAGGAGGCGGTGCGCATCGCGCTGCGCACGCAGCAGGTGATCGCGCACGAGAGTGGCGTGGCGGGCACCGCCGATCCGCTGGGCGGCAGCTACTTCGTGGAGGCGATGACCGACCGCATGGAGGCGCGCTGCTACGAGTACTTCGAGAAGATCGAGCAGCTCGGGGGCATGGTCGAGGCCGTCAAGCGCAACTTCCCCCAGCGCGAGATCGCCGACGCGGCGTTCGAGCTGCAGCAGGAGATCGACGCCGGCGAGCGTGTGGTGGTCGGCGTCAACAGCCACGTGCTCGAGGACGAGCAGCCGCTGCCGATCCTGCGCATCGACCAGGCGCTCGAACGCAAGCAGCTCGACCGCCTGCAGTCCGCGCGCGCGGGCCGCGACGGCGCCCAGGTCGAGCGCACGCTCGCCACGCTGCGCGAGGCGGCAGCGCAGCCCGATCGCAACCTGATGGAGCCGTTGCTTGCGTGCGCCCGCGTGTGTGCCTCCGAGGGCGAGATCGTCGAGTCGCTGCAGCAGGTGTTCGGGGATTACACCGAGACGCCCGTCTTCTGAGGAGGGTGGGAGATGTCTTTTAAAAGGCCCTTTACCACTTCACAAAATGAAGGGCTTAGAGCGGGCGGGCTGGGACCTGAACAAGCACTCAACCGCAGATGGTGTCTCAGTTTTTTGGGTCTAACCACCGACTGGACCTGTGAGGTGGGCGACCAGATGACAGCTATGAGAGGTCCAGTAGCTGGTTGGTCGCCGTGGAACAGTCATCCAAACCAACCCCATACCACTTCACAAAATGAAGGGTTGGGGCCCGAAAAGTTGATCACAAACCCCACGCCCTCCACGTCTCAACCCCGTGCCTCCACGATCCCAACGCGCTCTTAACTTGACCTTTGCCCGCGCTTAGGGAACCGTAGAATACGTTTGCAGGGGATGCCCGAGCGACGGATCGACAGGCGCACGTTTCTGAAGGGGGGAGTGGTCGCCGGCGGGGCGCTGCTGGGCGGCAGTGCGATGGCGGCGGTCGCCAAAGAGGTCGCTGGCCCCACGCCGGCGACGACGCCACCGCATCAGCGTGGACACGCGCGCGCACGCACGGAGCGGCAGCCCACGACCTCGGTGCCCGAGCAGGCGCTCGGCTCGCCGCCGCCGACCCGCAGCGCGCCGGTGCGATCCGCGCAGCCGAACATCCTCGTGATCGTGGTCGATCAGCTGCGCACGCCGCAGTGGTTCACCGCCTCGCCGACGCTCGCACGGATGCTGCCGAACATCTCCCGACTGCGCCGCGAAGGAGTCTCCTTCGAGCACCACTACACCGCCTCCAACGATTGCACGCCGGCGCGCTCGACGCTGCTGACGGGCCTCTACACCCATCAAACCGGGTGCATGATCACCGGCGGCTCGACGCTCGACCCGGGCTTCCCGACGTGGGGGACGATGCTGCGCGAACAGGGCTATGAGACCTGGTGGTATGGCAAGTGGCACCTCACGCACAAAGACGGCAAGTGGACGGTGCTGGCGAACGCGGGTGCGCTCGAGCCCTACGGCTTCGCCGGCGGCACCTACCCCTCGCCCGACGGCGGCCCCGGCCAGGGCTGGCGCGTGGACCCGCTGATCGCCAACCAGTTCGAAGCGTGGTTCTCCGAAAACGGCGACTCCGCGCAGCCGTGGTGCACGACCGTATCGTTCGTCAACCCGCACGACATCGCGTGGTGGCACAAGTGGAGCGAGCAGGTCCCCTCCGAGCGCACCGCGCCGGCGCTGGTACGGGGGCTGCCCCCCAACTACGAGACGCCGGAGATGCTCGAAGCCCAGCACAAGCCGCTGCTGCAGCTCTCGCTGCAGCAGACCGCGGCGCGATCGTTTGGGCCGGTGCCGTTCACCGGCCCGCGGGCGCTCAGGAAATGGGAGCAGTTCATGGACCTGTACGTGAAGCTGCAGCGCAACGTGGACGAACACATCGGCCAGGTGTTGCGCACGCTCGAAAGCAACCCGCGTGTGGCAGCGAACACCGTCGTGCTGTTCACCTCCGATCACGGCGAGTACGGCGCCTCGCACGGCCTGCGCGGCAAGGGCGGGGGGGCCTACGAGGAGGCGATCAGGGTGCCGCTGATTGTCAAGGACCCGCGCGGCCGGCTGACCTCGGGGATCCGTCGGCCGCGGATGCAGCTGACCTCGAGCGTGGACGTGGCACCGCTTCTGCTGCGGATCGCCAGCGGCTCGGATGCTTGGCGCACAGAACCGCGCTACGCGCACATCGCCGATCGCGCCGACCTGGCGGCGATCCTCGCCAACCCCGGCGCCCCCGGGCGCCCCTACGTGCTGCACGCGACCGACGAGATCGTCACCGAGTTCGCGACCGAACTATATGCGGCCAACGCGCCCCTGCACGTGGTGGCGATGCGCACGGCGAACGCAAAGTTCGCGACCTACTCCAACTGGAGCACGGAAGGGATCGAGCCCGAACAGGAAGGGCAGGAGCGTGAGCTCTACGACTACCGCACACGCGCGGGACGCCTGGAGCTCGACAACGGCGCCGGCACCAGCCGCCTGGAAGGGCAGCTGATCAGGCTGTACGAACGCGCGCTGCGCGATGAGCTGCGCGGCCCGCTCCCCCGCCAGTTGGCCGACGCGCACGGGCTGGGCCTCGAGAACTACTTCCAGACGGCCAAGAAAGCCGCGCGCGGCGCGGCCGCCGCGAGGCTGCGCCGCGAGGAAGTCGAACACGGGCCGCTGAGCCCGTTTGGGAACACCTCGCTCAACGGCTCGCCGCGGGCCCCCGCCGGTCGCGCGACGCTCGCCACGCCGGCGAGAAGAGGTCGGCGGCGGCGTTGGTGAGTTGATCTTCTTGGACTAAGGGATGGGTTGCGCGGTGGAGGTCCCGAGCGTCTGACCGGAGGCCCCGAGCGCGCGCACGGCGACATACGTGCCGGCGGCGGCACTCACCGGGATCGTCGTCTGAAAGCCGTTGCGGGCCGCGGTCGTGAGCGGCGTCAAGCCTTCCGGCGAGCTGCCGGCGAGCACCTGCCAGGAGGCGACGTCGGTGGCGCCGTTCCAACTCGCCTCGACCGTGGCTCCGGCCGCCGCGGCCTGCACGGCGATCGCCGGCGCGGTCGTGGGCTGGCCGCTCCATGCGGAGGAGAGATAGGTGCGGAAGTCCTGCACGTTCTTGCCGAGCGTGCCGTCGAGCAGCACGTGGCCGGAGGAGTTGAACTCGGTGAAGTTCGGCAGCCCACCGTAGCCAAGCAGCCAGTCGCCGCCCGGCAGGCTCAACGTGTCGCCCTGACTGGAGGCCAGCAGCGTTTTGCTCGGGTTGACGAAGCGCTTGACGAGCGTGACGGTGTGGTTGGAGAAATTGGGGCGCAGCAGCAGGCCGCTCGATTCCTTCTGCTTGGGCGGGTCGGAGGCGTTGTTGAACAGCGAGATCAGCCCACCCGGCTGGAATTCGGCGTCGTGCTGCCAGTAGAAGCGCACGCCGGAGCCGAGCTTGAAACTCGAATGCCCGCCGTCGCCGAGCAGCCAGTTGTAGCCGCCGGTGTGCATGCTCACGTCATACAGCGTCCAGGTGTTGCGTGAGGAGAGCATCACGTTCCCCGGTTGGCCGGCGCCGGCGGCGCTCGACGGTTCCGGCGAGATCGAGTTGATGTGAACGTAGTCCCACGGGTATTCCCCGGAGGAGACGTGATTGAGCGAGTCGCTGAGGGGGATGTGCCCGAGCGCGTGCCACTCCCACATCACCAGCCCGGTCTTGATGTCGACCTCCTCGATGATCGAGTCCAGCAGGATCCCGTGCGCCGAGCCGTGCACCGATGAGAGGTTCATGTGGATCGGGTCGAAGGCATCGATCCAGGCGGTGCCCGCCGGGGTGAGCAGGATCTCGTGCAGATCGGCGCGGTAGCCGTTGCCGGCGCGGACGGTCGCGATCTGCTGGTAGGAGCCGTTGTAGATCACGTCTTCGCCCTCGCCGAAGCCCACCCTGATGATGCGGCCCTGCCACCAGGTGAGCGCGGGTTTGCCTTCGTAGGTCTGCACCTGGAAGTTGGTGGCGGAGTCTTCACGCGGCAGCGGGTGAAACCACACCAGCGCGCCGTTCTGTTCGGCGATCATCGGCCCGGGGGACCCCAGTCCCTGGTAGGGGGCAAGGAAGAGATCGCCGCCGGCGGCGCCAGCCTTCGCCGGCGTCGTGATCGTGACGGTCGAGGGAGTCAGTTCGGGGGCGGAGAGATAGTGCTGCACGGCATGCGGGTTGCCGGGGTTGAGCGGGAACTGCACCTGGCTGACGCTCGCCTGGTGGGCGATCGTGAAGATGGTGGTGACCGGTTGATTTGGAGCTCCCCCACCCGCGCCCGCGAGCGCATGTACGGTGACACGCTCGCCCGCAACGAACGGCTTGGCGGGGATGAAGCTCTCGCCGGTGCCGGTGGAGTAGGCCTGCAGGCTTCCCGGGTGGGCCCCGCTGCGCGAGCCGACGACGCTCACGTTCGCAACTCTCGTGCCCGCACCGCCGAGGAAGCTGATCTGCGTGGTGGGCGAGGCGTCGGGGGTCCCGGGCAGTGGCGAGACCGCGATGGGGTTGGCCGCCGCCGCAGCGACCGAGGCCCGGTCGTCGAGCGCGATCGAGGCGGAGGTCGTGCTGCCGCCGCAGGAGCTGAGCGCCACGGCGAGCAGCGCCGCGAGGAGCAGCGCTCCGAGGACCCTCAACGCCCGGCTCCCGCCGCCCCAGCCCAGGCCCCCACGTCGGCCGGCCCGGCCTCCATGCGGGCCCCCGCTCTTACCGTCCTCTTGGAATCGGGTCTTAGCATGGCCCTAACATAACCGTTGCCGGCTTGCCGCGGCGCAAGGTTGCAGGCTTCGCGCGCGTGGCACCGAAACTCATAGCCTGCGGCGTTGTCTGAGACTAGGATGCGCCCCTCGACCGGCGGGCGCCTACCCGGAGGACCGATGCGGCAGAGACGATTGCGGGCGACATCGTGAAGAGGAGCGACCGCCGCCCAGGCCACACGGACGGACCGTGGACGCCTGTGCGGGTGTGGAGAGCCAACCGGCGCGCAGCGGCCGCACTCCCGCCGACCGGCGCAAATGGGAGCCGTCCCAACGCCCTCAGCGGCGACGCGGCATCGCAGAACGGTCGCGGAGCGCAGCCACACCACCACCACCGCTGGCTGCGCCGCGGGTTGGTGCTCGGTGGCGTCGTGGTGCTTGCGACGAGCGCCGGCGCGCTCACGCTCGGCGGCAGGCGGATCGTGGCTGAGGAGGCGGCCTTCCGCGGACCGGCGGCGCCGCGGTGCGTGCCGAGCGCGCTGAACCGCAGCGATGTGCTGTCCGGCACGCAGTTGCGGGTCTCGCCGCTGCCGGACTCCATGGACGCCACGCCGCACACCCAGATCAGCCTGCTCGGAGTGCCCAGCAATCAGCTCAAGCAGGTCACCGTCAGCGGGTCGGCCACCGGCGTGCACCCCGGCCGTCTGGCCGCCTTCTCCCAGGGCGACGGGGACAGCTTCCTGCCCGCCGCGCCGTTCCAGCCCGGGGAAACCGTCACCGTCCGCGGCCAGCTGCTCGCGCACGGGCACTGGGAGCCGTTTGCCTTCCACTTCACGATCTCCGTGCCCGACCCGATCCCCAACCAGCCACCGGGCAAAGAGCCAGAAGGGAGCTCGGTGGAGGTGCAGCACTACCACTCGGCGCCCAGTCTCAATCCGCCTTCGATCCAGGTCGACACTGGTGCCAGCACGAGCGCCGCGGGGGACATCTTCAGCGCCCCCTACTCCGGACCGGGCGGGGACGGCCCGATGATCACCGAACCCGACGGCCAGCTGGTGTGGTTCGACCCGCTCCCCAAGGGGAGCTACTCGACCAACCTGCAGGTGCAGAGCTTCGAAGGCCAGCCGGTGCTGACGTGGTGGCAGGGATACATCCCCCCGCAGGGCTTCGGCGAGGGGGAAGAGGTGGTCGCCAACGGCTCCTACAAGCAGATCCTGCACGTCCACGCCGGCAACGGCCTGACAGCCGACCTGCACGACTTCCACATCGGGGCCAACGACACCGCGCTGCTGACGGTGTTCAACCCGATCCGCTGCAACCTCACCGCGATCCACGGGCCCCAGGACGGGGCGGTCAACGACAGCCTCTTCCAGGAAATCGACCTGCGCACCGGCCTCGTGCGGCGCCAGTGGGACAGCGTCGACCACGTGTCGCTGGAAAGCTCCTACTCCACCCCCTACAGCGCCAGCGACGAATGGCCGTTCGACTTCTTCCACGCCAACTCGCTCGACCCTGAGCCGGGCGGGGAGATGCTGATCTCCGCGCGCAACACCTGGTCGCTGTATGAGGTCAACGAACAGACCGGCCAGGTGCAGGCGGAGGCGGGCGGCAAGCACAGCACGATCAAGATGGGCTCGGGCACGCTGACCGCCTTCCAGCACGACGCCACGCTGCTGCCCGATGGCCTGATCTCCGTGTTCGACAACGGCGGTGTGCCGACAGTGCACCCGCAGTCGCGCGGGATCCTCGTGGCGCTCAACCAGAAGACCGGCACCGAGACGCTGGTGTCCGAGTTCGAGCACCCCGGCACCGCGCTGAAAGCGGGCAGCCAGGGCAGCGTGCAGCTGCTGGCGAGCGGCAACCTGTTCATCGGCTGGGGGGCAGAGCCGTGGTTCTCGGAATTCAGCCCCACCGGCCAGCTGCTCTACGACGCGCACATGCCCCCCGGCGATGAGTCCTACCGGACCTATCGCTTCCCCTGGGTTGGCACGCCCACCGGCGCGCCGGCGATCGCCGCCAGCGCGAGCAAGCGTGGCCCGGTGACGGTGTACGCGAGCTGGAACGGGGCGACCGGGATCGCCTCCTGGCGCGTGCTCGCCGGCCCCTCCGCCACGCAGCTCGCCCAGGTGGCTAGCGGCGCGCGCAGCGGCTTCGAGACGGCGATCGCCACGCCCAGCCCCGAGGCGTACGTGCAAGTGCAGGCGCTGAGCGCCTCCGGCGCGGTGCTCGGCACCTCCCCCGCCATAAAGGGGTGACCCCCCGCCAGCACGCCACCGAGCTGACGGCGCTGGCGCGGGAGATCGAAGCCTGCCGGCGCTGTCCGCGACTGGTCGCCTGGCGCGAGCAGGTCGCTCGCGAGCGGCGCGCGGCGTTCGCGCACGAGCACTACGCGGGCCGCCCCGTGGCAGGCTTCGGCGATCCCGCCGCGCGGGTGCTGATCCTCGGGCTCGCCCCCGCCGCGCACGGGGGCAACCGCACGGGGCGGATCTTCACCGGCGATCGCTCGGGCGACTTCCTGTTCGCCGCGCTGTGGCGCGCCGGCTTCGCCAACCAGCCGACGTCCACCCACCGCGAGGACGGTCTGCGGATGCTCGATGCGTGGGTCACCGCCGCGGTGCGCTGCGCCCCGCCCGCCAACCGCCCCGACGCCACCGAGCGCGACACCTGCCTGCCGTGGGGCGCCGCGGAGCTGGCGCTGCTGCCCGGCATCCGCGTGGCGCTCTGCCTGGGGGCGTTCGCGTGGGACGCCGCGCTGCGGCTGCGCGCAGGGGTCACGGGCGAGGGTGTGCCGCGGCCCCGCCCCCGCTTCGGCCATGGGGCCGAGCACGATGTGGGGCCGTTTGCGCTGCTCGGCTGTTTTCACCCCAGCCAGCAGAACACGTTCACCGGCAGGCTGACCGCGCCGATGATCGACGCCGTCCTGCACCGCGCACGGGAGTTGGCCGACTCGGTCTGAGCCGGGCCTGGGAGCGCGCGGGAACTGGCCGACTGGGTCTGGGCTGAGTCTGGGACAGCGCGCGGGAGCTAAAGAACTGCCTCAACGACCAGTAGCTCAGGTCTTCTCACAAGTGAAGAAAGAGGGTTGTGTTTTCGTCTCGCCGACGGTATTGTCGCGACAGTCAAGTGCGTACACCTCGGGCCATTCTCCTCGCAGTTCTCCGGCGGCCACGTTCCCTCGTAACGGGCGTGTCGCTCGCCTGCATTCTGCTGCTCGCCATCGCCGGCGCGCCGAGCACTTTTGCCTCCACAACCGATGAACTGAGGGGCGAATGGAGCATTGAACTCACGTGCGGATGCACCTTTCCGTTCATCGGAGGCAGCACTCTCGAGGGCACTTCGGTGATCTCCAAGATGAACCAGGAAACCGGCGAATTCTCCGGCGCCACCAGCATCGAGGGATACCCAGGTGAATTCACGGAAAACTTGACCACAAAAGAAAAGCCACACGTCACCGGGAACCAGGTGGTTTTCGTCCTGGTGAACGGGAGTCCCGGCGGCGACTTCTACATCGTGGTCAATGACGGCACCGTCACCGGTGGCGGCAGTGAAATGTCCGGGAGCGGCATATTCGATGCCGATACAAAGGACGAAGAGCCAGGCTCCTTTGTCGCGAAAAAGATCCGTTCGTGGGCGCAGATAGAAAAAGAAGAAAAAGAAAAGCAGGAAAAAGCCGAAAAAGAACAATTCGAACGTGAGGGGCGCGAAAAAGGCGAAAAAGAAGGACGGGAAAAAGGCGAACAGGAAGGGCGTGCCAAGGGGGAACAGGAAGGCAAGGCAAAGGCTGAACAGGAAGTCAAACTGAAGGCCGAACAGGAAGCCACGGAACGCTCGACCAAAGAAGCGCAGGCCAAAGCTGAACGGGAAGCTAAGGAAAAGGCCGAAAAAGAAGCCGCGGAAAAGGCCGACACGCAAGTCCGCGAAAAGATCGAAAAAGAAGTTCGCGAAAAGATCGAAAAAGAAGCCAAGGAACTGGCGGCCAAGGAAGCCAAGCGGAAGGCCGAAACCCAAGCCAAGGAACGCCTGCGCAGCGGCAGCGGTCAGGCAGCCGTCCTGGTGGGCAAGTCGTTCACAGTGGCCGCCTCCGGACAGCTCTCGCTGCAGCTCACCAACACCAACGGCTACGCGATCTCGGGCGCGCTCACGCTCAGTCCGGCCACTGCCACGAAATCGAGCAGCGGGGCGGGCGGCACGTCAGGCGGTGCGCCGAGCAAAGGCAAGGGCACTGCCGGCAAAGCCAAGCCCGTGGTGCTCGCTGAAGCCTCGTACTCGATCGCCTCTCACGCCAGCAAGACGGTGCTGCTCAAGCTCTCCAAGAGTGCCCTGGTGGAACTCGAACACCACAAGACGCTGCAGCTCCTGGCCACAGTCACCACGCGGGCCGCCGGCAAGCCGTCGGGCGCGAAGACCTACCAGATCACACTGAAGCTCGCGTCCGCCAAGGGCTGAGCTGAAGATCACTTTGAAGCTCGCGTCCCTCAGGGGCTGAGCTGAATCCACCGGTCACGGGACCGAGCCGCGGCGGTCGTGGCGATCCGCGAGCAGTAGCGATCCGCCATCCGCCATCCGCGATCCGCCATCCGCGATCCGCCATCCGCGATCCGCGATCCGCGATCCGTCGAAGCCCGGCGACTGCCGTAAAGCGCGGCCGGCGATCGTACGATCCAATGGGTGATGGATACGCCCCTGCGCCAACGCCGTGTGCGCCTGCCGCTCGCCGGAGCGCTGCTGGCCGCGCTGGTGGTGCTTGTGCTCGGCGCCACCGCCGCCTCCGCGCCCGCCGCCGAACCCGGGGTCGTGCTCGCCGACAGCTTCGCCCCCCACGTCGGGGATCTCAAGGCGCTCGGCGTCCACTGGGTGCGGGTCTTCGCCACCTGGCCCGATCTCGAGCCTGCCCCCGGCGACTACTCCGCCAACTGGATCGCCAACTACGAACGGCTGTTCCACGAACTGCCCTCCGGCACGAAAGTGATCGTCGACGTCGTCGGCACCCCCCAGTGGGAGACCGGCTCCTCCAACGAACACACGCCCCCCGCCAACCCCGAGGACTACGCCGCGTTCGTCGGCGGGCTCGCCCAGCGCTTCGGCCCACACGTGGCGGCGTACGAGCTGTGGAACGAGGAGGACTCCCCCAGCTGGTGGGTCGGAGCCCCCGATCCCGTCGCATATGCCGCGCTATTGCGGGCCTCCTACCCCGTGATCAAGGCCGCCGAACCCAATGCGACTGTGCTCGTCGGCGGGTTGACCGGCAACGACTACCCGTTCCTCGAAGCGCTCTACAAGGACGGCGCCAAGGGTTACTTCGACGCCGTCGCCGTCCACACCGACACCTCCTGCAACATCGTCTCCCCCTACAGCTTCCTGCGCGAAAACGACGGGCACATGATCCCCGACTCGTTCCTTGCCTACCGCGAAGTTCACAACGTGATGCTCGCCAACGGAGACGACAAGCCAATCTGGATGACCGAGCTCTCCTGGCGCACGACTTCGGCGGAGTGCGAAGAAGGATTCTGGGCCGGGCGCAAGGCGCAGGGCGTCACCGAACAGCAGCAGGCCACCTATCTCGCCCAGGCCTACAACTGCCTCGCGCAAGACCCCTACGTCCAGGTCGCGATCTGGTTCCCCCTGCAAGACCAGGGAGCCGACGTCTCCGGCCTGCTACGTGCCAATGGCTCGCGCAAGCCTTCCTTCGCCGCGATGCAGGCCTACGCCCACCACGGCGATCAGCTCACCGAACAGTGCGGGGACTTTAGCGGGCCCTCGATCGACATCTCCGCGCCCGCCGACCACACGAGCTACTCCGGCACGCTGCCGATCAGCGTCTCCGCCCGCGACTCCGAAGGCGTCGGGCGCATCACGCTCGAGATCAATGGCAAGCTGATCCGCAACTACACCAATCAGGCGTTCCCCCGCACGCTCGCCGGGGCTCTGCACTGGCACGGAGCCGCGCACATCCGGCCCGGGCGCAACATCCTCACGTTCATCGCCGTCGACAAGCTTCGCAACACCAGCCAAACCAGCATCGTCATCTACCACCGGATGCCCCGCAGGTCTCGCCACAAACATCGCCACCAGGTGTAGAACCCGAGTGGGTTGCTCAGCTCGTTGAGGCAACCAGCGCCGCTGGTGGTTGCCCTCCCGCCCGTCCTCCCAGTGCCGCGACCGTCGGGTATCACAAGCCCTCGCTTGCGCTACCGTTCCGCCGCGTGAACGCCACCCATCCCGCCACGTGAACGCCACCCCCCTGACGCGCCTGCGCGGGCCCGTCCTGCTCGAGCCTCCCGTGTTCGCGGACGAGCGCGGCTTCTTCTGCGAGACCTACCGTCTGCAGTGGCACCCCTCCGCCGGAATCCCTCCCGAGGAGCGCTTCATCCAGGACAACCACTCTCGCTCGACCCGCGGTGTCGTGCGCGGGATGCACTTCCACATCGGGCCCGGCGTCGCCAAGCTCGTGCGCTGCTCCCGCGGGCGGATCGTCGACGTGATCGTCGATCTCCGTCGCGGCTCCCCCACCTACGCCCAGTGGGAGGCGGTCGAGCTCGACGATGAGCGCATGCGGGCGCTCTACGTCCCCGTCGGCTTTGCCCACGGCTTCTGCGTGCTCAGCGACGTCGCCGACGTCCTCTACAAGCAGACCGCCTACTACGACCCCGCGGTCGAGCGCGGCATCGCCTGGGACGATCCCGACGTCGGGATCGAATGGCCCACGGAGATCGAGCCGATCGTCTCCGCCCGCGACGCCGCCGCCCCCACGCTGCGCGAGCTCGCCGACGAGCTGCCGTTCGTGTACGAGCCGTAGGCCAAGTTCGCCCGAGGGCCGACCTGCCGCCAGGGGCGATGTCCGCCGGGAGGAACCGGTCTGCCCGCCAGGGGACCGGTCTGCCCGCCAGGGGACCGGTCTGCCCGCCAGGGGACCGGTCTGCCCGCCAGGGGACCTGTCCGCCGGGGGCGACGTCCGCCAGGAGGGACCTGCCCGCCCCTCCGCCCAAGGAGGCCCCAAGCTGGCAAACTTCCACGCGATGCCCGCCAACAGTCCGCGGCCGTCTCTGCGCGAGCGCACCCACGGCTACACCGTCACGCCCGGCCAATACCTCCTCTTGGCCTACGTCGCGCTTGGCGCACTCACGCTGATCGTGCTCACCGGCGCCGCCGTGCGGTTGACCGGCTCCGGTCTAGGCTGCCCCACCTGGCCGCGGTGCTACGGCAACCTCTACCCGCCGCTGAAGACGCACGCGCTGATCGAGTTCTCCAACCGCCTCATCACCGTCCCCGTGTGCATCGCCGCCGGCCTCGCCTGGGTCGGTGCGCTGCGCCGCCGCCCCTACCGCCGTGACCTTGTGTGGCTCGCTGCGCTGCTGCCCCTCGGGGTGCTCTGCCAGGCCGTGCTCGGCGGGCTCACCGTGCGGGGCAAGCTCGACTACGGCTGGGTGATGGGCCACTTCGCGCTCTCGATGCTGATCCTCGCGGCCGCCGCCGCGCTCGCGTGGCGGGCCGCGCACGACTCCGGCGCGCGCCCCCGGGGCAGCGATCGCACGCTTGTATGGTCGGCCCGCGCGCTCGTCGCGCTCGGTGCGCTGACGATCTTTGCCGGCACCGCCGCCACCGCCGCCGGGCCCCACGCCGGAGGCAATCCCGGCGAACACATCAACCGCCTCGACTTCGACGGGCGCGGCACGATGGACTTCGTGATCCACCGCCACGGCGAGATCGCCTTCGCATTTGGTCTGTTCGCTGTGTTCGTGTGGTGGTTGGCGCGCCGTCGCGACGCCGACCCGCTGGTGCGCCGCTGCACCACTGTGCTCTGCGTCCTGCTCGCCCTCCAGGGAGCGGTCGGCCTCGATCAGTACGAGACCCATCTGCCCACCGAGCTCGTATGGGTCCACGTCGGCCTCGCTTGCGGCTGTTGGCTGGCCGCGCTATGGACCGCCTACGCCGCCGGGCGCCTCGCCGAGGCCCTCCCGGAGCGCCTGGAGTCGGCTCCGGAGCGCCGCGAAGCCCCGCCGCCAGTACGTGTGTCAGCCTGAACTTGCCTGAATCCGCGAATATCTGTCCTGTCGGGGCGCTAATCTGCCCGCTTTAAGCAATCACACCCCACACAAGGGAGGCGTGCCAAACATGACCAAGAACGATCTGGCCGACAAGGTCGCGGAGCGCACCGGACTGGCCCCAAGCCAGGCCCGTCAGGCGCTGGACGCGACGATCGAGACCGTCTCCGATGAGCTGGCCGCCGGTGGCGAGGTCGCCATCGCCGGCTTTGGGAAGTTCAGCGTCAGCCACCGCGCGGCACGGCAGGGACGCAACCCCGCCACCGGTGCCACGATCAGCATCGCCGCGAGCAAGGCGGCGAAGTTCTCTGCCGCGAGTGCACTGAAGAATCGCCTCAACTGAAACCCGAGCTCCCTACTGAGCTCCCGATCCGGTAGCAACCGGATGCCGCGACTGCTTGTCGCCGCGTGCAAAAGTGCCTGGTGAACGTGGAGCACCGAGCACAGATCGACCCCGAACAGCTAAGTGCCCGTCGCGAGGCGCGTCGGCGGGAGATCACGCGGCGTCGGCGTATGCTGGCCGTCGGCGGCCTCGTGGCCGGGCTGGCCGCGGTGCTTGCGGTGGTGGTGCTCGCCACCGGCGGCTCCTCTGGTGCCTCTGCTCCCTCCGCTGCGCGCACCGCCGCGGCCCCGGCTGCGGGAAGACGCTCGAGCGGAGATAGCAGGGGCGCCGCCGCCGGGTCGGGGGCTGCGGGGTCGAGTGTGGGACGGCGGCGGACGGACGGCCCGCCGGGCACCGAGGCGGTGCCGATCCTCATGTATCACGTCATCAATCCCCCGCCCGCAGGGGCGCCATTCCCCGGTCTGTACGTGCCCGCCGAAGAGTTCGCCGAACAGGTGCAGGCGCTCGCTCACGCCGGCTTTCACGCGGTCACGCTCGATCAGCTGTGGGCCAACTGGAAGGAAGGGACGCCGCTGCCCGCGGGCAAGCCGATCGTGCTCACTTTCGACAACGGCTACCAGTCGCAGTACGCCAATGCCCTGCCGATTCTGCGCCGGCTTGGCTGGGACGGGGTCGAGAACCTGCAGCTCACCGGTTTGCCCCCTTCCCAGGGCGGGCTGTCATCCGATCAGGTGCGCGGCCTGGTTGCCGCTGGCTGGGAGCTCGACACCCAGGGCTTCAGCCACGCCGACCTCACGACCCTCGACCCCTCCGAGCTGAACCACCAGGTCGCCGTCGCCCGCAGCGAAGTGCAGCGTCTCTACCACGTGCCCGTGAACTGGTTCTGCTACCCCTCCGGTCAGTACGACGCCGCGGTGCTCGCCGCGGTGCGGGCGGCCGGCTATCGCGGCTCCACCACCGTCGTCCCGGGCTGGGCCCAGCCCGGAGGGGATCCCGACCGGCTGCCGCGATTGCGCGTGCTCGGCGGCACCAGCGGGTCGCAGCTGCTGAGCGAGATCGCCGCGATCCGTGAAGATGCCCTCCCGCCGGCCTCCTATGAAACGAGCTGACGCGCACCGACCGAGGCGGGATCGATAGGATGCCGCGCATGATTGACCCGCTGACCACGGCCGCACCTGGAGGCGCACGATGAGCTCGATTCCCGGCTGGGGCTCCTGGACCTTCAACCCGATTGTGATCCTCGCGCTGGTGCTCGCGGCGGTGCTGTACGCGCGCGCCTACCGCCGCGCCGCCGGGCGGGCGGGATCCGGATCCAATCCAGCGGTTGGCGCCGGCCATTGGGTGCCCTACGGGGCCGGGCTGATCGTGGTGGCGATCGCGCTGCTCTCACCGCTCGACCCGATCGGCGACGGCTATCTACTCTCCGCGCACATGGCCCAGCACGTGCTGCTCTCCGACATCGCCCCCGCGCTGCTCGTGCTCGGGCTGCGTCGCCCGCTGCTGCCGCTCGGCCTCTCCCGCGGGGCGCTGCGCGCGGTCGCGCCCGGCGGCGGGCGCTTCGGGCGCGTGCTCGCGCTGCTCACCTCACCATGGGTGGCCATCCCGCTGTGGGCGCTCACCACCTGGGTGTGGGCGATTCCCAGCGTGTTCGACTACGCCACCGAACATTCAGCCGTGCACGCCTTCGAGCACGCCACCCTCTTCTACACCGGTCTCGCCCTGTGGTGGCTGATCGTCGACCCGCTGCCCCGCGCGCGCCTGCGTCCCGGCGGCCAGCGCCTCGCGCTGCTCGGCTTCTCGCGCCTGGCGAGTGCTGCCGTCTGCCTGCCGCTGACGTGGCTGGCAAAGCCTGAGTACTCGCTCTACATCCACGCCCCGCGGGCCTTCGGCCTATCGGCGATCAGCGATCAGCACCTCGCCGGCGCCGGCATGTGCTTCATGGAGTTCCTCGTCTTCGGCATCGCCTTCGCCGCGGTCTTCATCAGCGTCCTCGGCCGCTCTGAGGACGGAGCCGAGGTCGCCGAACGTGCGGCCGCGGGGGATCACCTGCTGACCTCCTGAGGGCCGATAGCCCTCAGGGCCCTAAGGAACTTTTCAGGGGCGCTCGTAAGTGGCGTAGGTCGTGGCCGACGCCAGCTCGCTGTGGCTGTAGTCGTGCTCGGCGATCGCCGGGACGAAGCCGTTGCTGAGCGGGATCTTCTTGCTCAGCGCCCACAGCACGAATTCGACCGCGGCTGGCTTGCCTTTCGTCGGGCAGATGCCGCCGTAGGTGGCCTTGCCGGAGCCGTTGAGGCCCACGACGGCGCCCGCCGGCAGCTGCCCGGCGGAGATTCCGGAGAGGCTCGGTTCGATGCCCGCCACGACCCAGCGGATTCCGCCTTCCGCTCCGTCGGAGCTGTCGTCGATGACGAACAGGACGAGCTCCTTCGTGTGGGCGGGCAGGTGCTGCCATTGCAGCGGAGGCGACACGTTGGCCCCGTCGCAGGTGTATTGCGCGGGGATCGCGCCGTTGCGTTCGAATGCGGGGCTGCTGATCGCCATCGTCCCGGGAATCGCGGGCAGCTCGCCGCTCGCGTTCGAGCTCGCGGTGGTCGATGCCGAATGCGGGGCGGAGGATGATGAGGACGTGGCAGGCGATGAGGAGGAGCTGCCTGCGGCTGGTGCGTGCAGGGCGCCTTTGTACTCGTGGCAGTCTTCCATCACATAGCCGGCCCGGCAGCTGGTTCTTGCGCGCCAGCGTGCTTCGAAGCTTCTCTGGAAGTCGCTCAACAGCAGGTGCGGTTCGGTGGACGCGGTCTTGCCGGCCGTCACATGCCGGGCGATCTTCGCCTGCAGCAGTTCGACCTTGACGCGCATCAGCAGGTCGGCTTCGGTCTCGCCGATGGAGGCAAGGTAGTGCTTGAGCTGCGAGACCTTGGGGAACTTCTTGACCGTGATCTGGTGCAGTCGCTGGCGCACTTCCGCTTCGCTCACGTCGATCCCGAGGTGGGCCGCTTCGGCGAACACCCACTGCGAGGTGATCAGGAAGCCAAGCACCTGGTTCTTCAGCGCCGCGCGCGCCGCCTTGCTGTGCGCCTTGGAGTGGCTCACCGCGGCGGTCACCGACACCCAGTGTTCGAAGGAGGCCTTCGTGACCGGCGTCCGTTCCACAGTCGCCACCGCGTTGGCGGCCGGGGCGTGCACAGCTGACGCATCGCTGGCGGCCTGGCCCACAGCGGTGACCACGGTCGTCGTCGTCTTGGTGGCGCCCCCACACCCTGTCAGCGCGCCAAGCCCTATCAGCGCGGCGAGCGCCACAGGTGCAACAGCTCTACTCCCCATGCACCGAATGCAATCAGGTTTTCGCGGACTTTGTCGCGGTATCGCGAGCTTGGTCCCAGCGCAACGTCTCTGAGGCCCGAGAGTCAAGCGATACAAGGACGCACTGAGCGAAGTGTGCTCTGCACACGAGCGAGGGAGGACGCCGTAGCGCGCCGACTATTGGGCCTCAGCCACAGCCGGTGTTGTTGCCGCAGCTGCTGCACGTGTAGCAGGAGCCCGTGCGTTGCATCATGCCCCCGCACTGGCTGCACGCCGGGCCGAGGTCGAGGCCTCGCAGCCGGGCCGGCACCACCGGTGGGGTGTCGGTGAAGGCGCTTGTGGGCGCACTCGTCCCCCCGTTACCGCCCGATCCCATCGGTCCCCGCCCGCCCACGTCGTCGCTGTGCTCGCCCGTGCTGGGGCCGGCGGTGTCGGAGGCGATCACCGACTGGGCGGCCTCCTGTGCGGCCTTGCGGGCACGCACCGCGGGGGTGAGGATGCCGAGCTCCTCCTGGGCGTCGGTATCGAGGAAGCGCGAGGCCAGCCAGCGCATGATGTAGTCGGGCATCGACTTCGCGAAGGGGATCTCCGGGTTGCCCGTGATGCCCTCCGGCTCGAAGCGCATGTAGCTGAACTTCTGCACCAGTGTCTCCAGCGGCACCCCGTACTGCAGCGCGATCGAGATCGCCGTGGCGAACGAGTTCATCATGCCCCGCAGCGTCGAGCCCTCCTTGCCGATGTCCGTCAGAAAGATCTCCCCGACGCTGCCGTCCTCGTACATGCCCGCGGTGATGTAGCCCTCGTGGCCGCCGATCGAGAACTTGTGCGTGATCGACTGACGCTCGCGCGGCATCCGCTTGCGCCGCGGGCCCGCCTCGGCGAGGGCTTTGGCAACAGCCTTCTCAACAACCGCGTCTACGTCGACCTTCTCGGCGGGCTCGCCCTGCTGCGCGTCGGTGCGCAGCGCCTGGGCGGTCTTCGAGCCGTCGCGGTAGATCGCCAGCGCCTTGATCCCGAGCCGCCACGCTTCGGTGTAGGCGTCCTGGATGTCCTCCACGGTCGCGCTCTGGGGCAGGTTGACCGTCTTTGAGATCGCCCCCGAGATGAACGGCTGCACGGCGCCCATCATCTTCAGATGGCCCATGTGCGAGATCGCGCGCTCCCCCACGGCCACGTCGAACACCGGCAGGTGCTCCTCTTTCAGGCCCGGGGCGCCCACGATCGTGCCGTGCTCGGCGAGGTGCGCCTCGACCTGCTCGATCTGCGGCTCGGAGTAGCCGAGCGTCTGCAGTGCCAGCGGGACGGTGCGGTTGACGATCGTCATCTGCCCGCCGCCCACCAGCTCCTTGAACTTGACTAGCGAGAAGTCCGGCTCCACCCCGGTCGTGTCGCAGTCCATCAGGAAGGAGATCGTGCCCGTCGGTGCCAGCACGGTGGCCTGCGCGTTGCGGTAGCCGAGACGCTCGCCGAGCTCCACCGCGTCATCCCACGAGCGCCGCGCGGCCGTGAGCAGTCCCCGGTCGGCGCACGTCCCCTCGGGGAGCGCATGGGCGGCGTCGCGGTGCATGCGCATCACCGCGTTGTGCTCCTCGCGGTTCTCCGTGTAGCGCTCGTACGGGCCGAGCGCACCCGCGACCTCGGCCGAGCGGCGGTAGGCGCGGCCGGTCATCAGCGCCGTGATCGCCGCCGCCGTGGCCCTGCCTCGCTCGGAGTCGTAGGGCATCCCGTCCGCCATCAGGTATGCCCCGAGGTTCGCGTAGCCGAGGCCGAGCTGGCGGAAGGCGCGGGCGTTGACGGCGATCTCCTCGGTCGGGTAGCTCGAGGGCCCGACCACGATCTCCTGGGCCAGCAGCATCACATCGACCGTGTGCTCAAAGGACTCCACGTCCAGCGTCCCGTCGGGGCGGCGGAACTTCATCAGGTTGAGCGACGCCAGGTTGCACGCCGAGTCGTCCACGTGCATGTACTCGCTGCACGGGTTCGACGCGTTGATCCGCCCCGAGCGCGGGCAGGTGTGCCAGTGGTTGATCGTCGTGTCGTACTGCACCCCCGGGTCCGCGCAGCGCCACGCCGCCTGCGCGATCTCGCGCATCAGCTCACGCGCCGACACCGGCTCTCCGACAGGCTCGCCGGTGACGCGCGAGGTCAGGCGCCACTCGCGATCCTCGGCGACCGCCTGCATGAACTCATCGGTGACCCGCACCGAGTTGTTGGCGTTCTGGTACTGGATCGAGTTGAAGCCCTCGCCGTCGATCGACATGTCGAAGCCCGCGTCTCTGAGTGCCTGAGCCTTGTCCTCCTCCTTGGCCTTGCACTGGATGAACTCGCGGATGTCGGGGTGGTCGACATCGAGCACCACCATCTTCGCCGCGCGGCGGGTCTTGCCGCCGGACTTGATCGTGCCCGCCCACGAGTCGGCGCCGCGCATGAACGACACCGGCCCCGAGGCCGTGCCGCCCTTCGCCAGCGGCTCCATCGAGCCGCGAATGTTCGACAAGTTGATCCCCGAGCCGGACCCCCCGCGGAAGATCATGCCCTCCTTGGTGTTCCAGTCGAGAATCGACTCCATCGTGTCCTTCACCGAGAGGATGAAGCACGCCGAGCATTGCGGACGCTCCTCGAAGCCCACGTTGAACCACACCGGCGAGTTGAACGCCGCCAGCTGGTGCAGCAGGATGTGCGTGAGCTCCGCTTCGAAGGTCTCGCCGTCCTCGTCGGTTGCGAAGTAGCCGCGCTCGCGCCCCCACGCGGCGATCGTGCCGGCCACGCGCGCGATCATCTGCTTGACCGAGTGCTCGCGCGTCGGGTGCTCCAGCTGCCCCCGGAAGTACTTCTGCGCGACGATGTTGGTCGCGTTCTGCGACCAGCTCTTGGGGAACTCCACGTCGCGCTGCTCGAACGCAACCCGATCCCCGTGGCCGATTCGTGCATCGCGCAGCTCCCACTCGACCGCCTCGAAGGGATGCGTCCCAGCGGACGTGAAGAAGCGCTCGATCGCCAGCGCCGCGCCGGGCGTCGCCTCCTCGATGGTGGTGGTGCGGGTCGTTGTCTGCATCGGCCTTGCTCCTTCCGCGCTGGCGTCGCTCGGTGGACGCTCACTCGATTCTGAGTTACCTGGGCCAGCTATGGTCCTCAGGCCGTCGGACGGCAAAAACGAGTAACACAGAACCTCTGATTTTAGAGGAGAAAGGCGATCCAGCCGGGCTCAGCGTCCCAATCTGAGCCAGTCGGCAAACTCGTCCCAGGTGCCCGACAGGCGCCAGCTCGCCTCCGCGATGCAGTGGCGCAGCGACACCCTCCAGCGTGGCTCGTACGCCCACCAGCGCGCCACCGCCCACGCCAGGCACACGACGATCAGCAGCGCCGCCAGCGCTGCCGCCACGAGCGCGCCGGTGGAGAGCTTCGTCGTGGATGAGGTCTTCACGACGGTGACTGTTTTCGTGGTGAGCGTGGTCACGAGCAGCAGGCCGTGGGTGGAGAGGGCGCCGAGTGGCATGGCTCAATGCTAGAGGCGCCTTGGCCGCCGGGTGCCAGTCATTGGCTTTGCGCTGTCCGTCCGGCTCGGCATGTGTTGCGAGCAGGCGGTCGGCGGGCCGATCTTCTCGAACGTTCTCACAGCAGGTCGGCGACTGCCGCGAGCGCGTCGCTCAGAACTCGATCGGGCGGTTGCTCGGCATCGAGCAGCGATATCCGCTGCGGCTCGGCGCGCGCCAGGTCTCTGTAGGCCGCATCGATCCGCGCAAAGAACCCCTCCCCCTCCAACTCCATCCGATCGGGCTCCTGCGCGCGGATGTCCTGTCGCGCGCGTCCGGACCTCGGGGATATGCACAACAGCAGCGTGCGATCCGGCTGCAGACCCTCCGTGGCGAAGCGGTTGATCTCGAGGATCTGCCCGACCCCCAGCTCCCTGCCCGCGCCCTGGTAGGCGAGCGAGGAGTCCACGAAGCGATCCAGCAGCACCAGGGCGCCATCTTCGAGCAGGGGAAGCAGGCGCTCCCGCACCAGCTGCGCGCGCGCCGCCGCGTACAGCAACGCCTCCGCGCGCGCGCCCACCGTGAGGGCGGGATCCTTCACCAGCTCGCGGATGCGCTCGGAGAGCTGGACGCCACCGGGCTCGCGCAGCAGCTCCACACGCAGCCCGCGCGCGGCGATCTCCCGCGCAAGGGCCTCCGCAAGCGTGGTCTTGCCGGCGCCATCCAGCCCCTCGATCGTGATCAACGTGCCCGGCCGCATCGCCGGGACGGTATCGCCTCCGCGCCTCTACGATGAGCCGCTATGAGCCTCCCTGGCCTCGACGCCCATCCGCACGCCCAGGCGGTGCTGCTCCCCGTGTTGAGGTTCCTCGACGGGGAGGAAGCTTCCGCGGGGGGGCAGGGTTCGGCGGGGGGACAGGGGAGCGGGCGGGGTCCGACTCACGCCTATCTGTTCCACGGCCCCCCCGGCGTCGGCAAGCGCACGGTCGCGCGCGCCTTCGCCGCGGCGCTGCTCGCCGCGGGGTCGCCCGCT
Source organism: uncultured Solirubrobacterales bacterium (assembly GCA_963744135.1). GTDB lineage: Bacteria > Actinomycetota > Thermoleophilia > Solirubrobacterales > Solirubrobacteraceae > Palsa-744. The sequence continues at coordinate 1,663,126 of CAVUSE010000004.1, read as the reverse complement.
CCCGATGAGGCGCGCGGGCGCGCGGCGCGGGGGACGCACCCGGATCTGACGTGGGTAACGCCCTCGGGGGCGGGGGAAATGTTGGTGGGCGACGTCGACCAGGCCGTTGTCGCCGGGGCGGCCCGCACGCCGTTTGAGTCCCGCCGGCGGGTGTTCGTGCTGGAGGATGCGCAGACCCTCAACGACCAGGCCGCCAACCGACTGCTGAAGACGCTCGAGGAGCCTCCTCCATTCGCGCACCTCATCCTGCTCGCCCCCACCCCCCGCGAGCTGCTTCCCACGATCGCCTCGCGCTGCCAGCAGGTGCGCTTCGACCCGCTGCCGCCCGCGCGCATCGAGGAGCGTCTGAGGGCCCACCGGACGTTGGCCCCAGCCTGGGTGCCAGGCGAGGAGCGCCTGGTGGGGGCCGCCGGCGCGCTCACCAGCGCTGATGGCACGACTGCGGACGCCACGCTTGCCGCCTGCGCGCGTCTGGGGCTCGGCGACGCGCGCCTTGCCAACCAGCTGGCAGGAGAGTGGGGCAGCCGCCTGCGCGAGCGCGTCGAGGCGTTCGTGCGCGGCGCGGTGAACGGCGACACGGCCGGGCGTCCGTGGCTGGAGCTGCTGCAGGCCGCCCGCGATGCCGGGACGAGCGCCGGCGAGGAGCTGGCGGCGCGCGTGGCGGACGAGCTCGAGTTGCTGCCCGCCAAGGAGCGCAAACGCCACGAGCGCGAAGCCGTCGATGCCCAGCGTCGTGCCGAGCGCCGCGCGCGGGGCGGCGCGCTCGACCTCGCTCTGCGTCTGTCCCAGCTGTGGCTGCGCGACCTGTGGTGCGTGGCGGAGGGCGCGGGCGAGCTGGTGTACGCGCTCGACCGCCGCCCCGAGCTGGAGCGCGACGCCGCGGGACGCTCCCCCATGCGACTGCGCGAAGCGGTGGAGCTCGTGCGCGACACACGTCTGCGGCTGACGCTCAACGTCTCCGAGGAGCTCGCCCTCGAGTCGCTCGCCTACCGGCTGCAGGCGCTGCTGGCGACTCCGGGGTAGCGCGTCAGGACGGAGCCCTGGTGCCCCGGTGCCGCGCGAGGCAACCCGCGGCGCAGCCGACATCCTTTTCATGCTTGACATTACTTTCAGGTCTGGCCTGACATTAGGCAGACACAGATGGGCGGGGAGGTGTAGCGTGCCAAGCGTGAGCACCTTCGTCGTGCCCCGCGCCGCGATCCTCGCCGAAGGGCTGCGCAAGCGCTTCGGGGAGACCCGCGCGCTGGACGGTCTGGATCTGCGGGTGGAGACCGGCACGGTGTTGGGCCTGCTGGGACCCAACGGGGCCGGCAAGACCACGGCGGTGCGGATCCTCACGACCCTGTTGAAGCCCGATGGCGGGCGCGCGCAGGTGGCGGGCTTGGATGTGGTGCGGCGCGCGAGCAAGCTCCGTGGCCGCATCGGCCTTACCGGGCAATATGCGGCCGTCGACGAATACCTCACCGGGCGTGAGAACCTGGAGATGTTCGGGCGGCTCTACCACCTCTCTCGCGCACGCGCGAGCTCGCGCGCGGAGGAGCTGCTGGAGCGCTTTGATCTCGCCGCCGCCTCCATGCGCATGGTGAAAACCTATTCGGGCGGCATGCGCCGGCGGCTTGATCTCGCCGCCAGCCTGATCGTCTCGCCGCCGGTGCTGTTCCTCGACGAGCCCACCACCGGCTTGGACCCACGCAGCCGGCTGGGGATGTGGGAGCTGATCGAGGAGCTCGTCGCCGGGGAACCACACTGCTGCTAACCACTCAATACCTCGACGAGGCCGACCGGCTGGCGGATCGCGTCGCGGTGATCGACAGTGGCAGGGTGATCGCGGAGGGAACGTCCGACGAGCTCAAGCGGATGGTCGGGGGGGAGCGCATCGAGATTGCGGTCGCGCGTCACGGGAACCTGGAGCGGGCACAGGAGGTGCTCGGCAGGCACGCCCCAGCGGGAGAAGCGGTGAGCGTCGACCCGAAGGCTCGCCGTGTCAGCGTTCTCGCGCCGGGCGGGGCGAGCAGTCTGGCGGAGGTGGTGCGCGATCTCGATGCCGCGGAGGTGCAGCTGGACGACCTCAGTCTGCGTCGCCCGACGCTCGACGACGTGTTCCTCGCGCTGACCGGTCGCGGCACCGAGGCGACCGAAGAGGCCGACCCGGGAGAGGACATCGTCGAGATGCAGGTGGAGCATGGAGTGCAGGGGTCTCGAAGGTGAGCACGCTTGAGGAGCGCCCGGCGCAGCGCGAGGAGGCGAGGCGAGGCGGGAAGGCGGAGCGCGGGCGGGACCCAGATCGACGCCCCGCCCGCTCCACTGGACGGCGACGGACCCGCGAAGGGCCGGGGAAGCGGCTGTACTGGGCGGCGAACGACACCTGGGTGATCGCCGGGCGCGGTCTGCGTCACACCACGCGCGTCCCCGAGCTGCTGGTGTTCGCACTGATTCAGCCGGTGATGTTCACAGTGCTGTTCCGCTACGTGTTCGCCGGGGCGATCCATGTGGGAGGGGGAGTCTCTTATGTGAACTTCCTGATGGCGGGCGTCTTCGTGCAGACGGTCGCCTTCGGCGCGACGGCTCCCACGGGGGTGGGTCTCGCCAACGATCTGCAGAACGGGTTCATGGACCGCTTCCGCGCGCTGCCGATGTCGCGGCTGGCGGTGGTGCTGGGCAGGACGTTGGCGGATCTGGTGCGCAACGTGTTGACGGTGGTGGTGATGGTGGCGGTGGGCATCGTGGTTGGCTTTCGTCCGCAGGGCAGCCCGCTGAATTGGCTGGCGGCGGCGGGGCTGCTGTTGATTCTCAGCTTCTCCTTCTCATGGGTGGGGGCGGCGATCGGGCTGGCGGTGCGCAATCCGGAGGCAGTGCAGGCCGCCGGTCTGGTGTGGCTGTTCCCGTTCACCTTTGCCTCCAGCGCTTTCGTACCGATCTCTACGATGCCCGGCTGGATGCAGGCGTTTGCAAACAATCAGCCGATCACGAAGGTGGTGAATGCGGAGCGCGCCTGGATGCTGGGCCAGCCTGTGGGCTCCACGGCCTGGGTCGCGCTGGCGTTCTGCGTGGGCGTGCTGGCGGTGGCGATGCCCGTTGCGATGCATCTCTATCGCCGGGCCGCGGCGCTTGGCTGATCGTCTACGGCAAGCTCGTCGAGGAGGGCGTCCGCCGGGGTGGAGGCCGAAGCGGGGAGACACTCGCCTCCAGCTCGCATCCCCCTTTCGGTCAGCGCCGCGACTCGCAGTGCGACGGCTTCTCGCAACGCCCTCACGGAGATGTGGTAGCGGCGTGCCCTGGTGAGCAGGGGCCGGGGGGCGAGGTCGAGCGCGTCGAGGTGGCGCAGCGCGGCGTCGGCCTCGCGTGCAAGGCCCTCCGCCTCGGCCCAGATGACCTCGAGGTAGGCGATCGCCGCGGGAAGCTGCTCCTCGGGCAGGCCCTCGCCGGTCTCGATCTGGCGCACGACCGGGATCACTTCGCGGCTCAGCCAGCGCTGCTCGGAGTGGGCGCGCAGCAGCAGGGGGACGTCCGGGGGGTCTGAATCTCGATCTTTGGACATGCGCTGGTAGTGGCCGCCCGAGGGGAGGTGAATCACGGCCCACCGATGGCCTCGGCTGGCGCCGCGCGTGGCTTTAGGGGCGGGGGTGCCCCCAGACGCATTTCTCCGCGCACTCCGCAATTTGGCGAAAAATCCCAAAGCTGCCAGGCGCTCTCGAAGCTGGGCGGCGACACGGCGGCGATACGCGGGTGACCACGACGCCGACACGCCGGGCGGCTCTAAAGCCGGACGGGGGGTGGACCGATGTCGAAGTGTGCTCCTCGAACGCGATCCGACGGCCCGCGCGCCCGGGCAGTACACCCGCTCGCTCGTGCAACGGCTGCGGATGCGCACGCTGCTGACGCTGGGGGTGCTGGCGGCGACGACGACCGTGATGGGGCGTCGTTTCGGCTGGCAGGACCCGCGCTTCCTGGGAGCGGAGGTGGGACTGCTGCTCGCGATCTTCGCGATCTCGCGCTGGGTGCTGCCGCTGGTGGAGCGTCACGACCGGGGGGCTCGGGGCGAAGAGCAGGTGGGAGGGCTGCTGGAGCACCTGCCCGAACGAGGGTGGCGGGTGGTGCACGACGCGAGCTTCGGGAGGGGCAACGTCGACCACATCCTGATCGGTCCGGGAGGGGTGTTCACGGTCGAGACCAAGAGCCATCCGGGCCCGATCAGGGTGGGGCGACTGCACGGCTCGGTGCTCGGCCAGGCGCAGGCGCAGCGCAAGGCGGTGGAGCGGATCGTCACCGAGCACGTGGAGCCGTTGGTGGTGTTCAGCCGCGCGTGGGTCGACCGGCCATTGAGTCGGCGCAAGGGTGTGCGGGTGGTGCCGGCGAGGATGCTGCTGGGCTACGTGGAGCGCCAGCCGCAGCGGCTGGATGAGCAGGCGGTGGAGCGCGCGCACGCGCGCCTGGCGCAGGCGCTGGCGCAGTCCCGCGCGCCCACGCGTCCCGCGCGCCTGCGCCGACGCATCGCTGACGGGCGACCGGCGCCGCACTGAGCAGTCGAACCGCGGGTGGTTGTGTCTGCGTTGCGGGGCAACATGCGCGCGCACGCACGCGCGCGCATGTCGGTCGGCAAACAAGGAACTACCACCGACGCGCCAAGAAGCGGGCCACCTCGCCGCGATAGTCTCTGAGAGAGATGGCGAGCGCAGCGAGCACCCTGCCGGCGGTGGGGCAGCCGAGGAGCACTTCGCTGCCCCCCGGACCACGATGGCCGCCGGTGGCGCAGACGGTGGCGTGGGCTGTGTCGCTGCCGTGGATGCTCGACCGTTGCAGCGAGCGCTACGGGGAGATGTTCACGATGCGCTTCTTCCCCAGCGGGCGACGAATCGTGGTGGTGAGCGGGGCGGAGCTGGTCAAGCAGGTGTTCAAGGCCCCGCCGGAGGTGGCGCCCTCGGCGGCGGGAAGCTCGCCCATCGCGTCGGTGATGGGGCCGAGCTCGGTGCTGACGCTCACCGGCCCCGAGCACATCAGACAGCGGCGGCTGCTGCTGCCGCCGTTCCACGGGGAGCGGATGAGGGAGTACGAGGAGACGATCGTGCAGGCGACGCGGCGCGACATCGCGCAGTGGCCGCTCGGGGCGCCGATGGTGCTGCAGGAGCGCACGCGCGCGATCACCCTGGAGGTGATTCTGCAAGCTGTGTTCGGCGTGGAGGCAGAGCGGATGGATCCTCTGCGCAAGGCGGTGGGGGCGTTGTTCGCGCCGCTGACGCTGCCGATGCTGCTGCGCGTGGCGCTCAGCCGCCCGACGCAGGAGCGCCCGAAGGGCGGGCTCGGCAGGGCGCTGGACAACCTCGACGAGGTGATCTACGCGGAGCTCGGGCGCCGGCGCGCGCAGCAGGAGTTCGCGGAGCGCACCGACAACGTCCTCTCGCTGCTGCTGTGCGCGCGCGACGAGGATGGCGTGGGGATGAGCGACGCGGAACTGCGCGACGAGCTGGTGACGCTGCTGCTGGCGGGGCACGAGACGACTGCCACCTCCGTGGCGTGGGCGATCGAGCGCCTGGTGAGGCACCCCGACAAGCTGGCGCGCCTCACCGCGGAGATCGACGAGGGCGAGAGCGACGAGTACATGCAGGCGGTGGTTCACGAGACGATGCGCGTGCGCCCCGTGGTGCCGCTCGTGGTGAGGGTCCTAAAGGAGCCGCTGCGCGTGGGCGAGCACGAGCTGCCCATAGGGACGCGCGTGGCACCGTCGATCTGGCTGACCAACCGCGACCCGCGCACCTACGAGGACCCGCAGGAGTTCCGCCCCGAGCGCTTCCTCGACCGCCAGCCGGAGACATTCTCGTGGATCCCGTTCGGCGGCGGCATCAGGCGCTGCATCGGGGCGTCCTTTGCGCTGCTCGAGATGAAGCTGATGCTGCGCACGATCCTCGGCGAGATGGAACCCTCGCTTCCGCACGACACGCCGCGGCGACGCTTGCGCGCCGTCACGCGGGGTCGCGGCTTCGAGCAGGGCGAACGCATCCGCCGGCGCGCGATCACGCTGGTGCCGGGTGCCGGCACGCGCGTGGTGTGGTGCGAGCGCGGGTAGAGGAGTTGGGATAGGAACCCCCATAGAGGGGGGTACGCAGTGAGGAACCGGCGTGCTGCGGGGCGACGGTGTGACGATCGATCTTGCCGGTGAAACGCACATCAACCCGAAAACCAAAATCACGTCGAGCACTTTCGGGACAGTGCCGGACGCACCGATCTCGAGCTTCGAAGCCAACCTGCCCGAGGAGGCCAACTCCGCGCTGGGGACGCTCACGCCGAAAGGCCTGTGCGGGTCGAGCAGCCTCTCGATGCCGACGACGATCGTCGGGCAGAACGGCGCCGAGGTCAAGCAGACGACAAAAGTCGCGATCACCGGCTGCCCGTCGAAGCCGAAGTCCACGTTGACGAAGAAGCACAAGCGCAAACGGCACAAGAAGAACAAGGCTCGAGCGAAGGGGAAGAAGGCCGACCGCCGTTCCTGACCAAAGCACGGCTCCCGGCCAAGCTCTCTGAAGCTCCCGGCGCGCGGCCCGCTCCCTCTCTCGGGTCGCGCGTCGGGATTCCCCGGGTCCGGGCGAGCGTACCGGCCGGAGCGGGCGCTACGGTCGGGGCATGACGGAGATGTTGCAGGCGATCGAAGCCGCGCGCCGGGAGCTCGAGGGTCGCCCGGGCGACCCGCTGGCTTGCGCCCGCGCGCGTGGCGTGTTGAGCCAGGCGCGGGAGCTGTGGGGCACGCTCGACGCCGCTCAGCGCACGGCGTTGAGCGGCGCGGCGGGCGGGTTGCGTGAGCTGGTGGACGCGCAGGCCCAGGACGCTGCCCCGCCCCCGGCTCCGGAGGATCTGCTGGCGCGCTTCGGTTTGACAACGTTCCGCGCTGGCCAGCGCGAGGCGGTGATGGCGGCGCTGGAAGGGCGAGACACGCTGGTGGTGATGCCGACGGGGGCGGGGAAGTCGCTGTGCTACCAGCTGCCCGCCCTGGCGGGGAGAGGCCTGGTGGTGGTCGTGAGCCCGCTGATCGCGCTGATGGCCGACCAGTGGAAGCGGATGGAGGAGACCGGGGTGAAGGCGGTGATGCTGGCGTCGGGGATGGAGGATGGCCACAACGCGCGGGCGCTGCTGGACATCGAGTCGGGCTGGGCGCAGCTGGTGCTGGCGGCCCCGGAGCGCTTCGCCTCGCGCGCCTTCAGAGAGGCGTTGGGCACCCGCAAGGTGGGGCTGTTCGTGGTGGACGAGGCGCACTGCGTGGCCGAGTGGGGCCACGACTTCCGCCCCGACTACCTGCGCCTGCACGGGGCGATCGCTGCATTGGGCCGCCCCCCGGTTATGGCGGCCACGGCCACGGCCACCCCGCGGGTGGCAGCGGAGATCGCGGCGAAGCTGGGGCTGCGGGAGTGGCTGTCGGTGAGCTCGGGCTTCGACCGGCCCAACCTAGCGTTCGACGTGGTGAGGGTCGAAGGCAAGGGCGCGGTGGCGCGCAAGCGCGCGGCGCTGCTGCATGCGCTCCAACGTGCCGACACGCGCCCGGCGATCGTGTACTGCGGGACGCGCAAGGACACCGAGGAGGTGGCAGAGCTGATCGCGGGCAGGGGGATCGCGACGGTCGCCTACCACGCCGGTCTCTCCCCAGCGCAGCGCCGCCGCGCGCAGGAGGGCTTCATGGACGGCGGGGCGGAGGTGGTGGTCGCAACCAACGCGTTCGGGATGGGCGTGGACAAGGCGGACGTGCGCACCGTGGCGCACTGGGCGATCCCGACGAGCCTGGAGGCCTACTACCAGGAGGCGGGCCGCGGCGGGCGCGACGGAAAGCCGGCACGGGCGCTGCTGCTGGCCTCGCGGATGGATCTCGGCAGACTGATTCGCTTCAACACCGAGCGCCAGAGCAGCGTGGAGGACGTGCGCGCATACATCAACCGCCTCAGCCACCGCGCGCAGAAGGGGATCGTGGAGATCGCGCCGCGGGAGCTGGACGACACCGAGCGGGTGCTGCTGTCGATCGCCGAGCGCGCGGGTGCGGCGGAGTTGCAGCCGGGCGCGCGCGGGGTGCTGCGGGTGCGCCTCACCGGCGAGTTGGACGGCCGCGCCGCGTATGCCGCGATCAAGGCCGCCAAGGACCGCGGATGGGAGTCCTACCGCGCGATCGAGCGGTTCATCGCCAACGCCGACGAGTGCCGTCGCCGGCAGATCCTCGAGCACTTCGGGGACTCCCAGGAAGGCGCACGGGAGGGGCGCTGCTGCAGCGTGTGCGACCCCGACCCGGAGTTGGAGCGGGCGCTGGCAGCCGGGGAGCACGCCACCGGTCGCCGGGACGGGCGCGGGGCGCGTGGGGCGGCAAACGTGAGTGGGAGCGGTGCTCGGACGCCGCCGGGCGCGGGCGGTATGGGCAACTGCTTGCCCATGCCGGTGGGATCGTTGCTAAACGGCTCCACTGGCGGGACGTCAGCCGGACTCGCGAGCTCCACGCCCAGCGAGCCCGCAAGCCCGGCGCTCAACGGCTCCGCGGAGTCCTCTGCTCTTACTGCGCCGCCTCCCGACCCGGTAGACGAGGCGCAGTATGCGAAGCTCAGGGAGTGGCGTCTCGCCCGCGCGGAGGGCAAGCCCGCCTTTACGGTGGCCGCGAACACTGTGCTCGAGGAGATTCTGCGACGCCACCCGGCGAGTACCGAGGAGCTGATCGAGATCCGCGGTATCGGACTGGCCTTCTGCGCGAAGCACGGTGAGTCGCTGCTGGAGGCTCTGGCGGGGCTGTAGAGCTCTCGCGAGGGCCGTGTGGCCTTCTCGGCTGCGACGGGAGTGTGGATGCTGACCGAACGCTGCTCGACTGCGGCGATCGAGGCGTCATGCGGTCGGTCGGTCTGCCGCCTGGCCTGACGCGCCGCGGCCGTAGCTCCTACGGTCATTTTTTCCCGCAAAGAGCGCGGTTTTCTTGTTGAGCGCATTGACAGGCTTCCGTCATTTGAACTATCAATGAGATATGGCAGGATGTTCGTACGTTCGCACCGATTTGGGATGTGGCGCGGGACACCACCGGGTGGGTCGCAGGCGATGGGCTACGCATCACTATGCACATCGAAATGCGGCACCTGGAGTCCGCATGACTTTTACGGTGCGGATGGGGAACGAAGCGATTGACCAAATCACCGTGGATCGACTGGGGGCGCGAAAGCACCACGCGGCGCTCGCAATGGCGCTCTGGACGCTTGGCGACCTGACGGTTCCCGCCATCAGCGCAGTAGCCGGAAGGCTCACGAAACCGGGTCAGAAACATATTCATCAAACTGCTGGTTCAGTGAGTTCTACCCTTGTAGGGCAGCAAACTGCCTGCTAATGGCAACATTTTGGTCGTCTCGCGATCCATGTGGCGGCCGAAGACATGAAACGCCCTTGCATATCACCGAGGATTCGTGCTAAAAATCTTCCTACCCATCGGATTCAGCTGTCGCCCACCACGATGAGCGCGGTTGCATCGATGACGTTGTTGGAGCCCTCGCTTGGGACAGCGGGGTCACTAGGGAGGTGACCACGAGGAGAGTCGGAGGCCAACACAACTACAAGCGTACTCTGGCAGGCCAGCCCAGGTAGCTGGGAGGGTCCCCAAGGCCCCGCGTGGCCGGTGCGCCGCCGTTAGGCGGCGTGGGCTTTCGCAGGCCAAACCAACCTCTGCGTGCCAGGGCCGGGAGCAGAGACAAATAGGCCCCAGGACGCCTCTACCGAACTCAAAGGGCGCCCCAGGGCTATATACCAACAAAAGGAGCATATCACGATGCAGTCAACTCGATTAACCCGAGTAGGACGTCTGCTGCTTGTCCTGCTGATGGTGTTCGCGTTTAGCGCGGTCACCGCGGCGGTGGCGCAGGCCGAAGGAGCTCCGCGCTGGAAGGTCGAAGGTAAAGTACTCGGCAAAAATGAAACTAGGGAAATCACAGCAAAAGCGACGACATCCCTCACGTTGGAAGCGGGCGGTGTTAAAAGTGACGTGCAGCAAAGCGAGCGTAAAAGCCGGCGCGTTCCTTGCCGGATCAGTATCGGGCGAACCGGGAACGAGCGAATCGATCGACGAATTCTCAGGTAGCTGTACGGTGACCGGCAACGGCTCTCCTTGCAGCGTGAAAGAACCGATCGTGACCAAACCGGTAAGAGCTGAGTTGGTGTTAAACACGGAAAAAACACACTTCTTAGTTGAGTTCGATCCAGCCACAGGCAGCACGGGCGAATTCGTAAAGCTAGAATTCACCGGTACGGGTTGTGAAGTGACATCAACCAAAGTAGGCGAAGGGTTAGTAGTCGGCTCCATCTATACGGACCCAGAAGCAAGCGAAGGAGCCCCGGAAGAATTAGTCTCGACGTCGACGCCAGAATTAACGTCATTCCTAGTCAAGTTCCCAGACGAAGCAACCGAAGTATGGTTAACAAAAGGAGGAGTTGGCTCTGACTTTAAAATCACTCCGTTCAAGGCTTTTGGAGCAAAAGCTGAAATTAACAGGAACGATCTTAATCTTATTGTCAGAAAATGGTAAATCCATCAACAAGAAATATGGTGTGGAAGTGTCGTAGTAGTGGTTCGTAGTCGATGAGCATGCGGGCCCGGGTCGGGCCCGCATGCCACAGTCACCGGGAGGAGAATGGTCGATGTCTTCAGCGCTGCGTAAACGTTTGACCTACGCCAACGTCGTTGCGACGCTGGCGCTGCTGTTCGCAATGAGCGGTGGAGCGCTCGCCGCCGGGCACTACCTGATCACCTCCACCAAGCAGATCAGTCCAAAGGTGCTCAAGTCGCTCAGGGGCGCAAATGGCAAGCTTGGTGCCCCGGGACCGGCAGGCGCTGCAGGCCCGGCAGGATCGACTGGCCCCGGTGGCAAAGAAGGCCCCGTTGGGAAAGGGGAAAGGGGCGAAAACGGCACAGGGGTCACCATCGCCGAAGCCGAACCCAGCGAATGCCGGAGTGGTGGCTCCAAGTTCACTGCCGCCAACGGCACAGGGGATGCCTGCAATGGGAAAAACGGCAAAAGCGTTGTCGCTGGCTCCGGTGAAACTGGGTGCAAGGAAGGCGGCGCTAGTTTGGAAATCGAAGGCTCCGGCACCAAACAGTACGTCTGCGATGGCTCGCCGTGGGTTGGTGGTGGAACGCTGCCGGAAGACGCAACCGAGACCGGGACATGGAGCTTCTCGGCACCAGCGTTGCCAAGCGGGGCAGCATCGGGTGGTCGGGTCAGAGTACCGATTTCATTTCAAATACACTTGACCAAGGGTTTGGTCTCGGAACCTGGCGAAGAAGACACACAGGTTCATTTCATTAAAAGTAGTGAACAAGCGCCCAAAGGCTGCTTGAGTGGCACTGTCGAAGAGCCAGAAGCCGAACCGGGCAATCTTTGCATATATGAACGTGAAGTTGTGTCAGCAAAAATCCTCAAATTCGTGACTCTGAATCCCGAGAAGGAAGGGGAAGAACCAGGAGCGGGAACGACCGGAGCATTGCTCGACGTTAAAAATGACAGAAGGAGAGGCAGGCGAATTTGATGAAAGCTGGGGATGGGGCACGTGGGCGGTGACTGGCGAAAAAGCTGGCTAGACTTTTTGAGGTGCTCGGACGACCTAAGGCGGTCGTCCGAGCACCGCCGAGCTCAGGATACGACACTGCGATGACTGTCATAGAACACATAGAAAGCCCTCATAGGAACATGCTGGCAGTTCTAGCAATTCTAACCACTATTTGCACGCTGGTTGGAGGTATGGTACTCGAGAGTGTTCCCGTTTTCGCGGCAAAGGTATACAAGCCGGGTCTCTCCTTTGGTAGTAAAGGTTCCAACCCCAGCCAGCTCAACGAACCAGTCGGTGTCGCCGTCAACGACTCGACGAACTCGTTGACCGCCGCGGCCGCTGGCGATTTGTATGTGGTTGACAAGGGCAACAACCGCGTCGAGCGGTTCAGCGCGACTGGGGAATATAAGGGCCAGTTCAACGGCACCGGCACGTACGAAGACGTAGAAGAAGTCATGAAAGTGAAAATGAGCACGCCTGCCCCCGCCGGTCAGCTCGCCTCCCCAGAGCAGATCGCCGTCGACAGCGACGAAACCAGCCCAACATTCGGCGATGTCTATGTCACCGACACGGGCCATAAAGTGATCGACGAGTTCGGCGCAACCGGGGAATATATCGGCCAGATCACCGAAGGTCGCTGTCCGCCAGCGAAAAGTACAACAGAAGAAGGACTCTGTCCGCCCGGTTCTACCGTTCCCTTCAAGACGATCTATGGCGTGGCGGTTGACCCCGGCGGCGATCTCTGGGTGTCCTACGGCATAGGTGTGGAACCGCCAAAAGGAATGGTCGACATCAATGCCGTCGTCGTCGAGTTTAGTGACACTGGAAAATTTATACAGGCGTTCGACACCGGATACCAGGCGCTTGAACGAGATGGGTTGGCCGTCGACTCCGCGGAGAGCGCCTATCTGGACGATGGGAACTCGGTCTTGAAGCTCGATTCGGCGACAGGCAAGCAAGTCGGGACGGTGGGCACATTTGGTGAAGGCGCGTTCATGGTGGGGGTCAACCCCTCCTCGGAGAGTGTCCTCACAGACGAGGGCGACAGCATCGCCCTATATAAACCTTTTGGCGAACCGTATGGCACGCCCCCGAAAGAAACGTTCTCCAGCGAAGGTTTCGCGGAATCATATGGCCTCGCGGTGAATTCAACTGGCACAGTCTATGCGAGCGAGCGCGGGGCCGACAAGGTCCAGATCTTCTACTACGTTCCGTTGCCGACCGTTACCACTGAAATGGCCTCGGGTGTAAATGCAACCGATATGACGCTGCACGGCAGTGTGAACCCAGAAGGAGAAGCGGTCACCGAATGCTACTTTGAATACGGCATCGAAGCTGAAGTCTATCCAAACAAGGTCGCCTGCGAACAGCAACCCGAAGCAATAAAAGGCACCACCAACGTGCCGGTAAGTTCGCCGCCGCTGACCGAACTGCCCTCATCCGACGTCCGCAGCTTCCGCCTAGTCGCAAGCAATGCCAACGGCACGGCGCAGGGCCAGGGCATCACCATCAGCAGGCCGGTGCTCACCAACGAGGCGATCTCGGAAGTCAGTTCGACCACGGCCACCGTGATCGCCCAGCTCGACGTGGGTGGCCTGGCGAGCTGTTATCACATCGAATATGGTACGAGCACGGTCTATGGTGCCGAACCTCCGCCACAAGAATGCGTCGGTGCAGGCGACCAAAGCATCGGAGTCCACGTAGAACTCGGTGGCCTGCAGCCCGGCACGTTCTACGACTTCCGGATTGTCGCGACCAACGCGCTCGGCACGACTCACAGCAACAACGTCCCCTTCGCCACCTTCCCGTCCTACACCTCCGAACTGCCCGATGGCCGAGTCTATGAACTGGTCACCCCTGTCGGCCCCGGACACGATACGGAGGTATACGTACCGGCGGGGCTGGAGGGAGCTCTCGACCCAAACGGCGAGCACGGCATCGAAACCGGGTTGCCATTTGAGACCACTGCCTCAGGCGACGCGGTGACCTACCTGGGCGATCCACCGACCGACGAAGGCAACGGCAATATAGGCGATGGGGGCGGCAACCAATACGTTGCCAGGCGCTCCGGAGATGATGGCTGGGCACAGGTTGACGCCGGTGCTCCGGGGCCTGGTAACAAGTACGTGGGATTCTCGAGCGACCTTACCCTTGGGGTCCTGACCACCTCGGAACCTCTAGCGGTAGACGCACCGCTCGAATACGCCAACCTGTACTCGCATCCAACGGCGGGCGGGGCCTTCGAACCGCTCATTACTGCGGCGCCAGAACATCGGATTCCATCCGAATTTGGCTCGGTGCTGAACGGCGAACTCTTCAAAGCACCACTCTTCGCGGGTGCGAACAGCGGCACGAGCGTGGTTCCCGCCTTCAGTCATCTGCTGTTTGAAGCGGACGCGGCGCTGCCATCTACTCCCGCCGCCCCTGAAGGTGGCAAGCTCGAGAACAACCTCTACGACCGAGTGGGAGGCAAGCTGTATCTGGTTAACGTGATGCCCGAAGACAAACCCGAAGCCAATGCTACCTTTGGGCGTCAGGGGCCGGCTGAAAATGGCTTCCAGTCTCCCGAGACTAGCAACGTAATCTCCGAAGACGGGTCGAAGATCTTCTGGTCGACCGTGGAAGCGGTCAAAGTGGGCAGCGAATACGAAGAGCGGCCGAAGGCTTTGTTTGTGCGCGAGAACGATACTCAGCCGGAAAGTCCGGTCGAAGGCGGAGAATGCACGGTGCCCACCGACGCGTGCACCGTGCAGGTCGACAAGAATGAGGGAGGAGCGGGGCCGGGTGGAGAAGGATCTTTCTGGACCGCCAGCGACAATGGCTCAAAGGTATTCTTCACCGACGAAAATGGGCTGACGCCCGAATCAACGGCAGCATCGAAAGAACCGGATCTGTATGAATACAATCTTGAAGCTTTCGAAGGAGAAGGTCTCACCGACCTCTCGGTCGGTACCAAGGCTCGTACTCATGCGGACGTTCAAGGCGTGGTCGGGGTTAGCGAAGACGGTTCCTATGTTTACCTCGTCGCCGATGGAAAACTTACCGAAGGGAAGAATACCGAGGAAAAGGAACCGGTTCCGGGCAGCCCAAATCTCTACCTACGCCACGACGGCGTCACCACATTCATCGCGACACTGGCGAACGAAGACGACGACTTCACTCACGGTACCGGGGGTCACGACGGCGATTGGCAGGCGGATCCGGGGCACCGCACGGCCGAGGTGACCCCCGACGGGCACGACGTCGTCTTCATGTCGAGGCTGAGCCTAACGGGCTACGAAAACACGCTCGAAGGTGTGCATCTGACGGAGGTCTTTGTCTACAACGCAGATACCGGCGCGCTTACGTGCGTATCATGCAACCCGAGCGGGGAGACGCCGGTCTCCAGCCCCACCTTTCCTGAATTCTCCGAAAATCTCAGTAAACTGTGGGGAGCATTCGTACCGATCAGTGACAGTCTCGCCGACTATCAACCGCGGGTGATCTCAGATGACGGTAATCGCGTCTTCTTCGACAGTATCGAGCCGCTCGTACCACAGGCCACCAACGGCTTCTTGAACGTCTATGAGTGGGAGCGCCAGGGAACGGGCAGCTGCCATGAAGCTCGGAACTGCATCTACCTGCTCTCGGAGGGGCAGAGCACCGACAATGCCTATCTGATCGATGCCAGTGCAGATGGCGACAACGTGTTCGTTGTCACTCGTGGGCAGCTGGTAAAGGAAGACCGGGGTGATGATGATGAGTTGTATGACGCGCGGGTCGACGGCGCTCGACCGCCTGAAGAAGCTGCCTGCTCAGGCACAGGCTGTCAGGGCGTGCCGCCCGCCCCCCCGATCTTTGCCACCCCGGCGAGCGTCACATTCGAAGGCGCCGGCAACCTTTCATCGACGCCGCCGGTAACGGGTAAAGAACCCACCCCGAAGGCAGTCAAATGCATCAAGGGCAGGGAGCTCAGACGCGGCAAATGCGTCAAAGTAAAGATCAAGCGTAAGCACCGACCGAAAGCCAAGAAGAGCCGCCGAAGGAGCAAGCGATGATTGCGTGCAGACGGGATCGGTTCATGCGGGCTGTGGCCGCGATATTCCTTTTGATGATCACGGTGGCTCTCTGGGATATCACCGCTGCGCGGGCCGCCGAGGAAGGCACGGGTTGGGAGGTCTTCGCTCAAGCGTACCCGACGAACCTGGCACCTGGTCACGGCGGCACCATCCAGATCGATCTCATGAACATCGGAGCGAAGCAGAGCTATGGCCCCATCACAGTGACTGATGTGCTTCCCCCGGGAGTTATCGCAACGGCGGTTGGCGGCATGAATATCCATGGGAACACGGTGGAGTCAAGGGAGGAAGAAGAAAAAGAAAAGATAAAAGAAAAGATAACGGAAAATGGTGTTGAGAAGGAAGTCGAAAGAGAAAGGGGTGGATCACGATGGGATTGCGGTGGTGTGGGGACAGTAGAAGTCACCTGTACGAGTAACCCGACGTACCTGCAGCCATTGCCGACCGGCGCTGGGCAGGACTTTCAATCAATCGAACGGATAGCAATCGCGGTCGAGGCTGGAGCAGGGGCCTTGGAAGGAAGCTTTCCCAACCGCGTTACGGCCGCGGGTGGCGGCGCCTCGGGTATGACTGCGACGTCGGATGCCGTGACGCTCAGCGCCTTGGAACCGATGTTCGGGTTCTCGGGCTGGGGTGTGTGGTTCTCTAACGCGGCTGGGACGATCGACACGCAGGCCGGGTCACATCCCTACGAGACAACGTTTGCGCTCGGCTTCAACGAACTCGCCGACGGTAGGCTGGCGGGCGGGGAAGCAAGGAACGTGGAAGCCGAACTGCCATCGGGCTTCTTTGGCGAACCCAATGCTATACCACAGTGCACACGTCAGCAGCTGGACGCCCAGGCATGCCCAGCCGATACAGAGATCGGCAACGACACTGTCATGAAAACCACCGAAGGCGGCGGCGGGCCGAGTGGATATCTGCTGCTTCCCGTCTACAATGTCGTGCCTCCTCAGGGCGTGGCTGACCAGCTCGGAGTCCTCATCGCCGGCAAGCAGGTGTTTTTTGACAGCGGGCCCCGTGGCTACGGGGATTATCGGCTCGTCACCAACATAGACAATGTTCCCGCCGTAAGGCTGGACACCAACATTCTCACGCTGTGGGGTGTGCCGCCGGAAGCAAGTCACGATCCGGCTCGAGTGGCCTACGGCTATGCCTCGGACCCGGAATCCGTCGAATACGGCGAAAAGGGCGGCCCATCGGCGGCCCCACCAAGGCCGTTCCTAACACTTCCGACCTCGTGCGCGGGACCGCAGGAATTCGTGATCCACGTGCGAGGCACCTGGGAAGACAAGAGCACGGAACGAGAAGCGAGCGTTCCTACACAAAACGCTCTCGAGCAGCCGGTGGGCTTCACGGGCTGCTCGAACCTTGCCTTCGACCCGTCGATCGCAGCGGTGCCCGATACGAGCGCGGCGGATACCCCGACGGGGCTGAGCGTCAATGTGCGGATGCCCCAGGAAGCGCTCAGATCCCCCAAGGGACTGGTCGAAGCCACGATCAAGAACGCAACCGTGACGCTGCCCGAAGGGCTGGTGATCAACCCCGGCCAGGCCGCCGGGCTGGCCGCGTGCGGCGAAGCGCAGGCCCGTCTGCACGAAGAAGGCCCTCAGTCCTGTCCCGGAGCGTCGAAGGTTGGGACAGTCAAAATCAAGACCCCCCTGTTGGAAGGGGAGCTGGAAAGCGAACTGGAAGGCGATGTATATGTGCTTGCGCAGTCCAACGGCGGTCCGGGCGAACCGCTGAACCTGCAATCCAAACCGCCAACGCTGCAGCTGCTGATCGCCGCGACCGGCGACGGCGTCCACCTAAAGCTCGTTGCGAACGTGCAGTTGAACGAAACCACGGGCCACCTCACATCGATACTCACCGAAACACCGGCGTTGCCGTTCACGAGCTTCGAACTGGCATTCAGTGGGGGTGCACAGGCGGCCTTGACCACACCGACCAACTGCGGCACATACACCACCACTTCGGATTTCACGCCGTGGACCAGCCCATTCGCGCCGGAACTGTTTCCGTCGAGCAGCTTCCAGATCTCAAGTGGCCCGAACGGCACCCCGTGCCCCTCCTCGCCGTTGCCGTTCAGCCCGTCGCTGATCGCCGGTTCGACCACCGACCAGGCGGGCAGCTACACCAACTTCTCGCTGCTGCTGCAGCGGGGGGATGGCCAGCAGCGCATTGAAAGGCTGCAGTTCAAGGCACCTGCGGGTCTATCAGGGATGATCGGCGCTGTCACGCAGTGCCCTGAACCGCAGGCGTCCGAAGGCAAATGCCCGGAAGGCTCGAAAATTGGCTACGCAACGGTAGCGTCGGGCCCCGGACCCTACCCGCTGGTGATCCCCCAGCCGGGCGACCCGGAATCTCCGATCTTCCTCACCGGCCCCTACGAAGGCGCGCCGTTCGGTCTGTCGATCGTGACGCACGTGCTTGCGGGCCCGTTCAATCTTGGCACGATAATTACCCGTGCCAAGATTGAAATCGACCCGCTCACGGCGCAGATTACCGTCACCACCCAACCGCTGCCGCAGGTCGTCGCGGGCGTCCCGACCGACCTGCGCCTGATCAACTCCGTCGTCGACCGATCTGGCTTCATGTTCAATCCCACCAACTGCGATGTTTCGTCGTTCTCAGGTACCGCATGGGGTACGCCCCCGCCGGGAGTGAGCGGCCCTGGCGCCAGCGCCCCGATTGCAAGCCGCTTCCGGGTGGGCTCCTGCCAGGGCCTCAAATTCAAGCCGACGTTCGAGGTCTCCACCTCAGCGCACACCTCGCGCCTGGATGGCGCCAGCTTGCATGTGAGCCTGGCCATGCCCAACGAAGGAGGCCTCGGCACAGAGGCGAACGTGCGGAAGGTGAAGGTCTCGTTGCCCAAAAAGCTACCGACGCCCCTGAAAACACTGCAGAAAGCGTGTTCAGAAGAGACCTTCGCCGCCGACCCGGCGAACTGCCCGCCCGCCTCGCGGGTCGCCCAGGCGAAGGTCAGTACCCCGGTCCTGCCCGGTGGCCTGAGCGGACCGGCTTACTTCGTCTCACACGGTGGCGCCAGGTACCCGGAACTGATCATCGTGCTCACTGGCGCGAATGGTGTGACGGTGCAGGTCCATGGCGAAACGTTCATCAGCAAAATGGGGATCACCACGGGGACATTCTCGACCACGCCGGACGTGCCGTTCACAAACTTTGAACTGACCTTTCCTCGGGACCAGTACCCTGCGTTTACGGCGGATGGGAATCTTTGCAAGGGCACGCTGGTGATGCCAACGGAAATGGTTGGCCAGAACGGCTACGTGATCAATCAGCGCACAAAGATCACTGTCGCCGGGTGCCCAAGGAAGACGGCACATAGAAAGAAGACACACAGGAAACGGGCCAAGGGTCAAGATAAAGGCAGGCGGTCTGCGAGGGGCTCAATCATCAAGTGACTGTAGGGCGAACCGACGGTCCGTCGTGGTCAGAAACAAAAATTGATCGATGCATAAAAAATCGCTAAGTTGAATGAGGAAGGTGTGAAAGCGCCCTCCAGATTTTGATGCAGGTTGCATCATAAAGATAAATGACGATGGAAAGTGGGACCCAATGACAAAGAATCGTATAGATCGTGCGGTGTTCGCGGCGATGGCTCTTATGGCCTCGTTGATGGCGCTTGGCGCGTCATCGGCGGCAGCAACCCCGTCCGGTGAATATGCCGTCTTTGCTGACTGCCCGGTGAGCAATCTGGAATTGGCTGCTTGCCTAGTGTCGCATACCGAAAGCGGTGAAATCACGCTCGGGAAACAGGCCGTGCCGCTCGTGAGCACACAGACCCTGCAGGGTGGCTACATCGAAGAGTCATCGGGCGCTCTGCAGTTCGTGGGCGCAGCTGATGGCAACACGTTGTCGAAGGCGCCGCAGAAAGTTCCCGGCGGACTGGCCGGCCTGATCAAGTGCAATGAAATTAAAGGCAGCGGACTCCTTGAAGACTTGGCGCGAGCTGCTTGTGAACTCGTATTCGAAAACGGTGTGACGGGGGTGAATGCCACGACTGAACTGGCAGCCCCTGCCAGCTCGATAGGCATTAACGAGGAAAACATCCTCGAAGCAAGTGGGGTCGGACTTTCACTGCCAATCAAGGTCAAACTCGAAAATCCGCTCCTGGGAGAAGACTGCTACATCGGCTCCAACTCGGATCCGGTCACCCTTGAACTCACAAGTGGGACGTCGGGTTCGGCCAAAGGTAAACGTGGCAAACTCTCCGACAGGGCCGAAGGTGGTATCCTGGTGATCACCGGCAACACGTTGGTGAGCAATACCTTCGCGGCGCCGGAAGCGACTGGTTGCGGAGGCCTCTTCGCATCACTGATCGACCCGCTGGTCAACTCGAAAGTTGGGCTCCCTGCCGCGGCGGGAACGAATACCGCGATACTCAACAACACGGTGGAACAATCCGGGGCCGACGCCGCCAGGGAATCTGGCGAATAGACGGCAAGTCGTAGGGCAGTGCGCGGAGCAGCACGACATGGCAGCTGGCCTGTCTGACATTGGGGCCCGTCGCGGAAGGAACCGCGGCGGGTCTCAGATGTGGGTCGGGCGATCGGTGCCGTCGAGAAAGGCGTCTCGATGACCGTGCGTCGGCGATACTATGCACGCTGCGCCGACGTAGCTCAGCTGGTAGAGCACTTCACTCGTAATGAAGGGGTCCGGGGTTCGAGTCCCCGCGTCGGCTTCGCTGGTGGTTGGGGTGTGGCACGTGGGGGGCTCATGGGGGAGCCTGCTCCCCCCATTCTCAATGTTGGGGTCCGGGGTTCGAGTCCCCGCGTCGGCTTCGCTGGTGGTTGGGGTGTGGCACGTGGGGGGCTCATGGGGGAGCCTGCTCCCCCCATTCTCAATGTTGGGGTCCGGGGTTCGAGTCCCCGCGTCGGCTTCGCTGGCGGTTGGGGCGCTGCGCTTGGGTTGCGGGGCGGGTGGGGCTCATGCCCCCTGGGGGGGGGGGGGGGAGGGCATGCAGACGTTGCGCTGCAGGCCGACGGCTAAACCACTGCGCCCAAGGCCCAGTATCGCTGGTAAGCTCGTTCATTCAGTCGGGAGCCTTCGGGAAGGTACAAGCAAGTGACCGCCGTCTGCCACCGCGCAAAGGCGATGGAGGAGCGTTGAGAATGCGAGGCGTTGAGCCTGAGCACGCTGAGCCTGAGCAGCATCCACTCGGCCGAAGTGGCCTACCGCACCGAGGAGGCGCCAGGCGGGCGCTCGGTGTCGCGCTGCTGGCGGTGGGCGTCATGGGCCTGGCGGGCGCCGCCGATTCCGCGGCGACGAGGTCCTCGCAACACGCGGCCGCAGCGCGGTCGGCCGCGATCCCCGCTACCGCGCAGGCTCTCCCCGTGGCGAGCGCGGCGCACGTGCTGAACGTGAAGGACGAAGGGCATCTGCACTCAGTGAGCAGCTCCGGTTCGGAACTGGTGGAGGAAGGGCCGGTGTCGGGGACGATCCCCGGGAAAGTGAAGGTGAGCTTCAACATCGGGGCGACGATCTCCGCGAAGTTCACGATCTACGCCAACGGTGGCGGCTCGATCAGCGGCCACGGTGGGGGAGCGCTGCACTCGACCAGCGTGTACTCGACCTTCGGAGGTTCGCTCACGGTCACCAGCGGCTCGGGCCGCTATGCGCATGCTCGCGGCAACGGCACTCTTTCGGGCGCGATCAACCGCAAGACATACGCGCTGACCGTTCAGGCTGACGGCAAGCTGCACTACTGATCGGTGTGGCGTCGAGTGAGTCGGGGGGCGGCGACCGACAGGCCGCGTGCCGCTTTCGATCAGGCGAGTGCCGTGGCTTCGGGGTCGGCTTCGATCGCGTCCGTCTCCTTCTGCACCCCCGCGCGCAGGCCGGTGAACGCGACGATCGCCGCCACCGCAATGATCGCCGCCATCACATACAGCACGGAGCGGGTGGCGTAGGCGAAGTCGAGACGCACGAAGTGGGGGATCGATGCGATGTTCCCACCGCCCCTCTCTCTCTCTCTCCCCCCCCGGGACTGGGAGAGGCTCGACGCCTCCGCGTGCGCCCGCGCGCTGGAGAGGCCCTACGCGATCAGCGAGGTGGCGACCCGGGAGCGCATCTGCGCGACAAGGATCGTGCCGAGGATGACCAGCCCGAGGCTGGCTGCGTAGTTGCGGACCGTCTGGGTGATACCGGTCGCCTCGCCGTAGGAGAGCCGGGAGGCTCGATTGACGGCGTCGGTGCTCGCCGGCCCGAGCATGAAGCCCATGCCGGCTCCCGTGAGGGCGACATACCACTGCTGCGCGGCGAAGTCGAGCCCCGTGACCTTCCCCGCCCACTGCCAGAACCCCACCGCGCCCAGCGCGCAGCCGAGTACCACCGGGCGCTTGGCTCCAACGCGGTCGAGCAGCCGTCCGCCGATCTGCGCGGCGACGACGAATCCGAGGAAGAAGTACAGCAGGATGATGCCGGCCTGCGAGGGCGACTTCCCGAGCGAGATCTGGGTGTACTCACTGGCGAAGAAGAACACCGGGATGAACACCAGGTTGGAGGTGAGGAGCACGAGGTTCTCGACCAGGAAGGCGCGGATACGAAAGATGCGCACGGCGATCAGCGGTGAGGCGGTGCGAAGCTCGATGAAGTAGAACACGACCAGGAGCGCGGCGCCCACGACGATGCACGCCCAGGTGCCGGGACTGCTCCACCCCCAGATCGAGGACTGCTGGAAGCCGAATACGCTCAAGCCGACGCCCGAGGCGATCAGCGCGAGGCCGCGGTAGTCCATGCGTGCTGCCCGGTGCACGGTGGTGGGCCTGGAGATGGCGATCAGGATCAGGGCGACGACAGCGACGGGAATGTTGACCCAGAAGATTGCCCGCCACGTCCACTGCGTGAGATAGCCGCCGAGGATCGGGCCGATCGCGGTGAGGGCGCCGGCGATGCCGAAGAAGAGCGCCAGAGCTCTGCCGCGTTCGCGCAAGGCGAACGTCTGCACCACGATCGCCAGAGCGGCCGGGAACATGATCGCTCCGCCCGCCCCCTGGAGCACCCGGAAGGTGACGATCCACGCCTCGGCCAAGCTCCCTTTGGGGGTGAGCCCGCACAGCGCCGAGGACCCGGCGAACACGATCACGCCGAGCGTCACCATCCTACGGTGGCCAACGGTGTCGGCCAGCCGCCCACCGAAGGCGAAGAGCGCCGCCAGCGACAGCAGATAGGCGTTGATCGCCCACTGCACGCCGGTGCTGCTCAGCCCCAGCTCCTTCTGGATTTCCGGCGCCGCGATCGACACGATCGTCTGGTCGATGAAGGTCATCGCGACGGCGAAGATCATCGCTGCCAGAATCAGGTTCCGCGATCGTCCGCCGGGGGCAGCAGCGACTGTCATTCGACACTCCCTCGATTCAGGGTGTTCACTCCGCCTGGCCTACCAGGGCGACGGCCGCCTCCGGCGTGGCGGCCTGGAAGCTGAAGCTCACCTGCAGATACAAGCGCACCACCTGGCCGTCGTGCGAGTCGTATCCGATCGACAGGTCCTGGCCGCAGTCGAACAGGAAGTCGCCTCCGCGCTGGCTGACGAGGACTGCTCCCTGGACTCCGGGGGCCCATACGATCGGACCGTCGAGAATCTGCCGCAGATGCTCGAGCAGGGGGTAGCCACCGTGCTCTGCGGTTTCGATCACGCGCCGGTGCTCGTCTGTGCCCAGCGCGAGCGCGTACGGGCCGGCGATGCCGCTGTTCAAGAGCCGCTCCACGGCCGTTGCAACCGCGCTCGGATACTGCTCGGCGGACTCGCCGAACGGTACCGGCTCATGGGGTGAGGCTTGCGTGATCCCGACGATCGCACCGCTCCAACCGTGGAACACGGCGACGTTCTCGGCGACCGCGATGCGGTGCGCCGCACGGTCGAGCTCGGCGAGGTTGGCATCGGCCGCACCGCGATCGGCGTCACGAAGCTCCTCCAGCGAGACTTCGAAGTCCGCTCGTGCCTCGACGAGCGCCAGGACGCGCCGCTGCAGACCCGTGACGCCCTCGCCCGGCGCGGATGCGAGCGGGCTGGTGCGGCCCAGGTTGGTGGCGGAGTGCGACCAGCCATGCGGGCCGGCGAAGTCGACGAGCTTGCGGGCGGCGAGCGCGGGCGTGAGCCGTTGCCGGGCCTCCTCGTCGAGCAGCTGCCAGCCGGCGTCGCTGATCGGCGCATGCGAGCGGAGCAGGTGGTTCATGGACGCATCGCTCTGTCGGGGGCCATCGGGTCTCCTTGAGTCAGAGGCTGGCTGTGGTCGTACGGGGACACTCTATTGCGAGGCGGGCGCCCATTTCAGACTGCCGATCCGCAACGATCCCTCCCCGGCGTGGTTGTCGATCTCATCTGCGGGCGCCTGGGTGTCAGCGGCGGCACCGGCCGGGGGGTTGTCGAGGAACTCGACTGTTGGCACGAAGAATAGGCTGCCCGTCATCGCGGTGGAGAAGTCCAGGATGCGGTCGTAGTTGCCGGGAGGGCTGCCGACGAACATGTTCGTGAGCATCTGCTCGAGCACGTTCGGGGTGCGCGCATAACCGATGAAGTAGGTGCCAAACTCGCCGTCGCCCACCCGTCCGAAGGGCATGTTGTAGCGGAGGATCTGATGCTCCCGACCGTCGTCGTCGACGATCGTCGTCAGCGCCACGTGCGAGTTGGCGGGCTTGACCTCGTCCGGCAGCTCGATGTCGTTGATCTTGGTGCGGCCGACAACCCGCTCCTGCTCGGCCACCGTCAGCGCATCCCAGGCCGCGAGGTCGTGCAGATATCTCTGCACCAACACGTAGCTGCCACTCGCGAAGTCGGGGTCCTCCTCGCCGATCACCGCTGCAGCGAGCGCCGCCGTGCCAGCCGGGTTCTCCGTGCCGTCGACAAACCCGAGCAGGTCGCGCTCATCGAAGGACTTGAAGCCGTGCACCTCGTCGACCACTTCGGCGCTCCCGCGCAGGCGCTCGATCAGCCGTTGCGCGAGCTCGAAGCACAGATCGGCGCGGTGGGCTCGAATGTGGAACAGGAGATCTCCTGGCGTCGCCACGGCCGTGTGCCGTGACCCGCTCAGTCCCGCAAAGGGATGCAGCCCGGCCGGACGCGGCCAGCCCACCAGGCGATCCCACAGCGCAGACCCGAGGCCGACGACGCAGCTCAAACCACCGTCGGGGATGCGAAAGCCGACCGAGCGGATCAGCCCGCCGACATCCCGCAGCAGATCGCGCAGGTCGTCCTCCGCGCCCTCATCGACACAGAGCACGAGGAAGATTGCGGACTCCGTGGGCGCCATCAGAATGGCCTGCGGCTCCGGCGGGGAGGTCAGGGGCATAGCGACAGGTTTCAGTGTGCCCGATCGTGGCGGCTGATGCAACAACGCCGCCGCTCGATCCACCGCCGCGGATCGGCAGGCGTAGGATCGCATCCGAAACGGCCATGATCGCCGCCAGATTGTTCATCGCACGAGGCACGGTCTCCCTTACGTCCGGTTGGATGTTTGTGTGGTTCGTGGGGTCCGGCTGGGGCGCAGGCGGGGTAGCGGGTGCGCGCGCATGTTGCGC
Organism: uncultured Solirubrobacterales bacterium; assembly: GCA_963744135.1. Lineage (GTDB taxonomy): Bacteria > Actinomycetota > Thermoleophilia > Solirubrobacterales > Solirubrobacteraceae > Palsa-744. The sequence goes on along the minus strand of CAVUSE010000004.1, from coordinate 1,637,990 downwards.
AGCGCGCGTGGCCAGGCTCGTGGCCGGGTCAATAGCGCGATCAGCAGCGGCAGCGGGTCGAAGTAGGTCTCGCGCAGCACCAGCTTCTCCCCGTCGAGCTGCATGCGGTCGACGCCGCGCACACGAATCGGCTTGCCGCCGATCGTTCCCGTGAGCGTGAACTCGATCAGCGCGACACCCTCCTTGACGGCCCAGTGATCAAGCTCGGCGCGCAGGTCGGGAATCAGCGCGAAGATGCCCTCGAACAGCTCTCGCATGCCCCGCTCGCCTGTGACTGCGTCAAACAACGGCTGGATGTAGAGGGTGTGCTCGTCGAAGATCGTCGTCGCGTGTTCGTCCAGGCAACGCTGGCTGGCGCCGTAGATCCATCCCTCGCGCCAGCGAGCGACGTAGCGCTCCTCCGGGCTCCTGGTCGACGAGGGCACGCCGTTCGCGGCGGCCGAGGTGGCCTCGTGCGTGGTGGCCGAGATGGCCTCGCTCGGGGCGGCCAATTTGGCCTCGCGCATTGCGGGCGGTGTCATTTGTTGGCTCATCTTGTTCGCTCCAGTGTCGGTGTTCATATCGATGTCGACGGTTGGCTCATCGTGTTCACTCCAATTCCGGGGTCGTGATCTCAGTCGCCCCGCCGCTGAGCGCGCTGAGCAGCGCGCTCAGACACATCTCGCGCACGTCCTCGCGCGTGAGGGTCTGGTCGGGGTCGGCGAGCCACTCGACGCAGACCGTGCGCACGAAAGCAAGCCACCCCGAGACCGCGATCGAAGCGCGCACCCGCTCACGGCCCTGCAGCGCGCCGGCGTCGAGCATCCGCCGGCGCAGCTCTGCCAGCTCCTCGGAGATGATGCCCTCGATCGCGGGATCGCCGGCGAGTGCGCCGCGGTTGGCGACGAGCACGGTACGCGCGTTCTCGACGAAGAAGTCGAAGTGAGCGTCCAGCCCCGCGAGGACCTGCTCGGCGAGCGTCAGGCCGGGCACGAGCTCGCTGGCCGCCAACAGACGTTCGCTCGCGCGGCGATAGACCGCGGCGAACAGATCGCGCTTGGTGGGGAAGTACCGGTATACAAGCGCCCGCGAGATACCCGCGATCGCGGCGACATCCGCGATGTGCACCTGCTCGTAGGGCCGTGCCGCGAACTCCTCTGCGCCGACGTCGAGGATCTGATCGCGACGCGCCGCCGGCGCCAGCCTGCGTCTCACGCTCGATACATGTCCCACGCTCGAGGATGCCATCCCCCACACTCTACTTGACACGTGTACAGCAAGCAAGTAGCCTGCCACACCCAGATGCCGCGAAGCCTCGCCGGATACCACTACGACTACGACGACTCCTTCGCGGCCCCCCGCACCGCGGCCGACGACCGCACCCCCGAGCAGTGGGCGCGCGCGGTCTTCGAGGATGCGCCACCGACCGTGCGCTGGTTCCTCGTGAAAGGCTTCCGCTACGGACTGGGTCTCAGGCTCGACCCCTGGCCCTCGCCCGAGCACGTCCTTGGCTGGGCGATCATCGACAGGTCACCCGACTCCGTCACGATCGAGTCGCGCTCGTGGTTCCTCACCTCCCGCCTAGTCTTCCGGGCCGAGACCACACGCGTCACCCAATCCACATACGTCCGCTACGACCGACGGCTCGCCGCAATCATCTGGCCGCCCGTATCGATCCTGCACCGCCAGATCGTGCCCCGCATACTGCGGCACGCTGCCAGACGAGCGCAAGCGCCACATCTCACGGTCTGACCCGGCATCGTAGCCAAGGTCAACACCTTGCGCCCTCCGTTACCGGCAAGGCCATAGCGGGGCGGTATTGATAGGCAATCCTGCGACCGTAACGCCTGGATCAGGCGTCGCTCTCGCCTATCGACCCGTGGTGGGGTGGCCGAGCTACTGCTCCTCGGCGTCTGAGCGCTTGAACCGCAGATTCAGGCGGTCGGCCGGGTCTTCGTCGGCCTTGGGCGGGTCGAACCGGCCTCGGGTCAGGGCGCGGATCGTGCCATCCTCGGGATACTCCACCAGCTCGGGCATCACCTTGTTGGACACCATCAGGTACCGCACCGGCTCGTCGGTTCGATTAGCCAGCGTGTGGCCGCCCCGGCGGCCCCTGGGGAAGGCGACGATGTCCCCGGGCGCGAGCTCAGACTCGCCCTCAAGCGTCCGTAGCGTCGGCCGGCCAGAGATCACGATGGCCAGCTCCTCCATTCCGTGGTGGATGTGCAGCGGGACGCCCTCGTAGCGCGGAGACAGCTCGTACAGCGTCCCGCCGAGCAGCTCGCCCCCCGCGGCCCTCACGACCGGCTCGGCCCGCAGACCGGAGCGCTCCCTGCTGAACCTCTCGGCGAAGACATTCGGCCGCGTGCCGCTCACGACAGCGATCATAAGGCGCTGTGACGCGAGGTGCGAGCACTGCTTGCTCGACACGGCTTGGGTGTCTTTTACTCACCTCGCTTCGAGCGGCGTGCAGGGCGCGGGATGAGCGAGTCGGTCTGTACGCGTGCTCCTGCGATGCCGTGATCGATGATATTTTGGCTGCGGATCGCGGTCTCATCATGTGCGGCCGTGGCTGCACGGTAACGGCCGATTGGAGTGGAGATGGCCAAGCTGATCTATGCGGCGATCGCCTCGCTTGACGGGTGCGTCGAGGACGAGGAGGGCAGGTTCGACTGGGCGGCGCCGGATGATGAGGTGCATGCGTTCGTCAACGATCTCGAGCGGCCGATCGGCACCTACCTATACGGGCGCCGGATGTACGAGACGGTTGGGTGAATGATTGTCAGTCGTGTGGACGCGCACGCCCACGGTGCCCGGAGGGCAAGCGGCGACAACTCGCCGACCGCGCGTTGCGTCTGCGGTGGCCGATCCTCGTCCGCCTCCTCGCACGCGATGGCCTGCGCGCCTCGCAGCGGCTCGTTCGGTGGCGAACGGCGGTGGGATGACCGATCGCGGCGGCGGGCGAGGAAGCGGACGATCCGCCGGCAGACACGCCCGCACCGGTCGGCCCCGCGCCGGCGCTTCCCGTCGCCGGGAGGAGGCCGCTCGTCTGTTCGGGTGAAGATTCGCCCGAAGCGCTCGAACCAGAACCGCCGCCCCCGCCGGGCGCCGGTTCGATCGCGATCGTCTGCCGCGTGCTGCCGCGGTAGCCCAGCACCTCGGTGCTGCTGAACGTGATCGTGTAGTCGCCGGGCCTCGCGTAGGTGTGAGTGGCGCTCACCCCCGCCACGCTCGTGCCGTCGCCGAATTCCAGCTCCGGCGACCAGGCGTCTTTCGGCGAGGCCGACAGCGCCACCGGGGTGCCCACCATGCCCGTGGCAGGCGCCTCGAGGTCTTTGGCCGGCGCGCCCTCGGCGTCGTAGCCGGCTGCCTCGACCGTTTCCACAGTCGGGTCGGCGCAGCCGCCATTGGGCGGTTCGTGGCAGCCGCCGGAGCTGCTCGCCCACACCGCGGTCACGTCGCCCTGCGCGGCGGTCGCTTCGCCCTCGGCGTCGAGCACCACCATGGGGTCGGACGAGCTCGTGCCCGATTCGGAGAGGCTCGTCGGCGCTTCCCAGGTGCCGCCCGCCGGCCGGTAGGCGGCCTGGATGGCTTCTCCGGAGTCGCTCTGACGCTGCCATATCACCACCGCGTTGCCCTGCTGGTCGAACGCCGCCGCGCCCGGAGACGCGTTGCCACCGTCTTCGGAGAGGGTTGTGGCTGCTTCCCAGCCGCCGCTGGCGGGCCGGTAGGCCACCTTCACCCGTTCGTAGCCGCCCACCGCGTAGGTGTCGCTGCCCCATGCGACCAGCGCATCGCCGTGCGCGTCGAGCGCCAAGCGCGGGAACTGGATCTCTTCGCCGACCGCCGAGATCGCCACCGGCGCCTGCCATTCCCCGCCCGCCGGCCTGTAGGCACCCCACAGCCCCGCCCCGGTCCACACCACCAGCGTGTCGCCGTGCGCGTCGAGCGCGATCTGTGGATCGCCGCCCTCTTCACCGTCGGCGATGTCCGTCGGGGCGCCCCAGTCGCCGCCGGCCGGCCGGTACGCGGTGCGCGGGAGCAGCCGCCCTTCGACCTGGACCATCCATACCGCCGTTGCGTCGCCCGCAGCGTCGGCCGCCGCCTGCGGCGTGAGCGCTTCCACACCCGGTTCGGAGACGTCGACGGGCGCCTGCCACCCTTCGCCGACCGGTCGGAGGGCGCTCTGAACGACGCCCTCGCGCTTCCACACCGCCGTCACGTCGCCGCGCTCGTCGGCGGCGACCCACGGTTCCTCGTCGCTCGCCGTCACGCTTGGTTCGGAGACGTCGACCGGCGCCTGCCAGGCGCCACCGGCCGGGCGGCTCGCCGCCTGGATCACAGTTTCGTCGGCGCCCGTCGTCCGTTCCCAGACCACCATCACGTTGCCGTCGCCGTCTACCGCGATGCGCGGATAGTCGGCGTCGTGTTCGCCGGGCACGAGCACCGCGGCCCCGCTAGCTTCGGAGATGTCCACCGGTGCCTGCCAGCCTTCGCCGGCGGGGCGGTAGGCGCTCTCGACCACCGTGTCATCGCCATCCCATTCGCCCCAGACGGCCGTCGCGTTGCCCTGCGCGTCCAGCACCACCTCGGGTGGCGAGCTCACGTGTTCTCCGATCTCGGAGACCGCCACGGGAGGCAGCCAGGTAGCGTGCACAGAAGACGCGAAGGCCAGCGCCGGCGCGAGGAGAGCCAGCAACGAGATGATGACGCCCACCGCCAACGCCCCCGGCTTCGCTCGCTCGTGCGTCATACCCCCAGCACCATATGTGTCTTTGGAAGTGCTGTCAAACACCGCATCCTACCGCGATGACTCCCAACAGATCGTTGCGAGGAGCTCGGCTACGTCGTCCGGTCGACAACCGGCCAGTCGCGCGTGTTTGGTTCCGCTCACGGTGTGATCGGCACGTGGCCTGGTTGAGCTGCGACGCGATCAAGCCACCTGCCGATGGCCGGGTGGCCGGACAGATCGAGGCCCGCCATCTCCGGCTACATGTGTGAACTTCCAGGATCACAAGGGACCCAATGTGCTGGTGGCCATCATTCTTCTGCTGTGCTTCCTGATCCCCGGCATCGTCTACGTGCTGCTCGCCGGCAAACGTGAGTCGCTCGTGCTCACCATCGACTCGGGCACAGCGGGAATGACAGTTATCCAGATCACTTCCAATGGACTCGAGCTCCCAGCTACCATGGGGCGTGCTGCCCCGCCGACGGATCGGTAGCCGGGTGCCGTCCTCGGTAGTCACGAACCAGGCCCCCTCATCAAGCTCAAGCGTCGCGGCCTGCCCGGCTGCAGTCATCTGGCGCGCGCTGTCGGCGTCAACTACGTCAGGCTGGGTAAAGCGCGGCGGGAGCTTGAGTCTGGGGCCGGTCACCCCGGATCTTGGTCGCGTTGGGCAAATCGAAGGCGAGCAGCGACCATCAAGATTGCCATTTGAGCTGCCTCGCGAGTTTCACTTGCCGACATCTTGCACGGGCCACAATAGCGACCCACCCGGTCGGGCAAACGCAGTCCCATCGTGGCCTGACCACTACTTCTGTATGCTCCCACCGTGCGCAGCATGGCTGCGATATCGGGACGACGTGGGCGCGCGATCGGCGATGCGATTCGCCGTCTTCTTTACGGACAGCCTGCGTTGATTGCGGAGTGTGGTCCTAATTTCCATCGGCTGATCAGAGTTCTCGGTCGAGGGGTGTCGCATGACCGAGGATGAGACCGGTGCCGGCGGAGGCTCGGGAAGCACGACGAAACCCACCCAGACTGGCGGCGAGACCGACGTCGCAGACGAACTCGCCAAGGGCACTAAAGAAGCCGGGGAAGCGCTCGCCAAGGAACTCGTCGCCGGGGTGAGCGCACCCGAGCCTGCCGGCGACCCCGAAGTAATGGTCGCCTTCGTGCTCGGCTGGCAGATGTCCGAGCTCTACAACCCAGGATCCTGGCCCGGCAAAGATGCCCAGCCCGACGCGGATCTTCCTGGCCTCAGCGAGTTCGGAGGCTCACAGCGGGCAGAGCTCGGTCTCAAACAGGTAGAGGTCGGTCTGAAGTCGCTCGAAGACAAGGTCAAAGCCGCCGGTCTCGACGTCCCGAGTGTCGCGGAAGCAAAAGAAAAGCTCCCCGCCGCCAAACTCGAAGGGCCGTATCGCGCCGCAATCTTCGAGCTGCACGTTGAAGTCCTGACGACGCTCACCGCTACGCACTTCAAGCTAGGCAAGAGCTACGGGCTCGGCCGAGCGCTCGCCGATACGACACGGCTCCCCGAAGACCTCAAGAGCCTCCACGAAAAGCTACAGCCGCACCGCATCGCGACTCTTCGAGCTTGGATCTCCGACCTGACCAGTCTGTTCCCCCCTCACACCGGGCACAGCGTCAACGACTCGCTCAACGAATGGGTCGCCTGGGCTGAATCACAATCGAAAACCGGCACTTTGGACACGAAGAACAAGCGACTTTTGCGACGCCAGGGTGAGCGCTGGCGCGCTCTCTTGTCCGGAGAGAAGCGCGGCACCGATGATCTGAAGTTCGGCGAGTACATCGACGCCGGCGTACAGGCGTTCTCCCAGACGGGAACACTTGCGTGGCAGTTCGCGAAACGCTTCCTGCTTGAGATCGGTGCGGTGCTCATCCTCCTTGCGGGAAGTCTCGCGCTCGTCTTGACCAATCCCGATGCGGGAGAAGCGGCCGCCGGTGCGCTCGGGCTGCTCGCAAGCATCGGCATCACCTGGAAGGGCGTCGGCGCGACCCTTGGCAAAGCCGCCGCACAGGCCGAGCGTCCAATCTGGGAGGCCGCACTCGACATTGAGATCGTCAAAGCGATGTCGCTGCTTCCGACCAACCCTCGCGTCCAGACCTACACGCCGCCCAAGCTGCCTACCGAAGCCGCGGAAGAGGCGTCAGGCTCGGGCTCCTAGAACCGACCTCACGGAGCCGCCGCCCGGAGCGAACGGCCGGTGAGCTGCGCGCGTTGATGGCTCACACTACAGCGACCAGCGCCAACGCGATGTTCGCACTTCCGTTCACACCCTGGCCCTAACCCACCGGCTCGTCCGCCCCTGAAACAACGAAAGCCCAGGATCAACGAAAGCCCAGGCTTTCCAGGGCTTTCGCTTTATAGCGGGGGAACGATCCGCTCGTATTAGCGACCTCTCGGTGCTCGCCGCGCGAGCCACCCCCGGCTGGCCAGGATCGTAGCACCAGCGCATTTTGGGGCACCAGCCAGCGCCGGAAGATCGTTTGAGGTCTTCGAACAGAGCAGAACTCGCACCGCCGAGGGACAAGTGTAGACGCAACGAGAACTCGGCGGCACCCGGCACGTTAGGTGTCTGCGCTGGTGACTTTTGCGGCCGGCCCTGGTAGGGTTTCGGCGGGTCTTTGACCGCAACCGGCTGAGGATCAAAACCGGACTCGCGGCAGCCAGAGGGGGCACGCGGATGGCATTGCGAATGGGTTGGTTGTCACCCGCGGCCGACCGAGGCCGCGGCCGCGGTGGTGCTCGACCCAGGGGTTGCCGGGACTGGGGGTGTCGCATGGATCGGCGCGATTGGTTTCACGCAGGGTTGACAGCTCTCTTGTGCCGTGCCGGGGCCGTGCTCGCGGTTGCCGCGTTCGTGTCCGTTGCCCCGGTCGCCGCGCTCGCTGCCGGCACGGCCGGCACGATCTCGACGGTCGCCGGCGACCCGGTCGGCTCGGGTCCCGCCGTGGAAACGGCACAGGCACCGGCGGCGATTGCCGTGGCGCCTGGCGGAACTTCGCTGTATGTGGCGGACAGCTCCGTCAACGCTGTCCGTGAGATCGGGCCGACTGGGCAGGAGACGGTTGTTGCGGGCAACGGCACGGAGGGGTTCTCCGGCGAGGACGGACCGGCCACGGAAGCCGAGCTCGAGGAGCCCGCCGCGGTCGCGGTCGATGCCGGCGGCGACCTGCTGATCGGGGAGTCCAGCTATGTACAGCTGGTGGCTGGCGAGAACTGCTCCAGCGACTGCCCGTACGGCTTGCACACGATGACGCAGGGATCGATCTACCCGATCGCCGGCGACGGACTGTTCGACGAGGACCAGAGCGGCGACAGCGGGGATGCCGCGACCGCGGTGGCGGTTGCTCCTGAGGCGCTGGCCGTCGACGCGGCGGGGGACGTGCTGATCGGCGAGGGCTCCCAGGTGCAGCTCGTCGCGGCCGCTGATTGCTCGGGCGACTGTCCCTACGGACTGGCGGCGATGACCGCCGGTGACATCTATCCGGTGGCCGGCAGTGGCACGTATGGGAGCTCCGGCGCAGGCGGCCCCGCCACGGCTGCGGACCTGATGCAGCTCGGCGGGATCGCGCTGGACAGTGCCGGCGACCTGCTGATCGCCGACACCGGCGCCAACGAGGTGCAGCTGGTGGCGGCTGCCGACTGCTCGAGCGGCTGTCCGTACGGGTTGCCGGCGACCGTCGCGGGGCACATCTACGCGGTGGCCGGGAACGGCACGGCTGGCTCCTCCGGCGATGGCGGCCCCGCGACCGCCGCCGAGCTGCGCGGGCCCGAGGCGGTCGCCGTCAACGCCAGCGACGATCTGGTGATCGCCGACACCCTCAACGCGCGCGTCCAGCTCGTCGACTCCACAGGCGTGATCAGCACGGTCGCCGCGGGCGGAGGCTCCGTGGCCGACGGCGAGCCTGCGCTGGATGGTGGGCTTGACCAGCCGAACGCGCTGGCGGTTGACAGCGCCGGTGACCTGTTGATCGGCGACAGCGGCAACGATCTGGTCCGACTGGTCGCCTCGCAGGCGTGCTTGACCGATTGCGCGTTCGGCCAGTCCGGGCTCAGCCAGGGGTCGATCTACACGATCGCCGGTGATGGTGCGAGGCTGTTCTCCGGCGACGGCGGCCCCGCGGCCGAGGCCGAGCTGCACGGACCCGAGGATGTCGCTGTCGACGCTGCTGGGGACTTGGCGATCGGCGACAGCGACAACAACCGGGTTCGCTGGATCGCCGGGCAGGACTGCTCCAGCGCCTGCCCGTTCGGGTTGGCGTCGACGACCGCGGGTGCTATCTACACGATCGCGGGCGGTGGTACCGCGCTGTTCCCGGACACCGCGGTTGCGGCGACGAGCGTCGCGCTCAGTGATCCCGGCGGCGTCCTCTTCGATAGCGCCGGCGACGTGCTCCTCAGCAGTACCGACTATGACGTGGTGCAGGTGGTCGCCGCCCGGAGCTGTTCGGACGCCTGCCCGTACGGGTTGAGCGCGATGACGGCGGGCGACATCTACGCGCTCGCCGGCGACAGCGGCGGCGGCTATTCCGGGGACGGCGGTCCGGCAACCAAAACCGAGCTGGAGTACCCGGAGGGTCTCGCGCTCGACGGCGAGGGCGATGTGCTGATCGCCGACGATGGCAACAACCGGATCCGTCTCGTTGCGAGCAAGGACTGCTCCAGCGGCTGTCCATACGGTCTCAGCGCGATGACCGAGGGTGACATCTACACGATCGCCGGAGGCGGCAGCGACGGGAGCTCCGCCACCGGTTACCCGGCCACAGAAGCCGCGCTGTCCGCGCCGACCGGGATCGCCGTCGATACCTCCGGCAACCTCGTCGTCGGCGACGAGGGGGATGACCTCGTCCGCGTGATCGCCGCGCAGAGCTGCAGCGCCACCTGCCCGTACGGTCTCAGCACGATCACCGAGGGTGACATCTACACGATCGCCGGCGACGGCTCATCGGGGTTCTCCGGTGACGGCGGACCGGCCACCAGTGCCGGCCTCTTCCACCCGACCTGGGTGGCGCTCGACAGCGCCGGCGACATACTGGTGAGCGACAGCGTCCATTTGCGGGTGCGCCTCCTCGCCGCGACCAACTGCGCCAGCAGCTGCGTCGACGGGTTGTCGAGCACCACTGCCGGTGACATCTACACGATCGCCGGCGACGGCTCGATCGGGTTCTCCGGCGACGGCGGCCCAGCGGTCGACGCTGCGCTTGACTGGGAAGGCGGTGGGGGCGGCCTCGCGGTCGACGGCGGCGGCAACGTGCTGATCGCCGACAGCGGCAACGATCGGATCCGTCGCGTCGGTGCTAGCGCACAGCCGTCGGTGACCGCGAGCCCTTCTCCCGGTCCCGTTCGGCGACGAGACGGCCGGTGACACCTCGCCGGCGCAGCGGGTGACCGTCACCAACTCGGGCGGCTCGCCGCTTGCGATCTCAGCGGTCGAACTCACGGGGGCGGACGCCGGTGACTACACGGTGACCGGCGACAGCTGCTCCGGCCAGAGCATCGGGGCAGGAGCGGCGTGCGCCGTGACCGTCGCGTTCGCGCCGGCGAGCGTCGGCTCCTACTCGGCGTCTTTGAGCATCAGCGACAACGCGGCAGGCAGCCCGCAGGCGGTGACGCTGACCGGGACCGGGGTAGCCCCGACCCCGACACTCACGCCCACGATGCTGAGCTTCGGCGACGGCAGCAGAGCGGCGCAAACGGTCACGGTCACCGACCCGGGCCCGAGCGCGCTGTCGATCGGTACGCCGACGCTGAGCGGCGCGCAGCGGACCGCCTTCCAGATCGAATCAGACGCATGCGCTTCGGCAAGCCTGACTTCCGGGCACAGCTGCAAGATCTCGCTCACCACGACCGCGACCAGCGGTACGACCAGCGCCACCCTTCAGATCCCCGACAACGCCGCCGACCCGCTCGCCACCGTCGCGCTGCAAGCAGTTTCACCACCGGCGTTCACGGCTGCCGGCCCGCCGCTGGACGTCGCGGTGGGCGTTGCGCTCGACTACACGTTCGCCGCCCAACCCGCGGTGGAATACGCGCTGGCAGCGGGCGCGCCGCACTGGCTGTCGATCAACCCAGCCACAGGCGAGCTCGGTGGCACCGTTCCCGCCGGGACGACGAGCTTCAGCTACGCGGTGACAGCGACGAACGCCGACGGGTCGGCCACCGCCGGCCCGTTCTACGTTTCGACGAAGCCGGTGACCGTCACCGGCACCGTAACCGAGCCCGGTCCGCCTGTCGAAGGCGTCGGCGGCGCGGTCGTCGACGCCTGCCTGGTCTCCGGCGGGCCGTGCTACACGGCGACGACGACATCGTCGGGCTCCTTCACCATCGACGCGCTCGCCGGCACCTCGATGGTCTTCACCGCCTACCCGCTGCCACCGCGGGCGAGCTCGGCGACCGAACCGATCGCGATCCCGTCGACGGGGCTCAGCGGCGTCTCGCTGGTTGTCGCCGAGGTCGACAAGCTCGAAGGGATCTGAACTGGCTCCGATCTATCCGTATGAAGCGCCCCTGCTGGTGGATGTCGATCCGACACCCGCGAGCGTGACGGGCTGCGCGAACGGCCTGGCGACGGTCACGACGATCGGGCGTTCCGTGTTCGGCGACGAATTCACCTCGGACCTCGACCGTGCTTCCGCAGACCTCGCCGGGCATCTACTCGGGCGAACTGCCGCCGCAGTTTCCCGATCCACGGCCCGGCGCAGATCACGAGCGCCGTCGATTGCCCGCCGGCCGCGAGCTCGCTGGTGCCCGGTGAAGGCCCCGCCAACGGCGGGACGACGGTGACGCTCGTCGGCTCGGGGTTCGCCGGCGCGACCGGGGTGGATTTCGGCGACACGCCGGCGAGCAGCTTCACGGTGCTCTCCGAACGACGCGATCCAGGCTGTCGCTGCGGCCGGCGCCGGGACCGTCGCGGTCACCGTCTCCGGCGTCGAGCGCGCCGGCCGGCGGTATCGCGGTGGCCGAATACACCTATGTGGTCGGTCGATTCAGTCTCCCCAGCGAGCGGCCCGGCCGCCGGGGGTACCTGGGTGATCGTGCACGGGGCCGGCCTGGCCTCAGCTGCGGAGGTGCTGTTCGGTCAGACGGCCGCAGCCGTCGTTCCACATGCTCTCCGCAACTGAATTGGAGGCGCTCAGCCCCGCGGGCGCGGGAACGCAGGACATCACCGTGGAAACGGAATTCGGGGGCACGACCCCGACGAGCGCGACCGATCAGTTCACCTATGGCTCGCGCGAAGTCCCGGGTGCCGCGCGGCGCGGTCACAGGCGCGCCGCGCCGGCGATCCCGGCGCAGGCCGCCCGCGGCGCTCTGAAACAGATCGCGGCCACAGATACTCGCGCCCTCGCCAGCGGGGCTGGCTCGGCACGCGTTGGCTCCCAGATGGCGCCGCCGTGCTCGGCCACGGGGGCGCCCCTCGATGCTGCGCCGGCGGGCGGTCTGGGGCACCACCAAGTTGCTGTCCCCCTTCTTTGAACTTGAAGGGCCGAAACTGGAATGCGGGCCCAGCGCTTGCCGGCAGAATCGCCGCGGATATCTACAAGGAAGGTCCGGGTTGGCTGTCGACCTACGGGTCCATCAACAAGCAGATCGACTTCGCCCTTGCCGCGCTGAAGTCCGGGCTGCGAAAGCTTTCGATCGCTGCTCATAGACGGCGTCAAGCTCGCCCTTGACCCCTACGTCAAGGCGCTGATCAGCGCCAGTTTGCCCTACGTCGAGACTGCCGTGACATTGGCCTTCTCCGAGACCGGGCCGGTGGACGCCGTGATCGCGGCGGTCACTCCGATCACGTGGAGCTACCTGGTCAAAGATCTGGTGAACAGGGGCATCAAGGCAGCTGTGAACGCTGTCCTCGGCCCCTGCAAGCAAACCCACAGAACCCGTGCCGCCCGTGCCGCCCGCACCGGGTCCTGATGAAAGCTTCAGCCCCAACGTCTACATCGACCCGGGGGGCAACGTGCTCGACACCAGCGGCAATCCGATCGGCGACGCAACCGTGACGATCCTGCGCTCGGACGTGTGGGCCGGGCCGTACGCGGCGCTCGATCCGAGCGAACCCGGCATCCTGCCCGCCATCAACCCGGAGACCACCGGGTCCGGCGGTGTCTTCGACTGGGACGTGTACTCGGGCTACTACGAGATCCGCGCCAGCGCTCCCGGCTGCACCGCCGTAGACGATCCGAGCGAAGACCAGGCGACGATCGGCCCCTACCCGGTGCCGCCGCCTCAGCTCGGGCTGGTGGTGAGGATGGCGTGCGCGAACGAAGAACCGGCGCCGCTGCCCACGGTAAGGAGCGTCTCCCTCCCCGGGGGCCCGGCGGCTGGAGGCACCGAGGTCACGATTCTCGGGACCGGATTCACGCCAACGAGCACGGTCACCTTCGGCGGTGTGCCGGCCACGGAAGTCACCTACGAGTCGCCCGACGCGCTGAGCGCTGTCTCCCCGGCCGGTAGCGGGTTGGTCGACGTTGTGGTGAGGGCCGGCGGCGGCAGCAGCAGCAACACCGATGCTGATGAGTTCTACTATGGCTCGCCGCCGATCGTGACCGGATTGAACGTCACGCAGGGCCCCGCCACCGGCGGCACGGTGGTGACCGTGCATGGGACCGGCTTCACGGGTGCGACCACAGTCGGCTTCGGCGGGATACCCGCCAGTGCACTGGACGTCGAGTCCGACACCGAGTTGCAGGTCACCACGCCCGCCGAGCAGCCCGGCACCGTTGACGTCGTCGTCGACACCCCGGCCGGCGGCAGCACCGTCAGCTCAGCCGATCAGTTCACGTTCCTCACGAGCCCGAGCCCGGAAAGCACAAGCCCGGAAAGCGCGAGCCCGGTGAGCACGAGCCCGGTCATGATCAACCCCGGCACAAGCGCCACAGCCACCTCCAGCAAGGCGCCGGTCCCACCGAGCTGCACGCTCAAGCCCCTGAGCGCAGCCGTCCTGCTGGCCAAGCGCAAGACGAAGAAGCGACAAAAGTCGAACGCGCCCGTCGGAACGCTGTCGCTGACAGCGACGTGCAGTCAGGCGGTATCGGTCAGGCTGACGGGGGTGCTCACCGAGTTCGCGGGCAAGAGACCCAAGCACGGCACGCAGAAGACCAGGCGCATCGACCTGGGGCCGGTGAGCTGGGCGCTCGCCGCCGGGGTGGGAAGGACGCTCGTCCTGAAGCTTCCGAACGATGCGATCGGCGGCCTGGAGAACAAGGCCCACGAGTCGGCCGCGCTGACACTGATCGCCACGAACGCGAACGGGCAGGGTCGCGCGACAGCGAGCATCACCAGCTTGAAGGGTGTGCCGTAGCCGCGGGGAATCGTCGCCGACCACCACAGCGTTTCGGCGCTCGTGCATGATCTGTCGCAGGTTCGAAGCGACCGGCGATGTGACCCCATTAGCGACCACCAGCCCGCCGCAGACGCCACATTTTCAAAGACCCTGGGCCCAAATATTTGGTTTCAGAGGCCGAAATCGCATTAGATCAGTTGCGATAGAGCACGCCACATGGGCTTCTTAGCGTGCCGTCGCAGGCTTATAGCGGGGGCAGGATTCGAACCTGCGACCTTCGGGTTATGAGGTCGCCGAAGGGGGGTCAGGTGGGGCCAGATGGCCCAAGTTTGCTGGGGTTAGCTCGGGTTCGGTGGGGTCGGATTTGCTCAAAACGGAACCTTGAATGGAACCCTGGGAGAGGGCTGGGAAGGCCGACTCGTGGCGAGTCATGCAACCATCCTTCGGATGGCACATCACCGGCGCAGGGGTCCTAAGAGTACGCGCGCCGGATGTCTGCTGTGCAAGCCGCACAAGCACCAGGCCGAGCGCCATCGTGGCCGCGCTCGCAGCGACCGTCGTTGGCATGAGCAGCAGGTGGCAGCCGACCACGATGGCTACCGCGACCGCTCAGAGCCCGCGAAGTAGACGCACTGCCGATGCCAGTCCAAGTTCGGGCTCTGGAGCTGGACGGCGAGTCGTCGAGCCAGCCGACGACTGACGGGGTCTCTCACACCGAGCGAGAGACCCCATCGTTGGAGAGTCCGACTGCGACCTAAGATGCGCACGTGCCGTCCACCGTCGCCAGCCTGCTCGCGGTAGCGGGCCTTGAGTCGGGCGGCTGCGTCGGTTGGGGAGCGCGAGTTCCCGAGACGCGAACCGGCGTATACCTCGTATCGCTGACCTCGACCGGCTGCGTAGCCGACGCGCTGACCGACTGCCCTTTGAGCGACGCAGCACTGGATGAGCTGCTGATCTCGTGTCCGGGCATGACACTCGACGGTGAGCGCCCGACGCGCGCGCAGCTCGCAAGGCGCATCGGCTCTTACTGGTTGCCGGATGAGTGCGTGCTCTACATCGGCCTGGCCGGACAGCCGCTCCGCACCCGTGTACGCCAGTACTACAAGACGCGGATCGGGGCTGCGAAGCCTCACAAGGGCGGCTGGTGGCTGAAGACACTGTCAGTCCTCAGCGAGTTGCACGTCTACTACGCCCCGACCGACGATTTCAAGGACGCCGAGGAGCAGATGCTGCGAGCGTTTGCTGCTGGTGTCTCGCACACGACCCGCGCCGCGCTGCCCACCGGCGATCCGGTGATGCCGTTTGCGAACCTGCGCGATGGCGACTGGCACCGCAAGCGCCACGGCATCCGAGGAGAGACCAGCGAGGCCGCAAGGTCGAGCGGAGCCGTACCAAAGACAACCAAGGTGACAGGGTCCAAACCTTCGACGAGGTTCCCAGCCCGAACGCGCGAGTCACCCGTAACCCCACGTTTTCGTTCTCAGCGCGTGACCGAGAGTGACATCAAGGCGGGGCAGGTACGTATCCCCATCGGCGCGACGAAGACCATCCTTCCGCAGGAGCGTCAGGACATCTCCGTGCTATTGGTCGGTCGCGAGCTCGCCTGCCGATGGGACCCGCGCTACGACGAGAAGGAGCGCTCCGGCGTGATCCATGTCGGCCGGAGCGCCGCGCGTGAACTTCTGCATCCCGGCGACGTCCTTGCCGTTTCGATGAGAGCCGACGGCACGGCCCAGCTCAGCTGACTCAGAGCGTCGTCGGGCGCAGAGCGGTGACGTATGCGACGCAGATCGCCTGTACCCGGTCCTCGGGGATCGCGGTTCGCAATGCTCTTGAGGCCATCTCGATGCCGGGGCGTCCGCGTCTGCCGAATAGCTCCTCGATGTAGGTGAGCGCGGCGGTCGTCGGAGGCCCGGCGATCGCATCCCGCGCGAGGGCGCTGAGCGTGGCGGCGATCTCGTCCGGCCTCGTCGTCTGCATGAGCCGCACGACATCGGAAGCGTCCTTGTCGTCGAGCCGGGCCGCGCGACCGCTTGCGACGCGATCGTGGAGCTTGTGAGCCTTTGCGACGAGCAGCGCCGCGGGGCCGGCGACCCTTGCTTGTAGCGAGCGTTCGTCTGCTGAGTCCAGCGCCGCGATGGTCATCGTGCTGTTGTCGACCAGTGCTGCCTCGAGTCCGACCGCGCGCCGAGCAGCGCGAGCGCCGTGGCCGCCCAGGCGTGCGGCACGCCTGCCGGTGCCCGACGCGGCGCCCTCTGGGACGATGAGATCGACCGGAACCAGGAACTCCTCGCCAGCAGCGGACGCGCTTGCCAGCCAGATGCCCGGCTCGACGTGGCCGCCGGGCTGCTGCTGCAGATGGAACCCTGCGGCGGACATCCCGGCTTCGAGCTCCGGAGCCTCGCCGAGGAGAAGCGGGTCCAGTACGAGATCGCCGTCGGTGGTGTAGGGGGCGATGGCCAGGTCGGCGGTGCCCGTGTGGAGATAGACGGCCTGAGCACCGGCCAGGATGATGGCGTCGCCGTGTGGTGCGAGCACGGTCAGCGCGTCGAGTAGCACTCGCCGGGCAGCTACGTATCGCGCGTCGAGGTCCTGGTGCTGTGAGGCATTGCTCGGGCCGTTCATGTGTCCGCCTGCGAGGGGTGCAGATCGGCGATCGATGGCAACCGCCAGCGCGGCTCGTTCTCCGCCATCCAGGCGATGAGCGCTTCGCCCTCGGCCGGCATCCTGCCTGTACCGGTCAGGCAGTCGACGGCGGCCTGGGACGGCGCGACGTAGTGAAGGCCCGCATCTTCTGTCCCGCGCTCCCACACGACCGGATCGAACGCTCGCAGTAGGACGACGTTGGCTCCCTCGTCGGCCGGAAGCAACCCGAGCGTGTTGGCCAGCGCCTCGATCTCGTTGCAGTACGCGATGAGCAGTGCCGGCGCAGCGACGGGCGCAAGACGCACCGCGGCAAACGATCCTGTCACTGCCAGCAACGGCGGCCCGGACAGCTCGGCGAGCTGCGAGAGCGCATCGTTTGCCCCGCCCGGCGCGAGGAAGGTGGACGCATCGTTGCTCTTGAGCACGTCGTATGACTCCGCCCACCGTCGCAGCAGCCCGGGCATATCGGCGTCCTGCACCCGTCCGCGACGGGTGCGCTCGACAAGCGCGTCTTGGTCCAGCGCGTCGAGCAGCCGCGAGACGTAGCCCTGCGTCAGGCCCGTGACGGCTGCGATCTCGCTGACTCCATAGGGCGGTCTGACGTCGATGAGCAGCCGGATCAGCCGTGCTGCCTTGGGCCCGCGGACCCTCGCCTGGCCGCGAGGCACGGGCTGAGGGTTCCTGGCGGCTCCTACAGCGCTTATGTAGAGCGCGGGGTTCTCCAGGTTGAGCAGCGCGTTACCGGTGAGATCGATGAAGTTGATGCCGTCCTTGGCCAGTAGCTCTCGGCTGCGCGCACTCATCCATGGAGAGACGGCGAGGATCGGGATATTGCTGGCGAGCGAGCGGATGACGCTCGACAGCCCGCCAGACAGTTGCTCGACGGCGCGGGGATCGAATGATCGCTTCGCCTCGACCGCGAGGGTCACGTAGGTCCCCCTGGGGTCACGAAGGTCGATCGCTCCGTCCGCCAGCGAACGCCCCTCACCCGAGTTTGAGGCCAGCTCGGCCCTGTTCGATCGTTCTACGGTCCAGCTCGCCGGGAGCATCTCGCGGAGCTGCACAACAGCTGCGTCGATGAGATCTGTTTGCTCGATGGGCCCATTTGCCAGCATAGCGAAAATAGAATATCAGAAAAGCTTGCCTGTTCCAGCTATTTTGCTGTCCTCGCAAATATCCCCAACCAGTAAACCTATTGGCAGTCCTTACTCGAACAGCCGGCCCTCGACGTCTGGCCAGTACCTGTAGAGAGTCTTGGCCTGGTCGAGCACGAGCTGCGCAAAGTGGTTGATGTCCTGGACACTTCCGCCCCCAGGCGGCGCAACCGGTGGCTTGTAGTCGTGCTCGCGGAGGAGCCGCCTGATCTTGCGGCGAATGGCAGCCTCGGTCGATGCCCGGTCGGCCCAGTCGACGGTGAGATCTTCCCTGATGCTTTTGACGAGGTCTCGCGCGATTTTGGCGAGTTGCGGGTCGACGTTGGGCGCGTCGGCGCCGCCGGCAAGCGCGTCGTAGAAGGCGGCCTCCTCCGCGGTGAGACCGAGCTGCTCGTGACGGCGGCCGGCTTCGCGCAGGCTCCTGGCGATCTCAACGAGGCGCTGGACAACTTCGGCGCTTGAGATCTGGCGCAGCTCGTAGCGGTGCAGGACGGCGTCCAGTTGCTCAGCGAAAAGCTTGGCCTGTGCCTGGTTGGTGCGGCTTCGGCTTTTGACTTCGTTCTTCAGCAGCTTCTCGAGCAGCCGTATCTGAATGTTTGGATGCTCGGTCTTGGCCGCAATCGAGTCGAGGAACTCCTCGGAGAGGACGGAGATGTCAGGACGGTCTTGATCGGCGAGAGCGAGCGTCTCGATGACTTCGCCGGCGGCGAGGCCCTCGGACATGAACTGTCGCACGGCCTGCTCGGCCTCGGCGCTTGCCTGGGGGACCGGCGTGGCGATCTTGCGCACCTCGCCCGCGAGCTTCTTGAAGAAGGAGATCTCCTCGCGCAGGTCGATCACGGCCTGTTGGGTGCCGATCAGCGTGTACCACTTGGCGAGTGCTGCCTGCTCGTCGAGGAACTCGCGGATGCGCTGCTCGTCGGCCAGCACGTAGTCCCAGCAGTCCAGGATCAACCGCGAGGGGTCCGCGGCGACTTTGAGCTCGCCCTTGCGATACCCGGAGGGGTAGAGCATCGCGCAGAGCACCTCGTACTTCTCCCACAGCCCGGCGATCGCCTGCGCGATTGGGATTGCGGGATCTTCCAGCTCGGTTTCGTCGTAGGCGCGCAAAGAGGCCCGTAGGTCCTCACCGATACCGATGTAGTCGACGACAAGGCCGCCGCTCTTTTCACGGAAGACCCTGTTTACGCGTGCGATCGCCTGCAGTAGGCCGTGGTCGCGCATCGGCTTGTCGATGTAGAGCGTGTGCAACACCGGAGCGTCGAAGCCCGTCAGCCACATGTCCTTGACGACGACGATCCGGAGTGGGTGGTCGGGGTCCCGGAAGTCCTTGGCGAGCTGAAGGAGCTGTGGCTTTGAGCGGCGGAACAGCGAGATCGGCTTCTCGTCGGTCGCGCTGGCGGAGATCACGCAGTCGACGGTCTCCTCACCGAAGCGCTCGCGCAGACTCCCGGCGAGCTCGGCGGCAATTCGCCTCGAGTAGGCGACGACGATTGCCTTGCCCGGTAGCGCCTCGCAGCGTGTCGTGAAATGGAGGTGGATGTCGTTGGCGAACGTCTCGATCCGCTCTGGCGATCCGACGACCTTCTCGAGCTTTGCCCAGCTGGTGATGAGCTTGCCCGCGGCCTCCTGCTCCTCGGCTTCGAGGATTTCCTCTACCTGCGCAAGCTGCTCCTGGTCCTCGACGGACAGCGGTATCTGGCGCGACTCGTAGTAGATCGGGACGGTTGCCTGATCTTCCTGGGCCTGGCGCATTCGGTAGACCGAGACGTAGTCGCCGAACACCAGGCGCGTCGAGCGGTCGGCGCCTTCCACGGGGGTGCCGGTGAAGCCGATTCTGGTCGCGTTGGGTAGCGCGCGCGTGATGTTCTGCGCGTAGGCCGCATACTGCGAGCGATGCGCCTCGTCTGCCATCACGACCACGTTCTGCCGCTCTGAGAGCACCGGCATGGCCTCGTCGTTGGCAGGCGCGAACTTCTGGATCGTCGTGAACACGATGCCACCGGCGGGCACCTTGAGCAGCTCGTGCAGGCTTTCCTTGCCGCCAGAGATCTCTTGCGCCTGGTGGCAGAAGGGCTCCAGGTGGGTGGCGCTAAAGGTTTTCTGGAGCTGGTCGTCGAGGTCGGTGCGATCGGTCACCGCGACGATCGTGGGGTTGGCGAAGCGTGGGTCGTGCCGCAGCTTGTTGGCGAAGAACACCATCGTGTAGCTCTTGCCGGCGCCCTGCGTGTGCCACACGATCCCGCCGCGGCGGTCGCCACCCATCGCGACCGCGACAGACTCCACGGCGGCATGGACCGCGTCGACCTGGTGGTACTTGGCCATCACCTTCCACGTCCTCGCGCCATCACTCTCGAACAGGACGAAGTCACGGATCAGCTCAAGATGACGTGCGGGCGAGAAGACACCGTCGATCATCGTCTGCAGCGGCGAGCGACCATGGGGTTGCCGGTCCGCCGCGCCCATCTCCTTCCATTCAGCGAAGTGCTCTGCAGCGGTGCTCCATGTCCCCACCCGTGCCGACATCAGGTCCGACACGCCGACGATCCCTAGGTAGCGGTAGAGGCTGGGGATCGTGTCGGTGTAGTGGTGGATCTGATTGATCGCATCCTGCGCAGACTCCGCGAGTCCGGGCGCCTTCAACTCGAGCTGGCCGAGCGGTAGGCCGTTGACGAACAGCAGGATGTCTGGCCTGCGGTTGTGCCCACCCTCGACGATCGTGAACTGGTTGACCGCGAGCAGTTCGTTGCGCCCGGGGTTCTCGAAGTCGACCAGCTTGGCGCGCTCGGCCTGCTCGACTCCCGCGTCATCGACGTAAGGGATTGGTACGCCCGAGGTAAGCAGTTCGTGAAAGCCGCGGTGATCCTCGATCAGAGAAGGGGAGGTCCCTGTCATCGCGAGCTCGCACGCCCGTTGGACGGCGTCGGTCGGGAGATCAGGGTTGATCCGCGCGACGGCCTGGTGCAGTCGGTCGACCAACACGACGTCCGACCAAAGCTTGCGTTCTGCGCCCGGAGCTTGGGCCGGGAGATCACGGCCATGGACGTGCGTCCACCCAGCATCGGTCAGCCACTCGAGCGCTGGCTGCTCGACGAGTGCGTCCTCGCTGGCAGACGACGTCACGGATTCGCCCCCGCGAGCTGCGTGACTCCTCGGCCGATCACCTCCTCGGAGTCGCCTGTGGCAGGCACGCGAATCTCACCAGCGACCAGCCCCGGCAGGATGGCATCGCGAATTTCCCGTAGTGCGCGGGACTCCATCGTGAGTGCCCGGATCTGCGCGTAGTTGATTCGCGCGAGGTCGCTGAACTCACGCGACGCAGCCGCTGGCGGGATCGCAACGCGGAACGCCCCAGCGTCCTTCCACTCAGCTCGTGGCATCCTGGTTCCCCGCGAGACCGCTGAGCAATGATCAATGAACGTTTGGGACGCAACATGGCCCAAGAGTACGCCGTAGAGGTCAGACTCTCGGGGCCGGAGAACGAGGATCTCCGTGGAGCAACGGCCCGAGATCGGCGCGACTCCCACCTTACGAAAGTACGGCCGCAGCTTCCCGAACAGAATGTCGTCCGTGTCGAACGTGGCAGCTTGACCCGTTGGAGCATCATCGATCAACCAATCGGTGAGCACCGTCGAGCCTCGAGGCATGAGGTCCAATCCGATATACGGCAACTCGCTCTCTCCCTTCACAAGTTGTCGATGTAGCAAGCCGATGTCGGCCAAAGATCCGACTTTCCATCCAACTGGGATGCGTCCGATCCCGCTGTCTTCGAACTCCTCCACCCCGACAAAGTCGACAAACCGAGCGCGAAAGACCGCAGCAACGATTTCCTCGAGCAGGGAAGCAAGCCGACGGTTGCTGTCGATCTTGTCATCGAGGGTGCCGAGCACTGAAGCGATCGCTTGCTGCTCTTCGAGGGGCGGAACCGGGATGCGAATCCTTGCGATGTCACGCACGTTGAGGCTGTCGAAGATGGCGCCCACATTGCGGAGACGGTCAACCTCCTCGGCCCACAGCCGCCCTCGTGCTGCGTATCGCAAGAAACGCTGATCGACGCGGCGGGTAACGGACCTCAAGATGACCAGGTTCTGACCTATCGCGCAACTTAGGCCCTCAGGCACAAGGGCAGAGTCTCCAACGCGACCGCGTCGCGTCACGATGATGTCTCCTGGCTGCGGCCGCGTTCGGCGTGTCCACTCGCCAAGGTGCTCATCGGTGATGCGCCGCACGGATGTGAGGTCGAGCCTCCCATCAACGAGATTCGGGATCGCGATATACGGGTGACCGGATCCAGCGTCGGGAGGCGTCTTGTGTTCGCAGTCAAGGACGGACACCCCCGCGTCCGCAAGCTCAGCAAGGTCCCAGCGGCTAGTCATCGGTCGCGGAACTCATCACACTGCATAACCCAGTCTCGCGAGTGCCTGCTTGACGTCGCCCGTGAGCCGCTCGTTCTCCGCCATCCCGTCGGCAAGCTGGTCAATCAGCGTTCCAATCTTTTCCTCGAACGCCACTTCATCCTCCTCGCTCTCAGCTGCGCCAACGTACCGCCCAGGCGTCAGCGTGAAGCCGGCCGCGTCGATCTCCGTTAGGTCGCTGCCCCGACAGAAGCCCGGCTCGTCGTTGTAATCTTCGTGCGTCGTACCGCGCCAAGCGTGGTATGCAGCGGCGATCCGCTTGATCTCCTCCTCGGTCAACTCGATTTGGGTGCGGCTGATCTTGCTGCCCAGTCGGCGCGCGTCGATAAACAGGGTCTCATCGCGTCGGTCGCGCTCGCTGGAGGATGCCTTGTCGCGGTCGAAAAACCATAGGCACACAGGGATGGCCGTCGTGTAAAAGAGCTGCGCAGGCAGCGCCACAACACAATCCACCACGTCGGCTCTGATCAAGTTCTCGCGGATGATGCTCTCACCGCCACTCATCGTCGTCAGCGAGCCGTTGGCCATCACGAAGCCAGCACGGCCTTTGGGCGCGAGGTGGTGCAAGAAGTGCTGTATCCAAGCGTAGTTGGCGTTACCAGTTGGCGGCACGCCATGCGCCCATCGGGCATCGTCGAGAACCGCAGGGGTCGACCACTCCTTCTGGTTAAAGGGCGGATTTGCCATCACGAAGTCGGCCTTCAGTCGTGGGAAAGCGTCGTCCAACAGCGAGCCGCCCTCGGTGTACTGCACGTCGCCTGAGAGGCCGTGGATCGCGAGGTTCATGCGGCCGATCCGCCACGTCGCCTGATTTCGCTCCTGGCCGTACACCGAGATCTTCTCGGGACGCCCTCCGTGTGCCTCGACAAAGTTTGCCGACTGCACGAAGAGTCCGCACGACCCGCACGCGGGATCAAAGATCCGGCCCTCATACGGCTCGAGCATCTCGACGAGCAGCCGGGCGACCGGCGCGGGCGTGAAGTACTCGCCGCCTCGGTGCCCCTCGGCACGTGCGAACTCCTTGATGAAGTACTCGTAGGTGCGCCCGAGGATGTCGCGCGCTTCGCTCGGGTCCTGGCCGAAGCCGATCTTTGCGATCGTCTCCACGAGCGAGCCGAGCAGCTCTGCTGACAGCGGTGCTCGCGAGTAGACGCGCGGAAGCATCCGGCGCAGCTCGCGGTTCTCCCCTTCGATCGCGCTGAGCGCGTCGTCGATGCGCTTGGCGATGTCAGGGCTGGAGGCCGACGCGAGGATCGCCGGCCAGCGGGCCTGCTCGGGCACCCAGAACACCTGCTTTTCGGCGTATGCGTCGCGATCGTCAAGTTCTTCAGCCCGGGCGAGCGTGTCTGCGACGTACTCCTTGCTCTTCGCGTCCGAGAGTTCTGCCTCGAGCGCGACGCGCCGCTGTTCGAAGGCGTCGGAGATGTACTTCAGGAAGATGAGGCCGAGGACAAGGTGCTTGTACTCGGCCGACTCGAGCGACCCGCGCATCTTGTTCGCTGCCTCGAACAGCGCATGGCCGTTGGGCTGCCCGTTGCCGTCCCCTTTCGCCACGCTCGAAACGTATCCGGTTTGCGGGCGAGGCCGTTGGAGCGCCTGGAACAATGCCCTTCTAGAAGGGAGTCAGGCAGTGTCCGACGGAGCGTGATCTCCGTTGCCGAACGCCCGTTCGACGAACGCCGCCCCATTGGACGGATCGGGTGCGTAGTGGCGGTAGATCTCGGTGGTCTTCGCGTCGGCGTGGCCCATCCACTCCTGGATCGCGCGCAGCGGGGCGCCGGCGGCGGCCATCTGCGTGCCGAAGGTGTGGCGGAGCTCGTGAAAGGTGATCTCGTGCACGCCTGCCTCGGCGAGAGCGTCCTTGAAGCGCTTGCGCATCTTGGAAGGGTCGAGGACATGCCCGGTGTCGGGGTGGCAGAAGACGAGAACCCTGTCTGCGGGGAAGCGCGAGCGTCGATGTAGGTCTTCGAGCTCGTGGGCGAGCCGCGCGGCCATCGGGACCGACCGGCCTTCGTGGGACTTTGGGGTGTCCATCTGCCCGCGCGTGAAGTTGTCGGCGACGCGCACGCGCCTGACTTGCCAGTCGATGTCGAGCCACTTCAGCGCGAGCAGCTCGCCCTGGCGCAGGCCGGTGAGCGCGGCGGCGAGATACAGCGGCCGCTCGACGCCGCCGAGGGTGTCCTCGGGCACCGCGTCGATCAGCTTGTCGAGTTCGGCTGGCTGGAGGAAGCGGACGCGTTGGTGGGGAGAGCGGTTCTTCTTCGGGCGGTCGACGTAGGCGACCGGGTTGCTCTGCGCCCAGCCGCGCTTGATCGCGAAGGCGAAGACACCGTGGAGGAAGTTCAGGTGGTTCTGGACGGTCTTTGAGGACAGGCCGTCGTTGCGCTTGCGCTTGAGGTACTGCGCCACCTGGGCGGGCTCGATCTTGTCGATCGGGCGTTCGCCGAAGAAAGGCACGAGATGACGGCGCAGATGTCCGCGGTAATCCTGGATCGTGGAGCGCTTGCGCTCCATCACATGCTCGAGATGATCGACGTAGGCGCCGCCGGCCTCCTCCAGCGTGCGCCTGGCCGCGCCCGGCACGATCACGTCGCGCTCGATGCGCTTGCGCAACTCCTTCTCGGCCTGGGCTCGTGTGAGTCCGTCCGCGGTGCCCGCGGTGCGCTTGGCGGCGATCTTGCGCTTGACGCGCGTGGCGCCGGACCACCACGAGCCGTACCAGCTCACCTGCCCAGCCGCGTCGGCTCGCTCGAACAGACGACCGCTGCCGTAGGAGCGCCTACTCATCGCCGGCGACCCCCGTGTCGGTGTCCCATGTCGTGCGGGGCATCAGCCGTCGACTTGCTCGGCGAGCCACTGTTCGAGCATCGCGCGGGTGAAGCGGATGTGCCGTCCGACGCGGAGGCACGGTATCCGGTGGGCGCGCACGGATTCGTAGACCCAGCTCGGCTTCACGGACAGCAACGCGGCCGCCTCCTGCGGACACAGCAGCGGCCCCTCGGCGAGTATCGACTCGGCTACGGCGGCACTTGTGGGTTCTGTCCCGCTCATCCCCGTTAATGACCCCAAGTGGCCAGAAACGGCCATGTAGTTTCCTGGGCGCCTGTTGGGGCCCTGAGGAAAGCGGGCTGACTGCCGCGTAGCGGAGCCCGTAGGGCGCAGCGAAGCGGCAGTCATGCAGTGGCGTCCGGTGCCCCGTTGAGGGTGTGGCAGACGACGGGATGACTCAAGTAAAACGGCTGGCCCCTGCTGGGTGCCCTACGTTGGATTTGTCTCCCGTCGCCTGCCACGGACGCCGCCATGACTTCATAGAAGCGTGCCTATTTGCTCGACATGGCTTTGTCTGGCGGCCTCCACATCACACAAGCGCCAACCAGTAGATGAGGAGACAGAATCGATGATTGCAGTAGGCGTGGACACGCACAAGGAGCAGCATCTCGCGGTCGCTCTCGACGAGCTCGGACAGGTGCTCGCAGAGATCGTCATCACGACCACCCTCGCCGGCTACAGCCAGTTCGTGTGCTGGCTCAAAGAGCTCGGCGAGAACGTGCTCGTCGGCATCGAGGGCGCCGGCAGCTACGGCGCAGGCCTATGCGAGTACCTGCAGGCCGAGGAGATCAAAGTATTCGAGGTCGAACGCCCACAACGTCGCGAGCGCCGGACCGGGAAGTCAGACCGCCTCGACGCTCTTCTGGCCGCCAAGAAGGTGCTCACTCGGGAAGGTCTCTCGACGCCCAGAGGATCAGGGAAGCGCTTGGCGCTGCAAATGCTGTTGGTCGGCCACCGATCCGCCGTCAGCGAGCGCTCACGACTCTATAACCAACTCCAAGCGCTGCTGGTCGGCGCACCATACGCACTGCGGGAACGAGTCGGCCCAGCCCGCAATGGCGCAACGCTCGCCAATCGCCTCACGGGGATGCGCACACGTCCAACCGCGAGCCTGCAAGAGAACACCACTCTGCAGGTACTCCGCGACCTCGCCAACCGCGCCAGGGCACTCCACGCGCAAGCCGAGGACTACACCCGCCAGATCGAGGAGATGGTCTGCACCCTCGCCCCGAGCCTCCTGGAGGAGCCCGGTGTGGGACCTATCTGCGCCGGCAGACTCCTCGCGTTCAACCCAGCCCGCTTCACCAGCGAGGCAGCATTCGCGCGCGCCAACGGCACCGCACCACAACCCGCCTCCTCCGGCAAAACCATCCGCCACAGACTCAGCCGCGGAGGCGACCGGCAAATCAACGCAGCGATCTACACGATCGCCCTATCGCGCTCCGTCCACCACGCCCCAAGCCGCGCCTACATGCACCGCAGAATCGACGAAGGAAAGACCAAGCGAGAGGCCATGCGCTCGCTGAAGCGATACCTCTCCCGCCACCTCTACAACCAGCTCACAAAAACGCCCTTGACAACATAGAAGCATCCAACGAGTTGGGCGAGGAGTAGATAGGGACGGCATTGGCGCGTCGCGCGAGACTCGTCGCAGTCGGAGCCACCGACCCTCCTGCTGGGTGCCTGCCGGGGCATCCCGAAGCGCCTATATCGCGATCAGCCCGAGCTCATCCAGCCGCCTGACCGCGCGAGACGCCGAGACATACTCGCCGGAGATCTGCACGATGCCGTCCTGACCGAGCCTCGCGAGTGCGTCGCTGATGTCGAGCGGCTCTACGTTGGAGATCTCGACCTCCAGCTCTGCGCGCGACCAGCGATCCCCGTGATCATCGCGAAGGAACTGCAGGATGATCGCCCGTTCGATCCGCGGGTCGCACTCGCCCAGAACTTGGCTAGGTTGATCCTGCATGGAAGGGTCACTCCTTCTTTGCCGGGCCCCGGGCAGCTTCAACTGCGCCGGGGCCACTTAGTTTTGTGGTGTCTGCCGCGGTGGTCTGAGCCGAACCGAACGCGCGACCGCTATCGCACGGTAAAATGTAGCACGTAGAGTGCTATAGCCCCGTGGATAGGCTCCCGCCCATGAGCCCCGAGCAGCAGTTCGGCGCCAATCTCGCTCGTGCCCGGGAGAGAGGCGGCCTCAGCCAATCCGACCTCGCGCGCAAGGTCGACGTGTTGTACACATACATCTCTCGACTCGAGACCGGCAAGGCCACTCCTTCCTTTGGTCTGATCATGCGCCTGGCTGCGGCGCTCGATATCCCGCCCTTGGATCTGCTCGCCGGCATCAAGTAGCGCAGACGCCGTCCGGAGCGGCCCGGTCAGCGCCCGCGGTCGACGTTGCGGTTGGCCGTTTGGCGGTCGTGATTACGGCCGGAACGCATCAGGATGGCCGGGACGCGGAGAATTCTCAGCGGCCCGAGGTCGTAGCCGGGGCCGAACGCAGGGTCGTAGGGCTCGTAGGCGAGCGAGGGCTTCTGCGCTCGGCTGGTGCCCATCCGGCGCGCGAGCTGTATGACGCGGTCGGCGTCTTGCCCTTGAGCGCCGAGCTCCTCGCGTGCGAGAAACCAGTCGGTGCCCTGGCGGGCGCGGGTCGCCTCGACGTAGGCGCTCTCCTTGCTGGTCTGCCAGCCGCCGGTCACCACGACGGTCCGCTCGACCGTTGCGCCCTGCTGACGGTAGACGTGTTGCGCGTAGCCGAGCCGCAGCGAGTCGACGTCTTCGCCGGCGAGACGCACCGAACGGCCTGAGCCGTCCAGCTCCACCGTCAGTCTGCCACGCTCGTCCAGGTGTGTGACCTGGCCGCGGGTTCCGTTCTCGACCCGGGGTTGGCCCGGTGCGCGGTGTTGGGATGTGAAGGCGACGATGTCGCCTTCACGCAGCCCATAGTGGATGCCTCCGAGCGGGATCTCGCGGTGGCCGAGTTCGCCGCGCTCAGCCCGGAGGTGTTGGGCGCGAGCGTTGAGTCGGTCGATCTCCTTGTTGGAGGCGTCGGCAATCAACGCGACCTGGCGTATGCCGTGGTTCTCGGCGAGTGTCATCCAGCGCTGGATGGCCGCCTCGCCGGCCTCGTCGCGGGTGTTCGAGAAGTGAAGCTGTGCGCGTTTGAAGTAGTGCGCCATCGCGCGCTCAGGTTCGCCGGCCCGAAGGGCGGCCCATGCCCTGCGCTCGTCGGGTCCTGGGTGCGGCGGATGTCGGTGAGCTCTGCGGTCGGGGTATGGGTGGCGAGCCGGTCGAACATCCCGCCGGGCCCGATCGAGGGGAGCTGCTTGCCGTCGCCGACGGCGACGAGCTTTGCTCCGGAGCGCTCGACCAGCTCGGTGAGGGCATCCGTGCGCTTGTGGTCGACCATGCCGGCCTCGTCGAGGAAGACCGTCGTGGCCGGGTCGATCTCGACCGTCCCCGTGTTCGCACGAGCGACCAGCGAGTCGAGCGTCAACGTCCGGCCGGTGAGGGCTGGGCTGTCGGTTCCGAGCCGCTCGGCCGTGGACCCGGACACAGCGATGCCGATCGTCTGGCGCCCGGCGTGCTGCTCGGCGCGGGCGGCGGCGTCGATCACCACGCCCTTGCCTGTCCCCGCCGGGCCAACGAGCACCGCGGCACGCTCGGGACCTGTGAGGACCCGCAGCGCGTAATTCTGCTCCGTACTCAGTGGTCCTCCGATGCGCTCGGAGACGACACGCACAGCGTTTGCGCGAGCGTGTTCGCCGACGTCCCGGCCCGCTGGCTGGGCGAGTAGCTCAGCACGGCGCTCGATGGCCTGCTCCTGAGCGCGCACTGCGAGGGTGGTCATCCGTCCGCCCTCCAGGGTGAGCACCCGCCGGTCACGGACCATCTCGCGAGCCACCGCAAGCGCCTTCTCCGGTGGCATCTCCCCGGCTGTTTGCTCCAACGCGACGGCGTGCAGATCACGCGCCTGGAAGACGGCGTGCTGCTCGGTCAGCCTGGCCTCGATGCGATCCTCGACGGGGCGCTCCACCCGTGGCGGTTCGGGCGCTCCGATCAGACGGACGGCCTCGTCGGGCCCGAACCCGTGGCGACGACCCGTCTCGCTCCACACCCGCTGCAAGTCGCCGCGGGTCGTCAGCTCCTTGGCGCGGCGGTTCTCGAGCGCCAGGTTGCGCAGCTCCCCGCGCTCCGGTGCCCGGCCGTGGCGGGCACGGAAGCGCTCCGCAGCGCGGGCGACCTCTCGGCTACGTCCTGAGAACTCCTCGGTCAGGCCACGCGGCACCCCCGCGATCTCGAAGTACCGGCCGCCCTTACCCGTCCCGCGCTCGATCTCATAGCCCTCCTCTGCCAGCTCCTCGGCGAGCGATGAGCGGTAGAAGGCGCCCAGCTCGCGGGCCGAGCGGAAGATCGGGCGCGAAGCGATCGCGACGATCCTCTCGTCTTCCCTCACCGCGCCGCTGATCACGACATGACTGTGCAGCTGCGGATCGGGGGCCTTTGCCCCGCTGACTCCCCTGGCGGTCGTGTGCCGGTACTCCGCGGCGATCACGTCCCTGGCGTGCTCCTCCACCACCTGGCGGCCATAGCGGCGGCGTACCACCGGAACCTGCTCGCGGAGATACCTGACCGTGCTCTCCACGGCCCTGGCGTGCGCGCCCTCGATCTGCTCGCGTTGCCACGGGTCGCCGAGTGCCCACACCGTCGAGACGGACTTCGGGGCGCTGAACGTCACGTCGATCCCGCCGCCCCTGCCGCCACCGGCGCCCTCGGGTCGCAGCCATCTGCCGGTGCCCGGGTGGCGACCATCCATCAACGCGATGAAGTCCGCGCCATCGACCGCCTGGCCCACCTGCACCCCGAGCCTGGTCAGCGTCTCCTCATCGGAGAGCCAGCGACCCGGCGCCTGCGTCATCTCGCCGTCCGGGGTCAGGTAGTAGTCCCCGCGCTCGGGCGCCACCGTCTTGCTCTCCAGGTAGCGCGCGTAGCCGCCGCCTCCGGACGCAGGAATGCTTGCTGCCGTCATCACATGTGTGATGACCCTGAGCGCCCCAAACCGGCCAACGAATTAGAGCGCTCGCACAGCAAACGCACCCCCGTGCATATGGTCTGTTCGAGGACCGCGAAGCGCTGCGTCTAGGGAGATCGCCGCCGGCGTTATCGTCTAATGTCGGTCTGCTTGACGCCCAGTGCTCTGCGTAGATCGCGCTAAAGCTTCCCTGTGAGCTGCCTACGCGTGGGCACGAGCCGGACTTAGTCGGCCGACGCAGTGGTCGCGTCGAGTGCGGACGCTGCCGCCATCGGAAACTCGTCGGCGAGGATCGCTGTCAGGATCTCCGCCATGCCCGCCGGCTGGTGGCCCTGCTCCTTCATGCGCGCCAGCACGAGGTCCCTAAACGCCTCGTAGTTTGTCCCTGAAACATGGTTGGCGACGAACCGGCGCAGGACGTCACGGCCGCGGAACGTGTCGCGCCAAGCGTCCGTCTCGAGGTCCCGCTCGCGCTCGGCTCGCCTGTCACGCTCAAAGTGGCGCAATGCGTCGAGTGCCAGCTCACCCTCGCCGAGCGAATTGACGCGCTCGACCGCCGCGGCGATCGAGCTGCCGAATGCCAGCGCGAGCTCCTGCGCCAGCGGGTCCGCCCCGACGTTCAGCGCCCGCACGAGCAGATCGTTGACGTGCACGGTGAGCTCGTGGTGCACCAGTTCACCTACCGTCCCCCGAGCGCAGTCCCTGAGCGCGGCATCGACGCGCTGGGGCGAGGTCAACTCCGCGTCGCCGCGGCTAAGCTCGCTGACCGCCCGGTAGACGTACTCGGGATCAAGTAGGTAGTTCTCGATGTGGTAGGCGCCCCAGGTGAACTGCCGCGCGACCGCAGCCTCTTCGAGGCCGCTGTCTCGGTCGCGCACCGCGTAGAAGCGAGCGCCCAGTGTGTCCGACCCAATCCGGTCGAGCGTCTCGTGCAGGGCCGTCACCTGGCGCTTATTCCCGGCGGCGACCGCGTTCACCGCGGCGTCGAACTCAGGAAACAACCGCTGCACCATGCGCACGTCGAACTCAACGTCGCCCGCCCCCTCGAAGAGCACGACCTTCGCCCCGGGCCGGTACGCCGCCAGGTCCCCCACGAGCTCAATGACCAGGCGCTCGATCTCTTCGCCAGTCGTGATCGGCGAGGCCTGGTTCTCGGCTTGGCGCGAGCGGTCGCCGCGGCGCATGTGAAACACCTGGAAGCCCTCCAGGTTGACCGCCTCACGCAGAATCGTGTCGGAATGGGTGATCAGCCACAGCTGATTCTGGCCCTCGGCGACCAGATGCTCGAGGTAGAACCGCGCGAGGCCCCTCAGCAACCGCGGATTGAGATGCAGCTCGGGCTCGTCGAGGAGGATCACAGAGTTCCTTGGGCCCGAGTTGCGCAGACGGACGTAGCCGTAAAGGACCTCCTTCTCGCCCGAGCTGAGGTCATCGAGGTCATGCACACTGCCGTCCCGCAATCGAACCGGAAAGTCCACACCGCCGTCCGTCGTCGGCTGCGGACCGAGAAACTCCTTGCCTGGGAAGAATGTCTCGAAGAGGTCGCGTAGCGAGTCGACAAGATCAGCCTGCTCGGCAAGCTCGTCGCTGCCCGCCTCCTCCGCCAGCTTGCGTCGGACGTACATCGAAGCCATCTCGCTCTTGAGACCGGCGTACTTGTTCTGTGAGTTGTAGAGCGCACGCTCGCGACGTTGGTTCTCCACACTCGTGAGGTCGAGATTGACTCCACCAACGCGCTCGCGATCGTAGCGGCGGTGAGCTCCGTGGAAGTCGAGCACGCCAATCTGCCCCGGTTCGTAACGGCTGAACGCGAGCTCAAGAAGTCGTGACGGGTCAGCGATAAGCTCGGCCCTAGGGGTGAGCCTGAAACGCGCGCGGATGACCTCCTCCCGCAACTCGCCGAGCAACTCAATTTTCGCCTCGGTCGCGCGGCGGACGACCTCCTCGTGGTGGGCGCGGTACTGCGAGGCGAGCGGCGCAGTGTTAAGCGCTCTCCAGTCGGCGAGCTCGGGAACGACTTCCCTCCAAGAGGCGGCCATCAGCAGGTCTGTCGCGTTCGCGCGCAGGTGCTCCTTTTCGCTCGGCGTGAACGCGAAGTCCGCCTCGATCACGAGCTCGTGCTGACGGTCCTGCAGCAGGCGCAGCAGCTCCTGCGGGCTCTGGTTGAAGTTGATTTGGAACTCCCCGAACCAGTTGTGCCACTCGTTCTGCTGGTAGCCACCGTAGACCGACTTCAATAGCCGTATGGCATCGAGGACGCAGGACTTGCCGCAGCCGTTCGGGCCCGCGATGACTACCCCGTCGCGCAGATCGTCAAGGCGAAATCGCGTGATCGCCTTGAAGTTCACGATCTCTAGATGACGCAGCTGCACGGGCATCAGGCTACCGCTTGCTTGCTCGCACTCGATACTGATCTTCTTCCCCGAGACTCAGGGTGATCGGATGGGCTGCAGCGGCACGCGGAGATCGCCGCAGCCGCGGCGCTTGCGGCTAGCACCGGGCGCCAGAACGAGCGCAAACGGAACCCTATTGGAACCTTGGCCCCTCTGGCCACCCCCGCCACCTCACGAAAAAACCCAGCCTGAGCTGGGCTTCTCACATAGGACAGTTTGGGATTAGGATTCGGCCCGTGGAGGCGGTCGCTCTGCGGGCACGATGGAGCCGTTTGTACGCTCGCCACGGCTTTAGCGTACGCGCGGTGCTAGGGGCGGTCGGCTGGTCCGCTAGACCACCACGGGCTTGTTGCTGTCTAGCCCAAGGATCACGGCATCCTCGGTGGACAGCGGCTGTTCGAGGACCGAGCGGAGCATCACGGCCAACTCAGTCGCCTCGTCGTAGCTGAGCGAGACCGTGTGCGCCTCGTCGTCCTGAACCAAACCAATACCCCAAATGTCGATGGCGACGCCACCGTCGGGAACGCGCTCAACCTCGATTAGCGCGTGCTGGTCGCTCGGTTCTAGCTTGTAGCTCGGCCTGATAGCCATTGAAGTCCTCCTTTCGTGGGATGCGACCATGTTAGCCCCGGTCGCGCGAACGTTGGCTGGGGCTGCCCGCAAATTGCGGCTGCTGGCGAACGGTCCCCTACGGCGGGCGCTAGGCGATCTCGGTGCTCACACAGACGATCTCGTACTTGTCGCTGATCGGTCGTTCCTTGCCGTTCGCGTCCTTGAACGGGAGGGTCGGGATGGTCTTCTTCAGCCAGTAGGCGTCGTGGCCGAGGTCGGGGAGCCCGGAGCCACTGTCGGGCGTGTGGTCGGTGCGTAGCTCAATCGTGATCGTGCCTTCCATCAGCTTCCTTTCGTGTCGTCGGCGTCGCCGCTTGCGGTGCTGAGCGGATCATCGCCGTTGGGGCCTGCGGTGGCCGGCTCGGCTGTCGCAGGGCAAGGCGTGGGTGGTCCCGTTTGCGGTCCCTGAGTCTTGAGGTGTTCTCCGGCCTTGCGCAGCACCGCGCTCCAGCCTTCGTATTTTCCGAGGTACTTGCGTCTGGGAGCGCCGGGGGTTTGCTCCACCCATGCGTCGTATCCCCTCCCCGTGGCCTTCGTGCCGGCGGGGAGGCTAGCGAGGTAAGAGGCGACCCACTCCACGCGCAGGCTCTCGCCTTCCCACTTGCCGCGGTACGGGTACTCGCCGGGCTTCGCGGCACCGACGTTGGCGCTGAAGTCGGGGGCCTTCAGCAGTCGGCCACGGGCGTCGCGGCGTCCGCTGTAGTCAACGACGTGGGGCTCGGGTTCCCCACGGTCGCGTCTGCGCTGGCGCCATTCCGCGACTGTCTCCGGCCATTTCCGCCCGCCTTCGCCGCTCATGGGGATTTTGTTGCCGCGGGCGAAGTCGTGGAGCGCGCTTTCCGAGGGTTGCTCTCCGTAGTGGTCGTAGAAGCGGTCCATGACCTCAACGCGGGTGGCGATGGCTTGGTGGATCGTGCGCTTCCGCGCCGTGGTCTTGCCTAAGCCTGCGATGCGCAGCGCCGCGTCCCAGCCGTGCGCAGCGGCCCCTATTGCCATCGCGCTCGGGATGCGCAGTCGGCGACCGTGCATCCAGTCCCGTGCATCCTCCCTGAGTAGCGCGGCGCGCTCCTCGTCGTACGCGATCATGGTGAAAGAGTCCACCTTGAGGCGCCCCGCGACGAGTCGCAGCGCGTACCGTATGCGCTCGTTCGTGAGCCATCCATCCGGCGCGTTCTTCCGCGTCTTCACGTCCAGTCGTTTGCTTCGCCTGCTCTCGGGGGCGTGCGCGACGGCCAAGACTTCCGGCCACTTGAGCTTGAGTTCCCGCGCGATCTGCCGCGCCGCGGGTAGGTCCGCGTGCGCGGCGCTGCTCGCGCGAGCGCGGTCAAAGGCGCGCTGGGAGACGGCCTGGGGCTCTGTGGGGTTTGCTCGGGCGGCGACCTCGCCCACTTCTTGGAGGAGCCTGAGCGGTTCCAGCGACATGCTCCCGCGTTCGGCCCGCCCGGCGTGATCCCTGCCAAGTCGTCATGCGTTCGTTTCGGCGGCGGCGCGTCGCATGGCTTCCCAACCGCCGTGTTGGGCGAAGCGGGAGGGGCTGGGGGCGTCGGGGTGTTCGCTGGCCCAGCGCCGGTAATCGCCTTGCGTGGACCGGGCTCGTGTGGGGAGGTCGGCGAGGTAGCGCGCGACCCAGGCGACGCACTCCGCTTCATCGCGCCACTTCCCCCGGTGGGGTTTGTCGCCTTGTCGGGCGGCGCCCACGTCGGCGGAGTAGTCGGGGGCCTTGACGCCGCGTCCGCCCTTGCGCTGCGTGACGGGTGGCTCAGGGAGGCCGCGTTCGTGTCTGCGCTGTCGCCAAGACGCGATCGTCTCCGACCACGGGCGCCTGTTTTCGTCGCTCATGGGGATGCGGTTTCCGCGTGTGAACGCTTCCAGGGCGCGTTTTGTGGGCTGCTCCCTGTAGTGGTCGTAGAAGCGGTCCATCACGTCCAAGCGCGAGAGGATTACTTGCTTGACCTCCTGCGGGGGCCGCGCGCCTGCCGCGAGGCCGGCGAGGCGCAGGGCCGCGTCCCAGTCGCCCGCTGTGAGTCGGATCGCGTTCGCGTTCGGGAGGCGTAGTCGGCAACCGTGCAACCAATCACGCGAGTCCGCAGCGAGTAGCGCGTCACGCTCCGCGTCGTATGCGCCCATCGTGAGCGTCATCGCCTCGCGCCTGCCCGCGACTAGCCGTAGGGCGAACGTCAGGCGCTCCGTCGTGACCCATCCCTCCGGCGACCACTGCCTGCCCCGCAAGCCGAGGGCGTGAGCCTGCCGCGCGTCGGGTTCGTGGGCGAGGGCGAGCACGTCACGCCACCGGAGCCGGAGTTCCGCCGCGATCTGGCGGGCCACCGGCAGGCGTCCACGGTTGACGCTACCGAGCGCCTTGGCGGCATCAAACGCGCGCTGTGTTGTCGCGGTGGGCTCGGTTGGGTTGGCGAGCGCGGCGACGCAACGCACCCCGTTGAGAAGTAGTAGTGGTTCCACGCGAGTCGGCGTTGTTACGCCGTGGGGTTGTAGGGCGTGAACGTGGGTACTGTGCCATTTGGGAGGATTTCGAACGAGGCGATGTATTCGCCGAGGATGACGCTCGCCGGGACTTGGGCGAGGAGGCTAGCGAGACTGTCAACTGGCGTGGGCAGTCGCCACGTCACGGTGGCTCTGCCGATGCTCGCCACGTCGGCGTCCGGTGTCGTCGCTGCGCACATGCTGCTTGCCGTCGTGGTGTCGTGCTGGTACGTGATCGTTGTTTGCGGACCCGTTGTGACCGTGTTCGGTCGTTCCCACGCGGCTGGATTCTTCGTCCATAGCTCAAACGAGTTCCGCGCTACGACTGGGGGCTTCACGACCACCTCGTCGGGACCCTCCGAGGACAACGTGAGACCGGAGACCCTGATCTGATTGCCGGAGCACACCGCGTTCGCGTCGTTGACGCTAACTTCGCCTTCCGCGTCCACTTCGTACACGTAGCCGCCGGGCGGCGCCGTAGCGGGCTGGTGCGAGTGGCGGCGCCCGCGATCGTGCGCAACCACGGGACGCTGTGCGTGCGCGCCGCGCTCGTTCGTGGCGTGAGCGGCAGGACACGCTCCGGTTGCTCCGAGTGCAGCGACGCTTGCGCCCACCATGATGGCCCTGCATCGTTTCGCTTTGCCCATTGTTGCCTCCTTGCTTTTCGCTTGGCTGGTTGGGAGTCGGCTCGTTCTATCCCATGATCGGACTTTTACGCTCTAACTTAGTCGATCGTTCTAGGGGAGGCTGCCGCGTGTGCCGCCGCTCCGCCAGTCCATGCCGAGATCGCCCGAGCACGCCGCGTTGGGCGAGGCGATCCGCTTGACGAGAGTGGAGCGTGGCTTGTCGCAGGAGCAGTTGGCGGACGCTGCTCATCTTCACGTGACGCATTTGGGTGGCGTGGAGAGGGGCGTGCGGAACCCGAATTACGCGACGGTCGTGAAGCTCGCGCAAGCCCTCGGATTGACTCCGGGGGAGCTGGTAACGCGCGCCGATCACCTCCGCGCGTCGGACCCCCGCTAGCCCTCGCCGTGTAGCCGGGAAGCCCTCCGGGGCCTGCGCTCCCTCGGTACGGGCAACCCATCAAGCAGGGCGCACAGCGGGACCTCCAGGGCATCCGCGAGGATCATCAAGGTTGAAAGGTACGGCTCTTGCTCGCCGCGCTCCAAGTAGCCAATCTCGTTCCGGTGCAGGCCAGCGGAGTGCGCGAGCGCTTCCTGCGAGACGTTCCGGCGCTCGCGCTCAGCGCGGAGCTTCCGGCCAAGCGCGCGCAGGAACCGGGACCGCTCAGCCTCATAAGCCGTGGCGATCATGGAGCGTCAGGTCGCTAACCCTCGCCATCAGCGGGGAGCCCGCCGAAACGCTGCTCGTACTCCTTCGCGGTTAGCTCGCGCTCGCCGTGACGCTCAAGCATCGCCCGCACGCTCAGGTCGGGGCGCAAGACGACGCGGCCGTCCGCGTGGCGCTCCTCCACGATGTAGTCGCCGGTGAGGTCGCCACTCAGCGTCACGCGATTCAGCGCCCCACGCCCCGCGCGCTCGTGGGGCGTGTCCTGGTCAGATGGCCGAGACATTGGCGCGGGGCGTGGGGTTGTACCGGAGGGTCACTGCCACGCCAACCTAACCGACGAGCCGGCAGACGGAAAGTCTCGATTTCGAAATCTTTTCGATTACCCGTACAAGATGGGCATAGGTTCGACCCCGGATGGCCCCACGGAAACACGATCCCTCGCAAGCGTACGCGGCGGAGCGCGACCGCATCCTGCGTCGCTTCGGTGTGAACGTGCGCGCCGAACGTACCGGGTGGGGGCTCTCCCAGGAGTCTTTGGCGCGCGTTGCGCGCCTGCACCGCACCGAGATCAGTCTCGTGGAGCGTGCGCGGCGCGGCCCGAACCTATTGACGCTCCTGATTCTCGCCGACGCGCTGCGCGTGGAGCCCGCCGCACTCCTGCGGGGTTTGCCCGTACCGTTGGAGCGCAGACCGTCCCCGTACGCGACGCGACGCCCACAACACCGCGAGCCGGGCGCCTCGTTGCAACTCGGCGGAACCATCCTCTACGTGCCGGAGGAGCACGCCGACGTGGGCGCGGAGGCGAGCCGGGGTCGTGGAGGGGGAGCGTGAGCGTCGGCCCGACTTGGATGGCGGAGCGCGCGATCATCCTCCAACTTCTCCGCGATGACCACGACGAGCGGTGGACGCCCGCGGAACTCGTGAGCGAGATCACCGACCTCGGCCCGAAGGCCATCCGTGCCGGCCTCGCCCAACTGGTAGCGGAGGGCGTGGTGGTGACGCTGGACGGGCACGTGCTCGCGTCGCGTTGCGCGCGGCGTTTTGACGACCTTGACCTGATCGGACTCTGAGCGTTGCAAGCGCCACCTGACGATTTGATCCTCGCCGCGCTGGAGCGCGCCGAACTCCACACTCCCAGGGCGGAGCCGGGCGTCATGTACTCCGTGATCGTTGACCACTTGAATATGCGCATGGGTTCGGCGACGGGTCGCGTGCTGCTCCCCCGCCTCGCCGCGCTGGAGGAAGCCGACCTCACGACGAGCCGCAAGCAGCACAGCGTCATCAAATGGGCGCTCACGTGTAAGGGCCGTGAGAAGCTGGAGGCCGCGCGCGCGGATGCACGCCTCGGCGAGTTGCCGGAGTCCCCGCAACATCGCCACTGGCGCGAGGCCCACGCCGCAGCGACCCAGCGCATCGGCGGGTTCCGCGCCTCGCTCCGCCGCTCGCTCATTGAAGCCATCGCGCTCCTCGCGCGCAGCGAGGCGGACTCCGCGGCATGGTCCCAAGTCGGCGAGCGGTTGGAGCGGGAATGTAGGCGCCTCAGTTCCGCCACTTATTGCCTGCGTGAGTGGGCGGAACCAAGCGGCGCCACCGCTGACACGGACGACCGCAACAAATGGCGGCGCAGCACGAGCAAATGGGACTCGGAATGAAGCTCGGCCCCGCGTTCGGCCAACGACTGCGTGAAAGGGGCAGAGTGACGGAGGAGTCGGTGGGGGGTTGCCCCCGGCCGCGGTTGACAAGTCCCTCGCGGCGGCGATCCGTCAGCGCGTAGCACGGGGGTACACGCAGGAACAAGTCGCGCACGCCGCTGGGGTCACGATTGGGACCTACGGCCAGATTGAGCGCGGCCGGGTCAATCCCACGTGGACAACGGCCAAGGACATAGCCCGCGGCTTGGGGGTCACGCCCGCGGAGTTGGCGGCACTCGCGGAACGGGGCGAGGTTTAGGGTCACACTAGAACACTCGACGAATGTTCGAGGGGCGGGCTCGGATCGAGCTTTCATGTTGGCGAAGGTAACGACGATCCCGACAACGCAGTGGCTCCGGCGGGGCTGTAACCCACGCCGGAGCCTACACAGGAGGCTATATCTCCCATGCAAGACCAGCGTACTTACTTTATGCCGTATGAGCGGAGGCGGCCTGTGGAGGCCGCGATCCTCGCGCTCACGCTCGCCGAGGACTGGCCCTGGCGCGTTGGCAAACTCGCCCAACGGCTCCGCATTCCCGAGGACGTGATCGGGCTCAGCACGGCGACGCTCCGCGCGGACGGACTCCTCATCCCGAACGGTGAGAGCCTGCGCGCGTCGTGGGTCGCGGTGCGTGGTAACGAACTCGCTAACTGGCAGGACTCGACCAAACGTCGAGCCCACCTGCCGGAGTCTAGGGATGCGATACCTATTGATTAATCAGACGAACGACCGGCAGTAACTCCTCCAAAGCCCGGCAAACGAGGGCCACGGGGGAGCGGTCGTCCGTTCGGTCAACCCTGTCCAGAAGCCATGCCAAGAACTCGTTACCAACCACCTGAACGTATCCTCGGCGCAGCGGACTACTCCAAGCACGATGAGTTGCGTGGTTCGTTGAACACGGTCAAGCTCGCGAAGGAGGAAGCGGCGTGGGCGTCGGATGGGCTCCGGGATGTGTGCAACTTGGAAGTCAATCATGGCCGTAAACGTGAGTCTGGCCGGTGGGAGCTTGCGATGGTCGCGTTCGTCGCGAGCCGTCACGTAGACTTGCAGCCGTGGTGGGATGAGTCCACGGACGAGCTTTGGCGGAAGTGCGGGTTTGAGGAGGGGAAGCCACCGTACAACCGCGTGTGGGAGCGCTTGCGCGAGCTAGGCGAGGAGTGCAGCGAGGCGTTTCTTGACGCCGCATCACTCGTGATCCAACACTGCATCGCTCATGACCCGCGCATCATGGCCCACGTCCACGTTGACTCAACCGAGGACGAGACTCACGCGGCACTCGTCCACGATTGCCAGCCGGGCGAGTCGTGCAAGCGTGAGGAGGCGCAAACTGGGGAGGGCTCAGCGCTGCGTCCGCAGCGCGCGACGACGAACGTGGCGCGCGAGCAGCGCGAGGAGTGGAACGAAGAAGACCCGCTGGACAGTGAGGAGCACGCGCGAGACGCCGCGCCCGAAAAGACGATCACAGTCAAACACGGGGATCGCTCCGTGAAGCGCGTCCGCGTCGGCGGGTGCTGGTACTTGACCAGGGACGAGGAAGCGGGCGTGCGCGCGTACATAAGCAACGGCAAGCTCAAACGCTTCTGGCACGGCTATTACTCGGGCAAGGCAGTATGCGGCCTAACCGGGGGCGTGATCCCGCTCGTGGACTCTGCGAGCAGGCAAGAGTACGACTTGTTCCCGGAACTTATGGACCGCGTTTGCGCGATGACGGGCAAGACACCGCAGACCGTGATCGGCGACAGGGGTTTCTCCGTGGAGAAGTGTTTTGAGTACGCGACGCGGAGGGGCATCGCGCCCGTGTTCCCGTGGCGCGCAAGCCGAGCGGGAGCGGAGCCCCACGATAAGGAGTCGCACGACCGTGATGGCGTGATGCGCTGTCGTCACTGCGGCGGCGATATGAAGCAAACACGCTTCGCCCTTGAAAAAGGCAAGAAAACAGACACCCCCTACCTCTGGTTCAAGTGTGTGGCGCCAGCGACACCCGACTGCTCGGGCGAGCAACGCATCCGCTGTGAGACGGACTGGCGCTCCCTCATCCCGTTGTCACGCTTGGAGCCCCTGTACCACGAGTTGATGGCGAGCCATCGGCAGTACGAGGGCGTCCATGATTACTGGCGGGATCGCTACCGCGTCGCCTCGGACACGTTGGCGAACCGCCCCAAGATCGTGAGCTTGAACTGGCACCGCCTCCGCGCGCACGTTGCTTGCTTCATTGACTGGCTGCGGATCGCCGCAAAGAATGGTTGGCTCGGCTCCGCTCGCCCGGCGAAGCGGCTCAGGAAGGGAGCGAGGACGAAGATGGACGCGGGCATACTCGCCGCCAAGAAACTCCTTGACCGCCGCTCCGAGAACAGCCTTGACTTGCCCTACGGCCCCAAGGCGGCAGCGCTCGGACTCGGCAAGGAACGCCCGCCCTCGGAGCGCTCCGGCGCCCCACCGGGACCGTAGACACGGCCCCTCATCACGCAGACCAGCCGCTCAGGAGGATCGCCCCTAGGCGGCTTCGCGCTTTCCGGGCTCGGCCCCCGCTCACGCGCCCCTGCGGGCAGCCAAACGCTTGAATGTTCGGCCCAGAAGCGGAAACGGCGGCCCCGCAGGGCCGCCGCAGCGCTTTTCCAAAACTCTAGGAAAAACTGTCCACATAGCGGGGGCGGGATTCGAACCCGCGACCTTCGGGTTATGAGCCCGACGAGCTACCAGACTGCTCCACCCCGCGGCGGACTCATCAGTCTAGCAAATGGCCTGGGGCCGATGCGATAAGGCCCCTCTCCAAAATGCCGCTCCGGTGGCTCGCTCCCGACCCGCACCGCCAGCGCCCGGCGCACACGCGGGCAGGCCGCACCCTGCCACGCGCGACACCCACCCGAGCGCCCCACGCGCCACCTCCGCTCCCCGGGCCGGCCGCTCTGCGGCAGCGGGCTTCGCCCTGCCCCCTCGGCCTTGCGGGCCGCGGCGCGCGCCGCCACGTCCCCTACCATCCTCGCCCATGCGCGTCGCCGTGGTAGACATCGGCACCAACTCCACCCGTCTGCTCCTCGCCGATGTCGAGCCGGACGGGTCCGTCACCGAGCTCCTGCGCCAATCACGCGTCACCCGCCTCGGTGCCGGCGTGGATGCTCACGGAGGGCTCTCGCCCGAGGCTGTGGAGCGCACCTGCGCGGTGCTCTCCGACTACCGCGCGCTGATCGATCGGCATGGGTGCGACGCCAACCTTGCCGTGCTCACCTCTGCGGTGCGCGACGCCTCCGACGGGGCCGCCTTCACCGAGCGTGTGCGCCGCGACTACCGGCTGGATGCGCGTACGCTCTCCGGTGACGAGGAGGCCGCGCTCACGTTCCTCGGGGCGATGAGCGACCGCGAGGCCTCGCCCGAGCCCACCGTTGTGGTCGACATCGGGGGTGGGTCCACCGAGTTCGTGGTTGGGCACAACCACACCGCGGGCTTTCACGTCTCATTGCAGGCGGGTGTCGTACGCATGAGCGAACGCCACATCCACTCCGACCCGCCCGCGCCCGCGGAGCTGCAGCATCTGGCCCTCGACACGCGCTCCATCTACCTCGATGGCCTGCCCCCCGAGGAGCGCGCCCCGGTGCGGCACGGGATCGCTGTCGCCGGCACCGCCACCTCGGCGGCGGCGATCGACCTGGAGCTCGACCCCTACGACTCCGCGCGTGTCCACCGCCACGTGCTGCTGCTCGCCACTGTCGAGCTGCTGCTCGCCCGCCTCGCCGGCATGAGCGAAGCCCAGCGCCGCGAGGTCGTCGGTCTGCATCCCGACCGCGCCCCCACGATCGTCGCGGGGATGATCCTGCTCGGGGAGGCGATGCGCGCCTTCGAGCTCGACCGCGTGGAGGTATCCGAGCACGACATCCTGCGCGGCGGCGCCCTGCGGCTGGCCGGGCTGGAGTGACGCCTGCACAGGCGCTTTTTTCTGCGGTCCGGATATTCGACGCACACCGCCCGCGACTGCGCTGGGGGGCGTGCTGCGAGGCGTATACGGCACTGCTGCTGACGCTCGACCGAATCGAATCGGTCCGCAAGTCCTTCCAAAGAGTGGCGCAAATGGCCGATCTGAAATCTTTTTGGATTGGGCTTGCATTGGATTCCGATATCCGATACACTGTTTTGCGAGGAGGTGTAGGGCGCTGTGTCTTATGCCCCTCAGCCGGTCCATAGACCTGGGCGAACATGCCGAGCGATCGGCATTCCCGCCGTCCGGGTCACCCTACCCCCGAGGCCTCTGAGGAACGTACCCCTGCCTGTCCCTCGAGGCCTACCTGAGGAAGCCGCCCCCTGCCGGGCGGCTTCCTCGCTTTAATGCCGTGGTCTCTCGCCGATGTGTCTGCGGAAGGCCGCGAGGCATCGTCTGTTCGGAGCGCGTCCCTGCGGCGGCGCGTGTGCCCACCCCTGCGAGGGTCGATCCGGCGTGAGGCCCTACGCGAGGTTGGACCGGCGCGGGTATGCCACGCTCGGGTCCGTCAGCACGTTCACCAGCGCGGGCCGGTCCGCCGCGAGGGCTCGCCCGAGTGCGCCGCGCAACTGCCCGGGGCGCTCGACCAGCTCGCCCTCGCAGCCCAACGCCTCCGCCACCTGGTCGTAGCGGGTGCCCGGCCGCAGGTCGGCCGCCACCGAGTACCCGTACAGGAACTCCATCGGGTGCTTCTCCAGGCCCCACACCCCGTTGTTGCCGATCACCCCCACCACGTTGACACCGTGGCGAGCCAGCGTATCCCACTCCATTCCCGCAAAGCCAAACGCGCCGTCGCCGAGGAGCAGCACCACCTGACGCTGCGGCCGCGCCAACTTCGCCGCCAAGGCATATCCTGGCCCGGCGCCCAGGCACCCAAACGGCCCCGGGTCCAGCCAGCATCCCGGCTCGAAGCTGTCCACCACGCGGCCGGCATATGAGACGAAGTCGCCGCCGTCGCCGATCACGATCGCGTCGCGATCCAGCACCTCAGCCAGCTCGCCATACACGCGCAGCGGATGCAGCGGCGCCCTCGCGTCCCGCAGCTCCGCTCGCTCGCCCTCGCGCAGCTCCGTCTCCACGTCGCGCAGCTGCGCGAGCCAGGCACGGCGTGGGCGCCCTCCTCCGGTCGCTGCAATGGCGCGCTTGCTCGCCGCCCGGCGCAGGTCGTTCAGCGTCTCGCTCAGCGCCCCATACAGCTCCACCGCCGGTTCCCGCGGGTGCCGGCGCTGGGGCTCCGCCACATCGATCGCCACAATCTCCGTCTCCTCCCCAAACACGCCCCCAAAGCCCAGCCGGAAGTCCATCGGCACCCCAACCACCAGCGCCACGTCCGCCTCCCGCAGAGCGCGGCTGCGCGCGCGCGAGAAGTACAGCTCGTGGTCGGCCGCCACGCACCCCCGCGCGAGGCCGTTCAGGAACACCGGGATGCACAATGCCTCCGCCAGTTCCTGCAGCGCCGCCTCGCCGTGGCCCCAATAGAGGTCGGTGCCCGCCATGATCACCGGGCGCTCGGCGCCCTCCAGCAGCCTGCCGGCTGCCTCGACCGCCGCTTCCGGCGCGGCCCTTGAATGGGGCGTGTCCGCGCGGGTGGCGCCGATCTCCCCTACCGCGCGCGCGTGTACCGAAGGCTCTCCCGCGTCCCCCGACGATTCTAAAGAGAGCTCTCCCGCGTCCCCCGACGGTTCTCCTGCGTCTGCTCCTGCGCCATCCGTTGCGCCGGCTCCTCCGGCGGTCCACCGTCTCGAGGCGGGCTCCTCGGCCTCCATGAACACGTAGTCCATCGGCAGATCCACGAACGCCGGACCGCCGTGTGGGGCGAGTGCCGCCACGAACGCATCCTCCACCAACTCGGGGATCTCCGCCGCGCTCCCCGCCGTCGCCGCCAGCTTGCTCAGCGGTCGCACGAACGGCACATGGTCGATCTCCT
Organism: uncultured Solirubrobacterales bacterium; assembly: GCA_963744135.1. Classification (GTDB taxonomy): domain Bacteria; phylum Actinomycetota; class Thermoleophilia; order Solirubrobacterales; family Solirubrobacteraceae; genus Palsa-744. Next base: position 1,593,542 of record CAVUSE010000004.1, on the reverse strand, counting down.
GCAGCGAGCCCTGCCCCCAGCGGCCTGCCGGGGCGCGTCCGCCCAGCACCACAATCGGCGAGTGGTTGGCCTGGGCGCTCGCGATCGCGCTCATCCCGTTGGTCACCCCCGGTCCTGCCGTCAGGGCGCACACGCCCACCTCGCGGGTCACCTTCGCCCAGCCCTCCGCCGCAAACGCCGCCGTCTGCTCGTGGCGCACGTCCACGATCTCGATCCCCTCCGCGCGGCAGCCGTCGTAGATCGAGAAGAGATGGCCCCCCGACAGCGTGAACAGTCGGCTCACCCCGTGTGCCTTCAGGCGCCGCGCCAGCAGACGGCCTCCGTGGAAGGTGCTCGCCTGCTGCTGTGGCGGTGAGGTGCTCTCTGCGGCCATGCTCGCTGCGACTCTACCCGCTGCACGCCTGCAGCGACAGATGCTCGATCGCCTCATCGGCCTCGGGGTGGCCGTCGTGATCCTGCGCAGATCACCTGGGAGAACTGGCGAACGGTACGCGGACACCCACACCACTGGGCAAGCGAGAACACCCAGTTCGCCCGCTCAGCTCAGGCGTGCACGACGACGACCCGGGTGACCGTCACCGCCGCGCCGTGGAGCGGCGTGAGTGTGATCTTCACCGTCAACGCCAGGCGCCGGTGGCGGTGCAGCGCGGTCTTGCCCTTGGCGCTCAGGGGCACGGAGAAGGACACGCCGCCCGCCTTCAACGACGAGCGCACCAGCCGCCCGACACGCACCTGGTTCGAGTGCCCAGTCTTGGCCAGCGAGGCACCGGCGGCAAACAGGCCGACTTCCAGCCGCCCGCCCGAGCCGGCCTGCGACAGCCTGATCGACCCGTGCACTGTCGATCCGCGCTGACTGCCGGCGAGTTTGAGCGCTCTGGATCCCCCTTCCAAGGGCGAGCCGGAGCTGCGGCTGGGTTCGCGTGGCGTCGTGGGGGAGGTCGTCGTTGTGGTCGTCGGTGTCGTGGTTGTGGTTGTCGTGGTTGTGGTGGGGGCCGTGCCGGTGGCGGCGCCTTCCACGACGATTTCGTACTCGGTGTAGTTCAAGGACCCTCCCTCGTTGAAGAGGGTCGAGCTTTCGAACTTGTAGGTTCCAGGGTTTTGGAAGGTGCACTTTCCTTCCCAACCCGTCTTTGGCGGCGTGGGGCTGACCGGCACCGACGGTTCGCACGTCGGAGAGGTGCCCATCCAGGCGATGTTCGCGGCGGTCTTCTGGTCGATGAACGTGACGACGCCGCCAGGGGCGATCGTCGTCTGGAAGGCGGGTTTCGGGCTTCCCCCCTGGGAGGTCCAGCACGGCCAGTCGGGCTCGACGCAGTTTTCGTTGACTTCGAGCTTCGCTTCAGACGGACCGGCGGCGAGGGCGGGCAGCACGGCAACAGCCGTCCCGATCAGCGCGGCCAGGGCGAAAAGCACAAGCGCGCGTGATCTCAAAACCGTGCGCGGCCTCATCGTACGACCACGCTTCGCGTGAGGGTCATAGCCGAGCCGTGCGTGGGCGTGAGCACGATCTTCACGGTGAGCGCCAGCTTGTGATGATGGCGCAGCGCGCGCTTGGCCTGCGCGTCGAGCGAAACCGTGAAGGACACCGGGCCGGCGGGCGTCGACGAGCGGACGAGCCGACCGACCCGGGAGCGGCCACTCCGCTTGACCTTGGCCAGCGAGGCGCCCTGGGCGAGCAGTTCGATTTCCAGACGTGCGCCACTGTCGGCGGCGGGGATCTCTACCGTCCCATGCACGGTCCCACCATGCTGAGCGTTCGCCAGCGCGAGCGTGGCGAGGGGATGGCTCCCGGCTGGCGGAGGAGGCGTTTCCATCGAGCCGGGTGTCGTGGAGGGGGCAGCGCCCGTGTAGGCCCCGCCGGACTGGGTGGAGGTCGTGGCCGTCGGCGTTGTAGTCGTCGGTGTGGTTGTGGTCGGTGTGGTTGTGGTCGGCGTGGTCGTCGTGGGGGTGGTGGTTGTGGTGGTCGTCGGTGTGGTCGTTGTGGTGGTGGTTGTGCCGGTGCTGGCGCTTTCGACCACGATTTCGTACTCGGTGTAGTTCAAGGACCCTCCCTCGTTGAAGAGGGTCGAGCTTTCGAACTTGTAGGTTCCAGGGTTTTGGAAGGTGCACTTTCCTTCCCAACCCGTCTTTGGCGGCGTCGGGCTGACCGGCACCGACGGTTCGCACGTCGGAGAGGTGCCCATCCAGGCGATGTTCGCGGCGGTCTTCTGGTCGGTGAACGTGACGACGCCGCCAGGGGCGATCGTCGTCTGGAAGGCGGGTTTCGGGCTTCCCCCCTGGGAGGTCCAGCACGGCCAGTCGGGCTCGACGCAGTTTTCGTTGACTTCGAGCTTCGCTTCAGACGGACCGGCAGCAAGAGCAGGCACGATCGCGACAGCAGCCCCGAGCATGGCTGCTACGGGCAGGTAACGCTTACGCAGCTTCACAATCTCAGCCCACCTCTCCAGTCGAGTACCAGTCGTCCCGCGTGCCCGCCCAACGGAGCCGATGCACGCTCTAACCACCCAAGACTCCGACCGGGCGCGATCCTTCCCAGCAGCTCCCGGCTCCTCCCCGGGCGCACCCTCCAGCAGTTGAGGCGTGAAAGCGGCCGGCGGATCGGCTACGCGCGAGGAGCCCTACCACCGTGAGCTACTCGCGCGCTCGATCCTCGCCGGCACCCCCGTGCCCCGCGGGTCCGGCGGAAGGTTTGCGGCAGGGCGGTGTCTATAAGAAGAGATGACAGTCACGCGCCCGAGCACCCCAACATCGGAGGAACCATGAAGCGAACCCACGTTCTCCTGGCCGTCGCCTTGGCAAGCGCAGCGAGCGCCGCGACGGTCGCAAGCGCACAGAGCAACCCCCCGGCCGCACACGCGAGCCGCGCGGCCACAGTGCAGCTGCGCCACACCAATCTCGGCAGCATCCTCGTCAGCAGCTCGGGCCGCACGCTGTACGAGTTCACGAGGGACCACTCCAAGAAGAACAGCTGCGCAGCGATCAAGGGGTGCTCGGAAGTATGGCCTTCGCTGAAGGCAAGCGGTCGCCCGACGGCCGGCTCGGGCGTCAAGGCTTCGCTTCTGTCCACGACCAGCGGCAAGCAGGTCACCTATGCCGGTCACCCGCTCTACACCTACAGCGGCGATAGCGGCCCAGGGCAGACCTCCTACGTTGGCGCCAAAACGTTCGGCGGCACGTGGTACGCGATCAACGCCTCCGGAGGCACGGTCAAGTAGCCCTGGCGCTGAGGACCCGGCGCCAGTGTGTGCTGCTCAGGCGCCGGGTCAGCTGCACGCCCTCAGTGCAACAGGTTCAGCGTGTTTTCGCCGTCGTCGACGAAGTAGATGCCTTTGCCTTCTGGGGCTATAACCAGGCCGAACAGCGCCCCCGCGCCAGTCTTCTTGTCGGCGGCCTGCACGGCTACCTGCTGACCGGCGGGTGTAGTTTCGACCATGTTGCCGTCGCCACCGTTGCTCGTGATGATGTTGCCGTTCGGTGCCAGCACCATGCCGAGCGGTTCCTTCAGGTGGCCGCCTTCGGTGAGGACGCTGCCGCCTTTTGCGGCGGGCGCAGTGCGCGTCGTCGCTTCGGGGATCGAGAGGATCCTGTTGTTCTCGGTCGAGGCCACGTACAGCGTCCCGTTGGAGGCGAGTGCGAGTCCTGTCGGGCCAAGCACGAGGGCTTCCGCCGAATCGACCCAGGGGATGCCCTTGGCGATCACCGTTTCGCTCAGCACCGTCGGCGTCTGGTGTTCGCCGGATTCCAGTTGGACCCGCAGCACGGTCGAGTTGTCGATCGTTTTCTTGCCAACCACCGGTCCTCCGTTCAGCGCGTTGCTGACGAACAGCGTCGTCTTGGAGCCTTCGCTCTTCGCGGTCGAGCCCCAGGGACCCTGGATGTTCTTGCTGGCGATCGTCTTGACCGTCTTGCCTTCGCTGTCGAGCACAATCAGGCAGCCGTACTTCGCGGTCGCTGACTTGCCGTTGGTCGTTGGCAGGCTGCCCACGACGACGTAGCCGCCCGGCAGGATGTTCAGCGCCGTCGTCAGCCCGACGCCGCCCGGGCATGGGCCGGGAAGGGTCTTGGCATCGATCGTCGCAAACGGCGAGACCTTCCCGGCGGTCGAGACCTGCACGATCGTCGTGCCGGTGCCCTGACCGTTCTCCTGTGCACTTTCCTTGGCGTTGAAGTTGCTCACCAGCAGCTCACCGGCGTGCAGCTTGCCGATGCTGCTCGGCACGAGCGCAATGCCGTAGGGGTTGATGTCGCCGTTGGACGGGACGGTGGAACCGAGCGTGTTCGGGGTGGCAAAGCTCGCCAGGTACGCGTCGCCGGTTGGTTTCGATGTCGCACTCGCGTCGGTGCTGGCACTCGCCACAGGTGTCGAAGTGGACGAGGTGCTGGAGCTCTTGGAGCTGCCACAGCCGGCGATAACGAGTGCTGCGCCCACGAGGGCGAGGATTGATGATCTAGGCACTGGTGACTACTCCTGTCGTTCGAGATCGGGGGATGACGGCTGGGGCAGCGGCCAGCGCATAGCCGCATTGCGCGCTGTCCCCAATGACTCCGGCATTACGGGATTCCTTCCCGGCAAGCTCATCTGAGGCGCCTGGCTGGATGCGCCAGCTTGGTGCCGTCGCATCTCTTGCCGATCTTTTCCGCGCCAGCGTGGCCCTCTTGCGCTTAGCGCTCTCAGAACCGGCTCGCGCTTTACGCGCGCGACGCGTCGAGCAACCGCCGGCCTCGGTGCTGGTGGAGACCCCAGGCACTTAGGCTCTGCCGATGGTTCAGTCCGCCAGCAGCGAGCAGGTGGCCGTGCAGCGACGGACGACGCTCGCGTCGATCGCCGCGGCCAGCTTGTTGGTGATCCTCAAGCTCGGAGTGGGCTTGACAGCGGGCAGTCTGGCGTTGATCTCGGCCGGCATCGAGTCAAGCGGAGATGTCCTCGCCGCGATCCTGACGTTCTTCGCCGTGCGGTTGGGCCGCCAGCCTGCGGACCCCGAGCACCCCTACGGGCACGGGCGCGCCGAGAACCTTGGGGCGCTCGGCGAGGCCGGCATCCTGCTGGCAGGTGGGTTGGTCGTGGCAGTCGAGGCGATCAGGCACCTCATCAGTCCCAGCGGTGCACCGGACACCGATTGGTATGTGTTCGTGGTCATCGCGATCGCGCTGGCGGTGGATCTCACCCGTACCCTCATCTCTTTGCGCACCGCACGGCGCTACCGGAGCCCCGCTCTGCGCGCGAACGGGTTTCACTTCGCTGGGGACATGGCCGGCTCGGCAGCCGTCCTGATCGGGTTGCTGCTCGTGCGGGCCGGGTTCGCTCGGGGCGACGCGAGCGCTGCACTCGTCATAGCCGCGATCATCCTCGCCACCGCGACACGGCTGATCGCGGAGAACGCGAACGTGCTGATGGACCGCACGCCGGCCGAGGCCAGAGAGGCAGCCGAGCGCGCGCTCGCGCGCCTGGAACCCGACATCGAACTGGTGCGGCTGCGCCTGCGCGAGTCCGCCGGACGTTACTTCGCGGATGTCATCGCCGCCGTCGCGCCCGGAGCCGCGGTGGTCGAGGGCCACCAGGCCGCGAACCTGATCGAGGCGGCGATCGAGACATCGCTGCCCGGCAGCGATGTCGTCGTCCACGTAGAGCCTCGCCGCAGCGGCCTGGACCTCCGCGACCGGGTGCTCGCAATCGCGCTGGCCGAGCCGCTGGTCAAGGAAGCACACGACATCACGATCTTCGAGAACGGCGGGTCGGCCAGCGTCTCCCTGCATCTGAAGTTCCCCGCCGATCTCGCCCTGCGAGCAGCGCTCGTGGTGGCTGAGCGCATCGAGCGGGCGATCCGCGCCCGCGCCGGCGTCAGCGAGGTGCAGACACACCTGGAGCCCTTGGAGCGCCCGCTGAGCGCCCGTCCAGCCACCACGAGTACAGACCTCGACGCGATACGGGAGATCAAGCGCATAGTCCTCGAGCGGACGGGCAGGGAGCCGCGCGGGACAAGGCTGCTTCGCACCGAGGCCGGTCGCGTCATCTTCCTCACGCTCGACGTCGGCGCTGAGACCTCCCTGGTGGATGCTCATCAGCTGGGCAGCGAGCTCGAGGAGGAGCTGCGCCTGAAGGTCCCCGACATCGCTGATGTCGTAGTCCACACCGCAACCTGAGATCAGAACGATCTGCCTCGGCTTCGATGGGGTTGGGTTGCCAGTGAGCTCTCGTACCGCGCGCCCCATCAAGTCGGTTCTACTCAACGCGGGCATAGCATTGGTTTGTGCCCGACCCCATTCTCATTCTCACCGGACCGCCCGGTGCTGGAAAGACGACGATGGCCCATCTGCTCGCCGCCAGATCCCCGCGCACGGTTCATCTCGAATCGGACTCGTTCTTCCACTTCATCCGCGCCGGCTATGTCGAGCCGTGGAAACCAGAGTCGCACGAGCAGAACACAACCGTCATGCGCATTGTCGCCGCGGCCGCTGCGGGCTACGCGGACGCGGGCTACTTCACGATCGTCGACGGGATCATCAGCCCGCGCTGGTTCTTCGAGCCGCTGCGGGACGCTCTGCAAGCCGGCGGTCACGCTGTCGCCTACGCCGTGCTTCGCGCCCCACTCGCCGTCTGCGTGGCGCGAGCGGCGAGTCGTGATGCGAGTCGGCTCGCCGACACCACGGTCGTCGAGCGGTTGTGGGGCGATTTCGCTGAGCTTGGCTCGCTCGAGCGCCATGCGGTCGACGGCAGCGGCAAGAGCGCTGAAAACATCGCAGAGGAGGTGGCACAGCGCCTGCAACAGGGACAGCTGGGCGTTTGAGGATCGTGCGGTGTCGGGTTGTCGCGGCTCGCCGGTGTCCTCTGGTCCGGCGCCGGCCATCACAGGCCAAGCCCTACATGCCGAAACCCGCATTTTTGCAGGCGATTCGAGCAGAGTGCCCGGGGTGGGAGTCGAACCCACAAACCCTTTCGAGGCGCCGATTTTAAGTCGGCTGCGTATACCGTTCCGCCACCCGGGCGCGGATGCCCTTGCTCCTCTCTATGACTGTGTGCCACCCAGTTTATGAGAGCAGAGCGGGCGAGCGCGCCCCACGAGCCCCGCCCCCCATGCTTTATCTCCTCTTGGGGGTATACGGGTAAACCATATGCAGGAGCGCCACCAGCGACTCCTCTGGCCGCAACTTAGCGGTTGGTACCGTGTCTGTAAGGGTAAAGCCGCAAACGCCGCGTGATTGGACCACCGTGGAGGTCACCGCACTAAAACCAGGCGTCGCACCCGGCCTGCGAGGGGCCAGCCCCCTGCTGCGCCTGCAACCGGACGAGCGTCTGATCGCGCTGACGCGCCGCGGCCAGCACGCGGCCTTCGAGACGCTCTTCTCGCGCTACCACTCTCGCCTGCTCTCCTTCTGCCGGCACATGCTGGGCTCGCGCGAGGACGCCGAGGACGTGCTGCAGGAGGTGTTCGCGGCGGCCTTCAACGCGGTGCTGGCGGACGAGCGCCCGATCAACGTGCGGCCTTGGCTGTACCGGATCGCGCGCAACCGCTCGCTCAACCACCTGCGCCGGGCATCCGCGATTGGGGTGGACTCGATGGACATCCACTTCGCCGAGCACGGCCTCTCCACCGGCGATCAGGTGCTGCGCCGCGAGGGCTTCCGCCAGCTGATCGGCGACGTGCAGCAGCTGCCCGAGACCCAGCGCACCGCGCTATTGCTGCGCGAGATCGACGCACTCTCCTACGAGCAGATCGCGGTCGCGATGGACACCACGGTGCCCTCGGTGAAGTCGCTGCTGGTGCGCGCCCGCATCTCCCTCGCGGAGGCCGCCGAGGCGCGCAAGCTCAGCTGCGACGAGGTGCGCGGTGAGCTTGGGGAAGTGGCGGAGGGCCTCGTCAAGATCAGCGCCCCCGCGCGCCGTCACCTGCGCGACTGCGAGCGCTGCCGCACGTTCCGCAAGCTGCTCAAAGACAACAACCACGCACTCGCCGCCATCTTCCCCGTCGGGCCGTTGCTGCTGCTCAAGCACTTCGTGCTCGGCAAATTCGGCGCCTCCTCTGCCGCCGGCCACGCCGCTGGCGCGGGGAGCGCCGGCGCCGGGGTGGGTGCCGCGAGCGGAGCGACCGGTGGAGCCGGCGCGGCCGGTGCCGCGGGCGGACTGCTCACGGCGGGCGCCGGGGCGGGGGCCGCCGGAGGCGCGAGCGCCGCAGGAGGTCTCGTGACCGCAGGTGCGGGAGCGATCGCGACGAAGGCCGCCGCCACACTGGCCGCCGCTGCGCTCGTCACCGCCGGCGCGGTTGCCGTCAGCCCCAGCCATGTCCGCCGTCGCCACACCACATCTTCGGCGGTCGCCTCGGCCGGTCCCGTCGCGCTCACACACAGCGCCGCTCCGCTGGTCGTGCGCTCGGTGCCTCAGCCGATCAGCCCCGGCGTCCACGTCGCCGCCGCGGCAGGCGCCACGCAGCTCGCTGCCCGCCGCCTCCACCGCCGCCCGCCGCTCAAGTCGCAGTCCGGTGCGGGCGCCTCCGGTACGCGTTTGCATCTCCACAACCCGGCTCCCAACGATGCCACGGGCCAGCCCCCTGTCGTCAAGCCAGCCGTTACCGAACCCGTCGCCCAGCCGCCGGTCACGCCCGCGGTCGTGCAGGTCACCACCGAGACCACGGCGCTGCCCTCCACCGGCACCACGACCAGCGCTCCCTCCCAGCCAGCGGCTGCGGATCCGCCTGTGACGAGCACGACGCCCGCCACCCCGGTGCCGCCGGTCGAAACGGCGCCGACCACCACGGAATCAGCCGCACCCACCACCGGGGAATCGGCGGAACCGGAATCGTCCGGCGCCGGCGAAACGGGCATAACCACCGCGCCCAATCCTGTGGAAGCCGCCGCTGGCGGCGGCACCGCCGGGCCGTAGGCGAGCGCCGAGGGGCCGCGTGCGAGAGACCCACCGATGGGTGGGTGGCAGAGGCTCGACCTGGGGGCCTATTCCAGCGCGAACGTCCCCAGCGGTTCTTCCAGGGCGCCTTTGACGCCGACGTCCAGCGGCGAGGTCACCTGGCGGTTGCCGGCGACGGTGGTGAGCATCGTGATCTCAACGCCCCGGCGCGCACCAGGCTGATCCGGCAGCAGCAGCACATTGCGCCCGTACATCTCCTGCCCCTGCACGGTGGTCGTGTAGAAGACGTTGTACGTGGCGTAGCTCGACACCGCGTCGATCTGCGTGCTGCCTTGCCCGCGCAGCACAAACCCGCTCTGCCCCGGGATGTGAGTCCCACCCTCCCCGGCGGCGAGGCGCTGGACGTAGCCGGATGCGTACATCGCCAACGCTGCGCCCAGCGCGCCGTGGTGGGGAGGCAGCAGGAAGGGTCCCACCGCGAAGGAGCTCTCCAGCCGGCCGTCCACCACATGCTGCACCTTCGCATAGCCGCCGGGGTTGGCGCTGGTGCGGTGGAGCCCCGCGTAGCTGAAGCTGAACGGCACCGGCTCCCCGTGGGAGATGGTGGGGCTGGCGAGCGTTAGCGCGGCGCCCGCGATCGCCGCCAGCAGCGCCACCGCCCCTGCCCCCCACAGCAGGCGCACCCCCGCCGACGCGCGCCGCCAGCGGGGCGCGAGCAGCTCCCCGAGGGTGGGGCCGTACTCGCTCTTGAGGGGCAGTGCGACCATCGAGCATGAGCCTATCCCAGCGAAAGCAGGACCCAGGTGGTCGCGGCGGGGAGCTGAGCCGTCGCCGCGCCAGAGCCCGGGTGACCTGCCTGAACCTACCCGAGGCCGATGACCTTCAGCCGCCGGCTCAGGGCGGTGGCGGCGAACTCGCGGGTTTCGGAGATTCGCGCGCCGAGCAGTTCGACGTCCTCTTCGCTCTCGTCCACCCACTTCGGTCGCAGCACGCCCTCGGCGGCGGGGGCGACCTCGGCGAGCGTGCGACCGATCGCCTGCTTGTAACGCTCGTCCTTCAGTGCCATGTCGCGCAGGAAGCGCGCCCCGAAGGCGACGTGGCGGTGCTCGTCGCGCGCGACGTTGATGAAGCCTTCGACGAAGGCTGGCAGCGTGCCGACGCTTTCGTTGTAGGAGATGATGAAGTGTTGGCCGGTGAGCGCGAGCATGCCCTCAATCACCATGTGGTAGATCGTGACGGCCTCAACCAGCGCCTCGGTGTCCTCGGGCTCGCGTGCGAGCCGGTCGACGCGCCCTCGCAGCAGCTCGTCGAACAGCTCCTCGAACTCGGGGTTGAGGTGCTGGCTGGTCTCGGCGAGGCGCCCACCAAGGTCGTCGGCCTCGAGCACCCCCACCTCGGAGTAGAAGCGGTCGAAGAACGCCACGTGGCGGGCCTCGTCGGCGATCTGGGTGCAGAGGAAGATGCGCATGTCCTCGTCCGGGCACGCCCGCATCATCGGCCCGAGCTCTGCGGCGACGCGCTGCTCTCCGACGAAGAACGATGAGAGCCCGTACATCCGCATGTAGCGCTCCTCGGCGTCGATGCGCTCGTGCCAGTCGATCCGATCCTGGCTGAAGTCGAGATCCTGCACCGCCCAATGCTGGCGCTCCCACAGCGAGTAGAGCTGGCGGTAGTCGAGCAGCTCCACACGGCCGTGATCGCCGGCCTCGGTGAGCGCTGGGTCGCTGGTGGCGCGGAAGTCCTCGCGCTCACCCAGGCTCGACGCGCTCTGCCCCGGGGGGCTCTGCACCTGCTGTGCGCCGCTGTCGGACACCTGCCCAGCCTACACCATCACTGGCCATCCGGCCAGAGCCGCTCCCTATCCGACCAGAGCCGCTCCCTATCCGGCCAGAACCACTCCCTCTCCGGCCAGAACTACTCCCTCTCCGGTCAGAACTACTCCCCCACCGAGAACAGCGCTTCCAGGTCGTGGCGGGAGTAGGCCTGAAAGGCGACCATCGTCTGCGTGCGCGAAACCCCCGGCAGCGTGGTGATATGCCCGGTGACGACGTCGGCGAGCTGCTCGTGGTCGGGGACGCGGACGATCGCCACGAAGTCCCACTCGCCCGTCACCGAGTAGGCCTCGGCGACTCCCTCGATGTCCGCGAGCGCGCCCCCCAGCGTGGAGAGCGCGTCGCGTTCGGCCTCGATCAGCACCACCGCGTGGGTCATGGGGTATGCACGCTGGTGGTGGCAACGGTGGGCAGGGCGGTCGGCAGGGCGGTGGGCATACCGTGCACGCGGGTCGCAGTCATGAGCAACACGTTGGCATCATGGCGTGTGCGACTCCCCTGGGGCGAGCACGACGACCTGCGAGGCGCCACCGGCCTCGACGTCGGTCTTGAACGCCTGCGCATCGCTGTGAATCGGGGGGAAGGTGTCGTAGTGGCAGGGGATCACCTGCTTGGCGCCCACCAGCCGCGCGGCCTCGACGGCGTCGAAGCGGTCCATCGTGTAGTGGCCGCCGATGCACATCAGCGCCACGTCGACCGGCTCCCGCCGGCCGACCAGCTGCAGGTCGGAGAAAAGCGCCGTGTCGCCGAGGTGGTAGACAACCTTGCCGCCAATGCCGACGACGAGCCCGGCGGGGACGTTGGCGGTGCCCTTCGGGGTCGTGGAGGTATGCCAAGCAGGCACCAGCCGCACCCAGCCCCAATCGAGCTCCACGGTGCCACCCAGGTTGGGGTCGCGCACGTTCTGCACGCCTTCGGCGATGAGCTCGTTGGCGATCTCGACGATCGCCACCACGTCGACGCCGCTGCCGGCCGAGCTTCGACCGGTGGCGATCGCGACGGTGTCGCCGAGGTGGTCGGCGTGCCCGTGGGTGAGCAGGATCGCGTTTGGACTCAGCTCATCGGCGCTCACCGCTGCCTTGGGGTTGCCGGTGAGGAATGGATCGATCAGCACCGTGGTGTCGCCATCCCGCAGCTCGAAGGCCGCGTGGCCGAGAAAGCGGATCTCCATGTTCGATATGCCCTTTCGCGCTCGATCTAATTTTTTATTTTTTGGATTTGGATGGGTATCCGGTGCGGAGCCCGTAGAGGGCATGGGGTGCGCCACCATGCACGATGCACGTGTTCCTAATCGTACGCCGAAGGGGATATGTACGCTCAGAACGTTTTGCGGCGAGCGGCGTTGGCTGCGTCACGCAGTCCCCGCGCGAGTGCTGCTGAGACCGTAGCCCAGCACCAGCCCGACGGCGGCGCCGGTGATGCCCGCCAGCCAGCTGGCTTCCCAGCGGGCGAACGGCATCGCCAGCAGCACCGCGGCGATCGTCGCGGTGCCGAGCAGGTCGCCCTCGTAGTAGCGCTTGGCTCTGGCGGCCTGCAGGTCGGGGACGGCCCACGCCGCGAGCAGCGCGAGCGCACCGGCGTTGGCGCCGGCGACGATCGGCAGCGGGTAGACCGCGAGCGCGACGAGCGCGCCGGTGGCGCCGGCGCCGAAGAACGCGATCAGCACCGGGACGGGACCGTGGCGGCGCTCGAGCAGCCAGCCGAAGATCGCCACCGCCAGCACCGCGGAGAATGCGTATACGCCGGCGTACACTTCGCCCGCGTAAGCGAACTGGGTGGTGAGGAGCTTCCACCAGTCGCCGTGCAGCGGGCCCAGCACAACCAGGTGGTAGAGGCCCAGGTAGCCGCCGCTGGTGAGCACCCACATCACGCAGCTGGCTGCCACCAGCGCGATCGTGGCGTACGGTCGCGAATCGGCGCGCACGCCGGCGATCTCGCCCCGGCGCAGGCGCCCGAGCGACGGCACCGACAGCCGGGCCCGCTGCGAGGCACGCTGGGGAGTGTGCTCGCGCGGCAGCTTGGGCGCCCGCCGCCGCAGCCGGTGCCCGCAGTAGGGGCACTCGGTGATGTAGGGGCTGACCTCCGACCCGCATTGCTTGCACACCACGAACAGATCGGCACCCGAAGACATCGCCGATCCATTCTAGGGCCCGCCGGAAGGCTCTCCCGGCGCACGGCGGCGATCTCGTGGACTGGCCTGCGGCTTCCTTCCGCGGCGCCTCGGCGGTAGAGTCCGGGCATGACCTCACTCGGCTATGACAAGCAGCTTTACATCCTCGCGTTCGACCACCGCGGCTCCTTCCAGAAGAAGTTCTTCGGCATCGAGGGCGAACCCGACCCCGAGCAGACGGCGATGATCGCCGACGCCAAGCACCTCGTCTTCGAGGGCCTGCGCCAAGCGGTGGCCGCTGGCGCCGACCCGTCGGTGACAGGAGTGTTGGTGGACGAGCAGTTCGGCTCGACCGTTCCGCAGGAGGCCCGCGCGCAGGGTCTGCGACTGGCGATGCCCGCCGAGCGCTCGGGCCAGGAGATGTTCGACTTCCAGTACGGGGAGCAGTTCGGGGAGCACATCGAACGCTTCGACCCCGACTTCACCAAGGTGCTCGTGCGCTACAACCCCGACGGGGACGCGGAGGGCAACCGCGAGCAGCGCGAGAAGCTCAAGCAGCTGTCCGACTGGTTGCACGAGCGCGAGCGCAAGTTCCTGTTCGAGTTGCTCGTGCCCGCCACGCCCGCTCAGCTGGAGGCGGTGGGCGGCGACGGCGAACGCTACGACGCGGAGCTGCGCCCCGAGCTGATGCGCCGCACGATCGCGGAGATCCAGGACGCCGGGGTCGAGGTGGATGTGTGGAAGATCGAGGGCGTTGACGCGCGCTCGGACTGCGAGATGCTCGTCGCCCAGGCCCGCACCGGCGGGCGCGAGGGCGTGGTGTGCGTGGTGCTCGGCCGCGGCGCGGACGACGCGAAGGTGGATCATTGGCTCGGAGAGGCTGCCCCGGTGGATGGCTTCGTGGGCTTCGCGATCGGACGCTCAATCTGGTGGGATCCGCTCAAAGCGTATGTGGACGGCAAGATCGAGCGTCGTGTAGCGGCGCAGCAGATTGCGCAGAGCTACCTGCGCTTCGTCGAGGTGTACGAGCGCGCTGAGGGCAAGGCCCCGGTGGGGTAGAGCTCGATTGAGCTCGACGTGCCCTGGGGAGTAGGCTGGTGGGGATGCAGGCCATGAAAATGAGGCGCAGCGTCGCCGAGATCGAGGAGGCGTTCGCCAAGGAGATCTCCCTCGATCGCCACCGCCGCGACTCGCTGCGCCGCACCGCCGAGCAGCGCGCGCTGAAGCGTCAGGTGCAGCGGCGCAACAAGCGCGGCACGGTTCGCTTCACGTTGCTGGTGCTGGCGCTGATCCTCACCGCAGTGGTGGTCACCGTGGCGATGTTCTTCACGCTCTACCAACTGCTGGGCAGCTAACTGCAGCTGTTGAGCGGGTTGAGCTGGGCATCGAGCTGCAGCTGTTGAGCGGGTTGACCCAGCAGTCAGTCAGATCCAGCTAGTCCTTCTCGCCTAGCTCATGGATTGCCTCGTCCACCTCCGAGCGAACCTCCTCGGGAGGCTTGCCTTCCCCCTGCTGGCGCTGGATCTCGATGTAGATCTCGGTCCTGAAGACCGGCACGTCGGGAGGCGCCTGAATGCCGATGCGCACCTTCTCGCCGACGACCGACAGCACCGACACCTCAACATCGTCGCCGATCATGATGCTCTGGTTGGTCTTTCGCGTCAGGACCAGCATTCCACGCACCCTTTCGTTTGGGCCGACGGCACTGACACGATCACCGGCAGACCAGACCTCTCATCCAAGCATATATTCGAGAGCCCCGGAAAAGGGATCTCGTCCGGCGGCCGACCGGCTCTGTCCACATAACGCACGCAAGCGCAAATTTCTCCCGCGACACGGTCAAAGCTACGTATTGCTGCCCACGGCGATGCTCCTGCGGCCCTCCGCTCACGCAGCGAAAATGGGCCTTGTGGGCGGGGGCGACGCCCGCCGAGGCGATCGACGACGCCCATGCGCTAGTCTCCCGGACCGTCGATGCCACGCAAGTCGCTCCGTCCACAGCTCAACCAGATCCGCGCCTGGGTGCGTCAGGGTCGCACCGATGCCTGGGTCGCCCACCAGCTCGAGGTCACCGTGCAGGAGATCGAGCAGTTCAAGCGCCAGAACGACCTGGCGGGCGAGGAGGCTACCTCGGGTGCCGGCACGGGCGACTTCAACGAGGAGATCGATCTCCGCGCCGAGGACGACGCCCTGATCGCCGCCGAGCTCGAGGCGGCCGCGCTGGAGGCCGAGCGTGAGCGCGCGGAGGCTGAGGCGGCTGCGGAGCGTGAGCGCGCCGAACGCGCCGAGCGGGGCGAGGACGAGGACCAGGACGACGAGGAGGAGGCACCGGCACGCCGCCGCAGTCGGCGTGGAGGGCGCGGCCGGCGACGCCCGGCGGCGCGCGGCACCGCTCCGCTGGAGGGCACCTTCGACCACGGCGAGGAGGGCTACGGCCTGTGGCTGGACCCGGCCGTCCAGGACAACCCGATCTACGCTGAGCACTGGGCCGGCCACCGCCCCGTGGAGGTTGTGGTCGAGGAGGACCAGATAGTCATCCGCCGCGTCGGCGGCGACGACTGACCCGGTCTACTCCGCAGCGACCTGCCGCCCTCCCGCGTAGTCCGCCGCCTCGCGCAGGTAGCGGCCAAAGGCGGCGTCCACGACGATGGCAGAGTCCCAGGCCCACGGGTCCGCGGGGGCTGTGTCCATCGCCAGCTGCAGGCACCACGAGGTGCCGTGCTCGTATATCTGCGCGAGCTCATCCGCCGAGAACCTGCCGCCCAGGCGCCGGCGCAGCTCCGCCACCAGCGTGTCGACCACCCGCTCCAGCAGCAGCCGGCGTTCTGGCGGGGCCTGCTCGAGGCGGCGTTGGCCCTGGCGCCACTGGTGGATCGCGTTCTCGAAGCCCGGCACGGGCCGCGAGGGTAGCAGCGCCCAGGACCTGACGCCGCGGGCCGACGGCCCGCTCAGTTGGAGGGCAGGCCCGTGATCACATACGTCTGCTCACCCGGGCGGATCATGCCGAGGCGGCGAGCCTCCGGCACGAGCGTCGCCG
The DNA here is from genome assembly GCA_963744135.1 of uncultured Solirubrobacterales bacterium. Classification (GTDB taxonomy): domain Bacteria; phylum Actinomycetota; class Thermoleophilia; order Solirubrobacterales; family Solirubrobacteraceae; genus Palsa-744. The sequence continues at coordinate 1,577,706 of CAVUSE010000004.1, read as the reverse complement.
GGCTCGTGAGGGAGGCACGTTGAGCCTCGAGCGCCGCGTGCTGGCGCTCCAGCACCGACAGCTGGGCGCTGTCCCCTCGCGCCTCTTTCCACGTCGACACCAGCGACACGCCGGCGCTCAGGTAGAGGTACAGCAGCGCCCCCAGCACGCACAGCATCGCCATCCGGCCCAGGCGGTCCCAGCGCACGCGCGTCGTCGATCTCATCCTTCTCGCATTCGCCGTTCGGGGAAAGGCTCCTGCTGCGGGCTGACCACTGGGGGCTGAGGCAATGTCATCCAAACGTACCCCTACCACTTCACAAAATGAAGGGTTGGGGTCCAAAAATGGACATCCAACCACCACCTAGCCACTTCACAAAATGAAGGGTTAGGGTCCAGAAGCGAACATCCAACCACCACCAAGCTACTTCACAAAATGAAGGGTTAGGCCTCGAAAAAAGAGATATACACCCAGCCCCAACCTCACTTGCCCACGTCCGCCCGCCTGAGGCCGGGAGCAATCGAGAGGGCGTGCGTCTCAGCCGCGAAACACCGAGCGCCCGAGGAACTCGGCGTCGGCGCCCAGCTGCTCCTCGATGCGCAGCAGCTGGTTGTACTTGGCGGTGCGGTCCGAGCGCGAGGGGGCGCCGGTCTTGATCTGCCCGCAGCCGGTCGCCACCGCGAGGTCGGCGATCGTGACGTCCTCGGTCTCGCCCGAGCGGTGGCTCATCACTGCGGTGTAGCCGGCCTCACGCGCCATGGCGATCGCGGCGAGGGTCTCGGTGAGGGTGCCGATCTGGTTGACCTTGACGAGGATCGAGTTAGCGACCCCCAGCTCGATCCCGCGCTGCAGGCGCTCGGTGTTGGTGACGAACAGGTCGTCCCCAACCAGCTGCAGGTGCGCTCCGACGCGCTCGGTGAGGGCCTGCCAGCCGTCCCAGTCCTCCTCGGCCATGCCGTCCTCGAGTGAGACGATCGGGTAGCGCGCTGCCAGCGTGGCCCAGTAGTCGGCGAGCTCGGCGGCGCTCAGCGTGCGGCCCTCGTGCTCCAGCACGTAGGCGCCGTCGCGGTAGAGCTCGCTGGTGGCGGGGTCCAACGCGATCGCCACGTCCGTGCCGGGCTCGTAGCCGGCGGCCTCGATACCGGCGATCACCATCTGCAGCGCCTCCTCGTTGGAGGCGAGGTTGGGCGCGAAGCCGCCCTCGTCGCCCCCCGCCGTGGAGAGCCCGCGCTTGTGCAGCGTGGCCTTCAGCGCGTGAAACACCTCGACGCCCATGCGCAGGCACTCCGAGAAGCTCTCGGCGCCGCAGGGCACCACCATGAACTCCTGGAAGTCCACGCTGTTGTCGGCGTGGGCGCCGCCGTTGAGCACGTTCATCATCGGCACCGGCAGCACGCGGGCTGCCTCCCCGCCGAGGTAACGCCACAGCGGCAGGCCCTCCTCGGCGGCCTGGGCGTGCGCTGCGGCGAGCGAGACGCCGAGGATCGCGTTGGCGCCCAGGCGCGACTTGTTGGGGGTGCCGTCGAGCTCGATCAGCGCGCGGTCCAGGGCGCGCTGATCGCCGGCGTCGAGACCCCGCACTGCGTCGGCGATCTCGCCGTTGACGCCCGCCACCGCGCGGCCCACGCCCTTGCCGCTCCAGCGCGACCCGCCGTCGCGCAGCTCCGTGGCCTCGAACTCTCCCGTGGAGGCCCCCGACGGGATCGCCGCGTGGCCGTGCGCGCCGGAGCGCAGCGCGATCTCCACCTCGACCGTCGGATTACCCCGGCTGTCGAGGATCTGGCGGGCGTGGACTCTGTCGATCTGACTCAAGGGCTCGTCACGCCCGCGGGCGTTTTACGCGCTAGTTGGCGGGCGCGGGGACCGGGGTGGGGGTGCTGCTCGGCGTGGTCTTCGGTGCCGTGTATTGCTTGCACCGCTGCATCACGAAGCCTGCGCGGCATTCGGTGCGCCCCTTCCACTTCGCTTCGAATTCCTTGACGAACTTGGTGAGCGCCGTCTGCTGCTGGGTGGAGGCGAGCTGGCTTTTGACTGTTTCCTTCACCTGCGCGAGGCTCTGCTGGGACGGCGCGTGGATCGCCTTGACTTCGTAGATGTAGTAGCCGAAGGGTGTCTTCACGGGGCCGCCGAGCACGCCGGGCTTGGCGGCGAACACGGCTTCGCTGAGCGCCTTCTGCTCCTGGCCCTTGACGACGCCTTTGACTTCCCCGCCGGTGCTCTTGCTGGTGGGGTCGATCGACTTGCTCTTGGCGACGCTGGCGAAGCTCTTGCCCGATTCGATTTCCTTCTTGGCCTGATTGGCCTCGGCTTCGGTCTTCGTGAGGATGATCCGCAGGTCGCGCGATTCCGGTTTGCCGTACTGGGACTTGTGTTCGTTGTAGTACTTGGCGACCGCCGCTTCGTTGACGTTCTTCTTGGCTTCCTTGGTGACTTTTTCCTGAATTTTGGTTGTCAACATGCTGAGCTTCACTCGGAGCAGCAGGTCGGAGACAGTCTGCCCCGTGCTCGCCAGGAATTTCTGGAATTCGGCTTCCTTCGGGAACTGCTGCTTCTTGAGTTCGTTGAACTTCTTCTGCACTTCCTTGTCGCTCAGCTTGACGCCCTGTTCTTCGGCCTGTCCGATCACCCAGTCGGCGCTGATCAGGAAGCCCAGCGTCGTCTGCTGCAGCGCTTTGTACTGCTGTTCGCACTGGGACTTGAGCGCCGCTTCGGTCTTCGGCTTCTGGCCCTTGGCGGGCTTCGGTTCGATTTCTTTGAGGTGGGCGATGCAGCTGGTGTACGCGGGTGGATCGGGCACGACCGCTTTGGGCGCTTTCTGGCCCGGTGTCGCCGCCGCGCTGGCGGAGGCCGCCACCCCCAGCCAGTGTTCGAACGTCGCCTTTGTGATCGGCTGGCCGTTGACCTGCACCACCGCGTTGCTGGGGATGCCGCCGCCGCAGGCCGCGAGGCCCGAAGCGGCAAAGAAAACGGCGCCCAGCGCCGCGACACAACGAATAGGCTTGAACACAGCAGGGCGACTCTAGCGCAAATCCACGAGCTTGTGCAGCGCCGCCTATCCGGCCGCGCCCGCCGCCCCTGTGGCCCCCGCCGTGCCCACCGCTCCAGCGGCGGCCTTCGGCGCTTTGTAGCCTTTGCAGTCCTGCACCGTGTAGCCCGAGCGGCATTCGGTACGCCCTTCCCAGCGCTTGCGGAATTCCTTGACGAACGTGGTGAACGCCGCCTGCTGCTGGGTGGAGGCGAGCTGGCTTTTGACTGTTTCCTTCACCTGCGCGAGGCTCTGCTGGGACGGCGCGTGGATCGCCTTGACTTCGTAGATGTAGTAGCCGAAGGGTGTCTTCACGGGGCCGCCGAGCACGCCGGGCTTGGCGGCGAACACGGCTTCGCTGAGCGCCTTCTGCTCCTGGCCCTTGACGACGCCTTTGACTTCCCCGCCGGTGCTCTTGCTGGTGGGGTCGATCGACTTGCTCTTGGCGACGCTGGCGAAGCTCTTGCCCGATTCGATTTCCTTCTTGGCCTGATTGGCCTCGGCTTCGGTCTTCGTGAGGATGATCCGCAGGTCGCGCGATTCCGGTTTGCCGTACTGGGACTTGTGTTCGTTGTAGTACTTGGCGACCGCCGCTTCGTTGACGTTCTTCTTGGCGCCCTTGGTGACTTTTTCCTGAATCTTGGTCGTCAGCATGCCGTACTTCACCCGCAGCAGCAGGTCGCTGGCGGTGTATGAGGTGCGCGCCAGGAATTTCTGGAATTCGCCCGCCTTGGGGAACGACTGCTTCTTGAGCGCGTCGAACTTCTGTTCGACTTCCTTGTCACTGACGTTGATCCCCTGTTCTTCGGCCTGCCCCAACACCCAGTCGACGCCGATCAGGAAGCTCAGCGCCTGCTGCTTGAGCGCCGTGTACTGCTGTTCGCACTCAGCCTTGAGCGCCGCTTCGGTCTTCGGCTTCTGGCCCTTGGCGGGCTTCGGTTCGACTTCTTTGAGGTGGGCGATGCAGCTGGTGTAGGCGGGGGGTTCGGGCACGGCCGGCTTGGCGGCCTTCTGCCCCGCGGCGGTTGCGCTCGAGGCGGTGGCCGCCACACTCACCCAGTGATCCAGGGTGGCTTTGGTGATCGGCTGGCCGTTGACCTGCACCACGGCGCCGCTGGGGATGCCGCCGCTGCCACATGCGGCGAGGCTCCCAGCTGCAAAGAAAACGGCGCCCAGCGCCGCGGCACAACGGATCGGCTTCATCACAGGAAGCGCACTCTAATGGATGTCCGTAAGTGGTGTCTAACGAGTTTCTTAAGGGCTCTTATGCGGCCTTTGCTCAATTGCGCTAGGTGCCCCCCCGAGCTCCGGTCGATCGTCAGCCACCGGGCCACTACGCCGCCTCGCGCACGACCGACAGCAGCACGTCGGCGGCGCGCACCACGGCGGGAAAGCGCTCGGGGCCCTCGCGCGGGACGCGCACCGACACCTGCGAGCGGCCCGACTCGTACAGCGCCTCGGGGAGCTGCTCGCGCAGACGCCGTGCGCGAGCGGAGTCGAGGTCGATCGGCGTGACCGCGAGGCGATCGCCGCGGAAGCTCACCGCGCGTGCGCCCGCCTGCCCGAGCTTGATGCGCGCGCGCTGCAGCGCCAGCAGGTTGGCGAGCGGCTCGGGCACGGGGCCGAAGCGGTCCTCGAGCTCCTCGCGCAGGCGCTCGACGTCGGCCACCTCCAGCGCGCCGGCGACGCGTCGGTGGATCTCGATCTTGGCCTGCTCGTAGGGGACGTAGTCGGGCGGCACGTAGGCGTCCACGTTGACATCCAGGCGCACCGGCTCGGGCAGTTCCACCCCGTCCTCTCCCTCGGCGGGACCGGCCTCGCGGACGGCCTCGTCGAGCATCTGCATGTACAGCTCGAAGCCGAGCGCCGCCACGTGCCCGGACTGCTCGTCGCCGAGCAGGTTGCCGGCGCCGCGGATCTCCAGGTCGCGCATCGCGATCTTGAAGCCCGACCCGAGCTCGGTGTAATCCGACAGCGCCGAGAGCCGCTGTGCGGCCTCGGGCGTGAGCGCCGCCGCCGAGTCGTACAGCAGGTAGGCGTAGGCGCGCTCGCGGCTGCGCCCGACGCGCCCGCGGATCTGGTAGAGCTGGGCGAGGCCGAAGGCGTCGGCGTGCTCGACGATCAGCGTGTTGGCCTGGGGGATGTCGATGCCCGACTCGATGATCGAGGTGCACACCAGCACCTCCGCACCGCCGCGCAGGTAGTCCATCATCACGCTCTCCAGCTCCCCCTCGCCCATCTGGCCGTGTGCCACGGCGAAGCGCACGCCGGGGCACAGCGCGCGCAGGCGTTCGGCCGTCTCGTCGATCGACTCCACGCGGTTGTGCATGAAGAAGGCCTGCCCGCCGCGCTCGTGCTCGCGCATGATCGCGCCCCTGACGAGCTCCTCCTCGTACTCGCCGACGTAGGTGCGCACCGGCCGCCGGCCCTCCGGGGGGGTCTCGATCACCGAGATGTCGCGCAGGCCGGCGAGCGACATCTGGAGGGTGCGGGGGATCGGGGTGGCGGACATCGAGATCACGTCCACGCGCAGCTTCAGCTGGCGCAGCAGCTCCTTCTGCTTGACCCCGAAGCGCTGCTCCTCGTCGACCACGAGCAGGCCGAGGTCCTTCGCGCGGACGTCGCGCGAGAGCACGCGGTGGGTGCCGATCAGGATGTCCACGCCGCCCTTGGCGAAGCCCGCGATCGCCGCTTTCTGCTCGGCGGGGGTGCGGAAGCGGGAGACGTGGTCGATCGTCACCGGGTAGTCGGCGAGGCGCTCGGAGAAGGTGCCGAAGTGCTGCTGGGCGAGGATCGTGGTCGGCGCCAGCATCAGCACCTGCTTGCCCTGCGTGGCGGCCTTGAACGCAGCGCGCAGCGCCACCTCGGTCTTGCCGTAGCCGACGTCGCCGCAGATCAAGCGATCCATTGGCCGCGGCGCCTCCATGTCGGCCTTCACCGCCTCGATCGCGTCGCGCTGGTCGGGGGTCTCGGTGTAGGGGAAGCGCTGCTCCAGTTCGCGCTCCCACTCGGAGTCGGGCTCGAAGGAGTGCCCGGAGCGCCGGCGACGCTCGGCGTAGAGGGAGAGCAGCTCGCCCGCCAGCTCCTGCGCGGCACGGCGCGCGCGCGACTTCATCGCCTCCCAGCGCGAACCGCCCAGTTTCGAGAGCGGCGGGTGCTCGCCGCCGGCCCCGACGTAGCGCGAGATCTTCGCGAGTTGTTCGGTGGGCACGAAGACGCGGTCGTCGCCCTGGTATTCGAGGTAGAGGTAGTCGCGCGTGACGCCCGCCACGGTGCGCGTCTCAAAGCCTGCGAAGCGCGCCACGCCGTGGTCTTCGTGGACGACGATGTCGCCGGTGCGAAGCTCCGTGAAGGAGCGCAGCGCGCCGCGCCGCGGCCGACCGTCGGCACTCAGGTCCAGTCGCTCGGCGCGGCGGCGGCGCAGCAGGCGGTGCTCGGGGAACACCGCGAGCTTCAGCGAGGGCGCGATGAAGCCCTCGCGCAGCGAGGCGGCGGCGAAGCGCAGCGACGCCTCGAGTGGTGCCGCCGTCACGTCCACCCCGGCCAAGCCAGAGCTCGACTCCTGCGGGACCACGCCCTCGGAGCTCCGCGTCGTGTCGGCTTCGGGTGCCTCGCCGTCGGCGCGCCGGCTTGGGGTGGGTGGGGTTCCCAGCCATGTGGCTTTCAGGCGCGCGAGGTTGTAGGCCGCGCGCTCCCCCTCGCCGCGGTGGGGGAAGGTGACCACGGTGCGGTATCCGGAGCGCACGAGCTTCTCCAACTGCGGCTCGGCTTCCGCCAGCGAGCGCGCCGCGGTGTCGGCGGACTGCGCGCGCAGCTCCAGCTCCTGGCCGGCGGCGAGCGAGGAGAGCCAGATGCGTGTGCGCTCTTGCAGCGCAGCCCGTACCTCGTCGGGGCTCACGTACAGGTGGTGGGCGTCAGCATCGTGGAAGGCCGCACACACGTCGCTCCAGTGGTCCTCGAGCACCGGGTCGAGCTCCTCCTCAGCCGCGACGATCACCTCGGTCGCTCGCCGTCCAGCCCCTTCCCCTCCTTCCCCTCCTCCTCCTCCTCCTCCTCCGTCTTGCTCCTCGCCGGCATTCAGCAGATCGAGCAGCGCCCCGAAGCGCTCGACTGGCAGCAGCTCGGCTATGTCCGGGCGCTCGCCGGCGTCCTCCAACGCGGCGATCTCCGCCAGCTCGCGGTGCTCGGCCTCGAGCTCCGCCGCGGGTGCGATCTCCACCTCATCGACCTCGCCCAGCGAGCGCTGCGTGAAGGTCGAGAACCAGCGCAGCGATTCGATCTCCACGTCGAACATGTCCACGCGCACCGCTCGCTCCTCGGTGGCGGGGAAGATGTCGAGGATGCCGCCCCGCATCGCAAACTGGCCGCGCTCCTCCACCTGATCGGCGCGCTCATACCCTGCCGCCACGAGCTCGTTGGCACACTCCTCCAGGTCGAGCAGCTCGCCGCGGCGCAGCGTGAACGAGCGTGGGCGCAGCGCCGGGTCGGGCACCTTCTCCGAGAGCGCCACCGCAGAGACGACCACGACTGGAGGCCCGCCCACCAGCTCGGTTGCGCTGTCCTGCGCCAGCAGCGCGTCCAACGCGGCCACCCGCAGCCCGATCAGGTGTGCCGGCGGGGTCAGGTGGGACTCGTATGTCACCCCGCGCGAGGGGTAGTAGCGCACGCGCCGCGGTGCCAACCACGCCCGCAGGTCGCTCGCCAGCTCGCGCGCCGCGCGGTCGTCGCCGACCACGACGAGTGTCGGCCGCGGGCCAACGACCCCCGCGATCCCCGAGCCGGCCGCGCCGGAAACGCCGATCTCGGCGAGGCCGGCGATCAGATATGGCCGTAGCGACGCCGACACGAACGCGTGGCCTCCCTCGCGCGCCAGTCGCGCGGCCCCTGGGTCGTCCTGCGCCAGGCCCAGCAGCGAGCGCAGGCTCATCGCGAGCGTCCCGCGTTCCCCAGTGACCGGCATCGGGCATACCCGCTCGGCCCGCGCACATACCTCACTGCCCCAACCCCCCGGCCCCTTGGGGGCCGGCCATCAAATCCCATTCGATCCCTCCTCGCCCACCAGACGCTCGACCTCGTCGGCCGCGCCGGTCACCAGCTCGCGCACCTCCTCCGGGGACTCGCGGAAGCGTCCGAGCACGTGCGCGGAGACGATCTCCGGGTCGGTCGAATCGGGGCGCCCGACACCTACGCGCACCCTCCAGAAGTCTGCGCCCCCGAGCTCTCGCTTGAGCGACTTCAGACCGTTGTGGCCGGCCAGGCCGCCGCCCAGGCGCGTGCGCACCTCGCCGAAGGGGATGTCGATCTCGTCGTGCACCGCCACCACGCGCTCCAGCGGCAGCTTGTAGGAGCCGCGCGCGGGTCCGGCGGAGCGGCCGGCCTCGTTCATGAACGTCTGCGGCCACATCACCGCGACCGATACCCGCCCACCCGCTCCGGGGCCGGTTCGGCCCTCCGCGAGCAGCGCGCGGAAGCGTGGTTTGGCGCGCTGCAGGCCCCATCGCTCGGCGAGCTCGTCGGCGACCATGAAGCCGACGTTGTGGCGAGTGCGCGCGTACTCCTTGCCGGGGTTGCCCAGCCCCACTATCAGCCAGTCGGCCGCCCCGCCGCCGCGGGCCCCGGCCCCGCCGCCGCGAGCACGGCCGATACCGGCGAAGGGTCGCCGCAGAGGGGGTTACTCCTCGGAGGCGCCGCCGTCGGCGCCCTCGGCCTTCTCGGCCTCGCCGACGACCTCGGTCTCCGCCTCGATCTCGGTTGCCGTTTCACTCTGCAGGCGCGGCGGCGTGAGCGTCGCCAGCACCGTCTCCTCCAGTGGGTCCAGCAGCGTGACGCCCGCCGGGGGTGTGATGGCGGCGAGCATCAGCGTCTCGCCGATGTTCATCTCCGCGACGCTGTGCACGATCGACTCCGGGATTCCGGTGGGCAGCGCTTCGATGTTCAGCTCGCGCGTGATCAGCTCGAGTACGCCGCCTTCGCGGACGCCGGGGGCGTCCTCCAGGCCGGTCAGCTCCAGTGCGACCACCGCCTGAATCGGCTTGTCCAGGCGCACCCGCAGCAGATCGACGTGCACCGTCTCCCCGCGCACCGGGTGGCGCTGGGCCTCCTTGAGCACGACTGGGGTGGGGGTGGCGCCGTCGATGCTCAGGTCCAGCACGGCTCCCGCCTTGGCCAGCGCGAGGCGCAGCTCGCGTGCGTCCACCTCGAAGCTCAGCGGCTGCTCGCCGCCGCCGTAGAGAATCCCGGGCACGCGGCCGTCGCGGCGCGTGCGCCGTGCCTTGCGCGAGCCATCGGGCTGGCGGGCGCGCACGGTGAGCTGGGTGGAGGTCTGGTCGGGCATCGGCGGGGTGAGGACTTTAGCAATCGGGCGATTCGGAGCCCACCAGGTGGTTGGCGCTCAGAAAGGGTGCATCGATTTAAAGCCCCAACCAGCTGGTTGGGGTCCAGGAAGAACGCGACTCAACCCCCCCGGCAATCCGCCGTGGAACCGATCCGCGGACCGACGCGCAGCAACGAAACAGAGATGCCCGTAAGGAAGTCGCCCGAGCGGCGGACCTGCACGCACTGCACGACCGGGTAACGCCCGCTGACCTTCCACGCCACCCGCGTTTCGCCGACGGAGCCGCTCAGCGTGTGGTTGGTGGTGGACTGCGTCGAGAGGAGTTCCACCGCCCCCGCCCGCCGCAGGCTGGCCGCGTCCGCGCGCACCGTCGCGACGCACGAGGGGCTGGCGCGGCAGCCGGAGAGCTGCGCGAGCATTTCCTGCACGTCGCCCCGCGCCTCCGCCTGCATCAGCGCCCACTCGTGGTCGCGTTCGACGTTTTCCGTCGAGAGGTAACGCGCGAGCACGCCGCTGATCGCGAGGAACAGCAGCACCCCGACCGCGATCAACACGATCCGCGTCCCGCGGGAGAAGCGCCGCGGGCGTTGATTGCGCCCGCCGGGCCCGGGTCCGCCGTTTGCGCCGGCCCCCACAGCGAGGTCAGGCCGGGACATCCTCAGAACAGCTGGTTCTCGCCGCCGAACACTTCACTGACCGAGTCGTCGGTGAAGATCCGCCGGATCGAGTCGGTGAGCAGGTCGGCGCAGGGGAGCACGCGGATGTTCTCAGGGCGCTCGGTGGCCACGGGGATCGTGTCGGTCACCACGATCTCCTTCAACCCGCAGGCCACCAGGTTCTCGAACGCAGGGCCCGAGAAGACCCCGTGGGTGGCGGCTGCGTAGACGCTCTTGGCGCCCGCTTCGTAGACCGTTTGGGTGGCGGCGGCGAGCGTCCCCGCGGTGTCGATCATGTCGTCGACGATCACCGCTGTCTTGCCCTTGACGTCGCCGATCACGTACCCGATCTCCGCGACCTGCTGCGCGGGGCGCTCCTTGTCGAGGATCGCGAGCTCGGCGCCGATCTTGGAGGCGAATTTCTTGTTGAGCTTCACCCGGCCGGCGTCCGGCGCCACCACCACGAGGTCGGACAGGCCGAGGTCCTCGAAATACTGGGTGAGCATGAACAGCGCGGTCATGTGGTCGACCGGTTTCTGAAAGAAGCCCTGGATCTGGCCGGCGTGCAGGTCCATCGTCAGCACCCTGTCGGCGCCCGCGGCCTCCAGCATCCGCGCCACCAGGCGCGCGGAGATCGGCTCGCGCGGCGCGGACTTCTTGTCCTGGCGGGAGTACCCGAACCAGGGGGTGACCGCGATCACCCGGTGCGCGGAGGCGCCGACGGCGGCATCGATCATGAACAGCAGCTCCATCAGCGAGTCGTTGGCCGTCACCCCCGTGTGGGGATTGCCGCAGGTGGACTGCACGATGAACACGTCGGCGCCGCGGATCGATTCGTCGTAGCGGCAGTACACCTCGCCATTGGAGAACGTCTTCAACGTCACCGGGCCGAGATCCATCTGCAGCTTGTCGGCGATGTCCACCGCCAGCTGCGGGCTGGCGCGCCCGGCGAACAGCATCAGCCGCTTGTTGTAATCGATCGGCAGACTGGTCGCGGTGCTCGCACGCGTATCCATCGCGCTGCTCATTGCTCCTCGGAGTGTAAAGCGCTCTCACGACGCTCCGCGTACCCCTCGCGATTCTGCTGCCGCGCGCGCGCCACGCCCAGCGCGCCGGGGGGCACATCCTCGGTGATCACCGAGCCCGCCGCGGTGTAGGCATCGTCACCGACGGTCACCGGGGCGACGAACGCGGTGTCCACCCCTCCGCGTACGCGCTTGCCGATCGTCGTGCGGTGCTTGGCGTGGCCGTCGTAGTTGGCGGTGAGCGTGCCCGCGCCGAGGTTGGCGCGCTCGCCGACGTCGGCGTCGCCGATGTAGGAGAGGTGCGGGACTTTCGCCCTGGGCCCGATCGCGGAGTTCTTGACCTCGACGAACGTCCCCACCTTCGAGCCCTCACCCAGCACCGCGTCGGGGCGCAGGTAGGCGAACGGGCCCACGCTCGCGTCGGCGCCGACCACGGCCCGGTCAAGCCACGAGACCCGTACCGTCGCCCGCTCGCCTATCCGCGAGTCGATCGCCGTGGTGTGCGGCCCCACGATGGCGCCCGCCTCCACCTCGGTGGCGCCGCGCAGCGCGGTGCCGGGCTCGATGCGGGCGTCCGCGCCGATCTGCACGTCCACGTCGACCCATGTGGCGAGCGGGTCCACGATCGTCACCCCGGCGCGCATGTGCCGCTCGAGGATCGCGCGCTGCGCGAGCGCTCGCACCTCGGCGAGCGCCACGTGATCGTTGACGCCGAGCACGAGGTGGGGGTCCTCGACGGCGTGGGCGAACACCGCGGCGCCGTCGGCGCGCAGCAGGTCGAGCACCTGCGGCAGGTACAGCTCGCCCTGGGCGTTGTCGGCGCTCAGCCGCGGCAGCGCCGCCAGCAGCGCATCCCCGGCGAACGCGTAGATGCCCGTATTGACCTCGCGGATCTCAAGCTCCGCCGCCATGGCGTCGCCCGCCTTCTTGGTCTCCACCACCCGCGCCACAGCGCCGCGCTCGTCGCGCACCACGCGCCCATAGCCGCTGGGGTCGTCAAGCATCGTGGTCGCCATCGTCGCCGCCGCCCCACCCGCGATGTGAGCCGCCACCAGCTCGGCGATCGCCGCCGCGCTCACCAACGGCACATCGCCGCTCAGCACGACGACCGGCGCCCCGGGGTCGATCGCCTCAGCGGCGGCGGCCACCGCCCCACCGGTGCCGTTGGAGACGGGCTGCACCACCAGCTCGACGCCCTCCGGCAGCACCTCAGCGAGCGGTCGGGCCGGCGAATCCACCACAACGACCTTGCCCGCCCCCGCCTCCAGCGCCGCCACCACGGGCCACAAGCCCATCGGCCGGCCGCACAGCTCGTGCAGCACCTTCGGCACCGTCGAGCGCATGCGCGTTCCCTGCCCGGCGGCCAATACAACAACTGTGGGTGCGGTCGTTGCGGTCATAGCTCACACCATCGGCACTGGGGGGCAATCACACCAGTCGTCCCTCCGGGGATCCCGGCCGCGCGAACCGGCAACTCCAATTCTTCTCCCTTCGGGGACACTGTCCGGCGCTTGCGCCGGGCAGAGGGGGTCGCGCTTGGCGCGGAGCTGGGGGGCAGGGACTCGAACCCCGATTCTCAGGACCAAAACCTGATGTCCTGCCGTTGGACGACCCCCCAAGGGGTCTTTATCGTAGCCATCAAGACCGTCGCGATCCCCGCGGCACGCGCCCCGCGCCGGCGCCGGCCTCCGAGGCGGGGCCGCCGGTGTGGGCGATGCCGAGCACGCGCATCGCCTTCAGCCCGAGTGAGAGCTTCTCGCGGCCGTCGCTGGAGCCGACGTCGAGGCCCGAGAGCTCGCGCACCCGCTCGAGGCGGTAGTAGATCGTGTGACGGTGGGTGAACAGGCGCTGCGCGGTGCCGGCGACGTTGCCGTCGGCGTCGAGGAAGGTCTCCAGCGTGCGCACCAGCTCGGTCTCGTACTGCTCGTCGTAGGCCACCAGCGGCTCGACGGTCTCGGCGTAGAAGCGCTGCAGCTCGCGCGGGTTGTCGCTCATCGTGGAGAGCAGCAGACGGTAGGCGCCGGTCTGCTCGAAGGCCAGCGCGGGATGGGCGGGATCGAATCCCCCGCCCTCGGCGACGTTGGCGGCGAGCAGCGCCTCGCTGGCGGCGCGCGGCAGGTCGGAGGGTTCCTCGGCGATGCGGCTGCGCCCGACCGCGAAGGTGCAGCCGGGCAGGCCGGCTTGCATCTCGCGCAGCACCGAATCGGCGGCGCGTGCGGCGACCGCCTCCTCGCCGCCGGGCACCAGCAGCAGCACTTCTGCGCCGGTCGCGCCACCGCCCAGCCCGACCCAGCCCTCCGGGCCGGGCGTCCTGCTGCGCCCCGCCGACGCGGCACCGGCGGCAGGGCTCTGCACCCCCCCCTCGCGCTCGGTGAGAGCGGCGATCGAGCGGCTCACCACGGCGCGGGCGCCGCGCTCGGCGACCGCTCGCACGCGCGGGCGCCAACCATCCTCGGTCGGCGCCTGGGGGTGGGCGCGGGCGACGATCATGCTGGCGCCGTCCTGGAGCTCCAGCGAGAGCTCGCGCCCGCGCGCCAGAAGCTCCTCGCTGTTGCTCAACTCACGGGCAAGGATTGCGCGCAGGAAGTCGGCGGCGGCGTTCTCGGAGGCGCGGCCGGGTGCACGCACGCGCTCGACCTCGGAGGCGATCATCGTCACCAGCAGCCGTCGCATCGAGGCGGAGGGCTCGGTGCGGGCGCGCAGGTGCAGCGACCCCACCACGGCGTCGGCCACCCGCAGCGGGATGCTGCTGACGCCGTCGCCGCCCGCCAGCAGCGAACGCTCCTCCGCGGGCGAGCGGGCCGCCACCGCGAGCGTCCCTCCCTGCGCGTCGGTGACGGCGAGGCTGGCGTCGAGCGCGCGCGCGGCGGCGCGCACGACCTCGGGCAGCCCCGCGCCCGACTCGACCGCCTCGGTGACGGCATCGAGGGAGGAGAGCTCAGCCACGGGACTAGACCCAGAAGTAGACGACGGCAAGCCCGCCGGCCACGCCGACGCTGACGAGCACCGCGAGCACATACAGCGATAGGACACTCGCCGCCACGCGCTCCCAGACGCGTGAGTAGGCCGACCAGGCGGGCGCGAGGATCAGGCCGACGAACAGCGCCAGGCTGAACACCCCCGCGCAGGCAGCGACGAGGTACGTGACGTCGGTTTCGGTCATGGGGCTTCTAATTGTTACCTACCGGGAGGCTGCCCGCCCGGGCGAGCCTGCCAGGTCGATCGTATGGCGGATCGGGATGACCTTTTCGCGTGGGCCGATTCGCGAGCCAGCGACGGCTACCATGCCAGCGGGCCGGTGGGCGTCGCATCGGCGAAGCCCGAGATGACAGCTTCCGCGGCGAGCGGCGCGGGCACGCGCTCTGCCAAGGCGCGGGTGGCCGCGCGTGCGCGTGCGGGGCCGCGGGACCCAGCGAACAGCCCGAGCACGGTGGGGCCGGAGCCGCTCACAAGCGCCGCATCGGCGTCAGTCGAACGGGCCTCCAGCAGGGCAGCGTCGATCTCGGGGCAGAGCGCGCGGGCGGCACCTTCCAGGTCGTTGTGCAGGAGCTCTGCGGGCGGCAGGGGGGAGCCGTCGGCGAGCGCGTCGGCGAGCGCGCGGTGGGCATTCTTGAGCTCCGCAGGCTCGCGCACGAGGCCCATGCGGTCGGCCTGTGCATATACGTCGGCGGTGGAAAGAGGGCGCGCGACGGGCAGCACGAGCACGCCCAGGGAGACAACGGGATCAGGCAGCGCCTGCAACTGCTCCCCGGCCCCGCGAGCCAGCCACCGCCCGGGCTGCACCTGGGCGGGCACATCGGCGCCGAGCGTGCGTGCGAGCTCTGCCAGCAACTCGCCGTCGCCCAACCCCGAGGCGGCGGCGGCAAGGCGCAGCGTCGCGGCGGCGTCACCCGAGCCACCGCCCAAGCCGGCGGCGACCGGTGTGCGCTTGACGATGTGCAGCTGCAGCGGCGGCGCATCCCAGCCGGTGGCGGCGCGGAACGCGGCGAGCGCGAGTGCGGCGAGGTTCTCGGCGGGTGGGGGAGGCGGGGCGGGCGGGTACTCCAAACCCGGACACACCACCACGTCGCCGCTCGCGTTGGGGTCGGGCGCGGCCTGCAGCGTGAGCTCGTCCGCCAGCGAGATCGACTGCATCACGCTCGCCAGCTCGTGACGACCGTCAGTGCGGGTGGGGCCCAGGAACAGGCCGAGGTTGATCTTCGCGGGGGCAAGTGCCCGCAGCGGGAGGACGCTCACAGAGAGTGCCCCAGTCGCCCGGGGGCCGGGTCGGGTCCCTCGTCTTCCTGCAACCCCATTGCCTTCGCGAGCGCCACAAACTCTTGCGAGGACAGCCGCTCGGCACGCACATCCAACGGAAGTCCCATGCTCGCCAGTGCCGCTCGCACCTGCTCTCGCTCCGCTATGCCCGCCAGCGCCAACGAGCGCGCGAGCGCCTTGCGCCGGTGGGCAAAGGCGCCGGCGGCGAGCGCGCGCAACGCGGGCGTGGCGGCGGGGCCGGTGCGGGTCAGCTCGACCAGCACGGAGTCAACGTTGGGCGCGGGGTGAAAGACGGTGCGCGGGATTGCCCGCGCGACGCGCACGCGGCAGGCGAGCTGGGCGAGCACCGAGGGCACGCCATAGTCCCGCCCGCCCGGCTCGGCAGCCAGCCGCTCGCCGACCTCGCGCTGCACCATCGCCACCCAGCAGGTGACCGTAGGCAGCTGCTCGATCGTGCGCAGCAACGCGGTGGCAGCCACCCCGTATGGCAGGTTGGCGATCACCTTCGTGGGGGTGGGGCGCATCCCGGCAAGGTCCACCGTCAGCGCGTCGCCCCAGTGGAGCGTCACGTTGGCAAAGCGCGCGACGGCGTCGTTCAGTGGGTCGCGCAGACGCTCGTCGATCTCAACCACGTGCACGTGCGCTGCACGCTCGGCGAGGTACTCGGAGAGCACCCCCACACCGCCGCCGATCTCGAGCACGACGTCAGCATCGGAGAGCTCCGCGATACGGCCGATGACCCCGAGGATGTTGGAGTCGATCAGGAAGTTCTGCCCGAGCTCCCGGTCGGGGCGCACATCGAACTGGCGCATCCGGCGCAGCGTGGGCTGGGTGGGTGTGACCTGCGCGTCCGAGGCCCCCTCGCCAGCGCTCGATCCCGGCTCGCTGGAACGCGACCCTGGTTCGGCGGAGTGGCTGCCCGGTGGGCGGTCCCGCACGACGCCTGCCCCGCTCACCATCCGAACACGCGCGCGGCGGTTCGCTGCACCACTGCCCCCAGCTCATCCACCGACACGCTTCGCAGCTCGGCGAGGAAGGCGGCGGTGTGCGCCACGAACGCGGGTTGGTTGGGGTGCTTGCGCACCTTCTGGGGGGTGAGGTAGGGAGCGTCGGTCTCGATCAGCAGGCGCTCGTCGGGAACCCGCCGCGCGGCGGCAGCGAGATCGGCGGCGCTTTTGTATGTGACGTTGCCCGCGAAGGAGATCGCGTAGCCACGCTCCAGACACTCCTCGAGATGCGCGGGCATCGAGAAGCAGTGCATCACCACGCTCACCCCCTGCGCCTGTGCGGCGAGCTGGTCGAGCGTGTCGGATTCGGCGGCGCGCGTGTGAATCACGAGCGGCTTGTTCAGCTCGCGCGCGAGCTCGATCTGCGCGGCGAACGCGCGCTGCTGGTCGGCACGGGGGGCGTAGTCGCGGTAGTAGTCGAGCCCCGTCTCGCCGAGCGCCAGGCAGCGGGGGTGCGCGGCGAGCGCGCGCAGCTCCGCGCGGGCGGCATCGTCGAAGCCGGTCGCGTAGTTGGGGTGGCGACCAACCGCCGCGTACACCTGCGGGAACGCCTCCGCCGCCGCCAGCGCCGCGCGGCAGGACGACCCGTCGGTGCCCACCGTGAGGATGCGCCTCACCCCAGCCTGCTCCGCCGCGGCCACCAGCTCCGCGTTGGAGGGCTCGCAGAGGTCCAGATGGGTGTGGCTGTCGATCATTGTGTGGCGCGTTGTTGGTCGTTCTTCTGTGGGATTTGGGAGGGGCTCGGGTTGTGTGGTGGGGCGCTCACTGCTTGGGAAAGAGAGGTTCGAGCTCACCCACCGGGGGACTCGCGGCGGAGAGGCCCGCGGCGGCGGAGGGGCCAGCCGCGGCGGAGCGGCCCGCGGCGGAGCGGGCCGCGGCGGGGCGGGCGGGTGGGAGGGCCCCCAAGCATGCGGCGGCGAGCGTGCGGTCCTCGGCACCCAGCGCGTCCAGCAGTTTTTCGGTGCTCTCCGGCATGTAGGGGAGGAGCAGCAGGCTCACCACGCGCACTCCCTCGGCAAGCGAAGCGAGAACCCCATCCAAATCCCCCTGCTTCTCCTCGTCTTTCGCCAACGTCCACGGCGCGCGCTCCTCGACGTAGCGGTTCAGGCGTCGCACCCGCTGCCAGATCGCATCGAGCGCCTGCGTGAGCTCGGCGCGATCGAGCAGCTCGCTCACCTCGTCGGCGAGGCCCTCGAAGTCGCTGGCCAGCGCGGGATCGATCGGCGCCGCGGGCAGCACCCCGTCGCGGTAGCGGCGCACCATCGCGAGTGTGCGGCTGGCGAGGTTGCCGTACTCGTTGGCCAGCTCGCTCTCGTAGCGCTGCTCGAAGGCGGTTGTGGAGACCGACCCGTCCTGGCCGAAAGAGACGTCGCGCAGCAGGTAGAAGCGCAGCGCGTCTGCCCCGAAGCGCTCGATCACCGCGAACGGGTCGAGCACGTTGCCCAGCGACTTGCTCATCTTCTCGCCTTCCATGAGCAGATAGCCGTGTACGAACAGGCGGCGCGGCAGCTCGAGCTCGGCAGCCAGCAGCAGCGCCGGCCAGTAGATCGCATGGAAGCGCAGGATGTCCTTGGCGATCAGGTGGTAGTCGGCCGGCCAGAACGTGGACACCAGATCGGTGCTCGCATCGGTGGCGGCGGCGGGATTTGAATCCCACCCACCCGGGGGGGGATTCGAATCTGCCGCCACCGACGCCGCGGACGGGGGTGGCGCGTAGGAGAGCGCGCTGTAGTAGTTGAGCAGCGCGTCAAACCACACGTAGAAGACGTGCTCGGGATCCCACGGCACCGGCACTCCCCAGGTGAGCTTGTGGCGCGTGAGCGGCACGTCGCGCAGGCCCGAGCGGATGAACGCGAGCGCCTCGTTGTAGCGGCTGCGCGGGGCGACGAAGTCCTCGCGCTCGGCGTACAGCCGCTCCAGCTGCTCCTGGAAGGCGCTCAGCTTGAAGAAGTAGTTGTCCTCCTGTTCGCGCACCAGCTCGATGTGGTGGGTCGGGCAGCGCCTGCCCTCATCGATCTCGCTCTCGGCCTTGAAGTCGGCGCAGCGCGGGCAGTACCAGCCCTCATAGATGCCCTTGTACACATACCCGTTATCGCGCACCCGCGTGAGGATCTCCTGCACCTTCGCCATGTGCTGAGGGTCGGTGGTGCGGATGAAGAAGTCGTTGGACGCCCCGAGCCGCGGCGCCAGCGCGCGGAAGCGCTCGGCGTTGCGATCCGCCAGCTCCTGGGGCTCGATCCCCAGCGCGTGCGCCGCATCCGCCACCGGCTCCCCGTGCTCGTCGGTGCCCGTCAGGAAGAACACCTGCTCGCCGCGTTGGCGGTGGTGGCGCGCCAGCACATCGGCGGCGATCGTCGTGTACGCGTGCCCGAGATGGGGCGCCGCGTTGACGTAGTAGATCGGGGTGGTTACGTAGAAGCTCATCTCGCTGAAGGGGGGTCGGGAGGGGGTGGGGTCGAGAGAGGGCCTGCTCCCCTCCCGCTGCGGACATCGCCCGCCCAGGCTACTCGCTCCCCTCCTCCACCAACCCGCGATAGAGCTGATTTGCGCTCGCTCCCGTGAGCCTCGCCACCACCCCGGCTGCCGGACGAGCGCGCGCACCCGCTGACACCAGCTCGCGCAGCGCCACCAACGCATCCTCGCGACCCGCGTCATCGAGCTCCACCACGTCGGCGGGGCCCACAACCAGCGCCACCTCCCCGCGCGGGGGATGCTCCCGATAGTGGGCCGCCAGCTCCACGGCACGCCCGCGGCGAACTTCCTCGTGCAACTTGGTCAGCTCCCTGCACACCGCCACCGGCCGCCCGGGCGCCCGCTGGGCGAGCAGGTCGAGGGTGGCCACCAGGCGGCGGGGGGACTCGAATGCGACGAGCGTCGTCGCGTCGGCGCTGAACACCCGCTCCTGCTCCACACGCCTGCGCGGAAGGAAGCCGACGAAGCACCACCGCTCGGCCGGCAGACCCGAGGCGACCAGCGCACTCACCGCCGCGCTCGGCCCCGGCAGCGCCTCCACCGGCAGCTCTGCCGCGATGCTCGCTCGCACAAGCTCATAGCCGGGGTCGGAGATCAGCGGCGTCCCCGCGTCGGACACCAGCGCCACCGTCGCGCCCGCCAACATGCGCACCACCAGCTTCCCCGAGCGCTCGTGTTCGTTGTGCTCGTGGAAGCTGAGGAGCTCCCGCGGCTCGATTCCGTGGCGATCAAGCAGCACGCGCGTGTGGCGGGTGTCCTCGCACGCAACCACATCGGCTGCGCGCAGAGCCTCCAGCACGCGTAGCGTCACATCCTCGAGATTGCCGATCGGCGTGGGGCACACGATGAGCCTCCCGCTTGCAGGCGCCCGCCCAAGGTGCGCGTCCTCGCCCGGCATTGGGCCAATATAGAGGCCTCGATGCCCCGCGAGACCGACCCCAAGCCGCAGTACACCCGCTATCGCGCGGGTCGGAAACTGCTGCGCCCCGACCCTGGGGATGCCGGCGGGAACGGGCCGGGTGGGCCGGCGCGGAGCCGCGAGGGCAACCTGTTGGAAGATGGTCGAGGAGGCCCGCCGCCGCCCGCGCGGCCCCGCCGCCCAGGTGCTGCGCCGCCGGATGCGCAGCCTTCCCGGTGGCGGCGGATCACCCCCAAGCGCGTGGTGCTCGGGCTGCTCGCGGCGATCGCTGGCTGGGTGGTGCTGTCGTTCGTGCTGTTCCTGGTCAGCTCTCACTTCCGGCGCATCTCTCCGCCGGCCAATGTGGCGAGCCAGCTTGAATCGGCCGGTCCGTTGCTCACCTCCGCCAACAACATCCTCGTGCTGGGCTCCGACAAACGCCAGAAGGACTCGAGGGAACCGGGGGCCGACATCGACGGCCCCAGCCGCTCGGACTCGATCATGCTGATCCGCACCGGTGGTGGGCATGCCGCGCGCCTCTCGATTCCCCGCGACACGGTGATCGAAATCCCCGGGCACGGGCTGCAGAAGATCAACGCCGCCTACGCTTTCGGCGGCCCCGCGGAGTCGATCGCGGTGATCAAGCACTATCTCGGCGTCCCGATCAACCACGTGATCGAGGTCAACTTCGAAAACTTCCCCGCACTGGTGGACGCGATGGGCGGCATCACCTACACCGGCGGCTGCGTGGTGTCCTACCTCGACGGCGGCTCTGCCGACGGCGGCTTCACGCTGCGCCTCTCCGCCGGCACCCACCAGCTCGACGGCAGGGAAGCGCTCGCGCTGGCGCGCACCCGCGAGAACCGCTGCGCTCCGCAGCAGACCGACCTCCAGCGCGAGGAACGCCAGCAGAAACTGCTGCTGGACATGAAATCTCAGCTGCTCTCCTTCTCGAGCTTTCTGCGCCTGCCGCTGATCTCCTGGAACGCCCCGCCCACGATCATCTCCGACATGAGCGGCCCCGAACTGCTCGAGCTGTTCGCCGCCCTGGAGATCGGCGGCTCGAGCCCCACGCGCGTGCTGGAGCCCACCGGCCAGATCGCGCTGCCCGACGGCGAAGAAGGGTTGACGGTCTCAGAAGAAGAGAAGCGCGCTGCGGTGGCGCGGTTCATGGCGGGGTAGCCCACGCCTCCTTGGCCTCGAGGTGTCAGCCCTGCCTTGGGGATCGAGCGCTCAGCTCTTGGCCGCGACCGGCTCGGACTTCTTGGCGGAGGAGCTCTTCTCGGACTTCGAGCTCGAGGAGCCCTGGTCGGACTTCGAGCCACTCTCGGAGGACGAGGAGCCCTTGCCGTTGGCCGAGGCGCCGCTCTCGCTGCTGGACGAGGAGTCTTTGGAGGAGGTCGAGCCTGAGGAGTTCTCCGCCGCAGCCGCGTTCTCACGCTGGCGTTTGCGAGTGCCGTAGTCGGTGTTGTAGAAGCCCTTGCCCTTGAAGTGCACAGCCGGGGCGTGCAGCACGCGCTGGACCTTTACTCCGGTCTCCGGGTCCTTGGTCAGGGCCTCGTCGGAGAACGACTGGAGGATCTCGAAGGTGCTTCCGTCAGGGCGGCGATACTCATAGATCGGCATTGGCACTCGGATTATAGGAGTGCCAGGCGCTGGGAGCGTATGAGTGCAGATGCCTTCAAACGGCTCCTACCACTTCACAAAATGAAGGGTTGGGGTCCAGAAAGTACATGCACCACCCGCCACACCGCACTCCCGTCCCCCCATTCCCACGCCGTCGAACACGGGCACAAAGAGCTGCTAATCCGCCAACAGCGCCCGCGCGCTGGCGATGCCGGCGCGGATCGTCGCGGTGAAGTCGCGGTCGGGCTCGGTGAGCATCCGCAGCGCAAACCCATCGCCGAGCGAGAAGAGGATCTCGGCGACCGCCTCCGGGTCGGCGTGCAGGCGCAGCACCCCCTCGTCCTGAGCCACCGTGAGCATCCCTGCGACCTGCTCGCGCATGGTGCGCATCAGGTTGGCGTACTCCGTCGCGATGTCGTCGTTGCGCCGCGAGAGCGTGAACAGCTCGAACAGGAGCGTGACGAAGTCGGGATCCTCGCGGATCATGTCCTGCAGGTGCTGTGCCATCAGGCCGATGAAGTCCTCGGCCGTCTGCGCCCCCGCGAGCTGCTGCTCCAAGCGCTCCAGGCGCAGCTGGCAGTCGCGCCGCACGGCCTCCGCGAGCAGTTGCTCCTTGGTGCCGAAGTAGTAGTGCAGCAGGCCCCGCGACACGCCCGCCTCGCGCGCGACACGCTCGAAGGTGGAGCCTGCGGTCCCATGCTGGGCGACGCTGCGGCGCATCGCCTCCACGATGCGCTGCGCGCGCTCGCCCGAGAGCGGTCTGACGCCCCTGCCGCGCGAGCCGCTCTCCACGGCGGAAGCCATCGTCCTTAGGCTGGAGCTGTGCCGCCGGTGAGGCGTGGCCTCACGAGGCGGGTGCGCCCACCGAGCTCGGCGCCTCCTGCGCCGGCATCGTGGTCGAGCTGTAGTCGAACTCCTCCTCGGCCCCGAACAGCATGTCGAGCACCTTCGAGCGCAGACTCTCGCTGAGCGCAACCGCGAGCACGCCCGCGACGAGCGCGAGCATCAAGGTGCGGCCAAAGCCTCCGCGCCGGCGCTTGCGCTTGGGGGGCTCTTTGAGCGCGATGCTGGCATCGCGCAGAGCGCCCACCGCCTCGGCCAGCTCACGCTGGAGCTTGCGATCCTCGAACAGCGCCTTGGTCGCCGGCTTGCCGTTGCTCATCCGCCCGTAAGCGCTGCGCGCGGCGAGGTAGGCCGCGAGCAGGCTGCCGCGCAGCTCCTCGTCCTCGATGATGCGCTTCACGTACTGGTTGCTCTGGGCGGCGCGGGCCGCCGCCGAAGCCTTGCCAATGCTCTCTTTTGCCGCCATGCAGCCACCGCCTCTACTTGGAGCTTGTTTACCGTGGGTCCACCCCAATATACCCCTCCGGCGAAACGCTACGCGTGCAGCGCGGCCTGTTCCTGCGCGGTGGGAAAGGCCCAGGCGGCGCGCGGGCGCTCCTGGCGGAAGACGAAGCGCAGCTGCGGCGGCGGTTTGAGCTGGGCGGCGTGGGGTCGGAATGTGGCGCAGGGCTCTTGCAGGTCGAGCGCACAGAGCATGTTGCGCTTGAAATAGCATTCCTCGCACGTCACCTTGCGCGCGACGGCGCGCGCGCTTTTCCCTGCCTGCCCCAAGGTGGCTCCCCATATCTTCGAGTGTTTTCGATACTTCGCCCCGCCCGGGTGCGGGCGGACGAGATAACTGACGACGGCGGGGATCAAAGCACCCGCCGACGCTCCACTCAAGGGCCCTTCTCGCAAATCGCAGGGAAAAGATTTTTCTACCCGCAAAGAGCTGGCGTTACGTCACTTTCCTGTGACAATCGCTGGAGCACCCCGCATTTTCCGAGGTTCTGCGTCGCGCTCACCGGAGGAGCCCAACCGCCGCTGCGGCACGGTCGGGCGACGCAGGGGCGTTGCCGCCTGACGATGCCATCACCTCGCCAGCCCAAACGCCGCATCCGCGCGGTCGGCCACGTAACGGGCGATCGCCGGCGAGGAGGTGGCGGCCGGCGAGGGCGCGTTGCGCACGTGCAGCGCCCGCTCGGTGTGGGAGAAGACGAAGTCGTCGACCAGCTTGCCGTCGCGCCCGAGCGCCTGGGCGCGAATGCCGGCGAAGGCGGGCTGCACGTCGCCGACTCGCAGATCCGGCACGTAACGAGCGGCGGCGCGCACGAAGGCGGCGCGCGAGGCGGCGTGGCGCAGCTCGGTCGCGCCCGTCCGCCACCAGTTGGCGAGCATCCGCCAGGTGCCGGGCCAGGCGAGCGTGTCGAGCAGGTCCCGGCGCTTGAGCGTCGCGAGACTGTAGGCGTCGCGGGCGCCGACCATCAGGGCCGTCGGTCCGATCAGCACCTCGCCGTCGATGTGCTTGGTCAGGTGAACGCCCAGAAACGGCAGCGACGGGTCGGGCACGGGGTAGATCAGCGAGCGGACCAGCTCGCGGCGCGCGGGAGCCAGGCGCAGATAGGCGCCGCGGAACGGCACGATCCGCGGATCTGGATCGGCGCCGGCGGCGACGGCGAGGCGGTCGGCCCATGCGCCGGCGCAGAAGACCGCGTTGCCGGCCTCGGTGACGCCGTGTGCGTGCGCGAGGCGCAGCGAGCGCCCCACCGCGGAGACCCCCTCGACGCCGTGGCTCCTCGCCACCGTGGCGCCGGCGTCGAGCGCGTCCTGTGCGTATGAGCGCGCCACCGCGGCGAAGTCGGCGATCCCCGTGTCGGGGGAGTGCAGACCGGCGATCCCCCGCGCATGGGGCTCGAGCGCCTCGATGCCAGCCGCGTCGATGCGGCGCAGCCCGGGAACGCCGTTGGCCTTGCCACGGCGTTCGAGCTCATCCAGGCGCTCCAACTCGCCGGCGTCGGTTGCGACAATCACCTTCCCGCAACGCTCGTGGGCGATCCCACGCTGCTCGCAGTACGCGTACAGCTCGCGCGCCCCCTCCACGCACAGACGCGCCTTCAGCGAGCCCGGCTGGTAGTAGACGCCGGCGTGAATCACTCCGGAGTTGTGACCAGTCTGGTGCATGCCGAGCTCGGTTTCGCGCTCGAGCACGGACACGGACAGGCGCGGGTGGCGGCGCGTCAGCTCACGCGCCAGCGCCAGGCCCACGATCCCGCCGCCGACGATCGCCAGGTCGCACCTGGAGGGTGCTTCCGAGGTGACCTCGGTATCCGATCGCGGCACGCGCGTCATTATTGCCGGTATGCGCATTCTCCTCACCGGCGCCAGCGGCTTCATCGGTTCGGCGCTTGCTCCCGCGTTGCTGGCCGAAGGACACGAGCTTCGGGGCTTGACGCGCGATCCCGCACGCATGCACGACGCACTCGCCAACGGTGGAGTTGGCGCGAGTGAGAGTGATGCACCACCGGAAACGCCGCGGGCATCCTCCGCGCGCGAGGCGCTCCCGACGCATGACCGCTCATCCCCTCCATCGATCGAAGTCGTGCGTGGCGACGTCCTCACCGGTGAAGGGCTGGCGGGCGCATTGGCGGGAGTGGAGGTTGCCTACTACCTGATCCACTCGATGGAAGACACTCCCGGGAGCGCACCTGGCAGCTTTGCCGAGCGCGAGCGCGTGGCGGCAAGCACCTTCGCCACGCACGCGAAGCACGCCGGCGTAAGCAGGATCGTCTACCTCGGCGGCTTGCTGCCACGCGCTGGTCGCGTCTCGCGCCATCTGGCAAGCCGCGTGGAGGTGGAGCAGATCCTGTTCGAGCATGTTCCCGATTCGGTCGCCCTGCGCGCTTCAATCGTGATCGGCGCACAGTCGCGCTCCTTCCGCCTGCTTGTGCGCCTGGTCGAGCGCATGCCCGTGCTGACACTGCCGGCGTGGCGCAGATTTCGCACGCAGCCGATCGATGTGCGTGACACGATCGCAATGCTCGCCGCCGCCGCCCGCCTCACGGACGTGGGCGGACGTACGCTCGATATCGGTGGACCGGAGGCGCTCACCTATGAGGAGCTGCTGCGACGGATCGCGGAGTTGCTGCTGCTTCCCCGTCCAACTCTCGGAGTGGGAGTGACAATGACGCCACTCACCGCCCACCTCGCGGCTGCGCTGGCGGGCGAGGATCCCGCGCTGGTGCTGCCGTTGATGGAGGGACTGCAGGGAGATCTGCTGCCGGCCGACGACCACGCCGCCGAGCTGTTGGGAGTGGAGCTGCACGCCTTCGACAGCGCCGTCGAGTGCGCGCTGCGCGAGTGGGAGGCGGCCGAGCCGCTCGCCGCGCGATGAGACTCACGGCAACCCATGCACCATCGCCGAGGCGCCCCAGACAGCAACGGGTTGGGAACGCGCGATGAGCGTCGTCTCCCTCTCCGCGCACATCGCCGCCCCACCCGAGGAGGTGTGGAAGGTGGTGATGGACCCCCACCGTCTCGGCGAGTGGGTCACGATTCACCGCGCGCTGCGGTCGGCTGACGGCGGGCCTCCCGAGGTGGGATACGAGATGGAGCAGCAGGTCCATCTGCGCGGAGTGAGCCTTGACATTCACTGGCGTCTGGTACGGTGCCAGCCGTGCCGGCTGGCCGTGTGGAAGGGTCGCGGACCGGCCCGCTCGCGCGCTCACACCGAATACGTGCTGCGCCCCGAGGGAGATGGCACGTTCTTCGACTATCGCAATGAGTTTCGTCCTCCGCTCGGGCCCGTGGGCGCGATCGCCTCGCGTGCGCTGGTCGGAGGAATGCCCGAGCGGGAGGCGCGGCGCACGATCGAACGCTTGCGCAAGCTGCTCGAGGATGGCAAAACCGCAGCTCCAAAAGCCACTCGACGGTGAGGTTCACGGGGGACGTGTGTCCCAGTGGGAGCAGAAGAACATCGACGTCACGAGCATCCACCGCCTGTCGTGGCACATCGATTTCCCTCTGACATGACAGTGGGCTTGCGCAAAACGGCGCCGCGATCGGTGAATGTTGTAAGGTAAACCCAACAAACCCGTGATGAAAATCACGCAATCCGAGTGAACAGGATTCAACTGTGACCGACTTCCTTGACGAGAAGCACCGAGAGATCACCGATCGGCTGGCCGAATTGAAGCCGCTGGTGGAGGAGTACCAGCGCCTGGAGGCAGCCGTCGTCGCGCTCGACGGCTTGGGTGGGTCGGCCGCTGCGCCCGCCGCGTCCACGCCCAAAGCCTCCGCCAAAGCCGCCGCCAAAGCGGCACGCAAAGTCCCCGGTCGCCGCGGACCCGGCCGGCCGCGCGGCTCGAAAACCAAAACCAAAAAAGCAGCTGCCGCCCCGGCGACAGCGACGGCGGCGCCGGCGGCTGGGCCCGGAGGCGCGAGGCGCAAAGCCGGCCGCCGCAAAGGCAGTGGCACGCGCGCCGCGCAGGCACTCGCCTTCGTGCAGGAGCAGGCCGGCATCACGATCCCGGAGCTGGCCGCCCGCATGGGGATCAAGCAGAACTATCTCTACCGCGTGCTGCCGATCCTCGAGGAGGAAGGCAAGGTAACTAAGCAGGGCAGAGGTTGGCACCCCAAGGCCTAGTCTCGTCGCCCCTGGCTGCGTCCTCGATCGCTCGTGTACCGATCGTCGATCAGATGCGATTGACTGATCGGCCAGTACGCCACGCTCCTTGCGTCCTTGCCAGGAACGACGATCCGTCGGCCTTTGCGTAGTGGCACAAATTGGCCGATAGGACTCCAGATGCACAACAGCCCCGG
The DNA here is from genome assembly GCA_963744135.1 of uncultured Solirubrobacterales bacterium. Lineage (GTDB taxonomy): Bacteria > Actinomycetota > Thermoleophilia > Solirubrobacterales > Solirubrobacteraceae > Palsa-744. The sequence continues at coordinate 1,550,786 of CAVUSE010000004.1, read as the reverse complement.
CGGGCTACTCGCCGGGGCTGTTTTTTGGGGTGATTTGGTTCGGGCTCGGATAGAAATGAGCGTCCGGTATCGAGGCTCGGCCCGGTGACCCGACTCAGATCAAACCGAGCTCCTGCACCGCGGTGCGCTCTTCCTGGAGCTCGTTGACGCTTGCGTCGATGCGTGCGCGAGAGAAGTCGTCGAGGTCGAGGCCCTCGACGATCGACCACTCACCGCCGGCGCACGTGCAGGGGAGGCCGCAGATGAGGCCCTCGGGGATTCCGTAGGAGCCGTCGGAGGGAACGCCCATCGAGACCCAGCCGCCGTCGGTGCCGAGCACCCAATCGTGCATGTGATCGATCGCCGCGTTGGCGGCGGAGGCCGCCGAGGAGGCGCCGCGCGCCTCGATGATCGCCGCGCCGCGTTTGCCCACACCAGGGAGGAACTGCTCTTCGATCCACGCCTGGTCGTCGACCGCGTCAGCGGCCACCTGGTCACCGACCTTGGCGTGGAACAGGTCGGGGTACATGGTCGGGGAGTGGTTGCCCCACACGCCCATCTGGGAGATGTCGCTCACCGGGGCGCCGAGCTTCGCGGCGAGCTGCGCGACCGCGCGATTGTGGTCGAGGCGCAGCATCGCGGTGAAGCGCTCGCGGGGAATGTCGGGTGCGTTGTTCATCGCGATCAGGCAGTTGGTGTTGGCGGGGTTACCCACCACCAGCACCCGCACGTCGGGCGCGGCGGCGGCGTTCAGCGCCTTGCCCTGAACGGTGAAGATCTCGCCGTTGGCGCTGAGCAGCTCGGCGCGCTCCATGCCCTTCGTACGCGGGCGCGAGCCGACCAGCAGTGCGACATTGGTTCCCTCGAACGCATCCGCTGGGCGGTCGTGTAGGTCGAGGCCGGTGAGCAGCGGGAAGGCGCAGTCGATCAACTCCATCGCGACTCCCTCCAGCGCGCCCATCGCCGGCGGGATCTCCAGCAGGCGCAGATCGACGGGCTGCTCGGGTCCCAGCAGCTGACCTGAGGCGATGCGAAAGACGATGCTGTATCCGATCTGACCGGCGGCGCCGGTGACAGTGACTCGTATGGGTTTGCTCACGAATTCATCTCCTGTTTGAGGTTCTCGTCGATCGACCCGAGGAACTCCTGCGTGGTCTGCCACGGCTCCTCGGGGCCGATCAGCAGCGCGAGGTCCTTGGTCATCTTGCCGCTTTCCACCGTCTCCACGCAGACCCGCTCGAGCGTCTCGGCAAAGCGCGCCACCTCGGGCGTGTCGTCCATCCGCCCCCGCGCGGCGAGCCCGCGCGTCCACGCGAAGATCGAGGCGATCGGGTTGGTCGAGGTCGGCAGGCCCTGCTGGTGCAGGCGAAAGTGGCGGGTGACGGTGCCGTGCGCGGCCTCGGCCTCGACGGTTTTCCCGTCGGCGGTCATCAGCACGCTGGTCATCAGCCCCAACGAGCCGAAGCCCTGGGCGACGGTGTCCGATTGCACGTCGCCGTCGTAGTTCTTGCAGGCCCACACATACCCGCCTTCCCACTTCAGCGCGGCGGCGACCATGTCGTCGATCAGCCGGTGTTCGTAGGTGATGCCGGCGTCCTGGAAGTCGGCCTTGAACTCGGCGTCGTACACCTCCGCAAAGATGTCTTTGAAGCGTCCGTCGTAGCGTTTGAGGATCGTGTTCTTGGTGGACATGTACACCGGGTAGCCGCGGTCTAGCCCATAACGCAGCGAGGCGCGGGCGAAGTCGCGGATCGAGTCGTCGAGGTTGTACATCGCCAGCGCCACCCCGCCGCCGGGAAAGTCGTACACGTCGAGCTCGATCGGTTGGCTGCCGTCGGCGGGAGTGAAGGCGAGCGTCAGCTTGCCCGCGCCGGTCACGACCATGTCGGTGGCGCGGTACTGGTCGCCGAACGCGTGGCGGCCGATCACGATCGGCTTCCTCCAGCCGGGCACCAGACGGGGGATGTTGGCGATCACGATCGGCTCGCGGAAGATCACCCCGCCGAGGATGTTGCGCACGGTGCCGTTGGGTGAGCGGTACATCTCCTTGAGGCCGAACTCCTCCACGCGCGCCTCGTCGGGGGTGATCGTCGCGCACTTGACCCCAACCCCGTGGCGCTTGATCGCCTCGGCCGCCTCCACCGTCACCCGGTCGGCGGTCGCATCGCGGTTCTCGATGCCGAGGTCGTAGTACTCGAGCTCGACGTCAAGGTAGGGGAGGATCAACTGCTCCTTGATGAACGACCAGATGATCCTGGTCATCTCGTCGCCGTCGAGCTCGATGACGGGGTTCTTCACTTTGATCTTGGCCATTGGCGGGTCCTCTATCGGGAGCGGGAGGGCGGGGGAGGGAAGGGCTTGATGGGAGGAGGAGCGGAGAGAGGGGGGGGAGAGGAGCAGAGAAGGGGGGGAGCAGAGAGAGAGAGAGAGAGGGGGAGGGGAGAAGGGAGAAGGGGGGGAGGGGAGAGAGGGGAGAGGGGAGGGTGCTGTCGCGGGAGATTCGGCGCGGCGATGCTATCGCGAGCCGGTAACCTGTCGGTGCGATGGCCACCGTGTCACAGACCGCCGGCTTGGGCTCGCCTGGTGAGGATGTCGCGTCGCGGGGGGCGCCGCACCCCGCTGCGGCGTACGCCGGCGGCTCGGCGCTGTGGAAGACCCACGAGGTTGCAAACCAGGCGCCGCCGCTGGAAGGGGTGGACGTCTTCTCCAGCAACCTGCCGCTGGTCGAGGCGCTGGAGCGCGAGGGCGGCGGCTGGGCGCGGGAGCGCGCCGCCACCCTGGGCCGCTTCGTCGGCGGCGAGCCGCAGCAGTTCTGGGGGCGCCTGGCGAATGAGAACAAGCCGATCCTCCGCACGCACGACCGCTACGGCAACCGCATCGACGAGGTCGAGTTCCATCCGGCGTGGCACAAGCTGATGCGGATGGGCGTGGAGAACGAGCTGCACTCGCTGCCGTGGACGAGCTCCGAGCCGAGCGCGCACGTCGCTCGCGCCGCGCTGTACATGACCGCGATGCAGGCCGAGGCCGGCTTCGCCTGCCCGATTACGATGACCTTTGCGGTGGTGCCCGCGCTGCGCGCGCAGCCTGAGCTGGCGGCCGAGTGGGAGCCGCTGGTCACCGCCACGACATACAACCCGAACTTGATCCCGGCGGGCGAGAAGGGCAGCGCGATCGCCGGCATGGCGATGACCGAGAAGCAGGGCGGCTCGGACGTGCGCGCCAACACGACCGTCGCGCGGGCGCTGAACGGCGGGGGCGCCGGCGCCGAGTACGAGATCACGGGCCACAAGTGGTTCTGCTCGGCGCCGATGTCCGACATCTTCCTCGTGCTCGCGCAGACCGGCGAGGGGAGTGGCGCCTCAGACGCCCCCTCCTGCTTTCTTATGCCGCGCGTACTGCCCGATGGCGGCCGCAACGCCTTTCACATCCAGCGCCTGAAGGACAAGCTCGGCAACCACTCCAACGCCTCCAGCGAGGTCGAGTTCCACGGCGCGTGGGCGCGGATGGTCGGCGAACCAGGCAGGGGCGTGCCGACGATCATCGAGATGGTGGGGCACACCCGCCTCGATTGCGTGATCGGCTGCGCCGCCGGGATGCGCGCCGGGGTTGTGGCCGCCACCCACCACGCCGCGCACCGCAGCGCCTTCGGCAAGCGGTTGATCGACCAGCCGCTGATGCGCAATGTGCTCGCCGACCTGTGTGTGGAGTCGGAGGCCGCGACGATGCTGGCGCTGCGCCTTGCGCGCGCCTACGACGAAGCCGGAGCCGAGTCCGGCGCCTCCAGCGAGGAGCTGAGCGACGTCCACCTCTTCAAGCGCCTGGCGACCGCCGTGTCGAAGTACTGGGTGTGCAAGCGCGCCCCCAACCATGCCTTCGAGTCGCTGGAGTGTCTCGGCGGCAACGGCTATGTGGAGGAGTCGGGGATGCCCCGCCTCTACCGCGAGGCGCCGCTGGCCTCGATCTGGGAGGGCTCGGGCAACGTGATGAGCCTCGATGTGCTGCGCGCGCTGGTGCGCACCCCGCGCTCCCTGGAGGTGTTCCTGCACGAGCTCGACCAGGCGCGCGGCGCCGACCGGCGCCTGGACGATCACCTCGACGGCCTCAAGGACCTGTTCGTGGACCCCGCGACGCTTGAGTCCCGCGCGCGGCGCGTCGTGGAGAGCATGGCGCTGGCGTTGCAAGGCTCGCTGCTGGTGTGCCACGGCGCGCCCGCCGTCGCCGACGCTTTCTGCGCCGCGCGCCTCGGCCGCGATGCGGGCCTCGAGTACGGCACGTTGCCGGCGGGCACGGACTTCGAGGCGATCATCGCTCGCGGGCGCGTGCAGGCGTAAACCCGATCATCGCTCGCGGGCGCGTGCAGGGGTAAACCCGGTGTCGGGCCGCTCGCGGCCTACCATTGAGGCCTATGCCCGTACGCAGGAACTTCCAGCTCGCGCGTGTCTTCGGCGTTCGCATCGGGGTGGGGATCAGCTGGTTTGTGGTCCTCGGCCTGATCCTGATCTACTTCGCCGACACGCTCACCCCCTACTTCCACGAAGTGCTCGGCGGCTCGCGCACCACCGCCTACCTGGTGATGGTCGCGATCGTGCTCTCGTTCTTCGCCTCGGTGATCATGCACGAGCTCGGCCACGCACTGGTGGCACGCCGCAACGGCGTCCCCGTGATGGGCATCGAGCTGTGGGCGCTGGGTGGCACCACCCGCACCGGCCCGATGCCCCGCGCGGGGGTGGAGCTGCGGGTCGCCTCGGCGGGACCGCTCGTGACGCTGGCGGTGATCCTGATCAGCACCGCACTCGGTGCGGTGGCGGCGAGCAGCCACCACTTCTTCGCGGTCGCCGTCGGCGGGGGCGGCGTGGTCACGACGCCCTTCGTGCTGTGGCTGAGCTGGGTGGTGACGCTCAACGTGCTGGTGCTGATCCTCAACCTGATCCCCGCCTTCCCGCTCGACGGCGCTCAGATCGTGCACGCGCTGCTGTGGTGGCGCACCGACGATCGCAACCGCGCCACCCGCGTGGTCGGGCGCGTGGGTCAGGGCTTCGGCGTGCTGCTCGGGGCGGCGGGCCTCGGTGTGCTGCTGGCGCTCCACGACTTCAGCGGCCTGGTGATTGCATTCATGGGGCTGTTCGTCTACCAGAGCGCCACCGCGGCGGTGCTGCAGGGGACAGTCAACCAGCGCATCCAGCGGCTGAAGGTGGCCGACGTGATGGACACCGAGCCGGTGACGATCCCGGCCGAGACAGGGCTGCTGGACGCCCAGGAGCACTTCTTCCTGCGCTACCGCTGGCCGTGGTTCGCGGTCGTCGATCCGGCCCGGCACTTCCTCGGGGTGGTGCGCTCCGAACGCGTGGACGCCGAGATCGCCGCCGGCCGGCCCGCGCTGCCGGTGAGCGACGTGCTGGAGGAGAACCTGCCAGTTCGCATTGAACAGGATCAGCCGCTCGAATCGCTGCTTCGTTCCGAAGGGTTGGGACGTCTCGGGGCGATGGTGGCCGTCGACGACGACGGCGTGCTGCGGGGGGTCGTGACCGTCGCGCAGATCCGTCAGGCATTGCGCCCTGCGGCTGGCATATAGTTCCCGCCCGCATGCCGGCATACGACGTATTGATCATCGGGGCGGGTCTCGCGGGCCAGCGCGCGGCGCTTGCCGCGGCGCAGGGCGGGGCAAGCGTGGCGATCGTCAGCAAGGTCCACCCCGTGCGCTCGCACTCGGTTGCCGCCGCCGGCGGGATCAACGCGGCGATCTCCGTCGACGACGACTGGCATTCGCACGCTTACGACACCGTCAAGGGCTCCGACTTCCTCGGCGACCAGGATGCGATCGAGATCATGTGCTCGGAGGCGCCCGCGGAGGTGATGCACCTGGAGCACATCGGGGTCACCTTCCACCGCAACGAGCAGGGCCTGCTCGACCTGCGCGCCTTCGGCGGCGCCTCGATGAAGCGCACCGCCTATGTCGCCGACATCACCGGCCAGGCGATCCTGCACGTGCTCTACGAGCAGCTGATGAAGCACCACGAGACGGTCGAGCGCTTCGAGGAGTGGTTTGTCACCTCGCTGCTGCGCGACGAGCAGGGGCGCTGCTGCGGCGTGATCGCGCGCGACGTGCGCTCGGGGCGGATGGAGGTGTTCCACGCCAAGAACACGATCCTCGCCTGCGGCGGCGCCGGGCAGGTGTACAGCCCGACGACCAACGCGCTGATCGTCACCGGCGACGGGATCGCCCAGGCCTACCGCATCGGCGCGCCGCTGATGGACATGGAGATGGTGCAGTACCACCCGACCACGCTGGTCGAGAACGGCCTGCTGATCACCGAGGGCGCGCGCGGCGAGGGCGCGGTGCTGCTCAACTCCGAGGGCGAGCGCTTCATGGAAAAGTATGCCCCCAACAAGCTCGACCTCGCCTCCCGCGACGTCGTCTCGCGCGCCGAGCAGACCGAGATCCTCGAGGGCCGCGGCGTGGGCGCCAACAAAGACGGCATCTACCTCGACATCACCAAGGTGCCGCGCAAGCGCACGCTGGAGGCGCTGCGCGAGATCGTCAACATCGGCAAGGACTTCGCCGGCGTGGACATCACCCGCGAGCCGATCATGATCCGCCCCGGCCAGCACTACATCATGGGCGGGGTGAAGACCGACGTCAACGGCGCCACCCCGATCGAGGGCCTATACGCCGCCGGCGAGGTGGCGTGCGTCTCGGTGCACGGCGGCAACCGCCTCGGCGCCAACTCGCTGCTGGACACGCTGATCTTCGGTCGCCGCGCGGGCGAACACGCCGCCGCGCGGGCGCTGAGCATGCCAATGCCCACCGCCGCCAATGGGCAGTTGAAGGATGACGTCGCCGCGATCGAAGCGATCCTCGCGCGCGATCGCTCCGGACGTCGCATCTCGGAGATCAAGCGCGAGCTCGGCGAGACGATGAACCAATACGTCGCGGTCTACCGCGACCAGGAGGGCCTGGAGCAGGCGCTCGGCGTGGTGAAGCGCTTGCAGGAGGAGTCCCAGAGCGCCTATGTCGACGATCGCGGCACGGTCTTCAACCAGGACGTGCTCGGCGCGCTCGAGCTGGGCTACATGCTCGACTGCGCAGAGGCGACCGTGGTCGCGGCGATCGAGCGCAAGGAGTCGCGCGGGGCGCAGTTCCGCACCGACTTCCCCGAGCGCAACGACGAGGAGTGGCTCAAGCACATCGACATCTCGCTCGGGGCCGACGGCGGGGCGGGCGGGCCTCAGATCAGCTACTCGCCGGTGACGATCACACAGTGGCAGCCCGAGGAGCGCAAGTATTGATGACCATGGTGCTCCCCCAACCGCCCCGTTACAAGGAACGAGCCCCCATCCAAATCCCATTAAAAAATCCGGGGAGGTGCTCCGCTGATGGCTGAGACCCACCGTCCACCCGAGCAGTTCAAGCTGCGAGTGCGCCGCTACGACCCGGAGTCCGGCGAGGCCCCTTACTGGGACGAGCACACGATCGAGCTCGAGCCCCACCGCTCCGTGCTGGAGGGCATCCTGCAGGCGAAAGCCCGCTTCGACGGCTCGATCGGGATCCGCTGCTCCTGCCGCGCCGCGATCTGCGGCAGCTGCGGGGTGCGCATCAACGGCGAACCCGGCCTCGCCTGCCACACCCACCTCGACCACGCCCGCGCGTCCGGCAAGGACGGGGTGATCGAGATCGAGCCGATGGGCAACATGCCCGTGATCAAGGACCTGATCGTCGACATGGACGCCGTGCACTGGAAGAAGATCCAGCGCGTCACACCGTGGCTGCTCGCCAAGCAGCCCGTCCCCGAGCGCGAGTACGTGGTGGCGAAAGACGCGATGGTGGACGTCACCCAGTCGATGGCGTGCATCCAGTGCGGCGCCTGCGTGTCGGACTGCCTGGCGATGGAGGTCGACCCCGGCTTCATCGGCCCCGCCGCGCTGGCGAAGGCCTACCGCTTCGTCGGCGACCCGCGCGACGATCGCCAGCGCGAGCGCCTCGTGGATCTCTCCGAAGACCCGCAGGGGATCTTCGACTGCACGCACTGCTTCAAGTGCGTGGAGGCCTGCCCCAAGGACGTCAACCCGATGGGCCAGATCATGCGCCTGCGCCGCATCGCGATCTCCGACCAGCACATCGTCGACGCCAACAACGGCGAGCGCCACGAGGCCGCCCTCACCACGCTCGTGCGCGACTACGGATTGCTGCACGAGGCCGAACTGCCGCCCCGCTCCTACGGCGGCAACTCGTGGTTCGGGAAATTCCACCCGGCCGCCGGCAAAGAGCTGCTCTCGCTGCTGCCCACCGCCGTCAAGGCGATCGCGCGCGGAAAGATCGGCATCAAACTGGCGCTGTTCGGCCACAAGATCCCGCCCGCCGACCTGCAGGCCGTCAAGCGGATCTACCAGACCGTCGAGAGCCGGCCCGAACGGTATGAGCTCAACCTCTACATCTCCGGCGAGGACGAAGACCAGGACGACGCCGCGGGGGTGGTCGCAGCCGTTGCGGTGGGCGGCGGTCCCGAGGAGTCCGCCGTCGGGGGTCCGACGGAGTCCTCGACGGAAGGGAGCACAAGCTGATGAAGGTCGCCTATTGGCCGGGCTGCGTCAGCCGCGGCTTCACCCCCGAGCTGCACGGCTCGATGGCGCGCGTCGCCCCCCTGCTCGACATCGAGCTCGTCCAGCTCGACCGCGCCAACTGCAGCGGCTGCGGCGTGATCGCCGAGCACAACCAGGAGCTCGCCGACACGCTCAACGCGCGCACCTTCGCGCTCGCCCAGCAGGTCGATGGCGCGGAGCTGATGATGAACATCTGCTCCACCTGCCAGGGCGCCCAGAGCGAGTGCCAGGAGCGCCTCGACGCGAGCGCCGAGTACCGCGCGCACGTCAACGCCACGCTCGCCCCCGAGGGGCTCTCGTACGAGAAGGGCCTCACGAACAAGAACTTCCTGTGGCTTTTGGTCGAGGAGATCGGTCTCGACGAGCTGCGCTCCCGCGTGAAGCTGCCGCTCACCAACCTCAAAGTTGGCCCCTTCTACGGCTGCTACATCGTGCGCCCCCGCAAGCGCCTGGGAATCGATGCCGAGACCCCCCGCGACCACTACCTCGAGCAGGTGATCGAGGCGCTCGGCGGCACCGTGATCGAGTACGCGGGGATGCGCAAGTGCTGCGGCTTCCCGATCGTCACGATGAACAAGGAGGCCTCGCTGAAGCAGGCCGGCCGCCACCTCGGCGACGCGGTGGACGCCGACGCCGACTGCCTCGTCACACCCTGCCCGCTCTGCCACCTGAACCTCGACCTGCAACAGCCCGCCGCCGAAGGCGTCGTCGCGCGCGAGCTGGACATGCCCGTTCTGCATCTCCCCCAGCTGGTCGGCCTCGCGCTCGGTGTGTCACCCAAGGAGCTGGGGATGAGCCGACACGTGGTGCGGCCCACGTCGGTGATCGACTGGTCGACCTCGGTCGTTGGCGCTGCGGCGTAGTTGGGTCGCCGCGCGCAGCGGTCCCCCGTGTGAGCGCATAGTCTGCTCCGCGTGAAGATCCTCACCCAGTGGAGCGGGGAGGGGGCAGGCCCCCCTCCCGACCTCCCCCCGTGTAAGTCTGGATCGCGTCCGTGAAGATCCTCACGGTCGTCGGCAACCGCCCCCAGTTCATCAAGGCCGCCGCGGTCTCGGGGCCGCTGCGGGCACGCCACGAGGAGGTGCTGGTGCACACCGGCCAGCACCACGACGACTCGCTCTCGGCGGTCTTTTTCCGCGAGCTGGGCCTCGCGCGGCCCGAGCGCGAACTGGGGATCGCCGGGGGCACCAACACCTCGCAGCTGGGGCGGATGCTGGTCGCGCTGGAGCCGCTGCTCGCGCACGAGCGGCCCGACGCGGTGCTGGTGTACGGCGACACCAACTCCACGCTCGCCGGCGCGCTCGCCGCGGCCGATGCGGGCGTGCCCGTCGTGCACGTGGAGGCGGGGATGCGCTCCTTCGACCGTGCGATGCCCGAGGAGCGCAACCGCGTGCTCACCGACCATCTCTCAGAGCTGCTGCTATGCGCCTCGGACGCCGCTGCCATCAACGTGCACGGGGAAACGATCGAGGGGCGGATCGAGGTCGTGGGGGACGTGATGGTGGACCTCGCGTTACGCCTGCAGCCCGCCGCGCGTGCGGACACGAGCACGCTGGAAGCGCACGATGTGCGAGCAGGCGAGTACCTGTTGCTCACCGCACACCGTGCCGGCAACGTCGACCCGCCCGCGCGCCTGCGCGCGCTGGTGGATCTGGTGCGGGCACTGCCGGCGCCGGTGGTGTTCCCGCTGCATCCGCGTACACGCGCGCGCCTGTGCGACGCGGGGTTGCTGGAGGAGCTGGCGGGAATCGAGGGGCTGCGCGTCACCGAGCCGCTCGGCTACGGCGAGCTGGCCGCGCTGCTGTGCAATGCCCGCGCGGTGCTCACCGACTCCGGCGGCGTCCAGAAGGAGGCCTACCTGGCGGGAGTGCCCTGCATCACGCTGCGTCCGAGCACCGAGTGGGTCGAGACCGTGGAGGCTGGGTGGAACACGCTCGTGGACCTCGACCTCGACGCCGCGCTCGCCGCGCTCGAACGCACGGCCGCCGAGCGAGCGCCCACAGCTGTACGGCGACGGTCACGCGGCGGAGCGCTGCGTGCAGGCGATCGATACGCTCGCCTCGTGAGCGAGTCTCCCATGCGGGTCGGGGTCGCCGGTCTCGGCTACTGGGGGCCCAACCTCGCGCGCAACCTCGCTGCGCTCCCCGGCTGCGAGTTGCGCTGGCTGTGCGATCCCTCCGAGCATGCGCGCGCCCGGGCGGCGCAGCAGTTTCCCGGGGCACGGGTCACGGGGGAGCTTCAGGAGTTGCTCGACGACCCGGAGCTCGATGCGGTCGTGCTCGCCACGCCGGTGCCCTCGCACGCCGAGCTCGCCGTCCGCGTAGTGGGCGCCGGCAAGCACTGCTTCGTCGAGAAGCCGCTCGCCACCACCGCCGCCGACGCCGAAACGGCCGTCGCCGCGGCCGAGCGCGCGGGGCGGGTGCTGATGGTCGGGCACCTGCTCGAGTACCACCCCGCGGTCGATCGCCTGCGGGAGCTGCTCGAGGCGGGAGAGTTGGGTGAGCTGTACTACGTATACGGGAATCGCCTGAATCTCGGCAAGCTGCGCGCCGACGAGAACGCGCTGTGGAGCCTCGGCGCGCACGACGTCTCGGTGATCCTGTCGCTGATCGGCGAGGAGCCCTCCGAGTGCGTCGCGCACGGGCGCTCCTACGTGCGCGCGGGGGTCGAGGACGTCGTCTTCTGCTACCTGCGCTTTCCCTCCGGGATCGTGGCGCACCTGCACCTCTCCTGGCTCGACCCCCACAAGGAGCGGCGTCTGACGGTCGTTGGCGCGCGGCGGATGGCCACGTTCGACGACATGCAGCTGGAGGGCAAGCTCACGCTCTACGACAAGGGCTTCGACGAGGACACGCGCTCGTGGGGGGAGTACATCGCGCGCTCGGGGGCGATCTTCTCACCCCAGATCCCTCCCGTCGAGCCGCTGCGCGTCGAGTGCGAGCACTTCCTCGAGTGCATCCGCACCGGCGCCACCCCGCGCTCGGACGGGCACTCCGGCCTGCGCGTGGTGCGCGTGCTCGAGCAGCTGCAGCGCTCGCTCGACGGCTGACCTGTACGGTACGCGGCTCCATGCGCCCCACCTTCGACCTGCAATCCCACTCGCTGCACTCCGACGGCGAATTTCCCCCCGCCGAGGTCGTGCGCGCCGCCGCCGCCGCGGGGGTTGAGCTGCTCGCGCTCACCGACCACGATTCGGTCGGGGGCGTCGAAGAGGCCCTGGCGGAGGGCCCGCGCGCCGGAGTGCGCGTGATCCCCGCCACCGAGCTCTCCTCGGTGGACGAGGCCTACGAGGAGCTGCACATCCTCGGCTACCTCGTCAACCACTGTGACCCCGTCTTCGCCGCCACGCTCGAAGACCTGCGCGGCGACCGCGAGCGGCGCGTGCTGGCGATGGCCGATCTGCTGCGCGCGGATGGCTTTGCGCTCGAGGACACCGAGCTGCGCCGCCGCCAGGCCTCCGGCGATCCGCTCGGGCGCCCCCATCTTGCCCACGCGCTGCTCGACCACCCCGACAATGCCGAGCGGATCGCCGCCGAGGGGATCGGCAGCCTGAAGGAGCTGTTTCCCCGCTATCTGGTGCCCGGAGTGCCCACCTATGTCGCACGCACCCGCCCCACGGTTGCGGAGGCGATCGAGCTGATCCATGCCGCCGGCGGCGTCGCGGTGTGGGCGCACCCCTTCTGGGACGTGCAGGAGCCTGAGACGGTGCGGGCGATGCTGGAGCGCTTCGCGTCGCTCGGGGTCGATGGCGTGGAGGCCTTCTACCCCACCCACACCGCCGAGCAGGTGGGGCTGCTGTGCGAGATCGCCGCCGAGCTCGACCTGCTCACAACCGGCTCCTCCGACTTCCACGGCTCCGAGCACAAGACCTTCGCCGGCTTCAGGGCGTTTGAGCTCTACGGCCACCAGCCCCGTTTGGGGCCGCTCGCCGCCGAGACCCCCGCCACCTGACGCCGGGTGCCGGGCGCTCAGGCCTGGTGGGCGCCGTTGAGGTCATTGTGAGCGCCGTTGAGGTCATTGCGGGCCGGACACAGCGAGCGGGTGTCCAGTAAGCGCATGATGCGCTCAACCGCCTCCTCCACCGTTTCCTCGCCCGAGCGCACCACCAGGTCGGGGTGCTCTGGCGCCTCATAGGGCGCCCCCACGCCCGTCATTCCGCGCAGCTCACCGGCCTGCGCTCGCGCATACAGTCCCTTGGGGTCGCGCTCCTGACAGAGCTCCAAGGGGGCATCCACGAACACCTCGACGAACTGCAGCCCGGCCTCTGCGTGCAACATCGCCGCCGCCTCGCGGTCGGCTGCGTAGGGGCTCACCAGGCTCACCAGTGCGATCGACCCCGACTCCGCCAGCAGCCTCGCGACGTGCGCGGTGCGCCTCACGTTCTCGCTGCGCGCCCGCTCGTCGAAGCCGAGGTCGCCGTTGAGCCCGTGCCGTAGGTTGTCGCCGTCGAGCAGAAACGCCGGCCTGCCCGTCTCCACCAGCCCCTCCTCCACCGCGCTCGCCAGCGTCGACTTGCCCGCCGCCGGCAACCCGGTGAACCACACCGTTGCCCCCGCGCACCCCAACGCCTCCCAGCGCCGCTCCCGGCTCAGCGCCGAGCATTGCCAGCGCACGTTGGGGCTGTGGTCGGTCATCTACTCTGTCCGCCCGCCCGCGCCGGCTCCTCCTCGCGGATCGTGTCTGGCCCGGAGAGCTCGAACGCGGCGTGCAGCGCCCGCACCACCGACTCCACGCGCTCGCGCGGGATCACGCACGAGATCTTGATCGGCGAGGTCGAGATCATGTCGATGTTGAGATCCTCGGCGGCCAGCACCTTGAACACCTTCGCCGCCACGCCCGGATGCGAGCGCATGCCGGCGCCGACGATCGACACCTTGCCGATCTCCTCGTAGGCGATCAGCTCGGAGAACAGCTCGCCGGCCAGGGGCGCCAGCGCCGCGCGCGCCTCGCGCAGATGCTCGCGCGGCACCGTAAACGAGATCTCGGCCAGCTCGCCGCCGGTGGGCCGGTTCTGATCGATCATGTCCACGTCGACGCCCGCTTCGGCGAGCGCCTCGAAGATACTCGCCGCCACGCCCGGCTGGTGGCGGACCCCCAACAGCGTGATCATCGCTTCGGAGGTCGAGTGGGTGACGGCTGTGATCAGTGGCTTCTCGGCATGGTCCATGTTCTCTCCTTCCTTCACCACCACGGTACCGGGGGTGTCGTCGAATGAGGAGCGGCAGTGGATCCGCACCCCGTGGTTGCGCGCGTACTCGACCGAGCGCAGTTGCAGCACCCCCGCGCCGGAGGCCGCCATCTCCAGCATCTCCTCGAAGGTGACGGTGGCGAGCTTGCGCGCATCGGGCACCACCCGCGGGTCGGCGCTGAACACGCCCGCCACGTCGGTGTAGATTTCGCACACCTCCGCGCCCAGCGCGGCCGCCACGGCGACCGCGGTCGTGTCGGAGCCGCCGCGTCCCAGCGTGGTGACGTCCTGGGTGGCGGTCGACACGCCCTGGAAGCCCGCCACCAGCACGATGTGGTCCTCCTCCAGTGCCGCCCTGATGCGATCGGCGCGCACGTCGAGGATGCGCGCGCGGGTGTGCGAGGCGTCGGTGACGATCCCCGCCTGCGAGCCCGTCAGCGAGATCGCGTGGTGGCCGAGGTCCTTGATCGCCATCGCGCACAGCGCGCAGGAGATGCGCTCACCGGTGGACAGCAGCATGTCCATCTCACGCGCGTCGGGTGCCGCGGACACCTCATCCGCCATCGCGATCAGCTCGTCGGTGGTCTTGCCGCGCGCCGACAGCACCGCCACCACCCGCGCGTCCCCTTCGCGGCGCTCGACGATCCGCCGCGCTGCGCGCTTGATCCGTTCTGCGTCGGCGACGGAGGTGCCGCCGAACTTCATCACGACAATGTTGGACACGCACGGAGGATAGGACCTCTCCCACAAAAGGTGGCGGCGTAGGGCATGGCGTCAATGCCTATCCTGGGAGATCATGTCAATGAGCACAACCACTCGATAGGGGGTTTAGGGCGTGGCCTACCGCACAAGCATCTTCATCGATTTCTGGAACTTCTCCCTGCAATGGAGAAACCGCGCCCACGGCGATCTGATCGACTGGCGAAAGGTCCCGGCGGAGCTGCTCGGCGAGAGCGAACGGCAACTGCAGCTCGCGGGCTTCGGCGACACGCTGCACCTCGAGGAGGCGCTGGTATATGCCTCCTACGACGAAGATGACCCCGGCAAGAAGCTGAAGGGCTGGCTGGACGCGTTCCTCGACAAGCAGCCACGCTTTCGCGTCACCACTCGCGTGCGCCGCTCCAAACCGAGATCGGTGTACTGCAGAGCGTGCGAGCACTCGATCGAGAAGTGCCCCAACTGCCAGGAGACGCTGCGCTGGTCGACCGAGAAAGGGGTCGACACGGCGATCGTCACGGGGCTGCTCTCGCTGGCGGGCGAGGGCGCGTTCGACGCGGCGATTCTCGTCTCCAGCGACACCGACTACCTGCCCGCCGTCCAATGGCTGCAATCGCGCGGCTTCAAGGTGATCAACGCCACCTGGGCCAACCACGGGCACGAGCTCGCGAGAGCCTGCTGGGCCTCGTTCGAGCTCGACGCAATCGTCTCCAAGCTGCGTCAATCGAGCCCTGTCGGCCGCGGCTCGGAGACCGCCGCGCGCGCGGTCGTCGACGAAGAGATGCCGCCGCTCGAGGAAGTGACAGAGGATCCCTGTCCGCCGGTGCTGGTGGATACGCCAGACGGCGACGGAGAGCTGCCGGGCGGCGAGGGAGAGCTACAGCGCGCGGCGACCTGAGAGCGCCTTGCCGAGGGTGACCTCGTCGGCATACTCGAGGTCAGACCCGACCGGCAGGCCGCTCGCAAGGCGCGTCACCCGCAGCTCGGCCGAGCGCTCGTGCAGACCCTGCGCGATGTGCAGCGCGGTCGCCTCCCCAGTGGTGGTGGGGTTGGTGGCGAGCACGATCTCACGCACCGCCCCATCCGCCACGCGCGTGTAGAGCTCGGCGATCTTCAGATCCTCGGGGTCCACTCCGTCGATCGGCGAGAGCGCGCCGCCGAGCACGTGGTAGACGCCCTCGAATTCGTGCGTGCGCTCCATCGGGATCACATCCGAGGGCTCCTCCACCACACAGATCACGTCCTGCTCGCGGCGCGGGTCGCGGCAGATGCGACAGCGCGGCTCGTCGGTCAGGTTGAAGCACACCTCGCACAGCCCGATCCGCTCCTTCACGTCGAGGATCGCCTGCGCCAGCGCCGTGGCGTCCTCGCCGGAGGCACGCAGGATGTGGAAGGCCAGCCGCTGCGCCGTGCGGTTGCCGATGCCGGGCAGCTTCGAGAGCTCGGTGACCAGCTTCTGGACGGGGGGCGCGAACGTGCTCATGCGCGTGACGGGGCGCTCAGCTTGTGGGTGGTCGCGTCATCGGTGGACTGCGAACGGAGTCCCACCACGGCCTACAAACCCGGCAGCCCGAGCCCGCCGAGCGCGCCCAGGTCGAGGCCTCCGGTCGCCCCGCCCATCCGCTCCGCCGCGAGCTCCTGGGCGGCACGCAGCGCCTCGTTGACCGCCGCCAGCACCAGATCGCCGAGCATCTCCACGTCCTCGGGGTCGGCCGCCTCGGGCGCGATCGTCACCGACCGCACCTGCAGATCGCCCGACACCTGCACCTTCACCACGCCCCCGCCGGCCGCCGCCTCGACGGTCTCGTGCTTGAGCGCCTCCTGCGCCTGCTCCATGTCGCGCTGCATCTTCTGCACCTGCTGGAGCATCTGCTGCATGTTGGGTCGCTTCTGCTGGGCCATCGTGCTCGCTCCTTACTCGCTTTCGCTGATCGCCTCGCCGGCGCCGACGAGCTCCTCCGCGTCGAGCTCATCCTTGAAGCGTGCCACCCACTCCTCTTCGCTGCTGGGCGCCTGCACGACATCTCCCTCCGCGGGCGGGGGCAGCTCCTCGCGCAGCTCGTACACCACCCGCAGCCGCTGCCGCCCAGTGAGCTGGCGCAGCGCCTCGGTCACCGTCGCCCGGTGGGCGCTGTCCTCGGCTTTCTTCTTCAGGAACGACGCCGTTGCGGCGAACGCCACGGTCAGCTCCTCATCGCTCAACGCCACTGCCCGCGCGTCCTTCAGCACGGCGCTCAGCAGCTTGTTCTCGGTGCCCACCAGCTCGACCACGGCCGGCCACAGCGCGTCGAGATCCGCCGCATCATCCATCCGCACGGGCTCCTCGCTCAGCGGCGTCGGCGGCGGAGGAGAGGTGGGGGTGTCCTCTGGGGGCTGCTCTGCCGTGGCGACCGCCAGCAGGTCGTCGGCGGGGTGCGGCGGCGCGGCAGGCTCCGATCCACCCAATCCCCGCTCCAGGCGCTCGATCCGTGCCAGCAGCGCCTTCAGCGAGCCGTCGGTCTCGGGTCGCGCCGCCTTCACCAGCGCGAGCTCCAGTTGCGTGCGCGGCTCGCCGCCGGCCTTCACCGCCTCGAGCGCCCCGCCCAGCTGCTCCAGCAGGCGGACCGCCGTCGCCTGCGGCACCCGCTCCGCCTGCGCCTGCAGGCGCGCGTCCGCCTCGGCCGTCAGCGACAGCTCGGCCGGCACTTCACCGAGGGTGCACACCACCAGCAGATCGCGCGCGCGACCCTCCAGGTCGGCCGTGAACGCGCCGGCGTCTCTGCCTCCCTCCGCGCAGCGCGCCACCGCCAGCAGCGCCTCTCTGGCGCTTCCCTGTGCCACCGCGTCGATCGTCTCTTCCAGGAGCTGGGAGTCGGTCACCCCCAGCACCGCCAGCACGTCCTCCAGCACGATCTCGGCGCCGCTGTAGGTGAGCAGCTGCTCGAGCGTCCCCAGCGCGTCGCGGAAGCTGCCCGTGGCCGCACGCGCCACGGCGGCCGCTGCCTCGGGAGGAATCTCGATCGCCTCGGCCTGCGCGGCGCGGCGCACCACGCCCGCGATCTGCTCGACCGTGGGGCGCTGGAAGTCGAAGCGATGGCAGCGGTCCACCACCGTCGCCGGCACCTTCTGCGCCTCCGTCGTGGCCAGCACGAACACCGTGTCGGGCGGTGGCTCCTCGAGCGTCTTCAGGAACGCGTTCCACGCCGCCTGCGAGAGCATGTGCGCCTCGTCGAGTATGTACACCTTGCTGCGCCCGCTCACCGGCGCGAAGGCGACGCTCTCGCGCAGCTCGCGGATGTCCTCGACCGAGTTGTTGGAGGCGGCGTCCATCTCGATCACGTCGAGCGAGCGAGCGGCGGCGATCGCACGGCAGGACTCGCACACCCCGCACGGCTCGGTCGTCGGCCCGCGCTCGCAGTTGAGGCAGGCCGCGAGGATCTTCGCCATCGATGTCTTGCCGGTGCCGCGCGAGCCCACGAACAGGTAGGCGTGGTGCACCCTCCCGCGCTCCACCGCGCTGCGCAGCGTGCGCACCACGGGCTCCTGCCCGACGACGTCGGCGAATGTGCGCGGGCGGTTGCGGCGGTAGAGGGACTGCTGCTGTTGCTGATTATGATTGTCGCTCTCCGGCACCCTGGGGGATGAGTCTATCCGGCCGCTCTCGGCGCTCAGCGGCTAGCGTGCGGACCTGTGGCGTCCCCCACCAAAAAGCTTTCAAAAAGCTTCCGAACCACTCCTCCGGCAACTGACGACACTTCGCGGGGCGTGGCGGGAGACGATGCGAAGGGTTTGAGAACGGACGCCGGCACTCTTCCCGCCCGCCTCGCCACACCCCTGGCGATCGTGGCGGGTGCGGTGCTGCTGCGGGTCATCAGCGGCGTAGGTTTTGCCAACTACGACACGCTGTACGCGCTGGTGTGGGGGCAGCAGCTGACGCGCGGGGAAACGCCGCAGTACGGCATCCCGATCGCTCCCACGCCGCACCCGCTTGTCGAGGGGCTCGGGGTGGTGGTCGCTCCGCTCGGACCTCACGCCGGCGAACAGATTGCCGTCGCCCTCGGCTTCCTCGCTCTCTCAGCCTGTGGGTGGGCCGTCTACCGGCTGGGCACGCTGTGGTTCAACCGCCCCGCCGGCGCCGTCGCGGCACTGCTGCTGCTCACCCGCGGGCAGACCCTCTCCTACGGGGTGCGCGCGTACGTGGACATTCCCTACCTGCTGCTGGTGTTGTGCGCGCTGATCGTCGAGACCCGCCGCCGGCGCGCAGGAGCGCCGGTGCTGGCGCTGCTGGCGCTCGCCGGACTGCTGCGGCCCGAGGCGTGGGCCTTCTCGGGGTTGTACTGGCTGTACCTCGCGCTGCCGACCGTGCGTGCCCAACGGGGCGCCGCAGCGGAGCCGCCGCGCATCTCCGGCCAGCTCGACAGCGTCGCCGGTGCGCCGCGTACCTCCGGCCAGCTCGACAGCGTCGCCGGTGCGCCGCGTACCTCCGGCCAGCTCGATGTCGTCGCCGGTGCGCCGCGCAACCCCGGCGCTGTTGGAGACGCCCCGCGCACCCCTCGCCAGCTCGCCTGGCTGGCACTGCTCGTCGGGGCCGCTCCGATTGTGTGGGTCGCAAGCGATTGGCTGGTGACCGGGAACCCGTTGTGGTCGTTGACCAACACCAGACACACCGCCGAAACGCTGCACCGCGAGACGGGGGTGGGGAAGGTGCCCGAGTACATCCCACGGCGGATCGGAGAGATCCTCGGCCCCTTCGCGCTCGTCGCGGCCGCGCTCGGAGGGCTGGCGGCGCTGGCGTGGCTGCGCGCTCGCGCACTCCCCGGCGCGCTTGCGGGCGTCGTGGCGGTGGTGGTGTTCGCCGCCTTCGCGAGCGTGGGGCTGCCGATCGACACCCGCTACGCCTTCCTCGCCGCGGCGATCCTATGCGTCTTCGCCGGCGCCGCGGTATTCGGCTGGATGGAGCTGCCGCGCGAGGACCCCCACCGGCGCTGGTGGATGGTGGCTGCGGCCTTGTCGGTGGTGGCGCTGCTGGCGTCAATCCCCTCCGAATACCGCACCAACCACCGTGAACTGAACGAACTGGGTCGCCAGCAGCGCATCCAGAGCGAACTGACCGCGCTGGTGGACGCGGGTGCGATCACGGCCAACTGCGAGCCGATCGGCGTGACCAACCACGCGCCGATCCCGCTGCTGGCGTTGTGGCTGGAAACCCCCCCGAGCGAGATCGCCAACCTCCAGATGCAGAAGATCGCGCACGGAACCTTTGTGGACCCCGCCGATGCGGAAGTCCAGACCCACTACATCCTCGACCGCAACGACCCCCACCAGCCGGTGGCGGTGCCCGAAGGCTTCGCCGTGACCCACACCAACCGCTCGTGGCGGATCCTCCGACGTTGCCGGTAGTGGACCGTGCACCCCCCGTCGAAGTTCCACAGCCGACCGCCGATCGCCGCTTGCGACTCCGGATCGGGAACGCCCGCTGCGCCTGCCGGGGATCGCTTAAGGCTGCTTCCTTCCGGACCTGACCTGGTTCACAAGCCGACACCGCGCGGGACCCGAACCATCGACACCCCAAACGGCGGAGCGACCGGAGCGAATGCCCCTTGGGGGGGAATTCAGCCCCGCTAGAGCGGATTGCGGGTGCAGGGCACCGCTACCTCCCCGCCTAGCACGGTCCGTCGTGGATCCTAGCGCGCGAAGGGAATTTCCGGCACCTTCGCCCCCAACACCTTCGGCCCGATGCCCGCGACACCTTCGGCCCGATGCGGGCGATACTTTCGGCCCGATGCCCGCGATACCTTCGGCCCGATGCGGGCGGACAGCAGCTCCGGTCGTGCAGGCGAATGCCCATGGCCGGGGTGGTGCGCCACAAATGTGGCGCGTTCCGTTAGGCTGCGCAACCGTGATGAACCTTTCCAAACTCAACTTCCCCCGCCGCGCCCTCAGCCTGGCGACCATCGGCGCAGCCGCGCTGATTGCCGGCTGCGGGTCGAGCGGCTCCAGCACGATCGCGGTCGGCAACGAGTCCACCGCGGCGAATGCTGTCGTCGAAAAGACCCCGGTGTCCACCACTGGCACCACGCCCACCAGCGGCCCGCTGGCCACCGAGCCGACGATCACGCCGCCGAAGGGTCCCGCCCCGACGAAGCTTGTGACCAAGGAAATCGTCACCGGCACCGGTGCCGAAGCCAAGGCCGGGGAGTCGGTGACGGTCAACTACGTTGGCGCGCTGTACAGCAACGGGAAGGTGTTCAACGCCTCCTGGGAAACGAAAGAACCCTTCACCTTCACGCTCGGCGAGGGCCAGGTCATCAAGGGCTGGGACGAGGGGGTCGTCGGCATGCGCGTGGGCGGTCGGCGCGAACTGATCATCCCCGCCGAACTGGCCTATGGCGCGAAAGGGTCGCCGCCCAAGATCCCGCCAAACTCGCCGTTGATCTTCATCGTCGACCTGCTGTCCGCGTAAAAGCGGGGGCGACGACGACCTCCCGTTACGCGCGCCTCGCCGCGGCGGCGCTCTCAAGCGTCGCCGTCGCGGGGGCCGCGGGCTGCGCAGGCGCGCACCCTCGGCCGGCCGCACTGCGCGTGGAGCGCACGGATCTCGTGCAGCTGGCGCACACCCTGCAGCGACTGCAGAGCCCCACCGCCGCTGAGGTCGCCGCCGCCCGCGCGGCGTGGCCGTCTCTTGCCGGCGGACTTCCCAGCGCACCCAACCCCTCACTGCGTGTGAAGGTGGCCGCTGCCGAGCGTCGCGCCGTAGCGCTCACGCTGCCCGCGGAAGTCACCACCGAAGGCAGCGTCACCGGATCCGCCGCGGAGCTGGCCGACATGCTCAAGTCCTATGTTCGCCTCACCCAGCGCGGGTGGCAGTACCTCGCGGCGGCGCTGCACGCGGGGTCGGGGATCGCCGTGACGCATGCAAAAGCCCACGCCCACCAGGCAGCGTCGCGCGCGGGGGGTGGCGCAGCGAGCGCGCCGGGGGGCGGAGGTGGCGCAGCGGTTGCGCCGGACGGCGCAGCGAGCACAGCGGCCGCACGGTTCTTGCGCGCCAACGCGGCGCTCTACATCTACTGCGTGTACGACGGCCACTACAACCTGTCGCTGGTCGGCAAGGTTGTGCAGAGCGCCTACCGCAAGCTCGGAGGCGCCCCCGCGTTCGGCGCCTCGCTGACGCCGAGCCAGGTCGAAGCGCTGGCGCGCGCCTACTCGATCCCCGCCGTGCGCCTGGAGCCGCATCCGGCGCCCAGCGTAGTGGCGTAGGGCGCGCCACCCGCCCGGGGGCATGGGCGGCGGATTGCGCTTTTCCAACGCGAGGCTGGGGCAACGCGATGCCGCCTGGCCGAGGCGGCGGACAACTCACGAGCCCAATAGAATCGGGCATGTAGGGCACGTAGCTCAGTGGGAGAGCGCTCGCTTCACACGCGAGAAGTCGTTGGTTCGATCCCAACCGTGCCCATTAAAATACCTGCTAATTGGGTCTTTTAGACCTAGCAGGAGTTTCGTCCACGAGGTGCTCAGCGCACCATTTTGTCCGTCTTCTGCCCTTTCGATGC
This sequence comes from uncultured Solirubrobacterales bacterium, assembly GCA_963744135.1. Lineage (GTDB taxonomy): Bacteria > Actinomycetota > Thermoleophilia > Solirubrobacterales > Solirubrobacteraceae > Palsa-744. Next base: position 1,528,775 of record CAVUSE010000004.1, on the reverse strand, counting down.
TTCATGAAAGTGGCCGTTTGGAGCGAGGTAGCTCAACTAGAGGACGCTCGTGTGCACAACGAGAGGTCTTCGAGGCGAATTTCCCTGCTCTGGGGCAGTTTGGCGGTGTCCACTGCTGCGACCAGCGCTGCCGTGACAGCGGCGACACCTCGCGTCGAGCCGGGCCGCAGCACCGGACACTCGGCGGCCGAAGCCCGAGCACTGCAGTGAGAAGCGCGAGGGCGACGACCAGTCCACAACCGATAGCGATCGGTCGCGCGCATGTGCGAGCGCCGATCCCGTCGTCGTGCCGGCGAGCAACGCGATCGCGCTCCCTGCCGTCGCGAGCCGGCGACCAACAAAAGCTCACCACCTGCCGATGAGGTGGTTAGGATTTATCGCATGCCTCGTTCTGAGCTGAAGATCATCAAGCATCACTTCGGCAGCCGGCCGTTCCGCGTCCGCGAGGCCGTCGACGCCGGGATCCCGCGACACCAGATCTACCGGCTGCGTGACGAGGGTGATCTGGTCGTGCTCTCGCGCGGCGTGATGCAGTCAGTTGACAGCGACCCGGCCATGAACACCGAGTTCGCGGCGCTCGCCGCGCGGGTTCCGGACGGGACGATCTGCCTGAGCTCGGGCCTGTCGTACTGGGATCTGTCCGACGAGCTGCCGGCAAGAATCGACCTCGCCGTTCCACGCGGCGCCCACTGGCCGAAGATCGACATGCCGGCAACCCGGCTGCATCGGTTCGCCGCCGAGACGTTCGGCCTGGATCGGATTGCTCAGCACACCGACGCCAGCGAGCCGTTCTGGATCTATTCGGCGCCGCGGTGCATCGTCGACGCGATGCGCGTGCCCCACATCGTCGGGCGCGACGTGGCGCTCACGGCGCTGTCGCGTTACACGCGACAAGCCGGGGCGGACCCGCTCCGGCTGACCGCGCTCGCGCGGCAACTCGGTGGGGAACGCCGGATCCGGGAGGCGCTCGAGGTGATCCTCGCGTGAGCGACGACCCCGTCGAACACGCACAGAGCGCCACGCGGATCTTCCGCCAGATCCAGGCACTCGCCCGCTCAGACTACGGCGGCAACACCAACGCCCTGCTCGTCGTTTACGCCGTCGAGGGGTTCCTGCGCCGCCTGGCCGCGTCGCGATACGCCGACAAGATGACCCTGAAGGGCGGGAATGCTGATGGCCGCGATGTCGGCTCGCCGGGTGACCAAGGACGCTGATCTCTCCACGGTGGGCGTCGACAACGACGAGGCCGTCGTCGCGGCCACCGTCGCCGAGATCGTCGCCACCAAGCTCGATGTGGATGACGGGCTCGTATTCGATACCGACACCATCCGAACGGAGGTCGTGCGCGAAGACGCCGGATATCACGGGGTGCGGGTGAAGTTGATCGCGCATCTGGTGACGGCGAGGATCACGACGACGCTCGACTTCTCGTTTGGTGACCCGCACCGGTCGACAGTCATCGAGCTGCCCGAGCTGTTGGGCACCGGCACGATCCGGCTGGCGTCCTATCCGCCGGAGATGAGTCTGGCCGAGAAGGTCGCGACGATGATGAGCCGCCGCGAGCTGAATACGCGCGACCGCGACTTCGCCGACACGTGGGTCCTCAGCCGCGTTCACAGCTTCAGGGCGAGCGAGCTGCACTCGGCGATCGTCGACGTGGCCGCCCATCGCAACCACGACGTCGTCACGCTCGCAGCCGCGCTCGCGGACATGCCGGACCGCCAGCAGACGTATACCGCGATGCTCGAACGGATGGCCTACCAGCGGATGCCGCCCGAGTCCTGGCACACGCTGCTCAATGAGATCCGCGCGTTCCTCGACCCGCTGATCGAGGACACCACGGGCCAACTGATCGAATGGGATCCGGCAACGCAGACCTGGACGCGCGCGGACAGCTGAGCCGCGGGCCTGCATCGCCACACGATGGGCCCTGGACCTGCCTGGGGCTGAAGTGTGGGCCGGCACACACCGTCCCTCTCCCGCGCGGTGCAGTGGAACTGCGAATTGACACCGGGTGGGTCATCTCGTTTGACAACGAGAGGTCTCTCAGTCGAACGACCCCCGGCCAGGGGCGCGAGCTGGATCGATGTGGCCTGCCGCGAGAGCGCGCAGGCGTGCGGGCTCGCCGTCTCGACGGTGCATCTCGCGCGCGTACAGAGCGAGCGTGAATCCGGCGGTGGTGTGGCCGAGCTGGCTCATGACGTAGGGCGGTGGCTCGCCGAGCGCGAACAGCAGCGAGGCGAACGTGCGGCGCAGGCTGTGCGGGGTGAGGCCGTCGGGCAACGGCAGGAGGCCATTGTCGCGGAGGTTCGTACTTGCGCGCGCAGCGGAGGGCTCCATGATTCGTTTGCGCACATTGGTGGCGCCGAGCGGTCGACCCGTGCTCGTCGCGAACACGAATCCGTCGAGCGGCCTGCCGAGGTGGCTCCTGTAGGCGCGCAGCTCGTTGGCCAAGACGGGCAGGAGGTTGATAGTGCGCACGCCAGCGTCTGTCTTCGAGTCGGTGACCCGTAGTGTGTTGCGGTCGAGGTCAAGGTCGCTCCAGCACAGCGCGAGCGCCTCGCCGAGACGCAGCCCGGCGAACACGAGCGTGGCGATGAGCGCGCGACGCTGCCCGGGATGCGCCCTCGCGGCGCAGTCGATTTCGCCGGCGGCGTCGAGCAGCGCGCTGATGTGATCGGCGCGGTCGAGCCACACCCGCCTTGGCGTCACGGCCGGAAGTCGACGGCGTCGGCCCTTGGCCTGGTTTCGATCGATCAGCTCGTATTCGACGGCGGTCTCCAGGATCGCGGCCAGCGCCGTGAGCATCATGTTGATCGAAGTCGTCCCCAGCTTGCCCTGCTTGACGAGCGCCAGGCGGTAGCGGTCGACCTCGAGTGGGGTGATCTCATCCAGGCGCATACGGCCGAAGTAGGGCAGTAGGTGCCCCAGACGCCACTTCAGATCGGCGCGGCCAGACCGCGAGAGGCCCATCCCTCGACGGCCTCCCTCGATGACACGGCGCTCCGCCCAATCGCGGGCAAAGTCGGCGAAACGTGGCGGGTTCAGCGTGCGGCCACGACCCTGGCGCCGTCGTGCCGGCGCCCAGGTGCCTTGGCGCACATCCGCGATGAGCTGCGCCAACTCGCGCAGCGCTTCGCCGCGCGTCTCCGCGTCGAGGGTGACGTACCAGCGGCGACCTTCGTAGCGAAACCGCGCACCCCAAGAGGTGACCTCTCCCGTCAACTTGGAGCGGTTTTCGCATAGCTGTCCCGTCGCGCGTCTTGGCATCGGCCCGTCCTCAAAGCGGTTCGCCTCGTTGGCATCACCCACCCGGCACGCCCGAGGCGAGGCGACCGTCGGACAGCAGCCGAGTCTCGTGTGCTCACCAGACCCTGCCCATCCTCCGGCCGGTGGATCAGGCGACGTTTCAGCCCGATCGGAGGAGGCCGGTGTTGCGCGCCGTGCCTATCGGTTTGAGAACCGCTCGGCTTGCGGTCCGGTGATCGTGAGGATCACGAAGTCCAACGCGGCCGGCGTCCAGTCGGCGCTGTCGTACACAGGGCGCACCAATAGGAGTGTGCCGGGCCGAGCTGCGGTGTAGCGGCCCAATACGCCCAAATAAGGCTAGAATCGCTCTCCCATCGCCTCAACTACTCGACTTCACGGCGAGCAAAATCCCTGGAAATATGGGCCTTCAGGGGCCGATGGAGCCGGGGGAAGCGTGGTGTAAGTTGATCTCGCAGCGCTGCACATGAAGGCGTCCACGTACACCGTCCACCTAGATGGCAGCGTTCTGAGGCGCGGTTTCTGGCTGTACGTGTGGGAGGTCACGACGCCGGACGGCGAGAAGCTCGTCTACGTCGGGCGGACGGGCGACAGCTCGTCGCCGAATGCACAGTCGCCGTTTAACCGCATGGGCCAGCACCTCGGCTTTGCCGAGAACAGCAGCATGCTCAGAAGACATCTCGCCGCTCGGGGCGTCGATCCCCGGGACTGCGAACTTCGGATGGTGTCCCACGGGCCGGTCCTCGACGAGGCTGGCAACATGGAGGATCACAAGATTCTGCGAGATGAGATGGCCGCGATGGAGCGAGAGCTCGCCGATGACCTCGCTGCAGCCGGCTACGACGTGCTTAACAAAGTCCGCTCGCGCATGGTCCTCAACGAGAAGGTCTACGCTGAGGCGCGGGCCGCGTTCGCTGCCGAGTTCCGTGGCCTGTAGCCCGCTTCAGGTGCCGGAAGTCTCGTCGCTGAGGCAAGTGCCGGCGTCAGACTACTCGGCGTCGCTGTACTGCTTGTCGATCTCCTCTTCCTCTTCGAGGCTCATACGACCTTTGCGTTCGGCCAGCAGCGGCTCGGCTAGTGTCACTTCGCCGACTTCGACGTCACGCCAGCAGTCGCCGGGGCCATCCCAGATGGCGGTGAAGTTGACGTCGAAGGGCACCGCCGACTCGTTGCCCTGAAGGATCGGCGAGTCAGAGCTCTTGTTCTCCTGGAGCCCAGCAAAGCGCTCGAGGTCGAAGCCGGTCGGGTGGAACGACGCCCACTGGACGCCGGCCTCGATTCCGCCCTTCAGGCTGCAGGTGTCCTCGCCTTCCTCCGAGTCCTCGACCTTATCCAGGATGATCGCGCCACGTTTGTGCACTGTGAGGAATTGCAGGTCCTCGATGTCGCTTGCGATCTTCTCTGGCGGCCAGTATGCGACGTCATCCGTAGAGATCGCATCAGCGAGATTCTTGCCAGAGCTGCTCAAGGGCCTCGGCCTGCAGCGCTTGTTCCACATGTTCGTGCGCCATGTTGGCGCACTATAGCCCGATCCCCAAGGAGTCCGCTGTCTCCTCTTATAGGAAGCGGGCGCGCAGCCTCAAGCTCGCGAGACGACCGCCCGGATGCCCCGAGGACCGCATCGCCATCGTGGCACTCGTTGAGCGTGAGGACAGCAGTTTCCGTGTGATCCGCGATCTTCGCGCGCCGCTACCGAGCAGGGCTCGCTCCTACGGGTGGGACTTCGATCGGCGCTTTGCCGAGCTCCCAGATGCTGACGCCGTCCGGGTCCGAGAAGACATCGCGTGCTATCTGCACGAGCATCCTCACGTGAACGAGATCTGGCGTCCGGGGTGGCCTCCATGATTTGATGGGATGCTCAGAACGGCTGATTTCGATCGGATCGCCGATTTCCGTTTCGTGCGCTTGCTCGGGAGCGGCAGCTTCGCGCAGACTTATGAGGCGGAGCGAGATGGCGAGCGGTTTGCCGTCAAGGTGTTCTACGAGCTTCCGGCCGCCGCAGAATCTCGGGAGCGGTTTCGCCGGGAGGTGAGCTCGCTCCGGATCGAGCACCCGAATCTCGCCGAGTACGTGGACAGCGGCATCGCGCCATGCGGGGGGCGCCCATCTGCCTTTATCGCAATGCGCTATCTGCCGGGCAGCTCTCTGCGCGAGCGCCTCGCCGAATGCCGCGGGAAGATCTCATGGGAGCAGGCGCTCGAGATTGCTCGAGGGATCTGCGAGGGCTTGCAATGCCTGCATGCCCATGGGGTAGTGCACCGCGATCTCAAGCCCGCCAATGTGTATTGCCCAGCGCAAGGCGGCGTGGTGATCCTCGACTTTGGTCTTGCTCGCGTGCAAGATCTCACTACGATCACGGCCCGTGGGGCGTTCGTCGGGACGCGGGCGTACTGCGCTCCCGAGCAGATCCGAGGCGAGGGCGACATCCACAGCGACCTCTATGCGCTCGGCGCAGTCTTGTTCGAGATGCTCACTGGACGAGTTCCGTTCCCCGCCACAAACGAGCTCGAGCTGATCGAGCGCATCAGGCACGAGGACCCAGAGCCTCCGGCTGTCATCGAGCCGTCCGTCCCAGCGTGGCTGGATCGGCTTGTTCTCGATCTGCTCGCCAAGGAGCCGCTACAGCGTCCGCGAGGCGCGGAAGCCGTGCTTGAAGCATTGAGCGATCCGGTGCGCAGCGCCGCCACGGCGGTACGCGTGCCATACGACCGCAATGGCGCGCCGCTTCTTGTCGCCCGGGCAACCACCGGGTCTGCCGCCAGGGCGATTCTCGATACGGGATTGCAGGGGTCAGGCCCTGACATCACGGTTGCCGCCGTCACCCAGCCAGCCCAACTCGATGCGCTGCACCGAGCACGCGCGATGTCGAACACGGTGATGGCCGTCGATACGCGTGTGATGGACACGGCGACCGGCGGCTACAGGGCGGTCGCGGCACTGCGCGGTCGCAAATTCCTGCCGGCGGGCGCAGAACCGCACACCCCCGTGTCGCTTCGCGCGCCCGGCGAGACTGAGCGTGTTGCGCGAGGCGACATCCAAGAGCAGATTGACGAGGGGGCGAACCTCCTGCGTGCGCCTGGGTTTGTGTTCGACTCAGTTGACAGCGCGTGGCTGCGACGTAATCCGCGGCTGCTCGAGGCTTCGCTCACGGCCCGCGATGCGCTCGCCCCAAACCTGCCGCTGTTCGCTCAGGTCCTCTGCACGATCGACGTGCTCGCTCGTAGAGACGACCGGCTGTCGATAGTCAATCGCTTCGCCCGGGGCGATCCCGACGGCTACTGGGTCGGTGTGGCGGGCACCGAGGCGTGTAGCGCCGACCAGCTCGCTACAGCTCTCGATCTTGTGCTGTTGCTCGAGCAGCTGGGTGCACCTTGCGTCTGGTATCTGCCAGGCACACTGGCAGAGTTGATGTGGTCGATGGGTGTCGCTGGGGTGGAGATCCCCCTCGGCCGCACCGGAGGGTTCCGGGTTCCGGCGGCGACTAGACCAATCCGGCGGATCGATCACGCGTCCCGCTTCGAGTTTCCTTCGATCATGACCTCACTGAGCGCCGACCTGGCAGAGCAGGTGCTCGACAGCGGCGCCCTGCCCGAGTCCTCGTGCGCCTGCCTCTCCTGTCAGCGAAGCTCGAGCACCCGCGATCGCCTCGAGCACGCAGACGACCACAACCTGTGTGTCTGGATCGCACTGCGCGACACGCTCGGCTCCCTGGACGCCGACCAGCGCGTCGAGCGCTACCGATTCCGTCTCAGAGCTGCCACCGAACAGCTCGCGGCAGCACGCAAAGTGGCTACAAAGCTGAGATCACTCCGGCATCTTGCCCTCGCCGAGCAGATTCTGTCGCTGGTGATCGAGGAGGGTCTCCTCGATACGCCGCGCCGTCTGCGCCGCGCTAGCTAGCCCTGCCGCCGACTGCGCCGCTGGCCAGGCCAGCATGCACGACAAACGCTTCGAGTGTCTGGCCGCGCCCGCACGCAATCAATTCGCATGCTCGCGCAAGGGGCCAATCCGCCGTGAGCTCGAGAGCACCCAAGACGTCGATCGTCCCACCGCTACGTACGAGCAGGCGCTGTGGCAAGACCACCTCGGGTAGCTCGTCGCGGCCATGATCGCTTCGCCGCGCGAGCGACGATTGCCAAGCTCGCCAGTCAGGGAACCAGGCGACATCGATCGGGCAATTGTCGACCTCCCGTGCAAGAAGCATGCGGGAGGCATCGACAGACATCGTGGCGTAGCTCAGCTCGCGTAGCGAGATAGCGAACTCGACCATCACCGCGAGCCAGGCGTCCAGCGACACGCCGGCCCCATCCGCTGCGGCACGCAGGGCGTCGGCCCGTACGGCAGACAGATCTAGCCGCACCCACACCGCAACATCGCCCGGCCTGCATCTAGAGGACGGCGGGGAGAGCCGCCTCACGCGGGCACCCGAAGCCTCCCCGCGGACTGCAACTAGCCCTGCTGCGCTTTGCTCTCGGAGCATCTTTGTCCACCATAAAGGAGTTAGCGTACTTTACGTACGTAAACTACATGAAACCCCCGACACGACAACTGGTGGCTCTGCTCGCAGAGGACGCGACCGGTCGGCTGCTTGCCGTCCTGCGTGCGCAACCGAGCACTGCCCCGCAAATCGAGCAGGCGACCAACGCCTCCCAGAAGACGGTCGCCCACACCCTCGAGCTCCTCGAGGCACACGGGATCGTTGAATGGCAGCCAGCCAAGTCCGGAACAGCTGGCGGCCGCCCGTCCCGGATTTGGCGTTGGGCGGCCGACGAGGAGCTGACCGCGTTCGAACGTGCCTGCGACGAGTTCAAGGCGCTGATGCTTCGCAAGCAACTCGACGCGTACGACGACGACGCCGACAGCAAGCAGTAGAGCGCTTCCCGTTTGGGACGCGTCACGATCCTGGCGTCAAGCACCACTCCGGGTTTCGTCCACGATGGACGAAACGATCGAACAGATTCGCGCAAAATCCGGCATTATTGCGTACAACCACGCGCGACCGCGGGCAGCGTGTATCCTCGAAAAGCCCAATAAACTTGGGCGAAAATGCCCCTCGGCCCACTGGCCACTCGCTCGCTTCACACGCGAGAGGTCGGTGGTTCGAAACCACCCGTGCCCATTGTCGATCTCCTTGATTCAAGCGGGATTCGGCTCGTCGCCAGTGAGCCCAATCAGCTCGCCGGAGAGGCCAAAATCGCTCATGGGCCCATTCATGGGCCTAAACTCTCCCTCCGCGCCGCGAGTGACTTGCCGGGTGAAGGGGCACTCGGCGGGCTCGTCGGCGAAGCGCATCAGCTCCCAGATCGCCTGGCGCTCGCGGTCAGTGAGGCGGCGGTTGCGGGTCTGCTGGTAGATCTGCAGCGTGAACGCGGCGGAGGTGTGGCCGATCTGATCGGAGATCCAGTGCGGGTCGCGCCCGGCCTGAGCGGCGAGCATCGCCCAGGTGCGCCGCAGGGAGTGCGGGGTGATCGATTGGAGAGAGGGCAGGCCCTGCCCGGCGCGGCGCTCGTTGGCGAGCTCGACGGCTCGCTCCAGCACACGATCGCGGAAGCGGTCGGGGTCGCGCTGCTTGCCGCTGATCGTGCCGAAGAAGTGGTCGGTCGGCCCCATCGGGAAGTCATCGGCGACGCGCTGCGCACGGTGGCGAACGAGCTCGTCGCGCAGCCACAGGGTCATCTCGACCTCGCGGACGCCCTTGGCGGTCTTGGCGTCGGGGATCTTGAAACGCGCCCGAGCGAGGTCCACCTGCCGGCAGCGCATCGCGCACAGCTCGGAGATCCTGAACCCCGTGAGGGCGAGTGTCGCCAGCGCGGCCCGGCGCCCGATCCGATGGTCGCGCCGCGCGGCGCGGTCCAACTCGCCGGCGGCGTCGAGCAATGAGGCCAGCTCGTCGACCTCGAGGAACGTCCTGGCCGGCTTGACGGTCGGCAGGAACCGCTCCCTGCGCCCGCCGACCTTCACCGGGTTGCGGTCGATGTAGCTGTAGTCCACCGCGCGCTGCAGGATCTGGCTGAGCAGCGCCAGCATCCCGTTGATCGAGGTGTTCGACAGCGGCCGCTTGCGGCGCTCGTAGGGTTTCCCCTCCCTGCGCTCGACGGTCTCCATCAGCGGCTTGCCGCGCGCGGCGGCCTCGCGGATCACGCGCGCGCGGCCCGCGAGGTCGTCGCGGAAACCATCGACCCGCGCGACGTCGATATCGGCCAGCTCCATCCGCCCGAAGTGCCCGAGGAGGTAGCCGAGCTTCCATTCGAGGTCGGCGATCGTGTCGGAGTCCAGGCCGTGGCTCTGCTTCGCATCGATGACCTTGCGCGCGAACGGCCCGAAGGGCTGACGGCCGTCGGGTCGCTCCACGTCGCTCAGTACGGTCGAGGTCTTTGTCTCGGGCGGCACCCATGTGCCGCGGATCACCTGCTGCTGGATCGACTCCAGCTCGATCTCCGCGCGGGTGCGGTTCCAGCCCTGCTTGTTGGTGCCGAAGACGAGCCGATGGCGGCGCCCGTAGGCGTAGAGCCGTGCGCCGTACGTGATGGTCTTGCCGTCGGCCCACGGTCGTTCGGTGACCTGCCCCGGTGGTTGGCCTGGGCATCAGTGCCGCCGGCGCGGGTGGTGTGTACGGTTGGGGTGCATCGGGGCCTCCCGGTGTCGCGCCGGGGACCGTAGCCGCGGTGCCCCGGCTTTTGCGCGGTGGTCCCACTTTACCGGCGCCTGGCGACGATTGTCGGAGGCTGCTTGCGGGCCTGCATCGCCTGGCGTGCGGTGTGGAGATCGAAGCGCAGCCGGGCCTTTGGGCCGTCGCCGAGGCGCATCGCGCCGAGGTCCACGGCGTGCGCGTAGACGTAGTCGAGGGAGACGTTGAGCGCGTGGGCCAGCTCTTTGGGATCGAGCAGCTGGTAGGCCCCGGGGGTGGGGTGGTCGAGGAGCTGCACGACGCGCCGGGCGGCACGCTCAGCTATGGCCTCGATGTCGTGGTGGTCGAGGGTCACGGCCGCCCATAATAGACCAAATTAGCAAAACAAGCACTAGAATACACAGTGGCGTAACTACTCGGAGCGGATGGCCGTCTCAGGCGACTGGTATGCCTACGCGATGAGCCCCGGTAAACAGAAGCGAAGGCGTGATCCACCTCGGCGCACCGCGCAGCCCCGTGGACGCGAGCGGGTTCCAGACCCTGGGCCGCCATACGAAGTGCTGTGGCATCCAGCGGCCGACGCCGAGCGTGCCGCGATCTCGGACGCGGCCGAGCGCGCCGCGATTCAGCACGCACGAGAGAAGCTCGAGGCGGTTGGCCCGCAGCTCGGCGCTCCGCACACCAGCGCGATCAAGGGCGAGGATGGGGCGGGGCTGCGCGAGTTGCGTCCCCGTGCGGGACGTAGCCGGTGGCGGCCGATCTACCGGCGAGTGCAGCCCGGGATCTTTGTGATTCTCGCCGTGGCTCCCGAGGCGCAGATCGACAAACGTGGCTTCGATGAGATGGTCCGCAACGCTCAGCGACGCTTCGAGGAGCTGGAGATCTGACCCAGGCCTGCACGCGATAACAACCTTGCTATCATCCTGGCGGGACCGAAAGGAATGACGTGAAGCTGAGCGACATGAAGACGAGCGAGCAGGTGCTGGCCGAGGAGCTGCGCGACCCGGACTTCCGGCGCGAGTGGGACCGAACGACGGTCGCCCGGGCGGTCGCGCTGAAGGTGCTCGCCTACCGCACCGAGCACGGCCTCTCCCAGCGAGGATTGGCGCAGAAGCTCGGCATGACCCAGCCGCAGCTCGCGCGCCTGGAGGCCGGCGAGCACAACCCCACCATCGATACCCTCGCGCGACTGGCGCAGACCCTGGACATCGAGTTCGCGATCGACGTTCACCCGCGCCAACGGGAGCCCAAGCTGCTCAGCGGGCGTGCTCAGGGCAAGAACGCCATCGCCTCCTACGAGACCGATACCGCAGCGATCCTGCTAGCCGCGGGCTGACGTCGATCCTGCGGCGTCCGACGGTTCGAGGCAACTGCGAGGTACGGTCGATCGTCCACCGCTCCCCAACCAGGCTTCGCCTGGCCGGGGACCCCGACCGCGGCGGAGCGCAGTCCCCCGGCCCCCGCCAGGCGGGGTAGCGTGGCACACCCTGTCAACCCACGAGGGGTTGACAGGGTGTGCAGCGGGAGCCGGGCCGGGGGCCGGCCGACTGCTCGATCGACGGATGGGGTCAGGCGGCGTGCCCCTGCCGGTGGTGACCGTATCGGGCCTCGAAGGGCAGCTGCGGTTCTCCTGCATTCTCACGCGGCAGCCTTGTTGCGCAGCGATCCGATCTTCGCTCCGAGGGTCCGCTTGACCGCGTTGGCGACGTGGTAGCGCTGCATCACTGCGGCGGTGAGCGCCTCGGGACTGAGGATCGTCTCCATGTCTCGCGGTGACCAGCGTCGCTCGCCCTGCAGGGCTTGTGCTCCGAGAACGGTCTCGACGAGGGCCTGCTGGAACCACTCGCGGACCACGGCGACGATGATCTCGTTGCCGCGGGGCATTTCGTACTCATCACTCCAATAGTCGGCCATGTCGGTGTAGACCCTGAAGTCGCCGTTGGCCTGGATGAGGTTGTCGTCGGGCAGGTACAGAGCCGCGCGGTCGTCGAGCAGGTCGGGGATGTTGGCGCCGTCCGACGCGCTGAGCCAGACGACATCTGGAATGGGCGGCTCGGTAGGAGGGAGCGCGATTGCCTCCTCGCCGTCGGCGGCGAGCATCGAGGCGAGCAGGTCCCCGGTCTGGCTGCCGGGCTTATGGGCCGCTGGCTCACGCTCGACGGTCTCCGTCGGACTCAAGCGTTCGCCGGACTCGTGCCCACCGCTCACGCGCTCGCCTGCGCGCAGCGGGCCACCAGCCTGCGAGCGATAGCGCGAGAGGCGAAACAGCTTCACGTACGCCTTCAGACGCTCCATGATCGACTCGCTGTTGTCAACGCCCTTGGTGCCTGCAATGACTGAGTCCATGTAGTCACGGATCTCCTGCGGGAGGTTCGCGCGGAACTCGTGCGCCCACTCGCCGTAGGGCAGTGGAGCATTGTTGAGCAGCAGCTGCGTGCGCGCGGTGTTCGCCGACAGGGGGCGCTCCGGGCCGTTCTTGGGCTCGACGTACAGGACAACGCGTTCCGGGCCGAAAAGGACGCCGAACTGCTGTAGGCGGGCGGTGCCACTGCGGCCCGTCGCCATCTCGTAGAGCTCGCCCTGATAGAGGGCGCCGAAGTGCCCGTTGTTCGGCAGCTCGCTCGTCTTCCGGCGCTTGTCTGAGTCATCGAGTATCCACCAGTGGACCTGGCAGTCGGTGAGATCAACGACGCCGGAGTGATCGGCGTGCTCGCCAAGGAAGTCGTCCATACCACGCACTCGCTGCAGGATGTTGTGGTTGGAGTCCTCGGGGTCGTACGTCCAGCCCTGTCGTGCGCGGACGGTCACACCTTTGGGGAAGCTGAAGAAGCGCGCGTTCAGGTAGCGGGCGAACCACCGAGACGGGGTCGGCACGCCCTCTGGCGCCGTAACCGTGTTGTCGTCGTCGTCAAAGCCGAGCAGTATCACCTTGGTGCCGTGCTCATCGATGATGTCCGGCTTGGCGACATCGGTCAGGGGCACGACGTAGCTGTAGGAGCCGTCGGGCAGACGGAACTGTTTCAGCCCATACTGGCGGCTAGTCGGATCTCGCCAGAGCTGGATCATCGAGCCGTTGCCGCCTTGCCAGGACTGGTAGACAACACCCGCCGGGTTGCGCGTTGCCGCGCTGATCTTGGCACCGACACCGAAGTTTGCGTCCATCGCCTGAACGCGCCCGGAAGACGACAGGTTGTTGATGTGCTGGGTCATCTCGCCGGCACTCATTCCGCGCCCGTCATCAATACAGCACAGCTTGTAGACGACGCCAGCGGTCGCCTCGTGAAGCATCCAGTCGACATCCCAGATGACATTCATTGCCTCGGCCTCAAGTGAGTTCATCGTCAACTCACGCAGGTACTGCTGATCACCGCAGTCCGCGCCGAGGCGCTCTAGCAGGAACCCGATCTCCCCGACCTCCATCTTCATCGTGCGGTCGGGCGCAATCGGCGACGCGATAATTTCGTCGCTGAACAGATTGGTGTGGTCGCCGACAAACGGCGGCTCAGGGGTAGTAGCCACTAGGCTCTCCTCAGGTCGTGTGGTCCAAAAGACCACCTGGACAGGGCGGCCACGTCACCTGGCGGGTTGCGGTGGGTCAGAGCCTGAGCGACCGCTCGCCGCGCGCTGGACTTGGCCTATGTGCGTATTGTAGTCACTCGCCGGATGACTTCCGGATTGGGCTCCATGAGATGCTCTCGCGTGAAGACCTCTACGCGCTGCCCGAAACAAATCCCCGCCCGGCGACCGTCGCGTTCTCGACCCGCGGCACCAGCGATACGGCACCCCACCACCAGCTCCGCCCACCTTCCGCTTAAGCTCCACCCGAGCCAGCTCGGCTCTCGCCTACGCATCCACAGCGCGCCCGCCAGCGCCCTCGCAACCACTCCAACCGGCACCTCCAGCACCCCCACAAGGCAAGCCCGCCGCTCAGCGTCGCTGCGCTCCGCTTCACGGCACACAGTTGCACCTAAAGGATGCTTCTTTTGCTATTTTGCTCATAGGATGCTCTCAATCGGCAAGATCGCGCAGGGTCAGCACCGCTACTACGAGCAGCAGGTAGCCCAGGGGCAGGACGACTACTACACCGGCCGCGGCGAGGCTCCGGGCGAGTGGGTCGGCACGGGTGCGCAGGCCCTCGGCCTCGGGGGCCGGGTGGGCGCGGGGCAGTTCGCCGCGCTGATCGCGGGCCACGACCCGCGCGACCCCGCGGCACGGCTGCGCTCCAGCGCGCATGACCCGAAGGTCGCGGCGTACGACCTAACGTTCTCGGCGCCGAAGTCGCTGAGCATCCTGTTCGCGATCGCGCCGGCGGAGGTCTCGGGTGATCTGGTGGGCTGCCACGAAGAGGCAGTCAGGGCGGCGCTGGGGTACCTGGAGGACACGGCGGTGATGGTCCGCCGCGGCCATGCCGGCGAGCGGGTGCAGTCCGGGGAGGGCTTGGTCGCGGCGGCATACCGGCATCGGATGAGCCGCGCGCTTGACCCGCAGCTGCATACGCACGTCGTCGCGGCGAACCTCGCGCGTGGCCCGGACGGGCGGTTCACGGCGCTGCATGGCGCGGAGCTCTACCGGGCAGCGAAGACAGCGGGGTATCTCTACCAGGCGCACCTGCGCGCGCTGATCACGGAGCGGCTGGGGTTGGAGTGGGGGGAGGTGCGCAACGGCGCGGCGGAGCTCGCGGACGTCGAGCGGCCGGTGGTAGAGCACTTCTCCCAGCGTCGCCACGAGATGCTGCGCGAGGCTGAGGCGGGCGGGATTGGCCTGGGGTCAAAGAGTGCGGCCGAGCACGCGGCGCTAGCGACACGGGAGCGCAAGCAGTATGGGCTCGAGACGCATACGTGGCGGGAGGAGGTGAGGGCCCGCGCGGGCGAGCAGGGCCTCGGCGCGGGCAGTGTCGCGGAGCTCCTGCAGGCAGGTCGGGAGCGGCTGCTGCGCGGCTTCGCCAGGTGCGGCGGCGTGGACGAGCGTGTGGTCGGTGACCGGCTGACGAGCGCGGAGGGTCTGACGGAGCGCAGCAACACGTTCGATGAGCGTGTGGTGCTGCAGGAGTTCGCCGCCGCCGCAGGGGCGGGCGCGCTGGTGGGCGAGGTGCGCGGTCAGGCGGAGCGGTTCGCGGAGCGCCCGGATGTGATCGCGACCCGCGGTGGCGAGATGACGACCGCGGAGCTGGTGGCGGTTGAGCGGCGGCTGATCGCAGCGGCGGTCGGCCGCGCCGGCGAGGAGACCGGCATCATCGACCGGTCCCTTGCGGAGCGTGCGATCGCCGCGGCTGATCGTCCCCTCACCGCCGAGCAGGCAGCGGCGGTGCGCGCGGTGACGGGTTCGGGGCACGGGGTGAGTGTGATTCAGGCGCTCGCGGGGACGGGGAAGACGTACACAGCCGGGGTGCTGCGCCAGGTATACGAGAGCGCGGGCTGCACCGTGCTCGGCGTCGCGCCGACTGGTCGCGCGGTGCGGGAGCTCGCCGAGGAGGCAGGCATCCCGACCCGCACACTGGATCGCCTCCTGCTCGACCTCGAGCAGCTCGGCGACGAGCTGCCACAGAACGGTGTGCTGATCCTCGACGAGGCTGGGATGGCTGCGACCCGCCCCACCGCCCGGCTCCTGGAGGCGGCTGAGGGGGCGGGTATGAAGATGGTCGCGATCGGTGACCCGGGGCAGCTCGCGTCCGTGCAGGCCGGCGGGTGGCTCGGCGCGGTAGGCCGCGCGCTCGGTGCGCAGCGGCTGACGGAGGTGATGCGCCAGCGCGACCCCGCGGAGCGGCGGACGCTCGGCGCGCTGCACGACGGCCACCCGCAGCGCTACCTCGACTGGGCCGAGCGCAACGCACGGATCGAGACGTTCAGCGACCCCGCCGGCGCGTGCGAGCACGCCCTCACTGAGTGGTCTCGCGCGGCCACAGCGGCGGGGCCAGTGCAGACGGTGATGATCGCCAGGGACAACGAGACACGCGAGCGGCTGAACCAGGGAGCACGCGAGCTGCAGCGCCGGGACGGCGCGCTCGGCGAGGAGCGCTCCTACGGCAGCGTCGAGGTGGCGGTCGGAGACCGGGTGATCTGCCGCCGCAACGACGGGCAGCTCGACGTGGACAACGGAATGAGAGGCACCGTGCGCCACCTCGACCCAGACCGGGTCGTGATCGACACCGACGGCGGGCTCGTACGCGAGATGCCCGCCGCCTACGTGGCCGAGCATGTGGAGCACGCCTACTCGCTGACCGGCCACGGGATGCAGGGCGGCACCGTGCAGGGCGCGATCGTGGTCGCCTCACCCCGGGACCTCACCGCCGGCTGGTCCTACACCGCGCTCTCCCGCGCGAGGGAAACCACGCGCCTGCTCGTCTACGACGAGGACCTCGAGCGGGAGCGCAGCGAGTTCGCGCCCAAAGACCAAACCCCGACAGCAACCCGCAGCGAGCTGCTCGACCGGGTACAGCGACGGATGCAGGAGCGCGACGACGAAGACCTCGCGATCGAGCAGATCTCAGGCGCGGGCCGCACAGACGACCCCGACCTCGCCCGCGTCGATGCGCGTGCGACAGGCCCGCCGCAGGAGCACGCAGCCGCCCGCGCCGAGCCGACCCCGCCGGGCGCGGCGACCCCCGTGCGGCTGCGGGAGCTACGAGAGCGCGTCGAGCGGCTGCGGGCACAGCTCGCGGCGCTACCGACACGCCAGCTGCAGCGCATCGAGGACCTCGACACGCGCGCGCTCACGCTCACCACCCAGCGCGAGCAGCTCACCGAGCGCCTTGCCGGCCTGCCCGAGCCACACCGGCGCCTCGGACGCGAACACGACCCCCACGCGATCGAGCGCGCCCACTTGGCCAGCGCCCTGCAAGCCAACGAGCGCGAGCTCGACGCGATCCTCACACGGCGCACCTACCTGGGGCGCGAGCTTGGCGACCCCGGCGAGGCCCGCGCCGAACGCGAAGGCCTCGAACACGCAATCACCCACACCACCCGAGAGCACACGGCGCTGCGCAACGAGCTCGCCGAGCGCGAACTGCACAACCCCGCCGCATGGGTAAGGGCGACTTTCGGTGAGCGGCCCGACCGGCCCGCCCAACGCGAGGCATGGGAGAACGGCGTACGCCACGCCGCGCGTTACCGCGCGCAGTACGACGTCACCGAACCCGCCGACGCGCTCGGCCCCAGGCCCGAGCAGCGGGGCGCCCAGCAGCGCGACTGGGAGCGCGCGCGTGAAGCGATCGGCCGCGCTGAGCGGCGCCTCGACCGCGAGGCCACGCCCGATCGCGGCATCGACCTCGGGATCGGACTCTGACTCATGGTGCGCGGGATGGACAGCGTGACCGCACCGATCCATGAGGGAACGAGGATCGAGCGCGATCGAGCCGGAACCCTGTATACGCTGGGGCCATTCCCGCAACGACGGTAGGCGTATTGAGCGATGGCTGAGCAACAGATCCTGACCGTGCCCCAGGTCGCCGAGGAGCTTCAGGTGACCGCTCAGACGATCCGCAACTGGATCGACAGCGGCGCGCTGCCGGCGGCGAAGATCGGCCGCGCCTTCCGCATACGGCGGGAGCACGTCGACGCGTTGCTCGCACGCGCGCAGGCCGACAGCAGCTCCCTGGCGACACGCCGCGACCTCTGGGCACCGGAGACCCTCGGGTTGCCACACCGCCGCCGCGATGCCGAGCGTCCAGCGTCGGTGTGGGATGAGACGGGCGCCCCCGTGCTGCCATCCAAGCGCTCCTGAGCCACAGACCACGGCGGCGACAGAGTCTCTCGGCTCAGGCTGAGCGACGCGCGCGGGCGCGTGGCCGCCGGGCACTCGCGCCATCTTCGCGCTCGACCGCCTCGGCAATCGCGCCGGCGGCGGCGGCGAGCTCGTCGTAGGCGCGGGCTACATCGAGCATGTTCTGTCCGGTCGCGGCGGTGTTCAGCTGCCGGACAGCTTCGTCGAAGCGCCGCCACAGACCCTCGGGTCCGCGGCGCCCGGTACCGGGCTGCAGCTCATAGGGCGGCCGAGGGTCGGTGGCACGATGGGGCGGCCAGTCAAAGCCCGCAGCGTCCGCGGCCCGGCAGGCATGCGCCTCCTCGTTCGCGGCCTGGGCGAGACCGGCAAGGCGCGCGCTGAAGTCCTGATCGGGGGGCGCCATGCGGTGCGCCTCAAGCGCCCTACGCCAGCCGTCAAGTGCGTCCCTGAAGTCGCTGAGCACACGCTCATCAGCGCTGGTGCCGCTTGTTGTGTTCATTTGGTCATCCTAGCTGGTGCTGGGAATAACCACCCCTCGGGACGGTGTTTGTGTCGGGTCGGGCGCCATAGGATGCACCGCATGAACGCCGAGCGGCTGCACGCCATTGCAAACGCGATCTACGACGAGATGTCGAGCGATGACATCGTAGGAGTGGTCGCGGGTCTGAGGGACAACCTGCGGCAGTCCGTGAATGAACCGAACCAGCCCGGCCCGCAGCAACAGGTAAGTGCGCTGAGGACAGAGCTGGGCGCAAAACTCTCGCAGGCATCGAGCAACGGGTTTTCGCCTGCGTGGCGCGAGGCGCTCGGCGAGTTGGGAATCGCCAACCTGGTGGGGGGGCAGCTTCGCGAGCGGATCGAAAGTGTCTTCGAAGGGAACGAGCTCACACCCGCTTCGGCTGTCGATCAGCTCGATCCGATCGTTGAGCGCGTCCAGCAGCTTTACTCCGCACTCGAAAACGTGCGCAACGGCCTCTCGTTCCTCGGGGTTGGCGCAGAAGAGCTTGGTCCAGGTCAAGTCGAGATCGGATTCCTTATTCCGCGCGGCGCTGTTGGCGAGCTTGAGGCGCTCGGCATGGAGTTTGTCGAGCTCAAGAAGATCCTTGGGCCGTTCCTTGAGATCTCCACAGGCCATCGCGAAGAACTGCGCGTGAGGTCTATCTCGTCGTCGGCATTCGGGGCGTTCCTGGACTCGGCACCCGCCGTGGCGCTGATCGTGGCGTCGACGGTGGAGCGGCTGATCGCCGCCTACAAGAACGTTCTTGAGATTCGGCTCGCACATCAAAAGTTGAAGGAATCGGGGACATCGGATAAGGCCCTCAAAACTGTCGCTGAAGACGCGGAGGCCAAGATGGGCCGCGACATTCAGGCGCTCGTGAACGAGTTGCTCAAACAGGCGCTGCCCGAGATCGATAAAGGCCGGAAGAACGAGCTGCGGAAGGAGCTGACCGTCTCATTAAACGCGCTGGCCAACCGGATCGACCGCGGCTACAGCATTGAGGTCCGCGCAGGGGAGATCGAGCCGCCAGCCGACGAGGAGGATGAGAAGATGATGGGCCCCGAGGAACGCGCAAAACGAGAGGTCATCGAGAAAGTGCTGGAGAAGCAGGAGAGCCTCAAGTTTGCGAACGTCACAGGGCAGCCAATTCTCACGCTGCCTGAATCGACCGCTGATGCGAGCAGCAGCACTAGCAGGAGCGGTGGTGGCAGCAGCCGCCGTCGCGTCAGATCCAAACCGTCCGTGCCGAGCGATTGACGGACTGGACTAGAACTGGCGTCCTCGGCATCTCTCACAGTCACGGCATCCGTCGGCATCAAAGACCATACTTGAGCCATGGATCCACGTGGCGCCTACAGCGCAGACCGTGCGGCTGCCCTCTCGGGCGTGCCGAAGTCGACCGTGCACTACTGGGCACGCAAGGAGATCCTCGTCCCCAGCGTGTCGGCTGAGCGCATAAGGCTCTGGTCCTACAGCGACCTGCTCGCGCTGCGCGTCATCGCCTGGTTGCGCGCCACCAAGACCGCGCCTGACGGGCAGGCCATAGCGCCCACCACGATGACTGCCGTGCGCACCGGATTGCGCGAGCTCGCCAACATCGACCTTGCCCTGTGGACCGGGGAGGGCAGCCCGAATATCGCTGTGGACCGCGGCGGGAGGATCGTCCTCAACGCGACCCCATCGCCCGAGCACCCTGACGGACAGGCAGTCCTCGACGCAGACGCGCTTGATCTGCTTCGCCCACTGGCGATCGGGCGCCTGGTACGCGGTCCCGACCTTGTGACGCCGCGTCCGCGGCTGCGCATCGTCCCGGGAAAGCTCGCCGGAGCGCCCCACGTCCACCGCACCCGCATCGAGACCGAGGCGCTCGCCGCCCTGCGGCGCCGTGGGATGACCGTTGGCAAGATCACCGCGCTCTACCCCGCAATCGATATTGCCGATGTCGAGGACGCGCTGGACTTGGAGTGCGAGCTTCAGCCGGATCTCGCACTGGCGGCCTGACCGCCGCGGCCATGCCGCATCTCTTTGCGCTCGACCAGAACTTCCCGGAGCCGATCGTCGCGGCGCTTCAGAAGTACCTCGAGGACGATGTCGAGCTCGTCCCCATCCGTGACATCGACCGACGCCTGCCCACGTACGAGGACTGGCAGGTACTTCACGCGCTCCACGCTCACAAGCGCCGCTGGGATGGCCTCATCACCACCGACCACGACATGCTCAGCCTCCCCAAGGAGCTCTCCGTCCTATGCCAAAGCCGGCTCAGCCTCGTGATCGCGGTCGCGGCAGGGCACGATCCGATCAAGGCGACTGGCCTCGTGCTTGCCCACATCAGCAGCATCTGCAGTCAGACCCGTCCCGAAACCCCGCAAGTTTGGCGCCTGCGCACGATTGCAAAGCCGCCCGAGGATCCGTGGACCTTCATCACCAACATCGCCAACCGCCAGGGAGAACGTCCCGCAGTTCTCTACGAACGCGAACGGCTCTCCGCGGGGGATCTCGGTAGCAATCCACTCGCGTGAAAGGGTCGCTGGCAGCACGGCCGCAAGACCGCCTCGAGGAAGGGGCGCACCCCAGAACGTTTAGGCCCATGGAGCCGCTCATGGGCCTAAACCCCCCCGATTTCGACCGAAATCAGCCGAAAACGCCAATCGGCACAATCCCCACTTTCCCGCATGGATACAGGGAAAACCCGGCATCCGCCCCACCCTGCGGTACCTATTCACACGCGAGAGGTCGGTGGTTCGAAACCACCCGTGCCCATTTCTGAGGAGGAGAGCTGCGCTAATCAAACCGCTTGGAGATCGGTCAGTCCGAGATCATGAGTCCCCCCACGGTGGCCGAACCCATCTCAGGAGTCCGTTCGACACGCTCCTACACCAACTCTAGGACGTAGCCCGTCCGGCCGCGACTCGTCGCGCGGAAGCTGCCCAACCTAAGCAGCCCCATGGAAGCTCCCTGAACTCATCAGCAGACCGCCTTGTAGGGAATGCCGGGCACATAATCGGCCCATTCAGCCCCAGTGAGACCGCCGCCAACGAGCCCACACACCTCGCTGCGTAGTTCGGGGAGGTCGCGCCAGAGAATACCCCTCCAGAGCCTGATCGCTCCTCCTTCGCCGAGAAATGCGAGAGCGTCCCCAGTCGGGCTAAACACGACGCTCTGGACCGATTCCCCAGCCGCAGTGAGCGGCAAGCCAAGCGGCTTGCGGGTGGCGAGATCCCAAAGTCGGACTTCTCCCCCGATTTCTTCGGATCCCCCACCTTCCCCGCTCACGGAGACAAGCGTGCGCCCATCGGGGCTGAGCTCGATGCTGCCAACCGATTCGTCACGTCCGAGCGGCAGCTGACCGAGCTGCTTGCGAGTCACGACATCCCACAGCAGCACCCTGCCAACTTCGACAGATTCTGTCCCAAGACTCACAAACGCAAGCGTGCGCCTGTCCGGACTAAGGACGATGTGGCCAACGTCGGCATCTACGCTGAGTGCTTGACCCAGCCGGCTGCGGCTCGTTGCGTCCCAGAGCTGGATCCGACTACCAGATTGGCCAGGTTCCCCACCGATGGACACGGATACCAATGTGCGTCCGTCGGGACTAAACGCAATCTCGCTGAAGAATTCTCCATTGGTGGACAACCGGCCGATCGAGCTCCGAGTCGCAACATTCCAGAGCTGCACCTCGTCGCTGGTTTCGCCGGTGATCGCGGCGAGCGTCTGCCCGTCAGGACTGAAGGTCAGTCGCTCGGCGCAGCCTCCGTCGGATTCGACTTCGCCTTCTTCGTCCGAGGGCCTGGAACCGGTGGGCAGCCTCCCCAGCTGTCGGCCACTCGCAAGGTCCCAGAGCCAGATCGTCCCGGCCTCGTCCTCGGAGACCAGGGTACGTCCGTCGGGACTGAGCAGCCGGCAGCGGACCACCGCTGGAGCTGTGTCGAGCATCGGGCTGAGCTGCGCATGCCTTGCGAGGTTCCAGTGAGATACTTGTCCGTTTTCGCTAACAGTTACCAGGGTGCGGCCATCGCCGCCGAAGGCGAGAAGCTTCGCTCTGGCGCGACCGGGGCGAGGACCGCCGAGTACTTCAAGCCGTTTCACAGGCGCGACCATCGAGAGCTTGATGAGATGATCCTCTCCACCAGAGGCCAATGTCCTTCCATCGGGGCTGGAGGCAACGGTTGCGATGTGAACGTCGCTGCGCAGCGACTGACGGATCTCCTTCCCGGTTGCAACGCGCCATAGGGTCGTGCCACCGTTGCCGCCGGCGGTCAGTATCCTGCCATCGTGACTAAAGGCGAACCCACTGATTTCCTTGCGGCCACCGATCGCCCCGCCTCGTTGCTTACGGGTGTCAACATTCCACAGCTGGATGCGTCCCTCTCCAAAAAGTTCTGTGGTCAGCGCTGCGAGCGTATGTCCGCCAGGGTCGAATGCCACCTCGGTGACGGTTTTGTGGAATGTATTGAGCGGTTTACCCAGCTGCCTGTGGGTTCTGACGCTCCACATCCGCACGGTGCCGTCGTAATCGCCTGACGCGAGAATTCGTCCATCGGGACTGAACGCCACACTGCCGACAGGGGCGCGGGCAGCGATCGGTGCACCCAGCTCCTTGCGGGTGACGACGCTCCAAATCCGCACCAGATGCTCTAACCCGCCCGTGGCAAGCATCCTCCCGTCCGGACTGAAAGCGATGCTGCCAAGCACCTGATCGTGTGTGCGGATAGGACCACCCAGCTGCTTGTGCGTCGTTGAATCCCACAGTCTGATGGTTCCGTCTTCATCGCCAGTGGCAAAGCTGCGTCCATCGGGACTGAATACGACGGTCCTGACTTGCAGGGCACCTGCAGAGACCTGCACAAGCTGCCTGTGACTCCTGACATCCCATAGTCTGACCGTCCCATCATTCGCCCCGGAGGCGAGGATTTCACCGTTGGGACTAAAAGCCAGACTGGCAAGCTCAGTGGTGTTCCCGTGGAGGATGCCGGTGGTGCCGGAGTTGCGAGCGTCCTGGAGCGCGGTCACCAGGATGTTTCGCGCCTCCCCCCTGGGGCTAATCTGGTAGGCGTCGAGCGCGAGTAACAGCGAGACGTCGGGGCGATGTTCTAGCTGTTCCTGGGATACCGAGAGCAGGGCGAGCGAAGCCACCGACGCTGCTTCTCGATGGCTGACCGTCGCCTCGTGCCTCGCTGCGCTGCGCTGCGAGAGCGCCCACCCCGTGAGTACAGCGAGGAGCCCGGATAGGAGCCCCGCCCCAACTGCGATCCACCAGAGCACACGCCGCCGGCGCTGGTCGCGGCGGCGCTCACGTTGCCGGCGCAGCTGCTCGCGGCGCTCGCTGATCCAGGGTACGAGGAACTCGCTTATGATCTCGTACAGCCTTAGCTCGCGACGGCGCTCACAGTGCAGTAGACGGGACTTCTGGTCGAGCTGCTGGAGAGTCGCTTTGATGAGCGCCGGTGAGATGCCATACTCGACGGGTATCCCTTGAATGAGATCCTCGGCTGAGATCAGGTTGCGCGTGCCGGCTGAGGTCACCATCTGACTGAGCAGCGCGACTGCCGCATCCCTCATCTCGGGCGTCAATGCGTCGAGCTCCTCGTCCAGGTAATCCTCCAGGATCCCCTGCAGACCCCTGGTGTTGAGCAACCACTCGGGTCGCTCGGACTGCCACAGCCGCAAGCACACTGTCTGCACCTCCGAGAGGCTCATATCCCCGACTCCGAAGCGCTCGGTCAGCGCGGCGCGCAGCTGCTGGGTAAGGCCCGGGGAGATCTCGGGAGTGTAATAGCCGGGGTACTGCTCGAATGGTCCGCGTATGATTCGCTGAAGTTCATCGGGTTTGGGTGGGGGGAGTCGGAGCGACTGGTCGATGAGGTTGGGGCATGCCGCGAGCAGCTCCTTGATCTTGCCGAGATAGTCCTCGCGGAATATGAATAGGAGCTTGACCGGCAGCAACTCATCACGCAGGAGACCGACAAGCATTTTGACGAGACGCCGCTTGGCGCCCTCGGCGTTGGCTTCCTCGAACAGCGCGATGATGTCCTCGAAGTGATCGAACACCAGCAATAACTGGTGGTGCTTACAGGCTGCTCGCACTTGCTGCTCGAAGACTTCGACGGAGAATACGACCCGCGGGGCGCTCTCATCCTGCGGCGCAAGGACCGAGTCCAGCAGCATGTTCTCCTCGGTGGCCTCGATTCGCTCGAGCACGATCTCTTCATCCGTCCTGGGCTGTACCCGCAGGCGCTCGAAAGCCCAACCATCCTCGATCGCGATTGGGAGCAGCCCGGCGTTGACCAGCGAGGACTTACCGACACCAGAATCGCCGTAGAGCAGGACGCCCCGATAGGCGGTGACGAGCATCTCCAGACCCTTCGTCTCCTTCGCGCGTGCGAAGAAGATCTGGTGGTCGGTGTAGCCAAAGGGCCGGATCCCGCAATAGGGATAAACCGGCAGGGGTCCGTTACGGTTGTCAGCTATTGCGAGAACTCCTTGCCAAGCACCTGCTCGTAGAGCTTCGGCACAAACTTCCATACATCTTCGGCGACGAACTTGAGATCGCGGCGCCTGCTCTCCCAGACCTCGAGGATCAGTGGATCGGGACTCAGATCGACTGAGTACATATCTGGCATGTTCGCGCTGTCGATGTGCCAACGCAGCGTCGTGATCAGCAACCGCAGGTTGTAATCCCGCAGACTGTAGCCGACGAACAGAGTAGTCCATTTCATGAGGTGGTACTTGAGGCTGATCGGGACCGGGTCATAGGGCGCCTTATCGGTCATCCGCATCGTGAACTTCATAAGATCCTCATCCGTCACGACTATGGTCTCGGGACGATTGATGTCACCGTGAAGCTTGTATATGACGGGGCTTTCCGTCGTTGGGTGCGCCGGGTCTTCGGTCACCCTGCTCTCTGGCGAATAGATCGCCAAGCGTGGTTTCTTGCCTGCTTTGGAAAGCGCGTCCTCAAACGACCCTTCCTGATTCGTGGTTATCACCAGCGGAAAATCAAGCGCGGCGAGCGCGCGCAGAATGGGCGAAGCCTGCCGCCCATTCTGAATTTTTTGTGCAATCGCCTGTACAAGCAGAGAACGAGAGAACTGATTTTCAAAGAACGTCGCAACCCGCGCGAGGTTTCTCGGATCCTCCTGCGGGTAACGCTTGGCCAAGCCGCACAGGTTGGCAAGCTCGACGCTCAGATCCGCGCCAAGAGCCGGACGGTGCTCGAGGGGCCAGTCATATGAAGACCCTTCCGGGGGTGGTGCATGCACGCCCGCGCCAAGAAACAAGATGCACTCCCGTTTGCGAACCGCCTCGGCAATGAGATCCAAAGGTGAGATGTCTACGGAACCTGCGTCCACAGTGACGAGTGTACCTGAGTCAGCGGACCGAACTTTCTCGGTGCGGACACCGAGGGCCGTTGCGCTACTAGACCTCAGAGCGCTCAAGGTCGTAACGATTCCTCAGTGGACATGCCCGCTGCGACTTTGTTCATGCCAGCACTGATCAGACTGTGCTCGACCTTCGTCCAGGCATTCTACACGCCTTCTGCGTGATCGTCCCCGCATCGCTGACCATGCGGTACGCAACCAGTCCCCGATGCTCCAACTCACTCGCGCTGCCTGCCAATACCTAGAAAATTCCTTGCACCCAACGCAGACGCGCTCTAGCAGAAGCTTGATCCTACTGAGGGTACGCATCGGAACGTTGGTCTCGTTCTAACGGCTATTCCCCGCTGATAAGGAGTTGGCCATGTCCGCCGCGCTATAGCCGACAATGGCGCGGTGCCTCGCTTGGCCACGTTCTACGGAATCGTCATATGGATGTACCGTCCCGATCATCCTCCGCCGCACTTCCATGCCCAGTACGGTGATGAGGTCGCTCAGATCGAGCTCGCTACGCTGCGCGTTCTCAATGGGGCGCTTCCACCGCGTGCGCTGCGCCTCGTCCGGGCGTGGGCACGCCTCCATACCGAGGAACTCGCTGATAACTGGGTGCGCGCTCAGGCACTGGAGCCTCTGGCGCCGATCGAGCCTCTGCCGTAGCATGAAGGAACGATGCTCCGAGTCACCAGCGTCAAGCCTCTAGACGGCTATCGCCTGTGGGTCACGTTCAACGACGGCGTTGAGCGCGACGTCGACTGTGCCTTCTTGCTGCACGGGACGCTTGGGGAGCCTCTGCGCGATCCCAAGTACTTCCGGCAGGTCCGGGTCGATGACGAGGCACGAACGGTGGTGTGGCCCAATGGCCTCGATCCCGCGCCGGAGCTTCTGCATGGCAACTGCGAGCCAGCCATCCTCGAACAGACGCACTCCCAAGCGCCCGCAGTGAGCCGCGCCGCCTAACCCGTTCCCGACCGCGGGCAGCAGGTGCCACGCCTGCGGGACGAGGAGCACATTAGGCCAGCCGATACCGCCCGCGTCCCAGCCGCACGACTTGGAGTTGTTGATCCCGAACCTGCTTGGCCAGCCAGTTCTTGACCGAGGAGGCCGGCACCGACATCCCGAGCATCTCTTCGACCTCGGCATGGATGTCGCGTGCCCTCATCGGCTCGCCGGAGTCAGCCAAGACACGCTCGATGGCCTTGGGCACCAGGCCAGCCCGAAGCTTCCGGTCTCGGCGAGCGGAATGACGAGGAGCCACGTTGCTGGCCGCGAGCCGGTCCAGCTTGTCAGACAACTGGCGTAGCCGCGTCTGGATCTCCGGGTTCGAATAGCACCCAAGCAGCCCCATCGGTCGGCTGTGTTCGGGTGTCACCTACTGGGATGCCGCAATCCTGGGGCGGCGCGAGGCTGGGCTCTCCGAGGACCTGATGAGGACGCCATCAGCAGCATGAGCAGCTAGTTACAGGCCAGCGGGAAGTCGGTGCCGGTCACGTAAAACGAACTCTGGCCGCGCGACATCTCGAAGTAGCCAGATCTAGCGATACTGAGGGCCCAGCCATCAAAGTTGTGCAACTTGAGCACCGGCCTGCCCGGCGGCTTGCCAGCGCACTTGTACAGCTTTGTGATGTGGTCGTCCTGGTTCTCCCAGCGATACAGCGACAGAGCCACAGGGCACGCAGTCGCACTGCTCACGCGTCGGAGGTGCGAGATTTCGACGCCGGTCACGACTGGGTGCTGGCACTCGATGTACCTGGCGGCCGGTGCCGGCGTGCTCACGGTGAGCAAAACGGCCGCGGCCCCAGCGAGAGCACCAAGCAGGCAGGTCAAGCGCATACAGGCATGTAGCCTATAGGGTTGAACTCAAGTCGCGCCGGGGCTTGTTTGGGACGCGGGCCTATCCCTGTGCGGCGCGGGGCGGCTCGCGCGTCACGACGGTGATCGTCGCGGTTTGCCGTACGCGAAAGCCAAGCTCCTCGTAGAGCCGGATCGCTCCGGTGTTGGTGGCGAGGACGTGCAGGAACGCGCGTTGCGAGCGAAGCTGGATGCCTGCTATCAAGCCTCCTACGAGCCGAGAGGCCAGCCCCCGACCGCGATGGTCGGACCTGGTGCAGACGGCGCTGATCTCCGTCCAACCGTCCAGATGAAACCGCTCGCCGGCCATTGCGACGAGTGCCCCGTCGCAGCGGATCCCCAGGTAATCGCCAAGCTCGATGGTTCTGGTCAGAAATGGCCCCGGCTCGGTCTGGGCGACGAGCTCGAGTATCTCGGGCACATCGGCGGCGCCGAGCGGAATCGCCTCCGAACAATCGACCCCGGTGACTCGCTCTCCGATCATCTGCACCAGATCGAACGTCTCGACCGCCTGCCAAGCGTCGGGTACCTCGGCGTCGTTGCACCGGATGGCCGCGTAGGTACCCGGGGATACGAGGCCGGTGGCGTCTTGCCAATCCTGTGTCGACGGCGGCGAGGGCAGAGCGAAGAACGGAGCGACGTCGGCCTGATATCGGCGCGCGCGCCCACGCACCTGCGCAAACCGCGCATGAGCCCCGCACAGCGCTGCGTACACCGGATTGTCGAGCAGGGCTTCGTCGGCCGGAAACATGCTGCATCAATACCACGCGGCTGCGTGTGAGCCCGGGCCAGGAAGCGCTCGCCTCGTCAAGGGTTCGCCCGCTTACGAAGGCTGTGGCACAATCGATCTGGTCGCTATGCCTCTGACCACCGTGAACAGCCCCCACAGCGTGGCCCTCACGATGGACCGCTTGGTCGCCGCGCTGAATCAGCGTGGCATCGCCGTGTTCGCACGGGTCGATCATGGCGGCGGGGCTCGCGGCGCCGGGTTGCAGCTCGCCGAGGAGGAGGTGCTCATCTTCGGCGACCCGCGTGTCGGCACTCTGCTCATGCAGGACGACCCGGAGATCGGCTACGAGCTGCCTTTGCGAGCGCTCGTATGGGACGCCGGCGGCCAGACGAAGATCGGCTATCGCGCGCCCGCGGAGCTTGCCGCGAGCTACGCGGTGACCGACCACGAGGAGATCCTTCAGCGGATGGGCACCCTTCTCGAAACGCTCCTCGCCGAGAGCACGGCGCCCGCCGAGGACACCGGCCTATCGCGATAGCCGCCGGGCGCCGCTCCTCATCACGCCCCACCGGGCGCCGAACGACATGATCGACCCGAGCGACGCCGCCGAGCCTATCGAGAGCACCGAGGCGAACGATCCGATCGAGCCTATCGAGAGCACAGAACCGACCGAGCCGATCGACAGCACCGAGCCGCGCGAGCCGATCGACAGCAGCGAGTTCTCCGACCAGAGTGACCACTTCGAAGTCGACACCAGCATCAGTTCGCGCTCCGTGAGGGCGCGCACGAGACGGGAAGGAGCAGCTCGACCACGAGCACATCGCGCCACTCGCCCGCTATCCGAC
Organism: uncultured Solirubrobacterales bacterium; assembly: GCA_963744135.1. GTDB lineage: Bacteria > Actinomycetota > Thermoleophilia > Solirubrobacterales > Solirubrobacteraceae > Palsa-744. Next base: position 1,499,863 of record CAVUSE010000004.1, on the reverse strand, counting down.
CGTGCCGAAGATGCACGCCGACCTCGCGGAACCCGTACCGCGCAGCGAGACGGCGTGACTGCTCGTTCTCGGCGAACAGTTTGCCGATCACCTTGTCGAGCCCGGCCTGCTCAGCGCGTTCACGAAGCGCCGCGGCCAGCGCGCCGCCGAGACCGCCCCCGCGCGCCGACGCGCGAACATAGACGCTCGCCTCAGCGACCCCCGTGTAGCACGCGCGTGGGCTGTACGGCGCGATCCGCGCCCACCCGACAACCGACTCGCCGCTCTCGACCACAAGAACCGGATGCTCCGGTGACCCAAGCCACTCATTGACATCCGTGGCCGATCGTTCCTCGGTCTCGAACGTCGAACGGCCCTCGGCGATCCCCTCGTTGTAGATCTCCGCGATGGACGCACAATCTCCACCTCCCGCGTCACGGACAACACCCCGGCTCGCCATCGCCAGATTATCGGTATTCTCGCCCTCGTTGTCATCAGTCAAACGGCCACCCCCCTTTGACTCCGGTCGGCCCCTCATGCTCAGCGGCATGCCTCAACCATCTCCCAAAACTAGCGTGAGTGGAAAGCGTCGACGGGTATGCTGGGTTTCAGTGCGCGATGGTGCTGGTGTAGAGTCGGGTGCGTGGCCGATGCACCCAACCCCATCACAGGTCGCTGCCTGTGCGGTGGCGTGACTTACAGCGTCGACGCCGAGCCGGTCTGGCAAGGGGCCTGTTACTGCGCGAACTGTCAGCGCCAGACCGCTACGGCGTTCTCGGTGATCGTGGGCGTGCCGAGCAAGGCGCTGATGGTCGAGGGCAGCACACTCGCCTCGTTCAAGACCGCCAGCGAGGGCTATCAGAGCACCACGGAGCGGCGGTTCTGCTCGGCCTGCGGGTCGCCGATATTTAGCACGATCGAGTCGATGCCGGGAGTGGCCTTCCTGAAGGCGGGGACGATCGACGATACATCTTGGATCGAACCGACGGTCGAGATCTGGACGCGCTCGGCGCAGCCATGGGCACCGCACTTCGAGAATGCTGTTCGGTTTGAGAGCGTACCCCCGGCTGACTGACTGCTGGACTTGCAGGGCCTCGAGCTCGGCTTGAAACGCGGCCCGCTCGACCGTGACAGGGACCTCGACCGGATCGAAGTCGCCGTAGCCGGCAGGATCTGTCGCCCATCGCGGCGAGTGTGTACGTTTCGGGCATGAGCGACGGCACGCTCGCACGGAGCTACGGCAAGGTCTTCGACGAGGTTGCGATCCAGTACGATCGCAATCGCCCGACCTACCCCGATGCGCTCGTCGACCAAGCATGCGAGGTGGCAGGTATCAGGGATGGCGACTGGGTGCTTGAGATCGGGTGCGGGACCGGTCAGCTGACGCGCAGCCTCCTCGCGCGAGGGTTGCGCGTGACCGCACTCGAGCCGGGAGACCGCCTGATCCGTGTCGCGGAAGAGAACCTGAAAGACGCGGGCGATGTGGAATTTGTCCACGCGCGGCTTGAGGACATGCAACTGCTCCGCGAGACATACGAGGCGGTGTTCTCGGCGTCCGCAATTCACTGGGTTGACCCTGATCTGAGCTGGCGGAAGATCGCCGACGCGCTCGCTCCCAACGGGACGCTCGCGCTGATCCAGTACTTCGGCCTTCAGGAGCGGCGCAGCGTCGACGATCAGGAGGCTCTACTGTCGGCCCTGCGCAGGCACGCGTGGGAGATCGCCGCGACCTGGCCCACCTACCGCGACCTCGATTGCACGATTGCGGGCGTGCAGGAGCGCCGTCGGAACATCGCGGACGTCTGGGGCTGGCTGGGGAGCTACGACATAGGACGCGACTACGCAGCCGATCTCTTCGAGGATCTGCAGCTCGCAACCGTGCCAACCCTGATCGAGCGCACCGCCGGTGAGCTCAACGCCCTGCTTGGCACGATGTCATTCTGGGCACGACTCTCACCCGATCAGCGTGACGCCCTCGCAAACGAGAATCACGCTCTCCACGAGCGCCTGGGGCGGCCAATCCGGGCGAGCACGGTTGCCGCACTTGTCACGGCGCGACGCAGTGCCTCTGCACCTCAAAGTTAGGACATGATCCACCTGCCACGTCCCTACCGAACGACCGCAAATCGCGGTGTCGGCGGCCAAGCCAACTCCTCTCGGTGCGATGGACCCAAAGGTCGATGGAACGAGCTCAGTCGAGGAGCAGCCCTACGATCGCGGCGATCCCGACGAGCACGACCAGACCGCGCAGCACGTCAGGCGGCAGACGCCGCCCGTAGCGCGCGCCGATCTGCGCGCCAACGATCGAGGAGGCAGCGATGATCGCGGCCGGCGCCCACTCGACGTGCGTGGCAACGACGAAGTACACGCCGGCGACACCGTTGACCAAGCCGGCGAGGACGTTCTTCAGCGCATTGCTGCGGTGCAGGCTCTGCGGCAGCGACACCCCGAGTATCGCGAGCAGCAGGATCCCCTGGGCAGCTCCGAAATAGCCGCCATAGACACCCGCTGCGTACACCGCAAGCCCAATCAGGATCCCCCGGCTCTGCGGATGCTCGCCGCGGGCGCTGAGCCGCCTTCTCAGCCGTGGCTGCAACAGCGTCAGTAGCAGTGCGGCCGCAATGAATACGGGCACCACGTCCTTGAATGTCGAGGCGGGCAGCACGAGGAGCAGCGCCGCGCCGGTCGCGCCCCCGAGCATCGACATTGCGCCAAGCCGAATAACCCGCTCGCGCTGCCCGACCAACTCACGGCGGTAGCCAATTGCCCCGGATATCGACCCTGGCACCAGACCGATCGTGTTGGACACGTTGGCGGTTACAGGCGCATACCCAAACGCCAGGAGGACCGGGAACGTGATCAATGTGCCGCTGCCCACCACCGTGTTGATCGTCCCTGCCGCCATTCCAGCAACAGCAATGAGGATGCCTTCAACGAGGCTCAAGTTGCGCAGCCCACTTCGGTCGTCAGGCTAGGAACTCGACAATTGACTGCGCGAAGCGCGGATTGCCGAGCGTGGCGATGTGGTCGCCGGACAGCATCAGAAGCGTTGCATCGGGAATCGCTTCGGCGAGCGTCTCAGGTCGTACGGCCAGCGGGTCCCGGTCGCCGGCGAGCACAAGTGTCGCCGCTGTGATCCGCTCCAAAGCGATGTGCCCCCGGTATACCGCGCGCGCCTGAGCGAGCATCGCCTTCCGGTCCGCTCCCAGCGCGTCCGCAAGCGCGCGATAGCTCCGGGCGCCATCCTCGGGCAGCTCGGAGGGGTCCTCGATCTCGAGCGCTTCGATGATCGACTGGTTGGTCACCACGCGCCGGTCGACTCCCCCGCACTCGATGATGCCCGCGCCGACCCCCCCGACAATCAGTCGTCGCACGCGCTCGTGCTCGCCGGCGTAGATCAGTGACACGACTGCGCCCATCGAGTAGCCGACGAGGTCGACCTGTGGCGCCTGCACGATCTCGAGCAGCACGACGAGATCGCGCGCCATCAGATGCTCACCATATGACACCGGATCGTGTGGCTTATCAGAGGCTCCGTGTCCCCGCGCGTCGGGCGCGATCACTCGATGTCCTGCGGCCAGAAGCGCATCGACAACACCGGTCAGCAGCCAGTTGGCGTCGGCGTTTGCGACGAAGCCGTGGTGAAGCACGACGGGCGGCGAGCCGGCATCGCCCCACTCTTGATAGGCGATCCTGATTCCGTCCCACGTCGTAAACCATTGCGTGCCGGGCAAGCCAGACACACTACCCGCGCCGGTGCCTGCACTCTCGCCGGCCTCAGGCGTAGAGCGCCTCGGCAGCAGCCGGGTCAACTCGCCGCCGCCGGCGCCGAGCGCCGCACGCAGTTGCGCCTCGTCGGTAACCCCCACCAGGCGTTCGAGCGCCTCGACGAAAGGCCCGTACGGCGTCCGCACCGCCGCGTCGCAGGCGCCGTAGAGAACAAGCACCCCTTCCGTAGCGACCTGGCCGGCGAACTCGCGCGCCAGTCGGCTCTTCCCGGCACCCGGCTCGCCCGCGAGCAGCGCGACACGGCGCCGCTCCCCCGCGGCTCGCGCATCAGGGTTCGGAGCTTCTCGAGCTCTGCCGCACGGCCGACGAACGGGGAGATCGAGGTCGGGCGCAGCGGATCCGGAAGGTCCAGAATCTCTGCCTCCATGAAAGACAATAGTCAATCTTGACCACGCCGAACCGGAGTCGATCGAGGGCCCGGCGCTCAAACTGGGTCAGCTCAGGTCATGACAGCCACATTCGAGCGCCGTAGGCTCGGCTGTAACAACTGAGACGACCGATAGGGGGAACGCATGAGCACCACCAACGCTTTGATGCAGGCGGCCCGCAGCGGAATGCCCGGATTCCGAGGACGGCTTACAGGCGCCGCGGATCCTGGCTACGACGAGGCCCGCAAGGTCTACAACGCGATGATCGACCGGCGGCCCGCCCTGATCGCGAGCTGTGCCGACGCCGCCGATGTGGCGAGGGTCGTCTCGTTCGCCTGCGACCACGAGCTTTTGCTGGCCGTGCGCGGAGGCGCCCATAACGGCGCCGGGCTGGGAACGTGCGAGGACGGCGTGGTCCTCGACCTCTCGGGCCTGAAGGGAATCGAAGTGGATCCCGGCGCTCGGACGGCGAAGGTCGGCGGTGGCTGTACCTGGGGCGAAGTGGATGCCGCGACCAACAAGCACGGCTTGGCGACACCGAGCGGGATCATCTCGACCACCGGCGTCGGTGGTCTCACGCTGGGGGGCGGCATCGGCCACCTGACCCGCAAGTGCGGCCTCACGATCGACAATCTGCTCGAGGCTGAGGTCGTGCTCGCAAGCGGCGCCACGGTACGTGCCGCGGCGGACGAGCACCCCGACCTCTTCTGGGCGATCCGGGGCGGTGGCGGCAACTTCGGCGTCGTCACGTCCTTCCTGTTCAGGCTGCACGAGGTGGGGACGGTCGTCGGGGGCCCGACCTTCTGGCCGGTCGAGGCGGGCGCCGAGGTGCTCGCCGCCTACCGAGACTTTCTGCCCAGCGCCCCGCGCGAGCTCAATGGCTTCTTCGCCTTCGCGTCGGTTCCGCCGGCGCCGCCCTTCCCGGAGGCGCTGCATCTCCGCAAGGTCTGCGGGGTCGTTTGGTGCTACGTGGGCGCTCCCGAGGACGCCGCCGGGGCGATGGCCCCGCTGCTGGACGTCCTGCCGGAGCCCTTGCTGCACGCGGCTCAGCCGATGCCCCTTCCTGCCCTCCAGGGCGCCTTCGACCCCGTTTATCCTGCCGGAGACCAGTGGTACTGGCGCGCTGATTTCGTCAAGAAGATCCCCGACGCCGCCGTCGAGGTGCACGCCAAGTTTGGCGCTGAGATGCCGACGTGGCAGTCGACGATGCATCTCTACCCGATCGACGGAGCCGCCCACGACGTCGGCCCGTCTGACACCCCGTGGAGCTACCGCGACGCGGTCTGGAGCTCGGTCTTCGCCGGTGTCGATCATGACCCCGCCAATGCCGAGGTCATCCGCCGCTGGTGCGTCGACTACTTCGAGGCGCTTCACCCACACTCCGCCGGTGGTGCGTACGTGAACATGATGATGGACGAGGGCCAGGAGCGGGTGCGGGCAAGCTACCGCGACAACTACGATCGACTGGCCCAAATCAAGGGCATCTACGACCCGGACAACCGCTTCCGGGTGAACCAGAACATCCTTCCCGCGAGCACGCCAGTGACGTCAGGCTGATCACCATGCCCCTCTACATGGACCGCCACGATCTCCCGGATGCGACCGCTGCCGACGTGGCAGCTGCCCACATGCGCGATCTCGAGGTTCAGGACGGATTCGGCGTGCACTTCGTCACCTACTGGTTCGAAGAGGGCGCGGGTAGTGGCTTTTGCCTGGTCGAGGGCCCGGACGAGGAGGCCGTTGAGGCAGCCCATCGGGCAGCCCACGGGCTGCTTCCGTCGAACGTCATTGAGGTTGATCAGGCCGTCGTGCGTGGCTTCTTCGGTCGGCTCAATACCCATCCTCCTGGCGAGCCATACACAGAAAGCGCCTTCCGGGCCATCCTCTTCACCGACATGGTCGACTCCACTCGTCTTACCCAGCAATTGGGAGACCGTGCGGCGATGCGGTTTCTACGGGTACACGACTCAGTCGTACGCGCCGTTCTGGCTCGCTTCGGCGGCAGCGAGGTCAAGCACACCGGCGACGGGATCATGGCTGCGTTCACCTCGGCCTTCCAGGCGGTCTCCGCGGCGATGCAAATCCAGCGGACGCTGCGGGAGCGCGACGAACCGATGCAGGGGCACCTGCACGTGCGTGTCGGAGTGGCGGCTGGGGAGCCCGTCACCGAGCAAAACGATCTCTTTGGCGCAGCGGTTCAGCAAGCCGCGCGATTGTGCGCGTGGGCTCAGCCGGATTGCATCGTCGTTTCGTCCGGGGTGCATGATCTCTGTCGAGGCAAGGACATCCGGTTTTCCGACGGCGGCCCCATCGCCGTGAAGGGCTTCGACGAGCCGATCGGGCACTTCGAGGTCGAGTGGCGCGATTGAGCGTCAAGCCCTCGCGGCCGACGAAAACCTCCCACCGGGCGCCATGACCCGCCGCCCGAAATAGCACGGCGCTGCGAGACAATCAGCGGCGCATCGAGGCTCTTTCCTCGGTGCCGAGCTCGGGGCGCTCCAACGCTCGGGCCACTTATGTTCGTTTGGGCGCAGCGATCATACGAGGGACGTCTGTCGATGAAGCCCCTGCATCGAGGACGCGAGTACGCCGTGCTTACCGCCACCAGCCAGGCGATGCAACAATCACCGCATGCCGCGCCAGGATCGGTAGTCACTATGGGCAGATCGAGACCCGGAGGAGGTGTGCCATGAGCAAGCTCAGACTCAGCATCACGATGTCGCTGGACGGCTATGTCGCAGGTCCGGACCAGAGCGAGGAGGACCCGCTCGGAGTAGGTGGGATGGAGCTGCATGAGTGGTTCTTCCCGCTCAGGGCGTTCCGGGAGATGCATGGCGAGCAGGGCGGCGAGACAAACGTAAGCTCCTCGGTGGTCGAGGAGCGCCGCGCAAACATCGGCGCCACGATCATGGGACGCAACATGTTCGGCGGCGGCACCGGATCCTGGGGCGACGATCCGTGGCCAGGCTGGTGGGGCGAGGACCCGCCCTACCACCATCCGGTGTACGTGCTCACCCACCACGCGCGCAAGCCGCTTGAGATGAAGGGCGGCACCACCTTTTACTTCGTGACCGACGGGATCGAGTCGGCGCTCGCGCAGGCCGAGAACGCCGCCCAGGAACAGGACATCTGGCTTGCCGGCGGCGCGTCGGCGGTCAACCAGTACTTGGCTGCAGGCCTTGTCGACGAGGTCGACATCTCAATCGCGCCGGTGATCATGGCCGGCGGCAGACGCCTATTCGAGGGTCTCCAGCACGGGGCTCTCGAGCTGACGCAGATCCGGGCCGTCGACGCACCCGGCGTCACGCACATCAAGTACCAGGTCGGTTGAACCACTATGCGGTGCCTTGGCGTCAGCGCTCCGCTGCTGGGGTGTGAGGAACTTGAGTAGTAGGAAAGCCAGGACAGTCCGTACAAGGGTCTCTTTGGCTTTGCTGGCGGTGCTGCTTGGCGTCGCCGCAGCAGCGGCTTACGCTGCCAGCGCGGCGGCGGGTGCGGCGGCCCATCGCACACCCAAGCGCCATCCGCGCGTCTACGTCGCCAACAAGGACTGTCGCGGGCACACCTTCCGCCCGGCCAGCATCACGCTCGCCTGCGGGGATGGCAACCTTTACGTCAGCGAAGTCGATTACTTCAACAGCCCCTCAGAAGGCTATGGGTCGGCACGGGCGGGCGCGTCGGTCACGATCCACGAGAACGACTGCAAGCCGGACTGCGCCGCGGGCAAGTTCATCGTCGAAAAGGGCGCGCTCACGCTGAAACGTATCGTTGGCTGCGCCGACGGTCTGCTGTACTACTCGCGTGCCTTGTACGCGTTCCCCGGCGGCGAGAACGAAGTCGACATCCAACCCTACGAGCGCTGCTCGCCGGCACACCACGTGCACGCCGCGGCCATTCGCGCCAACGCTCCCGATGTGCCTGCCGAACCACCGGCCTCGCCGAGAGCGCGCGCGCTGATCGCAGCTCGCTCCGTGCGGAGTGCCTTGAAGGCGGCGGTGCTGCCGAAGGGGGCCACTCGTCTGGGGAGGGTGCCGGCTGGGCAGGCCAAGCTGCTGGGCTCGATCCGCACGCCTGCCGTGTCGCTGGGCGCCGAAGAACGCGCCAAACTGGTGGCGCGCAGCTCCGTTTGGGCCACCTCTGCGCCGCCCAGCAGGGTGTTTGCGTATGTCGCCGCGCATCTACCCGCGGGGACGCGCGAGGTGTTCTCCACGAGCGGCGACTCGTCGTTCACGCCGCCCCACGGCCACGAATCGCTGCCTGAAATCGAGAAGCGCGAAGCGGTGAACTTCTGGGGTGAGGAATTCCGTCTGCCGAGGGGGAGCCGCGCGCTACGGCTGCGCGCGCTCGGCGTCTACATTGCGCGCCGCGGCACGGACGCCGACAGGTTCATTGTGCGGGTCACTGCCGTCGCCTCGTGGGAGCGTGCGCGTCCCAGCTACTCGCTGCTCGGCGCAAACGTCGGCGCGGTCACGGTCACGGTCACCGATCGGGCCTCCAGCGAGAGTGAACCGACGCCGGTGATAATCCGCAAGCCAGCGCTCGTGCGTACGATCGTGCAAGACGTCAACGAGCTGCCCGTCGACGAATCAGCCGGTCGCGCCATAAGCTGCCCCGAGGAGGGGATCGCTCGATCCTCGCAACTGCTGTCGCTGAGCTTCAGCGAAGGAGAACATGGCCCGCCGCTTGCCACTTTCACGGAGAGCCCCGAGGCGTGCGTCCCCGAACCGTCGATCGCGCTGCCCGGAGAGCCTCCCGTCATGCTCTCCGAAGCAGAAGGGCTCGTACACCAGATCGAAAGGGTCAGCGCCGTCCGCCTACGCTGAGCTCTACACCGCGCGCTCGCGAGCGCCGTGGCGCGATCAGAAGGAATTCTGCGACTCCTACTACCGCTCCTCGACTGCATCGCGGGCAAGCTCGGCGCCCTCGCCCCGGCCGGCAGCTGGCAACCAACGTGACTCGCCCTCGCGATGCCGGAGGTGCCTCAACCCGCTTGACCCAGCTCGCGAAGGCCGGGTCGCGTTCTAGCGAAAAATGAGGGTCTATGTTGCCGACACTTCGGAGGGAGTCACGGTGGTTACGGGCAGACCGGTGCCCGACACCTTGCTTGGAAGGTCGAGCTTCAACCATCGCGACAGTCGTGTGGGCAGTGTTGAGATGATCACCTCGTCGAAGCCGTACCGGTTGATCGCATCATGCACCGCTGCGCCCGGGTCGGGGGCACCCACGATTCCCACGACTGGGGCCCCGGCGGCCTCGCTCAGCAGGGGCAGGGCCTGATCTATCACGGCGTTGGCCTCGCCGGAGTCCTGGTCCTCGGGGTCGACGATCTTGTGCAGGCCGTGGGTTGCGTTTGGGACGAGCAGGGTGAACGTGCACGGCCCACGTTGCGCTCGCTCTCGCACGGCGTCGAGCAGAGGTTGTGTGGCGGCAGTCTTGTGGGCCACCACAAGTACTCGGATGGGGGTCACGGAGGACTCCACGGTCGGGAACTCCTTTCTCGGTGGTTGGTTCTGATGATCGCACTTGCGCGCTCGCAGCGCCAGGTGTTGGCGTGTTCGCGACCACGCGGTCGTCGGGCCTGTTTTAACGGCTGCACCTGCGGTCGAGCGATCCCCACTGCCGCTGCCAATACTCCCGCATCCCATCGTGGCCGTGGACGCGCCCGCCCTCCATGGCTTTCGGCCAGTCGACACGCGGGTGCATCGTCGGCAAGGCGCCCCCTCCGAGTATGCCCCCACGCCGTTGGCGTCCAGGGTGCCGGCGATCGGTGCTCCAGCACGCCGGATGGCTTACGCCGCGTCGGCGATGAGCAGCCGTGCGCCGAGGTCGATGCTCTTCAGGTCGAGCAGCTCGGCGTTGCGCGCTGCCCACGCCCCGCTGTCGAGGTCTTCGGCGAGTGAGGTTACGGCTCGCCGCTCGGCCTGCTCGCCGACTCGCGCCCACACCGAGCAGCCGCGGCGAACGGGCTCGCGCAGATAGGCCGCCGGTCGGCGCCAGTAGGCGTGAAAGAAGCCGTCGATCACGTCGAAGGGGATTGGGACGGGCTCCATACGTGCGTCGATCGCCGCCGCGCGCTCGCGGAGAGTGGGTCCGCCTACGGTTAGGGTGTGATACTCAGGGAGGTAGTCGCGGACTAGCCAGAAGCGTTCGATCTGGGCGTTGTCCCATTGAAAGACGATTACCCGCCGCGCGACACGGCGCATCTCGCGGAGCCCAGCGATCGGGTCGGGCCAGTGGTGGTCGGAGAGTACGGCCAGCGCAGCGTCGAAGGATTGGTCAGGGAACGGCAGTGCTTCCGCGCGAGCGTCGATGCAGGGCGCCGCTCCAGGCGGGCGCTGGGAGCGCATCACGCGGGAGGGCTCGACTGCGAGAACGTCACGGTCGGGCGGCTCGTAGGAGCCGGCGCCGGCTCCGACGTTCAGCACGGTATGGGCGTCGCCGAGCGCGGAGAAGATGCGTGCGGCGATCCGCGGCTCGGTACGGCGCGCACTGGTGTACCCGAGGCCGATCTGCTCGTATGAAGCGTCGTTTGGCCGGTGCTCAGGGGGCATACGGATCGCCGGATGTCCGGGGCCCACACTTATCGTCGGTTGGGCGATGCGCCTCAATCACGCGGTTCGCATTGAGTCGGGTTTCATGAGGTCTTCACGTTTGGGGGATCCTCTGTGGTGGCTGGCGTTTTTGGGATTGTCTGAGGCGCCGACCACGCGTTAAGCGCGTTTTGACCACATTGGTGGGGGCTCAGTCGTCGTGATGTTGTTCGGTTTCCAGGTGTTCAACCGCGATTGCCTGGAGGGCCGCGATCAGTTCGTGTGCGCGTCGGTCGTTCTCGATCCAGCGCTGGTAGTCGCGTGCCTTCTCTGTGCTGAGGTAGCTGCCGACGGTCTTGTTTTTGACCTTGCGCGTCCAGTGCCAGTAGGGGCCGTGCAGGCGTGGTGGCTCGGCGTGGCAGGCGCAGTTTGGTCTGCCGCAGCGCGTCAGCCGCTCGCTGATCGTGCCGGGCAGCAGTTCGCCTGAGCGGGCTATCGCCGCGAGTTCTCGTGCGATCTGGCGCGTCTTTTCGCGCTGGGCGGGGTCGAGCTTCATCGGCTGAGTCTGGCAGGCGCTGCGGCCGGTTCCGTCCGATTCCTCCGGTAGAACTACCGGAGGATAGGAGGTCTGCGATGACCCCTGCTTTGTGCCCGCAAGCGAGCCGCACCGACGCCACCCAGCAAGCGGCGGCGGCGGCGATCGCGCGCTATGCGCCCTGCGCGCTCTCCGAGGCAGCGGCTGCGTGCGCGCGGGAGCTCGTGGCGGGGGTCCCACCTTCAAGCGCGGGGCGCGCGAAGGCGCTCTTGTTCGCCGCGGGCCGCCTCGCCTCCTTCGCCGAGCAAGTGGGGCTGGCGCTTGATGAGAAACTGCTGGCAGAGGCGGTAATCGAGCGCTTCACGCTCTGTGGCTGCGTAGGACTGTCCCCGGCTTCGGTGCGCACGCTGCGCACCAACTTGCGCGCTCTGGCTCGCGCGCTGAGTGCCTACCCCGAGCCGGCGCCCACGCCGCTGCCCCGCGAGCGCGCGAAGGCGCCATACAGCCAGGCCGAGATCGACGGGTACCTGCGCCTGGCAGAAGCGCAGTCAACCCAGGCACGCCGGATGCGCGCCACGGCGCTGATCTGCCTGGGCGCGGGCGCGGGCATAGTGTCCGGCGAGCTGCGCCAGATCCGCGGATGCGATGTCGTCTGCCGCCCGCGTGGGGTGCTCGTGAGGGTTGCCGGGGGCAGGACGCGCATAGTGCCGGTGCTCTCCCGCTACCGGGCGCAGCTGCTCGCCGGCGCCGTCTTCGCGGGAGAGCGCCTGATCATCGGCGGGCGCGATCCCGAGCGCAGGAACATCACCGACGCGCTCTGCCGTGCGCTCTGCGCCGATCCATCCCTGCCACGCCTGCAGGCAGGGCGACTGAGATCGACCTGGTTACATCAGGCCGCGCAGGCGATCGGCCTTGGCGCGTTCATGGCCGCGGCGGGCGTGTCCTGCAGCCAGCGCCTCGGGGACATCGCCGCATCCCTGCCCGCCCTCAGCGAGGCGGAGATGCTCATGCTTTTGGGGGGATCACCGTGAGCGCTGGCGAGCTTTGCCGTCTCGAGGAGATCCTCGACGCCTCCGGCGTGAGCGAGCGGATCGAGATGCTCCTGCCGATCGGCGTCAGGCCCCGCCAGCTTACGGTGCGCACGCTGCTGATCGGCATGCTGGCAACGCTCTCAGACGACCGTCCCGCGCACCTGAGCAGAGTGCACCGGGCGCTGTTCTGCCTGGGCGAGGCCGACAAGCGGCGCCTTGGCGTGATCGCCCAGTGGAAGACCGGGCCGCATGAGCTCACCTACCGGCAGCTCGAGCGAACGTTCGGCCTGGTCGTACGGGCGCTCTCGGAGCAGCAACCCGACGGGAAGCCCTGCCAAACCCTCTCAGAGATCGTGGACTGCCTGCTGGAGGCCAGCGTGAAAGTGCTGGGCTGCCCACAGAGCTCATCGCTCGCGATCGACTGGAGCAACTACGAGAGCTTCGCCCGCCCATCACACAAAGACGGGCGCTGCGCCGACCCCGAGGCGGCATGGGGCCACCGCAACACCAACCATCCCGGCCAAAACGAGACGTTCTTCGGCTACTACCTGCAGGCCGCCACGATCGTCTCCGAAGACGCCAGCGGCGATGTCCCAGAGCTCGTGCGCAGGATCACGCTCTCCTCCTGCAAGCACGACCCGCCGGCGCAGATCGTGCCGATGCTTCAACGCATCGCCGCCGACGGCATCCACCTCGGCGACCTACTCGCCGACAGCGGCTACTCCTACCGCGCCCCAGAGACCTTCGCAGCGCCCGCCAGAGCACTGGGCGCAGAACTCGTCATGGACCTGCACCCAAACGACCGCGGGATGAAGGGCACCCACCAAGGCGCGATCATCGCCAACGGCAACCTCTACTGCCCAGCCACGCCCAGGACGCTCTTTGAGCTCGGCCCGCCAGCCCCCGCCGCAACAGAGCCCGAACTTCAAACCCACGACCAAAAAACACAAGAGCTCTCCCGCTACAAGCTCGGCGCCCTCTCAGCCCACGACAGAGACGGCTACCACCGCGCCATCTGCCCCGCCGCGGCCGGCAAGACCCGCTGCCCACACAAGCCAGAATCGATAGCGCTCTCCCACGAGCGCCCCACGATCCTCTCCCCACCCGAGAACGCACCCATCTGCTGCACCCAAAAGACGATCACCGTGCCACCAAGCGTGGGCGCCAAGACCGCCCAAAAGCACGACTACCCCTCACAAGCACACAGGCACTCCTACGCCCGCCGAAGCGCAGCCGAGCGCAGCTTCTCCCACCTCCACGACCCCGCCAGCAACGACATCAAGCGAGGATGGTGCCGGCTGATAGGACTCACACCCAACACACTCTTCCTCGCATCCGCGCTCATCATCGCCAACACGCGCATCGCCGACGCCTTCGCCGCACGCCAAGCCGAGAATCAGCGGCGCGCAGCCCGCGGGCTGCCGCCCAAGCACAGACGCAAACGCCAGCGCACCCCCCACAACCTCACCAACCAAGCCAACGCACCACCAGCCATAGCGGCCTAAACCCCAAAAACGCCCAAGCAAACACTCCCAGCGACACACCACCGAACAACCACGCCCCGCAACACCCCAAAGACCGTCCGAGTCGCCCGCGATCCTCTCCCAAGACACCCAAACGACCCGCCAACAGCCCAACCAGCGCCCCTAACGCACAACCACCCGCCACAACACGCACCAACAGACCCAAACGTGAACAAAAGAGGCGTTCAAACGTGAACACCTCTTCATGGAGCTAGGGGGACTCGAACCCCCGACCTCCTGGGTGCGATGCGCCCGCTCTGCACGGCTGTTCCGTATTGAAAGGTACCAATTAGCAGCGGATTGATGCGTCAGCTAATGCGCCGAGGTTGGCACGGATGCAGGCGGAGAGCGTGGTGTTGGGGCGGCGGCGACTGAAGGCCCTACGTCAGCTTGACGCTCTGCGAGGGCTACGCAGCGCCTTTCGGCCCAGGGCGCAACAGGGGGAGTTATGTGGAGTAGGCTCCGCTACAGGACGCCACAACGTGACTACGGGAAGGGGACATCGTGAGCACTGCCAGCCAGGAGGAGACACCGCTTGACGAGCTGGGCGTCGCCGACCGCGCCAACTTCCAGCAGGGGCCGCCGCTTGAGCTCTTTCGGCGATTGCGCTCTGAGTGCCCGGTCCACTGGTCCAGCGGCATCGCCGAGTTTCCCGAGGAAGACGGCTTCTGGTCGGTGACGACCGCCGAGGACGTGTTCGAGGTCAGCCGTGACTGGCAGACCTACTCCTCGGAAGTCGGCGGCTTCACCGCGTCCAACGCAGGCCTGTCGTTGGAGATGCAGCAGGCGATGTTCATCGGCATGGACCCGCCCAAGCACGACCGGCTGAAGGCGCTGTTTCAGCGTGGCTTCACGCCGAAGCGGATCGCCGAGCACGAGGACGCGATCCGGGCGATCACGATCGAGGTGCTCGATAGATTGGGAGGCCCGCCCGCCCGGGAGACCTGCGATCTCGTCAACGACGTCGCCCAGCCGGTGGTGGCGCGGGTGATCGGCAGCTTCATGGGCCTGGCCCCCGAGGACGACCAGGCGTGGGCGAACCTGATGAACGCGATCGTCGGCGCCGGCGACCCGGACGCGACGCCCGAGGGCGCGCAGAGCGTGATGGAGCGCGAGGTGCCCGAGGTGTTCGCGCGCTGCGGCAAACTGATCGCTGAACGACGCGCGGCGCCGACCGACGACCTGACAAGCGTGCTCGTGCACGCCGAGCTCGACGGTGAGCGGCTCGAGGACCACGAGATCGTGATGGGGTTCCTGCTGCTGATGGCCGCCGGCAACGACAGCACGAAGGCGACCTACTGCAGTGGCATGCGCGCGCTGATGGAGAACCCCGAGCAGCGACGGATGGTGCTCGAGGACCCCTCGCTGGTACCAGCGGCGGTCGAGGAGTCGCTGCGCATGTTCCCCGCGTTCGCGCACTTCGCCCGCACGGCCACCCGCGACACCGAGCTGCACGGGCAGCGCATCCGCGAGGGTGAGAAGCTGGTCATGTGGTACCCGTCGTCCAATCGTGACGAGACGCGCTTCCAGGACCCCGATCGCTTTGATCTACGTCGCAAGACCGAGCACCAGGCGTTCGGAGCGGGCGGCCGGCACTTCTGCCTGGGCACGGCGCTCGCCCGCCTGGAGCTGCGGATCCTGATCGAGGAGACGCTCAAGCGCTATCCCGAGATCCAGACCGCCGGCGAGTGCACCTACGTCGAGTCCGCGTTCGCCAACCAGCACAAGACGCTGCCGGTCCGGCTACGTCCGCTGTAGGTCTTCCCGCGTACGCAACGCGACGACAGATTGTGGGTTTGCCATCTCTCAGCGGGTCCATGCGGCCGCTATCGCTCCTGAGAAGTTGCGCGCCGCCGGACAGACGGTGACGCGAGAGGACTGGGCGCCCCCTTTGCCGTCTATCACGACTTGCGTCCAGTTGCGTGGTTGCGGCCGGCGCTAGTCAGAGTGTGGTTGGAGCATGGGGAGTAGCGTGAGGTTGACCAGGCGCACGACGGAGTCTGGGTCGTCGAGTGTGATGGTCCCGTCGCGGGTGAGTAGTAGTGAGATCGCGAGGCGGGCGATCACTTCGGCGACGCCGTTTATGTCTGATATCGCGGCACGACCAGCGTCGACTTCGGCCTGGAGTCGATGTGCGATTAGTGATCGGTAGAGCTCGAGGACGGGTCCGCCGTCGAGGGTGAGCGGTGGTAGCAGGACCTCGGGTTCGCTGCGCAAGAGCCGATCGAATAGTGGGTGCCCGCGCACGTAGCGCCCAGCGAACTCAAATCCTGCGACGAGTCGCTCCTCCAGCTTTCTCCAGACGATGATCGCGACCAGTCGTGAGAACGGGTGGGACAGACCGTTCCCGCGAATCCGCCGCGCGATCGCCGACGTCGACGCGGTCGTGATGGAAGAGGTCGCCCAGCGCCGCAGTGAAGACAAGCTCGATGGCGAAGACGTCCTCGGAATGTTCCTGCGCACACCCGATGACCAAGGCCGCCCGATGAGCGACGACGAGATCTGCGACGCAATGCGCACCCTCCTGCTGGGCGGCCACGACACCACCGCTTCCACCCTGACGTGGGTGTTAGAGCGCGTCAGCCGCTACCCCGACGCGCTCACGGGCCTTGAAACCGCCGCGCTCGAAGGAGACGACGAATACCTCGACGCGGTCGTCAAGGAGGCGATGCGATTGCGCCCAGCTTTCCCGCTCACCGCACGACTCGCAACCGAGCCCTTCGAGCTACCAGGGCTCATATGGATGAGGGTTTGTCAAGGGGCGTTGGGGTTGTTCGTGTGGAGTGTTGATCGGCATCGTGGTTGGGCGCCGAGGAGACGTGAGGGAGACCGATGGAGCCGGGGTCAAGGGCCGGCCGGAGGCCGCCCGTAGGGCTTGGCCTTGACGCTGGCGGCGCTCGCGTTTGTGTGGCAGATAATGGGGATTCGCCGCCCATCGGGCGGCCTTAGTCGCCGCCTTTTTCGTTTGTTGTTGGGTACCGTCCGTACGCGTTGGGTGATCGCTGGGTGCTTCTCGCGCGGGTCGGCGAGCGGCGGGGCGGAACATGATGTCCGGGCATGGTGGCGGGGGCGGCTCCCGGGGCGCCACGAGCGGAGGGCCGGCGTGTTCGACCGTGTCTGGTCAGGCTCATATACGAGGGCTGGTTACCTCAAGACCTTTGTTCGTCGCCGGGCTTGCATTCTAAAAGCGGGCGCCGCCCGGCCAGGGTGGCTGGGTTGCCCATAGCCCGTGTTCGCGGGCCCGTGGATGGCGACGTAGCGGCCTTCGTGGGTGCTCGTGTGCGCCCCGGCAGCCGCCGGCGCGCGAGATATGTGGTGTGGTGTTCTCAGTTGAGTGTGGCGGCCTCCCAGCAGAATGCGGCGAGCTCGCGGGCGCACGCGACCGCGACGGTGCCGGTGTGTTTACCGCGACGCTTACCGAGGTGTGTCCAGCGTCCGTGGAGGCGTTGCTGTGCGCGCCAGGCGATCTGCACGACCCTGGGGTCCTGGCCGGCCTGGCGAGCGGCGATGCCCTCCCCGACAGCGGGACGGTGACGGTAGTGGTGCGCGGCCTCGACGAGTAGCCTGCGCGCGTGCGGCGGGCCGGCCTTCGTGATCGAGCCCTGCACGCGCTTGCTGTCGGAGGTGTACTCGCTCGGCACGATCCCGAGGAACCCCGAGAGCAGGCTCGGCTTGGCGAACCGCTCGAAGCTGCCGACCTCGGCGCACAGCCCGGCCGCCGAGAGCGTGTCGATCCCGCGGAAGCAGCGCAACCTCGCGACCGCCTGCGCGTGACTGGACGCGGGGACTGCCTCCTCGAGCACACCGGTCAGCGCCTGGCGGCGCTGCGCGAGGCCCTCCACGCTGGCGCAGTAGTCGACGAACGTCGCACGAGAGAGCGCGTCCTCGAAGGTGAGGTTACGCAGCCAGCGCCCATACGGCTGCGTCCATGCGCGCCCCGCGTACCGCAGCCCGCGGCGCAGCAAGAACTTCGACAGGCGGTGACGCGAGCGCATCAGATCCTTACGGGCATCCTCGATGCAGCGCACCAGATCACGGAAACGCTCGTCCTCCTCGCTCGGCACGAACGCGAACGACAATTCTCCAGCCGCGAACAACCGCACGAGCCGCTTCGCGTCCCGCCGGTCAGTCTTCACGCGATCCCCCGGCGCCCTGGGGATCGACCCCGGCGCGACGACCCGCACATCCAGACCACGTCCCACCGCAGCGCGAGCGAGCCCAAACCCCGTCGGCCCGGCCTCATACACCGCTCGCACCGGCCGGCCGAGCCCCTCAAGGAACGCGAGCGCCACATCACCCGGCGCGCCACGCAGCCGCTCCACACGCAGCTCACCGCTCGCCGGATCGAGCACCGCCGCGACCGACTGCGCCTGATGCACATCAAGCCCTACCAGAGCCATACTCTCCGACATGGTCGGCACCTCCCATAGCTGGGGTGTCGGCGCCGGGTGCACCCCGACGCCCAGTCCCCGCACAACCTATGCGCGGGGTGCCGACCGACCCTGACTCAACCACCGAGCGACCGGCAGTCCATAAGGTCTAACCATCCCGGCTGGCACCATGATCGCCCCATACATAACGCTCGTGAACCGCCGTCCCGAGATCTACCCAGACCCACTCACCTTCCGTCCCGAGCGATTCCTGGACACCCGCGCCGGCACCTACACCTGGATCCCCTTCGGCGGCGGACCCAGACGATGCATCGGCGCCGCGTTCTCCCTCACCGAGGCCCGAATCGTACTCAAGACAATCCTCCGCCACGCCCGCCTCGAACCCTCCTACCAGCGCCCAGAGCGAGTCGCCCACCGCAACGTATTCGTCGTACCCGCACGCGGCGGACGCATCACCCTCCAACCCCGCACACTCCACCCCAACCACCAACCACAAGCCCTCCCACACGACCACGCCCAAGTCGCCTAGCCAGCCAGGGCTGGTCGCTGACGGACGCGGCCGAGACCGCCGGAGTGAGCGAGCGCACCCGCTCGAAATAGGTCAACCGCTACCGCGTCGAAACCGGGGACCCGCACGCCGCAGCCGAAGCCCACCACCGCAACCCCCTCGCGCACAAAAATCCCCAAGGGGCGCGCGCTTACTTTCGCGGCGAAGGGGGCACTCTCGCCCGCGAGTCACGGGAAGCACGTCGTGGGTGCTCCGAGCGGAACTGGAACAGTCACCTGCGGACCAGATCAGGAAGAAGGCTCAGGATTGCTGGTGCCGGCATCGGCGTAGGCGGCGTCGGGCGACTCACGCCCAACCCTACGGCTGCTCACGCAACTATCGGCGGCGGCCGATGTTCAGGGCGTGATGAGGCAAATAGTTCCGGTGTTGATGGCGAACGCGACGCTCCTCGCGCCCGCCGTGGCCCATGGCGCTGCGAAGCACGCCGAGCGCGCACCAACCTGCCCGCCACCGCACGCACACGTCGTGCTCGCGGACAAAGCGGCAGTCGTCTTCCAGCTTGAAACCTTCAACAGGGGTTTAGACGAACAAGAACATGAAGAGGCCGCCTGCTCACACGCGAACAGGAACCCCTTCGTCCTCTCGTGGTGCGACGATCTTGAATGCGAAGGCCCGTCTTTCAATGAACTGACGCTCGCGGGCAACATGCTCGCTTACGAAAGGTATGCAACCAGCGGAAGCGAGAAGTACGAAACGGCCGAGCCTGCGAGCTGGACCATTCAGGTGCGTAACCTGGCCACGCATCGCCTGATCCATAGCTCCCCTACGAGCACCAGCGAACCACCGTCGACCGTGATCGGCAACGGCCCAGCCGCAGGAGTCGTGGTCAAGAGCGACGGATCGGTTGCATGGATCGCCGTCGATGGCTGGCACCCATACGCACCGAGCCCGGTGACCACCTACCAGGTCTGGAAGATCGACCGGACGGGCCAGCACCTGCTCGCCATAGGCCCACACATCGTCCCCGGCTCCATCGCACTCGCGGGCAACACCGTCTACTGGACGAACGACGGCACCCCCGAAATGGCCACGCTCAACTGACCCGGGCGAAGTACGGCGCGCCGTTCTCGTTCGGCGCGCCGAAGTACGCAGTCACGCGAGGACGCCCGTCTGCCACGTCCGCTTCCGTGCGGGACGGAAGTACGCACGATTTCGCGTCGACGGTGCACGGTGGCGATCTCAATGCTTAATGCAGGGTGGTTCGTTGGCGTATTGCGGCGGGATCGGGGCACCGCTGACGTGGACCGGCGGGGAAGGGGTGTCGTGCAGGTTCAGGCTTGCGAGTTCGATGGGACCGAGCGGAACCTCTTTGCATTCCTCGAACGACCCGCCGCCGGCAGCCGGGCCGCCGCGGACGTTGACCACGGTGCTCTGCTGCGCCCAGGCGAGGTGCTCGCCGCTCAGCGCCAGCCCGCCGAGCCCGAGAAGGCCACGACGGTCCTCGCCGTGCCGGCCAGGAGGTTGATCACGTCGATCGTCGCGCGTTCGGGGCTTCCGGAGTCGGCGGACAGGAATGCCACCCGGCCGTCAGACAGCACAGCTTCACTCCCGAGGCGGGCCTCGTGGCCGACTGTCGATCCGGCTCTCGCCCACCACCATCCCTTCCTCTCAGCGGGCTGCGCGACGTGGGCCAGCTGCCCCGGGGAGGCCCCGCAGCAACCCGGTGCCTCTGCGTGTTGTATACATTTTCCGATGTCTAACCCAAGCGAGTTGAGAACCGCCCGGCTGCTGTTGCGTCGTTGGTGTGAGACCGACCACGCGCCATTCGCGGCGCTGAATGCCGATCCGATGGTGATGGAGTACTTTCCTGACCGACTCGCCCGTGCCGAGAGCGATGACCTGATCGCCAGGACGGAGGCTGGCTTTGCCACCCGCGGCTACGGACTCTGGGCACTGCAGGTACGCGCCACCGGTGAGTTTGTGGGGTTAACTGGGCTCGCGGTTCCGTCGTTCAATGCCCACTTCACACCAGCTGTTGAGGTCGGCTGGCGCCTAGCGCGATCCGCCTGGGGTAAGGGCTACGCGACCGAGGCCGGTCTGGCATCGATCGCCTTTGGGTTTCGAGACGCCGGCCTTGATGAGATCGTGTCGTTCACGAGCGCGGCCAACGTACGGTCACGAGCCGTCATGGAACGGATCGGGATGACCCACGACCAAGCTGACGACTTCGATCACCCGGAGCTCGAGGAGACGGATCTTTTGCGTCCCCACGTCCTGTACCGGATATCAGCTGCGGATATGGGTCGCTGACCCTTGCGCTCGCGGATGAGGGAGCGTCCCAGCAGAACCTACCCACTCTCGGGTTGGACGAGCCGCAACGTTCCGGCGTCAGCAGGGCAGACTTCTGCTCGCCAGCCCTAGCGCGATGCGTGCTCTTCCCAGGCTTCGGTCATCGCGATCCGCTGTGCGAGCGTAGGCGTCCGCGCGTACAGCAGATACGCCCACGTCGGCGGGTCGGGATCGCTGAGGTTCGTGCTGGCGAGCCGCTCGAATACCTGCCGGGTCGCGGCCGGGTCGTGCGTCGCCTGCAGTGAGGACCAGTCTGACTCCGTCTCATAGCGGCGCGTCACCAGTGTGAAGAACGGCAGCGTCACCAGCCCCAGAACGACCCACACGAAGAGCGCCACCGGGACAGCCTCGGGTCGCCCCAGGCCACCGCGCCGTCGCGTGGCGAGAGCGACCAGCGCCGTGGCGGGGATGAGGAACAGCGCCAGCCAGCCCACCTGCTTGAGCACGTGGGCACCCGCCACGTGACCGAACTCGTGCGACATGACGACTCCTATCTCCGCGCGGCTGAAGCGGCCGTCGAGCAGGGTGCTCCACAGCACCACACGCTGACTCGGACCGATGCCGGCCGTCTCTGCATTCACTTCGGGCCCCGTGCCTGAGCGGTTCTGCACCAGTACCGGGGTGCCGGTGACGCCCTCGCGCGTCTCGAGCGTCCTCGCCTCGGCAACGAGCGCCGGATCGCGTAGGGGATGGGTTTTCGTGATCAGATAGGGAGTGAGGAAAGCTGACAGTAGTGCCAGCGCTGCGAACAGCGGCGCCGCCAGCACCCACCACCAGCGGCGCATTCTCCCCGCCAGCGCCATCGCCAGCGCAACCGCGAGCGCGATCCACACGAAGCTCACTCCGAGCCCGAGGAAGCTGCCGAGGAGCCCTGCCAGGTATCCCTCGTGCACGACGTGGTGGCGGCGCTCCCACCACAGCGCCGCGAGGTCAAACGGCACCTCTGCCAGCCACACCAGCGCGAAGCCCAGCAGCGCGAGCATGATGCCGGTCCCGATGCGGCCCGCGGCGGACTCTCGCATCAGTCGATGTCCGCGGCGCGCGTACACGGCCAGCACAGCGACGGGCGCGAGCATCTCCAGCAGGTCGTCCACGTCGAGGAAGCGCTCGTAAGAGGAGGTGCGGCGCAGCAGCGACGCGCTGAAGAAGCGATGGACGTCAACATGCGGCAGCTGCAGGCTGTGGGGCACGATCGTGCCCCACAGCTCGTGCGCGCACCACACCCATGCGCCGGCCGCCAGCAGCGCGGCGAGCACCGCCAACGCCCGCGTCCATGGGCGGGTAGGGGCCCCGCTGCCCCGTCCGGCGCCGGGCGTGGCTGACGTTTCCGTGGCCACAGTCGCCGCTAGCCGAACGCCGGCTCCGTCGCCACGGGCGTGTCCGCTGACTCTTGACGGCAAGGTCCGCTGTAGGGGTAGGAGTCGGTGAGGATCAGCCAGTAGGCGCTCGTCTGCATGCAGTAGCGGAGCGCCAGCGCACCTGCGCGGGCCAGGCCCACCGGCATTCTGCCGGTGACGAGGCTCGCAAACCAACCGAGCACCGCGACGGTCAGCAGCAGCCCGTTGTAGGCGCTGGCGATCAGCACAGCGGGGATCACCAGCACCAGGCGAAACAACACCGTTAGGCGATTCTGCTTTTCAGGCGCCGCGATCCGTAGTTCGACCGGGTAGCTGTCTGGCTTGCCGACGAAGCCCGGGAACGGATTTGCGATCAGATACAGGTAGGCCAGCACATGGCACTGGTAACGCTGGTAGGCGGCGATGAAATCGTGGACGCCGTTCGGGCTCCTACCCCCGAACAGGGTAACCAGCCAGTTGAGCACCGCCGCCAGCCAGGCGAGGATCGTCCAGGTGATCAGCCACACCAGGTGCACGAAGCACAGCGGCAGGCGAAACAGCACGGTCAGACGGCTACGCCGCGGCTCCTCCTCTACGCGCATGCTGACCGGGTCATCCCGCACCGGCAGTGGCCGGATCGCGAGGCCCGGGTCCGCGCACGGGTAGCTGTCGGTAAGCAGCAGCAGATACGCCCACAGCTGGGCGCCGTAGAAGACCACGTAGACGATGGCGTCGCGTAGGCCGCGTGGCATGCGCGTCCAAGCGATCGAGGCAAACCAACCGAGCAACGCGGCGGTGCCGAGCAGTCCGCTGTTCGAGAGGCCCCCAGACCACATGGTGGTGAAGACGCTGAACCCGCCGCCCGCGAGCATGGCGATCAGCACGATCGCCGGCAGCGCCAGCGGCAGGCGAAACAGGACGGTCAGACGCCGCTGTCGGCCTGGTGGATCGATCTCCAGATCGAGCTCGTAGCCCTGGCCCCCGTCGAATTTCGGGAGCTGCTCAGTAGCGAGATTGGTGTAGGCGTAAACGTGCGTGGCGAAGCGGAGGTAGCGCGAGAGGAACCGGTGCAGCGGTCCCGGCGAGCGCCCGAGCAGCAGCGTTGCCAGCCAGTTCAACAGCGCCGCGAAGAACGCCGCGATCGACCACAGCGAAAGCCACAAGAAGAACGGCACCGCAAACCACCAGCGAAAGAAGACGCTGCCACGACCCCGGCGAAGGTCGTCGGTAAGGACCAGGCGCAGCGGCCGATCACCCACGCGCCGAGATCCGATCCCCGCAGGAGTCCGCGCGAGCCGCAGCACTCCCAGGCTTCCTACAACCCGATCGATTCCGGTACGGCATCCATGCGTTTCCTAACAGCCCGACCGGACGACACCGGCCGTGGCGAAGCGGCCGCTGGATGCCACGATCTACGCTGGCGACCCGGCCGTCTGGGCGGATCGCGTACGCTCCCACGCTCCTGTTTGTCGCCGCTGTTCGGCATCGCACCTGCTCCTTCGCTCGGGCGACACCGAGGAGCCGGTCGCGATCAGCCGCACGCCACGACCCGCCACGCGAACAGCGCGACGCTGCGAGACAATCAGCGATGCATCGAGGCTTGCTCTCGGTGCCGGGCCCCGGGGCGTCATCAGCGCTGCCGGGGCCGCTTATGTTCTGGACGTCAGCGACCATAGCTCCGCCCGGGCGCCGAATCGAGCCACGATCGCCGGTAATCCACGGCGATCGGGCACAATCCCCACGATCTCAGGCACTAGTGCCCGAGATCACCGCCGATCAACGGCGATTCCCGCCAATCCCACGCCGCAAAAACCGGCCGATATGCAGGGATCTTGAGAAATGGAGCTAGGGGGACTCGAACCCCCGACCTCCTGGGTGCGATCCAGGCGCTCTCCCAACTGAGCTATAGCCCCGCACACGGCCCGTACGCGACGGGTGACCGTGGGGGCAAGTGTAGGGCGTCGCGAAAAAATGCGCCGGGCGGACCGCTACAGTACGACGGCGCAATGGGGTTGCTAGACGATGCCATCCGTGAGCACCTTGAACTTCGACGCCAGCACGGCGCCGATCCGAGTGAGGTGATGAGCAAAGAACACGAGGCTCTGGGCCCGGCGGCGGCCCGTGCAAGAGGTGGGCTGCCCGTGGGCTTGGACGACGAGGCGCCTTTTGTGG
Source organism: uncultured Solirubrobacterales bacterium (assembly GCA_963744135.1). Taxonomy (GTDB): domain Bacteria; phylum Actinomycetota; class Thermoleophilia; order Solirubrobacterales; family Solirubrobacteraceae; genus Palsa-744. Next base: position 1,475,351 of record CAVUSE010000004.1, on the reverse strand, counting down.
CGGAGCCTTCGATGACCGCCGAAGACCGGCGACCGGAGCGGCGGGGGGCTGGTAGGGCCTCTGATGACCGGTATCTCAGCCAGGAGACGGTTGAGCTGGACATGCGAGCAGTTCTGGACGCGGATGCAAGCATGGCAGTCGGCCACGCGGCGCGTGACGGTGTGCGGTCGATGACCAGCGCCGCCCCGGCGCGGGCGCTGCGCTGAGCAGGCGACCGACGGTGGCCCCGCCGCGGGGCTCGTTCACCCCTCGGACGTCTTGCCCGCGGAGGCCTTTGGCTTGGCCGCTTTGGCGGGGCGTTTGGCGGCTGCCGGTTTGGCGCGGCCGGGTTTCTTCTTCTCCTCTGGCGGCGGGGCAGCGCTAGCGGCTTTTACGCGCGCGGCAGCCGACTCCACTGCCTCCTTGGGCGACTTCGCCGGTTTTTTGGGGGGCCGTGCCCGAGCTTTGGGTCGTGCACGCGTCCCGGCCGCGTCCTTAGCCGTGCTCGACGCCTCGGGGTCGCTCCGCGGTGTCCCGGCGTCTGCTTCCACGCCGCCCACCGGATCGCGCGAGTCAAGAGGCGGCTGCGCGGTGCCCGCGAGCTGTGTGCCCCGCGACCGGCGACTCGATCCTGGCTTGGCGTCACCGGCCTCCGGCTTGGCTGTGCCGTCCGGCCCCGACACCACCGCCTGCTCGGCGACGCCCACCTTGGCGACGCTCGTCGAGTCGCCGACTCCCTCGGCGACGCTGACCGCCTGGGCGATGCTCTCTGCCTCGTTGGCCACCGGGATCGGCACCCCGGCCGTCCCGGGCCGTGCCCGCGCGCCGTCTCCAACCGCGCCCTTGGGACCCTTGCGCTTGCGCTTGTTGTTGCGCGCGCGGCGCTTGGGGAAGTTGCGCAGCAGCTCGCGCGCGAGCGCTGGAGGCTTGCGCGCCATGCGCGTGCGCGCACCGCGCAACGCCTCTTCGGCCTCGGGGGTGTGCGCCAGGGCGGCGGCCAGCAGCGCCGCCGCGAGGCGGCGGTCCTGCTTGCGCGAGGCGTGGATCAACCGCCGCGCGTTGCGGGCGTGCGCGCCGCCGGAGGAGTTGACGAGCAGGCCCAGCAGGCGCTTGGTCTCCGGCCAGCGTTGCACCGCGTACTCCTCGTGCAGCTCCCGCGTGTACTCGGCGAGGCGCCAGATCCATGCGCTGGCCTGGTCTCGGCGGCCGATGCGCCGCTCCACAAGGGAGCGCAGCATGATCTTCGAGGCCTCGCGACGCTCCTCGCGCGGCCACGCGCCGATCACGTCGATCGCGGTGTCGAACGCGTCGGGGTCGCGGCCCGCGGCGATGTCGGCCAGCGCGCGCAGCCGCAGCTGCGGGCTAGGGTTGCGCTGCACGGCGGTGATCAAAAAGCGGCTCTTGAGCTCGCCGGCGCGGTCGAAGTGCAGCATCGCCCGCGCGCGGCGCCAGCCGGCCGCGGTGACGCGCGCGCCGGCGAGTGCTGCCCACACGTGCTGCTCGCCGTAGTCGAGGTTCTCCACGGCGATCCGCCACAGCTCGCGCTCGAACACGGCGAAACGCCGCTCCTCCTCCGCGCACACCGGCAGCACGCGGCGCTCCACGCGCATGCGCCGGCCGCGCCCGCGGCGCACCGGGCCGACGACGATCGCGCCGCCGCGGTAGACGTCGCGGTCGAGCAGCGAGTGCAGCGTCACCACCGGGTCGTCGTGCTTGGTGGCGGGGTGCACGAAGTCCACCACCAGCCCCGCCTCCTTGCCGGGGTTGCGGCGCGTCACACGCCCAACGCGCTGCTGGTAGATGCGCTTGGAGGCCGTCGGCGCAAGGTGCACGCACACCGTTGCGCGCGGCGAGTTCCAGCCCTCCGCCAGCAGCTGCGCGTTGATCAGCACGTCGATCTCGCCCCGCTCGTAGCGCGCGAGGATGCTCGCCAGCTCGCGCTTGGGGGTCTCGCCCGACACCCCCTGCGCTTTGATCCCTTCCGCGCGAAAAGCCTCCGCGAGGTTGTAGGCGTGACGTACGCCCGCCGCATACACGACTCCTGGCACCCCGTTGAAGCGGGTTCGGTAGAGGTTGGCCATCGCCAGGTTGAAGGGCTGCTGGTCGAGCAGCTGCGCGAGCTCCTCTTGGTCGAACTCGATGTCCACCTCGCCCCGGCGCAGCGGCACCTTGGCGATCGTGCGCACCCCCACGCCCGGCGGGATACGCACGCAGCGCAGCGGGGAGATCACCCCCCGGCGGGCCGCCTGGGCGAGGTCGAAGCGCGAGGTTTGCGTGGGGAACAGGTCGGTGACGTGGCGCGCGATCAGCGCGCCGGTGGCGGTCATGCCGATGAAGATCGGGCCGGTCCACGCGCGGATCGCGCCGCTGGTCTTTTCGCCCAGCGCGGTGTGCGCCTCGTCGCAGATCACGATCGTGTAGGCGCTTGAGATGCGCCCGGCGTTGCGCACAAACCACTGGTAGGTCTCAACCGACACTGGGCCTTGTGTGGAGTCCTCGCCCATATACAGCGGTCGGGAGATGCGCCGCGAATAGCCGCGGTCGCGCAGCTCGCCGAGGAACTGATCGACGAGGTTGCGTCGGTGGGTGAGGATCAGGATGCCGCCGGTCTGCGAGCCCTCGACGAAGCCCAGCGCCGCCACCGTCTTGCCGGCACCGGTTGCATGCTCAAACCAGAAGCGCTTCGCCGCGTTGGGGTCCTCGGGCTGGTCGGGGAGCACCTCCTCCTCGTCCTCGTCCACCCAATCGAGCGGCTCCTCGTCGCTCTCCTCGGCCTCCTCGGAGTCGCTCTCGGGGAGCGGCTCGAGCTCGTCCTCGAGGTCGCCGAGCTCCTCCTCTTCGTCCTTCTCCTCGTCCTCCTCATCCTCCGCGACTCCGTCCTCATCCTCGTCCTCGTCCGCGAGCCCAACCGCCTCGTCATCCTCGGCCTCGATCAGCTCCTCGTCATCCTCCCCCTCCTCCTCCCCCAACCGATCCTCGCTTGCCGCCGGTGGCACCGAGTGGGTGGCTCCATCGGCGGAGGCCTTCCCGTTGCCGAGGATCGCCGCCGAGGCCAGCAGCTCCGGCGAGGCGGCAGCGGCGGCGCGACCGTTGCCGTTGCCGTAGGAGCGCTCGGCCTCCGCCAGCAGCGCGGTGAGGGTGCCCGACAGGGCGTCCACCTGGTGGGCGGAGAGCACGGTGCCATCGCGCAGCCGCGGCTCCTGGTCGGAGAGCACTCTTTCCAGCCCCAGCAGCAGCGAGAACTCTCGCCGCCACGCCGTCGAGGGGTAGCGGACACGCTCCCCCTCGAGCTCCGCCAGCGCGGCGTCGAGCGCCCGCCGGCGAGCGCTGCCGGCTGCGAGTGCCACGGCGGCGTCCTCGCCCTCGTGCAGGAAGCGCTCGCGCACGAGCTCCTCCGCTCGCGCGATGTCGGCGGAGCTTGGAATGGACGCGACCGCAAGGGCCACTGGTGTGGACTCGGCCATAAGAGGCGATGGACTTCGAGATGGAGCCGCCGCAGACTGAGAGCTCGGCGTGGCTCGGAGCGCCGGCCCCGCCGGCAGACCCCCGTTTACCCGGAGCAACCTGGCTCTGAGTACATCCAAGATACAGCACTCCGCGGCCGGATTGAAGTGGGTGCTTCCCACACGCCGTGTCGCCGCCACCGCGCTGCGGGTCTGCTCACGGCGTTCGGTGCACCGCGAGGGACACGATTGGCGGTGATCTGGCGCCACGATGTCGATTGCCCACGCATAGTGGCTGGGCGCGTCGAGCGGAACGCGATCGGGCGTCGATCTGGCATCCTCAGCGCGGTGTCTCCCAAACGCCTGACGGCACTCGCTGGCGGCCTCGCGCTCGCGGTGGTGCTGGTCGTCGGTCTCGTCCAGCTGGCGGGCAGTCCGACCCCCTCGGAGACCCCGCCGGCCGCGCGGCTGACCCCCGCGCAGATGCAGGCCCGCCTGGCGGGCTCACCGGCGCCGCTGGCGGCGTTGCACGCGCAGGCCGATGAGCTGCTCGGCGGCGGCACGAGCGCGCTGAAGGCGCGGTTGGCGACGCTGAAGGGCTCGCCGGTGGTGGTCAACAAGTGGGCTTCGTGGTGCACCCCGTGCAGGGTCGAGTTCGGCGTGTTCCAGCGCGCCGCCACGAACCTGGGGCGCAAGGTCGCGTTCATCGGGATCGACTCCGGTGACAGCAGCCGCGCAAAGCCGCTCGAATTCTTGAGGACCTTCCCAGTGAGCTACCCCAGCTACTACGACCCCAACGAGCAGATCGGCCTGGAAGTCTCGGACTCCACGTTCGTCCCCGCCACCATCTTTTACAACCGCCGTGGCGAAAAGTACATTCAAGACGGGGCCTTCCCCAGCGCCGCCAAGCTGGAACGCGACGTCCACCGCTACGCGATGGTGGGGTGAGCGGTGGTGGCAGCCGTCAGACCGCAACGAAAAATTTGCGGGAGGGGCAAACAGTGCCTGAGATTCGCGTCGACCCGCTCACCGGGCACAAGACGATCGTGGCGGGGGAGCGCTCGCGCCGGCCGGGCGGCGAGCCACGCTGCACGCCCCCCGATCCGATCGACTTCGAAAGCGACCCGTTCGCGGAGGGCCACGAGGACCGCACGCCTCCGGAGCTGTACGCGGTGCGCCCGGGCGGCGGGCCACCCGACTCCCCCGGGTGGACGGTGCGCGTGGTGCCCAACCTGTTCCCCGCGCTCACCCCCGGCGACCGGTCGGCGACGTCAACCGACCAACGACGCAACCCAGATTTTTCGAGCCCACCCACCCCGCCGTCGATCCCAACCCACCCACTCGCCGGCGACTCGCCCGCTGCGCCGGACCCGGCGGCGGCTCAGGCAACGGTGCACGGAGAGCGGGATCCCCGCCCCGACCTCTTCACCGCGATGCCTGCGAATGGGGCCCACGAGGTGATCGTGAACGCGCCGCAGTCGGTGTACTCGCTGGCGGAGCTGCCGATGGAGCAGGTGGCGGCGGCGATGGAGGTGTGGCGCGAGCGGATGCGCGCGCACGGGGAGTGCGCCTGCGTGCAGCTGATCGTCAACGAGCGTCGCGAGGCGGGGGCGTCGCTGCCGCACACCCACGCGCAGTTGTACGCGCTGGGGTTCGTCCCGGCCGACGTGGCACGCGAGCGCGAGCGCGCGGGGGCGTACGCGACGCGCACGATGGGCGGCGAGCTGCTGGGGGACCTCGTCGCCGAGGAGGTGCGCCGGGGCGAGCGGGTGGTGGCGATCGACGAGGAGGCGGTGCTGATGGCGCCGTACGCCTCACGGGTGCCCTACCACCTGATGCTCGCGCCGCGCCGCCCGCGTGCGCGCTTCGAGCAGGAGGGCCCGAGCGGAGCCGCGCTGCTGCACGACGGGCTGCGCCGCCTCGCGCGCCACTTCGGGACGAGCCCGCCGCTGAACCTGTGGGTGCGTACGGCGCCGCAGGGGGCGGAGCGCTTCTGCTGGCGGATCGACGTGCTGCCGCGCCTCACCCACCTCGCGGGCCTTGAGCTCTCCACGGGGATCAACCTCAACATCGTGGCGCCCGAGGACGCGGCCGCGCACCTGCGCGAGGCGTGAGCGCGCACCTGCGCGAGGCGTGAGCGCGCACCTGCGCGAGGCGTGAGCGCGCACCTGCGCGAGGCGTGAGCGCGCACCTGCGCGAGGCGTGAGCAGTGTGCGTGAGGACCGACATGCGCGCACGTGCGCTCGCGCGCGCGTAGGGTGCTCCAAAAATTACACACAACCTCCGCCCTCACGGATGCGATAGCCGGCTCCTATAGGCTGCCCACACATGCCCCCTGTCGAGCGCCTTGTGCCCCGCTTCGCGGCGGAGCCTCCCCAGGAGGGACTGCCGTACGGCCGCTGGGCGGAGCGCCTGCAGGGGGAGCTGCTGGAAGCGTGTCTGGGATTGACCGACGAGCACGAGGATCTCGGCGAGCCGGGGGAGATCGTGTGGTACCCAGACCGCAGCTGGCACGGGCGCACGTACGTGCCGGCGACCACAACCACCTCCGGTGGGTATGAGCTGTACGGGTACGTGCGCTACGTGCCCGCGGGCGAGGAGGGCGGCGAGCCGAGCGACTTCACGGCGCAGGTGGACTTCACCGACCAGACCGCCGCCGCCAACCCGCAGTGGAGCCTCGATCTGTGCGACGAGGTGATCGGCGGCTGGCGCGGGCCGAGCGGGGATGTGGCGGCGATGACGCTCGTGTGGGGCCGCCCGCTGGTTGCGGGGGGCGCGATTGTCACCGCGGAGCTGGCCGACCTCGCCGTGGACCAGTGCGAGCTGGCCGACAACCGCTTCACGCTGATCGCTCCCGACGACTACCGCCACGATCTGCTGGAGATCAAGCTGTGGAGCCACAAGGGCAAGCAGCTCGCGGGCGAGTCGCTGTACGAGGGGGATGAGGGGGAGGATTAGGGGGGGGCAGTGGTGGCAGCGACAGCGCGGCGGTGAGCTTGATGGGTCGGCTGGGCCACTACTGCTTTAAAAAGGACTAGAACCAATGCGTGGGCGGAGGGTGCCGCCGCTTCAGCTTGATGGCGAAATGCCGACAACTCGCACATGCGAGCAAGGCCCGCGCGTCTCAGCCTGACCACCCAGGTCGCGTTGCTGAGCCTGGTTCCGATCGTTGCACTGGGTTTCGTCCTCGCACGCGTGCTGCAGACGCAGATCGTGCAGCGCACCCTCGCCGACGCCGACCAGTCCGCGCAGTTGGTGGCCCGGCTGGGGGTCCAGCCGTGGCTGACTCCTCGCGACCTGCACGAGGGGCTCAGCGCGCGGAGCATCCGCACACTGGACGATCAGCTGCGCACGCGGTCGGTGAGTGACCTTGCGCGGATCAAGATCTGGAGCGCGGCGGGCCGGATCGTCTACTCCGACGATCACGCCCTGATCGGGCACAGCCTCGGCGCGGACGACGACGACCTGCAGGAGGCCCTCGCCGGGCACCCCGATCCGGCGGAGGTGGTGACGCCCGCCCCGCACACCGAGACCGCGAGCGAGGTTGGGCTGGGGCGGCTGGTGGAGGTGTACGTTCCGCTGCGCTTCTCCCACTCCGGTCCCCCCGCGGGGGCTTTTGAGATCTACCTGAGCTACGGGCCGATCGCCGCCACGGTCAGCCACGACGAGCGCACGATCGCGCTGGTGGTGTTCTTCGGCTTGGCGCTGCTGTGGGCGATCCTCTTCCGGATCGTGGCGAGCGCCTCCGGGCGGCTGCGCCGCCAGGCGCGGGAGAACGATCGCCTCGCGCGCTATGACCCGCTCACCGGGTTGCCCAACCGCACACTGTTCCGCGAGCGCGTTGCGCAGGCGCTGAGCATCTCCGAATCGGCCGGCGCCGAAGGCGCCTGCTCCCCGACTTCGGTCACCGCCGGGGCGAGCGCGGGAAAGCTCGCGGTGATGCTGCTCGACCTCGACGCGTTCAAGCAGATCAACGACACGCTCGGCCACGGCGCCGGCGACGCCGTGCTGCGCGAGGTGGCGGCGCGCCTGCGGGCAGAGCTTCACCCCGACGCGCTGCTGGCGCGGTTGGGCAGCGACGAGTACGCGGTCCTCATGCCTCGGATCGACAAGGGGGAGCAGGAGGCGCTTGAGATTGCCGCGACGGCGCAGTCGGCGCTGCAGGCCGCGGTGACCGTCGACGGGGTGGCGCTGAACGTCGAGGCGAGCATCGGCATAGCGCTGGCGCCCGATCACGCCAAAGCGGCCGACGAGCTGCTGCAGCGGGCCGACGTGGCGCTCGATCGCGCACGCGTGCGCCGCGGGCGCGTGGAGGTGTACTCGCCCGAGCGCGACCACTCCGGCGCGGAGCGGCTGGCGCTGCTGGGCGAGGTGCGCCCCGCCCTGGAGCGTGGCGAGTTCACGCTCTTCTACCAGCCGCAGATCGCGTTGCGCACGGGGCGTGTCACCGGTGTGGAGGCGCTGCTGCGCTGGCGCCATCCGCGACAGGGCATGATCCCGCCGCTGCAGTTCATCTCGCTGATCGAGCAGACCGCGCTGGTGGGTCCGCTGACGCTGCACGTGATCGACGTCGCCCTGCGCCAGTCCACGCGCTGGCGGCAGTCGGGGTTGCAGCTGGGGATGTCGGTGAACCTCTCCGCGCGCAACCTCCACGACCCCGAGCTGCCCGCGCAGATCGCCTCGGCGCTGGCGCGACACGCGGTTCCGGCCGCGGCGCTCACGCTGGAGGTGACCGAGAGCGCCGCGATGGCCGACCCCGCAACGGCGGTGGGGGTGCTGGAGGCGCTGCGCGAGCTGGGGGTGGGGGTGTCGATCGACGACTTCGGCAGCGGCAACGCCTCGATCGCCTACCTGGCGAAGCTGCCGGTGGGGGAGCTGAAGATCGACCGCTCGCTCGTCACCCCGATGTGCGAGAGCGCCCGCGAGGAGGCGATCGTGCGCACCACCATCGACCTCGCCCGTCACCTCGGGCTGCATGTGGTCGCCGAGGGTATCGAGACGCCCGACGTGTGCGAGCGTCTGGCTGAGATGGGCTGCGATACCGGTCAGGGCTACCTGATCTCGCGCCCCGTCCCGGCTGAGGAGCTCACCCCGTGGCTGGTCAGTCGCATCGGCGAGGACTCGCTGGCGGCGTCCACCAGCTGAATGGGGTCGTGCGGGGGGCCAAAGCGCGCGGGTGGGCGTTCGGGCGGGGTGTCGAGACGGCGGGCGCTCTACTGAGTATCGAGCGGGCCGGCGCTGTACCGCATTGAAAAAACGGGCCCCAACCACAATCCGGGGCGAAGGTGCCATTACTCTGGCACTCGATGCGAGCGCTCCTGCAGAGAGTCACCCGGGCTGCGGTGAGTGTGGACGGCCGCGAGGTGGCGCGGATCGGCGCCGGGCTGCTGGTGCTTCTGGGAGTTGCCCACGACGATCAGCCCGCCACCGCCGAGCGGCTGGCGGCGAAGGTACGTGCGCTGCGCATCTTCGCCGACGGAGAGGGCCGCATGAACGAGCCGCTCGGCGAGCGCGAGATCCTGTGCATCAGTCAGTTCACGCTGTACGGCGACGCGCGCAAAGGCAACCGCCCGAGCTTCACCGCCGCCGCCACGCCGGCGCACGCCGAGCCGCTGTACGAGCGCTTCTGTGACGCGGCCGGCGCGCAGCGGGGGGTATTCGGGGCGCACATGGTTGTGGAGTTGGTCAACGACGGCCCGGTGACGCTGCTGCTGGAGGGGTGACGAGCACCCGCGGGAGCCGTCGCGGCCTGCGCTGCTGAGGCACCGGGAGACTTTTGAGGAGCTCCCAGAACGAATCGTCCTCGAACGCGTCGGCGAGGATCAACAGCGTGAGAAGGCCCGGCTCGCACTCGCCGCGCTCCACGATCCCGATCGCGTTGCGGTGCAAACGCACCTTGTCAGCGTGAGCAAAGGCTTCCTGCGAGCCACGCTCGGCGCGCAGCCTTGCAACCTTCACGCCGAAGTCGCGCAGAATCGCGGCACGCTCCTCTGTGTAGGTCGCCATCCCATAGCAACCTAGAGTGTGCAAGACAACTGTCTACCTACTGTTATGTGCCGTTTTGTGCCCTTTTTGTAACAGCTAAGTGTCCGCCGGACAATTGTCTGCTTTATCGGCTATGCTGCCGTTCCTGCACAGAGCTATGTGTTAAACGACGTAAGCAGCCCACGTTTGCGCGCGTCTGCCACCAGGCAGCCGCCCAGCGATCGGCGCTGCCGTCGAACGAAGGAGCGACAATGATACGACCGCGAGCGACCGACGCCCAACTTACCCACGCCCAGGCCACCCAGCCGCCCCGTGGACCCCGGTGGGGCGGCTGATGTCACGGATCAGCGCGTTCCACGGGATCGTGATCTGGATGTACCACGACGAGCCACACCACTGTGGGCGTCCACACTTTCACGCGCGCTGCGGCGACCACGAGGCCACAGTCGATATTGAGGACCAGTCAATCCTCGCGGGACGACTGCCGCCCCGAGATCGCCGACTGGTGAACGAGTGGGCGAAGACGCACCAATCCGAGCTGCACGAGAACTGGGTCCGCGCTCGCCTGCACCAGCCGCTCGCCCCGATTGAGCCGCTGTGCTGAACACTCTACCATTGCGGTCATGCGCAGCACGCCCCTGCTCACCGAGGCCCAGCCATTGGACGGATATGGCGTCCATGTCCGGTTCGAGGACGGCACCGCGGCCAACGTAGACCTCTCCTACCTGCTCGATTACGGTGGCGTGTTCGAGCCGCTGCGCAACCCGGCCTACTTCGCGCAGCTGCGCGTGGACCTGGAGGCCGGCACGATCGTCTGGCCCAACGATGCCGACATCGCTCCTGAGACGCTGTACGCGCACGCGCGGCAGCGCGCCACAGCTGCGGCGTAGCCACGTGTATGGCATCCCCGTCGGCCTCTTCCTGCGAGGGACGAACCCCCTGGGGCCAACCAGCATCTGCCGCGAGGTGCAGGGCCGCTGCAGCCAAGCGGGGAGTGCTCGGGGCTGTGTAGATGGAGTTGCTCAGCGATGGATCGGTGACGCTGCTGTTGGAGTCTCCGTAGCGAGCTCGGCTCCCACGGCGGTGTCGCGGGCCTGAAAGAACTCGGCGCCCTCGATGCTGGTGTGCGGGACGATCCGTCCCAGCCAGCCTGGCATCCACCAGTTGATGCGTCCCATCAGCAGCATCAGCGCCGGCACCAGCAGGCAACGTACGACGGTCGCGTCGAGGATCACGGCGACGGCCAGGCCGACCCCGAACTGCTTGACGGTGGGATCGCCGTTGAGCACGAAACTGCCGAACACGAACACCATGATGAATGCGGCGGAGGTGATCACGCGCGCGCTTGTGACGAGACCGGTGACGACCGATTCGCGGTTGTTCTGGCCGGAGTTGACGTGCTCCTCGATCTGGCTGACGAGAAACACCTCGTAGTCCATCGACAGGCCGAACAGCACGGCGAACATGAACAGCGGCACGTAGGAGACGACCGGCACCGGCCCTTCGAGGCCGATCACGCCGCTCAGCCACCCGTACTGGAAGATCGCGGTGAGCACGCCGTAGGCGGCGGCGATCGACAGCAGGTTCATGACCGCCGCCTGGGCAGGGATCACGACGGTGCGGAAGGCGAGGATCAGCAGCACGAAGCTGAGCGCGATTACAACCAGGATCTGCAGCGGCAGCTTGTCGGAGATGCGCGCCGCCAGATCGACGAACCCGGCGGTGCTGCCGCCGACGTCCGCGTGCATGTTGGTTCCCCGTTGGGCTTCGGGGATGGTGCTCGAGCGCAGGCGTTCCACCAGATCTTCGGTGGCTTTTTCGGCGGGCCCGGTCTTGGCGATCGCGTTGAAGTAGGCGGTCGTGCCCGATTGGCTCACCTGAATCGGGGTGACCGCCGCGACACCGGGCGTGGTGGCGACGTCGTGCTGGAGGGTCTGCAGGCGGGGGTCTTGGGCACGCGGGTCTCCCTGCGACGCGCTCGCCGAAGTCGAGCTGGAGGATCCGCTCGTGCCGCCAGGCTTCGAAGTGCTCGAGCCGCCGCCCGACCCTGCGCCTGCGTGCTGCGCACTGCTCGAAGATGGGGCCGCGGCCGGTGTGTCCAGCGACACAGCGACGATCAGCGGACCGTTGACGCCCGGCCCGAAGCTCTTGGACAGCAGGTCGTACGCTTTGCGCGCCGTGGTGGAGGTGGAGAGCGCTGCGGTGTCCTGCTGACCGAGCTCGAGTGACAGCAGCGGGATCATCAGCGGGATCAGGATCGCCAGCGCGGCGAGGCCGGCGATCATCGGATGGCGGGCGATCGTGCTGGCCCATTTCGCCCACGCGCCCTGTCCGGTGGCGGCCTCAGGGCGCAGGTCGCGGTGGGGTGGACGCACGCGCAGCGCGTTGATCCGCGGGCCGGCGATTGCCAGCGCGGCGGGCAGCAACGTGAGCGCGGCGAGCACCGCCACGACGACCGCGATGCCCGCCATCTCCCCCATTGTCGTCACCAGCGGGATGCCGGCCACGGCGAGCGACACGAGTGCGATCGTGACGGTGCTGCCGGCGAAGAACACGGCGCCGCCCGAGGTGGCGGCGGCCCGCGCGATCGACTCGTCGTAGTCAAGGCCGTCGCCGATCCCGCGGAAGTGGCGGGTGACGATGAACAGCGCGTAGTCGATGCCCACGCCCAGCCCGATCATCGTCGCCAGCGTCGGCGCCACGCTGGGCACGGTCAGTACATGGCCGAGGATGCGGATGACCGCCAGCGAGGTGAGTAGCGCAAGCACCGCGTTGAGAATCGGCAGCACCATCGCGGCGATCGTCCCGAACGCGAACGTCAAGATCACCATTGCGGCGATGATCCCGATCAGCTCGCTGATCTCGGTTGAGGGCTTGGAGACCTTCTGGCCGAGCTGGCCGCCGGTCTGCACCTCCAGGCCCGCCGCCTTGGCGGGGTTGGAGGCGTCGACGATCGTCTGCGCTTCGCTGACCGACAGTTCGCCCGGGCTCTCGCTGAGGGTGACCGACAGGTAGCCGGTGGATTGGTCCTTGCTCAGCGCCGAGGCGCCCTGTGGCGTCAGCGGGTTGACGACCGACGCCACGTGTGGCGCCTTTGCGACATCGGCGGCCGCCCGATTGACAGCGCCCGCATACTGGGATTCGGTGAGCTTGCCGTGGGCGGCGTACAGCACGATCGGGCTGGAGCCGTTGGATTGGTTGGGGAATGACTTGGCGAGCGTGTCGGTTGCGCGCTGGCTGTCGGTGCCGGGCAGCGACAGGTCTTCGCTCGTGGTTTCGCCCAGCCTGTGCGACACCGCGATCAGCGCCACCGCGGCCACGAGCCACACGCCACAGACGACAAAGCGGTGGCGAACGCAGAAGCGTCCAACGCCATACAACCTACCTGTCATCCGCCCTTGCCCCCTTCAGGTAGCGGTCAGCGGGCGCTCATCCTCGCGCGGCAGTAGTCGGTTGTCAAGGGAGTGCGCAGATTTTACCGATAGTTGGGCCTTTGGCTTGCCCGGTTCGGCGTCCCGCCGAGCGGCTCAAGCCCCAACCAATTCGGCGCCGGGAGCATCGGCTTGTGCCAGCTGAGCCGACTCCTCGGCGATCCGTCGTGCGGTGGCGTTCGCCCAGCCAGTCGTGGAGAGCAACCCGAGCGCGAGCACCGCGAGCCCACAGCCTGTGACGACCCACCACGCGGCGTGGCTGGAGGCGACGAAGCCGGGGCCCACCGCGCCGAGCGCGGTTGCCGCGATTGCGCCCGCGATCGCCACCCCCAGGGTCTGCCCGACCTGACGCGAGGTGGACGCGACGGCGGCCGCAACGCCGGCCTGCGCTGGCGGCATGCCGAGCACCGCGGTGGTGGTGATCGGCGGGTTGACCATGCCGAAGCCGATCCCGAAGATGACGTAGGCGGGCAGCAGCGAGTCGAGCGGCGTGTGGGCGGTGAGCCCCGTCAGCAACCCCCCTCCGAGCGCGATCCCGACCCCGCCGACGAGCAGCCCGGCGCGGGGTCCGCGCCGGCCGACCAGGCGCCCTGAGAGGGGCGCGAAGATCAGCGTCATCGCTGCGATCGGCAGCGTGTAGAGGCCGGCTGTGAAGGGCGAGAGGTGGCGGACCTCCTGCAGGTAGAGGGTGTTGAGGAACAGGAAGCTGCCAAGCGCCGCGAACGAGCAGACCGCGATCGCGCTCGCGCTGGAGAAGGGGACGCTGCGAAAGAAGCGCAGTTCGATCAACGCTTCGGTGCGCCGCGACTCGTACGCGACCAGGCCGACCAGGGCCGCGGCCGAGAAGGCGAACAGAGCGACGCTCTGCGCGGAGAGCCAGCCCGCCGCGGGCGCCTCGATGATTGCGTAGGTGAGCGACGCCAGCAACGCGATCATCAGCACCTGGCCGACCGGATCGAGGCGCCGCGGGCGCGGCGCGCGCGACTCCGGGACGAAGCGCATCGTCAGCACCAGCGCGGCGAGACCAACGGGGATGTTGATCCAGAAGACCGACCGCCACCCGGCCGACTGCACGAGCGCGCCACCAACCACCGGCCCCAGTGCCAGGCTCAGGCCGACGGTGGCCCCCCACATCCCGATCGCCTGCGCCCGTTCGCGCGGATCGGTGAAGACGTTGCGGATGATCGACATCGCCACCGGGTTGAGCATCGAGCCTCCGACGGCCTGCAACATGCGAAAAGCGATCAGCCACCCCAGGGTGGGCGCCGCGCTGCACAGCAGCGACCCAAGCGTGAACAGCACCAGCCCGGTCTCAAAGACTCGCCGTCGGCCAAGGCGATCCGCCATCGACCCCGACAGCATCAGCAGGCTGGCGAGCACCAGCGTGTAGGCGTCCACGGTCCACTGCAGACCGGACACCCCCGTGTGCAGTTCGCGCCCGATCGAGGGCAGCGCCACATTCACGATCGTGTTGTCCAGCCCGACGATCAGCAGGCTCATGCAGCAGATCGCGAGGATCAGCCGCCGCCGCGCGCGGGATGGCTCAGGGTTGTTGTTCTCGACCGCCCGCGCGTCGCTCATGTCTGCTTGGTTTGGCCCGCTCACGGGTCTAGCAATAGCAAGGTGCGCCTGCGTCAGCCGAGCCGCAACCGGATGCCCCCGCCAGGTTCGAACCTGGATCCACCGCTTAGGGTGGGCTGTCTCCGGGTGCTCCCGACAGTTGGGGGCTCTATAGGTCTTTGAGGTTTGGGCGGGTTCCCCGGCGGCGCATCGATACGAGCACCGAGCGCACGAGCCGAACCAGCGCTCACGCTCCTACCAAGGCTGAAGCGATGGCGGCGCGGCGACCTTGGTGGGACACTCCCGCGGATGCGACAGCGGCGGCTAGAGTGCGGGCGTGTTCGACCTGGACGCCTACCTGGAGCGGATTGGCCTGAACGGGCGCCCGAGCATCGCGCAGGTGCACAGGGCGCACCTGACCTCGATCCCCTTCGAGAACCTCGACCCGCACCAGGGCCTGCCGGTGTCGCTGGAGGTGGAGGACCTCGAACGCAAGCTCGTGACCGAACGCCGCGGCGGCTACTGCTTCGAGCAGAACCTGCTGCTGAAGGCAGCCCTCGAGGCACTCGGCGCGGAGGTGGAGATGTTCCTGGCACGCATGCGCAAGGGCGCGAAGCCGGGCGTGGTGCGGCCCCGCAGTCACCTCCTCCTGCGCGTCCGCGAAAACGGCGCAACCTGGCACGCCGACGTGGGGTTCACCAGCAGCATCCTCGAGCCGATCCCATTCGGGCCGGGCCCCACGCAGGAGCAGTCGGGCTGGAGCTTTCGCGTCGTCGAGGACGGCTCCGAGCTCGTGCTCCAGAAGCTGGCGGGGGACGAATGGGCCGATGTTTACGCCTTCCTCCCCCAGCCGGTTCCGCTCATTGACGTCGAGACCAGCAACTGGTGGACCTCCACGCATCCGCGCTCGCTGTTCGTCGCCGGTCTGATCGTGGGCGTTCGTAGCGATGACGGCACGGGCACGTTGCTGTGCGACTGGAGCGAGCTATCCCTCAGCGAGCAAACGCCCGCGGGCACGAGCGTGACGCCGCTCGAGCGAGAGGCTATACCGGAGATGCTTGCCACGCGCTTCTCGCTCCCCGGCTTCACGCTCGTCACAGACGGGCGGCTCGTCCTCACCAACGCCGGATAGTCGAAGGGCCGGCAGTCTCGCAGACCCACCCGCGGCGCACCAGCCACGAAGCGGCACAGATGTCGCCTGTGCGGACGTAGCCTCGATGCAGCAGGCGCAGCGATAAACAGATGCACTCTGGCTGCCCTGGTAGTTTCTCGGACCCATGGAGACGATGAGGCTGGTAGACCGTCGTGGCGCGCTGAGAGAGCCGGCGCTGCGCGTCTGCCGTGCGCTGCTGGCGCTGGTGGCGCTCACGGCGATCGGCTATGACGTGGCGGCAGGACCAGGGGTCAGCGCCAGCGATTACTTCAGCTATTTCACCGTCCTGAGCAACCTGTTCGCGGTGGCGATGCTTCTGCACGGAACGCTCCGCCCCGCGCACGCGCGCTCTCGCACGGTCGAGATGCTAAGAGGCGCCGCGGTCGTCTACATCCTGACGACCGGGATCGTGTACCTGCTGCTGCTCTCCGGGCACGCACCGGCATACCCGTGGGTGAACGCGATCCTGCACTATCTGATGCCGTTGGCAGTGACGCTCGACTGGCTGCTCGACCCGCCGCGCGTGCGCCTCGACCCAGCGCGGACGGTCGTGTTGTGGATGGTCTTCCCGCTGCTGTACATCATCTACACGCTGGCGCGCGGCGCGATCGTGGACTGGTACCCGTACTTGTTCGTAAACCCGCACCGCAGCGGCGGCTACCTGCTCGTCGCCGGCGACTGCCTCGCGGTCGGAATCGGCATCGCCGCACTGATCGCCACGACGACCTGGGTGGGCAACCGGCGCCACGACGCGCTCGCCAGCAGCCTGTTGATCCCGGGCACGTAGCTACAGCGAGCGTTCGCAGACGCGGTAGCGGCGCTTGGTCTCTAGCGGCGTGCGTTCGGCCCGTCGAGCATCACCAGCGTGCTGGTCGAGCTCGCTCGCTGTCTTCGGCCGCGGAGAACGCCGGCATCACCTCCTGCGCGAACCGTCGCAGATGATGCTTGCCGCCAAGCACCGTGAGCAGGACGTAGTGAGCGCCGGCAGCATGCAACGTCGCCGGCTTTGCGCAGATTTCCTCAGGTGTTCCATAGAGCGCGTGCTCCTCAGTGCCGCCGCTCTGTTGCTGTAGGCGAGCACATGCGAGCCGCCCTTGCGGTCGGGCGAGCGGGACACGCTCACCGTGCGCTGGGTGAACTTGGCTTGACGAGCAAGAGCGGCTTGACCGGGTTGTGCCAGGGCAGCACCATCACCGCCGAGCCGAGGCGCAGCCGGGTCGTGCGCATTGCAGCGGCGGGTCCGGCGCCTGCGCGCCCGCCACTCCACGCGCGGTCGTGTGCCGGTACTCGGTCGCGATTACGTCCTTGGCGGGCTCTTCCACGACCTGGCCGCTGTAACGCCGCCGCACGACAGGCACCTGCTCTCGCATGTGGTGGATCGTCTGCTCGACCGCGCGGCCGTGGGCCTGTTCGATCTGCTCGCGCTGCCACGGGTCACCGAGGGCCCACACCGTCGAGACGGACTTCGGCGCGCTGAACGTCACGTCGATCCCGCCGCCGCGGCCGCCGCCGGCGCCCTCTGGGCGAAGCCATCGGCCTGTGCCAGGGTGGCGGCCCTCCATCAGCGCGATGAAGTCCGCGCCGTCCACCGGGCCGCCCGCCTCGATCCCCAACCTCTCCAGGGTCTCCGCGTCGGCCAGCCACCGGCCGGGGGCCTGCGTCAGCTCGCCGTCGGGGGTCAGGTAGTAGTCCCCGCGCTCGGGCTTCACGGTCTTGCTCTCCAGGTAGCGGGCGTACCCGCCGCCCCTGGCGGCACCGATGCTGGCTGCGGTCATCACACGGTTATTGACCGCGAGTGCGCTCAACCGGCCATGTAGTTTCCTGGGCGCCTGTTGGGGCCCTGAGGAAAGCGGGCTGACTGCCGCGTAGCGGAGCCCGTAGGGCGCAGCGAAGCGGCAGTCATGCAGTGGCGTCCGGTGCCCCGTTGAGGGTGTGGCAGACGACGGGATGACTCAAGTAAAACGGCTGGCCCCTGCTGGGTGCCCTACGTTGGATTTGTCTCCCGTCGCCTGCCACGGACGCCGCCATGACTTCATAGAAGCGTGCCTATTTGCTCGACATGGCTTTGTCTGGCGGCCTCCACATCACACAAGCGCCAACCAGTAGATGAGGAGACAGAATCGATGATTGCAGTAGGCGTGGACACGCACAAGGAGCAGCATCTCGCGGTCGCTCTCGACGAGCTCGGACAGGTGCTCGCAGAGATCGTCATCACGACCACCCTCGCCGGCTACAGCCAGTTCGTGTGCTGGCTCAAAGAGCTCGGCGAGAACGTGCTCGTCGGCATCGAGGGCGCCGGCAGCTACGGCGCAGGCCTATGCGAGTACCTGCAGGCCGAGGAGATCAAAGTATTCGAGGTCGAACGCCCACAACGTCGCGAGCGCCGGACCGGGAAGTCAGACCGCCTCGACGCTCTTCTGGCCGCCAAGAAGGTGCTCACTCGGGAAGGTCTCTCGACGCCCAGAGGATCAGGGAAGCGCTTGGCGCTGCAAATGCTGTTGGTCGGCCACCGATCCGCCGTCAGCGAGCGCTCACGACTCTATAACCAACTCCAAGCGCTGCTGGTCGGCGCACCATACGCACTGCGGGAACGAGTCGGCCCAGCCCGCAATGGCGCAACGCTCGCCAATCGCCTCACGGGGATGCGCACACGTCCAACCGCGAGCCTGCAAGAGAACACCACTCTGCAGGTACTCCGCGACCTCGCCAACCGCGCCAGGGCACTCCACGCGCAAGCCGAGGACTACACCCGCCAGATCGAGGAGATGGTCTGCACCCTCGCCCCGAGCCTCCTGGAGGAGCCCGGTGTGGGACCTATCTGCGCCGGCAGACTCCTCGCGTTCAACCCAGCCCGCTTCACCAGCGAGGCAGCATTCGCGCGCGCCAACGGCACCGCACCACAACCCGCCTCCTCCGGCAAAACCATCCGCCACAGACTCAGCCGCGGAGGCGACCGGCAAATCAACGCAGCGATCTACACGATCGCCCTATCGCGCTCCGTCCACCACGCCCCAAGCCGCGCCTACATGCACCGCAGAATCGACGAAGGAAAGACCAAGCGAGAGGCCATGCGCTCGCTGAAGCGATACCTCTCCCGCCACCTCTACAACCAGCGAGCCTGTCAAGTCGATTGAGACACTTGGTCGTCGAATTTAGTGAGCGGCCTCCTGTGTAGTCGGTTTGTTGATCCAGGCGGCGGCTGGTAGCGCTGGTGGGTGTGGTGGGCGGCGGACGAACCGCTCGGGTGTCGTGGCGTAGGCGGCGGCGAGGACGCGCTGGCGTTCGGCGTGGAGTGCTTGGGCGTGGCCGTGGTGGACGGCGGCTGGGGTCATTAGGCCGATCCCGGAGTGGCGGTGGGTGTGGTTGTACCAGTCGAAGAATGTGCGGCAGAACGCGCGTGCTTGCTGGATGTTCTCGAAGCGCCGGGGGAACTCGGGGCGGTACTTCAGGGTCTTGAAGTGCGCCTCGGA
This sequence comes from uncultured Solirubrobacterales bacterium, assembly GCA_963744135.1. GTDB lineage: Bacteria > Actinomycetota > Thermoleophilia > Solirubrobacterales > Solirubrobacteraceae > Palsa-744. The sequence continues at coordinate 1,456,330 of CAVUSE010000004.1, read as the reverse complement.
GTAGGGGTTGTCGGTCGAGGTGTAGGGCCGGTTGTGCGAGCGTGTCACGCCGAGGTCGGCGAGGAGGAACGCGACGGGCTTGCTGGTCATCGAGCTGCCGCGGTCGGCGTGCACGGTCAGCTGCCCTTGCGGGATCTGCTGCTGCTCGCAGGCTTGGCGGATCAGCGCCTTGGCGAGCTTGGCGCCCTCGCGGTGCTGGACGGTCCAGCCGACGACGTAGCGGCTGAACACGTCGAGGATCACGTACAGGTAGAAGTACGTCCACTTCGCCGGACCCTTCAACTTCGAGATGTCCCAGCTCCACAGCTCGTTCGGGCGTTCGGCGAGCAGCTCCGGCTTGGCGTACCCGGGGTGCGTGCGCTGGTCGCGCCGCTCACGCACCTCCCCGCGTGCGTCAAGCAGCCGGTACATCGTGCGCTCCGAAGCCAGGTAGCGGCCCTCGTCCAGCAGGGTCGCCCAGACCTGGGCGGGCGAGCAGTCGAGGAACCGCGCGGAGTGCAGTTCGGCGAGGACGGCCTCGCGCTCGGGCTCTGAGAGCGCTCTGGCCGGGACGGCCCGCGGACTCCTCGGCCTGGGCTCCGGCGGACACCGACGACGGTAGATCGTCGCTGGCGAGGCACCAAGCGCCCGGCACGCCGGGCGGGTACCAACGATCGGGGTGAGTTCCTGCACGGTCTGCTCGATCATCGCTCGGTGCTCCCCGGCCCGGTAGCGCCCCTGGGCTCGAGCAGCTGCCCCAGAAGCGCGGAGACGTTTCCCTGCACCTCGATCACCTTGCGCGCCTTCCGGAGCTCCGCCTCCGCGCGTTCCGCGCGCCGCTCCAGGGCCACGATCTGCGCATCACGCCGGTCAGCGGGCTTACGCCCCCGCGGCCGCGAAAGCGCTTTGATCGACCCGGCGTCGCGCTGTTTGCGCCACGTCGCCAGATGCGAGGAGTACAGGCCCTCGCGGCGCAACAGCGCCCCGACCTCCCCCGGTTGCGTGCACCCGTCGGCCTCGCGCAGGACCGCCAGCTTGTACTCAGCCGTGAACCGCCGGCGCGTCGCACGCTCGACGAGCTCGGGATCGGGCCGAGGCCCCCCGGGCGCGGCGCGCCCGGCCACCCCTCCGTTGCGGTCGCCTACGGCTCCCTCCACTCCGGGGTGGCCGGCACCATCGTGCTCCATCTCCAACATCGTGTCGTGCTCCGTTCTCGCCCTCAAGGGTCAGTAATTCCTTGATCATGAGCGTCTCACACGACATTGGCAGAGAGGGAGCTCACAAAAACGCCCTTGACAACATAGAAGCATCCACCGACTTTGCACATCGCTCGCTGTGCCGCGGCACGGCCGTGCATCTGGTCTGTTCTCGAGGCGGAGCAAAGCGAGGCGGGGGCTCTCAGTGTCGCGTGCTGTAGGTCGGGACGACAGTCAGGCGCTGCTGGGAGCTTGGTCAGAGCCGAGGGAGGCCAGGGGATCGCTGCTCAGGTGAGAGCGGAGCCGATGAACTCGTTGGCCGGTTTCGGCTGCTCACGGTCATTTAACCCAAGGAGCCATTTCCCCGCCCAGAGGTCGATGAGAACCATTCCCACATCCATCCCAGCCCACCCCCGACTCACGCGCGAAGACGTCCTCGACGGCCACGACGTCGCCGAGCTGCTGCACCTGCCGATCTCAACCGTGCTCGAATACGCCCGGCGCGGGCTGCTTCCCGGGCGCAAGCTCGGGCGGCGCTGGATCTTCCTGCGCGATGAGATCGAGGCGGCGGTGCGGGGCCGCCCGGCGGACAGATCGGCGGCGTGAGCCGCTCAGAAGACCGTCAGTCCGTAGAGCTCGGCGATGCGTGCAAGCGCGTGATCGTCGCGGGTGATGGGTCGCCTCTCTTGCTCGTCGAGCGCCACGTCCTCGAACAGCGCCCAGCACTCCCAGTCGGAGGAGAGTCGCGACAGGTAGCGGATGCCGGCGAACTCGAGGCGATCGTCAGCGTCGCGTTGCTCGTAGGCCCAGCGGCCGATCCAGCGAGTGATGCGGCGATCTCCGCCGCGCACTGTGGGGACATCGAGGTCGCTATAGCCGTAGTAGGCGAGCAGCTCGCCGAGCTCGTTGCGGAGCAGCGCGCGAGTCTCCGCCGCCTCGACGTCGAGAAAGCGGATTGCTGGGATCGTGCTGCTCGGCGCAGGGACGGCGCGGACCGCCAGGCGGCGGTGGCGCCAGTCGGCCGGAACCTCACCGAGCGCCATGAAGCCCTCCTCGCTAGCGGTTGCGCTCAAACCGGGATCGGGCCGGAAGCGGGAGAGGGTCTCTCCGAAGCACGCTTCGAGCGTGGTCGCGAAGTAGCAGACACGATAGTCGCCCGTGGGACTGTCGAAACGGTTGCCGGTGGTGCGGTTTTCGAGCAGGCCGGGCGCGAGCGGGTCGCTGAAGCGAAGGGGATCGGGTGAGCGGCCGACGCGCCACAGGCCGCTCGGGGGTTCAACGATCTTCGGTCTTTTGGGCGCCACTCATCCCCCGGCGAGGAATGCCTTGGCAGCCACGAGCACGTCGCGGAAGTCTCCTTCGCGAATGCTCTGCGCGGGGGACTGGTCGTCGAGCTGCGGGTTCAGGCCGAGGAACCACGCGCGGACCGTGTGGGGAGACTCCTCGGCGAGCAGGAGCTGGAACGTCTGGTAGGCGCAGCGCAGACGCTGCTCGTGCTCTGCTCGGGGCGAGCGCTCGCCAGCTGCCCAGCGCGCGACTGTTCTGGGGTCGGCCACTCCGGCGATGTGCGCGACCAGCTTCTGTCCGAGCACCTCTTGGAGGTATCCAACGACATCGGAGATGCTCGACTCGACGGCCTTCCGGTGGGCTTCCTGTGGGGCTGAACGGAGCTTTGGCATAGTCCCCTCGCTCGTCGCGGCACTGATGGCGTGCTCTAGGTTTGGCGTAGTTAGATGCTAGCCGATAGCCGGGCAGTTGGCCACTTATTAGGCCAGGCTCTTGGCCGCGAACGCCAGATTGACCCGCTCCAGATCCTCCGGCCGAGCCTTGGCATGCATGTAGCGCTCGGTGGTCGTGATCCGCGAGTGCCCGAGGAACTCCTGCACGAAGCGCGCGTCCGCATGCCGGGCGATCAGGCTGCCGGCTGCGTGACGCAGGGCATGGAAGCGCAGCGGGCGCAGCCCGGCGGCGTCGCGCGCGGCCTTGAAGCGGCGACGGACCGCGGAGGGATCAAGGCGCCGGCCGAGACGGGAGCAAAACACGTAATCCTCGCGCGAGGTGTAGCCGCCGCGCGCCTGGAGACGCTCCAGGGCTTCGGCGGCGGGATCGGCGAGCGGCAGGAAGCGCGCCTGCCAGCTCTTGGTCGGTCCCTCCACGCCGGCGGACACGGCGCGGTGGACGACCATCCGCCGCGTGTCGAGGTCGACGTCCTCCCAGCGCAGCGCGATCAGCTCGCCGAGACGTAGGCCGGTGTAGGCGGCGAGGCGAAACAGCTCGCCGTCCTGCGCGTCCTCGCGCGCCCGCCACTCGATCTCCTCAGCGCTCAGGTTGAACGGCCGCGCGCCTCGGTGCGATCCCTCGGCGGCTGCCGAGGCGATCATCTCGACCTCCTCCGGCTCATAGAAGTCAAGCACAGCCGCCGGTGGTTCGCGGCGCTTGGTCGTACCGACCACGGGATTCGACGGTAGGCCGTGTGTATCCGCACGGCAGGCGTAGCCGAAGATCGCCGAGAGCACCTGCCGGTTCTTGTTGACCGAACGGGGCGACACTCCCTCCGTGTCCAACCTGCGCAGAAACGTCGATACCTCGCGTGTGGTGATCTTCGCCGCGGGCCGGTCGCCGAACGCAGCCATGATCGTGCCGAGGCTCTTGCCCTTCCCTCGTCGATGCGGCGCCCCGGGCTCGGCGAGCATGTAGCGGTAGTCGCTCAGCGTCGACGGCTTCGCTCCCCGCTCGTGCTGCAGATGCTCGAGCCACTCCGTCGCCAGTTCGCGGAACATCACACCGCGCTCGTGCCGCTCGCGCTCGCCCGCCTCGATCGTGCGCTCCTCCTCGTCGTGCTCGGCGATCAGCTCGGCCATACGCACCGTCGCGCGCTTCTCATCGAAGTAACCCTCCTGCAACCGCCCACGCCGCGGAATCCATCCACTGTCGTCGGCCGCCCGCTGCAGCCACGCCGGCCCGACCCGGCGCTTGATCTGCCGCCCCGCGCGTCGCCACTTGGCCTCGTAGACCGGCCTGTCCGCACGGCCCACAACTACGAGCGCGCCGATCGGCCCACCGCCGTTTTGCTTGTCGTCAATAGCCACCGACCAGAGAGAGTACCACGTGAGTACCACTTGGCCCCGAGTACCGCTTTGAGTACCGCACTAGCCATTTTCGCTAGTAATAACGCCACTTTGACCGAACAAAACTCCCGTATCTATTGGCCCCAGCACACCCGCCCCTGCTTTGCAAGCAGGAGGTCGCCGGTTCGATCCCGGCTGGCTCCATGAGAGGTGCTGTGATCGAACCCATCGGTTGTAGATCGTGGACCGCCACGCTTCTGTGATAAGTTGCGTAAAGCCCTGCATCGTTCGCGGGCGGGCTGAGCTCAGCGCGAAGCGGTGTAGCTCAAATGGTGCGCAAGCCTCAGCTCCGGGCGACCCGGCTTCGACCACGGCGTTTGCTCACGGCGACACCTACGAATCGCGAGGTCGGAGCACTGCAACGATTAGCCGCCCGATCAAGTTGGCAAGCTGTAGGCATGGATCTCATCGAGCAAGCCCAGAACGCGCTTGCGTTGCTTGGGTTTGACGGTGCTCGCCGCGGCGAGCGTTCAGCGCTGACATTGCTGGGCCTCCTTGGGTTGCATCCAGGCGACTCGTGGGCCAATGCTACTCAAGACCTACATAGCATCAGATCGCTGATGGACTATATGAGCGAGTATTTCGGGAGGCACTGCTCACCTAATATTCGCGAGACGATTCGTCGTGAGATCCTACAGCAATTCACTGAGGCGGCCCTGGTCGTGCTCAATCCTGATGACCCATCCCGGGCAGTCAATTGTCCCAGCCGCGTGTACCAAGTTGAGGACCAAGCCTTCACCCTTCTACGCCAGTTTCAGACACCACAGTGGGAGAGGAGCCTTTCTGCTTATCTCGAGCACCGCGCGCAGCGCCTAGCGGCATATGCCGAACTTTATCGGTGGGAGAGTAAGCGAGCGGTCCAGGAACGAAGCGTTAGCGTCCCGGAAAGAGAGGCTCAGTCGACATGTCACAAACACGGACGCGACCTCTTTATCTGCCATGCCAGCGAGGACAAGGGGAGCGTCGCCCGTCCGTTGGCGGATATCCTGATCTCCCATGGGCTAACGGTGTGGCTCGACGAGCTTGAGCTGAGTGTGGGCGATAGTCTCAATAGCCGCATCGAAGCGGCGCTGACCCATAGCTGCTTCGGCGTCGTTGTCCTCAGTCCGGCATTCTTCGCCAAGGAGTGGCCAAAGCGCGAGCTGTCAGGCCTTGTTGCGCGCGAGGTCGCGACGGGTGCAAAGGTCATCCTTGCTGTGAAGAGGAAGGCGGCGTACCTTCCCGGTTGATGAAGACCGATGCCGGTGATGGCCGGCAGGAAGGCACGCCATGTCAGATGTTCGCAGGCTCCCCGTCGGGGAGGACGATGAGGGTCGGGTCACGCTCGATGATCTCGCGCGGAGGGCGCGCGTCGGATGATCGCGGCGGCGCTCGAGGCCGAGGTCGAGGAGTACGTCGCCTCGCTCGTCGAGGAGGTCGATGAAGACGGCAAGCGGCTGGTCGTCCGCAACGGTCGCGCGCGGGAGCGGCGGGTGACGGTCGGCTCAGGGACGGTGCCGGTCCGCGCGCCGCGGGTCAACGATAAGCGCGTCGACGAGCAGACGGGGAAGCGGCAGCGGTTCAGCTCGCGGATCCTGCCGGCGTATGCGCGGCGGTCGCCGAAGGTCACCGAGGTGTTGCCGATCCTGTACCTGCATGGCCTCTCGACTGGGGATTTCGGGCCCGCGCTGCGGGATCTGCTCGGCGAGGACGCCTCGGGGTTGTCGTCCAGCTCGATCCAGCGGCTGACCGAGCAGTGGCAGGCCGAGCACGCCGCGTTCGGTACCCGGGAGCTGCGGTTCCACCGCTACGCGTACCTGTTCGTCGACGGCGTCAACGTCAGCGTCCGCCTCGGCGAGGATCCAAAGCTGTGTCTGCTGGTCGTGATCGGTGTCCGTGAGGACGGCTGCAAGGAGTTGCTCGCGGTCGAGGACGGCTACCGCGAGAGCGAGGACTCCTGGGCGGCCGTGTTCCGGGATCTCCGCGACCGCGGGCTCAACGAGCCCAAGCTCATCACCGGTGACGGCGCGCTCGGCGCGTGGGCCGCGCTGCGCAATGTGTTCCCCGGCACCCGGGAGCAACGCTGCTGGGTACACAAGACAGCGAACGTACTCGACGCGCTCCCCAAGCGGCTGCAGCCCCGGGCGAAGACGCTGCTGCACGAAATCACCGAGGCGCCCTCATGCGCGGACGCTCGCAAGGCGCTGGAGCGCTTCCGTGGCGAGTTCGACGCCAAGTACCCGAAGGCCGTCGCGAAGCTCGACAAGGATTGGGGCGCGCTCACCACGTTCTACGACTTCCCCGCCGAGCACTGGCGGCACCTGAGGAGCACGAACCCGATCGAGAGCAGCTTCGCGACCGTCAAGCTACGCACCAAGGTCACCAAGGGCGCCGGCTCCAAGAAAGCCGCACTCGCAATGGCCTACAAGCAGCTCCCCTGTCTGGCACAATGTTGACAGGCAGTATATTGTGCGGCGAGCGCCGATTCTTGCCGACCGTATAGGTGCGCCAACAAGCGGCGGCATCCGCGATGTTGCGGACGAACTATTGGTTGCGCTGGGGCATGCCGGAGTCCCCGTTCGTGCGGAGTCCGTTATATAAGCTCGATCCGAGCCGCACGACTACTGCGCTTCGCCAAGCGAGATACGCCTCCAGCACCCGTTGAGCGGTTTGCGTTGACTTCGGTCGGCTCCATAGATTTGAGGGAACGGTCCCCGCCGCGCTCTATTCGACTTCGGATCTCGCATCGGTCGCAGGGGCACTCATCGGTCCACCCGCCGAGGCCGGCCCGTCACTGTAATCCTTGATGACCACTCGTACTCGAAAGAGGATATCGAGGATATACGGGCTGTCATTGCTAAAGCGGATGCCATTGCGCGAGGTTGACACGCGTCGGCATGCCATTCTTTAGGACCGCCAGAGCATTTCGCAAGCGCGTCAGGTTTGGCAGCGTTCGTCCCTTCGGGCTCGTTGTCGTATTGGTAGAAGGCGAGGTCGCTGACGTGGCGCTCGAACGTATTTAGCTTGCTCGCTATGGCCCGCCATGCGGGAGCACAGGTGTCGTCATACATCGTGTCGGTCTCGAAGGCGCGGAAGTAACGATCCAGCGTCGCCCTCGCCTCCGTTCGGTCTACAACCTAAGGTCAACGGTGCAGGCCACTTTCCGGTACTGATCAAGATCGTCTCCATAAAAATCAGACCAGTACCGCTTAATCTCTGCAATGGGAGCACAGTCGGTGCCCGGATAGACCTCTCGCCTACGGTTATTACACACATAGATCTTGTTGTCTGTGCCTCTGCATACCAATATCGCTCTAATACTCTCCCAAGGTGGCATAGTTGCCTTCACGCAAGCTTCCTGGCCTGTACGCAGGATACCTCTTCCAATCAGGGATGAGCACACATAGTCTCCTGCTTGGATCGTGTGAACTGATTCCAACGCTGGACCACCATTGTTAACGATCTCAAGGCGTGTTGGTGCATTACCGTTTGGGTCGCGCTCTGTCGTTTGCAACGCTTCGCCGGCGAGCATCGGTTCGCGTCGTTCTTGCGCTCCTCGGCGCCCGGTCAACGCCGACAGATATGACGCGTACGCTGCGACGGCAGCGAACACGGGACCAGTGATCTCGGCGATGTTAGACGGATTCGTCATAAGGGTCTCCATATCAGATACATTGATGAATAGATAGAGTTGGGACAGGCCCAACAGCGTAGACCCGCCCACGCTAGATGCAGCTAGGTGGCGGAGCATTCGGGGCTGCTGACAGTGGCTGAATGTGCTTACTGTCGATCCAAGCAGCGGCAACGGCGATCACGATGCGAACAACAATGTGAGAACCAAGGCTACAATTGCTTACTCGTCGCAAGCCCGACTCCTGTGTAGAAAAATGGCGAAACATGACCAACCTGTGGAAGATAATACGTTAAGCTCTTGCCACGGCGAGCATGGCCGTGCGGCGGTTTCTGGCAGTAGGGTCCGCGGTTGCCAAGACGCCTAGCTAAAGATCGCCGATCGTGATGGCAGACACCGCCACGTGTGGCGGCAGCACCTCTGCGCTTACTCAGTGCCCTCAAACGAGCTGCGTCATTGCTGTGACGGCGAAGCGCCCCATCACAAGCGCGATCTGACATCCTGGCGCCATGTCACGAGAGGGTCTCTTCTGGGACATCGTCGAAGGTCGAGCAGCGCCGCCGACGGCGGCGGTCACGCTGGGTTTGAGCTCGTGACCGTGGATCCCGAGGCGGGAACCATCGAGGTTGCGTTCACGGCCACCGACCAATTCCTGAACCCTGTGGGTGTGATCCAGGGTGGGTTCTTGGCGGCTATGCTCGACGACACACTCGGCCCGGCGCTGGTCGCGACGCTCGGGCCCGGAGAATTCGCGCCCACCACCGACCTGCACGTGCAGTTCCTGCGGCCGGCTCGTCCCGGACGCCTCACCGGACACGGGCGGGTGCTGCGGCGCGGCAAGGACGTCGCCTTCCTCGCTGGCGAGCTGCGCAACGAGCAGGGTGCGATCGTCGCGGTGGCCTCAGCGACCGCCCAGATTCGACGCCCGCAACCATAGATAGGACTCGGCAAAAGCAACAGACCGCGTGTAGGTCGCCTCAGGCGAGGCTCGTCAAGCCGACGACGACGTGGACCGGAAGCTCATCGGGCGTCTCGCCGGCGCTGATGATCTCGCCGATCCTCGTAACGGTCTCGTCGCGTTGATCTTCCGGCATCGCCGCTATCCAGCTCATCGACGCTACGTAGTCGAGGACTCGCTCCGGCTCGGCCGGCTGCATCATGGTCAGCTGGACCTCCCGCGGTGAACTCCAGCAGCCCTCTGCTCGGGCGGCCTCCTGCCAACGCGGGCCTTCGAATTGCGGATGATCTGGGCGAAGCTCGGCGATCAGGGTCCCTACCTCGTGCGCCCAGGAGGCCCCGCTCCAGTCTGGCAAGATCCTGAGCACTGCCAGTCCCCCGCCCGCGATCAGCACGCGCCGGATCTCCCGCAGCGCCGCCGTTTGGTCGAACCAGTGAAATGCATCGGCCACGGTGACCGCGGCGACCGACGCACTCGGGAGCGGGATCTCCTCGGCGACTCCATCGAGCACGCTCTCGGCGCCCACGCTGGCGGCGAGGATCTCGCGCAGCGGCGCCTGCGGCTCGACTGCTATGACATCGAGACCCACGCCGAGCAGCGCGCGAGTGAGCTTGCCCGTTCCGGCCGCCAGATCGAGCATGCGGACTCCAGGAGCAATATCCAGCTCCGCCGCAATAGCTTCAGCGACCGCAGGCGTGTACTCCGGGCGTCCGCGCTCGTATGAGTCGGCGACATCGACGAAGCGCGCGGCGAGCGGGTGCAGGTCCACGACTGAACCCTATACGGCGAGTGCGCGGGCGTCGAGCCTACTCGTAACCCCAAGTCAGTGACATCTGCTGTGCTGCGAAGCCGAGCTCGTACACCAGCTTGTTGCCTTTACGCGTCTCGAGCACCGTGGGTGTGCTCACCACAATTGGGGTGAAAAGTTTCAGCTGGTCCCAGAGCCAGACTTTGGCAAGGGGCGTGCCCCCACAGGAGAATTCGACCCACAGGTCGCCTTCTCCGGGCAGCGTGATGGACACGTACCCCGCGGGTGTATTGGTCTGAAGCATGGTTGTGATCGCGGGCTTCGTGTCGGCGATTGTCGGGGGGTATCCCTCCAGTGCCTTGGCGAATACCTCGGGGTCCGGCGCGGGCATGGGTCCTCCTATTCGTGGCCGGGGCGATCTTGGGCGATCACCACAAATTCAAGCTGGCCGGACCTTATCAAGGATAGGGTTCCGGGGGTGAGTTGCCCCACGTTAGAGGGCTCAGGGCTTGGCCGGCTGCCCGATCCTGGCCCGCGCCGATCGCACGAGATCCCGCGCACCACGCAGCTCCCGCGCGGTGAAGAAGCGCGTCGCGACAAGCAGCGCGGGGGCGAGCATGAACCACAATACGCGCAGCACCAGGCCACCGAGACCGCTGGTCGGGAGCAGCACCTCGCCCGAGACCGCCACGGCCGCGAAGATCGCGACCAGCAGCGCGAGGCGGGGCCAGTCGAAGGCCACGTGAAAGAGCGAGCGCGTGAGGGTGTAGAGGACCGTGAGCATCGCGATGTACGCGCCGCAGAGGGCCAGGCCCGCTCCGGCGATGCCGAGGTTCAGGCCGTCCGCTGGCACCAGCCACAGCAGCAGCGCCACGTTGACCGCGAGGCCCGCCGCGGCGGCGGGGAAGTTGCGCGTCGTGTTGCCTGCCCGGCCTGCCAGCACCATCAGCACCGGATAAAGGCCATACAGCGCCCAGCCGAGCGCAAGCCACGGCAGTGCCCTGTATGCGCCGAAGTATTCCGAGGCCGCCAACAGGCGCACCAGCCAGCGGCCGAGCAGCGCCACACCGCAGACCATCAACCCCGTCGCCAGCACGTAGTAGGTGGTGACGAGCGAGTAGAGCCGCGATGCCTCCTTGTCACTCTTGATCGAGTAGGCCAGCGGCGGCCACGCGTACTGGAAGCCACGCACCAACAGGAAGACCACAGTGGCGAGCTGCAGCGCGATCGAGTAGAGACCGGCCGCACTTTCCGAGTAGACACGGAAGAGATAGAGGCGGTCCACCACCTGCAGCGCGTACACGCTGGCGTCCGCCGGCACCGTCGGCACGCCAAAGCGCAGCATCGCCCGCAGGTCGTAGAAGCGGAGGCGCAGGGAGAAACGCCGCGCTCGCGCCAAAACCACCCACAGGCCCAGCACGACCACGGCGGAGGCGCCGAAGTTGCCGAGCAGGAGCCCCCGCGCCTGCTGGTCGGCGAACACGACCAGCAGCACAGTGAACGTCACCGTCATCGCGACGTTGGCCATCGACGCGTACAGATAGGCGCGCGCGCGTTCGTCCACGCGCAGTTGGGCGTAGGCCATTTCGAGGTTGGTGAAGGCCCACATGCCGAGGATCGCGCAGTCCATCAGGTCGGGATCGCGGAAGCCCAGGATCAGCTGGCAGAGCTCGGCGGAGAAGGCCAGCGCGACCAGCGCCGCGACCGTCGTCGTCCATGCGACCGTCGCCGTCACCGTGCGCGCGATCCGTGCGCGGCGCTGCTGGTCGTGGTCGGTGAAATAGAAGCGCACGAACGCCTCCCCCAGCCCCACGCGCAGGAAGATGCTCGACAGGATCACCGCAGTCAGCAGCGACTGGTAGGCGCCGTACCCCTTGGCAGGCACGTGGGCCGTGTACAGCGGCAGCAGGATCACCGCCAGGCCCTTTGCCACGATGTCGGCCGCCTGGTAGGCCGCGCCGCTGGTGAGCAGGCGCTTCAGGTAGTCGCGCACGCCCTCAGCTTGTCAGCGCCGCCGGCTCGACCGCTGGCCGAAAGCGGGATTCGCGGCGAGGGTGCGTGTCCCCCGGCTTCGGTCACCCCGGCGCTGCGTCTCGCCACCGCCCGGCGCGCAGGCCATAGCGACCCCGATCCCCAGCAGAACCCACGTCTCCGGGTCCTCGAGGAAGTCGGCGTAGGTGAAGGTGTGCAGCACGAGCGCCGCGAAGCACGCCGCCAGCGCGATCCTGGGCGGCGAGCGGCCGGCCCCGCGGAACAGCACCGCGAAGCCGGACACGAGCAGCGCCACGTACAGCGCCAGACCGACGATCCCCTGCTCCGCGGCGACCGTGATCGGGATCGTGTGCGAGGCCGAGGTCGCGCTCGTGCTGGTGACGTGTTGGTGCGCGCGATACTCCCGCGCGAACGAGCCCGGCCCAAAGCCCTGCAAGGGGCGGTCGGCGAAGAGGCGCAACCCCCCTTCGATCAGCTTCGTGCGCCCGCTGGTGGCGTTGCTCGCCGAGCCGCCTTTGCCCGTCAACCCGAGGTGCAAGCTCGGCGGCGCCACCGCCACCGCCACCAGCGCAATCGCCGCCAGGGCGACCGCCACGTAGATCGTGCCACGCACGTCCCACCGGTACGCGGCCAATACCGCGAGACCGAGCAGCAGCGCGGCGATGCTCGACTGCGAGAAGCTCGTCACCAGACCCGCCAACAGCCACAGCAGCACCACCCCGCCGAGCAGCACCGTGCGGCGGCGCACGCTCCACAGCAGCCCCGTCGTCACCCCGATCATCGTCAGCGCGAGGAAGCGCCCGTAGATGTTGGGGTCGAAGAAGAGCGAGTTGACCCGGAAGTAGTTGCCGTACTGGTCGGCGGCCACCACCTTCGGGTTGAGGAACAGCTGCTTGCGGTCGTACTCGACGAAGCCGATCCCGGCGAACACCACTGCCAGCGCCACCGCCACCGCGAGGCACTGCAGCAGCAGCTCGCGCGTCCACTCCACCTCCCGCAGCTGGGTGAACAGCAGCGCGAACGGCACGTAGAAGAACACCATGTTCTCCAGGGCCTTGGAGAAGTCGGCGGAGTAGACGGCCTGCAGCGCGTACAGCACCACCGCGGCCGTCAGCAGCCATTCCAGGCCCCGCGGGGAGATCATCTGTGCCCACCAGCCGTCGGGCAGCGATTCGGGCAGCCCATCCTGTGCGGGATCGGCCCGCTCGGCTGCAGTGGCCGCGCCGGCCGAAACGGGGATGCTCGCCGACGGGGAGCGTCCCCCGGCTTCGGTCAGCCGCGGGAGCGCGTACGCCAGTGCCCCGGCCCCCACCACCAGGTAGAGCGGGATCAGCAGATTTGAGGTGCTCCCGCCGGCCGCGATCGGCAGGCGGAACGGCAGCGCAAAGATCGCCAGCAGCGGAAATGCTCGCGGCTCTTTGTGAATCAGCACCGCGAGCGCTGTCACCACAATCACTCCCAACACAATCGCGGCGGCGGCCTCCGCCGGATGGTGGCGCAAATGGGTGAGCTGCGAGGCGTGCCAGATATCGGCCAGCAGCAGCGCCGGCGTCAGCACGAGCACGGCTAGCATCGCGAGCGCCTGCCATTGGCCGAAACGGAGATACCGGCCGAAACGGGTACTCGCGCCACAAGCGAGTGTCCCCCGGCTTCGGTCGGAGATCCGCGGCGGGCGCCCGAGCACGACCACCGCGACGAGCAGCGCCACCGCGATCACGCCGAGCTTCTCGACCCCCTCTCCAAAACCGTGCGCGGTGGCGAGGATCGCGGTGCTCATGGGCGTGGCTCCAGTTTGAAGCCACGCGTGGAGTATCGGGTGAGACCCTGGTTGCGCAGACTCACCCGCAGACGGTATTCACCCGATGGCGCCAGACCACCGCTCTGGGTCGGGCCCAGCTGGCCGTTCCAGCACAGCGAGAGCGGTTTATACCTTTCCACCGGCAGGTTGCGCACGATCGCGGCGACGCTGTGATTTGCCGCGTCGACGATCTCGACCGTCACTTCATCGGCCTGGGCAATCTTGAACGCGAGGAACTCGATCCGTTCACTTGAGTTCACCAGTCGCGACGGCACCCTCCCGCGGCAGGCCGCGGCCGGGATCCGGGTCGGGGTGAAGGTTTCATCCATCTTGAATTCCTGCACCGGCGTCGGTGTGTGCTTGAGCCGCTGGGTCAACACGAACGCGACGAAGCACGCCACCACCAACACGGCGAACACCACGCGAGCCAGCCTTTGAGCCTCCCTTGACTCACCCATGCGCAACCCGTCCAGCTGAGCCCGGGATGGGGGCCCGTCCGCCCCCGGAGCTCATTCCTGCTTGTCCTTCCCATCCAGCGCGAAGCGCTCGACCGTGTCCGAGCGCAGCCCCAGCCGCAGCGTCTCGAGCGACAGCACGTCGTTCGGGGCGATGTTGCCGAGGTTGCACTCGCTGCCGAAGAACTCCAGCAGCCACACCTGCTGAGCCTTGAGCGGCGCCTCGAAGATCATCCGTTCGGGGTTCACCGCATGCGCGATCTCGTCGATCAGGCCGCTGCGCACCTCGCCGTCGGCGCGGTAGATGCCGGCCGTGCCCGACTCGCGCGCCTCGGCGATCACCTTCCACGCGCCCGCCTCCAGGTCGCGTTCGATCTGCTCCACCCACACGTACGGGGCCATGATGAAGTCGGCGTCCTTGCTGCCGACCTCGGCGAGCACGGTGAAGTCGGCCGCGACGAGCGTGCGGATCAGGTGCGCCTTCACCTCGGGCTCCAGCGCGATCGTGCCGTCGGAGACCTCGACGTGGCGCAGCCCCAGCTCTTTCAACCATGCGATCAGCCCCTCGACGCGGCCCTGCTTGATCGCCAGCTCGGTGAGCGTGCCGCCGAGCACCACCGGGATACCGTGCGCGGCGTAGCGCTCCAGCTTCGGCTTCAGGTTGGCGCTCACCAGCGCCGTGCCCCAGCCTAGCTTGACGATGTCCACGTACGCGCCCGCCACCTCCAGCATGCCCTCCACCTCGGCGCCCGACAGGCCCCGGTCGAGCACGTGCGTGAGGCCACGTTCGCGCGGCTTGCGCGAACGCTGCGGGAGCTTCAGGAAGCTCGTGGTCGGGGGCTCCAGGCTCGTCATTTCCACACACACTCACACACACTCGCGGGGAGGAGTTGGTTGGTCGGTCGGTAGATGGGTCGATCGCTCACTAGCCGGCGCCGGAGCCGGCGGGCGCTTCACCGGCAGGCGCTTCCGGCCTTCGCTGGCGGCGGGGGCTTCGTTGCCCTGGGCTTCTCCAGCGCCTGCCGCGCCGCCCGCAGCTCCTTCGCTCGATGCTTCTCCGTTTGAGGAGCCCACCAGCGATTCCTTGTCGGCGCCGGCGATCACCACCACGTTCGTGCCGTTCACCAACGCCGCGACCGCCCCTTCCATCGGCGTCACTGCGCCGACGCCGAGCGTCTGGCCCACGTGCTGCGCTTCGGTGCGATGTCCGCTCCCGTACTCCACAACCGAGGTCGAGCGGGCGCTCGGGGGCTTCGCGCTCGACGCCGCCGCCTGCGTGTAGCCGCTCTGGCGCAGGTTCTCCGCCAGCTTATGCGCCAGCCCTTCCGCTTCGGTCGCGTTCAGCACGACCACGTGCGTTTCCGCCGGACTCGCCACGACGACATGCCCGTGGTGTCCACCGCTCGCAGTCGAGCGCGCCGCGCCACCCGTGCTCGGGCTGTTCGACCCGCCCCCGCCGGAGAGCAGGATCACAGCCAGCACAGCGATGCCCACGACCACGCCACCGGCGATCAGCGCCACCGTTTTGCGCGAGGAGGGCTCCTCTTCGACCAGGAACTTGGGAGGTGCTCCCCCGTCCCGTCCCAACGCCCGCACACTGCCGGCTTGGGCGGCACGCCCAGCGGTCGCTCGCGGAGTGACTGGAGTGGGTGGACGCGGCGGCAGCGCCTTGGAGCTCACTCCCGCCGGAGCGGGCGGGAGCCCTGCTTTCACGGGAGTCGGCGGTGCAGGCGCGCGCGGAGCGGCAGGCTGGGGAGGATCCACGACACGCGACGCAACCGCGGTGGAGGCAGCGGCGGCTGCCACCGTCGCCGGGACGAGTGCGCCCGAGGCAGCGGCCGTGACGGCGGGCTCCGCTTCGGGCGGCCGCAGCTCCTGCGCCTCTCGCGCGGGCGTTGGCTTGGCCTCCGCGACGGCCGGCTGGAGCTCATCGGGGGCAGACGCCGGCTCGTGCTCGTCGCGGGCGGACGCCGGCTCGTGCTCGTCGGGAGCGGACGCCTGCTCGGGGGCCCTCTCCGCCGCCGGGATCGGCAGCTCAGACTGTGACTCCTCGGGCTTCGCGCCCCCCGCCGGCTCTGGCTCCTGCGCCGACTCGGATGTCTCCTCCAACTTCGGCTCCTCCCCAGTCGCGGACGCCGCTCCCGCCTGCGCGGCACCCGCCACGGTCTGCGCGGTGGGCACGAATGCCGGCTGACCAGGCACCGGCGCCGGGAGGGGTGCCGCCGTGGGCGCGGGCGTCGCGGTCGCGGCGGGCACCTGCTGGCCGCGAGGCGCCTCGGGTTGGCCGGGGGCCGCAGCGGGCTGTCCGGGGGGTGCCGCGGGTTGGCCGGCAGCGGTCAGCGCGGTGGCTGGGGGCTGCCCGGCGACCTGGCGCGCGATCATCGGCGTGGCGCGAGGCACCACCTGCTGCGCGGGCCGCTGGGCACGCATCGCCGCCTCAGCGGCCACCCGTTGCTCGAGCTCCGCCGCGCGCTCGGGGGCGCGACCGGCCCACTCGCGCAGGCGCTTGAGCTCGCGCGCCTGGGAGAACACCAGCAGCGAGAGGATCGCGATCCCGACCAGCGCCGCGAAGGCCGCAAGGGCCCCAACCTCGAGCAGTTTGTTGGAGAGCGAAAGCGCCGGCAGCAGTGCGATCATGCGTCGCCAGAGTGTATGAGGGGCACAGGCGCCGCGACTGCGGTTGCCGGCACGGGCGCCGTGGGCGCGCTCACGGGCTCCCGCACGCGCGAGGTCAAATCCGCGACCTTCGCGGCGAGCCCGGCGGCGTCGCCCTCCAGCACGAGCAGGTTGATCTCAGCGAACACCTCCTCCACGACCTCTGGCGCGAGCGGCGAGCGCTCGGCGCGCAGGATCTTCTCGGTGGCGGTCGGCCGCGGGCGCTCGTAGCCATTGAACAGCTCCTCGTGCAGCTTCTCCCCCGGCCGGCGCCCTACCTCCTCGATCTCGATGTCGCGGTCGGGGTCGAGGCCGGAGAGCTCGATCATCGCCCGCGCCAGCTCGATGATGCGCACCGGCTCGCCCATGTCGAGCACCAGCACCTCGGCGGTGCGGATGCCATCACCCTGGCCGAGATCGCCGCGCAACGCCTCCACCGGGTGGCGCCCGCCATCGGGGGAGTCGGAAACCGCGGGGTGAGAACCGAGCGAACCGGCGCGGATGATCAGCTGCACGGCCTCGGGGATCGTCATGAAGTAGCGCGTCATGCGCCGGTCGGTGACCGTCACCGGCCCCCCGCGCGCGATCTGGCGGCGGAAGATCGGCACCACACTGCCGGAGGAGCCGAGCACGTTGCCGAAACGCACCGCCCTGTACACGGTGCCCGGCCAGCGCGCCGCGGCTCCCTCCAGCGCCAGCTCCGCCAGCGCCTTGGAGGCCCCCATCACCGTGGCGGGGGCGACCGCCTTGTCGGTTGACACAAGCACGAAGCGCTCCACCCCCAGCTCGCCGCACACGTGCGCCATCACGCGGGTGGCGATCGCGTTGTTGCGCACCGCCTCGACCGGGTTGGCCTCCATCAGCCCCACGTGCTTGTAGGCGGCGGCGTGGAAGACGACGGTGGGGCGGTGCTCGGCGAGCACCTCGCGCATCCGCTCCTCCTCCTTGCAATCCCCCAGCACCGCCGCCAGCGATGCCGGCGGCACATGGCGCTCGTCGAGCAGTTCGCGGTGGATCGCAAACAGGTTGTCCTCGGCGTGGTCGAGCAAGATCAGGCGCCGCGGGCCCACATGCGCGATCTGGCGGCACAGCTCGGCGCCGATCGAGCCGCCCGCGCCGCTCACCAGCACGACCGCCTTGCGCGCCAGGTAGGCGCCCACGCGGTCGAGCTCCATCACCACCGGCTCGCGCCCCAGCACGTCCTCGACGCGCACCTCGCGCACCTGACGGGCGACCGTGTTGAGCGCGGTCCCGCCGCGGCGGGGGTGGGTCGGGTCCCCGTCCTTGAGCAGCTCGAAAACGGTCGGCAGCGTGCGCACCGGGATCGAGCGGGCGCGGCACTCGCGCACCACGCGCGCGCGAGTGGAGCCCGGGGCGGAGGGGATCGCGATGATCACTTCCTCGGGCTCCGCCTCCTCGAGGATGCGCGGCAGGTCGGTCTTGGTGTTGCCTCTCACCTTCACCCCGTCGATCCGCATGCCCCGCTTGCGCGGGTCGTCATCGAGGAAGCCGACGGGAGCCAGCCCCAACTCGCGGTTGCGCTCGATCTCGCGCAGCACCAGCCGCCCACCTTCGCCGGCGCCGACGATCAGCACGCCGCGCTCGCCCTCACGCACGCCGCGGAAGGCCCCTTGCAGGCGCCGTTCGCGCAGCGCGCGCGCCAGCACCCGCAACCCCACCAGCGCGCTCAGCGAAAGCAGGAAGAAGAGCACGATCACGCCGAGCGGCAGGTCCACCGTGCTGACGCCCGCCGGGTGGCCGGCGTGGTAGGGGCCGTAGGGGATCTGCACCGGCCGCCCCACCGCCACGCCGACGACCGCCAGCAGCACGATCGCGATCACCCCCCGCAGGATCGCCTCGTAGTCGCGCTGGCCGGCGTAGCTCCAACTGCGCAGGTAGACGCGCGCGAGCACCAGCACAACCACACCGCCGAGCGCCACCCACCAGATCGTGCGTTCCAGCAACAGCGAGTAGCGGTGGATGAGCCCATCGTCGAAGCGCAGCTGGAAGGCGAGGTAGTACGCGAGCGCGACCAGCACCCCATCCACGGCGATCTGGGGCAGCATGTGCCGGTGGAAGGGGGTGGGGGCCCACCCACCCGCCGAGCGGAGACTTCGGCGCATTGCAGGGAATTGTAGGCCGCGCGGCGTCCGGTGGACCGCGCTCCGTGCCGCAACCGTCGGGCACCGGGCGCATTACGGGCAGGGACGATCGGATGCTGGGGTGCCCTGAGCGCGGCGGGGCTCTACTTGAAGAGCGTCAGCCCCGAGATCGTCGCCGTTTCGCTGCTCGGCGGCAGGCGCGTGATCCACAGCAGGTAGTAGCGGAACGCGACCCCGTGGGTGTCCAGGCGGATCGTGCTCTGCGCCCCGATCGCGCGCGGCGGCGCCAGTTCGCTCCAGCCGCGCCGGGCGAGGCTCTCGGGGTTTTCGTAGGGGAGGTTGGCATCGAAGCGCTTGGCGGCGTAGACGGCGGCGGTGAAGCCCGGCGTGGGCGTCTGCACCTCGATCGCGCGAGCCCGCAGACCGGGAGCCGCGTCGATGTAGATGCCGGTTCCCGGCTTGTGCCCAAACGAGTCTTCGCGGTAGTGCTCGGTGCTCCACACGGTTTCGGGGTCGCCGTCCACCACGTTGGCCGCCTGCGTCGGGTGTTCGGGTTCGTTGCCGTACGGGTTGTAGTCCTGCGCGGAGGTCTGTTCCAGGGCGACCGGGGTGAGGCCCGGCTGAGCGTCCACGTCGGGGGCGACGCCGCGGTGGGCGTTGCCGGCGATCAGCACCAACGTGAGCGCCACCAAGCCGCCGAGCAGCGCCAGCGAGCCCAGCCAGCGAGCCGGGTGGCGCATGCGCCACGGCAGCCGCCGGCGCGCAGGGGCAGGTAGCGTGCGCAGCACCGTCGTGACCTCCCCGGTCGCCTGCCCCGCGCGTGCGGCCTCTACCGCCAGCACCTCCTCCAGGTCGGCGAGCAGGCTGTGGATGTCGGGATAGCGGCGGGCGAGGTCCTTGGCGGTGGCGCGTTCCACGACCGCGGCAGTCGCCGCCGACACCTCCGGCCGGCGGTGCTGCACGTCGGGGATCTCCTCGCGCACGTGGCGCATCGCCACGGCGACCGGGCTCGCACCGGTGAAGGGGATCGCGCCGGTCAGCAGCTCGTACAGCACAACCCCCAGGGAGTAGATGTCCGACTGCCCCGTCACCTTGTGGCCGAGCGCCTGCTCGGGGGAGACATAGTCGGTCGTGCCGAGCACCCGTCCGTCGAGCGTCAGCCCCTCCTCAGTGAGCGTGCGGGCGATCCCGAAGTCGGTGATCTTGGCGGTGCCCTCCGCCGTCAACAGCACATTCTGAGGCTTCACGTCGCGATGCACGATCTGATGCTCGTGCGCCGCCTCCAGCGCCCGCGCGATCTCGATCGTGTACGCGATCGCCTCGGTGATCTCGAGCGGCCCGCTACGGCGGATCAGCGCCTTCAGCGTCTCCCCCTCCACGTACTCGAAGACGATGTACGGCGTCGCGGGGACGGCGGGATCCCCACCCATGGGGTCTCCATCCACCTCCTCCCCCGCGTCGATCACGGTCACGATATGCGCGTGGTTGAGCTGCGCCACCGCGCGCGCCTCGCGCCGAAAGCGCTCCAGCTGGTCGGAGTCCGAGGCGATCTCGCGGTGCATCAGCTTGATCGCCACCGGCCGTTCCAGCACCGTGTCGAAGGCGCGGTACACGGTCGACATCCCGCCCCTGCCGATCTCCTCGTCGAGGCGGTAGCGCCCGCCGAGCGCGGTGCCGAGCATGGCTTGCGACATCATTCTATTTTGCGCGTTCCGCAGGCGGGAGCGGGATCCTCCATTTGGAGGAGCCAGCAGATGGTTATGCACAGCCGATCGGGGCCCACGGCGGAGCGTCCTAATCCGGTGATCGAGCGACCGATGGTTACAGCGCGATCAAGGCGATGCCCACAAGCGCCGCGGCGACGCCGACGGCCTGGAATCGCGACAGCCGCTCGCCCAGCAGGCCCATGCCAAGGGCGACCGTGACGATCGGAAAGAGCGAGCCAAGCACCGACACCAGCGAGAGCTGGCCGTGCGCGGCTGCTGTCGTGTACATGATCGTGCCGAGCACCAGCAGCACGCCCGGGATCGCGAACAGCGCGCTCCCGCGGACGAATCTGATCCCGCGAAGCTCCCGTCCGGCCCACAGCGCAAGCAGCCCCACCAGCGCCAGGCGCGCGTCGAGCAGCGCCCACGCCCGCCCATGCTCCGAGGCCTTCGGCAGCGCCGTGAGGAAGATGCCGAAGGCAACTGCCGAGGCCGCCGCCCACAGCGCCCCAGCGCGGGGGTCGGGATAGTGCGAGGTGGAGTGATGAGCGGAGCCGCGACGTGCGACGAGCACAGCGCCGCCCATCGCCAGCACCAGCCCCACCGCCTGCGCCGGCCTCAACGAATCGCCGCTGGCAAGCCCCCACGCGACGGGTATCACGACCCCCGAAGCCCCAATCGGCGCCACCACCGACAGCGGCCCCAGCTCGGCCGCCTTGTAGAAACCGATCAACCCCCCCGCGTTGCCGGCGCCCGCGAGCAGCGCCAGCCCAACGTCGGAGGAGGGCAGCGCCCGCCCGCCTTCCAGCGCCAGATACAACGCACACACCCCGAGCGCCGCGACCTGCGAGAGCACCAACACCGTCACAAGCTGGTGGCGGCGCACCAGCTGCGGTCCGATGAAGTTCGACACGCCATAACAGAGTGAGGCCCCGAGGGCGAGCGTGATCGCGAGCATTGGCGGTGAGTCTGGCAGTCGGGGAACGGCGGGCCCGGAAGGTCCGCAAGGGCGAGGACGCCCCAGAGAGACCTGGCACAGGTGTTGGTTGGCGGGGCCCGCCCACAGGTGCGGGGTGCGGCTCCAGCCGGTGGCCTGACGGCTACGCTGCGCCCTATGCGCGCGTTCCCCACAGCGCCGGTCGCAGCCGCCTCGCTGATCGCCGGCTACGCGGTGGCGCTCGCCACGGGCTCGCGGACGCTGGGGGGCGTGGTCCTGGCGCTCGGAGGCCTGTGGTGCATCCACGCGTGGTTCCGGCGCCACGGCGCGCGGACAGCCGCCACGCTCGGCTGCGTCGGGCTCGGTCTGTTCATCGCCTCGCACCTGCTTGCGCTGGCGATCGGGGCCTGGCCTTCGGTCATGGTTGTCGCGGGGACCATGGCGGTGGTCACCTGGGTGCGGGCTGACTCGGTTCTTCCGATGCAGGCCGGATCGTCGCAGACCGTCAGGTTTCGACCGTGACCAGCGTGCCGATCGGCGTGTAGGGCCAGATCTCCGCGGAGGCCGCGAGCGGCAGCTCGACGCAGCCGAGGCTCTGCGGGGTGCCGAATGAGGAGCGGTCGAAGTTGTGGAGCGCATCGCCGCCGTTGAAGTAGCTGACCCATTTGATCCCGGGATCTTCGTAGTGCGAGCCGTCGGGGTTGGTGCCGCTCATCGTCGTTTCGGGGAGGTGCTCGAACACCGGGAACGTCCCGAGTTCGGTTTCCGCCCCGGAGATGCCCGTGTTCGCGGGCGAGCTGATGATCGTCTGGCCGCTGTGCCACAGCGTCATCGTCTCCGGGACTTCGCGGTGCACGTACACGTAGCTGTAACCGCTGCTCAGGCGCTTGCCGGCGATCGCGTCGGTGAGCAGTGCGTGCCACACGGTCGGTCCCGCGACCCCGTCGACGGTGAGGTTGTTTTCGTTCTCGAACTTCATCACCGCGCCCTTGGTGATCGCGGTCGCCTGGTCCGGGCTCCACATCGCCTGCAGCTGGTGCGGCGTGTTCGAATAGCGCCAGTTGAAGCTGCCGCTGGGAGGTTCGACAGCCGCCTGGGCCTCCGCGCTCGGCGTGCGTGCCACGGCGGCGCCCGACGGCTGCCAAGCGACCGGTAGGTAGCCGGCTTGCGCGAGGAGCTGATGCAGGCGCAGCGTCGAGCCGGGCGGCACGCTCCATTCGATCTGGTTGGTGGTGCGCAGCCCGCTCCCCCCGGTGGTGACGGCGACCGCGCGCGGGAGCCGCACCTGCAGCTGGGAGGCGAGCGCGGCTCCCAACCCCGACGGGGTGAACACGAGCGTGTGGCTGTTGGTTTCGCGCCAGCTCCCGGGCGTGCTCGGCGAGATCTGAGGACGAGTCGAGCCCAGCACTTCGCTCACCGGCTTGGAGAACGTCAGGTCGATCGACGTGGCAGGCGAGATTCGCGCGCCAGCAGCGGGGAAGCTGACCATCACCGGGGACTGGGAGGGTGGGAACCAGCTCACCTGCGTGGGCGCCCCGAGCCTCTCCCAGGGACGCGGCGCGGCGGCGATCTCGATCGCGCCGGTCGACGCCTGCGGCCCGAGCGAGACAGTGCTCTGGGCGCTGCTCAGCGTGTGGTGGGTCAAGCCATCCGTGCCGCTCCCGTAGGACACCGCACTCACAGGCTGATCGAAGCTCACGCGCACCTCCGAGCCCGAGGGCACGGTCATCCAGCGCTCGGTCACCTGCGCCGTGGGCGCGCGCAGCGTCAGCCGCTCGTTACGTTCGCTTCCCAACGCCCAGCTGAGCCATCCCGGCCGGCGAACCTCCACGTCCACCGTCACCTGCTCGCCCGGCGTCAGCCGCTTCAATGGAGTCAGCCGCCCGCCGTCGATCGCGAGCGGGACCTTCTGACCATCCGGCCCGTATGCCCGAACATGCTCGATTGTCCCCCCCAACGGCTGCACCGACACACGTGCGAGCGCCGTCGAATCGCTCGCCAGCGTCACCCCCGAGAAGGCCAGCACCGCCACGGCCAGCACCACGACGATCAGGACGAGCGTCATCCCGGCGCCGAGCAGGGCGCGTGACCGACGATGCTCTTGCGACACGAGGTCACGACGAGCCGAGGTCATCGTCATTGATGGATCGTAGGACGATTTGGTGGAACTCGTCGCCTTTGGTCATGCAAGGCTTCGGTGCCGACCACTTCGGGGTAACTCGCTACGCCGAGCCCGAAGAGGCCACGGCGGCCAGCGCCAGCACCGCGCGGTAGAGCGCGAACGGCCACAGTGCCCGTGTGCGCCTGCCAGGGCGGATCAAAGGTGCGCATGCAAGCGTCGAGAGGAATGCCGCCCCGGTACCCACCGCGAGCGTGGGAGTCGCACACGGCGGGACGCCACGCTGGGCGAGGCGGGACGCCTTGAGCCCCGCGGCGCCCGCGATCACGGGGAGACCGACACGCCAGGAGAGGGCTTGGGCGTCGTCGCGGGCGAAGCCGCGTGCGCGTGCGGCGGTGAGGGTGGCGCCGTTGCGCGAGACGCCCGGGAGCAGGGCGAGCGCCTGCGCGAGACCGAGCGCGAAGCCGTCGCGGGGTCCGAAGTCCGCGAGGTCGCGGGTCCCCGGGCGAGTGTCAGCCCAGGCCATTGCGGCAGCGCCCACCGCCAGCCCCGCGGCAAGCGCGCGGGGCCCGCTCGGACGGCGCTCGAGGCGTCGCTCCATGAGGTACCCCACGAGCGCCGGAGGGGCGAGCGCAAGCGCCGCCGACGCCAGGGCCCCGCTGTCCAGCTCACGCAGGGCCTGCCCCAGCTCCCCGCGCAGCGCGGTCGATTCGGGAGACACTCGCTTCGCTCGCATCCCCGAATAGGCCAACAGCGCGGCAGCGGTGCCCGCGTGCAACGCGACCTCCAGCGAGTTGCGAAGCTCTGCCTCTCGCTGGGCGTGGGGCCAGCCCGCCAGTCGCGGGAGCAGGGCGATGTGCGCGGAGGATGAGACGGGAAGCACCTCGGTGGGGCCCTGCACGAGACCCAGCAGCAGTGCGTGGCGCAGCGGCAGCTTCGTCGCCGGCGTGGCTCTGGGAGATCCCTCAGCCAACGTCTACGGGTGCCGACTCCGGAGAGGAGGCGCGATCGGGGTCCTCCGCGGCGCCTTCGACGGCTACCACCTCGCCCCCACGGCGGCGACGGACGATCCAATAGACGATGCCAACAACGACGAGCGCGACGATCGCGTAGTCGACGTACTCAAAGCCCTTGCGCACGCTCGTCCAGTCCCCGCCGAGCGCGTGGCCGGCAATGGCCAGCGCGAGCACCCAGGGGATCGAGCCGATCACCGTGAGCACGGAGAAGCGCGGCAGCGGCATCTTCGCCACCCCTGCGGGCAGCGAGACAAAGGCCCGCACCAGGGGGATCATGCGGCCGAACAGGACCGTCATTTCGCCGTAGCGCGAGAACCAGTGGTCAGCGCGCTCGATCTGCGCCGGGCCCATGTGCACCAGATGGCCATGGCGTTCCATCAGCTCCAGGCGACCGCCGCGGCCGATCGCGTAGCTGACCCACGACCCCACCAGCGTGCCCAGCAGTCCCGCGAGGACGATGCCGGTCATCGTCAGATGGTGGTGCGCGCCGGAGCCGCCGGGGTCCGCTACCGCGAAGCCCGCGAACAGCATCACGACCTCGGAGGGAATCGGGATGCAAGCCGAGCCGAGCGCCATCAGCAGGAACACCGCCGGCAGGCCCCCGTCGCGGACGAGGTGCCAGGTGGCGGTGACAACCGATTCGGTGACCGAGGCGAGGACGAGCACGGGCGGGTCAACGATACCCGGATGCGAGAGCGCGATCTGCCAAGGCACGTCTGGGCACGATGAGGATCGTCTCACGGCATCGGGGTGCGGCAGCCGGGCGCCTGCCCGTTATCGCCCGGCGATACGGTCTGCCCATGCGTGTCTGGATCGACCTCACCAACAGCCCCCACGTGCTAGTCATGCGACCGGTGATCGAGGCGCTGGAGCGCGACGGCCACGAGGTGCGGGTGACCGCGCGCGACTTCGCCCAGACGCTTGGGCTGCTGCGCCGCTTCGAGATCCCCCACACCGCCATCGGCCGCCACCGCGGGGAGCGGCTCGCCGCGAAGGCCGGCGGCCTGGCGCTGCGTTCGGGGGCGCTGCTGCGCTGGGCCCGCGCCGAGGCGCGGAGATCGAGATCGCAGCCCCCCTCCCCCTTCCCCCCCTTTTTTTCCTCCGGCCGCTTTTTCGACATCGCGCTCGGCCATGGCTCCAACGATGTGAGCGTCGCCGCTGCCCTGCTGCGGATTCCCAGCGCCACGATGTTCGACTACGAGTGGGCGACCGTGCAGCACCAGATCAACTGCCGCCTGGCGCGCACGGTGGTCGTGCCCGAGGCGATCCCACCCGAGCGCCTCGATCGCTACGGCGCGCGCGGCAAGGTGCGCGCCTATGCGGGGCTGAAGGAGGAGTACTACCTCGCCGACTTCGAGCCCGACCGCGCGATCCTTCCCCAGCTGGGACTCGACCCCGGGCGGCCGATCGTCGTGGTGCGCACCCCCCCGGAGGTCTCGCTCTACCACCGGTTCCAGAACGACCTCTTCGCGCGGGTGCTCGAGCGTCTGCGCGATGCGGCCGCCGGCACGGAGGGGGTGCAATCGGTGGTGCTGCCCCGTACTCCGGCCCAACGCACGGAGCTCGCCGGCGTGCCCGGCTTCGTCGTCCCCGAGCAGGCGATCGACGCGCAGTCACTGATCGCCCTCTCTGACCTGGTGGTCTCCGCCGGCGGCACGATGAATCGCGAGGCCGTCGCGCTCGACGTTCCGGTGTACACCACCTTCGAGGGCCGGCTCGGGGCGGTCGACGAGCGGTTGATCGCCGAGGGCCGGCTGCGCAAGCTGCGCGACCCCGCCCAGATCGATCTCAAAAAGCGACCCCCCGCCGTCACGGACGCGCGTATCCGGCGCGACCCGCGCGTGCTCGTCGATCTGCTGCTCTCGCCGCTGCGGTGAATTGTTCTCTTTTTGCGCCCTAACCAAATAAGAACGAGACCTAGTCTCATCTGGTATAGGGCCGAAAAGAAGTGTTTGATCCCGCCGACGCGCTTGGCTGTGCTTTCTTTTTGGGCCCCAACCAAATGAGAATGAGACTCAATCCCAGATGGTTAGGGCTTGATTTTGTTTTGCTGTACGCGCCCCCAACCGGCCACGATCGACCCCTACGAGCCAGCTTCAGTACTGGTAAGCGCGCCTGGCCTCCCAGCGCTCGATCCCCAGCCGGCAGAGGCGGTCGACGAGCTCGGGGTAGGGGATCCCCGAGGCCTCGATCAGCTTCGCGTACACGCTCGTCGGCGTGAAGCCGGGCATCGTGTTGAGCTCGTTCACCAGCACCCGCTCACCGTCCCCCTCCACGAAGAAGTCCACGCGGGCGAGGCCCTCGCAGCCGGTGTACGCGAACACCTCCAGCGCCAGCTCCCGCACCCGTGCGTGCGCGGCGGCGGAGATGCGGGCGGGCACCAGCAGCTCCATCCCCCCGGCGTCGTACTTGGCGGCGTAGTCGTACCACTCCCCCGCGAACGCGATCTCCCCCGGCGGAGATACCAACGCCGGCGGCCCATCCTCGCGGGCGGACGAACCGAGCACGGCGCACTCGACCTCGACCCCGCTCGCCATCGCCTCGACGATCGCCAGCGGGTCGTGCGCGAAAGCCCGATCAAGCGCCTCGCCGAGCAGGCCCGCGTCGGAGACCTTGACGATCCCCACCGAGGAGCCCATGTGGGCGGGCTTGACGAACACCGGCAGGCCGAGGACCGAGAGCTCGCCGAGCAGCTCCGCGGGTGAGCGGCGCCAGCGCT
Source organism: uncultured Solirubrobacterales bacterium (assembly GCA_963744135.1). Classification (GTDB taxonomy): domain Bacteria; phylum Actinomycetota; class Thermoleophilia; order Solirubrobacterales; family Solirubrobacteraceae; genus Palsa-744. Next base: position 1,429,212 of record CAVUSE010000004.1, on the reverse strand, counting down.
CGGCGCGTACCCCTGCGTACGCCACCTGGGGGATGCCCGCGGCGGACATCAGCTCTTTGAAGAGCACCTTGTCCATGCAAATCGCCGAGGCCGCGACGCCCGCGCCCACATAGGCGACATCCAGCGACTCCAGCACTCCCTGCACGGTGCCGTCCTCGCCAAAGGGACCATGCAACGCGGGGAACGCGACATCCGCGTCGAGCAGCCCCTCGCCAGGGCAGAGGGTCAGCCGCTCCTCGCCATGACGCCACGCGCCATCGCGCTCGATCTCCACCCAGCGAACCTCGTGCCCGGCACGCTCGAGGCCCTCGCGCACGGCACGGGCGGAGGCCAGCGAGACGTCGTGCTCGGAGGAGCGCCCGCCCGCAAGCAGTGCGACAGTGAGCGTCGTCATGGAGCGGCCGGAGTGGCGGCAGCCGGGGTCTGAGCGGTAGTGGTTGTGGTGCTCGGGGTCGTCGTGGGCGTCGTGCTCGGCGTGGTTTGCGGCGCGAGTTCGCCGACGATGAGCTTGATCGTGGCTCCCCGCTTGGCCTTGGTGCCGCCAGCCGGGTTCTGCTGAAGCACCAGCCCGACTTCCGCTTCGCTCGTGACGGTGCGTGTGCCGGACTTCACCACAAAGCCTGCGCCAATCAGTTCGCCTTCGGCGCGTTCCTGCTTTTTGCCGACCACGCGAGGCACTGCGACTTCCTGCGACGCCTTCGCCACGACGAGTTCCACCGCTTCGCCGCTGCGCACGGAGCTGCCCGCGGAAGGAGACTGCGAGAGCACGGTGCCCGCCGCCTGGCCCGCTTCTTCGCGCTTGGTGACAGTGCCCACGTGCAGTCCGGCGGCGCGCAACGAGACGCGCGCTTCGGCTTCGCTCTGGCCGGTCACCGTGGGGACTTCCACCTGCATGGGGCCGCTCGAGACGAACACCGTCACCGGGCTGCCCATCAGCAGCGGCACCCCCTGCGAAGGTTCGGTGGAGATCACCTTGCCGCTCGCCACCGATGCGCTGGAGCGGTTCTGCACATTCGGCTTGAAGTGCGCCTGCCTGAGCTTGCGCTCGGCTTCCGCGCTGGTGAGGTTCCTCACGTCGGGCACCCCCACGCTGGCGGGACCGGTGGAGACGACGACGCTCACGTGCGCGCCCCGCTGCACCACGCTGCCCGCCGCGGGGCTCACGGAGATCACAGCGCCCGCGGCGACGGTGAGGCTGGGCGCCTGCGAGGGGATCGGCACCAGATCGGCCGCTTTGAGCTCGGTGGAGGCGAGCGTCGCCGTGCGGCCGACGACGTCGGGCACGGTCACCTGGCGTTTGCTGGGCGACAGCAGCAGCGCAAGCGCCACTCCGGCGGCGATCAGCGCGAGCAGCACCCCGCCCGCGATCCACCAGCGGCGGCGCCTGCGACGGCGCGCCGCCGCCTCGGGGTCCTCCTGTGCCGGGGTCTCGGCGGCGGAGGCCATCAACAGCGCGGTGGCGGCCACGGGCGGCGCCGGCCCGTTGCCGGCGGGCACGACCGGAGGCAGCTCACCGGCGCCGGGCAGGCCCCGGCGCACGTGCTGGAGCGCCGCGATGAACTCCTCGGCGTCGGTGAAGCGGGCCGCGGGATCCTTCGCGAGCGCCCGCAGCACCACGGCGTCGAGCTCCGGTGAGATCGCGCCACGCGCGGAGGCGGGCACGGGCGCGCCGGCGGAGACCGCTCCAGGAGAGAGGGCGGCGGCGCTGCTCGCAACCACGCTCGGCGGCAGCGGTGCGGCAGAGACCTGCTTGAGCGCGATCGTCACCGCCGTCTCGCCGTCGAAGGGCACCGTGCCGGTGAGCAGCTCGTAGAGGACGATCCCCACCGCGTAGATGTCGGAGGCGGCGCTCACGGCGTGCCCCTGGGCCTGCTCTGGCGAGAGGTACTGGGCGGTGCCCATGATCGAGCCGGTGAGCGTCATGTCGGAGGCCCCGGCACGCGCGATCCCGAAGTCGGTGACCTTCGCGCGGCCCTCTTCGTCAAGGATCACGTTGTGGGGCTTGAGGTCGCGGTGGATCACGCCGCGCCGGTGCGCGAAGCGGGCAGCCTGCAAGATCTGGATGACGATGTCGATCGCCGCCATGGGGTCGAGCGGCCCCTGCTCGCGCACCACCGCCTTCAGAGAGCGGCCGGGGAGGTACTCCATCGCGATGTAGTAGGTGCCATCCCACTCCCCGCGGTCGAAGATCGCCACCACGTTGGGGTGGGAGAGCCCAGCGGCGCTGGACGCCTCGCGGCGGAAGCGCTCCACGAACTCCTGGTCTTCGGCGAAGCGATGGTGGAGCAGCTTGACCGCCACCTGGCGCCCCAGCAACTGGTCACGCGCAAGGTACACATCCGCCATCCCGCCGGTGCCGATCCGCGAGAGCACCTCGTAGCGTCCGTCGATCACAGTGCCCTGCTCAATCATCGCGTGCCTCCTCCATGACGCAGCACCCGTCGATGGGTCGCGCGCGCCACCCGGCGCGTGGCTTGGGGCCGGACGACCGCTCAATCATGGAGCAGCACTTCCATCACACGCCGCGCGATCGGCAGCGCGTACGTGGCGCCGTACCCGGGGACGCCCTTGACCGTCACGGCGATCGCCACGGTGGGGTTGGAGGCGGGGGCGAAGGCGATGAACCAGACGTTGTTGAGCGCGCTGCCGATCTGGGTTTCCGCGGTGCCGGTCTTGCCGGCGACCTGCACGCCGGGGATGCGGGCGGCTTCGGCGGTGCCTTCGTCGACGACGGCTTCCATCATCGAGGTGACCGCGGTGGCAGTGGAGGGCTTCATCACGACCGACTGCACCCGCGGAGAGACGCGCTGCACCGTGCGCCCTTCGGGGTCCACGATCCGCGCTGTCAGGTGAGGAGCCATCAGCCGTCCATGGTTGGCGACGGCGGCGGCGACCTCGGCCATCTGCAGCGCGGTCACCCGCAGTTTGTCCTGGCCGATGCCCATCCGCCCGACGTCGACCAGTGGGCTGAGGGGCGAGAGCAGGCGTTCGCCCCCGCGTTCCTCATACTCCCCGGAGGCCGACATTTCTTCGGTGGGGTAGTCCAGCTGCGGCTTGGCGTCGAACCCGAAACGGCGCATGTAACGGGCGAGCGTCGGCTTGCCCACCTGTTCGGCGACCTGCGCCCACACGGTATTCACCGATTTGGCGAGCGCCTGGGTGAGCGTGAGCTGACCGAAGCTTTCGTTCTGGTCGTTGCTCAGCGGAACTCCCGATACGACGATGCCGTTGCGGCCGCTGAGCGTCGAGGAGGGCGTGAACTGTCCGGTGTCGATCGCGGCGGTGGCGGTCACAACCTTGAAGGTGGACCCCGGTGCATACCCGTACTGCACGGCGCGGTTGAGCAGCGGGGATTCGCTGTCGGTTTTCAGCCGTTCGGCGCCGGCGGCGGAGCGCAGCGCGTTGGGGTCGTAGCTGGGCGTGGACGCCATCACCCGCACGGCGCCGGTGGATGGCACGAGCGCGACGACGGCACCCTGGTGACCACCGAGCCCCGCGAGCGCGGCCTGCTGGGCGGCGGGGTCGAGCGCGGTGATCACTTCGTCGCCCTTTTCGGGGCGGCCTTGGAACTGGTCGAGGATCGACTGCAGAGCGTCCTGGCTCTGTCCGCTGAGCGGGACGTTGCGATAGCGCTCCAGAGCGGTGCGCCTGAACGTCAAGGGGTAGGAGTAGCCGATCGCCTGGGCGAACTCTTCCCCGGCGGGGTAGGTGCGTTCGTAGGTGCCTTCGCGCGTGCGCACGCTACGCGCGAGCACGGTGCCGTCGGCGGCGAGGATCGCCCCGCGCTGGACGCGCGCCTGCTCGATCAGCGAGCGCTGGTTGAGTGGGTTTTCGCGCAACGAGGAGGCCTCGAAGATCGTCCAGCGCGAAGTGAAGGCGACGAGCAGCGCGAACAGCACCAGCACCAGCATGTAGAGGCGCAGGATCGGGCGGTTCATTCGCTTAGCTCTTCCAATTCGATCGAGTGCACGAGCGAGCCGGCTTCTTTTTCGGAAAGCCACTTGTGGTCGAGCAGCGCGCCGCGGCGCGTGGGGCTCAGCGTGGAGGCGCCGACCCCGGAGACGTAGTAGCTGCTGTAGAGGTCGATTCCGCCCGGGAGCTTGTAGGGGAGACCTCGGTACATCGTCACCAGGCCGCGAGGGTTGGTGCCGACGAAGAACACCGACTGCGCCGCCACATACCCACCGCCCGCGAGCAGCCCGAGCACCGCGAGCACGATCAGTGCTGGCAGCACGACACGGCGCCGGGACCGGCGCTTGGGGGCGGTGGGCGCGGAGTCGGGGGAGCGGGGCCGGCGGCGGGCCACCCCTGGCGACGTCGCCAGGGGGGCGTGCGTGCGATGAGCGTCCCGGCGGGCACGCGCCGACGATCGCCCCCGGGTTCCGGCATCGGCGGGGGCAGGTGCCTCACGGACGACGTCACCGACGCGCGTCACGGGCGCCGCCACCGAGGCCGGCTGGCGCGCGCCCCCCAGCGTGGGCATGCTGATGACCGTGGCGTCGCGATCGAGCTCGGCGGTGCCCGGAGCGGGCGGGATCGGCGAGCCCACCTCCTCGAGGCGCAGCAGGATGACGGTGATGTTGTCGCGCCCGCCGGCCCGGTTGGCTTCGGCGATCAGCGCCTCACCGATCTCGCGCAGGGGCGCGCCGGCGTGCAGGCGCAGGACCTCGGCGAGCCGGGCCTCCGTAACCATCGAGGTGAGGCCATCGCTGCACAGCAGGTAGATGTCGCCGGCGCGCGCGCGGAACGAGCGGGTGTCCACCTCGACGGTCTCCTCGGGCCCGAGCGCACGCGTGATGATCGAGCGCTGGGGATGATCCTCGGCTTCTTCGGGGGTGAGGCGTCCCTCGCGGATCAGCTCGTCCACGAGCGAGTGGTCGTCGGTGAGGCGCAGCAGTTCCCCGTCGCGCAGGCAGTAGGCGCGGCTGTCCCCGACGTGGGCGATCGCAACCTCCTCCTCGCCGACGTAGACGGCGGTGAGCGTTGTGCCCATGCCGGCCTGCTCGGCGTTCTGGCGGGAGAGCTCGTGGATGCGCGCATTGGCTGCCAGCGCGTACGCCGCCAGCCCCTCCTCCGGGGGGGCGCCGTCGGGCAGGCCGCCTTGGAAGGACTCCACCGCGATCTTCGACGCCACCTCGCCGGCCTGCGCGCCGCCCATGCCGTCGGCGACCACGAACAGCGGCGAGCGCGCCAGCAGGGAGTCCTCGTTGGCACGCCGCTGCAGACCGGTGTCGGTGCCCGCGTACTGCTCGGCCACGCGCAGCATCACCGGTGACCGTCCATATGAGTCCGCATCGCCATCAATCCACCTCGAATACGAATTCGCTCTCGCCGATCCGCAGATGATCGCCGGGATGCAGCGGACGGGGAGTCTCCAGCAGCTCCTCGTTGAGGTAGGTGCCGTTGGTCGAGCGCAGATCCTCGAGCACGAGCGTGCCGGCCTGCGTGTAGATGCGTGCATGGCGGGAGGACGCGAATGGATCCTCCAGGCGTATCTCCGCGTGGTCGCCGCGACCGAGCACGAGGTCGCCGTCGAGGTCGTAGATCATCCCCGGATCGTGACCGCTCGCGCGGGCGACCACCAGCCGGGGGGTGCGACGGGCAATGTCGGAGCGCCCCAGCGCAGATGCAGACTGCAGGCCGGTCGCGTCCGGAGAAGCGGCGGCGTAGCCCGCTCCAGCGACGCCGTAGCCGCCAGGCGGCTGGGCGCGATCCCGTCCCCGCAGGTCGCGCAGGGCGCTGCGAGCGACCCACAGCAGGAACAGGTAGAGCACGGCGAGGAAGCCGAACTTGAGCGCAACCGACACCGGTTGGAGCGTGTTCATCGCTGCTCGAAGACAATCTCGGTGGTGCCGAGCTCGATGCGGTCGCCGAGCTGCAGCGGCCGCGCGCCATGCAGCCGCTCGCCGTTGAGGAGCACGCCGTTGGTCGAGCGCAGATCCTCGATCGTCCAACCCTGCGCCGAGGGGCGAATATGGGCGTGACGGCGGGAGATCCCGGCATCGTCGAGCACAACGTCGCAGTCGCGGCTGCGGCCGATCACGGCGCCTTCCGCAGCGACCACCAGGCGCCGCCCGCCGACCAGCAACAGGGCGCGGGGGGGACGGGCAGCGCGGACCTGTTCGAGCGGCTCGCGCAGGCGGGCAGATGAGCTGTAGATCATCGTTTGCCCATGCTCGTCTTCCCGCGCCGCGGCGCCGGCGGGGGCCGACCAATCCTCGCGGACGGGCTGCCCCCACGCGTCGTCGTGGGCGGCGAAGTCGTCGAGCTCGCCATCGCCCTCCCCGTTGCCGGGAACCTCGGGGCGCACCAGCCGCGCCTGAATGCCGAACTCGCCGAGCGACAGGGACTCGTCGGTGTGGAAGGTGATGAGCGGGTGGGAGGCGAGCGTGAGATCCTCGCCGCGGGCGTGCTCGAGCAGATAGGCGCAGAGCTCGTCGATCAGCTCGTCCTCGACGCCCTCGTAGCGGGCGCGGTCGGGTGGGGAGAGCCACACGGCGTACTCGTTGGGGGCGTAGACGCGCGATACGGAGGTGGTGCGGTGCTCGTCCATCTCGCGGGCGAGCTTGCGGGCGAGTTCCATGGGACGCACCTCGGAACGGAAGAGGCGCCCAAAGGCGCCCTCCACCATGGAGGCGAGCGTGGTCTCGAGGCTCTTGAGGGGGTTCATTGGTATGCCTTCTCACCGAGGCGGAGCCGACAGCGTCAATCCCCGCCATCCCGCCACTCCTCACTTTAAGCTCCTCACGCAACGATCGTCTGCACCGGCCCACGCAGCGCACGTGCGGCGACCGCGAGCAGTGCCCCAAGCGAGGCACTGAGGATGACGCCATGTGGGGATGGAAGCGTGGCATGGATCATCGCAAGGCCGTGAAATTGGATGCCCACCCACCCGATGCCCGCCCACCCGGCCACGAGCGCCACCGCCCAGAGGATCGCCGCGAGCGCGTCGAGCATCGCCGAGCGCCCACGCACCATCCAGGGGAGCACCACGGCGGCGAGCGCCCAGAGGGCCGCTCCCATCAGCAGCGCGACACTCAGCAGGTGCAGCACAGCGTGGGTTGTGCTCGCCACGGACCCGTCGAGCGGCAGCTCGGCGAGACGCAGCCACCAGTAGCCAAGCGCCCCCAGCAGGGCACGGGAGCGCCAACGAGCGAGTTGGCCGGCGAGCGCGGGGAAAGCTCCCGCGAGGCCAACGAGGCCGAGCGCCGGCGCGAGCAGCGCGGCCAGCCAGTGGGGTCCGGGTCGCCGCACCAGCAGCACCAAGCGGCAACGCCGCGCAGAGGAGAAGCGGCGCAGTCCCGGGGCGGCCGGCGGCACTCCGCCACACGCACACCCCAAGCGTCCCGGCGATCCACGCCAACCGCGCGGCCGTGAGCCAGCCGGTCCGGTCGGGCTGCTCCTCGGGGGTGTCCCGCCGCGACGCTTGCACCTCCGTCGCAAGCAGTGGAGCGCGGGAGGGTGGAGACTGGGAGGACTGGGCCGCCCCCTCCGGACCGGTCTGGAGGGGGCGAGCGAGGGGCGCCGCCGCCGCGCTCGCGCGGCGCCCCCAGGGCGAGCGCCGCGGACCGTGGCGCAGACCGTGCGCGAGGTCATCGCGCAGCTCGGGCAGCGTCCCGCGCAGCTCGGGGTCGGCCTCGAGCGCCCGGTCGAGCGCGTGTGTGAGCGCGCGCGGCAGATCGCGACGGTGGCGCTCCAGCGGCGCCAGGCGCTCGCCGATGCGCCGCGCCGTGGCGGCGGGGGTGGGGCCGCGCACGGGGTTGACGCCGCTGAGCGCCTCATAGAGCACGAGCGCCAGCGAGTAGAGGTCGGCGGCGGCACCCACCTCCTCGCCGTCGATCTGCTCGGGGGCCATGTAGGCGAGCGTGCCGAGCACGTCGCCGGTGCGGGTGAGGGACTCCTCGCCGGCGAGCAGCGCGCCGCCGAAGTCGGTCAGCTTGGCGACGGGAGCCGCATTCTGGAACGGCGGGCGCTCCGGGGCCTGGTGGAGATCGACCTGCGCTGGCACCAGCACGTTCTGGGGCTTGATGTCACGGTGGATCACCCCGCGCCCGTGGGCGTGCAGAAGCGCGTCGGTGAGCGCGATCCCGATTTCGATCACCTCCTCGTCGCAGAGCGCGTCGTCGGCGATCAACTGGGCGAGGGTGTCACCGTGAACCAGCTCGGAGATCAGGTAGAAGGTGTCGTGCTCGACGCAGGCCTCGTACAGAGCGACGATCGCGGGGTGCGCGAGGCGGGCGGTGGCGAGCGCCTCGCGCGAGGCGCGCTCGCGGTCTTCGCCGGCCGGGAGCGCAATCACCTTGACGGCGACCTCACGGTCGAGCAGTTCGTCGTGGGCGCACCACACCACCCCGAAGCCGCCGGCGCCAAGGCGCTGGAGCAGCCGGTAGCGGCCGAGCACCGGAGCGCCCCGGCCAGACAGCGGCCGTTCGCCGCGGGCACGGACCGCGGGGCGGCCGAGCGGCGGGGGGGCGGGCGCGATCAGGGTGTCGTGAGAGTCCACCGACTCCTGCGTTCGCCGATGCGAGAGCGCTCCCTGCCGCAAGCAGGCAGGAGAAGCGCGGGTGAGCGAGAAGTTGCAGATGGCACCAATCGGGAAAGCGGGGCGGCCGAAGGCCCGGTCATACTGGTGCCTTCCTCAATGCGCAAGCAAGGAGCGAAACAGCTTGTCGTTCTTCGACGATGACGAGGGAGGAGCGCCGCGGCCGGCCGCCGCGGAGGGGCGGGTACCCAATTCCTCCCGCTCACAGCCGCGGCCGCGCCGGCCACAGCGGGCGGGCGGGCATCCAATCCCGCATATGGACCGCCACACGATGATGGTGCGGCGGCGGATCGCCGCGGGGGTCGGCGTGGTCGTGCTGATCGTGATCGTGCTGCTGATCGACGGCTGCTTGAAGAGCGGCAAGGAAGAAGCGCTGAAGAAGTACAACCGCGAAGCTGGGCAACTGGTGAGTGAATCCGACCAGCAGGTGGCGCATCCGCTGTTCGCCGGGCTCGCCGGCGCCTCCAGCGAACCGCCGCTGAACGTTGAGCAGAAAGTCAACGAATTGCGCGAAGTGGCGCAGCGACAGGCCGAACAGGCCAAGCGGCTGAGCGTCCCAGGCGAACTGGATGCGGCACAGCGCAACTTCACGCTGGTGCTCAATCTGCGCGAGGAAGCGCTGGCGAAGATCGCGCCGCTCGTGCGCCAGGCGCTGGGAGGGCAGGGCAAGCAGGCGAGCACGCTGATCGCCGGAGCGATGGAGATGTTCCTTGCCTCCGACGTGATCTACTCCCAGCGCGTGGCGCCGCTGATCCAGCAGGAATTGGCGGCGGGCGGCGTCCACGGGCTGAGCACCGCGAGCACTCAGTTCCTGGCGAATCTGGGGTGGCTGGAACCAAGCACCGTCGAAGAGCGCCTCACCGGGAAGTCATCAGCGGCGGCGCAGGGCGGCCAGATCGCCCCGGGCACGCACGGCTCGGCGCTGAAGACAGTGAGCGTCGGCTCCACCGAACTCCAGCCGGAATCGACGGGCACAGTCAACCACCTCACCGGGGGATCCACGCCGACGTTCAAGGTGATGGTCGAAGACTCCGGGAGCAACTCCGAGACCGACGTGAAGGTCGAAGTCACCGTGACCGCTGGGGGCAAGCAGTACAAAGACAGCCGCACGATCGCCAAAACCGAACCGGGGGTGACCTCGACCGCGAGCGTTCCCGTCGAAGGGGTGCCGGCGGGCGCCGCGGCGCGTGTGGTCGTCTACGTGCAGCCCGTTCCGGGGGAGACCAACCTCGAAAACAACAAGGGCTCCTACCTGGCGGTGTTCAACGGGTAGGCACCCCTGGGGGCCGGCGTGCAAGTGTGGCGCTCGCTCCCGCTCGCGCGATAGCTTGTCCGCATGACCGCCACCAGCCTGACCGACACCCAGGGCATCATCGCGATCGCCGCCGCCGCGATCGCCGTGGTTGCGCTGCTGGGGTGCGCGGCGCTGGCGCGCAGCGTGCGGCGGCTGCGCGCCGCGCAGAAGATCGTGCTGGGTGAGGGGGAGCGCGACGTGGTGGCCCACGCGGCGGCGCTGCAGGAGGGCTTCGAGGATCTGCGCGAGTACGTCGGTGAGGTGGCGGAACGCCTGGAGCAGCGACTGGGCGGGGTGGAGCTCGGTTTGCGTGGCGCAATCGCGAATCGCGCGCTGGTGCGCTACGACGCCTACAACGAGCTCTCCGGGCGCCAGTCGGTGTCGATCGCGCTGCTCGACGGCACGCACTCGGGGGTGGTGCTCACCTGCATCCACCACCGCGACCAGGCGCGCGTGTACCTCAAGCAGGTGCACGGAGGCGACGGCGAACTGGAGCTGTCCCCCGAGGAGGCGGAAGCGGTGCAGCTGGCGCTCTCCCCGGCGGACAGCGACGTGGCCTGCGACCGAAACGGGGGGACACTCGCCTCCGGCGAGCATCCCCGTTCCGGCCAGCCGTCCGCCTGAGCGATGCTCCCGCGCGTTGGCTTTCTGGGTCCGGCGGGCACCTTCACCGAGGAGGCACTGCTCTCGAGCGCGGCGACGGACGCCGTCGAGCCGGTGGCGTTTGCGACGATCTACGACACGGTGGTTGCGGTGCGCAGGCGGGAAGTGCAGTGGGCGGTGGCGCCAATCGAGAACTCGCTCGACGGGTCGGTGACGGTGACGCTCGATCTCCTCGCGGACGAGCACGGAGACCTGGAGATCGTTGGGGAGGCGCTGCTGGCGGTGAAGCACTCGCTGATTGCCGCGCAGCGGGTGGCGCTGAGCGAGATCGACACGGTGATCTCACACCCCCAGGTGCCAGGGCAGTGCACGCGCCTGCTGCGGGGGGAGCTCGCCCACGCGCGCGTGCTGCCGGCGAGCTCGACGGCGGAGGCGGTACGCCTGGTGGCGGCCGAGGGAGTGCGGGGACGGGCAGCGCTGGGAACGCGGTTGGCGGCGGAGATCTACGGCGCCACGGTGGTGCGCGAGGGGGTGCAGGACCACGATGACAACGTCACGCGCTTCGTGTGGCTGGCGGGGACGGGTGAGACCGAAGACCCTCCCTTGAGGATGGGGATCGAGAGTCCACCACCCAGGGGGTGGAAGACATCGGTGGTGTTCTGGGGTTCGGGTGCCGACAGCCCCGGCTGGCTGGTGCGCTGCCTGGATGTGTTTGCCCGACGCGCGATCAACCTGACCAAGATCGAGTCGCGCCCGCAGCGGGCCCGCATGGGCCACTACATGTTTTTCGTCGATCTTCAGGGGAGCGCGCGGGAGCCCACGGTGGTGGAGGCGCTCGCGGGGCTGCGCGCGGTGTGCGAGCAGGTGCGCGTGCTGGGCTCCTACCCGGCCGGCACCGACCCGTCCGGATCGTAGGCGGTGACGCGGCAAGCTGGCACAATCGACCACATTCGTCGCTACACTGCGCGCACGGATGGATACCACCATTCCACCAGACCCAGTTCGGTCCGTGCCGCCACCCGAGCACCGGCGGCGCGGGCCTGAGAGTGGTCGGGTGCTCGTTTTGAACGCAACCTTCGAGCCGATCAATGTGTGCTCGGTGCGCCGTGCGGTGGTGCTGCTGCTCAAGGAGAAGGCCGAGCTGGTCGAGCGCGGGCGGTGGGAGCTGCATTCCGAGAAGACCACGCTCGCGCGCCCCGCGGTGATCCGCCTGGTGACCTACGTGCGCGTGCCCCGCGACGCCCACCAGCGCAAGATCACACGGCGCGCGGTGTTTGCCCGCGACGGATGGACCTGCCAGTACTGCGGCTCGCGCGCCAACCTCACCGTGGACCACGTGATCCCCCGCTCCAAGGGAGGCCCGTCGAGCTGGGAGAACATCGTGGCGTCGTGCGCGCCATGCAACCGCCGCAAGGGCGATCGCCTGCCGCGACAGGCCGGCATGCAACCGCGTCACGTGCCGAGGGTGCCGCGCGCGGAGGTGTTCATCCACGTCGCCAGCCCGTCGATCCCGGCGGCGTGGCGCCAGTACCTGCCGCAGACGGCTCAGGCGGCCTGAAAGACGAGGGGCGCCGCGACCCCCGCGACGCCCCCCCGCCCAACTCTGGCTTGACTGGAAGACCGAGACTGCCTGCGCTGCCGGAGGGACCAGGCCCGGCGGCGGTCTCGGGGTGTCCCGGGTTGGATTCCGCTACGCGGTCCAGCCTGCCGACCTAGCGGCCGGTCACCTCCAGGGTCCCGCAAAAACTGTCACTCAACGTACGGACCACCTCCTTTCTCTGGTCTCGCCAGAGTAGCGGACGGAGGTGACGTCACGCAAGGGGGGACTTGCCGTTCTCCCCTGGATCGCTGTCGAGAACGTCAGCGGCGGCGTTGATCAACCCTCCCTGCCCGTTCTCGCCGTCGCCATCCCCACTGTCGTCGTCCCCGCCGCCTTCCACGACGAGCGCGATGGCGCTGACGAGGTCGTCCTCCTTGAGGTTCATCACGCGAACCCCGGTCGCCGAGCGGCCCTGCTGGGAGATCCCACCGGCTGGGGTGCGCTGAACCATGCCGCCGACGCTGATGAACACGAGCTCCTGGTGCTCGCGCACCACCAGAGCGCCCGCGAGGCCGCCCTTCTGCTCGGTGAGGCCGATCGTCTTGACGCCTTTGGCGCCGCGGTTGGTCTTGCGGTACTGGTCGATGCGGGTGCGCTTGCCGTAGCCGTTCTCGGTGACGACGAGCAGGTCCATGTCATCGCGGGCGACGTCCATCGCGATCACCCTGCCCTTGGCGCCGACGTCCATCCCGCGCACGCCGGTGGTGTCGCGGCCCATCGAGCGGGCGTCGGACTCGGCGAAGCGCACGGTCAGGCCCGCGCGGGAGACCATGATGATCTCGTCGTCTGGGTCCACGGCGCGTACGGCAAGCAGCTCGTCGTCCTCGCGGATGTTGATGGCGATGATGCCGTCGGCCTTGATCGGCGTGTTGTAGGCGAGCAGCTCGGTCTTCTTGACGGTGCCGTTGCGGGTGGCGAACACGAGGAACTTGGTCTCGGTGAAGTCGCGGGTGGAGAGCACCGCCTGGATGCGCTCGCCGTCGCGCAGGGGCAGGATGTTGACCAGCGCACGGCCCTTGGCGGTACGGGAAGCCTCGGGCAGTTCGTAGACCTTGGAGCGATAGACCTTGCCGCGGTTGGAGAAGAACAACAGGTAGTCGTGTGAGGAGCAGACGAACAGGTGCTCGATGAAGTCGCCGTCCTTCATGTCCATCCCCGTCACGCCGCGCCCCCCGCGCTGCTGCTGGCGGTAGGTCGCCAGCGGCAGCGACTTGACGTAGCCGCTCTGGGTGATCGCGATCACCATCTGCTGGTCGGCGATCAGGTCCTCGATGTCGATCTCGTCCTCGGAGTGGGTGATCTCGCTGCGGCGCTCATCGCCGAAGCGCTCACGAATCTCGCCCAGCTCCTCCTTGATGACCGCCAGCACACGGCCCTCGTCACCGAGGATCGCGCGCAGCTCGGCGATCCGCTCGGTGACGTCGGCGTGCTCCTGTTTGATCGAGTCGGCCTCCAGCGCCGTCAGCTGGGAGAGGCGCAGGTCGAGAATCGCGCTGGCCTGGATGTGGCTGAGCTCGAAGCGCTCGACGAGCTGCTCCCGCGCGGTTTCGCGGTCACGCGAGGCGCGGATCAGCGCGATGATCGCGTCGAGATTGTCGAGCGCGATCAGCAGACCGAGCAGGATGTGGGCGCGGGCCTCCTTCTCGGAGAGCTCGTGCTTGGTGCGGCGCACGATCACTTCGCGCTGGTGGGCCACGTAGTTGTGGATCACCGCGCGTAGGTTGAGCGTGCGTGGGACGTTGTCGACGAGCGCAACCATGTTCACACCGAACGTGGACTGCATCGGGGTGTGCTTGTAGAGCTTGTTGAGCACCACCTTGGGGATCGCGTCGCGCTTGAGCTCGATCACCAGACGCATCCCGCGCTTGTCGGACTCGTCGCGCAGGTCGGAGATCTCGGGGATGCGTTTGTCGCGGACGAGGTCGGCGATCTTCTCGATCAGGTTGCCGGGCCCACCCTTCTTGACCATGAAGGGCAGCTCGGTGACGACGATCGCCTCCTTGCCGTGGCTGAGCGGCTCGATGTGGGCCCGCGCCTGCACACGTACGCGGCCGCGGCCGGTCTCGTAGGCGTCTCGGATGCCGGCGCGGCCGAGAATGATCCCGCCGGTGGGAAAGTCAGGCCCCTTGATGTGGCGCATCAGGCCCTCGACCTCGATGTCGGGGTCATCGATGTAGGCGAAGGTGGCATCGATCACCTCGCGCAGGTTGTGCGGCGGAATGTTGGTTGCCATGCCGACCGCGATCCCGGAGGAGCCGTTGACGAGCAGGTTGGGGAAGCGCGAGGGAAGCACCAGCGGTTCGCGCTTGGAGCCGTCGTAGTTGGGCACGAAGTCGACGGTGTCCATGTCGAGATCGCGCAGCATCTCGGTGGCGATGCGGGCGAGGCGGGCCTCGGTGTAGCGCATCGCGGCGGCGGGGTCGTCGTCGACGGAACCGAAGTTGCCCTGGCCGTCGACGAGCTCGTTGCGCATCGAGAACTCCTGCGCCATCCGCACGAGCGTGTCGTAGATGGCGGAGTCCCCGTGCGGGTGGTACTTGCCCATGACCTCGCCGACGATCAGCGCGCACTTCGAGTAGGAGCGCGAGGGGCTGAGGCCAAGCTCGTTCATCGCGTACAGCACGCGGCGGTGCACGGGCTTCAGGCCGTCGCGCACATCGGGCAGCGCACGCCCGACGATCACCGACATCGCGTAGTCGAGGTAGGCGGTGCGCATCTCCTCCTCGAGCGCGCGCGGTTCGATATTCCCGCCACCGATCACATCAGCGGATGCCATTCTTCACCTCCTTAGACATCAAGGTTGACTACGGCGCGTGCGTTGTCCTCGATGAACGCTCGGCGCGGCTCGACCTGATCGCCCATCAGCATCGAGAAGATCCTGTCAGCGGAGGCGGCGTCCTCGAGCGTGACCTGCGCCAGCGTGCGTGTCTGGGGCGCCATCGTGGTTTCGCCGAGCTGCTCGGCGTTCATCTCGCCGAGCCCCTTGAAGCGCTGCAGTTTGACCCCCTTCTGGGCGACGTTCAAAACGGCCTGGCGCAGCGCCTCGAAGGAGGGAGCGCTTTCGTGGGCGTCGCCAAGTCGCACCTCGAACGCGGGCGTGCCGGCGAGGTCGATCAGCTGCTCGTGCACGGCTGCCAGCTGCCGGTACTCCTGGGAGTCGAACAGCGTCCGCTTGATGCGATGGGTGCGCGCAAAGCCAGTGCGGGTCTCCACGGCCTTGACCCGCAGCTCGAGCGGGTCGACCTCGAGCAGCTCGGTCGCGTGCGTCTCGCCCTCCAGGCCCTCGCGCGAGAGCAGCTCGATCGCCTGCTCGGCGTTTGTGACCCGCTCGCCCAGCAGCGCGGACTCCTCCAGGAACTGCACCATCTCGTGACCGTGGGCAGCGCGCAGCGATGAGGCCCACCCTTCGTACTGCTTGAGCAGGCGGGTGAAGCGCTGCCAGCGGTTGTCGGTCAGCTTGAACTGGGCGCCGTGGCGGTCGGCAATCTTGAGCTTCTCCCACTTGTCGGTGAGCAGGATCTCCTCGAGCTCGGCCTCCTTCTCGATATAGCGCTCGCGCGAGCCCTGCTTGAGCTTGTACAGCGGCGGCTTGGCGATGTAGACGTAGCCGGCCTTGATCAGCTCTTCCATCTCGCGGAACAGCAGCGTCAGCACGAGCGTGCGGATGTGGGCGCCGTCGACATCCGCGTCGGTCATCAGCACCACCTTGTGGTAGCGAGCGTTCTCGATGTTGAACTCGTCGCGCACGCCCGTTCCGATCGCAGTGATCAGGGCCTGGATCTCGGTGTTCTGCAGCACCTTGTCGATGCGGGACTTCTCGACGTTGAGGATCTTGCCCCGCAACGGCAGCACCGCCTGGGTATTGCGGTCGCGGCCCTGCTTGGCGGAGCCCCCGGCGGAGTCGCCCTCGACCACGAACAGCTCGGCCAGCGAGGGGTCCTTGACCGAGCAGTCGGCGAGCTTGCCGGGCAGCGTGGAGTTCTTGAGCGCCGACTTGCGGCGCGTCAGGTCACGCGCCTTGCGGGCGGCCTCGCGGGCGCGCTGGGCCTGCACGGACTTCATGATCACCGCGCGCGCCTCGCTCGGGTTCTCCTCGAGGAACTCCCCCAGGCCACTGTTGACAATCGACTCGACAAAGCCCGCCATGCCGGGATTGCCAAGCTTGGTCTTGGTCTGACCCTCGAACTGGGGATCGCGGAGCTTGACGGAGATGACCGCGGTCAGCCCCTCTCGCACGTCCTCGCCGCTGAGGTTGTCCTCTTTCTCCTTGAGCAGACCGTGCTCGCGGGCGTACTTGTTGAGCGTGCGGGTGAGCGCGGAGCGAAAGCCGGACATGTGGCTGCCGCCCTCACGAGTGTTGATGTTGTTGGCGAAGGAGTGAATCGACTCCTGGTAGGAGGAGTTCCACTGCATCGCAACCTCGACCGCGCCCTCCTCGCTCTCACCGGCAAAGAAGACAACCTTGCGGTGGACGGTGTCCTTGTTCTCGTTGAGGTAGGCGACGAAGTCCTCGATCCCACCCTCGTAGCGAAACTCGGCGGCGTGGCCCTCGGCACGCTCGTCGACGATCGAGATATGCAGGCCGCGGGTGAGGAAGGCCGTCTCGCGCAGACGCTCTTCGAGCGTGCGGAAGTCGAAGTCGAGGCTCTCGAAGATGTCGGCGTCGGGCAGGAACGTGATGGCGGTGCCGGTGGAGGCACCGGCGGCAAGCGCCTCACCGCGCTGCAGCTCCTCCTGGGGGGCACCACGCGCATACTCCTGCGTCCACACGTGCCCGTCGCGGCGGATCTCGACGGTGAGGCGTTCAGAGAGCGCGTTGACAACCGACACGCCGACGCCGTGCAGGCCGCCGGAGACCTTGTAGCCGCCCCCATCCCCGAACTTCCCCCCGGAGTGCAGGACGGTGAGCACCACCTCAACCGCGGGACGGCCCTCTTTCTCGTGCATGGCGACGGGGATGCCGCGACCGTTGTCGACGACTGTCACGGAGTTGTCGGGGTGGATCGTGACGGCTACCTCGGTGCAGAAGCCGGCGAGCGCCTCGTCCACGGAGTTGTCCACAACCTCGTACACAAGGTGGTGGAGGCCCATGACGCCGGTGGATCCGATGTACATGCCGGGGCGCTTGCGGACAGCCTCCAGGCCCTCGAGCACGGTGATGTCCTGGGCGTCGTAGCTTGCGTCGGCGCCCATGGCTGGGTCGTTGGCGGCGCCCGGCGTAGCTCCTCCGAGCCCATCATCTGTGTTCTCTACGGCCAATTGGCCTCCACTTCTATCTCCAGAAGACGTGAGAAAGCCCCGGAATCCGAGCTCGACAGACCGCGGACCGGGGCCGTACGTTGTCCATCAAAGGATAGCACAATGGGTCCCTCCCCCAGCGCTGCGAACACCCTTAAATGCCGGTAAATAGCAGGGAAAACGGCACTTTGTCGGTCAACCTACGCGGCAGCGCAGCTTGTGCAGGATCTCCCCGTCGAGGGCCGCATTCAAGCCGATCAGCAAATCGGCCGCCATCAGCTCCAGCTCCTGTGACCAGACAGCCGCCTCGCAGCGCACAGTCAGCACCCCATCGCGCTCGGCGATCGGGGCGGCGGCGGCGGCTATCGCGGGCCCTACGGCCGTCTCCCAACACGCCTGCACGCGAGCAAGCGTGCTCGCCGGGGCCGCCGCCGCGGTGAAGTCTTCGAGCGCCAGCGAGAGCGGACGCGGAGCCTGTCTGCCGAGACTCACGCGGCGAGCGCCTCCTGAAGAACCGCCCCCGGCGCGATCCGCAATCGGGTGATATTTGCGCCATTCGAGCCCACCCCCCCCACAGACCGCTCCGCCCCTCCCCGCCCTGCGCTCGCGCCGGGGACGTGCGCAAGGTCGGTGGTCGCGATCACGCTCTGGCCGCCGTCGGCGAGCTCGTGGGCCAACAGTTCCCGCCGTTGCGCATCGAGCTCGCTCATCACGTCGTCGAGCAGCAGCAGCGGAGTACGCCCGCGCAGTTCGGCCAGCACGGCGCGCTCAGCGAGCAGCAATGCCAGCAGGGCGAGGCGCAGCTCGCCCTGCGAGCCATAGCTGCGCAGCTCGCGGTCATCGCGCAAGAACACCAACTCGTCGCGGTGGGGGCCATGTGCGCCGTAGCCGCGCTCAAGCTCACCGGGCAGGCGCTCACGCAACTCGGCGACAAACTCCTCGACGTCGGCGGCGCGCGAGCGCGGGCGGTAGCGCATTGCCACCTCGCCACTCAAGCCAAGTTGGGCGGCCCGTAGGGCGAACGGCTCGTGCAGCAGCCCCACCACGCGTTCGCGGTCTTCGCGCAGAGCGATTGCGTGGCGGGCCAGCTCGCTGTCCCACGTGGGCAGAGTCGAGCGCGAGGCGCGTCCGGCGCGGATCCCGGCCAGCAGTGCATTGCGCTGTGCGAGTGCGCGCGCGTAGGCCTGCCGCGTCGCCACCCGCGGCGGCCACAGCGCGGCCACCAGGCGGTCGAGGTGGGCACGGCGCGGAGCTGGAGAGCCCTTCAGCAACTCCAGGCGGTCGGGGACGAAGACGCCGAGCAGCGGGCGCATCTCGACGTCGAGCAGGCGCTCCACGACGGCCCCATCGCAGGACATTCGCTTGACCGAGCGCTCCTCGCCCTCGCGAATGCCATACCCGACCGTCAGCTCGTGGTGTTCGGAGCCATCATGGACGGTGACCGAGACGCGGGCCGTCTGCTGACCAAAACGCACCAGCTCCCGCTCGTTGCGGGTGCGCAGGGGATGCCCGGTGCACCCGAAGTAGAGCGCCTCCAACAGGTTGGACTTGCCGGCGCCGTTGGGCCCATGCAGGACGGTCAGCCCCTCCCCCAGGTAGGCTTCAGCGCGAGCATATGTGCGGAAATCGCGCAGTGAGACACTTACGACGCGCATAGCTATATCCCCTCGCCCATCCATGAGTTGCACGGGGCGTCAGGGTCAAGCAGATCAAGGACGCAGGAAGCGTGGCGTGCTATGCACGCGAGCGACTGAGGACGCAGACCGAAGCCGGGAGACACTCGCCTCCGGCTCGCATCCCCGTTTCGGCCAGCGCAGGCCATGACGTCACGTGTTCAAGCGAATGGGCATCACGAGGTATACGAAGTCGCCGGCCTCGGGGGACTCGATCAGCCCTGGGCGCAGCGGGCTGATCAGCTTCATCACGAGCTCCTCGGTGTCGATGCTCTCCACCCCGTCGCGCAGGAACTCCGGATTGAAGCCGATCTCGAACGACTCCCCGTGGAAGGGGACGGGGATCGTCTCGCTCGCCTCGCCCACATCCGGTGTCTGCGCCGAGACTGTGAGCTCGCCCTCGCTGAAGGCCAGGCGCAGGGGAGCGTTCTTCTGAGCGAGGAGGCTGATACGCCGCACGACGCCCGTCAACTCCGGGGCGGAGAGCGTCAGCTCGTGGTCGGCCGACTCGGGGATCAGCTGGCGGTAGTTGGGGAACTGGCCATCGATCAGCCGCGAGGAGAGGATCGCTCCGCCCAGCTCGAAGATCACCTGGTTCTGCCCCAGGCCCAGGGTCAGCTCGGTGCACTGATATTGCTGGGCGACACGGGTCAGCTCCTGCAGCGCGCGGGCAGGCACGTTCGCCTCAAGGCTCCCCTGCAACGGAGTGTCGAGTGCGGTTCGCTTGACGCTCAGGCGATAGGAGTCGGTTGCCACCATGCGCAGCTCGCGATCGGAGGCTGAGATCAGGATGCCCGTGAGCACGGGCCTGGTCTCGTCGTGAGATGCCGAGCGTGCGACCCGCTCGACAGTCCGCACGAAGGCCTCCGCGGGGAGGGTCATACGTGACTCCTCCGCGGCACTCGGCAGCGCGGGAAAGTCCTCGGCGCGCAGCGTGCGCAGGTGGAAGATCGCTCCGCCGCACAGCAGCTCCACATCCTGCTCGGAGGGTCGCAGCTCCAGGCTCAGCTGCTCAGCCGGTAGAGCACGTACGACGTCGAGCAGCAAACGGGCTGGCAACAGAATCTGGCCTGGGCGAGCCACGTCGGCAGACAGCGGCACGCGCAGCCCAACTTCGGTGTCGGTGGCGAGCAGCTCCGCGCCTGAGTCGCCAGCAGCGATCATGACTCCCGAAAGCGCTTGAACAGCGCTTCGGGTGGAGGCCACTCGCGTGACCGTCTGCAACTGGGTCAGTAGTTCTGTTGTGGGAAGAGTCAGCTTCATCTATGCAATGGCTATTGGTGGAGGAGTAGTAGGGCCTGTGGAGATGTG
The DNA here is from genome assembly GCA_963744135.1 of uncultured Solirubrobacterales bacterium. Classification (GTDB taxonomy): domain Bacteria; phylum Actinomycetota; class Thermoleophilia; order Solirubrobacterales; family Solirubrobacteraceae; genus Palsa-744. The sequence goes on along the minus strand of CAVUSE010000004.1, from coordinate 1,408,951 downwards.
GATTGTGAGGGTAGCCTTTGTGTTGGGTGCTGCATGCTGTGGAGTGTTGGGTGTGTAGTGTCGCAAGCGAGCCGGTCAGGAGTCTCTGCTCTGCAGCGCGCAGCGAACATCATCCACAGCCTTTCTCGATGCGGAGTCGCTCACGATCTTCTGCTCCGCTCGTCGCACTGCATGCATGACGGTTGTGTGGTCGCGTCTTCCAAAGTGCCGTCCGATGGCGGGCAGTGACTCATCCGTGAGCTCTCGCGCAAGGTACATCGCAACCTGGCGGGGCCAGGCGACTCGCGCGGCACGAGAGGGGGAGAGCAGCTCCTCGGGGGTGAGGTGGAAGTGCTGGCAGGCCGCCGCTTGGATCTCGGCAAGGGTGCGAACTTGTGCACTGCTGTGGGGGTAGAGACCATCAAGCACCTCTGCAGCCAGCTCGGCCGTAAGCGACCTGCCAGTCAGCGAGCTGAAGGCGACCACGCGAATCAGAGCCCCCTCCAATGCGCGTACGTCGAGAGCGATGCGCTGGGCGATGACCTCAAGGGTGCCGGGCTCGAGGTCGTCGATCTCATCGTGGTGGACACGCTTGCGGAGGATCGCGAGCCGGGTGTTGATGTCTGGGGGGTGGATATCGGCGACGAGGCCAGCCTGGAAGCGCTCGCGCAGTCGGTCTTCGAGCGCTTGCAGGTCTCGTGGCGGCCGATCTGAGGTGAGCACGAGCTGTGCGCCAGCTTCGTAGAGAGTGTTGAAGGTGTGGAAGAACTCCTCCTCGGTGCGAGTCTTGCGCTCGAGGAATTGGACGTCGTCGATGAGCAGCACATCGACATCGCGGAAGCGGCCCTTGAAGAGATCCATGCCCCCACTTGTGAGGGCGAGCTGGAACTCGTTGGTGAAGGCCTCGCCTGTGGTCGCGCGGACGCTCAACCCGGGGTTGCAGCTCTGCAGCAGGTTGGCGATGGAGCGCAGGAGATGGGTCTTGCCAACTCCGGGCGAGCCGCAGATGAAGAGCGGATTATAGGCCTGCCCGGGCAGCTCGGCGACCGTGAGCGCCGCGGCGTGAGCCAGTCGATTGGAGTCGCCGATGACGAAGTGTTCGAAGCTGAACCGTGGGTTGCCGGTGGGATCCAGGTCCAGGAATGTGCGGTCCCCGTGCGGGGGGTCGCCGGCGCTGGCTTTCGCGTTCCAGCGGTCACTTGCTGAGCGAGGGGTGCGCGGCTGTGGGGAGGGTTGCCGGCCGGAGCGGGGCTCGGGCGGGCTGTGGATGATCTCGACGGTTATCTCGGGTCCCAGGACCGTTGCGGCGCAGGTCTGCAGCAGCCGACCGAAGCGTTCGCGAACCCATGCGCACGAGCGCACGGGAGCCTCGACGGTGAGCGTTCCACCGGCGACTTCACGCGGTTGCAGAGGTGCCAACCAGACGCGATAGGTGGAGTCGTCGACCGCCGCCTCGAGCCTGCTCTGCACCCGCAACCAGATCTGCTCCAATTCGGTGCTCACGGCAGGGTCGATCCGCTCCTTCGGAGTGGGTAGGGTCTCTCTGAGGGGGGTCCGGGGGACCCGGCCGGCTGAATATAGCCCAAGGCCGAGTGTGCCTGATGGAATCGCACGCCGGACGGCGCAAATGGCGAGAAAAATCGACGGGCGGGGAGATCGGAGGAGGTGGCTCCCTCTTGGCTTGGGTGGCCCTATACTGGCGAGCGGCGCTGCCTGCTCGACGGGTCGTTCGGCGAGCGTGGGCCGCGTTCAAAAGGCAACCTATGAAGCGCACCTACCAACCCAAGAAGCGAAAGCGAGCCCGTGCACACGGGTTTCGCGCGCGTATGCTCACCCGCGGCGGCCGGCTGATCCTCAAGCGCCGGCGTGACAAGGGCCGCAAGCGCCTGTCAGCGTGACGGGATGGCGCCGCGAGTGCCACGTCGCGCCGCCCAACGGGGACGTCTCTCCCATAGTGCGGAGTTCGAGCGGGTGTATCGCCATGGTCGCTCCTCGGCAAATCGCCACCTGGTGCTCTACAGCTTTCCCAACTCAGCGGCAGAGCGCCCCCGGCTGGGGCTTTCGGTCTCGCGCAAGGTGGGCGGGGCGGTCGAGCGCAACCGCGTGAAGCGGCTTCTGCGCGAAGCGTTTCGCAGCGTCGAGGAGGAGCTGATCGCCGGTCAAGACGTTGTCGTCGTCGCGCGCCCACCGGTGAGCGAGCTAGCCGAGCGTGAGGGCTTGGCGGGCATCGATGCGTCGCTTGGAGAGTTGCTTACAAAGGCCGGCATGCGCGGCGGTGGCGGGCAGGAGTCGGGGGAGCGGCCGTGAGGGCTTGCGCCGAGGCTGACGCAGATCGCCGTTCAGCGCGGCTGCTCGACGATCTGTCGCGCTTCGCCAGGCTGCTTGTGAGCGCTCCGATCGTGGGCTACCAGCGCGTGATCTCACCCGGGCTTCCACGGCGTTGCAGATATGAGCCGACCTGCTCGCGCTACGCGGTACAGGCGATCTCGGAGTACGGCATACTGAAGGGCCTGGTGCTGGCCGCGTGGCGGTTGCTCAGGTGCAACCCGTGGAGTCGTGGCGGGTACGACCCGGTGGCTGAGCAGCGGCTGTTCAGGGCTGCGCCCGCACCCCAAGCTCATCGCTGACCCGAGGCGACGAGGCAGAAAGGCTCCAGCGAAACACAGATGCCGATTCTGGCGAACATCATCCAGGAAGCGTTCTCGCCGCTGATCAGTTTGTTCGAAGCGGTGCTCGTGTTCATTCACGACCACGCCGGCATCAGCTGGGGGCTTGCGATCGTAGGGCTGACCGTGATCGTACGCGCCGTGATGATGCCGGCGACGTTCAGCCAGTTGCGCTCGATGCGCAAGATGCAGCTCGTGGCTCCGGAGTTGAAGGCGCTGAAAGAGAAGTACAAGGACGACAAACAGCGCCAGCAGGAGGAGATGATGAAGCTCTATCGGGAGAAGGGGATCAATCCCTTTGCCTCCTGTTTGCCGCTGGTGCTCCAGCTGCCCGTCTTCATCTCGCTCTTCTACATGCTGCGCACGGATCTCAAGAAGCACATCTGCGGGCCGAGCCTCGTGTCCTCCTACAACGCGATGCACCACGCGGCGATCACGAGCGTCTCGCATCTGCCTGCCAAGTACATCGAAACGACCACTTGCCAGAGCGTGGACCCGGGCTCGGCGAAATTCCTGTTCGTGCCGGACATCACGGCTAAGGCCACGGGCATCGTGCTGATCGTGCTGCTCGCGCTCTATGTGTCTTCGCAGATTGTCTCGACGCTGCTGATGAGCGCGAGCGCCGAACCGAGCCAGCGCTGGATGATGCTGGGCCTGCCGCTGATCTTCGTGGTGATCCTCATCAGGTATCCGGCTGGGTTGCTGATCTACTGGATCACGACGAACCTGTGGACGATCGCGCAGGGCTTTATCGTACGCCGGCACGTCGCTCCGCCACCGCCTCCCGCGGGCAAGGGGGTTCCCCCGCCCGGCAGTGGGGGCTCGTCAAACGGGCGAGCCGGTGACGATGGAGGACCAAAGGGCAGATCGGGTGGCCCGACGGGCGAGCCTGCGCTCGCGGGCGTCGGCATCGGCAGCGCTCCCCCGCCCCCGCCACGCAAGAAGAAGAAACGCTCGGGTCGCCGGCGATGAGCGAGCGCTTGGAGTCGGAGCCCGATGAGCGAGAGGAGTCGGCCGAGCTCTTGGCAGAGCTGCTCGAGGAAGTGGTGGACGGCCTTGGCCTGGATTGCGAGGTGAGCGTGGAGGAGCGAGATGGCGAACTGCGCGGCTGCGTCGAGGGGGAGGATGTCGGCCTCCTGATCGGCCGGCGAGGTCAGACGATCGACGCTGTTCAGCACCTGGCGCAGCGGATCCTCTTTCACGGCGGCGGGTCGAAGGTTCGCGTGGTGGTCGATGCCGACGGCTACCGCGAGCGGCGAGCGCACACGCTGCAACAGGATGCGGACGACGCCGCGGAGGAGGCGCTGCGCCTGGGAGAGCCGGTCGAGCTTTCGCCGATGCCGGCATCGGAGCGGCGCGTGGTGCACGAACACCTGCGTGAGCGCGGGGATGTGAGCACCCACAGCGAGGGCGAGGAGCCCGAGCGGTACTTGGTGGTTTCACCGCTGGCGGAGTAAGGACCGAAGGACTTGCGGGTTGCGGGAACCCACCCGACGGACTGTTTCACGTGAAAGCTGAGGGGTCTGTTGCCTCTGCCGCGGCCAGGCTTGGGGCCCTGGCCGAGCGTTACCGCTTGAGCGAGGGTCAGCGGGTGCAACTGGAGGCGATTTTGCTGTCGGTGGCGGTGGATGAGCGATCCCCAACGACGGTACGCGACCCGGTGTGGGCAGCAGACGTGCACCTCGCCGACTCGCTCGTGGCCCTGGAAGTGGAGGCGCTCACCCGCGCGGGAAGAATCGCGGACCTCGGCGCCGGCGCTGGCTTTCCGGGATTGGCGCTGGCGGTGGCGCGCCCGGATGCGGAGCTCTGGCTGGTCGAGTCGCAGGCCCGCAAGTGCATGTTCATGGAAGGGCTCATCGGGCGGGGCGGGGTCGCCAACGCGCGCGTGGTTTGCGCCCGCGCCGAGGAGTGGAAGGAGGGGTTGGGGGCCAACGATGTGGTGCTCGCCCGGGCTTTGGCGGCGCCGGCGGTTGTGGTCGAGTACGCGGCTCCGCTCCTGCGGGTCGGGGGCGCGCTGATCGATTGGCGGGGGCGCCGTGAGCCCGAGGCCGAGCGACTGGGGCTCGACGCTGCCAGGCAGCTCGGTATGGATCTCGCCGAAGTCCGCCACGTGGAGCCGTACGAGGGAGCCCGAGACCACCATCTCCACATCTACCTGAAGAGTCGAGAGACGCCAAGTGGATTCCCGCGTCGTACGGGAATCGCTCGTAAGCGACCATTGGCGCGCTGAAGAACGTGTTTCGAAATAGGGGCGCCCAGTCAGACCGGGCGGCCGTCTGACCGTAATCGGCGCTAGCGTGCCGGGGACGATGGGAACGGTCTACGCAATCGCCAACCAGAAGGGCGGGGTGGGCAAGACAACCACCGCGGTGAACGTTGGGGCCTGCATCGCCGAGGCCGGCTACCGCACGCTGCTGGTGGACGTTGATCCGCAGGCGAACGCGACGGTGGGGCTGGGCTTTCCGCGAACGCAGGCGCCTGGGTTGTATGAGGTTCTGACGGGCTCTCGCACTGCGGGGGATGCGGTCGTAGAGACGACGATCGCCGGGTTGGGGCTGTTGCCGGCCGGTGCGGGCCTGGCCGGGGCCAACGTCGAGCTGCCTCGTCTGGAGGGATTCGAGGACCACCTGCGCGAGAGCCTCGAGCCGATCAGGGGGGATTTCCAATACATCCTGCTGGACTGCCCGCCATCGCTTGGCCCGTTGACGGTTTGCGCTCTGGTGGCGGCTGACAGGGTGATCGTGCCGGTGCAGACCGAGTATTTCGCGCTCGAGGGCTTGGCGGGCCTGCTGGAGACGCTGGAGTTGGTGCGCCGCGAACTCAACCCAGGGCTTACCGTGGCCGGGATGCTGCTGACGATGCACGACAGCCGCACCCGTTTGGGTCGCGACGTCGAGCGCGAGGTGCGCGAGCACTTCCGCGAGCTGGTGTTCCAGACGGTGATCCCCCGCAACGTTCGCGTCGGGGAGGCACCCAGCTACGGCCTGCCCGTGACCCATCACGACCCGCACAGTACGGGAGCAGAGGCGTACTTCGAGCTGGCGAAGGAGGTGGCGGCTCGTGGCTGAGAGGGCTGCCGATCGCGCTTTCGCGGCGTCATCGGGCCGGGCCCGTGCCAGGGCACTCTGGGCCCGACCCTCTTCCTTGCGAGGCCGTGCCAGCGGCCCTCTCGGGGCCGAAAGGAGGTAGCCGAACGTGGCTAGACCAAAGCCTGGAATGGGCAGGGGGCTGGAGGCGATTTTGTCGGTGTCGTCCCCCGGCGCAGCGCAGGAGGAGCTGCGCGAGGTGCCGGTGGAGTCGATCTCGCCTAACCCTAACCAGCCGCGCCGGCGCTTCGATGAGGAGGCGCTGAGCGGGTTGGCGGAGTCGCTGGGGGAGCGGGGGGTGCTGCAGCCGGTGCTCGTGCGACCTAAGCCGGATGGCACCTATGAGCTGATCGCCGGCGAGCGTCGCTGGAGGGCCTCCCGGATCGCCGGGCTGAAGACGATTCCGGCGCTCGTGCGTCCCCACGACGACGCGGCGTCGCTGGAGCTGGCGTTGATCGAGAACATGGCCCGCGAGGACCTCAACCCGGTTGAGGAGGCGCGGGCGTGCGCCGCGCTGGTGGAGGAGCTCGGTCTCACGCGCGAGCAGGTGGGACGCCGCGTCGGTCGCGGCAGGGTGGCCGTCTCCAACCTCGTGCGGCTGCTCGACCTGCCGGACGAGGCGCTCGAGCTGTTGGAGGGGGGCGCGCTCAGTGAGGGCCACGGCCGCGCGCTGCTGCTTTCCAAGGACCACGCCGCGCGGCGCGAATTGGCGCGTTCCGCTGCTGCAGAGGGGTGGTCGGTGCGAACGGTGGAGGATCGCGCGCGGCGCAGCAACGGTGAGGCGCGGAGCGATTCTGGTGAGGGACGGCGGGTTCGGGTGACCCGTGGGGTGCACCCGGACCAGGCTGCGGCTGTGGCTGAGATCGAGGCAGCCTGGGGTGAAGCGCTGGGCGCCGAGGTGAGAGCGCGCCCGCGGGCGGACGGTAGCTATCGGGTCGAGCTCTCGTTTGAGTCCTCCGAGGAGGCGTTGGCGTTGGCTGGTCGGCTGGGTGCAGGGGTCGAGTCCTGACCAAAGGCGGTCGCTAGAATCCTTCGCCTGCGGGCGATTAGCTCAGTTGGTTAGAGCGCTTCTCTGATAAGGAAGAGGTCCCTGGTTCGAATCCAGGATCGCCCACTTGCAGAATCCCTGCTCAGAGTGGGGTCTTGCGGCGGTAAGCCATTGACCGCCGATCGTTCCCGTGGGCCATCCGATGGCTCGTCTGCCAATTTCTGCCGTTTCGATGGGGCTGTCAGGCCTGCCCGTGAGGCTTACCCGGTGGCATTACCACCGGGCTTTGGTACCAGACGACCGGAAGACGACAAAGTCCATATGCATGAGCCCCGGTCAACCCTTGGACAAGCGCTGCCAGTTGATATGTGTTCGATAACGTCAGGGGTGACGCGTTCCGGCTGGCAGCCACTGGGCCGTTCGCTGGGTTCTGGACGGAGTGGGCCCCCTCCGGGATCATTGACGCCGCACGGTAGGGTGCAGCGCGGATGGCGCGAGCGGCTGACACCGCCCTGCGCGCGAGCGTCGTTGACTAGCTGATGCAGCTCGCGGACACCCTCGCACGAGGCCACTGACTGCGATACGAGACCGTCAATGTCCGTGAGGGTCCGCCTACGAGTTCAGTAGTGGGATCTCGTAGGCGGGTGGCGCGTTGCGTAGGCGGCTGCCGAGTTCTCGAATCACGAGGTTGGCGGCGGTGTCGGGGCCATAGCGGGCGGGTGCGTTGGTCACGAGGGCGTCGAGGTCGCGAAGGAACCGCGTACTGCTCAGCTTGGCGGCGAGGTTGTCGCGTAGCTCGGGGAAGCTGAAGGTGGCGCCGCGCATGTAGTGGTCGAAGCCGGCGACGATCTGATCGGGGTCGATCTTCAGGACGGTGAGGCCGAGCCAGAGGTCGAAGAGGTCGCGTCCCTTGCTGCGCTGGTAGAGAGCACGCAGCTTGGTGGCGAGCAGCTCGCTGGTCTGGTAGGTGGGGATGTCGGCTGCGCCGCTCCACCAGGAGGTTTTGACCGTGTGGGGTATGGTCTTCAGGGTACGGTGCGGCTCGGTCTCGGCGATGTTCATCTCGATCTTGATACGGATGCGACCGATGCCTTCGGTTGGCTGCGCGTCGAGGTAGACATGGACCATCTGCCCTGAGCGTTGGCGGCTTGAGACGGTGAGCCCGAGGCCTTCGGCGAGAGCTCCGAGGGCCTGCGTGTATGGCTTGATGCCGGTGTGTGTTCTGCGGACGTAGTCGAGATCCTCGGAGTAGCGCAGCGGGGTGGGGAGGTGGAGCTTGTGCAGGCAGGTGCCGCCGCGCATCGCGAGCTCGGGGCCGAGCACGTCGTCGCGGGCGATCTCGATCATGAGGCGGGAGAGCAGCAGGTCCTGCTCGATCTGGACGGGGTTCGGCCAGGGAGCCTTGGAGCGCCACGCGATGAGGGCGGGGCGGTCGATCACAGGTCTGCTTCCACGTTGCTGTTGACCTGGAGGTTCCAGCGTGGGTCGATCGGGCCGCATGCGGGGAGCGCGCGGACGAGACGCGTCGGATAGCCGCCGCCGGCACGTGCGACCTCGCGCAGCGGCTCGAGATCGAGATCGTCGCGGTGTTGGTCGAGCAGCCATCCGAGGCGTCGGGCGACCGAGCGAGAACGGATCGCTGCGAGCCGGACCAACTGCGCCACGTCGAGGTCGCCGATCTCGACGATCACGGTGGCGACGTTGCTCAGTCCTCCCGCGTCGTCGGGGTGGACGACGAGGTCCACGAGGGTCGTCTCGCGGGTGGCGAGCTGGATGCGCCCGGTGTCCACCTGACGTTCTTCGGCCGCCATCTCGGCGAGGTGCTCGTTGGTGTAGAAGCGAAGACGGACCCGCTCGATGTCGCGACCGGCGACGTGGCGGTCCACCATCACCTGAAAGACCTGCGGCGCCTGATGTGCCGCTCCGTGCATCGCAGCCGCGGTGAGCAGGCTGACGTAGTACGCGCGTTCGAGCGCTCGCATCATCCCGTCGATGAACAGCTCGCCCGGCATGGCGCCCCACGCGCGGTACTCGGCCGGGATCACGACATGGAACCCGCGCGCTGGCGAGAACATCGCGCCCCGGTGACGCAGGCGCTGGAGGCCGGGATAGACGTGCGCGGTCGGGATGCCTGCGAACTGGGCGGCTTCGTCCGACGTGACCCAGTAGCGTCCCTCGGCGAGCAGCGCATCGGGAAGGTCGGCCATAGACGGCATATCGGCTAGTCTAACGCCTGCCGTTAGTTAGCTCAAAATATCGACACGAACATCGATGGTCCGATGGCTGCGGGACCCTGCCAGCGGCCTACGGCGTCGACTCCAGTGGCCACACCTCGACGACACCGTGTGCGACCGCGCAAGGGGTCTCGGAGACGAGGTTGACCGCTTCTTCGAGGGTGGAGGCCTCGATGACTGCGAACCCTGCGATCGGAAGATCCGAGCGCAGGAATGGTCCCTCGCTGGTGTCCACGCCCGCCCCGTCGTGATTGCGTACTTGCACGGGCTGCCCGGCGATACCCATCAACGCCCCTTCTGCGCATAGGCGCTCGTCGTGTTGATGGGCGGCATCGCGGATCGCGAGGTCGGTCCGGTCGTACCCTGCCCGATCTCCATATCCGATGGTCACAAATCTCGGCACGAATACCCACCTCCTTAACCGTCGTCTGGTGAGGCAAGCTTAGTATCGGTGTGCCAGCAGCTCCGCCAGCCGTTCGTGCGATTCCGTGAGCCCGCCCTCCATACCCGAGGCGAGCATGCCATCGCGTTCCTTGGTGGTGTGGAACAGCGAGGTGGTTGTCACCTTCGTGCGTCCGCCGACATCCTCGAAGGTTGCGGTCTCGATGATCACGTGGCCGGGTATCCCCTCCCATTCGAAAGTTTGGACGATGCGCTCCGGCGGTGTGACCTCTCGGTAGATCCCTTTGAACCCGATCTCCGGGCCGTCGGGCTCGCGCATCACAAACCGCCAGCTGCCTCCGGGCCTGACGTCCATCTGATCGACGGTGGTGGTCATGCGCCGTGGTCCCCACCATTGAGGGATCATCTTGGGGTCGGTGTAGATCGCGAACACACGCTCGCGGGGGGCGTCGAATACTCGCTCGGTGACGATCTCGCGATCGGTGGGCGTCGTCAATGTCGTGGCTCCAGCCATGGTTTCCTCCTGCTTGTCGGTGGTGGTTGTCATTGCGGCTCGCTGCCCGCCTGCCCTTGTGGTCTGCTGCGCCCCGCCGCTTCACCTGCGGTGCTCTCGAGCAGCTCGCCGAGGCGGTCGAGGCGCTCCTCCAACATGCCCCGATAGGACTCGATCCACTGCTGGATGTCGTCTAGGCGCTGTGGCCCGAGGTTGCAGACCCGCGCCCGGCCGACCTTCTCGGTGCTGACGAGCCCAACTTCCTCCAGCACCCGCAAATGCTTCTTCAGGCCGGTCAGCGACATCCCAAACGGCTCCGCCAGCTCGGTCACGGTGGCGCTGCCCTGGCACAACCGTTGCAGGATGCGTCGGCGCGTCGAGTCCGCGAGGGCCGCGAAGGTGCGGTCGAGCTCAGGATAATACTGAACCATATAGTTCAGTGTAGCAGGGGACGGCTACCTGTCAAGGGGTCCGATAGGGCGCTGCTAGGGCCAGCCAGAAGCCCCGGGCCGCCGGCGTAAGCCCTCTGCTGGAAATAGAAAGAAAGCGCGTGGGGCCGGTGGGTGCCCTCAGCACAGCGCCAGCGGCCGCACCCACGAGCCTGTGGCGCCGCTGATCTTCAACGGAAGGCAGGCGAACGCGAACTCGTAGACGTGATCGCGCGCGAGCTCCTTGAGGTAGACCATCTCGAGAATGAACACGCCCCGCTCGATTAGGGCGGCGAGGTGGACCGGATGGGGGCTCTCGGGGTCGGGCGAGGGCAGGCACTCCAGCGACTCCGTGTCGCCGGCAAGCGCCACCACGCCCGCGTCCATTAGTATCGTGGCTGCCTGCAGGTTGATCCCCGCGTCGGCGTACTCGGCGAGGCGCTCGCGGTCGGGCCACGCGGAGAGGTATCCCGTGCGTATCAAGGCCACGTCGCCCGGGCGGATCTCACTGCCCTGCGCACTCAGCGTCCGTTCAATCTCCGTCGGCCCGATCTCGGTGCTGGCGGGCAGGGCATCCACCCCCAGCGCACCGGCCACGTCGAGCAGCACCCCGCGTGTGAAGATCGGGGGGATCGCCGCCGCGTCGTGCGTGAGCGGGCCGAAGTCGCCGAGGTGCTCCTCGGGCGTGCTGCCGCCGAACCAGTGGTCGTCGGCCCCGCAGGTGGCGTGGCAGAGCGCGTCGATGTGCGTGCCGGTGTGTGCGCTGCCGGAGAGCAGCTCACTGTGGATCCCGAAGTTCACGGTGTTGGTGCCCAGCCAATCCCAGTCCTTCTGCACACGCACGCCCCGCGGTGTGCGGTAGGTGAGGACCTGGAAGGGGGCGTGTCCGTCCCACTGCGGCATGCTCGGCCAGCGGCCGCAGTCGAGGTCGTACGTGCGGCCGGTGCGGATCAGCTGCGCGGCCGTGACCACGCTCTCGGCACCCAAGCCCTCGAGTGGGATCCCGGGCGACACGGCGTCGGGGCTCTGGTTGGGCTGTAGGGATGACTGGCCGTTCATGTGACCTCCGCGGTTGAGGGCGATGTGAGGAGCGCTTCAGGCGCCGCCTCGGCGAGGGCGACGAGAAACCGCTCCACCTGCTCGTCCGAGGTTGCCGTGCAGGTGGCGAAGCGGCAGTCGGGCGATACGAGCACCCCGCGCTCGAGCAGCGCGCGGTGGATGTCGATGCGTGGCTCCCGAGGGAGCAGGACGGCCTCGCGCGCGGAGCGAGGGGGCTCGTGCGCGATATGCAGGCGACCGACCCCGCCGTAGTGGGTGGCGGTGAGCGCCAGCCCTTGCTCGCGCCCGATCCGCTCCGCACACTCCGCGATGCGTCGGCCCTGGGCGTTCATGCGCTCGATCGCGGGCTCGTCGAGCGCGTCCAGCACGGCTAGACCGGCGGACATCGCGACGGGGTGGCCGTTGAACGTGCCAGCGTGGCGGACGATGCTGCCGCCACGAGGGTCGAACATCGCCATCACCTCCGCGCGTCCGCCGAGCGCGCCGATCGGGAAGCCGCCGCCCAGCGCCTTGCCGAGGCAGATCAGGTCGGGGTGCAGCCCGTGGTGCTCGGCACCGGCGCCGCGATAACCGGTGCGCCAGCTGGCGACCTCATCGAGGATCAGCAGGACTCCGTGCGCCGCGCACCACTCGGCGACGCCGTGCAGGAACGCCGGCTGGGCGGGTATCACGCCGGAGGAGTTGAGGAACACCTCGATCAGCACCCCCGCCAGCTGCTCGGCCTGCGGATCGAGCATCGCCAGCGCCGCGTCGAGGTCGTTGTAGGGGAACACGCTCACCCCCGCTACGACCTCGGGCGCCATTCCCCGCGTCTCCCCAATCGCCTCACCGGGCGTTTCGCCGAAACGGGTGATGCCCACGTCGACGAGGTCGTGGCTGCCGTGGTAGCCGCCTTCGGCCTTGGCGATTCGAGGCCTGCCGCTGAAGGCCCGCGCGGCGCGCACCGCCTGCAGTGTGGCCTCCGAGCCCGAGTTGGTGAAGCGCACCAGCTCAACGCCGGTGAAGCGCTCGCGCATCCGCTCGGCCAGCTGCACCTCCGCCGCCACCGACAGGCCAAAGGGGCCGCCGGCGTCCACTCCGCGGTGAATCGCGGCGGTCACCGCCGGGTGGCAGTGGCCGAGGGCGGAGGCGGAGTAGTTCAGCAGGAAGTCGTCGACTTCCGTGCCGTCGATCAACTGCAGGCGCGCGCCGCTCCCGCGCTCGGCGTACAGCGGGAACGGATCCACGTGCACCTGCGTACGCGTGTTGCCACCTGGCAGCGATGCGAGCGCACGCTCGTGCATCGCCTGCGCCCGTGGCCAACTCTTCTCATACCGGTGCCCGAGCTGGGTCACGTCGCCGTTTCGAGATCTTGCACCGCGACTTCCCGGTGCGGGCCGGCCTTGCCTGCTTTGACCTTCGGACGAACCCAAACGAGGAACCATCCTCCTCCGACTACGAGCATCCCCAACGTGGTCAGGGCTACGTCGTGGTGGGCGTTTGGCAGTGTCAGCGTCCCTACGAGGAAGATCTGCCACACCAGCGAAACCACAGCCACCGGCTTGCCCCAGCGCCCCAGCGAGAAGCCGCCAAACTGCCGCGGCAGCGTCCCGTTGTGTGCCTTTACCAAGTAGATCCCCGCGACCAGCATGTAGACGAGATTGAAGCCCACCGACGCCGTTCCGATGACGTATTCGAGCACCTTCGCGGAGATCAATGAGGGCACAGTGAACATCACGATCCCAAAGATTGCGGTGCCGATCAATGCCGTGTACGGGGTCTTGAAGCGGGGAGTCACCCTGCCGAAGAAGGTCCCGAACGGCGCCATGTTGTCGCGGCCGAGACTGAACAGCAGCCGCGCCGCGCCAGCCTGTATCAGCAGCACCACCGAGACGAACGAGATCAGGAACACGGCGTTGACGACTTTCACCATTGTGGAGCCCCATTGGTACTGGATGATCGACAGCACCGGAACGGGTTCCGCGAGCGTCTTGGAGATGTTGGGGCTCGCGTAGGAGAAGCCGACCAGAATGATCAGACCGGCGACCGCCACTGCGATCACCGAGGCGATGATCGTGCGCTGTGCGATCCGCGTCGCGTTGCGCGTCTCCTCGGCCAGGTCTGCCGGCAGCTCCCAGCCGGCGAATGTATATGCGCCAAGCAAGAAGGCCAGAATGAAGGCTCCGAAGTATGCGCCGTGCGATTCGGGCTGCTTCTGGAACAGGAAGGAGGCAGAGTGCGGATGCTCGACGATCGCGTACACCAGCAGAGCGATCGCCACGCCGACCCCACCGATGATCTCCGTGATGACCGCGACGTTGTTGAAGGTGCTCGCAATCCGGATCCCCGCGATGTTGATCAGCATCACGATCAGCGTCAGTGCAATCGCACCGAGGATCGTCGCGTTGCGCGTCGTTTCGATCCCGAACTCCGACAGGAAGTACGGCGTCACGCCGTCCGCTGTCGCAGCAGCCCCCACCCCGAAGCCGATCAGCCCGCAGACTGCTACGAGCCAGCCAAACTGGGGGTTGGTGAGGCGACTGGCCCACTGATAGGCGTAGCCCGCCAGTGGGATCCGCCCAGCGAGATCGGCGAAGATCGCCGCTATCAGCAGGCAGCCGCCCGCCGAGATCACCCATGTCCACATCCCGGCGGTGCCGGCCTGTGCCAGCACGACCGGCAGCGTCAGCAGGACACCCGCCGTGATCGACACCCCTGAGAACGAGGCCGCGAACGACGAGAACCAACCCATCTCGCGGTCGAGCTGCTGCTCGTAGCCGAAGTGCTCGAGGATCTCCGCCTGCTGCTCCTCGGAGGCGTATGGCCCTGCCGTACTGGCTCTGGCGCTGAACGTCTCTGTGCTCATCCCTTCCTCCCCACGGTCGCAGTGCTCATCTCATCCACCCCTCCTCTGTCGGCTCTGGTGCGCTCGCTTGACTCGACAGCGATGCACGTCCCGGCAGCAGCTCCTTGCCCTCCGCGAGGCTGCGAGCCTCGCCAAACACGATCCACTCGGCGGCGAGCTGCCCCACGCTCGGCGAGACCTGAATCCCGTAGCCCCCAACGCCGCAAGCCGCGATCACCGTTGCATCCCCCGGGCAGGGCCCGACCTGCGGGCGCCCGTCGGGGCTCACCGGGTACAGCCCCGCCCAGCCGCGGCCGAGGCGGATGTCCGCCAGCGAGGGCAGGCGGTGGGGCAGCAACTCGGCCAGTTGCTCGAGGTAGGACTGCTCAACGCCCTCGAACCACTCGTCGGGGTCGACGATCGGGTGCACCGCCTCCTCGCTGTGCAGCCCGCCGAGGAACATGTCGAAGGTCTCGTGGCGGAAGTACAGCCCCGAGCGCCCTTCGGCGGGGGCGTAGTCCATCACCTCGGGCATCATGTAGGGCAGCGTGCGCGGCAGGTGCATGCACACCGCCTCGTGGCGTTGGGGGAGGATCGGCGTTGCCACGCCCAGCTGCGCTCCGACCTCCCCCGCCCACGCGCCGGCGGCGTTGACCACGTACTCGCAGGTGAGCTCGCCGCTTGAGGTCCGCAGGCGGTGGCGACCGTCGGGGAGCAGCTCGTGGCCGGTGAGCTTGGTGTGCTGCAGCAACCGCGCGCCCTTCGCCCGAGCCAGCTCGGCGAGCAGCTCGCAGTAGAGGTGGCCGTCGACGAACCCGTCGCTGGGGCCGTGCAGGCCGGCGCTGATGTCATCGCAGCGGACGTCGGGGAAGCGCTCGGCGATCCCCGCGGGGTCGAGCACCACGGCGTCCTCGATCCCGAGCTCGCGCTGCACCGCGACGCTGCGCTCGAAGCGTGCGACGTCCTCGTCGGTGTGGCCGATGCGCAGGTAGCCGTTGCGCGTGAACCGCAGCCCGTGGTTGCGCTCGAGCTCCTCGAAAGAGCGCTTGCTGGGTACGCGCAGGGCGATGTCGAAGGGGTCGACATACTGGGTCTCGACAACACCCACCGAGCGCCCCGAGGAACCGCCGGCGAGGTACCCGCGCTCGAGCACGACGACCTCCTCCACGCCCAGGTCGGTGAGCGCGCGCGCGGTGCTGAGCCCGACGGCCCCGGCTCCCACAATGGCCACTGAGATCTTCTCGTTCATTCGCCACGCCACGGCTCTCGGCCGGGCGGCTCATCAACTGCCGACGACGGTAAGGCTCTGCTCTCGCATGTACTGCTGGAGGTAGTGGATCCCGCCGGCTCCGCGTCCCGTACTTCCGGAACCCTCCCACCCTCCGAATGACTGTATACCAGGCCACGCCCCCGTGGTGGCGCCCGCCTCGCGGTTGACGTAGATCACCCCCGCCTTGATCTCGCGCTCAAAGCGTTCGATCTCGGCCGGGTCCTCGGCGTAAAGACCAGCCGTCAGCCCAAATACCAGCCCGTTGGCTAGTTCGAGCGCCTCGTCAAGCGAGTCGCAGGCCTGAATCGCCACAAACGGTGTGAACAGCTCCTCGCGCAGCAGCCGCGAATCGGCCGGTATCTCCGCGACGGTTGGCTCGGCGTAGTTGCCGTGTCGCAGCTCTCCGTCCACGAGAGCGCTGCCCCCGTGCACCGCCCAGCCGGCCGCACGGCACTCGCGCGCGGCGTCGAGCAGCCGCTGCATGGACTCCGGCGAGATCACCGGCCCGACCTTCGTCGCCGGGTCGAGCGGGCTCGCCACGCGCACCTCGCGACGACGCTCCCGCAGCAGCGCGGCGAACTCGTCGCGAACCTCGCGCGCCACCAGCACGCGCGAGCAGCCCGAGCAGCGCTGCCCGCTGAAGCCGAAGGCCGAGCGCGTCACGCCGAGCGCCGCCTTGGGGAGGTCGGCGGAGGCGGTGACGATTGCGGGGTTCTTGCCACCCATCTCGCAGATCGCCGGTCGCGGGTAGTCGCGGGAGAAGCCGTGGAAGACCCTCATCCCCGTGGCGTGTGAGCCGGTGAAGGTCAGTCCGTCGAGGCCGCGGTGGCCGTACAGCGCCTCCCCCAGCCGCTCGTCGGGAATCGTCAGCAGTTGCAACGCACCCGCAGGGACGCCCGCCCGGCGGAACAGCTCATAAACCGCCAGGCCGCTCAGGTAGCCGTACGGCGAGGGCTTGGCAACGACCGTGTTGCCCGCGATCAGCGCTGCCGCGATCGGCCCTAGCAGCAGCGCCATCGGGAAGTTGAAGGGCCCGATCACCGCCCACACGCCGTAGGGCCGCATGAGGCTCCAGCTGCGCTCTGCGCCGGGCGGGCCCATCTCGGCGACGAAGCCCTCGTGGGCGGTCATCTGCTCGCAGTACCAGTCGATCAGCACCACGCACTCGTCCACCTCCCCTAGCGCCTCCAGCAGCGGCTTGCCGATCTCGTGGGCGAGGATCGCCGCCAGCTCGTGGCGGCGCTCGTCGATCGCGCCCGAGACCCTCCCGACGATCTGCACCCGCTCGCGCCACTCGGTCGCCGCCCACTCGCCCGCGAATCCCCGTGCGACGGCGACCGCCGCGTCGAGGTCGTCGATCGAGGCGGTGGCGAAGCGTCCGACTAGCACACGGCGGTCGCCCGGCGAATGCTCTTGCACCCATCCGTCGCCGGTGTGTGCGAGGCCATCGATGAAAAAAGGGTGCTGCTCGCCCAGCCGCCCCTCCACGAGCTCCAGCGCCGCGCGAAACGCGCGCGCGTCCTCCTCGCCGGCGGCGAAAGTCTCGTAGGTCACCTTGACGGGCGTGGTCATGCCTCACACGAAGGATAGGTCGCGCCCGCTGAAGGACAGCCGGCGCCGAGCGCTCTCATACCCTTGGGGGCAGATGGCCGAGCCCGTGATGATCACCGCCGCGGTGACCGGCAGCATCGCCTCGGGGACACACTCCCCCCACCTTCCGCTCATCCCCGATCAGATCGTGGAGGCGGCGCTCGAGAGCTGGCGCGCCGGCGCGGCGATCATCCACCTGCACGCCCGCGACGAGCGTGGCACCCCGACGCAGGACGTGGCGCTCTTTCGCGGCCTGATCGAGCGCATCCGGGAACGGGGGTGCGAGGCGATCATCAACCTCAGCACTGGCAGCGCCGGTGGGCGCGCCGGGATCGAGGAACGCCTCGCGTGCATCGAGCTGGCGCCGGAGATGGCGACGCTCGACTGCGGCTCGGTCAACCTCGGCGACGACTGGGTGTTCAGCAATCCCTACGCCACGTTCTTGCGGCCGGCGGCCACGCGCATGCGGGAGCTGCAGATCGCCGTCGAGATCGAGACGTTCGACAGCGGCATGATCCGCAACGGGATGCGGCTGATCGACGAGGGGCTGATCCGCGGCCCCGGCTTCTGGCAGCTGTGCCTCGGCGTCCCCGCAGGCGCGGCCCCCGATCTGCAGACGATCGGGTACCTGCTCAGCCGGCTACCGGAGGGGGCGCGGTGGAGCATGCTCGGAATCGGACGCCACCAGCTGGAGGTCAACGTGCTGAGCCTGCTCTACGGCGGGCACGTGCGGACGGGGCTGGAGGACAACGTGTACTACCGCCGCGGAGAGCTGGCCCGCGGCAACGCCCAGCTGGTCGAGCGGGTGGTGCGCCTGGCGGAGGAGTTCGGGCGACCCGTGGCCTCGCCTGACGAGGCGCGCAAGCTGTTGGGGGTCCGTGGCCACTAACCGATATTCTGGCGGCCACCGATCCGTGGAACCATGACAGCGACCCCCGAACCAGTGATCATCGCCGCCATGCGCACCCCCGTGGGGCGTTACGGCGGAGCGCTCTCCCACGTACGTCCCGACGACCTCGCGGCGATCGCGCTGCGCGCCGCGGTGGACCGCGTCCCGAGCCTCGATCCGGGTGAGATCGAGGAGGTGTACCTCGGCTGCGCCAACCAGGCGGGTGAGGACAACCGCAACGTCGCGCGCATGGCGCTGCTGCTCGCCGGGCTGCCGCAGGAGATCCCCGGCATCACCGTCAACCGGCTGTGCGCCTCCGGGCTTGCCGCCGTGGTGTGCGCCTGCCAGGCGATCCGCGCCGGCGAAATAGAGCTGGCGGTGGCGGGCGGCGTGGAATCGATGAGCCGCGCGCCGCTGGTGATGGGCAAGGACGAGAAGGCGTTTGCGCGCGGCGACCGCACGGTGTACGACACGACGATCGGCTGGCGCTTTCCCAACCCCGCGATGGCGGAGCGCTTTCCGCTGGAGAGCATGGGCGAGACCGGCGAGAACGTCGCCGAGCGATGGGATGTGAGCCGCGCCGACCAGGACGCCTTCGCGCTGGAGAGCCAGCGCCGCTGGGCGGCGGCGGACGCCGCCGGGCGCTTCGCCGATGAGTTGGTGCCGGTGGGGGAGTGCGAGCGCGACGAGCACCCCCGCCCGCAGTCCACCCCCGAGGCGCTGGCGAAGCTGCGCACGGTGTTCCGCGAGGGTGGGACGGTCACCGCGGGCAACTCCAGCGGCGTCAACGACGGCGCGGCGGCTCTGGTCCTCGCAAGCGCCGCGATGGCGGAGCGCCTCGGCGCCGAACCGCTCGTGCGCTTCGTCGGCTCGGCCTCGGCTGGGGTCGATCCGCGCGTGATGGGCATCGGCCCGATTCCGGCGGTGCGTAAGCTGCTGGCGCGCACCGGTACCGCCGTCGAGCAGATCGACCTCGTGGAGCTCAACGAGGCGTTCGCCTCGCAGAGCCTCGCGGTGATCCGCGAGCTGGGGCTGGACCCCGCGCGCGTCAACGTCAACGGCGGCGCGATCGCGATCGGCCACCCGCTCGGCATGAGTGGCGCCCGCCTCGTGGTCAGCCTCGCGCACGAGCTGCGCCGCCGCGACGCGCACCTCGGTCTCGCCACGCTGTGCGTCGGCGTCGGGCAGGGACAGGCGGCGCTGTTCTCGCGCTGACCCGGGGCGTCCAGTGGCGCTAAAGGAAGGTGCCCGCCGCTGCCGATGATGGTGGCGTGACGCTCATTTGGCGCATGCTCCTGGCATTTCCCCGGACGCTCTCTACGCGCGCCTCCGCTCGCCTCTCGTTGACCCTGGGCGGGGCGCTGGTCGCGCTGTGCATCTCGCTGGCGGCGCTCGCCACGTCTGCCTCCGCCGTTGTCCAGGAAGCGGAAGGAATGAAAGTCGGGCTGCAGCCCCGTGAAACCAAGTACTACTGGGAAGGCACAGCGAAGCATGACGGACTGGGCAAAGGCGAAGGCGAAGCGAACCTGGCGGCTCTCAGCTTTGCCAACAACCCCAAAGACCCCGGCCACCCCGGTCCCGTGCTGCACTCGGCGGCAACCTACGTGATCTACTGGGACCCCCAGGACTACTATCACGGCGACTGGCAAGGCCTGATCGATGGCTTCATGGCGAACATGGGGTCCGCCGGCGGGCAACTGAGCAACGTCTTTGCCGTTGACACGCAGTACAGCGACGAGACAGGCATGCCGGCCACCAGCCGCCCCGTCTTCCACGGCGCCTACACCGACACCAGCCCGTATCCCGAAAACGCGCTAGAAAACTGTGTGGATCCTCATAAATGGCTGGGGGGGATCCCCCGACAGGCTGGTGGCGGCACCGTTTGCTTGACCGACGAGCAGATAAAAGCGCAGCTTGAGACCTTCATCGCGCAGCATGGTCTGCGGAAGGGGATGGGCACGATCTTCTACCTGCTGACCCCTCCCGGGGTCACCGTCTGTCTCGGGGCCGGAGGTGCCACTGGGCGCTGCTCGGACTTCAACGGCACCCTCGCCGAAATCACAGGCTACGAAGAAGAAAAGAACACCTACCCGGAACGCCTTGCCAAGTACGAAGAAGAAACGGAAAAGTACGAAAAGGAAAAGGAAAAGTACGAAGCCGAAGAAGCCAACGACGAAAAAAAAGGCGAAACCGACACGGAAGAACCTCCCACCGAACCAGTCGCGCCAAAACCGGCGGGCGCAGCGCCCCATAGCTACGCGGATTACCGG
This sequence comes from uncultured Solirubrobacterales bacterium, assembly GCA_963744135.1. Lineage (GTDB taxonomy): Bacteria > Actinomycetota > Thermoleophilia > Solirubrobacterales > Solirubrobacteraceae > Palsa-744. The sequence continues at coordinate 1,388,773 of CAVUSE010000004.1, read as the reverse complement.
GAAAGCTTTTGCAGCTACCACTCCGCCATCACTCCCACAAACCCTGAAACCGGTGATGCCAACACGATCCTCTACGCCGTGATTCCCTGGACTGCGGGCGGCGATGGGGACTACCACGTGGCGCTGGTCGACGAGACCCAGGGATTCGATTGTCAGGACGGTGGTTTCGCGCCCAACACGAAACCAAAGAGCGGCGAACTGCAGGAAAAGGAGCAGACGAAAATCCGTACGCCGAAGGAAGAAGAAGAATTCGAAGAAAAGTCGAAAAAGGAAAAACGGGAAGTCGAAGAAGCGAGAGAACTTGGCCTCGAAAAACCCCACGAGCAGGAGCCCAATCAGCTGGGCTCCGTCACCGGTCCGGATGGCTCCTACGATACCGGCTTGGCCGATCTCATCATCGGTCAGATCGCGGTCGAGCAGCAGGACACCGTCACCGACCCGTTGCTCAACGCCTGGCAGGATCCGGCTGGCGAGGAAGTGACCGACGAGTGCCGCAACTCCTTCTTTGGCGCAGTTGGCAATGCCGGAGCGAACCCCAAGACATTTGCGGGCTTCCTGTCGAATCAGTTGTTGAATGAAGGCAAGTACTACCTCAACGACGCCTTCAACCTGGCCTCGACGCGTCTCCCCTACCCGGCCATACCGTGTCTGCACGACGTGGCCCTCGAACCCAAATTCACCGCACCCAACCCCGTCAACGCGGGCGAAATCGTGGGCTTCGACGGTATGGAGTCCGATATAACGCTAAACGCGGCAATCAGTTACTCGCCGAGCGGCGTCGAACAGAAGAATTACGCGATTTACACGTGGAACTATGGGGATGGGAGTGACGGCGATACGACACCGGAAGTATCGGGTTACGCTCCCGGTGCGCCGGTGTGCGAAGAGCCCTGGCTGCTCCCCGAACCGCCCGCCACGAGCAAGCCGCCCGGAGTGTGGATCGGATGCGCGGCGAGCGCCTTCCACCAGTATCAGTATGGGGGTACGTACCAAGTCACGTTGACAGTTACCGACGTGGGTGCCAACAAGGCAAGCGTCGTCCAGCCGATCACGGTCGTCGGGCCGACCCCACCCAGCAGCGGCGGCTCGGGCTCGGGTGGTGGCTCGGGTGCGACCACGCCGGGCAGCTCGGGAGGGTCGGGCAGCTCATCCCTCAAAGCGATACCGGGTCCACAGGCCACCGCGGCGGCCGTCGCTAGCTCGCTCAAGCAGGTCGCCCGCAGCGGCTTGGTGGTGCGCTATACGGTCAACGAGCAGGTGGCGGGTCGCTTCGAAGTGCTGCTTCCTGCCTCCGTAGCTCACCGCCTCGGGATCGCCGGACCGGTCGCAACCAACCTGCCGGCTGGCTCGGCGAAGTCGCTGGTGATCGGGCACGCCCTGCTGGTGACCACCAAGGCCGGCCACAGCTCGGTGAGGATCAAGTTCTCAAAGAGCGTCGCCAAGCACCTGCGTCGCGCACACCAGGTGACACTGACGCTGCGGATGATCGTCCGCAACGCCTCATCCCAGAACCCGTTGTTCACCACGGTGATGAGCACCGTGGTGCTGCACCGCTGACAGGACGCGCATCTCCCACTGGTTGCGGCCTCGGCGTTGCAATATTTGCCCGCCAGGTGCCTAAAGTCCCGTCGGATGGCGCGCGACGAACCCGGCGTTGGAGCGGATTTCCGGCTGCCAGCGCGAGGCGTAGGGGCCGGAGCGCCCGACCGTGTCGAAGCGCATCCAGCGCCCGCCGACGTTCACGTACATGTAGACGTGGCCGGCGTTGGCGTAGATCGTGATCCACTTCCCCGGTCCTGGTTCGCCCCAGCTCTCGAGCGTCCCCGAGGTCTCCGGCGCGCTCAGCAGTCCGCCCGCGGCGAGCGCGTAGGAGACCGAGCCTGAGCAGTCGTAGGAGTTGGATACGAACGAGGCGTGCCCGCCGCCGTACACATAGGGGAAGTCGGCGATCGCGTTGGCGCCGGCGATCACCCGCTGCACGACTTCGGGGATGCCCGCGGGGATCGGGATCGTGCCGTTGCCCCCGACGGAGTCGCCGCCGGGCACCGTCGCGACGGTGGCGTGGGCCTGCGCGCGCGCAGCGCTTTCGATTGCGTGCATGTGGCCCAGCTCGGCGCGCACTTCGGCGTTGGACTGCGCCCCGGGGGCGACGAATTCTTCGGCCACTTTGGTGGGGGTGCCGGCGGAGGAGTGGTGCACCGACCCCGACACCGGGAAGCTCTTGGCTTCTTCGGGGTCGCGCACCTCGGCGATCGGCTTGGCGGAGGCGAGCTCGACCTTGCTGGGGGGTGTCTTGGCTGTGCTCGCGACCTTCGCCGCCACGCTGGGGGAATGCGCTGCGGCGTGGTGGGAGGGTGAGGAGGGGACGACCAGTGCGACCGCCGCCCCTGCGACCGCGGCGACTCCCATTGCGCCGGCAACCCGACGGCGCGAAAAGCCCAGCCGCGGGCGGGCGGGTGGGGGTCCGAGAACATCGTCGCTCACTCCGGGCCTGTCGTCGATCTGCTGGTGGACGCTCACCCCTGCAAAGGCTAGCGTGCGCGGCTCGCGTCGGCGCCGCCGCGTCGGCATGGGGCGAACGGTTGGCGCCGCTGCCGCACGCGGACGGTGTCGCTACCCTGGGCGGATGCAAGACGACGCCACGGCCGTCGAGATGCCGCGCGCGGGCATCCCCGCGAGCGCTGAGATCAGACCGCACGTGCGCCTGCTGCACGGGATGCGCAAGCCGGCCAACTGGCTGCAGCTGGTGCGCTTCGGGATCGTCGGTGGCAGCGGGTTTGTCGTCAACATCGCCGTGTATGCGCTGTGCGTGCACGCGCTGGGGGTGGACTACCAGGTGTCGAGCGTGCTTGCATGGCTGGTGGCGGTGTTGAACAACTTCGTGCTCAACCGCCACTGGACCTTCGACGCCGCGGCGGGCAGCGCGCGGCTGCAGGCGCTCCGCTTCTTCCTCGTCAGTCTCGTGGCGGAGGGCTTCAGCCTGGGGCTGCTGACGATCTTCGTGGAGAGCGCGGGAATCGAGAAGGTGGCGGCGCAGGCGCTGGCGGTGGCGGCGGTGATGCCGCTGAACTTCCTCGGCAACAAGCTCTGGAGCTTCCGCGCGCGGGCCTGAGCGCCGACCGAAAGCGCCGTTCGGAGCCCCAGCGGGTACCTATACTCTGGATTCACCCCCCCACCGCGGAGGAGCGGCAGCAGTGCAGGAGATGGTCATCTACGGCGTCAGTTTCGACATGGTCGGCAAGCAGCCGATCGTGCTGTTGAAGACGGTCGAGGGCAACAGATTCCTACCGATCTGGATCGGCCACCCCGAGGCGGCGTCGATCCTGATGAAGCTGCAGGGCGCGAGCACGCCGCGGCCGATGACGCACGACCTGCTGTGCGACGTGCTCGGCGAGCTGGAGGTGCGCTGCACGCAGGTCGCCGTCACGGAGCTGCGCGAGAACACGTTCTTCGCGCAGATCACGCTCTCGGTCAACGGCCGGGAGCTTGAGATCGACTCCCGCCCCAGCGACGCGATCGCCCTCGCTGTACGCAGCGGCGCGCCGATCTTCGCGGCCGAGGAGGTGATCGCGGAGTCGGCGATCGAATTCGAGCAGAACGAGGAGGAGTCGGAGGACGTGGTCGAGCAGTTCAAGGAGTTCCTCGACCAGGTCTCGCCAGAGGACTTCGCCGCGGGCGATTCGTAGAGTGGGGCAGGGCAGGGGATCGTCCACGCGCGTGGATGCCTGTATGAGCCTGCCAGGCGCCGGGCCTCCATGCCCGGCGACCGACGTCGTCGGCTCAGCGGGTGAAGGCGCTGCCCAGGATGCGGCCGACCAACGCGTCGAAGTCGATCCCCGCGGCGTCGGCGGCCTGCGGTAGCAAGCTGGTTTCGGTGAGGCCGGGCACGACGTTGGTCTCCAGCACCGTCAACTCGCCGGTGTCGTCGTCGAGCATCAAATCGACGCGCGCGACGCCGTGACAGCCCAGCAGCCGGTATACGGCGAGCGCCACCTCCTGCGCGCGCGCGGTCGTCTCGGCGGGCAGCTCGGCGGGGCACACGAAGGTGGTCATGCCGATCTCATAGCGCGACTCGTAGGCGTAGAAGTCCTGCTCGCGCGGGATCGCCTCGACGACAGGCAGCGCCAGCGGCTCGCGAGCGGTCGGATCTCCCTCTCCGTCGGAGTCGAGGATCGACACGGCGAGGTCGCGTCCTTTGACGTAGCGCTCCAGCACGACGCGGTCGTCGTAGGAGAAGGCTGCCACCAGCGCGTTCGGCAGCTCCGCCGCGCCCGCGGCGAACTTGACGCCGAGGGCGGAGCCGCCGTGGGCGGGCTTCACCACGAGCGGGTACCCCGGGCTGCGCTCCAGCTCGGGGAGCGCCTCGGCGAGGCCCAGCCCCTCCAGCGACTCCTCGACGAACGAGCGGAACTCGGGCGTGGGGATGCCCGCTTCCCCCATCAGGTGCTTGGCGAGCGCCTTATCGGTGGCGCGCATGCACGGGCCCGGTCCCGACCCGGTGTAAGGGATACCGAGCAGCTCCAGCAGCCCCTGCACCGTGCCGTTCTCGCCATCGCTGCCGTGCAGCGCAACGAACACCCCATCGGGCGCCTGCTCGTGCAGCCTCGCCACCAGCTCCGGCCCAGCGTCCAGCGCCAGCGCCTCATGACCGGCGCGACGCAGTGCCTCCTGCACGTGCGCTCCGGAGCGCAGCGACACGCCGCGCTCCAGCGAGCGCCCGCCCTGCAGCACCGTCACCCTCATCGGCCGCCGGCGCGCCGCCGGCGCAGCTCCACCACGTCGGCGAGACCCTTCTCGCGGCGCGCCTCGCCGGGCGCCGCCTCATGCGCCTCGCCCGGCTGCTCCAACTCGCGTCCCGGCTGCCCGCCGGGTGTTGCGGGCGGCACCGGGGGTCCTGGCGCACGCGTGGTCGAACGCTGTGGGCGCGGCGTTTTGGTGACCGCGCCAAACACCCGCATCGGCCTCTCCGCCATTTCAGCGATCCGCCCGATCCCCTCGCGGATCTCCTCCTCCGGCAGACCGGCGAAGTTCAGACGCATCGACGAGGAGCCCTGCCGCCCCTCCGCATCCATGTAGGCGGCGCGCCCTGGCACGAATGCCACGTTGGTGCACTGCGCCAGCAGATTGGTGGTGTCGATGTATTGCGGCAGTGTCGCCCAGATGAACAGGCCGCCCTGCGGCGTCGTCCAGTGGGCCTCCCCACCCCCGAAGTGCTCTCGCAGGGCCGCCAGCATCACATCGCGCCTGCGCGAGTACAGCTCCCGCAGCTCCCGCAGATACCCGCGCCAGTCGTACTCCTCGAAGTACCTCACCACGAACAGCTGCGTCATCGAGGACGAGCACAGGTCGGCGCCCTGTTTGCCGAGGTTGAGCTTCTCCAGCACCGGCCGGGGCGCCACCGCCCAGCCGAGGCGGATGCCCGGGGAGAGGATCTTCGAGAAGGTTCCCAGGTAGATGACGAAGTCCGACTTGCCGCTGCGGCCGGAGTTGGCGGCGTCCAGTGAGTACAGCGTCGGTAACGGCGCCCCCTCGTAGCGCAGCAGGCCGTAGGGGTTGTCCTCGAGCACCAGCAGCTCCCGTTCGCGTGCGATCTCCACGAGCCGCCGCCGCCGCTCCAGCGACATCGTCACACCGCCGGGGTTCTGGAAGTTGGGGATCGTGTAGATGAACTTCGGCCTCCGGTTCTCGGCCTGCAGGCGGTCGAGGGTCGCCTCCAGCGCGTCGATCGGCATCCCCTCTTCGTCCATCTCGATCTGCACCACATCCGCTTGGTAGGCGCAGAACGTCGGCACCGCGCCGGGGTAGGTGGGGGCCTCGGCGACGATCACGTCGCCGGGGTCGATCAGCGTCTTGCAGACGAGGTCGATCACCTGCTGGCCGCCGGTGGTGACGATCATCTCATCGGTCGTCACCGCGGTGCCCTCCTCGGCCATCACCTGCACGATGCACTCCATCGCCGCCACCATCCCCTCAGTGGGGCCGTACTGCAGCGCCCGCGCTGTCGAGTCGGCGGCGACGTGCGCCATCAGCTTCGCGTACAGCTCCGGCGGGAACGTCGAGGTGTCGGGCAGCCCGCCGGCCAGTGAGATCACGTCGGGCCGTTCGGTGAGCGCCATCATCTCGCGCATCGCCGAGGAGCGCATCCCGCGCGTGCGCGCGGCGAACAGCCGCTCGTAGCGGGCCAGCTCGTGGGCGGTGGGGCGAGCCCCGCGGGTGGGTGGGTGCTCATCCTCTATCGTCATGGCGCCTCAGACCGTAGCGCACGCGCGCGGGCGCGTTGCAAGCGGATGACCATGAACGGCCTCGTGTTTTACACCGGACTCGGACTCGGACTGGCGCTCGCCGCCGGGCTGCGACCGTTCCTGCCCGCGCTGCTCGCCGGCGCGCTCGCGTCCGCCGATGCGCTCGGAGTCAGTTTTGCGCACGGTGCCTTTCACTTTCTGCAAGAGGACTGGTGGCTGCTCGCCGTGTGCATCGCGCTGGCGCTCGCCTATGCCCTGCAGCTGCTGCTCGGCCTGGCGCCGATCATCGACCCGAGCGACCGCTCACAGCGCCCCGATCCGCTCGCCGCGGCTCTGGCCGGCATCGGGATCGGCACGGGCATGCTGCTGTTCGCGGGGACGCTCGCCACACACGGCGACGCCGCTTGGCCAGGGCTGGTGGGCGGCTTCTTCGCGGTGGGCCTCTCCCAGCGCGCCTGCTGGCCGGTGATCGCCCGGGCGCGGGGGCGCCTGCCCGATCGCGCGGCACGCGAGGCGCTGACGATCTATCTCGACGCCGCCTCGCTGGTGCTCGCGGCGCTCGTCGCGCTGCTGCACCCGCTCGGCTATGTCGCGCTTGCGCTGTGCGGATGGCTGGTGCTCGCCGACCGGCGGCGCGCGGGGCGCAAGTACGCCGGCCTGCGCATCCTCGGGCGGTGAGCGGTGCGTAGGCCGGCGCCTCGCGGCGTCCTCAGCCGCTCGTGTGCTCAAGCACACTTCGCTCCTTGCGTCCTTGCGAGGCTTGGCCTACGCACCGCTCATGAGCGCGTCCAGTCGCTGAGCTGGTGATGGCCGCGCGCAAGCTCGTCCTCTGTGTGATCGACGCGATGGCGCCCGAGATGCTCGAGCGGGCGGTCGCCGAGGGGGTCGCGCCGGTGCTCGGCGAGCTGATGCGTCGCGGGCTTTACGTTCCCGACTGCGCGGCCGCCTTCCCCTCGGTGACGCCGGTGTGCGCCGCCTCGATCACGACCGGCGCTGGGCAGGAGCGCCATCTGATCCCGGCGATGAACTGGTACATGCGCGAGGAGTCCCGCTACGTGGAGTACGGCTCCTCCTTTCGCGCCTCGCAGCGCTTCGGGATCGCGCGCCAGCTGACCGACACGGTCTACAACATGAACCGCGCCCACCTAGCGCCCGAGCCGCTGACGGTGTTCGAGGCGCTCGACGACGCGGGCGTGCGCACCGCCGGCACGACCTACCTGATCTACCGCGGCCGTCACCGCCACGAGCCCCAGCGCGACTCCGCGCTGACGCGCATCGCCTCCGCCACGCTGCTGCGCCACGCCGTGATGGGCCCCCGCGAGCTGTTCTACGCCGACATCTTCGCCTCGCGGCGCACCGGCTGCCGCTCGGGCCTGGGGATGCCCGGCGTGCGCGACCAGCACTCCGGCTGCGTCGCCGCCTACATGGTCGAGCACGACCTGTTCGACTTCCTGCTGCTCTCGCTGCCCGACAACGACTGGCACTCCCACAAGCACGGCCCCGAGGGGCAGCTGCGCTCGCTGGCGCTCGCCGACCAGCAGCTCGCGCGGATGATGGCGCCCGCGGGCGGCGTCGAGAGCTTCCTTGAGACGCACGCGATCGTGGCGATGGCCGACCATTCGCAGGCCCCCGTGCGCGCCACGATCGCGCTGCAGGAGGCGCTCTGCGAGTTCGACGTGTTGGAGCCCGGCCGCGGCGGGCGGGGCTCTGACCGCGCTCAGGCCGCGCAGGCATCGAAGGCGGGTGGCGCGTCGCATGCGAGCGGAGCGGGTGGCGTGGGCGGGGCTCAAATTGCCGTGTGCCCGACCCAGCGGGCGGCGATGGTGTACGTCCTCACCGAGCACCACCCCGATGCGTTGCGCTCTGACGTGGTGCGCCGCGCGCTGGCGCTCGACGGTGTGGAGCTCGTGATGTGGCTGGAGCGCGACGCCCACGGCGCGCCCGCCGAGGGCGTGATCGCGCGGCCCTCGATCGGCGAGCTGCGCTTCCGGCCGGGCGGGGACGTGCGCGACGCGCGCGGCGGACGGTGGAACCTGGAGGGCGAGCTGACGGTGCTCGGCGCGGCCGTGCGCGACGGCGTGTTGAGCACGCCTGAACATCCGGACGCGCTCGCGCGCGTGTGGTCGGCGTTGAGCTGTCGCACCTCGGGGGACGTGCTGCTCTCCGCGGAGCCCCACCACGAGTTCCTCGACTGGGGTCGCCAGGGGCACGTGGGCGGCGGCAGCCACGGCTCGCTGCGCGGGGAAGACTCGCTCGGGGCTCTGGTTCTGTGCGGCCTTGACCTCCCCGCGGAGACGCCCGCGCAGTGGTCTATTCGCGACGTCGCCCCGCTGATCCTGGCGCACTTCGGGCTGACGCCGAGTGGGAGGAGTGAGGAGAGCTGGTGGTGAAGCAATAAGAAATTGGCCTAGAACCCTTTACAAAATGAAGTGGTTCTATGTCAAAAAAAAATGAAGTGGTTCTACGTCCAAAAAGTAGATGAAGGAGTCCGGCGGGATCGCCGACCGTCTTCGCGCGTGGCGCCTCGTGAGACGGCCGGCGCTGCGTCGCAACAGGCTTCCGTGGCGCGCGCGACAGGTACCCTCGATCTGTGCGCCGCTCCTTCGCAGCGACCCTCTTGGTGGGCGCCTGCCTGCTGCAGGCCGCGTCCCCGGCGACCGGTGCGCCTCGACCGCCCATCGCGACGAGGCAGTTGACCGCGGGCCTGCACACCGGCAGCGCGACCACGACCACCAGGACGACCACCAGTACGACCAACTCGGAAACACCGGTGCCGGTCGCGCCTTCGATCGTGCCTCCCGCTGGCCGGCGGCTCTCCCCCGACGACGTCCTCGAAATCGCCGGGCGGCTGCCGAAGATGCGTCGCGTGCGGGCCGACTACCCCGGCTCCTACGACGGCGCCTACCTCAAGGGCCCCGGCCGCTGGCAGGTCAGCTACTTCTCCCGCAAGGGCAAGGAAATCGGCCAGGTGATCATCTCCGACGCGAGCGGGCGGGTGCTCGAACAGTGGACCGGCTTCCAGGTGGCGTGGACGATGGCGCGGGGCTACACCGGGGCGTTCGGGCGCCACGTGAACGCGCTCTACGTCTGGCTGCCACTGTGCGCGCTGTTCCTGCTGCCGTTCATCGAATGGCGCCGCCCGTTCGCGCTGCGCCACCTCGACCTGCTGGTGCTGCTTTCGTTCTCGGTCTCGCTTGCGTACTTCAACCACGGCGAGATCTACAAATCCGTTCCCCTCGCCTACCCGCCGCTGATCTACCTGCTGCTGCGAATGCTGCTGCTGTTGCGATCCGGCGCTCGTCCTCGTCCGCTGAAACTGCTGATCCCCGCTCCTTGGCTGGCGGTGGGGGTGGTGTTCCTACTGGGCTTTCGCATCGGCCTGAACGTCACCGACGGGAACGTGATCGACGTCGGCTACGCGGGGGTGATCGGCGCGCAGCGGATCGCCGACGGCAAGCCACTGTACGGGCACTTCCCATCCAACAACGAACACGGCGACACCTACGGGCCGGTCAACTACGAGGCGTACGTGCCGTTCGAGCGGGTCTTCGGGTGGAGCGGCCTGTGGGATGACCTGCCCGCCGCGCATGCAGCCGCGATCGCGTTCGACCTGCTCGCGGTCGGGCTGATCTTCCTGCTCGGCCTGCGCATCCGCGGCCCCACGTTGGGGGTGACGCTCGCCTACGCGTGGGTCTCCTACCCCTTCACGCTGTTCGTGCTGGAGAGCAACTCCAACGATGCACTGGTGGCGGTGCTGCTGCTGGCGGTGCTGCTCGCGGCTGCTTCGCCGCCCGCACGCGGCGTGTTCGCCGCGCTGGCGGGCCTCACCAAGCTCGCCCCCCTGGCGCTCGCACCGCTGCTCGCCACGCACGGGTTGCGCGAGCTGCCGCTGCACCGGCGGGGGCGGGCGCTTGCGCTGTTCGTGCTCGCCTTCGTGCTCACCGCCGCGGTTGTCTCGATTCCGGCGCTCACGCACGACTCGCTGCATGAGATCTACGAGCGCACGATCGTCTACCAGTCCAACCGCGGCGCCCCCTTCTCGGTGTGGGGGCTGTATGGCGGCATGAAAGGGTGGCAGACGATCGCGCAGATCGCCGCCGTCGCGCTGGCGCTGGGCCTCGCCGTGCTCCCCCGCCCGCGCGGTGTTCCCGCGCTCGCCGCCGCCTGCGCCGCCGTCTTGCTCGCGCTGCAGTTGACGCTCGAATACTGGTTCTATCTCTACATCCCGTGGTTCTTCCCGCTGGTGATGATCGCGCTGCTGGCGGCTCCCGCCCGCGCGACTCCCGCCGACCTCGATCCACTCGACCTCGCCGCCGGTCGGCCTGACCAATCGAAGATCGACCGAAGCCGGGAGACACTCGCTACGCTCGCATCCCCGTTTCGGCCAGCACTCCCCGGACGCTACGCCGACGCCGGTGCCGCAGGGCGTGGCATCAGAACCTGCTCGATCGAGTCTGCCCGCAACGGTTTGGAGCAGCGGATCACCACTCCGTTCAGCCACGGGTCCTCCTCGGAGGTCTGAAAGCGCACCGGCATCTGCGTGATCATCGCCTCCAATGCCAGCTCGCGCTTGACCCCGATCACGCCGCCGCGCGGGCCGGTCATGCCGACGTCGGTGATGTACGCGGTACCGCCCGGCAGCACGCGAGCGTCGGCGGTGGGAATGTGCGTGTGGGTGCCGACCACGGCGCTCACGCGCCCGTCGAGGTGCCAGCCGAGCGCGATCTTCTCGCTGGTCGCCTCCGCGTGCATGTCCACCAGGATGTGCTCCACCTCGCCAAGCTCCCGCAGCGCCCCGTCGATCTCCACGAACGCCGAGCGCCCCGTTCGCAGGTAGAGGCTGCCGCTGAGGTTGACCACGCCGAGGCGCATCCCCGTGGCGTTCTCCACCACGCACACCCCCCGCCCCGGCTGGCCGCGCAGGTAGTTGGCGGGGCGCACGATCCGCGGCTCGGTGTCGAGATACGGATAGATCTCGCGGTGATGGTAGGCGTGGTTGCCGAGCGTGATCGCATCGACGCCCGCCGCCAGCAGCTGCTTGGCGGTCTTCGGCGTGATGCCCAGGCCGCCGGCCACGTTCTCGCCGTTGACGACCACGAACGTCGGGTCGTAGCGCTCGCGCAGCAGCGGCAGGCAGTCGAGCAGCGTGTGCCTGCCGAGGCTGCCGACGAGATCGCCGACGAACAGGATCGTCGCCTCGGCGGGACTTCGATCGGGATTCCCGCTCGCTCGCCCCCCCGGCGTGCCCGGCTCTCCGCCCGTGCTTGGGGGGCGCGCCTCTGGCTCAGCCATACTCTGCCCATGATGGGAGGCATGTGAGCGTCGGCGAGCAAGTCGAAGAGCAGCAGCCCTCCGCCGCTGTGCCCACCGCGCCGGAGAATGGCCCTTCGCCGCCCTCCGGTTCCGCCGACCCTCCGCGCGCGGGTGAGCGCGAGTTGGTGGACGCATCAGCGGAGAGCACGCAGACCTTGCCCCCGCGCGTGGTGGTGCCTCGCTGGGTGCAGCTGGTGGTGCTGCCGCTGGCGCTGCTCGCGCTGTGGGCGCTCGCGCGTGCCGCGGGGAAAGTGTTGGTGGTCTTCGTCGTGGCGGCCCTCATCGCGCTGATCCTCAATCCGGCCGTCGCCTTCCTCCAGCGCTCGCGCCTCCCCCGCGGCCTGGCGGTGCTCGCCGTGTACGTTGCATTCTTCCTGACATTGGCCGGCATCGGCTTTCTGCTGGCCAACCCGATCTTCCACCAGGTGCAGTCGTTCATCCACAACCTGCCCAAGCTGGTCGACGAAGCGAACGAAACCCTGGCAAGTATCCAGAGTTGGCTGAACCGACACGGCGTCCACGTCAAATTCAAAAAGCAGGGGAAAACGGCGCTGCAGACGATCCAGCAGAAACTCGCCAAGAGCGCGGGCTCGATCGCCTCCTTTGGCGGCGGGCTGATAACGGAAGTGGCCAGCGCGATCTTCGACCTGGTGCTGATCTTCGTGCTCTCCGTCTACATGCTGCTCTACGGCGAACGCATCGGGCGGCTGGTGCGCCGGGCGATGCCCGACGGCGACGGCACGCCCGCCGACGACTACCCCATGCTGGCTCAGCACGCCGTCTCGCGCTATGTGGGCGGGCAGCTGCTGTTCAGCTTGGTGATGGGCGCCTCGACCGGCCTCGCGCTGTACATCTTCGGCGTGATCGGGATCTTCCCCGATGGTCAGAAGTACGCCGTGGCGTTCGCGATGTTCTACGGCGTGATGGAGCTGATCCCCTACATCGGCCCGATCCTCGGCGCGTTGCCGCCGGTGCTGGTGGCGCTCCTCACCGACCCGATCTCCGCGATCTGGGTGGGCCTGTTGTTCGTCGGCATGCAGCAACTGGAGGGCCACGTGGTTGCGCCGCAGATCTTCGGCCACACGCTGCGGATCAACCCGCTGCTGGTGATCTTCGCGCTGCTGCTCGGTCTGCAACTCTACGGCGTGGTCGGCGCGCTGGTTGCGCTGCCGATCCTTGCGGTGCTGCGCGAGACCTTCGTCTACCTCAGCCGCCATCTGACGCTCGAGCCCTGGGAGCGCTCCCCAGGACGAATTTTGTGAAGCCGAGCCTCGCGCCGGACCGCCAGCTGATGCGTCGCGGGCCGGACCGCCAGCCGATGCGTCGTGCCGCACACATCACGGGCGGCCTGGCGTGATCGGGCCGAGCCTCGCGCCGGACCGTCCGGCGATGCGCCATATTGCGCCGAACCAGAGCGGTCCGGCGTGACCCAGTCGTCCGCCTTGATCGAGGTTCGGGGTGTCACCAAGCGCTACGGCGAGCGCGAGGCGCTGCGCGGCGTCAGCTTCGAGGCCGGCGCCGGGGAGATGGTCGCGGTGATCGGACCCAACGGCGCCGGCAAGACGACGCTCTTGTCGATCCTCGCGGGCGTCCAGCCGCCCACCGCGGGCGACGTCAGCCTGCCACCCGGCGAGGTCGGGTGGGTGCCGCAGCAGCCCGCGCTCTACTCGCGCCTCTCGGTGGCGGAGAACCTCGAGCTGTTCGCGCGCCTGGAGCGCAATCCCAACCCGCGGGCAGCCGTCGCCGCGATGCTCGAGCAGACTGGGCTGCGGGAGCGGGCATCTGAGCGAATCGAGCGCCTCTCCGGCGGCAACCGCCAGCGCGTCAACATCGCGATCGGCCTGCTCTCCGAGCCAACCGTGCTGGTGCTGGACGAGCCCTCCTCCTCGCTGGATCCCCGCCAGCGCGAGCGCCTGTGGCGTTTCATCTGCGCGCTCTCGCGGCGGGGTCGGTGTGTGGTCTTCTCCACCCACAACGTCGCCGAGGCCGAGCGCTACGCCCAGCGGGTGGTGGTGCTGGCCGACGGTGAGCTGCTGTTCAACGGGTCCCCGGAGGAGCTCGCACGGGAGCAGCCGCCCACCCGCCCCCTTGCGGGGAGCTCGGCTCAGCCGAGCCCCGCCCAGGTGGACTTCGAAGGGGCGTTTGTGGAGTTCCTACGCGAGCGAGGGCACTGATGAGGTGTCTCGATCGATGAGGTGGATGCTGAAGAAGGATCTGCTGATACTCGCCCGCTCGCGGGTCCTGGTGGCGGTCCTGGTGCTCTACCCGGTCGCGGTCGCGCTGCTGATCGGCCTGGCGATCTCCCGTGCGCCCGGGAAGCCCAAGGTTGCGATCGCCAACCTCTCGCCGCCGTCTGCCACCGTCGAACTGGGCGGCACGCGGCTGAACGTGGCTCACTACTACAGCCAGCTCCTCGACCAGGTCCAGCCGGTGCCGGTCGCGACTCGCACGCAGGCGGTGCGGGCGGTCAGGTCGGGGAAGGCGCTGGCGGCAATCGTGATCCCGGCGAACATCGCTTCGCGGCTCTCCTCGGTCATCAGTCAGGCGCACGTGGAGGTGATCTACAACGGCGACGCCCTCGAGCAGAGCTTCGTCCACTCCACGATCGAATCGTCGCTCGCGCAGGCCAACCTCGAGCTCTCCAACCAGATCAGGCGGGTGGCGGCGCGGGTGATCGGGTCGCTCGTGCAGGGCGGCAGCCTCGGCGTGGCAGGTGCTCCGCAGAACCTGCCGGGGCTGGGCGAAATCCCTCACATCCTGCGCGGGATCATCGCCCGCCATCCCCACGACGCGGATCGCGCCGAGCTGGAACGGCTGGCCGAGTTCTCCGAATTCGCCGCCCAGAATCTGGGGGTCAGCCACGAGGTGCTGAGCACCGTCAGCCAGCCGATCCAGGTCACAAGCACCTATCTGCATGGCGGTCGCACCCCGCTCGACGCCTACGCGGTGGTCGTCGCGGTCAGCATCTCGCTGATGTTCGTCTGCGTGCTGCTCGCCGCCGGCGGGATCGCGCTGGAGCGCGAAGAGCACACGCTCGCACGGCTGGTGAGAAGCTCTCCCAACCCCTCCTCCTCCTCCTCCTCACAGCCACATCACGCCGCGGCGGTGGCGCGCTCATCACGCGGGAGTCGCTGATCGCCCAGAAGCTGCTGCTGGCGGCGGGCTGCGCGCTGGTGGTGGCGTTTGCGATGCTCGCCGGGGTCGGCGCGTTCGTGGGCCTGGAATGGAGCCGCGTCGGCCAGTGGCTGGCGGCGCTGGCGATCGGCGGGCTCGCGTTCGCGGCGCTGGGGGTGGCGATCGGCGCGCTGGCCCGCGAGGTGCGTGCCGCCTCGCTGCTCTCCTTTCTGCTCTCGCTACCGCTCGCCTTCCTCGCGCTCGTCCCCGCCGGCGCCGTGGCGAGCGGGCTGTACGATGCGATCCGCGCGATCTCCTTCGTGTTCCCCTACAAGGCCGCGCTGGAGGCGCTCGACGCGGCCGTCAACCGCTCCTCTCCGGGTCTCGCGGTTTCGCTCGCGCACCTCTTGGGGTTGACCGCGCTGTTCGCGGTCCTGGCGCGCCTCGGGCTGCGACGCCTGGATTGACGCTCCCTGACCGCCTCACCTCCACGGGGTGGCCTCGCCTCGCCTCCGCGGGGTGTGGCCTCGCCTCCACGGGTGGCCTGTCCAACGGTTTCCCTGCGAGGGGTATCCTCGACGGGTGATGGCTTTCCCCCAGACGCGCATGCGCAGGCTGCGCGCCTCCTCGGCGCTGCGCGGCCTGGTGCGTGAGACCGACCTGCGCGCGGGGCAGCTCGTGCTGCCGCTGTTCGTCGAGGAGCGCCCACCCGACGCCTCCAGCAGCCTCGGTGCCGGTGCCCGTGCCGACGGCGAGGCTCAGGCGGCCTTGCCAGAGCTCGCACGGTTGTCGATCTCGGCCGCGATCGAGCAGGCGCGCGCGGCGGCGCAGCTCGGGATCGCGGCGGTGCTGTTGTTCGGGATCCCCGCCGAGAAGGACGCACGGGGCTCCTCGGCGTGGGATGAGGAGGGCGTGGTGCAGCTGTGCGTGCGAGCGCTCAAGCAGGAGCTGCCCGAGCTGCTGGTGATCACGGACGTGTGCCTCTGCGAGTACACCGACCACGGCCACTGCGGTGTGCTGGATGAGAGCTCGCGCGTGGACAACGACGCCTCCGTGGAGCTGCTGGCCCGCGCCGCCGTCAGCCACGCCCGCGCCGGTGCCGACATCGTGGCGCCGTCGGACATGATGGACGGCCGCGTCGGCGCGATCCGCGCGGAGCTCGACAACGAGGGCTTTGCCGACACCCCGATCCTCGCGTACGCGGCGAAGTTCGCCTCCGCGTTCTACGGCCCCTTCCGCGCCGCCGCCGGCTCCGCGCCGGCGTTTGGTGACCGCCGCGGCTACCAGCTCGACCCCGCCAACGGCCGCGAGGCGCTGCGCGAGACGCTGCTCGACGTGCAGGAGGGGGCGGACATGGTGATGGTCAAGCCCGCCCTCGCCTACGGCGATCTGATCGCCGCCGTGCGGCGCGAGACGCGTCTGCCGGTGGTCGCATACAACGTGAGCGGGGAGTACGCGATGGTCAAGGCGGCCGCCGCGGCGGGGCACATCGACGAGCGCGCCACGGTGCTCGAGATCCTCACCTCGCTGCACCGCGCGGGCGCGGACGTCATCATCACCTACCACGCGAAGGACGCGGCAAGATGGCTGAACCAGTAGAGATCCCAGTGGAACACCCGGCTGCCCCGGGTCCGACGGCCCGTGCAGCGGCCAGCTTCTCGCGACCGCCGTCCGTCGGCTCGACCAAGGTCGATCGCGCGAGTGCTGCCACTCCGAAGACACGCAGCCGCACGGAGGGTGCGGCCGTGGCGCTCGACGAGCTCGACCGTAGGCTGCTCAACCTGATGCAGGGCAGCTTTCCACTGGAGCCCCGGCCGTACGCGGCGGTGGCGCGAGAGGCGGGGATCCCCGAGGAGCAGGTGCTGGAGCGTGTGCGGCGGCTGCTGGGAGAGCGGATCATCCGTCAGGTCACCCCGATCTACGACACGCGTGCGCTCGGCTACTCCTCGATGCTCGTGGCGGCGAAGGTCGATCCCGAGCACCCGTGGCGGGCGGCGAAGATCGTCAACTCTCATCCCGGGGTCTCGCACAACTACCTGCGCAACCACGACTTCAACATGTGGTTCACGCTCGCCACCGAGCCGGACTCACCGCTCGGCCTGGAGGGCACGCTGGAGGTGCTGCAGCGGCTCACCGGGGCGGAGTCGATCCGCCAGCTGCCGACGCTGAAGCTGTTCAAGATCAGGATGGACCTGGAGATGGAGGGCGACACCAAGGCGCTCGCCAGCGAGGGCGTTCCGCAGCAGGAGGCGGTGCTGGAGTCGGTCGCCTACGACGAGCTCGACATCGCCGTGATCCGCGCCACCCAGGGCGACATGCCGGTGATCGGCGAGCCCTACGCGCCCGCCGCGCAGCGGCTGGGGATGGACGTCGAATCGCTGCTGGAGCACATGGCGGGGATGCGCGAGCGCGGGCTGCTGCGCCGCGTGGCCGCGATTCTCTTCCACCGCCGCGCCGGCTTCTCCGCGAACGGGATGGGCGTGTGGAAGGTGCCACCGGAGCGGATCATGGAGCTCGGCCCGCGGATGGCGTCATACCGCGGCATCTCCCACTGCTACCAGCGCCCCACCTACGAGGATTGGCCCTACTCGGTCTTCACGATGGCTCACGGACGCTCCAAGGAGCAGTGCGACGCGATCCTCACCGCGATCGCCGAGCAGACCGGGATCGAAGAGCGCGCCACGCTGTACTCCTCGACGGAGTTCAAGAAGATCCGCCTGCTGTACTTCACCGACGATTACAAGCGGTGGGAAGCACAGCACGTTTGACGAGCGGATCGGGGGTGGAGATGTCATTCGAACGCACCCATACCACTTCACAAAATGAAGGGTTTGGGTCTGAAAAGTGCATCGCAGCCCCCGGCCTGGCCGATTTCACCTGCCTGAGCGCCTGCCTCGAGATGGCTGGCATGAACAGTTGATTCGGGGCCTGTGACTCTCTCGCTCACCGACACCCGCTCCGCGGAGCTCTACCGGCGCGCGCTGCGGGTGCTTCCCGGCGGTGTCAACTCGCCAGTGCGCGCGATGCAGGCGATCGGACGCGACCCGATCTTCGTCGCCCGGGGGGCGGGTGCCGAGCTCGTGGACGTGGATGGCAACCGCTACGTCGACTACGTCTGCTCATGGGGGCCGCTGATCCACGGCCACGCTTACCCGCTGATCCTCGAGGCGGTGCGCGCGGCGGCCGAGCGGGGGACGAGCTTCGGGGCGCCGACGGGCGGAGAGGTCGAGCTGGCGGAGGAGGTGGCGCGGCGGATGCCGGGCGTGGACATGCTGCGCATGACCTCCTCGGGCACCGAGGCGACGATGACCGCGCTGCGGCTCGCGCGCGCGGCGACCGGTCGCGAGCGGATCGTAAAGTTCGCGGGTGCCTACCACGGGCACGTGGACGGGTTGCTGGCACAGGCCGGCTCGGGCCTCGCCACGCAGGCGATCCCCGCGAGCGCGGGGGTGCCCGCGGAGGTGGCAGCCGCCACGGTGGTTGTGCCGTGGAACGATCCCGAGGCGCTGGTGGAGGCGGTGCACCGGCATCGTCCCGCGGCAATCCTGGCAGAGCCGATTCCCGCCAACATGGGCCTCGTGCCCCCGCGGGCAGGTTTCCTGGAGCTGCTGCGCGAGCAGGCCGACGCGAGCGAGGCGCTGCTGGTGCTCGACGAGGTGATCAGCGGCTTCCGCGTGGCGCGGGGCGGCGCGCAGGAGCTGACCGGGGTGCATGGCGACCTGACGATCATGGGCAAGGTGCTGGGTGGTGGCCTGCCGGCGGCGGCGGTGGGAGGGCGCCTGGAGTTGATGGAGATGCTGGCGCCGGCCGGCGCGGTCTACCAGGCCGGCACGCTGTCCGGCAACCCGCTGGCGGTGGCGGCCGGCATCGCCACGCTGGCGCTGCTCGACGAATCGGCGTACGCGCGTCTGGCGGCGATCACCGAGCAACTCGCCGCGGGCCTGCGTGAGGCGGCGAGCGATCGCGCACCGGAGCATCCAATCCAGATCGTGACCCTCCCCGGCCTGCTGACGGTGTTCTTCAGCGAGCGCCCCGTGCTCGACCTGGAGGGAGCGCAGGCGTGCGATCTGCGCACGCACGCTGCCTGGTGCCGAGGGCTGCTCGCGCGCGGGGTCTACCCGCCGCCCTCGCAGTTCGAGGCGTGGTTCCCCTCGCTGGTCCACACCACCGAGCAGCTCGAACGCACCGTGACCGCCGCCGCCGCGGCGTTTGGGGAGCTCGCCTGATGCCGGCCCCGATCCGGCGCGAACGGTTGGGATTGCGGTCCGGATACGGGGAGCGCAGATGAGCGAGCCGGTGCTGCTGCGCCTGAGTGCGCTGTTGCGCGAACAGGGGGGACTGATGGCGAGCCTGCTCGATGGGGACTCCACCGAGGCTGCCAATCGAAACCCTGCCGATGGGAATCCAACTCGCCCCAACGCTCGACCGAGCGGGGCCGGACCCGTCTCCAACGGCGCCGGCCCCGCGCAGATCGCTGCTGCCGGTCCGCGCGCGCGCGAGCGGGCGGAGGAGTACGAGCTGCTGGTGGAGGCGATCTACGAGGGCTACCTGCTGCACTACGGCGCACCCCGCGTCGTGCGCCCGGCGGAGGCCGATCTCGGCCTGCTGGCAGGCGACCAGCTCTACGCGCTCGGCCTTGCGCGCCTCGTCGCGCTCGGCGACCTGACGGCGGTGGGAGAGCTCGCGGATGTAATCACGCTCACCGCGCTCGCCCAGGGCGATAACCGCGAGGATCTCGCTCTGGCGGTGTGGGCCGCGGGCGCGCGCGCGGTGGGCTGGGGCTTCGAGCGATTCCCACCGCCGAGCCAAGACGCTCGTCCACGCGCGGGACCCGGAGGCGCTGCGGGCGATGCTTGCGGCGGCTGAACCCGCGGAGCCGCCGCCGAGCTGACCACTCGGCCCGTACCCGAGGGCCGTGCCAGCCCACCCTTTGGGGCCCCAATCCCGCAGTATTTGTGACGATAAGCACCATCGCCGTGGAATGAGCTGCACAACCAGCGCCGGCTCGCAGGCGGTATTCTTAGGTGCCCTTGGCCAGCAAGCACGACAAGCACGCCTCCAAGTACACCCTCGACCGCCATATCCCGGGCGCGTACGAGGGCGAGACGGTCACGCGACGACGCTTCATGACCGGCTCCGCCCACGCCGCGGGCGCCGTCGCGGCGCTCTCATTCACACTGCCGGCCCTCGGTTTCGCGATCGGCCCGATCTTCAAGAGCAAGCCCCAAACCTGGGAAACCGTGGGTCCGACGGAGATGTTCCCGGACAACAACTACATCCCCACCGTGATCACGCTCACCCCCGGGATCGGTGAGGCCGGCAAGGGGCTGGTGTACGTGCGCCAGAAAAACCCGGCGATCGACACCGACCCCTACGACAAGGACACTCCCTACATCGCGATCACTTCGCGCTGCGCCCATCTCGGCTGCCCGGTGCGCTGGGTGCCGGCCGCCGAGCGCTTCATCTGCCCCTGCCACGGCGGCGTGTACGACCTGCTTGGTCGCCGCGTGGCCGGGCCCCCACCGCGGCCACTTGACCGTTTTTACACGCGCGTCGTAGATGGCATGGTGCAGATCGGCTCGCGCTTCAGCGTCAACAGCGAGCTGCGCCGCTTCTCCCCCCGCGACCCCGGCGAGCCGATCGACGGCCTCGGCCAGTACGCCTACCCCTCGCGTCCCTCGATCCGCCGCTAGACCGTGCCCAAACTCCCCGCCCCCCCGATCCCCGCGCCGCTGAAGGCGCCGCCGCCGCGACCGGAGGAGAGTAATGGCGCCGTCCGGCCGGTCGACCACGCCGCCAACGCCGGCACCTCGGTCGTGGACTGGGTCGATGAGCGCACCTCACTAAGCGGGGCGGCGCGCTGGCTGATGTTCCGCAAGGTGCCCAAGGGCACCAACTGGTTCTACACCCTCGGCTCGGCGACGATGTTTGCCTTCCTCAACCAGGCGGTCACCGGTGTGTTCCTGGCGATGTACTACCGCCCCGACGCCTCGGGCGGTGCGTACGAATCGATCCGCTACGTCACCAATGACGTGTTCCTCGGGCAGTTCGTGCGCGGCATGCACAAGTGGGGCTCGACCGTGATGGTGGTGCTGGTGTTCCTGCACATGGGCCGCACCTTCTTCTTCGGCGCCTACAAGTACCCGCGCGAGCTCAACTGGGTGATCGGCGTGGTGCTGCTGATCCTGACGATGGTGATGTCGTTCACCGGCTACCTGCTGCCGTTCGATCAGCGGGCCTTCTGGGCCACTCAGGTGGGCGTCAACATCAACGGCACCGGGCCCCTGATCGGCCCCTACCTGAGCGACTTCCTGCGCGGCGGCTCGGAAATCGGGGCGACCACGCTGTCGCGCTTCTACGCGATCCACATGCTGCTCGTGCCCGGGTTGATCGCGGCGCTGATCGGCGCCCACCTCTATCTTGTGGCCAAGCTCGGCACGACCGCACCGCCGTGGTCGAAAGGCGAGAAAGACACCGAGCTGCGCGAGGCTGAAGCATGAATCAGCGCGAGAAGGAGGAGTACCTCCGCGAGTACGCGTTGCTGAAGTCCAAAGGCAAACCGTTCTTCCCCTACGCGGTCGCCAAGGACTCGATCATGGCGTGCATCGTGATGGCGTGCATCATCACGATGTCGCTGGTGCTCGGCGCGGAGCTGGGCTCCAAGGTCAACCCCACCACCAGCACCTACGTGCCGCGCCCGGAGTGGTACTTCTTCTTCCTGTTCGAGCTGCTGCGCGTGATCAAGCCGCCCAGCATGGTCGGGATGGCGACGATCGGGATCCCCACGTTGGCGATGATCCTGCTGTTCCTGCTGCCCTTCTACGATCGCGGCCCCGAGCGCCGGCCCGAGCGCCGGCCGATCGCCACGATCACGGCCCTGTTCGTGATCGGCGCGATGTTCTACCTCACCTGGGAGGGCGCCAGCACCGGCTCGCCGTTCTCGGTGGAAATCGCCACGCCGGCGGCGGTGCGCCACGCCGGCGGGCAGGAGCTCGCGCAGTTCGAAGACGGTAGGAACGTGATCGCCTCCAGCGGCTGCCTTGCGTGCCACAAGCTCGGCGAGAACGGCAACAACGGGCCGGGCCCCGAACTGACGCACATCGGCGCGCGCATCCCCCGCTTCGGGATCGCGCGCACACTTGTCAACCCGACGCAGCCGATGCCCTCCTACAAGCACCTGCCGCCGAAGCAGTTCGAAGCGGCCGTCGAGTTCCTCTCGCAGTTGAAGTAGCGTAGAGACATGGCCAACGGCGTTCAGGGTCGGCAGGGCGCTGGCGCCGACCAAAGCCGGGGGACGCTCGCCGTCGGCGAGCATCCCCGTCTCGGCCAGCTGGAGGCCGAGCAGGTGCGGGCGATGTTCGATGGCATCGCTTGGGTGTACGACGCGCTCAATGGCCTGATGACCGCCGGCCTGCATCACCGCTGGCGCGCACGCGCGGTGGATCTCGCGCACGTCGGCCCGGGCAGTCGGGTGCTGGACCTCGCCACCGGCACTGGCGACCTGGCGCTCGAGCTTGCCCGGCGCGTGGCGCCCGGCGGTGAAGTTGTGGGCAGCGACTTCTCGGAGGAGATGCTGACCCGCGCGCGCGCCAAGTGGGAGCGCGAGCGGCGTTCCCTACCCAACTCGACCCCGGCATCGGTGCGCTTCGAGTGGGGCGATGCGCTGCAGCTGCCCTACGAGGACGACTCCTTCGACGCAGTCACGGTTGGCTTCGGCGCGCGTAACTTCTCCGATCTGGCCCGCGGCCTGCGGGAGATGGCGCGCGTGGTGCGGCCGGGGGGCAGGGTCGTGGTGTTGGAGATGACCTCGCCGACGCGCCCGCCGTTGTCGAGTTTCTTCGCGCTCTGGTTCGACCGCGTGGTGCCGCTGCTGGGGCGGCTGGCGAGGAGCTCTGACGCATACACCTACCTGCCCAACTCGGTCAAGCGCTTCCCTGCGCCCGCGATGCTTGCCGCCGAGATGGAGCGGGCGGGCATCGGTGAGATCGGCTACCTGTTGACCGCCGGGGGCATCATCACCATCCACGGTGGCACCGTGCCGCAGGATGGCTCATGATGAGTACAGTGGGCAGCAGCACCGCACAGGCGCAGGCGGCGGAAGACGAAGAGGCCGTAGCGGAGATCATGCGCCGCGGTGGCGCGGTGCTGCGCGAGCGGATGGTGCGCACCGAGGAGCACCTCGAGCGGGTGGCGGCGGAGGCGGGCGCGCCACTGGCGGCGCACGCCACCGCAACAGTGCTGGCGGGCGGCAAGCGCCTGCGACCGCTACTGGTCGTCCTGGCCGCGATCGCCGCGGGCGAGGCAGGCGCGGACGAGCAGTCGGGCGCCGAGGACGACCGAAGCCAGCAGGAGATGCTCGCCTCCGATCAAAGCCGAGGGACGCTTGTCTCTGACGAGCATCCCCGTTTCGACCGAAGTCAGGAGACACTCGCCTCCGGCGAGCATCCCCGTTTCGACCGAAGCCAGGAGACACTCGCCTCCGGCGAGCATCCCCGTTTCGGCCAGCACCTCGTGCGCGCGGCGGTGGCGGTTGAGCTGGTGCACTCGGCCACGCTGGTGCACGACGATGTGATCGACGGTGCGCAACTGCGGCGCGGGCACCCCTCGGTGGTTGCGCGGGCGGGTCGCCGCACGGCGATCGCGACCGGCGATCTGCTCTTCTCGCGAGCTTTCGCAGAGCTGGCGCGCAACGACGAGATTGAGCAGTTGCGCGCCCTCTCGGACGCTAGCTCGGCGCTCGCCGAGGGGGAGCTCCTGCAGCGCGAGGACGCCTATGCTCCGCGCGTCGCGGTGGAGCGCTACCTGCGCCGCTGCGAGCTGAAGACTGCCGCACTGTTCGAGGCGGCGTGCCGTCTGGGGGCGCTCGTGGCGGCCGGCGGCGCAGAGAGCGGATCGGGCGGGGCGCTGGCGGACGGACTCGGAGCGTTCGCGCGGCGCATCGGCCTGGCCTTCCAACTGCTGGACGACGTGCTCGACGTCTCCGGTCCGGTTGAGCGCACCGGCAAGCCGCGCGGAACCGATTTGCTCGACGGCACCGTCACGCTGCCGCTGATCCTCGCGCGCGAGCGCGACGAGCGCTTGGCGACGGTCGACCTCGCCTCGCTGGACGGCCCCGAGCAGGCGGGCGAGCTGTGCGATCGGATCGCGGCGACTGGCGCGCTGCAAGAGGCTCGCGAGCGGGCGCTGGCATTAGTCGCGGAGGCGAAGGCGATGCTGCCGGCGATCCTTCCCAACGGTCGCGCCTCACTACTTGATCTCGTAGCGGACGCCGTGGTCGAGCGCTACCGCTGATCCGTCAGAAGTCGCAGAGCTGGATCAGGTCGGCGTCGAGTGCGCGGATGAAGAGGTCGATCACTAGTCTGGGGGAGGGCGGGCCCTCCCCCAGAGCCCCCTCCCTCTAGAAATCGCAGGGCTGGATCAGGTCGGCGTCGAGTGCGCGGATGAAGAGGTCGATCTCCTCTGCCATGTTGGCGTGCGTGACGCGCTGCAGGTCGCTCAGCAGCGAGCCGGCGGCGCGGTCGAGCTCGTCGTCGAGCGCTTCCACCGTGTCCTGCTCGAAAACGCCCTCGCGTGTGGCCTCGCATTCGGGGCAGCGCAGCAGGATCCGCCACTGCCGCTCCCCGGCTTCGGCCCAATCCACGGGATGGACGAGGTCACCGCCGCAGTAGAAGCAGACGTGGAGCGGCTCTGCCGCCGGATCGGCCTGCCGCTGGCCGGCGTGGGCGGGTCCAAGCGAAGGCGGCGCGGGGTTGTCCAGGTAGACGACCTCGATCTGCTTGCCGCTGGGCAGCTGCACGTGGTGGCGGTTTTGGTGGCGGCTCTTGTCGGAGGGCATTTTGTTCTACCTGTTGAAAGAGGATCTTCTTGGGAAGAGGACCGTCTCGGCTTCTAATGCGAGTCATCGACTGCGTCCCACGGGGTCTTTAGCGTGTGCGCACGAATACCTAGGTTTGCCCACCTCCACGCACGGACAGGCCGCGATCGGTTGCCGCCCGATATATGTTGAGAGGCAGATATGGCCACCGCGATCCGCACGATCGGCCACGAAGACCGCCTCAGCCTCGTCGAGCATCTCGAAGAGCTGCGCACGCGGCTGATCGTCAGCGGCATCGTGCTGGCGGTGGTGTTCGGCGTCTGCCTGTGGCAGAACCACGCCCTGCTGCACCTGATCAACCGCCCGCTGGAACGGGAGAAGCAGGGGCAGGTCGAAAAGGGGGAGGGGCCGGTTGGCCAGACGGCGATCACGCAGCAGGCGGTGCTCAAAGTTGCCGGGGACGTACAGAGCCTCGTCCGGATCCTTGCCGCACCCGATGCTCACCTGCCGGCGGCGGTTCGGGCGCAGCTGACGGCCGAGCTCGCCAGCCTGCGCGCTGCCACGGCGAGGATCCCGCCGGTGCCGCAGAGCGAAAAGCTGACGACGTTGGGGATCGGCGAGCCGTTCACGACGACGCTCACCGTCGTCTTCTTCTTCGCGTTGATCATCTCGCTGCCGGTGATCCTGTTCGAGCTGTACGGCTTCGTGCTGCCCGCCCTGCAGCCGAGTGAGAGACGCGCGGTGAGGCCGCTGCTGGCAGCGGTTCCGTTCCTGTTTGCGGCCGGGGTGGCGTTTGGCTACTTCGTCGTGCTGCCCGCTGCGCTGCGCTTCCTCGTGAACTTCAACAGCAGCGAGTTCAACATCCTCGTGCAGGCCAGCCCCTACTACCAGTTTGCCGCGACCGTGCTGCTGGCGATGGGGCTGGTCTTCCAGGTCCCGGTCGTGATCCTGGGGGCCACCCGGGCGGGAATCGTGACGCCCAAGCAGCTGCGCAAGGGCCGCCGCTACGCGGTCGTGGCGTGCGCGGCGGTTGCGGCCTTCCTGCCGGGAGACGCGATCACGCTGATCCTCGAGACGGTTCCCCTCTACATTCTCTACGAGGCGAGTATCCTGATGGCATCGTTCGTTGCGCGACGCGACGCGGCGCGGAGTGGGGCGCAGGCGGCGGCAGGCAGCCCGCCGCAGGACCCACCATCCTCGCCGGGCGGTGACGCCACGGAGGGCGGTCCGGACGCTCCCGGAGGGGGCGGATCGCCGAGCTCCAGCCCGCCGGCAGCGAACACGACAGCCGAGAGCAATGACACCGACCCAAGCGTAAACGCCATAATCGACCACATGGATAGAAAGCTCACCGACTGATGCTGTTCGACCTGCGAGCCCGCGGCCGGCGCAAAACCGTGCAGATCGTGTATCTGGGCCTCGCCGTGCTGTTCCTGCTCGGCTTTGTGGGCTTCGGCGTCGGCGTCGGAGGCGGAGGCGGCGGGATCTTCAACGCCCTCACCGAAAACAATGGCTCCAGCAGCGCCAGCTTCGCCGCCAAGGTTGCCGCCGCACAGAAGCGCACCCAGCAGCACCCGACCGATCCGGCCGCGTGGAAGGCGCTCGTCGAAGCGCAATTCCATCAAGCAAGCGAACCCGGCAACATCGCCACGGTTGGGGAAACCGAAAAATACACGGCACAGGGCAAGGCGCTGCTCGCCAAGCTCGCCAAGTCGTGGAGCACCTACCTGAAGCTCGAAACCAGTCATCCGGACACGGAACTGGCCGCTCGGATCTCCGGCATCTTCGGCGAACAGGGCCTCAATCAGCCGGCGTCCGAAACGCAGGCGCTGCAGGTCGCGGTCAAGGGCAACCCCACCGTGCGCCTGTATTCGGCGCTGGCGGTGTCCGCATACAAAGCCGGCAACCTCAAGGTGGGCGACGCGGCGGCGCGCAAGACCGTCAGCCTGGCGCCCGCCGCCGAACGCGCGAAAGTGAAGAAGTACCTGGCCGAACTCAGGAAGAACCCACTCGGCCACACGCCCGCCACGATCAGCAAGGGCCCGAACGGGACCCTGATCGCGACCCAGGCCGGCAAAACCTACACCGTCAAGTCCAACGGCAAGGGCGGGTATGTCGGCGTCGCTCCAAAAGTCGGCGCGACGCCGGCGGTGACGAGCGGCACTACGGGGAAGGCCGGTGCCACGTCATCGCCCACCCCGGCCGCCGGGCTCACCTCCAGCACCCCTGGGCAGACCTCCAGCACTGGGAAGAAGTAGACCCGCCCTCCTGGCCCGTGGCGGGCGATCCGAACTCTGAGATGGCCACTCAGCCGCAGGATGCGCCGACCGCCGTGCCGGAGGGCTCGGATTCCCCCCGCTACTCCGCGCGCCTGCTGGTCGCCTGCCCGGATCGGCCGGGCATCGTGGCGGCAGTCTCCGGCCTCCTGCTGGAGCTGGGCGCCAACATCGTCTCCTCCCACCAATACTCCACCGACCCCGCCGGTGGCAGGTTCTTCCTGCGCACCGAGTTCTATCTCAAGAACCTGCTGGAGTCATCGCAGGCGCGGGAGCGCCTGCGGACGCGCTTCGGCGCCGAGGTGGCGGCGCGCTTTCAGATGGAGTGGGAGCTGCGCTTCTGGGGGCAGCGCCGGCGCATGGCGATCCTCGTCTCCCGCCGCGACCACTGCCTGGTGGATCTGCTGTGGCGGTGGCGTCGCGACGAGCTGAACGCGGAGGTGGTGGCGGTGGTCTCCAACCACCTCGACCTCGAGCCGCAGGCGCTGGCCGCCGGAGTGCCCTTCCACCACGTGCCGGTCGAGCCCGACGGCAAGGCGGAGGCCGAGCGCCAGCTGCTGGAGCTGCTGGCGGGCAGCGTCGACCTCGTGGTGCTGGCCCGCTACATGCAGATCCTCAGCGGCGACTTCCTGGAGCGCTTGGGCGCGCCCGTAATCAACATCCATCACTCCTTCCTTCCCGCCTTCCCCGGCGCCGATCCCTACCGCCGCGCACGCGAGCACGGGGTCAAGCTGATCGGCGCCACCGCGCACTACGTCGTGGAGGAGCTCGACGCCGGCCCGATCATCGAACAGGGCGTCGAGCGCGTCGACCACCGCCAGACCATCGCCGACCTCGAACGGGTCGGCCGCGACATCGAGCGCATGGTGCTCGCCCGCGCCGTGGCGCTGCACCTCGACGACCGCGTGATCGCCGATGGTGGGCGCACGGTGGTGTTCTGAGGGGCCGCTTGGGGCCTGGAACGCGTCCGCCCGATGACCTGGGCTAAAATGCCACCTCCTCAAGGTATGCCCCACCCGCTGGCATCCTCGCGGGCCGTTAGCTCAACCGGCAGAGCAGGGGCCTCTTAAGCCCAAGGTTCCGGGTTCGATTCCCGGACGGCCCATTTCCTAAAGCGCCTGCAAATTAGCGGGTTTTGGGGGACGGGGGCAGCGCGCCCAGCCGGGGTTTTAGCCCGTGGGTACCACTCGTGGGTACCAAACGGAGCGTCAGCGCGACGGCTGCGCCCGTCGTTCGCCGAGCAGCTCTGCTTCTACGCGCTGGCGGATGTAGAGGCGCCGCCGGCCGACCTTGACGCTCGGTAGGACGCCTCGGCGAGCCCAATCTTCGACGGTGCTGACCGGCGCGTGGAGCAGCCGGGCGACCTCTCGGGCGGTCATCACGTCGTCGGCCGTGAGGCGGGCGGGCGGGGTGGGTGCTCCGAGCGAAAAAGTCGCCATACCTGAGCCAAAATAGCAAAACAAGCAAGTTATAGCAAGAATACCCATTCCAAAGAGGGTTGCCGAAGTCCGAATCACAGCTCCTGGGGCGGGTCGTAAGGGACCAGGTGGGCGTGCGCCTCGGAGCCGGCCTATCGTCGTCCGAGTCGTCTGTGGCAAAGATGGCCGTGAGCCCCGGTACGACCGGAGCCTCTCAATGGCGTCCCTCGCGTCCAAGGCGGCGGGCGTGTCTCCTAAGAATTCTCAAGGCTAGAAGATGGCATCTACGAGCCGCGTGTCCAGGGACTTCGAGCGCGACGCTGCAGGAAGCGGCTTGATTTCGGTTGTGCTGATCTGTGCTTGCGGGATCACCTTGAGCCTGTGGCCTACAGCCAACGTGAGCGCTTCAGAGTCGCCTCCTACATAGAGGCCGCTGATGTGCGTGCCGTTCGTGAGCGAGATTCGCGTAGGTGCAAGCTGGGACGGCTTGTCGAACTGGAACGCGAGCGCCACGAGCACAGCCGCGAGGGCGAAGCCGGCGATGACGCGCAACCTAACATCCACGAGCGATCTCTCCATCATGTGTGCCGTCTCGTAGACGTGGGTGGCCCACCGCAAAGCAAGGGTGTTGAAGACAAAGATGCCGATCCAGCCTGGCACCAAAGGGAACGCGGCCACCCACCACAGGACCGTGAGCCGGTGTCGAGCAAGAAGCTCGCTGAACTTGACCAGGGGATAGAGGGGCAGGAAGGGGATCCAGAGGAGCGGGTGCGCGTTCATCCATTCGACGGCCTGCTCGAGCCACGTGTTTGCTTTCCTTCCCACGCTCCTGGTGCGGCCCAGCAACTCGGGCGGAGTGGCGCCCGCTTCGAACGCTTGAACGTCACGGCGAAGGCGAAGATCGAGCCAGTAGTGAAGGCCAAGCATCACGATGACCATGAACAGGACAGGCACGAGCAGCACATGTGCGCCCGTCACGGCGAGCGAGCGCGTAGACACAGCCGCGAGGCCCTGTTCGACAGGTATCCCGGCCGCCATGAGGCGGACCCACATCACGATCGCGCCCATGGCCACGAGCACAACACCGAAGCCTGCGGCGCCGCCGATCAGCGCGGCGACAGGCGTCCACCACGGCCGCCGCTCGACCCTGCGCGCCTTTTCCCTGGCGTGCTTCAGTTCGAGCTCGGCCACATAGCTGTGACCGGGCGTGAGCGTTGTCTCTACAGCCACCCAACCCATGCTAGGACGCGCAGCGTCGAGTTCCCTGAAGCGAGCGTGGCTACGATCGAGCGTCTACTTGCCCTGATGGCTCGCTCAGTCGGGCCTTCCGACTCGTCGTCGCCCGGGTGAAGATCGGCTCATCGTCTGAGATAGCCGCCTAGCACAGATAGGCCTGCGCCGACACCTGTGGTCGTCGGGAAGGGGCCGTGTACGCCAAGGAACGGGCTGATCACGCTCGCAAGGGCGAGCACGACGGCGAGGACTAGGAACACCCGCCGCTCTGTGAGCGCCAATTCTTCGGACTGGCGCTTCAGTTCTTTCTTGGTCTTGAGAGGCTTGGGGTGCGAACCGCTGTGCATGTGGACTCCGCTTACGGTCGGCTTCTGGAGAGAAGCCCCGGGTCCACACTTCCAACCGCCACACCTTTGTGGATCGAGACTTCCCCCCCAAAAGTCCGACGGCTGAACAAAAGCCTGACGGCGCCACAGGATATGTGGTGGCAAGAAAAACGTTAGGGCACGAACTCGGTGATGTCAAGCGGTCGTCCCAAACCCGGGCTTTGGGCGGCGTTCGGCGCGTTTATTCGTCCGGCAGCGCCTCGGTGACCATTCCGGTGGGCCTCCAGCACCTTCATCGTCACGAGGACCGGATTAGATCGTCCTCGTCGTTGGAAGCGGTCGATCCGGCGGTCACGCGGATGCTTGCTCGCGCTGCGCGCGAGGCACGTGACGCCGACCTGATGACCTGCGCAAAGTGGCTATGACCAGCACCAGCTACGATGACCAAATGAACACAACAAGCGGCGCCAGCGATGAGGAGCGTGTGCTCGGCGGCTTCAGGGACGCACTCGATGATTGGCGTAGTGCGCTTGAGGCGCACCGTATGGCGCCTCCCGATCATGGCTTCAGCGCACGTCTGTCCGGTCTCGCCCAGGCCGCGAGCGAGGAGGCGCGCGCCTGCCGGGCCGTGGATGCTGCGGGCTTTGACTGGCCGCCTCATCGCGCGGCCGACCCCCAGCCGCCGTATGAGCTGCAGCCTGGTACCGGGCGCCGCGGACCCGAGGGCCTCTGGCGGCGCTTCGACGAAGCCGTCCGGCGGCTGAACACCGCCGCCACCGGCCAGAACATGCTCGATGTCGCCCGCGCCTACGACGAGCTCGCCGCTGCCGCCGGGGGGCTTGCCGAGGCGGTCGAACGCGAAGATGGCGCGGGCGCCCGGCGGCCAGGCACCCGCGCGCGTCGCTCAGCCTGATCCGAGAGACCCTGTCGTCGCCGTGTTCCGTCGCTCAGGCGCGCTTGGACGGCAGCGCGGGGGCGCCCGTCTCATCCCACACCGACGCTGGATGCTCGGCATCGCGGCGGCGGTGGGGCAACCCGAGGGTCTCCGGCGCCCAGAGGTCGCGGCGGGTCGCCAGGGAGCTGCTGTCGGCCTGTGCGCGTGCGAGTAGCGCATCGACGTGCTCGCGTCGTATCCGGAAGGCGCGGCCGATCTTCGCCGCCGGCAGCGCACCGCTATCGATCCAGTTGCGGATCGTCTGAGCGGTCACCTGGAGCTCCTCGGCGACCTGGGGCACGGTCAGGATCTGTTGCTCAGCCGTAGACAATAGAGAGCAAAATAGCAAAGCAAGCACCCTTTGGTGCAACTGTGTGCCGTGAGGCGGAGCGCAGCGAAGCAGAGCGGCGGGCTTGCCTTGCCGTGGGGCGCTGGAGGAACGGGCCGGAGGTGATGCCGATGCTGGCAGGCGCGTCGTGGGAGGCGTGGGCGAGTGCTGATCGGAGCCGGGTGGAGCATTGGTTGGAGCTGGTGGTCGAGCGTCGCGTGGTTGGAGCGCTCGGGCGTGGCGCGGGTCAGTGGCTGGCGCCGGGGCGGGAGGATGACCACGGCGGGGATCTCAAGCTGCGCGAGCGGGCTGCGGCTGCCGAGTAGGCGCGCGAACAGCTGCGGGACCCCCTCCGTCGATCGAGCAGTCGGCCGGCCCCCTGCCCGGCCCCCGCTGCACACCCTGTCACACCCCTTGTGGGTTGACAGGGTGTGCCACGCTACCCCGCGGACGGGGGCCGGGGGACTGCGCTCCGCCGCGGTGGGGGCCCCCGACCAGGCGCAGCCTGGTTGGGGAGCGGCGGACGATCGACCGTGACTTTGCAGTTCCAAGCTGAGCGTAGGTCGGTGTCGTCGCCGGGCTGATCGAAGGGGCGCGTGGTAGAGCGGGGCCGAAAGCTCGGGCGCGGCGATCAGCGGTGGCCCACGTGACGTCTTGACCCTGGGATACCCTCGCGCGGTGGGTGCAATGAGCAAGGCGCAGCTCGACGCGATGGTCGAGGAGGCCACCGTCGATTGCTACAACGAGGCTGAGCAGGTCACAGGTCTGCTCACCGTGATCGAAGACGAGCTGACGGTTCCCTTCAAAACGCGGGTGCTGGGTGTGGAGGTCACCGTCGAGCGCGTGGACTTGACCGGCGAGGATCAGATCGTGGCGATCTGCTCGCGCGAGAAGCTGCGACAGACCATCCCGCTCCTCGATTTGCCCCTGCCGACTCCGCCGCCTGAGGGCGCGCAATGGATCGAGGCGTACCGCCACTGGGTGAGCTGAACGTCCGGGCTATATGAGTGGGCTGAACGCAACTGCGAGCAGACCTGGGTCGATGTGGTCGAGGTCGATGTCGGTCAGGTGCTCCAGGAAGCGGCTGAACGTGACGGCCGACACCCGGCGCTCGCCGTCGGGCAGCTCGTATTCGGTGAGGCCGTGCGGGTCGGTGGAGATGTGCTTGCGGTCGTCCGCGATGAGCCAAGTGGCGTCGGCGAGGAGTGCGGTGTGCACGACCGGGTCATCGTCGCGATCGGCCGTATAGCGCGGGATCTTCGTGGGGTCGAAGTCCTCGGTCATGTCCGCGCAGACGCTCTCGATCTGCCGGCGCACGACCTCAATGCTGTTCGGCCGGAGGGCCTGGTCGAGCTTTGGTCCGGCCTCGCGCAGCTTGCGCACGTACTCTTCGAGCAGCGGCTTGGAGCCGACGAGCCGCCAGTCGTCGGGGCAGCCCGGTGGCAGCAGTTCGCTGAGCCGGCTATAACGCGCGTCGGCTTGCGCCGCCAGCGCATCGACTGGCAAGCCGCCGCTCTCGCTGTCCGCTACACCACCCTCCCTGCGCAAAGCGTCGGCCTCCAGGCGGGCGAGATTGCGTCGTGCAGCGAGGGCGCCGAATGCGAGCAGTACCCAGAACCGGCGACGGTAGCCACGCGGCGAGAGCGTCGCGGGAAGGATCACGCTGGTGTCGAGAACGACGGGCCGCACGTGCGGCACTCTATGGGCGCAGGGCGGCTACTCGCCGATAGCGGCCTGGATGTCCTCGTCGGTGAGCCCCGCGTTGCGCTCGTCCAGCGCGCGGACCTCCTCGTCGAGCCGGTAGGTCCCCGACAGGGAGGAGAGCAGCCCGGAGAGGGGGATGCGGTAGTCGCCCCCGGGGAGCTTCACGTAGGGCACCTTGTCGGCTTCGATCCAGTTCAGGATGGTGCGCCGGCTTACGTTCAGCAGGTCGGCCGCCTGGGTGGCGGAGAGCAGCTTGGGCTGTGATCCGATGGCTGGCATGGTTGCTACCTACTTCTGCCCACTATAGCATGATTAGCGTGTTACGCCTTTTTATCGTGATCTGCGCAATTTACCATACGCGCCGACCTCGCTCCCTACCCCGACGTGTCCGTGATCGCGACCTCGTGTACGTTGCTTCCCGGGGTGGGATTGAAGGCCAGCGTGAACACGTGGGCCTGCTCGGATGCCGGGCGCGCGTGCAGGTAGCGGCTGGTGGTGGCGAGCGCGCTGTGTCCCATCGCCTTCTGGATCGTCACCACGTCGACGCCGCGCATCGCCAGAAGTGAGCCAAAGGTATGGCGCAGGCCGTGGAAGCGCAAGGGCCGCACCTCGGCGGCGGTCTGTGCGTGGCGGTAGCGGCGGCGGAGCGCCGAGTCATCGAGCGTCCGGCCGTACACGTTGCAGAACACCAGGTCTTCGGGGCTGGTGTAGCGCTCGCGCCTGCTCATCCGATCGAGCGCGGCGGCGGCCTGGTCGGCCATCGGCACCCGGCGTATCAGCCCCGACTTCGTGGAGGTCTCCTCGCCAGCACTCAATGCACGGGCGATCGTCAGCGCGGAGCCCGCGAAGTCCACATCGCGCCAGCGCAGGGCCAGCAGCTCGCCCTGCCTGAGTCCCGCGTAGGCGGCGACCCGGACGATCTCGGCGTCCTGGTGGTCCTCGGCGCGCTGCGCCTTGCGCTCCTGCTCGCTGAGGGACTGTCGCGGCGGCTCA
This sequence comes from uncultured Solirubrobacterales bacterium, assembly GCA_963744135.1. Taxonomy (GTDB): domain Bacteria; phylum Actinomycetota; class Thermoleophilia; order Solirubrobacterales; family Solirubrobacteraceae; genus Palsa-744. The sequence goes on along the minus strand of CAVUSE010000004.1, from coordinate 1,355,078 downwards.
CGGTGGCGCCCGTCCTCGAGCGCGCGTGCAAGCGCCTCGATCTCCTCCGGCGTGTAGAACACGAGCGCGGCCGGGTGCGGCTCGCGGCGGCGATCGGCTGCGCTCGCCGGGTTCCCCGCCAACGCGTACGTGGACGGCTTGCGCCCGTAGTTGAAGATCGCGGCGATCACGTTCCGGTGCTTGTTCACGGTGCGCGACGAGGCGCCCGTCTCGCTGACCCTCGCCAGCAGATCCTCGATCTCTCGCGTGGTGATCTTCGCCGCCGGTCGGTCGCCGAGGGCGGCCATCACGTGTCCGGCTGTGGTTCCTTTGCCGCGCTTGTAGGGGATGCCCGGCTCGGCGAGCACCGATCGGTGTCCGACCAGTGTGGAGGGCTTCGCGCCACGCACGTTCTCCAGCCACCGCAGGTAGGCGTGTGCGACCTCGCGGAAGGTCACGCCTCGGGCGTGGCGCTCCTGTTCGACGCGCTCCACGTCTGCCGCCTCGGTCACGTGTCTGGCGACGAGCTGCGCGGCGGCCACGTGGGCGGAGCGCTCGTCGTAGGCGCCTTCAGGGATTCGCCCGCGCCGCCGGCGCCAGTCGCCCGCGTCGGGATCGCGTTCGAGCCATGCGGGGCCGATGCGGCGCTTGACCTGACGACCGTGGTGGCGGAACTTGGCCTCGTAGAATACCTGGCCGCGGTGCTCGCGGACGATGATCGTGGCGCTGGGGTTTGATGCCGGCATCGGTCTACCTCCGGTGTCCCTCGCCCCCGGATCACGGGTGCGCGGGCGCTCTCTTCACGGGTGTCAGAAACTCACTCTAACACCGTGGGTACCATGTGGGTACCACGCCTCCCGTGGGTACCATTTTGGGTACCAAACCAGCCCGATCATATGGCTCTAAGCCATGTTTGGGGCGACTAAAACGCCCTAAAATGGGCGGTTCGGGGTGCCCCTAAGGGCCTCTTAAGCCCAAGGTTGCAGGTTCGATTCCTGCACGGCCCATCCATCTTCACAAAGCGCGGCGCGCCCGCTACCGCTCGCCGTCCCAGTAGTCCACTTTTCCATCGGACCGCCGTAGGATCACCTCGTCGTCCGTATTACCCGGCCAGACACCGATCTTGTCGCTATCCGGGTAGACGGCGACCGCCGGCTCGCGTGCGCTCGAGAACATCAGGATTCGCGCCACGGCACTCCCACGATTGGTCACCTTGTGTGCGCCGGCAGGACCGGGGGGGAAGCAGACCACCTCGCCGCGAGCAAGCTCCTCCTCGCGCTCGGGTATGCGCACGATGACGGTGCCGCCGAGTACGAGGAGCCACTCCTCCTCGTACTCGTAGTGGTATGGGCATACGCTCTCGCCCGCCGGAAGCTCGTAGACCTTGGTTGCGATCGCCTTGCCTCCCACGACCTTGCTGATGTTTGCCGAGCCCGCACGGTAGCCGTCGGGGTCGCGCTCGTCACATTCGCAGTCCACGCTGAGAGCGTTAGCTCGAAGCATCGGCCGATCTTCGCAGATGGAGCCCGATCTCCCGACCTCGTGAGCCTACGGTGTGACGATCGCAAACGAAGGGTCGGGCTCGTCCAGCAGACCGAGCAGCTCGCCGAGCTTGGCGGCGTCGCCCTCGACGCGCAGACGTCCCTCTCCGAGCAGCTCCCCCACCGGGGTGATGCCCGCGAACAGCTCGTTCAAAGCAGCGCGCTCCACCACCACGGTGGCGTCCGCATGCGGGTCCTGCCGGTCGGCGGAGTGGATCAGAACACCGTTGCTGAGCATCAGCACGTGACGCTCGTCGGTGTCGGTGAAGATCCAGTTGAAGCTCAGCCGCAGCTCTCCTGCGCGCGGGCCGTCGATGCGGATTGCCAGCACGTCGAAGAGCTGCTCGCTCGAGAGCAGGGCCACCATCTCCCTGGAGGGGGTGTTCCCGCCCTCCACGACTCCCTCGCGCAGCTCGCGGGCGCCCATCAGGAAGAAGTTGCGCCACGGTGCGCTCTCGGCACCGTAGGCGAGCTGCTCGAATGCCCGGGCCTCCAGCTCACGAGCCTCGAGGTTGTCGGGATCGGCGAACACCGCGTGAGACACCAGCTCCACCACCCAGCGGTAGTCGCCCTCGGCGAACGCGCGGTGGCCCTCCCGCAGCACGGCATCCGCGCCGCCCATCGTGCGTACATAGCGCGTGGCGGCCTGCTCGGGCGGATGCGACCAGAGGTGGGCGGGGTTGCCGTCGAACCAGCCCATGTAGCGCTGGTAGATGCCCTTCACATTGTGGCTGACTGTTCCGTAGTACTCCCGACAGTGCCACTCGCGCGCGAGGCCCGCCGGCAACGTCAGCAGCTCGGCGATCTCGCTGCCGACGTACCCCTTGTTGAGCAGGCGCAGCGTCTGGTCGTGCAGGTAGCCGTACAGGTCGCGCTGCTTCGCCAGCATCTCGACGATGCGCTCCCGCCCCCAGCGTGGCCACTGGTGCCCGGCGAACAGCGCATCGGCGCGCGAGCCGAAGAGATTGATCGCCTCGTTCAGGTAGCGCGACCAGAGGCGCGCGTCGCGCACCAGCGCGCCGCGTGGGGTGATGATGTTGTGGAGGTTGTGGGTGGCGTTCTCGGCGATGCACAGCGCGCGGTGGGCGGGGAACAGGAAGTTCATCTCCGCCGGCGCCTCACTGCCCGGGGTCATCTGGAAGATCATCGTGATCCCGTCGATCGTCTCCTCGTGGCCGGTGTGCGAGATCTCGCGTGTGGGGGGCAAGATCCCGATGGACCCGGTTGAGACGGTCATGCCCAGGCCGGTGCCCACCTGTCCGCGCGGGCCACGCTGCAGCGCCGCGCCGAACATGTACGCCGCGCGACGCGCCATCGCGGTGCCCGCGTACACGTTCTCGCTGATCGCGTGCTCCAGGAAGCCCTCCGGCGCCAGCACCGGAATCCGGCCCGCGTCGACGTCGCGGGCATCGACCACGCCCAGCGCTCCACCGAAGTGGTCGACGTGGCAGTGGGTGTACAGCAGACCGGTCACCGGTCGTTGGCCACGGTGCTCGCGATAGAGCGCCAGTGCCGCCGCCGCGGTCTCGGCGCAGATCAGGGGATCGATCACCAGCACGCCCTCGTCGCCCTCGACGATCGTCATGTTGGAGAGGTCGAGGCCGCGCACCTGGTAGATCCCGGGAACCACCTCGAACAGGCCATGGATCGCGTTCAACTGCGACTGGCGCCAGAGACTCGGGTTGACGGAGTCGGGGCACTCCTCCGCGAGGAATGAGTAGGACTCCATATCCCACACCACGCGTCCGCTCGTCCCGCCGACGAGCGCGGGCGAGAGCGCCGCGACGAATCCCCGTCGCGCGTCTTCGAAGTCCTCCCGGTCATCGAGCGGCAGCGACATCCGAACCCCGTGGTTGGCCTCGGCGATGTGGTGAGTGGCGACAGCGCCGTCGATCGTCGCGCCGTCGCTCATCTGCTCGTCTTTCTTGCTACGGCTCGGCGCATTGAGTAAGGCTACGGTGGCGCACCGGTCTTGGTCAAGACCTTGCCCTCAATGTTTCCGATCGACAGCACCACGTACCACCGAAGGTGGCCTCGGACGGCGCTTTCAGCGCTGCGCGAGCGCCTCGGCGGCGGCCTCGCGGCCGATGAACGGGGCGAGGGCGATGTAGCTGACGTGGTCGGCGAGCTCCGGCAGCCTGCGGGTGTGGCCCCGCAGGATGTAGTCGTGGAGCAGCTCGAACACCCCTCCGACGATCGCCTCGCCGACGATCGGGGTGGAGGTTTGGGAGGGGGCGCCCTCACCGAGGTCCATGTCGAGCAGCTCGGCGTAGGCGGCGTTGGCCTCCGCCACGCGGCCGGCGACGTGGGGGTAGGCGATCAGGATGTCCACGCACGATAGGTGCGCGAGCGCGGGCTCTGATGCCAGGAACTCCAGCAGCGCCAGCGCTCCCGCACGCACGCCGCCGATCCAGTCGGTCTGGTGGGCGAGCGCCCGGTTGACAGCGGCTTTCGCGCGGGTGTGGCCGACCTCGAAGGTGGCGAGGAACGCTTCCTCCTTGTTCTCGAAGTGGCTGTAGAAGGTCTGCAGCGAGACCGCCGCCGCCGCCGCGATGTCCTCGAGACTCAGTGCCTGGTAGCCGTCCCTGGCGGTGAGTTTGGCGATCGCATCGAAGATCCGCTCACGCTGGTTGAACTCCACGAAGCCGCGCGGAAGGTTGTGCTCGCCGCGCGGCAGCCCTCGGACCCCCCACGGCGCCGGCGGCGAGAGCGAGCCGGGCGCCCGTCCGCCCTCCAGCCAACGTGGCTTGTGCGGGCGGGGCCGGCGGGGAACTCCGGCGGGAGTCGGGTAGTAGCAGTCGACCCACTCCATCAGCTCCGGGACGATGCGCGTGAGCTCGGCTTTCAGCGACTTGTTGGAGCGCTCTTCGCGCACGCGGGTGTAGATGATCTTGCGCAGCGCCCCCACCACCGCGCGGGCCACCGGATCGGGAACCGTCCCCGTCCCCGGCGCACGCTCGAAGCCGGCGCTGATGAAGTGTTCAAAGCGGGTTGCCCCATCTGCCCAGCGCTGCACTCCGACTGCGCCGGAGGCGCCCATCTCAACGCAGATCAGACGTGCTGCGTCGGGGCGTTCGGCGATCGCGTCGAACAGCGCGCGAATGATCCCCTCCAACTGCTCCCGCCAGGCGACGTCGGCGCCGGCGAGTCCGAGCAGCCGCTGGACCTCGGTCTCGACAACCGTGTCGTAGGTCGCCAGCAGGCAGTCCTCCTTGTTGTCGAAGTGTTCGTAGAAGGTCCGCCGCGAGATGCCGGCGCGAGCGACGAGGTCGGAGATCGTGGTGGCGACCACTCCGCGCTCGCTGACGGCCTGCACCATCGCTTCGAGGAGCCGCTCGCGCTGGTGTGCCACCACTCGCTCGCGTGGGAGCGCCTGGGGGCCGCGTGGAAGGCCCTTCTGGGCGTCGGCGCTCCGGCGTGGGCGCGCTTCCAGGGTGCCATCGACGGTCCGCCGGGCGTTCGTGCTCTTGCGGCCGTTCGGGCTCTTCGACCGAGGCCCGTTGGTGGCGCGGCGTTTGTCGGGCCCCTTCATTTGGGCGCCATCCGCTCTCCGACCCCCGCCCCCGTTCTGCCTCGGTCCCTCGGCCACATGCTCCACCTTAGTGGACGGCGGCACGCGTGCCAATGGACTTGATCGGTGGGCAGACATTGCGCTTCTCGCTCGTCAGATGTTGACAGGATGAGTAAAACATGATTTATATGTGTTTCCGGGGAAGGGTTCAAGGGCAAACTTGAATAGGATGCTGAGGGGACTGGCTGAGGGGTAGAAGTGCAGGCAAAACAAGGGAAATCAAGGGGTTGCTCCATACCGATGGGGCCGAAGGGGCGGGGGGCTGCGCTCGGACAAGCGCTGCTTTCTTGCGAGGTCGGGTGGCCTTGTTCTGTAGGCAGCGTACTATTAGCTGCTACATTACGGACCAAATCAAAGGCCTCCTTCGGCCGCGCGGGCCAATTGCGAGGGGTAGGGGAGGTTGGATCGTCATGAAAGTGTTCGTCTGTGAGGAGCGGCGGATGCTCCGGGCGCTGCATGCCCGGTGGCCGTACCGGCGCTCGCACTGTCGCCATGATCTGCACTGGCTGGTGAGCGTGCATCCGCGGGCAGCCTTCTGCACGCGTGGCCGGGCGCACTCGATCCCGGCGCTGGCGCCGACGCGCCGGCGTCCGCGCGGTCGCTGAGCCGGCGCGCACGGGGGACCGACCAACGACGCGAGCGCCCGCTAGGATCGGGCGCAATGACGGTGAGGCATCAACCGGTCGGTTCGACAGATGGTGTGGAGATGGACCGCCACGGTGAGCCCGAGCTGCAGCGCCTCGCGATCGACACGATCCGTGGCCTGTCGATGGACGCGGTGCAGAAGGCGGGCGCCGGGCACCCCGGCACGGCAATGGCGCTGGCGCCGCTGGGGTATGTGCTGTTCAAGCGCCGGCTGCGCGTCAACCCTCGCAATCCGCTGTGGCAGGACCGCGACCGCTTCGTATTGAGCGCCGGGCATGCTTGCGTGCTGCTGTACTCGCTGCTGCACCTCAGTGGCTACGAGCTCTCGATTGAGGACCTCATGCAGTTCCGCCAGTGGGGCTCGCGCACCCCGGGGCACCCGGAGCGCGGCCACACCCCGGGCGTGGAGGTCACCACGGGCCCACTCGGGCAGGGCTTCGCCAACGCAGTGGGGATGGCGATGTCGGAGCGTTTCCTGGCCGAGCGCTACAACCGCCCCGGCGAAGAGGTGGTGGACCACCACACCTATGTGATCTGCTCCGACGGCGACATGATGGAGGGCATCAGTCAGGAGGCGGCCTCGATCGCCGGGCACTTCGGGCTGGGTCGGCTGACGGTGTGCTACGACGACAACCGCATCACGATCGACGGCAGCACCGCGATCTCCTTCGACGGCGAGAACCACATCGCGCGGTTGGCGGCGGACGGATGGCATGTGCAGCGGGTGGGGGACTCCGAGGACATCGACGCGCTCACCGCAGCGCTTGCGACTGCGCGCGCGGAAACCGAGCGCCCGTCGTTCATCGCGGTGCGCTCGCACATCGCCTACCCCGCCCCCCACGCAGTGGACACCGCGGCCGCGCACGGCGCGCCGCTGGGCGAGGAGGAGGTGCGCGCGGCGAAGCTCGCGATGGGCTTCGACCCGGAGCGCGACTTCTGGGTGGACGAGCGGGTGTATGGACACATGAGTCTCGCCGACGCCGGCGCCGAGGCCGAGCGCGAGTGGCAGCCACGATGGGATGCATGGCGCGAGGCGCACCCTGCGCTGGCGCAGGATTGGGAGCGAGCCTGGGCGGGTCGCCTGGCGGATGGCTGGCGCGAGGCGCTGCCGAGCTTCGCGGCGGGCGAGAAGCTGGCGACGCGAGCGGCCGGGCAGAAGGCGATGGCGGCCTTCTCCGCATACGCCCCCACGATGGCGGGAGGGGCGGCCGACCTCGTGGAGTCGACCAAGACGGTGTTCCCCGGCGCCGGCCAGTTCTCCCGGGTGCACACGGGTCGCAACGTGCCGTTCGGGATCCGCGAGCACGCGATGGGAGCGATCGTCAACGGCGCGGCCGCGCACGGGGGGATCGTGAAGCCATACGGCTCGACGTTCCTGATCTTCTCCGACTACATGCGCGCGTCGGTGCGCCTCTCCGCGCTGATGGGGCTGCCCGTGGTGTGGGTGTGGACGCACGACTCGGTGGGCCTCGGTGAGGACGGCCCCACCCACCAGCCCGTGGAGCACTACGCGGCGCTGCGCGCGATCCCGCACCTGTGGCTGATCCGCCCGGCCGATGCCAACGAGACCGTGCAGGCGTGGCGGGTGGCGCTGGAACGCGAGGACGGCCCGGTGGCGCTGGCACTCTCCCGCCAGGGGATCCCGGTGCTGGAGCGCGAGGACGGGCAGCTGGCGGCGGCGAGTGAGCTGGAGCGCGGGGGGTATGTGCTGTGGGACTCCGCGCCCAGCCCGGAGGCGATCCTCATCTCCACGGGCGCCGAGGTTCCGCTGACCCTGGACGCCGCCCGCGTGCTGGCGGGGGAGGGCACCGCGGTGCGGGTTGTGTCGATGCCGTGCATGGAGCTCTTCGAAGCCCAGACACAGGAGTACCGCGACACGGTGCTCCCGCCCGCTGTGACCGCCCGTCTGGCGGTCGAGCCGGGGGCGAGCATGAGCTGGTGGAAGTGGGTGGGCTCGCAGGGAGACGTGCTGGGCATCGACCGCTTCGGCGCCTCCGCCCCCGGCGCTCGCGTGCTCCAGGAGCTGGGCTTCTCGGTCGAGAACATCGCCGCACGCGCACGCACGCTGCTTTAGTTTTCCGGGGCCGCATCCGAGGGTAGGCTGTAGGTAGGCCCGTCAAGGCAGGCCCGCAGATCAAGCGACCCACAAGGAGATGCAGATGCCATCCTCCCAGACCCTCTCACCGCTTCACCGCCTCTCCGCGCTCGGGCAGAGCGTGTGGGTGGACTTCCTCTCGCGCGAGTCGATCCGCGGCGGCCATCTGCAGGAGTTGCTCGACGCGGACGCCGTGGTGGGGGCGACCTCCAACCCGACGATTTTTCAGAAGGCGATGAGCGCGGGGGATGCCTACGACGAGCAGCTGCGTGAACTGGCCGACGAGGGTCTCGACGCGCAGGCGAGCTTCTGGCGGCTGGCGGAGCGCGATATCAAGGACGCGTGCGACCTCTTCCGCCCGATCTGGGACGGGGGGTTGGGGCGCGACGGGTATGTATCGCTGGAGGTGGCGCCCGATCTCGCATACGACACGCTGGCGACGTACAACGAGGCGATCAGCCTGCACGAGACGGTGGATCGACCGAACCTGATGGTGAAGATCCCCGCGACCAAGCCCGGACTGGCGGCGATCGAGGACGTGATCGCCCAGGGCCACTCGATCAACGTGACGCTGATCTTCTCGCTGCGCCGCTACGCGGAGGTGGCCGAGTCCTACATGCGCGGCGTGGAGCGCCTGATCGCGGCAGGCGGCGATCCGCGCAAGGTGGCGTCGGTGGCGAGCTTCTTCGTATCGCGGATCGACACGGAGGCCGACCGGCGCCTGGACGAGTTGCAGTCGGCGGGGAAGGACGAGGCCCTTGACCGACTGAAGGGTCGTCTGGCGGTGGCCAACGCGAAGCTTGCCTACCAGCACTACCTCTCCGTCTTCCGCGGCCCCCGCTGGGAGTTCCTCGCGGGCAAGGGCGCCACCCCGCAGCGCGTGCTGTGGGCCTCGACCTCGACGAAGAACCCCGACTACCCCGACACGCTGTACGTGGAGGAGCTGGTCGGCCCCGACACCGTCAACACGATGCCGGAGGAGACGATCAGCGCCTACCAGGACCACGGCCGTCCGCGGGCGCGCCTGCAGGCGGAGGCGGGGGAGGCGCGCAAGCTGCTCGACGAGCTGGCGCGGGCGGGCGTTGACTACGACGATCTCACCGACACGCTGGAGCGCGAGGGAGTGCAGAAGTTCACGGACTCCTTCGAGGAGCTGATCGCCGCGCTGGCTGAGAAGCAAGCGGCGTTGGCTGTCGCCTAATCGAGCAGGTGGGCTCCGCGCGAGGGGCGCACCTCGCGTGCGTGTGCGGGCGGGGAGGCGTCGGGCGGGAAGAGTCCCAACACGTGGCCACCGAAGCCACCACCAACCAGTCGCGCACCGAGCGCACCGGCCTCCTTCAACGCTCGCACCGCTATCTCGACAGCCGGGGTCGAGCACTCATAAAGGTCGCGCAGGCTCGCGTGGGAGGCGTCGAGCAGCGCGCCCAGCTCAGCGAGCGCGCCTTTGTGCAGGGCCGTGACGGCTGCCAGCACACGGGCGTTTTCACCGAGCACGTGTCGCACGCGGCGGGCCAGCACGGGGGGCAGCGTGTCGAGCATGTGCTCCTGCGCCTCCCGCAGCGACTCCACCCCGAGCAGCTCGCACGCTCGCCTGCACTCGGCACGACGCTCGTTGTAGCCGGACGCCGCCAGCGTCCTGGGATCGCCGGAGTCGAGCGTCGCCAGCCGCCAACCAGCTGCTAGCACGAGCGGCACCGGCTGGATGTCGAGATTGGAGAAGTCGATGCGCAGCGCTGTGTCGGCCTCGCCGTAGAGCGAGGCGAGCTGGTCGAGCAGGCCGGTGTGCGCGCCCAGCCACTCGTTCTCGACGCGGGAGCACAGCCGCGCCAGCTCGCGACGGTCGAGATTGGTGCGGGTAAGGCCAAGCAGCGCCAAGCACAGGGCAACCTCCAGCGCGGCCGAGGAGGAGAGTCCCGCGTTGCGCGGCAGATCGCCGTGTATCTCCAGCTCAGCCCCCGGAACCGCGACTTCCGCTCGCAGCAGCTCGGCGGCGACGCCGCGCACGACGCTGCGCCAGCCCTCGCCCCGCTGGATGTTCGGGACTGGGGAGTTCCGGGACTTTGAGGGAGCAGGCCGCAGAAGATTGGCGAACGAGAGCTCATCGCCTTCATTGAGGTCGAGGGCCCGTGCCCGGATGCGCCCCACATCTGTCGCCCGTGCCCACACCGTGATGCCCTCTGCGATCGCGAACGGAAGCGCGAGGCCATCGTTGTAGTCGGTGTGCTCCCCGATCAGGTTGACGCGACCCGGGGCGAACGCGCGCACCTCAGGGGGCGGCACGGCCGACCGCCTCGCGCAATGCCCCGGCGGACTCCTCGGGGAGCGTGTCGACGATGAACACGCCGCCGCCCTGCTCGGAGCCCGCGAGGTACTTCAGCTTGTGCGCCGTGCGCAGCGGTGGGTAGAACTCGACGTGCAGATGCCCCTCCCCGACGTGCAGATGTCCCTCCTCGACGTGCAGATGCCCCTCCTGCTCGACGCCGGGGCCCGTGGGCGCCTGGTGGACGACCATGACGTATGGGAACGGCCGCTCGAACAGCGCATCGTAGCCGCGCGTGAGCGCCTGCAGCGCGTCGGCGAGCGCATCGAGCTCTGCGGGGGCGCAGTGCAGCAGCGTGGGTCGGTGTGCGCGCAGCACCACGTGCGCTTCGTAGGGCCAGCGCGCGGCGCGGGGGACGTAGACGAGCACGTGCTCGTTCTCGTACACGATCCGGAGCCCATCCTTCGAGCTCTCGCCCCAGCAGCACGCACGGGGCGCAGCCTCCCAGGCGTGCGTCGGCGGCGCGCTCGGCGGCGGGCACGGGGGGCAGGAAGGGATAGGCGTAGATCTGTCCGTGGGGGTGGTGCAGCGTCACCCCGACCTCCACGCCACGGTTTTCGAAGATCAGCACGTACGCCACGTCCTCGCGCGCGCCCAACTCCTCATAGCGCGCCCGCCACACCCACATCAGCGCCCGCGCGCGCTCCAGGGGGAGCGTCGCGAAGGAGTCGTGGTGGCGGTCGGTGTAGACGACGACCTCCGCCGCGCCCCGCGGGGCCTCAAACGCGGGGAAGCGGTTGTCGAAGACCGCGATCTCGAATGCCGGGAAGGGAATCTCCGTCGGCGGCCCTCCCGGGCGCGTGGGGCACAGCGGGCAGTGCTCCTCGCTCGGCAGGAACGTGCGCTCCTGGCGGTGGATCGCGTAGTCCACCCACTCGCCGCGCAGCTCCTCGAAGCGCAGCTCACCCATCCTCGCCAGTCCACTGGTAGAGAATCAGCCGCCGACCGTCAGCTTTGCGCAGGAGCTCGACTGTCAGCGGGCCGCTGCGCTCCACTGCGGACTGCGAAGCTTGGGCCGGATCCGCGAGAGGCGCAGAAGGGTCGCTTGACGACCTCCGATCGGTCTCCTCGGGCATCGCGTCCAGGGTAGGCCCTACGCGCGCTTAAGGTAGCGCCGCTACCGTCAATGCCTGTGTACGAGGGGGCCCACACACCCACTCCGCCCTCCGAACGTAGGGCGTGGCTGGTGGCATTGGCGCTGTGCCTGCTGGGCGCCGGTGTGCTGGCGGCGATCCTCGGCGGAGCGATCGGCGCCTCTCCGAGCGCGAGCGCTCCGCCGACGGTGCTGGCGGGAGCGGTCACGCCCACTGCGCCCAGCGCCTCCGAGGCGGCGTTGCGCTCGGGGCGGGGCACCGCGGCGGGACCGTACGCGGACGCCCGTCATGGGTCTGCGGGGAGCGCGTCGCCCGCTGTGGCATCGGTGGGAGCCGTCGTAGCGCACGCTCCCGGCGGGCGGGAGGACGTGGCGGCGAGCTCGCCGGGACCCGAAGCGCACATCGCAGCGGTGTGGGAGGCCGGCTTCTACCCGATCTACGCAGAGGCGCAGCGGGTGTTCGGCGTCAACTGGCTGCTGCTCGCCTCGATCCACATGCAGGAGACCGCGTTCTCCACTGCGCCGTCCACCTACCACGGCTTGAACTTCGCCGGCTGCTGTGGGGGGCCGATGCAGTTCAACGTCACCAATGGGCCGGTGAGCACATGGGATCTGGTGAAGAACGCCTATCGCTTCGGTGTGCGCCCCGCGGTGTACGACCACCGCACCGCCCACCATCCGTCAATCTACGACGACTACGACGCGATCATGGCGGCAACCTGGCTGCTGTACTCCGACGGCGCTGGTCCCGCGCTCGACGACTCCGCGTGGTGGGCGGCGTATAACTACTACGGCCACGACGCCTACGGCGTGGAATACGCCGACGAGGTGCTCGCCCGCGCGATCGGCTGGTCGCAGCACGGCTTCTGCATCAACTGCGGTGTGCAGCCGGCGCTGGTGCAGGCCGTCTACAACGCCTACGGCGCGCCGGTGATGGCGACGTACACCGCCGCCACGGTCGCTCGCGCGCGGCACTCCCTCGCGCGTCACCGGCGGTGGTAGATGCCTCAGCCCGGCGGGCCAACCCCACGGTCGGGGGTGGCGCTGGCGGACGGCGGTGGGGTGGCTCCCAGGAGAAGTTCGACGCATCGCGACTCCCAGAGATTGACGGTGTCGTCCAGCCCTCGCATGTCAGCCTCCTCCACGCGCTGGACACCGCTTTTCTGGACCGTGCCCATCTGAACCCGACCGCCGATGCCCTCGGCCGCGGTGGCGATCACGTCTCGAAGCACCTTGAGCGCCACGACCTTGGCGTGGTCGATCTCGAGCGCACCCAGATCGAGATAGCGCAGCGCGCCCATCGCAAAGCTCGCGTTCTCGACGCCGATTTTGGCGCCCGCGAAGGCCCAGCTGTCCACCCATTCGGTTGCTCCACCGCTGAACAGGCGGAGCGCCAGCGGCTTGTTCTCCGCGCGCGACCACCATGCGAGGAAAAGTTCGATTACGTCGCTCCGCTCTTTGATGCTCTCGTCCTTACGAAGGTCGGCGAGGATCGCTTTGAGTCGGGCTTCGATATCGAGGCGATCGGCGTTTGGTGAAATCCGTGCGCGAGCAAGGCGCAGGGCGAAGCCTTGGGCGACGTTCTGTGGGCCGGCCCAGGCGAGCATAAAGCCCCGGCATGGCACGTACACCTTCTGCGTGGGGCGCGCAAGGCGCCGGCCCAGCTCCCCCCGCGTCTCCTGGCTGTCGGAGCCAAGGATCAGTCCATCGCGGTGGCGGAAAGCTGCGATGAGGGTCATCTCACGTCGATGTTTCGGAATGTGGGGCAGGCTTCATGAGCACTGCATCATCGCGATTTGATCCGATGGTTGCGACGAATGGCCGACTCTGGTCAGGCGGACCTGCGGAAAACCGAGTTGACTGCGAACTCGGGATACTCGGCGTAGACACGATCGAGCAGCTGGCTGAAGCCGACGTTCGAGACGTCCTGCTTGATCTTGAACAGCTCTTGCGCGGCGTCGAGCAGCTTCTCGTCTTCGGCCTGTTTCAGGATCCGTTTTCCTTCGCGAAACGTGACTCGGCTGGGCTTATATCGCGACCAGTGCTTTCCGGGTACGGGAACGCGCTCGAGCAGCTTCTCGTCCACGAGGCGGTCGAGATCGTCGTAGATTCCGGCGCTCATCGGACCATAGGCGTAAGGCTTGAACGTATACTTCGACCGCGCGGGCACGCGGGCACGCTGGGAGAACAGGAAGAGGCCCTTCTGGAAGCGAATCGGGTCGAGCCCGTCTGGTGCGCCCTTGTACGCGGCGAACAGCAGCAGCCAGTCGCGCCGCTTCATCGCTCGACCTTTGCCACTGACGCGTCGCCACAGATCCCGGATCGCAGTCGCCCATGCACCGGTGGAGCTTGGCTTTTGTATCGGACGGAAACCCAGGCCCATGCGAACCTATGTTCGCAGCCCTGTCGGTCGTCGATGTTGCGCATCGTCTGCGTTACGATCGGCAAAGCTCGTCAACCGGCATGCACCGGACGGTATCGCAGTCGCGCTCGCAGCGATGCTTACCTTCGGCGGCAAACCGCTCGGGTCCGCCGCATGCGGCGGACCTGCACGGCTCGCTCACCCCTGTGCGATCAGCTCACCCGCCACCCGATCGGTGGCGAGCGCGGTGCCGCCCAGCAGGCGCCGGGAGAGCTGGGCGCGGCGGAAGTACAGCGGGGCGTCGTGCTCCCACGTGGCGCCGATGCCGCCGTGCACCGAGATCATCGTGCGTGCCGCCTGATCGAGCGCGCGGCCTGCGACCGAGCGCGCGGCGTTGGCCGCCAGCGGGAACTCCGCCGGCGCTCCGTGGCGCGACCAGCCTGCGTAGTAGAGCAGCGAGCGGCCGTTCTCCAGCTGGCGCAGCACCTCGGTGAGTGAGTGCTTGACAGCCTGGTAGGAGCCGATCGCACGACCGAAGGTGAAGCGCTCCTTGGCGTAGGTGACCGACACGTCGAGCGCGCTCTCGACCGCGCCGAGCGACTCGGCGGCGATCAGCGCCTGCGCGAGGTGCCACGCCTCGGCGAGCGAGCCCTCGGGGACCTCGAGGATCGTGGCGGGAGCATCCTGCAGCGTGACGTGCCCGAGTGCGCGGGTGGCGTCGTAGCGGCGCACTGCCTCCACCGCGACGCCCGCCGCGGAGGACTCCACCGCGAAGCCAACCGCGCGGCCGTCGTCGAGCAGTGCGACACCCACCAGTACGTCCGCGCCGGGGGCGTCGGGCGCGAACGCGATCCGCCCGCTGACGCGAGCCTCGCCCTCCCCGCCGCGCACGGCGCTCGGCAGTGCGGGGCGCTCCATCCCGCTTGCGGGATCGACGCTCCACCGCTCGGAGATGTCATCCGGCGGGCGCGCTGCCAGATAGGCCGCGCGGCGCTCCCCGCTCGCCAGCTCGCCGAGCAGGGGCGTCTTGCCGAGCCCACCCGCCGCGTCGTTCAGAATCGCGGTGGCGGGCAGATGGCCGAGCAGCGGGACCGCCGCGAGCGCGCGCCCGCACTCGCCGAGCACGAGCATCGCGTCGAACACATCCAAGCCGGCGCCGCCGTGGGTCTCGTCGATCAGCAGACCCGGCCAGCCCGCCTCCTTCGCGGTCGGCCACAGGTCGGTGGGGGGGTCGCCGCTGTCGAGCGCCTCACGGGCCTCTTGGAGTGTTTTGAAGCGCGACAGCGCCCCGCGGGCCGCCTCGCGCAGCAGCACCTGCTCGTCTGAGAGTGCGAGATTCATGCCTTTGCCGCCTCCTTCGCGCGCAGCTCCGAGAACGGGATGCCCTTGTCCAGGCGCGGCTCGGTGGGCAGTCCGAGCACGCGCTCGCCGATCGTGTTGCGCAGGATCTCTTCGGTGCCGCCGGCCGACTTCAGGCCGGGGAGGAAGGAGATCATGTACGCCCACTCGCTGTCCTGCGCCAACGCGTCGGGACCGAGCACGTCGGCGATCAGGTCCCCCGACTTGATCGCGCCGTTGACGATCGTCACCTTCGCCAGTCCCGCCTCGGGGCCGGGGATCTGGCCCTGCTGCAGCGCGGTGAGCGTGCGGTAGCCGGTGAAGCGCACCGCCATCAGTTCGCTTGTGATCTCGCCGAGCTGGCGGCGCACCTCGGGGTCGCGGCGGGCGTGCGGGTCGGAGGCGATTGCGCGGGCGAAGCGGGCGGAGTTGTAGCCGAGACCCTCGCCGCCGAGTCCGATCGTGACGCGCTCGAACATCAGCGTGGTGAGCGCCGTGCCCCAACCGTTGCCGACGCCGCCGACCACGGCGTCGGCGTCGAGCGCGATGTCGTCGAAGAACACCTCGTTGAACTCCGCCTCGCCAGAGATCTGGCGCAGGCCGCGCACAGTCACGCCGGGCGCGTCAATCGGCACGATGAACATCGTCATGCCCTTGTGCTTGGGCACGTCGGCGTCGGTGCGCGCGAGCAGCAGCCCGTAGGCGGCGAACTGCGCGTTGGTCGTCCACACCTTCTGACCGGTGAGACGCCAGCTGCCGTCGTCCTGGAGGCGTGCGCGGGTCTGCACCGCCGCCAGGTCGCTGCCGGCGGCGGGCTCGGAGAAGAGCTGGCACCACACCTCGTCGCCGTGCAGCATCGGGCCGAGATAGCGCGCCTTCTGCTCCTCGGTGCCGTGCGCGATGATCGTCGGGCCAAGCATCCCCACGCCGATCGCGTCGAGGATCCCTGGCACCCGGGCGCGCGCGAGCTCCTGGTTGCAGATCACCTGGTCGATCGGGCCAAGACCCTGGCCGCCGTACTCCTTCGGCCACGTCACTCCGGCCAAGCCTCCCTCCGCGAGCTTGCCCTGCCAGGCGCGCCGTGCGGCGATGATCTCATCCTCGTCCTTCAGGGCTCCCTCGCCCGTCAGGATGGGAGCTTCGGGCTTGTGCTGCTCCAGCCATGCGCGCACCTGCGCGCGGTGGGCGGCCTGCTCGGGTGTGTCGTCGAGATCCACTGCTGCGCCTCCTTGGTTGACTGACCAGTCAATCGCCTCCTACACGGTACTACCTTCGGACCTGAACGTGTCGAGGTGGCGGAGGTGGTGGCCACGAAAAGAGAGCTGCGGCGGGCCATGTTGGGCGGTGGAGAGAGCTGCCTGTGCGCGGCGGCGGAGAGGGGCTGTTCAACGGTGCCGGTCGAGCAGGGCGCCGAAGATCCCGACGCCCATCAGCACGACGACGAACACCGACACCGCCGTGCCAAGCGAGATGCCTTTCTGAGCCACGATCGTGTGGAGCGTAAGGAAGGCGAGGCCCACCACGAACAGCGCCGCCACGAGCAGGATGAGCACGCGGGTCACGGCCGGGGGCGGGTGTCTGCGGCGGCGGGGATCGGAGGAGACTATCCGCGGGCCGCTCCCACCAACGCCGACTCCGCTCCGACCAACGCCGGCTCCGCTCCCACCAACGCCGGCTCCGCCGCCGCCAACGGGCCGACGCCGTTGTGCGGCTGCGCCACGTGCTGGTCGGCGTGGTAGGAAGAGCGCACGAGCGGACCGGCGGCGACGTGCGCGAAGCCGAGCTCGTACGCGGCACGCTCCAGCGCGGCGAACTCGTCGGGATGCCAGTAGCGCACGACCGGGAGGTGCCGCTCGGAAGGACGCAGGTACTGCCCCACGGTGAGCACCTGCACGCCCTGCTCGCGCAGCGCCGCGAACGCGTCCACGAGCTCCTCGTGGGTCTCGCCGAGGCCCACCATCAGCCCCGACTTGGTCGTGACCGCGTTGCCCCCCAGCTGCTTGGCGAGTGCCAGCACGCGACAGGAGCGCGCGAAGGAGGAGCCCCGCCGCGCCAGCGGGTAGAGCCGGGGGACGACCTCGACGTTGTGGTTGAACACGTCGGGCCGCTCGGCGATCACCTTGGCAAGCGGCATCTCCTGGCCCTGGAAGTCCGGCGTGAGCACCTCGATCAGGCAGCCGGGCGCCTGGCGGCGCACCTGGCGGATCACCCCGACGAACGCGGAGGCGCCCTTGTCGGGCAGGTCGTCACGGTCGACCGAGGTGACGACCGCGTGGCGCAGCCCCATACGGGCGATCGAGCGCGCCACGCGCGCGGGCTCCAGCGGGTCGTTCCAGGTGGGGCGTCCGGTCTTGACGTTGCAGAACCCGCAGCGCCGGGTGCAGGTGTCGCCAAGGATCATGAACGTCGCGGTGCCCCGCTCCCAGCACTCCCCGACGTTCGGGCACGCCGCCTCCTGACAGACGGTGTGCAGCTGCTCGTCGCGGATCAGCTGCGTGAGCGCACGGTAACGCCCGCCGCCGGGAGCCGGCACCTTCAGCCAGGGGGGCTTGCGCTCGCGCAGCGGGCGCACCTCGGAGCCGAGCACCTCCAGTACATCCATCCCCCCTGGGTTGGCGCGTGAGCGCGTGGCGCTCATGCCGCTGCGAGCTCCGCTGCATGGGTGGCATCGATTCCGAGATCCTGGTACTCCACCAGCCGCATCCGGCGGCCGTGCGCCATGCAGAAGCTGGCCGCCATGCGTGCGCGAAAGCGCTCGATTGAGGCCCCACCATTCAGCTCGGCGGCGATCGAGGTCATCTCCACGTCGGGCAGCCCGCAGGCGACCACCCAGGAGAAAGGCTCCAGATCGTTGTCCACATTGACCGCAAACCCGTGCGTGGAGATCCCGCGCGAGACGTGCACCCCGAGCGAGGCGATCTTGCGATCCTCCACCCACACGCCGGTGTAGTCGGGACCGTCCCGCGGGCGGGAGCGGGCGGCGATGCCCTCCTGGGCGAGCGCGGTGACGATCGCGTCCTCGATCGTGCGCAGGTGGGCGACCACGTCGGTCACGCCCATGATCGGGTAGCCCACCAGCTGACCGGGGCCGTGGTAGGTGACGCGTCCGCCGCGGTTGGTCTGCACGACCTCGATGCCGCGAGCGCGGTAGAAGTCCTCGCCCAGCGCCAGCTCGCTTGGCAGTGAGCGCCGCCCGCGAGTGAACACGTGAGGGTGCTCCAACAGCAGCAGCGTGTCGGGTAGCTCCTTCGCTTGGCGTCGGACGGCGATCGCCTCCTGCGTGGCCAGCGCCTCGCTATAAGCGATCGTGCCGAGGTGGCACATCCACAGCTCGGACGCGTATCGATCAGCGTCGATCATCTCCCATCCAGCCTAGCGACGGAGGATCACAACGCCAGCGCGGCCGGCTCCTCCAGCAGTGCCCTGATGCGCGCGAGGAAGCGGGCGGCGTCGGCGCCGTAGAGGATGCGGTGGTCGCAGACGAGCGTGACGGCCATCGTGTTGCGGGCAACGATCTCGCCACCGCCGTCTGCGCCGCCGGCCAGTACCACGGCGCGGGGCGCCAGCGAGCCGACTGAGAGGATCGCGGCCTGCGGGGGGTTGACGATCGCGCTGAAGCTGCGCACCCCGTACATCCCGAGGTTGGAGACTGTGAACGTGCCGCCACCGAGCTCCGGCGGGGTGATCGTGCCGGCGCGCACGCGCTCGGCGAGGGTGCGGGTCTCGCGGGCGATCTCGCCTAGCGACTTCAGGGCGGCGTCGAAGACCGTCGGGACGACCAACGCGCCCGCCATGCCCGCAGTTCCGTTCGCCTCCCCGTCGCCGTCGGTGCCCACCGCCACCGCGACCCCGACGTTGACGCGCGAGTGCAGCTGCAGTTTGCCGTCGCGGTAGCTGCCGTTGGCACGGGGGTGCTCGTGCAGGGCCAGCGCGCACGCCTTGACGACCATGTCGTTGTAGGTGGGCGCCTCCTCGGGGGAGAGGCGCTTGAGCTCCGAGCGCAGCGCCAGGCACCGCTCCATGTCGATCTCCATCTGCAGCGAGAAGTCGGGGATCGTCGCCTTGGACTCGGCCATCCGCCGCGCGATCGTCTGCTGGGTGCGGGAGAGCTCGACGACGGTTGTCTCCCCCTTTGCGGTTGCCACGCGCTCGGCGATGTCGGCGGTTGCGCCCGTCGCCGCTGGTGGGCCGCCAGGTTGCGGCGTCTGCGTGTCACGTCTGGGGGCCATCCCGGACGCGGGCTGGCCCGCGGTGGCTCCCACCGCCTCAACATCTGCCTTGACAATCCGCCCGCCGGGGCCCGTGCCTGTGAGGTCGTGCAGATCGACGCCGTTCTCACGGGCGATTCGCTTGGCGAGCGGGGATGCCTTCATGCGGCCCGCCCCTTGATGTACACGAGCATCTGCCGGGAGGGGCTCTGGGCTCATGCTCTCGCGTACGGCGGCGTCTATGGAGGTGTCTACGGTGGGAGTCTCGCTGCCTTCGCTCTCGCGTACGGCGGCGTCTATGGAGATGTCTACCTTGGGGGTCTCGCGGTCTTCGCTCTCATGTACGGCAGTGTCTGTGGGGGTACCCACCTGCTGCGGGGCCACACCGGCTGGCGCGGACGGCTCGCTCGGCGTCTCGGTCGCCCCCGATGTATCCCCGACATCCGCGATCCTCGCGCCGACGGCGAGCGTGTCGCCCTCCTGGGCGAGGATCCGCAGGGTGCCCTCCTGATCGGACTCGTACACCATCGCCGCCTTGTCGGTCTCGATCTCTACCAGCTCCTCGCCGCGGCGCACGTGCTCCCCGTCGCGCTTGAGCCAACGCAGCACGGTGCCCTCCTCCATCGTGTCCGAGAGGCGGGGCATCACGATCTCGCTCACCGGCGCCTCACCGTGCTCCCGTTTGCCCCGTGGCGGGTGCACCTGCGCTCCGCATGGCCCCTTCGCCATTTGCGGCGGATGCCGCCCCGTCCTGGGCCGGCGCCTGGCCGAGCACCTCCAGCGCGGCGTGCACCACCTGCGGCTCGTGCGGGAAGGCGATCTCCTCCAGCGGCTTGGAGTAGGGCATCGGCACGTCGGCGCCGGTGACGCGCCGCACGGGAGCGTCGAGCTCGTCGAAGGCCTGCTCGGCGATCAGCGCGCTGAGGTTGGCGCCGACTCCCCCGTGCGGCCAACCCTCCTCGACGACCACGCAGCGGTTGGTCTTGGTGACCGAGCGCAGGATCGCGTCGAGGTCGAGCGGACGCAGCGTGCGGGGGTCGATCACCTCGGCTTGCACGCCGTGCTCGTCCGCGAGCGTCTGTGCGGCGCGCTCCGCGGTGATCGCCATCCGCGAGATGCCGACGATCGTCACATCGGCGCCCTCGCGGCGCACGGCGGCGCGGCCGAAGTCGACGAGATGCTCCTCCCCGTCGGGCACCTCCCCGCGCTGGCCGTAGAGCGACTCGTGCTCGATGAAGATCACGGGGTTTTCGTCGCGGATCGCAGCCTTCAGCAGGCCCTTCGCGTCGGCGGGAGTGGAGGGGGTGGCGACGAGCAGACCGGGCACGTGCATGAAGATCGCCTCCAGGCAGTGCGAATGCGTGGGCCCCAACTGGTGGCCGGCGCCCTGGGGCATGCGCACCACGAGCGGCACGCGCGCCTGTCCGCCGAACATGTAGTGGATGTGAGCGGCGTGGTTGACGATCTGATCGAGCGCCAGCAGCGCGAAGTTGATCGTCATCAGCTCGACCACCGGGCGCAGACCGACCATCGCGGCGCCCACGCCCATGCCGACGATCGTGTTCTCGGAGATCGGGGTGTCGCGCACGCGTCGCTCCCCGAACTCCTCCAGCAGGCCGGCGGTGACCTTGAAAGCACCTCCGAACACACCGATGTCCTCGCCCATCAGGATCACGCGCTCGTCGCGCGCGAGCTCCTCGCGCAGCGCGGCGTTCAACGCCTCCCGGTAGCGCATGGTGGTCATCCGAGGCTCCGGCACGTCATGACGCTCATGCTTCGCTCCCGGGATGGCGCCGGCGGGCGGGGAGCGCCGGGATGCGAGAGATCCTCACGCGTCCTCCCCCGCTTGCAGGGCGTTCGTCATCTGCTGTGGGATCTCCCCTGTGCTGGCTGCCCCGGGGCCATTCGCCTGTGGCGAAGCATCGGCGGCGTCGTACTCGGGTTGGGAGGTGCGCACGGAGTACCAGCCGTGCACCTGGCTGCCGAGCACGTACACGTCGTCGTACAGCGACTCGGGCGACGGGAAGGGGGATGCCTCCGCGAAAGCGACAGCCTCGTCCACCTGCGCGCGGGCCCGCTCGTCGATCTGCATGCGCGCGGCCCCGTCGAGGATCCCCTCGCGCTCCAGCAGATCGCCGAAGACGGGGAGCGGGTCGCGCTCGCGCCAACGGGCGACCTCATCCTTCGAGCGATACTCCTCGGGGTCGGCCATCGAATGGCCGCGGAAGCGGTAGGTGACGGCCTCGACTAGCACGGGCCGGCGCTCCTCGCGCACGCGGCGCAGCGCCTCGGAGATCACCGCGTGGGTGTCGAGCACATCCATCCCGTCGCAGCGCATCCCGGGGACGCCGAGGCTCTCGCCCTTGCGCTGGAGGTCGGTGACGGCGGAGTGGCGCCCCAGCGCTGTGCCCATCCCGAACTGGTTGTTGGTGACCATGAACACCACGGGCAGGCGCCACAGCGCGGCGAGGTTGAGCGTCTCGCCGAAGGTGCCCTGGTTGGAGGCGCCGTCGCCGAACGTGCAGAGCGTGACGTCTTCCTCGCCGCGGTAGTCGCTCGCCAGCGCGATGCCCGCGGCGATCGGCAGATTGCCGCCGACGATCCCATAGCCGCCCATGAAGCGGCGCCCCAGATCGAACATGTGCATCGAGCCGCCCCGCCCGCCGGAGCAGCCGTCCACGCGCCCGAACAGCTCCGCCATCACGTTGCCGGGCGGCGTCCCGCGCACGAGCGCGTGCCCGTGCGAGCGGTAGGTGGAGATCAGGTAGTCACCGGCGCGCAGCGCCCGCGCGCCGCCGACGATCGTGGCCTCCTCGCCGATCGAGAGGTGCAGGAAGCCGCCGACCTTGGCGCGTGCGTACATCTCGCCGGCGCGCTCCTCGAAGCGACGGATCAGCGTCATCGTCGCCAGCCACTCGCGTGCCGTCTCGGGATCGGGGCAGGGCGCTTTGCTCATCAGTGCTCCACGGTAGCCCAGCGTGGCGCGCTGCTCGCCCGAGGGTTGCTTTGCCCGGCCCGAGTGCTCATCAATGCTCCACGGCGGCCCAGCGCGGGATGAGCTCCTCGTCCTGGAGCTGCGCCAGGTCGGCACGCAGCGCCCGCGCGCGGCGCGCTGCCTCCTGCGGATGGAGGTCCCAGAACAGCACCACCTCGCCGCTGTTGATCTCCACCACCTCGATGTGATCGACCCGCGCGGGGTCGGCCAGAATCGCGGGCATCCACCCGCCGCGTCTGACGATCAGCCGGTAGGCGCGGTTGGCTCTCATCGGCCGGCGTCACCCACCATCAGCATTCCTGCCTGCTCCAGCGCACGCTCGCCGACCAGCACGCGATTCCCGACCGTTCGAAGGTCGGCCAGCACCGCTGGCACATCGCCGACGCCCGCGCGCGCCGCCTCTTCGGTGGTGGCCGCGAGCTGTTCGCGCACGGAGCGCAGCTCCGCGCCGCGCAGAACGGCCTGGGGGTGCATCTCGCAGGCCGCAGCGGCGATCAGCACGGTGTCGGTGTCCGAGAGGGGGCGGCCGGCGGCGAACGCCTGACGGAAGGCGGCTTGCGCGAAGGGGACGACACGGCCGATGCCCTTCGCATAGGTGGCGACGCGCATCGCCAAATCGCTGTCGAACGGGAACGGCTCGGGCCAGCGAATCGGCTGCAAGCCCAGCTCATCGGCGCGACGCTGCACGTCCGCGCGAAACGCCTGCGCCTCCGCCTCACAGCGGAACGACTCGAAGGACTCCGACTCGGGCAGCTCTCGTGCCAGCACCGGCTGCCACTCCAGCGGCCCGGGAATCACCCGCAGGACACGCTCGGCGGCGAGGTAGGCGAGGGGGCTCGCGAGATCGAAGTAGAAGGCTGCGTCCACTGTGCAGAGCGTATCCCTCGTCTTTTTTTGAGACCCGGTGAGCACATGCGAGAGCGCGTTGTCTTGCGCGGACCGGTGCCTTGCTCGGTTGGCCGCCCCTCAGCCGTGGATCAGCCAGCCGTCGGCGGCGCGCCCGGCCTCCATCACGGCCTCGGAGAGGGTGGGGTGGCCGTGGACGATGCGCGCGACCTCGGGGAAGCCGCCCTCCAGCGCGCGCACGTTGACGAGCTCCTGGATCAGCTCGGTGGCGCGACTGCCGACGATGTGGCCGCCGAGCAGCTCCCCGTACTTGGACTCCCCCACCAGCTTGACGAGGCCGGCGCGGTCGCCGTAGACGATGCCGCCGCCCACGGCACCGTAGGGCACCTTGCTGACCACCACGTCGTAGCCCTGCTCGCGCGCCTGCTCCTCGGTGAGCCCGAACGACCCGACGTTGGGGGTGCAGAAGGTGGCGCGGGGGATGTCGATGTAGGCGAGCGGATGGGTGGAGAGCCCGGCGGAGTCCTCCACCGCGATGATGCCCTCGTCGGAGGCCTTGTGCGCGAGCGCGGGTCCGGCGACGAGATCGCCGATCGCGTAGATCCCCGTCGCGGTTGTGCGCAGCGCGCCGTCCACCTTCACGAGGCCGCGCTCGTCGAGCTCGACGCCGGCGGCGGCGAGGCCGAGCCGGTCCACGTCGGGCCCGCGCCCGGCGGCGATCACGAGGTAATCCACTTCGGTCGACTCGCCCGCAGGCGAGTCCCCGCCCGAGCCCTGGCCGCCGGAGTCGACCTCTCCAGGGGAGCCGCCGCCCGAGCTGGCCTCTCCGGCGGAGCCGCTGCGCGAACCGCTCGCATATGTGAAGCTCACGCCCGTCTCACCGGCGTGCACCCCTTCGATCGGCGTGGCCGTGAGAACCTGGATGCCCTGGCGCTTGAGCCCGCGCTCGACCAGGCGGGAGATGTCGGCGTCCTCGGTTGGGAGCACGCGGTCGAGCACCTCGAACAGCAGCACCTCGCTGCCCAGCCGCGCAAAGCCGGAGGCGATCTCCGCCCCCGACGCGCCGGCGCCCACTACTGCCAGGCGCTTGGGCAGCTCGGGCAGCGCCCACGCCTGCTCGGTGCCGATCACCCGCCCGCCCAGTTCCACGCCTGGGATCGAGCGCCCGACGGAGCCGGTGGCGAGGATCACGGTGGCGGCCTCGAGCTCCTCTTCGCCGACGCGCACCTTGGTTGGGCCCCCACCCGCCGCGCCCGTCGCCTGCCCGCCGCCCGCGCTGCCCTGCCCGCCGGAGGTGGGCGTGAGCGTGGCATCGCCCACGATCACATCGATCCCGTTCTTCTTGAACAGCCCGCTCACGCCGCCGGTGAGCGTCCCCACGACTTTCTCGCGTCGCGCCTGTACGGCGGGATAGTCGACCTCGACGCCCGCCACGCGCAGCCCGAAGTCGCCGGCTTCGCGGATCTCGCTGAGCAGGTCGGCCGAGCGCAGCACCGCCTTGGCGGGGATGCACGCGTAGTTCAGGCAGCGTCCCCCGACCTTGTCCCGCTCGATCACAACCGTCTTCTTCCCGAGCTGCGCAGCGCGGATGGCGGCGACATATCCGCCCGGTCCGGCGCCGATCACGATGCAGTCGTAGGAGCTGTCTGCCACGGTGGGCCGAGCCTATCGCAGCTCGTCGGCATCCCGTTCGCCGGCCTGCATCCGCCCCATCACGCGCACGAGCTTCCAGAACAGCCAGCCGCCCAGCCCAATGCTGAGCAGGCAGGCGGCGGCGGCGAGGATCGTGGTGGCGATCACCAGCGCCAGCGAGGTCACGAGGATCTGGAAGGCCAGCAGCGCCTCGAAGCCGAGCACCGCCCAGTAGCGCCGCTGGTACATCCCCAACGCGAGCGCGGCGAGCACGATCGCGATGAAGATGCCGCCGGGCGCCGAGCCGCCGTGGCTGCGCAGGTTGTGGATGGTGAGCGCGCCCACCGCCACCCCGATCGCGACCAGCGCCGCGACCGCCACCGCCACCAGCAGCGCGGCGGGCCGCTCCCCCTCGGCAAGGGGCCGCAGTGCGGCGCGAGCCTGCTCGTCTTTCAGCTCCGTGCGAGAGCGCGTATCGAAACCGAGTGCCTCGCGCAGCGTGCGCGCAGCCACCTTGGGGTCCGCCGCGTCGGCTATCGCCCGTACCACCGCCACACGCTGGGCGCCGGCCTCGATCGCGGCCTCGATGTTGTCCCTGTCGATACCACCGATCGCAAAGAACGGCAATCGCGAGTGCCCGGCGGCATAGCGGACGAGCTCCAGGCCGACCGCGGGGCGACCGGGCTTGGTGGGTGTCGCA
The DNA here is from genome assembly GCA_963744135.1 of uncultured Solirubrobacterales bacterium. Classification (GTDB taxonomy): domain Bacteria; phylum Actinomycetota; class Thermoleophilia; order Solirubrobacterales; family Solirubrobacteraceae; genus Palsa-744. The sequence goes on along the minus strand of CAVUSE010000004.1, from coordinate 1,329,753 downwards.
TAGACGGGACCCACGCCCACGTAATCCACGTTCGCCATGCCTCCGTGGTCGATCTCCGCCGGGGCGTGCGTCGAGAGTCCGACCAGCAGGTGCGGGCCGACGAGCTCCCGCACCTGTGCGACCGGAGTGTCATCCTGACCCACGTGCACCCCGTCAGCGCCGGCCGCCAGCGCCACCTTTGGGCGATCGTTGACAATCAGCAACGCCCCCATCTGCTCGCAGACCGTGTGAGCGGTGCGTACCACTCCCGTGAGCTCATCGTCGGAGAGGTGCTTGTCGCGCAGCTGCACGATGTCCACGCCGCCGGCGATCGCCGCCCGTAGGACGCCGGTCAACTCACGGCCGCCGGGTTTGGAGTCGCAGACCATGTATAGGCGCGCCGCCGCGAGGCGGGAACGTCGCTTGTCGCCTATGTCCGGAGCGGGCATGCGGCCAAGTCTCGCATGAGCTCTTCCTGCGGCGGGGCTAGCATCAAACCATGCCCGGCAACGATCGAGCGTTTGACGTGGCCGTCGTCGGCGGGGGCATCGTCGGCCTCGCAGTGGCCTGGCGCGCGCGGCTGCGCGGGTTGTCGGTGACCGTGCTGGAGCGTGGCGCGATCGGCGCGCAGTGCGCGTCTGGGGTCGCCGCCGGGATGCTCGCCCCAGTCTCCGAGGTCGAGTTCGGGGAGGCTGGGCGGCGCGTGCTCGACCTCGGTTTGCGCTCGGCGCGGATGTGGCCGGAATTCGCCGCCGAGCTGGCGCGGGAGGCCGGCGTCGAGGTGGGGCTGCGCCAGAGCGGAACGTTGGTGCTCGCGCGCGACGAGGACGAGGCACGCGCGCTGGAGCGTCAGCTCGCGCTGCGTGAGTCCCTCGGCCTGCGCGCCACGCGGCTGCGGGCCAGCGCCGCGCGCGAGCTCGAGCCGGCGCTGGCGCCGACCGTGCGGCTGGCGTTGGAGGCGCCCGATGACCACAGCGTCGATCCCCGGCTGGTGTTGGTGGCGCTGCGGCGTGTGTGCGAACGCAGCGGGGTGTCGGTGCGCGAGCGTGCCCAGGTGGCTCATGTCGAGCTGGATGGCTCGGATGAGCTCATCACCGGCGTGGTACTCACCACGGGCGAACGCGTGGGTGCCGGGCAGGTCGTGCTCGCCGCCGGCGCGTGGAGTGGCGAGATCGCTGGGTTGCCGGCACATGCGCGCGTGGCGGTGCGTCCGGTCAAGGGGCAGATCCTGCGGCTGCGCGATCCCGCCGGCCCGGGGCTGCTCGAGCGGGTGGTGCGCTTCGAGGGCGGCTACCTCGTGCCCCGCGGCGACGGGCAGTACGTGCTGGGCGCCACCGTGGAGGAACGTGGCTTCGAGGAGCGTCCGACGGTTGGCGGCGTCTACGAGCTGCTGCGCGACGCCCGCGAGCTGGTGCCCGGCGTGCTGGAGCTGCAGATCGAGGAGCTCTCGGTGGGCTTCCGGCCCTCCACACCCGACAACACGCCCGTGATCGGCCGTGGCGCGGTGGGTGGATTGGTGTGGGCCACCGGCCACCACCGCAACGGCATTCTGCTCGCGCCCCTCACCGCGGAGCTTGTGGCCGAGGCGTTGGTGGGGGTGCTCGTGTGATTTGCCTGAATGGACAGGAGTCCGACCTGCCGGCCGGCGAGACAGTCGCCGGCGCGCTTGCCCGACTCGGGCTGTCCATCGATACGCGTGGTGTGGCGGTAGCCGTTGACGGCGAGGTCGTTCCGCGCACGGCATGGGGCACCTTCGCTCTCGCCGTTGACGCCCGCGTGGAGGTGCTCACCGCGATGCAGGGAGGATGATGGGTAGGCGATGAGCGCGACTCGCTCGACATCTCCCGACCGGTCCGCCGCCGATTCCGGCGCTCTGGTGGGCGCTCCGGCGGCCGGTCGCGCCAACGGTGCCACCGCGTCTGAAGCTCCGCCTGAGACCTCCCCGCGCAGCGAGGCTCTGGTGGATGCGCCACTCACGATCGCCGGACGCACACTGGGCTCCCGCCTGCTGCTGGGCACCGGTGGGTTTCCCTCGCTGGGGCTGATGGCGGAGGCGATCCAAGCGAGTGGCAGCGAGCTGGTGACGGTCGCCCTGCGGCGCTTGGGGCCCGCCCGCCCGGATGGGTCCCAATCCCACGGCTCGCTGATCGACGTGCTCGCCGATGCCGGCGTGCGACTGCTGCCCAACACCGCCGGCTGCCACACCGCGCGCGATGCCGTGCTCACCGCCAAGCTCGCCCGCGAGGCGTTTGCCACCGATTGGATCAAGCTGGAGGTGATCGGCGACGAGGACACCCTTCTGCCCGACGCCCCCGAGCTGCTGCGCGCCGCCGAGGAGCTGGTTGACGAGGGCTTCACAGTGCTCCCCTACACGACCGACGATCCCGTCCTCGCCCGGCGCCTGCAAGACGTGGGGTGCGCCGCGGTGATGCCGCTCGGTGCCCCGATCGGCAGCGGCATGGGCATCCGCAACCCCTACAACCTCGCCCTCCTGCGCCAGGCGGTGCACGTGCCGGTCGTGCTGGACGCCGGTATCGGCACCGCTTCCGACGCTGCCCTGGCAATGGAGCTCGGCTGCGACGCCGTGATGGCCGCTTCGGCGATCTCCCGCGCGGAGGATCCCGTGCGCATGGCACGCGCGATGCGCCTCGCTGTGGAGTCCGGGCACCTCGCCGCCACCGCCGGACGCATCCCGCGACGCCTCTACGCCACAGCTTCCACGCCCGAGGAGGGCCTGGCCGAGTTTCGGTAGGACACGCGCGTACGCTCGCTACCCCACCGCTTCGATCGTCCCATTCATGGTCGTCGGGTAGTAGGTGCACTCGTAGTGGATGACCCCAGGCTTGGTGAGCTTCAGTTCGAAGCTGCCACCTTCGTTGAAGTCCTTGGAGGCGAACACGTACGGCCCGCCCTCGCTCGTGACGTTGCACTTTTCGGGGTCTTCGTTGGTCCACTTGATCGTGCTGCCGACCTTGGCCCGCGCCGTGTCGGGGTCGATCGCGATGTTGCGGTAGGCGATCTGCACCACGCCGCTCTTCACCGGCTCGGAGGAGGAGGGCGAGGCGTACTTCGGGGCGGTGACCGCCTTCAGTCCGCCCGCGGCGGTGGTTTTGGAGGTTGTCGTGGAGGCGCTTGAAGTTGTGCTTGCGGTTGTCGACCCACTCGACCCGCAACCGGCGGCAAACGCGAGTGCCCCGCACACCGTCACGAGGGACAGCGACGCCGACGCCCCTCTCGCCTTCTGCTGGCTCCGCCCCCACTCCTTCTGCTGGCCCCGCCTCCACTGCATCGGCCCAGCCTAGCCTAGACTGGCGCTCCGATGGCATCTCACGAATCGTCACCGAGCGGCGCGGCGGCGCTCCAGAGCGCTGAGAAGCGGGAGCTTGGGGAGCCCACGGCACCGCGCCACTTCCTCACCGGCGCTGAGCTGAGCGCCGGCGAGCTGGACGGGCTACTGGCGCGGGCGGCCGCGCTGAAGGTCGCGCCGCTCTCCTCGCGGGCGCTCGAGGGACGCAGCGTGGCGCTGATCTTCGAGAAGCCCTCGACGCGCACCCGCGTGTCGTTCGAGGTGGGCATCAACGAGCTGGGCGGCCACGCCGTGGTGCTGCGCAGCGATGAGCTGCAGCTCTCGCGCGGCGAGTCCCCGCGCGATACGGCGCTGGTGCTCTCCAGGCACGTCGCGGCGGTGGGGCTGCGCACCGGTGCGGACGTCCTGCTCGAAGAGCTCGCCGCCCACAGCACGGTGCCGATCGTCAACATGCTCAGCGCCCGCCACCATCCCTGCCAGGCGCTCGCCGATCTGCTCACGCTGCGCGAGGCGTACGGGGCGCTGGAGGGGCTGCGTCTGGCGTATGTGGGCGACGGCAACAACGTCGCCCGCTCGCTCGCGGTGCTGGGAACGCTCGCCGGGATGGACGTCGCCGTGGCCTCGCCCGCCGGCTACACGCTGGAGCCCGACCTCGCGTTGCCCGCCGGCGCCGGCGGACGACTGACGCTGCACTCCGACCCCCGCGCGGCGGTGGAGGGAGCCTGCGCGGTGTATGCCGACGTGTGGGTGAGCATGGGCGATGAGGCCACCGCGCGCGAGCGGCGCGAGGCGCTGGCGGACTACCGCGTCGATGACGCGCTGCTGGACGCGGCGGCGCCGGGCGCGTTTGCGATGCACGACCTGCCCGCCCACCCCGGCGAGGAGATCACGCCCGAGGTGATGTACGGCGCGCGCCAACGCATCTGGGAGCAGGCCGAGAATCGTCGCCACGCGCAGAAGGCTTTGCTCGAGTTGCTGACCGACCAGCGTGCGGTGGGCGTGGATGCGGCGGGCGGCGCATCCACATGAGTGAGCGGCCCGAGCGCGGCCAGGAGCTGGAGCTGACTGTCGACTCGCTCGCCTACGGCGGCGAGGGCGTGGCGCGGTTGGGCGAGCACGGCTATGTGGTGTTCGTCGCCGGCGCCGTCCCCGGCGACCGCGTGCGCGCGGTGGTGTACAAGCGCAAGCGCAACTACGCCCATGCCCGTACGCTGGAGATCCTTGAAGCCAGCCCCGAACGGATCCCGCCGCGCGCCGAGCACCCCGGTGTGCCGTGGCAGGTGCTCCCCTACGAGCGCCAGCTGGAGATCAAGCAAACCCAAGCCCAGGATGCGCTGCGCCGGCTGGGCGGCTTCGAGGGCTTCACGGTCGAGCCGATCGTGCCGGCGCTCGAAGCAGTGGCGCTACCGCAACAAGCTCGAGTACTCCTTCGGCCACGACCTTTCGAATAGGGCCCGCCCACCCGAGCTGGTGTGCGGCTTCCACGCCCCCGCCGGCTGGAACATGGTGTTGGCGATCGACGACTGCCTGCTGGCCTCTGAGGAGGGCAACCACGCCCGCCGCGTGGCGATGCGGTGGTGTCGCGAGCAGGGGCTGCGTGCGTGGAGCCGCGGCGGGGAGGAGGGGGGCGGCCTCGGCGATCGCCCCGGTGACGCCGCCAGTGGCATCGGCGGGAACGGCAGCACGCCAGACGGCGAGCTCGAGGGCAAAGGCGCACCCCTTCGTGGCGAGTCTGCATCCACGCGTGGCGAGTCCGCATCCACGCAGGAGCAGACCAGGTCTGGCTCGGCCAGTCCAGGCCGACGGGGGTCGGCGCGTGGGGAGGAGCGAACCGGCCCCGGCCCCGATGGCCGCGCGCTGCTGCGCAACCTCGTGGTGCGTGAGGGCCGGCGCACGGGCAAGTTGCAGGTGCGCATCGTGACCACCGAGGGCGAGCTCGACGCGCCCTCGCTCGCGGCGGCGCTCGCGGCGGAGTTGGGCGAGCGGCTGTCGGGGGTGTTGTGGACGCGCTCGCGCCAGCTCGCCGAGACGACCGCCGGCGGGGAGACCGAGCTGGTGTGGGGCGATGCGGAGCTGCCCGAGCGCGTCGGAGAGCTCGAGCTGCGCATCTCCCCCGAAGCGTTCTTTCAAACCAACACTGAGATGGCGGAGGTGCTGTACGGGCTCGCCGCCGAGTACGCCGCTCTGGAGGGGTGGGAGCGCGTGTACGACCTCTACTGCGGCACCGGCACGATCGCACTGACCCTCGCGCCCCGCGCCGGCGAGGTGTGGGGGATCGAGCTCGTCGAGCAGGCCGTCGCCGACGCGATCGCCGCGGCGCGACGCAACGAGATCGCGAACGTCCACTTCTTCGCCGGCGACACCCGTCTCGCGCTGCCAGAGCTGCTGGCCCGCGCCGGGCGACCGGATGTGCTCGTCGTCGACCCTCCCCGCGCCGGGCTCTCCCAGAAAGTGGTGCGCCGGATCATCGAGACGGGGCCGCGGCGGATCGTGTACATCTCCTGCAACCCCACCACGCTTGCCCCCAACGCCGCGCAGCTGGTGGAGGCGGGGTGGGTGCTGCGCAAGGTGCGCCCCGTGGACATGTTCCCGCAGACCCACCACGTGGAGTGCGTCGCGTTGCTGGAGCGCGGGTAGGCTTTCCATCGATGCGCGCTGCCACCATCCGCGACAAGGAGATCGTGGTCGAGGAGCACCCCGACCCGGTGCCGGGAACGGGCGAGGTGCTGGTGCGCGTGCGCGCGGCGGGGCTCAACGGCGCCGACATGATGCAGCGGCGCGGGCTCTACCCCGCGCCGCCAGGCTCGCCGCAGGACATCCCGGGGATGGAGCTCGCCGGCGAGGTGGCCGCACTTGGCCCGGGGGCGGATCGCTTCGCGCGCGGCGACCGCGTGATGGCGATCGTCGGCGGTGGCGCGCAGGCCGAGCTGGCGGTCGTCCACGAGCGCCAACTGATGCGGGTTCCCGACGCTCTGGAGTGGCCCGCCGCCGGGGGGCTGCCCGAGGTGTTCACGACTGCCCACGACGCGCTCTTCGCGCAGGCGCAGCTGCGCCCCGGCGAGCGTCTGCTCGTGCACGGGGGCGCCGGCGGGGTCGGGACGGCAGCGATCCAGCTCGCCCGCGCGAGCGGCGCGCGTGTGACGGCGACGGTGCGCCGCGAGGAGTCTCGCCCCGAGGTCGCGGCGCTCGGGTCGGAGGCGATCGCGCCCGAGGGCTTTGCGCAGCAGGGGCCGTTCGATGTGATCCTCGAGCTGGTGGGCGCCCCCAACATGGTGGACAACCTGAACGCGCTCGCGACCGGCGGGCGGATCGTCGTGATCGGCGTGAGCGCCGGCGTCAAGTCAGAGCTCAATCTGCTCGCGCTGATGGGCAAGCGCGCGCGCATCCACGGCTCCACGCTGCGCGCGCGGCCGCTGGAGGAGAAAGCGCTTGCGGCCCGTCATCTGGAGCGAGAGGTGCTGCCGTTGTTCGCGTCGGGCGCTCTCGCCGTGCCGATCGCCGCGACCTTCCCGCTCGATGACGCCGCGGCGGCCTACGAGCGCTTCGCCGCCGGCGGCAAGCTCGGCAAGGTGATTCTCAACGTGGGACCCGCCTGAAGAGAGATCGCAATAGTGACGTTGGTCTCCGATCGGTCTACCTGAGCCCGCACATGTGCGGGCTCACCTGACGGCGCATGCGCCGTCAGGCCAGCGGGCGCATGCGCCCGCTGGAACAGCTCAATAGGGAGGCTGCGCAGCCCACCACTCGCCGAGTGCCCGGAATGCCTCCCAGAAGGCGCGCTTTGACTCCTGGCCGTCGAGCGACTCGTCGATGTTGGGCACATACAGCGCGTCGATCGAGGGGGTCAGCTGCTGGATCTCGCCCAGCCGGGCGGCGAGCGGCCGCGCGAGGGGGATCTGCAGGTCATTCAGCGACGCCAGCGCGTCCGCGCCCATCGCGACCACGATCTTCGGTTGCACGATCGCGATCTCCTCCAGCACGCGCGCGATGCACTCCGGCTCGGCCAGCGAGGAGTCGCCCAAAGGACACTTCACGCAGAGCGTGCCGTACACCGCCAGCGGGTCGATCGAGAGGCGCTTGAGCGACTTCATCAGCGCGCCCCCCGCGCGGCCGTAGAAGGCGACGCCCTCCTCGACCTCCGAGGGCATTGGGGAGTGCTTGAGCAGCATCACGTCCGCCTGCGGGTGGCCACTGCCGAGCACCGGCATCAGGTTGCCGCGCGGGCAGTGCGGGCAGGCCTGCAGGTCGCGCGTGAGCGTGTTGAGCTCGCGGATCGCTCGCTCCAGGTACTTCTCGCGGATCTCGTCATCGGTTGCCGGCATCGACGCCGTTGGTTTTGACGGGCCGGCTACTTGTCCTTGGCGCTGCATCAGGTGTTGCGCTCCCCGCCGGTGGCGCGCCGCACTCGCCGCGCCCTTCTCGCGCGCCGTGCCGAGGCGGGCGTGGCACGTGTCTCCAGGAACTTCAGCGCCTGCACGTACAGCAGGCTGGTCGGGCGCGTCACGATCTCGGCGTCGCGCAGTGACTGCAGGAACTCCTGCGGGCCCTCGAAGTCGTGCATCCTCACCCTCACCGAGCCGAGACCCTGCGCGACGTGCGAGTCCGAGCCGGCGCCCGCCGGGATCCGGTACTTGGCGGCGAAGCGCGCCGCCTCCTCGTTGAACGCGCCGATCGCCACGCGCGGGTTGAACACCTCGATCGCATCCACCTCGTCGAGCACCGGCAGCAGATGCTCGTAGTCGGGCACCGCGTGCATGCGGTCGAACGGGTGCGGCACATACACGACCCCGCCCTGACGCTTGATCTCGGCGACCGTCTCCGCCAGCGTCAGGCCGCGCGGGATGCGCTCCTCGATGAACAGCCCGATCACCTCGCCTTCGCCGGCGGTCTTCACCTCCTCGCCCACGATCACCTTCACGCCGCTCGCCCGTGCACGGGCCTCCAGTGCCCCCGACACCTCGTTGTGGTCGGTCACCGCGATCGCCCCCAGCCCTTGCTCGCGGGCGGTCGCCAGCAGCACCTCCACCGGCGTGGCGCAGTCGTGGGAGTGGTCGGTGTGCATGTGCAGATCCACGTCGATCAGCGGCCTCCCCGTCAGGCGCCGGCGCAACGTGGGATCGCCCCGCGGATCGCGGCGGCGCGCGGCCAGCTCCCGGTAGATCCCCTCGATCTCGTCTGCAACCTTGCTCCACCCGTCACCCGCCGCGCCGGGCGAGCTGGCGCTCGCCGAGTCACCCGAGCCGGCGCTCACGGAGCCCTCTCCGCCCGCCTGCCCCACCGCGCTCGCCGCCGGGGCCACCAGCCGGTAGTCGGCCGGGAAGTGGCGCTCCATCAGCTGTGCGGTTGCTGGGAAGCTCGCCGTGCGCGCGTCCAGCCGGCCGAAGAAGGTCGTCACGAAGCGTCGCCCCAGCAGCGTGGAGAGCAGCCGCTCGGTGGGGGCGTGGAAGGAGCCTACGTTCAGCGCGCGCGAGTGTCGCAGCGCCGCGTTGGCGGTGCTCGGCGCGAACGGCTCGTGCACGTGGACGAAGTCCAGCTCCGCCATCCCCAGCAGCTCCTCGATCGTGCGCGCCACGTCGATCGGCAGCGCTCGCGCCGGCCTGCTTGACCCGCTCGGCACGTCCAGCACCTCTCCCACCGCGATCACCGCCGGCTCGCCACCGTCGGTGCCCTCCAGCAGGCTCTGGGGCCGTTCGCGCGCCGCCCGCAGCGCGCGCCGGGACTCACGCACCCGTTCCTGCGAGCGCGAGGGGGCGAGCACCAGCACCCGGTGCCCCCGCCGCGAGAGCTCGCCCGCGACCTCCCTCACGTACGCGTTGACCTCGTTCTCTTGCGCCTCCCACGGGTAGGGGGTGACGTGGGCGATCGAGAGCGGTTGCGCCATCGCCTCCAGGTTAGCCTCAGCCTGGGTGCGGGCACCCCCCGCTCTGGGGGTTCGGTGTGGGGTGTTGCATGTATTTTTCAGACCCCAACCCTTCATTTTGTGAAGTGGTAGGGGTGCGTATGGAGGGCATCTCCACCTCCCCCATCTGCTCTCTTCCAGGCTGGCAGCTACTTCGAGGCGCGAGCGGTTTTCGCGGCCTTGCGCCCCTGCGCCGGTATGCCCGGTCTGCCTGCGTATTTGGCGATGAACTTCTCGGTGTCCGCGCGCGCCTGATCGTCGGGGCGCTGGTTGTGGGGCGACTTCATCAGGTAGGACGACGGCCCGTCCAGCTGCCCGGCGACGCCGTGGTTGAGCGCCAGCTTGCAACAGCGCACCGCGTCGATCACGATGCCCGCGGAGTTGGGGGAGTCCCACACCTCGAGCTTCAGCTCGGCGTTCAGTGGCACGTCGCCGAACGCCTGGCCCTCCAGGCGGATGTGCGCCCACTTGCGGTCGGTCAGCCACGGCACGTAGTCGGACGGCCCCACGTGGACGTCCTGCGCGGGCAGCTCGTCCTCCATGATCGAGGTGACGGCGTTGGTCTTCGAGATCTTCTTCGACTCCAGCCGCTCGCGCTCGAGCATGTTGTAGAAGTCCATGTTGCCGCCCACGTTCAGCTGTGAGGTGTGCACGATCCGCACGCCGCGGTCGCCGAACAGCCGCGCGAGTGAGCGGTGCACGATCGTGGCGCCCACCTGCGACTTGATGTCATCGCCGACGATCGGCACGCCCGCCTGCTTGAAGCGCCGGTCCCAGTAGTCCTCGCGGGCGATGAACACGGGGATGCAGTTGACGAACGCGCAGCCCGCCTCCAGCACCTGCTCGACATACCACTTGGTCGCCTGCTCAGAGCCCACCGGCAGGTAGGAGACGACCACGTCGGTGTGGGTCTCCTTGAGGATCTTCACGATGTCCGCGGTCTCGCCCGGGGCCTTCGTGATCTTCTCTTTGAGGTACTTGCCGAGCCCGTCGTGGGTCATCCCGCGGTGCACCGGCACGCCGAGTTTCTTGGGAACCCCCTGCCCTCCGGTGGCGAACTTGATCGTGTTGTTCTGCCCCGCCCAAATCGCCGTTCCGAGGTCCTTGCCGACCTTCGCGCGGTCGATGTCGAAGGCGGCGGTGAACTCGATGTCGCGCACGTGGTAGCCGCCGAGGTCCACGTGCATCAGGCCGGGCACGCGCTGGGAAGGGTCGGCGTCGGCGTAGTAGTGCACGCCCTGCACAAACGAGCAGGCGCAGTTGCCCACGCCGATGATCGCCACCCTCACCTTGCCGGTTTGGTAGCGCGCCGCGCCGTTGGTGGCGGCGCCGTTATCGGTAGTTGAAGTCATCCCCGGAGACTACTCTGCGCGCGCCGCTTGGTAACACCCGGGGGGTCCTCCGCGGGAGTCCTGTGCGCCGCTGTAACACCGGCGTCGAGCTGCGGCGGGCAGCGCTCAGGCCGGTGGGCGCGAGAGCTCGCGGCGCACATGCCAGATGCGCTGGAACACCGTCACCACGCTGAGCACCGCCAGCACATACACCGCGGGCTGCAGCAGCTCGAAGTGCCCGAGCGAGGCGCCTTTCGCGAAGATCAGCCCGATCGAGAGGATCACCACCCGCACCGGGCGTGTGGCGATGCCGACCTTGCACTCCACCCCCAGCGCCTCCGCACGGGCACGGGTGTAGGACACCATCAGGGATGCCAGCACCGCCACCACCACCGCGGCGGCGGCCACGCGGTTGCCCTGCAGCGCGAAGTAGCCGGCTACGGCGGTCAGCACGATCCCCTCCTCGATGCGGTCGAGCGTCGAGTCCAGGAACGCCCCGAACGGCGTGCCCTTGCCGGACATCCGCGAGTAGCGGCCGTCGAGCGTATCCATCACCGAGCCGACCACGAACGCGATCCCGCCGAGGAAGAAAAGGCTTTCCCACACCAGCACGGCGGCCACCACGTTCAGCGCCAGACCGGTCAGCGAGATCGTGTTGGGGGTCAGCCGAGACTCGATCAGGCGGTTGCGCACCAGCTCGCGGCGCTGCCCACTGGCGCGAAAGACGCGCCCGGAACGGGCCGGCCGGTCCCTGCGCCGTCCCCGGCGTCCCGCGCCTACCGGAGAGCGGCTGGAGCTGCGCCGCCCGGTCGGTCTCGTTGGGGGGGCGTGTCGGGGAGGCATCTCAGTTGGCGGGGAGCGCGTGCACGTGGTTGGAGGGACGCGTGCGCGTGCGGCCCCCGAGAACCACAACCTTACAGGCCCTTACGTGCTCACTCCCTCCAACCGCGCCGGGTCCAACCGCGCGGGGGAGAAGCGCCACGCGGCGGGACGCGCGCGCGCCAGCCACAGCGCGCCATACGCGGAGAGCGCGGCGGTCAACGCGCCGAGCAGGGCGTCGAGGATGAAGTGGTTTGCGGTGGCGATGATCACGAACGCCATCAGCAGCGGGTACAGCAGCCATACGACACGCAGCACCCGCCAGCGCACCAGGCGCGCCAGCGGCCAGCCGATCAGCAGTGCGAACGCGACGTGCATCGAGGGCACCGCGGCGTAGAGGTTGGTGAGCGCGGCGGTCGTGCCGCCGCCCCCGTGCGCCGTCTCGATGTGAACCCCCGTGAAATCTGCCACCGGGTCGAAGAAGCCCCACTCCGGCATGAAGCGCGGGGGCGCCGTCGGGAACACCGCGTAGGCGACGAGCGCGATCGCCATCGAGATCATCAACATGTTGCGCACGAAGTAGAACGAGCGGTTGTGGCGCAGATAGAGGTAGATCAGCGCGCCCACCGTCACGCTGGTCTGGGCGTTGACGTACAGCCAGCTCGACACGTCCATCAGCAGATGGCTGCTGGCAGCCCACGCCTGGATCGAGGGCTCCACGAAGAGGTGAAGCGTTTCCTCGATGTGGATCAACTCGCGTGCGTGCTGGAAGGCGGCGGTGGCCCGCCCCTCGACCATCCCCCGCACCACACGGTAGGCGAGGTAGGCCGTCCCGAACAGCGCCAGCTGGCGAAGCAGGTCGAGCCATCCCTTTGGCAGTACGCGTGTCTGCATGACGCGGAGCCGAGCGACCATCGAGGAAGCCTAATGGATGCTCAGGCGCATCGTGCACCCTGATTGAAGATCCGCGTAAGAGCTCCTCGACGAGAGCTCCTCGACGCCCATGGGTGTGAAAGCCGGCCGATGAGCCGCGTCGCTTGCTCATGTGCAGCGTGGACCGTGGTCGAAGATGCGCCCCAACGAGAAGTCGATGCCCACGTGGATGGTGCCCGCTGTGCGCGCCTGCACGGTGGTCCAACCGCCCGGTGTGCTGCGCACGCAACCGCGCCCCTGCTGGAGCGCCCAGTAGGGCGTGTAGCGCACGCGCACCTCGTAACTGCCCGGGTGCGGGGCGGCGAGCGTGAAGGAGTCCGCGCCCACGGCCGTCAGCCGCGCGGGCGCCGCCGCCAGCGCCGGCGCCCCCACGACCGCGAACAGGCGCCAGTGCGGCGAGCGCCACACTTCGCGCAGGTAGGGCAGCCCGCGCGCGACCAGACGGCCCTCCGCGGCGCCCGAGAAGTCCAGGCGCACGTCGGGGAGCGCCACGTAGGAGATCGCGTTTTCATCCAGCCACGCGCGGTATGCCGTGGGTGTGAGCGTGGGTGCGTAGAAGAGCGCGGCGTAGCGGGTGTCGAGCTGGCGCTCCCACCCCCGCGCCAGCAGGATCGAGCCGTGCTCGGGCAGGTGCACCGACTCCCAGTGGGCTCCCGTCTGCGGCACCTCCACACGCAGCGGCGCCCCGTGCGCGCGCTGCTGCAGCTCGCCCAGCAGCGGGGCGTAGTAGGAGGCGCTCAGCGACGGGTCCCCCGCCAGTTCGGACACGTCGTTGAGCGGGGTCTCCAGCTGCCAGTAGAGGAGTGCTGGGGCCAGGATCAGCAGTGCCAGGCGGTGGTTCTCCCACAGTGCGCCCGCCACCAGCGGCGCGGCGAACAGCTCACCGAGGCGCGCCGCGTTGCTGCCCACCGGGGTGTGCAGCGCGAAAGAGCCGATCAGCGCGAGCGCATACAGCCACGCCCCCCAGGTCAGCACCCGCGCGGCGCGTGGGTGCTGGCCGAAACGGGGATGCTCGCCGAAGGCGAGCGTCTCCCGGCTTCGGTCGTCGTCGAAGCGAGGGAGCAGCAGCGCGATCAGTGCCACGCCAGCCACGCCTGGCCAGAACACAGAAGGCGCAAACGGCTCATATCCGCCTTCGGGGAAGACGAGCGCAAACGCCGCGATCGGAGCCAGCGCCACCGCGGCGATCGCGAGCGCGTGCCACGTTTGCCTCGTCGAGCCCTCCGTCGTCTTCTCCAGCGCGAGCCTGCGCCCGAGTGCCAGCTGCTGAAGTGCCTGAGTGCCCATGCCCGCCAGCGCGTATGCGACACCGGCCAGCGCGAGGAAGGCTCCTGCCACGGGGCTTGCGAGGCTGGTGAGCAGCGCGAGCACGAGCGCCGCCGCGAAGCGCCTGCGCTGCAGTGCCACCACCGCGAGCAGCCCCACCGCGAGCCCGAGGCTGAAGGCCACGCGTCCGGAGAGCATCGTCACCGAGGCGCCGAGCGCGAACGACACGGCCGCGACCCGTGCCCCCGCCATGCCGAAGGCGCGCTGCACGATCACACCGAACAGCCCAGCCGCGGCGATCGTGCAGAGCCCCAGCAGCAGCCGCTCGCCCACGAATGCTCCCAGTGCAGGGGCAAACACCGAGTAACCGGGCAGGTAATGGCCGCCGTACCAGCCGTTGTCCCACAGTGCCAGCCCGGTGCGGGCGAAGACTTCGCCGCGGTAGGTGGCCGCCGCCATATCGCCACTCGGCGGCTGGGCGATCAGGTAGGCGATCGTCAGTGGGATCGCGGTCGCCAACGCGAGCGCCCACGGTGCCGGCAACCGTGCTCTCACGATTGGCTGCTCATGCCCGCGTCGGGGCGGGCACCCGGGGGCGAGGAGAACTGCGAGCTCGGTGTCTTGCGTGTACTTTTGGGGCCCCAACCCTTCATTTTGTGAAGTGGTAGTTGTGTGTTTGGAGGACATCGCCACCGCGCCCGATCTCAGATCAGCCGGGAGGGTGGCGCAGTCGACCGGAGGGCGCCAAGGGGGTGGCGCAGCCGGCCGAAGGCCGGCTGGCAGATGATTTGGACCCCACCCGCCCGCTCGCCGGAGGTGAGCGTCTCCCGGCTTCGGTCGGGCCCCTCTTCTTATCAGTCATCGGGCCCCTCCTTTTCGGTCAGAAAGTCAGCGACCCGCTCGATCGCGTCGGGCCGGTCAAGCCACCACCAGTGACCGGCGTCGGGCAGCTCGAGCAGCTCCGCGGAGGGCAGCACGCGGGCGTACTCGGCGGCGAAGCGTGCAGGGATGTAGGGGTCTTGCAGGCCCCACACAACCAACGCGGGCATCTCAAGACGGTGGAGCTCGGCGCCCGCCTCGGCGAGCACCTCAGGTGGGGAGCTGCGATACAGCCGCAGGATCGCACGCTGGGTGCCGTGGTCGAAGTGGTCGAGCACGGAGTCCAGCCAGGCGTCGGGCAGTGGACCCGGGGTGGCGTTGGCGTCGAGCGTGGAGCGGCGCAGCGCAAAGCGCGTGGTGGCACCCATCGCGACCTCCCCCAGCAGCGGGGTGCGCCACATGCGCGCGGTGCGGTGCCAGCGGTAGTCGGGGAGAAACGGTATGGCGTTCATCACCACCACCCGCTCGATTCGCTCGGGGTGGCGCTGGGCGAAGGCCAGCCCCACCGAGCCCCAGTCGTGCACGACCAGCCGCACCCGCTCGACTTCGAGCAGGTCGAGGTACTGCTCGACGAAGCGTGCATACCCGTCGATCGTGTACTCGAAGTGCCCGGGCTTGCCGGAGCGCCCGAAGCCGGGAAGGTCGGGCGCGAGGCCGCCGCTGCGTTCCAGGAAGCCCGTCCTCGCCTCGGCCGCGCGTCGCGGGTAATGCCATGGCAGGCGCCGCCATCGAGGCGGTGGGGTCTCCTCGCTGCACGCCGGGGAGCCGATCCAGTCGTCGGAGTTGGTGGGCACCCCGTGCAGATAGAGCGCGGGGGCCACCTCGCTGGGGGAGGGCACGCTGCGCCAGAAGATCGGCAGCTCGCCGAGCTGGGCGGTGTGCTCGCTGACGACCGGCACCGGCCGAGCATAACCGGCTCTGGCACGCGTAGGCCACGCATGCCCTACGGTGGCGCGGTGCCCACCCCCGCCTGGACACCGCCGAGCCGCCGCGTGCGCGCGGTGCGCGACCGTCTGCGTCTGGTGTATGGCATCCCGCGCATGGCCCCGCACGGCGATGCGCTGGCGGAGCTGGTGCTCACGGTGCTCTCGCAGAGCACCAACGACCGCAACCGCGACGTGGCCTACCTGCGGCTGCGCACCCGGCTGCCGACGTGGGAGAGGGTGCGCGACGCTCCGCTCGAGGAGGTCGAGGAGGCGATCCGCCCGGGCGGGATCTCGAAGGTGAAGTCACGCCGCATCCAGAGCATCCTGCGCGCGATCTCGGATGCCGGCGCTGGGAATCCTGCAGGGAGACCAACTGGCGCTGGGAATCCCGTCGGGGGACCAACTGGCGCTGGGAATCCCGTGGGGGGACCGCCAAGTAAGGGCGAGCTCCTCGGCGAATCGCCGGTCGAGGTCGTCGGGCAAAGTGAAAAGGGGGCGCTGAGTGAGCTCTCGCTGGAGTGGCTGGCGCGGGTCCCGCTGGTGCAGGCGCGCGACTACCTGACAAGCCTCCCCGGCGTGGGGCGCAAGACCGCGGCGTGTGTGCTGCTGTTCGCATACGGCCTGCGCGATGTCCCTGTGGACACGCACGTCTCGCGCGTCGGAACGCGCCTGGGGTTGCTGCGCGCGGGCGCCCCATTCGAGGAGCTGCACGACCAGATGCTCGCGCTCACACCTCCCGGCGAGGAGCTGGAGCTGCACGTCAACCTCCTGCGCCACGGCCGCCGCACCTGTCACGCACGTGCTCCCGCCTGCCGCGAATGCGCGCTGGCGCGTATGTGTCCAAGTCGATCCGCCTTCTCGGGAGGCTGACGTACAGAACGGCTTTCAAGAGAGGGCGGACAGCCAAGGATGCGTGCAGGCCCGGCGCGGGGATTCAGAGTCGGCGTCGGGGCCAGCGCCGCCGTCGCAGGCGCACGAACTCCTGGGTGTGCGAGGACTCGTGTGCTCTGGAGCGGGCCTGTGTGTGCGAGCCGTTTGGGGCCGTCGGTCCAACCGCCTGCGCCGGCGCGATCCACGGTGGAATCGTTGCCGGAGCGGGAATGTCGTGCGGGTCGCCGGGGTGCGCGTAACGAGGCGTCAGCGTTGATATCGCCCGCGATCCGGGCGAGTACCAGACCAGCGTCCGCAGAAAGCCCGTGCTTATGATTGAGAACATCCGAACTTCGAAGTATGATCGTTGTTCAGACATGCTTGGCCCCAGCAGGGGGTCCAGATTACCCGGGACTAAGGACAGGGGTCCACCGTACAAATGCCAAGAACAAGCTCACATACTGACAGACTCAACGCCGACGGGGAATGGGTGCCCGCAATTCCCAGCTTGCGCGAACCGCGCTACTCGCAGTCGCTGGAGCGCGGGCTTGCAATTCTGGGTTGCTTCACGCCCGAGCGGCCGGTGCTCGGCATCGCCGACATCGCCGACGAATTGGGCATGAGCCGCAGTACCACCCACCGCTACGTGATCACGCTCGTCGCGCTCGGCTATCTGGAGCAGGGCGCCTCACGCAAGTACCGATTGGGTCTGCGCGTCACCGATCTGGGGATGTCCGCGCTCAACTCCACCGGGCTGCGCGAGCATTCGCGTCCCTACCTGGAGGAACTGCGCCAGCGCACCTCCTACACCGTCAACCTCGCGGTGCTCGACGGCCCGGAGATCCTCTACGTCGATCGTGCCCGCAGCTTCCGCCGCGGGCAGAGCAAGATCGACCTCGGGCTCTCACTGGGCTCGCGGCTGCCCGCCTACTGCACGTCAATGGGCAAGCTGCTGCTGGCCTACCTCCCCGAGCACGAGCAGCGCAACCTGCTCGGTGACATGAAGCTCGCCAAGCGCGGTCCCAACACGATCACGAGCAAGAAGGGTCTGCGCTCGGAGCTCGAGCACGTGCGCGAGGAGAGCTTCGCAGTCAACGACGAGGAGCTCGTGCCCGGCCTGCACTCGATCTCTGCGCCCGTGCGCTCGGAGTCGCGTGAGGTGATCGCCGCGGTCAACATGGCGGCCCACAGCTCGATGATCTCGCTCGAAGAGCTCGTCGAGCACCTCGGGCCGCACCTCGTCTCGACGGCCGACCGCATCTCGGCGCGCCTCGGTTACCGGCGCGACGACGAGAAGGATTGATCTGGGGGCCGATGACCTGCGCATATCTGTGTCCTCGGTCGCTCGCGTGCAAAGCACGCCACGCTCCCTGCGTCCTTGATCTGCTTGGTCCTCGGCCCCCAGATCGCGTTTACGACCAACGGCCGCGCGGCTAGCTCAGCGCGCGGCCGTACTGGTTTTCGTAGTAGGTGCGGTAGTCGCCGGAGCGGATCGGCTCCCACCACCACTCGTTCTCGCGGTACCAGGCGACGGTCTGCTCGAGTCCCTCCTCGAAGCGCACCCGCGGCTCCCAGCCCAGCGCGCGCACCTTGTTGGAGGAGAGCGAGTAGCGGCGGTCGTGCCCGGGGCGATCGGTGATGTGCTCGATCAACGACTCCTCCGCGCCGGTCAGCTCGAGGATGCGCCGCACCACGTCGATGTTGGCGAGCTCGTCGGGCCCGCCCGCGTTGTAGACCTCGCCTGGCGCGCCCTGTTCCAGCACGCAGCCGATCGCCCGCGCGAAGTCGCTGGCGTGAATCCAGTTGCGCACCTGCCTGCCGTCCCCATACACCGGCAGCGGATCTCCGTGCAGCGCGTTGAGGATCATCAACGGGATCAGCTTCTCCGGGTACTGGTGGGAGCCGTAGTTGTTGGATCCCCGGCAGATGCTTGCCTGCAGGCCGTAGGTGTGGAAGTAGCTCTGCACCAGCAGGTCTGCCCCCGTCTTGGTGGCTGAGTACGGCGAAGAGGGGTGCAGGGGCGAAGCCTCGGTGAAGGTGCCAACCTCGATCGACCCGTACACCTCGTCGGTGGACACCTGCAGGTAGCGCAGGCCCCGCTCCCGCGCGGCCTCCAACAGCACGTAGGTGCCGAGCGCATGCGTGCGCACGAACGCGTCGGGCTCGGCGATCGAGCGGTCCACGTGCGTCTCGGCGGCGAAGTTCACGATCGCCTCCGGTCGCTGTCCGTTCTCGGGACGGTCGAGCGCCTCGGCCACCGCCTGCGGATCCTCAATACCACCGCGTATGAAGCGAAAGCCGACCGCGTCGGCGACGTCTCGCAGGTTCTCCTCGCGTCCTGCGTAGGTGAGCTTGTCGAGCACCGCCACTTCGTCGCCGTGCTCCTGCACGCGCACCTGCGCAAAGTGGGAGCCGATGAACCCGGCGCCGCCGCACACCAACAGTCTCATGTCCTCATCATCCCAGTTCGCGCCGCCAGGTACCCCGCCAGGCCCTCGCGCCAGTCTGGCATCGCCAGCACGTCGGCACGCTCGCTTTCAAGCACCGACCACTCTGGGCGCGGCGCGGGGCGCGCCATCTGCTCGCTGCTGATCGCCTCCACGCGGCAGGGGCGCTCGGCCTGGCGGAAGATCTCCTGCGCAAACCCGTTCCAGGAGACCGCGCCGGCGCCGGTGTGGTGCACGAGCCCTCTCACCTCACGCTCCAACAGCCCGAGCACCGCCGGCGCGAGGTGCCCCGACCAGGTGGGGGAGCCGATCTGGTCGTCCACCACCTGCACAGCCTCGCGCTCGTCCGCCAGGCGCAGCATCGTGTCGACGAAGTTGCGCCCGTGCACCCCGTACAGCCACGCCGTGCGCACCACCGTATGGCGGGGAGAGGCCGCGATCACCTGCTGCTCGCCCGCCAGCTTGCTGTGGCCGTACACCGAGCTTGGGCCGGTGGGGTCGGACTCCACGTAGGCTCGCTTGCGGCCCTCGGCATCGAGCGGCGCCTGCCCGTCGAAGACGTAGTCGGTCGAGATGTGCAGCAGCGGAATCTCGAGCGAGGCCGCGGCCCGCGCGAGGTTGCCAGCTCCCTCGGCGTTGACGGCGTAAGCCTGCTCGCGATGTGTCTCGGCGCCGTCGACGTCGGTCCAGGCCGCGCAGTTCAGCACAGCCTCCGGTTGGTGCTCCCGCAGGAACGTCTCCACTGCGCCCGCGTCGGTGATGTCGAGCTCAGGCAGATCCACTGGCACCAGCTCGTGTCCCGCGCGCTCGCCGGCGCTCTGCACATCGCGACCCAGCATGCCGGCGGCGCCTGTGACGAGCAGCCTCACAAGATCGAGATGTCGGAGTTGTCGCCGACCATGAAGCGGTAGGCCCGTGGCTGGCGATCGCCGCGGCGCACCGTCACATTGCGTCCCAGCAGCGACGACTCCATGCGCCCGTCGAGGTCGCACACCGAGGAGCCGGCAAGCAGGATCGAGTGCTCCACCTCCGCGCCCGTGATCGCGCAGTTCTCGCCGATCGCGGTGTAGGGGCCGATGTAGCAGTCGCGCAGCTGCGCCCCCGCGCCGATCACGGCCGGGCCGCGCACCCGCGTGCGCTCCAGTCGCGCGCCGCGCTCGACCACCACACGTCCCTCGACCTGCGAGTCGATCAGCTCGCCCTCCACGTTGCGCACGATGTTGTCGAGGATCAGCTGGTTGGCCTCCAGCATGTCCTCCAGGCGGCCGGTGTCCTTCCACCAGCCTCGCACGATGTGAGGCTCCACGCGCATGCCCGCGTCCACGAGGTACTGGATCGCGTCTGTGATCTCGAGCTCCCCGCGCGCCGAGGGCCGGATTGCTCGCGCGGCGTCATGGATTTGGGCGGTGAACATGTACACCCCCACCAGCGCCAGGTCGGTTGCGGGCTTTGCCGGCTTCTCGACAAGCCGCACGACCCTGCCCGTCCCTGCGTGGGGTGGGTGGGCACCATCATTTGCCGGCGCCAGCTCCGCGACTCCGTAGTTCTCGGGATCCGCCACCGGCGTCAGCAGGATCAACGCGTCGGGTCCGTGCTCCTGGAAGGCCGTCACGAGATCGGAGATGCCTCCCTGCAGCAGGTTGTCCCCGAGGTACATCACGAACGGGCTGCCCGCCAGGAACTCCTCCGCGGTCAGCACCGCGTGCGCAAGGCCGGCGGGCTCGTCCTGCACCACATAGGTGATCCGCACCCCGAAGCGCGAGCCGTCGCCCGCGGCCGCTTCGATCTCGGGGCCGGTCTCGGGGGCGATGATGATGCCCACCTCCTCGATCCCCGCCTGCGCCATCGCCTCGATGCCGTAGAACAGCACGGGCTTGTTCGCCACCGGCACCAACTGCTTGGCGCTGGTGTGTGTGATCGGCTGCAGGCGAGTGCCCTTGCCTCCCGAGAGTATGAGTCCCTTCAGTGTCTGCATTGGCTGGGTAGCTGGTAAGCGTCGATCCTAAATCGGGAGGGGGAATCGGCGCCCGCCCTCCGGGGCCTGCCATTCCACCGCTCAGTTGTGAGTCCCTTCAGTGGCTGCATCTCGGTCCCACTCAACTCAATAAACCCCGCCGAGCTTGCGGTGATCCCAAGTTGCCCGGTCGAGCTCGATGAACTGCAGCGCCACCCGTTTGGCGGCCTGCCGGTCGACGACCGCCCCCACCTCCTGCGGCAGCTCTGCCGGCGCCGGTTCCCCGGGTGGAACCGCGTAGCGGGTGAAGATCTCGTGCCCCAGCGCTTTGACGATCTCGAGGTCGCGGTGGATCGCCACCTCGCATTCGAGCATCACCCCGCGCAGCTCTTGGTAGACCTCCCCCGTCTCCACCTGCAGCGTCGCGCGCGGATCGCGCTCCAGATTGCGCACCTTCTGCGACGCTGCATACGTCCACGACCACAGCTGTGGCCCCGGCCGTCCGCCGGTGCGCTCGCGCAGCACATACCACAGTGGCATCAGATGCGGCCACCCGCGCAGGCCGACGGTGGCGCACACAACGGTGCGCTCCTGCTCGAGGAACGCCGCGACCTCATCCGCCTCCATCCTGATCTGCTCCCGCCGGCTCATCCTCGAGGTGCAGGCTATCGGTTGCGGCCTTCTATACGATCGCCGCGTGGAGCGCACTTTGACAGCCGATCTCCCCGCAAAGGTTGGCGAGACTGTGCGTCTGCGAGGGTGGGTGAACGCGGTGCGCGACCAGAAGCGCATGCAGTTCTTGATCCTGCGCGACGAAACCGGGCTCGCGCAGGTCGTGCTCGAGAAGCCCGACCCGCCGAGCGCGCTCAACCAGCGCATCTCCGAGCTGACCGACGAGTCCGCGGTGACGCTGATCGGCGAGGTTGTGGCCGACGAGCGTGTGCGCCTCGGCGGTGTGGAGATCCGCCTGCACGACCTCGAGGTCGACTCCCCTGCCGAGCCCGAACTGCCGGTCACGCCGGAGTCGGCGCTCGACAAGCGGATCGACTGGCGCTACCTCGACCTGCGCCGGCCCGACCGACGGCTGATCTTCGAGGTGCAGAGCACCGTCGAGCACGCAATGCGCGAGCACTGGCGGGCGCAGGGCTTCTTCGAGCTGCACACGCCGAAGTTCATGGGCTCCGCGAGCGAGTCCGGCGCGGAGCTGTTCAAGGTTGAGTACTTCGAGCGCACCGCCTACCTTGCGCAGTCGCCGCAGTTCTACAAGCAGATGGCGATGGCGGCCGGCTTCGGCAAGGTCTTCGAGATCGGCCCGGTGTTCCGCGCCAACCCGTCGTTCACCTCACGCCACGACACGGAGTTCACGAGCGTCGACGTCGAGATCTCCTGGATCGACTCGCATGAGGACGTGATGGCCTTCGAGGAGGCGTGGCTCGCGCACGTCTTCGAGGTCGTCGCGGCCGAGCACGGCGACGCAATCCGCGAGACCTTTGGCGTCGAGGTCGTGGTGCCGAGCCTGCCGTTCCCGCGCGTCACGATCGAGGAGGCCAAGGCGCTGCTGCGCGAGCGCGGACACGAGCACGTGCCGGGCCCCGACGACGACCTCGACCCGCCAAGCGAGCGCGCGCTGTGCGCGATCGTCGCCGAACAGCGTGGCCACGAGTTCGCGTTCGTCACCGACTACCCGACGGCGGTGCGGCCCTTCTACCACATGCGCTACCCCGACCGACCGGGCTTGACCAAGAGCTTCGACCTGCTGTGGCGCGGGATCGAGATCACTACCGGCGCCCAGCGCGAGCACCGCCTCCCCGTGCTGCTGGAGCAGGCGCGCGACAAGCGCGTGGAGACCGAGCCGATCCAGTACTACCTCGACTTCTTCCGCTACGGGGCGCCGCCGCATGGCGGCTTCGGCTTCGGGCTCACGCGCCTGCTGATGCAGATGCTCGGGCAGGAGAACGTGCGTGAGGTCACCTTCCTCTACCGCGGTCCCAACCGGCTGGAGCCATAGGTCGATGGCGTGGATGCTTGACTGGCGTGGACTCCCGGCAAGCTGCTTGGGCACTGCTCGGGCACAATGGTGAGATGCCCATCAAGCGCTCCAGCCCACTGATCGCCGTCGTCCTTGCCCTCGGCCTCGGCGCCTGCGGAAGCACGGTGAGCACCAGCAGCTTCAAGGGTGAAGCGCACGCGGTGGCGCAGCGGATCTCCGACCTGCAGTCGGACGTCTCCGCCGTGAACGAGCAGAAGATCTGCGAACAGGACTTCTCGCGCGCCGCTCGCGCGCGGCTGAGCACCGCAGGCAACACCTGCAAGCAGGCGCTCAAACGCCAGCTTGGATCGATCGACGACTATGAAATGACCGTCGAGAAGATTGCCGTGAGCGGTGCTGGCGCCACGGCGCGCGTGCGCAGCACCTGGTCGGGAAAACTCAGCACCAACACGCTGAAGCTCGTCAAGGAAGGCGGCAGCTGGCGGGTCGAAGGAGTCGGGTAACGGCCCGTACCACGCCGAAGGGCCGCGGTCGCTGGGTAGTGCCGGGAAGCGCGACCGCGGCCCGTGACCCCCTTGTCAGGCTGCGATCAGTTCTCCCTGCAGCCCGCTGAGCTGCTCCTGCATCCCGACCAGCTGTTGCTGCCCTCCGAGGCAGAGCGCGCAGGTCCGCACGTCCTGCAGCTCGACGTCCACCGGTGCGTGGTTGGAGGGGCGAAACCCCCTGCGGTAGGTGTGGTTGACCTCGCAGTCGCCGATGTGTGGGGCGAGACCCGCGCTGGCGAGCACCAGGTCGATGCGCAGTCCGTAGTCGCGCCCGTAATGGCCCTCGCGCTGCTCCCAGCAGGTGTAGCCGTGCTCATCGGGGTGCAGCGTGCGATAGACGTCCACGAGTTCTCCCTCGTCGAGGATCGCGCGCAGGTCCGCGCGCTCGGCCTCGCCGGTCTGGTAGGAGTCGGCGAACCACGCCGGCTCGTAGACGTCCTCGTCGGTGGGCGCGACGTTGAAGTCGCCCGCGATCAGCAGCGGGCGGGAGTGCTCGTCGCAGGCATGGCGGGCGACCGCCTCCAGGAAGGCGAGCTTGCCCGTGTCGCTGTGCTCGCCGGCCGCGGCACCCGCGGGCACGTACACCGAAACGATCGTGATCCCCTCGGTCGTGAGCTCGGTCCAGTGCCCCTCGGCGATGTCGCGCTGGTGGTCGAGCTCCACGCCGCGGTCGGTGATCGGGTGATCGTCGCGTACCAGGATCGCCACGCCGCCGCCCTGCTGAGAGCCGGGGCTGTGGCGGGACTGATAGCCCATCTCCCGCAACCGCTCGCTCGGGAAGTGCCACTCCGAGCAGCGGGTCTCCTGCAGACACACCACGTCGGGCCGCTCGCACGTGAGCAGCTCCGTCAGGCGTGGCCAGCGTGCACGGATCCCGTTTACGTTCCAGCTGACCACTCGCATGTTGTCTGTCTCCGTCATCGTCATCTCCGTTCCTCCCGGCGCTACGAATAAACGCTGACTTACAAAACTCTGGCTTACACAACATAAGGTAGGAGGGATGCTTGAAAACATCTAGGTACCGGGAGGCCGAACTCACGTCCCCCATTTGGACGTTTCGGCACACGGCCATACCTTTCCCATCAATGGCTCCAATGAACGCGTCTGACTAGGATCCGTTGCATGGAGCGTGCCGACTGGCTCCCAAGCGTGCCGACTGGGCTCCCGAGCCAGACTGGCTCCCGAGCGTGCCGACTGGCTCCCACCGCCGCGCAGCCGTACCGTCCGCGGCGGTGACTACCTTCAACTCCATGCTGATCAACGAGCTGATGGACGGCATGGAGCTCGACCAGGTGCTGCTGGTGCGCCAGCTTGAGCGCCGCCCGCGCCGCGACGGCGGCGACTACCTGCGGCTGCTGCTGGGCGACCGCACCGGGGCGGTGCCGACGATGGTGTGGGAGGGCTTGGAGCAGGTCGAGGCGGTGGCCCGCGCCGGGGAGCCAGTGCACGTGCGCGGGCGCTACTCGGTGCACCCCCGCTTCGGGCCACAGGTCAACCTGCGCGGGCTCGATGCCGCCGTCCCCGGGAGCTTCTCGCCGGGCGATCTGCTCGCCGGCCCGCCGCGTGAGCCGGGACAGATGGAGCGCGACCTGCGCGAGCTGGTCCTCACGGTTCAGAACCCGCACCTGCGCCGCCTGTTGGAGCGGGTGCTCGGGGAGCACTCGCAGACGTGGCCTGGCTACCGGACGGCGCCTGCCGCGAAGTACTACCACCAGGCCTACCCCCACGGGCTGCTGGAGCACTGCCTCGGAGTGGCCCAGGCGGTGAGCGCCACCTCGGCGACCTTCCCCGGGATCGACCGTGACGTGGCGGTCACCGGTGCGCTGCTGCACGACATCGGCAAGCTCGAGGCTTACACAGAGGACGTTCAGGCCATCGACCTCACCGACCTCGGCCGCCTGCACGGGGAGATCGCGCTCGGCTACTACCGCATCCGCCGCGAGATCGAGGAGATCGACGGCTTCCCCGAGCAGCTCGCGTGGGCGGTGCTGCACATCATCCTCTCCCACCACGGCTCGCTCGAGCACGGCAGCCCGGTCGTGCCATGCACGCGCGAGGCGACGCTGGTGCACATGATCGACAACCTCGGCGGGCGGCTGGGCAGCTTCGACCGCCTGGAGAAGGAGCTGTCGCCTGGCCACCAATGGTCGCAGTTCGATCGCGCGCTCGCCGCCGCCGCCTACTTCCCCGCTGGCCGGGAGCTCGAGTCCGAAGCGCTCGAGGCCGCGTAGCGAAGTGCCGCAAACGGACCACGGGCTCGCCATCGGCGGGCCCTAAAATCCGCAAATAGCGCCCGGCAGATGCCTGTCGCGAGCATTGTCTCGCCAGCGGGTTCTATCTTTGAGCATAGGATGGCGAAGGACACCGAGAAGCTGATCCGCCAGCTCTCGCTGATCTCCTACCTGATGGCCGAGCGTCGGCCAGTCACGGCTCTGGAGATCCGGCGCGACGTGGAGGGGTACAGCGCAATGAACGAGGACGCGTTCGCGCGGCGCTTCTACGCGGACCGCGCCGAGCTCGAATCGCTGGGGATCCACCTCACAGTGGATCGGCCCGCGGATGCCGCGGCCGAGCAGGAGAGCTACTCGCTGCGCTCGGAGAGCTTCCATCTGCCCGCGATCGAGTTCACCGACGAGGAGCTCGCGGCGCTGCAGACCGCTCTGCACCTGCTGGACGGGGAGTTCGCCTACGCCGAGCCGCTGCGATTGGCGTTGCAGCAGATCACCTGGGGGCGACCCAGCCCGCTGCGGGCGCCCGAGCAGCAGCGCTCGGTGGCGCTCGGCATCACAGCCTCCGCCGGCGGCCACGAGCTCTCGGCGCGCCTGGCGAAGGTCGAGACGGCGATCTTCCGTCAGAAGACGATCACCTTCGACTACTACTCGATGGAGCGCGACGAGCTTGGTGGCAGGCGCGTGGACCCCTTCCATCTGCTGTTTCAGGGAGGGGAGTTCTACCTGCTGGGCCACGCCCACGAGCGGAGAGCGATCCGCGTCTTCCGTCTCTCGCGCATCCGCGGCAAAGTGGCGTACGCGACCAAGGCCGAGCACGATTTCAGGCGCCCCGCCGACTTCGACCCGCGTGCCTACGCCAACCGGGCGGAGTGGCAACTTGGCGAGCAGCGGGGAGTCGCGGAGATCCTGCTGTCCGAGCGGATCGCGTGGCAGATCGAGCGCCACTTCGGCCGCTACGGGGAGATCAGTGAGGTGGACGACGAGGGAGCGGGGGATCGGACCTTCCTCACCCCCTACGCGGCACCGCGGATGCTTGTCTCGTGGGTGCTGGGGCTGGGGGAGCACGCTCGCCTGGTGAGCCCGCCAGAGCTGGCTGACGAGCTGGCAGGTCGCCTCGAGCTGCTGGAGCGCCGTCACGCGGAGAGCCCGGTCCTGGACTCCTCTGCCCACCCTGACGAGCGGGACTCGAGTCTGCGCGGCGTCGCGCAGACTCGGCCCACCAAGAGCCGTCGCCGGCGTGGCGGCTCGCCCACCGATTCAGAGGCATCGCCCGAGGAGCCGCGCCGGGTGGAGGCGGCGATCCGCCCGGAGCGCTTCGCGCGGCTGGTGACGCTCGCCGGCATCCTGATCCACGCGGGCCGTGCGGGACGGCGCGAGTCGCTCGCCGAGCTGCAGGAGCGCCTGCAGCTGAGCGAGGAGGAGCTGCGCGAGGACATCGATGTGCTGAACGTGGTCAACTTCGGCGGCGGCTCATACGTGCTGTATGCGGAAATCCTCGAAACGGATGAGGGCGAGGTCGTAGAGGTGGACCCCGAGCCCTACAGCGACAACTTCGATCGCCCCGCGCGACTGCTGCCGGTCGAGGCGAAGGCGCTGATCGCGGCGATTGACTTGATCGGTGAGCACATCCCCGAGGGCTCGCTGACCTCCGCACGGGAGAAGATCGTCGCCGCGCTCGGAGGCGACCCGATGGATCAGGGCCTGCAGGTGGCGCACGGCCGCAGCGACGATTCCGACGTGTCCAGGCAGATATCGCGCGGGATTGTCGAGCACAGGTTGATCGAGCTCGACTACTACAAGGAGAACGAGGACGAGTTCTCCCAACGGCGAGTGGAGCCCTACGCGCTGGTCAACGGGCGCGAGGGTTGGTACGTGGCCTCATTCGACCCCGCGCGTGAGGATGTGCGCCACTTCCGCCTGGATCGCATCAGGCGCGCAGAGGTCACCGAGGAGCACTTCGAGCCCCGCGCGGAGGTCGATCCGGCGGCCGAAGTGGAGGGCTGGATGCGCACCGGCGAGGTGGAGGCCTCCCGCATCGCGCGCCTGTGGATCTCACCCGAGCGAGCGCGCTGGGCGCGTGAGAGTCGCCGTGTGGTGGAAGAGCGCGCCGACGGCTCGGTGGTCGTCGAGTTGAGTTTCGCCGGCGTGCGCTGGCTGGTGCGTGAGGTCCTCAGAGAAGCCGGCGACGCGGCGGTGCTGGAGCCCGAGGACGCACGCGAGGCGGTGCTGGCCGCGATTGCGCGCTTGCGCGCGGTGCCGGCGGGGGTCGCGTGAGATGGCGTCTCGGCGTGATCTGTGGCTGTCGATGACCCCGTGCCGATGACTTCTTTCCGAGCCGCAATCGAAGCCCAGGACATCGAGCGGGCGGTGGGACTGCTGGCTGAGGACGTCGTGTTCCGCAGCCCGATTGTGTTCAAGCCCTACCGGGGTCGTGAGCAGACCGCCACCCTGCTGCGCGCGGTCTCGCGTGTGTTCGAGGACTTTCGCTACATCCGCGAGCTCGGTGCCCCCGACGCGCACGACCACGCGCTCGTATTCGAAGCGCGCGTCGGCGGTCGCCAGGTCGAGGGGTGCGACTTTCTGCACACCAACGAGGATGGCCTGATCGACGAGTTCGTCGTGATGGTCAGGCCGCTGTCGGGGGCGCTGGCCCTGGCGGAGGCGATGCAGGCTCAGCTCGCCGGCGCCGACGCTGGGGCGTGACGGCTCACCCGCTGCGCGTCCTCTCCTTCGCCGGGCACGGGGGTGCCTCCTGCGCCGAGTGTCGGAGAGGCGCCGGCCACGGCGCGTCGCTCACCAGCGAGGTGTGACCAGCCAGCGACCACAGCTCCTCGGCGATGTGCGGGGTGAGCGGGGCGAGCAGCCGCACCAGCAGCAGCAGCGCCGCGACGATCGCCTCGCGGTCAGCCGGCTCGAGCTCGCCGCCGCGCCGCTCGAGCGCCCGCTGCTCGAAGTCCTGGATGCGCGTGAAGAGCAGCATCGCGTTGTGGGCCCCACGCTGCATCTCCAAACGCTCGAGGTTCTCGGTCACCTTCTCGCACGCCACTCGACACCAGTTGGCGAGGTGGCGGCGCAGCTTGTCGGAGGCGACGTCGCTGCGCGCCTCGGGCGGGTCGACGGCTGCGGCGGACGTGTCGCTGCGCGCCTCGGGCGGGTCGACGGCTGCGGCGGACGTGTCGCTGCGCGCCTCGGGCGGACAGGACTCGGATGAGGGGCTCCACTCCCGCAGTCGCTGTGCGGCGTAGCCGTGCAGCGACTCGAGGAAGTTGTTGCAGTGGCGCAGCGGCTGGTCGTTCCAGGCGAATGCCGTTCCCGGGGAGGCGGCGTGCAGCAGCGCCAGGCGCAGGGTGTCGGCGCCGACCGTGGCGAGCAGCGCGTCCGGCTTGGACACATCGCCGAAACGCGTGTTCGGCGCGCGGTCGTCCAGACGGACCGCTCCATGCGTCAGCGCGCCCGCGAACGGCTCACGGCCAGGTAGCTCCGGGAGCTGGCCGGCGTCGTGCAGCGCCTTGGCGATAACCCGCTGGTGGAGCACCTCCTCGCCTGCGTCTGCGCTGCGCACGATCAGCGCTGCCGGCAGCCAGCGCGCGTATTCGGGATGCTCAGGCATCTCCTCACCCCGCTCCCCGGCCGGGACGCAGAGCGCCAGCCACGACCACACCTCGCTCTGGCAGGAGATCGCGACGTCGCGCACCCGCCAGCGCGTCGCGGGTCGCGGCGTGGCGCTCGTCCTCGACGCCTTCCAGGTGGTGCCCGCCGGCTCGGGCAGCCGCCTCGCGAGAGCGGCGTCGGCGGGATCCTTCGCGGGAATTCCCAGCACCGCGGTTGTCCCGAAGCGGGCGCCCACTCCCTCGGAGACCACGATCGGCAGCACGCCCGCCACGCCGGGCACGGTGGCGAACGCGCCCGCTCGCCAGCGCTCGGCGTCCGGATGGTCGCTCGCCACGGCCACGAATGCCGCCTGTGCGATCGCCTCGGGATGGGGAGTGAAGACGGTGAGCAGGGTGCCGTCGAACGTGCTGGCGTCGAGCTCCACGCCGTCCACCCGGCCCAGCACCTCGCGCTGGGCCGCGAGTGCGGCCTCGTCCCACCCGCGGAGCGCCTCGAGATCGCGTTCGCTGTCGCGCACGTAAGCGGTGATCCGCAGACGCCAACCGCCGTCCGGCCTCTCGCGGTGGTAGATCAGCCCGTGCTCCACCAGCGCCAGGAACGGCCGGTGTGTCCAGCGGTGCTGCTCGGGTTCTGAGGAGACGATGCTGCGCCCCCAGTCGATGGAGCAGCCCAGCGCCTGCAGCTGGTCGCGCAGCCGTGCGCAGCGCTGTGCAGCCCACTCGCTCGGAGAGATTCCCCGCTGCCGCGCCCGATTCTCAATTGACGGCCCGCATGCGTCGAAGCCCAGCGAGAACAACACCGCCCGACCACGCGCGCGCAGGAAGCGGGCGCAGGCGTCGGCGATCGTGCAGCCGCGAATGTGTCCGATTTGGAGGTCGTCGGCGGGGGAGAGGCTGCCCGCGAACACGTATGCGGGATCACGCTCGTCCGACGGGGGCGGTGTCGTGAACGCCTCCGCCTGCGCCCACCTGGCTTGCCAGCGTGCCTCGATCGGCGCGGGGGCGTAATCGGCGTCCGCCGTCGGAATCGATCGTGTGGTGCCGGCTGGGGGGTTCACGACTCGACGCTACAGAGGCCGGCTGGGGAAGTCCAGAAGGGCGAGTGCGTCGTGCTCAGGGACTCCGCTCGGGCGCCAGCGCGAGCTGCTCGCCGGCGAAGGTCACCCCGACCGGCTCGAGGATCACCTGACGCGGCCCCTCCTCGACGGCGCCCGCGAGCAGCGCGCCGAGACCGAGCTCGTGGGCGACCTCCACGACGCGCGCGCCGCCGCCGGGGCGGCAGTAGACGGCGAAGCCGGCGCCCATATTGAGCGTGCTGTGCGCGGCGGCGGCGTCCAGCTCGGCCTGAGCCGCGAGGAACGCGAGCACGGGCGGCACTGGCGGCAGCGTATGGATGCGGTAGGTGAGCTCGCGCTGCGGGCGCATCAGCTTGAGCAGCCCGTGGCCGGTGATGTGGGAGAGATAGGTGAGCTGCGCCTGGGCATCTCCGAGCAGGCGTCGGAGCAGCTCGACGTAGAGGACGCTGGGGGTCAGCAGCGCCTCGCCGAAGGTCGTGGCGCCGTTCTGCTTGCCGGGAGCGCTGCCTTTGTCCGCGTGCGATTCGATATCGCCGGACTCTCTGCCGCCGGGCAGCTCCGTGAGGAGACCTTGTGGCAGCCGTGCGGCGATCTGCCGCGCCAGCGAGGCGCCGTTGGCGTGCAGGCCGTTGGAGGCGAGCAGCACGATCTCATCGCCTGACGCGAGAGCCTCGCCGAGCAGCGGCTCGCCGGGGGGCGGCACGAAGCCGAGCGCGCTGCCGGCGAGCTCGATCTCCTCGGAGGCGAGCAGATCGACGAGCGAGGGCGACTCGCCACCGCCCCATGCGCACTGGGCGTCGTCGCAGGCGCGGCGCCACCCGGCAAGCAGCGCGTCGGCGCGCTCGGCGTGCTCGTACCAGGCGCTGGAGCCGGTGGCGAAGTAGGCGTTGACGACGAGCGGCAGAGCGCCGACGCAGATCAGGTCGTTGAGGACGGCGGCGACGGTGTCGTAGGCGACGTGGTCGAAGCGGTTGACGCCGGCGAGCTCGTGGTATTCGCGGGCGATGATCGACTTGGTGCCGAGCGTCTTGAGCACAAACGCGAGCGTGCTGCCGGCGAAGCGCAGCACGAAGGCGGGCTCGCCGCGGGAGCCGTCCACGGCGCGGGCGCCGGCGGCGGCGAGCCAGTGGGAGGTGGCGAGCGCCTCCGCGAGCGCGCTGCGCTTGGAGGCGTCGAGCACGGCGTAGTCGACGCCGGCCCGGCGGTAGGCGCTGTGGACGTCGGAGTCGGGGTCGGCCACTACGCGCAGCCTATCCCCGCGGGGGTGGGGACGTTCTGAGGCCGCATGGGCGCCCGTGTTGTGTCGGTGGCACGTGGGGAACGCCGGGCGGCGTCAGCTGCGGCTTCGCACCAGGCAAGTGGTTGCCAGCCAGCTGCCGGGCTCGCCGGCGGGGGTCAGCGGGAAGGCGAGATCCTCGTGCAGCGCCCACATCTGGGTTTGTCTGTCGGTGTCCACCCAGGTGGGGGCCCAGCGCGTGATGTCGGCCTCCTCGAAGGTGTGTTGCAGTGCCTCGCCGACGGCGTCGATCCCGGGCCTGCGGATTCTGCCGCGCTTGCGAAAGCGCAGCACGCAGTGCGCCGAGGCGATCACCTCGGAGACCTCGGGATGGTCGGGCCGCACGACGCGGATGCGCATAGACACACGGTATTACTTCGATGGCGAGCAAGAGTCGGTAAGGTGCCCCTGGTGTCGCACCATCGGATCGTGATCGTGGGCGCGGGCTTCGGGGGCCTCGGCATGGCGATCCGCCTCAAGCAGGCGGGGGTGGAGGACTTCGTGGTGCTCGAGCGCGACGCAGACGTCGGCGGGACGTGGTGGGCCAACACCTACCCGGGCTGCCAGTGCGACGTCCCCTCGCACCTGTACTCGTTCTCATTTGCGCCCAACCCGAACTGGACGCGCACGTATCCCGAGCAGCCGGAGCTGCGCAGTTACCTCAAAGAGTGTGTGGAGCGCTACGGCGTGCGCAAGCACATCCGGGTCGGCTGCGAGTCGCTCGCTGCGACGTGGGAGGAGGCGGACACGCGCTGGCGCCTGCAGACGACGCACGGGGACATCACCGCGGAGATCGTGATCGGCGCGGGGGGTGGGCTGAGCGAACCGTTGATTCCCAACCTTCCCGGCTTGGAGGAGTTCGCCGGCACGACCTTCCACACCGCGCGCTGGAATCACGAGCACGACCTGAGCGGGCGTCGGGTGGGGATCATCGGCACGGGCGCCTCCGCGATCCAGGTGGCGCCGCACATCCAGCCGCAGGTGCAGCGGCTGACGATCTTCCAGCGCACGCCGCCGTGGGTGATGCCGCATCGCGACCGGCCGATCTCGGCCCGCGAGCGACGCGTGTTTCGGCGTTTTCCGCTCACGCAGCGGCTGGCCCGCGCCGGCGCCTACTGGTCGCGGGAGCTGCTGGTGCCAGGGCTGGTGCACCGGCCGGCGCTGATGGGGGTGCTCGAGCGCGGGGCTCGGGCGCATATGGAAAAACAGGTGAGCGATCCCGTCCTGCGCGCCAAGCTGACTCCCGACTACACGCTCGGCTGCAAGCGCATCCTACCGTCCAACCGCTGGTATCCAACGCTCTCCGAGCCCAACGTCGAGCTGGTGGCGACGGGCGTGCGCGAAATTCGCCCCGAGGGGGTGATCGCCGAAGACGGCTCGCAACACGACCTCGACACGATTGTGTTTGCAACCGGCTTTCACGTCACCGACGGCCCGGGCGCGGAGCGCATTCGCGGGGTTGCCGGCAGGACGCTGCAGGACGTGTGGAAAGGCAGCTCGCAGGCCTACCTCGGCACGGCGATGTCGGAGTTCCCCAACATGTTCCTGCTCGGCGGTCCCAACACCGGTCTCGGCCACAACTCGGTGCTGTTCATGATCGAAGCCAACATCCACTATGCGATGGAAGCGCTGAACACGATGCGCCGGCGGGGTGCGGCGCGCGTTGAGGTGAAACCCGAGGTCCAGGAGACCTACAACGTCGAGCTTCAGCGCCGCCTGGCGGGCAGCGTGTGGAACACCGGGGGCTGCAAAAGCTGGTACATAGACGCCAACGGCCGCAACTCGACGGCGTGGCCGGACTTCACCTGGCGTTTCTGGCTGCGCACCCGCCGCTTCGATCCCGACGATTACGACTTGCACTCCGCCGCTCTGCCCACCATGGCTGCAGGTTCGGCGCAAAAAGCCTGGGCCTCTGCGTAGCGGCCCCCCTGACGGTCGCAGAGCAAGTGGGCCTAGGACGCAGGGAGCGTGGCGTGCTTTACCGATCGAAGATCGGCCAGCGAGCGACCGAGGACAACGACCGATCGGAGATCGGCCAGCGCAGCTATGCGACCGTCAGGGTTACTCCGTGCGGCTGAACTCGGCGATGGCGATCAGCAGCATCACCAGCCCGAGCAGCGCGATCACCGCGGCCTCCAGCAGGCTGGGGACGTGCCAGCCCCACCAGGTGACGCCGGGGGCGAGCGCCTGGCGGGTGGCCTCGGGGACGTCGAGGTGGGCGAAGATCGCCCGGCGCATCGGGTCTACCGCATAGGTGAGCGGGTCGAGGCGGTTGAGGATCGCCAGCCAGCGGGGGAGGTCGACCACGGAGAACATCGCGCCGGAGATGAAGAACATCGGCATGATCGCCATCTGCATCAGCGCCATGAACGACTGCATCTGCGTGATGCGAGCGGCGGCCATCATGCCGAAGGCGGTGATCGAGAAGGCGAGCAGCAGCGTGAGCGCGAACAGCTCGGCGATCAGGGGCAGCGAGTAGGGGATGTCGACGAGCGGGGAGATCGCGAGCACGATCACGCCCTGGAAGGCGGCGACGGTGGCGCCGCCGAAGCACTTCCCCAGCACGATCGAGGAACGGCGGACGGGGGCGACCATCATCTCGCGCAGGAAGCCGAACTCGCGGTCCCACACGATCGAGGCGGCGGAGAACATCGCGGTGAACATCACCGCCATGCAGAGCACGCCGGGGTAGATGAAGGTTTTGAAGTTGACGCCGTCGGTGCTCGCGGAGACGAGCGAGGAGAGCCCGGTGCCGAGCACGAACAGGAACAGGAAGGGCTGCACGAGCGAGGTGATGATCCGCAGCCGATCGCGCGAGAAGCGGATCAGCTCGCGCCGCCAGACGACCCGGATCGCGCGCAGCTCGCCGGCGAAGCTGCGCGTGGGGACACGTACACCGGCGACCTCGTGGGCTGGCGCCGCGGTGGGAGTGGGTGCTGTCTCGGTGCTCGCCATTCAGCGGGCCATCATCCGCGCGACGTTGCGCATGTGATCGGTGGAGGTCGCCTCGGCGTCGCGGATCGTGGTGCCGGTGTAGGACATGAAGACGTCGTCGAGCGAGGGACGGGAGACGGAAACTGAGCGGATCGGGGGGTGGGCGGGATCCCATTCATCGAACAGTCGCGGCACGAACTCCTCCCCGTTGGAAACGCCGAACGTGACGGCGCCCTCGGCGACCGTGGCGTCGATCTCGAAGCGCTCGCGCAGGACGGCGATCGTCGCGGAGTCGTCGGGCGTGGAGATCTGCACACGGTCCTTGCCGACGCTGGCCTTGAGTGCCTCGGGGGTGTCCAGGACGATGATGCGTCCCTGATCCATGATCGCGATGCGGTCGCAGTACTCGGCCTCGTCCATGTAGTGGGTGGTGAGAAAGATCGTGATGTCCTCGCGCTGCTTGAGTTGGTCGATGTAGCTCCAGATCGAGCTGCGCGTCTGCGGGTCCAAACCGACGGTCGGCTCGTCGAGGAACAGCACGCGCGGCGAGTGCAGCAGGCCCCGCGCGATCTCCAGGCGCCGCTTCATGCCGCCGGAGAAGGTGCCGACGAGGCTCTTGCGCCGCTCCCACAGCCCCACCATCTCCATCACCTGCTGCATCCGCGGCGCGACCGTATCGCGAGGGACGCCATACAGCTCGGCGTGCAGGCGCAGGTTCTGCTCGGCCGTGAGGTAGCCGTCGAGCGTGGTGTCCTGGAACACGAGCCCGATGTTGCGGCGCACGGCGTCGCGTTCGGAGACGACGTCGTATCCCGCCACGAGTGCCGATCCGCCGGTCGGTTTGACGAGCGTGCAGAGCATGTTGATCGTGGTCGACTTGCCGGCGCCGTTGGGTCCGAGGAACCCAAACACCTCTGAGCGGGCCACCTCGAAGTCGATCTCGCGCACGGCTTCGATCTCGCCGTAGCGCTTGGCGAGGCCTCTCACGGAGATTGCGGGCGCCGTGTCCGAGCTCACGGCGCCCACGCTAGCGGAGTTCAACTCTCCTCGGGCTCGGCCCCGTCGGCGAGGATGCGATACAGCTCGCGACGCGCGGTGACGAGCACCTTGCGCGCCTGCTCCTGCTGCTCCTCGCTGCCGGCGCGCATCACCTGCATGAAGGCGAACGCGACCTCGCGCATGATCTTGCCGAGCTCGTGCGCCTTCGAGCTGTACTCGCCGCTCATCTGCTCCCACGGCGCGGGCTGCTCGGGATCGCGCTCTTTGACTTTGGCGAGACCCTCATCGGTGAGCCGGAAGAGCTTGCGCCCATCCACCTCCTCGGAGCGGATCAGGCCCTCGTCCTCGAGCTGCTGCAGCGCCGGGTACACCGAGCCGGGGCTCGGGCTCCACGCGCCAACGCTTCGCTCCTGCACTTCCTGCATGATCTGGTAGCCGTTGCGCGGCTCCTCGGCGAGCAGCAGCAGCGCGGCGGTGCGGATGTCTCCACGCCGGGCCTTGCGGCCCCCGCCTCGCCACGGTCCGCCGCCGCCCGGTCCGCCGAACCCGCCGAACGGGAATCCGCCAAAGCCGCCGCGGGGCCCGCCTTCGCTGCGATGGCGGCAGTGTGCTTCTCGTGTTGTGTACTGGTGATGACGATGCATATCTAACTCCTATCGTTGAACATCGCGATAGTAGCACGATATATCGACTAATGCAAAACTAGAAGACAATGACCCGCAGGTAAGGCCTTCAGAAGCGCGATCATGCAGCGAACCACGGGTCCGGTGATCCTCGGAGCTGGAAGGGGTATCAGTGCCGGAAGTGGCGCACGCCGGTGGCGACCATCGTCGCCCCCGCTGCGTCGAGTGCCGCGACGACCTCGTCGTCGCGCACCGATCCGCCCGGCTGGATGATCGCGGCGATGCCAGCGTCGAGCGCCAGCTGCGGGCCGTCGGCAAACGGGAAGAACGCGTCCGACGCGAGTGCCCCGCCGGCGAGCTGCTCGGGCCGGAACGCCTGTGCCTTCTGGACCGCGATGCGCACAGCATCCACGCGGCTCATCTGGCCGGCGCCGATGCCGATCGTGGCGCCACCTGCCGCGAGCACGATCGCGTTCGAGCGCACGTGCCGGCAGACCGTCCACGCGAACAGCATGTCCCGCCACTCCTCCTCGTTGGGCTGGCGGGCGCTGATCGTGCGCATCTGCTCGCGCGTCTCTGACACGACGTCGTGGGTCTGCACGAGCTGGCCGCCGATCACGGGCTTGGATTCAACCTCCCGCAGCGGCGCCGGCCAGTCGCCGAGCTCGAGCAGGCGCACGTTCTTCTTGACCTGCAGCGCCTGGAGCGCGGGGGCGTCGTAGCCGGGCGCGAGCAGCACCTCGATGAACTGCTTGCCGAGCTCTTCGGCAAACGCGAGGTCGACTGGGCGGTTGACGGCGATCACGCCGCCGTAGGCGCTTTCGGGGTCGCACGCGAAGGCGCGTTCGTAGGCCTCGCGGCCGCTGGCGCCGACGGCGCAGCCGCAGGGGTTGTTGTGCTTGACGATCGCGCATGCGGGCTCGTCGAACTCCTCCACCAGCTCGCGCGCCGAGGAGAGGTCGAGCAGGTTGTTGAACGACAGCTCCTTGCCGTGCAGCTGCTCGACGCCTGCCAGCAGGTGCGTGGGCGAGCCCACGCGCGCGTAGAAGGCGGCCTGCTGGTGGGGGTTCTCGCCGTAGCGCAGGTCGCTGACCTTCTCGTAGGCGTCGCGCCAGCTCGCGGGGAAGCCCTCGCCCTCGCGCGCGGCAAACCACGTCGAGA
Source organism: uncultured Solirubrobacterales bacterium (assembly GCA_963744135.1). Taxonomy (GTDB): domain Bacteria; phylum Actinomycetota; class Thermoleophilia; order Solirubrobacterales; family Solirubrobacteraceae; genus Palsa-744. The sequence continues at coordinate 1,292,697 of CAVUSE010000004.1, read as the reverse complement.
TCGCCGCGTCGTAGCGCGCGGTGCACGCAAACGCCTTGCCCGCGAGCGATTTGCGCGTGGACAGCGACAGCCTGCCGTCGGACTCGCGCAGCTCGCCGAGCACACGCTCGTAGTCGCCGGGGTCCACCACCACGGCGGCGAACGCGCTGTTCTTGGCGGCCGCGCGGATCATCGTCGGGCCGCCGATGTCGATGTTCTCGATCACCTCATCCTCGGAGGCGTCGCCGCGCGCAACGGTCTGCTCGAACGGGTACAGGTTGACGCACACCAGGTCCACCTGCTCGATCTGCTGCTCGGAGGCCGCGCGCAGGTGCTCGTCCTCGTCGCGCCGCGCCAGCAGGCCCGCGTACAGCCGCGGGTGAAGCGTCTTCACGCGCCCATCCATCATCTCGGGGAAACCGGTGAAGTCCTCGATTGCGCGCACCGCGATCCCGGCGCCGGCCAGCTCTCGGGAAGTGCCGCCGGTGGAGACGAGCTCCACGCCCAGCTCGGCGAGACCCTGCGCGAATTCGACGATCCCGCGCTTGTCGGAGACCGACAGCAGCGCCCTGCGCACGCGCACCTCGCCGGGCCCGCTGCGCTCGATCCGAGTGGGAGCGCTCAACTAGTGTCCAGAGTCGGAAATTCGGTGAGCATTTCCCGAGTGCCCGCGCGTGCCCTGACGTTCGACGGTATCGGCGTGTGTGCCGGTAGCACATGAGCCGATGCCGGCGGGCGTCAGGCGCGTGCAGGTGCCGGGAAATGCCATCGAATTTGTGGCTCTGGACACTACGCGGCGATCAGCTGGTGCTGGGAGACGAACAGTCGCACTGCTTCGGGCAGCAGCGTGTGCTCCAAGGGGCGCAGGGCCTCGAGCACTTCGGCGGGGTCATTCGCGCCTGGCAGCCGTACCTTGCGCTGTGCGATGATCGAGCCCGTGTCGATACCGGCGTCGACGTAGTGGACGGTGACGCCGAAGACCTCGTCACCATTCGCCAGTGCCTGCTCGATTGCGTGCATGCCGGGGTAAGCCGGCAGCAGCGAAGGGTGCACGTTTTTCACCGCCTGTGGGAAGCGATCGAGAAAGCGCTCGCTCAGCAGCTCCATGAACCCGGCGAGCACGATCAGGCGCGCGCCGAGCCCGAAAAGCCAATCTGCCATCGCCTCGTCACGTGTTTGACGGTCGGCGTATTGCGAGCGCGAAAAGACCTCCGTGGGTATGTCACGGGCTTCGGCTCGCCTGAGCGCCGGCGCACCCGCGACGTTGGAGGCCACGGCCACGATCTGCGCCTCGCGGCCATGCACCGTGTCGAGCAGTGCCTGCAGATTGGTTCCCGCGCCGGAAACCAGCACGGCGACAGGGAATCGAGCCTCGGGGGAGCTGATCCGATCTGACATTGCGTCTACGACGATAACGGACATGTCGGCAGGAACGAAACCATCTACGCGCGCACGAGCGGAAGCGTTGACCCGGCGGGCTCCTCCAGCGCGTACTTGCCGTTTGCCTCGCCGGTGCCGTCGAGCGGGTATTCGCCGCTGAAGCAGGCGTCGCAGTGCGTCTCGCGCGAGGCGCCGACGGCCTCGTAGACGCCCGCCAGCGAGAGGTAGTGCAGCGAGTCGCAGCCGAGCTCGGCCGCGACCTCATCGGTGGTGCGGCCGTGCGCGATCATCTCCTCGCGCGTGGACATGTCGATGCCGTAGTGGCAGGGGTGCTTGATCGGCGGCGCGGAGATGCGCATGTGCACCTCGCGCGCGCCGGCGTCGCGCAGCATCTGCACGATCTGGCGGGTGGTGTTGCCGCGCACGATCGAGTCGTCGACGACGATCAGCCGCCGATCGGCGATCACCTCCGGGAGCGGGTTGAACTTCAGGCGCAGACCGTGCTTGCGCAGCTCCTGCCCGGGCTGGATGAAGGTGCGCGCGACGTAGCGGTTCTTGACGAAGCCGTCGTCCTGGGGCAGCCCGGCGGCGCGTGCGAGGCCGCGGGCGGCGGGGTTGCCGGAGTCGGGGACGGCGATCACGATGTCGGCCTCGACGGGTGCCTCGCGCCACAGGATCTCGCCCATGCGCCCGCGCGCGACCTGCAGCGCCTGGCCGTTCATGCGCGAGTCGGGGCGGGCGAAGTAGATGTACTCGAACACGCAGAACGCCTTGCGCGCGCCCTCCACCACCTGGCGGCTGCGAATGCCGTCCTCGCCGATGCTCACCAGCTCGCCGGGCTGCACGTCGCGCAGGTGGCGGGCGCCGATGATGTCGAACGCGCACGACTCGCTGGCCACGCAGTAGCGGATCTTGTCGTGCTCGCGCGGCTCACTGTCCGTGGGTGTCCGCCCTGCCTCGCGCTCACTGCCTTCCCCGCGCTTTGCGGCGTCGTGCTCGTCCTCTCCGGCGCCGCCCAGGGGCTCCAGCACACCCAGCGCGAGCGGACGCAGGCCGTGGGGGTCGCGGAAGGCGAGCACCCGGTCTTTGGTCATCGCCACGATCGAGAAGGCGCCGCGCAGCCGCGGTAGCACGTCGGCGATCGCGTCCTCGATCCGCTCGGCGGGGTGGGTGGCGATCAGCGCGGCGATGATCTCCGAGTCGGAGGTCGAGCTGAACGTGACCCCGCGCTGCAGCAGCTCGCTGTGCAGCTCCACCGCGTTGATCAGGTTGCCGTTGTGCGCCAACGCCAGCTCGCGGTGGGAGCCGTGGGTGCCCTCGGAGCGTTGCACCGGCTGGGAGTTCTCCCAGGCGTTGGAGCCGGTGGTCGAGTAGCGCACGTGCCCGATCGCCAGCTCGCCGCGGAGCGTGCGCAGGTCGTTCTCGCTGAACACCTGGCTCACCAGCCCCAGCTCGCGGCGCGTGACGATCTGCCCGCCGCGGTCGGCGGCGGCGATGCCCGCCGACTCCTGGCCGCGGTGCTGGAGCGCGTACAGCGCGAAGTAGGAGAGCCGCGAGACCTCGTGGCCGGGCGCGTATATGCCGAAGACGCCGCACTCGTCGCGCGGCCCATCGCGATCCTCGGCGCGGCCAGGCATGGGCCTCACACGCACAAGCTAGCAGCCCTCACGGGAACAGCTCCGCCAGCGCCCCGTGCGCCTTGGCCAGCTCGGCGAGGGTGGCGCTCAGCGTCCCCGCATCCGTCGAGATCGTCAACCCGTTGCCTTCGACCGTGCCCAACATCCGGAGAGGCGCCCGCTCGGCCAGCTGCGCGAGTGCGTCGCCGGGACCGGAGACGACGAAGCCGCCCGGCCCCTCGCCGAAGAGCCGCGCGAGCGTGTCGGAGGGGTCGTGGTCGTGCTCGTCCTCGTGCTCGCGCGTGTGGGCGTTCAGCGAGACATTGGCGCCCACTGCGCCAGCCAGGCAGCACTCGGCCAGCGCGACCGCGAGCCCACCCTCGGCGATGTCGTGGGCACTGTTCAGTGTCCCCGCTCGCACCCCCTCGCGGATGGCGGCCTGCGCTGCCAGCACCGCTTTCAGGTCGATCTCCCCCAGCCCGTCTGGCAGTGGCTGGCCGTGCAGCTTTGCCAACTCGCTTGCGGCCAGTGAGGGGGTGAACGACCCCACCAGCGCGATCGCGTCCCCCGCTCGGGCAAACCCGATCCGCCCTGCGCGCGCCGCGTCTGGCAGGCGGCCGACCATGCCGACCACCGGCGTTGGGTAGATCGGGCCGGCGGGGCCCTCGTTGTAGAGCGAGACGTTGCCGCCCACGATCGGCGCCGCAAGCGCGCGGCAGGCGTCGCCGAGGCCGCGCACGGATTCGGTGAGCTGCCAGGCGATATGCGGCTTCTCGGGGTTGCCGAAGTTGAGGTTGTTGGTGGTGCCCAGCGGCTCGGCGCCCACACACGCGAGGTTGGCGGCGCACTCCAGCGCCGCCTCGATCGTGCCGCGGTAGGGGTCGGCGGCGACACGGCGGCCGTTGCAGTCGATGCTCACCGCGAGCGCCGGTAGCTCGGAGCGAGCCCCATCCGGCGCAGCCTCTTTGGAGGCGGAGCCCATCCCCATCCCCATCCCATATCCCTGCTCCTCGCCGCTCTCCGTCGCGCCGCGGTGGGCGGGAGGGCGGGCCATCGAATCCAGCATCAGCACCGCGGCGTCGGCCTGCGCGGGGCGGCGCACCGTGCGGGACTGCACGATCGCGTCGTACTGCTCGAACAGCGGGCGGCGCGAGGCGATGTTGGGCGAGCGCAGCAGCGCCAGCAGCGTCTCGCGCGGGGGCGTCTCGCGGGGGAGTGTGGCGGCGGGCGTGGCGTAGATCGGCTCGGTGGGCGGCGCCGGTCGCAGGTCGTACAGCGGGCACTCGTCCACCAGCGCCCGCACCGGCATCTCGCCGACGAGCCGCTCGCCGTCGAAGATGCGCATGCGGTGGGTGTCGGTCACCGTCCCGATCGCCGTGCCGCCCACCTCCCACTTCTCGCACAGCTCCAGCACGGCGGGCACGTCGGTGGGCGCGACCACGCACAGCATCCGCTCCTGGGACTCGGACACCATGATCTCGAACGGCTCCATCCCCGGCTCGCGCAGCGGCACGCGCGCCACGTCGATGTCGATGCCGACCTCGCCCTTGGACGCCATCTCCGAGGCCGAGGAGGTGAGGCCGGCCGCGCCGAGGTCCTGCAGCGAGACGAGCAGGCCCCGCTCCAGCAGCTCGAGCGAGCACTCCAGCAGCTTCTTCTCCTCGAATGGATCGCCCACCTGCACGGTGGGGCGCTTGGCGTCGTCGGCCTCGCCCAGCTCCGCGGAGGCCAGCACCGAGGCCCCGCCGATCCCGTCGCGCCCCGTCGATGCCCCGAACAGCACGATCACGTTGCCCGGCCCCGTTGCTGCGCTGCGCACCAGTCGCTCGCGCTTGCACAGCCCGAGCGCCATCGCGTTGACCAGGCAGCTCTGCTCGTAGGGTCCCTCGAAGTACACCTCGCCCCCGACGGTGGGCACCCCGATCGAGTTGCCGTAGTGCCCGATGCCGGAGACGGCCCCGTCGAGCAGGTAACGCGCGCGGGTCGACCCCGCGGAGGGGGGAGGGGATGGGCTTCGCCTCTGAAGAGGCTGCGCCGGGGTGGGCTCGTATGGCTCTCCGAAGCGCAGCGAGTCGAGCACGGCGATCGGACGGGCGCCGATTGCGAAGATGTCGCGCAGGATGCCCCCGACGCCGGTGGCCGCCCCCTGGAAGGGCTCGACCGCGCTCGGATGGTTGTGCGACTCGACCTTGAAGGCGCACACGATGCCGTCGCCGACATCGACGGCGCCCGCGTTCTCGCCCGGGCCCATCACCACGTGGGGCCCCTCGGTGGGCAGCGTGCGCAAGAGCTTCTTGGAGTGCTTGTACGCGCAGTGCTCGCTCCACAGCAGCGAATACATCGCCAGCTCCACTTGGTTCGGCGGTCCACCTTGGTGGGTGCAGATCAGTTCGTACTCCGCGCGCGTAAGTCCCAGCGCGAGCGCGTCCTGCACCGTGGGGAGCACGGCGCTCTCAGACACGGTCGCCCTCCACCGCGAGACGCATCGACTCGAAGATGCGCAGGCCATCGGTCGAGCCGGTGAGCGGGTCCACCGCGTGCTCGGGATGGGGCATCAGCCCGAAGACGTTGCCGGCCGCGTTCTGCACCCCTGCGATGTCGCGCAGCGAACCGTTGAAGTTCTCGCCGGGCGCGTAGCGCAGCACGACCTGGCCGCCCCGCTCCAGCTCGTCCAGCGTCGGCTCGTCGGCGTAGTAGCGCCCCCACGAGTGCTTCGCCGGGATGCTCAGGAGCGCGGGATCCGAGGTGCGAGCACCATCCCCCTCCCCACTCCGATCTGATGCGCACGCGCGAGTGAACGCGCTGCTGGGGTTGACGACCTCCAGCGCGACCTGGCGAAAGGTGAAACGCAGGTGCTCGTTTCCCAGCAGCGCCCCCGGCAACAGATGCGCCTCGCACAGCACCTGGAAGCCGTTGCAGATCCCCAGCACCAGCCCACCGTTGTGCGCGAACTCGATCACTGCCTCCATCACCGGCGAGAAGCGCGCGATCGCCCCTGCCCGCAGGTAGTCGCCGTAGGAGAAGCCGCCGGGCACGACGATCGCGTCTGCTCCCTTCAGGTCACGCTCGCCGTGCCACAGCAGCTCCGCGTCGCCGACGCGCCGGGCCGCTTCGAGCGCATCGACCTCGTCGCAGCTGCCGGGGAACTGGAGGACGCCGAACTTCACCGCAGCCTCGCCACTGCCTCGGGGTCCGCCGGGTCGATGCGCTCGAGCCCGGGGATACCGTCGAAGTCGCGATCGGGGCTGAGGATCGCATCGATGTCGCGATTCAGTGCCTGCGCCGCGAAGATCGCGTCGCGCATGTCGAGCCGCTCGTAATCGGACCACAGGTCGAGAGCGCGCTCGATGTCGCTCGGCTCGACCACTTGCAGTCGGCACATGTCGGCGATGTCGCGTGCCGACTCAGCAGCTTCGCGACGAGCCACCATCTTTCTACCCCTTACGTACGTGAACTCATGGATCAACTCGACACTTGCCTCCCCGGCGAGCTGTCCGCCTCTCATCTCGCGCAGAATGGCTCGACACGGCTCGCGGTAGGAATGCTCGCCGCCGAGCGCATAAACGAACACGCCCGTGTCGAAGAGGAAGCGACGCACTCGGGGTCAGTCGTAAGTGTCGAGGATGCGCGTGACGCTCGCGTACCTGTCTTCGAGCATCTGCTTCTTCATCACCGGCCAGTCATCGACGGGCATCGGCGGTGCTGCGAGCAGTTTGTCGATCGCCTTGGCGCGCGCATCCTGAACGCGCGAGAGCTTTTCGTCGATAGCCTCGCGGATCAGGGCCCCGAGTGAGATGCCCCGCTGCGCTGCTGTTTCGCGCAGGCGCTGGTGGAGATCGTCGTCTAGCAGAAGCTGGGTGCGGCGTGTGAGCTGCGGCATATTAGCACCTTAGCATGCACATGAGCAGACGCACATGCACATACGACCTTTACAACTCCGACGTGTCAGCCGCTGCCGTCGAGCAGCTGCACCTCGTACTCCTCCACCAGCGGGTTGGCGAGCAGCTTCTCGCACATCGGCTGCAGCTGCGCCTCGTCCTCCACGTCCAGCTCCACCAGGCGGCCGACGTGGACGTTTGCGACCCCCGCGAAGCCCAGCGCCGGCAGCGCGCGCTCGACGGCGATTCCCTGCGGGTCGAGGATGCCCGCCTTCGGGCGGATCAGCACGCGGGCGCGCATCAATCGCCGGGGGCGGTTTGGTCGAGCCACGCCTGGAAGGGCTCGCCGGCGATTCGTTCGTATGCCTCGACGTAGCGCGCGCGGGTACCCTCCACCACGTCCTCGGGGATCGCCGGCGCCGGCGGACGCTTGTCCCAGCCGCTGCCCGCCGCCCAGTCGCGCACGTACTGCTTGTCGAAGCTCGGCTGGCCCCTGCCGGGCTCGTAGCCGTCGGCCGGCCAGTAGCGCGAGGAGTCGGGCGTCAGCACCTCGTCGCCGAGCACCAGCTCGCCGTCCTCGTCGAAGCCCAGCTCGAACTTCGTGTCCGCCAGGATCACGCCCCGCTCGCGCGCGTGCTCGGCCGCGAACGTGTACAGCTCAATCGACACGTCGCGCACCCGCTCCATCAGCGCGCGGTCGCCTACCAGCTCGGCGGCGCGCTTGAAGTCGATCGCCTCGTCGTGGCCCACCTCCGCCTTCGTGCTCGGCGTGAAGATCGGCTCGGGCAGCTGCTCGGACTCGCGCAGGCCGCTCGGCAGCTCGATCCCCGAGACGGCGCCGGTCGCCTGGTAGTCCTTCCAGCCCGAGCCGGTGATGTAGCCGCGCACCACGCACTCGACCGGCAGCATTTTGAGCTTGCGCACCACCAGCGCGCGGCCGCGGGCCTCCTCGGGCACGCCTTCGGTGGCGGAGATCAGGTGGTTGGCGACGATCTGCTCGGTCTTCTGAAACCAGAACACCGACAGCCCCGTGAGCACCTTCCCCTTGTCGGGGATCGGCGTCGGATGCACCGCGTCGTAGGTGGAGATGCGGTCGCTGGCGACCATCAGCAGCCGGTCGTCGAGGTCGTACAGCTCGCGCACCTTGCCGCTTGCGAGGAGGGGCAGGTCGGCGAGCGCGGTCATGGTCCCGACTCTACCGAGAGACGCGGCGCGAAGCGATCAGGCGATCTCGCCCAAAATGCCGGCGGCGGAAGGCGCCATCACGCGATCTCGTCCAGGCGCGCGACAATCTCCTGCGCGTAGCGGACGTAGTGACCGTAGTCGAAGATCGCGTCGAGATCGAGCGCGGCGGGGATGAGACCCGCCCGCCCGTCGGAGGTGAGCAGCTCGCGCAGGGGGGTGCGCGTGTCCCATGCCTGCTGGGCGGCGCGCTGGACTTGGTAGTAGGCGTCGTCGCGGCTCATGCCGCTCTCGATCAGTGCCAGCAGCAGCCGCTGGGAGAAGATCGCGCCGTAGGTGAGCTCGAGGTTCTCGCGCATCCGCTCGGCATCCACGGTCATGCCCTCCACGAGCGCCGTGGCGCGATGCTGGAGGTAGTCGATCAGGATCGTCGAGTCCGCCAGCACGATCCGCTCGACCGAGGAGTGGGAGATGTCGCGCTCGTGCCACAGCGCCACGTTCTCCAGGCCCGCCTGCGCGTTGCCGCGCAGCACGCGAGCGAGCCCTGAGATCTGCTCGGCCTTGATCGGGTTGCGCTTGTGCGGCATCGCGCTCGAGCCCTTCTGACCGGCGCGGAACGGCTCCTGCACCTCGCGCACCTCCGTGCGCTGCAGGTGGCGCACCTCGGTCGCCAGACGCTCCATGCCGGCGCCCGCGAGTGCGATTGCGCTCAGCAGCTCCGCGTGGCGATCGCGCGCCACCACCTGCGTGGAGATCGACTCGCGCTCCAGCCCGAGCCGTGCCAGCACGCGCGCCTCGAACTCCGGGCTGGTGGCCGCGTATGTGCCCACCGCGCCCGAGATCCCCCCCACCGACACCTGCGCGAAGGCGCGCTCCAGGCGCAGTACGTTGCGGTGCGCCTCAAACGCCAGGCCTGCCAGCTTCACGCCGAAGGTCGTCGGCTCGGCGTGCACGCCGTGCGTGCGCCCCACGCACAGCGTCTGGGAGTGCTCGCGCGCGCGTCCCGCCAGCGCCTGCATGAGCGCGCGGGCGCCGGGCACGATCGCTTCGCCCGCTGCCTTCAGCTGGAGCGCGAGTGCCGTATCGAGCACGTCCGATGATGTCAAGCCGAAATGGATCCAGCGTCCAGACTCGCCGGCGGAGGCGGCGAGCACGTCCACGAACGCGGCCATGTCGTGCTCGGTCGTGCGCTCACGCTCGTTGACCGCCTCGACGGTGAACGTCGCCCCGCGGATCGTCTCCAGATCGGCCTCGCTGGGACCGTTGTCTGTACCCAGCAGAAACGGCAGCTCCTCACACGCCGCCACCTCCACCTCGCGCCACGCCTCCATGCGTGCCTCGTCGGTCCAAATCGCGCCCAACTCTGGGCGTGTGTAGCGCTCGATCATGTGATCGAAGTATCGCCGCCCGGCCGCATCCGGTGCACTCACGTCCGGGCTGGTGCAGAGCGACCGGCCGGCGCCGGCCTACGCCGTGAGGATCTGCGCCGCGAGGATCGCCGCGTTGCGGGCGTTGTCGAGGCCCACGCACGCCACCGGCACGCCCGGCGGCATCTGCACGATCGAGAGGATCGCGTCGAGGCCGCCCGCCGCGCTGAGGCGGCCCGACAGGGGGACGCCGATCACCGGCAGGTCGGTGTGGGCCGCCACTGCGCCCGGCAGCGCCGCGGAGATGCCGGCGCCCGCGATGATCACGCGCAGGCCCCGCATCTGAGCGTTCTTGGCGTATTCCGCCACCACGTCCGGTTCGCGGTGGGCCGACATCACGCGCAGCTCGTGCAGGATGTTGCGCGTCTGCAGCTCCTCCGCGGCCTTCTCCATCTTCTCCATGTCGCTTGACGAGCCCATCACGATCCCCACGCGTGGGGAATTCACGTCGAACTCCTCCAGCTGCGCGCGCACCTCGGTCTCGCTCAGCGCAGTAGCGATCGGGGTCACATCACCCATACTCGACCTCCGCGCCGACTCCCTCGTTGGGCTCGTCCTCGTACCACGCTCGCAGCCATTCGTCGATGTTCCGCATGCCGGGCTCCACCGCCACTTCCGCGGCGATGTCGCCGCGCATCTGCATGCCGTCGAAGGAGATCATCCGCGCCGCAGCATACGCCGCTTCGCGGGCCTCCTCGGAGTCGTCTCCGAGTGCCGTCACGTTCAACACCCGCCCGCCCGCGGTCACGAGCTCGTTGTCTGCCCCCGTCGTCCCTGCGTGGGTCACCTCCACGTCGGCGGGCACACGATCCAGTCCCGTGATTGGATCGCCCCTGGAGAAGGACTCCGGGTAGCCGGCGCTCGCCAGCGTCACCGTCACCGCCGACTGGGGTGACCACCTGAACAGCAGCGCGTCTTCGTTTTCCTCTTCGGTCTGGCCGAGGCCCCCGGCGCGCGCGGAGCGCAACAGCAGACTCAGCAGGTCGGATTCCAGGCGCGGCAGCAGCGCCTGCGCCTCGGGATCGCCGAAGCGCACGTTGTACTCGAGCACGCGCAGCCCCTTCGCCGTCAGGATCGCGCCGGCGTACAGCACGCCGTGGAAGGGGATCCCTTTCTCGTTCATCTGCTGGACGATCGGCGCATGGATGATCGGGGCGAGGTGCCACTCCCCTTCGCCCGCCAGCTCCGCCACCGGCGAGTAGGCGCCCATCCCGCCCGTGTTCGGGCCGCGGTCGCCGTCGAAGATGCGCTTGTAGTCGCGCGCCGGCGTCAGCGGGTAGGCGCCCTTTCCGTCGCACAGCGCCATCAGCGAGATCTCCCTGCCGATCAGGCGTTCTTCGACGACCGCGCTCGCACCCGTGCCGTCGGAGGGGTGGGCGGGGTCAGCAGTCGAGAAGCGGCCCTCGACGAAGATCTCTCGCAGCGCCGCCTCTGCCTGCTCGGGCGAATCCGCCACCGTCACGCCCTTGCCGGCGGCGAGGCCGTCGGCCTTCACCACCACCCCCGGGTTGGCCAGCTCCGCCACCGCCGCCACACCTTCATCGAGCGTGCGCGCGTGGCGCCAGCGCGCGGTCGGCACGCCCGCCTGCTCCATCAACTGCTTGGCGAACGCCTTGGAGCTCTCCAGGCGGGCCGCCGCGGCGCTTGGGCCGAACGCCAGGTGGCCACGGCGGTCGAGCGCGTCCACGAGACCCGCCACCAGTGGCGCCTCGGGCCCCACCACGGTGAAGTGGGCGCCCTCGCGCTCCACCGCCGCGACGATCCCCTCGACGTCGTCGGCCGCCACGTCGATCAGGCGCGCGTCCTGTGCGATGCCGGCGTTGCCGGGGGCGCACATCAGCTCCGGCGCTTCCTCAGAGCGCGCCAGCGCTCGCACCAGTGCGTGCTCGCGCCCGCCCGAGCCGACGACGAGAACCCTCATGTCAGAGCGACGCTATGAACTCGTCGACGGGAATCGCGGTCAGGGTCTCGTAACGCACGGTGCCGCGCGAGCCCAGCTCCAGCGAGACGCGCGCCATCGTCTGCTCGTCCGGCGCCTCGACGATGTTGACGAAGTCGAAGCGCCCCAGCGTCGCCCACTGCGCCTTCACCTTCGCCCCCAGCTGCTCCACCTCCCTGTTGACCTCGTGGATCCGCTGCGGGTTGTTCTTGACAGTCTGCACGCCCTCTGGCGTGAGGTTCGCGAGCATGATGTACGTGGGCATGGGGCCTCCTCCTGGGGTCGTGGCTTCGCGCCCGGGTACGCTGGCGCAGCCCATTGATCGGAGCGCCTTCAGGTTAGACCTTGGGCTGCGGTTGTGGCGGCTGGGTTGGAGGTGGGTTGGTCGTCGGTGGCGTCTGGGTGGGCTTGATCGTGAGCCTGCCGAGCGGAGCTTGATCTGAGCCTGGTCTTGGCAGATTTTGTGGTGGCGACCCTATGGGCCTCTGGATCTGCGTCGTTGTCTCCGACTGGTTGGCCGATCGTCTGCCGGGAAGAAAGGTGACAGATACTGAAGATTCTGGTAGGCAAGGACTCCGTGTTCGCCTGCCAATATCAACGAACTATTCTTAATACTTGACGCAACCCCCCAAATCGTGCATCGTGACGGCAGCCTTCAGCGGGCTCTGGAAGCGCATAGGGAACTCGTCGAAAGGCCTAAAGAGGATCCGCGCGCAGCTCAAGCTCGCGCGCGGGTACGTACGCACGAAATCGCGATCGGCCCGGGATGTCCGGGGACCAGAAGGAGAGCTACAAATCCATGTTACGAATCAGGCTCATTCTCATAGGCGTTGTTGTGATGAGTGTAATGAGTGCCCTTGCCTCGGCGTCGGCCTCAGCCATAACGCCCGTGTTCTTAGTTTGCTTAGAAAAATCAGGAAGCGGCAGGAAATTTGAAGATCGTAACTGCAGCAAAGAAAGCGGCTCGGGTAAGTTTGAATTAGTTGAAGTCACAGAATTTTTACAATACACGGGGACCGGTGGCGTTTCCACGCTGGTGTCGCTGCTCCTTAAAGCTGAAATCCGTATCACCTGCAAAAGGACTTTATTAATCGGGGAAATCGGGCCCAAAGGCTTAACAAAGGGCGAATTGAAATACGACGAATGCTCGGTAGGCAACAAAACAGAAACCTTTGCTAACTGCGAAGTGCCAAACATCGACTTTACTTTCATCGACCAGCTTATAGAAAACTCAAAAGGGGAAGTCGAAGACGAATACAAACCCGCCACAGGTAAAGTATTCGTAGAGATAGCTATCAAAAATAAGGAAGGAAAAGTGTGCGCAGAGAAAGGGACGTTCCCCGTTGAAGGAACACAAAACGCCGAAGTAGAACAACCGTCACTCGGGGCAAAGTTATTAAGAGAATGGACTTTTAAGGCGTCCGGAAGTCATCTTACATTTAACAAAGAACCTGCCACCTATGAAAGTAAAGCGAGCATTGACCTGAACAACGACGATAGCTGGGGTGTATCGATCTCGTAGACTAGGGTCTCGCCCTGGGGTCGGCGCATCTCAGCTTCAGCGCGCCTGCAGCCGGGATGTGCGTGGGGCACCAGTGCGGGTTTATCGAGAAGCGCCTTGCAGGTTGGGCCTCAGCCGACCGTGGTGGCGGCCGTCGCGGCTGCCACCACGACTGGCTCGAACGTGAGTCTTCCGTCTGCGGCGTCCACACGGATCGCATCGCCGGGGCGCAAGTTGCCCTCCAGCAGCGACAGCGCGAGGCGATCGGTCAGCTGCTTCTGGATCACCCTCCGCAGCGGGCGTGCCCCATAGGTGGGGTCGTAGCCCATGTCGCCCAGCAGCTCTCGCGCGGCCTCTGTGAGCGTCACCTCGACGCCGCGCTCGCGCACACGCTCGATCACGCGCTCGGTCTGCAGCTCCACGATCCGTCCGATCTGCCCCCGGGTCAGCGCTTTGAAGCGCACGATGTCGTCGAGGCGGTTGACGAACTCCGGTTTGAAGTGCTCCAACAGCGCGTCGCGCAGCTTTGCGTCCGCCGCCGCCGACTCGGCTCCGGAACGTGGGGTTCCCACGGCGTAGGGCGTGCCCACGCTCTCTGGGTCCACAACCTCGCCGCCGGCGCTGTCGATACGGATGTTGGAGGTCATGATCAGCACCGTGTTCTTGAAGTCCACCGTGCGGCCCTGCCCGTCGGTCAGGCGGCCGTCGTCCATCACCTGCAGCAGCGTGTTGAACACGTCGGGGTGCGCCTTCTCGATCTCGTCGAGCAGCACCACCGAGTAGGGGCGCCGGCGCACCGCCTCGGTCAGCTGGCCGCCCTCTTCGTAGCCGACATAGCCGGGCGGGGCGCCGACCAGGCGCGAGACCGTGTGCTTCTCCATGTACTCCGACATGTCGATCCGGATCATCGCGTCCTCGGAGTCGAACATGAACTCGGCGAGTGCCCTCGCCAGCTCGGTCTTGCCGACGCCCGTCGGGCCGAGGAACAGGAACGTGCCGATCGGGCGGTTGGGGTCCTGCAGCCCCGCGCGGGAGCGGCGCAGCGCGCTCGCCACCGCCTCCACCGCCTCGTCCTGGCCGATCACGCGCTCGTGCAGGCGCTCCTCCATGTGGATCAGCTTCTGCACCTCGCCCTCCAGCAGGCGGCTCACGGGGATCCCCGTCCAGCGGGCAACAACCTCGGCGACGTCGTCGGCGTCGACCTCCTCCTTGAGGAACACCGGCGCCGCGGGGGGCCCGTCTTCGGACTCCTCGTCAACCGACCCATCAGGGCTGGCCTCCAAGGCGGCCAACTCCTTCTCCAATTCCGGGATCTCCCCGTAGCGCAGCTCCGCCGCGCGCTGTAGGTCGGCCGCGCGCTCAGCCCGTTCGGCCTCCGCGCGCGCCTCCTCGAGCCGCGCCTTTTTCTCACGCACACCCTGGATCGCCTGCTTCTCGCTGAGCCACTGCGCCTTCATCGCGTCCGAGCGCTCCTTCAGCTCTGCCAGCTCGCGCTCGATCGCCTCGCGGCGGGTGGCGGAGTCCTCGTCGATCTCCTTCTGCAGCGAGGTCAGCTCGATCTCCAGCTGCATCACCCTGCGGTCCACCTCGTCTATCTCAGTCGGCAGCGAGTCGATCTCGATCCGCAGCTTCGATGCTGCCTCGTCGATCAGGTCGATCGCCTTGTCCGGCAGGAAGCGGTCGGCGATGTAGCGGTGTGAGAGCGTTGCCGCTGCGATCAGCGCGCTGTCCTGGATGCGCACGCCGTGGTGCACCTCGTAGCGCTCCTTGAGGCCGCGCAGGATCGCGATCGTGTCCTGCACGCTCGGCTCTCCGACCATCACCGGCTGGAAGCGCCGCTCCAGCGCAGCGTCCTTCTCGATATGCTTGCGGTACTCGTCGAGCGTCGTCGCGCCCACCGCGCGCAGCTCGCCGCGGGCCAGCATCGGCTTCAGCAGGTTGGCTGCGTCGACGGCGCCTTCCGCAGCGCCCGCGCCGACGATCGTATGCAGCTCGTCGAGGAACAGGATCACGCCGCCGCGGGCCTCCGACACCTCCTTGAGGACGGCCTTCAGGCGGTCCTCGAACTCACCCCGGTACTTCGCGCCGGCGATCAGAGAGCCCATGTCGAGCGCGATCACGCGGCGCTCCCGCAGCGACTCCGCCACGTCGCCCGCCACGATCCGCTGCGCGAGGCCCTCCACGATCGCGGTCTTGCCCACGCCCGGCTCGCCGATCAGCACAGGGTTGTTCTTCGTGCGCCTGGAAAGCACCTGGATCACGCGGCGGATCTCCTCGTCGCGGCCGATCACGGGGTCCAACGCCCCCTCCTCGGCGAGCTTCGTGAAGTCGCGCCCGAAGCGCTCCAGCGCCTGGTACTTCTCCTCCGGGCTCTGGTCGGTCACGCGGTGCGGGCCCCTCACCTCGGCAAGCGCCTGGAGGAGACGATCCCTGCTGGCGCCCACGGCGCGCAGTGCCTGGCCGGCGCGGCCCTTGTCTTCGGCGAGCGCCAGCAGCAGATGCTCGGTCGAGATGTACTCGTCCGAGAGGTCTTTCGCGTGCTTCTCCGCCGCGCGCAGCACCGCCAACAGTTCGGCCGAGGGCTGGCCGCCTTCGGTGTCCGAGCTCTCGCCGAGGCGGGGGAGGTCCTTCAGGGCGCGGCTCGACTCCGCGCGCAGCGCGGGGAGCTGGATCCCGAGCTTCGTGAGCACCGGGACGACCACGCCGCCGGCCTCGCCGTCGTCGAGCAACACCACGAGCAGGTGAACCGGGGTCACCTGCGGGTTGCGGCGCTCCTGCGCGAGCCTGGCTGCAGCCGTCAGCGCCTCCTGGGACTTGATTGTTAGGCGGTCGGGTTGCATTGAAATCTAAGCGTAAGTGTAGCAGATTTTATGGTCGCCCCTTGGCACGCCACCGGTTGTACGCCGCTGTCTCCGACTTCTGGCGTCGGTTCCAGTCGGCTCAAAAGACGGCGGATACAGGTGATTCTCGATGTCTAAAGCCAGGTCCTCATACGCATAGCATGAGCAAACTATTCAAGAAACTTGACTACTGCTCTACGGCGGTGCATTCTGAAGATGACCGTCTGGGCGAGGTCGTCGCCGAGGCCTTGCCGAGATGGATAAGAGACCGGCACCCTGCTCGCGTGTGTGGGGCTGCCCGTACCGGACCTATTAGCGAGTGTCCTCGGTTGTTGCCGGGGCGGAAAAGGAGATAGTCAACCATGGTGGAAATCAGGCTGATCATGCTGGGCCTAGCAGCACTGGTCGCGACGGTCACCGGGGGTGCGTTTGCGTCAGCGACGGCCTCGGCGCACAGGTTCGTAGAGTGCTTGAAAGTCGCCGCCGGAAGCAAAGGGGCATATGAAGAAAGCAAATGCGAAAAAGAAAAAGCAGGCGGCGAATGGGAAAAGTACGAAATTACCGGCACGGGCTCGGGCACCGGCGGCGTATCGAGGTTGAGATCAGAAATCTTGAAAGCTGAAGTCATCATTACCTGCGACAAAGCAATCTTTAACGTCGAACTCGAAAAAGCGGGTGCGTCAAAAGGAGAAGTGGACTTTGAGGAATGTAGCATTGGGAATACAAAAGAAACCTTTGTCTCATGTTCGGTACCCAACATCAAATTCAAATTAGCGGGCCAGCTGGTCGTCGAAGGAGAAGAAGTAGAGATAGAATTCAAACCCCTTATGGGCGAAACATTGGTAGAAATCATAATCCAGAATAAAGGCGAAAAAACTTGCACTCTAAAAGGACACTACCCGGTCGTGGGAACGCAGACATGCCAGTTCCCGGGCGGACGAACCTTCAAAATGGTCCACGAAATCAGTTGCCTGCCTAGCGGCAGTCGATTGAAATTTGGCGGCAACGTGGCTACGTTTGAAGGCAATAGGAGCATTGGAACGTCGGCAAACGATAATTGGGCTGTAGAATAGTAGATAGTGGCGTGGATGACGGTCGCGTCGGCTTGGTGCCGGCGCGACCGCTCGCGGCTAAATTGCCTTTGGAACGCGTTTGAACCGCGGCCGTACGTCCGCGGCGCGCACGATCTCCCGACTGGGCGGTCGTGAATTGGGAAACGGCACGAGCTCGGCGCGGAAGGAACGGCGGACCTCCTCCAGGCGCTCGGCCAGCTCGACCTGGGCGTGCAGCGCCTGCACCTCGAGCTCCTCGATGCGGGCGTGCATCTGGTCGATCTCGCGCTCGAGGTCGAGTACGCGCTCCACTCCGGCGAGGTTGAGACCCAGCTCCGCGGTCATCTCCTGGATACGGCGCAACTGCTCGACGTCCTCGCGAGAGTAGAGGCGTGTGCCCTTGGGCGAGCGCTTGGGGTCGATCAGGCCGCGCGCCTCGTAGGTACGCAGCGTCTGTGGGTGCATCTGCGCGAGCTGCGCTGCCACTGAGATCATAAACACGCCGCGGTCTGCCGCCACTTCGATCTCGGCGCCGCGCTTGGTGGGTGGTGGACGGTCGGTCATCGCGATACCTGCTCGAACAGGCGCGCACGGGGGTCGCTGCCGTTGGACGCGTCGGCGAGCGCCTGCACCGCCGCGCTCTGCTCCTCGGTGAGCTCGTCGGGGACGTCGATCACGAAGCGGTAGTGGATGTCGCCGCGATCCTTGCCGCCGAGCTTTGGCGGGCCCTCGCCGCGCAGGCGCTGCACCGTACCGTGGGTTGTGCCCGGGCGCACGCGCAACGTCTTGGTGCCGCTCAGCGTCGGCACCTTCACCTCGGCTCCGCGCAGTGCCTCCGGGATCGTGAGGGGCACCTCGACCTCGACGTTGTCCCCGCGCCGTTTGAACACCGGCGAGTGCGCCACGTGTGTGATCACGTACAGGTCGCCCGGCGGGCCGCCGCGCGGGCCGGCCTCGCCCTTGCCGGGTAGGCGGATGCGCGAGCCCTCCTTCACCCCGGCGGGGATGTTGACGCGATATTTCTTCACCGTGCGCACCGCGCCCGAGCCGTTGCAGGTCGGGCAGGGGTCCTCGATCACGGTCCCCGAGCCGCCGCAGCGCGAGCACGGCTGGGAGATCGAGAACATCCCCTGGCCCTGCGTCTCGATCCCGCGCCCCTCGCACTTCGGGCACACCTTCGGCGTCGTGCCCGGCTTGGCGCCGGTGCCGTGGCAGGTCGGGCAGATGGTCTGGGTGGCCACAGAGAGCGGAACCTGCGCGCCCGACACGGCCTGATCGAAGGAGATCGACACCTGCGTCTCCAGGTCGCGCCCGCGCTCTGGGCGCGGCTGGGCGCGGGTGCGCCGGCCGCTCGCCGATCCACCGAAGAGGTTGGAGAGAATGTCGCCCATCGAAGAGGCGTCGAAGTCGAAGTTGCCGAAGCCCCCAAACCCACTGCCCCCGGCGTTGGCGTATGGCCCGGTGCCGCTGTCGTACTGCTTGCGCTTCTCCGGGTCCGACAGCACGTCGTAGGCGTGGGAGATCTCCTTGAAGCGCGCCTCGGCCTGCTTGTCGTCGGGGTTGCGGTCGGGGTGGTACTGGCGCGCGAGCTTGCGGTAGGCCTTCTTCAGCTCCTCGGGAGTCCCCTTTTTCTCGACGCCCAGCGTCGCGTACAGGTCCTGTTTGGCCGCCATCGCCGCGCCCTCCTAAGCCGCCACCACGACACGCGCGGGGCGGATCACGGTGCCATTCAGCCGATACCCGGGCTGATAAACCTCGACCACGGTGCCGCTGGCGGCGCCCTCCACCGGCTGCTGGGCCATCGCCTCGTGATGGACGGGGTCGAACTGCTCGCCCTTGGGGTCGAACGACTCGACGCCCACGCGCGCGAGCGCGGCGCTCAGCTCGGCGCGCACCAGCCGCACGCCCTCGAGCAGCGGGTCCTCCTCCGCCGCGGCCCCAAGCGCCCGGTCGAGATTGTCGAGTGCAGGCAGCAGCTCCTTGGCGAGCTTTGCCACACCGCGCTCGGCCGCCGCGGCCGAGTCGCGCGCGACACGCTTGCGGTAGTTCTCGAAGTCGGCCTGCGTGCGCTGTGCGAGCGCGAGGTACTCGTCGCGCTGCGCCGCGATCGCCACCAGCTCGTCGAGGTCGCCCTCGAGCTCGCTGGCTTCGTCGTCACCCTCGAGGGCCGATCCGATCGGAGCGTCGTAAGCTGCGCCCCCCTCGGCGGGGGGCTGTGCCTGCGCGTCGGTGCTCTCATCCCCCGGCGCCGGGCCGGCGCCGGGGTTGTGGGGGTGGCTCGGCTGATCCTCCTCGATTGCCTGCTCGGTGATGTCGCTCATCGCCTCTACGCCTTCGTCTCGTCGACGACCTCGGCATCGACCACGTCCTCTTCGCCGGCAGCCGCGCCGTTGCCCTCTGGCGAAGGGCCGCCATCGCTCGCGGCGCCCGCCGCCTGTTCCTGGGCGCGCTGGTACATCGCCTCCGATACGGCGTGGAAGGCGCTCTGCAGCACGTCTGTCTTGGCGTTGATCGCGGCGGGGTCCTCGGACTCCAGCGAGTCGCGCACCTCCTTGATCGCTTCCTCGATGCGCTGTTTGGAGTCGGCGTCGACCTGATCGCCGAGGTCGGCGAGCTGGCGCTCGGCCTGGTAGGCGGCGTTCTCGCCGTTGTTGCGCGCCTCCGCGAGCTCGCGCGCGCGACGGTCCTCATCGGCGTGGGACTCCGCGTCGGAGACCATGTTCTTGATCTCCTCCTCAGAGAGCCCCGAGCCGGCCTTGATCTCGATCTTCTGCTCCTTGCCGGTGCCGAGGTCCTTGGCGGAGACGTTGAGGATGCCATTGGCGTCGATGTCGAATGCGACCTCCACCTGCGGGATGCCGCGCGGCGCCGGCGGGATGCCGGTGAGCTGGAACTTGCCCAGCGACTTGTTGTACGTCGCCATCTCGCGCTCGCCCTGCAGCACGTGGATCTCGACCGAGGGCTGGTTGTCCTCGGCGGTCGAGAACACCTCGCTCTTGCGCGTCGGGATCGTTGTGTTGCGTTCGATCAGCTTCGTCATCACGCCGCCCTTGGTCTCGATCCCCAGCGTCAGCGGTGTAACGTCGAGCAGCAGCACGTCCTTGACGTCGCCGGCTAGTACGCCGGCTTGGATTGCGGCGCCGACGGCGACGACCTCGTCGGGGTTGACGCCGCGGTGGGGCTCCTTGCCGGTGAGCTCTTTGACCTTCTCTTGTACCGCTGGCATGCGTGTCATGCCGCCGACCATGACGACGTGGTCGACTTCCTTGACGCCCTTGTCTTTGGCGTCGTTGAGTGCTTGGCGGACGGGGGAGACGACGCGGTCGAGCAGTGTGGAGGTCAGCTCGGAGAGCTTCGCTCGTGTGAGGCGTGTGTCGAGGTGCTTGGGGCCGGCGGAGTCGGCGGTGATGAACGGTAGGTTGATTTGTGTCTCTTGTGTGGTGGAGAGCTCGATCTTCGCCTTCTCTGCGGCCTCGTATAGGCGTTGTAGTGCCATCGGGTCGGCTGAGAGGTCGATTCCTTGGTCGCGCTTGAAGTCGGCGACTAGCCAGTCGACGATCGCCTTGTCGAAGTTGTCGCCGCCGAGGTGGTTGTCGCCGGCGGTTGACTTGACCTCGAATACGCCGTCGCCGATCTCTAGCACCGACACGTCGAATGTGCCGCCGCCGAGGTCGAACACGAGGATTGTCTGGTCGGTCTCCTTGTCGAGTCCGTACGCCAGCGAAGCGGCGGTGGGCTCGTTGATGATCCGCTTGACGTCGAGACCGGCGATCTTGCCGGCGTCCTTGGTTGCCTGGCGCTGGTCGTCGTTGAAGTACGCGGGGACGGTGATCACCGCGGAATCGACGCTTTCGCCAAGGTAGGCTTCCGCGTCGGTCTTGAGCTTTTGCAGGATCATCGCGCTGATCTCAGGTGGGGAGTGCTGCTCGCCGCCGGCATCCACGCGCGCGTCGCCGTTGGGGCCGGAGACGACCTTGTAAGGAACAATCGACTCCTCCTCGCGCACCTCGGCCTCCTTGCGGCCCATGAAGCGCTTGATCGAGAAGACTGTGTTCTGAGGGTTGGTGACCGCCTGGCGCTTGGCGACGGTTCCGACGAGCCGCTCGCCGGAGGCGGCGAAGGCGACGACGGACGGCGTGGTCCGCCCGCCCTCGGCGTTCTCGATCACCGTGGGCTCGCCGCCCTCGAGGACGGCCATGCACGAGTTCGTCGTGCCGAGGTCTATGCCTATGGTCTTTGCCATTTGCTTGGGTGCTCCTTGGTCTTGGGATGGGGTAGTTGGGGTCGGCGGCGGAGCCGCTCGTCGCGCTTGCCGGTGCCCGGTATGTGGGCCGGCAAGCTGTGCTAAGCGTGGCCCGCTGCTGAAATCTTAGTCGAAGCCTAGCAGGTTTTCTGGCGCTGGTTCGGAAACTAAACAGCGGGCTTCAAGCCAACCGAACTCTTCGGGGATCTTGACGGCGAGGCAAAAATCGTGCATCCTGGGCGGGCATCCTCCCGCGGGATCCCAGGACGCACGATGGGAACCTGTCGAGAGCCTGAAAAGAGGGACCGGCGCGTCGCTCGCATTGTTGGGAGCGTGTTCGGACGTAATCACGACCGCTCCGGCCGACAGCCGGAGCAAAGAGGAGTTGGATCATAAATGTCACGAATAAGGTTCATTCTGTTGGGTATGGCCGCCACGGTTGTGTTGGGAGCTTTTGCGTCTGCCTCGGCCTCGGCGCATAGGTTCGTGGATTGCTTAAAAGTCGCGGCCGGGAGCAAAGGCATCTATGAAGAAACTAAATGTGAAAAAGCAAAAGCCGGCGGAGAATGGGAAAAGTATGAAATTGCCAACCAGGAAGTGCTAGGGACTGGCGGACTTACAAAGCTAAAATCAGAACTCCTGGGCGCCGAACTACTAATAACTTGCAAAAAAGAGACCTTTAGCGGTCTGCTCGAAGTAGGGGGGGCGTCGAAAGGTGAAATAACGCTTGAAGAATGCAGCATTGGTAACAAAACCGAAACATTTAAAAACTGTGAAGTACCCAACATTAAATTTAAATTAACCGGCCATTTGATAACAAAAGAAGAAGAGACGGAGGTCGAATTTCGGGGCGTCGAAAAAGAAGGGGCCCAGTTTGTGGAAATTCAGATCAAAAACAAAGGAGAAAAATCATGCACTCAGAAAGGTAAATTTCCGATACAGGGAACCCAGACGTGTAGCTTTTCTAATGGCCCTATATTTGAGCCAACCCATACTATCGAATGTACCCCATCGGGCAGTAGCCTAGTATTCAACGGTAAGTCCGCCACCTTTGAAGGCAGTAGAAGCGCAGGAACTACATCAAACGACAGTTGGGCTGTAGAATAGCAAGTAGGAGACATTGTTCGGCGGTTGCGCCGCTCAAGCTGCGCAACCGCCGAACAGCCAGACCGTCCCACGTGAGAGCTCGAATGCGCTTCGAGACCGACCACCGAAGCAGTTGGCGGGATTGGGGCGGATGAGAGCTTCTTTGTCCATGGACGCAGACCCCGACAACCCCTCTCAGCCACATCTCCGGTCTGTCTCCGACACAGTTTGAAGTGGATGTCTCCAATTTCAACCTCGATCACGTGCTACCGGAAAGGCTGGCAAATACTGGCGATTCTCAGTGTCGCCATGCATCGATGGCGGTCGGCCTCACCGAGGAAATCCCCGATTCATCGCAAGCCGACTTGACGGCGAGGCCAAAATGGTGCATGGTGGTTCTCGCCTCGAACGGAGCCCAGGAATCATAGGTAGGGGCGCCCGCAGAAGGCCCATAAGAGAGGACCAACGTGCTGCCCGTCCTAGGCGGGCAGCACGTACGGACCAAATCATAAAGACTGCCCTGGCGATCGCCAGGGCAGAGAGGAGTTAGTGGATTGATGTCACGAATCAAGTTGATTCTACTGAGCATGCTTGCCTTGGTGGCAATTAGTGCTCTTGCGTCGGCGTCAGCGTCGGCGACCGTGCCCCTGTTCTTAACCTGCTTAAATGTCGGGTCAGGCAAAGGGCAGTGGGAAGATGCCGCATGCTCAAAAGCAAAAACGGGTGGTGGATGGGAAACATCCGCTGTGACTACTGCCCTAGAGATATCCGGGACCGGAGGGGTCGCAAAGCTAAAAAGCGAACTCCTGGGCGCGGAAATCCTTATTACATGCACCAAAAATACCATAGTCTCCGCGGTAAGCGATCTTGAAGCCGAAGGTAAATCAAAAGGGGAAGTAACATTCGAAGAATGTAAAGTGGGGAACAGTAAAGAAACGTTTGTCAACTGCGAAGTTCCCAATATCAAATTCAAATTTACTGATCAGCTCATATTAGTAGGAACAGAAGTCAAGGATGAATTCAAAGGAGTCGAAAAAGAAGGTACTCAGTTTGTGGAAATCTCAATTAAAAATAAAGAAGAAAAAGCCTGCACCCAGAAAGGTAAATTCCCAGTGACAGGCACTCAGATAGCTTTACTTCCAGAACCGACAGTATTCAAACATTTACATTTACTGGATTTCTCGACAGCGGACAGCAGCTTGACATTCAACACAAAGCCCGCGACGTTTGAAGGTAGCGATGAAATCTACCTATTATCAGGTGCGTACTTCGCTATATCTTTGTAAAGTCAAGCAGCAAGTAGCGTAGAAAAATAATCACAGTCGCGCCAGGTATCCTGGCGCGACTGTGCCCATCCTGTCAAGCCCGATCCTGGATAGTACACTCCCGGGCACCGGACTGCGCGTCAAAGTCGGAAACACGCCTAGAATCTACTGTAAGACTACTGCTAAGCTAACGGACATATTGTTATTGCTGTGCCCACGCGAGAGTGCGTCTCTCGAATGTCAGGTTGAGGCCACGCGAAGAAGAGGAGAGGAGGGGTACTCGATGAGATTCCATCGTAAAGACTCGGTGCTGCTAATTGCCGCAGTAGCGATGCTTGGCCTGGCCGGTGGTGTACTTAGCGTTCCCTCGCTGGCGGAGGCTTGCCCGCTAGAAACGGAAATCGTCCGCAAAGCGGAGCCGTATGGGTTGCTGCTGCCAGACTGTCGTGCTTATGAGCAGGTCTCGCCGGTGAACAAGAACACGACCGACGCCGCCGGCAGGCCGGGCCTCGTGCACAGTTCGCCACTCGGCGATAGCGTGAGCTACTATTCGATTGCCCCTTTTCCCGTCGCAATAACTGCATCGGACTTTCCGATTTATCTCAGCACGCGAACGGACGAGAACTGGTCAACGCAGGGACTGGACGCACCTGTCGAACCGGGCGTGCTTAGCGAGGTGATCGGCTTGACCGAAGACAACGGGGAGGTCCTCGACGATGTTACCGAAGAGCTCGAAGAACGGTTCTTGTTGGCGCCTGGCGCCGAGGTGGACCATCCCAACGTCTATGTTCGTGACAACGCAACCGGCGGATACAGGCTGCTGACTACACGGCCGGGCGAATTGACCTACGCCGATTCGACGCCCGACGGGTCATACATAATCTTTACGAGCCTAAGGCACGAACTCGTTCCGGGCGTCGTGGATGAAGAAGGAGAACCCTTTCTCTACGAGTGGGATCGTGAAACTGGCCAGATCAGGTTCGTTGGATACGTGGGCGACAACGCCCCTGAAGACGGTACGGTGGCAGGGTCGAACGAAGGTGAATACGCAACGACTAATGATCAGAACGCGATCTCGGAAGACGGCTCGCGCATCTTCTTCTCGGAAAAGGGTGAAAACCAGAAGGTGTACATGCGCGAACCGAGCGCGGGAAGGACGGTTGAAGTCTCGACGGGTCCGGCGCAGTGGCGGTCGGCGACACCAGACGGCTCGAAGGCGTTCTACACCGAAGGTGGGAACCTGTATAAGTTCGACGTCGAAGGCGCGACTCGCACAGCGGTTACAAGCGGCGCCGCCGGTGTGTTGGGTCTAGTCGGAATATCAAGGAACGGATCCTACGCTTATTTCGTCGCCAACGAAGTGCTGGCTGCCAACCAAAACAGCAATAAGGATGAAGCCCAAGCTGGAACGCCGAACCTCTATGAGTGGCACGAAGGTGCAGCCACACCGATCACGTTTATCGCCAGGCTCTCACTGGCAACCGACCAGAGCGATTGGGTAGGGTTTGCAGAACCCACGCTCGGAGGTCCAGCAAAAGGGTATAAAGGCTCGCGCGTGTCTGCCAATGGGACCAGGGTGTTGATCAGTTCGACCTCGCTACTGATAAACTACGTTGATAGCATCACTAAAACGCCATATAAAAATGATGGTAATGATGAGCTATATCTGTATAACGCGTCGAGCGGTAACCTAAGCTGCGTGTCGTGCAACCTACACCAGCGCACGGAAACAGCCAAGTATCAGACATACCTTTCGGAAAGCGACGCCGGCTCCGTTCCAGAATCCCGCATCAATGCGTTGACTCGCAACCTTTCGGCCGAAGGGACGCGTGTGTTTTTCCAAACCGAAGAAGAGTTGCTACCACAGGCTAATGCGCAGATGAATGTGTATGAGTGGGAGCAGGAAGGTACGGGCAGCTGTGGGGTTGAAGAAGGTGAAGGGGAGAGTGGTGGCTGTCTGTACCTACTCTCCAATGGTCAGAGCACGAGTGGAGCGTACTTTGGCGACGCAAGCGAAAGCGGCGGAGATGTCTTTTTCTTCACACGGCAGTCGTTGGTGGGCCAGGATCGGGATGACAATGTCGATGTCTATGACGCTCGCGAAGACGGAGGAATCGCGGCCCAGAACCCTGAACCCGTGACTCCGCAATGTGCAGACGAAGACTCGTGTCGCGGCTCAGGATCAGTTCCCGGGCAGGTATTCGGCGTACCCGCGAGCGCGACGTTTTCGGGGGTCGGGAACCTTGCACCGCCGGTGGAATCGGGGGGATCCGGAGGACCGCCGGCCAAACCAAAAGCGAAGCCAAAAGCAGTGACCCGGGCGCAAAAATTGGCAGACGCACTAAAGGCGTGCCAGAAGGAGTCGAAGAAGCAGCGAGTGCGTTGCGGGGCGCGGGTGAAGAGGAAATACGGCACGAAAGCAAAGAAGAGCGATAGGGAGGGCGAGGAGCGATGACCAGAGTCTCCACCACGGTTGGGGCTTTCTTCGCGAGTGCGATGATGGTTGTGCTGACTGGGTTGGTGCTGGCGGCTCCCGTATGGGCCAGTGAACCAGAAACGTTCAAGATCACGAAGTTCGAAAACACCATCACGAACGAAGAAGGACACCCTTATACACAAGCCGGGTCACATCCGTATGCGATGACGACGACGTTCGAGCTCGCTTACCACGAAGAACCTATCACGAAAGAGCTCTTCCCGGTCGGGGAGCTGAAGGAAGTAGAAGTTGGTCTTCCCGCAGGCGTGATCGTCAACCCACAGGCCACCAAAAGTAAGTGTACCGAGGCTGAACTGGACACAAAGTTCAGCTGTCCAGACGCGTCGGTCGTTGGCGTGGCCACGGTGGAAGTGGGCTTGAATCCTGAAGGAACCGTAGGTCACGAACCGGTATATAATATGGTCACGCCACCTGGGGTTCCGGCCGAGCTAGGCTTCCCGGTCACCGGGGCGGGCGTGGTCGTGCACATCTACGGCAACACGCGGACCGGCGGGGATTATGGTCTGTCGGCCAAGGTATCTGGCATTCTTGAAAGGGCCGATCTATACGGCACGGCCCTGACACTTTGGGGAGACCCAACGGCTGAAAGCCACGACAAAGAACGTGGCCTCTGTCTGGAAAGAGGTGGGAACTGTCCGGTGGCCAGGCTCGACCGGCCGCTGCTGACCTTGCCGTCGGTGTGCACGGGAGAGCCGCTGAAGGCGACGATGCGCGCCGACTCGTGGCAGGAACCGAGCAATTATCAGACGAAAGAAGCAACGTCACCCGCTGTTACCGGTTGCGAAGCAGAAGGACTTCACTTCACTCCGACGCTGGCGGTGTATCCGGCCGATCCGGATGCGGCAGGCACGGAATCGCCGACGGGCCTGGAAGTCGATTTGAAGATGCCGCAGGAAGAAAGCGTCACCGGTCTGGCCGAGTCGGACCTCAAGGAAGCGGTGGTCACACTCCCTGCCGGTATGGCGGTATCTCCATCAGGTGCCAACGGTCTCGGAGTGTGCACGGACACGCCCGAACCAAACAGGCCCGGAGGCGAGATCGCACTGACGTCAGCGGAACCGGTGGAATGTCCCACCGACTCGAAGCTGGGCACGGTAGAAGTGATCACGCCATTGCTCGAACAGCCACTGAACGGCGCCGTCTACGTCGCGCAACAGGGTAATCTCCCAGGCAACGGCTCCAACCCCTTCGGTTCGCTGTTCGCACTTTATCTAGTCGCTGAAGGCAGCGGAGCGCTGATTAAGCTTCCTGGGGAGATCGAACTCAACGCAGCGACGGGTCAAGTGACGGCCCGCTTCGGCGAAGACCCCTCCACGACTCTGTCGACGGGGACGAAGCAGTTCCTCCCCCAGCTACCCTTCAGCGAACTGAAGATGCATTTCTTCGGCGGTCCGAGGGCCCCGCTTGTAGCGCCACCCTCCTGCGGCACGTACACGACCACCTCGCAGCTTGCGCCATGGGACGGACAGCTAGCGGCTGACCCCGCCAGCAGCTTCACGGTCGCCGAAGGCTGTGGTGTCCGCGGCTTCTCTCCCACGCTGACGGCTGGCACCATGAACTCCCAGGCGGGAGGTTTCACCGACGCGACGGTGACGATCGCCCGCAACAACGGGGAACAGAATCTAGGTGGGATCACGGTGACCACGCCCCCAGGTCTCCTGGGGCTGCTCTCCAAGGTCCCGCTGTGTCAGGAACCCCAGGCGAGCCAGGGTACGTGCAGCGAAGAAAGCAAGATCGGCGAAGCGACCGAGGCGTTGGGCCCCGGCGAAGACCCGTACTGGGTCAAAGGCGGTCGCGTTTACCTGACTGGGTCCTACGACCACAAGCCGTTCGGCCTCTCGGTAGTCAATCCGACAACGGCTGGGCCGTTCACGCTCGAAGGGAATGGTGGCTTCGGCAAGGAGGTCACCCGCGCCTCGATTGCCGTGAACCCGAAGACCGGCGAACTGACAATAGCGAGCGAATCACTGCCGACAATCCTCGAAGGCGTCCCGCTCGATCTCAGGACGATCAACGTGGACATCAACCGTCAAGAATTCACATTCAACCCAACCAACTGCGAAGAACTCCACGTGACTTCATCGATCACAAGCACCGACGGCGCGACGGCCACCCCCTCCAGCCGCTTCCAAGCAGCCGACTGCGCCGCGCTCCCGTTCAAACCGTCGCTCTCGGCCACAACCCAGGGCAACGCCAGCGACATCGGCAATGGGGCCTCGCTGAACGTCAAGGTCGCCCAGCAGACCGGCGAAGCGGCGATCCGCTCGGTGCACCTTGAACTCCCGAAGAAGCTCCCGGCGCGGCTGCATACGCTGCAGAAAGCGTGCACGGAAGCGACGTTCTACGCGAACCCCGCGAACTGCCCGTCCGCGTCCGACGTCGGGACTGCGATCGCGCACACGCCGGTGCTGCCGGTGCCGTTGGAAGGCCCGGGCTACTTCGTTTCGCATGGCGGGGCGCAGTACCCGGAACTGGTGTTCGTGCTGCAGGGCGACGGCGTGACGATCGACCTCGCGGGCGAAACACACATCGGCTCGAAGACGAAAATCACCTCCAGCACCTTCGGGACGGTGCCTGACGCGCCGATCACGAGCTTCGAAGCCAACCTGCCGGAGGGACCCTACTCGGCGCTCGCGGGGATCACCCCCAAAGGCGTGTGCGGCTCCGCGAGCCTCTCGATGCCCACAACGATCGTCGGGCAGAACGGGGCGCAGGTCAAGCAGACGACGAAGGTCGCGATCACCGGCTGCCCAAAGAAGAAGCACAAGAAGCCGGGCAAGGGGAAGGCCAAGAAGGCGAACCGCCACCGCTGACACGCGGCGTCTGCCGCTCGCGCCAAACACAGGGACTTGGACGCCGTAAGGTCTCGGGCGTCCGACGCGCGGCCCGCCTCCCCTCTCCCGGCGGGCCGCGCCTTGACTCGACCCACCCCGCCCGAGGCTGGTTGGCAGCAGCCAGAACCTCCAACAGGCCGGTTTGAGAAGGAAAGTGTCCTTGGCCAGCACGCCCGCTTGGATTGCGGCGCCGACGGCGACCACCTCGTCGGGGTTGACCCCGCCGGTGGGGCTCCTTGCCGGTCAGCTCCTTGACCTTCTCCTGCACCGCTGGCATGCGTGTGACGGGGTCCCCGTGAAGTGGTCTGGTCCCCGAGTAATGGAGCGCGTATATGAGAGGGTGGGCAGCATTGTTCCCCGAAGGAGAGGTTCATGCCCAAGTCCTATTCGCCGGAGTTTCGTCGTCGTGTGATCGAGCTGTGCCGGCCCGGTGGCCGTAGGCCGCGGGAGGTCGCCGAGGAACTGGGTGTCGCGGAAGCGACGGTCTATCGCTGGCTCGCCCAGGAGGAAGTCGACCTCGGAGAGCGGCCGGGTGTTCGTAGCGGTGAGCGCGGCGAGCTTTCTGAGGCGCGTGCGCGGATCCGGGAGCTGGAAGGCGAACTGGAGTTGACACGTAAGGCCTCGGCGCTGTTCGAGGAGCTTGAGGAGCAGGAAGGGCGGCGTGCTGTGCGCCCAACAAAAGGATCTACCCGGTGATTGAGGCTCTGGCCGGGCAGGGACACTCAACGAAGGCGTGCTGCAGGATGCTCGGGGTCGCCCCGTCGGGGTACTTCTACTGGCGGACGCGTCCACCATCGATCCGTCAACTTCGCCAAAGGGCAGCTGGAGGATCTCGTGCTCGATATCTACCGGGCGTCCAACGGCACCTACGGGAAGCGCAGGATCACCGCCGAGCTGCGGCTCGGGTTCGGCATGACCGTCAACCAGAAGGCCGTGAGAGCCTGTATGCGCCGTCTGGGCATACAGGGGCTGCCGGCACCCAAGCGCAAGCGAGGGGGGCCACAGAGCAACGAGGCTGCGGCAAGCGACCTTGTGGCGCGGCAGTTCTCACGCGACGCGCCAAACCAGCTATGGCTCACCGACATAACTGAGCACCCCACCAGAGAGGGCAAGCTCTACTGGCTGCGCTGTCCTGGATGCCTATTCCCGGCGCGTAGTCGGCTGGTCGATCGACAGCCGCCAGGCGACCAGCCTGGTGACCAGCGCGCTCGGGATGGCCGTCAAGAACCGCAAGCCCACACAGGGCACAATCGTACACTGCGACCACGGCAGCCAATTCACATCCTGGGCCTTCAGCGAGCGCATCAAGACCGCCGGGCTAGCACTCTCGATGGGCAAGGTCGGCGACGCCTACGACAACGGGATGATGGAGTCCTTCTGGGCTCGCATGCAGACCGAGTTGCTGAACCGCAAACGGTGGCGCACCCGGCTAGAACTCGCCAACGCGATCTTCGAGTACCTCGAGATCTTCCACAACAAAAGCGCCGCCACTCAAGCCTCGGAATGCTCACACCCACCGAATATGAGACCCTACACCACCAACAGCCCATAGCCGCCTAACTCGCACATGCGCAGTCCATTGCTTTGGGACCAGATCACCTGGCCCACCCACAGGGACCCCTTCACGTGTCATGCCGCAGACCATCACGACGTGGTCGACGTCCTTGACGCCCTTGTCTTTGGCGTCGTCGAGTGCCTGGCGGACGGGTGAGACGACGCGATCGAGCAGCGTCGAGGTCAAGCTCGGAGGGCTTTGCCCGCGTCGGGCGGCGTATCGAGGTGCTTGGGGCCGGCCGAGTCGGCGGCGATGAACGGTAGGTTGATCTGTGTCTGCTGTGTGGTGGAGAGCTGGATCGTTGATCTTTGTCTTCTCTGCAGCAATCTCCCCGTGCGCCACTTTCCTGTGCGCCTGATCCTTCATCGGGGTCTGTCGCTTCCCGGATCGCGCCACGCGCAGCAATGTCTACGACTCAGTTTGGGGCGAACGTCTCCTACTTTCGACCAGGGTCGATGATCTTATAAAAGGCTACAGATATTGACGATTCTCGGTATCGTCGCGCTCCATGGCGACCAGCTCGGCGTCAAAATCTGCAGCTCCAAACAATCTGACTTGACGGGGAGGCCCAAATCGTGCATGGTAGTGCTTGCCTCGAACGAAGCCCCAAGGAATTACGGTAGGGGCCCCCGCCAAAGGCAGATAAGAGAGGACCGGCGTACTGCCCGACCTAGGCGGGCGGTACGTACGGATCTAAACCATAAGGCCTGCCTCGGCGGTCGCCGTGGGCAGAGAGGAGTTCATCAATGTCTCGATTCAAGTTGATCATGATGAGCGTTGTGGCGATGTTCGTCGTGGGCGCGTTTGC
The DNA here is from genome assembly GCA_963744135.1 of uncultured Solirubrobacterales bacterium. GTDB lineage: Bacteria > Actinomycetota > Thermoleophilia > Solirubrobacterales > Solirubrobacteraceae > Palsa-744. The sequence continues at coordinate 1,261,615 of CAVUSE010000004.1, read as the reverse complement.
GTCGGCGTCAGCGTCGGCCATCACGCCCGTTTACTTAGTCTGTTTAGAAAAAGCAGGAAGCGGCAAAAAATTTGAAGATCGGAACTGCTCAAAAGAAAGTGGAACAGGTAAATTCGAATTAATTGAAGTCACGGAATTCTTAAAGGTAAACGGCACGGGCGGGCTTGCCACACTAAAAGGCTCCCTCAGTGGCGCTGAAATTATCATCACCTGCTCAAAGCAGAAATTTGAAGGCGAAATCGGGGCAAAAGGTTTATCCAATGGACTGGTCACCTACGAAGGATGCGCAGTAGGAAATTCAAAAGAAAAATTCACCTCCTGTGAAGTACCCAATATCAAATTTAAATTTATCGACCAACTCGTCGAAAATGCAAAAAAAGAAATCGAAGACGAATTTAAACCCGAAAAAGGTACCGAATTCGTGATGATAGAAATCAAGGCTGTTACGGGCAAAACATGCGTCGAGAAAGGAAAATTCCCGGTCGACGGGACGCAAAACGCGGAAGTCGAACAACCGTCGACAGGCGCAAAGTTATTAACAGAACTAACCTTCAAGCCAACAGGAAGTAATTTGACATTCGATGGCGCGGCAGCAACATTTGAAAGTAAAATCAGCATCGATCTAAATAACGACGATAGCTGGGGCGCCTCGATACCATAAAGAAACTTGGTCGCGCCAGCTACGATTGGCTGGCGCGACCATACAATAGTGGGAAACACGCCTAGACAGTAAACAACAGATCACGCTATCATGTATTACACGGTGCAAATGAATAGTGGACCTATCAGCCAGTCATTCTTTGTAGTCACCTGGGAGAGGACGGGACCAAAATGGACGTTAGCTATAGGTGGGTGGCGTTGCAGGCATGGCTGTTCATGATAGGACTAGTCCTAGCTTTTGCTGCACCTGCAGGGGCGTGTCCAGCCGAAACCGAAAATGTCCGCCAAATTGAGCCATTTTCGTCGCGTTTGCCAGACTGTCGGGCGTACGAGCAAGTCTCACCGACCGACAAGAATACAACAGATGCCTTGGGTGATGCCGGTTTAGTGGAGAGCTCGCCCTCCGGTGACAGCGTGAGCTATTTTTCGCTCGTACCTTTTCCGGGTGTGGAGGGTGCAACGGAATTCTCAACTTACCTGGGCACACGCACCGATGAAAGTTGGAAAACTCAAGGCCTGCTTCCGTTGACCGAGCCCTCGGCAGAAGCAGTGATGCTTGGCCTCACTAACGATAACAACGAAGCTGTCGTATATGTCGCAGAAGAGGAAGGTCTACTTCTGACACCTGGGGCTCTGGCTGGCCCGGGTAGTGTTTTTGGCAACCTTTATCTCCGGAGCAATATATCCGGAGACTACAGGCTAATTGCTGCTGGCGTGGGTGCGGTACAGCTCGCTGGGTCTACGCCCGATGGCTCTCATATCCTTTTTTCTGCCATCATGAGCACTGCCGGGCAGAAACTCCAGGGCATTGCTGATCCGAACTTTGTCCCGTATGTATTTGAGTGGAACCGAGAAACGAGCGAGATTGGCGTAGTCAGCGAGGTAGGGGGTAGCGCTCCGCAAGAAGGCGCAGTCGCAGGAAGCAATGAAAACGGAGGGGAAAATACATACAGCCAGAATTCAATTTCTGAAAACGGATCGCGGGTCTTCTTCTCGGACCTCGGCGAATCCGAAGGCAGGAAGGTGTATATGCGTGAACCGAACGTTAACCGTACGATCGAAATATCTAGTGGTGAAGCACAATGGAGAGGAGCAGCTTCAGACGGTTCAAGCATATTTTACACCGAAAAGGCGCAGCTTTATCGGTTCAATCTTGATAAGTTCGAGGAAAGCAAAATGCCCGAACCCCAGGCCCTTGGGGAAGCACGTGAAGAACTCACTAGTCGTGGCGTCGAAGTACTGGGTGTGGCTGGAATATCTCAGATAGGATCATACGCTTATTTTGTAGCCGATGGAGTATTGGCAGTCAACGAAAACGGCGAGGGCAAGAAAGCAGAATTTGGTGGCGCCAACCTTTATGAGTGGCATGAAGGTTCATCCACTCCAATTACGTTCATAGCAACGCTTAGTCCAGATGACTACACTGATTGGGAAGGGTTTGCTCGCGATGCGCCGGGTTCTCCTGATCAAGGGCTTAAGGCATCGCGTCTAGCTGACGGAGGGGCAAAGCTACTTATAAGCTCGACAAACCAACTAACGAGTTACAGCAACGGATCTAACAATAACGAGCTGTATCTTTTTGATGCCACCGAACCTATGTCTGTTTCCAACCCTCGCTGCGTCTCATGCAACCCGACCGGGACTAGCGCACAATTTTCAGCTTTTCTTTCGTCTAACGAAACAACATCCCCAGCGCTTTCCGGAACACTGGAGTTCACGACACAAAATATGTCAGCTGAGGGAACCCGCGTCTACTTTCAAACCAAGGAAGCTTTGCTGCCACAAGCTACGGACGGACAGGAAAATGTATATGAGTGGGAGCAGGATGGTGTCGGCAGCTGCAGCTTGAAAGAACACAGCAAAAGCGGTGGATGTCTGTATTTGATCTCGTCGGGGCAAAGCACAAATGCATCCTACTTTGGCGACGCAAGTGAAAATGGGGAGAATCTCTTCTTTTTCACACGTCAGGCACTGGTAGGGCAAGACCAGGATGAAAATGCCGATATCTATGACGCGCGCGAAAATGGCGGTCTCGCCTCGCAGAACCAAGCAACGTCAGAAGTATCCTGTGAAAGTGAAGTATGTCGAGGCTCTACCGGTCCTGTACCAGTCTTGACTGCCCCTTCAAGTGTGACGGTGTCAGGATCTGGCAACCTGACCCCGCCAGCAGAACTGAAGATGATGGCCAAACCAAAGGCTAAGACGTTGACGCACCTGCAAAAGCTTGTAAGGGCCTTGAAGGTATGTGATAAGAAGCGAAAGCGTGGGCAACGAGCACGCTGCAAGAGACAAGCCGATAAAAAGTATGGAAGCGGGATCAAGAATGGCGAAAAGGGAGCAAAGTGATGGTTGATCGTCGGCGGTTCCTTGTACTTGTGCTGATCGTGACACTATTGATTATTTTCTCGTCACTTGTCCTCCTTAGGTATTTGACAGACGAAGACGAAAGTATTGTACGACTACTTGCATTTGGTTTGGTCGTTGTACTACTGGCGACCATGCTGTCTTTTGTATTCTTTATGTACTTCGCAAATGACAATGAAGGTGCGGCGCGAACTTTCGCATTCGGCTTGGTTGTCGTATTGTTGGCGATTATATTGTCATTCGTTATTTTTTCCCTTTTTATGCCGAGTCGGAGCGAGGCCGCCGAACCGTTTGGGATTACCAAATTCGAAAACATAATCACACCAAATGTTGGCGAAACGCCAACGCTAGCGGGGTCACACCCTTACGCAATGACGACGATTTTTGAATTCGCGACGCATACTCCTAGTATCATTGAAAAAGAAAGTGGCTTTCTAGTCGGACCTAACGGTGACGCCAAGGAAGTCGAAGTGAACCTTCCTGTAGGGCTGATCGCAAATCCGAATGCTACGCCAATTCAATGCGCGGAGGCCGCGCTCGACACGTTTGATTGCCCAAATACGGCAGCTGTGGGCATCGTGACCCTTATTGCCGGAGGCCTCGCAGGTGGAGCTCCTTTGACCGCCGGGGTTTACAGTATGAGTCCACCTCGTGGAGCGCCTGCCGAGCTCGGCTTTCATGTAGGGCCGATCGATGTCCACATCACCGGTAATACTCGTACAGGTAACAATTATGAACTATCGGCGACTACGTCGGATATCGTCGAGAAGGGCGGCACCTATAGTGTGAGTTTGACTTTGTGGGGAGATCCTTCATCGTCTATGCATAACGAAGAAAGGGGACGCTGTGCAGAAGCGTCCTCCGTAGAAAAACAGCAGGAACGGGAAACGTGGAAGCACGAGCTGGAAGTAGATCCTTCGTCAGAAAAGGCAGAAGAAGGACATTATCACTTTAATTGTCCGGTTCCGCATGGCGATACGCCTTTCTTGACGCTGCCGTCGACATGCACAGGCCATCCACTGATTACGTCTATGGAGGCCGATTCATGGGAAGAACCTCAAAGTTTCGTGCATGCTATGGCTGAATCTTCGGGAATGACTGGTTGCGATAGGATCAACTTTGAACCGTCGTTGTCTGTGGTGCCAAGCGGACCAGAAGCGACGGCAACTGAATCTCCATCAGGCCTTGAAGTCGATTTGGGAATACCTCGGGAAGAAAGCGTCGAAGGTCTTGCCCAGGCGGATCTCAAGGAAGCGGTCGTGACACTGCCCGCCGGAATGGCTGTCTCCCCCTCGGCGGCGAATAACCTTGAAGTCTGTCCGTTGCTGAAAGGCCGAGAACCTAAAAAAGAAGAAAAAGAAAAGGGCAAAGAGATAGTCGGCATCAATCTTGAATCGAAACAGCCCGCAAGTTGCCCGCCGGCATCCAAGCTTGGATCGGTGGAAATTGTTACCCCACTGCTAGACCAACCTTTGAAGGGGTCGGTCTATGTTGCTCAGCAGGGTAATCTGGCGGGGAGTGGTTCAAATCCATTTGGGTCTCTACTGGCGCTTTATCTCGTGGCGGAAAGCAGTGGAGCGATCGTTAAGCTTCCTGGCGAAGTGAGGCTCAATCCGACCACCGGTCAGGTGAGTGCAAGTTTTGGTAAGGATCCCGCCACGGGCTTTTACCTCCCCCAGCTCCCCTTCAGCGAACTGAAGATGCGCTTCTTCGGCGGCCCCCGAGCGCCGCTGGCCACCCCGCCGGCGTGCGGCACGTACACGGCGACCTCGCTGCTGACACCGTACGGCAGCGAAGCCGAACCGCTCCTCGAACCGGAAAGCCCAGCGACGAGTCCGAGCAGCAGCTTCACGATCGGGGCAGGCTGTGGCGCCCGCGGTTTCTCCCCGACGCTGACGGCCGGGACCACGAACCCGCAGGCGGGAGGCTTCAGCGACGAGACGGTAACGATCGCCCGCAACGACGGCGAACAGGACCTCAGTGGGGTCACGGTCACTACTCCTCCAGGTCTGCTGGGATTGCTCTCGAAGGTCCCGCTCTGCCAGGAACCCCAGGCGGGCGAGGGCACCTGCGGCGAAGCGAGCCAGATCGGCGAAACGACGGTAGCGACGGGCCCCGGCGAAGACCCCTACTGGGTTAAGGGCGGCCGTGTCTTCCTGACTGGCCCGTATAACCATGAGCCGTTCGGCCTCTCGATTGTGGTGCCGACGGTGGCGGGGCCGTTCACGCTCAGTGGGGAGCACGGTGGTGTCGGCAAGGAAGTTGTCCGTGCGTCGATCGCTGTGAATCCGAAGACGGGCGCCTTGACGATCGCAAGCACTCCGCTCCCGAGCATCCTGGAAGGCGTGCCGCTTGATGTCAGGACGATCAACGTGGACATCAACCGCAGCGAATTCACATTCAACCCAACCAACTGCGAAGAACTCCACGTGACCTCATCGATTACAAGCACCGACGGCGCGACAGCCACCCCCTCCAGCCGCTTCCAAGCGGCCGACTGCGCCGCGCTCCCGTTCAAACCTTCGCTCTCGGCCACAACCCAGGGCAACGCCAGCGACATCGGCAATGGAGCCTCGCTGAACGTCAAGGTCACCCAGCAGACCGGCGAAGCGGCGATCCATTCGGTGCACCTCGAACTCCCGAAGAAGCTCCCGGCGCGGCTGCATACGCTGCAGAAAGCGTGCACGGAAGCGACGTTCTACGCGAACCCCGCGAACTGCCCGTCCGCGTCCGACGTCGGGACTGCGATCGCGCACACGCCGGTGCTGCCGGTGCCGTTGGAAGGCCCGGGCTACTTCGTTTCGCATGGCGGGGCGCAGTACCCGGAACTGGTGTTCGTGTTGCAGGGTGACGGCGTGACGATCGACCTCGCGGGCGAAACACACATCGGCTCGAAAACGAAAATCACGTCGAGCACCTTCGGGACGGTGCCGGACGCGCCGATCACGAGCTTCGAAGCCAACCTGCCCGAGGGACCCGACTCGGCGCTCGCGGGCCTCAACCCCAAAGGCGTGTGCGGCTCCGCGAGCCTCTCGATGCCGACGACGATCGTCGGGCAGAACGGCGCGCAGGTCAAGCAGACGACGAAGGTCGCGATCACCGGCTGCCCGAAGAAGAAGCACAAAAAGCCGGCGAAGAAGAAGGGGAAGGGCAAGAAGGCGAACCGTCGCCGCTGACACGCGCGCGAACGGCTCGCGTCAGACACAAGATCTTGGGCGCTACGTGGTCTTGCGCGCCCGACGCGCGGCCCGCCCCCCCTCTCCCGGCGGGCCGCGCCTTGACTCAAGCCAAGCCAACCCTAGGCTTGTTAGCAGCAGCCAGAACATTCCAGAAGGTCGGAAACATGCCTTGTAAGTGGTCCTCGGGCAGAGTAGGTTCGAGAAGGCAATTGCCCTTGGACTAGACAAGGAAGGTAGGAACTGTATGACCAAGACCCATAATGGGCGTTTCGCGGGTGTCCGCGGACGCATGTTGATCGCCGCCGCGGCCGTGCTGGCCCCGCTGGCGATGGCCTCGCCGGCCATGGCCGAACACCACCCCAAAGGGAACTTCGCGCCGTTCAAGTACTGCCCGCTGAGCAACAAATTGACTGAGCTCTGCACGGTGGCGAACACGAACGCCGGCGAATTCACGGTCGGCAAAAAGACGGTGCCGATCACCAACACGATCAAGCTGCAGGGTGGCCTGCACGAAAACGAAAAAACGGAAGAACTCGAATTTATCGCGGCCGAAGGCGCCGAAACACTGTCGAAAACCGAAGAGACCGTCCCCGGTGGCCTGCTTGGGATCAAAGCCCCCACCTGGTGGCCGCTGGTCTTGCAGGAACTCTTCAACGAATACGTCATCAACAAAGGTCTGACGGGCGTTACGGAGATCACCGAACTCGCGAAGCCGGCGAGCGCAATCAAGTTGAACACGACCAACCTGATCTTCGAAACCGGGACGGCGCTGCAGCTGCCGGTGAAGGTCAAGCTCAACAATACGTTCCTCGGCAATGAATGCTACGTGGGCTCCTCCTCGCACCCGATCGTCCTGAACCTGACGACCGGGACGACGAGCCCGCCGTTGCCGAACAAATCGATCAAAGGCAGCGCAGGCGCGCTTGAAATCCTCGAAGAAGGCAACCTGGTTCGTCTCACGGGAGGTGCGCTGGTGGACAACTCCTTCGCGGATGAAGAAGGAGCCAACGGCTGCGGAGGCTTCCTCTTCTCGTGGGCCGTCGATCCGCTGGTCAACGAAATCCTCGGCGTTCCGTCGAAAGCGGGCACCAACACGGCGATTCTCAAGGGCAGCCTTGAAGAGGCCGTGGCCGAAGCCGTCAAAGCCAGCGAATAGCAGTCGAGGGCAGTAATTGAAGTGGAGTGCCGCAGACGGGGCCCGTCGCGTGAGGCGGCGGGCCCCGTTGCTATTCGTGCGAGGCTGGTCGCCCCAGCCAGGATGCTCCATCATGTCGGAAACATTCCTTGCAAGCCAACTGTGGGTCGGATAGGTTCGAAGAGCAGCATGCCCTTGGACCTCTAGGACCATGCAAGGAAGGTAGATGTATATGACTAAGCATCACATTAGGCGCGTCGCGGGTCTCCGCGGGCGCATCTTGATCGCGGGGATGGCCGTGCTGGCCTCGCTGGCGATCGTGTCGTCGGCCTCGGCGACCGAACACCATCCGACGGGGAACTTCGCCCCGTTCAAGTACTGTCCGCTGAGCAACAAAGCGACGGAGCTCTGCACCATCGCGAACACGACCAGCGGCTCATTCACGGTCGGCAAACGGACGGTGCCGATCAACAAAACGATCACGCTGCAGGGCGGCCTGCACGAAAACGAAACCACGGAAGAACTCGAATTCATCGCGGCCGAAGGTGCCGAAACGCTGTCGAAAACACCGCTGTTCGTGCCCGGCGGCCTGCTCAACATCGTCGCGCCGGAATTCCTCAACAAAGAACAGAAAGAAAAATTCGAAAAAGTCATCAACGAAGGCATCACCGGCGTTACGGCGACGACCGAACTCGCGGCACCCGCGAGCGCGATCAAGCTGAACACGACCAACCTGATCTTCGAAACCGGGACTGCGCTGCAGCTGCCGATCAAGGTCAAGCTCGGCAACGTGTTCCTGGGCAACGAATGCTACGTCGGCTCGGAAGCGAGCCCGATCATTCTGCACCTGACGACCGGAACGACAAGCCCGCCGGCGCCGAACAAACCGATCAAAGGCAGCGCAGGCGCCCTGGAAATCCTCGAAGAAGGCAATCTGGTGCGTCTCTCGGGAGGCTCGCTCGTGGACAACGCATGGGCGGCGCCCGGTGCACACGGTTGCGGCGGCAAACTGTTCGAAGGCATTGTCGACGAAGCTGTCAACAAAGAGCTCGGCCTGCCGGCAGCGGCGGGGAACAACACCGCGATCCTCAGCGGCAGCCTCGAAGAGGCAGTGGCGGAAGCCGTCAGGGCCAGCGAATAGCAGTCGAGCGGTTCTGCGGGACGCAGTTGCAGTAACGGTGGCAATACCCGGGGGCCCGTCGCACATTGTGTGTGCGGCGGGCCCTTGGCCTTACCCGCGAGCTCGCAGCGTGGGGAACGGCACGACCTCGCGCACCGACTCCACACCGGTCAGCACCATCAGCAGCCGATCTACCCCGAGCCCCCCGCCCGCGGTCGGCGCCATCCCGTATTCCAGTGCCCGCACGTACTCCTCGTCGTTGGGCTGCGGCTGGTCGCCGTCGTCACCCCCGTCGCCGGAGGCCTGCTGGCGCTGGATCACGAAACGGTTGAGCTGGTCGACCGGATCGTTGAGCTCGGTGTCACCGCTGAGGATCTCCATCCCGCGAATCACCGAGTCGAAGTGCTCGGAGAGCCGCGGGTCCCCGGAGTGGCGCTTGCAGATCGGAAACAGGTCGACGGGGAAGTCGAAGACATGCGTGGGCTGGTGCAGCGTCGGTTCGACGTGCTTGACGTAGATCGCGTCCACCAGCTTCGCCCAGGTCATGTCAGGATCGCCCGCCGCCGCCTCGCCGGCCGCCTCGATCAGCTGCTCGCGCGAGGCCTCCAGGTAGTCGATCCCGACGGCCTCGGCGATCGCCTCGCGCAGCGTGAGCCGCTGCCACGGGGTGGCGAGGTCGACCACGCGCCCGTCGTACTGCTCGACCTTGGTCGTCCCCAGCGTCTGCAGCGCGACGCTCTCGGCCATGTCTTCGGTGAACTTCGCGACGTCCCAGTAGTCGGCGTAGCTCATCATCCACTCGAGGATCGTGAACTCGGGGCTGTGCCTGGGGGAGATCCCCTCGTTGCGGAACGCGCGGCCGAGGTCGTAGATGTTCTCCAGGCCCCCCACGATGCAGCGGTTGAGGTAGAGCTCCACCGAGATCCGCAGGTAGACGTCGACGTCGAGGGCGTTGTGGTGCGTCACGAACGGCCGCGACGCGGCGCCGCCGGCGAGCGTCTGCAGCATCGGGGTCTCCACCTGCGTGAAGCCGTGCGCGCGCAGGAAGTCATGGATCGCCTCGATCATCTTCGTGCGCCTGAAGAACATCGTGCGCGTCTGCTCGTTGGCGAGCAGGTCGAGTTCGCGGTAGCGGTAGCGCGTGCCCTGGTCCTCCATCCCGTGGTAGCGGTCGGGAGGCGGGCGCAACGCCTTGGCGAGCAGCGTGCAGGCGCTCACCGCGAGCGCGAGCTGCCCGCGCTGGGTGATGTAGACGGCGCCCTCGACGGTCACGATGTCGCCGATGTCGAGCCCCACCGTGCGCTCGTAGGCCTCCTCGCCCATCTCCTCACGGCGCGCAACCACCTGCATCGAGCCGGACTGGTCGCGCAGGTCGAAGAACGTGTACTTGGCGTGGCCGCGGCGCGCGATCAGACGTCCCGCGACGCGGTAGGCAAGGCCCTCGTGCACACCGGCGGCGAGTGCGGTGGGGTCGTGAGCCGCCTGGATGTCGGCGATCCAGGTGCGGGACTGACGCGTCGTGGAGATGATGTGCGGATAGGGCTCGACGCCCTCGCCGCGCAGGCGCTCCATCTTCGCGCGGCGCTCGTCGGCGCCGTCGCGCTCCTCGATCGCGCTCATGCTGCCGGCACGAGGTGGTGGGTGGGGTCGCGCACGTCGAGCACCGGCACGCCGGGGATCGCCTCCTCCAGCATGGCGCGCAGGCGCGGTGAGTCGAAGCGGTGCGACTGCGGCGCGACCGGGTTGACGGTGATCGCGCGCAGGTCGATCGAGGCGAGCACAGCGATCGAGAGGCCCTGGCGGCGGTACCACTCGACGCCATGATCGGCGAGAAACACCTTGGTCGCGTCGCCGGTGACAAGCTGCAGCTCTCGCCCTCCGGCCGCGCTCAGCAGCTCCGCGAGGAACGGCTCGCACAGCGCCCCACGCACCACCAGGTGGCTGGCCGTGGGCCGCGCGCGCAGCAGCTGGCCGATGTCCGCGGCGGTGCTGGTGAGCACGAAGCGCGGGTGCAGCGTGAGTGGCTCCTCGTCGGGGCCGATCAGCATGCTGGCGGTGTTCGACGCGGCGGTCTCTCGTACGTGAGGCTCGTTCAGCTCGGGCAGGCGGACGAGCTCGACGGCGTCGCGGGTGCGCTCCACGACCTGCTCGATCTCCTCGTGCAGGACGGCGCCGGTGGACATCACGAGGCCGTCGGAGACGGCCGGGGAGGAGGCGGCGCGCCGGTCGATGGCGCCGTCGATCAGCACCTGCTCGGCGCCGTGGGCGAGCATCGTGTCGCACACCTCGCGCACGTCGGCGGCGGCGCTGGGGCCGGCCACCTCGATCGTGCCGCGCGTGAGCAGGCGCGCGATCAGCACCCGCCCCAGGGGGGTGCGCACCCCCGTCTCCTGGACGATCTCGTGGGGGATCGCGCCGGCGCGCAGCAGCGCGTCGGTCGTGGCGACGAGACTGCCGGCGCACAGCTCCACGCGCGGCTTCTCGATGCGGATGTCGATCACGTCGCGCTCCTCGCCGTCCCGACCGACCGAGGTGACGCCGACGCGACGGCTGCGCTCCTGCAACTCGCGCAGCAGCGCGGCGAGCGTTTCGGTCTTGCCGGTGTTCTTCGCCAGCCCGACGAGGGCGAGGCGGCGCGCGGAGGCGGTTAGCTCAGCGAGTTGTCGCATTGCCTCAGCCTAGCCCGCCAGCCGCTTGCTGCGGTGTTCCGCGAAGGTTGCGCGCCCGGCCGGCGGCACGTCGCGCGCGTCCTCCTCGGGCTCGCCCTGCCCGAGGCGGGCGGCCAGCTCGCGCACGAGGAAGGTGGCGAGATGGTGGGGGTAGGTGCCTTTGGAGAAGCCGGCGTCGTAGCCGAGCTCCTTGGCGAGCTCGTTCGAGACACGCGGTCCCCCGCAGGCGAGGATCGTCTCGCGCCGGCGCCCCTCGGCCTCGACGATCTCGACGAGCTCTGTGAGATTGTGGATGTGCAGGTTCTGCTGGGTGACGGTCTGCGAGACGAGGATCGCGTCTGCCTCGAGCTCGATCGCCTTGGCGACGAGCGCTCCGTTGGGCACCTGGCTGCCGAGGTTGTGGGCCTCGAAGGCGCGGTAGCCCTCCAGCCCCTTGTGGCCGTGGAAGCCCTTGAGGTTGAGCATCGCGTCGATCCCGACGCTGTGGGTGTCGGTGCCGGTGGAGGCGCCGACGACGACGATCGGCCGGCGGACGTGCTCCTGGGCGTACGTTTCGACCTCGTCCTCGGTCATGTACTGGACGATGTCGATTCCCTCCTCGGTGAGGGTGGCGTAATCGACGCTGTGCACGGTGTGCCCGTACATCACGAAGTAGGTGTGACTGTCGGTGAGGCGCTCGTGGTGGACGACCTCGGGGTGCTGGAAGCCCATCTTGCCGGCCAGCTCCATCGCGGCCTTGCGCGCCGCGAGGCCGTCGGGAACCGGCAGCGTGAAGCTGAGCTGCACGATCCCGTCGCCGTGGTGGTCGGCGTAGGGCTTGACGTGCCCCAGGTCGTCGCGCTGTCCGTCCGGCGGCGCTTCCTCAAGCAACGCTCAGCGCTCCCCGCATCAGCTCGGTGACGGGGTTGAAGTACCCCTCCTCGATCGCGACGATGCCCTCCATCCCCCGGCCCTCTTCGAGGTGGCGGCTGACGTCGCCGAACACGCCGCCCTCGATCGCCTTGAACAGCCCGATCTCGGCGATCCGCTCGAGCATCAGATGCGCGTCACGCAGCACCTGTTGCGCGCGTGTCTGGATGATGCCGCCGCGCTTGAACTCGATCTCCTCGCCGAGGTCGCGGGCGGCGTTGAAGACGTAGTTGACGTTCTGCAGCCCGAGCACGCGGTCGTGGATGTGCGGGGTGAAGATCCCCTCGGTGGGGACGCCGATCGTCTGGATGCCCTGGTTGGTGGCGACGGTGACGAGGTTGAAGAGCGCGTCGGTGGCGTGGGTGCGGAACAGGTTGCCGTCCATGTGCCGGGTCGGGGGCATGTACTTGACGGGGCAGTCGGGGAACAGCTCGCGGGTGAGCTGTGCCTGGGCCCACTCGTACAGCAGCCCGTTGGTGACTGGCGTGTCGATCTCAAACGCGTCGCCCAGCGCGATCTGCTCATCGGGCACGCCCGAGGCGCGGGCGAGCTGGTGGTTGATGAACTGCGAAGCCGTCACCGACGGTGCGGCCTCCAGCGCGTCGGCGGTGCGCAGGTAGTTGTCCTCCCCGGTGTTGATCACGACCCCGAAGTAGCCGTTGACGGTGCGTGAGACGCGCTGGTCGAGCAGCCCGCGGATCGGGTTGATGTCGCGGTAGAGGATCCCGTAGAGCGCATCGTTGACCATGTTGTCGAGGCCCTCGATCGCACCCATCGCGGCGATCTCGGGCATGCACAGGCCTGAGCAGAAGCTCGACAGGCGCACATAGCGCCCGTGCTGCTCAGACCACTCGTCCAGGGCGGCGCGCATGATCGCGAAGTTGGCCTGGGTGGCGAAGGTGCCGCCATACCCCTCGGTGGTGGGCCCATAGGGGACGTAATCGAGCAGGCTCTGGGCGGTGGAGCGGATCACCGCGACGATGTCCCCGCCGGCCTCGGCGACGGCGAGGCCGTGGACGACGTCCTCATACACGTTGCCGGTGGCGGTGAGCACATAGCGCAGGGGAGATCGGGGCCCGCCCACCCTCTCGCCGAGGCGCTCGCGCAGGGCGCGGCGAGTCTCCATGCGTGCACCGATCTCCGCCAGGCCCCGTGCCAGCTCCGCCCGTGCGCGATCTCGGATCGCTCCCTCGGACGCCTGGGGCAGTGCACAGAGATCGAGGCTGTTCCCCTCGACGGCCTCGGCGATCTGTTGGGCGCCCTCCCAGGCGGGCGAGCTCTGGGCGGGCGGGCCGTCGATTCCCTCGGCGTGGAGCATCGCGTTGGCGATCCAGTGGGCGACCCCCTTGCCGAGCCCGCCGCGGGCACGCACGTGGTCGACCAGCACGTTCGGCAGGGGGGCGCCGAGGTCGTTGGCCCCATCGACACCGAACAGGCGCGCGACGGTGCGCTCAACCGACAGCGTGGTCATGCCGGCGATCTGCTCGGCGACGTCGGCGGCGATCCGCGCGGCGGCCTGGCGGCAGGACTCGACGAGCCCCTGATCGAGGTCCAGCTTAGAGGTGGCCATGATTCGAGGTTACTGGAAATAGCCCACGATTCGGGCCTGAGATGGTTACCAGGCTGTGTGTGGCGAGTGAGCTAGCCTCGCTTGCAAAGAGTGTGTCTGAGCGGGAGAAGGGGGCAGGCCCCACGCCCGACCTCTCTCTATCCCTCTCCCCCCGGTGCCAATCAAGTGTCTCCCTCACCCCTCCCCTTCACCCCCCAGGTGCGCGAGTGGTTTGAAGCGGCCTTCGCGGAGCCGACTCCGGCGCAGGCCCAGGCGTGGCCGGCGATCGCGAGTGGGGAGCACGTGCTGGTGTCGGCGCCGACGGGCTCGGGCAAGACACTGGCGGCGTTTCTGTGGGGCCTCGACCGGCTGGCGGCAGAGCCCTCGCGGGAGCGCGGCACCCGCCTGGTGTACGTATCCCCGCTGAAGGCGCTCTCCTACGACATCGAGCGCAATCTGCGGGCGCCCTTGAAAGGGATCGGTGCGGATGTGCGCGTGGCGATCCGCACCGGCGACACGCCCCAGCGCGAGCGCCGGCGGATGATGAAAGAGCCCCCCGATGTCCTGATCACGACCCCGGAGTCGCTCTACCTGATGCTCACCTCACGCGCACGGGAGACGCTTGCCGGCGCGGAGTGGGTGATCGTGGACGAGATCCACGCGGTGGCGGCGACCAAGCGAGGCGCGCACCTGGCGTTGACGCTGGAGCGCTTGGATGCGCTCGTCCGCGAGGCGGGCCGCCGTGAGCCCCAGCGGATCGGGCTCTCGGCGACGCAGACCCCGCTGCGGGAGGTGGCGCGCTTCCTCGTCGGGCCGCAGAGAGAGTGCAGGATCGTCGACGTGAGCGCGCCCAAGCCGTTGGACGTGAAGGTGCACGTGCCGGTCGAGTCGATGACCGACCTACGCGGCGAGGCTGCCACAACCGACGTGGGTGGCGAGGCGGGAACAGGCGATCCGGAGATAGACCAGCAGGCCCCGCAGGCCCCACCATTGCACGGTTCGATCTGGCCGGCGATCTACCCGGAGCTGCTGCGCCTGATCCGCGAGCACAACTCGACGATCGTGTTCGTCAACAGCCGCCGCTCGGCGGAGCGGCTGGCGCTGCGGTTGAACGAGCTGTCGGCCGCGGAGGAGGCGGACCGCGGGCAGGAGTCCCCGCGCGAGATCGCCCGCGCCCACCACGGCTCGCTCGCGCGGGAGGAGCGGCTGGTGGTGGAGGAGCTCCTAAAGGCAGGTGAGATCCCCTGCATCGTGGCCACCTCCAGCCTCGAGCTGGGGATCGACATGGGCGCCGTCGACCTTGTGCTGCAGGTCGAGTCGCCGAAGTCGGTGGCGGCCGGCCTGCAGCGGATCGGGCGGGCCGGGCACGGCGTGGGCGAGGTCTCGCGCGGGCGGATCTTCCCGAAGTTCCGCGCCGACCTGCTGGAGTGCGCGGTGCTCGTGAGGCGGATGCGCGAAGGGGCGATCGAGCCGACGGTGGTGCCGCGCAACCCGCTGGACGTGCTGGCGCAGCAGATCGTCGCGATGGCCGCCTGCGAGGAGGAGCTGGCGGTGCAGGAGCTATACGAGCGGGTGCGGCGCACCTACTCCTACAGCGAGCTGCCGCGCCGGCAGTTGGAGGGTGTGCTGGACATGCTTGACGGGCGCTACCCCTCCTCCGAGTTTGGGGAGCTGCGTCCGCGGATCGTGTGGGACCGCCTCGCGGGCACGATCCGTCCGCGCAAGGGCGCGCGCGCCCTTGCGGTGGCGAACGCCGGCACGATCCCCGACCGCGGGCTGTACCTGGTGACGCTGCCCGACGGACGGCGGGTGGGCGAGCTCGACGAGGAGATGGTGTACGAGGCGCGGCCGGGGCAGGTCTTCCTGCTCGGGGCCTCCGCGTGGCGGATCGAGGAGATCGGCCGCGATCGGGTGATCGTCACGCCTGCGCCGGGGGCGCCGGGGGCGGTGCCGTTCTGGAAGGGCGAGGGTGTCGGCCGCCCCAAAGAGCTGGGGGAGGCGATCGGGGCGTTCGCGCGCTGGGCGGTGGGCCAGCGCCCGGAGGTGCTGGAGCGCGAGTATGACCTCGACGCGCGCGCGGCGCGCAATCTGGTGGAGTACCTGCGTGAGCAGCAGGACGCGACGCGCGTGCTGCCCAGCGACCGCACAATCGTGGTGGAGCGCTTCCGCGACGAGATCGGCGATTGGCGGCTGTGCGTGCTCTCGCCATTCGGCGGGCGCATCCACGCGGCGTGGAGTCTGGCGCTCTCGGCGCGGATCCGCGAGCGCCTGGGTCTGGAGGCGGACGCGATCTTCTCAGACGACGGGATCGTGGTGCACCTGCCGGAGAGCGACGAGCTGAACGGCTCGCAGGCGGTCGAGCTGGCGATGATCGAGCCGGACGAGCTCGAGGATCTGGTCGTCGGTGAGCTCGGCGGCTCGGCGCTGTTCGGCGCCCGCTTCCGCGAGGCGGCCGGCAGGGCATTGCTGATCCCGCGAGCCTACCCCGGCAGGCGCACGCCGCTGTGGCAGCAGCGGCTGAAGGCTCAGACGCTGCTGGAGGTGGCCCGCCGCTACGAGGACTTCCCGATCGTGCTGGAGGCCTATCGGGAGTGTCTGCGCGACGTGCTCGACCTGCCCGGGCTCACGGAGCTGCTGGGCAGGCTGCATCGGCGGGAGCTGAGCGTGGTGGAGGTCGAGACGGCCACAGCCTCCCCGTTTGCCTCCTCGCTGCTGTTCGACTACGTGGCGACGTATATGTACGAGGGGGACGCCCCCAACGCTGAGCGGCGCGCGGCGGCGCTGTCGCTGGACAGGGATCTGCTGCGCGAGCTGCTGGGGCAGGAGGAGCTGCGCGAGCTGCTCGACGCCGGTGCGCTTGAGCAGCTCCAGGAACAGCTGCAGCGACGCGACGAGCGGCTGCGGGCCGCCAACCGCGACGAGCTGCACGACACGCTGCGCCTGCTCGGCGACCTCACCGTTGCGGAGGCGTCCGAGCGGGTGCTGGAGGGCATCGATGCGCCGGTTCTGCTGGCGGCGCTCGAGCGCGAGCGCCGGGCCGTACGGGTGCGGATCGGCGGCGAGGAGCGCTATATCGTCGCGGCTGACGCGGGCCTCTACCGCGACGCGCTGGGCACCGTCCCGCCGGGTGGCCTGCCGGAGACGTTCCTGGCGGACGTGCCGGACGCCCTGGGCCGCCTGCTGGGCCGCTATGCGGCGACGCGCGGCCCGTTCACGAGCGAGCAGCCGCGGGTGCGCTACGGCCTCGGCGCCGCGGTGGTGGAGTCTGGGCTGCGCGAGCTGGAGCGATCGGGCGCGCTGGTGCGCGGCGAGCTGCACCCAGATCCGGCCTCGCTGCGTCACGTTGCGTCTTTGGCTGCGCCCGGAGGCTCGCTCTCCTCGCCCGCGCCGTCCGGCGGCTCGCCCTCGTCTCCGGCATCCCCGTCGGGGGACGACCGAAGCCGGGGGACGCACGCCTCCGGCGAGCATCCCCGTTTCGGCCAGCGGGAGTGGTGTGACGTCGAGGTGCTGCGGCGCCTGCGGCGGGCCTCGCTGGCAGCCCTGCGCCGCGAGATCGAGCCGACCGAGCGGCGCGCGTTCGCGGCGTTTTTGCCCGTGTGGCAGGGGATCGACCGTCACGCCGCGGCGGGAGCGGGCGTCGAGCGCCTGCGCGAGGCGCTCCTGCCGCTGCAGGGTCTCGCGCTGACCCCCCGCACGTGGGAGCTGGAGGTGCTGCCGCGCCGGGTGGGGGCCTACTCGACGACGTGGATGGACGAGCTGTGCGCAGGCGGCGAGCTGGTGTGGGTGGGCGCGGGCGCGCTCGGACGCACGGATGGCCGCGTGGCGCTGTACTTCCGCGAGGATGTGGGGCTGCTCGGCCCGCCGCCGCGCCGCGGATCGCTGCCGCAAGAGAGTGATGCGCACGCGCGCGTACGCGCGCGTCTAACAGAAGGACCGTGTTTCTTCACCGACCTGCTCGCCGACGTGGAGCTGGCCGCGCCGGAGCTTGGGGAGGCGCTGTGGGATCTGGTGTGGGCCGGTGAGGTGACCAACGACGCGTTCGCCCCGCTGCGCTTGCCGCACTCGGCGCCGAAGACTGCCGTCACCGCGCCGGCCCGCTTGATCCCGCTGCCGGGTGGCGGCGAGAGGACTGCTTCGGGGCGGGCGGGCGGTGCTCAATCCGCGATGCCCCGCCGTCGCGGTCGGTTCACGGGGCGTACGAGCGCTGCCCGCGGCGGCCGGCGGGTCGGCCACCCACCCGGGCGCTGGTCGCTGACGGCATCGCTGTTCGGTGCGCAGGACTCCAGTCACCGTCTGCGCGCGCTGGCGGAACTGCTGCTGGAGCGCTACGGAATACTCACCCGCGAGCTGGTGCGCGCGGAGGGCGTGCCGGGAGGCTTCGCGGCGCTCTACCCCGAGCTGTGCCGGCTGGAGACTTTGGGCGTCGCGCGCCGCGGCTACTTCGTGGAGGGCCTTGGTGGCGCTCAATTCGCGCTCGCGGGTGCCGTCGAGCGCCTGCGAGCCCAGCGAGGGGACGCAGAACCGCTCGTGCTCGCGGCCACCGATCCGGCGCAGCCCTACGGAGCGGCGCTGCCGTGGCCGGGTCGGGGGCAGGCCGACGCTGGCCGAACCGGAGGAGATGCCGGCCGAAGCGGGGATGCGCGCCTGAGCGGCGTGTCCCCCGGCTTCGGTCAGAGACAAACGCCGGCGAGGGCGCCGGGCGCGAGTGTGGTGCTGGTGGACGCGCGGCCGGTGCTCTACCTGGAGCGCGGAGGCAGGACGCTGAAGGTGCTGGCTGAGCCTGATCCACACGAGCCGCTTTCCACGGACGCGCGCGTCGAGCGGGGGCTGGCGGCGCTTGCCGAGCACGCACGCGCGGGTCGGTTGCCGGCCCGGATCGCGCTCGAGCGGGTGGATGGCGAGCCCGTGCTCGGCTCGCCCTGGGAGGCGGCGCTCGAGCGGTCCGGCTTCCGCGTTGGGCCGCGCCGCATTGAACTCAGAGCGCGCTAGCGCCGCTCGAAGTCACCGACTGCTCGGACCGTTCCAGACCGCCGTAGTCCTCACGAGTGCACGGCACGGCGGATCGCGCTATAAATCGTGGGAGCATCTATTCGGACAGATTGGCAATCTGGCCAATCGGCGGGTTTTCCGGGAGGATGAGAAACGTCGGATGGATCCCGCAATTTTTAACTTGCAATCTTGGGGCAATCCTGTATGGTCGGAAGTGTGGGGATGAGTGGAACCGAGAGGGAGCTGAACGCGATGTACCGGCGGTTGCCGCACGGGCCCCACGGAATGGGGCGTGACGCGGTCGCCCGTCATCAGCGGGCACGTCTGTTTGGGGCGATGATCGAGGCGGTTCACCGCCAGGGCTACAAGGCCACGACGGTTGCGCACGTGATCGCGCTGGCGGGCGTCTCGAGGCGAGCCTTCTATGAGCAGTTCGCCAACAAGGAGGACTGCTTCCTGGGCACCTACGACATCGCGGTGGCGCGCGCGAAGCGACGGATGATGGACGGCTGGATGATGGAGCGCGGGTGGGCCAACCGCGTGCACAGAGCTTGCCAGGCGTTTGTGGAAGACGCATGCAGGAACGTCAAGTCCTCGCGCCTGGTGCTGATCGAGGGGCTGGGCCTCGGGGTGAAGAGCCGCGAACGCCTGATGCGCTCGGCGGTCGCCTTCGAGCGGGTGCTGGCCGACGGATTCAGAGCGGCGCCCGACGGCGTACAGCTCCCGCCGCTGGGGCCGAAGGCGATCGTCGGGGGCGGGCGCTACATGATGTTCGAGCGGCTGCGCACCAACCGCGCGGCGGAGCTGCCGATGCTGACCGACGAACTGCTGGATTGGATCAGCGCCTACCGCTCACCGGCGGCGCGGATCGGGGTGTCGCGCACGCCGCCGCTGCACCGGCCGGCCGAGCCGGCGCGCTTCCTGGAAAGCGACGAGAAACGCGCTCGCGTGCTGGGCGCGGTGGTGCACCTCACGCTCGATGAGGGCTACCACGAGCTGACCGACCCCCAGGTCGCGCAGTTCGCGGGGATGTCGACCGAATCGTTTCACAAATACTTTCCCAGCAAGCGGGAGTGCTTCCTGGCGGCGCTGGAGGAGTTCGTGGACGAAACGATCGAAGTTGTCACTGCGGCGGCGGCCCGCGCGAGCAACTGGCCGGAGGCGGCCTACCTCGGCGTGAAGGCCGGAATCGAGCACTTCGTCGTGCATCCGGGGCTCACGCGAATGGCGTTCGAGGATATCTTCGAGGTTGGTCCCGCGGTGACCGACAGCATCGGCTCCTCGCTGGGCAAGCTCGCCTGCATGTTGCAGGAGAGTTCGCCCGAGCCGCGCCGTGCGCCGCTGCTCGCGCACGAGGCGGTGGCGGGCGCGATGTGGGCGATCATCGGCAACTACGCGATGCGCAAGCGCGTGAGATATCTGCCCTCGCTGACCGACCATCTCGCGTTCCTGGTGCTCGCGCCATACGTCGGCCCGAAGGCAGCGGGCCAGACGATCGATGCCACCCGCAGAAGCCTCGCGCGCGACGAGCGCGGCTGAGGGCCCTCCGCCCTCGGGCCACAACTCCTATCCTGGGGCGGTGATGGACGTCCCCGGCTCGACGAGCGCCACACCGCGGAGAGTCGGGCACAAGGGCGCTGCGCACCTGGCGCCGGGCAACACGTTCGCCAGCTTCGAGGCGGCGGTGGGCGCTGGCGTGGACATGATCGAGTTCGATGTGCTCAGCGAGCACCCGGATGGCAGCGGGCGGCTGCTGCTGGCCCATGACTACGAGGCGCTCCGCGGCCCGCCGCCGCCGCTCACGCTGCGCGAGGGTCTCGAGCACCTCGCCGGCGAGGCGTATGCGGGCATCGAGCTCGACGTGGACGTGAAGCTGCCGGGCTATGGGGAGCGCGTGGTGAAGGAGCTGCGCGACGCCGGTCTGATCGAGCGCTCGCTGGTGAGCAGCACCTACCCGGAGGAGCTCGACGCGATGCGCGCGATCGAGCCGTCGCTGCGGGTGGGGTGGTCGGTGCCCCGCGCGCGTCGCGACTACACGGAGGACAGGTTGATGGCGATTCCGGCGCTGGCGATGCTTGCCGGCTATCGGGCCTGGCTGCCCGGACGTGCCCGGGCGGCGCTGCGGGCGGGACGCTTCGATGCGATCATGGCGCATTGGCGGGTGGTCACCCGGGCGCTGGTGGATGCGGTGGCGGCCGCGGGCGGGGAGCTGTATGTGTGGACGGTGGACGACGCTGCGTTGATGGGCCGTATGACGGCGATCGGCGTCGACGGGATCATCACCAACGACCCGCGTCTGTTCCTCGGCTGAGGTTGGGGGTCCTCGGGGGTCTGCCCTGGGCCTGACCAGGCTCAGGGCAGCACGCAGGTCGCCGCGCTGAACCCTTTCGGTTCGGCCCCGGCGAGACTTTTGTGCCCGGTGGTGGTGGGGAGGCTCACGAGGTGCACGGGGTGGCCGCTGCGGCGCCACTCGAATTCCACCTGGCCGCGCAGCGTGTAGGCGCTTGGGGTGGGCTTGAATTCGAAGGTGCGCCCCGCCTGGCGGGTGGCGGTGGCGGAGCCGATCGGCACGAAGCCGGAGTCGGCGCTCTTGCCGAGGTCGGCCCACTGCTTGGTGGTGGCGTCGAGCGACTGCACCTGAAAGCGCATGTACATCGCGTCGTGTGGATGCCCGTCGCTTGGCATCGAGCCGCGGATGCCGATCGTGTTGGGATGGTGGGGCGCGTTGCAGATGTCGACGGTCGCCCACAGTTCGGGAGACTTGGCCAGCGGCGTGAAGGAGGGTCGGGCGAATGCGCCCGTCACCGCCGTGGGCGCTGCCCCCGTCGCAAGCGCCCCGACAGCGGCCAGCGCCACCGCAATCCTCCGCAACGAGACCATCTTGTGAAGATAGCGCCGCCGGGGATGGTGGTCGCCGGCAGGGGGAGGTGGACATCCGGTGGAGAACGCGGGCCGCCGGGTGCGGCGAGGTGGAACGCCAACGGCGAGAGGTGTGCTATCCACTCTGGCGATGCGGGCGCCAAGCTCAGCGGAGGTCGTGGAGCTGCTCGGCCGCGTGCCCGTGTTCTCGACGCTCGAGGAGGCAGACCTGCAGCGCATCGCCCAGCTGGCGGTGCCTCGGAGCTTCGACGCCGGCCAGGTGGTGTTCCGGGAGGGCGATCGAAGCGACACCTGCTACGTCGTGCACGCCGGCCGCGCCCGCGCGGTGCACGACCATGGTGACGGGCGCACGATCACGCTGGCGACGTTCGGCTCGGGCGACATCTTTGGCGAGCTGGCGCTGTTCGAGGACGAGCGCCGCTCGGCAACGGTGGAGGCGCTGGAGCCGACGAGCGCGCTGGCGGTGCTTGGTCCGGACATGCGCCGCCTGATGGCTGAACATCCCCAGATCGCGATGCGCCTCCTGATCGCGCTCGCCCGGCGTCTGCGGGAGAGCAACGAGCGCCTCGCGCGCCGCTCCTTCCAGACGGTCCAGAGCCGCGTGGCGTCGGCGCTGAGCGAGCTGGTGGCACAGGCGCAGCCATCCACTTCACCGGCGACGGGTGAGCCCAACCGCGACGAGCCCGGCCACGATGTGCCGATCCTCGCCACCCAGGCCGATCTGGCGAAGCTGGCGGGCAGCTCGCGGGAGTCGGCGAGCCGCTTCCTCGCGGTGCTGGAGCGGGCGGGGGTCATCTCCCAGGGCAGGGGCAAGCTGGTGGTGCACGACCCCGAGGCGCTGCGCTCGTATGTCTTCTGAGCGACAGCCAGCGAGGCCGCAGGAGCGCTCGGCCGGTGGGGTGGTGGTGCACGAGGGGCAACTGCTCGTGATCGTGCCATGCCGCCGCGCGGCCGATGGCGCGCGCGTGCTGGGGCTGCCGAAGGGTCACATCGACCCCGGCGAGACCCCGTTGCAGGCGGCGATTCGCGAGGTGCGGGAGGAGACGGGTGTGGATGCGGAGCTGGTCGAGAAGCTCGGCGAGGTGCGCTACTGGTACAGGCGCGACGGCCGCACCGTGCCCAAGTCGGTCGTCTTCTACCTGCTGCGCTACCTCGCCGGCGATACGGCCGACCACGACGACGAGGTCGAGGAGGTGCGTTGGATGCCGCTGGCGCAAGCGTGCACCGAGCTCACCTATCCGGGCGAACGCGAGATCGTCGTGCGCGCGCTGAGCGCGGTGGATCCCTAGAGGGTGGCGCAGCCGGCCGCAGGCCGGCTGGCCGAAACGGGGATTCGCGCCGCAGGCGCGTGTCTCCCGGCTTCGGTCGGGCCCCTCTTCTTTCGGACAAGGTGGCGCAACCGGCCGCAGGCCGGCGAGCCGGGTGGGCGGGGTCATCATCGTTTCAGATAGCCTGCTCTCTGTCGTGCAGGTGCTCAACTTCTATTCCACGATCTTCGCCGACGAGCTCAAGCGGGGCCGCAAGACGGCCACGATCCGCCTCGGGGACAAGTCGGGCAAGTACCGCAAGAACCAGCTGGTGCTGGTGACGATCGGTTATCAGTACTCCCCCCGCGAGCGGATCTTCGAGGCGGTCATCGACCAGGTCGAGGTGATGAAGCTCGCGGATCTCTCTCCACGCGACATCAAGCACGACAACCCCGAGTTCCGCCGCCACGAGGAGCTGATCAACTTCCTCGAGCAGATCTACGGCCGTTCCGTCTCGCCGGAGGACATCGTCACCGTGGTGCGCTTCTCGCAGATCCTCGAGAACCCCAGCGGCATGACCGAGGCGATGAAGGGCTTCGGCGGCGCCCAGAACTGAGAGGCGGCCGATGGCACTTCGCCCTCGACCGCCTCTACTGACCAAAAGACCGGCACCCGGCAGTCTCGGCGGCTGATTGCCAATCGGCGCTTGAATTGCCGCTGCGGTTAGGTATAGTTGCCGGCAGTTGGCACTCAACCAAGACGAGTGCCAAAACCAGGGGCCGAACCGCCAGTTTGGGGGCCCCGCGACTGAACTCTCTAGACAGTGGAGGTCTCACCAAGATGAAGCTCAAGCCCCTGGGCGATCGCCTGATTGTGCGGGCGATCGAGGAGGAGGAGAAGACCGCCAGCGGTCTCGTGCTCCCCGATACAGCCAAGGAGAAGCCGCAGAAGGGCAAGGTCCTTGCCGTCGGCGACGGCCGGATCGACGATGACGGCAAGCGCATCCCGCTCGATGTGAAGAAGGACGATGAAGTCCTCTACAGCAAGTACGGCGGGACCGAGATCAAGATCGATGGGGAGGATCTGCTCGTGCTGCGCGAGTCCGATGTCCTCGCCAAGGTCGCATAAGGAGAATTGAAAGAGATGGCACACAAGGAGATCAAGTACGACGCCGAAGCGCGCAAGTCGCTGGAGGCGGGCGTGGACGCCGTGGCCAACGCGGTCAAGGTCACGCTGGGCCCGAAGGGCCGCTACGTAGTGCTGGACAAGAAGTTCGGCGCCCCCACGATCACCAACGACGGCGTGACGATCGCCCGCGAGATCGAGGTCGAGGACGTCTTCGAGAACCAGGGCGCTCAGCTGGTGCGCGAGGTGGCGACCGCCACCAACGACGTGGCCGGCGACGGCACCACGACTGCCACCGTGCTGGCCCAGGCGATCGTGCGCCAGGGGCTGAAGAACGTCGCCGCGGGCGCCAACCCGCTGGCGCTCAAGCGCGGCATCGAGCGCGCCGTGGACCAGGTGGTGGCCAGCATCAAATCGCAGGCCAAGGAGGTCTCCGGCAAGGAGCAGATCGCCCGCGTGGCGACGATCTCGGCCGGCGACGAGGAGATCGGCGACGTGATCGCCGACGCGATCGAGAAGGTCGGCAAGGACGGCGTGGTGAACGTCGAGGAGGGCCAGACGTTTGGCATGGACCTCGAGTTCACCGAGGGGATGCAGTTCGACAAGGGCTACATCTCCCCCTACATGGTCACCGACCAGGATCGCATGGAGGCGACGCTGGAGGACCCCTACATCCTGATCGCCAACCAGAAGATCGGCTCGGTCAGGGACGTGCTGCCGGTGCTCGAGGCCGTGATCCAGAGCGGCAAGCCGCTGCTGATCATCGCCGAGGACGTCGAGGGCGAGTCGCTGGCGACGTTGGTCGTCAACAAGCTGCGCGGGACGTTCACCGGCGTGGCCGTGAAGGCGCCGGGCTTTGGCGATCGCCGCAAGCGGATGCTGGAGGACATCGCGATCCTCACGAACGCCGAGGTGATCACCGAGGAGATGGGCCTGAAGCTGGAGAACACGCAGGTCTCTCAGCTCGGTCGCGCCCGTCGCGTGGTGGTCGCCAAGGACAACACCACGATCGTCGACGGCGCCGGTGATGCCGCTGCGATCAAGGGGCGCATCAACCAGATCAAAAACGAGATCGAGAACACCGACTCGGACTTCGATCGGGAGAAGCTCCAGGAACGCCTCGCGAAGCTCTCCGGCGGCGTGGCGGTCGTCAAGGTGGGCGCGGCGACGGAGACGGAGATGAAGGAGAAGAAGCACCGCGTCGAGGACGCATTGCAGGCCACGCGGGCGGCGCTGGAGGAGGGCATCGTGCCGGGCGGCGGCGTCGCGCTGCTGCAGGCCTCGGCCTCGATCAGCTCCAACGGCGGTGGCGCCGAGGACGATGACGAAAAAACCGGCGGGCGCATCGTGCTGCGCGCGCTCGAGGAGCCGCTGCGTCAGCTCGCCGAGAACGCGGGGCTGGAGGGCTCGGTGGTCGTCAACGACGTGCGCAAGGCCAAGAAAGGCCACGGCCTCAACGCGGCCACCAACGAGATCGTCGATCTCGTGGCCGCGGGCGTGATCGATCCGGCGATGGTCACCCGCTCGGCGCTGCAGAACGCGGCGTCGATCGCCAAGAACATCCTCACCACGGAGGCGATCGTGGCGGAGGTTCCGGAGAAGGAAGGCGGCGGCGGCGGTGGCGGCGGCATGCCCGATATGAGCGGGATGATGTAGGCAGCAGGCCAAGCAGGGCCGTGAGGGGGCGCTTCGGGCGCCCTCTCGCACTTAAGGAGACAAGGGCCCGGCATCGTGCCGGGCCCTTGTCGCGGTCTGGCCCTGGGGGGGCGGGTCCGCCGTCCTCGGGAGATGAGTCCGGGGGCCCCACCCGCTGGGGGAAGCTTCCCTGACCATCACCTCAAGGAGGCGCCGGTAAGGCGCCTTGCGCAGCAAATCGTGACAGAGTCGTCAATGCCGCTGGTGCAATGTTTCTGACTCCTGGAAGAGCAATGAAAGTTACGTAAGCGGCTATTCGACCGCCCCGACTGGCCGCGAGGGCTCGCCCACGTACTTTGCGGTGGGCCTGATCAGCTTTCCTTCGCGCTTCTGCTCGAGGATGTGCGCCGACCACCCCGCCACCCGCGCGCAGGTGAACATCGGAGTGAACAGTTCGGCCGGCACTTCCGCGAGGTCGAGCACGACAGCCGACCAGAACTCCACGTTGGTGGCGAGCACACGGTCGGGCTTGCGCGCGTGCAGCTCCGCGAGCGCGGCCTGCTCGAGCGCCTCGGCAATCTCAAAGCGCGGGGAGCGCAGTTCCTTGCAGGTGCGGCGCAGGACCCGCGCGCGAGGATCTTCGGCGCGGTAGATGCGGTGGCCGAAGCCCATCAGCCGATCGCCGCGGTCGAGCGCTTCCTTCACCCAGCGCTCGGCGTCGCCCATGCGTTCGACCTCCTCCAGCATCTTCAGCACCCGCGAAGGCGCACCACCATGAAGCGGGCCGGAGAGCGCTCCCACCGCGGCCGACAGCGCCGCTCCCACATCGGCGCCGGTGGAGGCGGTGATGCGGGCGACGAAGGTGGAGGCGTTGACCCCATGCTCGGCAGCCGATACCCAGTAGGCGTCGATCGCCTTCACGTGATCGGGGTTGGCCTCGCCGCGCCAGCGGATCAGGAAACGCTCGGGGATCGAGCCGGCGCGGTCGATCTCCTCCTGGGGCACCGGCGGCTGCCCGACGCCGCGCGCGGACTGGGCGACGAACGAGAGCGCCATCACCGAGGCGCGCGCGAGGTTCTCGCGGGCCTGCTCGTCGGAGATGTCGATCAGCTGGTTGAAGCCCCACTCCGGTGCGAGCATCGCCAAGCCCGCCTGCACGTCCACGCGCGGGTCGCCCGAGCGCACCGTCAGCGGGTGCGGTTCGGCGGGGGGCAGCCCCGGTTTGAAGTGGCCGTCGACCAGCAGGCCCCACACCTGCTCGTAGGGGACGTTGCCCACCAGATCCTCGATGTCCACGCCGCGATAGCGCAGCGCGCCTCCTGCTTTGTCGGGCTCGGCGATCTCGGTCGCGAAGGCGACCACGCCTTCCAGGCCCGCTTGGACCTCCGGTGCTGTCTGAACCGCGCTCATGGCACTCGCTTTCTGGGCTCGTTAGGACTTGAAAGGCCCGCCCACCCGGCCGGGTTGCCGCGAGTTGCGCCGCGACCGACCGGGCTGCCTGGTGGGCAGCGCATATCGTCGCAGGAATGGAGCCCATTGCCGCCGCTCCCTGAAGGACGTTAGGCTCTGCTGCGACGGGCGCCCGTCCGTCTCACGTGCCCAGGAGGAGGAGGAGCAGGTGCCCGACAGCGATTTGATGTTCCGCTCGGCGAGCGAGCTCGCGAGCATGGTGCGCGCTGGGGAGCTCTCCGCGCGCGAGCTGGTGCAGAGCTCGCTCGATCGCATCGAGGAGCTCAACCCGACGATCAACGCGTTCGTGCAGGTCGACGGCGAGCGCGCGCTGGCGGCGGCCGATGAGGTGAAGCCGGGCGACGAACGCCCCTTCGCCGGGGTGCCGATCGCGATCAAGAACCTCCGCGCGGTGAGCGGCCTGCGCTTCACCTATGGGTGCTCGCTGATGAGCGACTTCGTGGCGAGCTACGACCACAACGTCACGAGCCGGCTGAAGCGCGCCGGCTTCATCGTGGTGGGCACCACGACGCTGCCCGAGTACGGCATCCTGCCGACCAGCGAGGCACGCCTGTTCGGGGCGACCCGCAACCCCTGGGACCTGGGGCGCACCCCGGGCGGCTCCTCCGGCGGCTCGGCCGCGGCGGTCGCCGCGGGGATGGTGCCGGTGGCGCACGGCAGCGACGGCGGCGGCTCGATTCGCATTCCCGCTGCATGCTGCGGCTTGGTGGGGCTCAAGGCCCAGCGCGGACGGATCTCCTCGGCGCCCGAGCTGGGCGACTCGATGCTCGGGATCGACGGGATGCTGACGCGCACCGTCGCCGACACCGCGGCGGCTCTCGATGTGCTGGCTGGGTACGAGGCGGGCGACGCCACCTGGGCGCCACCGCCGCCGGAGCCGTTCGCCCACGCCGCCGCGCGAGAGCCGGCGCGGCTGCGGATCGCCGCCACCACCCAGCCCCCGGTGCCTGACGCGGTGGTGGACCCGCTGGCGGCGCAGGCGGTGGACGACGCCGCCGAGCTGCTGCGCGAGTTGGGCCACGAGGTCGAGGAGGTCGACCCTCCATGGCAGACGGAGGGCTTGCGGGAGCTGTTCGGGGCGGTGTTCTGCACTCACGTCAGCCTCGCGATCGCGTTCTCGGGGGCGGTTGCCGGCCGCGAGCCGACGGCCGAGGACATGGAGCCGATGAGCTGGGCGATCTACTCGATGGTGCAGAAAATGAACGCCGTGCAGGGCCTCGGCGCGACGGTGAGGCTGCAGGCGTTCACCCGCCAGCTGGTTGAGTTCCTGGCGCCCTACGACGCGCTGCTCACCCCCGCGCTCGCCGAGCGCCCGCTGGCGCTCGGCACGCTGGATCCCGCGGCGCCCAACCCGATGGCGACGTTCACCCGCTCGGGCCTGTTCACGCCGTTCACCCCGGTGTTCAACGCCAGCGGCCAGCCGGGCATCTCACTGCCGCTGTTTCACGGCGAGGACGGGCTGCCGCTGGCGGTACAGCTGGTGGGCCGCCCCGCGCAGGAGGGGTTGCTGCTGTCTCTCGCCACGCAGCTGGAAGCGGCGCGGCCGTGGGCCGAGCGCCGGCCTGAGCTGGCGGTGTCATAGCGGGCTCAGCACCGCGGCCATCGGCTGCGGCGTGATGCCGAAGCGCTCGGCGTCGGCGGTGCCCCGACTGGAGACCATCGACACCTCCATCAGCTCCGCCTCGTCCCAGGTGGCGGGGGCATGCGTGCCCGCGGCGGCCTCCAGGAGGCGCAATCCGCGTGCGATCACCGGGGTGGGCACGTGCACGAGCGGCCGGTTGCGGTGCAGCGCGCTCAATACCTCCCTCACGATCTCGGCGTGGCTGAGGGTTTGCGGCCCCGCCAGCTCGAACGATCCGGCGGTGTCTGGCGTGCGCAGCGCCGCCATCGCGCAGGCGGCGAGGTCCTCGGCCCAGATCGGCTGGTAGAGCGCGCGCCCACCACCTGAGAGCGGCATCACCGGCAGCAGCGTGAGCCGCTCCAGCAGTGTCAGCCAGCGATCCCCCGGGGCGTAGACGATCGAGGGAGAGAAGACGACCGAGCGCATGTCCGCCTCACGCACCGCCTGCTCGGCGAGCGCCTTGGCGCGCAGAAAGCGCGCGCGGCTGTGGGTGGAGGCGGAGAGCGCCGAGAAGAACAGGAAGCGCTCGACGCCCGCCCGCTCGGCGGCCTGCACCATGCGCCACGTGGCGATCCCCCCAAGCTCCTCGATCGAGCCGCGCGGCTGGTCGCGGATCGCCGCGGCGAGGTGCACCACCGTGTCCACACCCCGCATCGCGTTACGAAACGACGGCGGGTCGGCGAGGTCGCCGAGCGCGATCTGCACCCGCACCCGCGTGGCGCCCAGGCGGCGGGGGTCGCGTACCAGGCAGCGCACCGATATTCCCTCGGCGAGCAGGCGACCGAGGAGCGCAGAGCCCACCTGGCCGGTGGCGCCGGTCAGCAACAGCATCTGCGCCTCCTAACCTAGCGGACCGAGAAAGCCGCGAGCGCAATTGGCGTGGCGGCCCCGAGGCCGGCCGGCCCGTAATCGCCATGAAGGCGCCCGACGTCAGAAACAAAGAGGCCGAAATTGTTGCAACAGCCGGCATGGCGAACTAACTTGGGCCGATGGCGAGCGAAATCACCGCCCCCCGGGTTCGTCGTGCGCGCGCCACGCCGATCGCGCGCGTCACCGAGCTCGGCTGGCCGGCGGCGGCGTGGGGCGCGATCGGGGTCACGGCGCTGTTCATCGGCATCACGTGCTGGTGGCTGGCGCAGGATCGCAGCATCCCGATCTTCGACGCCGGGCTGCATCTGAGCCTGGCGCTCAACGTCCACCAGGAACTGGCGGCGGGAAACTTTGGCAAGGCGCTCACATTGAGCGTCCCCTACCCGCCGTTCGCCTACCTCGTCGGCTCGCTGGGGATCACGCTCGGCGGTGTGGGGGTGGCGCCGCCGATCCTCGCCGAGAACCTCGTGTTCGTGACGGCGCTGGCGCTCGGCTGCTACAAGGTCGGACGGATGGCGTTCAGCCCGCTCGCGGGCCTGCTGGCGGTGGTGTTCGCGCTCGGCTCGCCGCTGATCGCCGCCCAGTTCCACGTGTTTATGACCGACGCCCCCGAGACAGCGATGGTGGCGGTGTCGATCTGGCTGATCATCGCCAGCGAGGGCTTCACGAAGCTGCGCGCGTGTGCCATCGCCGGCGTGGCGGTTGGCCTCGGCATGCTCACCAAGGAGCCGTTCCCGATCTTTGTGTTGGGCGTGTGCCTCGTGACGCTGGGTCGCGGCGGCCGGCGCGCGTGGCCGGGAGTCGCGCTGTTCGCCGTGATCGCGCTGGCGATCGCCCTCCCGTGGTATGTCCACGAGCACAGCTTGATCCAGGGGATCGGAGACCAGGCGACTGCCTCCTCGAGCGCCTACCCGAACTCGCCCGGCCCCGGCCCCAAAGAAATCGCCCCTCCGCGCCTGTCGATCTCGAACCTCGAGTGGTACCTGTGGAACCTCGACAACGTCGAGCTCGGGCTGCCGCTGCTGCTGCTCGCCGCGGCCGGCTTCGTGTGGGTGGTGAGCGGCTTGGTGCGCTCGCGCCCGCGAGCGGGCGGCGGGAATGGGCGGTCGCGTCAGCGTGCGCCGGCGCGGGCATCGTCGAGCGAGGCGCGCGGACAGGGACGCGGCAGGAAGGGTGGGCAGACGAAGGAGAAGGGCCCGCGCGAGCGCCCGAAAGGCTGGAGGTCGCGCGAGGTCGGCGGGGCCGACGCCGCGCCGGTCGCCGCCGAGCGCCCGGCGGTGAGCCCGCTGGCGCTGGAGCTGACGGTGGGCGCATTCCTGTCGTGGCTGATTCTGACCGAGACCTACTTCCACGACACCCGCTACAGCATGCCGCTGCTGCTCTACCCCGCGGTGTTCGCGGGGGGTTGGATCGCGCACTTCACCGGCCGCTGGCGGACCGTCGCAGTGGGAGCGCTCGTGCTGGCGGTGGTGGTGAACACGCTGGGGAGCACGTTCGGCGTGGGCAAGCAGTACCGGATCACCCTGCCGGGAGCCTCCCCCACCGCGCTCCAGCAGCCCGGGTACCTGACGCTGTACCCGGGCGGGTTCCTGGTGTCGGGGCCGCATCGGGACGGCGACCTGCTCGCGACGCTGAAGGCGCTGCGGCGGGGCGGCGTGCGCTACATCGTGTGGAACCAGCGGCAGGGCACATTCGAAACGTCCTTCTCCAACGGCGGTGTGGCGGCGCTCGCGCAGATCGCTCAGCTGACGCCGGCCGCCACGCCGACACGCTCCCTCGGCACGCGCGAGGCGGTGATGGCGCACGGGAAGATCACCCCCCACGAAGTGGCCCCCTGCATCACGCTCGACGACGGCAGCGGCGTGTGGATCCGGATCGGCAACCCGTCGGCGGTGGGCGCCCAAGATTACTGCCCGCTGCCCCGGCCTCGCTACTACGGCCCCAAGCAGCCCTGAGTCGGCATTCCGGCGGAACCTGCCGTCGGGCGGCAAGCTCGTCGGGGGCCGGCAAGCTGGATCGGCCTCCGCCGGCGCAGCAGGCCGCCACGGCCGCCCTGGCGGGCAGGCGAGGGACGCCGCTAATATTCCCTTCTCCCGCAAGCAGCCAACATCGACTCGAGAAGGAAGCGAATGGCCTACGTGATCGCAGAGCCGTGCATCGGCACCAAGGACAACTCCTGCGTCGAGGTGTGCCCGGTGGACTGCATCCACCCGACGCCCGACGAGCCCGGGTATGACGCCGCCGAGATGCTGTACATCGACCCCGATGAGTGCATCGACTGCGACGCCTGCGTGGAGGCCTGCCCCGTGGACGCCTGCTTCGCGGAGGATCAGTTGCCGGAGGAGTGGCAGAAGTACACCCAGATCAACGCGGAGTACTTTGCCAACAGCAGGTAGGCGGGGGGTCGCGTCCGCGCGCGTCGGCGCGGACAACAACGCCGTGGGCGTGGGGCCTCCGTGCCCCACGACGGGCGCTGAGCGACTTCCCGCTCAGGCCATCGGCAGCGACATCCCGACCGGCCTGGCGCTCGGCGGCGGGGGTGTGGCGGCCGAGTCGCCGTTGGTGGCGGCGTCGTTCAGCACCGGCAACTCCAGCGGGGCCATTGCGATCAGGCCCCGCGCGGCATGGCGGATCGCCTGGGCGGCGGGGTCGTCGGGGTCCTCGAGCACCAGCGGCAGCCCGCCGTCGGCGTGCTCGCGCAGCGGCATCGTCAGGGGGATCTTGCCCAGCAGCGGCACCTCCAGCTCGTCCGCGAGCTCCTGGCCGCCGCCCTCGCCGAAGATCGGGTAGCGCTCGCCCGCGGGGGTGGTGAAGCCCGACATGTTCTCGATCACACCTGAGATCTCCAGAGAGACCTTGTGCGCCATCTCCGCCGCCCGGCGTGCCACCCGCTGGGCGGTTGGCTGGGGGGTTGTGACGATCACGAAGCGCGCCTGCGGCAGCAGCTGAGCGAGCGTCATCGAGACGTCGCCGGTGCCCGGCGGCAGGTCGATCAGCAGGTGGTCGAGCTCTCCCCATTCCACGTCCTGCAAGAACTGCGTGAGCGCCTTGTGCAGCATCGGCCCCCGCCACACGACGGCGGCGTCCTCCTCCACGAAGAAGCCGATCGACATCACCCGCACCCCGTGCGCCTCCAGCGGGATGATCTTGCGCTGCGCCGACACCGGCGGCCGCGTGGCGCCGAGGCCGAACATGCGCGGGATCGAGTACCCCCACACGTCCGCGTCCAGCACCCCCGCGCGGCGGCCCTCCGCGCTCAGCGCCGCGGCGAGGTTGGCCGTCAGCGTGGACTTGCCCACGCCGCCCTTGCCGGAGCCGATGCACACCACGTTGCGCACCTGCGCCAGCGCCCCCTCGGGCAGGCTGGTGCGTCCCAGCCGCTCGCGCAGCGCCGCTTTCTCGGTGTCGGAGAGCACGTCGAAGAAGACGTTCACGTGACCCACTCCCTCCAGCGCTCCCACCGCCTGCGCGACCGAGGTCTGGAAGTGGCCGCGGATCGGGCAGCCCGCGGTGGTGAGCGACACGGTCACGTCGACCACGCCGCTCGAGCCGATCTCCACCGAGCGCACCATCTGGAGCTCGACGATCGAGCGGCGCAGCTCGGGGTCGATCACCGCCTCCAGGGCCTTCATGATCTGCTCGCGCGTGGGCACGAGCCCATCTTCGCAGAACTCGATGGCCGCTCCATTGGCAGAGCGCGAGGGATGGGCGCGTTGCTGATTGTCGACGATCGCCCAAAGGTGGCCTGCCGGCACTCGGCGCGGTGGCTGCCGCCGCGCGCCGCGACGGCCGGACGGGCCCGTCGTCGGCTACCGCTCCGCTGCGGGGCAGACGATCCGGTAGTCGCAGTGCGCGCACGCAGCGGGCGAGGGCGTGGGCTCGAAGCTCTGCGCGAGGATCCCCGCCCCGGCGTCGAGCACCGCCTGGCGCACCCACTCCCCCCCTCCTGCATCCGTGGGGAGCGGCACCTTGCGGTCGTCGAGGACGTAGTAGTAGGACTGGCGCGTGTCGTGCAGGCCCCACGCCTCGCGTGCCGCGATTGCGTAGAGCGAGAGCTGGATGTCGTCGTCCAGCTCCTCGGCGGTCTTGGCGTAGCCGGTCTTGTAGTCGATCAGCTCCCATCCTCCCTCGGGCAGCCGGTCCACGCGATCGACTCGCCCCCGCACGTGGTGGGGCCCCAGGTCGAAGGCGAACGCCCGCTCGAACCACAGCGGCTGCGCCGGCTCCTCGCGCAGGCGCTCGTGGTAGCGCCGCAGCGCTGCGCGCGCCTTGCCCAACAGCTCGCGTTCTCGCGCTCCATCGCCCATTCCACTCCGCCGCCACGCCACGTCGAGCAGCTCCAGCAGCTCTGCGAGCGTCCCCTGCTCGCAGTCGCCTGTCCCCCGCGGTCGATCATCGCCCGAGAACGGCTCGCTGCGGCTCTCCTCGTCGAGCGGCTCGGTTCCCGCCGCCGCGTGGAAGCGTTCCAGGACCTGGTGCACCACGATCCCAAAGCGCTGGTGGATCGTCTGCTCGGTGGGGATTTTCAGGACCCGTGCGAACTTGTACCTGAGCGGGCAGCCGCGATAGGTCTCGACATCGGAGGCCGACAGCACCAGGCCGTCCCCCTTGCGGGGCAGGAACGCCTCCAGCGTTGGCTCGTCGCGCGCCGCCACCGCCAGCGCGCGCGCGCTACGGCTGCGTCGCTCGCCGGGCCCGCCCGCGGGCGGGTCGGCGTCGGCGTGCCCCTCACGCAGCAGCTCATCCAGCGGCGAGCTTTCGTAGATCTCTCGCTGCAGCGGCGTCATCGCCGCGCGCAGGCGCGTGTTGACGTCCTGCAGCGCGGCGTCCCCCGCCTCCCCCGCGGGGCGCTCGGCGAGCGTCGCCAGCTTGAGCAGCTCCAGGTATCTCACCACCCCGTGGGAGACATCCAGCTCGGTGTCCAGTCGCAGCTCCCCGAGGCGCCCGGCGATCCGCGCGACATCGCCGAGCACCTCCTCGCGCATCATCCGCAGCGTGCTCCGCAGCGTCTCCTCGGGTCCTTCGGGCGTCGCCGGCGGCTCGTCCTGGCGCCCCGCCGTCGCTGCCGCCTCTGCCTGCTGTCCCTGCTCCGATGCCACCGTCAGGTGGATCGCCAGCGCCCGCGCCGTCGGCCGGGGCGAGGAACCCACGAACTCCTCCGCCAACTCGCACAACCCCGCCAGACCGGCCAGCCGCTGGGCGTCCTCGCCATCCGCCGCGAGCAGCTGCCGGCGGCGCATGCCCAGGCGCTCGATCAGGCGTCCCACGAACAGGTCGGCCCGCATCGTGTCGAGCCCCCCGGCCGCCCAGCGGTGCAGTTCCAGGAAGCGCCCGATCCGCTCGCGGGCCTCCGGTGGCAGCTGTGGCGACTCCATCGCGGTCGCCAGCGCCGCCACCACCTCCAGGCGCTGGCGGCGCACGATCTGGATCACCCGCGCCAGATCGACCTGCCGCAGCTCGATCGGAGGACGCGCCAGCGCGCGCACCGCCGCCGCCGCGTCCCGCGGATCGACGAGCAGACGCATCCATGCCAGCACATCTCGCACCTCCGCGCGCTTCAGCAGCTCCGCCCGCCACGCCGCACCCTCCCCGCGGTCGTCCTCTGGCAGGCGCTCCAGCGGATGGGACATGCCCTGCTGGCCAGGTGCTTGAGCGGTGTCCGTGGGGCTTTCGAGCCAGGGCACGTCTTGTGGATCGTTGAGCGAGGAGGGCATCTGTCAAGAGAGGATATGGGTGTGGGCTCCCCGGGGCCGGGCTACCCTCCAATGGTGGACGCCATTGACTGGAGCACCGCGCAGCGTGTGGGGGAGTTGATCGCCGGGTCTCCCGGGACTGAGAGCCCGCCAGGCGGGATCCTCAGCGATACCGTGCAGCCGCTGGCGCTGCAGTTCGCCCGCCGCGTGGGCGAGTACTCCGGGCTGGAGCTCCCCGAGCAACTGCCCCCCCTTGAAGCGGTCGATCGCTCCAGCTGGATCGCCGCCAACCTGAAGACGATGCGGCCGATGCTCGAGTCGCTGGCCGCGGAGGGGCTCGGCCCGGGGGGCCGCTCCCCCCGCCGCATGCGCTTCGACTGGAGGCGCCCGGGGCAGGACCTTGGGCCACTGTACGACGCGCTCGGCGCCGCCGGCGGGCTGCTGCTGGGGGCGCAGGTGGGGGCGATGGCGGGCATGCTCTCCCAGCGGGTGCTCGGTCAGTACGACCTCGCCCTGCTCGACCCCACCGTCCCTCCGCGCCTGCTGCTGGTGGCTCCCAATCTCGCGCAGGCCGCGCGCACGATGCAGGTGGACAGCGAGCAGCTGCTCGTGTGGGTGACGATCCACGAGATCACCCACGCCGTCCAGTTCTCCGGGGCGCCGTGGCTGCGCGAGCACCTGGCGGGGATCCTGCGGCAGTTGATCGAGGGCCTGCAGGTGACGGTGTCGCTCAGTGCCCTGATGCGGCTGCCCAGCGCCGGCGACGCCCGCGCGTTCGCCGAACGTCTGCGCCACGGGGAACTGGTGAGGCTGACGCTCGGCGAGCAGCGCTGGCGGCTGGTGGAGCGCCTGCAGGCGACGATGTCGCTCGTGGAGGGCCACGCCGAGCACGTGATGGACGCCGTCGGCGCCGAGGTGCTGCCCTCGCTGCCCCGTATGCGGGCCGCGATGACCCGCCGCCGCGAGCACCGCGGGCTGCCGTGGCGGCTGCTGGAGCGGCTGCTGGGGTTGGAGCTGAAGCTGCGCCAGTACGAGGAGGGCCGTCGCTTCTGCGACGCCGTCGTCCTCGCCGGCGGGCCCACGGCGCTGGCGCGAGCCTGGCGCTCCGCGGAGGACCTTCCCACCACCGCCGAGCTGCAGGCGCCCGAGCTGTGGTTGGCGCGTGTGGTCTGACAGCCGCATCGCGGGCATCCACGGCGATCCGCATCGCGGCATCCAAGGCGAACCACATCGCGGCATCTACAGCGAGCCACATCGCGGGCATCCACATCGAGCCACGTCGCGGGCACCCACAGCCACATCGCGGGCATCCACATCGAGCCACGTCGCGGGCACCCACAGCCACATCGCGGGCATCCACATCGGACCCAAGCTTTACCGCCTACCACCTGGCTGCTCGCCTCTTTCGACGTGAGCCCGACCACATTCTGGGCGAACGCATGTTCCGCGTGTTACAAGCTATCGTGGTGTAAGACCAGTTTTCAAGCCTACTTCAGATCGTGCTAAGCTCCCGGTGTAACGATCTCGGGGGCGCAGGGTACAAACATATGTTCGTTACCTGGCTGATCTTGCCAGACGGATAGAACGGACGTGCCCATCGATTCCTCCCTGAGGGGAACATGACCAAACAGGAGACCCCTCCACATGCCTGACACAGCCAAACCCGCTTCGCCGAAAGCCTCGAGCTCCGCCAAAGCCGCGCGCCCCCGGCGTGCCTCCAGCGGTGGCGCGTCCAAAGCCCGCGCCACCGCGACTCGCTCACGCGGCGCTTCCAAGAGCAAGCCCGCCGCAGCTCGCGCCAACCCGACCCGCACCACCACCGACCTCGTCGGCGACTATGCCGAACGGGCGGTTCTGATCCCCGTTGGAGCTGCTCTGCTCGCCCGCGAGCGAGTGGTGTCGAGCGTGACCGACACGATCTCCACCTACTCGAGCCCCGCCAAGGCGCAGAGTCAGCTGCGCAGGTTTGAGCATCGCGGCAGCGCCGCTCGCACGCGTATGGAGCGCGAGGTCCGCAAGACCCGTACCCGCGTCGAGCGCGAACTGCGCGAGCGCCGGCGCGAGCTCGACCAGCGGCGCGAGCGGCTCACCAAAGAGGTGACCTCCAGGGTCGAGCAGACCCAGTCGCAGATCGAGAAGACCCAAATCCAGATTGAAGACGCGCTGCGTACGCGTCTGGAGGAGGGCGCCGACCTCGCCAGCCGCGTGCAGGAGCGCGTGCTCAGCCTGGTCTGAGCCACCGCAAGCTTCCCCCGCCTCGGGTCGAGGAGACCACGGGCGCGGGAGAGTCTGCCGGCCTCATACCTCGCCGGCAGGAGTAGGACCCTCTCCTCCCTCAGTCGGCGGGGCGGCCCACCAGCCGCCCCGCCGACATTGTTCAGGGCTGCCTCACTCCCGGCTCGCCGACAGGTGGTGTCTCTGTTTGGGCTATAACCAGCAACTGGACCTGTGGATAGCGACCAGTTGACAGCTATGAGGGGTCCAGTAGCTGGTTGGTGCTCCCAGATGCACAAACCCAGCGGCGCCTACTTCGGAGGCTTCTGATCGCCCTGCTGGCGCAGGAAGCGCTGGAACTCGCTCGCCAGTCGCTCTCCCGAGGGCAGGTCGTCGGGCGAGATCGGTCCCCACTCGGCTGCCCAGCGCCCCTCCTCCCCCTCGTCGTCCTCCTCATCGCTTTCGGCGTCCTGCTCGAGGCGTTCCACGAACGCCTGCACCTCCGGGTTGCTCGAGACCGCCAACCCCACCTGGCGCTCGTAGTTGGCGGCCGCGTCCTCCAGCTCGCTGAGGTCCACCGACACGCCCACCAGCTCCCCCAGGCGCCGCACCAGCGCAAGCGCCGCCTTCGGGCAGGGGGCCGCGGCGACGTAGTGGGGGACGCTCGCCCACAGGCTCATCGAGGGCAGCCCCGCGTCGCCGGCGGCACTGTGCAGTACGCCCACGATGCCCGTGGGACCCTCATACCGGCTGGCGGAGTGCCCGGTGGCCCCGAGACGCTCCATCAACGCCGGATCTGACGCGAAGCCGGTCATCGCCACCGGCAGCGTGTGGGGCACGTCCGCCAGCAGTGCCCCTACTGTGATCACCATCCCCACGCCCAACGCCTCCGCCAGCTCGACGATCAGGGCGCTGAAAGTGCGCCACCGCAGCGAGGGCTCGACTCCCTGCACCAGCACCAGATCGCGTGGCGCGTCCGGGACGCTGGCTGCGTAGATCTCCACCGACGGCCACTCGATCTCGCGGCGGGCGGGCTGGGAGTCGTCCCCGTCCGCCGACAGGCGGATGCGGGGGCGGTTGGTCTGAAAGTCGTAGAACTCCTCCGTGTCCAAGTGCGCGAAGCGCTCCGCCTCCAACGCCCGGCTGAGGTAGGAGATCGCCGAGGAGGCCGCGTCCCCGGCGTCGTTCCAGCCCTCGAACGCGCACACCATCGCCGGAGCCCGCAAGCCCGTGGGGCGGCGATCCCAGATCAGTGGCTGCATCCGCTTCACCGTACATCATGCGGTGATGGTTTCCCCAGAGGAGGAGCCCCCGACAGTCGCCACGCTGCGCGAGGGACAGGAGGTCGCAGGGGTGTTCGCCTGCTCGCGCAAGGAGCGCCAGCTCTCGCGCGCCGGCACCCCCTACCTGACGGTCGAGCTGCGCGACCGCACCGGCTCGATCCTCGCGCGCGCCTTCCGCGACGCCGATCTGCTCGCCGGGCGCTTCGAGCGAGGGGATCTCGTGCACGTGGAGGGCAGCGTCGAGCGCTTCCGCGACCAGCTGCAGATCGGCCTGCGCACGATCGCCCGCGCCGAGGGAGCCGAGTCCGATCCGGCCGGCTTCCTGCCCGCCAGCCACCGCGATCTCGATGAGCTGGAGGGCTTCTTCGAGCACCTTGTGCGCGAGCTGTACGAACCAGGGCTGCGGGTGCTGCTGGAGCGCCTGCTCGGCGACGCCGAGCTGCGCCGCGAGCTGCGCCGCGCGCCTTGCTCGCTGCCCTCGGCCACCCGCCCCGGCGGCTCGGGGCGGGCTGGGGCGGGCAGCCACCACGCCTACCTCGGCGGTCTGTTGGAGCACACGGTCGCGGTCGCCACGCTGGCGTTGGAGCTGTGCGCGCTGCACCCTCGCCTCGACCGCGACCTGCTGCTGGCGGCGGCGCTGCTGCACGACATCGGCAAGACCCGCGAGTTCACCTACGGCGCCGAGATCGCCCGCGGCGAGGAGGGGCGGCTGCTGGGGCACGTCGAGCTCGGTCTGCGCCTGCTCGCGCCGCGCTACCCCGCCTCGCTCCCGGCGCCCCGCCGCTTGGCGCTCGAGCACTGCATCCTCGCCCACCACGGCCCCGAGGCGCTGCCCGGCCAGCGCTTCGCCTCCTCCGAGGCGATCGCCCTCTACCGCTGCAACGCACTCGACGCCCACTTGAAGGGCTCCTTCGAGCACGGTCCGTAATCTGCCGCAAGCATGGTCAAGCGGTGCCCACTTGCTGCCGATTAGGTAACGATGAGTTGGTTTCGACGCCGACGCGGGGCGCCGGACGCCGAGACGCCGAGTCCCACGCCAGAGCCCCCCGTTCCCTCTCCTGCCCCCCCGGCGCCCGTGGCGGCTGAGCTCTCCGTGCTCGAATCCGCGGTCTCAGCCCCAGTGTCCGCGGTCCCTGCCCCTGTGGCACCCGACTCGCCGGTGATGTCCCCCCCTGCCGCCGCTCCTGCCGCGGCCATCGCGGTGCTCGAGCGCCCCACCGCAACAGCGCTTCTGGAGCTTCCGCCGAGCAATGGGCTCCATGCGCCTGAGCAGGGCGGCGAGGTGCTCCCACCAGAGCAGCCCTTGAGCAACGGGCTCCATGCGCCCGAGCAGGGCGGCGAGGTGCTTCCACCAAAGCAGCCCTCGGGTAATGGGCTCGACCTACCGGCGCCCGAGCAGCCATCCGCCAATGGGCTGAGCTCACCCGCCCGCCCGGGTCGCTCGGTCAGGCGCATCGGCGAGGTGGTCGTCGATCTCGGCTTCGCCGATCGCGAGGCCGTCGAGCAGGCGGTTGCGGCGGCCCGCTCGCAGCGCAAGCCCACCGGGCAGGTGCTGGTGGAGCAGGGCGTTCTGCGCCAAGACCAGCTCGCCCGCGTGGTTGCCGAACGCTTCGGCCTCGACTACATCGACCTGTCGGTGTACGAGCCCGACATGGGCGCCGTCAACCTGCTGAGCGGCGAGGCGATCAAGCGCTACCAGGCGGTGCCGGTGCGCTTCATGGAGGACGGGGCGCTGCTGCTGGCGATGGCGGACCCCACCAACATCCTCAGCATCGACGACATCGCGATGATCACCAGCCGCCGTGTCCGGGTGGCGGCGACCTCCGCGGAGGACGTCAAGCTGCTCGCCTCGCGTCTCGGACGGCTGGAGGGCGCGATCCAGGAGATTGGGGAGGGCTTGGTGGAGGGGGAGGAGGGGCAGGAGGCGCTCTCCACTTCGCTCTCCGAGGAGGCCGACCAGGACGCCCCGGTGATCAAGCTCGTGCACTCGATCATCGCCCAGGCAGTGCAGCAGGGCGCCTCCGACATCCACATCAACCCCGAAGAAGCCGACACGCGTGTGCTGCTGCGCGTCGATGGGATGCTTTACCCGGCAGCCACTGTGCGCCGCCGGATGGCTGTAGGGATGGTGTCGCGCATCAAGATCATGGCCGACCTCGACATCTCCGAGCGGCGCGCCCCCCAAGATGGTCGCCTCGCGTTGAACGTCGAGGGCCGGCGCGTGGACATCCGCGTCGTGACGCTCCCACTCGTCCACGGCGAGGGGGCGGTGATGCGCATCCTCGACAAAGGCGCAGTCGTCAGCGATCTCGAGTCGCTCGGGATGCTGCCCGAGGAGCAGGAGCGCTTCGCACACGCGGTTCGCCGGCCCCACGGGGCGGTGCTCGTCACCGGGCCCACCGGGTCGGGCAAGTCCACCACGCTCTACGCCGCGTTGGGGGCGCTCAACGACGGCACTCGCTCGATCCTCACGATCGAGGACCCGGTTGAGTCGCGGATCTCCGGGATCAAGCAGATGCAGGTCGCCCCCAAGGCGGGCGTCACCTTCGACACGGGCCTGCGCTCGATGCTGCGTGCCGACCCCGACGTGATCATGGTCGGGGAGATCCGCGATCGCGAGACCGCCCACATCGCGGTGGAGGCTGCGCTCACCGGCCACATGGTGCTCTCCACCCTGCACACCCGCGACGCCCCCAGTGCACTCGGACGGCTGATCGACATGGGCATCGAGCCCTTCCTGATCTCATCCGCCGTCGACTGCGTGGTGGCGCAGCGGCTGGTGCGCAAGCTCTGCCCCCACTGCAAG
Organism: uncultured Solirubrobacterales bacterium; assembly: GCA_963744135.1. GTDB lineage: Bacteria > Actinomycetota > Thermoleophilia > Solirubrobacterales > Solirubrobacteraceae > Palsa-744. The sequence goes on along the minus strand of CAVUSE010000004.1, from coordinate 1,220,197 downwards.
CGCCTGGCGACGCTGCCGGAGTCGGTGCTGGCGGAGTACGGCCTCGACGAGCAACCCTACGCACCGGCCGGTTGCTCACGCTGCTCGGGCTCGGGCTACCGCGGCCGCGTCGGGCTCTACGAGGTGATGACGATCAGCGAAGAGATCCGCACCCAGGTTCTGCAGCACGGCTCGGTCGATGAGATCGCCGCCACCGCCACCCGCGAGGGGATGCACCGCCTGCGCGACGACGGCATCGCCAAGGTCCGCGAAGGCCTCACCTCGATCGAGGAAGTCGAGCGCATGACCAACAGCCTCGTTTAGGGCTCAGCTTTCGGCGAACAGCAGCGAGATGCGCAGCGGGCCGGAGGGGAAAGCTTCGGCCATGAACGAGTACGCCTGGTAGGGCACGCCGCGATACACCACCCGGCCGTGGCTCGGGATCGTTGCAGGGCCGGGGCTCAGCGAGCCCATCACCTGGTGGGTTCCCTCGCGCATCGTCACCTGCGCCCCCGTGAAGGCGTGCGCGAGGATCTGAAAGCCGAGGTCGTCCTGGATCGCCATCAGGAAGTGGGCTGTCACCTGGCCCCGGGCGTTGCGGATCACACCGGGGATCGGCGCCAGCACGTGGGGGCCGCCCACGTCCAGCAGCAGCTTGCCCCCGCGAATCACACGCACGCGCACGATGTGCAGGTGGCTGCGGAAGAAACCGATGATCGCCGCGCGCGTCGCCTTCGCGTTGCCGGCCAGCACCGCTTCGCGAAACGGCCGCGAGTGCTCGGCGTAGTGCAGCAGCAGTTCCGCTTTGCTGCCTTCGTGCTCGGCGTAGTACACCCGTTCGGCGACCAGCCCGTATGTGGCTGCCTGCGCCTGCGCCGCGGTGGCGCCCCGCTTGGCGCACACCGCGGCGATGGAGGCGCTGGGTGCCAGCAGCGTGATGCTCGCGGGCCGGTCGGGGAACGCGCGCGCGGCGAACGTGTCCACGCGGTAGCCGACTCCGCTGTAGCTCAGTTCGCGCTCGCCCGGCGCCAGCTTGGGTGCCGGATGCAGCGTTGCGGTCAGCTGCCGCCCGTCGCTGTGCACGACCACCTGAGCGTGCAGCAGGCCGCTGACCGTCTGCGCATACCCGTTGGCTCCCTCCACCGACACCGTGACTTCGCCGACCGTCTGGCCCACGGCGTTGACGAGCGGCTCGCCGCGCGGCGTGATCCCCGCCGCCCGTTCGATCTTCGCCAGCGTGTGCCCGCCGCGCCTCACGCGCACGCTGACGATCTGGTTGAGCAGCAGCCCCTCCAGAGCTCGGTGCGCCGCCGCTCGATCGTCGCCTTCGACGGCCCGCACAAGCGCGCCCGAGCCTCTCAGGCGCTGCAGTGCCTCGGCGACGATCCGTCCGTTCGCGGACTCCTGGTAGACACGCTGCGCGACCCCCTCGATTGCTTCCAGCGCCGCGGCAGGACAGCTTCTGGCGATCGGCGACACGGCCGCGGTGTCGGTGATCGTCGAGGGCGCTCCCGAGCTGCTCGATCCACAGCCCGGGAGCGCCACCGCGAACAACGCGAGCGGGAGGGCGCTGAGGATTGCGGGTCTCGCCATGGGCGGCGAAGCCTAGCTTCTCAGTGAGGCTCGGCTCCCCGCTTGCCCGCGTCGGATGTTGCCACGCCCCGCAACGGCGCCGTGGTGCCGTTGCGGGGCGGCTCGCTCGCTTGCTACTTCTTGGCTGCTCCCTTTTTGCCTTTGGTGGCCCCGGTCTTGGTGCCGGAGCCCTTGCCCTTCTTGCCCTTGTCCTTCTGCTTGTCCTTCCCGCTCTTCTTGTTCGGTTCCGGGCCCTGGAAGGCCGTCAGGCGCGTCTTACCCGTTGCCTTGGTCACCGGGCAGCCCACCGGGCGGCCGAGGTCGAACGGTCCCGCGATCGCCTGCGTGATCACGCTCTTTTCCAGATACGCGTAGGTGACCGTCAGCAGCGCGTCCACGCGCGGTTCGGTGCACAGCTTCCAGCCGATTTCGAACTGGCCGGTGATCCGCTCGTACGCTTCTTTGGTGGTGGCGCCCACGCAGTTCACGGCATACCCCGGGAACGCGCCGCTGCACGAGAACGCTTCAGACAGTGGCTGTTCGAGGTAGTTGGTGAGGAGCGGCTGGCCTTCGATGCCGGTGATCGGCACCTGCGTCTGCACCTGATAGCCGGTGATCTGGCCGTCGCATTTGAACTTGTACTGCACCGGCGTTCCTTCGCTGCCTTCGCCTTCGGCCTTGCCCGCCGAGAGCTGCCCCTGGCATTCGTAGTCGTTTGGGTTGGAGCTCGTGGGGGCGGCGGGCGCCGGGGTGGTTTCGGCCGCGGCGCTCAGGGCTGGAGCCGCGAGCGACAGCGCGATCGCCCCCATCAGCGCGGTCAACCACCAGGTGGTGCGGCGGTTGGACTTCAGGGCGCTTCGATAAATCGACTTCAGTGAGTGCATGCAGCCTCCTTCGGTGGGATGGATTGACTTGGGGGTTGGTGGTGAGTCGTTGGAGCTGAAACTCAGCTCGGAGCTTTGGCCCGGAAGAGCGCTTCCAGGCTTTCGTGGGGGGCGAGCGGGTTGAAGGCGTTTGCGCTCCGTCCGCCCACGTGGCTGAGGAAGGGTGAGAGCAGCAGCGCCCCTGCGGGAGTACCCGCCGCGGTGAGCGTGCTCGTGATCGAGCCCGCCGGGTAGGCGACCCCTTCGCTCGGGCTCGCGGGGGGGCTCGTCGTGGTGCTTGGCGACGCTCCCTGCTGGCCTGCCGCCCCGAACGTGACCACGATCAGGCCGTGTTCCTTGTAGGCGGCGCTCGCCTCGATCTTCGGCACCACTTCTTGCAAATACGCGTCCGCCGCCTGCACCCCCGCGGGTTCTCCAGAGGGACAGGGTGCGGCCGCGGCTGGCTGGTTGGGGGATGCGCCAGCCGTCGGGCTGGATGTCGTTCCCGGCGTGGCTTCCGCCGCGGCGCTCGCGCTGCATGGGGGCGGGGCAACGGTGGTCACACTCGCGCCGACCTGACCCGAGAGCAATGTGGCGGCTCCGGCGAGCTGTGCCGCCGCCAGCGAGGAGTAACCGCTCAGCACTGTGCCTTCCCGCTTCAGCTGCCCGTCCAGATAGGGCGCCGTCGCGCTCTGCTTCAGCGCGTTTTCGAGGCTTGTGCCGTAGGGCAGCTCGATCACCCACGCATCCGCGATCGGGGGGAGCGGCTTCGTTTTGGACGTCTTTTCGTTTTCTTCTTCCCCGCCCGCAGCGGGTGCGGTCGAGGATGTGGGAGACGTTGTGCGGGAGGAGGGGGAGGAGGTCGATGAGTGGGATGGGGTCGAGGAGGCGCTTCCCGCTTCACTGCTTGCTCCCCCGCCTCCCGCGGCGGCTTCGCTGCTTGCCGGTGGCGTCGGCTGGGGAGTGCTCGCCGGCGGACTGGCTGCCCCGGAGGAGAGCGCGAGATTGCCTCCCGAGCTCGTCCCCGAGCCCAGCGCCAGCAGCGCCAGCACGCGGCCGATTGCCGCCGCTCGCGAGCTGCTGGCCAGCGAATCCGCCGGACCGGGGCCAATCAGCGCCCCCAGCGCGATCCCCACGGCGAGCATCGCGGTTGCGAGGATCGCGCCGACTCTGCGGGAGGGCAGCTTGGGGGCCTGGGGTGAAGAGGGAGAGGTCATCGTGGAAAGGAAGTTGGTCGTCGGTGCAACTTGGACGGTGGAAGCGGGTTGTGGCCGGGGTGCAATCCCAACCTTCCCGATCTTACCGACAAAATAGCTAATGTCGATCTTGTTTATGAAGAATATGGTAGGCTGATCGTCGCCAACTTGTCAACACATCCAATCGGAGGCCCACCCTCATGCATCGAATCCGCCGTATCGCCGCTTCGTTTGCGGCTGTGACCCTCGTCGGGGCCGCGGTGCCCGCGATCGCCTCGGCTACGAGCGTGATCACGATCAGCGGAGCCACCGCCTCCTTCCCACTCGTCCAGCTGCTCGCCCACAAGTACTCCAAGCTCGAGCACAACAAAGTCACGTTCAGGATCTCCCAGGGTGGTGCCACGGTCGGTGTCAACGACGTCGCCGCCGGTCGAGTCTCGATCGGAGACGTCTCCCGCGATCCACTGCCCACCGACCCGGCCGGACTCGACTTCTACCCGATCGCCGAATACGGGATCTGCATCGTCACCAACAAGTCCAACTCCGTCGCCTCCTTCAACGAAGCCCAGATTCAGGCGATCTTCGAGGGCAAGGACAAGGAATGGACACCGGCGCTTGGCGCCTCCGTCTCCGGGCCGATCGACCTGATCAGCCGCACCTCGACCGCCGGCGTGCTCACCAACTTCAAGACGCTGTTCCTCGCCAACAAGAGCGTCGCCAGCACCGCCGCCGAAGAGCCCTCCGAGGGGCTGCTCGAGCAGCAGGTCGCCAACACCCCCAACGGGGTGGGCTTCCTTTCCAACTACCGCGCCGACCAGGGCACGGTCCATCCGGTGGCTTACAACGGCGTTGCCTGCACGCGCGCCAATGTGGCCTCGGGGCAGTACACCGCCACCGCGCGCTTCTACGAGGTGACCAAAGGCGAAGCCACCGGCGCGTCCGCCAAGTTCATCTCGTGGATCAGGACCAGTAAGGCCGCCCGCAAGATCATCTCGACTCAGTGGGTTCCGGTCAAAGCCAGCTAGCGAGGGTGGGGCGGCCGGCCGCGGGTCGGCGGCCCCACTTGTTCAACCAACCATGCTCAGCCGTCTGCGCAACCCCTGGACCGATCACCGCGCCGAGCGTACGCTCGGCGCGGTGTCGTTGCTCGTGTGCCTCTGCGTGCTCTTCATGGTCGCGTTCGTCGCCGTGCGCGCATGGCCCACCTTCGAGCACAACGGCCTCAGCTGGCTGGGGCCCGGCGGCAGCATGAAGGTGCAGTTCGAAACCATGCTGGACGCCCCCACGCACACTCCCGCCTCCGCCTACCACCTGCGCGCCTGGCCGATCATCTACGGCACGCTGCTGATCACCTCGCTGGCGGTGCTGCTCGCGCTGCCGCTGGCGGTGCTCTGCGCGATCTTCATCGTCGAGCTTGCCCCCGTCCGTCTGCGCCGCACGATGATCCGCGTCGTGCGCCTGCTCGCCTCGGTGCCCTCGGTCATCTGGGGCCTGCTCGGGGTTCTCGTGCTGGTGCCGTTCGTGGGCAACCACCTCATCACCAACTCCGAGCGAACCTCGCTGGAGGGCACCGTCCAGCTCACCGGCGCCGGTCTGGTCATAGCAGTTGTGCTGCTGACCCTGATGATCAGCCCGATCATGATCGCGCTCATCTGCGACGCGCTCGGCGCGGTGCCCGGAGCCTGGCGCGAGGGCGCCGCCGCGCTCGGCGTCAACCGCTTGCGCGCGATCCGCGCCGTCACCCTGCGTGCCGTGCGCCCCGCGATCGTCGCCGCCACCGTGCTCGCAACCGCCCGCGCGCTGGGCGAGGCGATCATGATCTCGATGGTTTCCGGCTCCAACTTCTTCGCCCCTCGGCCGGGCGACGGAGTGGCCTTCTTCTACGAGCCCCTGCGCACACTCGCCTCGACGATCGTCGACTTCCGCGAAGGGCTCGGCGGCGCCCCGGCGTTGAACTCCGCGCTGTACGCCTGCGCCCTGCTGCTGCTGTTCTCCGTGTGTGTTCTGTCGGTCGCCGCCTACCTCGTCAAGCTGCCGCTCAGGAAGTACCAGGTGCGCGGATGAGCACGTTCGTCTCCGACTCCCGAGCGGGGGGGATCCCATCCAAACCACGGCGCGGGCAGGGCTCCTCGATGCGCACCTGGCGCTGGAGCGACCGCCTCGTGTGGCTTGCCGCGTGGGCCGCCGGCCTCTCGCTGTGCGCGATCGCCGCCGCGATCCTCCTCTACATGGGCTACCGGGGCATCCAGTACCTGCGTCCAGAGCTGATCTTCAGCCGTCCCCAGGCGAGCTTGAATCAGGCCGGCTCCGGCGGTTTCCTCGACCCGCTGCTCGGCACCATGCTGCTGACCGTGATCGGTATCACGATCGCCGCTCCGCTGGCGATCTGCTGCGCGCTGTGGATCGTCGAGTACGGGCGCCCGCGCTGGCTGACGCGGGTTGTGGAATCAAGCATCGAGATCGTCGCCGGTACCCCGGACATCCTGATCGCCGTCTTCGGTCTGGCGGTCTTCCAGCTGCACTTCCTCGCATTCGCCTCGTCCGCCCCCAACGGCGTTGCCACGGGCACATCCTTCATCACCGCCGGCGCGATGATGTCGCTGATCGCGCTGCCGCCGCTGTTCGTCACCACCCGCGACGGCCTGCAGGGGGTTCCAGCCCATATGCGCGAGGCCGCCTTTGCGCTCGGCAAGACCCGCATCGCCACGATCCGCCGCGTGCTGCTGCCCAGCGTGCGCCCCAACATCGCCACCGGCATCACGCTTGGTGTCAGCCGGATCATCGCCGACACCGCGATCGTGATCGTGATGCTCGGCGATGAGCTGCGCATTCAGCCCGAAGGCGGGATCCCCGGCTTGAACGTGCTGCGCGGCGCCGGCTCCAGCCTCACCAGCTACGTCTACGACAACTCTCCCGCCGGCGAAGGGCTCGCCCCGCAGAAGGCATACGCCGCCGCCGTTCTGCTGCTGCTGTTCGTGCTGCTGCTCAACCTCGCGGTGGAAAGGATCTCCCGTCGCTCCCAGGAACGCGCTGGGGGAGTCGCCATCGCTGGAGGGATCGTCTAAATGGCCCCACAACACCATTTCAGTCTTTATAGTGTGGAAGGTGAGGAACCGATGAGCTCTACGATGACCGAGTTCGAGCAGGCATTCGACCAGCCGAGTCGCGAGCAGGTGCCCCCCGTGCGCACGATCGTGCTCGACCGGCCCCCCGAGCCCGTGCGCCCGCCCGAGCAGCGCGAGGCGCTGCGCCCGGCGGCGAGCGTCGCCGGCCCCGAGCGGCTGCGGCTGGAGGACGTCAGCGTCTCCTATGGCGCCACCGGCTCCCTGGGCCGGCGTGGCGCCAACGCTGTGCGCTCGGTTTCCCTCTCGATCCACCAGGGCGAGGTGCTGGCTCTGATCGGGCCCTCCGGCTGCGGCAAGACGACTCTGCTGCGCACCTTGAACCGCCTCACCGAGCTGACCCCGGGCGCCCGTCGGGGAGGGCGGATCCTGCTCGACGGCGAGGACATCCACGACCTCGAAGACACCGCCCTGCGCGCCCGTGTGGCGATGGTCTTCCAGCAGCCCAACCCCTTCCCGATGTCGATCTTCGACAACGTCGCCTTCGCGCTGCGCGAGCAGTCCCGCCGCCGTCCCCGGCGGCCCGAGCTCGAGCCGCTCGTGATCGACGCGCTGCGCCGCGCCGGCCTCTACGACGAGGTCGCCGACGATCTCCACCGCCCCGCGCTGCGTCTCTCCGGCGGCCAGCAGCAGCGGCTGTGCATCGCCCGCGCGATCGCGCCGCGACCCGAGGTGCTGTTGATGGACGAGCCCTGCTCCGCGCTCGACCCGATCTCGACCGGCGTGATCGAGGAGCTGATCCACCAGCTGCGCCGCGATCTCGCCGTGGTGATCGTCACCCACAACCTCGCCCAGGCGCGCCGCGTCGGCGACAAGGTCGCCTTCATGTACCTCGGGGACCTCGTCGAGTACGGCACCGCCGATCAGGTCTTCGAGGAGCCCCGCGCTCCTCGCACCCGCGACTACGTCCGGGGGGCGTTCGGATGAGATTCGAGGTCTCGTGCGAGCCGATGGTGTTGGTTGCACTGAGCGAGGAATGCATCAGGTTCTGCTCGATAGATCGTGGGTGACGGAGATCTCATGGACGTGATCCCTCTTCCCACATCCACCGATGGCGCTCCCACTGCGCCCGCCGCCGCCTGCGCCGGGTGCGGCGCCCCTCTCGCCCTCGACCAGCGCTACTGCCTCGCCTGCGGGCGTCCCGCCTCGCCCGTGCGCCTGGCCTTCCTCGACGTGCTCCAGGCCGACCGAAGCCGGGAGACACTCGCCTTCGGCGAGCATCCCCGTTTCGGCCAGCAGACGACCGCGACGGCTATCCTCGGCGCGCCCTCGGCCGCCGGTTATCAGCCGCCGGCCGATCCTCCCGGCACGCTTGGCTCGCTGCGTCGCTACTCCGGCCTGTTTGGCCTGCTCGGGGTGCTGCTCGCATCGCTGCTGATCGGGCTGCTCGTCGGGCACTGGCTCACCGGGAGTCCCGGCACCGGCAAGCAGGTCGTCGAAGTGAAGGGCCTGGGTGTTCCGCTGGCCGCCGCGGGTGCCGCAAACTCCTCCGGCAGTGCGGCTGCGTCCACCGGCTCTGGTACCGGCTCCAGCTCCTCTTCCTCATCCTCCTCCAGTCACCATTCCTCCAGCAGCTCCTCGCAGTCGCACAACGCTTCCAAAAGCGAAGGCGGTGTTTCGGAAACCAGCGACGAAGAAGCGCAGGCGGCCAAGGAAGTCAAGTCCACCAAGGCGTTGCCCGCGGCCCACAAAACCTCTTCCGCCACCCTGCAAAAACTCGAACACACCACCGGCAAACAGCACGCCAAAGAAGTCAAGGCGGCGCTCGGCAACGGGCCGATCGAAACCCACTGAGCCCCGCATGGCGATCGCCGGCTCCAATGGACAGCCTCACCTCGGCGACGGCGGCCCGCCCCGCGAGGAGCGCGTCGCGCCCGCACCCACGGCGCCGGTGGAGACGCCATCCCCCGTGGTCTCGAGCGGCTCGGCCGCCGAGCTGCGCCGCGAGCGCGTGCGGTTGGCCGAGCGCGTCGCCGCGCTCACCTGGGACCTCGGCGGGCTGGCGTACGAGATGGCGATTCGCGACCACTACCGTCTCGACGTGCTCGCCCGTCGCGCCGCCGAGCTCCAGCAGGCCGACGCCCAGCTCGGCGAGGTCGAGCGTCTGCTGTCCGCCGCGGAGGATGGCGTGGGTGGCAACTGTCGCTCATGCGGAGCCGTGCACAGCCGCGGCGCCGCCTACTGCTGGCGCTGCGGCTCGCCGCTGCTGCTCGAGGGACGACCCTCGGTGCTGAGCGAGCCTGCGCGCGAGGGCTGACGGCGGCCCTCGAACACCCGGGCGCCCGCGCCGCCGGCGGGCTACCGGCCGAAGGTGGTTTCGTCCACCGGCTCGGCTGGAGCCGGGGCTGCGACGGGCGGCGGGGTCGCAACCGGCTGCGCCGCTGGTGGCTGCGGCTGCTGAACTGGCGGCTGTTGAACTGGCGGCTGTTGAACGGTTGCGCTCAGCGTCGGTTTGGTCTCGCCGCTGATCGAGTCCTTGAACTCGCGCATACCGCTGCCCAGCGAACGGCCGATTTCCGGCAGCCGCCTGGCACCGAACACCAGCAGCAGGATCACCACCAGGAACGCGATGTGGATTGGGTTGTCGAGTCCCATGAGTTCAGTCTAGACACCTTTTTGCGCGGTTCGTGCGTCAATCGCCTCAGTGCCCGGCGCCCGCGTCGCCCGTTCCCGCGCCCTGTGCCTCGGCTTCCCCGCCCCCGCGCTTCACATTCCGGCGCACCAGCTGCGCCGCGACGAACAGCATGAACAGCGCGAAGCCGACCTGTAGCACCTTCCCGGAGAGCGCGTTTGCGAGCGCCACCCCTCCCGCGGCGCCCGCCACCGAGAGCAGCCCCACCAGCAGCGCGTCGCCGCGGCGCACGTTGCCGTAGCGGTCCTGCATTGCACCGCCAACCAGCGCGACGGGGACGATCGCCAGCAGCGAGGTCGCCTCAGCCTGATGCTGGGTGAGGCCGACGAAGATCACGAGGCCCGGCACGAACAGCACGCCGCCGCCGACGCCCAACAGGCCCGCGATCACCCCCGCTGCCAGCCCGATCGCAATCAAGCCGATCATCGCGTTGGCCGCTCCACCGCGCTTGCGCTGCGCCACAGCCCAGTCGCGCAGATCATTGGATCGGCAGCTCCACCGCGCTTGCGCTGCACCACAGCCCATTCGCGCAGATCATTGGATCAGTAGCTCCACCGCGCTCGCGACTAGCACCGCCGCGAACAGCAGCGCGATCGTGCGGCTGCGCAGCCGCTGCTGCAGCCACGCCCCCAGCAGCACCCCGCCGACCGCGGGAATCCCCACGAGTAGGCCGTCCACCACCCGGACGTTGCCATAGCCCGCCTGCACCGCCGCCGCAAAGCCCGCGATGAACACGATCGCCGCCAGCGAGGTGCCGGTCGCCTCGCGCTCGCCGTATCCCAGCCACAGCACCAGCAGCGGCACGATCACCGTGCCGCCCCCCACCCCGAAGATCCCGCTGAACAGGCCCGCCGCGGTGCCGATCGCCATCAGCTTGAGGACGTCGCGGGTGGACCTGTGCGCCGCCATGCCGGGCATACTAAGGATGTGTCCCCCGTTGCCCCTCGCTTGGTGGAGGCACTGGAGCCGCTGCGCTCCGACCCCTCCAGCTCGGCCGTGCTGCTCGACATCGACGGCACGCTTGCGCCGATCGTGCGCCACGCCGCCGACGCCCACGTCCCCGAGGCGACCCGCGCGCTGCTGATCGAGATCGCCAAGCGCTATCGCCTGGTTGGTTGTGTCAGCGGCCGCCGTGCCGCCACCGCTCGCCAGATCGTCGCGATCGGGACGATCGCCTACGTCGGCAACCACGGCGGCGAGCTGTTGCGCCCCGGCGCCACCCGCCCCGAGCTCGACCCCGAGCTCGCCGCCTGGAGCGGGCGCGTGCGTGACTTCGCCGCCCGGATCCTCACCGCCGAGCACCAGCGCCTGCGGGTGCGCGCCGAGGACAAGGAGGCGATCGCCGCCTTCCACTGGCGCGGCGCCCCCGACGAAGAGGCTGCGGAGGCTGCCGTGCGGGAGATCGCCGCGCGCGCCGAGCGGGAGGGTTTCGCCGTGCACTGGGGCCGCAAGGTGCTCGAGGTGCGTCCTCCCGTCGCGCTCGACAAGGGGCTGGGTGTCACGGCGCTGCTCGACGGTCGCAATCCCGACGTCCCGAGCTCGCGTGTCCCGGGCGGAGCGCATGCGCGGTCCGCTGGGGAGGGGGGCGAGGCGAGCGTGGTCGAGGCGGCGGGTGGGGCTGTGAGCGCCGCGCTGTACGTCGGCGACGACACAACCGATCTCGACGCCTTCCGCGGGCTGCGCTCGCTCGTGCAGGCGGGGAAGCTCGCGTGCGCGGTGTGCGTCGCGGTGCGCTCCGAGGAGGCGCCGCTGGAGCTGGTGCAGGAGGCAGACCTCTCGATCGACGGCCCCGAGGGCGTGCGGCGGCTGCTCGAGGCTCTGCTGTAGTGGATCATCCTGTGAACCAATTGGCGCTTGGGCGAGCGAAAACAGTGCCCCCCACCCGATAGCCGACCGCCCGTGCGCTTCGCCGAATTCCTCAAGACGACTGTCCTGCTCAGCGCCGGCGTGGCCACCGTGCTCGCGTTGATCACCGTGCTCTCGATCCTCACCACCTCGGGGTCGCTGGCGGCGCTGCTGTCGGTCGCCTGGTGGGCGATCGCCGCGCTGGTCGGGCTCGCGCTCGGCAGGGGCGCCGACGCCAACCCGCCGATCGCGCGGCTGCTCGCCGGCGCGCGCTCCACCAACATGCTGCCCGAGCACCGCCCCGCGGCGATCCTGCTCAACCGGCTGTGGCCGCTGCTGGCGGTCACCGTGCTCGCCGGCGGCCTCGCCTTCCTCGCTCCTCAGATCCCCGGTATCGGCGCCGGCTTCGCGATCATCTGGGCGCTCGCGTGGCGCCACCAGCACTCGGCGGTGAGCGCGATCGAGGAGCGCGACGGGGTGCGCTTCTACGTGCTGCACACCTCTCCGGTGCAGCCGATCGCTCTGCAGCGCACGCCCGGCTTCAAGGCGATGCGGCCCGAGGGCCTCATCTGAGCGAGGGATTGATGGGGACCGGCGATACGGTCGATGTGCCGGTCGGCGGCACGGTCGATGTGCCGGTTGGCGAAACGGTCGATGTGCTGCTGGTGCAGCTCGGCTCGACCGAGGGGCTGCGCGTGGCTGATGAGGAGTTGGTGGGCTCGCTGCGGCGCGCCGGCGCGCGTGTGGTCGTTGCGTCTGCCGTGCATCCCGGTGAGATTCGCACGCTGATGCTCACCGACCTGCGCTGGGCGCGCGCCGCACGGCGCGCTGCCATGGAGGCGCTTGCCCAGCTGCGAGGGAATCCGCCCCGGTCGGTGATCTACTCCACCACGACCGCCGCACTGCTGTGGCCGCTGCCGGGGGCGATCCGCTTCGATGCTGCCGCCGCCGCCAATCGTCCCGGCCGCGACGGGCTGTGGCAGCGCCCGCTGGAGCGCCGTCGGCTGCGCCAGGCGCCGCTGCTGCTGCCCTCAAGCGCGGGCGCGCTCGCGGAGGCCGCCGCCGCGGTGGGTGGGGTGCTAAACCCCGAGCGTGCCCTCGTGGTGCCTTCGCCGATCGCCGCCTATCCGCCGGGGGAGGTTGGAGACCCGCCCGCGGAGCGTGACATCGAGGCCCTCACCTACGCCGCCAACCCGCGCAAGAAGGGACTCGACCGTGTGCTTGCCGCCTGGCGGAGCGTGCGCCAGCCGGGCGAGCGGCTGGTGATCGCGGGCATCGACAGGCAGGGGCTGCGCGGGAATCGGATCGAACTGCCGGACGAGGAGATCCACGCCGTTGGAACGCTCTCTCAACACGACTACCGCGCCCTGTTGCGCCGCACGCGTGTGTTCGTGTGCGCCCCGCGGCGCGAGGAGTACGGGCTGGCCCAGCTGGAGGCACTCGCCGAAGGGTGTCGTTTGGTCACAACGCCCGCGCCTGGCGGCTACGTCGCGCTGCCGATCGCCCGCCAGCTCGACGCGCGCCTCGTCGGCGAGGACCTTGGCGCTGCGCTGCGCTGCGCGCTCGATGCCCCGGCCGGCGATGAGTACTCTGCCCGCGCCGCCGAGCTGGTGGTCCCCTTCACCGTCGCCGCCGTCGATCGTATCGTCGCTGAGCAGCTGCTGCCCCGTCTCTTGGGGAGGTAACGGGAGGTAAAGGGCTTGCGAAAACGATGTGGGTAAAGGGCTTGCGGAAAAAAGGATGTAGAGATAGGGGCCGTATAGCCATTGCAATAGGGCGTGGCGTTGAACAAAAAATTCAAAGGTCGTGCGCAATTGCTATCGGGTTCTGAATTTTTTATAACAACCCCAAGCCCCTCACTTATACATACTATCGTTACACTCAAAGCGAAAATCTCTGGAAAAGCAGGGCAGTACGCGCTCAAGCTGACCCACTGCCGCAAACACATTCATACAACCCTCATGTCCCTCCGCGTGCCCGTTTACGCATTCTCGCCAGCTCCGCCCAAGGCCGTGTGTTCACCACGTCCTCCTTGGTCAGCCACGCCCGCCGCGCGGTGAGGATGCCCCAGCGCATGTTCTGCAGCGTGGCCGGGCGGTGGGCGTCGGAGTCGATCACGATGCTCACACCAGCGCGCACGGCGGCGCGCGCGTGCACCTCGCTCAGGTCGCGGCGGTCGGGGTTGGCGTTGATCTCGAGCAGCGTGCCCGTTCGTGCCGCGGCCGCGAAGACCGCCTCCAGGTCGAGCGCGTAGGGTTCGCGGCGCTCGATCAGGCGGCCGGTGGGATGGCCGATCGCGTCCACCAGCGGATGCTCGATCGCAGCGATCATCCGCTCGGTGAGCGCCTGTTCGCTCATCCCGAAGGCGGTGTGCACGCTCGCTACCACCCAATCCAACCGCGCCAGCAACTCGTCCTCGTAGTCGAGCGTGCCGTCGGGCAGGATGTTGACCTCGCTGCCCGCCAGCAGCGTGAACCCGTCGAGTCCCCCCGCCACCTCCCCGACCCGCTCGATCTGTTCGCGCAGCTGCGCGGGAGAGACGTCGTTGCCGAAGCCGTGCGAGGCGGAGTGGTCGGTGATCGCCAGGTACTCGTACCCGAGCGCCCGTGCCGCCTGCGCCATCTCCTCGATCGTGGCCTTGCCGTCGGAGGCCACGGTGTGGCAGTGCAGGTCGCCGCGGATGTCGCCCGGCTCGATGAGATTGGGAAGCCGGGCCGCCCGTCCGCGCGTGGCCTCTGCCTCCTCCGCGGTCGCCGAGCTGGATGACCCATCCGGCCTGCCGACTCTGCCGGGGCCGCCCGAACTATCAACGCCCTCCCCGGCCGCGGCCTCCAGCTCACCGCGGTTCTCGCGCAGCTCGGGCGGGATCAAGGGGAGGCCGAGCAGCTCGTAGACCTCGGCCTCGGTTGTGCACGTCCGCGTGGTGCCGGTGGCGTCGTCCAAGACGCCGTACTCGGATACGTGCAGCCCTTTGCGCACAGCGAGCTCGCGCAGCGCAGCGTTGTGCGCGGCGGAACCGGTGAAGTGCTGCAGCAGATTGCCGAGCTGCGCGGGGGCGGCGATCCGCACGTCGACGCTCAGGCCGGAGTGCGTGCGCCCGCGAGCGCCGGCAGGGCCAGTCGCGCCGACGCGCTCGATCTGCTCCAGGGACACCAGCGCCTGCGCGAGCCGCTCGGGCTCGGCGGTGACTGCCACCAGATCGATGTCCTTCACGCTGTCCGCCCCGCGTCGCGCCGAGCCGGCGAGCTGCACGTGCGCGTCGGGTGGGCCGTGCTCACGCAGACCGGCGGCGAGCGCCTCGCCGAGCTCGATCGCCGCCGGCAAAAGCGCCCGCCGTGGGCGCGGCGGCATACCGTCGATCGGCAGCCCCTCGGCGGCCAGCTGCTCGAGCGAGGCGAGCACTTTCTCCTCGAATTTAACCCCCAGCCCTTTCACCCCGCGCAGCCGTTGCGCCTGCGCCGCCTCGCGCAGCGTCTGTGGCGAGTCGATACCGAGCTGCTCGTGCAGCAGCCGCGCGCGCTTGGGGCCGAGGCCGGGGACCCGCGTGATCGCGATCAACCCCGGCGGAAACTTCGCCCGCAGCCGCTCCGCGGCAGGGATCGCGCCGGTGTCGAGCAGGGCGATGATCTTCTCCTGCAGCGTCTCCCCGACGCCCGGCAGCTCCGTGGCGTGTCCCGCCCGCGCGAGCGCTGCCACCGAGATAGAGGCCTCGCGCACCGTGGCGGCCGCGCGGCGGTAGGCGAGCACGCGGTGGACGATCGCCCCGTCGAGCTCGTACAGGTCGCCCAGTTCCTCGAGAGCATCGGCGATCGCGGTGTTGGGCAGGTCGGGCATGTGCGTAAGAGTGCCCTACCCGCTCCGCGCGTGCCGTCGCGGCTCGTCGCCGGGCCCGCTCGGTGCCGTTGGACGGCTGGTGGAGCCGATCGACACCTCGACGCTCTAGGGTACGTGCCCTCAGTGGACGGCACCGCCTGGCTCATACTGCCCACCTACAACGAGGCCGAGAACATCGAGGCGATCGTGGCCGCCGCGGGAGAAGCGCTCGCGGGCGCTCCGTGCGCGGAGTACCGCGTGCTGATCGTCGATGACGGCTCGCCAGACGGCACGGGCGAGATCGCCGACCGGCTGGCGGGGAAGCACGCGTGGGTGAAGGCGCTCCATCGCACGACCAAGGAAGGGATTGGCCCCGCCTACCTCGCCGGCTTCGCGCACGCGCTGGAGCACGGAGCGGAGTACGTGATGGAGATGGACAGCGACTTCTCCCACGACCCCGCCGACCTGCGCCGCCTGCTGCAGGCGATCGCCGACGGCGCCGACCTCGCGCTCGGCTCGCGCTACGTCCCCGGCGGGGGAGTGCGGGATTGGGGTCTGTTGCGGCGCGTGGTCAGCGAGGGCGGCTCGACCTATGCGCGGCTGGTTCTGGGTCTGCGCGTGCGCGACCTGACCGGCGGCTTCAAGTGCTTTCGCCGCGAGGTGCTGGAAGCGATCCACTTCGACAGCGTGCGCTCGCAGGGGTATGCCTTCCAGGTGGAGCTCACCTACCGCGCGGTGCGCGCCGGCTTCCACGTGGTGGAGGTGCCGATCGTCTTCCGCGACCGCCAGCGCGGCACGAGCAAGATGTCTTGGCAGATCGCCGCCGAGGCGATGTGGCTGGTGCCGCGGCTGCGCTACGGCCGCCAACCGCCCACCGACTACGCCCCCGCCGCCGACCGCGGCGCGCACGCGCTGCGGTAGCCGGTCGCCGCCCGGACCCCTCACTACACTTTGTATAGTATTTAGGAGTACAGCGAGCAGAAACGCAAAGGAGGCCCCCATGGCGGGCAGTTTGAGCGAAGTCACCGACAACAACTTCCAGGCGGAGGTCATCGAATCGCAGACCCCTGTTCTGGTGGACTTCTGGGCGCCGTGGTGTGGACCCTGCCGCGTGGTGGGCCCCGTGCTCGAGGAGATCGCCCAGGAGCGCGAGGACCTGCGCATCGTGAAGCTGAACGTCGACGAGAACCAGCAGACGGCGGCGACCTTCCAAGTGCTGTCGATCCCGACGATGATCCTCTTCAAGGCCGGCCAGCCGGTCAAGACGGTGGTGGGCGCCTACCCGAAGAAGAAGATCGAGGCTGAGCTGGAGCCAGCGTTGGCCTGAGACGCTGAAGTTGGGAAGAGCGAAGCTTTTTGATGAGGCTCCGGGTGGGCGGGCCTTAATCTGGGGTGCGCCGGGATGGGCTCGTGACTCGTTGTAGGGCGCGGTGGCTCAGCCGCTGACGCGCTCGAGGACCCACGAGATGAATGCGGGCTCATCGAGGATGTTGGCAGCCAGGTCCTCGATCGCTTGGGCTGTTGCGTCAAGTCCCCCCGAAGGGTGCCTGAAGACCACCCCATTGCGGTCGAGGAACTCTCGCATTATGTCGTAGGCAGTGCGCTTGTTCCCGTCGGGGAGCGGATGGTAGGTGGCGATCCGGGAACAATAGACCGCCGCCTTTTCGTGGACGGCGGGGAATGCGTCGTAGTCCCCAAAGCCAGCGAAGGGGGGCAGCAAGTGCTGCCTCGGCCAGATTGATGACACGGGAGATCCGCGCGAGCTGATGGGCGTCGATACCCGAATGGATCTCCGCGATGAGTAGGAAGTCGCCGAGTTCGATGCGCCGCATACGGACCATACGATAGCAGGAACGGTAGCTTGGTTGCTAGAGGGATAGCTTTAGATAAATTTTTATAAAAAATCTTGTATATAAAGAAATAAATGCTTCAATAATGAACCTATGGCAAAGACAATGACGCTGCGACTTGAAGATGAGCAAGCTGCGACCCTGGAGTTGATTGCCAGGGCCGACGACCAGAGCGTGACCGAGGCTGTGCGGGCAGCGATTGACGCTCATATCGAGGAGCGGCGACGCGATAAGGACTTCCGGGAGCGGCTGCGACGTCGCCATGAGGAAGAGAGCGCTCTCTACGAGCGTCTCGCTCGCTGACATCGAGCGACGATCTCTGATGCTCAGCTTCGGTCGACCTGGCTCAGCGTGATCTGCAACTGCAGACCTTCGATCTCGGTTGACTCGGTGTAATTCATCTCGGCCGGCGGCAGACCGTCGCCGAGGTGGAGCGCCACCGCGAGCGTCTCGCCCACCAGGTAGTCGCGGTGGGAGGCGGCGGCGTCGAGCAACGCGGGGTCGCCGTATAGCGCAAGCTCGATCCGGTCCTCGACCGCGAGGCCGGCGCTCTTACGCGCGGACTGCACTGCGTGCACGATCTCCCGCGAGCGGCCCTCGCGACGCAGACCGTCGTCGATCGCCAGCTCCAGCGCGACCGCGTGGGCGCCCTCGCGCTCGACGCTGTAGCCGTCGGGGGCCTGCATCGTGAGGATCACATCCTCAGCAGTGAGCGTGTGCTCGCGGCCACCGATCGAGATGCCGAGGCCCGTCTCGCCGTTTGCGTTGCCATCCCTCACTGCCACCGCGACCTGCGCGGGGTCGAGCGCCGCGATCGCCTTGGCGACGAGCGGCATCTCCCTGCCGAACAGCGGGCCGAGGCGGCGGTAGTTGGCCTTCACCTCGTAGCGCCCCAGCTCCTCGGCGCCCGCGACGAAGCGCACGCGGCGCACGTTGAGCTCCTCGCGCACCACGTCTGAGAGCCGCTCGATCGCGTTGCGCTCGCGCCCGGCGGCGACCACCACGGCCTCCGCGAGCGGCTGGCGCACCTTGATCTTCGCCTGTCCGCGCGCGCCGAGGCCGAGGCGCACTGTCTCGCGTGCGATCGCCATCGCCTCCTCCAGATCCCGGTCGCGGGCGTGCAGCGCCTCGCCGGCGGGGAAGTCGCAGAGGTGGACGCTTGCCAGTGTGCCATCGAGGTTGTCGTAGATCTCGTCGGCGACGAACGGGCAGAAGGGGGCCAGCAGCTTGGCGATCGTAAGCAGGCAGCCGCGTAGTGTGCGGAACGCGGCAGGGTCGCCGTCCCAGAAGCGCCTCCGCGACCGACGCACGTACCAGTTGGAGAGCTCGTCCACCAGCTCGGCGATCGCCCGCCCGGCGGCGGTCGCGTCGTACGCATCGAGGCGCTCGGCCACGCGCTCGGCGGTCGCGGCCGTGCGCGAGAGCGCCCAGCGGTCGAGGTCGTCCTCTGCGCCCCGCGCCGGAGCGCCCGACTCCTCGCCTCCGGCCAGAGCACCCAACTCCTCGCCTGACCGATCCCCCACGTTCGGCTCCCCTGTGGGGGGCTCCGCCGGGAGTCCGCTCAGCGCGCTTTCGTTGGCGTGCGCATACAGGACGTAGAAGAAGTAGGTGCTCCATAGCTGCTTGAGGAACAGGCGTACGCCCTCGCCGATCGCCTCTTCGGAGAAGCGGTAGCCGTCCCACGGCTGCTTGGCGGTGAAGAAGTACCAACGGAAGGCGTCGGCTCCGTACTTGTCGATCACCTGCCCGGGCTCGACTGTATTGCCGCGCGACTTCGACATCTTCTGGCCCTCGCCGTCGAGGATCAGCCCGAGGCACACCACGTTGCGGTAAGGGGCGGTGTCGAACAGCAGCGTGGACACCGCGAGCAGCGAGTAGAACCAGCCGCGCGTCTGATCGAGCGCCTCGCAGATGAAGTCAGCTGGGAAGCGCGCGGGGTCGGCGGTGAAGCGCTCGGCCTGCGCCACCAGGCTCTCGACGCCATCCACGTGCCCCTCCCTCTTCTCCTTCTCCTTTCCCTCCTCCTCGCCCTCGTCGGAGAACGGGATGTGGTGCTGGGCGAACGGCATCGCACCGGAGTCGAACCACACGTCGATCACCTCGGGGACGCGTCGCATCGCCTCACCGCATGGCGCCCCCCCGCCGGTCGCGTGCGGGCAGGGGAACTCGACCTCATCCACGTAGGGGCGATGGTGGTCGGCGAGCGGAGTGCCAGAGAGCCCCTCCAGCTCGGCGAACGAGCCGATCACGTGGATGTGCCCTGCGCCGCAGCGCCACACCGGCAGCGGCGTGCCCCAGTAGCGCTCGCGCGAGAGCGCCCAGTCGACGTTGTTGGAGAGCCAGTCGCCGAAGCGACCGTGCTTGATGTGCGGTGGGTGCCACGCCACCGTCTCGTTGGCGGCCAGCATGCTGTCGCGCACCTTTGAAGTCGCGATGTACCAGGAGGGCTTTGCGTAGTAGATCAGCGGCGTGCCGCAGCGCCAGCAGTGGGGGTAGGAATGCTCGTACTCCTTGCGCTTGAACAGCAGCCCGCGCGCGTCGAGGTCGGCGATCAACTCCTCTGTGAGCGCTGGGTCCTTGACCAGGCGACCCTCGTAGGAGCTGTCGTTCTCGTGGCCGTGCACACGCTGGTCATAGGTGCCGTCTGGCTTGACGGGATTGAAGAGCGTACCCGGATGGTCAGGGTCGAACTTCCCATGCGCAGCCCAGGTATTGAAGTCGTCCTCGCCAAACGCCGGTGCGATATGCACGAGGCCCGTGCCGTCAGCTGTGGTCACGAAGTCTCCTGCGATGACAGGAAAACCTCCCGCGGGGCCCGTGTTGAAGATCGGACCCTCGTAGGACGCATCCAACAACTCGCTGCCCCGAAGCCGATCGAGGATCTCGACCTGCCCGTCCAGGACTTTCTCGACCAGGGCCGCGGCGAGGATCAGCGTCTCGTCTCTGTACCTTGCGCGCACGTACTCGACATCTGGTGCTACTGCGACTGCGCGGTTGCCCGGCAGTGTCCATGGTGTGGTCGTCCAGATCAGCAGCGCGTCCCCCTCTTGCAATCGACTCCCCGACGCAGGGGGAAACACCGGCAGCCGCACATACACCGACGGATCGACCACGTCCTGGTACCCCAGCGCGACCTCGTGCGAGGAGAGCGCGGTGCCGCAGCGGTAGCAGTAGGGGACGACCTTGTGCCCCTCGTACAGCAGCTCCCGCCGGTGAATCTCCGCGAGCGCCCACCACACCGACTCGATGTAGCTCTCATCCAGCGTGCGGTAGGCGTGATCGAGATCGATCCAGAAGCCGATCCGCTCGGTGAGGCGATTCCACTCCTCCAGGTACTCGAACACCGACTCGCGGCACTGGCGGTTGAACTCCTCGATCCCGACCTCGTTCTCGATCTCGTGCTTGCTGTTGATCCCGAGTTTCTGCTCGACCGCGATCTCCACCGGCAGGCCGTGGCAGTCCCAGCCGCCCTTGCGCTCCACACGGTGGCCGCGCATCGTCTTGTAGCGCGGGTAGATGTCCTTGAACACGCGCGAGAGCACGTGGTGGGCGCCCGGGCGGCCGTTGGCGGTGGGGGGCCCCTCGTAGAAGACCCACGGCTCCGCGCCCTCGCGTAGCGCCAGCGACTGCGCGAACACCTCGCGCTCGCGCCAGCGCGCCAGCACCTCGAGCTCCATCGCCGGCAGCGCCTGGTGGGGATCCACCTTGCGGGGTGGCAGAAGCGGATGTCGTTGGGGGGCTGTCACGGGCGGCCCATTGTATGGCCGTGCGAGAGTTGCCCCTGGGTCTATCCAAGCCGGCGAGGCCGCCCGTTGCGCTATGGCTTCCAGGCGTGGGTCACGAGACGACCCTGCGTGAGGGCGCTTTTGGCGAGATCCCTCACCATCCGCACACGCGAGCCGCTCGGAGGCGTGACCGTCCACTTCGCGCCGGTCCGCGCACGCTCCGGGATGCCCGCCAGCCGCGCCTTGGCAAACCGCTTTTCGGGATACGCGGCGACCCGCTCGAAGCCGACGCTGCGCAGCATGCCCACCACCGCGGCGCGGTTGGGACCCCACCAATTCGACTCCTCCCCATACAGCGCCCACGGGTAGAAGGCCGCCGCCGGCGTCCGCATGAACGTCAGATCCACCAGCGTCTCCATCACGAGCAGCTCGTTCGTGACCTCGGCGACTCGTTCGAGCGCCAGCAGCGGGTGGCGCATGTGGTAGAGGATGCCGAGGAACAGAACCACGTCGAACTCGCCCACGGTCTCCGGCGAGAGGTCGAGCACCTCGACGTCGATGTCCTCCACGTGGGAGCCCAGCGCTTTGCGGGCGTACTCGAAGCCGTCTTTGCCATGCGGGGGACGCCACGCCCACGAGGAGGAGTCTGCCGCGAGCACCCGCGATGCCCCCAGCCGCTCCGCGGCGAAGGAGAAGTAGCCGTTGTTGGCTCCCACGTCGAGCACCGTCTTGCCCGTCAGGTCGGGCAGATGCAGCGCGGCGAGCTTCGCGGCAGACCGATCCGGACCCGGGGTGACATAGCCGCCGGGCAGCTCGATCTGGTGCCACCACTCGATCTCGGCGGGTGAGAGCGGCAGGGTGTCGGCATCGGTGGCCATCCTTCGATCCTAGGCGGAGCGGGCCAGAAATGTCAAGTAGTCGGAAACAAATCAGTAAATGACAGGCACTGAGAAACGTTTTGAGGCGCTCGCTGCAGCCGTCCGGACGCCGCCCAGCAGCCGTCCGGCAGCCGTCCGGACGCAGCCCGGCAACCGTCCGGCAGCCGTCCGGACGCCGCCCAGTCGTGCCCAGCCACCCCGGCCAACCTTCGCCGGTGCGCTGGATCGCCGCGCGAGGGCTCGGCGTACCTCGGGTGTTGCGTCGGGCGCAACCGCTTCCCGCCGACTCCGGCTGGGGTAGACTGCGCGCCGCCTTCGATGCCCGAGCTGGTCGAGCACGAGGGCCGACCCCCATGCGCGTTCTCGTCAGCGGCCACCACGGTTACATCGGGTCCGTCCTGGTCCCGCTCCTCCTCGTGGCCGGACACGAGGTGGTAGGCCTCGACACCTGCATGTACGAGGGCTGCGACTTCGGCGAGGATCGCGCGCCGGCGGTGTCGTCCATCCGCAAGGACGTCCGCGACGCGACGCCCTCCGACCTCGACGGCTTCGACGCGGTCATCCACCTCGCCGCCCTCTCCAACGACCCGGTGGGCGATCTCAACCCCGACTGCACCTTCGCGATCAACCACCGCGCCTCGGTGTCGCTGGCGCGGGCTGCCAAGCAGGCGGGGGTCGGGCGCTTCCTGTTCGCCTCGTCGTGCAGCCTCTACGGCGCCGCCGGCCAGGATTGGATCGACGAGACCGCCGAGTTCAACCCGGTGACCGCCTACGGCGAGTCGAAGGTGCTCGCGGAGCGCGACATCGGGGCGCTCGCCGAGGACTCCTTCAGCCCGACCTTCCTGCGCAACGCAACCGCCCACGGTCTCTCCCCGCGCCACCGGGGCGATCTCGTCGTCAACAACCTCACCGCCTTCGCGTTCGCCACCGGCGAGGTGCTGATGCAGAGCGACGGCACCCCGTGGCGGCCGCTGGTGCACATCGAGGACATCTCGCGCGCCTTCCTCGGGCTGATGCAGGCGCCCCGTGAGCAGGTGCACTGCGAGGCCTTCAACGTGGGCGCCGACGAGGAGAACTACCGGATCCGCGACATCGCCCAGATCGTCGAGGAGACCGTCCCCGGATCGCGGATCGCCTTCGCCGACGGCGCCGGCCCCGACAAGCGCAGTTACCGCGTCAGCTTCGCCAAGCTGCAGCGGGCGTTTCCCGAGCTGCACCCGAAATGGACGGTGCGCGCGAGCGCCGAGCAGATGCTCACGGCCTACCGCGACAACGGTCTGGACATCGCCGACTTCAAGGGGTCGCGATTCATGCGGATCGCGCGCCTCAAGGAGCTGATGGCCGAAGGGCGCCTGGACGCGGAGCTGCGTTGGAAGGACCGCGACGCGGTCGCGGTGGCCTGATCGCTCCCGGCTGCGCGATCGTCGTCGCCGGTGTTGCAGCTCGCTTCTCGGCATCACCAAATGGCGCCGCCGCTCGCTTCTCGGTAGCGCCGGCGTCGCTGCTCAGCTTCAGCCGCTCGCGCCGGCGAGCGCCGGGATGCGCGGCAGCTCGTGCTCATACCACCGGTAGGTGGCCTCGAGGCCCCGGTCGAGATCCCACGCCGGCGTCCATCCGAGCTGTTCGGCGATCGCGCTCGAATCCAGCCACTGGCGCGTGAGCTCTCCGTGCGGCGTGCCCTCCCCGCGGACGTCGGGCTCGGCGTCCGCGCCGGCGATCTCGGCGAGCCGGCTGACCACCTCGAGCACGGTCACGGGGGAGCCGACGCTGGCGTTCCAGGCGCGGCCGCGTAGCTCGGGGCGATCGAGCGAACCGGCCACGGCGAGATAGGCGTCGGCCGCGTCCTCGGCGTAGAGGAAGTCGCGCTCCATCAGCCCGCCCGAGCGAATCACCGGCCGCTCGCCCGCCAGCAGCGCCCTCACTGTCCCCGGGATCAGCCGTGAGAAGTTGAAGTCGCCGCCGCCAAACACGTTGCCGAAGCGCGTGACCGCGACCGGCAGGTCGAACGTGTGGGCGTATGAGCGCGCGATCAGATCGGCGCACGCCTTCGAAACGTCGTAGGGGTAGCGTGGTTGCAGCGCGTGACCCTCGCGGTAGGGGAGATCCTCGTGTGTGCCGTAGGCCTTGTCGGTGGAGGCGACAACCACGCGTAGCGGCGGCGCGTCGGCGACACGGCAGGCCTCGAGCAGGTTCCATGTGCCACGGACGTTTACCTCGTAGGTGTTGAGGGGGGTCTGCGTCGCCGACCCCACGATCGCTGTCGCGGCGAGGTGGAACACCGCCTCGATGCCGTGTGCATCGAAAGCGCGGCGCAACGACGCCGGGTCCATCAGATCGGCCGACACCGGCGTGCAGCGATCGTGCAGCCCGCGCAGGCAAAAGCGCGAGAGCTCCGCCGGTGGGCGGTCGAGGACGAGCAGCTCGGCGCCCTCGTCGAGCAGCCGCTCGGCGACCCACGAGCCGATGAAGCCCTGCGCGCCCGTGCAAAGCACGCGCGTTCCCGCCCACATGCCGGCCATGAGAAACACGATACAGGCACCTGCTCCAGGCGGGTTGGGCGCTTGCCCGGGGGCGCTTGATCGCTCCTGGGCGTCTCGTTAGCTTGATCCGCGCGATGTCAGCGGTCGAGTTTCGAGGGACGCTTGCGGGAGCCCCGGGTGGAGGGGCGCTTGCGGGAGCCCCGGGTGGCAGCAGATGAAGGCGGTGATCCTCGCCGGTGGCCTGGGCTCGCGGCTCAGCGAGGAGACCGCGGTGCGCCCCAAGCCGATGGTGGAGATCGGTGGCAAGCCGATTCTCTGGCACATCATGAAGATCTACGCGGCCCACGGCGTCGATGAGTTCGTGGTCTGCCTCGGCTACAAGGGCTACGTCATCAAGGAGTTCTTCGCCAACTACCACCTGCATACGAGCGAGGATCTCTCCTTCGACCTGGGGTGCGGCGAGATCGAGGTCCACCGCTCCAGCACCGAGCCGTGGCGGGTGACGCTGGTGGACACCGGCGAAGGGACGATGACGGGCGGCCGTCTGAAGCGGGCGCTGGCGTATGTGGGCGAGGAGGATTTCTGCTTCACCTACGGCGACGGCGTGGCCGACGTCGACATCACCGCGCTGATCGCCTACCACCGCGCGCAGGGCGCGCTCGCCACGATCACCGCCGTGCAGCCTCCCGGGCGCTTCGGCGCGGTCGAGATCAACGGCACGCACGTGCGCAGCTTCCAGGAGAAGCCGCGCGGGGACGGGGCGTGGCTGAACGGCGGCTTCTTCGTGCTCTCCCCCGAGGTGGGGCGCTATCTCGACGGCGACCGCGAGGTGTGGGAGCAGGAGCCGCTGCGTCGCCTCACCAGCGAGGGACAGCTTGCCTCCTTCCGTCACGTCGGGTTCTGGCAGGCGATGGACACGCTGCGCGACCGCCACCAGTTGGAGGCGCTGTGGGCGTCCGGCGAGGCCCCCTGGCGGGTGTGGAGATGAGTGGGACCGCCGCCGTGGACCTGGGAGGAAGCGTGCTCCCCGCCGAGGCGATCCCCGCGCCGTGCAGGCTGTGCGGCGCCCCGCTGCGAGACGTGTTCGCCGACCTCGGCTCCTCGCCGCTGGCCAACTCCTATCTCCCGCCCGAGCTGCTCGGCACGATGGAGCCCTTCTACCCGCTGCGCGCGCTGGTGTGCAGGCGCTGCTTCCTGGTGCAGCTGGAGGAGTTCGAGACGCCCGCGAAGATTTTCTCCGAGTACGCCTACTTCTCCTCGTACTCCACCAGCTGGCTCGATCATGCCCGTGACTACAGCGAGCAGATGATCGGGCTGCTCGGCCTGGGCGAGCACAGCAGGGTGGTGGAGATCGCCTCCAACGACGGCTACCTGTTGCAGTACTTCCACGCGCGCGGTGTGCCCGTGCTCGGCGTCGAGCCCGCCGCCAACGTGGCGCAGGTCGCGCGCGAGAAGGGCATCCCCACGGTGGTCGAGTTCTTCGGCCGCGAGACGGCGCGTTCGCTGGCGGTGCGCGCCCGCGCCGATCTGCTGGTGGGCAACAACGTCCTCGCGCACGTCCCCGACCTGGACGACTTCGTGGGTGGCATGAAGATCCTGCTGGCGCCCGGTGGGACGCTCACGATGGAGTTCCCGCACCTGCTGCGCCTGATCGAGGACGACCAGTGGGACACGATCTACCACGAGCACTTCTCCTACTTCTCCTTCCTCACCGCCAGCCGCGTGTTCGCCGCCCAAGGGCTGCGTCTGTTCGACGTCGAGGAGCTGCCCACGCACGGCGGCTCGCTGCGCGTCTACGGCGCACACGAGGATGACGCCACCAAGCCCGACACCGTACGCGCCCTGGAGCTGCGCGAGCGCGAGCGCGAGGCGGGGTACGAGCGCCTGGAGACCTACACCGAGTACGGCGCCCGCGTTGGAGCCGACAAGCGCCGGATCCTCGAGTTCCTGATCGGCCTCAAGGACGAGGGCCGGCGCGTGGTCGGCTACGGCGCGCCGGCGAAGGGCAACACGCTGCTCAACTACTGCGGCGTCCGTCGCGACTTCCTCGACTACACGGTGGACCTCAACCCGCACAAGCAGGGTCGCTTCCTGCCCGGCAGCCACATCCCGATTCGCTCGCCGGGGGCGATCCGCGAGGATCGCCCCGACGTGGTGGTGATCCTGCCGTGGAACCTCAAGGACGAGATCGCCGCGCAGCTCGACTTCGTCGGGGAGTGGGGAGGGCGACTGGCGGCGCGCACGCCGGAGTTGGCGCTGCTGTAGATGGCGAGCGCGGTCGAGCATCCCGCCCCACAGCTCTCCGCCGAGCCGGACCTGCTGTCGAGCGCGGCGGCCGGTCCCGCCGCCGCGCGCGGGGCGATCCTGCGGATGGGCTCGTTCGTCGCCGGCTCGCTGTTCAGCGTGGCCGCTGCCGCGCTCCTGTTCCGCTACCTCGGCGTGATCGACACCGGCCGCTACACCACCGCGATGTCGCTGGGCGCGCTGGTGACGGGACTGTCGGACCTCGGTCTCACTGGGGTGGGCCTGCGGGAACTCTCGGTGCTGCGCGGCGAGCAGCGGACGATCTTCACGCGCAACCTGCTGGGCATGCGCCTGGCGTTTGCCCTGGTGGGAGCGCTGCTCATCACGCTGTTCGCCTTCGCCGCCTACGGGCCGCTGCTCGGCTTGGGGGTGCTGATCGCGTGTGGTGGGGTGCTGCTGCAGAACACCAACGGGATCCTCACGATCTCACTGATGGTCCGCCTGCGGCTCGGCTGGCTGTCGGCGCTCGAACTCGCGCGCCTGGTCATCGCCGCCGCCACGATCGCCCTGCTGGTGCTCCTCGGCGCTAATCTGCTGGCCTTCCTGGCCGTGACGGCGGTCGCCTCGGCGATCGTGCTGCCGGCGACGATCGCGCTGGTGCGAGGCGATCTTCCGCTGCGGCCGGCCTTCGATCTCCGTCGCTGGCGCGCGCTGGTGACGCCGATGCTCACCTACTCGGCGGCGGTCATCACAGCGACCCTCTATCTCCGCGTGGCGGTGGTGCTCGTCTCGCTGCTCAGCAACGCCCACCAGCTCGGCTATTTCAGCGCCTCCTACCGCGTGGTGGAGAACCTCTTCACCCTGCCCGGCCTGCTCGTCGGCTCGGCCTTTCCGATCTTCGCGCACACCGCCCACCGGGATCCCACTCGCTTCGCGTACGCGATCGCCCGCGTGTTCGACGCATCGCTGATCGTCGGGGTGTGGATCTCACTTTCGCTGATCGTCGGTGCGCGGCTGGTGATCGAGGTGGTTGGGGGCGTCAAGTTCCTGCCTGCGGTCCCGGTGCTCGCGGTGCAGGGTCTGGCGGTGGCCGCGGTGTTCATCAGCACGGTGTGGAGCTGCGCCATGTTGAGTCTCCACCTGCACCGGGCGATCCTGATTCTCAACCTCGCATTGCTCGCGCTGGTGACGATCGCCGTGGCGGTGTTGGCATCGCTGTATGGGGCGCAGGGAGCCGCGATCGCAACCGCCTCGGTGGAGATCTGCGCGGCGATCGCCGGCGCGGTGGTGTTGACGCGCGGTCGCCGGCATCTGCGCCCCAGCATGCGGGCGCTGCCGAGGGTTGCGCTGGCGGCCGCGCTCGGCGCCACGCCGATGCTGCTCACGGAGGTCCCGGTCGCCGGCCGGGTGGCGTTGTCCAGCTCGATCTACGCCGTGGTGCTGCTCATGTGTGGCGCGTTCCCCTCCGACTGGGGCGTGCTGCTCGGTCCGCGGGGACGCGATTGGGGCCAGCTGCTTGGTCGGCGGAGTCGTGACTGGGGGCTGCTGGGCCCGCGGGGGCGCAGCTGATGCGCCGACCCTGGGTTCTGCGGCGTGGGTCGGTGAGGCTGCCCGAGCCAGCTGGGGGTGGGGGCAGCGCGGATGAGCCTCCCTGTCTCGTGCACCTGGTGCGTGAGGCCAACGGGCTGGACGCGCTGCGTGGATTCGCCGACGCGCTGCGCGCACACCCTCCCGGCACCCCCTATGAGCTGGTGCTGGCGATGAAGGGGTTTGACTCGCCCGCACAGGTCGCTCCGTACCTCGCGGCGGTCGAGGATCTGGCGCCCCGAGTGCTGTTCTTCGCCGACCGCGGGTTCGATCTGGGCGTGTACTTCGCCAGCGCCGCGCGGCTGCGGCGCAACCGCTACTGCTTCGTGAACTCCTTTGCCCGCCCCCTCGCGGAGGGGTGGCTGGCGAAGCTGGACGCCGCGCTGGCGCAACCCGGAGTCGGGCAGGTCGGCGCCACCGGCATCTGGGCGAGCGGGCATTCCTGGCAGCTTTACTCCGCGGGCCTGCCCAGTGCCTACCGGGGGCTGCTGCCGCCGCCGCGCGAGGCGCGCCGGCTTTTGCGGGAGATCGGGGCCGAAACGAGGGGTGAGCGACACGCGGCGGTGGATGTGCTGCGGGCACGGCTGGCGCTCTTGGGCAGGCTGCCCGAAATCCTCCTCTGTTACGAGCCCTTCCCCGCGCGCTTCCTGCGGACCAATGCCTTCATGATCGCCCACGCCTCGCTGCGGGGGTTGCGGCTGCTGGTTGTGCGCAGCAAGATCGACGCCTACGCGCTCGAGGGCAGTCGCGCCAGCATCACCCACCAGTTGCGCCGCCAAGGGCTGTCCTCGCTCGTGGTCGACCGGACCGGCGCTGTGTACGAGCCCGAGCAGTGGCCGCGCAGCCGCACGCTCTGGCAGGGCGATCAGGAGGGGCTGCTGGTCGCCGACAACCAGACGCTGCCCTACGCCAACGGCGATCTCGCCCGCCGGCGTCTGCTCGCGAGGATTGCCTGGGGCCCGTTCGCCGATCCACGGCCGCCGGGGGAGCGTGCGCTGAGATGAGGTTCCAGGCGCTGGCACTCCGCGGTGTGTGGTCGATCGAGCTCGATCTGCTCGAGGACGAGCGCGGCTGGTTTGCCCGCGCGTTTGACCTGGAGGAGTTCCGCGCGCGCGGACTCGAGCTGGAGGTGGTGCAGTGCAGCTGCTCGTTCAGCGCTCGCCGCGGCACGCTGCGCGGCATGCACTATCAGGCCGAGCCCCACGGGGAGTCCAAGCTCGTGCGCTGCGTGCGTGGAGTCGCCTTCCACGTGGCGCTCGATCTGCGTCCGCAATCCCCCACCTACCGCCGCTGGCAGGGCGTCGAGCTGAGCGCCGAGAGCCGCCGCGCTCCCGAGAGCCGCCGCGCTCTCTACCTGCCCCCCGGGGTCGCGCACGGCTCCCAGACGCTTGTGGACAACTGCGAGATCTTCTACCAAATGGGCCATCGCTACGTCCCCGAGGCGGTCCGCGGCGTGCGCTGGGACGATCCCGCTTTTGCGATCCAGTGGCCGCCGGTGAGCGATGGGATACGCGTCATCTCCGCGCGCGACCGCTCGTTTGCGGACTGGGATGGGTCTGGGCGCGAAGGGGGTGAAGCTCGGTGCGCGCACCCTGGGACTGGGGTCGCAGGCCGCTGACGCTGCCCGCAACCGCGCGGGGCTCCGACAGCCCACCCTGCGTGATCCATCTCGTGCGTGCGGTCAACGGCATCGACTCGCTGCGCGAGTTCGCGGCGGCGCTGCGCGCGCATCCGCCGGGGGTCGAGCACGAGCTGGTGCTCGCGATGAAGGGCTTCGCCTCCAGGGCCGAGGCCGCGCCCTACATCGAGGAGACGATCGATCTTGCGCCCCGGATCGAGTTCTTCCCCGATGTCGGCCTCGATCTGGGCCTGCTGTTCGCGGCCGCCGCGCGGCTGCGCCGGAATCGCTACTGCTTCATCAACTCGCACACCCGCCCCGCGGTCGCGGGGTGGCTGGCCAAGCTCGACGCCGCGCTCGCGCTGCCCAACGTCGGCATGGTGGGAGCCACCGGCTCGTGGTTGAGCTCGCACTCGTGGTTGACCTACTCGATCGGTCTGCCCAGCTTCTATCGAAGCGTGCTGCCTCCGCTGCGGGAGGCGCGCAGGCTGCTGCTGGAGGTGGATCTCGAACAGCTGGACATCGAGCAACGCTCGAAGCTCGACGCCCTGCGAACCCGCGCACGACTGCTCTCGCAACTGCCCGAGGAACTGCTCGCCTTCGAGCCCTTCCCCAATCCGCACCTGCGCAACACGATGCTGATGATGCCCCACGAGATTCTCAGATCGCTGCGGCTGTTCGTGGTGCGCAACAAGCTGGACACCTATGTGCTGGAGAGCGGGTCGCTGAACATGGTGCGTCAGCTGACGCGCAGGGGGTTGCGCGTGCTCGTGGTGGACAGCGCGGGATCCGTGTACGAGCCCAGCGAGTGGTATCGCAGCGGCACCTACTGGCAGGGCGAGCAGGAGCGGCTGTTGAGCGTCGACAACCGCACCCGCTCCTACGCATGCGGCGGCATCGAGCGCCGGCGCCTGCTGGCGGGCCTGTCGTGGGGCCTGCACGCGGATCCACATCTCTTCGACGCAGAGGGCATGTCGGGTCGAGCCCCGTGAGCGTGCTCGTGACGGGCGCCGGCGGCTTCATCGGCATGCCGCTCCTCACGCGGCTGGCGTGCGCCGGCGAGGAGGTGCATGCGCTCTCCACGCGGGTGGGCCCCGCCGAGATTCACGGCGTGCGCTGGCATCTCGTCGACCTCGCGGACGACACCGCGGTGGAGCGGCTGATGGAGCGGCTGTCTCCCGAGCGTCTCGTTCACCTCGCGTGGTGCACCGAGCACGGCCGCAACTGGCGCGCGCCCGAGAACGTGATCTGGGTGGAGCGCAGTCTGCATCTCGTGCGTGCCTTCGTGGGTCGCGGTGGGCGGCGCATGGTTGTGTTGGGGACGTGTGCCGAGTACGACTGGTCGAGCGTCGGGGGGCCGCTCGGCGAGTGCGCATCGCCGTTGGCGCCCGCCACGCTGTATGGCGTGGCCAAGGATGCGCTGCGCCGCGTGCTGGAGGCGTATGCCGCGCAGGAGGGAGTCGAGCTCGCCTGGGGTCGGCCCTTTCACCTGTACGGCCCACACGAGGCGCCGGGACGCCTCGTGTCCTCGGTGATTCGCGCGCTGCTAGCGCGGGAGACGGTCGCGATCGGCAGCGGCGAGCGGGTTCGCGACTTCATGCACGTCGAGGATGT
Source organism: uncultured Solirubrobacterales bacterium (assembly GCA_963744135.1). Lineage (GTDB taxonomy): Bacteria > Actinomycetota > Thermoleophilia > Solirubrobacterales > Solirubrobacteraceae > Palsa-744. Next base: position 1,189,179 of record CAVUSE010000004.1, on the reverse strand, counting down.
GGCCGGCGCCGTGGCGGCGCTGCTCGACAGCTCGGTGGTGGGCGCCGTCAATATCGCCACCGGGCTCGGAGTGACGGTGGGCGACGTGGTCGACTCGATCGTGCGGGCGACGGGACACCCCGAGCTGGTGCGCCGGGGGGCGCTGCCCGATCGTCCCGGCGAGCCGTGGTCGCTGGTGGCCGACATCGCTCGGCTGCGTGAGGAGGTCGGCTTCCGTCCGCGGTGGACGCTGGCGGAGGGTCTCGCCGACACGGTGCGCTGGTGGGAAGCGCACACCCGTGAGACCCGAGCTCAGGCGGCGCGTCGCTCGTAGACCCCGCGCCGCAGTTCGAGCGAGTCGCGGAAGCCGATCTGCTGGTCGATCGCCGCCGCCGGCGGGCGCGGATGGTGGGGGCGGCTTTGGCCGGCGCTCCATCCCCGCATGCGTCCCTGCAGTGCGGCGAGGTCGTGGGAGATGACCAGGTCTCCGAGTACGACCAGCGCCTCGGTGGCCAGTGCGCGCGCCGTGGCCGTCCCTCGCCCCAGCCCGTAGCGGCGCAGCAGGTAGCCGCGCCCGAAGCCGCCGTTGCGTCGCTGCCAGGCGGAGCGATGGCCATGGGTGGCCGAGCCGAGATGGACGCCCACCGCGTCGGGGGCGGCCACCGACTCCCAGCCGGCGCTGCGCAGGCGCAGCGCCAGGTCGAAGTCCTCCATGTAGGTGAAGATCGTCTCGTCGAGCCCGCCGACCTGCTCCCACGCCGTGCGCCGGTAGGCCGCGGCGGTGCCCGCCGGCCCGGCCAGCACCGGACGGAGATCGCAGGCGTGCGCCGCCGGCAGGCCATGCAGACGCGGGAAGCCGGCGAGCGTGACATCGGCGGTCAGGCCGATGCTGTCGATCCGCTGTTCCCCCGGTTGGAGCATCAGCGAGGCTGAGGATCCGACCGCGGGATCGCGCAGCGGCGCGAGCAGCCGGGCAAGGAAATCCGCCCGGCAGTTGACGTCGTTGTTGAGCAGCACCACGATCTCACCGAGGCCCGCCGTCACCCCTCGGTTGGAGCCGACGGCGAAGCCGTAGTTGCGATCCAGGCATTCGAGCTGCACGTCGGGCCACTCCTCGCGCAGGCGGGTCGGAGTTCCGTCGGTGGAGTTGTTGTCCACCACGATCACGTGGTGCGCGAGCGTCTGTGCCCGCAGGTGGCGCAGGCAGCTCTGGGTCAGCTCATAGCGGTTGCAGGTGACGATCACGACGTCTACCGAAGCTGGCATGCCCGGGACCGTAGGCGCGCCCTCGCCTTCCGCCAAGCGGCGCTGCTCCGGGTAGCTCCAATGCTGGGCAAATGGGCGCTGAGCTGGGTGTGAGTGTCTCCTACGATGCAGTGGTGCTTCGCCACCGCGACCGCGCACGCGCGTGAGGCTGCGCCTCTACCACCACCCCGACGGCGCTCGGGTGGCCTACCGTGAGCTCGGCGCGGGTCCGCCGTTGGCGCTGCTGCACTCCGCGATGCTCTCCCACATGGAGTGGGAGCCGGTGGCGCGGCGGCTGTCCGAGCGCTTCAGGGTGGTGCTCCCCGATCTGCCGCTGCACGGCGATTCCGAGGACCGGCCGCGCCACCCCTACACGATCGACTGGTACGCCGAGGTGCTGTGTGGCTTCGCCGCCGACGTGCTGGGCCCGCGGCCGCTGATCGCCGGACACGACATCGGCGCCGAGATCCTGCTGCGCGCGATCGAAAGCGGGGGGCTGCACCCCGCGCGCGTGGTGCTGATGCCCAACCGCCTACACCGCCCCGAAGAGCATGCCCGGCTGCGCGCCGCCTGGCGGCTCGCCGCTCGCACCGGCTCGCTCCCCGGCGCCGACCGCGTGCTCACCCACGCCGCGCCGCTCGTGCTCTCCCCCTCGCTGGGGCCGCGTCTCTCCGCGCGTGGAGAGCCGGCCGCGCGCGACCTCGTGCGCCACGCTTTCGCCGACGTCCCCGGCAACCCCAGCCTCGCGCGCTCGTGGGCCAAGTTCGCGCGCCGCTGGCCGCGCGGTACCCAGACGCAGCTGGTGGAGCTCTACCCACGCCTTGAGATGCCGGTGTTGCTGTTGTGGGCCGACAGCGATCGCCTGTACCCGCTCGCCGGTGCCGAAGAGACGCTGAAGCTGTTGCCCAACGCGCAGCTGCGCGTGCTGCCCGGCACGGGGTTCCTGCTCGCCTACGACGACCCGGTGGGCCTCGCGCGGGAGCTGGTTGCCTTCTGCGGCTAGATGTCCTGCCCGGAGAGGTTGTGGGCGCCGATGGGTGCTTTGCAGGCGGCCGGTCAAGCCGGCGAGCTGGGCCCCTCTTTGGCAGATAGGGTTCGTCGCGAGCGTCGATCAAGGAGATCCAATGGCAGATACGCAGTTGTGGGGCGGCGAGACCGCCAAGGCCGTCGAGAACTTCCCGATCTCGGGGGAGACGGTGCCGGTGGCGGTGGTGCACTGGCTGGCCCGCATCAAGGGCGCCGCCGCCGCCGTCAACGGCGAGCTGGGGCTGCTCGACAAACGGCGCGCAGCGCGGATCGAGAAAGCGGCCAGGGAGATCGCTGCCGGCAGGCACGACGCGCAGTTCCCGATCGACGTCTTCCAAACCGGCTCGGGCACCTCCACGAACACGAACGCCAATGAGGTGATCGCGCGCCTGGCAGGCGAGAGCGTGCACCCCAACGACCACGTCAACATGGGCCAGTCCTCCAACGACGTGTTTCCCTCCGCCGTGCACCTCGCCGCGCTCGATGTCGCCCAGAACGAGCTGCTGCCGGCGCTCAAGCAGCTCGAGCGCTCGTTCGCGAAAAAGGCAAAAAGCTTCGAGAACATCGTCAAGGCCGGGCGCACCCACCTGATGGACGCCGTGCCGGTCACGCTCGGTCAGGAGTTCGCGGGCTACGCGGCGCAGATGCGCCTCGGCCAGGAGCGCGTGCAGGCCGCACTCGTGCACGTCGGGCAGATCCCGCTCGGCGGTACCGCCACCGGCACCGGCCTGAACACGCACGTGCGCTTCGCCGAGAAGGTGCGCGCGCGCCTGAAGAAGGACTCGGGTCTCAGGCAGATTGCCGCGCCGGCGGACCCGTTCGAGGCGCAGGCCAACCGCGACGCGCTGGTCGAGCTGTCGGGCGCGCTCAAGGTGGTGGCCGTCTCCCTGACTAAGATCGCCGGCGACCTCGCGCTGATGGGCTCGGGTCCCCGCGCGGGCATCGGTGAGCTGTTCCTGCCGGAGCTGCAGAAGGGCTCATCGATCATGCCCGGCAAGGTCAACCCGGTGATCCCCGAGGTTGTGCTGCAGGTCTCAGCGCAGGTGATCGGCAACGACACCGCGATCACCATCGGCGGCATGCAAGGACAGTTCGAGCTCAACGTCCGCATCCCGCTGATCGCACGCAACCTGCTGCAGTCACTGCGCCTGCTCTCCTCCACGACACGCGTGTTCGCCGAGAAGTGTGTGGACGGCATCCAGGCCAATAGAGCGGGTACGGACGCCTCGGCCGGGGGAACCCTCGCCGTCGCAACCGCGCTCAATGGCGCGATCGGCTACGACAAGGGCACCTCGATCGTGCAAAAGGCCACCGCCACCGGGCGGCCGCTGCGCGAGATCGCGCTGGAGGAGGGCGTCGACGCCAAGCTGTATGACGCGACGATCGACCTGCGCAAGATCGCGCGGGGGAATCGATAGGGCAACAGTCGCGCGGCTGGGACCTGTCGCGCGTGAGAGGATCCGTCGCGCGTGAAGCTAATGTGGGGACCCCACCACCCCCTAATGTGAGGACCCCACCACCCTCGCCCCAAAGGAGAGCACATGTCCCGCTTCGCCGCCGTAAACCTGTTGGATATCGAGAACTCCATCGGCGATCGGGCACCGGGGATCGACGGTCGCTTTGCCCGCAAACACCTGGACTCGCGTGACCTGGGGGTCAGCCTCTTCCGCTATGCGGCAGACATGCGCAGCCCGATCGCTCACAGCCACCGCGAGCAGGAGGAGGCATACATCGTCGTCGCCGGGTCCGGGCGGGTGCTGCTCGACAGCGACACCCAGGAGCTGCGCCAGTGGGACGTCCTGCGCGTGGCTCCCGACGTGGTGCGTGCCTTCGAGGCAGGCCCTGACGGGCTGGACATCCTCGCCGTCGGCGGCCCCAGGCCCGAGGACGGCGACGGCGTCATGGGCGCCGCCAACTGGCCTGACGCTGAGTAGCTGGCTCCCGCGGCAGTCAGGCCGTCGCGGCAGGCGACTTCGCCGGGTGCTCCTGCGCCCAGCGTGCGATTGCGCCTGAGCCGGTTACGACCTCGCCGCCGTCGAGTACGAGGATCGGCACTGCGCGCTGGCCGCTGAGCCGCTCGACCTCGGCGCGGTCGCGGGCCCGCGACGACCAGGTCCAGAACTTCGCGCTGCCGCCCTTGACCTGCTCGATGTCGTAGGTGTAACCCGCGTCGTTGAGTGCCTTCGCCGCCCGGCCGCAGGGATGGGCGATCGGCGCTGGCAGGCCTCCAAAGGATGTGCCGTACGGGCAGACGTAGAGAACCACGACCGAACCGTATCCGATCTCATTCAAATGCACCCATAACCACTTCACAAAATGAAGGGTTAGGGACTAAAAAGTAGATGCATAATCCCCTGCCCGGAAGGAGGAAAGCTCCCAATGCTGCCCCTGAAAGGAGGGAAGCATCTCCCCGGAAGGAGGAAAGCATCCAATGCTGTCCCTGGAAGGAGGAAAGTATCCCCCCGGAAGGAGGAAAGCATCCAAATGGCTCCTATACCGCTGGCAGCGCCTTGAACAGCCGCGCCACCGCGCGCTCGGCCGGCTTGGGGTGGCCGGCGTAGTCGAACAGGCCCTTCCCGAGGATCCCTTCGACCAGCTTGATGTGGGGGTCCTCGGCGAGCACCGAGCCGCCGTAGTAGGTGGGGGTCAGCGCGAAGTCGCGCAGCACCCATACCAGCATCCCGCTGAGCGCGGGGTCGGCCTCGTAGAGGTGGATGTGCTGGGCGAGCAGGCGGGTTTGGAAGGCGTAGCTGCCCGGACGCCCGGGCCGGTTGAGCGCGTTGCCTTCGGCGCCGAACTCGCTGATGATCTGGACTTTGCCAGCGAACGTGGCGTTCATCGCGTCGAGGCGGTTGTCGATCAGCCGGCGCAGCTTGGCGGGCTTATCGTGCAGGCCCTCGTACCAGCCGGAGTAGTCGGTCTCGGAGACCGCGTCGACGTCGCTGTACAGATGGCCGGCGCCGTGGCGTGGGGGGTGCTCGCCCCACACGTCGACCGCGACCATCCGCCCCGGGTCGTAGGTGTGCAGCCACGCGGACATCGCTTCGACGTACTGCGCCTGGCCGCCGGAGTGGCCGTTGCCGGCCATCTCGTTGGTGAGGTTCCAGGCGATGATCGAGGGGTGCAGCTGGTCGGATTGCGCCGTGGTGCGCACGTCTTCGCGTGCTCGTTCGGCCAGCTGTGGCGTGATGCCCGTCCAGTCGCCGGAGGGGTCGACGGGGCCGACGCCCTGCCACACGAGGATCCCGGCGGCGTCGAGGCGTTCGAGCATGCTGGCGGGCAGCGGGTGCTGGGTGCGGGCGGCGTTGGCGCCGATCGCCTGCAGCTCCTGCACCAGCGTGTCCTCTTCGGCGGGGCCGAGCGCGTCGCCGTGGTCGGGTGCTTCGAACTGGATTGAGGCGCCGTGCAGCTCCAGGGGCTGCCCGTTGAGGTACATCTTGCCCCCGCCCCACGTGAGTTGACGCAGGCCGACGTGCGCGCTGTAGCTGCTCTCGCCCGGGATGTCGAGTGTCAGTTCGTAGAGGTTGGGGCTCCCGGGTGCCCACAGCGCCGGTGTGGGCACCGTCACGGTGGTGGTTATCGTCACCGTCTGTTCGGCGCCGACGAGCTGGGGGGTGAAGGCAACGGGGATCGTCTGCCCGGGGCGGCTGAGCGTGCCTTCGGGCGCGAGCGTGCGCGCCGGCCCATTGTTGTGCACCGCCACACCCAGCTGCACGGTCGCCTGCGATGGACTCGAATCCTGCTCACCCACGTCGGGGGTGAGCGTCGTCTGGATCGTGGGGTTGGAGAGTTCGCTGGCGGTGAGCTCGCGCACACTGGCCGCGCCGTCGAGCCCCCCGAAGTTGAACCATGCGCGGTGGAAGCCTTCGTTGGTTTGCAGCAGCGGGTTGCGCCAGTCCGCGCGCACCACCAGCGTGTGCGTGCCCGCCGCCAGGGCGTCGCGGAATTCGAAAGGCAGGTAGAAGCCGACGTGGGAGCCCAGCGGGTGGCCGTCGACCCATACTTCGACGAGGTAGTTGGCGGACTGGAATTCCAGCGCGTAGGTGCCCGCCGTCGGCGCAGTGATCGTCGTGCGGTACCACGCCACCGAGCCTTCGAAGTCGGGGATCGTCCGCTTGCCTTTGACCGGGGCGGGGTTGACCACGTCGGGGACGCTCACCGACGCACCCCCGAAGTCTCCGGTGGGCCACCCCCGCAGCTGCCCGACGTCTTCGGGGTCGCGACGCAGTGTCCAAGCGGTGAGCGCCACGCGTCCGCCGGGACCTTCGCCGAGTTCGACCTGGCTGGCGCGGCCGCTCGGACCGTTGAGTTGGGTCTGGCTGGCGCGGTCGCTCGGACCGTTGAGTTGGGTCTGGCTGGCGCGGCCGCTCAAACCGTTGAGTTGGGTCTGGCTGGCGCGGTCGCTCGGACCGTTGAGTTGGGTCTGGCCGATACGGCCCTCCGGCCCGCCGAGACCGGCGCTGCTGGTTGGCGTGACGATCGCCAGCGCCAGCAGCACGGCAAGGCCGACGATCGCTCTTTTGCCAGGGACGCCCTTGGACACTGGCGTTCATTGTGCCGGGCGCGCCTGCGCGATTCGCAGGTTCTTTTTCAGACCCAAACCCTTCATTTTTTGAAGTGGTGGGGCGCGTAAAAAGACACCTCCACCTCCTGATTCCCCATCAGGTTGCGGCCTGCACCGCCAGCATCCCCTCCAACAGGAGCCGTGCCCCGCCCTTGGCGAGCGGTTCGTTGAGGTTGCCGCACTTGGGCGACTGCACGCACGAGGGGCAACCGGCGCGGCAGGGGCACTCAGCGATCAGGCGGTGGGCGTCGCGACAGAGCTCCTCGAAGCGCAGGAAGGCGGCGCGGGTGAGCCCGACGCCGCCGGGGTGGCCGTCGTAGATGAAGATCGTCGGCAGGCCCGTCTGGGGGTGGAGATTGGTCGAGAGCCCGCCGATGTCCCAGCGGTCGCACATCGCGATCAGCGGCAGCACCGCGATCTGGGCGTGCTCGGCGGCGTGCAGGGCGCCGAGCACCGTCTCCTGTGCCGCCTCGTCGTCGATGCTCGCCGTCGCCCCCGCGGGGGGCGCGTCGAGATGCTCCGCGGAGCCGGCCTCAGTCGTGGCCCCGGCATGTTCGCCGCACTTGGGCACACAGGCAGCGAGCTCATCGGGGTCCAGCTCGAACCAGAGCGCCTGCGTGGAGAAGCTGGTTTCGGGCAGGTCGAGCGTGATCAAATCGATCTGGGCGTGGTCGGAGAGGCGACGCCGCTGGTAGGCGAGCACTGTGTCGGTGACCGAGACCTCCCCGAAGGAGAGCGAGACTCCGAGCACTTCGCGGCGGTCGAGGACACTCTCGATCGTCGTATCGGTCTGGCGCTTGGGCTGTGTGTACCAGTCGGCGTCGAATGGCGCCACCAGCGCGCGGCGACGTTCCAGATCGAGCTCCTGCACTTCGTAGGAGCGCCCGAGGTGCAGGTATATCGCGCCCTGGTGCACGGTCGAGAACGCGCGCGCCGCCTCGGTTGTGCCGAGCAGCTCCCCGGAGGAGACGTCGACGATCGCGAAGCTGTCGAGCGAGGCGGAACGCAGCGAGACCGCCGCGGCGGGGTACTCGGCGGGGTTGCGGGGGAGGTAGGCAGCGCTGCTTGGGCGTCGGCGCAACTGCCCACGGCCGAGGAGGATCTCCGCGTAGGCCTCCCAGCGCGGCCCGAGGATCTCGGCGTCGGCGCCCGAGAGCGGACCCTCGAAGGCCGCGCAGAGCAGGTGGGCGAGGTGAATTTGGGGGTTCTCGTGGTCGAGAATCGCGGACTCGACGGGCCGCTCCAGGAACTCGTCGGGGTGGCGGCAGAAGAACTGATCCAAAGCGTCATCGCCGGCGATGTACACCGCCAGGCCCCGCCCGCGCCGCCCGGCGCGCCCCCACATCTGGCGCAGCGAAGCGACGGTGCCGGGGAAGGTGACGACCACAGCCGCGTCGAGCTCGCCGATGTCGATCCCCAGCTCCAGCGCGTCGGTGGTGATCACCGCACGCAGCTCGCCGCGCATCAGGCGGCCCTCCAGCTCACGCCGCTGCTGGGGGGTGTAGCCGGCGCGGTAGGGGACCACGAGGTCGGCCAGACTCTCCACGTCCTCGCGCGACTCTCCGCGCTCACCCGGTAGGTCTGCGTCGTGCTCGAGCTCCTCTCGCACCAGCCGGGAAAGTAGCTCGACGCCCTTGCGCGACTTCATGAAGCAGATCACGCGTGCGCCGTCGCGCACCAGCCGCGCGAGCAGCTCGGCGGCCTCGCCGAGTGAGGAGCGGCGCGCGCCGAGTGCGGCGTCGGTGAGTGGGGGATTCCAGATCGCGATCTGCCGTCGCGGCGCGGGGGCGCCGTCCTCGTCGATCAGGCCGATCCCCTCCAGGCCGGTGAGTCGCTCGGCGAGCTCGCGCGGGTTGGCGATCGTGGCGGAGGCGAGCAGGAAGCGCGGGGCGGTGCCGTAGGCGGCGGCGACGCGGCGCAGGCGGCGCATCACGTTGGCGACGTGGGAGCCGAACACGCCGCGGTAGACGTGGGCCTCGTCGATCACGACGACGGCGAGGTTGGCGAAGAAGTTGGCCCACGATTCGTGGTGGGGGAGGATCCCGAGGTGGAGCATGTCGGGGTTGGTGAGCACGATGCCCGCGCGGCGGCGAATCTGAGTGCGTGCCTCGCGGGGGGTGTCGCCGTCGTAGATCGCGGGCCGCAGGCGATCGCCGAGGCCGAAACGGGCGAGCGCGCGCGCTTGGTCTTGCGCGAGCGCCTTGGTCGGATAGAGGTAGAGCGCGCGCGCGTGGGCGTCACGGCAGAGGACCTCCAGGGTGGGGAGGTTGAAGCACAGCGACTTGCCGGAGGCGGTGCCCGTGGTGACGATCAGAGGGCCCTTCCAGGCAGCTTCAAGCGCCCGCGCCTGGTGGGAGTAGAGCTGTCCGATGCCCGCGCGTGTAAGCGCCGCGAGTACGTCGGGGTGCAGGTCCGCGGGTGGATCTACCAGCGTGGCGGCGGTAGGCCCTTCGGAGGCTCCGCGGACGAGTCGGCCATCGGCTCGCCCGTCGTCGAGCAGGGCGCTCCAAGGCTCGATCGTGCGCTCTATCGCCACCGGTTGCGATAGTAGATGGCGATGGCTGCTTCGACTGACGAGCATCGCGAGGACGGGCGCAACCACCGAGATTCGGCCCAGAAGCTCGGGTCGCGCGACTGGGCGCGAACGCGCACTTTCCACCATTCGCTCTACTCCGTGGAGCGGATCGCGCGCGAGCGCAGCGAGAGCGTGTCGGTGTGCGTGCCGGCGAAGGAGTGTGCGGGCACGGTGGGAAGAGTGGTTAGGGAGCTGGTGAAGCTGAGGGAAGCGGGCGCGATCGACGAGGTGATGGTGGTGGACGCCGCCTCGGTGGACGGCACCGCGGCGGTGGCCGCAAAGGCGGGAGCGACCGTGCGTCAGGAGGCGGAGCTGATGCCGGGCTTCGGGCAGGTGTTGGGCAAGGGCGACGCGATGTGGAGAGCATTGGGGGAGATGGAGGGGGAGGTGGTGTGCTATCTGGACGGCGACTCCGAGCACTTCTCGGCGCACTTCGCGACGGGCGTGCTGGGCCCGCTTGTGTGCGAGCGGGGCGTGGAGTTCGTGAAGGCCTTCTACCGGCGTCCCTTCGAGCAGGGCGGAGTCGCGCTGCCAGAGGGCGGGGGGCGCGTCAACCACCTGACCGCACGTCCGGCGCTGGCCCTGTTCTACCCGCAGCTGGCAGAGGTGCGTCAACCGCTCGCGGGGGAGGTGGCGGCGCGCAGAGGCCTGTTGGAGCGGCTGCCGTATGCGACCGGGTATGGCGTGGAGATCGGGATGCTGATCGACGCGTGGCAGACAGTCGGCCTGGAGGGGCTGGCGCAGGTGGATCTGGAGGTGCACCGCAACCGCCACCAGTCGCTCGTGGAGCTGACGCCGATGGCGACGACGGTGCTGGCGACGATCGCACGACGAATGCAGCGCGAAGGGCGCCTGGTGGAGCTGGAGGGGGAGGCGCAGCTGGAGCGTCCGCCGCTGGCGAGCGTGGGCGTGACGTGAGCGCGCGCTGTCTGTACCTCGACCTCGACGGCACCCTGCTCGGGAAAGGCGCGTCGCTGCTGCACGACGGCGAGGGGGAGGTGGCGATCGACGGGGTCAGGGCGGTGCAGGCGTGTTTGCGCGCGGGCGTGGAGGTCGTGTTGATGTCGGGCAGGCGCAAGGTGCAGCTGGCGGAGGATGCACGGCTGCTGGGCGGGAGCTCCTACATCTACGAGGCGGGGGCGTGCGTCGTGATGGACGGGGAAGAGCACTGGTTGACCGGCAACATGCAGCCGGGCGAATTGACGATCGCCCAGCAGATCGAGCGCTCGGGGGCGCCGGCGCTGCTGCTGGAGCACTATGGGGAGCGCCTGGAGCACCACGACCCGTGGCACACCGAACGCGAAGTGTCACATCTCTTCCGTGGCCTTGTGGATGCGGAAGAGGCTGACGAGGTGCTGGCGGAGCATGGGTACGAGGGGCTGCGGTTGGTGGACAACGGCGCCGTGAGCACGCGCTCCCCGAGGCAGGCGAGCCTGGAGCAGGTGCGCGGCTACCACCTCGTCCCGGCGGGCGCGTCGAAGGCGGGGGCGGTGGCATTCCACCAGCGCGCCCGCGGGTATGCGCCCGAGGAGACCTTCGCGGTGGGGGACTCGCGCGAGGACATGGCGTGCGCGCGGCACGTACAGACCTTCTGGCTGGTGGCTAACGCGCACCTGCGCGACCCGACGATTGGGGAGACGATCGGGCAGTACGCGAACGTGCGCGTGTGCGAGTCCGGAAACGGAGCGGGCGTTTACGAGGCGGTTGTGAACACGCTCATGAGTCGATGATCCCCGCGCGCTTCTCCTCCTCGTAGAGCCGTTCGAGGACGAACGCCTTCAGGAGCGTTTGGTAGCCGGTGTTGTGGAGGGTGGCGAGCGTCTTCAGCCGCCGCAGCGTGAACTGGTCGAAGCGGATCGCGACGGGTATGGTCCGGCCGGGGCGGATGGTGTCCTGCATTTTGATGATCTTTTCGCGGCGAAGCTCCTGCTCGTGGAACTCGTCCGGGTCGAGTCTCAGGCCAAAGGGCGGCTCTCCCGCGCTTTCGCTTCTCTTCGATCTGTCTGCCGGTGGCATGAGCGGTGTGTCTCCTTCGGGAAGTCGGTCAGGGCATGTATTGATAATCGTATATGCGACCGGCCTCGGTAAAAGTGCTCGCTTAAAGGTCGTGCGCTATGGTATTAAAGATAGACCATAGTATTAGGGGATACCATAGCGCACGACCTTTAAAAAGAGGGATATAACCCCCAGCCCTCCCCGTCTTCTTTCTCTCGCCCGTGCAATGGCCAGATGGGAGTCAGGTCCCCGACATTCGCTGCCACAGTCCTCGCCAGAAGCCCGGCTGTGGCCGCCGGCGCCAGAGGGCCGGTGGGGGGACGGTGGCGCGCACCAGGGCGACCCACTCCTGGAGCGGCAGTTCGCCCGAGATCAGGCGGCCGAGGGCGCTCGTCACCGGCGCCCGCCCGGAAGCCAATTCCCGCTCGTTCGAGGTCTCCCCGCCCGCGCGTTCCAGCGCGCGCGCGAGCAATGGCACAGACTCGAGCGCCTCCACCGCCTGGCCGATGCGGGCGGGGATCGCCGCGGCCGGCACACCTGCCGCGAGCAGCTCCCCGGCGCGGCGGTTGCGGCTCTCGGGGGCGAGCGCGGTGGCCACCAGGTCGCCGGTGCCCGCCAGTCCGATCATCGACTCCGGCCGCGCCCCTAGGGTCTCCGCGTAGCGCCACACCTCCGCGAAGATGTGCCCCGCCGCGGCGCCCGCGGCGTTGAGGCCCTGCGCTTCGGTGGCGCCCGCTGCGAGCGCCGCGGCGTTCTTGGCAGCTCCCGCCAGCTCCACCCCGAGCGGGTCGTTGGAGCGCTCACACACCACTCCCGCGCGCGTGAAGACCAGCGCGAGCTGACGGGCGAGCTCCTCGTCGTGCGCGGCCGCCACCAGCCCCGCGCCGGCATGCACCATCTCCTGGGCGTGCGCCGGTCCCCCTAGGCAGGCCACGCGCTCAGCGCCGAACGCCGCCTCGAGGAGGCTCGTCGGCGGCGAACCGTCCGGCGGGACGAGGCCCTTGGCGACCGACACCACCGCCGTGCGCCGTCCCAGGCCGGCCTCGCGCAACCCCGCCACGACCGGCCCGAGCGCCTGCGAGGGAACCGCCAGAAACACGTAGTCGGCGCGCGCCACACCCGCGGTGGATGGCTCGATACGCAGCTGCGTGGGCAGCTCCACGCCCGGCAGGTAGATGCGGTTCTCGCGCTGCTCCTCCAGCGTCTGCGCCTGCTCAGCGGTGCGGGTCTGCAACGCCGTGCGCAGGCCGCCGCGCGCCAGCAGCACCGCGAGCGCGGTGCCGAACGAGCCGGCCCCGATCACGGTCGCGCGCCTCGCACCAGGGTTCGGCAGCGAGCGTGCTCGAGGTGAGCGGGTGGCCGTGGCCTCCGTCCCCGGCACCGGGGCCGGCGTGGGGGTAGGCTCAGTCATCGGTGAGCGAGCCTATTGGAGAGTGGCGCAACTGGGCCGGCGACGAGCGCTGCGCCCCCGCGGCGATCGAGCGGCCCACCTCGATCGCGGAGATCGCCGCCGTGCTGGAGCGGGCCGCCGCGCACGGCCAGCGCGTGCGGGTCGCCGGCGCGGGGCACTCCTTCAGCGACATCGCGCTCACCGACGGGCGTCTGCTGAGGCTCGACCGCATGAGCCGGCTGCTGGAGATCGATCGCTCGAGCGGCCTCGTGCGCGTGCAGGGGGGGATCACGATCCACGCGCTCAATGCGCGCCTCGCCGCGATCGGCCTGGCGCTGGAGAACCTCGGCGACATTGACGTACAGAGCATCGCCGGAGCGATCTCGACCGCCACGCACGGCACCGGCGCGCGTCTGCGCAACATCCCCTCGCAGGTGGCGGCGCTGACACTGGTGCTCGCCGACGGCTCCACGCTGCACTGCTCCGAGCGGGACGATCCCGAGCTGCTGCGCGCCGCGCGCGTGGGGCTCGGCGCGCTCGGCGTGGTCGCGGAGGTGACGTTGCGCTGTGTGCCCGCCTTCCGCCTGCGCGGCCTCGACGCCCCCGCTTCGCTGGAGCAGACGCTCGAGCGCTTCGAGGAGCTGGCGCTCGCCAACGATCACTTCGAGTTCTTCGTCTTCCCCCATGCCCGCACGGCGCTGACGCGCACCAACAACCGCACCGAGGAGCCGGCTCGCCCGCGCGGCCGCGCGAGCGCTTACGCCAACGACGTGCTGCTCACCAACCACGCCTTCGGACTCTTCTGCCGCCTCGGCCGGCGCATGCCGGCCCAGATCCCCCACATCAATCGGCTTGTCACACGCCTTGCGGGCACCAGCCGCCGCGTGGACCGCTCCGATCGGATCTTCGCCAGTCCACGGCTGGTGCGCTTCACCGAGATGGAGTACGCGCTTCCGCGCGAGCGCACCGTGGAGGCCGTGCGCCGCGTGCTCGAGCTGGTGGAGGGTGGGCCGCTGGAGGACGAGTCCGGTGGCCGCGACTCTCGGAAGGGCGGGCCACGGTCGGCCGGCGAGCGTTGGAGAGGTGGCGCGCGGCGGGCACCTTTCGCCGTGCCCTTTCCGATCGAGGTGCGCACCGTCGCCGCCGACGACGCGCTGATCTCGACTGCCGCCGGGCGCGACAGCGGGTTCGTCGCCGTGCACATGTTCGAGGGGATGGCGTGGGAGCCCTACTTTCGCGCGGTGGAGGCGATCATGGACGAGCTCGGTGGACGACCCCACTGGGGCAAGCGCCACTTCCAGAGCGCCGCCACGCTGCGCGAGCGCTACCCCGAGTGGGAGCGCTTCCAGGCTGTGCGCCGGCAGCTGGACCCCGAGGGGCGTTTCGCCAACGCCTACACCGACCGTGTGCTCGGCCCGATCCACCCCGCCGACTCGTCGTTTGCCGGCCCCATCGAGGGGGGTCCCGACCACGCTCCCGCGGCGGGGTAGGAGTCAACCAGCTCCCATGCGCTCGGCGGCCAACTCCTCACTCACGCGGACGATCTCCCATGAACGCGATCCCTGACACGGCTGCGCTCGAACGGCTCGAACGGGCGACCGCGTCGCTCGAACCGCCCTTTGCGGTCGTCGACCTCGACGCTTTCTGGGCCAACGCTGCCGACATGGAACGCCGTGGCGCGCCCAAGCCGATCCGCCTCGCTAGCAAGTCGGTGCGCTGCCGCGCGCTGCAGGAGCGGGTGCTCGCGCGCCCCGGCTTTCGGGGGACGCTCGCGTACACCCTCCCCGAGGCGCTGTGGCTGGCCGAGCATGGGTTCGAGGACATCCTCGTTGCCTATCCGACCGCCGATCGCGGCGCGCTGTGCGAGCTCGCGCGGCTCACCGCTGAGCGGCCCGAGGCGCGTATTTCGATCATGGTCGATTCGCTTGCGCAGCTCGACCTGCTCGACGCAGCCCTTGACGCTGCCCCTGCCTCCTCCCCATCCTCCAGCATTTTCGGCTCCTCCGCCGGGGGAGCTGCGGGGCCCCCCGTGCGCGTTTGTCTGGAGCTCGACGCGGGACTCTGGCTGCTGGGCGGGCGCGTGCGCATCGGCGCCAAGCGCTCCCCCGTGCACACCGCCGCGCAGGCCGCTGCGCTCGCCCGCGCGATCGTCGCCCGTGAGGGTGTCGAGCTGGTCGGGATGATGGCCTACGAGGCCCAGATCGCCGGGCTCGGCGACGCCCCGGCAGGGTCGGGAATTGCCGCTCAGCTGCGGGCTGGTGTGGTGCGCCGGCTGCAATCACTCTCCGCTCGCGAGCTCGCCGTGCGTCGTGGTGCCGCGGTGGCGGCCGTGCGCGCCGTCGCCCCGCTGGAGCTCGTCAACGGTGGCGGTACCGGCAGTCTGGAGGGCACTGCGTGCGAGGCCGCCGTCACCGAGCTCGCAGCCGGCTCAGGGCTCTACGGGCCGGGTTTGTTCGACGCCTACCGAGCCTTCTCACCCCGTCCCGCCGCGCTGTTCGCGCTGCCCGTCGTGCGCCGCCCGGGACCCGGCATCGCCACCGCGCTCGGCGGCGGCTACCTTGCTTCTGGTCCCGCCGACCGGGCGCGCCTGCCCCGACCCCACCTGCCCGCCGGCCTACGCCTCGATCGCCAGGAGGGTGCCGGGGAGGTGCAGACGCCGCTGCTCGGTGTCCCTGCGGATGCGCTTGCGGTCGGCGATCGCGTCTGGATGCGCCACGCCAAGGCCGGCGAGCTGTGCGAGCGCTTCTCGTGCCTGCACCTGATCGAGGGCGATCGCATCGTTGAGGAGGTTCCCACCTACAGGGGGGAGGGGCAGTGCTTTCTTTGAGGGCCTGGAGCCAAGCTGTCGCGGCCTGGTGGTGTTGCATCCTCTTTTTGAGGCCAGAACCATTCTCTGCGGGCTGGTGGTGTTGTGGGCTTTGAACCCCTAGAACCAACCGCATGTGGGTTGGGGTCGTGTTGTTCTTTTAAGGCCTAGAACCAACTCATCTGGTTCTAGGGGTTTTTTTGACATCTACACCACCCCCGCCAGCTTCTCGCCCGCCCTGCGCAGCGCCCGCGTGTCGCGCGCCTGAAGGATGACCTGCAGATCGAGGATCCGCGCATCGAAGAGGCTCAGCGCGTTTTCGCCAGTCACCGCGTACGCCGGCACCCCGGCCTGCCGGGCGCGAGTGGCGATTTCGAACACCGCGCTTCCCAGCAGCGTGCGCTCGTCAAGGCGCTCCGCGCCCACTATCACGGCACGTGCCGCGCGCATCCGGGTGTCGAAGTCCCAAGCCTGCAACAGCCCGCTCACGTCCACGGGCGCGCTCGATGCGGCTGGCCGGTCTCCGGGCGTGACCTGCTCGTCTTCCTGCGCAGCCTGCTCGATCGGGCACAGATCGACCCCCAGCGAGGGGTCTTCCGCCTGCAGCCCCCGTCCGATCGCCACCCCCGCGCGCTCGGCGCTGAGAGGGTGGCGCAGTCGGCCGGAGGCCGGCTGGCCGAGGCGGGGATGCTCGGCGGAGGCGAGCCTCTCCCGGCTTCGGTCGGGCCGCCTCTCCTCCTCGTTTAACCCCCCGCCGAAGGGCTCCACTGCGATGAGCACTGTTCGCGGGATCATTGTCCGGCATCCTTACAGGCATGGCTGAGGAGAAGGAGCACGTCACGATCGAGGCTGCCGGCCTGCAGCTGCGGGTCTCCAGCCCCTCCAAGCTCTACTTCCCCGAGCCCGGTTTCACCAAGCTCGACCTGATCGGCTACTACGTCGAGTGTGCCGAGGCCGTGCTCGTGCACCTGCGCGAGCGCCCCACCGTGATGAAGCGCTGGGTGGACGGGGTGCAGGGCAAGCCCTTCTTTCAGAAGCGCGTTCCCGACCATGCTCCCGAGTGGTTGCAGACCACGGTCGTCGAGTTCCCCAGCGGGCGCACCGCCCGCGAGCTCGTCGTCAACGACGCCGCCCACCTCGTGTGGGGGGCCAACCTCGGCGTGATCGACTGGAACCCCTGGCCGGTGCGCCGCGCCGACCCCGACCACCCCGATGAGCTGCGCATCGACCTCGACCCGCAGCCCGACATCCCCTTCGCGCAGGTGCGCGAGGTGGCGCTCGTCGTTCGTGAGGTGCTCGAGGAGCACCAGCTGCGCGGCTTCCCCAAGACCTCCGGCTCGCGCGGGATGCATGTGTTCGTGCGGATCCCCCCGGAGCGCGACTTCCACGAGGTGCGCCGCGCCGCGCTGGCGCTCGCGCGCGAGGTCGAGCGGCGGCTGCCCGGCCGCGCCACCTCCCGCTGGTGGAAGGAGCAGCGTGAGGGCGTCTTCATCGACTACAACCAGAACGCCCGCGATCGCACCGTCGCCTCCGCCTACTCGGTGCGCGCCGTCGCCGACGCGCGCGTCTCCTGTCCGCTTCATTGGGACGAGGTCGCCGACGTCGAGCCTGCCGAGCTGCGTCTCGACACAGTGCCCGCCCGCCTGCGCGAGCGCGGCGACCCAGCCGCCGAGATCGACCGCCACCCCGGCTCGCTCGACTCGCTGCTGGAGCTCGCCGACCGCGACGAGCGCGAGGGCCTCGGCGATGCGCCCTGGCCACCGCACTTCCGCAAGCAGCGCGGCGAGCCGCGGCGGGTGCAGCCTTCAAGGGCGCGCGATACGCAATGACCCTCCCTCTCAAACCACCGCTCCAGCCACAGCTGGCGCTCTCTCGCAAGGCGCTTCCCGAGGGGGAGATCTACGTCTATGAGATCAAGCTCGATGGCTTCCGCTGTCTCGCGTTCGTCGACGGCGAGGAGCTCTTTCTGCAGTCGCGCAACGGCCGCCCGCTCGGGCGCTACTTTCCCGAGCTGCGCTTCCCCGCCGGGCACTACGTGCTCGACGGGGAGATCGTCGTGCGCGGCTCCGACGGGCGCGAGGACTTCGACGCGCTCGGCCAGCGCATCCACCCGGCCACCTCGCGCATCGAGCTGCTCTCGCGCGAGACCCCCGCGGTGTACGTCGCCTTCGACCTGCTCGCCCGTGACGACGACTCCCTGCTCGAGCAGCCGCTCACTGCGCGCCGCACGGCGCTCGAAGCGCTGCTCGCCGAACCTCGGTTTGAGGGCGCCCCGATCGAGCTGATGCCCACCGCCGACACGGCCCGCGAGGCCGAGCGCTGGCTGCAGGATGCCGAGGGCGCGATCGCCAAGGAGCGCGCCGCCCCCTACCGGCTGGGGGAGCGCCGGGGGATGTTCAAGGTCAAGCGCACCCGCACCGCCGACGCCGTCGTGGTGGGGTGGCGCCCGGGCAAGGAGCCCGACACAGTGGGTGCGCTTATCCTCGGGCTCTACCACGGCGATGCCCTTCGTGTCGTCGGTCACTGCTCCGGCCTCACCGCCGCCGAGAAGCGCCGTCTCGTCGGCTTCCTTGCGCCGTACGAGACGGGCGAGCGTGGCACCGCCGACCCCAGCCGCTGGAGCGCGGGGCGCAACCTCGAGTGGGTCGCGCTGCGCCCCGAGCTGGTCGTCGAGATCGACTTCGACCACATCTCCGCCGGGCGCATCCGTCACGGTGCCAAGCTGCGGCGCTGGCGCGAGGACAAGGACCCGCGCCAGTGCACGTTCGATCAGCTTCAGTAGCGGCCGCTCCACTCAAGCAACCAGGAGCGGGATCGGGGACAGGCTCCGCTCCCGACCTCCCCCCGAATTCCCGGCTAGCATCGTGGTGGGATGAGCGGCGACAGCGCAACAGTGGGGGAGGAGGAGTACCTGCAGATCCTCTTCTGGCTGCAGGAGGCCGGGTTGCCGATGACCGGCGCCAACGTTGCGCGCGCGATGCAGCTCTCCGCCCCCACCGTCCATGAGATGGTGGGGCGCCTGGAACGCGACGGTTACATCACCCGCGGACAGAGCCGCACGATCGCCTTCACCGACGACGGTGCCGCTCAGGCCGAGAGCATCGTGCGCCGCCACCGCCTGATCGAGCGCTTCCTCACCGACGTCCTCGGGATCCCCTGGGACGAGGTCCACGAGGAGGCCGAGCGCCTGGAGCACGCGATGTCCCCGGTGCTCGAACAGCGGATGCTTGCGGCGATCGGCGACGCCAAGACCTGTCCCCACGGCCACCCGATCGTCGCCGGCGCTCGCGAAGCCGGCGTGCCGCTCGCTGACGTCGAGGTCGGCGCCGCCGTGCGCGTGCTGCGCTTCGAGAACGAGGCCGAGGACCTCCTGCGCTACCTCAAGGAAACCGGCATCGAGCCCGGCCTGCGTGGCACGCTCACCGACCACGACCGCCGCGAGGTTGTGGTCGAGACGGCCGATGGTCGCCGCTGCGCGGTCACCGCCTCGGTCGCCGAGACCGTCTCAGTGGTCGCCGACCCCTCGCCCCCGCCGCGCACCGCGCTGCCAGAGCAACTGGTGCTGGGGCAACAACGTTACGGGAGGTGAAGGGGCCTACGAAGGGGACTACACCGCCGCTGGCTGCAGCGAGCGGTAAGCCGCCGCGAGGCGGGCGACGCCCTCTTCGATCTGCTCCGGCGTGACGCCCGAGTAGGCGAGACGCAGCGTGTTCTCGCCGCCCTCCATGAGGAAGTCGGTGCCCTTCACGAACACCACCCCCAGCTCCGTGGCGGCCTTGTGCAGGGTCGCGACGTCGGTGCCCTCGGGCAGCGTCACCCACATGAAGTAGCCGCCCTCGGGAGTGACGAACTCGGCTTCCGGCAGCTCGCGCCGCAGCGCCACCTCGAGCGTGCGCACGCGCTTGGCCAGCGCCGTCCTGACGGTCTCGATCGAGCGCTCCAGCGCTCCCGAGGCGCAGAACTCGTACACGATCGACTGCGCCACCATGTTGGGCGAGATGTAGGTGTTGGTCGCCAGCCGCGCGATCGCCGCGATCAAGTCTGGTTGGCCCACCAGGTAGCCGACGCGGATGCCTGGGCACACGGTCTTCGAGAACGAAGAGGCGTACACCACGCGCTCGGGGTCCAGCGAGAGCATCGTCGGGCGCCCCTCCCCGCTGAAGCGCAGGTCGACGTAGGGGTCGTCCTCGAACACCGTGAACCCGTACTCCGCCGCCAGCTCCAGCAGCGCGCGGCGCTTGGCGACGGAGAGCGTGTAACCGGCGGGGTTCTGGAAGTTGGGGATGATGTGCGCGAGCTTGGGGCGCACCGCCGGCTCTGAGGATCCGCCGAGCAGCGCGGCGAGCGCTTCGATGTCGATGCCGTCCGGCAGCAGCTCCACCTGATGCACGCGCGCGCCGCGCTCGCGCAGCGACAGCAGTGTGCGGTCGTAGGTGGGGCGCTCGACCACCACATCGTCGCCGTCTCCCACCAGGTGGTCGAACAGAAACGCGTCCGCTTGCATCGAGCCGTTGGTGACCAGCACGTGCTCCGGCGCCACCCCGTGGCGCTCGGCGATCCATGCCCGCAGCCGCGGATAGCCAATCGAGGTCCCGTACGCGGTCGTCCCCGCAGGGTCGTTCGCGAACGCGCGTGTCGCCGCCTCGCGCAGGCCCTCGACGTCGACGATGTCGAGCGAGGGGGCTCCGCGGGCGAAGGAGATCGGGGCGTCGGCCATGACCGGAAGCTTACGCGAACCGGGGCGGGTTCAAGCTTCGTCGAATGTCAGCAGCACACGACCGTCCGCGACCTCGCGGACGCTGAAGCCGCTCTCGACCGTGCGGCGCAGCTCGCGCACCAGCGCCACCGGCGCCGCCAGCCGCACGTCCACCACCGCATGGCTTGCCTCGAAGCGGCGCACCGACGCCTCGACCACGTACGGCAGGCTCGCCAGCCCCCGCTCGAATGCGCTCAGCGAGGCGATGTCGTAGAACGGTCCCACCCCCAGCTCGACGCGGCCCTCGAACAGCACGTCCTCCGGCGACTCGGGGGCGGCGGCAGGGACCGGCCCCGTCGCTCCAGACGCCGTGGGCTGAGCGATCGCCGGCGGGACATCCCCGGCGTGGGTGGAGCTCGCCGCGGCCGGAACGGATGAAAGGGGGGGGCCGGGCGTGGCCTCGGTGGGTGTGGCGGCGCCAGTCGCGGCGGGGGCCGAGGTGAGCCCCGACATCACCCGACCTAGCAGTGCGTCGTACTCGGCCGCCAGGTCCCGCGCAAAGCGCTCCAGGCGGTCGCGGAAGCGTCGCAGCTCCGCCAAACTCGCCAGCTGCGCCTCGCTCGGGCGGGGACGCTCCTGCCGGGCCGACTCCCACGGCGGCTCGCTCTCTCCATCCGGCTGGCTCTGACCGGCTGGCTCCCGCGACGCCCGCGGCCGGGCGGACTCGGGCGGCCGCATGAACTTGACGGGCTGACCGGACCCGGCGGGCGCGGCTGCGGGAGCGGACGCTGGCATCGAGCCGACCGCCGCGGGCGCGATCGGCGCTTGCGGCGGCACGGTGGGTGCCGGGGGCGCTACTGGTGCCGGCGCTGCCACGGGGGGCGTGATCGAAGTGACCGGCGCCACCGGCGTCGGTGGCTCGAGCGCCTCGTCCACCAGCCTCCCGCCCGGCGAGGAGGGCGATGCCTCGGCCGAGTCTGGCTGGGGAGTCGCGCCGGCGAGCTCGCGGCGCCTGCCGATCGAGTTCAGCTCACCCTCCAGCTCGCGCAGCTTGCGCTCCAGCTCCGCGAGCGTGCCCGTCACGTCACCCGCCTGCGGGGCCGCATCCGGCGTGGTGCCACCCGGCGTGCTTGGTCCATTGGCGAAGGTGTCGGTCATCGGTCTCGGGGGAGCGGTCTACCGTTCATCCTACTCGGGCGCAACCGGCGCTCACCCAAGTTGTGGGCCGCATGTTGCGGATCGTTCGATGAGGGTCGGGGCCCCGGGCGGATGAGCACGTTCGACGAGGGTCGGGGCCCCGGACGGATGAGCGGTCAGTCGCGCGGGATCAGCCGCGCAGGATCTGCACGGCCAGCTCGGCGACCTCGGTGGGGGTGCGTCCCACGCGCACTCCCCGCTCCTCCAGCGCCTGCGCCTTGGCGGCCGCGGTGCCGGAGCTGCCCGAGACGATCGCCCCCGCGTGGCCCATCTGCTTGCCCGCCGGTGCCGTGAAGCCGGCGATGTAGGCGAGCACCGGCTTGGTCACGTGCTCGGCGATGTAGTCCGCCGCCTCCTCCTCAGCCGAGCCGCCGATCTCGCCCGCCAGCACGATCAGCTCGGTCTGCGCGTCCGCCTCGAAGAGCTCGATGATGTCGACGAACGACGATCCCGGCACCGGGTCGCCGCCGATTCCCACGATCGAGCTGTTGCCGAAGCCGGCCTGTGCGATCTCGTTGCCGATCTGGTAGGTCAGCGTGCCCGAGCGTGACACCACGCCGACGTTGCCCTCCTTGAAGAACGACGCCGGGATGATGCCGACGTTGGCCTTGCCCGGCGAGAGGATGCCGGGACAGTTCGGGCCGATCAGTCGCGTGCCCGGGAAGTCCCGCTTCAATGTGTTGTAGACGCGCAGCTCGTCGTGCGCCGGGATGCCCTCCGTGATCGCGATCACCAGCGCCACTCCCGCCGCCGCGGCCTCGAGGATCGCGTCAGCCGCGAAGCGCGGCGGCACGAAGATCATCGCCGTGTTCGGCTGCGTCTCGCGCGCTGCGTCCGCCCAGCTGTTGAACACCGGGATCCCCTCCACGTCCTGTCCGCCCTTGCCGGGGGTCACCCCGCCCACGACATTGGTGCCGTAGCGGCGGTTGTTGAGCGTGTGGAAGGAGCCCTCCTTGCCGGTTATCCCGGCAACCGCCAGTCGGGTGCTCTTGTCGACGAGGACGGACATCGTCAGCTACCTGCCTCGGCGCCGGGTGCGTACAGCCGAATTGCGTCGGGGCGGTCGGGGGTTGCATGTGTACTTTTTGGACCCCAACCCTTCATTTTGTGAAGTGGTAGGGGTGCGTTTTGAAGTGGTAGGGGTGCGTTTGGATGGCATCGCCGGCCTGCCGGATTGCTCATCAGCTCTGCCCCTTCGCCAACGCCACGACCTTCTCCGCGGCCTCGTTCATCGTCTTTGCGGCGTGCACGTTCGGCAGCGCCGCCTGCTCGAGCAGCTCGCGCCCCGCGACGTCGTTGGTGCCGTCTAGGCGCACGACGAACGGCACCGACGGCTTCAGCTCCTCAAACGCGGCGATCAGGCCTTTCGCCACCTCGTCGCAGCGGGTGATCCCACCGAAGATGTTGAACAGCACGGCCTTGACCGACTCGTTGGAGAGGATCAGCTCGACCGCCTGCTTGACCTTCCCCGCGTCCGAGCCGCCGCCGGCGTCGAGGAAGTTCGCGGGGCGCCCGCCCGCCTGCGCGACCACGTCGAGCGTCGACATCACGAGGCCCGCGCCGTTGCCGAGGATGCCGATGTCGCCATCCAGCGCCACGTACTGCACACCCTGTTCCTTCGCGCGCCGCTCGATCGGATCTTCGTTCTCGGCGTCTGAGAGGCCCTGGTTGTCGGGGTGGCGGTAGAGCGCGTTGCCGTCGAGCGAGACCTTTGCGTCGAGCGCCTTGACGGCGCGGTCCGGCGTCACGATCAGCGGGTTGATCTCTGCGAGCGTCGCGTCCTCCTGCATCCACACCTCGTACAGCGCCACCAGCGCGTCGGCGACGCCCGCGACCACGTCGGCGTCGGCCTGCCCGTCGGTGGCGATCTTTACGGCCTCCTCGCGCGAGAGGCCCTCCAGCGCGTCCACGTGATGGCGCACCAGCTTCTCCGGGGTCTTCTCCGCCACCTCTTCGATGTCCACGCCGCCCTCGGTGCTGAACATCACAAGCGGCTGCTTGGCCGAGCGATCCAGCAGCACCGAGGCGTAATACTCGCTCGCGATGTCGCTGGCATGCTCGATCCACAGCTTGCGCACTGTGTGCCCGTGGATGTCCATACCGAGAATGTTGCCCGCATGCTCCCGCACCTCGGACTCGTCGGCCGCCAGCTTCACGCCGCCGGCCTTGCCGCGCCCACCGATCAGCACCTGCGCCTTGACCACCACGGGATAACCCACCGCGGCGGCGGCCGTCACAGCGTCCTCGACGGTCGTAACAGCCTTCCCTGGGGAGACCGCCAATCCGTGGCGGGCAAACAGCTGCTTGCCCTGATACTCGAGCAGGTCCATAGCGGCGCAGGATGCTAACCGAAAGGCAAGGGGCACGGCTCGCCGGCCTTCAGCCGGATTGGTGAGTAGGCGTGAATGGGAGGGGGGAGTACAAGCCCGAAAGGGAAGGGGGAGGGGGTCCAAGGGGGAGGGGGAGGGCGGCCCTCCCCCTCCCCCCTCAATGAGGCTGACCGCGCGGCGATCCCTGGGCGCGGCATAATGCCCGCGCGATGCCTCTGCCAAAGAACGTCACCTTTGTCACATTTGATGTGTACGGAACCCTGATCGATTGGGAGACCGGCGTCTACAACGCGTTCGCCAAAGAGGCCGAGCGCGATGGCATCACGCTCGATCGCGCCGAGTTGCTCGCGCTCTTCCACGAGATCTCCCGCGAAATCGAGGCGGGCTCCTACGAGCTCTACGCCGAGGTTCTGCGGCGCACCGCCCTGGAGATCGCCAAACGCCTCGACTGGCCGCTGGAAACCTCGCGTTCGGGCTTCCTGCCCGACTCGGTGCAGCGCTGGATGCCCTTTAAGGAAACGCCCATCCAGCTGCAGAAGCTCGCCAAGAAGTACAAGCTCGGCCTGCTCTCCAACATCGACGACAAGCTGCTCGGACAGACCCGGCGCCACATCCCGATCGACTTCGACCTCGTCGTCACCGCCCAGCAGGTGCGCTCCTACAAGCCAGACCTCGCCCACTTCACCGAGTGCGCCCGGCGGATCGGGAGCAAGAAGGGGTGGGTGCACATCGCCTCCAGCCACCACCATGACGTCGAGCCCTGCCTCAAGCAGCGCGTCCCGGTGATCTGGGTCAACCGCAACAAAGAGACGCTCGACCCCTCGCAGAAAAAGCCCACCGCGGAGGTTCCCAGCCTGCGCGAGGCAGCGAAGCTGCTCGACGTCGCCTGACCCGTCGTGCGGGTGCTCGCCCTGCACCCGGACGTGCTGGTGGCGACCAGCGCGATCTGGCAGACCAACTGCGTCGTGGTGCGCGCGGCGACGGATGCTGACGGCGGCGGAGCGCTGGGCGCCACGGCGGGCGAAGAGGGAGGCCAGGAGACCTTCGTCGTCGATTCGCCGGTGTTGCCCGATGAGCTCGATGCGCTGCCGACGCTGCTGGAGCAGGCGCGGTTTGCCGCCCCCAGCGGGCTGCTCGCGACCCATGGCGACTGGGACCACCTGCTGGGCCCGCTGGCGTTCGCTGGGGTTGCGCTCGGCTGCGCGCAGAGCACCGCCGAGCGGCTGCGCGCGACGCCGGGGGCGGCCCAGCGCGAGCTGCGCGCGTTCGACGAGCAGCACCTGATCGAGCGCCCCCGGCCGCTCGCGCTGGGCGCCGTTCAAGCGCTGCCTGTCCCGGGACGCTGCGGGTTGGGCGAGCGTGAGCTGGAGCTGCACCCGGCCGAGGGGCACACCGAGGACGGGATGGCGCTGTGGGTTCCGTGGGCGCGGGTGCTGGTTGCCGGGGACTACCTGTCGAGTGTTGAGATCCCGACCTTAGGCGACCCTTCGGGGGCGCCAGGTCACACCAGGAGGCCGCTCGAGGACTACCTTGCGACGCTGGGTCGGCTGCGGCCGCTGGTGGAAGGCGCCGAGCATGTCGTTCCAGGCCACGGGCCGGTGCTCGATTCCGCGGGGGCGCTCGCGGTGCTGGAGGAGGATCTCGCCTATCTCCACGCGCTCGCCGCGCGCGGCGCCGAGGCGGTCCTCCCTGCTGGGCGGCGCACCGCGTTCCAGCGGAGCGTGCACCGGGAGAACGTCAACCGTAGTAGCGCGAGATCACCAGCAGCTGACTGAAGAGGTCGTGCGCCAGCACCAGGCTGACGATCGCCACGCCCACGATTGGCCCCCAGCGCCGCCCCGCGCCGCGTGCCGCCAACGCCAGCAGGGCTCCCCACAGCGCGAGCATCGGCAGCAGGTAGCGTGGCTCGGCGTACTCACCTGGGATCTGGTGAACGTAGTCGTCGGCGCCGATCAGGATCAGCAGTCCCAGCCCCATCGCCACATAGATCCCCAGCTCGAGCGCACGGCTGGCCAGTGCGCCGCGATACACGACGAGCGCCCGCACCAGCAGCAGCGTGAGCAGCCCTGCGGGGATCAGCGCGGCGGTGTACACCCACCTCGGGAAGGTCGCGTCCAGCCAGCCGTACAGCCCCACCGGCCCGTTGAACCAGAACAGCCGGGTGGTGAGGATGCCGTGGAAGTCGGGGCTCATGCCGGGCAGTCGTGGCAGGTAGAACTGCCAGATGTAGGCGATCTCCCCGGGGAGCGATCCGCCCTTGCGAGCGAACGAGACCACGGCGGAGAACGCCCCGCCCACCGGCTGGCCAGAGAACAGGTTGACGATGCCGTACAGCAGGATCGGGCTCGCGCCGATGCCGAGCGCGAGCGCGAGGCAGCGGTAGGCGCTCTGCCTCGAGGAGCGCCACTCGATCGCACACAGCGCCAGCACCCCCAGGATCGCGCCCGGCAGCAGACCGACGAAATTGAGCTTGGTGCACACGCCCACGGCGAGCACCGCGCCGGTCGCGGCGGCCAGCCGCGGTGTGATCCCACGCCGGAACCCCCGCGCTAGGCAGTAGAAGAGGGCCGCGGATACCGCGAACAGCATCGCGTCGGGGTTGACCGCGCCCGACATCTCCCCGAGCAGCGGCGTGAGCGCGACGCCGAGGCCGCCGACCGTCCACGCCCACCTCGCTCCGGGGAGCGCCTCGCGCACGAACAGGAAGGCGAACAGCGCCGTCACGCCCCCCATCAGTGCGGAGAGCAGCCGCATCAGCACATCCTGGTCGAGCAGGTTGCCGACCGACCCGAGGGCGTACGGGATCGCCTCGATCGCGTAGTACAGCGGCGGCTGGGATGCGGACACCCCGGTCGCTCCTTCGCCGCCGGTGTTGGCGAGCGGCTTGGCGAGATCGCTTTCCAGTTTGCGCTGCGCCGTCGGCGAGGAGATCGTGCCCTGTTCGGAGTGGTAGCGCACCTGCGAGTAGTGCAGGTCGTTCAGGATCGTGAACTCGGCCGGCGGGAAGGTTTCGGCGCTCGAGGTTGGCAATTTCCCGGTTTCCGCCAGGCGCTGAACGTAGGCGAAGTGGGATGGTTCGTCGGGGACCTCGAACGGGGGCGAGATCACCGACCAGCAGGCCGCGTTCAGGAAGGCCACCAGCGCGCACACCCACGCCGCGCGCGGCACCCGGCGCAGCTGGCTGCGCAGCTGCGGCCCCAGCTGCTGCTGCTCACCGGGTGCCCGTTTGCGCGCGGCGCGGCGGCGGGCATCCCGGGCGCCGCGTGTGAACGACCTCGCGCCAACGGCCGGTCCGGCGGGCGTCTCGCCGCGTCGCGGCCTGCTCTTCACGGGCGCCGATGCCTTCGCGGGTGCTGACGCCTTCGCGGGCGCGGACGCCTTCACGGGCGCGGATGCCTTCACGGGCGTGGACTTCTTCGCCGGCGCGGACGTCTTCTCGGGGGTCGACGTCTTCATGGACGCGGACGTCTTCGCGGGGGTGGACGTCTTCACGGGCGTGGACGTCCTCGAAGCGGAGCGCCTGCTCATCGCAGCTCCTTCACGACCAGCCACGAGGAGAGCGTGATGAAGGACGCCGCCAGCGCTACCACGAGCAGGGCGTTCCACGCGCCGCTGGCAGTGCGGCCGAGCCCGAGGCGCCGCGCGACCGCGGTGGCCTGCGACCACCACGAGCGGCCGCCCGGACGCAGATATTCGATGTCCATCCGGCCCGGCAGGCGTTCGCCGCCGGATGTCGCCGCCTGCGCGGGGCTCGTATGCGATCCCCGCATCGCGACCTTTCCGTTCATCTGCGCCACTGCGACGCACACCGTCACAGGCCCCACCGTGCGCGGCAGCGGCCGCACCGGAACCGTCACCGAGGCGTCCGACCAGCCGGGCTGGGTCGTGCCGCGCGTGAGCACGCGCGAGCCCGACAGCACTCTCGCCGTCACCTTTGGGCCGAGCGCTGCGGTCAGGCTCACGCGCAGCGCGGTTGTGCCGCGCGGCAGCGTTTCGCCCCCCTGGCAGGCCGACGCCGGCTTGGCGGTGCTCACCAGCGTGTATTCGGTGGCGACCCCCCCGCGTGCGACCGTGAGCGGCGCGTGCGCGAGCGTCAGCACGAACGCGAGCGCGATCAACACCAAGCCGACCGCGAGCGCCACCTTGACTCGCATCAGCGGCGCCGCAGCCCGATAATGCTGAGCAGGAACGAGGCGAAGATCACCTGGATCCCGAGCACCAGCAGCGTCGCCGCGAGGATCGCGAGGCGCTCCTCGGAGAGGCTGCCGAAGCCGAGCCGCACCCACTCGAGCACGATTCCGACGAGGATCGCCAGTCCCGCGGCGGCGATCGCGCTGCCGAGCAGGAGGCCGTGCTCGAGTCGGCAGCGCGCCCACATGCGCTCGAACCAAGGGTCGCGCTCGCCCATGAAGCAGATCCCGTAAGTGCGGGCGCACAGCCCGAGCGTGACGACCTGTGTGCCGACGATCAGCAGCAGCGAGCCACCGATCAACGTGTGCACTTCCCAGCGGCGGCCGAACACGTCGAGATGCGCCAGCACCATCGCGCAGATCGCGCCCCCGAGCGCCGCCATCGCCGTGCCGGGGAAGATGAAGAGGTGCCTGGGCGAGTGCATCATCAGATAGCGCAGGTGCCGCCAGCCGTCGCGGAAGCTCGACAGCTTCGACTCCCCCCCGCGCGGGCGGTATTCGATCGGCAGCTGATCGATCTCCAGGCTCGCCTTCGCCGCGCGCACAACCATCTCGGAGGCGAACTCCATGCCGCTGGTGCGCAGATCCAGGCGCTCGAGGTGCTCCCGGCGGAACGCGCGCATCCCGCAGTGAGCGTCGTTGACGCCGGTGTGGAAGAGCAGGTTCAGCAGGCGCGAGAGCAGCGGGTTGCCGATGTAGCGGTGATGCCATGGCATTGCGCCCGGCTGGATGTTCTGCATCCGATCGCCGATCACCATGTCCGCCCCCGCTTCCAGCGCGGCGAGGAAGCGCGGGATCTCGTTGAAGTCGTAGGTGAGGTCGGCGTCCGCCATCAGGATGTACGTCCCACGCGCGGCACCGAACCCGGCCAGGTAGGCGCTGCCGTAGCCGCGCACCGGCTGGTGGATCACCCTTGCGCCAGCCAGCTCCGCCAAAGCGGCGCTGCCGTCCACGGATCCGTTGTCGGCGACAACCACCTCGCCGGCGATCCCCGCCGTCGCCATCGCGGCGCGCGCCGTGGCGACGCACTGCTCGATGTTCTCTGCCTCGTTCAGGCAGGGGATCACCACCGACATCAGGTATGTCGGCTCGCCGTGGCTCTCGGCGAGGGGTGCGTCTGTGGTGGTGGTGCTCATCTCGGCATGGCGGATCGGTCCGCGCGCGGGCGGAGGGTTTGGGTGCGTCGGAATACTGGAGCCGACCGGCCGAACGGTGGCCGATCGCCGAGGGAGGGTCAAACGGCCGTCGCGATGCGCCGTATTGGCGGGGCCCGGTCGTCCCGCGGTGTCTCCGATCGGCTGGGCGCCCTCGGGGTGTATGTGCACTTTTCAGGCCCCAACCCTTCATTTTGTGAAGTGGTAGGGGGCGTTTGGAAAGGCATCTCGCCCTCAACGTCGCACCCAACGCGTCCTCGGAGGGCACCCAACCCGGCACCCAACCCGCCTTCAATGCCGCACCCAACGCGTCCTCGGAGGGCACCCAACCCGGCACCCAACCCGCCTTCAATGCCGCACCCAACGCGTCCTCGGAGGGCACCCAACCCGCCTTCAGTGCCGCACCCAACGCGTCCTCGGAGGGCACCCAACGCCTCCTCGGAGGGCTATGGATGCGGCCGCCTGCCCGGCTGGCTGGGTTACTCGGCGCTCTTGATCGTGGCGATCGGGGCGCCCGCGGCGATCGCGGCGCCCTCGGTGATTGGCAGCTCGGCGATCACGCCGCTCTTGTGAGCGGTGATCTCGTTCTCCATCTTCATCGCCTCGATGATGCACAGCAGCTGGCCCTCCTGCACGGTGTCGCCCTGTTTGACGAGCACCTTCCACATGTTGCCCTGCAGGGGGGAGGGAAGGGTGTCGGGACCACCAGCTGTCGCCGACTTACGCTCCCCGCGGCGAGGGGGACGGCGCCCGCCTGCTGCGGCCGACCCGTTCAGCGCGCCCTCCCCCGCGAGGCCGTGGGCCGCGCCGGAGGGGGGGCCGACCACCTTCACGTCGAAGCGCCTGCCCGACACCTCCACCGTGTAGGACTGCTCGACCTTCTCCGGCTCCTGCTCGCCGGAGTCGGCGGCCGGGTCCTTTTTCTCGAACGCCAGCGTCTTCAGCCACGCGCGGTCCTCCAGCAGGTCCCTGCAGGTCTCCCCGCGCGCCCACTGCTCGGTCGCCAGCAGCGCTTGGTGGAACGGGATCAGCGTGCGCAGACCCTCGATCTCGTATTCGCCGAGCGCCCGCAGCATCCGCTGGGTGGCCTGCGCACGGTCGGCGTCCCACACGATCAACTTCGCCACCATCGGGTCGTACATCGGCGACACCTCGCCGCCCTCGCCGACACCCGAGTCCACTCGCACGCCGGGCCCCGTGGGCTCGCTGTAGCGCCCGATCTTGCCCGGCGCCGGGGCGAAGTTCTTGGAGGCGTCCTCGGCGTTGATGCGGCACTCGATCGCGTGGCCGCGCAGCACCACGTCCTCCTGCGCGTAGGCGAGCGGCTCGCCGGCGGCGGCGCGGATGCCCTCCTTGACGATGTCGATGCCGGTGGTCAACTCCGTCACGCAGTGCTCCACCTGCACGCGCGTGTTCATCTCCAGGAAGAAGTACTCCGGCTCGGAGCCGTCGGGGCGCGCTGAGAGCAGCCCCTCGATCGTGCCGGCGCCTACGTAGTCCACCGCGCGCGCCGCCTCCACCCCGATCTTGCCGATCCGCTCGCGCATCTCGGCATCCACCACCCACTCCGGCGCCGGTGACTCCTCGATCACCTTCTGGTGGCGGCGCTGGATCGAGCAGTCGCGCTCGCCGAGGTGGATCACGGTGCCGTGCCGGTCGGCCAGCACCTGCACCTCCACGTGGCGCGGGTCGTGCAGATAGCGCTCCAGATAGACCGTGGGGTCGGAGAAGAACTTCTCGCCCTCGCGGCTGGCCCCCTCGAAAGCGCCCTCGAGCTCCTCCTCGGTGAGCGCCACCCGGAAGCCCTTGCCGCCACCGCCGCCCGCCGCCTTCACCGCCACCGGGAAGCCGATCTCGCCCTTGGCGATCTCCAGGGCATCGGCGACCGTCGCCACCGGCTTGGTCGTTCCGGGCACGATCGGCACACCCGCCGCCTGCATCAGCTCGCGCGCTCGCGTCTTCGAGCCCATCGCCTCGATCGCGCTCGGCGGCGGGCCGATGAACACCACTCCCGCGTCGGCGCACGCCTGCGCGAACGGCGCGTTCTCCGCCAGGAAACCGTATCCCGGGTGGATCGCCTCCGCGCCCGAGCGCGCCGCCGCGTCGAGGATCTTCTCGACGCTCAGGTAGTTCTCCGCCGCCGGACCCCCGCCGAGGTTGTAGGCCTCCCCGGCGCGCCCCACGTGCAGGGCGTCGCGGTCGTGCTCGGAGTACACCGCCACCGAGGCGATGCCCAGCTCCTCGAGCGCCCGCACGATGCGCACAGCGATCTCGCCGCGGTTGGCTACAAGCACCTTCGTAAACATGGAGGGCCGGCAGATTACCACCCGGTTGGGCTCCGTCCCGGTGGGGACGTGCGCCCATGCCGCGACGGGCCCTCGGCGGGCACCCGCGCCCATGGAAGGCCGGCAGATCACCACCCGGTTGGGGTCCGTCTCTCGGTGGGACGTGCGCTCATGCCGCGACGGGCCCTCGGGCAGGCACCCGCGCCCGGGGTAAGCGCTCCACAGACCCCGGACGCGGGCCGCGGCACCGCCCTGGCGCGCTCTCGCGCTCGGTGCCCCCTGCCGGCGGACGGCCGTCGGGCCGCCGCCACCCTCCTCAGTCGGCGGCGGCGTCCCGAGGGTTCTGCTTATTCAACCAACGTAGAACCTGTGCCTACGCGGGAGCGCTCAGATGTAGCCGGATGTTCGACTCCGGGCGTGCGGATGTTCGACTCTGGGTTTGCCGACCCTTGCGGCTTTGGGGCGCCTTCTTCCCTGGTTCTGGGCTGGCCCCCCCGGGGCTTTTTGATCGTTGGGCCCAGGCTCGGCGGCGTTTCAGGCTGTGCCGACCATCCCCGCGCCGACTGTCCCTGCGCCGACCGTTCTCGCGCCGATCATCCCCGCGCCGACCGTCTCGTTGGTGGCTTCGTCGATCAGGATGAAGCTGCCCGTGCGGCGGTTGGAGCGGTAGGGGTCGAACGCCAGCGGGGTGCTGGTGCGCAGGCGCACCCTGCCGATGTCGTTGAGCGCCAGCTGCTCGGGGGCGCTCGCGCGCTCCAGCGTGTGCACGTCCACGACGTCTTGGAGCTCGTCCACGATCGCCGTCGCGCCGCGCGTGGTGTGCTTGATCACATATCGACCCCCCGCGCGCAGCGGGCGCTCGTTCAGCCAGCACACATCCGCTTGCAGCTCTCTGCTCACCGTCGGCGCCTCCTCGGCGCGGCAGATCAGCTCTCCGCGCGAGACGTCCAACTCGTCCTCCAGGCGCAGCGTCACCGACATCGGCGCCTGCGCCTCCTCCAGCTCGCCCTCGAACGTGTCGATTGCGGCGATTCGCGTGCGCAGCCCGCTCGGCAGCGCCACTACCTCCTCGCCGACGCGCAGCGCTCCGCTCGCCAGCTGCCCGGCGTAGCCGCGGTAGTCGCCGTGATCCAAGTCCCCACCCGGGCGGGCGGGGACTCCATTCGCGGCGCCATTCGCCGGCCGGATCACCCACTGCACCGGGAAGCGCGCTTGCTTGTCGTAAGGGTGGTCGTACGCCACCTCCACCTCCTCCAGGAACTCCAGCAGCGGCCGGTCCTCATACCACTCCATCCGCGGCGAGCGCTCGACCACGTTGTCGCCCTCCAGCGCGGAGATCGGGATGTACGACATCTGCGTGTGCCGCGGGTTGCTGCCGCCGCGCAGCTTGCGCGCAAACGCCTCGAACTCCTCCACCAGCTCCTCGTAGCGCTCGCGCGAGAAGTCAACCAGGTCCATCTTGTTGATCGCCACCACCATCTGCGGGATGCCCAGCAGCGCGCTTATGAACGCGTGGCGCTTGGACTGCTCCAGCACGCCCTTGCGCGCGTCGATCAGCACCACCGCCACGTCCGCCGTCGAGGCGCCCGTCACCATGTTGCGCGTGTACTGCTGGTGGCCGGGGCAGTCGGCGATGATGAACCGCCGCCGCGCCGTGGCGAAGTAGCGGTAGGCCACGTCGATCGTGATCCCCTGCTCGCGCTCGGCGCGCAAACCGTCGGTCAGCAGCGCCAGGTCGAGCGCGCCCGACCCGCCGCGGCGCGCGCTCGCCTGCGCCACGTGCTCCAGCTGGTCCTCGAACACCTGCTTGGAGTCGTACAGCAGGCGCCCGATCAGCGTGCTCTTGCCATCGTCCACCGAGCCGGCGGTGGTGAAGCGCAGCAGATCGAGGGTCACTAGAAGTACCCGGCCTTCTTGCGGTCCTCCATCGCGGCCTCCGACACGCGGTCGTCCGCGCGCGTCTCTCCCCGCTCGGTGATCCGCGTGGCAGCGATCTCCACCACCACTTCCTCCAGCGTCGCCGCCTGCGAGCGCACGCCGCCGGTGCAGCTCATGTCGCCCACCGTGCGGTAGCGCACCATCTCCGAGCTCACCTGCTCGCCGTCGATCAGCTCCACGCCCTCGCGCCACGCGTACAGCATCCCGTCGCGGCTGAACACCTCGCGCTCGTGCGCGAAGTAGATCGAAGGCACCTCCAGCTGCTCCTGGGAGATGTACTCCCACACGTCCAGCTCGGTCCAGTTGGAGAGCGGGAACACGCGCACGTTCTCGCCCTTGCGGATGCGCCCGTTGTAGAGGTTCCACAGCTCCGGGCGCTGATTCTTGGGGTCCCACTGGCCGAAGTCGTCGCGGAAGGACATGATGCGCTCCTTCGCCCTTGCCCGCTCCTCGTCGCGGCGCGCGCCGCCGAACGCCGCGTCGAAGCCGTGCTGGGCGATCGCGTCCAGCAGCGTCACCGTCTGCAGGCGGTTGCGCGAGGCCCGCGGGCCCGTCTCCTCGACCGCCCGGCCGCTGTCGATCGACTCCTGCACGCTCGCCACGATCAGCTCCTCGCCGAGTTCCGCCACGCGTCGGTCGCGGAACTCGATCACCTCGGGGAAGTTGTGGCCGGTGTCCACGTGCATCAGCGGGAACGGGAAGGGCGCTGGGCGGAACGCCTTCTCCGCCAGGCGCAGCAGCACGATCGAGTCCTTGCCGCCGCTGAACAGCAGCACCGGTTTCTCCAGTTCGGCGGCGACCTCGCGCATCACGTGGATCGCCTCGCTCTCCAGCGCACGCAGATGGCTCAGCTGTGGGCGCTCCGCGACGCTCACGGTCACTGCGCTCGATCCGCCGTACATGCTTCCTCGTCTTTCATCGCACTGCCTCGACGACGTGCAAACCACACTCGGTCTTGTCCGTGCCCGCCCAACGGCCCTCGCGGCCGCTGCCCGGCTGGGTGCACGGCTCGCAGCCGATCGAGGCATACCCTTGATCGTGCAGTGGGTTGTACGGCAAGTCGCGCTCGTGTATACGACGCCACAGGTCCTTCTCGGTCCAGAGCGCCAGCGGGTTGTACTTCCACAGGCCCCTGCCGTCGTCGTGTTCGGTCAGCTCCGTCTGCGCGCGCGTCGGGCCCTGCTCGCGGCGGATGCCGGTGATCCAGCCCTCGGCGCCGTCGAGCGCGTTCTCCAGAGCGGCGACCTTCGCCTGCGAGCAGCAGTGCTCGGGCCCGGTCCAGCGGTCGCCTTCCGGAGCGCTGGCGTCGAACACCTCGACGGCGATCCCAAAGCGCTCCTCGAACGCTCTCCAGGTGGCGAGCGTCTCCTCGAACAGCACACCGGTGTCGATCGTCACGATCCTCACCTGATCGCCGCCATCGACCTGCAGCAGCTCGTCGATCAGCACCGACTCCTCCTTCTGGAAGGAGCACAGCAGAACCGCCCCGCTGCCGTGGCGGGCCGCCTCACTCAGGGTGTCCCTCAGACCGCGCACTCGCCCTCTCCCCGGATCACTTCGAAGGGGACGTTGCGGTTCCAGTCGATGAACTGGCCCATCGTCTCCAAGCCGAACTCCGCCGGCAGGGACAGGTCCTTGACGAGCCCTTCCAGCTCTGGGGTGCCCACGCGCTGCACGAAGGCGCCCCACTCCTCGCCGTCCTCGCGCGTGGACTCGTAGTGGCTGATCCAGCGCTCCACAGCATCCGGCACCCGCTTGGAGGGCAGACGCGCCTTCAAGCGCAGGCCGAACGCGATCTCCTTCCCTTCGAAGGCGCCGCCGACGTGGGGAATGTAGGCGGGGATCGTGTGCTCGCCGACTTTGATCGACGCTCCCGTGAAGCCGATCGAGCCCACGTGGTGCTGTCCGCACCCGTTGGGGCAGCCGCTGATCTTGATGTGGATCGCGCGCGTCAGCGGGTCGGAGATGTTCATCGCCTCGATCCGCTCCTGCACCGCCTGGTTGAGCCCCATCGAGCTGGTGATCCCGAGCTTGCAGGAGTCGGTGCCGGGGCACGACACGACATCGTCGATTTCACGCGAGCCCGCGTCGCCGAGTCCCAGCTCGCTCAGGGCGCGCCACACGTCGTAGGCGCTCTCGTGGCGCACCCACCGCAGCACGAGGTTCTGCTGCACCGTGGTGCGCGCATACCCGCCGGAGTGCTCGCGCACGATCGCCGCCAGCCCGCGGAATTGCTCGGGGGTGAGGTCGCCGCGCGTGATCTTCGCCTCCACCGTGACGAAGCCCTCCTGCTTCTGCTCACGCACGTTGGCTGCCCGCCAGCGCTCGAACTCCGAGACGTCCCCGTTGGGGGTGCCGTAGGCGGCCGGCGGCGCCGGGGCGCTCTCGCGCTCGTCGTCGAGGAACAGCCGGTGCTCGACCGAGAAGTCCCGTTCGGCCACCCACTCGCCCTCGAGCTCCTCCTCCACCTGGCGGCGCAGCTCGTCGATCCCGTACTTGTCCACGAACACCTTGATCCGCGCCCGCGCGCGGTTGGCGCGCAGCCACTCCTGGCGGTCGAAGATGCGGAAGACGGCCTCGGCGATCTTCAGGTAGTCGCCGTTGTCGAGCTCGACCCACTCGTACAGCGCCGGCGCTTTGCGGGGCATGATCGAGGTGCCGCCGCCCACCAGCATCTGCGCCCCGCGCACCTCGCGGCCGTCGATCTCGCGCACGCGTGCCCGGTAGGCGATGTCGTGGATTTCGCTGATCGCCCTGCCCGGCTCGCTGGCGTCGAACGCCGTCTTGATCTTGCGCGGCATCGCCTGCGTGGTGGGATGGCGCACGAAGTAGCGCACGTACGCGCCCGCGTAGGGAGTCATGTCGAACAGCTCGTCGCTCGCCACCCCCGCCCACGGGTCGCCGGTGACGTTGCGCACCGTGTTGCCGCACCCCTCGCGGCTGGAGAGCCCGGCCTCGCCCAGCTCGCGGATCGCCTTCTCGGCTTCCGGCAGCGGGATGTGGTGCATCTGGATGTTCTGGCGCGTGGTGACGTGTCCCTTGTTGAGCGGCACATACTTCTCGATCACGTCGGCGAACTTCTCCAGCTGCTCCGGGGTGATCCCCCCGAACGGCAGCTTCACGCGGATCATCTGCACGTCAGGCTGGCGCTGGCCGTACACCCCCTGCTTGAGGCGGAACTTGATGAACTCGTCCTCCGGGGTCCCACCCTCCAGGAATTTCGTCGCCTCGGTCTTGAAGTCGTCGAACTCCCGTTGCAGAATCGGGATCACGTGGCCCGGCACGTTCTGCAGGATCTCCGGATCCTCCAGCGTGCCGCGGGGGGCAGTGGGTACGGCGGTTGGCTCCATCTAGGGGACCTCCTGAGGGGCTTTCTCGGGGGTGCTGGGGTTGGGGGAGGGGGCTGTCGCTGAGGGTCTTACGGCTTGCTTTTGACTGCGGGGACTTCGATGCTGGCGGGGGTGCTGGCTGGCTGAGGAGGTATCGGCCGCTTGGAGATTGGCCTAAAGGCTAGCGGCTTTTGGGTATTTATCCAGAGCGAGAGTTGGCGGCTGTGAAATAACTGCTCACAGACGCGCCGGGGCGAGCGCGAGCCTGCTCATTCCCAGGGGTGCGGGTCCCCCCAGTCGGATGGCCACTCGTCCTCGCGCCCCACGCATTCGAGCATCGCCATACGCGTCCACAGGTCGCGGCGCTCAGCCACCGGCGCCAGCCGTGGCGCGGTGTCTCTCATGAAGCGCTCCAGCGCCGCCACGACCGCCGCGGCCTCCTGCGGCGAGGCGGCCGGTGCGATCAGCTCGAGCTGGGGGCGACGGTTGACCATCTCCGACCCACAGTGTAGGCACCCGATGGGGGTCTCCCCCCTGCCGGTGAGGTTGGTCTCGTCGTCCGACGAAGTTGGCCTTCCTCCGCCGAATGGGGCCGGGTCCCCCCCCAAGCTGGCTGGATGGCCAGGGCACTGGTAGGCTCGCTGGCGTGTCCCAGGTGCTCGACGGCTTCCTTGCCGCGGCCCCGTTGCCGCAGCGTACGGGTCTGCGTGTGCTGGTCGCGCTCGGTCGGCGTCCCCGCGGGGTCTCGCTGCTCAGGCGTCTCCCACCCACTGACCAGCTCGCCCAGTCGCTCCTCGGAATGGAGCGCTACGAAGATCCAGCCCTCGCCCGCGCGCTCGGCTGGGACGCCGAGGCCGTCGTCGCGCGCGGGCGTGCCCTGCGTCGTGCCGAGGGGCGGCCGTGAGGCTCCGGTCACGCAGAGGGCAGGCCATGTGGCTCCGGCGTCGGATGGTGGGCCTCACGTCTCCGCCCACCGGGGGGGCCTGTCCGTGAGCCCCACCCGCACGCTCGACGCCGATGTCTGCGTGATCGGCGCCGGGGCCGGCGGTGCCGTGGCGGCTGCCGAGCTCGCCGAGGGTGGGGCGCGGGTGGTGGTGCTCGAGCAGGGCTCCCACCACGACCCCGACGATTTCACCGCGCAGCCGATGGAGATGATGGCCCGCCTCTACCGTGACGGGGGCCAGACGGTGACGCTCGGCGCTCCCCCGATCCCGCTGCTGCTCGGCCGCGGCCTCGGTGGCACCACGCTCGTGAACTCCGGCACCTGCTTCCGCACCCCCGCCCACATACTCGAACGGTGGCGGCGCGAGTACGGGCTGGAGCTCGACGGAGGCGTACTGGATCCCTGTTTCGAGCGGGTCGAACGCGCCCTCTCGGTCGCCGAGGTCACGCCCGAGCTGGCGGGCGCCAACGCCGCCGTCGCCCGTCGCGGGGCCGAACGGCTGGGCTGGTCGCACGGCTACCTGCGCCGCAACGCGCGCGGCTGCGTCGGCTCTGGGGTGTGTGCCTTCGGCTGCCCCACCTCCGCCAAGCAGCACGTAGGCATCACCTACCTGCCGCGCGCGCAGGCCGCGGGCGCCACCATCCTCACGGGCGCGGACGTGCAGAGGATCGTCGTCGAGGGCGGCCGCGCGCGGGGGGTGCGGGCGCGGCTCGGGGCCCCGGACGGGGCGCGGTCTGGGGACGGAGGCGGTGCCCTCGGCGAGCGGGAAGACCGATCGGGACGGTCGCGCGTGAGGGGAGAGTGGTCATGGGAGGAGTTGGAGGTGCGCGCCCCCCGCGTGGTTCTGGCGGCCGGCACGATCCACACCCCGCCGCTGCTCGCGCGCAATGGGCTCGGGGCGGCTTCGGGACAGCTCGGGCGCAACCTCGTGCTGCACCCCGCCACCGCCGCCTTTGCGCTGATGGACGAGGTGGTTGACATGGCCCGCGGGGTGCCCCAGAGCTTTTACGTGGACGAGTTCGCTTCGCGGGGGATCATGTTCGAGGGGATCGCCGGTCCTCCGGCGTACGCCGCGCTCTCGCTGCCGTTGACCGGTGCCCGCCACGCCGCGGCGATGGCCAACTACAGGCACCTTGCGCAGTTCGGGCTGATGGTTAGCGACCGCTCGCGTGGAAGTGTGCGCTTGCCGCGTCGCGGACAGGGCGGGCGGGCTTTCATCCGCTACGACATAGTCGAGGAGGATGTCGCGAAGTTCCGTGTCGGCCTCGCCCGCCTCGATGAGCTTTTCCGTGCTGCCGGCGCGCGCGAGGTCTACCTGCCGTTGCCCGCGGGCGTGTCGCCCGAGCGGGCTCGCGCCCGTGATCTGAAACTGCTCGCCTTCCATCCGCTGGGAACAGCCCGCGCCGATGCGGACCCCGCGCGTGGAGTGCTCGACCCTGACCTGCGCGTGCACGGCGTGGAGGGGCTGTACGTCGCCGACGGCAGCGTGATGCCGAGCTCGCTTGGGGTCAACCCGCAGATCACGATCATGGCGCTCGCCACGCGCCTGGCCCACCATCTGTTGGGTCGGGCGGTGCCCCACACCGCCGGCGATGCGCCCCACATCGCACAGGAGACACCCCATACCGCTGGCGATGCACCCCACACCGCCGGCGATGCGCCCCACATCGCACAGGAGACACCACATACCGCAACCGACGAGGAGGCTCAATGTCATTCCTGATCGACCCACCCTGGCTGTATGCGACCGGCCGCGCCTATGGGCGGCTGATGCCCGAGCGTACCCCAGCCGCGCGAGCCATCGGCAGGGCGACCGCCGGGGCCTTCCTGGCGACCAGCATCTCGCTCTACTTCGATCGCCCTTGGACGAGGCGACTGTGGGAGGTGTGCCGCGCGCAGAGTGGGCGCGATTGGATGCTCAACTCCGGCGTCTTGCGTATCGACTTCCGCCGCGCGGGACGGCGCACGCACATTGTCTCCGCGCTGCTGTTCGCCACCTACCCGCTGTGGCTGGCGCTGGGAGAACGCCGGGGACGGCGAAGTGGCTGACCGCCCCATCTTCTTCGTACGAGGCGGGCCGGGTCGTTGCGCGCGCGAGGCGGCTTCACGGCGTGCGGGTGGCGGCTTCATGGCGTGCGGGTGACGGCTTCGCGGCGTGCGCGAGGCGGCGGCACGGCGTGCGCGTGACGGCTTCGCGGAGCCCTACAGCGGAATGTTGCCGTGCTTGCGCTTGGGGCCCGGTTCGCGCTTGGTCTCCAGCGTCCGCAGCGCGGTGATCAGTCGCGGGCGGGTCTCGTGGGGGACGATCACGTCGTCGATGTAGCCTCGTTCGGCGGCGGTGTAGGGATTGGCGAAGCGCGCCTTGTAGTCGTCCATCAGCGTCTTGCGGCGCTCCTCGGGCGTGGGGGAGCCGGCGATGTCGCGGCGGTAGATGATGTTGACGGCGCCCTCTGGCCCCATCACGGCGACCTCGGCGGTCGGCCAGGCGAGATTGAAGTCGGCTCCGAGATGCTTCGAGGACATCACGTCGTAGGCGCCGCCGTAGGCCTTGCGCGTGATGATCGTGAGCTTCGGCACCGTCGCCTCGGCGAACGCGTACAGCAGCTTGGCGCCGTGGCGGATGATCCCGCCCCACTCCTGTGCGGTGCCGGGCAGGAAGCCGGGGACGTCGCAGAAGGTGAGCAGCGGGACGTTGAAGGCGTCGCAGGTGCGCACGAAGCGGGCGGCCTTGGCGGAGGCGTCGATGTCGAGCACCCCCGCCAGCTGGTTGGGTTGGTTGCCGACGATCCCCACCGTCCAGCCGTCCATGCGCGCGAAGCCGCAGATGATGTTCTTGGCGTGGTGTTCGTGCACCTCCAGGAACTCACCGTCGTCGACGATCAGGCGCACGACGTCGCGCATGTCGTAGGGCTTGTTGGGGTTGTCGGGAACCACGTGGTCGAGCTCCTCGTCCATCCGCAACGGGTCGTCGGTGGGCTGCACGCGCGGGGGTGTGCCGAGGTTGTTGGAGGGCAAAAAGCTCAGCAGGTAGCGGCAATCCTCCAGGCAGGCGTCCTCGTCGACGGCGGCGAAGTGGGCGACTCCGGACTTGGTGTTGTGCGACATCGCGCCGCCCAGCTCCTCGAAGCCGACTTCCTCGCCGGTGACGGTCTTGATCACGTCGGGGCCGGTGATGAACATGTGCGAGGTCTCGGCGACCATGAAGATGAAGTCGGTGATCGCCGGCGAGTACACCGCGCCGCCGGCGCAGGGTCCCATCACGAGGCTGATCTGGGGGATCACACCCGAGGAGCGGACGTTGCGCATGAACACGTCGCCGTAGGAGCCCAGCGACACGACGCCCTCCTGGATGCGCGCGCCGCCGGAGTCGTTGATGCCGATGATCGGGCAGCCGATCTTGGCGGCGAGGTCCATGATCTTGCACATCTTCTCGCCCATCACCTCGCCCAGCGAGCCGCCGAACACGGTGAAGTCCTGGCTGAACACGCACACCTGGCGACCCTCGATCGTGCCGTGGCCGGTGACCACCGCGTCGCCCCAGGGGCGGTTCTTCTGCATGTCGAACTCGTAGGTGCGGTGGCGCACGAAGGTGTCGAGCTCCTGGAAGGAGCCGGGATCGAGCAGCTTTTCGACGCGCTCGCGGGCGGTGTACTTGCCGCGGGCATGCTGCTTCTTCTCGGCCTCGGGGGCTGAGTGGACGGCGGCCGCGCGCAGCTCCTGCAGCTGGGCGAGCTTCTCTTCGTAGGTTTCCGGTGCCTTCGCGCGCATCATCATTGGCCGCCCGATGTTATATGCGCCACGACCGCGCGGGCCATTTCGCGCTCCAGTAAGGCCGAGTTTTTTTTCACGTGTGGCGGAGCGGCGGGGGCCGAAAAAAGGAGGTCGGCGCCGCGGAGGAGGTGGGCGCTGGGGCCTGCGCTATCCGCGTGAGAACGGCCGGTGGTGGGCCGCGCCGAGGCGATCCAGCAGCGCGCTCAGCAGCTCCGCGTCCTGCTCGGCCATCGTCGCTTCCACCCGCGCCAGCTCGGCGGCGAGTTCGGCGGCCAGGTCGATCGGGGGCTCCTGCTCCTCGGCCTCGGCCTCGATAGCCGGCTGCTCTTTGCGCCAGCGCCGGAAGTTCTTCGCGAAGAGGAAGATCCTCGCGAAGAGCTTGGGAGGTGGATCTGGAGTTGCTGGTACGGGCTCTGGTTCGGGCTCAGGCTCCGGCTCTGTGACTGCGGGCTCCGAGGCCTCGCGGGCGACGGTGAGGGTGACCTTGGTGCCCCAGCCGGACGGCTTGAGCTCCACCGTCCCGCTCGCGGACTCGGCCTCCCACTCGACGCTGGTCTCGGCTTCGACCCGTGCAATGCGGATCTCGCCGAAGTCGCCGAGATGCCGCGCCAGGGATGTGGGATCGCTCAGCTCGGCCCACAGCTCGGGCGGAGACTTTACGAGGGTGCGTTGAGCTTCGACAGAGGGCATCGGCCCATGTTTCGAGAGCGGGCGCAGGACTCCTTCAGGGCGCAGCGCTTCGCTCAGGTTGTACGCGCTGACCGGGGATGCTCAGAGAGTGCGGGCTAGGCTGCTGCGCGCTGGCGTGAGGGCCGGATAAGCCCCCGCTCATGCAGCAGCTCGGCGATCTGCACCGCGTTGGTGGCCGCCCCCTTGCGCAGGTTGTCGGCGACGATCCACAGGTCGAGCGCGCGCTCGTGGCCGGGGTCGCGGCGGATGCGCCCCACGAATACGTCGTCGCTGCCGGTGGCGTCGATCGCCAGCGGGTAGAGGGCGGCGCCGGGGTCGTCGAGCACGGTGACGCCGGGCGCCGCGGCGAGCAGCTCGCGCGCGCGCTCGGGGGAGAGCTCGCGGCTGGTCTGCACGTTGACGGCCTCGGAGTGGCCATTGACGACAGGCACGCGCACGCAGGTGGCGCTGACACGAATCGCGGGGTCGGCCAGGATCTTGCGGGTCTCGTCGATCAGCTTGCGCTCCTCGTCGGTGTGGTCGTCGCCGGGCGCAAACGAGCCGGCGTGAGGGAGCGCGTTGAAGGCGATCTGGTGGGCGTAGGCGCCGGGGGGCTCGATCT
Organism: uncultured Solirubrobacterales bacterium; assembly: GCA_963744135.1. Taxonomy (GTDB): domain Bacteria; phylum Actinomycetota; class Thermoleophilia; order Solirubrobacterales; family Solirubrobacteraceae; genus Palsa-744. The sequence goes on along the minus strand of CAVUSE010000004.1, from coordinate 1,146,475 downwards.
CGCGCTGATGGAGCAGCGCGTGCGACTGGTCGAGCAGCTCGTCCACAGCGGCTCTGCCGGTGCCGGAGACGGCCTGGTAGGTGGATATCACGAGCCGCTCGATCCCGGCGGCGTCCTGGAGCGGCTTGAGCGCGACGACCATCTGCATCGTCGAGCAGTTGGGGTTGGCGACGATCCCGCGATGGGCGGCAAGCGCCTCGGGGTTGACCTCCGCGACGACCAGCGGCACGTCGTCGTGCATGCGCCAGCGCGAGGAGTTGTCGACCACCACGGCGCCCGCGTCGGCGAAGCGCGGCGCCCACTCGCCCGAAGTGGAGCCCCCGGCTGAGAACAGCGCGAGGTCGAAGCTCTGGATGGTGTCCTCGCCGAGACCTTGGACGGTGAGGTCGCCGCCGTCGGGGGCCGCGCCCTCCAGCACCCGTCCGGCGGAGCGTGAGGAGGCGAACGCCACCACCTCGCGCGCGGGGAACGCACGCTCACGCAAGAGGCGCAGCATCAGCGAGCCCACCTGGCCGGTGGCGCCGACGACCGCTACTCGGTGTCCCTGGCTCATGAAGCTCAGGGTACAGCGCTCCAGGAGCGCGGTCCCGCGGCGGGCGGTCCCGCGGCGGCGGTCCGGCGGCGGGGTCGCGTGTGGAGCGCGATACCGTCCGCCCGTGCCCGCCGAGAGCCTCGCCCCCTCTGTCGCGACCGCCCGCAAGCCTTCGCCGGGCGGGGGGGACGCCCCCGCGAGAACCGCGATGGCGGCGCTCACGCTTGGTGCGCTGGGAGTGGTGTTCGGCGACATCGGGACCAGTCCGCTGTACGCGCTGCAGGCGGTTTTCACTGCCGATGATCACGCAGTGCACGCCACGCAGGGGGACGTCTACGGCGTGATCTCGCTCGTGTTCTGGGCGATCACACTCGTCGTGTCGATCAAGTACCTCACGTTCATCATGCGCGCCGACGACCGCGGCCAGGGCGGCATCATGGCGCTGACGTCGCTGCTGCAAGCCGCGCGGCGCAGCCGCCGCGCGGTCGTGCCGGCGGCGCTGATCACGCTCGGGATCGCCGGCGCCGCGCTGTTCTACGGCGACGGCGTGATCACCCCGGCGATCTCGGTGCTGTCCGCGGTGGAAGGGTTGAAGGTCGCGGTGCCGAGCCTGCACGCGCTCGTGCTGCCGATCGCGGTGGCGATCCTCTGCGTGCTGTTTGCGATCCAGCGTTTCGGCACGGGCGTCGTCGGCAACCTGTTCGGGCCGGTGATGGTTGTCTGGTTCTGCGTGCTCGGCGTGGTGGGCGCCGTGGAGGTGGCGCACCACCCCGGCATCCTGCGCGCGCTGTCGCCGAGCTACGGGGTGCAGTTCTTCGCCGAGCACGGTGGCGTTGCGTTCATCGCGCTCGCCTCGGTCGTGCTGGCGGTGACGGGCGCCGAGGCGCTGTACGCGGACATGGGGCATTTCGGGCGCCCGCCGATCCGCCGCGCATGGTTTCTGATCGTGTTCCCGGCGCTCACCCTCAACTACCTCGCCCAGGGAGCGCTGATATTGCGCTCCCCGCAGGCGATCTCCGACCCCTTCTACCTGTTGTTCCCGAGCTGGGCGCAGATCCCGATGGTGGTGCTGGCGACCGTCGCGACGATCATCGCCTCGCAGGCGGTGATCTCGGGCGCCTTCAGCGTGACCCAGCAGGCCGTGCAGCTCGACTTTCTGCCCCGGCTTACGATCCGCCACACCTCCGAACGGCAGATCTGGCAGATCTACGTGCCGGCGATCAACGGCGCGATGTTCGTGACCGTGCTCGCGATCGCAATCGGATTCGGCTCGGCCACCGCGCTTGCGTCGGCCTACGGGGTGGCGGTCACCGGCACGTTCATCCTCAACACGATCCTGTTCCTCGCGGTGGCGCGGCTGCTGTGGCGCCGGCCGCGAGCACAGATCGCGCTCGGTGCCGCGGTGTTCCTCACGGTGGAGGTCGCGTTCTTCGCGGCGAACCTCACGAAGATCGTGCACGGCGGATGGCTGCCGCTCGCGATCGCGCTCGTCGTCTTCACGCTCGTCATCACCTGGTATCACGGACGCGAGATCGTGAACGCCAACCGCGAGCGCGCGGAAGGGCTGCTGGCGGACTTCATCGAGCAGCTCGGCGGGCAGCGCCTCCCGGTTCGCCGGGTCCCGGGCGTGGCGATTTTCCTCAGCCCCAACCTGCGCGGCGCGCCGCTGGCGCTGCAGGCCGACTTCGAACACAACCAGACCCTGCGCGACCACGTGATGATCGTCGCCGTCGAGACGGAGCGCATCCCTCGCGTGGCGGACTCGGAGAGGGTGGTGGCGGAGGCGCAGATGTTGTTCAGCGCCGCGACCGGAGATCCGCTTGACCCACTCGTGGAGAGCATCACGTCGCTGACGGTGCGCTTCGGCTTCCTCGAGGAGCAGGACGTCCCGGCCGCGCTGCACATGGCGGTGGAGCGGGGCTTGATCGAATGCGGGCCCGACCTCGCCAACGCCACTTACTTCGTCTCGAAGGTCGCGATCGAGCCCACCCGCGAGCCTGGCATGGCGATGTGGCGCAAGCGGCTGTACGTCGCGATGGCGCGCTACGCCGCCGACCCGGCCGACTACTTCAGGCTGCCGGAGGACCAGACCGTCACGACCAGCGGGCGAATCCCGCTATGACGGACCCTAGACGCGAGCCCCTGGAGCTTTGTGGATCAGAGTCCAGCCAGGCACCTTGCTGCCTTAGGCCCCGGTGTGCGCGACCATGAAGTAGATGGTGAGGACCACCAGCAGGTCCATCAACGCCCCGACCGCGCCGATACGGCGGACGAGCGAATCGTGCTCGGCGCTGAACGTCACCGCGCCGTCACCGCCTCCAGCCGCCACGTCCCGGTCGGCGACCTCGATCAGGCGCCGCTCTTGCCGTCCCAGGTAGGCGCCCTCGACGGCGCCGATCACGATCGCGACGCCGAGTCCCCACTGCACGAAGAACGAGCTCCACAGTTCGAGGTGGGAGGCGAGGTAGATGCCGAACACGATGACGGCGGCGAGCCCGGGCATGATCACCCGCTGGCTGATCGCGTGCAGCGCGCGGTAGAGGGCGGGCAGCGCGCGCGGGTCGGCCTTGGCGACGGCGCCGAGCAGCACGGGGTAGGCGAAGGTCGCGCCGAAGGCGAACACGACGGCGATGATGTGCAGCGCGAGGACGACTTCCCAGAAGGCGACGGCGAGGAGCACGGGCGGATCCTATTGAGTCGGCCGGCGCGCGTGCCACGGTCGCGGGGCGTCGGGGTAGATGTCTTTCAAATTGGCCTAGAACCACTTCACAAAATGAAGGGTTGGGGGCCCGGAAAAACACATTTGCGCAGGTGGGTAGGCGGGGCAGTGCAGTGACCGATCGGCGCATGCGCCGATCGGCGAAGCCGCACATGTGCGGCTTCGAGGAACGGCCACATGTGGCCGTTCCAGGCAGGGTCGCATGCGACCCTGCCGGCCTTGCCACATGTGGCAAGGCCACCCCGCTTCGCGGGGCATGTGGGCCTCAGAACGTCGGCGCGTACTTGCCGAACACGTCCTGCATCGCCCCGCACACCTCGCCCAGCGAGCAGCGGTCCTTGAGCGCCGCGCGGATCGCGGGCAGCAGGTTGGCCTCACCGCGCGCAACGTCGCGCAGCTCCTCCAGGCGGCGTTCCACGAGCGCGTGGTCGCGGTTGTCCTTGAAGGCCGTGAGCCGCCCCACCTGCTGGCGCTCTGACTCGGGGTCGACGCGCAGCAGGTCGGGGACCTCCACGTCGTCCTCCTCGTACTTGTTGACCCCCACCACGATGTCCTGCCTGATGCGGTAGCGCTCCTGGTAGCCCCACGCGGACTCGTCGATCTCGCCGGTGATGAAATCCAGGGCGTCGACCGACCCGCCGAGCGCGTCCACCTTGCCGATCAGCTCCTGCGCGCGCGTCTCGATCTCGTCGGTGAGCGCCTCCACGAAGTAGGAGCCGGCGAACGGGTCGACGGTGTCGGCGGCGCCCGACTCGTGGGCGAGGATCTGCTGGGTGCGCAGCGCGATCTTCGCGGCGTGCTCGGTCGGCAGCGCCAGCGCCTCGTCGAAGCCGTTGGTGTGCAGCGACTGGGTGCCGCCGCACACCGCGGCGAAGCCCTGCAGCGCCACGCGCACGATGTTGTTCTCCGGCTGCTGCGCGGTGAGCGTGACGCCGCCGGTCTGCGTGTGGAAGCGCAGCATCGTCGCGCGGGGGTCGGTGGCGCCGAAGCGCTCGCGCATGATCTCTGCCCACATGCGCCGCGCGGCGCGGAACTTGGCGACCTCCTGGAAGACGTTGTTGTGGCCGTTGAAGAAGAACGCCAGCCGCGGGGCGAAATCGTCCACCGACAGACCCTTGTCGATCGCGGCCTGCACGTAGGCGATCCCCGAGCACAGCGTGAACGCGACCTCCTGCACGGCCGAGCAGCCCTTCTCGCGGAAGTGATATCCGGAGATCGAGATCGTGTTCCATTTGGGCACCCGCTCCTGGCAGTACTGGAAGAGGTCGGTCGTCAGCCGCATCGTGGGGGCGGGCGGGTAGATGTAGTTGCCGCGCGCGATGTACTCCTTGAGCACGTCGTTCTGGGTGGTGCCGCGCAGCTGCTCGGAGGGCACGCCTTGCTCCTCGCCAACCAGCTCGTACAGCAGCAGCAGGCAGGCCGCGGGGGCGTTGATCGTCATCGATGTGGACACCTGATCGAGCGGGATGCCGTTGAACGCGGTGCGCATGTCGTCGATCGTGTCGATCGCCACGCCCGTGCGCCCCACCTCGCCGAGGCAGCGCGGGTTGTCGGAGTCGAGCCCCAGCTGGGTGGGCAGGTCGAACGCCATCGAGAGCCCCGTCGACCCCTTGGAGAGCAGGTAGCGATAGCGCTCGTTGGACTCCTTCGCCGAGGCATACCCGGCGTACTGGCGCATCGTCCACAACTGCTTGCGGTACATCTCGCGGTGCGGCCCGCGCGTGTAGGGGAACTCGCCCGGCTCGCCGAGGTCGAGCTCGGCCGGGAGGTCCTCCTCGGTGTACAGCGGCCGAACCTCGATCCCCGAGTCGGTGAAGCGGCGGGGATCGTCAGGCCCGACGATCGGGGCGACGGTGAGGTGCTCATCCATCTGGGTCACATCGATCAGGGTATCCTGCGCGCATGGCAACTTGTCTGGTCACCGGCGGCGCGGGCTTCCTCGGGTCGCATCTGTGCGACGAGCTGCTGAAGCGAGGTCACAAGGTGATCTGCGCGGACAACTTCGAGACGGGGTCGCTGGCGAACATCGAGCACATCCGCGATCCCGAGCGCTTCGTGTACCTGAACCTGGACATCATCGAGCCGTACTTCATCGAGGAGCCGATCGATTACGTCTACCACCTTGCCTCGCCGGCCTCGCCGATCGACTACCTGCGCCTGCCGTTGCACACGCTGAAGGTCGGCTCCTACGGCACCCACCACACGCTCGGCCTGGCGAAGGTCAAGCGCGCGCGGTTCCTGATCGCCTCCACCAGCGAGGTGTACGGCGATCCGCTCGAACACCCGCAGTCGGAGAGCTACTGGGGACACGTCAACCCGATCGGCCCGCGCGGCGTCTACGACGAGGCCAAGCGCTACGCCGAGGCGTTGACGATGGCCTACCACCGCCAGCAGGGGGTGGATACGGCGATCGTGCGGATCTTCAACACCTACGGCGCGCGCATGCGCCCGCACGACGGTCGTGCGATCCCCACGTTCCTGCGCCAGGCACTCGCCAACCGCCCGATCACGGTGTTCGGGGACGGCAGCCAGACGCGGTCCTTCTGCTACGTCAGCGATCTCATCCGCGGCATCATCGCGCTCGCCGAATCCGGCCATCACGATCCGGTGAACATCGGCAACCCCGACGAGTTCACGCTGCTGGAGCTGGCGGAGACGGTCAAGCAGGTGACCGGGTCGAGCTCGGAGATCGTGTTCGAGGCGCTGCCGGTGGACGACCCCAAGCAGCGCCGACCCAATATTGCGCTCGCCCAAGAGCTGCTGGGATGGTCGCCGGAGGTGGCGCTGAAAGAGGGGCTGGAGCGCACGATCAGCGAGTCGGGCGTCGAGGTTCTCGTCGGCTGAGCGCATCCCGACCGCTACATCTGCAAGTCTGAAGCGTTGTGAATGGCGAGATGGCCCACGCCACGCGGATGTCTGCTGCCCCGCTCGAGACCGCTCCTTCCAAAACGCACCTTTTGGAATCGAGCGCTCTGACGGCTCCTCCGCCGCAGGAGCAGGTGGAGATCCCGGTGCTTTCGGAGGCGACGGTGCGCCGCGAGCCCTCCGCGCGCGACATGCGCCGCAAGCGCTCGCCGGCACTGTCGTTCCTGCTGCGGGTGGAGACCGCGCGGCGCGCGATGCGCGTGCTGACGCTGCTGGCGCTCGACTTCGCGGGGCTGTCGGCGGCGATCTTCACGGCGCTGGTGCTGAAGGCGGCGGTGCTGAGCGAAGTGAGCGCGCACGGCGCCTACGAGGAGACGCGCAGCATCCTCGCGTTCGCCTACCTGCTGACGGCGCTGCTGTTCGCGCGCTCGGGCCTGTACGCGGTGCGGGCGCAGCGGCCGGGGATGACGCGGATCGTGGGGTGTCTCTTCCAGGTGACGTTCGTGGCGCTGATCTTCGCGCTGGTGAGCGGCGAGCACTTCTCCAGCTACTACATCTTCTGGGGCTCGCTGGCGTTCGCGCTGCTGTACATACCGCTGCTGCGGCTGCTCTACGAGCGCTCCACCGGAGCGGCCCTGCGCGCGGCCGGGCACGAGCGCCGCGCGGTGCTGGTCGGCACCGGGGAGCACATCCGTGAGGTGGCGCACGCGTTGCAGGACGGCCGGTCGAAGATCGGCCAGCACTCGCGCATCGAGGTGGTGGGGTTCGTCTCGCCGAAGGCGCTGCCCGCCAACGGCCTGCGCTCGCTGGGCGCTCCGCGCGACCTCGAGCACGTGCTGGCGAGCGAGCGCATCGACGAGGTGATCATCGCCGACCCCGACTTCCCCCAGGGGGACGCGGTCGAGCTGGTGGATCGCTGCCACCAGCGGGGGGTGCGTGTGCGGATCGCGCCTTCCACGATGGAGATCCTGATCCACCGTGCGGAGTTCGTGCCGGGCGAGTCGGTGCCGCTGTTCGAGCTGAAGCCGCCCGTCTTCGAAGGGATCGACTTCGCGCTGAAGCGCGCCTTCGACGTCGTCGGCGCGACGCTGCTGCTGATCGCGCTCAGCCCGCTGCTGGCGGCGATCTGGGTGGCGGTGCGCGCCACCTCGAAGGGCCCGGCGCTGTTCCGCTCGATCCGCCCGGGGATCGGCGAGCGCCCGTTTGCGTGCCTGAAGTTCCGCACGATGTACGAGGACTCCGAGCACCGCCAAGCCGACCTGGAACCGCTCAACGAGGCGTCGGGCGCGCTGTTCAAGATCCGTGACGACCCCCGCACGACGCCGGTGGGGCGCCTGCTGCGGCGCTTCTCACTGGACGAGCTACCGCAGCTCGTGAACGTGCTGCGCGGCGAGATGTCGCTGGTGGGGCCGCGGCCGCTGCCCGAGCGGGACTTCGAGAAGCTCGAGGACTGGCACCGCAAGCGCTACCTGGTACTGCCCGGGATCACCGGCCTGTGGCAGGTGTCGGGCCGGGCGGAGCTCGACTTCAACGACCTCGTGCACCTCGACTTCCTCTACCTCGAGCACTGGTCGCTGGCGGTGGATCTCACGATCCTGCTGAAGACCATTCCAGCGGTGATGACGCGCCGCGGGGCCTACTGAGAGTCCCTAACCAAATAAGAACGAGACTTTGTCTCATTTGGTATAGGCCCCAACGGAATCGTTTGATTCCACCATCACCGGCCGCGCCATGTTCTCTTTTTGGGCCCTAACCAAACGAGAATCAGACTCGATCTTATTTGGTTGGGTTCTAAGTTAGATCGGCTGCGCCTGGCTGGCGCGGTGCCCGGCCGACACGGCACACGGCGAAGCTCTGGGGCCGGCGCCAGGCAGTGACGCACGGCCGGTGGGGGTGGGCGAGCGCTCGCCGGTAGACACGCCAGGTCTCGCGTGCGGCGTCCTCCCAGGTCCACACCGCGTGTGGAGCGGTCTCGGCGTGTGGGGCGGTCTCGGCGTGTGGGGCGGTCTCGGCCGACGGCACGGCGGCTGTCAAGGTTGCGAAGTCCGGCGCTTGCGGGATCACCGCCAGCGCCTCCGGGATCACCGCCAAACGCTCGCGCTCGAGCCCGAACTCGGCGACCGCTTCGCGGGCGACGACCTCGCTGGGGACGATCACGTGGGAGGCCCGTTGCAGCGCGAGGTGGCGCAGGTGCAGGTGCATGCCTCCCCCGCGCAGCCGTTCGCTGGGGCGCTTGAGCGCGGCGATGTCGTAGAGGGTGACGACCATCGGGCAGGGGCTGTGCAGCATCGCGCCCTGCACCCACGGCGTGTGGAAGAGGTCGGCTCCGCGAGGGCGGTGGACTTCGAGGATCTCGTCCTGCTCGTCGGCGGTGTCGCGCAGCGCCTGTAACAGGCCGCGCGAGTAGCGTCCCAGCCCCTGCGGGTCGGCGGTCGGCCGGCTGTCGAACGCCAGTCTCACAGGCGTTCGCGGTCGGTGGGACCATCGAACATCGCTCGACGGGCCCTGACGTCTCTCCCCAGGACGTGCACAGCGAGGACCTTAGTCGGTTTGGTGTGGGAGTGGTGGAGATGACAGCGGAGTTGCCGCTCTGTGCGGATTCTCCATCTCGATCTTGCCGGGTCGAGCTCGTCGCTTCCGGCTCCGTCGATCTCCCGGCGATCGCCTCCACACGTTTTCTCCGCCCGGGCCCTAGCCTCCACCGAATGCCCACACGCGACTATCACGAGAGCCTGTGGCAGGAGATTCCCGAAGGCACGCGCCCACCGTACATGCAGGCACGGCTGGACTTCCTGCTCGCCCACGTGCCGGCGGGGGCGCGCGTGCTGGACGTGGGGTGCGGCGAAGGCTGGTTCACGGCGGCGCTCGTGGAGGCGGGCAGGGAGGCGGTGGGGGTCGACGTCGCCCACGAGCCGCTGCGCCGCGCACACGAGCGCGAGCCAAGCCTGGATCTGCGTCGCGTCCCCGCGGAGGGGGAGTGGTTCTCGCTGGCGGATGTGAGCTTCGACGCGGTGTGGGCGGGCGAGGTGATCGAGCACGTGGCCGACACCGCCGGGTGGCTGTCGGAGGTGCGCCGTGTGCTGCGCTCGGGCGGCGCGCTGGTGCTGAGCACGCCGGCGCACGAGCTGCTCACCCGGCTGGCGCTGGGACTCTCCGGCCGCGCCTTCGCGGCCCACTTCGACCCGCGCTCCGACCACCTGCGTTTCTACACCCGCCGCATGCTGGTGGGGCTGTTGGAGGATTTCGGCTTCGAGCAGATCGAGACCCGCACCGTGGGCGGATCGATCGGACCCCTCCCACCCCGGCAGGTGCTGCTGATGGCGGCGCGGCGCCGGCGCTTCTGATGGGGAATTGGAGGAGGGTCGAGATGTCTTTCAAGCGCCCTACCACTTTACAAAATGAAGGGTTGGGGCCTGAAAAGTACTCAATGCACGGCGGTGCCGCCACCGCTGGCGGTGTCGCGCAGCGCCTGCAGATAGTCGTTCTGGATCGAGAGCAGTTCGGCGTTTTCGGCGATGTCGGCGCGGGGGGCGACGGCCTCCGGGTTGAGGTAGACGGTGGCGCGCAGCGCCTGCAGCGCCGCCTGCGGCTGGCCGACGCGCAGGTCGTATTCGCCGAGCGCCTGCCAGGTGTGGAAGTTGGACGGTTGCAGGTGCACGGCGTGCTCGTAGGTGGCGGCGGCAGCGGCCGCTTGGCCGGCCCCTTCCTGGATGGCGGCGAGCGTGAGCAGCGCTTCCGCTGAGAGCGGGTCGCGGCTGACCGCTGTGTGTGCGGCGGCGAGCGCGGCGGTCGGGTCGCGCGCGACCAGCGCAAGTGCTTCGTTGGAAGCGTCGACCGAGCGCTGCGGCTGCCACTGCGCCCAGGCCGCGAGCAGCGCGCAGACGACGACGGCGGCGGCAATCCCAGCGCGCAGCGGCCCGATATCGCGCAATGTCGGCGAGCGCCACCGCGGCGAGCCCGAGCCCGAGACCGGGTTGCTCGCTGCGCTCGGATCGAGGCCGGCCGGGGCGCCGGCGCCCACGAGAACGCTGCTCAATGGCCCGCGGCCGAAGCCCGGTGACACGCGCCTTTGGCGCGAGTCCCCGTTTCGGCCAGCGACCCAGCCGGCGCACAGCAGGGCCGCGCAGGCGACACCGGGGACGTACCAGGTCCAGTCCACGAACGAGTGGATGCCGAACGTGGCGACGATGCAGACCAGCGTGAGCAGCCCCACGCGCTCGGCAGAATAGAGGCGCTCGTCGCCTGCCAGCGGCAGCCAGCGCCAGCGTCGCCAGCGCCGGTTGAAGGGATGCGTGGCACGCCCCGCGGCGCACATCCAGGCGCCGAGCAGCGCGAGCACCAGCAGCAGCCCGACCAGGCCGAGATCGGCGAGCGTCTGCACGATGAAGCCGTGTGCCTGGCCGACGTTGAGGATCGCCGTGCGGTAGCGCAGGCGCGCCGTTTCGTAGCCTTCCGCCCCCACCCCCAGCAGGGGGTGGTCGGTGAAGATCTCCAGTGCTTCGTTCCAGTAGCGCGCGCGCACGCTGCCGATCGCGGTGAGTCGCCCGGGGCCGTTGGTGGGCGGCGGGGCGTTGGGGTTGGTGAGCGTGCTGACGGTGTGCGAGACGCTGCCGAAGAGACCACGGTGGCTGACGGTGAGTAGGCCGGCGAAAGCGATCACGGCGACCACCGGGAGCGCGAGCAGCACCGTGCCGGCGTGTCGGCGCGTCTGCGGCGAGAGCGCGTGTCGGCCCAAGAGGAAGCCGATCGCAAGGCCCGCGAGCGTGAGCGCGAGGAGCATCGCGGCGAGCAGCACCCCGAGCTGGTGCCCGGCGCTGACCCGTTCGGCAAGCGGAATGTCATCGGTGGTGAGCGCGTGTTGGGAGAAGTCCCAAGCGACCACCACGAGCGCCCCGAGCGCGCCGACGCAGAGCACGGCCGCCCCGCGCAGGCGCAACGGGACGAGGCACAGCCACAGCGCCAGCCCGAGCACCAGCGCCGCGAGCGCGCCGCGCGAGTAGGCGAGCAGCAGCGTCACCAGCATCAATCCCATCGCCGGGTAGGCGAGCGCGTTCGCCAGCGCGTGCCCGGTGCGGCGGGCGCCCAGCCACATGCAGCCGATCGCGCCGATCGCGGCGGCCAGGCCGATCGCGTTCCAGTAGCCGTAAGGCGCCTGCAGCCGCGCGTAGACATGCCCGTTGTTCTGTGCGACGCCGATCGTGTCGGGGAAGATCTTGGTGAGCAGCGCATAGCCGCACACGATCACCGCCGCAAGCAACACCCCCCCGAGCACCGCCGACCAGTGCGCGGGAGCAGCGCGCGCGAGCAGCACAGCGAGTGCGAACAGGGCGCTGTAGGCGAACAGGCGCCCGGCGTCCTGCCAACTGGCGTCGGGCTGAACCGACCAGATCACCGACAGCGCCGAGAGCGCGGCGAGCGCGAGCAGCAGGCCCACCGACCACGCTCCGTAGACCTGCTGGCCGAAACGGGGATGCGAGCCGGAGGCGAGTGTCTCCCCGCTTCGGTCGGAGGCGAGTGTCTCCCGGCTTCGGTCGGCGGGCGCGAGCAGGATCGCCGCGGCGATCCCGATGCCGCAGGCCAGCGTCAGCGCGATCTCGACAGGGGTCCGGGTGCTGAGGTTGAGGCCGCCGCCGGCGAGAAAGGTGATCAGGCAGAGGACGCCGGCAACCAGCAGCGTGGGAAGAGCCGATTCGAGAGCGCGGACGAACGGCGGCGGCACCGTGTCGCGCTCCCCGCGCCCAGTCCCTGGGTTGGGATGATGCGGCGGCTCGGACGGTCCCCCTCCCCCGGGCGCGAGGGCCGGCGCTTCAACGGTCGCCTGGTCTGCGGCTGGAGTGCCCTGGTCCGGGACCTCTGCGATCTCGGTGGACATCTCAGTCGTCGGCGATCGAGTCACCGCCTGCCTGCGCGCCCGCGCGGCCGACGCGCCTGCGCACGGCCCAGGCGGCCACCAGCAGGGCGCAGGCGAGCAGGAAGGCGAGCAGTGCGAGCAGCGGGGTGGGCAGCGTGTTGAATGCCGAGGCGAGGTTGACGTGGACGACGCCGGGGTGGATCACCTCGCCACCGACCCGCACCGGTGGGGCGCTCGCGTGAGGGATGCTTTCGAGTGTGTGCTGCTCGGTTGGGGTGGGGGGCGCCACAGCGGTCGTATCCGTCTCGCTGGAGACGCTGGACGTGCCGGCGCCGTGGGAGCCGGCGGCGCCGGCGAGCTGGGCTTTGTGGATGAGGTCGGGGCAATTGGTGTACTCGGCGAGGAAGGGTTCCATTTCCTTGATCGCCTGGCTGTAGGCCTGCTGGGTGTAGCCGGTGGGCACCGTGCTGTTGCCGCAGGCTTCGTAGATTTTCGTGACTTCGCTCGAACTCGCGCTCGCCGGGATCGCGAAGAGCAGCGCCAGCGCCAGCGCCGCCATGACCGCGGACGCGGCCCTGAGAGCTCGCCGCGTACCGGGCGCAGCCGTTCTGGTGGGCGGGATCGAAGCGGCGCGAGAGGGCGGGATCGAAGTGGCGCACGAGCTCGGGATCGAGGCCGTCCTGGCGGGCGACGTTTTGGTGGGAGGCCGGCGCAAGCGACGCACGCTACCAGCGCCCCCCGCGGGAAAGACCGATGCTGTCCAGTGCCCGCACGAACCCCTGCGCCCAGGCGTCGTGCGTGTAGGCCTGCACGTCGCGCTCTCCGGCGGCGCCGAGACGCACGCGCAGCTGCGCGTCGGCGGCCAGTCTCCGCATGGCACCGGCGAGCGCGCGCGCGTCGCCTGCCGGCACGACCAGGCCGTTGTGCCCGTCGCGCACCAGCCCGCCGGCGACAGCGCCGACGGCATCGCTTGCGATCACGGGAAGCTTGCGGTTCATCGCCTCGTTCACCACCAACCCCCACGGCTCGCGGAAGGTGCGGGTGGGGATCGAGGGCACCACGAGAACGTCGGCGGCGGCGTACATGTCGCGCAGTTGCGGGGGCGGTACGGGATCTAGGCAGACAATGTCGCGGCGTGCCGTTTCGAGCGCCTCACTGCCCGCACGGCCCGCACTATGGACAGCTCCCGGCCCGACCGCGCCGCCGGCGGGGACCCAAGGGGGAATGGATCCCACGCCGACGAGGACGAGCGCGGCGGAGGGCGCCTGGAGACCGAAATCGGACCAAGCCTCAATGAGCACCCCGAGTCCCTTTTCCCGCACGGGGCGCCCCGCAAACAGAAACTTCACGGCTGTCTCCGATAGCCACTCTGGGGTTGCTGGAGTCGCCGGCTGGCGTGGGGTCACGGGGGCCGGCCGGCGCGGGGTGATGGGGGCCGACGCCTCCCCTCGGGGGTCGGCGGGGTTCGTATCGGGTGTTGCAAGCGGATGGGACCAAAACTCGTTGTCGACGGATTGCGACGCGATGTGCACGTTGCGCGCGCCCCGCGCCCGCACGTACGCCTCGACGTGCGGCCCGTATACGACGACCGCCTCCGCGGAGCGGTAGAGGCGCCGCAGCGCGAGGTAGCTGAACGCGTGCGCGGCGGTGCGGGGGTGAGCCCACAGGGCGCTCCAGAGGATTACGGGCACCCCCGCGCGGCGGGCCCCTGCCCAGGCGGCCGGCAGCGCGACGCGGCCTCCCGTGGAGAGAACCACAGCGCGGTGGCGCCCGGAGGCGGCGAGCGCGGCGAGCTCATGCTGGTGGAGGTGCCGGTGAGGGAACGGAAGTCCCTCGCGATCATCGCCGGCGGTACCACCGTGTTGCAAGCGACCCCCGAAGAGCGCGAACTCGATGCCCTCCAGTGCGTGCAACCGGGCGAAGGCGCCCACCCGGTCGAAGGGCGCGTGTCCGGTGACGAACAGCACGGGCTTCATCGAGGTGCCTTGCCAAGGGGGGGCATGTTGTGGAGCAAAAAATTCAAAGCCGTGCGCGATAGCTATCGGGTTCAAAATTTTTTATAACAACCCCAGCACCCCGCCCTCCCACCACCATCACACCAAACCAAGGGCCTGCTCGTACGCTGCGACGGTCTGCTCGCCGCAGCGCTCCCACGTGAAATGGGCGGCGACGGTGGCGCGGGCGCGGCGACCGGCCTCACGCAGTCGCGCGGGATCGGACAGCAGCTCGTCGATGCGCTGCGTGAGGCGCTCGATGTCCCCGGGGGGAACCAGCATGAAGCCGTCGCCCGCGGCGGCGATCTCCTCCGGGCCGGGCTCGCCGCGGCAGCCGATCGCGGGCAGGCCGCCGGCCATCGCCTCGATGTAGGCCACGCCGAAGGCCTCCTCGGTGGAGGGCATCACGAACAGCGTGCAGCGCCGGGCGCGCTCGATCGCCTCGGCGGGCGGGAGCTGTCCGCAGAATTGCACTCGCTCGCGAATCCCGAGACGGGTGGCGAGCCCTTCGAGTGCCACCCGCTCGGGGCCGTCGCCGACGATCACGTAGCGCAGGGCGGGGTGGCGGTCGCGCAGCACCGCGAGCGCGCGCAGCACGTCGGCGTGGCGCTTGCGCGCGACGAGATGCCCGACGGTGACCAACGCGGGCTCGGCATCTCGCGCGAGCCCTGTGCTTGGGGGGTCGGAGCCGAGATGCACCACGCGCACCTCGGAAGCACCGTATGCCCGCGCGAGATCGGCGATACCGCGGCTGTTGGCGAGCACGAGGCGGGCCGCGCCGAGCCCGCGCGTCACCGCCTCGCGCCCCGCGGCGGAGCGGGGTGCGGTGTAGAGCACGTCGCCTCCGTGCACGGAGGCGACCAGCGGCACGTCCAGACCAACGCGGCGCACCGCGTCCCCGGCGGGAACGGCATTGTGGGCGTGGATCAGCTCGAAGTCGAAGCGGCGTCGCAGGCGGCGCAGCGCAATCCCCAGCGCGGGCGCTGCCCATGCGCCCCACGATGGGTAGGAGCGCCACCGCGGGGGGGAAACGTAGGGGACGTAGGTGACGGGCAGGCCGTCGCGGACCTGGTGCAGAGGCTCGCGCAGCAGACCGCCTAGTGCGCGGGCGCCCTGCCCGAGTCCACCCGCCCGGGTTTCCTCGCCCCCACCCGACGCATTTTGGCGGAACCCACCCCCCTTGTTGTTTCCGGGCTGGGCTGGGCGGGGGCGGGAGGGACCCCGATAAAGCGAGGCGCGCGGCGGCACCAGGCGGTGCAGCACGAGCACGTGCACCTCGGCGCCCGCGGCCTGTGCGGCGAGTGCCTGGCGGTGGGCCCAGACGCCCAGCACGGGATCGCTCTGGCGGGGGTAGAACTCCGCTGCGACGGCTACCTTCACCAGTGTCGGTGGGTGGCGAGTGTGGTCTGGGCTTCGGCGGCCTTCAGGTAGGGCCGCTCGGCGAGCAGCGCGCGGCCCTCGGCGATGGCGGCCGCACGTGGGTAGGCGTCGCCGGCGGGCGCGGCGGAGTGGCGGATCGCCACGGCGTCGAGGACCCCGCAGCGCCATCCATGCTCGCGGGCGAGCGCCGCCCAGTGCATGTCGAGGCCCCAGCCCATGCGCACGTCGGGGAACGGCAGCAGCGTGGAGAACGTGGCGCGGGCGAAGGCGGTGACGGGGCCGATCTCGACGAAGGGCGTCTGGCGGGCAACGGCGCCCGCGCGGCGGCGGGTGACACGCCAGGCAGCGTGGGAGCGCGCGCGGTGAGCCGGTTGAACCAGTTGGAAGTCGAAGCGCTCGGCGAGGAACAGCAGGCGATCGAGGAAGTGGTGGGGCAGCACGATGTCGTCGTCGATCGCCAGCAGCCAGTCGCAATTGTCGACGGGGTGGGCGGCGAGCAGGTGGTTGAGGTTCTGGAACTTCCCCAGCTCGCCCGGCGGGCAGAGGTGCACCTCGACGTCGTGGCGCGAGCCCATCAGCTCCGCGCGGATCGCGCCGGCCAGCGCACGCCGCTCGGGGCGCTCGACGCCGAGCACCAGCACACGCCGGCGCGGGGGTGAGCGGCGCGCGGCCCGATCGAGGCGCAGGCGCCGGCCGCCGAGCAGCTCGCGGGCATCCACCAAGCGGTCGTGGAGCTCGCGCCGCTTCGCGTCGAGACCCCCGACGGTGCCGCTTTCCCCGGAGAGGAAGTTCTCGGTCTTACGCTCGCTAGCCTCCGGGGCGCTTGCTGGAGTGGTGCTCTTCGTGTCGCTGTTTGCAGAACTGGTGGAGCCTGCACGCTCCCTGGTTTGGGGGGAGCGCGGTTCGCCCACGCCCTGCTCGAGCCGCCCGAGGCTGTGGGCGACCATCGTCAGACCGGCCGGGCAGCGTCGGCGGACGACGTGGCCGAGGCAGCCGGCGAGCGTGCGCAGCTCGCGGCGCAACGCCGGGGCCTCCCCGCGCCAGGCGTCGTAGCGGCGGCTGGCGCGTCCGCGGGCGCGAGCGGCTCGGGCGAGCGAGCGCAGGCGCGCGTCGGCCGAGGAGCGGCGGTGGTCGAGCGCGGCCGCGGCGACGTACAGGATCGGTCTCTCGGGAAAGGGGCGACTCGGCTCGGCGTGGCTTGGCTCGGCGGGGCTTGGCTCGGCGTGGCTTGGCTCGGCGTGGCTTGGCTCGGCGTGGCTTGGCTCGGCTCGGCTCGGCTCGGCGTGGCTCGGCTCGACGTGGCTTGTCTCGGTGGCCTCTGTCTGTCTGCCCACCCGATGACCGTTGCGCGACTCGGCGAGCAGTCGTTCCTGCCACTCCTGCTCGTCGCCGTAGAGCCCCAGCGTCGCGTCGAAAGGCCCAACTCGCTCCAGCGCCTCACGGCGCACGGTCATGTTGGCCCCCCAGGCGAAGCGCACATCGTTGGTGTCGCATGACCCGAGGTCGAGCGAAGTTATCGGAGGCCCCTCGCGTCCGCAGGAGTGCCGGCTCCACCCGCCACGGCCCTCCAGGCGGGGGTGGATGGGGCCGGTGAAGACCTGTGCGTCGGGGTGCTCGCGGGCAGCGGTCAGCAGCGCCTGCAGCCATCCGGGGCGAACCTCGACGTCGTCGTCGACGAACACCAGCAGCTCGCCGTGGGAGTGGGCGACGCCTGTGTTGCGCGCGGCGTTCAATCCGAGCGGCCGCGTGTGGGAAAGGTGGGCGGCGCCAAAGCGTTTGGCGAGTGCGCCGACTTCGTGCGAGGGTCGGCCGTCCTCTACCACCAGCAGCTCGGCCTCGGCGGCGGCGGCCTGAGGGGCGATCGAGGCGAGCGCGACCCTCAGGTAGTCGGGCCGCGCACGGGTGGGGATGACGATCGAGGCGGTGGGGTCAGTGAGGTTCAAGATGCGAGTGTTCTGGATGCGAATAGTCTCAGTGAGAGTATTCGCAACGCGAACATTCTAGGTTGGCCTGGCATGATCCTGTTCCTGCACAACCGCTACCGCGCGCCAGGGGGCGAGGAGCGCGTGGTGGACGACCTGATGTGGCTGGTGCGCGAGCGGATGGGCGAGCCCGCCGAGCTGCTGACGCGGGGGCCGCTGGCGGGGGACCACACCTTGGCGGCCGAGCGCGGCACTGGGGCGGCCGAGCGCGGCACCGGGGCGGCGGGTCGCACCCGGGCCGCGGCGGGGCTGGGGCTGCTGCGCGGCGGCCTGCACCCGCGCGAGGTGGGGGACGCGGTGCGCCGCACCGGGGCGCGGGTGGTGCACGCGCACAACCTCAACCCGGCCTTCGGCTGGCGCGCGCTGGCGGCGGCGCGCGCCGCGGGAGCACGGGTCGTGGTGCACCTGCATCAGTACCGCCTGGTGTGCGCCGTCGGGGTGTGTTTCACCGACGGGCAGGAGTGCACACGCTGTCACGGGCGCAACACGTTGCCGGGAGTGCTGCGCAATTGCCGCGGCAGTCGCGCGGAGGCGCTCGTATACGGGGCGGGTCTGGCGCTGTGGCAGCGTCGCGTGGTGGAGCAGGCGGATGCGGTGATAGTCCCGAGCGAGTTCGCGCGGGAGCGGTTGCGCGAGCTGGGGGCGCCGCTGCCGTGGGAGCGGGTGCACGTGCTCCCGCCTCCGGTGCGGGCGCTGGAGCGGGGTGCCCCCGCCGCGATGCGCCCACCGGGGGGGTATGCGCTGGTGGTGGCGCGAATGTCCCCCGAGAAGGGCATCGACGTGGCAGTCGAGGCATGCCGCCGAGTGGGCATCCCGCTGGTCGTCGCGGGAGCGGGTTTGGACGGCGGCGCCGATGGGCGCGAGACAGATGGGGTGCGCTTCGTGGGCCGCGTCGACGACGCCCGCCTGGCAGAGCTGCGCGCGGGGGCGGCGCTGGCGCTGGTGCCCTCGCGCTCCGCGGAGACGTTTGGCCTGGCCGCGGCCGAGGCGATGGCGGCAGGCGTGCCGGTGGCGGGCAGCCGCGTGGGGGCGCTGCCGGATCTGCTGGAGCAGGACGCAATGGCGCCGCCGGGCGACGCGCGCGCGCTGGCGGACGCGATCGAACGCGTGCGCGTCGACCCCGGCGCGGGCGAGCGTGCGCTGGAGCGGGTCCGCGCGCTGTGCGCCCCCGAGGTCGTCGCCGAACGGCTCGCGGAGATTTACGGGGTGGGACCGCTCTAGACTACGCCCCACCATGACGACCGTCGGCATCGTCGGGCTGGGCTACGTGGGGCTACCGCTGGCGGTGGCGTTCGCGCAGGAGGGGTGCGACGTGGTGGCGGTCGACGTGGACCCGCGCAAGGTGCAGGCGATCGAGGCGGGCGAGTCATATATCGAGGACGTGCCCTCGGAGGTGCTGAGGGAGTGCGCGGGCAGCATCCACGCGGACACTCGCTATGCGCGGCTGGCGAAGGCCGACGCGGTGCTGGTGTGTGTGCCGACTCCGTTGACGGCCAACCGGGAGCCGGATCTCGGGCCGCTCCTCGACGCGATGCGGGCGCTGGCGGGCGTGTTGCAGGCGGGCCAGCTGGTGGTGCTCGAGTCGACCACATATCCCGGCACCACGCGCGATCGGGTGGCGCCTCTGCTCGAGGAGTCCGGTCTGGCGGCGGGCAGGGACTTCAGCCTGGCGTTCTCACCTGAGCGGGTGGATCCCGGCCGCACGGACTTCACGCTGCGCACGGTCCCCAAGGTTGTGGGCGGGCTCACCCCGGCCTGCGCCGAGCGGGCCCGGGATCTGTACGAGCTCGTGTGCGACCGGGTGGTGCTCGTGTCGAGCCCGGAGGTCGCCGAGCTGACGAAGCTGCTGGAGAACATCTTCCGCTCGGTGAACATCGCACTGGTCAACGAACTGGCGATGCTCACCGACCGCATGGGGATCGACATCTGGGAGGTCGTGGACGCCGCTTCGACTAAGCCGTACGGGTTCATGCGCTTCGAGCCGGGCCCGGGTATGGGGGGCCACTGCATGCCGGTGGACCCCTTCTACCTGAGCTGGCGCGCGCGCGAGTTCGACATGACCACGGAGTTCATCGAGCTCGCCGGAAAGGTCAACCAGCAGATGCCCTATCACTGCGTGGCCAAGGCGCAGCGCGCGCTCAACGATCGCGGAATGTCGGTCAAGGGCGCGCGCATCGCGGTGCTGGGCGTCAGCTACAAGCCGGGCGTGGGCGACACGCGGGAATCGCCCGCGCTGAAGATCATCGCGCTGCTGCGTGCACTGGGAGCGGAGCTCGCCTATCACGACCCCCACGTCCCCGAGCTGCCCGAATTCGGCCTGCGCAGCGTGCCGCTGGAGGATGCGCTGGGCGACGCCGACCTCGCGTTGATCGTGACCGCCCACCCCACCGTGGACCATGCGCTGGCCGCCGAGCGGGCGCGCATTGTGGTGGACCTGCGCGGGGTCACGCGGGGCGCGCCGGTCACGCGGGGCGCGCCGGTGGCGAATACAGTGCGGCTGTGAGCCTCACCCCCGACCCCCGCGCGCCGGGGCTGCTGCTCGGCGAGGACGTGGAGATCGGCGCCGGCGTGTCGTTCGGCGCCTACGTCGTCGTGCACGCGGGCACGGTGGTGGGCGCCGGCTGCGTGATCGAGGACCACGCGGTGCTCGGCAAGCGCCCGCGACTGGCGCGCGGCTCATCCGCGAAGGGAGAGGTGGGCCACCTGGAGCTGGGCGCGCGGGTGACGGTGTGCGCCGGCGCGGTGGTGTTCGCGGGCGCCACGATCGGCGATGAGGCGATCATCGGCGATCAGTCGTATGTGCGCGAGCGCGCCCGCGTCGGTGAGAGCTCGGTGATCGGCAGGGGCAGCGTGGTTGACAACGACGTGCAGGTGGGCGCGCGCGTGAAAGTGCAGACGAGCGTCTACCTCACCGCGTTCACGGTGATCGAGGACGACGTGTTTGTCGGCCCGGGCGCGACAACTACCAACGACGACACGATGGCCCGTCACGACGATACGACCCCCCTGCGCGGTGCGACCCTGCGCCGCGCCTGCCGCGTGGGCGGCGGCACGGTGCTGACCCCGGGCGTGGAGATCGGCGAGGAGGCGTTCATCGCCGCCGGCGCGGTCGTCACCCGCGACATCCCCGCCGGCGCCGTCGCAATGGGCGTCCCCGCCCGCATCGTGCGCGAGGTCCCCGCCGAGGACCTGCTGGAGCGCTGGCGCGGCTGAGCGCAGGGCTCCCATCTCGCGGTCGGTGGGTCGCGCGGTCGGATGTGGCGCGGCCGTGCGTTCGTGCCTCGCGGTGGCGCGGCATACGCGCCGGCGCACGGCAGCAGCGCCCGGGGCCCCAGGAGCGGCGACTCATTTGATCACCAGGATCTGCGGGTGGGTGGCGAGCAGCGTCTGCGTGAAGACGTAGTCGAACATGCCGAAGGCGAGGAATGAGGCGACGACAGCCTGGTTGACGGCGCGGCCCACTCCCTCGGCGCCGCCGGAGGCGGTGAGGCCCTTGTAGCAGCAGACGATCGAGATCATCGCTCCATAGAGCGTGGCCTTCAGCGCGGAGCCCCACATGTCGGTGGTGTCGGCGTTGGCGAACAGGGTGTTCCAGAACGGGCCGAGTGGATAGCCGTTGACGAGCTCGGCGATGATCCCGCCGAAAATGCCGAACAAGATCGCGTAGACGTTGAACAGGCCGGTGGCGAGCATCAGCGCGAGGAAGCGGGGGACGACGAGGTTCTTGATGGGGTCCACGCCCAGCACCTGCAGTGCGTCGAGCTCCTCGCGGATCTTGCGTGCGCCGAGGTCGGCGGTGATCGCCGTGCCGGCGACCCCGGAGATCACGATCGCGGTCACGTCGGGGCCGAGCTCGCGGACGGAGGCGAGCACGAACAGTCCACCGAGCCGGTCGAGGGCGCCGAACAGCGTCAGGAAGTTGGCGCCCTGGAGGCCGGGCGCGGCGTAGTTGATGCAGATGGTGGACACCATCAGCGGGAACCAGCAGAGGCGCAGCACGAACAGGAACTGGGAGACGAACTCCCCCCCGTAGGGGTAGGGAGGCCGCAGTGCCGAAGAGACGGTCCTGCCGGTGAGCAGCAGCATCTCGCCGATTTCCTCAAGCAGATTCGCGGGGTGGGCGAGCGCCCGTTTGGCGAGTGCCTGCACCGGTGGGCCGCCGCTCATCCCGGCCTGGGCAGGTGCGACCCCGGGGCGGGCACCGGGCTCGGTGGGCTGCCCTCTCGCGGCGGAACCACGCGCGAGCTTCATTGGCCTAGTGTACTAGTTCACTAGAAGACTGGCAACACGGGTGCTGAGGTCGCTACCGTAAGGGGGTGACTCGCGAAGCGCCTGACACCGGGGGTGGGGGCCTGAATCTCACGATCGATCGCCGCGCAGAGGTGCCGATCGGCGTGCAGCTGGCGTGGGCGCTGCGCGCGCGCATCCACGATGGGCGCCTCGCGACCGGGCAGCGCCTGCCGGGTCTGCGGGATCTGGCGCAGGCGCTGAAGATCAACGCCAACACGGTGCGCGCCGTCTACCAGCGCCTGGAGCACGAGGGCATGATTGAAAGCCAGCAGGGCAGCGGCACCTACGTCGCGGCCACCGCGCACGAGCGCTCGGCCGCCGGCGCGATCGCGGCGAGCGCGGCACAGGAGGCCCGCCGGACGGGGATCGATCCCCGCGAGGTGGCGGCCGCGCTGTATGTCGAGCCCGAGCGCCAGCCGCCGCCTCCGAAGCAGGCGGCGGAGCGCCGACGCGTGCTGCGCATCCAGATCGCCACCCTGGAGCAGCTGCTCGTGAAGATCGAAGCCGAGCACCCCGAGCTCGTCCCGGTATCCCGTGCGGTGGCGCCGCCGCAGCGCGCACTGCCTGACAGCGGCCCGCGGCTGTTGGACATAGATGAGCTGGAGCAGACCCAGACGCAGCTCATCCGCCGGCTGGCCGCGCTGCAGGCGGCGCTGGACGGCCAGGCGCAGCAGGGGCAGGACGTGAGTGCAAAGCAGCTCGCCGAGCGGGCGCTTGAAACGGAGACCGAAACGGAAGCCGAGACCGGAACGGCTGCGGTGCCCGAAACGGAAGCCGAGACGGCTACGGTGCCGAAGCTCGCCGCACGGCGGCGGCGACCTCCTCGACCTGCCCCTGCGTGAGCACTGCGCTCATCGGGATCGCCAGGTGGGTGGTGGCGGCGTGTTCGGTGGCGGGCAGCTCGACGTCGGTGCCCCACTGGAGCATCGAGGGCTGGCGGTGGATGGGCGTGCGGTAGTAGGGCTTGTGGCCGATACCGCCGGCGGCGAGCGCCGCTTCCAAGGGCTCGGGGTGAGGATGGGCGATCACGTAGAGATGCCACGCGGGCTCGCAGCCTGCCACCGGCACGGGCAGAGTCACCAGCTCGCCGAGGCCGGACTGCTCGTAGTGGCGGCCGGCGGCGCGGCGTCCGTCGGCCCACGTGTCGAGGTGGGGCAGCTGCACGCGCAGGATCGCGGCCTGCAGCTCGTCTAGGCGCGAGTTGTAGCCGACCAGGTCGTAGGTGACCTTGTCGTGGGAGCCGTGGAAGCGCAGCGTGCGTGCGCGCTCGGCGATAGCGGGATCCGACGTGGTGATTGCGCCGCCGTCGCCGAACCCCCCAAGGTTCTTGGAGGGAAAGAAGGAGAACGTGGCCGCGGTGCCGAGCGAGCCAGGGCGCGCGGTGGCGGTGTTGGGCCGGTCGGCGGTGGTGGCGCTGCCCTCGCGCATGCGCGAGCCGGCGGACTGAGCGGCGTCCTCGAGCACCGGCACGCCCAGCGCCTCGATCTCCGCGACGGGCGCAAGGTTGCCGAACAGGTGCACGGCGATCACCGCCTTGGTGCGCGGGGTGAGTGCGGCGCGCACCGTGTCGGCGGTGACGCAGTAGGTGGAGGGATCGATGTCGCAGAACACCGGCGTGGCACCCGTCGGCGGAATCGCCTCGGCGGAGGCGTAGAAGGTGAACGAGGGCACCACGACCTCGTCGCCCGGGCCGACGCCCATCGCGCGCAGGGCGATCGTGATCGCCTCGGTGCCGTTGGCGACGCCGACCGCGTGCGCGGCGCCGCAGTAGGCGGCGAGCTCCTGCTCGAAGGCGGCGACCTCGGGGCCGAGGATGTAGCTGCCGGAGTCGAGCACGCGCGCGACGGCGGCGTGCAGCTGCTCGCGCAGCGGCGCAAGCGGGGAGGCGGTGTCGAACAGGGGGACGGCCATCGCGCTGACCCTATCGGCGCGGGAGGTCGATGGGATTAGCCCTCACACCCAGCCTGTCCCTGTGCCCGTGGGCGGATGAGATCGGCGAGCGCTGTGTCATGTCTTTACTTTCGCGACCCCACCACTTCATTTTGTAAAGGGTTCTAGTGCTTTTTTAAAGGACATCAACCCCACCCCTCACGAATCATCTCCCCACCCCCACCCCGTCAGCGGCGGCCTCGCGCTCGCGCAGCCAGCTCACGGTGGCGGCGATCCCCTCCTCGACGCCGATCCGCGCCTCCCAGCCGAGCAGCGCGCGGGCCTTCTCGACCGAGGGCCAGCGCCGCTGCACATCGACTGTGAAGGTGGGGAGATGCTCCAGCTCGAATGCCTCGGGGGCCTCGCCGCACGCGACCCACACGATCCGCGCGATCTCTGCGACCGACAGCTCGCGCGAGGCGGAGATGTTGAAGTCCTCGTTCAGCCCCGCCGGGGAGCTCATCGCCACGACGACCCCGTCGGCGATGTCGTCGACGTGCGTGAGCGTGCGCGTCTGCTCGCCGGAGCCGAAGATCTGCAGGGGACGCTGGCCGGAGAGCACCTTGCGGATCAGGTCGGGCACGGCGTGCGCGATGCCGGGCTCGGCGTCGGGCAGCTCGCCGGGGCCGTAGGCGTTGAAGGGGCGGCAGATGGTGTACGGCAGGCCATGCTCGGCGTGCGCGGCGCGGCAGTACACCTCGCCGGTGAGCTTGGAGAAGCCGTAGGCGGAGAGCGGGACGGGGCAGTCGGGCAGGTGGGCCTCCGTCGTCGGATACTCGGTGGCGCGCTCGAACACCATCGAGGAGGAGACGTAGGTGAAGCGCTCGACCTGCTCGTCCAGCGCGGCGCGCACGACCGCGTTGTAGAGCGCGTTGTTGACCTCCGTCAGCGTGTGCGGGAGCCGATGGAAGTTGGCGATCCCCCCGACGATCGCGGCGAGGTGGATCACCTGCGAGCAGCCCGAGGTCGCCCGCTGCGCCTCCGCAAGCAGGCGCAGGTCGCCGGTGTGCACCTCGCACCCCTCGCGCATCCACTGCGGCGCGGGCCGCTGGTCGGAGACCCGCACCTCGTACGCGGGGTCGGCAAGCAGCCGGCGCACGACTGCCGAGCCGATCGTGCCGGCACCTCCTGTGACCAGTACCCGGCTCATGTGCTCAGTGGGGGGTCGCTTGGGGAGCGTCCGCGCGCGTGGTGGGTGTCACGACCGCCTGGGGGCGGGACCTCCTGTCCCGCCACTGTCGGGGGTGGGACAGTGTCGGCCGGCTCGGCTCTTTGGGTCACGTGCGCGCGACTCACTGGCTGGGCGCTCCCAGCGTAGCCAGCTCGGTGGCATAAGCGAATACCTGCCCAGCCCCCCAGCAGTTCCACGGGTCAACGACCAGGCACTCATCTGCGGCGAGTGCGTCGATCGCCGCGAGCGTGCGTGGCTCGCGGAACTCGGAGTGGTTGGCGGCCACGACCACCGCATCGGCGCCCGCGAGCACCTCCTCCAGCGGTGCCGTTGGCGTGGCGACGTGAGGGTCGTGCACGGCGACGTCGGCGAGCTCGCGCTCGAGCAGCCGGATCAGCTTGTGCGCGAGCGAGTCGCGCTCGTCGTCGGTGTCGGCCTTGAAGGCGAGGCCGAGCACGGCGACCTTGCGGTTGGCGAGCGTGCCGAGGCGCCGGCGCATGCCTTCGACCAGGAACAGCGGCACCGACTCGTTGACGCGTGAGACCGCGAGCAGCATCCCCGGCGCGGGGGAGCGCTCCTCGGAGAAGGTGAAGTCCTTGCGCAGGCAGGTGCCGGCGGTGAGCCCTGGCTGGGCGAGGCCGCCGCGGGGGTAGTCGCGGTTGACGAGGTCGATCACCTCGAACACGTTGGCGCCGTAACGCTCGCAGTCCATCATCAAGAGGTTGGGCAGCGCGAAGTGGGTGTAGCGCAGGATGTTGGCCCAGATCTTCGCCAGCTCGGCCTGCACGGGAGTTGTGTAGACGATCGGCGCATCGAACACCCCGAACAGCTCCCCGACGACCTCCCCGGGATCGGCGGAGCCGCCCGTCCTGCCGGCGGGATCGGCTGAGCCGCCGGTCCTGCCCGTCGGATCGGCAGACCCGCCCCCCTGCCCGTCGAGATCGGCGGAGCCATCCATCCTGCCCGTTGGATCGGCAGACCCGCCCCCTCGCGTCCGTCCGCCCGCCCTGCCGACGCCGCCGATGATGCAGGGCAGCGTGTCGATCTCCTCCAGGAAGCGCCCAGCGGCGATCCGCTCGGGGGCGTGCGCGACGAACACCTCCTCGCCGATGCGAAAGCCGCGGTGCTTTTCCAGATAGCCAGCCACGAACTCCGTGGTGCCGGGTGCCACCGTGGAGCGCAGCACAAGCGAGTGTCCCGGCGCGAGCACCCCGAGCAGATCGTCGAGCGCAGAGCGGATGTCGCGCATGTCGATCTCGATGTGCGAGAAGGAGGGGGTGCCGAGCGTGATCACGATGTGCCGCGCGCGCGCGGCGTCGGCAACGCGTTCGGAGAGCGGGCTCAAGTCGGACGCCCGATCCAGCAGCTCCTGTGTGCCGGTCTCCTGGAAGGGCATCACCCCATCGCGCAGGGCGCCCAGACGCGCGGCGTCGTTGTCGATCCCGATCACCCGCAGACCGCGGTCGGCGAAGGAGAGCGCGAGCGGCAGCCCGACGCGACCGAGGCCGATCACCGAGACGTCGGCGGTGTGCTCCTGGGCGGTCACAGCGCTCAGGTTAGCTTTCGAATCCGGTGGCCGCGCGCGCCGGCGGGCCGATGGGTCCCCGACGGGGGCATGGGGTTGTAATGAACTTTTTTAAAGTCGTGCGCAATTGCTATCGAGCTTTTAATTTTTTATAACAACAACAACGCCAATCATATGTATACGATCGCTATACGGCTTGATCTCAGCGTCGGTTACGCTCGCGCAGGTACTGACGCGCGAAGCCCACCACGAACCGGGGGTTGTAGCGGGCGTAGCGCCGCCACAGCCGGCGCGGCTCGCGCGCGAGCCGGTAGACCCACTCCAGGCCATGACGCTGCATCCACGGCGGCGCCTGCGGGACGAGGCCTGCGTGGAAGTCGAAGGCGGCGCCGACCCCCACCAGCAGCGGCGCGCGCAGGCGGGGGCGCATCCGCTGCATCCATTGCTCCTGCTTGGGCTGGCCGATGCCGACCCACACCACCTGAGCGCCGCAGCCGTCGATCTCCGCGATCACCCGCTGCTCCTCCTCGGGGGTGAGCTCGCGGAAGGGGGGCGACCAGCCGCCGGCGATCACCAGGCCGGGGAAGCGCTCGCGCAGGCGGCCGCCAAGCAGCTCCAGCGCCTCGGGGGTGCGACCGCCATACAGGTAGATCGGGGTTCTGTCGCCGGCCGCGCGCGCGCAGAAAGCCGCCATCAGATCGGGCCCGTAGATGCGTGTGGCGCCATGGTGGCCGAGCAGGCGCAGCGCCCACACCAGCGGCATCCCGTCGGGCACGGCGAGCGTGGCGTCAAGCGTGGCGGCGAGCGTGGCCGGCTGCTCACGCGCGCTCATCACAAGGTTGACGGCGGCGGCCGTCACGTACCCGCGCTCGCCGGCGGCGATCATCGCCTGCATCCAGTCGAGCACCCGCTCGTAGTCGGAGACCGCCAGCGGGATGCCGAGGATCTCCGCGCGAGGCGGGATCGCCGGGACAGTCGATAGGGCAGGGGGGGAGATGGGGTGAAGATAGCCACCCGCGAGCTACGACCGACTGGCACCCCGCGAGCTACGACCGATTGGGCCCACGAGCGACGACCGATTAGCACCCGCGGGCGGCGACCGATTGGGCCCACGAATCGGCGCGGTCATCCGCTGGGCGGTGTGGACACTTGCTGGTGGGCCGAGGGAATGCGGCGATGGCGACCACAGAGCCCGGCGCGCGATCCTGCTGTGTCGTTTTCGCCAAGCGACGGGCCTCGAGGCCTCTCCAAAAGGCACCGATTTGCACGCGGTTTTAAGACTTCAATTCGACTGGTCCGTCGGATTCCCGCAGGACGTAGTCTCCCAGGGACCGTGAGCCCCTCCACACTGCGCCGCTACCGAGCCGAGCGCCTGCTGCGCCAGGAGTTCGGGGGGCTGCGTGAGGAGGTGTTGCGGAACGTGCGCGGGCGCTTGCGCACCCGCGGGGTGCACCTCGACGGCGGCGATCTCGAAGCGTGCTACGCGCAGGCCTGGCAGGGCCTCTACGCGGCAATCGCCGATGGTGAGGAGATCGCCAACCCTGGGGGCTGGCTGGCGGTCGTGACGTTCCGCCGGGCGATCGACGAGCACCGCGGCGCCCGCGCACGCGGGTTTGGCAATCTCGCCCAGGTCGAGACCGCCGGCCCCGAGCGCGGGGTGGCGGGGGCGCACATTGCGCGCACGGCCCGCACCGAGCCCGACCTCGCGGCGGAGCTCGACGATAGGGCGAAGCTGCGACAGCTGTTCGAGGCGCTGCGCAGCCGGCTGGGGGCGCGCGAGTGCGAAGCGGCGGCGCTCTGCTACGTGCAGGGCCTCACACGCGCGCAGGCGGCGCAGCGCATGGGGATTAGCGAGGCGCGCATGACCAAGCTGATGGAGGGCGGCGGCCCGGGCAGCCCGGGCGTGGCGGGCAAGGTGGGGGAGCTGCTGGAGGCGATCCGCGGCGGGGAGTGGTGTGAGCAGCAGGGCTCGTTGATGCGTGGCTTCGCCTTCGGCATCCTCGACCCCCGCGGCGAGCGCTACCGTCTCGCGCGCCTGCACCAGCGCGAGTGTCCGGCCTGCCGCGCCTACGTCCTCTCCCTGCGCGGCCTCGCTGCGGTGCTGCCGCCGCTGCCGCTGCCGTGGGGGCAGGGATTTGCGGGCCCCCACCACACGGCGCCGACCCGAACCCCTGCCGCTCGAACCCCGCCCACTCATGCGGCGGGCGCGAAGGCGGGAGCAGGGACCGGCGCAGGCGCGATCACGGCGTCGGGCGCTGCCGGCGCGGGCGGTGCCGCCGGCGGAGGCTGGCTGCTGGGCGGCTCGGTGGGCGCGAAGCTGGCGGTTGGCTGTGTGCTGGCGCTGAGTGTCGGATGTGTAGCCCTCACAGTGGCGCCCCACCACGCGAGAGCATCCCACCGCAGCCGTCCGGGCGGCCTGGCGAGCGCCTCCCTGGCAGACACCGCGAGCGCCGCCACGGAGTCCCCCGCTCTCGAGGGATCGACCGCTCTTGGTGGGGCGATCTCGGGGCGCTCGTCCGAGAAGAGCACCCCGCACATCTCACCCGCCGCGCGCACCGCCGCGGTAAGGCGTGCTGCGGACAGGCACGCTCAGCGTGAGTTCGGCCTCGAACAGCCCGCCTCGGCGACGGCCACCGCAAGCTCATCGCCGCAGTCTGCTCCGGCCACCGCGCGAGCAGCCTCGGTTCGGCAGGCGGGCACGGCCACCGCGGAATCGACCGCGAGCGCTACGGAATCCACTTCCGGCTCGGAAGTCGCGCCGGCATCGACGCCGAGCGGCCCCCCGAGCCGCGCGGAACGGGAGTTTGGGCCTGAATAGGCCGGGGTCGTGTGTGTTGTTCTTCTTTGCGACCTATACCAAACAAGAATGAGACTTAGTCTTTTTTGGTATAGGGCTTGAAAGTCTGTACTTGATCCCTCTCGCTGCCCTGGGCTTGCAGAGCTCTCTCAGGTCTGCGGGAAGACCTTGGCGAGCAGCCTCAGCCCGAGTGGGTTGCCGCGCGGGCGCAGGCGGCCGGTGGCGAGCGCTCGCACCGGCGTGAGGCGGTTGCCGATGATGTCGACGAAGTCCTGCCAGGCGATCCGCAGGCGCAGGTCGGCGCTCGGCACTGCCCCCTCGGCGGCGGCGGACGAGCCGTTTTCGACGGTGAGGTGCCAGGTGGGGATGTCGGAGTCGGTGAACTCCCACTGAATGACGGTCGGGCGGCGCAGCCCGTGGTTGGGGTTGACCTGGCGGCGCACCGTGTCGAACAGCAGCTCCACGGTTTCGGGGTCGCGCATCGAGGGTCCCTCGCGCACACCGAGCACCCCCGCCTGCGCCAGCCGCCGCCCGCGCTGGGAGAGCTCCAGCGGCGTGAGGCCGGGCGGCATCAGCGGCGGGCCGGGCAGCGTGTCGGCCGGCATCCCGGCCGAGCGCAGCTTGGTCATCAGCGAGTTGACGCCTTCGGGGCCGATGCGGTCGAAGCTGTAGCCGAACACGGTCAGGTAGCGCTCGTCCCAGCCGGGGGGCATCAGCACCTGGGCGGTGTAGCGGGTGACGTCGTGCAGGATGTGCGCGACCGCCTTCGGGACGCCCACGGGATCTTCGCGGCGTAGGTCGGCCAGCAGCTTGACGCCGAAGCCGATATGGCGCTGCTCGTCGGCCTGGATGTTCTGCATCCCCTCGCGGAAGGCGGGCAGTTTGTCGCGCTCTTCCAGGTAGCTGCAGATCAGGTGCTGTCCCGGCTGGGCGAGCGTGCCCTCGACCACGATGTGGTAGAGCGTGACCGCGGCGGCGAGTTTGGCGGGGGAGTGGTCGGCGCGCAGTTCGTCGGCCATCCGGTCGAGGCGCTCGAAGATCTTGCGAAAGCCGGGGCTGAGCTGCGGCTTGATCGCGTTCAGACCGCTCGCCATCGAGCCGTCGCCGATCCCGGCGACCTCGTGCATGAAGCGCTTGAAGAACACCGCGTGGCGGGCCTCGTCGACCTGCTGGGTGGCGAGGAAGTACTTCTGCTCCTCGAGCGGCGCGGCGTCGATGTAGGGCGAGAGGTTGTCGGCGACGGCGTCCTCGCCCCAGAAGAACAGCGCGTAGTTCCAGATCGCAGCCTGGCGTTCGAAGTCGGAGAACTCCTCCCGCCACTGCCGGGCATCCTCGGTGAAGTCGAGCTCGGTCGCCTTCCAGTTGCCGCGCTCCCAACGCTCGTAGAGGTCTTCGTAGGAGATCGCGTCGGCGGGGAGGCTGCCGAGCTGTTCGCTGGAGATGGTGGGCTGCTCGGTGGTTGCCATCGGTCTGCTCCTCGGTTTGGGGCCCTGGTGATCTTCGGTTTGGTGGTACCGGCTGTGGATCTGTGGTACCGGCTGTGGATCTGCGAGTCGTGTGGCTGCTGGGGCTTGTGGTCGCAGGCCGGCAAGTGATGGCTGGCTGCCCGTGTGCGGGCGGGCGGTCAACCAAACTGATAGTGAACGTTATCGCAATATCAGTCGCTCCGTCAAGTACGATTAGCGTCATGACCACAGCGCGCCTGACCCGCGAGCAGAGCAAGGCGCTCACGCGCGAACGGCTGCTGCTCGCTGCGCGCACGGTGTTCGCACGCCGCGGCTTCCACGGCGCCTCGGTCGAGGAGATCGCCGCCGAGGGCGGCTACTCGACGGGAGCGCTGTACTCCAACTTCAGCGGCAAGGAAGAGCTCTTCCTTGCGGTGATGGACCGCGAGATCGACGAGCACACGCGCGAGATCGAGGAGGCGGTGCGCGAGCGCACCTCGGTGGACGAGCGCGCGCGCGGCGGCGCCGAGCGGTGGATGGCGATGATCGACCGCGAGCCCGAGCTGCTGCTGCTGTTCGTGGAGTTCTGGGCCTACGCCGCCCGCGACGAGGGTGTGCGTCGCCACGTGGCCGCCAGCTTCGCCCGCGCCCGTGCGACGCTGACGCGCCTGATCGCCGACGGCGCGCGCGACTTCGAACTGGAGCTGACGCTTCCCGCGGAGCAGCTGGCGATCGCGATCGACGCGCTCGCCGACGGGATCGCCCGCCAGCGGATGGCCGACCCCGAGGCGGTGCCGGACGAGCTGATGGGCAGGGTGCTCTCGCTGCTGCTGGCGGGGGCGACGCGCCCGGCCTCCTGACACCCACCCCGGCCGATCATCACCGACCATCCCGGACCCGAAGGGTCCCCCTTCAAATAAATCCCTTTCCCACCCGCGGGAGGCGCCCGCGCCGGCGGTAGGCTCTGCCCCGGATGAGGCTGATTGCGCCCCTGCGCGCGGCCCCCGCCACGGTGCCCGCCCTCGGCGCGCTCGCGCTGATGGTGGTGTGGGCCTCCAACCAGGCCGGCTACCCGCTCACCCACTGGGCGCCGGGTGGCCTGATCGTGCTCGCACTGCTGGCGATCGCGCTGCTGGCGGTGGTGCCGCGCTGGGCCGAGATCCCGCTGGCGACGCGGATCGCGGTGGGCTGCCTGGCCGCCTGCACCGCGCTCAGCTTCCTCTCGATCCTGTGGGCCGGCGTGCCGGGCGACGCCTGGGAAGGGGCCAACCGCACGCTGCTCTACCTGCTGGTGTTCGCGCTGTTCGCCTGCTGGGCGCAGACCGGTCCCACGGCGGCGCTGCTGCTGTGTGGGTGGGTGCTTGCGATGGTTGGCATGGGGCTGTTCGTGCTGCTCCACATCGACTCCGCCGCCGGCGCGGCGCGCCTGATCGCGCTGCTCCCGGGGGGCCGGCTGGTTTACCCGGCGGGGTACGTCAACGCCAATGCGGCGCAGTGGCTGATGGCCGCCTGGCCGGCGCTGCTGCTGGCGCGCGAGCGGCGGCTGCCGTGGTGGCTGCGCGGGGCGCTGGCGGGCGGCGCGGTGCTGCTCGCCGAGGTCGCGCTGCTCAGCCAGAGCCGCGGCTCGGTGTACGCCGAGCCGGTGATGCTGGTGCTGGTGTTCGCGCTGCTCCCCGGCCGTGTGCGCACGTTCGCGCTGCTGGTGCCGATCGCGGCGGGGATCGGCCTCGCGGCGCCGGCGGTGCTGCGTGTGGGCGAACGGGTCGGCGATCTGGAAGGTGCGCACGGCGGGGTCATCCTGCACAGCCCGGCTGTCCTGCACAGCGCCACGTCCGCGGTCCACGCCGCCGTGGTGGCCACGCTGCTCAGCGCGCTCGCGGTCGGCGCGGTGGTGGCGGTGGGGGCGGCGCTGGAGAGCCGGCGCACGCTCTCCTCCGCGGCGGCCGCACGGATGCACCGGGGCGTGGCCGCGGTTGGGTTGACCCTGCTGGTGGCGCTGTTGGTAGGCGGCTGGGCTGCGGCCGGCAACCCGGTGACGCGGGCCCGCCACGCGTGGGACACGTTCAAGAGTCCGCGCGGCTACTCCGCCGACACCACGGGCAGTCGTCTCACCAGCGGCCTCGGCTCCAGCCGCTACGACTTCTACCGCGTCGCACTCGACGAATTCGCCGCGCACCCGCTGCTGGGGATCGGCGCCGACAACTTCGCCGAGCCCTACCTCGCGCACGGGCGCTCCACCGAGACCCCGCGCTACCCGCACAGCGTGGAGATGCGCACGCTCGTGCAGACCGGGCTGGTTGGTGCGCTGCTCGCCGTGGTCGGGTTGGGCGCGGCGCTGCTGGCGGCCTGGCGGGCATTCGCGCCACGCCACCCCGACCCCGCTCTTGCACGCGCGGTCGCCGCGGCCGCGGTGGCGGGCTTCGCCTACTGGGTCGTGCACGGCTCGTTCGACTGGTTCTGGGAGTTTGCCGGCCTTGGGGCGCCGGCCTTCGCGCTGCTAGGCCTCGCCTGTGCGCTCGCGCCGCGGTCGGCCGTGGCGGAGGATGCGGCGCCGGCAGCCGACCCTGGGACTTCGTCTTCTTTTTCGGGCCCCAACCAATCGGTCTTGCCGGTGGCCGCGGGCGCCGAGTCGCAGGTGTTGTCTTCTTTTTCGGGCCCTAACCAATTGATCGGCGCCGACGCCCGGCCCGCGGCGGGTGGCTCGGCGCACGCTGTCTCCCGCGGCCGGCGGCGCTGGCCGATCGCGGTCGCCCTGGGCGTAGCC
The DNA here is from genome assembly GCA_963744135.1 of uncultured Solirubrobacterales bacterium. Lineage (GTDB taxonomy): Bacteria > Actinomycetota > Thermoleophilia > Solirubrobacterales > Solirubrobacteraceae > Palsa-744. The sequence goes on along the minus strand of CAVUSE010000004.1, from coordinate 1,113,231 downwards.
GCGCTGGCGGCGATCGTCTCGCTCACCGCCCCGTGGCTCAGCGGCCTCGAGGTCGAGAGTGCCGCGCGCGTGTGGGTGCGCTCGCCCGCACAGGCATACGCCCGCCTCGACCACGCCGCGCAGCTGAACCCGCTGAGCGACGAACCGTATGTGGTGGCCGGCAGCATCGCGCTGAGACTGGGCGAATACGCGCGCGCCGATCACGAGTTCGCGCTGGCGCTCGGGCGCACCCCGGGTGAAGCCTACGCGACGCTCGAGCGAGGGGCGATCGCCTCCGCTGGTGGCGATCGCCGCGAAGCGCTCGCGCTGCTCGAACGGGCGGTGCGCCTCGCGCCGCGCGATCCACTTGCGCGCGCGGCGCTCGCGACGGTGCGCGGCGGCCACCGGGTGGACGTCGAAGAACTCAATCGCTCAATCCTGCGCAACGCTCAGCAATTCTCATGATGCGAATACATATCGAGTGAAATTACGGACCAGAAACACGGCATTTCGCCCGACATCACCCGCAAGTTCGCTAATTTGTGTACTGACCTGACCGATTCGCTGGCCGCGACGCTGTGGCGACGATAGACCTGAGCACGGCGTCAACCGAGTGGCGAAGCGGCGGGCGATAGGCAAGGAGAGCGGCCTAGGGTTGCTCGACGCCGAAAGGACCCCCAAGGTTGGGAAGTATGAGTGGCAATCGCATAATCCTCGGAACGCTGGCTCTGCTGGTGCTCTTCGCAGCAACGCGCCCCCGCCGCGCTCGCCGGCGGGCCTCTGCTCAGCGGCTACGGGGGCCCCGGTGCGGGCGCCCAGGCGATTATCGGCGGGACCCTGCTCAACGGGCCCAACGGGGGCTCCGGCGGCGGTTCGGCCAATGGCGCGGGCGGCTCTTCGTCTTCTTCCGCTTCGTCTTCCGCCCCCGCTTCCCTCCCCACAGGTGCAAGCGGCGTTGCAACGGGTGCTCGTGGCGGGCATACCACGAGCGGGGGCTCCGGTGCTCAGGGCGGCGGGCATACCACGAGCGGGGGGCCCGGTGCCCAGGGCGGCGGCTCTTCCCCCCGGCAAAACGGCCACGGGCGAGTCCCCGCGGGCGGCGGAGCATCCACGGGGAGTACGGGCGGCGCGTACGCCAGCCAGTCGCACCAGGAAGCCTCTCTGACCGCCTCGGTGAGCGCTGGAGCGTCATGGTTCACCGCCGGCGATCTGCTGGCGCTGGTGCTGGCGGCCGGTGTGCTCGCGCTTGTTGCGGTGGCCACCGTGCGTTTGTCGGGTATGGACGCTCATCATGACTAGGCCGGGGCTCGAACGCACATCGCCACGGGAATGGATGCCCTCCTCCGCATGAACGGACCTCGGCTCACTCAGCAGACCACCACACCCAGCCTGCCGCTGACCAGGCAGCCGGCTGCGCGGCCGGCTCCGGGGCCGCGCTACGCCCGCAGTGGAATCTTCCACGGGCCGCTGCAGCTGCTGCTCGAGGAGCCCGGTTGGAACGTGCTGGTGCCGGCGATCGACCTGGCGATGCTGCTGCTCGCCATGGTGGTCGCGCTCGGTGGCGTGCACACCAGCCTGCACGTCTCGGCCGCCGCCGCGCCGCTGCTGGCGCTGCCGCCGCTGACGCTGCTGACGCTCTACCTGCGCGGGCTCTACCGAACGCGGCTGCGCGCGTTGGTGCTCGACTGGCTGGCCCCCGCCGTGAGCGCGGTGTCGGTCGCGGCGATGGCAGTCGCGGCGATCGGCCTGCTCGCCAACGGGCGGATTCCCAACCAGTCGGAGTGGGTGACTGCGTGGCTGCTCTCGCTGGCGACGCTCGCGGTGGGCCGCGCATCGCTGGGGCTGACGCAGCGATGGGCGCGCAGTCGCAGGTTGGTGGGTCGGCCGGTGCTGATCGTCGGCGCCGGCATGGTCGGCGCCCAGGTGGCGCGCCGCCTGGAAGACCACCCCGAGTACGGTCTCTACCCCGCGGGCTTCCTCGACGACGACCCGCGTCCGCTGGCGGAAGTGGGCGGCCGCGACGTGCCGGTGCTGGGCAGCACCGAGGATCTCGACGAGATCGTGCGGCGCACGCACACGCGCAACCTGATCGTCGCCTTCTCCTCCGTCGCCGACGCCCACGTCAGCCGCCTGATCCAGCGCTGCCAGGAGCTCGGCGTCGAGGTGTCGGTGGTGCCGCGCATGTTCGACACGATCAACAACCGCGTCGGCTACGACACCGTGGGCGGCCTGCCGCTGCTCTCCTTCACCACGGTCAACCCGAAGGGCGTGCAGTTCGCGCTCAAGCACGCCTTCGACCGCCTGTTCGCGGCCACGCTGCTGCTGGCGCTCTCCCCGGTGCTGGCGCTCACCGCGCTGGCGGTGCGCCTCACCTCGTCTGGACCGATCCTCTTCCGCCAGCGCCGCGTCGGGCGTGACGGCACGCTGTTCGACCTCTACAAGTTCCGCTCGATGCGTGTTGGGCATATGGAGCAGGAGTCAAGCGAGGTTGACGAGGCGGCATTCGACTTCACGCTCAACGGGGACACCGCTCCCGGCGGGGTGGAGGGGGAGGATCGTCGCACCCCGATCGGCCGCTTTCTGCGACGCACTTCATTGGACGAGCTGCCCCAGCTCTTCAACGTGCTGCGCGGTGAGATGAGCGTGATCGGTCCGCGTCCGGAGCGCCCCGAGTTCGTGGAGGTGTTCCGCCAAGATGTGACCCGCTACGGCGACCGCCACCGCGTGAAGTCGGGGATCACCGGCTGGGCGCAGGTGCACGGCCTGCGCGGCCAAACCTCGCTCGCCGAACGCGTGGAGTGGGACAACTACTACATCGCCCACTGGTCGCTCGCGCTCGACCTGAAGATCCTCGCGCTCACGTTCGGCGCGCTGCTGCACAATACGGAGTGAGACGCCTCAGATGCTGCGGTGTGCGTCGGTGCCGCTGCCCTGCCAGTACTGGTAGACGCGCACCGTCAAACCGCTCGTGCCGAGCGCCCGGGGCAGCGGGACCGCGTAGCGGTTGAAGCGGTTGAGCGTGAACAGCGCCCTGTAGCGCAGCACCCTGCCCTGGAAGGCTTCGAGTTGCATGTAGTCCCCGACGGGGCCTTCGCCGCTGGCGAGAACCGCGCCATGACGCCTGGTGAGGCTCAGGGTCACGCGTGTAGGGCGGCCGAAGGGTCTGGCGAGAACGCCGGCGAGCGCCGCAAAGGCCGGCTTGCGCGCGCCCCTGGTGTTCAGCACGCCAAAGCTTTCGCTCGTGGAGTCCTGCAGCTTGTAGAGCACCGCCGCCGCGACGTAGGGCGCGCGCCCCAGCGAGCGGTAGAGGTTGGTGATGTTGGCGGCCTGCACCTGCGAGCTGACGCACCCCTGTTCTTGCTGGATCTTGTGCTGCGGCCAGCAACTGCTCCAACCGAACTCGTCGAGCCACAGCGGCGTATTGTCGCCGTTGGCGAGCTGCGTTTCATGGATCGCCCGCAGCGAGCCGAGCGTGAGGTTGTAGAAGTGCACCGCCAAACCGTCGTAGTAGCCCTTGATGCCCGCGGCGTAGAGCGCTCGCAGGAAGACACCATTGGAGCCCACGAGTGAGCCGGCCAGCACCCTCACGTTGGGGTTGATTTGCTTGATTGCGGGGTAGGCGGCGCGCAGCACGGCGGCGTAGTGCTGCGGTTTTTCCGGCCCCGCGAAGTAGGCTTCGTTGGCCTGGTCAGGCTCGTTCCAGATCTCGATCGCCGCCAGGCGCGTGCCATAGCGCGCGGTGAGGTAGGCGACGAAGGCAGCGTATGCGGAGGGTTCGCGTGGGGGCCAGGCGTTGGCTGCGGTCGACCGTCCCGGCACACACTTGCGCAGCAGGGAGGCTGGAGCCGAGGAGGCCCAGCAGGGCGTGCTGTAGGCGATGGCGATCACGCCGATGCCGCTTTCGGCCGCGTCGCTCACCAGGCGGTCGAGAAAGGCCAGCGCGCGGGGTTCGATCTTGCCCGGGCTGCTCGGTTCGAGCTCCGACCACGGTACTTCGGTGCGCACGAGCTTCGCGTGCAGTGCCCGCGCGCGCGCGATTTCACGGTCTGCGAGCGACAGGGGAAGGTTGCCGGCGACGCCCGCGATGTTCACGCCGCCGAGAGGCGCGGCGAGTGCGGGGCGTGCCTTGACCGTGCCGCTGGCCACGCCGCTCGTCGTCAACCAGGCCGCGGCGCAAAGGCAGAGCAGTATCAGCGTTGAGAGCTTTGGTAGGCGTCCAGCCATAGGCTTGCATCGGCATCCTGCCACCTCTACACGATAGTCGCCCCCGGTAGGCTGTCGGTTGTGTCCCCCACCTGGATCTGGATGCAGATTGCGATCGTGGTGTTCGTTGTGATCGGGATGATCATCGCGATCACCAAGCTGGTGTAGACGGTGACTCGCGCCGGAGGCGCGTGTCTCACGGCTTCGGTTGGGCTCCTCTTCTATCAGTCAAATCGCATGTTCACCGGCGCAGGTGCAGCCACCGGCGCGGGTGTGGGGTCTCGATGTCGCGCATAACCACTTCCGGGCGGGGTGGGATCTCCCCACCGTCGAGGATCGCGCGCGGCACCGCCTCGGTCAGCCACTGCGTCAGCGGGGCCAGCCCCACCGCCTCGAGCTCCGCGGCGATCGCGGGGGGCCGATGGACGTGATCGTGCGCGTCGGAGGCCACGTTGTGCAGCAGCCCGTCGCGCGCGAGCTCGAGTGCGAAGCGACGAGCCTCGGCGCCGAAGCGCCCGCCGAGGGAGCCGGCGGTGACGGACGTGAGGCACCCCTCCCGCACAAGTCGCTCGAGCATCTGCCGGTCGCGTTGAAAGGTGGGGCAGCGCTCTGGATGAGCCACAACGATTCGTCGCCTGTCGACCGATCGAAGATCGGCCAGCAGCGCCAGCAGGATCTCGTCGAGGTGGGGAGCGACCGGGGTGAAGGGAGGCTCCACCAGCAGCCATTCTCCTCCCCCGAGCGTGAGGCGTCCCAGCTCCGCCGGCTCGATCTCGGCGATCTGCGTCAGCGCGACCTCGGCACCGGGACGGACCTCGAGAGGCTCTCCGTTGGTGCTCAGCACACCCTCAGCCGCCAGGCGAGCGTTCAGCTCCTCGACCAGCCGAGCGATCGTCTCGGCGTCGTTGCGGTAGCGCCAACTGACGTGCGGGGTGGCCACCAGCACCTGCGTCCCGCCGGCCGCAGCGGCGCGTGCGAACGCGAGCGAGCCCTCGATCGTGGCGGGGCCGTCGTCAATGCCGGGCAGCACGTGGCAGTGCAGATCGATCACGGGCGTCGTGAACGTTAAGGCAGGCCTGGATATGATCGAGCCGCCGGCAGCGTTGTTCAGCCCTACTACACACAAGCAGGCGAGGAGTCAGAGGCATGTTCAAATCGATCGTGGTTGGCACCGACGGCTCCGAGACGGCCGGTGAGGCAGTCCGCCAGGCGGGCGACCTGGCCCGTACTCTGGGGGCGACGCTCGAGATCGTGAGCGCCTACGAGCCGGTGCCGGCTGGACGTCTGCGCTCAGAACGGCGCGATGCCCCGGAGGATCTGCAGTGGGCGATCAACCCCCGCGAGGACGTGGACGCCGCGCTCGAGGCCGCCGCGGCGCCGGCGCGTGAGGCGGGCGTCGAGGTCAACGTCTACGCCCGCCAGGGCGACCCCGCCGACGCGATTCTGGATGTCGCCGAGGAGCGCGGCGCGGACCTGATCGTGGTCGGCAACAAGGGCATGAGCGGCGCCAAGCGCTTCCTGCTTGGCTCGGTGCCCAACAGGGTCTCCCACCACGCGCCCTGCTCGGTGCTGATCATCAGGACGACCTAGCTGTGGATGGGCGGCCGAGGCCGCTCGTCGTGCAGTACCTGTACGTGCACGGGCCGGGCGAGGCGTTCGACTACCCCTCGAGTCGCTCGTGGGGTGGCTCCGGGCGGCTGGCGTCACGCTATTTGGAGTGCGTGCTCGTGCAGGCCGCATCGCTGCGGATGCGAGGGGTCGAGTGTGACCTGGCGCTCGTCACCAACCTGATCGACAGACGCCTTTTGGGTGGCCGTGGGGTGCGCCTACTGGAGGAGATCGAGTCGGCAGGGGTGGAGATTGTGTTCGCCGACTACCTGCATCGACCGCCGGGGGAGGTGGCGACGTTCGCGTCCTCCAGGTACGTCTTCGATGCAATTGTGGCGGCCAGTGGCAGAGGGGATTCGGATCGGCAGCTGTGCCTGGTGGACGTCGACTGCATCTGGCTCGATGCGCCCAAGGTGTTCGCAGCCGTTCCTCCGTCCCCGGGCGTCGGCTGCATTCACATTCCCTACCCCCCCAACTGGGAGCTCTACGGGTTCACCCCGCGGACGCTTGGCGAGCTCGCCGGCCGCATGGGAGCGCCCGACGGTTCCGTGCGGTGGGTCGGAGGCGAGTTGCTGGCGGGTGCGGCCGGAGATCTGCGGGCGTTGGTATCGGCGTGCGAGCAGCTCGAGCGGGAGGTGGCGGCACAGGACCAGACGTTCGCGACCGAGGAGCAGTTGCTGTCGCTCGCCGGGGCGCTCGGGCGCGCCCAGCTGCACGACCTTTCGACCGTGGCCCAGCGGATCTGGACCGGTCCCCGCCACGGCGCACCCTCCGTCAGCGATCCGGCGTCACTCGGCCTGTGGCACCTGCCGAGCGAGAAGGGCTTGGGCTTCCGCCGCGCGGCCCGCACGATCGCCTCTGGTCACGCCGAGCGGCTGGTCGGCGACCTCGAGGTTCCAGCGCGTGCCCTGAAGCGATTCAACGTCGCGGGGGCGGGATGGCCTCGCCGGATCCGCGACGATGGTTGGCTGGCCACGCAACGACTTCGTGATGGCCTGCTCTCACGCGTCCGATGAGGGGTCGGCTGCTCATGATCGAGCAGGGCGGACGTGGCGGTGTTGCCGACTACACAGCGGAGCTGACGCGCGCGCTCGCCGCGGAGGGATGGCAGGTGGTGCTGGCGACGGCGGACGACCACTGCTACCAGCCGGCGAGCGGGGTCGCGATCGACGGCCTCTTCCACTACGTGCGCGGTCGCAAGCGACTTGCGCGTGTCGTGCGTCGCCTGGGTCTCGGCCCGCTCGCCAACGGGCTGCGTTTCCTGCTTGCGATCCCGCCGTTGGTTGCACTCGGTCGCGACGCCGATCTGGCCCACACCCAAGGGTGGGAGTTTGCGCCCTTGGGGCTGGTAGCAGTCGCCTGCCTGCGGTTGGCTGGGGTGCCGGTCGTGCAGACCTCGCACAACACATTCGAGCGTGGTCGCTCGCTCGACCGCACCCACGCGTGGCTGGCGCGGCTCACAGCTCGCACGATCGTCCACACCAAAGCCGATCTCGCGCGCGTGCCGAGCACTGCCGACGGTCGCGTGGCCGTGATCCCCCACGGCGAGTACGGGGCGCTCGCCCGCGGCGGAGGCTCTGCCGATCGCGACGCGGCGCGGGCGGAGCTGGGGATTGCGCCCGAGGCGCCGGTCACCCTGCTGTTCGGCCGGTTGCGGGTGGACAAGGGCTTGGGCGACTTGCTCGCGGCGCTGCTGCGGCTACCGCGGCTGCACCTGCTCGTCGGCGGCGAGGAGGACGGCGCGCTCGCCGCGTCGCGCGCACAGCTCGCCAACCCGGTGCTCGCCGGGCGCGTGACGGTGCGTGAGGGGTACCTCGATATGCGGGATGCAGCAAAGCTGTTCGCCGCCACCGACACGGTCGTGCTCCCGTATCCGGTGGCCAGCCAGAGCGGCGTCCTGCTGCTCGCGTATGGCTTCCGTCGTCCTGCCGTCGCCTACCCGGTGGGTGGGCTGAGCGAGGCGGTGCTCGACGGCGAGACGGGCTGGATCTGTGCACGCCCTGACGTCGACGCCCTCGTCAGCGCGCTCGGCGCGGCCATCGAGGCCGGCTGGCCGGAGTGCCACCGCCGCGGGGAGGCCGGGGCCAGGCTCGCCGAAGAGCGCTTTGCGTGGCCGGCGATAGCCCGCCGCACCGGCGATGTGTATCGCGAAGTTCTTGCCGGCTTCTGAACCTCGTCCCATACGCTTGAGCCGCATCCCAAATCCGGCCGAAATTTTGCCGTGTCCCGAGAGAGGCTGGGGGCGATCCTGCAAGTTTGGCGGCGGCCGCCGCCAAGCTGGTATGACTGCCCGATGGCCAGACACCGCATAGTCTCGATCCAGACGACCAACGAACGCGGTGGCGCCGAGTACGCGAACGTCGATCTGCTGCGGGCGCTGCGCGATCGCGGCCACGACGTGGTGCTCCTGACCAACGTGCCGGACATCGCGGGCGACACCGGTGTTCCCGTCCGCGCGATCGACATCGGCCCCAAGCTCGCCCGCCGCAGCGTCGCGCTCGTCGCGCTCGAGGCGCCCCGCACGGTGCTGCGCATCGCCCGGGCGCTGCGCGCCGAGCGGCCGGTCGGGGCCATCCTGCTGCACTTCAAGAAGGAGCAGCTGTTGTGCTCGCTACTGCCACGCTGGCTTACCGGCGAGATCGTGTGGGCTGAGTGGGGCCCCGTGCCGCCACCGATGCGCCACGGGGTACCCAGATGGCTGTACGTGCTCGCGGCGCGACGCGTCAGCCGGATCATCGCCGTCTCGGAGGGAACGAGGCGCACGATGGTGGCCACCGGCATTCCCGCCGAGAAGGTGACGGTGGTGCCGAACCTGGTCGACGTCGGCAGTGTGGCCTTCGACCCGGCGGGTCGCGAGGGGCTGCGGCAGGCATGGGGCGCCGACGAGCAGACGATGGTTGTGGGCTGCGTCTCGCGCTTTCAGCGACGCAAGCGCAACGACGTGGCGATCGATGCCATGGCCCACCTGGACGATGACGTTCGCCTCGTGCTCGCGGGTGAGGGGGAGGAGGAGGCGACGCTGCGCGAGCGCGCGTCCCCGTTCGGCGATCGTGTCCGCTTTGTGCCGAACGTGCGCGGTCACGTGGAGTCGTTCCTCTCCGCCTGCGACGTGCTCGTGTTCACGCCCAGCCCCACCGAGGGAGAGCCCCGGGTGATCGTGATGGCGCAGCTCGTCGGGCTGCCGGTTATCGCTACCGATCCGGAGGGCGCGGAGGGGCTGATCCCGCAGGGCGGCGGCACGATCGTCTCGCCCTCGCACAACCCCCCCGCGCTGGCGGCGACGATCGAGGCGTATCGAGACGATCCGGAGCGTCGCAGGCGGGAGGGCGAGGTCGCCCGTATGGCCACGCTGGAGAGCCATGACCCGGAGCGGACCCTGGGTTTGGTGAAACGTGCGCTTGGACTCGATCGGCCCGGGGAAGCTGTGATGCAGGACGGCGGCGGGGCGAACGGGTCGCCGCCGGGAGACGAGGAGCAGGCCAAGCCGTTGAAGATCGTGAGCGTGATGACGACCGACTCCAGCGGAGGCGCCGAGTTCGCGGCCGTCGAGATGCTTGATGCGCTGCGGCGGCGCGGCCACGAGACGGTGATGCTCAGCGACATGCCCGGAATCGGACGGGATACGGAGGTGACGGTGGCCGGGATCGACATCGGCCCGAAGCTCTCCACGCGCACGTGGACCCGGCTGGCGCTGCACTGGCCGCTGTTGCTGAGACGCTTTGCGCGGGCGCTTGAGGAAGAGATGCCCTACGACGTGCTCCTCGTTCATTACAAGAAGGAGCAGCTGATGGCGAGCATGCTCCCCAAGCGGCTGCGCGCCACCACCGTGTGGGCCGAGTGGGGTCCGGTGCCGCTGGCGTTGCGAAGCGGCATTCCGCGACTTGCCTATCTCGCCGCGGGCAGACGGACCGCTCTGGTGATGGCAATCTCGGAGGGCACGCGCCGGTCGGTCGCCGGCGTGGGCGTGGGCACGAAGCTGGTCGTGGTGGCGAATGTGCTGCGCACCGATGAGATTCGCTTCACGACGCAGGGGCGCAGGCGGGTTCGCGAGGAGCTGGGCATTCCCGAGGATGCATTTGTGGTGGGCTGCGTCTCTCGCTTTCACCGCAAGAAGCGCAACGATGTGGTGGTCGACGCGGTGTGCGAATTGGAGGATCCGCGCGTGCACCTGATCCTCGCCGGGGATGGCGAAACCGAGCACCAGCTGCGAGAGCTTGCCGCTCCGCTGGGGGCGCGCGCGCACTTCATCCCAACGCCGGGGGCCGAGATCCCCGATGTGCTGTCGGCCTTCGACGTGTCGGTATTCTGCCCGAGCCCAACCGAGGGTGCGCCACGGGCGGTGATCCTGGGGATGCTCGCCTCCCGCCCCTGCCTGGCGACGGGCGCCGAGGGCGTCGCGGACATGATCTCCGAGGAGATCGGGGCGATCGCCTCGCCGGAGAACTCCCCCGCTTCGCTGCGGGCACTGCTCGAGCGCTACATCGACCACCCCGAGCGGGTCGAGCGCGAGGGACGAGCCGCGCGTGAGTACGCCGAGCGGACGTACGCCGCGCCGGTGGTGGCCGAGACGATGGAGGGGCTGTTGCGCGAAGCGATCGCCAGCCGATGATCAAGTCGCGTCTCAAGCGCCTCTCTCCCGTCTGGCAGGATCGACTGCGGCGCTTCTCGCGTCTGCGGTGGCTGGAGAAGGCGCGGATCGTCCGCTCCTATGGGGTCTCGTTTCGCGCCGACCCGTTTCTGGTGGCTCGCTACATCTTGTGGGACCCAGATGTGGGCGACTTCTCCTACGAGCTCGACAACGAGGGGGAGCTCGTGGAGTTCCTCGCTGGCTCCCTCGGTCTCGCGCCGGGGGGGATCGCGGGCTATCTCGAGGAGATACGCGCCGAGCCCGTGCTCACCCGGGAGCTGTCTGCCCGCGTCCGTTGGCGGGTGGATATGAAGCGTCGCGTCGGCTTGGGGCACCGTGTGGCGTGGTATGCCGTGGCGCGGGCGGTCAAGCCGCGTCTGGTGGTTGAAACCGGCATCAAGCATGGGTTGGGCGCGCTCGTGCTGCTCGTGGCGCTCGAGCGCAACGCCCGCGAAGGCAGTGAGGGACGCCTGATCTCGTTCGACCCGGACACGTTCAGCGGTTGGGTGGTGCCGGATCGTATGCGCCGCAATTGGGAACCCATCCTGGCGTCTACCTTCACGGCGCTCGAGACGGCGCTCGCCGGCAGGGAGGTCGATCTCTTCATCTGCGACACGCCTCCCGACTACGACACCGAGTCGTTCGAGATGCAAGCCGCCCTGCGCCACGCCGCGCCGGGGATCGTCCTGATTGCCGCTAACGGCGACCGCACGACCGTCTTGCCAGAGTTGGCCGCCGAGCTGGAGGGTGAGTACCACTACTTCGCCGATCGTCCCCGGCGCCACATCTACCCGGGTGCGGGCATCGGGCTTGCCCTCGGCCTGGGGCGATGAGGCAGGCGATCATCGGGCTCGCCCTCGACCTGGGGCGATGAGGCGCGCGATCGTTGCGCGGGGGGACGATCTAGCGTGGCGGCGTCGGTCGGAGCAGCGCTGTGGGTCCTTGATGTACGCCGGGTGTGAACGGCAGCGCCCGGGGGTCCTCGGAAGCGAAGAAGTAGAGGTTGCGCCGCAGCGCATCCGGGGTCTCGAGCACCGCGACGTTGGCGAACTCGCTGGCGAGCAGCTCGATGAGCGCCTCGGGGCCGCTGAAGCGCAGGCGAGTGTAGGCGTAGTCTTCGTCAGGCTCGATCACGGTGTAGCCCGAAAGCACGCCGCCGCCGGCCAACGAGCCGTGAACCGACGCGAGAATCGCGGCCACCTCGGCTGGCGTGAAGTGGTGCATGGCGGCGTCCCAGACGACGTTGTCGAAGGATCCTCGCGGGACGCCGGCGAGGATGTCGCAGTGGCGGTACTCGACGTTGGCGCGAGCGTGAAAGCGCCGGGCGTGCCGGAGCGCCGCGCCATCGTGGTCGACGGCGAGCACTCGCCTGGCGCGCTCGGCATAGAAGCGGTGAGCGTTGAAGCCGTCACCGCAGCAGATCTCGAGGATCTCCGCTCCTGGTCTGATCGCGAGCGTGTTGAGGATCCCCCGCTCGAGGAACATCGAGCGCTGTCGGGCGACCCACTGCCACTGGACGTCGATCTCGTGATCGAACCACTCCGCCGACGGCCGCAGGAAGCCCTCGACCTTGTACTGGAGATGATGCGAGCCGGCGCACAGCGCGCGCAACCCGGCGTTGATTCGGCGCAGTGGGGGCACGATCAGGCCATGAAGGTGAAAGAGCGCGCGGGTGCCCCCGGGATTGGCGCGCAGCCGTCCCCAGGAGCGGCGCGACGCTTGACCGGTACTCATCGCCGGCAGGGTAGCGGGATCGTCCACGGCTCCGGGGCTTTGTCGGTGGCTCCGGAATTGTCCATGGCTCCACGTAGCCTTTCCCGCGTGGCCGGTCTCCTCATGCAAATGGTCGATCGACCATGAGGCGCGCGGTGATCCTCGCGGGGGGCGAGGGTACGCGGCTGCGCCCCTACACGACGGTGCTGCCCAAGCCGCTGATGCCGATCGGCGATCGTCCGGTGCTCGACATCGTCGTGCGCCAGCTGAAGGCGCACGGCTTCGAGCGGATCACGATCGCCACCGGCTACCTGGCGGAGCTGATCGAGGCGTTCTTCCGCAACGGCGAGAGCTATGGCATCCCGATCGACTACTACCGCGAGCGCGAGCCGCTCGGCACTGTCGGCGCACTCGCCCTGATCGACGGTCTGGCGCAGGAGGACATCCTGGTGATGAACGGTGACGTGCTCACCGACATCGACTACGGAGCGCTGCTCGAGCGCCACCGCGCCAGCGACGCGGCGGCTACGATCGCCACGAAGGCGCGCCAGATCCAGGTCTCGCTCGGCGTGCTGCGCTTCGGCGACGACAGCGACCCCACGCGCCTGACCGGCTACGACGAGAAGCCGGCGATCGACTACATCGCCAGCATGGGCGTGTACTGCTTCGCGCCGCGCGCGCTGTCGTTCATCGAGCCCGGAAGGCGCCTGGACTTCCCCGATCTGATCCTGCGCCTGATCGCCGCCGGGGAGACGGTGCGCTCATGGCCGAGCGAGGACTACTGGCTTGACATCGGGCGCCACGACGACTACGAGCAGGCGCAGGAGGAGTTCGAGTCGGTGCGCGAGCGGCTGATTCCGCCGGAGAGCTAGGCGAGTGCCGCCCGCACCGCGTCGACGACGAGCTCGACTTCGCTCTCGGTCATCGTCGAACTGAGCGGCAGCGCGCAGTGGCGGTCGGCCACCTCGGTGGCCTGTGGCAGTCCATCCGCGGGCGCGAAGCAGCGATACTCGGTGAACGTGTGCAGTGCCGGGTACCACGTCGTCTGGATGCCGTTCGCTTTGAGCTGCTCGCGGAAGCGGTCGCGCGTGGAGCGGTCGGCGAGCAGCACCGGGAAGGCGAAGTGCGAAGAGCGTTCGACGTCGTCGTCGTCGAACGGCAGCCCGATGCCGGGGATCTCCGCCAACCGCTCGCGGTAGGCGCGCACGATCGCGCGGCGGGTGGCGATGGCATCGGCCAGCCGCGTCAGGCGGCTCAGCCCGAGCGCCGCGCGCGGCTCGTCGAGGCGGTAGTTGAAGCCGATGTCGACCACGTCGTAGGCGGGGTCGTGGCCGCGGTGGCGGTCCCACGTGCTGCTGGTCATCGCGTGCGAGCGGAACAGCCGCACACGCTCGGCCAGCTGCTCGTCGGCGCTCGTAACCATCCCACCCTCGCCCACGCACAGCTGCTTCTTGGAGAAGAAGCTGAACGCGCCAAGCTCGCCCACCGTGCCCGCCTGGCGCCCGCTGTCGTCCACGCGTGCGCCAATCGCCTGGGCGCAGTCCTCGATCAGCACCAGCCTGTGCTCGTCGCACAGCACGCGCAACGCGGCCACGTCCGCGGGATAACCGGCGAAGTGCACCGCCACGATCGCGCGTGTGCGCGGCGTGATTCGCCGCGCGGCGTCATCGGGGTCGATGTTGAAGTCCAACGGGCTGCGCACGTCGCACAGCACCGGCTCGGCGCCGACGTAGCGCGGGGCGGCGGCGCTCGCCACGAACGTAAACGCCGGCACGATCACCTCGTCGCCGGAGCCGATGCCCGCGGCCAGGCACGCGAGGTGCAGCGCCGCGGTGCCGCTGGAGACGGTCACCGCATGGGGCGTGCCCACGCACTCGGCGAGCGCGTCCTCGAACGCCTTCGTGCGCGGCCCCATCGTTAGCCAGCCGGACTCCAGGCAGTCGAGCACCGCCTGCACGTCCTGCTCGGGGACCGCGATCTCGGTGAGCGGCACCCGCCACTCGCTCATAGCTCATCCTTTGGTTGCGCCGGCCGCCGCCTCATCGCGCGATCGCCTCCGCCAGCGCGGTCACCACGCGATCTTGGTCGTCGTGCGTGATGTGCGGGTAGAACGGCAGCGTCAGCTCGGTGCGCGAAGCCAGCTCGGTGATCGGCAGCGACACGTCGGGGAAGCGCTCGCGGTAGGCGGAGAAGCGGTGGATCGAGGGGTAGAAGATGCTCGTCTGGATGCCGCGCTCGCGCATGCGGCTGGAGACCTCCGCCTGGCGGCCGTTCTGCTCGATCATGATCGGGATCACGTAGCAGGAGGAGCCCGGCACGTCCGCGTCCTCGAACGGCACGATGATCCCCTCAACCTGCGTGAGCAGCGAGCGGTAGCGCAGCGTCAGCTCGCGCCGGCGCTCGATTTCCGCCTCCAGGCGTCCCAGGCGCGAGAGCAGCAGCGCCGAGCGCGGCTCGTCGAGGCGGTAGTTGAAGCCGAGCCCGACCACGTCGTAGGTGTCGGTGCGCGCATTGTGGCGGTCCCATGTGCCGCTGGTCATCGCGTGCGAGCGGCGCGAGCGCGCGAACGCGGCGACCTCGTCGCTGTCGGTGCACAGCAGTCCGCCCTCGCCGACGGAAAGGACCTTGTTGGAGAAGAAGCTGAACGCGCCCGCGAGACCCCACGTGCCGAGCTTGCGCCCGTGCAGCGTGGCGCTCGGCGCGTGCGCCACGTCCTCGATCAGCGCGATGCCGTGCTCGTCGCAAAGCGTCTTCAAGCGGTCCACCGCGGCGGGGTAGCCGGCATAGTGCACCGCGCACACCGCCTTCGTGCGCGGCGTGATGCACCGCTCCACGTCCACGGGGTCGAGGCTCGGGTTCTTGCGCGAGACGATCTCCGCGAACACGGGCGTCGCGCCGCAGTACATCACCGCCGCGGCGGTCGCAGCGAACGTGAACGCGGGCACGATTACCTCGTCGCCGGGCCCTGCCCCCGCCGCCAGGTAGGCGAGGTGCAGCGCGGCGGTGCAGCTGGAGAGCG
Organism: uncultured Solirubrobacterales bacterium; assembly: GCA_963744135.1. Taxonomy (GTDB): domain Bacteria; phylum Actinomycetota; class Thermoleophilia; order Solirubrobacterales; family Solirubrobacteraceae; genus Palsa-744. The sequence continues at coordinate 1,098,082 of CAVUSE010000004.1, read as the reverse complement.
CGACCGCGTGACGCGCACCGAGCTGCGCGGCGAACGCCTCCTCAAACGCTGCCGTACGTGGGCCGAGCGTCAGCCAGCCCGAGCGCAGGGTCTCCGCGACCGCCTCAAGATCCTGCGGCTGCAACTGCAGGTCGAACAGCGGCAGCTCGGGGAATGTCTCGGCGCTCAAGGGATGTTCTTGTAGCGCGCGTCGAACGGGTCGCCGAACGCGCGTGCGTCGAGCGCGGCGATGATCTCGGCGATGCCGTCGGGCACCGTCATCAGCGTCTCGAAGCCGAGCTCGGCGCGGATCTTGTCGAAGCTCACCTTGTAGTCGCGGGGGTCCTCGTCGCGCTTGACGTAGGAGACCTTGCCGCGATCGATCTGTCTGCCGATCTCCTGCACGAGGTCGAGCTTGCGATAGTTCTCACCCGAGCGGCCCGCGTTGAACACGTTGTTCGCGACCTTCTCTGCTGGCGCCTCCAGCACCGTGCGAACTGCCCGCGCGGCGTCGCGTACGTGGATGTAAGGGCGCCAGAACTGCTCGCCGAACACTTCCAGGTCGCGGTCGGCCCACAGTTCGCGCGTGAACTCGTTGACGGTCAGGTCGAAGCGCATGCGCCGGCCGACGCCGTAGACGGTGGCGAAGCGCACGCACGTCGGGTTGAGGCTGCCGCCGCCACCGCCAAGAATCAGCCTCTCCATGCCGACCTTCTGTTCGGCGTACAGCGACACCGGCGCCAGCTCGCCCTCCTCGGTGATCGGCACGGTTGGGTCGGCCATGCGTCCGTAGTTGGAGCAGGTCGAAGCGAACACCAGTCGCTGCACGCCCACCGCGCCCGCGTCCGCGACGAGGCTCTCGGTGGCCTGCACGTTGACCTCGTCGGAGACCGCCGGGTCCAGGGCGCAGGCGGGGTCGCCGACGACCGCGGCCAGGTGCACCACGTTGTCTACGTCCTCCAGCGCCCGCCGGCGAGCCTCGGCGTCGCGAATGTCGCCGCGCACGACGAACACACCCGCCCGCTCCTGCTCGGCGGCAATCTCCTCCTGGCCGTGCAAAAGCGAGTCGAGCACGCGCACCTCGCGTCCTGCGTCGAGCAGCTCTTTGACGAGCATCGCCCCGATGTAGCCGCTGCCGCCCGTCACCAAGGTTGTGTCGCTCATGCGGGGCTCCTTGCCAAAGACGGTAGAAACGGGGCCAGATCATCCACCTCGACGCCCGCGGGCGCCAGCGCGCGCAGCAGCCGTTCGGCCACGGCGCGCCAGGTGAAGAGCGGCGCACGCTCGCGGGCCAGCGCCCCCAGGCGCGCCGCCAGTGCAGGTTCGGCCAGTCTCGACATAGCCTCGGCGATCGCGTGGTCGTCGTGCGGGTCGACGATGATGCCCGCGTCTGCGACGATTGTGGCTGAGCCCCCGACCGATGTCGCGATTGAGGCGATGCCGGCGGCCTGGGCCTCGGCGAAGACGATCCCGGCCGCCTCTTCGAGCGTGGGGATCACCAAGAAGGTCGCCGCCGCGAACAGCTCCTCCAGCCGGCGGCACTGTGCGGGATCGGTCATCGAGAGCAGTCCATGGCCGTGCACGCCCTCCATCTCCAGCCGGGGGTGGTCGCCGACCATGTCCAGTCGCGCGTCGGGCCGGTGCGCGCGCAGGCGCGCGAAGGCGCGCAGGACGGCGTCCCCGTTCTTGCGCTCCCAGCCCTTGCCCACGAACAGCGCCCGGGGGGAGGACCAGTCGCGCTCGGGGCAGGGGGGGACGTGATTTCTTCCGACGCCTACCACGCAGACCTTCTCGGCGGGAATCCCGTAATCCTTGATCGCCGACGCGGCCGCCCAGTGACTCATGAACGCGCAGGCGCGGGCCCGCTCGTAGCGAGCGCTTGTCTGACGTTCGATGAGATCGAGCACAGAGGCCGGCTGCCGCTCGATCCACCACCATGGATGCCCGTCGCGCACCTGGCGGAAGGTGGCGTCCTCGAGGGTCACCGCCGGGAGCGCCGGGGGGAGATCGAACGCCACGCCAAACTGGACGACTCCGTCGAGGGTGGCGATGCGGGCGGCCCTGCGCGCGACCGCGCGAGCGCGCAGCTCAGGCAGCAGCGGGCTCATGAGGACCTCGGCGTGCAGGGCTCTCTGGGTCTCGCGCAGGCTGTGGGGGTGGCGCAGGTGGTGCGGACGCAAGCGCAGGGCGCGCAGCGCTCGCTCGGTCCACACCTGTCCGCGTGGGCCGAGGTCTCCGCGAAGGGCGAGCGCCTCGATGTCGAGGGCGCCCAGAGCTCTCAATAGTGCCGCGGGAGTCCCGGAGAGAAGCGCTACGTCGGCGGGATCGCCAATGCAGGTCACGGCGACCCGTGGCTTCGAAGGGCCGGAGGGGTGTGGGGACGGGCTCATCGGAGTGGCACCGCTCACAGCGCCCGCAGGGGTTCCCGGCGCAGGATCGCGCGAATCTCCTCCATGTTCAACGCGCCCAGCGCGAACAGGCCGCCGACGTGTACCACGGAGGCCGCGAGCAGCAGCAGCAGCACACCGACGCCGACTTGCAGCAGCGCAAAGGTGGTCAACCCGGAGATCGTGGCGGCGATCGCGGTGCGGCCGACCCTGGCCAGGGAGAGGCGCATCTGCAGCCGCTCGAACACCACTCTGCCGATCAGGCTGACGACCAGAGCCTCAGTTGCCAGCGTGGCCCACGCTGCCGCCATGAAGCCGTAGCGGGGCACGAGCGCCAGGTTGGCGACCACGTTGAACACGAGGGCGGCGAGGGCGAAGCGGGCGAACTCCCGCTGCAGGCCCAGCACAAGCGTGAACAGCCCGAACGCGTACCCGCAGCAGATGACCGTGAAGGCCCCCATCAGCACCGGCAGCGCCGGGGCGGCCGCATGGTATTCGGGCCCGTAGAGCAAGTGGACGACCGGCTCGGAGGCCACGATCGCAAACGCCAGCGCGGGGAGCGAGAACATCGCCAACAGGTCGAGTGCGAGCTGCAGCAGGCCGCGGGCCTCCACGGGCTTGGAGGGAATCAGGCGAGATGCGATCGGCGTCAGGGTGATCATCAACGATAGGGGGACGACCCCGGCCTGTTCGACGAAGCGGTAAACCGAGTTGTACAGACCCGCGGCGGCTGCGCCGGTTGCGCTGTAGACGATCAGCGCGTCCACGCGGCCGTAGGCCACGATCAGCAGGCTGCCGATGCTCAACGGGACGGCCTCCCGCGCCAACTGCCGCCACAGCGTCCGCGTTCCGCGCAGCGGGAGGCGCACCGTACGGTCGGCGATCGCGACCTGCAGCGCGGTGCTCAGCACGGCGATCGCGGTCATCGCCACCGCGTAGGGAAGCAGCCCTCCATCGGAGAGGGCGATCACGACGATCGCAGCCGTCCACAGCACGCTGTTGAAGGTGAGCGCGATCATCGCCAGGTCGTTGCGGAGCCTGACCTGGAAGACGCTGGCCATCGCGCTGGGGGCGGCCAGCAGGCCCTGAAGGGCCACGATCACCCCGGCCCAGAGCATGGTTGAGCCGTGCGCGAAGGGGATGAGGACGAGGATCGTCAGCGCCGTCACCGGGATCGACAGCGCGGCCCGGGCGGTCACGAGCGCGCCCAGCCAGCGCGGGTCGTCCTCGCTGCTGGCGTGGCGCACGGCGACCTGGAGGAAGCCGAGTTCGTTCAGGGGCGAGAGCAGCGCGGGTATCAACAGGATCGTGGCCCACTGGCCGTAGCCGTACTTGCCCAGCCCGCGGGCGAGCACGGCGGTGGCGATGACCCCGAGCGCGAGGTTGCCAACTCGCCCCACGACCTGGACCAGCACGTCGAGGGCGGCGCGGGCTGGGCGGATGTCGCCGACGAGCCCTGGGGGGGTGTCGGCGGGGGTGTCGCTCTCAACGGGGGTGCTCATCAAGCCGCCAATGCTGACAGGGCGCTCGGGTGTCCCGGTCGAGAAGGGGGAGGGGATTGGGGGAGGTGCTCGACTCTCGCCGACGCCCGGCGATGCGGGGGCCAGCGGCGAGCTTCAAGCGCTTCGGAGGGCTTCCAGCGCGTCGCGCACGAAGCGTTCTTGCTCCTCTAGGTAGGGGCCAAGCCGAAAGGCCTGAGCGCGCTCGTAGGCGCGCCGCACACGGGCCGCGGTCGCCTCGCGCTCGTGCAGCGTGCGTGCCAGCGCTGCCGCCGCCGCTCTGGCGTCCCCGCGCGCGAACAGCAGCGCGTGCTCCTCGTCGCGCATGCTCTCGCCGATGCCGCCGACATCGGAGGCGACGAGCGGCACACGCGCCAGGGCGCCCTCGACCATCACCAGCCCGAAGGGCTCATCCCAGGTGGAGGGCACGATCAGCGCGTGCGCTCGGGCGAGCGTGGCCGCGGCCTGCTCGGGGGTTGCCTGGCCGTGCCAGCTCACCGCCGCGGCGACCCCTAGGCGATCGGCCAGCCGGCGCAACTCGGCGCCGTAAGCGCCGTCCTCGGGACCCACGACCACCAGGTTCGCGAGTACCCCGTGTTCGGAGCGCAGCAGCGCGAGCGCCTCGATCGCCACCGCCGGCCCCTTGTATGGGGTGACCCGCCCGAGGAACATGATGCACGGCTCGGGCGCCGGATCGGGCTCGATCGCAGCGTAGAGATCGCCGTGGGGCGGAGCCGGGTGGGTCACGCGCTCGAGCACGGGCTGGACGAAGGGTGGGGGCTGGGCGATGCGACGGGTTGCCTCGGAGTTCCACGAGATCGCTGTGCGCAGCGGCGCCTCGGGATCGACGCGCAGCGCCGGTAGCGCGTTGAGCGCGCGGCAGCCCGCGGCCCATATGGCTCGCGCCGGTCCCCGGGAGGTTGAGCGCAGCTCGCGCAGGAACTGGTCGGCGATGAAGATGTGCTTGAACCAGTGCTCGGCGACACGAACGGCAAGCGGGACACCGCTGTCGGCGAGCACTCGCAGCACGACCTGGGGGATCCCCACGCCATTCCACACGTAGATGAGGTCTGGCTCCCAAGCATGTGCCCGGCGTGCCATCGAGACCGCGCGCAACGAGGCCAGCGGAGCGCGCAGCGCCCCTTGCGCATCGGGTGTCAGCAGCGGCAGTTCCCGCACGATCTCGACGCGCCCCGGCGCCGGATCGTGGAGCCCGCCGCTGGTCAGCACGCGCACATCGTGACGGCGCGCGAGGTGCTCGGCCACGGCGGCACACTCGATCTCGTAGCCCCCGATCGCCGCGGGTGGGTAGAGATTCGAGACGATCAGGATTCTCATGCGAAGCTCGCGCAAACCGCGGCGCCGAAGCTTACGCCCCGTCGTGGCGCGGTAGTAGCATGGGCGCAGCTTGCAGAGCGCGCCAGCCAATCGATCCACCCTGAGGAATCTGATCTGGGCCACACGAGGCGTGCTCACCCTGGGTCTGCACGTGACGGCACGCGCGAGTCCCATCTGGCCGGCGGTCGAGCGGGACATCAAGCGCTTCGTTCAGCCCCGCATGGATCTGCCGTTGCCGGCAGTGCTTACGCGGCGGGAGATCGCCGAAGCCATGCGCCACCCGCCGTTCCGCTCGATTCTCTATGTTCGTCTTCACGGTGCAGGTCTGCCATGGGCGGTGGCGGCGCGGCTGCTCTCCGTTTTCTATCGGGGCGCTGTGGCGCTGGAGATCCATTGCAGCGACATCGGCGCGGGCATGTGCTCCTACCACGGCTTCGCCACGATCATCACCGCCCGGCGCATCGGGCAGGACTGCCTGTTCGCTCAGCAGGTGACCGTGGGCTACGACGATCGCGGCGGCTCGCCGATCATCGGCGATCGTGTGCGCATCGGCGCCGGTGCGATTGTGATCGGGCCGATCACAATCGCGGACGACGCGGTGATCGGAGCGGGAGCGGTCGTCGTCAAGGATGTTGCGCCGGCGACCGTTGTTGGAGGCGTTCCTGCCAGGGCGATCGAGCACGCGGTCGATCGCTTTGGCGCGGGGAACAAGGACTAGAGGCTCGCCTGGACGATGGAAGAGTTGTCGGTGAAAGCGATGCTCGGGCGCATCCGGCGAAAGGTTCTGCCACCTTCGCACTGGATCCTCACGAATGTGATCAGCCGGATTCCACTCGCTCGTCACCGCATGGCATGGTATGCGCGCAGCGGCGTGGCGTTTGAGGATCACCGCACCGGCATCATCATGCTCGGGAGCGAGATCAGCGCACCAGAGCAGCTGCAGGTCGGGCGCAACACCGCGATTGGCAGGCGCTGCGTGATCGATGCTCGCGGAGGAATAGCGATCGGGCGAGACGTGAACATCTCCAGCTACGCGCGCTTGCAGACCGCCAAGCATCTGATCGACGACCCGGATTTCGCCCACAATTACGCGCCGATTGCGATTGGTGACCGGGTGTGGATTGCCGAGGGCGCTGTGGTGCTCGGCGGGGTCACGGTCGGCGAAGGTGCCGTCGTGGCCGCAAACGCGGTTGTGACGAAGGACGTCGAGCCTTTCAGTGTCGTTGGCGGCGTTCCCGCTCGGGTTATCGGCCAGCGCTCGCGCGAGCTTCGCTATCACCTCTCCTGGCGTCCGGACTGGAAGTAGGGTCAGGTGGGAGGGTCAGGTGAGCAGGCTCAGCGCGCGAGCTCGATTTCAGCGTTTGGCTCCCCGCTCAGGCGACGCAGCGTGGCGGTGCTGACGCGCATGGCGCTGGGCGCAACGAACCGCGATACGGCGAACGCTTCGGCGCGGCGCACTTCGGCCAGGCGGAAGCCGGGCGGTGGCTCGAGCGGCACGATCGCGGGCAGCGGCGAGCGGCCCGTGCGCTTGATGCGCAGGGCGACGAAGTCCAGTTCACGGGTCGCGACGCTCGCGCCGGAGACGCTTCTCAGCGTGCCCAAGTAGATCGACAGCGGGGCCGCCGAGTACTGTTCGCCGACGATCGCGCGGGTGTTCGCGGACGTCGGGAGAGAGCGCGCGCCGCCGCGCCAATCGTCGCGCTGATAGGCCGGCAGCACGTTCACGGCGACGACCACCGCGAGCGAGAGCGCGCACAGCGACGTGCCGAGCAGCGCGCCTGCTCGCGGCGCGCGGCGCACCCCCAGGCCGGCCGCGACGATTACCGCGCAGGGCACCCAGGCGGCGATCACGTTGCGCCCGTCGAACACGTCGACGATGTGCGTCACCGCCAGCAGCAGCGGCAGCGCGAGGCCCGTGGCGCCGACGAACGCCGCATCGCGCGCGACGCTGCGCTCGTGTTCGTCCCCGCGTCGCAGCAAGAGCACGAGCGCTCCGCCCACGAACAGCCCGGCGAGCACCGCGGTGAGGATCTCCAACGGGCCGTACAGACCCACGAGGAACTGCTTGACCGTCTCGCCCGCGCGTGAGCTCAGCGATGCTGCTTCGATCCAGCTGGCCTTGCCGTCGGAGCGCTGGCTGATGGCCAGGGGCAGCAGCGCGATTCCCGCGAGCGCGACAGCACCGATCGGCGCCCACACACGGCGCCAGCCCAGGCGCCTGAGGAGTACGACGGCCTCGGGTAGGAACAGGAAGGCGGCGAAGTAGTGCGTGAGCAGCGCGAGCACCGAGACCCCTCCCCACAGCGCCAAACGGCGTCCGTCCGGCGTTCGCAGCGCACGTTGCCACAAGACGAACGCCACCGCGCAGAACAGGATCAGCAGTCCGTAAGCGCGCGCCTCCTGCGAGTAGTAGTACATCGCAGGGTTGACGACCGTCAGCGCTGCCGCCCACAGGCCGACCCGCGGCGAGACCTCCCGGCCCGCGAGGTACAGCACGGGGATCGTCAGCGTGCCGACGAGCGCCGAGAAGGAGCGAAAGCCGAGTGGGCCGGCGCCGAAGACCTTCGTCCATGCCCATACGAGCACGTAGTAGAGGGGCGGCGTGGACTCGCTGGAGGAGAGATGCGAGAGCATGCCCGAGAACCCCCGGTGCACGAGGATCATCGTGGCAGACTCGTCGAGCCAGATGCTCTGGACGTTCAACGTCCCGAAGCGCAGCGCCGCGCCCAGGATGGTGAGCCCGAGCACGATCTCCACCGGGCCCAGCCGCGCCGGGTACGCGACCCGGCGATCCATATCGGCAACCGTCTCGCCGCGAGCGCTTGGTGCGGCCGACCGACCCGCTACAGGCGTGCTCACCTGAGCGATTATGTCAGCCGATCGAGCCTCAGCCGGTTGGCGAAGCCGAGCGGGATTCAACCCCTTCAGCTGGCCAGCACTTCCTCGGCGGCCGTGGTGTATTCACCCTTTGGCTGCAGTTCGTGTTGGAGGAGACCGAAATAGTCCTCGCGGTTGGTGCTCGTCCCGCTCGGCGCCTGGTCGCGCACCTGGTAGAGCATGAACATACCCAGGCGGCTCCCCAGCATCTGGCGCATTTCCGCGAAGGTCTTGCGCAGGACTTCGGCCGCTTCCTGGTAGGTCATGCAGGGATTCCAGCCGTAGTTTGCGGTCAGGCAGTTGCCGTTGTCACTCGCCAGCCCCCACTCGGTGATGTCGATCGGGATCGTGGAGGGTGCCCCGTGCGAGGCGGTTTGGCTGATGAGTTCTTCGAGCGTTTGCCTCCAGCCGGTGCCGTAGGGGTGGGTGATCCAGCCCGCGACGTAGTTGCTGAAGTTTGGCACGGCAGCGTAGATGCCGTCCAGCCAGTCGCCCGTCCAGTCTCCTGTCACCGCCAGCATGCCGACCTTGCTGTGAGTCGCGGCGATCGCTTCGGCTGCTTCCTTCAGCCGCACGGCGTAGGTTTCCGCGCGGAGCGTGTAGGAGGGTTCGCCGGCGTTATCGTCGTACTGGTAGCCGGCGGAGGTCTCGTTGCCGAACTCGATCGACTGGATCGCCAGCTGGCCGTCGGAGCGGCCGGCCCAGAAGGTGCCGCCGGGGCCGTATGCCTTGACCCAGTTGGCGAGGTCCCGGGCTTCGGTGGATGTCGGCATCCTGCCTTCGAAGGTCGCGAGCGGGTCCACGCGGACGCCCTTTTCGGCGTAGCCGGCGATCGTCTCTTCCATCTGCGCCGGAGTCCATTCGATCGGGAATTCCACGCGCACGAGCTTGGCGCCGAGCTGCACGGCCGCGGGCAGGTCGAGCTGTCCGCCGTAGATCCAGCCGGCGTCCATTCCAGTCTCGACGGCGGTGGGGACTGACGCGGGAGATTCCTTGGAGGGCGCCGGGGATTCCTGGGGGGGTGTGGGAGATTCCTCGAGCGGCCCTGCGGACGCGATGAGAGCCGCTGAGGGTTCTGTGGAGGATGTGGGACGTGCTTCTTTGGGGTTTGTTGGTTGTTCCTCTTTGGGAGGCGCGAGCACGGCCGGATGGGACAGCGTCGGCGTGGCCTGCGCAAGGCGTCGCTTAGCGCGTGGGTGCCTACTGGCGTGTGCCTGTCTGCCGGCGTATGCCCGCCTGCCGGCGCGTGCCTGTCTGCCGGCGTGTGTCCGCCTGTGGCGTGCCTGCCTGCTCGCTGCGATAGGGCGCGCGTGGTGTCGGCCGGGGGCCGCTACTGCGGTGGCGTCGATGGACACCATCAACATGCAGATCGCCGCGATCAGAGCGGACGGTAGTTGAACCCATGCCCAGCGTCGGCGGGGGTTGAGTGTCATCGTACGCGTCATCTCTTTCGGTAGCCGGGCCGTCTCCGTTTGGGAGACCCCTGGCTTTGCGAGCCCGCCTCGCGACGGGGGTGCCTTTGTCGGGTGGAGCGTGCGTAGGTTTGGACTCGAAGTCCTCGCCTTCTTTAGGGCTGCACGGGATCTTTCGGTGTGGCGCGCTCCTGCCGTGAGGGACGATGGAGGTCGTGGACATATGTCCACCGCTCGCGGCGCTGAGACGCTTGCGGTGGCACCTCGCGACCTGCGGCCCGTGTCCCGGGAGCCGACTCGGGTGCACACGGGCTGCGACGGGTCCGACGAGCCGGTTTGGGTGCACACGGGCTGCGACGGGCGCGACGAGCCGGTTCGGGTGCACACGGGCTGCGATGGGTGCGACGAGCCGGTTTGGGTGGGTTTCAGGTGGACCCGCCGCGGCAGGTCCCGGCACCGGTTCAAGTGCGCGGGCTGCAGCGACGATTAGGGTTCAATGAGCGCAGCCGCGGCTATGCTGTTTGTGGAGATGACCTCGTCAGATCCGCCCGGGGAGTCGTGCGCGGCATGAGCTCGCGTGAGTCCAATCGAGGGCAGGCTGGTGACGAAGGCGACGCGCTGGCGAGTGCACTGAGGATTCTCCGCCGGCGCTGGCTGGTGATCGCGGGCGTGTTGATTGCATGCGTAGCGGTGGCAATGCTGAAGCATGCCCACTCGGCCAAGCACTACGAAGCCACGGCCAACGTCCGCTTCCAGAGCGGCACGCTCTCAGACGCTGCGCTGCAGGTCACCCCCTCCGGCAGCAGCGAACCACAGCGCGAAGCGGACACCGAAGTGCTCGTGGCTCACTCGCCCGAAGTCGCCGAGGGCGTACGCAGGCAGCTGCACCTGTCGGTCCCGGCGAGCCAGCTCCTGGAAGAAGTCAAGGTCGAAACGGCCCAAAACGCCGACATCCTCAACATCATCGCCACGACCGGCGACTCGGCCGAGTCGGCGCGCCTGGCTAACGCGTTCGCCGAACAGTACATCGCTTTCAGGGCAAGCTCGCAGCTCTCATACATCACCACGGCCGAGAGCCAGCTGCAGCAACAGCTGAAGGAACTCCCGGCCGATGCACCCGAGCGCGCCTCGCTGGAACAGTCGGTGCAGCGTCTCAACGCGTTGCGGGCCGTCGCTGGCGGCGGAGCGAACGTCATCGGCACGGCTGTCCCTCCCAGCTCGCCGTCGGGTATGCGCCTCTCCACCGCGATTCTGGTGGGGCTCCTGGTGGGTGTGGCGCTCGCGTTCTCGCTGGTGTTCCTGCTGGAATCGCTGGATCGCCGGATCAAGTCGATCGAGGAGGTCGAACGCGAATACCGGCTTGCGGCGCTCACCGGCGTTCCGCAGTCGGCGTTTCGCTTCGACCGCGCCGCGGACCGGGAGGAACTGCTCGAGCCCTACCGCATCCTGCGTAGCGCGCTCGACTTTGCCGCGGTCAGCCATCAGCTCGACACGCTGCTGGTCACGAGCGCGGTGTCGGGCGAGGGCAAGACCACGGTTGCCGTCGACCTGGCGCATGCCGTGGCGCTGACCGGACGCCACACCGTGCTGATCGAGCTCGATCTGCGTCGTCCGACGTTCGCCAAGCACTTCGACCTCGCCGGCGGCCGTGGAGTCACCACCGCGCTCGTCGGCGCGGGGACGCTCGACGAGCTGCTCGTTGAGCCATTTCCGAACTTGCCCAACCTGTCCGTGCTGCCGTCGGGACGCCTGCCTCAGAACCCCTCGGAGCTGCTCGGCTCTCCCCGCATCTCCGAGCTGATCTCCGAGCTCGCGACCGACGACGGCATCGTGATCATCGACGCGCCGCCGCTGAACCCTGTGGCGGACTCCCAGGTTCTGCTCATCAATCCCGCGGTCCACGCCACGCTGATGGTGGCGCGCGTGGATAAGACCACCCGCGAGGAGGTCCGTCGAGCGCGTGCGATCCTCGACCGTCACATGGTCACTCCGCTCGGGATCGCCGTGACTGGTCTGCGCGATGCCAATCGCTACGGTTACGCCGCCTACACCGGGCAGGCCCCCACGCTGGAGGTGGACCTCGGCCGGCGGGCCTCCGTCGGCGAAGAGGTCAAGCCCGGCGGGTCGCGACCCTGAGGTCCTGAGCTGGTGGCGGTGCTCGCTCGACGCCTGCCGCTGGGGGCGCTCCCCCGCCGTGAGTTGCTGCTCGGCGCCCTTGCCGGCGCAGCCACCGCGCTGATCGCTCTCGCAGGCGTGCACAAGCTCGGCACGGCCGGCCTGCTGGCCCCATTGGCGGTGGTGCTCGCCGCGATCCTGCTCGCCCGACCGGTCGCCGCGGTGACGCTCGTCGTCGTGCTCGTCGTCGTCTGCGAGGGACCCACGTTCGGAATCCTGACCTTCACTTCCGAGTTCTACGAAGTGGCGTACAAAGACATCTCGCTGGTCGACGTGCTGGTGGGGCTGGCGGTCGCCTCCGTCGGCCTCGACCTGATACGTGCCCGGCGTCGCCTGTACGTGCCACGGCCGTTGGTCGTTCCATTGGTGGTGCTCGCGTTGGCGATGGTCGTGGGCGTCGTGGTGGGGTATGCCGCTGGCGCGAGTCTCAGATTTGCGGTGACCTCGGAGCACGTCCTGGCGTATCTGTTGCTGCTGCCGGTAGCCGTGGCCAATCTGGACCTCAATCGCCACCAGATCGTGCGGCTGCTCGCCGGTGTGTTCGTGCTGGCGACCCTGAAGGCCGTGCTGGGTTTGATCGAGGTTGCCGCCCATCTGGGCTCGCCGATCGAAGGCGTGGCGCAGCTGACCTACTACGAACCGACCGCCAACTGGCTGATCATGATCGCGGCGCTGAGCGTGTTCGCCGCGGTGCTGACCCGCGCCAAGCCGCCGCTGTGGATGCTGGCCGCGAGCCCGCTGCTGGTCGCCTGCCTGGTGCTCTCCTACCGGCGCTCGTTCTGGATCGCAGCCGTGCTCGGACTGCTGCTGGTGCTGATGCTCGGCATCTCGCCGGTCGGCCGGCGCCTGCTGGTGCCCGCGGGCCTGGGCGTGGTGCTGGGGATTTGGTTGCTGGGGTCGGTCAACTTCCAAAGCCAATCTCCGATCGTCAAACGGGTCGCCTCGCTCGCTCCCTCGAAGCTGGAGGCCAACGCGGAGGATCGCTACCGGCTGGATGAGCGCGCCGACGTGCTCGCCGAGATCTGGGCGCATCCGATCGCCGGCCTGGGCGTGACGATCCCGTGGGCCGCGACAGCGCAGACGCTGCCGCTGGAAAGCGCCCAGGAAGGTGCAGGACGCCAATACGTTCACTTTGCCGCGCTGTGGTTCTGGTTGAAGCTCGGGGTGCTTGGTCTATTCGCCTACGTCGGAGTCATGCTCGGCAGCATGTGGGTGGCGTGGCAGGCGTGGCGCGAGAGTAGCGAGCCGCTGCTGCGCGTCTTCGGGCTCGCGTCGCTCTGCGCAATGGCGGGTCTGCTCGTGATGGACACGACGGCCAGCTTCACTGGCGTGGAACCTCGCTTCACGGTGCTGTTCGCGGCCCAGGTGGGCCTGCTTGCGCTGATCCCCAAGATCGCTGGACGCTCGATGGCCAGCTGATCGCCGACGGCGATCGCGCTGAAGTGAGGGGATAGTGGGTGCTACGGCGCCAGCAGCGCGCTGAGCGTCTCGATCGAATAGCGCTCCGCCGCAAGCTCACGGCCACACCGGGCGAGCTCGGGCGCCCCGTCGCGCAGGACGCCGACGAGCGCAGCGGCAAATGCTGGGCCGTCCGCGGCGATCAGGCAGTGCTCGCCGTCGCGCAGCTCGAGGCCGGCGGCGGCGCGCGCCGTGGCGATCGCGGGCAGGCCGTAGGCGAGCGCTTCGATCAGCTTCAGCGGCGTGCCGCCGCCCTGCAGCAGTGGGACGACGGCGCAGGATGCGCTGGCGTAGGCACTGCGGAGGTCCTCGACGAAGCCGCGCATCTCCACTCGGGGATCGCTCGAGGGCGACTCGCGCAGGCCCGCGCCGACGAGCGTCAACCGTGCATCGGGCAGCTCGGTCCATACCCGCGGGAAGACCTCGTCCAGCAGAAAGCTCAGCCCGCGACGGTTGGGCTCGTAGGCGAAGCTCGCGACGAATAACGCTCGACGCTCCTCCACCGCCGGGCGCACGGGCACGATCGCCGCCACGTCGACGACGTTGGGCACGTAGCGCAGCCGTGCGTCGGGACACAGCTCGCGGGCGGCCTCCATGTCGGCGCGGCTCACCATCCAGGACTCCTGGAAGTCGGCCAGCACCCGTTGCTCGAACGAGCGCATCGTCTCCCGCTCGCGCGCGCCGCGCGCCGTCAGCTCGTGGCGGAAGCTCGACTCGATGTTGTGCGCGTTGTAGATGACCGGGCGCCGCCGCGCCAGGCGAGCGAGCGCGGCGGCTGCGGTCGGCCCGTCGGCGATGACCCTTCCGCGGTCGGGCTGTTGCGCGAGGCGGGTGGCCTCGGCGGTCAGCTCGCTCGAGGCCCCGCGCGCGAAGCCCCAGGGCACCCCCCCCAGGCGGGCGGCCGCATAGGTGCACAGCCGGCGCGGGCCGCGCGAGGGTATGGCCTCACACAGCTCGATCCCGTCGATCGCCCTGAAGGCGTCATCGGGCTCGCTCGCGCCGAAGCGCTTGTAGAGCAGCGTCAGGCCACCGTGCGCGGCGAGCGCGCGGGCGACGCCGTAGGTGCGCACCGCCTGCCCGGAGCCGAGTACAGGCGTGTGGGAGGTGATGAGTAGGTCCTTCCGGCGCTTCTCTCCCGCGCCGGCGCACTGGCCGGCGGCGTTCACTTTTTTCCCCCGGCGTCGTGGCGCGGTTTGGCCTCCAGGGCCGCGATCGCCGAGGCGATCTCCTCCAGGCGCCGCTCCCAGGAGTTGGCGGCCGCCGCGCGCGAGCGCTCGGCGCGGCGGCTCGGATGGTCCCCCGCGAGCGCCGCGTCGAGCAGGACGGCGATGCCCTGCGCGTCGGGCGCGCTTGCCACGTCGGCGACGCCGGCGAGCGCGGGCAGCGGCGTCGCGACCACCGGCAGGCCCGCAGCGAGGTACTCGTAGACCTTCATCGGGAAGATGCTCGCGGTGAGCTCGTTGCGAGCGTAGGGGATCATCCCGGCGTCGGCCGCTCGCAGCACTTCGGGCAGCTCGTCGTAGGTGCGGCGTCCGAGCAGGTGGATGTTCGGCTCGGCTGCCAGCGGCGAGACATCAGCCCCGGGTTCGCCTGGCCCCACGGGGCCCACCAGCGCGAACGACCAGGACGGTCGCAGGCGCGCCAGCTCGACCAGCAGCGGAATGTCCAGCTTGATCGCCACGATCGCGCCGGTGAACACGATCCGGGGCGCCGGCAGCGCGGCCATTCCGGGGTCGAGCGGGGCGGGTGGGCTCGGCTCGAGCGCCCGCGCGAAGAGCTCCGTGTCGGCGACGTTTGGCGCATAGAGGACCTTGCGCGAGATCGTCCTCAGCCGCTCGGCTAGGGCGGGCGCGCTCGCGAGCACGAGGTCGGCGCGCCCGGCGAAGCGCGTCTCGGCGGAGCGGAAGCTCGCGGTGTCGATGCGCTCCTGGGCGGCGATGTCATCGACGCAGTGGTAGACGACCAGCGACGGGTCGAGCGCCTCGATCAGCACCTCCGCCTGGGGCACGTAGGCCCACAGGATCGGCTGTCGCAGGCCCAGCCGGCGGGCCGCGCGGGCGACCAGCGCCGGGAGCAGGCGGGCGTTGAGCGCCCGCGCAACCCGTGAGGAGTGCAGCGGCAGGACAAGCGGCGAGAGCACGTGCAGCCCGTCGACCGCGCGCGGCGGCGCCAGCCCCCGCCGCAGCCGCCGCCACACGCGCGCCAGGTCACGCCCCGCGAGCTGGGGACGGCGCAGGCCGAGCGACTCGACGAACAGGACGCGGTTCTCGCGTGCCAGACGCGCCATCAGATGGTGCTGGTTGGTCCACAGCTCGGTGTCCCAGTCGGCAAACCCGACACACACGATGTCGCGGCCGCGGAGGCGTGGAGGCTCGGCCATCGGCGCCATCATCTCAGGCTGGGTAATCTCGCGACGGTGATCCACAGCCTGCAAGCGGATCTCCGCCGCGGTGGTGCCGGCCGTGCGCAGGATCAGTCAAGAACCGCGCGGTTGCTGCTCGACGCCGAGCTCGCTGCGGGGGCGCTCGCGCCCGTCGCGCTGGAGACCCCCGCGGCACGCCGCGCGACGCGCGTTCGCGCGGTCCCTCCGCGCCCGATGCGTGTGGCCGAGCAGGTGCGCTACAAGCTCGGCAGGCTCGATTTCGAGACGGCTGTGGCGGAACCTCTGCTGGCGGCACGCCGCGCGGCGCTCGTCACTCGGCCCGCCGCGCCGCGCTTTCTCGTGCGAGTCGACGAGTTTCCCCACTACCTGGCGTGGGACGATCCCGAGCGCTACGGAACCGCGGGGTTCGAGCGCTTCCACGAGATCATGGCGGGCGCCGGCGTGCCCTATCTCGTGGCGGTGCTCCCGCGTGTCGCGCGTGAGCCGCTGTCGCCCACGGCGAGTGGCTCCCGCTCGCTGGAGCCCGGCGAGGTGGCGATGCTGCGGCGACTGTCCGGCGAGCGGGTTGCCTTCGGCCTGCACGGACGCGATCACCGCACGCGCTTTACCTCCCCCCGCCGCCACTCCGAGCTGTGCGGGCTGAGCCCGGCCGCGACGGAGGAGCTGCTCGAGGACGGGCTCGCGGAGCTCGCTCGCCACGAGATCCGCCCGAAGGTGTTCGTGCCCCCCTATAACCGCTTCGATGCCGGCCAGTTCGAGGCGCTCGCCCGGCGCTTCGAGGTCGTGTGTGGCGGGCCGGAGTCGATCGGGACGATGGGCTTCCATCGCACGCCCCAGTGGCGGGGGGAGGCGGTGTACCTGCCCTCCTACGCTCCCGTGTACGGCCGTGCCGCGGATGTGCTGCCGGCGGTCGAGCGGGCGATCGAGCGAGCCGCCGGGCTGTGGGTGCCGGTGGTGTTGCACTGGGGTTGGGAGATGCAGGCCGGCTGGGGGGACCTGGAACGGTTGGCGGAGCGCATCGCTCCGTATGCCGCCGGTTGGGAGGAGCTCCACGGCGCGATCCAGCGCAGTCGGGCGCCCGGGCGATGACCGTCTCGACGCTGGAGCGACTGCGCGAGCGCTTCCCCCGCGTGGCGGTCGTCCACGAGTGGCTGACGATCCCCGGCGGCTCCGAGCAGGTCGTGGAAGAGCTGCTGGAGATGTTCCCCGGGGCAGAGCTATTCTGCTCGATCTACGACCCCGCGCCGTGGCCGGCGACGATCACCGAGCGCCCGGTGCACGCCTCCTACCTCAGCCGCATCCCCGGGGCGCAGGCCCACTACCGCAGGCTGCTGCCGCTGATGGACCGCGCCTACCGTGCCCTCGACCTTTCCGGCTTCGACCTGATCCTCTCCAGCAACCACGCGTTCGCCAAGAACGTCCGCACCCCCCCGGGCGCGCTGCACGTGTGCTACTGCCACACGCCGATGCGCTACGCCTGGGAGGAGGACTTCCTCGAGGGCGAGGAGGTGGGGCGTGTCGCCCAATTGGTGTTGCCGCTGCTGCTCGGCCGCCTGCGCCGCCAGGACCTGCGCGGCGCGGCGGGGCCGGACGTGCTGATCGCCAACTCCCGCCACGTGGCCGCGCGCATCGATCGCTGCTACGGACGCACCGCCGAGGTCGTGCACCCGCCGGTGGACGTGCAGCACTACCTCGGTGTGCCCCGCGCCGAACAGGACTACTACCTAGCGTTCGGCCGGGTGGTGCCCTACAAGCGCGTCGACCTCGCCGTCGCCGCCTGCGCGCGGCTGGGCGTGCCGCTGAAGGTCGCGGGCGGCGGGCGGGCGCTGGAGGCCGTGCGCGCTGCCGCGCCGCCCGGCGCCCACGTTGAGTTCCTCGGCCGCGTGAGCGTACGCGAGCGAGACGAGCTGCTGGGTGGCGCCCGGGCGCTGCTGTTTCCCGGCGAGGAGGACTTCGGGATCGTGCCTGTGGAGGCTCAGGCCGCGGGACTGCCGGTGATCGCCTACGGCAAGGGCGGCGCCGCCGAGACCGTGCGGGACGGGCGCACGGGGGTGCTGTTCGAGGAGCAGACCGTCGCCGGCATGGTGGGCGCGATCGAGCGCTTCGAGCGGCTCACGCTCGCACAGGACGAGATGCGCGCCAACGCCGAGCGCTTTGGGCGCGAGCGCTTCCGCGCGGAGGTCGCGGCGGTGATCGATGCCGCTCGTGCCGAGCGCTCCCCCGTAAATACACACTAACCGTGTACAATGTACACATGAGTCGTGTACAGCCGGAGCGCCGCCAGGCCAGTGGGGAGCTGTTCCCCACGGACGAGCCGATCCCCGCGAGCCAGATGATCGGTCGCTCCGAGGACGTGCGTCAGGTGGCGGCGGCGCTGGAGAACGGGACGAGCCTCGTGATGGCGGGCCCGCGGCGGACAGGTAAGACGAGCGTGTGCGACGCCGCGCTCACCAGGGTGCGTGCGCGGGGGGTGTATGTGGCGGCGGTGGACCTGTTCGCGATGGCTGACGACGCTGAGCTGGCGGAGACGCTGGCGGGGGCGGTGCTGCGCAACCGGCCCGCCCTACGCAAGCTCTTGCCCGAGGCGCGGCGCCTGGGCCGCCAGGCGCTCACGGCGGCTCAGGGGGCGGTGGTGATGCAGCTGAAAAGTCAGTTGGGTGACGCGGTGGAGCTTGCGCTGACGCCCGGGCTCGCTGCGCAGAACCCGCAGCGGGCGCTGGCGCAGGCGCTGGAGCTCCCCCAGCGGGTGGCGGTGGCGGACGGGAGGCGGTGCGTGGTGTTCTTCGACGAGTTCCAGGAGCTCGCGGGGGAGCGGCGCCCCTACGGCGACCCCGACGCGGTGACCAAGCGGATGCGGGCGATCTTCCAGCGCTCCACCCAGGTGAGCTGCCTCTTCACGGGGAGCCTCGAGCACGTGATGCGCGACCTGTTCGCCCCCGGGCACCGCGCGCTGAGCGGCTTTGGCAGCTTCTACCAGCTGCGACCGATCGCGCCCGAGGAGTGGGGGCAGGGCGTGCGGAAGCGCTTTGCGGCGGATGGGTGCGAGATCGCGCCGCAGGCGCTCGCGCGGCTGGTCGCGCTCGGCGAGGGCCACCCGCGGGTGACGATGTTGATCGCCCAGCAGGTGCACTTCCTCAGCGTGCTGCTCGATCGGCGCGCGATCGAAGGGGTGCTGGTCGAGCAGGGGTACGACAACGCCTACCACGGCGACAGTGCGCTGCTGGACCAGCTCCTCGAGCAGATCCGCTCGAGCCACCGCCAGGCGCTGAAGATTGCGCGTAGGGTGGCGACGGGGGAGACGCTGACCGGTGGCATGCACCGGGGCGACGCGGCGAGGGCGCTGAAGAAGCTGACGGAGGCGGGGCTGATCGGCCACCTGGCTCGTGGTCAGTACCGCATCCTCAACCCGCTGCTGCGCCGGCGCCTGATCGAGCAGCGCGTGCTCTGAGCCACGTCACTCGGCAAGTACACAAAAAGTGTGTACGTTGCTCACATTCAGTGCGTAACCGCCCCCGGCCCACCAGGCGCGGTGGCGGCGGCCGCGTCGAGCAGGCCGGCCCCGTAGAGGCGGCTGTCGGAGGGGCCGCCGAGCGGCCGTGCGGTGGCGATCAGGCGGGCTTCCACCTGCGCGGGCGTGGGGTGGCGGCCGAGCACGCCCGAGCCGATGATCAGCGCCGCGGTGGCGGCCACGTGGGGGGTGGCCATCGAGGTGCCTTCATACCCGCCGGGGATGCCGAAGCGCCGGGGGGAGGTGCCGAGGAAGGTGACCTGGAAGACGTCGCGCCCGGAGGCGAGGTCGGGGTTGCAGTTGGGGTCGCCGGGGAGGTTGGCGTCGGGTCCGCCGCCGGGCGCCACGAGCGTGACGCCGGTGCCGAAGTTGGAGTAGGAGGCCAGACAGCCGTGTTCGGTGGAGGCCCCCACCGCGATCACGTTGGGCGCCCGCGCCGGGAAGGCGGCGGCGGAGTGGGCCTCGTTGCCGGCGGCTGCGATCACCACCACGCGGTGGCGGTGGGCGTAGCGCAGCGCGGAGATCAGCTCGGGGATGTCCGAGGCGGTGATCCCACCGGGGAATTCGAGGGAGAGGTTGATGACGCGCGCGCCATGGTTGACCGCGAAGCGCACTCCCTTGGCGATCGTGGCGGCGTCGCCGTTGCCTTCGCTGTTGAGCACGCGCACCGGCATGATCCGCACCCCGTACGCCAGCCCTGTCAGGCCCCTGCCGTTGTCGGTGGCCTCCGCGATCGTGCCGGCGACGTCGGTGCCGTGGCCGTTGCGGTCGTTGGGGAAGCGGTTGTGGGCGACGAAGTCCCACCCCGCCACGAACTGGTAGCGGTGGAAGTCGGGCGAGATGCGAAACGGTCCGCGATTGGCGTAGGCGACACCGGTGTCGAGCACCGCCACGACCACCCCCTGCCCGCCGGGGGTCTGGTCGGCCATCAGGTTCTGCCACGCTCCGGGGGCGTTGACGCCGAATTCGCCGACGAAGTTCCACTGCAGTTTGCTCCACCCCCCCGGCGTTTTCGCGAGGCCGGGGTCGTTGGGGAAGGGTTCGCCGGGGGCGGCGGTGGCGCTTGTTCGGGACGCGCTTGCGGTGGTCGTTGCCGCGGGGTCCGCCAGTTCGGAGGCGGAGGCGGCGGCGTGCGAGCGCGGTATCACCGCGGCGTGTGCGATGTAGTCGGGCACCGCCCACGCCACTCCGCGCGTGTGGCGCAGGCGGGTGAGCGCGCCGGACACGGAGGCGTGCGCGCCCAGCGTCAGCACGCGCGTGTGCGATTCGAGCTCGATCGGGTCAACCGCCCCGGCGGCGTGCGCGATCGCGGCGTTGGCGGAGGGGGAGTCGGACGGCGCGTAGCCGACCACCACCCTGCCGGGCGCATACGGAGTTTCCGCGGCGGCGCTCGCGGAGGGGGAGGAGGAGGTTGGGTTGGCGGGCCCGCCCGGAGGAGGGCCCGGGATGGCGGCGGAGGTTGAGCGGGGAGCGAGCGCCAGTGGCGCCGCGGCGGTGAGCGCAATCGCCGCGCAGGCAAGCCAGCGTGCGAGGCGGGTTGAGGGGAGGCGGCGGGACATCGGTTTGGTAATGATGATGGCGCGTGTCCCCACAGGAGCTCACCTCCAGTCAGAGCGCCCCGCGGAGGGGACGGTGAGCGACCGCTTCTTTCCCCGCGACGAGTACTTCATGCGCCTCGCGCTGCGCGAGGCCGAACATGCATTGGAACACGAGGATGTGCCGATCGGCGCGGTGGCGGTGCGCGCCGGCGAGGTGGTGGGGACCGGCCACAACGAGCGCGAACTGCGCCAGGATCCGACCGCCCACGCGGAGTTGCTCGCGCTGCGCGAGGCTGCCCGCGCGGTGGGCAGCTGGCGGGTGCTGGACACGGTGCTCTACGTGACGCTGGAGCCATGCGCGATGTGCGCGGGGGCGATCGTGCTGGCGCGTGTCCCGCGCGTGGTGTACGGCGCGGCCGACCCGAAGGCCGGCGCGGCGGGCAGCGTGCTCGACGTGCTGGGCGAGCGGCGCCTCAACCACCGCCCCGAGGTCGCAGGCGGCCTGTTGGCGGGCGAGTGCGGGGCGCTGCTCAGCGAGTTCTTCGCCTCGCGCCGGTAGCGCTTGCGCGACGGCGACGCCGACCCCCATCGGTATGCCGGGCGCCCCAGGTGACAAGCAGCTGCACCTTGGGTGTGTGGATGAGCCCGCCAGGCTACGGGCGGTCCGTCGATCCTCGCGTCAGTTGCGTCCCCCGCCGAACAGCCGCAGGAAGAACAGAAAGATGTTGAGGACGTCCAGGAAGATCCCCGCCGCAAGGGGCACCGTTTCCTGCATGCCCGCGCGGCGCATGCGGTTGAAGTCAAGGACGGTGTAGCGCGGTTGCGGCCGCGGCTTGCCAGACCGCGTCGGGCTCCACTTCGGCGTAGCTGCGCAGCACGCCGCCCATCCCAAGGCCGAGCAGCACGCCGGCGGCGAACAGCAGCGTGATCGACAGGCTCTCCGAGCGGCGCGCGAAATTCAGCCCGATGATGCAGAGGAAGCCACCGATGAAGCAGATGATCGAGGCGCCCTCCGCGATTTCGCGCCCCAGGTAGGACCCGAGTGTGAAGAAGCAGACCGTGACCGCGACAAGGCCCATCACCTGGCCGAAGACCCCAGCTGAGCCCACGGTGTCGATCGAGCCGAACATCCCTTCGTCTCTATAACCGGTCGCCTGGGGCACTGTTCGACTCCTCCTCCCGAGCTGCGTTGCCGGGATCGACGTGGGCCGCTCCGGCAGTCAGCTTATATGCCTCCGTGGCTGCGCGTCGGCTTAATCGCTCGGCTGGACGTCCCCCACGAGCGTGGTCGCCGATGGGCCTTTATCGTGGGCGATCAGCGCCCGCCAACTGCCCCCCTGGCGGTCGATCGACTAGCCTGGAGGCGTCGCCCTGGAGGGGTGGCAGAGCGGTTGAATGCGGTGGTCTCGAAAACCATTTCGGGGGTTTCTCCTCCGACGAGGGTTCGAATCCCTCCCCCTCCGTGCCTACCGATTTTGGCTCTGTGAAGCCAAAATCGCGTGCCCGATGAGATCGGGGTTCAACAGTCAAAGGACTTCGAGAACAAGCGACGCAACCTCCGGCTGCATCTTCATGCGTGTCCTGCCATCCTCCGGGCTGTACCAAACCTCCCAAGGGAACTCTTGGCCGCGGTTGCCCAGCTTGCGCCCAAATGCCCCCAGCGCTCCGGCAAGGCTGTTCCAGCCATAGGGCAGATCGAGCGCTTCCGCTACCTCATCGGTCCCCACCTCCTCGCCAGGGTGCTGGGCCAGGTAGCGAGCAAGCCCTTGGATCGTCGAACTGGCCTCGCGGAGCAGCGGCCTAAGCGTACCCTTGTCCCATACGCCAGCCTCTGGCTCGATTTCGTCGGCGCCCGGGGCCCGTGGCTTGCTAAGGAGCGCATAGACCTCGAGTAGGCGATCCTCGGGGACGGCAACGTTTACAAGCTCCACGAGCTGGCCTTCCTTTCTGTGACCTGTATGGACATAGCCGGAAGTATAGCAGGGTACAGTATACTTTGCTGGCCATTATGTACGGCTATGTCACCTTTAGAGACTCTAGGTACGGCAAACGAGTCCGTTGCTCGTGATTACGGGCCTTCCAGCAGGCCCTCTGGGCTGGGTGATCGTGGTTGCGGTGATTGTGGCGGGCCTCCCTAGTTTCGGCTGCCGGGTCCTACGATTTCGCCGGGACTGGGACCATTACCGTCGCCACGAGCGTTAGGTACGCCTGCCCTGTCTGGCCGCTCCTATGTGCGGACTACACGACGAGGATCTTGAAGCCCAACCCAAGAGCCTTCTCATGTCCTACGTGTGAGAGCACGCTGTGGCGCTACTCGGCCCTGGGGCCAAATCGCTCCTCATGGAGCTTGCGAATCAGGGGCCACGGAGATTTCGAGAACTTTCCCGCTCTCCCCGTTTTCGCCAGGTTCGTGACGGTTGTTCGAACCCCGCTCGGACTGAAGGCCAGCCGCGCGCTCGGTAAGCGAGGCGTAGACCTTGGTTTAGCGGTCCGGCGCTGTCGGCTGCAGGTGCCGACGGGTGGACTACGCTAAGCGCATGGATGCTCGCATCGAACAACGCGCCCTGACCCCCAGGTACACGATCAGCGAGGCTGCCACGCTCGTTGGGCGACGCCCCGAGACGGTCAGTCGGTGGAGCTTCGGCCACGAACGTCTCTACAAGGGCCAGCCACGCCGGGACGAGCCGCTGATCCCGGCAGACGGAGCCAAGGGTGGGCTCGCGCTGTCCTTCCTCAACCTGCTCGAACTGAAGACCCTCTCGATGTACCGGGGCGACGCCGCGCTTCAAGCCATCCGACGCGCTCTCGAGTACGTAGGCAAAGAACTCGGCGAGCAGCGTCCGCTGATGACCAGGCAGTTCCACGTCTATGGCGGGGACCTGCTCACGAAGTTCATCGAGACCGACGACGGCGCAATGCTCCTCAATGCGTCCCGAGGCGGGCAGCTTACCGCGGAGAAGCTCGTTGAAGGCGCACTCTGGACGCGGGACATCGACTACGAGGACGAGCGCGCCCGGCGCTGGTGGTTCAAGACCAGGGCTGTGCCAGTGGTCGTAGACACACGGGTCGCTGGCGGACACGCGATCACCGCCGGAACCGGGGTGCGTCTAGACGCGATCGCGACGCGTCATCGCGAGGGTTACTCGAACGACGAAATCGAGCGCGACACCGGCGCCACAGAGGCCGAGGTGGTTGCGGCGATCCTGGCCGCGTGATCCGCGAGCTCTACGTCGAGAACTCAGTCGGTCGTGCCCTGACTGACACGATCAATCGCTTCACGCGAAACCACGGGGTGACCGCGCACTTTCAGCACGACATACACCCCCAGATGCAGCGCCCCCAGAAAGGAGACGAGTGGTGGATCGCAGACATAGCGGCGCGCGGCATGGCGATTCTCACGCAAAACGCCGCGATTCTCGGCCTACGCCAGAGGCTCCAGCAGGGAATCGTGACCGCCGAGCGACAAGCAGTCGTTGACAACGCGGCGCACGTCTTCGCGTTCGGCGACGCCAAATACAGCCAGTGGCAGAAGCTTCGCTGCTTGCTCGGACATTGGGACGCAATCGCGGCTCTGCTCGACACGCCAGGTCCTCAGGCGGGCGTGTTCCACCTCAGTAGCTTTCGCGCCGAGATCCTTCCCTAGCGCCAACGCACGGCTACGGAGCGTCGAAGCGCCTGGCGTGCAGCTCGCTTATGAGCTTCCACACAATGTCTGGGTTCGATCTTCGTCCCTCCCTCCCCGTTTTTTTTGTTCGCCAGGAGTTTTGGCGTAGTTCGAACTGGAGGCTCACGTCCAAGGCATCGGTCATGCTGGTCGTGTGGTCTGTGCAGCGCTATTCGAGCCGACGTAGCCCCGACCCGCCCCGGTAGTATCTCGCTGTGCCGGCGCGAGAGTTCACGACTCTGTTCGAGGGGGGCGCGTTCTTCGAGGGGCCTCGCTGGCGCGAAGGTCGCTGGTGGGTGTCGGACTTCTACGGACACGTGGTGATGACGGTCGCTCCCGACGGCGCGGCCGCGACGGTGATGTCGGTCGAGCAGCAGCCCTCGGGGCTGGGCTGGATGCCCGACGGCTCGTTGCTGGTGGTGTCGATGAGAGACCACCGCGTGCTGCGCCGCAGCTCCACCGGCGAGGTGTCTGTGCATGCCGATCTGACGGCGCACTGCGCGGGGCACCTGAACGACATGGTGGTCGACCGGCGGGGGCGCGCATATGTCGGGGAGTTCGGCTTCGACTTGATGGGCTTTGCCGATCCGGCTCCGGGGAAGCTCATGCGGGTCGATCAGGATGGCTCGGTGACGGTGCTCGACGACGACATGAGGTTCCCCAACGGCATGGTGATCACACCCGACGACGGCACGCTGATCGTTGGGGAGACGGCCGGCGCTCGCTTCACCGCGTTCACGCTCGAGGACGACGGCTCGCTGAGCGATCGGAGGGTCTGGGCACAGGTGGCCTTCGCGCCCGAGCTGGGGCCCTTAGAGCAGACATTCCCCCAGCTGAAGTTCGCTCCCGACGGCTGCACGCTCGATGCCGAGGGCTGCATCTGGGCCGCCGACGCGATCGGCGCGCGCTGCGTCCGCGTCGGGCAGGGTGGCGAGATCCTCGAGGAGATACGGACGCCCGACGGTTTGGGCATCTTCGCTTGCGCACTCGGCGGCGAGGACGGGTGCACGCTGCTGCTCTGCGCCGCGCCGGATTTCCTGGAGGCCAACCGCGCGCACATGCGAGAGGCGGTGCTGCTCACGACCGTCGTCGACGTACCGCACGCCGGGCTGCCCTGAGGGGCCCGAGGGCTCGCGCACCGAACCTGGCGGCGATTCGGCGGCGCCTGCCGAGTTTGGTTGACTCGCAGGCGCGGGTCTGCGGCGTTCTAAACGGGTAATTCCCGCAGCTCCGTTGCGGGGAACTACGGCTCACGGCGCGAGGCACGGTCTGTATATCTACCCGGTGATGCCTGAAGAGGAGACCCAAGCGCTCGATGCGCGCGGGGTCGCCGCGGCGGCGGCGGATCGGCGAATCCGGATCGTGCTCGCCGACGATCACACCGTGGTGCGCAGCGGCCTGCGCATGCTGCTGGACAGTGAGGCGGACTTCGAAGTCGTGGCGGAGGCGGGCGAGGTGGAGAGCGCGCGGCGCTACGTGCGCGGTCACCGTCCCGCGGTGCTGGTGCTGGACCTCAACATGCCGGGCGGATCGAGCCTCGACGCGATTCCCGCGCTGCGGGCCGAGTCGCCGGACACCCAGATCGTGGTGCTGACGATGCAAGAGGAGCCGGCATTCGCCCGCCATGCGCTGGGGGCGGGCGCGCTCGGTTATGTGCTCAAGGAGTCCGCCGACGACGAGCTCGTGCAGGCGGTGCGTGCCGCGGCTGGAGGCGAGACGTATTTGACCCCGCGCCTGGGGGCTCGGTTGGCGTCCGAGTCCTCAGCCGAACGCTCGGATGACCTCTCCGAGCGTGAGGTGGGGGTGCTGCGCCTGATCGCGCTCGGCCACACCAACGCGGAGATCGCCGAGCGGCTGTTCCTGTCGGTGCGCACCGTGGAGACCCACCGCGCACACATCCAGCAGAAGCTGAGCCTCGGCTCCCGCGCGGAGCTGGTGCGCTACGCGATGGCGCACGGGCTGATGAACGTTTGAGGGCCCACTGCGCCCTCGGGTGGGCATCGATCAATCAGGGCCCACCACGCCCTCGGTGGGTGGGCATCGATCAATCAGGGCCCACTGCGCCCTCGGGTGGGTGGGCGTCGATCGTCGCCTCGCTCGACACGACCATCCCAGCTGTACGTCCCTGCGAAGAGGCCCTCACCCGCCGCGACTCGTGCGCACGGCAGCGGGGGCGGTGAGCGCCCGCCGCTGGACGGGAAAGCTGGCGCTCACGATCGCGCCGGCGCCGGGGGCGGAGTCGATCCGCAGCGTGCCGTCGAGCAGCTCGACGCGCTCGCGCATCCCGAGCAGGCCGAAGCCCGAGGTGTCGGCGGTGAGATCGAAGCCGGCGCCGTCGTCGCGCACCTCGACGTGCACCGTGTCGCCGTCCTCGTGGATCTCGACGACGGCGCGCTTGGCGCCGCCGTGCTTGGTGGCGTTGGTGAGCGACTCCTGCACGATCCGGTAGAGCGCGGTCTCGAGCTCTGGGGTGTGGCGTGCGAGTCCCCGCTCGCCCTCGGCCTGGACCCCGCCGCGCTCGTAGGCGAGGTCGATGCTGACGTCGATCTCGATGCCATGGCGGGCGGCCCGTTCGGCGAGCGCTTCGACCGCCGCCTGGGTGCCGAGCTCATCGAGCGCGGCGGGGCGCAGGTCGGTGATCAGCGCGCGCAGGTTGATGATCGACTCCTCGAGCTGCTCGATTCCCTGGAGAAAAGCGTCCCGTAGCGCCTCGGGGCGGGTGGAGCGCGCCGCGGTGGAGAGTCCGATCCGCAGCGCGGAGAGGCTCTGGAGGGTGTCGTCGTGCAGCTCGCGCGCCCACCGCCGGCGCTCGCCCTCGGCCGCGGCGAGGCGCTGGCGGTGGCGTTCGGTGGCGACCGACTGGGCGGTCGCCACGGCGGTGGCGGCGGTTGCCGCGAATGCGCCCAGCAGCCGCTCGTCCTCGGCGCTGAAGCTCGGCCCGTCCTGCAGCCGGTCGATCGCCAGCAGCGCGCCGTAGCCGTGACCGCGGAACAGCAGCGGCACCACCAGCCCACCCCGCGCGCCCACGCCGAGACGGCCGGTGCCGTGCTCTTCGAAGCGGGCGCGGTTGACTTCGTCGTCGAGGCGCAGCGTGCGGCGCGCGCGCAGCGCCTGTCCGGCGAGCGAGTCGCGCAGCTGGATGGTTTGGCCCACCACGCCGGCGGGCAGCTCCCCCGCGCCCGCGGCGACAACCAGCTCCTGGCGGTGGCGCAGCTCGATCAGCAGCACGCGTGCGCCGACCAGCGCGCGGCCGCGCTTGGCAACCAGCTCGAGGATCACGTCGAGGTCGGTCTCGCCGCCGACAGCGAGCGCGATCTGGGTGGTGGCGTCGAGCGTGGCAACGGTGCGCTCGAGCTCGTCGCGGCGCTCGCTGGCGCCGGTGTAGCGCCGCGCGTGATCGATTGCCACGCCGGCGAGCTCGGCGAGCACGGTGAGCGCCTCCTCGTCCTCCGCGGAGAATCGCGCGCCGTCGGCCTTCTCGGTGAGGTAGAGGTTGCCGTAGCGCAACCCGCGCACGATGATCGGCGCTCCGAGGAAGGTGCGCATCGGGGGGTGTCCGTGGGGGAACCCGTAGGAGCGGGGGTGGAG
Organism: uncultured Solirubrobacterales bacterium; assembly: GCA_963744135.1. Lineage (GTDB taxonomy): Bacteria > Actinomycetota > Thermoleophilia > Solirubrobacterales > Solirubrobacteraceae > Palsa-744. Next base: position 1,070,276 of record CAVUSE010000004.1, on the reverse strand, counting down.
GCCGACATCGTCGAGGCGCAGTGGCACGGGGTCCTCGATCAGTGCGCCCAGCACGCCGCGTCCGCGGGGCAGCGCTCCGATCGCCGCGTGGGTGGCGGGGTCGATCCCGCGCGTGATGAACTGAGAGAGCTCGCCGCGCGACTCGTCGAGCACCCCGAGCGCGGCGTAGCGGGCGCCGGTGAGTTCTCGCGCGGAGTCCAGCACCCGCTCCAGCACCACGTCGAGGTCGAGCTCGGCGAGCACGTCGCGGGCTAGATCCAGCACTCCACGTACGGCACGGTCCATCGCTGTTTTTCCCTGGAGAGGATTGGGTGCGAACGCTTGGCCTGGAACGCTCGCGGACGGTGCCGGTACAACCACTTTGGCGAGCCTAGCCCAATTCCACGCTCCGGTTTCTTCGCGCTCTACACTGGAGGATACAACGAAAGTGCTCGAATTTCTTCCGACTATGGTCAGATGCTCGAATTTCTCGGTGGTTCTCAGGTTGGCGCCCGGCGGTTGGGGCAAGGTGCGAGTCGTGTCCCTTGCGGGCGGGAACGCGCCCGAAGGCGGATCGATGGAGGCGGCCGGCAAGGGTCGGTTGCGCTGCCGGCAAGCGCCGCCGGGGTCGCCGTTGCGGACTCCCGCACAGCGCGTGACCCGGCGTTTGAAGACCGTGGAAATCCACGGATGGGAGACTTTTGGAGAAACAGAGACATCCCTTGACAAAATCACTGCGTGTCGCCTATATTCCACATGCCGGGGCAGGCTGGGAGGGAGGTGAGAGGATCGGAAGTCATGGCAAAGTGGTGAGCAGGCGCGGCACTGAGGATGGCAGTGGGCAGCGTCGCGGGCTGCGCCCAAGCGACTCGTCGCCCAGCGGGCGCGTCGAGCTCGACCTCGAGCGCGAGCGCGTGGCGGAGATCCAGCGCGCGCGGATGCTTGCCGCGATGGTGGACCTCACCCGCGAGCGGGGTGCCGAGCGGGTGACGGTGGCGCACGTCGTCGGGCGGGCGGGCGTGTCGCGCCGCACCTTCTACGAGCTGTTCGAGGATCGCGAAGCGTGCCTGCTGGAAGCGCTGGACGATGCGCTGCGGCGGATTGAGGAGGAGGTGCTGCCGGTGTACCGGCGCGAGCGCGGGTGGAGCGTGCGGATCGGCGCCGCGCTCACCGCGATGCTCGAATGCTTCGACGCCGATCCCGCCACGGCGGCGCTGTGTGTGGTGGACTCGCTCGCCGCCGGCCCCGAGGCACTGGAGCGCCGCGCGCATGTGGTGGACGCGCTGGTGGGCGCGGTGGACCGCGGCCGTCGCGAGCCGGATGCCCCGACCGGCCTCAACCGCGTCGTCGCGGAGGGCGTAGTGGGAGCCGTGCTGGGTGTGCTGTACACCCGCCTGCGCGAGCCGGCGCCGAAGCCGCTGCTGGCGCTGCGCGGGCAGCTGATGAGCATGATCGTACTGCCCTACTTAGGCCCCGAGGTGGCGGCCGCCGAACTGGCCCGCCGCCCGCCCCGCGCGCGCCGCCAGGCGCGCAACCAGGAGGACCCGCTGAAGCGGCTGGACATGCGCCTCACCTACCGCACGATGCGCGTACTGACCGCGGTGGCGGCCCAGCCGGGGCTCAACAACCGCCAGATCGCACGCGACGCGGGCGTTGCCGACCAGGGCCAGATGTCGAAGCTGCTGGCGCGTCTGGAGGGTCTCGGGCTGATCGCCAACGGGGGTGAGAGCCTGGTTAGAGGCGAGCCGAACATGTGGCGGCTGACCCAACGCGGCGAGGAGCTCGAGCAGGCGATCCGCACCCGCGACGAGCGCTGAGCGCACCCCGAACGCGACGCCTCACCCGGAACACTCTCTTACACGTGAAAGTGACACGCTGGACAGCGGGTCGCGTCAGCGTCTATAATCCGAGAGCGCGCGGGTCGGCGTGGTCGGAGAGCTAGGGTCTTCTGGGGAGGTGCCGATGAGTTCTACAGCTGGCGGTCGTGTCGCACTTGCTGGCTCCTTCGCGGGAGCGGCCAGGCGCTACTGGCTGGGCGTGTTCCCCGGCGTCTGCGCGGAGCGTCGCCGTCGCGAGGCGCGCGCGCAGGAGATCCCCGATCAGCTGCTGCGTCAGGTTGTGGTGGACGCCCTGCACAAGTGGGGCAACATCGAGGGCGCGAGCGCGTTCGCGGCGTTCGTCCCCCGTCGCCGGCGTGCCGCGGCGGCGCGCGCGATGGTGTGTTTCCAGGCGGCGTACAACTACCTGGACATGCTGACGGAGCTGCCGAACACCGACCCGGTGGCCAACGGCAGGCTCCTGCACCGTGCGCTGCTGGTGGCGCTGGACCCCGAGGCGGAGCACCTCGATTACTACGCCCACCACCATCTGCACGAGGACGGCGGCTATCTCAAGGAGACGGTGGACGGCTGCCGCGCGGCGCTGTCGCAGCTGCCCTCCTACGCGGCGGTGGCGCCAGCGGCGCTGCGCGCGGCGGAGCGGATCGTGGCCTTCCAGAGCTGCAACACGGGCGAGGTGCAGGGCGACTACCTGGCGCTCGAACGGTGGGCTCGGGCGCACACGCCGAAGGGAACGGGCATGCGCTGGTGGGAGACCGCGGCCGCCGGGGGCAGCTCGCTGGGCATCTACGCGCTGATCGCCGCGGCCGCCGAGCCGCACGTGGACCCCGATGAGATCGCGGCGATGGAGGTGGCCTACTTCCCCTGGATCGGGTCGCTGCACTCGCTGCTGGATAACTTGATCGACGCCGCCGAGGATTACGCGACGGGTCAGCGCAGCCTCGTCGGCTGCTACGCCTCCCCGTGCGACGCGGCCACGCGCATGGGCATGCTGGCGGAGCGTTCGAGCCAGGCGGCGGGGGCGCTCTCCGGTCGCCGCCACACGCTGGTGCTGGCGGCGATGGCGAGCTTCTACCTGTGCACGCCGGAGGCGCGTGCGTCCGAGGCGGCGCCGGTCGCCGACGCCGTGCTGGAGGCGCTCGGGGAGCCGGCGGGGATGGCGATGACGGTGTTCCGTTCGCGCCTTGCGCTGCGGCGCCTGGCGCCGAGCGCGCCCGGAGCTCCGGCGCGGCGCGGCGGTGGAGCGGAGGTAGTGATGCCCCCGCCGCCGGAGATGCTGCCCGCCGCCTCGGTGATCGCCACGACGCCCACCCCCCTCGGGCACGATGCGCGTGGCATAAAGTGAGTGACGTCCATTCGGTCCACACGGGCCTCAGGAGTGAGGGAGGACCCCGGTGCTAGAGCTGCGTGATCTCGTAAAGCACTACCCCCAGATCGGCGGCGAGCCGGTGCGTGCCGTCGATGGCGTCTCGCTTGAAGTGCAGCCCGGTGAGATGGTGGCGCTGTACGGACCGAGCGGGTCGGGCAAGACGACGCTGCTGCTGATGGTTGCCACGCTCCTGCAGCCAACCAGCGGCGCGGTGCTGATCGGCGGCCGCGACGTCTCCTCGCTGAGTGAGAAGGAGGCCTCGCACTTCCGCCTCTCCGAACTGGGCTTCATCCGCCAGAACTTCGATCTGCTGCCCGGCGTTACTGCGATCGACAACGCTGTGTTGAAGCTGCTGAAGAGCATGCGCTGGCGCGATGCCCACCGCCAGATCGCGCCGCTGTTGGAGCGCCTCGGCCTCGGCCAGCGCCTCGATCACAGTGCCGAGACGCTCTCGATGGGTGAGCGTCAACGGGTGATGATCGCCCGCGCGCTCTCCACCAAACCGCGCCTGCTGCTGGCGGATGAGCCGACCGGCAGCCTCGACACGCAGCGCGGGCGCGAAGTGCTAGAGCTGTTGACCGAACTGTGTCGCGAACACGAGGTGGCGATCGTGCTGGTCAGCCACGACCCGCAGGCGGCGGCGTACGCCGACCGCGTGTACGCGCTGCGCGACGGCAAGCTCGGCGAGTACGAGCCCGAGCAGTGGGCCGCGCGCGTGACCGCGCAGTAGGAGCCGGTCGCGACGTGAAGCCCCTTAACGTTCTGCATCTCTACCGCGTGCGGTTGCGCGCGCGCCTCTTGCAGGAGATGTTCGCGATCGTCGGGATCGCCGCGGGCGTGGCGCTGCTGTTCGCCTCGCAGGTGGCGAGCTCGAGCCTGTCGAGCTCGGTGGCGCAGCTCTCCAAGGGGATCGTCGGAAACGCCACGCTGCAGCTGCTGGCGCGCGACGCGCAGGGCTTCGAAGCGGGGATGGTTGCGCGGGTGCGCCATCTCCCTGGGGTGCGCGTGGCGGCGCCGCTGCTCGAAGCCAACGCCGAAATCTCCGGCCCGAAGGGCAGCGAATCGGTCGAGTTGGTGGGCGCCGACTCGAGCTTCTCGAAACTCGATGGGACGCTCGTGCACAAGACCAAGCTGGAAGCGTTCGGCGGCTTCGGGGCGCTCGTGCTGCCGGCGCCGTTGGGTCACAAGATCGGGATCGTGAAGTTCGGCAAGGAAGCGACCGTCAAGGTGGACGGGCGCGTCGAACAGGCGCCGCTGTACGAGCTGCTGCACGCCAGTCAGATCGGCGCGCTGACCTCCAGCCCGATCGCCGTGACGACGCTCGAATACGCCCAGGAAATGGCCGGGCTGCAGGGCCGTGTCAGCCGCGTGCTCGTCGAGCCGGCGCCGGGCGCCGAAGCGAGCGTGCGCGCGGGACTTGAACGGTTGGCGGGAGGGCGGCTGAACGTGGAGCCGGCGAACTACGACGAAACGCTGTTCACCAAAGCGGCGGCCGCCACCAACCAGTCCACGGCGCTGTTCGCGGTGATCAGCGCGCTGGTGGGCTTCCTGTTCGCATTCAACGCGATGCTCTTGACCGTGCCCCAACGGCGGCGGCTGATCGCCGACCTGCGTCGCGACGGGTACCCGCCGCGGACGGTGATCGCGGTGATGATGTTTGACGCGCTGGTGCTCGGCGTGCTCGCCTGCATACTCGGGCTGGCGCTCGGCCAGGAGCTCTCGATCCACCTCTTCCACAGCAACCCCGGCTACCTCTCCTCCGCTTTCGCGGTGGGCTCGCAGCGCGTGGTGAGCGCCCAGAGCGTCATCATCGCGGTCGCGGGCGGGATGCTGGCCGCCTCGGTGGCGGTGTTGAGCCCGCTCAAAGACATCGTCTCGCGCCAACCGCTGGCGGCGATCACCGACAAGGATGGCGCCGGCACGCTCAGCGGCACGCGCTGGCTGGCGCTGGGCGGGGTGGCGTGCCTGGCGGCGGCCACGGCGATCCTGCTGGCGGCACCGAAGTCGGCGGTGCTGGGCATGGTGTTCCTGGTGGGGGCGCTGCTGCTGCTGTTGCCGATCCCGCTGAACGCCACCCTCGCGCTGGTGCGGCGGATCGCGCCGGGGATCACGAGCGCCGTGCCGCACGTGGCTGTGATGGAGCTGCGCGCCGGGCGCGCGCGCGCGGTGGCGATCGCCGCGACCGGCGCTGTGGCGGTGTTCGGCAGCGTCGCGATCGAGGCCGCCCACGGGGATCTGCTGCACGGCCTCGAAAACGCGGCGCACGACATGAACGCCGCCACCGACGTATGGGTGTCCCCGGCGGGCACTTACAACCTGCTGAGGACCACGCCGTTTGCGCCGACCGACCAAGCCAAGCTGGCGCAGCTGCCGGGCGTAAGCTCGGTGCGCCTGTACCGCGGGGGGCTGCTGGACATCGGCGAACGGCGCGTGTGGGTGATCGCGCCGCCGCGCGAATCCACGCCACTGCTGCCCGCCAGCCAGATCGTCGAAGGGAACGTGACGCAGGCCGAAGGAGAGGTGCGCAGCGGCGACTGGATGGTGGTGTCGCAGGCGATCGCCAACGAACACCACCTGCACGTCGGCGACTCCTTCGCGCTGCCGACCCCGGTGCCGAGCATCTTCAAAGTGGCGGCGATCGGCACCAACATCGGCTGGGCGCCGGGCGCGATCATCATGAACGCCGAAGACTACGCGCGTGCATGGGGCTCGGCGGACCCGAGCGCCTACAGCGTTCTGCTCGCACCCGGCGTTTCCCAAGCCCAGGGCAAGCGCGAGATCGAACACGCGCTCGGCGGCGGCTCGGGCTTCGCGGTGCAGACCGCCGAAGCGCACGCTGCCCAGCAGCGCGCGCTCAGCCGCCAGGGCCTCGAACGCCTCAGCCAGATCGCGACGCTGATCCTGATCGCCGCGGTGCTGGCGATGGCGGCGGCGATGGGCAACATGGTGTGGCAGCGCCGTCCGCGTCTGGCGAAGCTGAAGCTGGAGGGCTTCCCGCGCGGGGAACTGTGGCGCACGATCCTGCTGGAGAGCCTGCTGCTGCTCGGCGTGGGCTGCGTCAGCGGCGCGGTGTTCGGCTTGTATGGCCAGCAGCTGCTCGACCGCGCGCTGGCCAACGTGATCAACTTCCCGGTCGTCTACTCCTTCGGCATTCTGGTAGCCATCGCCAGCCTCGCGCTGGTGACCGCGGCGGCGGTTGCGATCGTCGCGATCCCGGGCTACATCGCCGCGGGCGTGCCGCCCGCGGTCGCACTGCAAGACTGAAGGTCCTCTCTCGAATCTCGGCTCGGTGGTGATCTGCCGGGTGGGGTGGCGCGTAGGAACCTAGCCACACCCGGGCTCACCGGCTCGGGATTGCGCGCAAGTAGATCCCCTACTCCCACACATAGATATATAGATATACCGAGAGGTGAACAGATGGGACTTGACAATCCACTGCACATAGCCTTCCTGCTGATGCTCCTGCTGCTGGTGTTCGGCGCCAAGCGCCTGCCCGAGATGGGCCGCTCGCTGGGCGAGGGGCTGCGAGGCTTCAAGAGCGCGGTGAGCGGCGAGTCGGTCGCCCCCGCGATCGCCGCGCCGGTGGCCGCGCCTGCTATGCCGGTGGCCGCGCCCGCCATGCCGGTGGCGATGTCTGCCGCCGCCCAAGTGGCCGTGCCGGCCACTGCCCAAGCGGCCGCGCCCGCTACCGCCCAGGACCCAATCACGACCGCAGAGGAGCAGCACCCGCAATGAGCGCCAGCTCGTCGTCGACGGGTGTGCATATGGGGCACCGATGAAGGTTCCGGTGCCCCGAGCGCGCGGAGCGCACTCGGCGGCGAGGAGTGCCGCCGCCCTGGGTAAGCTCGCCGACGAGGAGCTGATGGCGCTCGTGCAGGGGGGCGATGCCGACGCATTCGAGGTCGTGTACGACCGCCACTGCGACGTCGCCTTCTCGCTTGCCTACCGGATGTGCGGCAGGCGGGCGACCGCCGAGGATGTTCTGCAGGAGGCGTTCATCGCGCTGTGGCGCACCAGCGCGCGGTATGACTGCTCTCGTGGGAGCGTACGCAACTGGATCCTGCGGATCGTGCACAACCGCGCGGTCGACGCGCTGCGCCGCGGTGGGGTGCGCGATCGCCGCACCTTCCACGAAGAGGGAGCCGTCGAGCGGGTGGCGGGCTCGGTTGACATCGAGGAGCAGATCCTCGACCGTGAGCGCTCGGAGACGGTGATCGACGCCCTCGGTGTTCTGCCCAAGGAGCAGAGCCGGGTGCTCGAGCTTGCGTACTTCGGCGGGTTCACCCACACCGAGATCGCCTCGATGCTGCAGATGCCCGTCGGTACGGTGAAGGGCCGGATGCGCCTGGGACTTGCCAAGCTGCGGTTGACGATGGCCGCCGAGGAGGGGATCTCCCGATGAGCGAAGCGCACGACTCCGACTCGCACGGTCCCGACCGGCACGGTCCTGACTCGCACGGTCCCGACCCGCACGGTCCTGACCCGCACGACTCCGACCCGCACGGTCCCGACCGGCACGGTCTCGACTCGCACGACTCCGACCCGCACGATCCCGACCCCAGCGACTTGCCGAACCCCGCCGAGGGCGGTTGTGGCGATGCCGCCCTGTACCTGCTGGGGCTGCTCGACGAGCGCCACAGCCGGATGTTCGTGGAGCACGCCCGCACGTGCGCGCTGTGCAGCGACGATCTTGCCGCGCTGGCGCCGGCGGTTGAGCACCTTCCCACCACGGTCAGGCAGGTGCCCGCGCCGGCGCACACGAAGCGGCAGGTGATGGCGGTTGTGCGCAGCGAGGCCGCCCAGCGGGCGACGCTCTCCGCGCGCGCCTCCCAGCAGGCCGCGCAGTCCGCGCGCTCCTCCTCGCGCGCTCGGGGCACGACCCGCAGGCGTTTTGCCCTGCGCCCCGCGCTGGCGCTCGCCGGCACAGCGGTGCTGGCGGCGGGTGTCGCGATCGGTGCACTGACCAAGCCCTTCGGTGGCTCCTCCCCGGCCGGCGGCTCTGCGGCGCGCGTAGTGAGCGCCGACGTCACGCCCGCCGGCGCCAGCGCGGCTCTGCACGAGAGTGGTGGGCACACGTGGCTCACCGTGGCGGACATGCCCGAGCCCTCGGCTGGGCATGTGTATGAGGTGTGGGTGAAACGCTCGGGGCACGCGGAGCCGCAGCCGACAGACAGCCTCTTCGCCCCGACCTCCTCCGGCACCGCGACGGTTGCCGTGCCAGGCAGCGGTGGCGCAAACGAGGTGCTGGTTACGCAGGAGCCGGCCGGCGGCACCCGGCTGCCGACCGCTCCCGCGGTCATCGTCGCGCATCTGGGCTGAAGGTCTGATCCCCGAACCCTGAGCGTCTGATCCCCGAACCGGCCCACCCCGCTCGGCGGCGGTCTTTCAGTTGTGTCTCAGTTTGAGGGCATAACCACCAACTGGACCTGTGGACAGCGACCAGATGACAGCCATGAGAGATCCAGTGGCTGGTTGGTTGCCCAATCCTTTTATATATGTCTCGCCAGGATTAGATCTCGCCAGGATATGTCGCGTCTCGCCAGAATAGATCTCGCCAGGATATGTCTCGTTTCGCCGGGATAGATCTCGCCAGGACATGTCGCGTCTCGCTAGGTCTGTGCCGGTCCCGACCAAACTGAGACGCACCGATCGTTTTGCCCCCCCCCAAATGATCCACCGTGGCTGCTCGCGCGAACTGGTAGTCATCAGCACCCTCTCGCACATACCGGTGGCCGTCGGCAAAGTCGGACACGAGGAGCAGCTCAGCGTCGTCGACCACCTCGACGAGCTGCGCTCGCGTCTGATCGTCTCGCTGGCGGTGCTCGCGGTGGCGTTTGGCTTCTGCCTGTGGCAGAACCACTCGCTGCTGCGCATCGTTAACCGGCCGCTCGAACACCAGACGCAGAAACAGGTGCGGGCGGGGAGCGGCCCGCTCGGCGCGACCTACTCGGTGCAGCAGGGCGCCCGCTCGATCGGGGTGCAGCTGGAACGCGTGGTGGGGGCACTGGAGCGGCCGGGAAGCGGGGCGAGCGCGGCGACTCGCACGACGCTGCAGAGCGTGAGGCCGCAGTTGCACAGGGCGATCTCGCGGCTGTCGGCCGCGCCGCAGGGCAACAAGCCGGTGACGCTCGGCGTCGGCGAGCCGTTCACCGCGACGCTCGGCATCGCGCTGTTGTTCGCGCTGATCCTCGCGCTCCCGATCATCCTCTATGAGATCTACAGCTTTATGCTCCCGGCGCTCAGGCCGGAGCACCAGCGCGTCGTTTCGCCGCTGATCCTGGCGGTGCCCGTGCTGTTTGCGGTGGGGGTGATGTTCGGCTACTTCGTGGTGCTGCCTGCCGCCCTGCGCTTCTTCGAGAACTTCAACAGCGACCAGTTCAACGTGCTCGTGCAGGCAAGCCAGTACTACCATTTCGCGGCGATCGTTCTGCTCGCGATGGGCCTGGTGTTTCAGGTGCCCGTCGCGATCCTGGCGGCCACCCGCGCGGGCGTCGTCTCGCCGCGCCAGCTGCGCGCGAACCGCCGCTACGCGATCCTGGCGTGCGGCGCGGTGGCGGCCTTCCTACCCGGCGACGCGATCACCCTGCTGCTGGAGACGGTGCCGCTGTACCTGCTGTTCGAGGCCAGCGTGCTGCTCGCCTCGATCTTCGAACGGCGCACCGAACGACGGCGGCGGGCCGCGACGGACGGGTAGGGCAGCACCGGCCCGCGTTGCTCGGCTTGATCGAGAGCCCCCCCGACGCGCACCGCCCGAGAGCCCCCGGACGCACCGCCTGTTTGGAAACCGACCCAAGAAACGCAAACGGCGCCCCCCGGTGAAGATCCGCGGGGCGCCGTATGCCAACTCAGAGGGATGTGGCGGTGCTTATTTCTTCTTGTGCGCGCTGCTGTGAGACGTGGGGCAGGGCACCTTCGTCGAGGTGCTCGTGGCGGAGCCGTCTTCGAACGTGAACGACGCGGAGAACGGGAAGCCGCCGCGGGGGCAGCGTTCCGGCACGCCGATGCCGAGCGGTTTGAAGTGCACGAGTTTGCCGTGCACGTGCTTTTCGTAGGTTAGATCCTCGGGGCCGATCGTTGCTTTGACGCTGAGGATCGCGACGTTGTTGCCGCCGGGGACGCTGGGAATCGGCGGCACCAGCGTCGCCAGCTGGGAGCCGAACGGCCTCGAGGCGGGCTGGACTTCGCCTTTGAACACCAGCTGCGCGGAGACTGGCGTCTTGCCGTTGGCGTAGAACAGCACGACGATGTTGCCGTTGTTGGAGGGGCCCATCACGGCCTGGATTTCGGGCAGCTCGGTGCCCGCTCCGTTGCCGAAGGGCACTTCCACGTACGCGCTGCCAAACCCGAGTCGCGAGTTGGCGGGGCAGCCGACGAGTCCTTCCATGGCGAGCACTTCCGGCTGGCAGACCGCCAGGCCGAGTGTGGTCTCGGCGTAGTTCATGCCGGCGGGCATGTGCAGGTCGATGCTGTTGAGTGGCGGTGGCGCGAGACCCGCAGTGGTGGTGATGTTGAACGAGAAGCCAATCGTCGTGCTCACACCCAGCCGATCGGGCGCGAACGAGGCGGTGAGCGATGCCTTCTCCGTGGCCTTCGCCGCGGCGCCCGCCGGAAGGCACGCGCATGCCAGCAGCGCAGTTGCCGCGGCCAGTGTTCTGATCCTGAGCATGTTCCCCCCAGCCCGCGTCAGGAGGAGAACTTGCCGTTGACGTGAACGGTGACGGCGTCGTTGGAGCGCTGGATCGTCCCGCTGAAGCTGATGCCTGAGCCGTGGGCGCCGGAGTAGCTGCCGGTGCCGTGGGTGATCGTGAGCGTGCCCGAGAAGCTCGCGGTGCCGCCGTTGGTGCGGTAGTTGCCGGAGGCCTTGCCGGTGATCGAGCTGCCCTTCGGGTAGACGGTCAATTCAGCTGTGACTTTATTTGTGTTGACGACGTCGAGATGCAGGGAGATCGTTCCTGAGAGCGAGCCCGAGGCGTTGCCGGACTCGTACAGGTTGAACCCGTGTTTGGAGGTCTTGTGCAGGTTGCCGGTGTCGTTCAGCGAGACCGTGCGCGCTGCGTGCGCGGTCGATCCCGAGGCGCCGGCGACGCCAACTGCAAGGGCAAGCGCCCCGGCGGCGGCCGCGAGGCCACCTCCAACGGCAAAGGTACGGCGAGCAAGGCTTCTCATGGCCACGATCCTCTCCTCCACTGCTTTCTTGTGTAGACCCCAGGTAGAACCTAGCACCCTACTGGCCCGCTGGGCTTTTCGTCAAGACGCTGTCTATTACATCCCGTCCTAAAGTCAAACCCACGAGGACCGGGCGAGTTGCGGACAGAGCGCACGATGAAAAACTAGCGCCTGCGGCCACGCCTGTCGAGAGGCAACGTTGTCGGCCGGCCGACGGGGGTGAGTCGCTCGAAGGAATCGGGGACGGCGTCGATAGCTGGGGCATGTCCGCCGCTGATCTGCGCCGCCTCGGCGAAGCCCTGAAACGGGACACCGACGATGTCGTGGCGAGGTTGCAGCACCGCTCGGCGGAGTCGGGGCAGACGCTCGACGCGCTGGTGGAAGACAGCTTCGCGCGGGTCGGCTCGGTGTCGACGATCGCCGTGGCGCGGTGGATGGCGGGCGACGGCGAGGAGGTGGCGCGCGAGGTGGGTCGCGAGTCGTGGCGGATCTTCGGCCAGCTGGCCGCGCAGCGGGCGGCGCCGCTGAACGAGGTCACCAAGCGCTGCCTGCGCTGGCGCGACGCCGCCGAGGAGGTGGTGCTGGAGCACGCGCGGGCGCTGGAGCTCTCCGAGGAGGTGAGTGCGCTGGCGCTGGGGATGCTGCAGCGCAGCCTCGACGTGACGCTGGTGCGGATGTGCGAGTCCTTCGAGCAGGAGCGCCGACGCGCCCACGAGGAGCTCTCCCGCCGCCAGGACGAGCTGGTGTTCCTCGCCACCCACGATCCGCTCACCGGTCTGCCCAACCGCACGTTGATTCTCGACCGCGTCGAGCAGATGCTGGTGCGCTCGCGTCGCAGCCAGACGCCGGTGGCGGCGCTGTTCGTGGACCTCGACAACTTCAAGAGCATCAACGACACGCTCGGCCACGGCGCCGGCGACCGGCTGCTGATGGCGGTGGCGTCGCGTCTGCGGAACGCGATCCGCGAGACCGACGCGCTCGGGCGCCTCGGCGGCGACGAGTTCGTGGTGATCGCCGAAGGAATGTCTCTGGCGGCCGGCCCCGAGCTGATCGCTGAGCGCCTGCTGGAGGCGCTGGCGCCGCCCTTCCGCCTCGACGATGGGCAGGCCGCGCGCCTGGCGGTGACGGCGAGCGTGGGGATTGCGATGGGCCCGCGCGACTCCGCCGAGGAGCTGCTGCGCGACGCGGACGTGGCGATGTATCGCGCCAAGTGGGACGGCAAGAACCGCTACGTGGTGTTCGAGTCGACGATGCAGGATGCGGTGCAGAGCCGCATGGAGCTGGAGATGGACCTGCGCGAAGCGCTGCAGAGCGAACAGTTCTTCCTCGTCTACCAGCCGACGTTCGACCTGCAGGACATGAGCCCGACCGGCGTGGAGGCGCTGCTGCGCTGGAACAGCCCGCGGCGCGGGGTGGTGCAGCCGGACGATTTCGTGCCGCTGCTGGAGGAGACCGGGATGATCGTCGAGATCGGCAGCTGGGTGCTGCGCGAGGCCTGCCGCCAGAGCGCCGGGTGGCGCGAGGCGGGGCACGCGATCGGAATGTCGGTGAACGTCTCGGCGCGCCAGCTGGACACCGACGAGTTCGTCGGGCACGTCCGCGACGCCCTGATGGAGAGTGGCCTCGACCCGGGCGCGCTGACGCTGGAGATCACCGAGACCACCCTGATGCGCGACACGGGGGAGACGGTGCGCCGGCTGCAGGCCGTCAAGCAGCTGGGGGTGCGCATCGCGATCGACGACTTCGGCACCGGCTACTCCTCGCTCTCCCACCTGCAGCAGTTCCCCGTGGACGCGCTGAAGATCGACCGCTCGTTCATCGCGCGCCTCACGCAGAGCCCCGAAGGCGAGACGCTGATCCGGATGCTCGTGCAGCTCGGCAAGGCGATGTCGATCGAGACGCTCGCCGAGGGCATCGAGCGCCAGCACGAGCTCACTCTGCTGAAGGACGAGCAGTGTGACTCAGGCCAGGGCTTCCTCTTCGCGCGCCCGCTCGACGCCGCCACGGCAGAGGCCTTCTTCCGCACCTGGCACGGCGATCTCGCAGAGGCGTTTGGGCAGGAGGCTCTGTAAGGGGGGAGGGAGCATCCGCGCGCCGCGGTGACATCCCAACCGGGTGGGCGCGGGGCTTCCATGCCCCGCGACGGGGCGTGGGGGTAGGTCGCTGAAGGTTCGTTTGGAGGTCAGGAGGATGAGGGTCGAAGCCCAGGGCTCCATCTGTGACTCCCTCTATGGGAAGCAGCGATCTCGCGACGAACTCGTCCTCTCCTGCGAGGCCCAACAGCATTTTCGGCATGTCGGCCGGCTGGGCCATCATGCCGCCAGCGGGCGGCCCTCGGACAGCGCGGCGTGGATCACAGTCCCGTGCACATCCCCCCACGCCTGTGCTTCCTCATCGCTCGCCAGCACGACATCGGCGAACACGTCGAGGTCATCCAGCGTGCATCTCAGTCGATACGTCTCCTCGACCACATCCTGCACAGCAGGCTCGATCACGAGGAAGTCGAGGTCGCTGTTCCGGCCGGCCTCGCCCCGGGCGTGTGATCCAAACAGGATCACACGACTTCGGGGGGGGGCGGCCTCCAGCAGGCGTCGGCCGGCCTCCGCTATCACCGCCTCGTCGAACATAGGCTCAAAACAGTAGCCGACGGGGGAATGGCACTGTGTCGTGTCGCATTGGGGCCGGTCGTGGGTCTGAGAGCGGAGCCTTGCGTGTTCGGGTATTGACAAGCCCGAACGGGTGGTGTACGGTTGTCGTTGGCATGGCGTCCCCATCGTGGGTGCCAAGGTCAATATAGGATCGGGTTTGGGTCGTGGCACCCTGCGGTTGACTGTAAAGCGCAAGCGGGGCGCCGATGGGAGTGGGACGGGGTCGCAAGCGGATGAGGGAGTTGGTTTAAGCGTGGTTTCGAGAGGGAATAACGTTTCAGGGGTCGTCGTGCCTGGTGTGAGGGGCGTTGCTAGATGCGCCAGCTTGGCGCTGTCGCATCTCTCTCTCTCTCTCTCTCTCTTCGTCTCGGCAGCGCGAAGCTGAAAGCCTCGAGACCCGCCATCGGTCGGCCCTAGGGGGCCGTCCGGGTTCCCCCGGAGGGGGAAGGGGATGGATATGCTCGACGCGCCGGCTTGACCCCCCGCGCGGAAGTGGGTCTCGTTTTGTTTGTGGGGGGCGGGCGTGATGGCGGCGAGTACGCGCCGGCGGCCTGTGGCGACGCGAAGCCCGCGGATGGAGCGCTCGCATGCGCAGGTCGCGGACATTCAGCGTTCGCGGTTGTTGGCGGCGGCTGTGCGTGCGGTCGATGAGCTGGGGTGGGCGAATACGACGGTCGCGGATGTGGTGGCGCGCTCTAGGGTTTCGCGGCGCACGTTTTATGAGCTGTTCGCCAATCGCGAGGAGTGTCTGGCGGGGATGCTGGAGGACATCCTCGGCACGATCGCCGGGGAGCTTGCCGGCGCGGACCTTGCGGGGGTGGAGTGGCGTGAGCGGGTGCGCCGCGGACTGTCGGCGATCCTTGCATTCTTTGACCGTGAGCCCGTGCTCGCCCGGGTGTGTGTGGTGCAGGCGCTCAGCGGTGGCCCGGAGATTTTGGAGCGGCGCGAGGAGGTCCTTGCACGGCTGGCGGCGGTGGTGGATGAGGGTTGCACGAGCCCGCGCGCGACCCAGTGCACTCCATTGACGGCGGAGGGCTTGGTCGGCGCGGCGTTCGGGATCGTGTATGCGCGGCTTTTGAAAGGGCAGCGCCAGCCGCTCACGGAGCTGTTGGGTGAGTTGATGGGGATGATCGTGCTGCCGTATCTGGGGCCCGCGGCAGCGCGGCGCGAGCAAGCCCTTCCGGTGCCGGCGGCGGTGACGCCCCGTAACGCGCGTAGGCCGGCATGGCCGGCGCGAGCGGTGAGCGATCCGCTTGAGAGTGTGCCGATGCGTCTGACCTACCGCACCTCGCGGGTGTTGGATGGTGTGGCGGAGCTTACGGGGCGGGGATCGGAGCCGAGTAATCGTGAGGTCGGAGACTTTGCGGGGATCCAGGACGCGGGACAGGTCTCAAAGCTTCTGCGGCGCCTGGAGCGCCTCGGGCTGCTCGCCAACAGCGGCCTGGGTCACGCGAAGGGCGAGCCCAACGCGTGGCGGCTCACCGGCAAGGGTGAGCAGGTCGCTCGGAGTATTCGTGCCCATTCTCGTTTTGAGAGCGAGGCGGCGTGACGCGCTGCTGCTCGCACCCGGTGTCATGCAATCGAGGGGTGGTTCCCTCTGCTTTGGAGGAGGAGATATGCCTGTAGGGATTCATAAGCTGCTCTCGGCCGCTGCGGTGTCGGTGTGTGTTCTGGTGGGTGGCCTGGCGCTCGAGAGCGCTCCGGCGCTGGCCGCGGCTCCGGAAGCACCGGGGCCGGTCACGGTCGAATCGATCAAGCCGAGCGAAGCGACAGTTCACGGCGTGTTGAACCCTGGCAAAGAAGGCGCACCGGGCACGTTCGAAACGGGCACCTACGAATTCCTCTACAAAGCGTCCGCCACAGGCGAATGCGAAGGGGAAGGCAAATCGCCGGCGCCCGGTCTGTCGTTGGGTGGGGGAAAGGAAGAAGTCTTGGAAACGCTGTCGGGCCTTGTCCCGGACACCGAATACGCGGTCTGTCTACGTGCCGAAACGGTGGAAGGGGCGACCGTTGGGTCGGCGGCGACGTTCAAGACCTCTTCTGTGCCTCCCGCGATCACGAGCGAGTTCGTGTCCGGTGTCTTTTCGCAGAGCGCGACGCTGAACGCCGAAGTCAATTCCGGGCGGGTGCCGACGGAATGCTATTTCGAATACGGGACCACCGAAAACTACGGCTCTGTGACGGAAGCGACGAGCATCGGCGCCGGCGAAGGACCGGTGAGCGTGGAAGCTCAGGTCAGCGACGTGTTGCAGCCAGAAACGACTTATCTCTTTCGTGCCGTGGCGAGGAATATCAACAATGAAACGGTGCGTGGCGGTCCAGTCACTTTTACCACGGGATCGGTGGAAGCGTTTGGCTTGCCGGATAGCCGCGGCTATGAAATGGTGTCTCCTGTAGCGAACGCTGACGGGGACGTATACGAACCGCGAGCCACGCATGTGAATGACCGGGGCAGCTATAACGGCGACAACACGCGGCTGCCATTTCAGGCTGCGGCTGATGGTGACGCGATGGCCTACGCGGGCTCTGCGTCCGCGACCGGTGGAAGTGGCTATAACGGTACCGAAGCGGGTAATGAGTATCTCGCCACGCGTAGTCCGGGAGGCGGGTGGGCAGCTGCCAACATCGAACCGCCATCCGGCACACTATATGAACTAGGTTCCTACCAGGCTTTCTCCAGCGATCTTTCGATGGGCATTCTTGGCTGGGACGGCGCGAGCGCTTTGGCGCCGGGCGCGCCGACCGGCGGATATAACGTGCTCTACGCGCGTACGAACAGCGATGGCAGTTACCATCCGCTCTTCACCGTGACTCCACCGCACCGGTCTGCCTCAGAATTTGAAGCAAATGGAGTCTTGGCAGATACGGGTATAAATGCTACGAAAGGGGATGGACTCGCCTTTGCGGGCGCGTCATCAAACATGGAACATCTGCTGTTTGAGGCCAATGACGCGTTGACGCCGGAAGCCGAGCTCAGTCTCGGCGATGACGAAGGAAATGATCTTTACGATTCGGTGGATGGTCGGCTGCTTTCGGTGAACATGCTGCCGAATGGGACATTGGCCCCGGATGCGACGTTCGGCTCTTATACGCTGGAAGGCAGTGAACCGATTAAGTATCCACCAGACTTCAGTCATGTTATCTCTAGCGATGGTTCGCGTATCTTCTGGACCGACCTGAGCACTGGCGAGATCTACGTGCGTGAGAACGATGCCACGAGTCATCCGAGGACTGTCCCGGTGGGTGGTGGCCGGTTCTGGACGGCCAGCGCCGACGGCTCGAAGGTGTTCTTCACTGATAACGGAGGTCTTTATGAGTACGAAGTTGAAAGTGGCATCACGACCGACCTATCAGTCAACTCCGACCCAGGAGAAGAAGTCAATGTGCAGGGTGTGGTCGGGGTCAGCGAAGACGGCACGTATACGTACTTCGTGGCGAGCGACGCAATGGGCGATAATCTGTATCTGGTCCATGCTGGGGCAAGACCGAAGTTTATCGCTCCGCTCTCGGATAACGATTTACCGCCACTCAGCTTCAACGAAGAACACTACGGCGATTGGCAGCCCGGTCTTGGGAATCGTACTGCCGAGGTGACGCCAGATGGCCTGCATCTGGTATTCATGTCGCAAGCGAGTCTTACTGGCTACGACAGTGGAGGCTCTACGGAGGTGTATGTTTACAGCGCCGAAGGTGACGAAGGCAGGGGTGCGCTGTTCTGCGCATCGTGCAGCCCCAGCGGCGCGCGGCCCGCTAACCCCCTGGTGGGACCGGGGGAAAATTGGTCGGCTTTTCTGCAGCCGAGCTATAGCAAGACTTACATGCATCGCTGGATCTCGGCGGAAGGCACGCGTGTGTTCTTCGACAGTGGTGAAGCGCTCGTCCCGCAGGACAAGAACGGGTTGCTTGACGTGTACGAGTGGGAGCAGGACGGAGCCGGCACCTGCCACCACGGAGGTGGCTATACCGGGGGTTGTATCTATCTGCTCTCGGGCGGGACGAGCACTGATAATTCCTACTTCGCTGACGCGAGCGAAAATGGCGACGATGTCTTCATAGTCAGTCGCGCGCCGCTCGTCGCCGGGGGTCAGGGCGAAACGTTGGCTGTCTATGACGCGCGGGTCGATGCCCCGCGCCCGCTGGCTCCGTTGGCGTGCTCGGGCTCGGGCTGTCAGGGTGTGCCGGCCGCGCCTCCGATCTTCGCGACTCCGGCGAGCGTCACCTTCAGCGGCCCGGGAAACATCTCACCGCCCGGGCCAGTGACGGTCAAACAGAAGACCAGGAAGAAGGGGTGTGCCGCGGGCAAGAAGCTCAGCCACGGCAAATGCGTAAAGAGTAAGAGCCATAAGAGAGCAAAGAGAGCAAACAAAGCCAGCCGCGACCGGAGGACAAGCCGATGACCACCCTCAGAGCCCTCCGGAGGCTGGATGCCGGTCTCCCCTCAGTCCTGGCGGTAATTCCGATCATGCTGTTCGGAATCCTGGGGGTGGGTGTCTCCTCCGCTCGCGCCGAGGTCGCGGCTCCCGGCTGGGTAGTGAGTTCGCGCAGCTATCCCACGAACTTGTCGCCGGGTGGCCGCGGCCAGATATCTATTTCGCTCTATGACGTCGGCGCGGCGGACAGTACCGGTAGCGTGACGGTGAGTGACACCCTGCCCGAAGGCGTGGTATGGACCGGTGCTCAACCCACTGATGAACAATGGCATTGCGCTGAAGCTTCCACCGTCGTCACCTGCACCACGGCGACCGACCTGCAAGGGGTTCGCGAACGCAGTGTGACGCTCACCGAAGGAGCAGAACTCCGATTCGATGTCGAAGTGACCCACGGCGCCCGTGAAGGCAAGGTCGCCAATCAGGTGACAGTGGCCGGAGGGGGCGCGACGAGTGCGTCGAGTGCGTCCAACGCGATCACGATCGGCTCCGCGCCCGTTGCGTTTGGATTCACAAAGACTGAAGCGTGGTTCAGCAACGCAAACGGGACGCTCGACACACAGGCCGGCTCACACCCATACTCGTTCTCCTACCTTTTCGACCTCAACACCGAACCCGACCCGGAAGAACCGGAAGCAGCATTTCAGCCGGGTGGAGGGCAAGAACTCAGGAATGCGGTGGTCAATCTGCCCCCGGGACTGGTTGGGAATCCCACCGCCGTGCCTCAGTGCACTCGCGAGCTGTTCGACGAGGCATCGCCCGCATGCGCTGCCTCCACGCAGGTCGGCTACGATTCGCCGACGATCCTCCGCGGCAGATTGACGTTCAGCGTGCCTGTGTACAATCTGGTGCCGCCGCCGGGTACGACGGCCGAGCTCGGCTTTGACGTCCTCGGTATCCCGGTGTTCCTCGATATCGTCGTTCGCAGCGGTGGCAACTACGGAATCACCGCACACGTCTACCATCTTCCGCAGACGATAATAACGTCGAACAGGCTGACGGTGTGGGGTGTTCCCGGCGACTCAAGCCACGATCCGGAACGTTGCGCTCTCATCGAAGAACACTACGAATGTGGGCGGCCGTTCGCTGGTTCTGTGGTGCCGTTCCTGACGCTGCCGACGTCGTGTGAAGGCGCGTCGAACGCGCCGAAGTTCTCTGTCTCCGGGAATACGTGGGGGGATGGTGAAAGTGTCTCGGGAGTGGAAGCTGAATGGCCGCGGGCGGGGTTCACGGGCTGTAACTATCTCCAGTTCGAACCGGCGATCACAGTCTCGCCTGATACCGGCGATGCGGATACCCCGGCGGGATTGACGACCGAGGTGAAGATCCCCCAACCCGGGCTTGTGCAGCCTGAAGGGCTGGCGACGGCGAGCCTGCGCGACGCGGTCGTTGAGCTCCCGGAAGGCTTGGTGATCAACCCGGGACGCGCGACGGGCCTGCAGGCGTGCTCGCTCCCGCAGGCGGGCGTGCACAGCGGTGAAGCGGTCGGCGATGAAGGTCCTCCATCGTGTCCGGCTGCCTCGCAGATTGGTACGGTGGAAGTCACGACGCCGCTGTTGCCGGATAAGCTCGAAGGCGATGTCTACCTGTTGCAGTCCGAGCCGCCTGACATCAAAGTTCTGCTCGCGCCGTCCGGGGATGGCGTGAACGTCAAGGTGGTCGGCGATGTGTCGCTTGACCCTGTGACAGGGAGGTTGACGACGACCTTCGCGGAAGCTCCCCCGGTCCCGTTCACCGACTTCAAGGTCTCATTCAGCGGTGGCGCACAGGCCGCGCTGGCGACACCCACAGAGTGCGGGGTATACACCAGCACCACAGACTTCACGCCGTGGAGCTCGCCGTTTGTGCCAGATGTCTTCTCGGAAGACAGTTTTGGGATCGCGAGTGGCACAGGAGGCTCGCCGTGTGCTTCGCCGTTGCCGTTCGGCCCTACGATGATTGCCGGGGCGACGACCGACCAGGCTGGCGGGTACACCGACTTCTCGCTGCTGTTGCAGCGCGCGGACGATCAGCAGCGGGTCTCCAGGCTGCAGTTCAAGACCCCCGCGGGGCTGCTCGGGATGATCAGCCACGTCTCGCTGTGCGAAGGACCGCAGGCCGCGAGCGGGGAATGCCCAGCAGGCTCACAGATCGGGCATACAACGGTTGGTGCTGGCCCGGGCCCCTACCCGCTGTATGTGCCCGAGCCGGGCGAGCCCGAAGCGCCGATCTACATCACCGGTCCCTATGAGGGCGCCCCCTACGGGCTGTCGATCGTGGTGCCCGTGATCGCGGGGCCGTTCAACCTCGGCACGACGGTCGTGCGCGGCAGGATCGAAGTGGACCCGTTGACCTCGCAGCTGACGATCACGACCGACCCACTACCGACGATCCTCGACGGGGTCCCGGTCGATATGCGCACGATCAACGCGGTGATCGACCGTAAGGAATTCATGTTCAACCCAACTAACTGCACCCCGCAGACTTTCAGCGGGACGGCGACCAGTACGGAAGGCACGACGGCGGCCCTCTCAAGCCCGTTCCAGGTCGGGTCGTGTCGCGGCCTTGCGTTCAAGCCGACGTTCAAGGTGTCGACCAGCGCGAAGACCTCCCGCACGCAAGGCGCCAGCCTGCACGTCAGCTTGACGCTCCCCGACGAAGGTGGGCTGAGCAGCATCGCGAACGTGCAGAAGGTCAAGGTTTCGCTGCCCAAACAGCTGCCATCGCCGCTGAAAACCCTGCAGAAGGCATGCCTTGAAAAGGCGTTCGCTGAAAACCCCAAGAGCTGCCCTCTCGCCTCCCAGGTCGGGCAGGTCAAGGTCTCAACCCCAGTTCTGCCCGGTGGCCTGTCGGGCACCGCGTACTTCGTCTCGCACGGAGGCGCGAAGTACCCCGAACTGATCCTCGTCCTGACCGGGCAGAACGGCGTCACCGTCCAGGTGCATGGCGAAACGTTCATCAGCAAACGGGGAATCACAACCGCGACGTTCGCGACGGTGCCGGACGTCCCGTTCTTGAGCTTCGAACTGGAGCTCCCCGAGCGCGAATATCCGGCACTGACCGCGAACGGCAACCTCTGCAAGGGCACGCTGATCATGCCGACCGAAATCACCGGGCAGAACGGGCTCCTCATCAGGCAGAGCACCAAGATCGCGGTCACCGGTTGCCGGAAGACGGCGCACAAGAAGGCCGCGAGGAAGAGGAAGACTAAGCGCTCGCAGAAGCGCAAGAAACGGTAGGTACTCGAAGAAGAGCAGGAAGCTGTAGGGACTCGAAGATGCGCAAGCAGCGGTAGCCGCGAGCTGGTCGTGGGGCATGGAGGGAAAGCGCCGGGATAAACCGGCATGGAGAAGCCGCGACGGGGGGTGGACGGCGTGAGGTGGCAGGAGTACGGGCGGGATCTGGAGGACAACCTCCAGGATCTGCACGCGCGCCTGCGCAGGGGAGCGTACCGGGCGAAGCCGTCTCGCAGAACGTACATACCGAAGCCAGACGGGCGCCAGCGTGCGCTTGGTGTCGCCGCGTTGGAGGACAAGATCGTCCAGCGGGCAACGGTCGAGGTGCTGAACGCTATCTTCGAGACCGACTTCCTCGGTTTCTCCTATGGGTTTCGGCCCGGTCGCAGCCAGCATGATGCGTGCGTTTCGCCGCCCAGCAGCGCTCAGCACGTGGTCTTGGCAAGCCTGAGACGTTCTCCTTTCTCGGCTTCACGCATATCTGCGCGAAGAACAAGAAAGGGCGTTTCAAGCTTAGGGCGTATCCCTGTAGGGGGGATTCTGTTCGGTCGTGACGAATTGGATGTCTGATCTGTTGATCGGACATAGGAGGTCGGAGAATGGGTTTGGTCGACCGCGACGATGGCTGGCGTATGCCTGACTGGTTGTGGGAGCGGATCGAGCCTTTGCTGCCTGCCCCGCCTGCGCATCCGTTGGGAACTCACCGGCGTGGTCTGCCCAAGCGCCAAGCGATGGACGCGATCTTGCTCGTGCTGCGCACTGGTATGCAGTGGAACGCGCTCAACGCGACCGGGGTGTGCAACTCCTCAACGGCGCACCGGCGCTTTCAGGAGTGGGAGCAGGCTGGGGTCTTTCATGAGGTTTGGCGCCAAGGGCTGCTCGACTACGACAAGGAGATCGGCATCGACTGGTCGTGGCTGGCAGCGGACGGTGCGATGAGCAAAGCGCCGCTCGGCGGGCCGAAGACGGGTCCTAACCCAACTGATAGAGCCAAGGGGGGGCGAAGCGCTCGCTCCTCGTCGAGGCACGTGGCGTCCCGATCGGGCTCGCTCACGACGGCGCGAACCGCAACGATCACAAGCTCCTGAAGGAGACGCTCGACTCGGTCCCGATCGAGCGTCCGGAACCAACCAAGACCGACCCACAGGGCCTCTGCCTGGACAAGGGCTATGACTTTCCCGTCGTCCATGAACTTCTCGAAGACCGCGAGTTCACACCACACATCCGCGCGCGTGGCGAGGAGATCGACCTCAAATCCAGCAACCCGGAGTGGCGAGCACGCCGGTGGGTCGTCGAGGCGTGTCACTCATGGCTCAACCGCAACCGAGCGATCCTGATCCGCTGGTCCAAGAAGGACGAAAACCACCTCGCCCTCCTCCAACTCGCCAGCGGCATGATCGCCCTCAAGCGCGCGCACGCCGCACGAACAGCCACCGCCCTACAGGGATAGGCCCTTAAGCGCATCACCGACTCCAAGCGGATGCGCGCCAAGCTGCGCGAGGTCAAGACCGAGCTCAGAGCAAGGCGCCACCGGGCCATCCCCGAGCAGGGACGCTGGCTCGCCAGTGTCCTGCTCGGGCACTGCAACTACTACGCGGTGCCTGGTAACACCCAGGCGTTACACGCCTTCCAACACCAGATCACCAGGCACTGGTACAAGGCGCTACGGCGTCGCAGCCAGCGCACGAGGATGACCTGGAAGCGGATGTCTCGCCTGCAAACCCGATGGCTACCCACCGCCCGCACCCTGCATCCCTGGCCGGACGCGCGCTTCGACTCCAGAATCCAAGGCAAGAGCCCAGTGCGGTAGTCCCGCACGCTGGGATCTGCGCGGGGGGCCGCCGGCAACGGCGGTCCCTACCGCGACCCCCCACCCCCGCCACGTTGTGACACCACCCGCGCGCGTGGACGATCCCGGAGACCCGCCCCAGGACTGCCGCTCGGGCCAGTCGATCCCTTCGGCCGGCTCGCGCGGGGCCGATCTGTCCGGTGGCGCATTCTCAATCCGCCGTGGCAGAAACTGCTGTCTCACGCGTGAGACACTGCTCGTCGTGGGCAACGTCAGCATCCGGGATCTGCGCAACCACGGCGGCGATGTGGTCGACCGCGCCGCGCGGGGTGAGCCGATCACGATCACGCGCTCGGGGAGGGTGGTCGCCGAGCTGCGGGCGTCTCGGGTCCACCGCTCGCGGCGGACACCCTGCTGAGTCGCTGGCGCCGGCTGCCGCGTGTGGATCCCATGGTGTTGCGTGGGGACGTCGATCGCTTGCTGGACTCTGGCCTGTGAGTGAGCAGGCGCCGGATGCGGAGGAGCAGACGACCCGGGGGGTGCTTGACACCTCGACGGTCATCCTCCTGCAGCGTCTCACCGATGCGACGGTGCTGCCGGCCGAGCCGCTGATCACTGCCGTGACGCTCGCGGAGCTTTCGGTCGGCCCGCTGGTCACCGATGACGATGGCGAGCGCGCCGCGCGCCAGGCCCACCTCCAGCAGGCCGAGTCCGACTTCGACCCGCTCGCATTTGATGCCGGCGCCGCGCGCGCCTTCGGACGCGTCGCTGCCTCTCTGCGCCGCGCTGGCCGCAAGACCTCCGCGCACGCCTACGACGCGATGATCGCCGCGATTGCCCTCGCCAACGATCTCCCGCTCTACACGTGCAACCCCGCCGATTTCACCGGCATCGACGGGCTCGAGGTCGTCGCCGTGCCTGTACCCGACCCGGCGTAGGCGCAGTCGTCCGCTCTGGGTCGGCCGGTGTCTTGACCCCTGATCTGTCGGGCTGTGAATCCATGATCTGCCGGGTCTTGTATCCGCGGGCGGCTCAGCTCCGGATCCGGATCCGCGGGCGGCTCAGCTCCGGATCCGCGGCGGTGGGTGGATGCGCAGTGCGGGCGCGGTGGGTGCGAGCGTGGCGAGCTGTGCCGCGATGATCGAGTGGTGGGCGTCGGCGGTGAGGAGGTCGTAGCCGTGGGTGAAGACGGTTGCGGCGATCTGGATGTCGAGAATCCACGCCACCCTGTTGTCCGGCTTCGAGCGGTCTCGCGGTCGCCTGAGGGTTGAGGGGGGAGTGGGGATGGCGGCCCGTAGCGCACCGGCGATGTCGGCCGCGCGGTCGTCGAAGGGGAGCACGTCGATCAGGCCTGCGTCAATCTGGTCGCGCAGCCACCGCAGTTGCGCGCCCGCTGCCTGCGTGCCGGCTGTGGATGCCTTGTGCAGGCCGTAGCAGATCTCTTTCAGTGTGGTCGCGGTGAACGCGATCGTATCGCCCGTTCGCCGGCGATCCTGGACGTGGTCGAGAACGGGGCTGTCCGGTCGCAGGCGGGCAGCGGTGGTCGTGTCCCACGCTGCCGGCATGGACTCAGGCGTCTGTGCGGAGTGTCCCGCTGAGCTCGATCAGCTCCTGCTCGCTCAGGGGGGTCGCTGCCGCGCCTGGGGTTGGGGCGGCGTCGATGAAAGCCCGCCAGCGCTCCTCCGCGCGTCTGCTCAGTTCGTTCGAGCGGCGGCGGTCCTCCAGGCGTTCGGCCGCCAAACGAACGAGGACATCGTTAGGTGTCGTGCCTGCGGCATCCGCGATGCCCACGATCTCGCTCCACACCTGCTCCGGCACGGTGAGTTGGGCACGGCGCCCCGCGCGGCGGGGTGCACGCCGGCGCCCCGGGCGTGGCTCCGTGTCCTCCTCGCTCGGGAGCAGCGCGATCGCCTCTGGGTGGGTCGCTGGCACAGCCATTACGGTAGCACGGCATAAGCCGCGTTATAGTCTGCGCAGGCTGCGTGGCGGGCCCGCCGACCAGTTCCTGGGGGGCGTGGTGCTGTACACGGGCGCACGCGCCTATACCTACGATGGGGTGCAGGTGGTGCCGATCGCCCGGCTTTGGCGCCCATCGACTGCCGGGGGGTGAGTGGGGTAGCCCACGTGTTGGGGTATTGACAAGCCCGAACGGGTGGTGTACGGTTGCCGTTGTCATGAGGACTCCTCGGTGGGGTGCTCAGGTCAACATAGGATCCAGGTTGGGGTCGTCGCGCCTTGCGGTTGACTGTAAAGCGCAAGCGGGGTGCCGATGGGAGTGGGACAGGGTCGCAACGGATGAGGGAGTTGAATTAAGCGTGGTTTCGAGAGGGAATAGCGTTTCAAGGGTCGTCGTGCCTCGTGTGAGGGGCGTTGCTAGATGCGCCAGCTTGGCGCTGTCGCATCTCTCTCTCTCTCTCTCTCTCTTCGTCTCGGTATCCGTCAGCTGAGCCGGGTAGTCGGCTAGCTTCGTCGGGCCAGGATCGCCCCCGTGGTGGGGGAGGGTTGTGGACGGCCGGTGGTGTGGCGGACGTCAGTCTCGTTTGGGGGGCCGCGTGATGGCGACGCGGACTCGTCGGCAGCCGGTGGTGGCGCGCTCGCGGATGGAGCGTTCGCATGGGCAGGTGGCGGATATTCAGCGTTCGCGGTTGTTGGCGGCGGCTGTGCGTGCGGTCGATGAGCTGGGGTGGGCGAATACCACGGTGGCGGATGTGGTGGCGCGCTCAAGGGTGTCGCGGCGTACGTTTTATGAGCTGTTCGCTAACCGCGAGGAGTGCCTGGGTGCGGTGTTGGAGGACATTCTCGGCACGCTGGCGGGTGAGCTGGCTGGGGTGGGCTTGGAGGGTGTGGAGTGGCGTGAGCGGGTCCGTCGGGGCTTGGGGGTGATCCTCGCGTTCTTTGACAGGGAGCCGGTGCTCGCGCGGGTCTGTGTGGTGCAGGCGTTGAGCGGCGGCCCGGAGGTATTGGGGCGCCGCGAGGAGGTCCTCGCGCGCCTCGCGGCGGTGGTCGACGAGGGCCGCATGAGCCCCCGTGTGGTGCGGTGCACGCCGTTGACCGCGGAGGGTTTGGTGGGTGCAGCGTTCGGGATCGTCTATGCGCGGCTGCTCAAAGGGCAGCGCCAGCCGTTGACGGAGCTGCTGGGTGAGCTGATGGGGATGATCGTGCTCCCGTACCTGGGACCGGCGGCGGCGCGGCGCGAGCAGGCCCTCCCTGTGCCCGCGGCGGTAAAGCCGCGTGCCGCGCAGCGGCCGGTGTGGCCCGCCAGGGCGGTGAGCGACCCGCTCGAGAGTGTGCCGATGCGCCTCACCTACCGCACCTCGCGGGTGCTGGATGGTGTGGCGGAGTTGGCGGGGCGGGGTTCGGATCCGAGTAATCGTGAGGTTGGGGATTTCGCGGGGATCCAGGATGCTGGCCAGGTCTCGAAGCTTTTGCGGCGCTTGGAGCGTCTGGGGCTTTTGGCGAACAGTGGTTTGGGTCACGCGAAGGGGGAGCGGAATGCGTGGCGGTTGACGCCGAAGGGTGAGCTTGTTGCGCGGAGTATTCGTGCGCACAGTCGCTGTGAGAGTGAGGCGGCTGCGTGATGTGTGGCTGCCGGTTTTTTCACCGTGGTTTTGTTGTTGCGCCGCTCGGCGCGTCGTTGTTCACCGATCGAGGGGGTCTCCCCTCTGTTTTGGAGGAGGAGATGGCTCGATGAATGCTTGCAGGCCGATGCTGGCGACCGCTGTGCCTTCATGTTCGCGTCCTGTCCCGCGTACCGTGCGCTCTGGGGATGGGTCTTTGGGTGTTCGTAAGTGTTTGTCGCGGGGACTGGTCGCGTTGTGCGCGGCCGGCTGTGGGTTGTTGGGCTCGGTCGCGATCGCGCAGGCCGCGGCGCCGGTGATCGGGGAAGAGTCAGTCGTGAATGTGGCCGCCACCAGCGCCACGTTGCAGGCGCAGGTCAACCCTGAAGGCTCTGAAACGACCTACCGCTTTGAATACGACACGAGCGAATACGGCTCGAACGCGTCGCATGGCGTGAGCGCGCCGTCCCCGCAAGCAAGCGCCGGCGCCGGGTCTGGCCTCGTGACCGTCGAAGCTCCCGTGCAGGGCATGAGTCCGGCCACGCTCTACCACTTCCGCGTGGTCGCGACCAATTCGGCGCACGAAACCGCCTACGGCCCGGATCAGACGCTGACCACGCAACGCGAACGCGAACCGCAGACGCTCCCCGACAACCGCGCGTGGGAACTCGTATCCCCGCCCGACAGGCACGGTGCGCTGATCATGGCACCCGGCGCGTTGGCTCCCGTTCAGGCGGCCGCCGGCGGCGGGCGGATCGCCTACGGGGCGATCGGCGCGATCGAAGCCGAACCTGAAGGCAATCCTGCGCTCGAACCCTCGATGGTGCTCTCGACGCACGGCGTGGAAGGCTGGTCCTCGCGGGACATCGCGACGCCGAACGAACAAGCGACCGAAGGCTTCTTTGTTGGTTACCCTAACGAATACAAGCTGTTCTCCTCCGACCTCTCGACGGCGCTCGTTTTGCCGTTCAACCACACGACGCCGCTGCCGCCGCTGCCGCCGACGGCCGAACAGACACTCTACCTGCGCCACGGGAACGGCAGTTTCGAAGCGCTCGTGACGGCCGCCAACGTGGAAACCGGCGCGCACTTTGGCGGCAGATATAACGGATATGGAGGTCCGATCCTAGCATTTGAAGACGCATCGCCCGACCTGGCGCATGTGGTCTTCTCTTCGCGGGTGCCGCTGACAGCCAATGCCACGGGGAGTGGAGCCGACGAAAAGTGGCTCTACGAGTGGAGCGCCGGGCGCATTGAGCTCGTGAGCGTGCTCCCGGACGGCGAACCGGACTCCGAATGGGAACAAGCACTCGGAGATGAAAACAAGCACAACGAGCGGGCGACGGTCGCAAGCGACGGCAACGTCTTCTGGAGGCAAGGCGAAAGCCACCTCTACATGTTCGACGCGGAAACGGGGAGGTCGGTGCAGCTCAACGCGGGCGGCGGCGGCGCCTTCTACCAGGACGCGAGCGTGGAAGGAACGCGGGCGTTCTTCACCGAAGGCGAAGAGCTGTATGAGTACGACGTCGGATCCGGTTCCCACCCACCCACGCTGAGCGACCTGACGGTCCCGGTCAACGCCGGCGAAAGCGCGGGTGTGCAGAGGCTTATCCCTGGGGTTTCAGAAGACGGTGAATACGCGTACGTGGTCGCGGGCGGGGTGCTCACGACGGGCGCGAACGCGTACGGCGAAACGGCCACGGCGGGCGCGGAGAACCTGTATGAGCTGCACCTGCAGGGCGAAAGCTGGCAGCCGACGTTCATCGCCACACTGTCGGGGAGCGACTACCCCGACTGGGGCGGCTACGGCGAACTTACAGGGCTCACCTCCCGGGTGTCGCCGGACGGGCGCTACCTGGCGTTTATGTCGCAGCTGAGTCTGACCGGCTATGACAACGACGACGCCGAGAGCGGCGTACCAGACGAGGAGGTCTACCTCTACGACGCTCAGACCGCGAAGCTCGTGTGTGCGTCGTGCAATCCGAGCGGAGCGCGCCCGACGGGCATCGACGACGTCGAACGCAAGCTCCTCGACCCAGAACGAGTGTGGGAAGGTACGTGGCTTGCGGCGAGCGTGCCCGGCTGGACACCGAACGGCATCGGCGAGGCGCTGTACCAGTCGCGCTATCTCGATAACGCGGGGCGGCTGTTCTTCGACAGTTCCGACGCGCTCGTGCCGCAGGCGGCCAACCACACCGAGGACGTCTATGAGTACGAGTCGCCGGTGGGGGCGGGTGGTGGGATCGAATCGGACAGTTGCACGGAAGGCTCGGTCACCTACGGCGGACGTTCCGGCGGTTGCATAAATCTGATCTCTTCGGGGACCGCCGGCGAAGAATCGGAGTTCCTCGACGCGAGCGAAAGCGGCGATGATGTCTTCTTCTACTCCGCGGCGACGCTCACGCCGCAGGCGCCCGCCTCTGGCTATAGCGTGTATGACGCCCACGTCTGCGGCGCCGGCTGGGCGTGCCCCACCCAGAGCGCCGTGCAGCCGCCGCCGTGCACGACGACCGAATCGTGCCGCACCGGCTCCTCCGCGCAGCCCACGATCTACGGGGCGCCGAGCAGCGCGACCTTCTCCGGCGTGGGCAACCTTGTCTCTCCGGGCGGGCGGGAATCTAATCAAAAGAAGATCGTCAAGAAGACCGTGAAGTGCAAGCGCGGCTTCGTAAAGAGTAAGAAAAACAAGTGTGTCCGCAATAAGAGTAAGCACAAAGCCAAGAAGTCTGCTCACACCAACCGGAGGACAAAATAATGCGCCGTACGATGATCATCACTACGGTAGTGTCTCTCCTGTTGCTGGTAGTGGCTGTGTCCGCAGCCTCGGCAAATGAGCCTTGGTGGCATCTCACCACGAGCTCGCGCCCAACGAACCTGTGGACGGCGAAGAGCGAGGTCCAGGAACTTCAGATCGGGTCTCTTACGGAACTGCGGGTCGCGGGCAGGCCCGTCGCGTGCGTCGGCCTGGAAGGCGGCTCGCCGTTCGAAGCAACAGGACAAGACTTCTGCGAACACCTTACCGGCCTGCCCCTTACCGCTTCTCCCACTGAACTGACGCCCAAGCTCGAAGCCGCGTGGGGGATCGCCGGTGTGGCCATAAGCGAACCGGAAGCGAGCAAGTGGGTGATCACGACGCCGGGGCATTTCGTGCCCGCGGTTGAAGCGCGCGCGCCGGATGAAGAACTCGGCGGCGGCTCGGTCAGCGTACAGGGCGGCAGCAGCGGTGAGCTCGTCATAACTGCGACGAACCTTGGCGACGCGCCCGTCAACGGCGAAGCGGGGGCGGGCGGGGTCCCGATCGAGATCGCCGACGCGTTGCCGCAAGGTGTCAGCGCGTTGCGGGTCGAAGGCCTGGCCGGCGAACGGGGTAACCGCGGGTCTCTTGCAGTGCGCGCAGCCGGCGGGGCCATGCACGTTCGCAGGTCAGCTCTCGCCGTACGAATCGATCGAACTCACGGTCCACGTCGCGGTCAGCGGCGAACCGCCGGTGCCGGGCGCGCCCGGCACGGTGACGCTCAGCGGCGGCGGCGCCGCGAGCGTCATCGCGTCACAGCCGCTGCACGTCGGCGAAACCACGCCGTTCGGCGTCGAACACTACGAAATGGTCGCAGAAGAAGCAGGCGGCGCGCCCGACACGCAGGCGGGCTCGCACCCCTTCCAGCTGACCACGACGCTCTTCCTCAACCAGGGCGCGCTCTTCGAGCTCTGCGGCCGGAGGACCGGTCGAGCAGCAGCCCGCGCTGCCGCGCGGCGTGCAATTCGAGCTGCCGCCCGGGCTGGTGGGTAACGCGGCGATCATGCCGCAGTGCCGCCAGGCGCAGTTCGCCTCCTACCCGATAGAATTCACTGCGGATGAATGCCCCGCGGATACGGCGGTGGGAGCGGCAGCGGTAACGGTGATCGAAAGTAATCACCTGGGGTTGACGACGGTTGACGTGCCGGTGTTCAACCTCGTGCCCGAAGGGGACGAGCCCGCGCGCTTCGGGTTCTTCATCGATGGCGTGACGGTCGCGCTCGACACCTCCGTGCGCACCGGCGAAGGCTACGGCATCACCGTCAACATTTCAAACATCGCACAGGGAGCTAGGCTGCTCGCGAGCACGCTCAGCTTGTGGGGCGTGCCCAACGACCCGCGGCACGACGGATCCCGCGGATGGGCATGCATCGAGGAAGTGCATGGAAACCCCGCCTTTGGCACATGCCGGGCTTCGGAACACCCCTCGCTGACGCCGTTCCTGCGCCTGCCGAGCTCGTGCACGGAATCGCTGTCGACCCCGCTGGGTATCGAATCCTGGAACGGCCTCACGCCGGAAGCGCCGACGTTCAACATGGCGGGCCTCGGCGGCTGCAACCGCGTGCCCTTCGAACCGAGGATCGAAGCGGCGAGCGACGTGCAGCAGGCGAGCTCGGCGAGCGGACTCACCCTCGAGTTGCGATTGCCGCAGAACCAGGCGCCGGAAGGGATCGGCGAGGCTGACCTCGACAAGACGACCGTGACACTGCCAGAAGGTGTGACGCTCAACCCGTCCGACGCGCGCGGCCTTGAATCGTGCCCGCTGCTCACCGGCAGAAACGCGGGGCAGGAAGAACTCGAAGCCCACGGCGAAGTGGTCGGCATCAACCTCGAAACCAAGCAGCGCGCGAGCTGCCCGGACGCCTCGAAGATCGGCACGGTCAAGATAAAGACGCCGCTGTTGCCTTCGAGCCAGCCCTTCGAAGGCTCGATCTATCTCGCGACGCCCGCGCCGAACGGGGAAGCGGGCCTCAACCCCTACAACAGCCTGCTTGCAATGTATATCGTCGCCGAAGACAAGGAAGCGGGCGTGCTCATCAAGGTGCCCCTGCAGGTCCCGGCAAACCCGGTCACGGGGCGTCTCACAGCGATCTCAGAAGGAGCGCCGCAGCTGCCCTTTGAAACGCTTGAACTGCACTTCTTCGGCGGCGAACGCGCGCCGCTCTCAACCCCGGCCCACTGCGGTTCCTATACGACGGCCGGGTCGTTCGAGCCGTACTCCGGCGGGCCGGAAGTCCTCTCCGAATCGACATTCGAAGTCAATAGCGGCGCCGGCGGCGGCGCCTGTCCGGGCGCGAGCCTGCCGTTCACGCCGAGCCTGACCGCAGGCACGACGAGCATCCAGGCGGGCGACTTCAGCCCGTTCACGATGACAATGGGCCGTGCCGACGGCAACCAGAACCTGCAGACGGCCACGCTGAATATGCCGGAGGGCCTGACTGGCTTCATCTCCGGCGTGAAGCTCTGTGGCGAAGCGCAGGCCAACGCCGGCACGTGTCCTCCGGAAAGCCAGATCGGTGAAACGACGGTCTCGGTCGGGGTCGGCAGGGAACCGTTCACCGTCACCGGCGGCAAGGTGTTCCTCACCGAAAAATACCAGGGCGCGCCGTTCGGGCTCTCGATCGTCAACCCCGCGAACGCCGGGCCGTTTCACCTCGGCAACGTGATCGTCCGCGCGAAGATCGAAGTCAACTCGCTCACCAGTGCGCTTACCGTCTCAACCAACCAGACCGGCCCCTACAGGATCCCGACGATCCTCGACGGGATACCGCTCCAGATCCAGCACATCAACGTCACGATCGGGCGCCCCGGCTTCATGGTCAACCCGACGAGCTGCGCACCGATGGACGTCACCGGCGCGCTCACAAGCAGCGAAGGCGCAAACGACTCGCTGTCGGTGCCGTTCCAGGTCACCAACTGCGCGGCGCTCTCCTTCAAACCGGAATTCAAGGTCCAGACCAGCGCGAAGACGTCCCGCACCGAAGGCGCGAGCCTGCGCGTGACCCTGAGGCTGCCCGCCGGGGCGGAGGGCACGAAAGCGAACGTCGCGAAGGTCAAGGTCAGCCTACCCAAGCGGTTGCCGTCGCCGTTGAAAACGCTGCAGAAGGCGTGCACCGAAAAGGTGTTCGCGGAAAACCCGTCGAGCTGCCCGAAGGCCTCGAACGTCGGCGAAGCGAAGGTCACCACCCCGGTGCTCGAAGGTGGCCTCTCCGGCCCGGCGTACTTCGTCTCTCATGGTGGCGCGAAGTACCCGGAACTGATCTTCGTCCTCACCGGCGAGGACGGCGTGACCGTTCAGGTGCATGGGGAAACGTTCATCAGCAAACAGGGCATCACGACCGCGACGTTCTCCACGGTGCCGGACGTGCCGTTCTCGACATTCGAACTGACGCTGCCGAAACGTGAATACCCGGCGTTGACCGCGAACGGGAACCTCTGCAAGGGCACGCTACTGATGCCGACGGAACTGGTCGGGCAGAACGGCCTCAAAATCAACGAGGAAACGAAGATCTCCGTCACCGGGTGCCCAAAGACGGCGCATAAGAAGGCGAAGCGGAAGAAGGCCAAGCACCCGAAGAAGCACAAGAAGCGGTAGGAACTCGAAGAAGCGTAAAGCGGCGGTAGTCGACGACGCCGGTTGTGGAGCATGGAGGCCCCACGCCCCACCCGTTGTTGCACGCAGTCCCCGCGTGGGCGATCTCCGATCCTCTACGGCCAGTCGATCCGCTCGGCCAGCTTGCCCGGGCTGAGGGCGATCACGGCGCTGCGCTCGATCGGCACGTAGTCGCCATCCCGTAGACCGAGCCAGTGGACCTCACGCTTGCGGGGATCGACGATCAGTACCTCATCGACGCCGTGGGCGGCGTAGAAGGGGAGCTTCTGCCAGCTCTCGTCGTTGGGGGAGGCGATCTCGACCACAAGCGCGGCCGTGTGATGCCAGACGCCGCGCAGACGCTCGCGGTGCAGGCCGCCGTCGGGCACCCGGTAGTCGTTCTCGGAGTTGCCGAGGTTGAACTCGCCCATGGTCGGCCATAGTCCCGCGGCGCGGGCGGGCCTGTCGAGCGCCACTGCCAGTTGCTGCGAGATGTCGGCGTGTTCGCCGATCGGGGCAGGAGCCATGTGGAGCACACCATCCCACACCTCGTCGAAGCGCTCGAGCCCGGAGCGGCGACGGCGCTCGAGAAGCTCTTCGAACCCGGACGTTGGAGGATCCAGCACCACCGTGCGCATCCCGCCAGCATAGCGCGGAGGCTGCCTGCCGATCAGGTCACCGCCGGTATGGCGTTGTGGTTGAAGGACCCCACCTCGCGCTCTGTGAGCGAGCTGCTGGGCGGGTGCTCGTTTAGCGTGGCGAGGCTGCGGTGGATGTCGGCGAGCAGCAGGTCCGCCATGTCGCGGCTGAAGCCGTGGCGCACGAGAATCCGCTGGATCGCTAGGTTCTCGAGGTGGGGCGGCAGCGTGTAGGCCGGCACCAGCCAGCCGTGGGCGCGCAGACGGTCGGCCACGTCGAACAGGTTGTAGGCGTGCTCCTCGCTGTCGGTCAGCTTCCACGAGACTGCGGCGATGCCCCTGTTGGGGTCTCCGGCGTGAACGAGCTCGAACGGGCCGAGCTTGGCGATCTCGTGCGCTAGGTAGGCGCAGGTCTCGTACGTGGCGCCGTGCACCCGACCGTACCCTTCGCGACCGAGGCGGATGAAGTCGTAGTACTGGGTCACCACCTGACCGCCGGGGCGGGAGAAGTTCAGGTTGAACGTTGGCATCTCGCCGCCGAGGTAGTTGACGTTGAAGATCATCCGTTCCGGCATGTCCTGCTTTTCGCGCCACACCGCCCAGCCGCAGCCCAGGGGGGCGAGGCCGGTCTTGTGCCCGGAGGCGTTGATCGACTTCACGCGGGGGATGCGGAAATCCCACTCCAGATCGGGGGCGGTGAACGGGGCGAGCAGCGCGCCGCTGGCGCCGTCCACGTGCAGCGGGATGTCGAGGCCGCTTTCGGCCTGCAGCCCGTCGAGCGCGGCGGCGATCCCGGCGACGTCCTCGAACAGGCCGGTGAAGGTCTGGCCGAGGGTGGCCACCACCATGATGGTGTTCTCGTCGCACCGCTCCAAACACTGCTCCTGTTCCATCAGGTAGCGGCCCGGGTCCATCGGCACCTCGCGGATCTCCACGTCGAAGTAGCGCGCAAACTTCTCCCAGCACACCTGCACCGGGCCGCACACGAAGTTGGGCTTGTCGGGGTGGGCGGGGTTCCACTTCCCTTCGGCCTCGCGGCGCTCGCGCCAGCGGAACTTCGCCGCCAGGCCCGCCAGCATCGCGGCCTCGCTGGAGCCTGTGGTCGAGGTACCGAGTGTGGTGCCCGGGTGCGGGGAGTGCCACAGGTCGGCGAGCATCCGCACGCAGCGGGTCTCCAACTCCGCGGTCTGGGGGTACTCGTCCTTGTCGACGATGTTCTTGTCAAAGCTCTCCGCCAGCAGCGCCAGCACCTCCGGCTCAGCCCAGGTGGTGCAGAAGGTCGCGAGGTTCATGCGCGCCACGCCGTCCAGCAGCAGCTCGTCGTGCACCAGCGCATACGCCAGGCGGGGATCGCTCTCGCGGGCGGGGAAGCGGTGCTTGGGCGCTCCCCGGCGGGCCATCAACGACTCGTAGGGATCCTCCTCGTCGGTCTGCGTGCGGGGGTGCGGGTGCTCGCTCATGCGGGGGACTCCTTGCGCTTGTGCTTTGACTCCGGGGAAACGCGATGGTCCCCGGAAGGATGGCGGAGCCGGGCGTTCATGGCTGTGAACGCTCGCCTCCCGAAGGATGACTGATCCGGCCGTTCACGGCGGTGAACAAAAGTCGAGACCAACGGGTGATTGTGAGCGCCGCCTTCGCTCCCCATCATCGCTTGCAACACATACCGGCCCCGGGGGCAGTGCTGACGGGCTCGGAATATCGAGGGTGGCGAGCCGCCGGGCCCCTCTTTGCGAAGAGGGTGGCGCAGTTGGCCGAAGCCGGTTGGGGCGCGCTCTCTTTGAACAAGCAACGGAATCGTCAAACCAGGGATGGAGGAACCTCCGTGCACATCAAAGACATGCACGCTCGCGAGAGCTGCCAGATCGGCCTGCGCGCCAAAACCACGCTCGACGAGTCGCCCGAGGCGATGCGCCAGGTGCGCCTCGCGATCGCTCGCGCCAAGGAGGGCGACCGCGAGGCGCTGCGGCTGCTGTACGTGCGCTACTCCGACAACGTGTATGGCTACGTGCGCTCGATCGTGCGCGACGAGAAGGAGGCCGAAGACCTCACCCAGCATGTCTTCCTGAAGCTGATCACCGTGATCTGCAAGTACGACGATCGCGGCATCCCCTTCTCCGGCTGGCTGCTGCGGCTGGCGCGCAACGTCGCGCTCGACCATTTACGGCGCCGCCGGGCGATCCCCGCCGAGGAGGTGTACGGCGCGGACACGCACATGGACGAGGTCGCCCAAGACCGCGCGCGCAATCTGCGCACGGCGCTCGACTCGCTCCCTGAGGAACAGCGCAACGTCGTGGTGATGCGTCACGTGATCGGGCTCACCCCGCCGGAGATCGCCGAGCGGATGGGCCGCTCGGAGAGCTCGATCCACGGCCTTCACCACCGCGGCCGCCGGGCGCTGCAGCAGGAGCTGATCCGCCTGGAGTCGGCGCCCGCGACCGCCGCCGTGGCGGCCTGAAACGAGGGAACCCATGTCTACAAGCCTCGCCTCCCCACAGGTTGCCACCCCGCCCGCGCCCGTTTTTGCGGCGCTCACCCCGCAGGTTCCGTTCACACGCATGGACAACGCCGACCCCGCGCTGCTCGAGGAGCTGCTCGGGGCGGTGCGCGAAGTCGCCGAGCAGGGCGCCTTCACGCTCGGCCACCACGTGGAGTCCTTCGAGCGCGAGTTCGCCGACTACTGCGAGGCCGACTTCGCCGTCGGCGTCTCCTCCGGCACCGAGGCGCTCGCGCTGGCCTTGCGGGCTTTGGAGATCGGCCCCGGCGATGAGGTGGTGGTTCCCACCAACTCCTTCATCGCCACCGCCGAGGCGGTCTCGGCGGTGGGAGCCACCCCGGTGCCGGTCGACGTGGACCCCGATTCGCATCTGCTCACCGCCGAGCTCGTGGCGGGCGCGCTCACTCCGCGCGTGCGCTGCGTGATCCCCGTGCACCTGTTTGGTGCCACTGTCGATCTCGACCCGATCCTCGCGCTGGCCGACGAAGCCGGCATCGAGGTGATCGAGGACGCCTGCCAGGCGCACGGCGCGCGCTACCGCGGCCGGCGCGTCGGCACGCTCGGGGCGCTCGGCTGCTTCAGCTTCTACCCCGCCAAGAACCTCGGCGCGTGGGGCGATGGTGGCGCCGTCGTCACCTCGCGCCCGGAGCTCGCCGACCGCGTGCGGCTGCTGCGCGCCCACGGCGAGCGCCCGCGCTACCACCACCAAGTGGTCGGCTCCACCGCCCGACTTGACGCGCTGCAGGCGGCGGTGCTGCGACGCAAGCTCACACGCCTCGACGGCTGGAACGACGAGCGCCGGCGCCTGGGGGCGGCGCTGCGCGAACGACTTTTCAGCCTTCTGGGGGAGGGGAGCGGGACGGCGGACGGGGCAGGGGGCACCGCGGTGGGCGATCACGCCCGCGCGGTCGATCCCGTCCGCCTGCCCTTCCCGGACGCCGACCACGTCTTTCACCTGTTCGTGGTGCGCTGTGCGCAGCGCGATCTGCTGCGCGAGCACCTCGGCCACTGTGGTGTCGCGAGCGCCGTGCACTACCCCGTGCCGATCCACCGCACCCTCGCTTACGCCGATCTCGGCCTGGCCCCAGACAGTCTGCCCGTGAGCGAGTCCGCGGCGGAGCGGATCTGCTCGCTGCCGATCTTCCCGGGGATGAGCGAGACGGAGCTCGATCAGGTGGTCGGCGCCGTCGCATCATTCACCAACGACGCAACCGGCACGTTCAACGACGTGGGCGCATCCGATGATGTGGGCGCCTTCGCACATTGCACAAAAGACGCCGCCGCGCCACCACGTTCATCACATATATGAGCGTCGCCCCTACACAACCTGTGCAGCGACTGTCCGTGGTCATGCCCGATCACGTCCAGTCCGGTCACGCCGCCGCCGGGGCCGCCGCCGGCTCGCGCTCGAAGCGACGCCCAGTCGCGGACGGCCTGCGGCGGACGCTCGACCTCGTCGTGGCGAGCGTCCTGCTGCTCGCCCTGGCGCCGCTGATGGCGCTGATCGCGCTGGCGATCCGGATCGACTCGCGGGGCCCCGCGCTCTTCCGCCAGCGCCGCGTCGGGCGCGAGCAGCGGGAGTTCACGATCTTCAAGTTCCGCACGATGCGCTCCGGCGCCGACACCGCTCCGCATCGCCGCTACGTCCAGAACCTGATCGACGGGCGCACCAGCTCCGAACGCGGCCAGCTGTACAAGCTCTCGGTCGACTCCCGTGTCACCCGCGTGGGACGCCTGCTGCGCTCCTGGAGCCTCGACGAGCTGCCGCAGCTGATCAACGTGCTGCGCGGCGAGATGGCGCTCGTCGGGCCCCGCCCGGTGATCCCCTACGAGGTCGAGATGTACCCCGACGTCTACCTGCGGCGCTTTGCCGTCAAGCCCGGCCTCACCGGCCTGTGGCAGGTGAGCGGCCGCAACGAGCGCACCTACGACGAGATGGTGCGCTTCGACATCGAGTACGCCGACGGCGCCTCGCTGCTGCTCGACCTGCGGATCCTTTTCAAGACTGTTCCTGTTGTGCTCGGTCGCCAGGGGGTGGCATAGATGTTGGACCCACATTCGTCGCGGGATCGCGGCACACATGATGGAGCGCGGGGGAACGGCCAGTCGGGCGGTCACTCTCCTGCGGGCGGTCACTCTCCGCGTCATGGATCGCACGACACCAAGCTGCGTCCCGCTGGGCACATCGTGCCGCGTGCGGAGCCGATCGGCACCGCCGTGGTCGGCTACGGCTACTGGGGTCCCAACCTCGCTCGCAACGTGGCCGAATGCTCGCAACTGCGCCTGGAGGCGCTGTGCGATTCCGATCCTGCCCAG
Source organism: uncultured Solirubrobacterales bacterium (assembly GCA_963744135.1). GTDB lineage: Bacteria > Actinomycetota > Thermoleophilia > Solirubrobacterales > Solirubrobacteraceae > Palsa-744. The sequence goes on along the minus strand of CAVUSE010000004.1, from coordinate 1,031,454 downwards.
CTTCACCTCTTCCGCCGCCGCCACCCCGGGGCGCGCGCGGTGCGCGACCTCGACGCGTTGCTGGTCGACCCCGCGATCGAAGCGATTGTGATCGCCACGCCGCCGCAGACGCACGCGGCGCTCGCCACCCGCGCGCTGCGCGCCGGCAAGCACGTGCTGGTCGAGAAGCCGCTCGCCACGCGCCTGCGGGACGCGCTCGACCTCGCCGATCTCGCGGCCAAGAGCGACCGCGTGCTGATGCCAGGACACACCTTCATCTACAGCCCCGCCGTCAACGCAGTGCGCGACCTGATCCGCGGCGGCGTCGTCGGGGACGTGCACTTCGTCACCTCCTCGCGGATGAACCTCGGCAAGTACAACGGCGACGGCGTGGTGTGCGACCTCGCGCCGCACGACCTCTCGATCCTCCTGTACTGGCTGGAGCAGCCGGTCGTGGAAGTCGCCGCCTCCGGCTCCAGCGTGCTGCGCCAAGGGGTCTCGGAGACGGCCTTCATGACGCTCACCTTTGCGCGCGGGCAAACCGCCAACGTGCAGATCTCCTGGCTGGCGCCGCGCAAGGTGCGCCAGATGATCGTCGTCGGCAGCCAGCGCATGGTGCAGTACGACGACACCGCATCCGACGAACCGGTGCGGATCTACGACCGCGGCATGGACATGCTGCCGCCGACGCCCGCCAACTTCGGCGAGCACCAGCTGATCTACCGCACCGGCGACGTCGTGATCCCGCGGATCGAGCCGCGCGAGCCGCTGCGCCTGGAGCTCGAAGACTTCGCCCACGCGATCCGCACCGGCGAGGAGCCGCGCTCGAGCCTCGCGCTGGGGATCGAGATCGTCGCCACCGTGGAGCTCGCCGAGGCGTCGATGCGCGCCGGCGCCAAGCCGCTGGCGCTCGTCCAGGCCGCCGACCGGGTGGCCGCCTGAGGATCCCATGCCAGAGCTAGCCCCCTCACCCACCAATCCGCGCTGGACGCACGTCGCGGACGGCGCGCCCTCCGCCTCACCGACGCTGCGCGGTGCGGGCAGCGGCCTCGCCGTGTCTCCCTCGAGCGCGATCGACGGCGCAGGCGGCGGCCTCGCCACGAACGGCGCCCTGCGCGAGCGCATCACAGGGCCGTCCAGCCGATCCGCGCGCCCGCGGGTCCTCTCGGTGATCGGGGCCCGTCCAGAGATCATCCAGGCCGCCCCCGTCTGCGAGGCGCTCGCGCCGCTCGCCGAGGAGATCCTCGTGCACACCGGCCAGCACTACGACGAGGCGATGTCCGAGAGCCAGATCCTCGCCACCCGCCTGCCCCGCCCACACCACAACCTTGGGGTCGGCTCGCGGGCCCGCGAAGCCCAGCTCGACCTTGCGCGCGTGCGCCTGGAAGAGCTGATCCGCGCCGAACGCCCCGCCGCCGTGATCGTGCGCGGGGACACCAACGCGACTCTTTCCGGCGCCCTGGCCGCGGCTGCCACCGGCGTCCCGCTCGTGCACGTCGAGGCCGGCCTGCGCTCCTACCGCAAGGAGATGCCCGAGGAGCACAACCGGATCGAAACCGACCGCCTCTCGCAGATTCTGTGTGCGCCGACCGAGGGCGCGCGGCGCAACCTCGAAAGCGAAGGCGTCGCGGGCGAGATCCACGTCACCGGCGACCCGCTGTGCGACACGCTCGAGAGCTGGCGCGCGCGCGTGCGTCCCGCCGGCGCTGGCGACTACCTGCTGGCGACGGTGCACCGCAACTACAACACCGACCACCCCGAGCGGCTCGCCGCCGTGCTGTCCTGCCTCGGGCGCTCGCCGCTGCCGGTGCTGCTGCCGCTGCACCCCCGCACCCGCGGCGCGATCGACGGCTGGGGTCTCCAGGCGCCCGCCAACGTGAAGCTGATCGAGCCCGTCACCTACACGCGGATGCTCGAGCTCGAGCGCGGCGCGCGCGCGATCGCCACCGACTCCGGCGGCGTGCAGCGCGAGGCCTACCTGTGGGGCGTGCGCTGCATCACCCTGCGCGAGGAGACCGAGTGGGTGGACACCGTCGAGGCCGGCTGGAACACGCTCGTGGGGTGCGACCCCGACGCGTTCGCCGCCGCACTGCGCACCCCGCTGCCTACAGAGCGCCCGCCGATCTTCGGCGACGGCCACGCCGCGCAGCGGATCGCGCAGGTGGTCGTCGACTACTTGGGACGCTCCCACCAGGCCCTGGGGGAAGGGACGTCGCCCGGCGACGAGGCAGCGTCGCTCGTCGCCGGGACCGGCGTGGGGGTTGGGGCATGACGACGAGCTCCCGTTCCCATCGCACGGCCACCGACCATCCGGTTGGAATCGGCCGGCGTCGTCGTGGGGCAGGATGCCCCGCGTCCAACACCGTCGGCCACGGCATCCGCTACGCGGACGATCTCCAAATTGGAGCCCCTAACCACATCAATCTCATGGACGAGACCAAAGGAGCACACCATGGATGAGCTGGGCATCGGATTGATCGGCGTGGGGCGCATGGGTGCCTACCACGTCGAGACCTGGGAGCGAATCGCCGCGGGACGGCTCGTCGCCGTCGCCGACCCCGACGAGTCCACCGCCCGCGCGCGGATCGGCCGGCGGCCGATCGAGTGGGTCGGCGACCACCGCTGGCTGCTCGAGCGCGCCGACGTCGACGCAGTGTGCATCTGCGCTCCCTCCGAGCACCACTCTCGGCTCACGCTCGAGGCGATTGCCGCCGGCAAGCACGTGTTCGTCGAGAAGCCGATCGCCACGGCCCTGGAGGATGGGCTGCGGATGGCTGCCGCCGCGCGCCTGGCGCGGGTGAAGCTGATGGTCGGCCACGTCGAGCGCTTCAACCCCGCCGTCGGCAAGCTCGCCGAGCTGGTCCGCGAGGGGCGCATCGGGCGCGTCTTTCGCGCCCACGCCACCCGCGTCGGGCCGCTGCCGGTGCGCATCCAGGACACCGGCGTGGCGATCGACCTCGCCACCCACGACCTCGACCTGATGCAGTTCGTGCTCGACCGCGACATCACCTCGATCTACGCCAACGGCTCCCGTTGCGTGCACCCCTCCCAGGAGGACCTGATCACCTGTCTGCTGCGCTTCGGCGAGGACGGGCCGCTCGGGCTGCTCGACGTCAACTGGCTGACGCCCGAGAAGCGCCGCGAGATGACCGTGATCGGCGAGGGCGGGATGCTGAGCGCCTCCTACCTCACTCAGGACGTGTGGTTCACCGAATCCACCGGCGCGCCCACCGGCTGGAGCGAGCTGGCGCGCATCCGCGGCGACGCCGAGGGCGCCGCCGTGCGCTTCGCGCTGCCACGCGTCGAGCCTTTGCAGGCCGAGCTCACGGCGTTCGCGCGCTGCGTGCTCGACGACACCCCCGAGCCCGTCGGCGCGCAGGACGGCTGCCGTGCGCTCGCCGCCGCGCTTGCCGTCCGCGACTCCGCCGCCAACAACCGTCCCGTCACTCTGCTCGACATGCCGACGCCCCGGCATGTTCGCGTCGCGGCCTGACAGAGGAGCCGGTGGAGATGCATTCGTTTCGCACCCCAACCACTTCACAAAATGAAGTGGAGAGCTGACGAAGATGCATTCATTTCGGCCCCCACCGCTTTACAGAATGAAGCAGAGCGCCGATGTGGATGCATTCGTTTCGCACCCTAACCACTTCACAAAATGAAGCAGAGCGCCGATGTGGATGCATTCGTTTCGCACCCTAACCACTTCACAAAATGAAGTGGAGAGCTGACGAAGATGCATTCATTTTGGCACCCACCACTTCACAAAATGAAGGGTTAGGGGCCAAAAGTAAACACACAACCGCCATCGCTGATTTCAAGGACCCAGTGCACACGCCACCAGGAGACCACCAATGATCCGCTTCGTCATCCCCGCATACAACGAGCGCGAGAACATTCCGCGCCTACTCGCCGACCTCGCGCCGGTCGCCCGTGAGCTGGGCGCCCGAGTGATCTTCGTCGACGACGGCTCCACCGATGGCACCGCCGAGGCGATCGCGGAACACAGCGATGCGCTGCACCTTGCGGTGGTCACCCACTCCGTCAACCGCGGTCTCGGCACCGCGATCAACTCCGGCCTGCGCGCCGCGCTGGGGGAGTCCCAGGATGGCGACGCGATCGTCACGCTGGAGGCCGACAACACCTCTGACCTCGCCGACCTACCGCGGATGCTCGAGCGCTTCCATGAGGGCGCCGACGTCGTGCTCGCTTCGGTGTACGCGCCCGGTGGACGTATCCTTGGCGTCGCCCCCTGGCGGTTGGCGGCATCCAAAGCGGTCTCCAACGCGTTCCGCTATGCCGGCGGCCTGCACGAGATCCACACGCTCTCCTCGCTCTACCGCGTCTACCGCGCCGGCACCCTGCGCCGTGCCTCCGAAACCTACGGCTACCTTTTGGTGCGCGAGCCCGGCTTCGCCGCCAACGTCGAGCTGCTGCTGAAGCTCTACAACGCCGGCGCCAACGTCGCCGAGGTGCCGACGGTCAACGACTGGTCGCGGCGCATGGGCGTCTCGAAGATGAGCCTCTCGCCCACCGTCCTCGCCTACGGCCGGCTGATGGCCGCCCACCTCGTGGGACGCATTCAGCCGCCGCCGATCTCCCCGCTGGGCAGCGAGGAGCTCGCGGCCCGAGCCGAAGAGCGGCCTACGGCTCAGCTACGAGCGATCGCCGGCGGGCGATGACCGATCGGCAGGGATCGGGCGGGCCCCATATCGGGGTAGTCGGCGCCGGCATCCTTGGCACCGTGCTGGCGCTGCGCCTCGCCGAAGGCGGCGCGCGCGTCACGCTGCTCGAGCGCGCCCCCACCCCAGGGGGCCTGGCCGGGGCATTCGACTTCGGGGGCCATCGCATCGATCGCTTCTACCACGTGATCGTGCCCTCCGACGAGCGCATGATCGCGCTCGCCGACCAGCTCGGGCTCTCCGACCGCCTCAGCTTCACGCCGGTCGGGGTCGGCTTCTTCGTCGACGGCAAGATGCACCCCTTCAACGGCATCGGCGACTTCCTGCGCTTCCCGCCACTCTCGCCGCTGGGCCGCGCGCGCCTCGCTTGGTTCGTGCTGCACTGCCAGCTGCGCCGCGACTACGACGCGCTGGAGCGCCTGCCGCTCGAACGGTGGCTCACGCGCCACTGCGGCCGGCGCGTCGTGCAGCGCATCTGGCGCCCGCTGCTTGACTCCCGTTTCAACTCCCACCACGAGGAGCTGCCCGCCACCTACCTGTGGGCGCGCACCAACCGCATGCGCTCCGCCCGCGACAGTCGCTCCAGCGGCGAGACGATGGGCTGCCTGCGCGGCGGCCACGAACAGCTCGTGCTCGCCGCCGCCGAGCGCGCCCGCGAGCTCGGCGTCGATGTCCGCCTCGGGGCCGGCGTCGAAGGTCTGGTACGCGATGCCGGCGGGGCGGTCACCGGGGTGCGCGTCGATGGCGAGGACGAGCGCTTCGACCTCACGATCCCCACGCTGCAGCCGCCCGCGCTGCGCCGGCTGCTGCCCGAGGAGCTGCAGCCGCTGCTAGCCGCCTACCCCGAGCGCTACCTCGGCGTCGTCTGCCTGATCCTCAAGCTGCGCCGCTCGCTGACGCCCTACTACTCGATCAACATCTGCGACCCCACCCCAATCACCACCGTGGTCGAGACCTCACACGTGGTCGGCACCGAGCACACCGACGGGCTGCGCCTCGCCTACCTGCCCAAGTACTGCGATCCCGGCAGCCCCGAGTTCGCCGAGGACGACGAGACCGTCTACCGGCGCTACACCGAGATGCTCGCCAAGCTGGTGCCCGACTTCAGTCACGAGGATGTCGTCGACTGGACGGTCCAGCGCGCCCCGCTCGTCGAGCCCGTCCACGCGCTCGGCCACGAGCCGCGCAGCGCGCCGATCTGGCCCGGGGTCGACGGCCTCGCGCTCGCCTCCGCCAGCCAGATCTACCCGCGCCTGCTGAACGGCGAGTCGGTGCTCGGGCTTGCCGAGCGCGTCGCCGTTGAAGCGTTGGAGCGCACTCGTGACCGCGTGAATACGGCACCTGCTCGCGAGTTCGTTGCGCACGCCGCGGCGGCCTGAATCGTTGAGTCGCGCCGCAGTCGCAGTCGCTGCTGCTCACCCGCTGGTCGCCGCGGCTGCGTTGCTCGCGCCGGATGGCGGGATCTCGTCGGGCAGGTCGCCGCTCGGCCACGACTGCCAGGGGAATCCCCTGCGCGCGTGGCGCAGCCTGTAGGCGAGCGCGCCGTGGGCGTTCATCGCGTGCCACGCGGCGTGTGTGGTGGGCGTGAACTTGGGGATCCAGAAGCGCTCCTCGATTGGGTCGAGCGGTGTCGGCGCCGGCGCCAGGTCGATGTCGGCGGCGACATGGCCCTCCCCGTCCTCGAGTGTCAGGCGCGCGAGGATCATGCCACCGCGGTCGCAGATCTGGGACTCGCCAAGCATCTGCGTCTTCCACGGGATGCCCGGGCCGAGCGGTGTTTCGCCTTCGATCGCGCCGACGTGGGAGGCGTGGGCTACCGGTGCGCCCGTCAGTCGTGCCACCTGGCCGGGGAGTGCGCGTGCCTGCGCGCGCCAGATCGTGTGCTCGCGCTCTGACCACAGGCGCAGCGGGCCGGGCCAGTTGAGCGGCATCGAGGGCCAGCACATCCCGCCGAGCACGACGTGCGCGCCGGCTGCGCGCACGCGCGCACAGGTGCGAAAGCGCGCCCACTCCCAGCCCGACATCAGCCCGACCGTGCAGCCGAGCGTCGTGCTTCGTGTCACACCGGGGTCGTCGCCGCCGAGGTAGTAGTGCTGCTCCCACGCCGTTGGGATGTCCTTGTCGTGCAGGTGCACAGCGCCATCCGGCTCGGCGAGCACGAACGTACCGTAGGTGTGCTTGGCGCGTACGGCGATGAAGCCACCGCCGATCACGCAGTCAAGCTCGCGCGCGAGCCGTGTGAGCAGCTGAAACGGTTGACCGTCCACTGGGCGCGGCGTGTCTCTGAGCGCCTTCGCGAAAACGTTCGGCGTGGTGCATGCCTCGGGTACGAGGATCGCCGCGGGTGAGTGCTCGCGGTGGGCGTCGCGGATCAGGTCCTCGATCCGCTCGAGGTTGCGCGCGACCTCACCCAGCGCGAGCGCCGGCTGGACCACCGCGATGCGCGTCATGCGACACCCTCATCGCCGACCAGCTCGGTCGCAGGCGCAGTCGCCGTCGCACTCGCCCTTGCCGTCGTACTCGCCGTCGCACTCGCCCTTGCCGTTGTACTAGCCGTCGCCCTCGCGGTTGTGGTCGTGGCTGTGGATGGTGCTTGCGCTTGGTTCGGCGGCGCGGGCCAGTCGGCTCCGGGGTGCTCGGAGCCCGCGATCGCTCGAGTCGAGCGGAAGCGCCCGGCACGCTGCTCGAAGTGGACGGCCAGTCCGGTGCGCAGGTCCGGGAGCAGGCGGCGCAGCGTCTGCACGCGCGGCTGCTCGCCGTGCCACATCGCGGCCCCCAGCGCACGCGCCAGCCGCGGCGGGGTAGCGATCTGCTGCGGCGTGCGCGCGCGCCCGAACAGGTCGGTGATGTCGGGGTCGGTCGTGCGCGCCGCGTCACGCACCAGCTCGCAGATCACCGCCGACTGGCGCTCCACGCGCGTGTCGAGGTTTGCGAAGTGATACGCCGGCAGGCACTCGCGATCGCGGGCCGCCTCCCACGCGCGGGTCGCGCGATCGACCGCGTCGGGATCGTCCAGTACCGGCAGCACCTGCTCTGCGAGCGTTCGCCCCGCGAACATCGCGTCGCGCATGCCCTGCCCGGTGACCGGGTCCTTGAAGTGCCCCGCGTCTCCCGCCAGCGCCCAGCCCGGACCTGAGGAGGTGCGGAAGAACGCCGGTGTCTCGCCGGTCGAGCGCAGCTTCGTCCCCGCCGGCGCGCCCGCGACCCGCGCCGCGAGGCCCGGATGCTCGGTGAGCTTGCGCTGCCAGTAGCCCTCGGGGTCCGCGCGCGCATCGCTCACCTCCTCGCGGTGACCCATGAACAGGATCAGCAGGCGCCCCACGGGCGTGCTCGGAAAAGCAAACGCGAACGAGTCGCCCTCGCGCCACTGGTAGAGGGTTTCCGCCTCGATCCCGTCTGCAAGCGGGTCCTGCAGGTAGCGGAACACCAGACCTCGCCCGTTGCGTGAGATCCGGTAGGGCGTCCACGCGCCCACCAACGCCGCGACCGTCGAGCGCCGTCCGTCCGCGCCCACCGTCAGTGTCGAGGCGATCTCCCGTTCGGCGCCGTCACCGTCGCGGTAGCGCACGCCGACGACGCGCCCGGCGCGCCAGCGCAGCGACTGCACAGTGCAGTGCTCGCGCACGTCCGCGCCCTGCTCGCGCGCCGCTTGCACAAGCTGTGCGTCCTGCAACTCGCGCGGAACGCACACGCCGTAGTCGATCCCGTCCGCCGCCTGCCGCAGCCGCTCCAGCGCGCTGATGCCCTCGACTACGAAGCGCGCCCAGCGGATCTGCGAGGGCTTCAGCGCGAGTATCCGAGGCAGCGCTCCGAGCTTCGCCAGCTCGCTCGTGCCCGCGGGCATCAGCAGGTGGGTGGAGAGCTGGTCGGACGGGAATCCCATCCTGTCGAGCACCACCACCCGGCGCCCTGCCCGTGCCAGCGGGGCCGCCGCCGCGCAACCCGCCAAGCGCGCTCCCACAACCACCGCGTCGACTCGCTCCACGGCTGCGAGCCGGCAGCTCGGGGCTTCCCGGGTCGTGGCCCCGCCGCTCGTGCTGTCAGGCGGGCGATTCACGGTCGGGCCGTTTCTGCCAGCGTCGCTCCATCGTGCGGAGCATCTGTGGGTAGACGACCAGGTACCGGAACGGCTTGATTGCGGCCATGTATGTATTCCCGAGGAGGCCGTTGGGCTTCACGTAGATCGCCATCTGACCCCGGTAGCCTCCGCTCTCCTCGGCGACCCAGCCGAAGTGCAGAATGCCGTGCATCGTTTGGTTTGCGATCTCGGCGGCGAACTCGTCGTCGATCAGATAGAGCGAGGTGAGTGGGAGGGCGTCGAATTTCGGCCCGGTCGCGGCGCGCAGGTCATCGGGCAGCCGCTCGCGAAGTGTCGTCACCCTCGCCCCGATTCCCTCGCCCTGGTCGTCCAGGCCGAACAGCTCACCGAGCTTCCACCGCAGCGACAACAGCGCCCGCGTCGCGCGGGACGCGGTCTTCGCCGGATCAGCTGCGGCGAATCCCTCGACGAGGATCGGGAACTCGTCGGCTCGACCGGGCGTCGGCAGCGCCCAGACATCCTCGAGCCGAAAGTCACCCGCGATCTCGTGGATCCGCCAGGGCCGGGAGGTGTGCGCCGTGTTCGGGAGCTTCATCGCGATCTCCATGTCCTGGTGTCCCAGCCGGCGAGGTTCGCGGACACCACAACACGGTGCGCTCGCTTCCTCGCATTTGAGCGTGTGCCTGAGTGCTTCGAGCCGGTCACCAAAGAATTTCCCTCCGGGTGGCTATCTCTGAGGTTTTCCATCCATACGGCTGCGTATAGTCGCATGCTAGCACCCCATCGGGTTGGCTGATCTCCCGTGGGATGACGCGGCGAGCGCTGTGACCAGTGCGTCCGTCTCGCGCTCGGGGATCACCAGCTTCACAAAAACGCCGAGGTATCCAGGTAGGCGAGCTACTCGTCTGCCACGTTGTTCAGAGCCTGGCCGTGGCGAAGACCGCGGGGTTTGCGCAATGTGCGGATCCCGTGAGCTCGTCCACCAGTGCGAGGTAGCGCGCGCGCTGCTGCTCCCACGCGATCCCCGAGAGCTTCTGTGTCGCGCGCGCGACACGCTCCCGCGCCGCGTACGGGTCGGCGCAAACCGACTCGATCGCACGTGCCAGATCCTGCGGGTCGCCCGGGGTGAACTCGCGCAGCTCCTGCTCGGAGAAGTAGCCGGAGATTCCCGGCAGCCGTGAGGAGACCACCGGCAGGCCCATGTGCACGTACTCGAGCAGCTTGACCGGCAGCAGCAGCTCGGTGAAGCGGTCGTGCAGCGTTGGGACAACGCCGATGTGTGCCTCCTGCAGCTCGGCCGGGATGCGCTCGAACGGCACCGGCCGCGGCGCCACGTCGATTCGCTCGGGATCGATCTCCGCCGCCAGCGCCGCCAGACGGTCGCGGTCTTCGCCCGACCCGCACACGCGCAGGTGCAGGCGCGGGGCGCGCTCGCGCAGGTGTGTCCATGCTTCGATCAGGCTCTGCACTCCGAAACGGGGCGCCAAGCCACCGTGGTAGAGGACTCGCAGCGGGCCCTCCGCCGGCAGTTGCACGGGGGCGCGTGCGGGGCCGAACACACGCTCGTCGGGTGAGTTCATCACGACCGTCGTGCGACCCACGCCGACGCCGCGGCCTTCCACCCGCAGGCGGGCCTGGTCGGTGACCGTCACCACGCGGCTCGCCAGCGCCGCGCTCACACGCTCCTCGATTTCGAGCAGCGCTTCCAGGCGATCGCCCTCGGGCCGGCCGTACTTCGTGGCGAACAGCTCCGGGAAGGTGTCGTGCATGTTGAGGATCACCGGCGTCCCGCGCAGGCGCGGCCCCAGCGCCGCGGCGGTGAGCAGGTCGGGCATGTTGTGAACCTCCACGAGGTCGAAGCGCCGGCGCATGTCAAGCGCCGTGAGGCGCCACAGCGCCCGCGCGAGGAAGCGCCCGTAGTCGCGCAAATACGCGCTCGCTCCCCCGGCCGCCTTCTCAGTGGCAACCGGGTGCACGCGGATCACTCCGTCGCCGACGCGCAGCTCTTCGCGCTCGCCCACGCACACCAGATCCACTTCGTCTCCCCGTTCCGCCAGCGCTCGTGCCTGACGCTGGATGCGCGAGTCGAGGCGGAAGTCGGAGATGTGCACCATCGCCACCCGCAGACGACGTCGCGGGACCCTGGGCGGGTGCGATCCGTTGCCTTGTGTTGCACGCGTCTGCCCTGCGATCTCTGCCGCGGTGGGCGCCACAGCGTTCAACACAGCGCCACCTCCCCACCGTCACCGACGTTCAGGCGCAGCGCGCGGGGCAGTGAGAAGTCGCGGAAGATGCGCGCGTCCTGGCCGACCACGCTGCCCACGAGGCGCCCACCGATGTGTGTGATGCTCGCGCGCGGCATGATGATCGAGCGCTCGATCTCGGCGCCTTCGATCTGGACGTCTGCCCCGATCGAGGTGTAGGGCCCGATGTAGGAGTCCTGCACTAAGGCGCCCGGCCCGACGATTGCGGGGCCGACGATCACGCTCGACCGCACGCACGCGGTCGCGTCGAGCCTCACGCAGCCCTCGATCCGGCTCTCGTCATCGCCGGCGGCGGCATGCCACATGCCGGATCTCAACGCGCCTGGTTCTGTGCGATCGCTGTTGACGAGCGCTTCGAGCACCAGCCGGTTGAGCTCCAGCAGGTCGGCCGCCGTGCCGCCGTAGCGGTGCCAGCCGCGCACGCGCTCGACCTGCAGCCGCCCGCCCGCCCGCGCCAGCCTCTCCGCCACCCCCGCCAGGTCGAGCTCGCCGCGCTGCCACCAGCGCGCTCCGGCGGCGTGGCGCAGCGCCCCGGGTCCGAACAGGCAGGCGCCCGCCAGCTCGAGCTCGCACTCCCTGGTGGGCTCGCCGACCAGGCGCAGCAGCCGCCTGGTCGAAAGGCCGATCGATCCGCCGGCGGTTGACTGTGGGTGGACGAGCATCACCAGGTCGGGAGTGCCCGCGTGCAGCAGCTTCGCGAGCGGCTCCAGCGGCTGGGCGAGCAGACCATCGGCGGCGTGCACGATGCAGGGCGCATCGCCCACCAGCGCCACCGCCTGCGTGAGCGCCTCCTTCACAGCATCTGGCTGTCGCACGTGGGGCACGTAGTTGATCTGGATACCGGCGGGTCCCTCCGCGGCGACGGACGCCTGCACCGCGGAGAGCTCTCGCGCCGAGACGATCAGCGCCACCTCGCTCGCCCCCGCGCGGTGGATCGCCTCCAGTGCATGGCAGATGATCGGCTTGTTGCCGACGCGCTGGAGCGCAGCGTTTGCGCGGCTGTCTCCGTGCACGTCGACGGGCGCCGGCATGATCACCCCCTTGAGGTCCATGTCCAGATAACGCTTGGCGCGCAACGCTGCTCGCGTCGTGGGTCGGTGGTCCATCGATCGCCTTGTCTTTGGATGAGAGCCCCACCCAGCATCCGCCGGCGCAGCTCGCGCCTGGCAGAGCGACGGTATTCCGAGGATCACTTTGCCTGGATGAGAGCCCCACCGAGCATCCGCCGGCGCAGCTCGCGCCTGGCGAAGCGACGGTACTCCGAGTCGGGCACCTGCTCCACGCGGTGCGCCGCCGCGCGCGCGTAGCCGTAAAGGAAAGCCGCTCCAGACAGGCCACGGGGCGCCCGGTGAGCGACCTTGAACGAGCGCAGCGTCACCCACAGAGGGCCGTAGTGCGCGATGTATGCACACTCGCCGTGCCTCGCGTGTCCGCGCAGCGCGCCGTCGGCGCTCGCAAGCGGTCGATGGTGGACGGAAACGAGGTCGGGAAAGCTCACCGTCCGAAAGCCACGCATGCGCGCGTAGGTCTCGTCGATCGTGTCCCATCCCAAGCGCTCCTGCACGCCTCCGATCGCGGTGAAACAGGCGCGCGAGTAGCACTTCAGCGCTCCGTGTATGTGGTTGGCGGGGATCTTGATTTTGCGCACGCCCCCCTCGGCGGTCGGCTCGACCAGCACGCCGCCCGCCAGCCCCAGCGATGGGTCCTGCGCGAAACGCTCCATCAGCACGCGCAGGTAATGCGGCGGGAGCTCGATGTCCCCGTCCAGCTTCATCACGTGTGTGCAGCTCTCGTCGGCCGCCAGCGCCCCTGCCGGCCGCCCCGCAGCTGTTCCCCCCGCGACGGTTCCCCCTGCGGTGGTCGCCTGTTCCAACGCGAGGTTGAAGTTACGCACCTCGATCGCGTGTGCCAGGCGGTCGCGCGGGCTCTCTCCGACATCCTCGGGCACATCCTGCGGCGCCTGCAGAACCGTGAGGAAGTCGATCTCACGCTCCAGCTCGCGCAGCAGCTCGAAGGTGCCGTCGCTGGAGCCGTCGTCGATCGCGATCCAGCGCGCCGGCGCCAGCTCCTGGGCGGCGACCGCGCGTGCGACCTTGACGATGTGACCGGCCTCGTTGCGCACGGGTGACACCACCAGGATGCGCGGCTCTTGCACGTGCTGCATAGCCCCCACAGAACGTGGTGAGGCAGGCGTTCCTCGCACGCTGAGCCTAGGCGAACGCATGCTGGGCCTAGGCAAACGCACGCCGAGCGTGTGCAAACGCGCGCCGAGCGTGTGCAAAATCGGCTCGCCGAATGTGTGCAAAAGAAGCCGTCGGGGCACCGCGTTGCATGGTGTAGCGGCAATCGAACTGGCAACACACTCCGAAGACGAGACGAGGTAGCGAACATGCGGACACTGGTGACTGGAGGTGCGGGATTCGTCGGTGGGCACCTCGTGCGCGAGCTAGTTGCGCGCGGTGATGAGGTCGTCGTGCTCGACAGTCTCGAGCCGCAGGTCCACGGCGATGTGGCACCCGCGCTACCCGGCTCGGTCGAGCTGATCGTCGGCGACGTCGGCGACGTCGCGTGCGCCGATCGCGCGCTGCGCGGGGTCGATCGCGTGGTGCACCTCGCGGCGGCGGTGGGCGTGGGTCAGTCGATGTACGAGATCGCGCGCTACACCGAGCGCAACACGATGCAGACCGCGATCTTCCTCGAGCGGGTTGTTGCTCAGCGGCCACTGCCCACTCGCCTGGTGGTCGCCTCCTCGATGTCGATCTACGGCGAGGGCGAGTACGAATGCCCCGAGCACGGGCGCACCGCGCCGCCTCCGCGCCCGGAGGAGCAGCTGCTGGCGCGCCAGTGGGAGCTGTGCTGCCCGACCTGCGGCGGGGTGCTGGCGCCGGTCGGCACGCGCGAGAGCAAGGCGCTGATTCCCACCTCGATCTACGCGATCACCAAGCGCGACCACGAGGAGCTGTGCCTGGTTGCGGGCGCTGCCTACGGGATTCCCACCGTGGCGCTGCGCTTCTTCAACGTGTACGGCCCCGAGCAGGCGCTCTCCAACCCCTACACCGGCGTCGCCGCGATCTTCGCCTCCCGCTTGCTCAACGGCCACCCGCCGGTGATCTTCGAGGATGGCGAGCAGTCGCGCGACTTCACCCATGTCAGCGACATTGTGCGTGGGATCATCTGCGCGCTGGAGTCCGAGCGCGCCACCGGGCACGCGATCAACCTCGGCACCGGGCGCCCCAGCACGGTGCTGCAGATCGCGCAGGCGCTCGCCGCGGGACTCGAGCTCGAACTGGAGCCGATTCGCAATGGCCAGTATCGCGCCGGCGACATCCGTCACTGTGTGGCCGACCCCACGCGCGCCCGCGAGCTGCTTGGCTTCGAAGCCACCGTCACGCTCGAGGATGGAATGCGCGGGCTGCTGGAATGGCTGGCCGACCAGGAGGCCGTGGACCGCGTGGAGGACGCCACCCGCGAGCTGGCCACACGGGGATTGGCGCGCTGAGATGGAAATCGCCGAGATCCTCCGTGTGCTGCGCAACCGCTGGCCGGCGACGCTGGCGGTCGTAGTCCTGGCGATCGCCGCCGCGATCGCCGTCAGGTTGAGCGTCGCCTCCGTGCCCACGGGGGCCGCCACCGTGCAGATCCTGGTCGATTCGCCCGACTCAGCGCTCGCCAACCTCTCCCAGGAAACCGGCCCGCTCACCACGCGCGCATCGGTGTTCGCGCAGGTGATGACGAGCGCGGCGGTGCTCGAAGACATCGCCACCAAGGCCGGCATACCGGTCTCGCAGATCACCGCGCAGGGCCCCTACAGCGGCACGGGCGAGCCGCTCGACGTGGTCACCCCCTCGGAGGCACGCGCCAACCAGCTGCTCGCCCAGACCGTCAAGTACAGGCTCACGTTCCTCGCGCAGACCGACGAGCCGGTGGTGACCGCCTCCGTGCAGGGCCCCAACGCCGCCGCCGCCGCGCGCGTGGCGGGGAGCATCCTGCCGGGCGTCCAGGGCTACGTTGCCACGCTCCAGCAGCAGTCCGCCACGCCCGCCCAGCACCGCGTGACGATCCGCGAGCTCGGCCCGCCGCAGGCCGGCGCGGTGAACTCGAGCGCGCGCTCGACGCTCACCGTCGCGGCCTTCCTGGGCGTGCTGATCATCGGTCTGCTGGCGCTGCTCGGCGTCGAGAGCGCGCGTCGCCGCACGCGTGAGCGCGTCGCGCTCGAATCCGAGCACGCTGCCGACTTCGACGAGCTGCATCTGTTCACGGCCGACTCCGCCGCGTCCGGGTCGGCCGCGCGCAACTCCCCCCACCCGCCGTCGGCTGTCGGCTCGGCGCCGGCCGAGCGCCGCCGCTGAGCGCGGAACGCGAGATGGGCGCGCTCGCGCACCCCGCACGCCGCCGCCCTTCGCGGGTGCCACGCGGTCCCTTCGGGGCGCTGGGTCGTCCCTCGCGGGCGTTACGACCGCTGGTCGCGATCGTGCTGGCCGCGCTGCTGGCGGCGCTGCTGGTCGGCTATCGCCCGTCGCTGGCGCCGCCTGCGCTGCACTCCCGTAACGTCGCGCTCGGCGCCGCACAGGCCGAGGTGCTGGTGGATACCAGGGCCTCGCAGCTGGCCACGGCAACGCCCACCAACCCCAACGCCGGCAAGCTCGTCGCGGAACTGGCGGTGGGCTACGCCCTCTATCTGCAGAGCGATCACGCCACCGCCGCGCTCGGCGAAGCGCTCGGTCTGCACGGCCTCAGCGTCTCCGCCTCCGGGCCGTTCACGCTGCTGCTGGGACGCGAAAACCTCGGGCCCAAGCTGCCGACGCCGCCCAACCCGATCCTCGTCGACAACGCCTATCGGCTGCTGCTCGACGTCGACGGCGAACACCCGATGCTGAGCATCTACGCGCAGGCGCCCTCGGTGCGCGGCGCGGTGGTGCTGGTGGACGCCGCCCGTGCGCTGCTGCTGCGCCACGTGCGCGCCGAACAGTCGGCCGGGCCCACCGGCCCGGAAACGGTGGTGGTGCGCCCGCTCGGTCCGACGACCAGCGGGCTGGTGGGCGGCGACGCCCGCTGGCAGATGATGGCGTTCGTGTTCGCGCTCGTGCTGCTGGTCGGCCTCAGCTTCCTCTACGCCCGCCGCCATCGGCGCCGGCTCGCGCTCCGCACCGCTGAGGAGCTCGCGACACTCGACCGGCTCGACGATCCGCGCCCGCACGCCGACAACTGGCCACACACCACACGCGTGCTGCCGTGGGCGCTGGCCGGCTTCATGGTGATGCTGTTCCTCGTCCCCTTCGACGCGATCCAGCTGCCGGTGAGCCTGCCGCTCAGCAGCACGCTGGACCGGCCGCTGCTGATCGCGCTCGTGCTGCTGTGGCTGCTGAGCCTGGGGATCGTCAGCGGCGCGGCTCGCCCGCGCGTGAAGCTCACGCGCGTGCACTTCGCGGCGCTCGCCTTCCTCGGGGTGTGCTGTGTCGGGTTTGCGCTGAACGGTCACGCGCTGGCGAGCATGGACGAGGTGTCGCTGGTCGTCAAGAAGCTCGCGCTGCTGGTGTCCTACATTCTCTTCTTCTTCGTCGTCGCCTCGGTGATCCGCCCGCGCGAGGTTCCGCGCTACGTCGCATTGATGGTGGTGCTCGGGGTGATCGTGGCGCTCGCCACCGCGATCGAGTACCGCATGCACTACAACGTGTTCTACTCGCTGTGGGGGAAAGTCTTCACGGTGACGGTGCCCCCGGAACTGGACATGCCGGACTCGATCGGGCGGCTGACCGTGTACGGCCCCACCAGTCAGCCGCTGGAGTTGGCGGCGCTGCTGGCGATGGTGCTGCCGTTCGCGATTATGGGCTCGGTCGACGCGCGCACCCGCCGTCGGCGGGTGCTGTACACGATCGCGATCGGGCTGCTGCTGGCGGGCGGCGTCGCGACCTCGCGCAAGACCAGCATCGTCGCCCCGGTCGGGGCAATCGCGCTGTTGTGCGCCTACCGCCCGCGCACTGTGGGGCGCCCGCTGCTCGGCCTCGCGCTGGTGTTGGGCGTGCTCGTGCACATCACCTCACCGGGCGCGCTCGGGTCGGTGATCACGCAGTTGGAGCCTGGTCATGTCAACGACGTGCTGAGCACCACCGACCGCACCGCGCGCTACGACGCCGTGCGCCCCGACCTGCTCACCTACCCGCTGCTGGGACGTGGCTATGAAAGCTATGACCCGCACAAGTATCGGATCCTCGACAACGAGTACCTCGGCCTGCTGATCACCACCGGCCTGTTCGGCCTGCTCGCCTACCTCAGCATCCTCGGCGCGATGATGAGCGCCGCGCACCGCACGATCCGCGGCCCCGACCCACGGCGCGCCTCGCTGGCGCTGGCGGCGTTTGCATCAGTCGGCGTGATCGTGCTGGCCAGCGGCCTGTTCGACGTCCTCTCCTTCCCGCACGTCCCCTACCTGCTGTTCTTCATCGGCGCGATGATCGTCGCGCTGCGCGAGCCCTCGCCCGCGACCGAGCCGGTGCGCCCGCCCGCCCGCCGGCCCCGCCCGCTGCCGCTTCCCGACGCGCCGGGCGCCGACCCGCGCGGGCCGCTGCAGCCGAGCGACGAGCGCCAGCGCCTGCCGCTCGGGCCTGCGCGTCGCGAACCCGGCCGCGCGCCGAGCCAGCCTGGGCCGCGGCGCCCGGGCGACCCCGTGCGCGAACCCCACGAACCGGTGCCCACGCACCGTCCCGAGCGCGAGCCAGTGCCGGTCGGATGAGAGCCAAGCCGCACAAAAGATCCCCCAACCCCAACGCGTTTTCTCAACATATGCCTACACACGACACCTTGCCACCGCGTAGCACCACCTCGCGGGCCTGTGCCCGCGCCGGCCTCCCCGCCCTGCTGATCGCCTTCGTACTGCTGATCCTCGGTGGCGCGCCCACAGGCGCCTCCGCGGCGGTGTCGTGCCCCAACGCCAACCCGATTGTCAACGAGAACAACTGCATGGGCGAAGGCACCACCGAAAACCAGGTGGCGATGGAAAACTACAGCGAAGACCTCGGCGGCTTCACGCCCGAATCGAGCTACAAGCTCGGCGAAAACGTGCCGCTGAAGATCGGCACCGACCTGCCCTCGTTCCCTGCCACGGACGTCAACATCAGCGTCTACCGGATCGGCTACTACGGCGGCGACGGCGCGCGCCTGATCCCCGGTGCGGGCGCCACCAACGTACCGGTGAACAACTCCTTCCAGTGCAACCCCCAGAACACCACGACCGGTGAACTCAGCTGCTCCAACTGGAGCGTCAGCTACACGATCCCGGGCAACAAGCTGCCGATCTCGGGCATCTACGAGGCAGTGTTCACGGACGTCGGCGGTGGCGGCATCTCCAACTACGTGGTGTTCCCCGTGCGCAACGAAGCCAACCACGCGGCGATCGAGTACGTGCTGCCCTCGGCGGACTACGAGGCGTACAACACGTGGGGCTGCAAGTCGCTCTACTACGACGCCTGCGGTGGCGCCAACACGATCGCCGGCGACCCGCGCGCCGTGGCGGTCTCCTTCGACCGCCCCGAGAAGGAAGGCGACGAGCAGTACAACCACTTCTTCGGCCCCGACTTCCTCACCGTGTACTGGCTGGAGCAGCAGGGCTACGAAGTCAGCTACACCTCGGACGTCAACCTCGACTCCAACCCGGGCGAACTGCTCAACCACAAGGTCGACCTGGTCTCCGGGCACAGCGAGTACTGGTCGTACAACGAGTTCCACAACTTCAAGGCCGCGCGCGAAGCGGGCGTGAGCATCGTCTCGCTCAGCGCCAACACTGCGTACTGGCAGACGCGCTACGAAAACAACCACCGCACGCTCGTCTGCTACAAGACGATCCAGGGCTCCAGCGACGGCGACGCCGCCGCCACCCCCAACGACCCGGCGTCGATCGGCCCCAACGGCGAACCGCGGCCGCAGTACGCGACCACCACCCGCCGCGACCCCGGCGCGCCGGCCGGCGATCCCAACGCGCCTCCCGGCGGCCGAATCGGGGTCAACGAACCGGAGAACTCGCTGTTCGGCGTGCTGTACGTCGGCGACAACGACGAGGAACGCTTCAAACTGACGATCCCGGCGGGCAACACCAACGGCGAATTCGGCTCGAGCCCGGCGTACCGCAACACGGGGATCTCGACGAAATCCTCCACCGTCCTGCCTGAAGGGATCGTCGGCTGGGAGTGGGACCAGGTGCCCTCGCCCGCGCAGTCGAGCTACTACGCGGTGGAGCCGGCCGGCGTGAAGCGGCTGACGCTGACCAACGTCGCCGACGCCGAAGACTCGTGGCTGCAGGACGCCGGGCGCGCCCGCGCGACGACGCCGCCGGCAGGGGAGTCGAGCAGCGTGAGCGCGGCCGAGTACCGCGCGTCGAGCGGCGCGCTGGTGTTCGCCTCGGGCACGATGGAGTGGGCGTACGGCTTGGACACCGAACCGGTGATCGACCAGCTGACCTACAACGTGCTCTCGGAAATGGAAGTCCAGCCGGGCACCCCCGCCGAAGACATCAAAGTCGACGCGGGCGGTCCGCCGAAACTGCCGCGGCCGTCGTTCACGGCCACGCCGAGCACGGTGTACATCAACCAGAACGTGAGCTTCAACGCCTCGGCCTCGACCGACCCCTACGCGAAAATCACCGACTACAAGTGGGACGTCAACAACAGCGAAACGTTCTCGATCGACACCGGCTCCTCGCCGACGCTGACCTACGCCTTCACGCAGCCCGGCACCTATGAAGTGATCCTGAAGGTGACCGACGCCAACGGTCAGACGGAAACGACGGAGCGGACGGTCAACGTCGACAACACCGCCACCGCCAAGCTCGGCGCGAGCATGAACCCGGTCGGCGCCGGGCAGCTCGACACGCTCAGCGCCGCCGGCTCGAGCTCGGCGGAAGGGGGCACGATCACAGACTACAAATGGGACCTCAACGGCAGCGGCAAATACGAAACCGACACCGGCACCACGCCGACGATCACGAAGACCTTCGCCACCCCCGGCAGCACGACCGTGGGCGTGCAGGTGACCGACAGCAAGGGCGCGACTGCGACCGCGACGCTGCCGATGACCGTGCTCAGCGAAGGCGTGAGCAGCTACAGCAACGCCGTCGAAGCCGTGCCCAGCCTGTTGCACTACTACCCCTTCGACGAAGCCTCCGGCGCGGCTATCGTCGATACCAAGGGCTCGAGCAATGGCACGGTCTTCGAAGCGACGCACGGCGTGCCCGGCGCGGTCAACGGCGCCTCCGAAACCGCCACCGAATTCGCCGGCGACGGCGACCCGATCGAGGGTGAGACCGGTGCGTACGGGGAGATCCCGTTGGAACTCGCGGGTCAGAGCGCGATCACCGTGGAGTTCTGGCTGAAGTGGAACGCCTACGGCAACAACGACTCCCTGGCGATGGAGTTCACCCCCAACTACAACGAACACCTCGGCGGCTTCATCGTCGACCCCGACGCGGGCGAGTACGGCGGCACCTTCGGCGTCGGCATCGGCGCGGGCAGCGCGCGCAACACCGTCTTCTTCGCGCGCCCCACCGCCGGCGTGTGGCACCACTATGCCTTCGTGCTCAACCCCAAAGCGCCCGCCGCCACCGAGGTCATCCCGTACGTCGACGGGGTGCCGGTGAGCTACCAGAAGGAGAGCAGCGGCGAAGGCGCAGGCGCGTTCGCCAACTCCACGCTGTATCTCTTCTCGCGCGGGGGCAATTCGCTGTTCGGCAGCGGCGCGATCAACGACCTGGCGATCTACGGCAGCGAACTGGGCGCGTCCACGATCCAGCAGCAGTTCGACTCCAACGGGCCCGAGCCGCGCCCGGTGGCCTCCTTCACGGCTACCCCCACCCCGGCGCGGGCCGGCCAGAGCGTGACGCTCAACGCCTCCGGCTCGCACTACGCGGACGGCTCGATCGTCAAGTACGAATGGGATCTCAATGGCGACGGCACGTACGAGACCAACAGCGGCTCGAGCCCCACCACGACCACATCGTTCGCCAACCCCGGCACGTACACGGTGGGTCTGCGTGTCACCGACAGCGACGGCGCCACCGGCACCACCACCGTGCAGATCTCGGTCGGCAACTTCCCGCCGGTCGCCAACGTGACCGTATCCCCCACCCCGGCGCTGGTCGGCCAGGCGGTGACGCTCGACGCGAGCGGCTCGACCGATCAAGGCACGATCACCGACTACAAGTGGGATCTGGACAACAGCGGCAACTTCGCCACCGACACTCACACCACGCCGAAAGTGACCACCAGCTTCCAGACCGCCGGCGTGCACACCGTCGGGGTGAAGCTGACCGACAGCGAAGGGCTCACCACAACCACGACGGTGACGGTGAAGGTGCTCGAACAGGGCGCCAGCAGCTACGAGAGCGCCGTGCTGGGCACGCCCGGGCTGGTCGACTACTACAAGCTCGGCGAACCGGCGGGGCCGACGATCTTCGACAGCAAGGGCTCGAGCAACGGGACGATCAGCGGCGGCGCCTTCGGGCTGCCGGGCGCGGTCGCGGAAGATCCGACCACCGCGATCGGCTTCAACGGATCGAGCGACTACGGCAAGATCCCGCTGAACCTGTCGGGCACGGGCAAGCTGACGATCGAATTCTGGCTGAAATGGAACCAGTACGCCAACAACGACGCGCTGGCGATGGAGTTCACCCCGAACTTCAACGAAAACGCCGGCGGCTTCCTGGTCGACCCCAACGCCGGCCAGTACGGCGGCACCTTCGGCATCGGCATCGGCAGCGACTCGGCCCGCAACAGCATCTTCTTCGCGCGTCCCAGCGCGGGGGCGTGGCACCACTACGCGATCGTGATCAACACGGGCGCGGCGGCCGGCGAAGAGATCAGCCCCTACGTCGACGGTGTGCCGGTGAGCTACCAGCAGGAAAGCGCCGCCGGCGGCCAGGGGACGTTCGCCAACTCGACGCTGTACCTGATGTCGCGCGACGGCAGCTCACTGTTCGGAGCGGGCGAGCTCGACCAGCTGGCGATCTACAACCAGCCGCTCAGCGCGGGCACGATCTTCCAGCACTACAACTCCCACGGCAGCGCCGAACCGCCGAGCGCATCCTTCACGATCTCCAAGAACCCGGTGCGCCCAGGGGAAAGCGTGACGCTCAACGCCTCCGGCTCGAGCGACTCCGACGGGCAGATCGTGGAATACCAGTGGGATCTGAACGGCAGCGGGACCTACGAAACGCACACGGGCTCAAACCCGGTGCTGAACACCAGCATCCCCACCGGGGGCACGTACAACATCGGGTTGCGCGTGGTGGACAACCACAACGCGAGCGCCACCACCAGCCACACGCTGACGGTGGGCAACTTCCCGCCGACCGTGAAAGTGACCGCCGCCCCCAATCCCGCGGTCGCGGGGGAGACGGTGACGCTCAACGCGAGCGGCTCGACCGATCAGGGCACGATCACCGACTACAAGTGGGATCTGAACGGCAGCGGCGAATACGCCACCGACACCGGCTCGACGCCGACCGTGAGCACGAGCTTCGCGACGCCGGGCACGCACACGATCGGCGTGGAAGCGACCGACGACCACGGTCTCAGCGCGCGCACCACGATCACCGTGACGGTGCTGGAACAGGCCGCCACGAGCTACTCCGAAGCGGTGCAGAGCACGCCCGGGCTGATCCACTACTACAAGCTCGACGAACCGGCGGGGCCGACGATCCTCGACAGCACGGGTCTCTCGGCCGGGACGATCAGCGGCGGCACCTTCGGGCTGCCGGGCGCGATCGAAAACGGCACTGCGGTCGGCTTCAACGGCACCAGCGACTCCGGGGCGATCCCGCTCAACCTGTCGGGCACCAGCCAGGTGACCGTGGAGTTCTGGCTGAAGTGGAACCAGTACGCCAACAACGACGCGCTGGCGATGGAGCTCACCCCGAACTTCAACGAAAACGCGGGCGGCTTCATCGTCGACCCCAACTCCGGCGAGTACGGCGGCACCTTCGGCGTGGGGATCGGCACGGGCGCCAACCGCAACAGCGTCTTCTTCCAGCGCCCCAGCGCGGGTGTGTGGCATCACTACGTGTTCGTGCTCAACTCGGGCGCGGCGGGCAACGAAGAGATCACCCCCTACGTGGATGGGCAGCCGGTGAGCTACCAGCAGGAGAGCAGCGCCACCGGCCAGGGGCCGTTTGCCAACTCGACGCTGTACCTGATGTCGCGCGACGGCAACTCCCTGTTCGGGGGCGGCGCGCTAGACGAACTGGCGATCTACGATCAGGCGCTGAGCCCGACGACCGTGTTCGCGCACTATCACGCGAGCAACGTCAACCTGACGCTGACGCCGTCGTTGACGATCAACTCCAAGCCGGCGGTGACGGGGCAGAACGTGACCTTCAACGCCTCCGGCTCGACCGACTCGCAGGCGACGATCACCGACTACAAGTGGGACCTCGACGGCAGCGGCAAATACGCCACCGACACCGGGTCGAGCCCGACGCTCGTGCACGCCTTCACCACGCCGGGCACGTACACCATCGGGCTGGAGACGACCGACAGCGCAGGCGTGAGCGCACGCACCACACAGACGCTGACGGTCACCGAAGCGCCGCCGTCCACGCCGGTGCTGACGCTGTCCGGCGCAAGCGGCAGCACGTACATCGCGGGCGCCACCGTCTACACCGACCCGCAGGCCGGCAACGAAGGCGCCTTCACCGTCGAAGCCAGCACCAGCGATCCGCTGTCGGGGATCAGGGAAGTGAGCTTCCCGGCGCTCAGCGGCTTCTCCAGCGGCGGTGGCGCGCTGAGCAGCGCTCCCTACAAGACCACCTACAAATGGGCGGGCGCGGGCGCGACCGCGACCGGCGAACAGCCGGTCACCGCCACCAACAAAGCGGGCGTGAGCGCCGGCGCCGCCTTCGACGTGGTGCCCGACATCAGCGCACCGACGGGTGGGGCGCTGAACATCAACGGCGTCGCAGCCAGCGCCGAAGGCTCCTCCAGCAACAGCATCACCGGCAGCTACCCGATCGCGATCCGCACCGACTACAGCGAGCCGCAGACGGCCAGCCAGTCGGGGCTGCGCGCGAGCACGCTGACACTCGAAACGGCGACGCTCGCGGGTGGCTCGTGCGGCACCTACGGCGCCCCCACCACGATCGCCGGCAGCCCTGCGCAGAGCGAGGCCAACGGCTGCTATCGCTACACGCTCACGGGCGTGGACAACGTGGGCAACCGCGCGAGCATCTCGACGACCGTGAAGGTCGACACGACGATCCCACCGACGCCGTCGCTGAGCTTCAGCAACCTCACGAACGCCTACTACAAGGCGTCCAATGACGCGCTCTACTTCAGGCCGGCCGCCGGGGGAACCTACACGGTGACCGCCAGCTCCAGCGACACGGTGAGCGGCCTGCGCGGCTACACCTTCAGCTCGCTCGCCGCCAACGGTTTCGGCGAAGCCCAGACGGGCGGTCAGATGGTGTACACCTTCGGCGCCACCGCGACGCAGCCGTCGGCAAGCCCGACGGTGTTCGTCGCCACCAACGCCGGCGCGAGCTCCTCGAGCGCGACCTACGCGCTGCTCCCCGACACCGCCGGACCGACCGGTGGCGCGTTGAGCGTGAACAACGTGGCGGCCACCGAACCGGGCTCGACCAGCTACAACACCTCCGGCAGCTTCTCGATCGGCACGCGCACCGAATACAACGCCGACAGCGGCTCGGGCCTGGTCTCCTCGGTGCTGACGCGCGCCACGGGCACGCTGGCGAACGGCGTGTGCAGCAACTACGGGACGCCCGTGACGATCACCGGCACCCCGACCCAGAGCGGGCTGACGGCGGGCTGCTACCTGTACAAGCTGACCGGCACCGACCGCGTCGGCAACACCTCGACGCTGTCGAGCACCGTCGAGGTCGACAAAACCGCGCCGAGCGCCACGGTCAGTGCGCCGACGTACGCCAACGGCCCGGTGGCGGTGACCTTCTCGGCGAGCGACGCGGGCTCGGGCGTGAACAGCGCCTTGGGCCAGCTCAAGCGCGCGACCGCGACCTACACCACCTCCACCAACACCTGCAGCACGTTCGCGTCGTTCACCAACATCGGTGCGCTGGGACTGAGCTCGCCGTTCACCGACAGCACCGTCTCCAGCGGCCACTGCTACGAGTACGAGTACGCGGTGTCCGACAAGGCCGGCAACGCCACCACCTCGACGCCGACGACGGTGAAGGTGAACACGACCAAACCCAGCCTCACCGCGATCGCCGACACCACCCCGGGCAGCATCGCCGGCAAACCGCAGGTCGGCGACGCGATCACGCTCACCTTCAGCGACACGATCGAAGCGGCGAGCGTGCCGAGCAGCGTGACGCTCACCTACACCCGCGGGGCCACGGGCTCGACCACGATCGCAGTGTCGAGCATCGGCTCGGGTAGCTGGAGCACTGGCGATTCGGGCACCTCGCGCTACAGCAACATCGGCGGCACCTCGGCGGTCGTGACGGCGAGCACGGCGGTGAGCGGCACCACCGTGAAGCTCACCGTCACCGCCATCAAAGACACGAGCAACAACCTCACCGCCGGCGGCCCCGGCGCCGTGAGCGGCACGCTGAGCTCCGCGCTCAAAGACGTGTTCGGCAACAGCGCGAGCACGAGCCCGTTCACGACCTCGAGCATCCGACTGTTCTGAGTCCGATTGGCGTGACGGCCCGCGAGAAAAGCTCGCGCCGAAGCGTTTTTCAAGCATGAGCAGTCAGACCCTCAGTCTCGGCGCAGAGAGCGCCCGCCGCGCGGCGGTGCCTGCGCACGCCGACGCGGCCACGACCACACGTAAAGCGCGCGCCGGCATGGCGATGTCGCTCGCGACGTTCGCGATGGCCGCTGCCTCGGCGATCCAGGCCGTGCTCTACCTCGGCCACTTCGGCACCAATGCGCGCACCGACGGCTTCTTCGTCGCGTTCGCGCTGTACTCGACCTTCGGCGTGTTCAGCCAGAGCCTGCGGCTCACCTCGGTGCCGCTGCTGGTCGAGCCGGGCGCGCGGCTGAGCGTGCGCGAGTTCGCGATCGACGCTGGGCTTCGTCGCGCTGCCGGTGCTGTTGCTCACCGGCCCGCTCGCGGGTCCGCTCGCACACCTGATTGCGCCCGGGCCTGAGCCCGCACGGCCGCGCCGTCACCGCCGCCGCGCTGCCGGTGCTGGGCTGCGCGATGGTGCTGCAGCTGTGGGCCGCCGGCGGCGCCACGGTGCTCGCGATCCGCGATCGCTTCACGATCGATCGCCGGCGCCTACATGTGCGGGCGCGGGCTCCGGGCTGGTCACGTTCCTGGCGCTGATGGACACGCACCGGCGTGCAGACGCTCGGCTGGTCGATGCTGGCGATGTCGGTCAGTGACGTGCGCCTGGATGCTGGTCGGGCTGCGGCGCAGCGGCGGCCTCGCAGGCGGCCGCGCCGCGGATCTCCCCGAGCGGCGCACCGGCGGCTCGTTCGCGCCAGCCGCGATCGTCCGCGACTGCGGAGTGGTGCTCGGGCGCACCGCGATCTACCTCGCCTTCAACGTGCTGTTCGTGATCACGCTCGCCTTCGCCAGCCACTCGGCCGCGGGCGGCACGACGGTCCTCTCCTACGCCTACCTGTTCGCCAGCTACCTGGTGGCGGGCACCGGGATGGCGCTCGGCATGTCGAGCATCCCCGACATGACGCGCGAGGCGCGCGCGCAGCGCCGGACGCGTCGTCGCCGACGACCGTGCCGCGCGGCTTCCGCTACGCGATGCTGATCGTCGCACCGGCGCTCGCCGGCCTGATCGCGGCTGGCGCGCCGCTCGATCCACGCGGTGCTGCCCCACAGCCTCTCCACCGCCGAGGTCGCACACGCTGCGGACCTTCGCGGCGCTGCTGGTGCCGTGGACACTGTCGCGCGCTGCTCGTCAACTTCCTGCTGCCGGTGCTGCTCGCGGTCGGCCGCGCGCGGCTGCTGAGCGCGCTCGCGCTGCCGCTCGTCGCTGGTGCACCTGGCCGCGACCGCGATCGGCAGCGCGCTGTTCGGCGTCGATGGCGCGGTGGGGGCTTTCTTCGTCGCGCCGGCGGGCTTCGCCGCGGTGCTGCTCGTCGCGGCGGCGGGCCGGGCGACCGCGCCGCGCGCTGGCGCGCGAGCTGGCCGGCGACGCGGCGCGCTTCCTGGCGCTCGCGGCGCTGGCCTTCGGCGCCGGGTGGGCACTGGGCACGACGTTGCCGGCGTGAACTGGCGCAGGCGGCGGTGGCCGGCGTGGTCGGCTGCGCGCTGTATGTGGCCGGGCCTGCGCGTGGTCGCATGCCGGCAGCTCGAGGTACTGCTGGGCGTGCTCGTCCCCCGTCCCGCGCCGGCGTGAGCGTCGACCCTGATCCCTCGCCGCCGTACGGCGCCGCCGCGCGCGTACGTCCCGCCTGCGTCGGCGACGCAGGCGCCCCGGGCCGGGTCGCAGCGGCCCGCGCGATCGCACGGTGATCGCCGCGCTCGCTGCTGCTGCTTCGCGGTGCTCACGGCGCTGACGTGGCGCAAGTGGGGGGTGCCCGAGATCGACGCCGGCGCCGAGCTGACCACCGCCGATCTGATCAAGCACGGCGCGGTGGCCTACCGCGACGTGCGCTACTACTACGGCCCGCTCGGCCTGTACTCGCTGGCGCTGAGCTTCAAGCTTTTCGGCACCAGCTTCACGACCGCGTTTGCGTTCGGCCTCGTGCAGACCGCGGCGATCATCGCGGCCTTCTACGCGCTCGCGCGTCACTGGCTGGTGCCGCTCATCGCCGGTCTGGCGAGCGCGGTGCTGCTGGCGATCGGCTTCTCGGGGACGGCCTTCAACTTCGTGCTGCCGCACACCAACTCGGCCACCTTCGGGCTGTTGTTCCTGCTGTTGACGCTGCTCGCGCTGACCCGCGAGCGGGCGCTGGCGGCGGGTATCGGGGTCGGCATGGTCGCGCTCACGCGACCGGAATTCCTCGCGGTGGCGGTCGGCGCCGCGGCCGCCTACGTGATCGCCGACGTGGCGCTGTGTCGGGCCGCGCGCCGGCGTGGCGGGCGGCGTGGCGGATGGCGTTGCCGGCGCTCGCGATCCCGCTGGCGGTGTATGCGTGGTTTGCCGAGCAGGCGGGCTTCTCGCGCCTCTTCACCGAAAACCTGTGGCCGGTGAAGTTCCTGCACGCGGGCGTCAACACCGAGCAGAACTGGATGCCGCTGAGCCCCGGGAGCATCGTCGGGCTGGCGGCTCGTGCCGCGATCTACACCGGCCTGCTGGCGGCGCTCGTTGCAAGCGTCAACGGCTGGCGCAGCCGCCGGCGTGTGAGCGCGCTGTGGCCGATGGCCGCCGCGGCGCTCGCGATCGTGCTGCTCGACGGACTGCTGCGCGCGAGCGGCGTGCTCGCCGGCCAGCGCGCTGCGATCGAGCTGGAGATGCGCCATCTTGTGCTCGGCATGAGCTGGCTGCCGGCGCTCGGCATCGCGGTGGCGGTGCTCGCGGCGGTGCGCCTGGTGCGCGGGCAGAGCTCGCCGCTGGGGCGCTCCTGGCCGGCCGACCTGGCGCTGACAGTGGCCGCGCTCGGGTTGGGGCTGCGCGCCTACAACGCGTTCACCACCGAGGGCTCCTACGCGCCCTACTTCGCCGCGCCGCTGGTGCTGCTGCTGGGCATCCTGCACGAACGCGTGGCGGCGCGCTGGCCGCAGGCGCGGGTGGCGTCGCTCGGCGCGCTCGGCCTCGTGGCGGCGGGTCTCGCCGCTTACGCGCTGGGGGGGTTGTATGTGCACGAGAACACGACCGTCCACACCCCGCGCGGCAGCTTCGTGACGAGCGCCGCCGCCGCGGGGGCGCTGCAAGCGGCGGTGCACCAGATCGACGCGCAGAGCGCCCCGAACCAGCCGATCCTCGCGGCGCCGACCGACGGCGGGCTGTACTTCATGGCCGACCGCCGCCCCGCGCTGTACGAGCTGACGCTGCTGCCCGGCCTGCTGGCGAGCCCCGCCGAAGAACGCGCGGCGGTGGCGCGCATGCGCCGCGAGCACGTGGCGGTGGCGGCGATCGGCGCGCGCGACCTCTCGATCTGGGGGACGCCGACGTTCGGCGTGAACTACGACCCGCTGCTCGGCGCCTACCTGCGCGGCGCGGCGGTGGCACGCACGACGGTGGGGACGCTCGCCGACCCCGTGGGCGGCACCAACCCCTCGCGCGGCTTCACGATCGTGCGCCTGCGGTGATGGCGTGGGCGGGCAGGAGCTGATCCTCACCTTCCACGGGCTGGAAGGCAACGGAGCGGGGCCGCCGCCCGGCGCGAGCGAGGCCGAGCGCAAGGTGTGGGTGCCGCGAGAGTGGCTGGAGGCGATCCTCGACGCGCTGCCGAGCGCAGGGGTGGAGGTGGCGTTCGACGATGGCAATGCCTCCGATGCCGAGCAGGCGCTGGCGCCGCTCGCGAAACGGGGCGCGAGCGCGCGCTTCTTCGTGCTGGCGGGCAAGATCGGCGCGCCCGGGCACCTCACCGCGGCGCAGATCGCGACGCTGCAGGAGGCGGGCATGACGATCGGCAGCCACGGCATGCACCATTGCGACTGGCGCGCGCTGTCCGATGAGCAACTGCACGAGGAGCTGGTGGGCTCGCGCCTAGCACTGGAGGAGCTGCTCGGGGCGCCGGTGCGGGAGGCGGCATGCCCGTTCGGTTCCTACGACCGCCGCGTGCTGCGCGCACTGCGGGCGGCGGGCTACCGCCGCGTGTACAGCAGCGACGGCGGCTGCGCCGCCACGCGCGCATGGCTGGCGCCGCGCAGCACCGTCCACCGCGAGCGCCCGCTGGAGCAGTGGGTTGCGCTGGCTGCCGCCGGCGCGCAGGAACGGCCCAACCCCACGCGTCTGGGTAAGCGGCTCGTGAAGCGACTGCGGTAGGGGGAAGCGGGCCGATGAGTGCACAGGCACCCACCACTACGGCAAATCCCCGGCGCGAGTCGCTGGAGGTTGCGCCCCCACCAGCGTGCGCCCCGGACGGCGCCGCGGATGCCCCAAACGGATTCCTGCGCGCTCCCAGCAGCAACGGGAGCGCCCCGCGCCGGCCCCCGCGCGCGCCCACCGCCTCGGTGCTGGTCGGCTTCGCGGACGCGCTGGCAGCACCCGAGGCCGTGGCGAGCTTGCGAGGGGCAGGACACCGCGTGGCGGCCTTCGCGCGTCGCGGGCGCCCGGTGGCGCTGCGCCGGCTGCGGGAGGTTGAGATTGTGGAGGTGACCGCTCCCGAGGATGACCTCGCGGCGTGCGTAGGCGAGATGGCGGCGCTGGCAGCGACGCACGAGCTGACGATGCCACTCGATGACCCCGCGGTGCTGGTGGTCGACCGGGCACTACCGGGCGACGCGCCGGTCGCGGGGCCGCGTGGTGTGCAGGCGCGGCTGGCGCTGGACAAGCGCGCACAGCTGCGCGCCGCGCAGGCGGCGGGCTTCGCGGTGCCGCCGTGGGTGGAGGTGGCATCGGACTGTGCCAGGGTCGCCGCGGTCAACGGCCACAGACCCGCCCCCGCACCTGCCCTCGGCGTGGGTGAATTGCACGCGCTGGAGCAGCCGAGCGGATGGGAGTTCCCGGCGGTGCTGAAGCCGGCGCTGGCGGCGGAGGAGCACGAGGGTCGCCTGCGGCGCCTCGCCCCCCGTCCAGTGGCCACCGAGGCCGAGGCGCGAGCGCTGCTGCGCACATGGGGCGCGGCGACGCCGGCACTCCTGCAGCGCTGGGTCGCGGGCAACGGCGCGGGAATCTTCGGCATCGCCGACGACGAAGGTGTGCACCACCTCAGCGCGCACCGGCGGGTGCGGATGATGAACCCCGCAGGGTCAGGCTCGAGTGCGTGCGCCTCGGCGCCGGTTCCCGCGGAGCTGGTGGGCCCTGTGCAACGGCTGCTGGGCGAGGCGGGCTGGCGGGGGATGTTCATGGTGGAGCTGCTGCGCGCGGAGGACGAGTGGTGGTTCATGGAGCTCAACGGCCGTCCCTGGGGCAGCCTCGCGCTGGCGCGGCGAGTCGGTTACGAGTACCCCGCGTGGGCCGCCGCGCGCGCGCTCGACCACGCCGCCCCGCTGCCGCCGAGCCCCCCGTTCGAAGAGCTGCTGTGCCGCCATCTGGGGCGGGAGCTGATGCACATGCTGTTCGTGCTGCGCGGTCCGGGCGCGCACGTGGGGGAGTGGCCGGGCTGGCGTGCGACCCTGCGAGCGATGCTGGCGAGCGGGGGTCCCACCGCTTGGTACAACCTCGAGCGGGGCACGCGCACGCTGTTCCTCGAGGACACCTGGCGGACCGTGGCCGCCCAGACGTGGGGGAGGCGGAGCGCGTGAGCTCACGTACGATCAGGGCGGCGTTCCACGTGCACTCGGAGTGGTCCTACGACGCGCAGCTGCCGCTGGAGGAGATCGCGGCGCTGTTCCGCAAGGAGCGCTGCGACGCGGTGTTCATGTGCGAGCACGACCGCGGCTTCGACGCCGCGCGCCTGGGGGAATATGTCGCGGCGTGCGCCGCCGCGAGCGTCGCCGGACCGCTGCTGGTGCCGGGGATCGAGTATGCCGACCCGCATGATCGCGTGCACGTGCCGGTGTGGGGCGCGGTGCCGTTCCTCGGCGAGGGCACCCCCACCACGGAGCTGCTGCGCGCGGTGGCCGCGTACGACGGCGCCGCGGTGCTCGCGCATCCGGTGCGCCGCGACGCCTGGCGGGTGTTCGAGCGCGAGTGGTTGGAGCTCAGCGCCGGCATCGAGATCTGGACACGCAAGTGGGATGGATGGGCGCCCAACCCGCGCGCCTGCCGCGTGGCGCAGGAGCATGGGTTGGTGGGGGCAGCCGCGCTCGACCTGCACCGGCCCGGCCAGATGTTCCCGCTGACGATGGAGCTTCAGATCGACGCGCCGGGCGACGAGGACCCGCTGAGCGTCGAGGCGTGCGTGGCAGCGCTGCGCGAGGGTCGCTGTCGGGCGCTGATCGGCGGGCGGCCGGTGGCGCCGTTGACGCACGGCGGGCTTGGCGCGGCGGCGCGCAACGTGGAGCGCGTCAGGCGGCCGGTGTGGCGCCAGGGACGGCGCGTGCGCGAGCGACTGCACGAAAGCGGGCGCGGCGCCGACTCGTTGCGTGGATGACGTGTCCGACATCCCGACATCAAGCCTCAATGGGGGATCCACGAATGGCGTGGCAATGGCGTATGCAGATCCTCCCCGACCGGCAAGCCGGCAAATTGTGGCGGATCTTGCGATCGTGGTGGTGTCCACCAACGAGGCGCGCTGGCTGACGTCGTGCCTCTCGACGATCTTCGCCCATGCGGGCGGCGCTGCGCTCGACGTGGTGGTTGTCGACAACGAATCCAGCGATGGCACCCGCGAGCTGGTCGAGTCGGGCTTTCCCGCGGCGCGCGTGGTCGCCTCCCCCAACAAGGGCTTCGGGCACGGCAACAACCGCGGCATCGAGACCACTAGCGCGCGCTACGTGCTGCTCCTCAACCCGGACACCGAAATCGTCGCCGGAACCTTCGGGGAGCTCGTGAGGATGCTCGACGAGCGCCCCGAGGTGGGGCTCGCAGGCGCGCGCCAGCTGACCCCCGACGGCGAGTTGTTCCCCACGATCAGGCGCTTCCCCAGCGCCGCCCGGGCGCTCGGCGAGGCGCTGGCGTCCGAGCGTTGGCCGGTGAGCCCCGGGTGGGCGGGAGAGCGCGTGCTCGACATGGACGTGTACGAGCGCGAGTACGAGTGTGACTGGACCTCGGGCTCGTTCATGCTGGCGCGCCGCGAGGCGCTGCTGAGCGCTGGCTGCCTCGACGAGCGCTTCTTCATCTACGCCGAGGAGCCCGACCTGTGTCTGCGGATGAAGCGCGCGGGGTGGGCGGTGCGTCACCTGCCCGACATGACGATCGTCCACCACGCCTGCAAGGGCGGCGTACGCCCGCGGATGATCGCCCAGGACGCCTTCGCCCGCCGCCAGTATGCGCACAAGCACTTTGCCCGCGCCCACCGCGCGCTGTACCTTGGCGCGATCGGCGCCCGCCATGCGATCCGCGCCGCGGTTGCGTCGGTGAAGGGGGATGAGGCTGCGATCAACCGCGAGGCCGCGCGACGCGCGATTGCCACGCTCGCCGGCCGCGCCGATCCTCCCTTCGGCGCCCCCCCGCCGACTGCGTTGCCGCCGTTGGCGCAGCGCTCGCGCTGACGGGCGACCCCGACCAAACCAAGGCAAGGTCGATGGGCGCCGCTCCCAAGCGCGCCCCGTCTCCTACTTACGCCCGCCGGGTGATCCCGGTGACCTCCCATGCCCGGCCAAGGGCGCTGCCATAGAAGACCACAATGACGAGGACCAAAGCACGCTGCAGCGCGGCACTCTGCGTGTTCGCCAAGAGTGCTACGGCGAGGCCGAGCTGCGACGAGTAGCCCACGACCGAAATTGACGCGAAGGCGAGATTCAGCTTTCTGTTTCGGGAGCTGGAGGAGAAATTTCCAGCCCGCTTCGCTCTCGGTATCAGCAGTCTGGTGGCGAGCAGGCCGACGGTCGCCATCGCGATGCTCGAGAGCCCGAAGACAACCGGGCCCCCGGTCAACGCCACAATCGAGACAAAGAAGATGTCTACCAGGACGACAAACGCACTCCCGGCCAACACAGTCCGCAACTCCCGAGTCGTGGGGTTCGACTCATCCGCGTTGACGACCGATACGGCAACGACGAGCAACCCCAAGATCGCAGCCGACGCGCCCGCGCTTGCGGTGAAGAAGCTCTCATAGTGGCCAACCACAACCACCAACCCTATTGGGCATCAGCGTCGCCCGAAACCGCCGGCGACTCCCGGCGATCCCCTGTCCTCAAAATCCGCCCACATGCAGGCACTTCCCGAGATAGAGCCAACCAACCTCAAGTCGAACCGCTCCGCTCGGCTGCGAGGCAGGCAAATGTCGCTTGACGAGGCAGAGTAAGCCAGAAGAAGATCCCAGCCCGTGGACTTTTCAGATAAGTTGCGACCCATGCTTCGGCCCGTCGTCGAACGCGAGGTTGATCTGCTGCTCCGCCGTTCTCTGCTGAACGTGGCTCGGTCCCGCACTTCTCGGCCTGTTCGAGGAGGCCGATCTGATGACTCTCGTCCGCTTTGAGGGCGAGGATGGAGCGTTTATGTGGGTTGAGATCTCACCGCGTCTTGATGGTTTGCGACTTGACTTGGTCGGGAACGAGAGCGGGGAGGGCACCAAGGCGGTCACCAGGCTCGAGGACTCACTAGCTTCGGTGAGGGGCGCAGCGGTGGCTTGGAGGCCGGCAGTCGCCGATCCCGGTCAAGGCCGGCGAAAGACCGAGTGCGTGCCGATGCGCCGCCAGATGACGTGCGCCTCACCTGCGCGAACCTCTGCGCCGTACTCGAAGGTCGCACGGCCGTCCGGCGCCCAAGTCATCTCCCACACCCCAGGATGGCCCTGCACCCGCTTGACGCGCAGACGCGGATGGAAGCTCTGGCCTCCGTCGGCGATATCAGCGATGAACTGCACAAGCGCCTCGCGGAACGCTCGCTGCTGTTGCGGGGTCAGCCGGTCCCAATCGCGCCAGAACGACGCGAGGACTTCACGCGTCGGCATCGAGCGGCTTCGTCCGCTCCTCCAAGGCCGCTAGGAAGTCGGCATCGGTGTCGTACACAGTAACGCGACCTGCTGCTAGATCGTCGTCCGCCTCGCGCTCCTTCTCCTGCCACTCGCGTGTCCAGAACCACGCCTGCCTAGGATCTATACGTCCGGCGCTGATCTCGCCCAGCAGAACTGCCGCGCCATCAACGGCGCCGTCCGGCAGACGGTCCACCAACTCGTGCAACTCGGCCTTGGTCATGCCCTGATTGTCGCACGGAAGCTCCCCGATTTCGACGGGCGGTTCGACCACCGTCACGATCGCCCTTCGGGAATCCGCCGCAAATCAGCGGTGATGGAGCCAACCGACCTCAGGTCGAACCACTCGGCGCGGCTGCCGGGTGGCCGGATGTCGCTTGACGAAGCGGCATCGCCAAGTCGAGCGGCTGCGAGGTAGCCCACAACGAACGAAACCCCGTCTCCTCTGGCTGTCGGGGGGATGATGGCTTGCTGCCAAGAGGCAGGTGTGGCAAGCGCGCCGGGAATCCGTCAGAGGACAATTTGCGCTCATCGCGGTTGAGCTCGTCAAGGAGCGCGAGGATTGATCCTAGTTTGGGAGTGGCGCGCCGAGCAGCCCAGCCACAGCGCCGATCGCGCCGGCGGCGAGCAGGGTCAGCACGATGCTACGCCGCAGCGCGAGCAAAGCGACCGCGGCAGCAGCAAGCACGACGTACTGCCACGCCTCGCTAAGAGCGCCGGCGAGCGGGATGGCCGAGCCGATGATCGCGCCGGCTGCGGCCGGGGCTGCACCGGCGAGAAACGCGACCACTCGCTCATTGACAAGCAGCCGCTCGAAACGAGCGGCGCCGAGCAGGACGAAAGAGAACGAGGGCACGAACGCGACGAACGCAGCCAGGAGCGCGGCGGGAAGCCCGCCCGCGGCGTAGCCGACAACCGCGACGGTCTGGGTAAGCGGCCCCGGCGTGACCTGCCCGAGTGCGACCGCGTTGAGGAACTGTCCTTGGGTCATCCAGTGATAGGTGCTTACCGCGTCTGTCTGCATCAGTGGGACGATCACGAACCCACCGCCGAACGCAAGCGCCCCGACCTTGAGCGCCGTCCATATCAGGGCGCCGGTCCCACCAGGGTCGCCGACCGCCGCGAGCAGCGGCCAGGCGTGCAGACTCACACCGTCCTGGTGAGGGCCACGCCATGCCAGCTCGACCACGCCACATGCCAGCAGGACGAGCACGAGCCAGGGGCCAGCCGTGGCGGCGGCGAGTCCTCCGGCGAGCGCATACCCAAGGACTCGCAAGCGCCGAGCGTCGCTCGTGCGCCGCCAGATCGGCAGGGCTATGCCCCACCCCGCGCTGACTGCGACAGGTGCGATAGCTGCACCGGCTCCCGTCCCGGCGCCCCGTATCCATGTGGGCGGTGATCCCGATAGGAACAGAACAGCAAGGGCGAGGATCAAGACCAGGCCGGGAAGGATGAAACCTAGACCGCCGATCAATGCTCCCCGCGGGCCGCGCAGCCGCCAAGCGCAGTAGATCGCAAGCTGTGTCGATGCCGGACCGGGCAGTAGGTTCGTCGCCGCGATCGCCCGCTCGAACTGCTCCTCGGTCAGCCACTCCCGCTTCGTCACGCAGAGCACCCGAAACAGCGCGATATGCGCGGGCGGACCACCGAACCCTATGCACCCGATCCGTCCCCACTCCCGCGCAATCTCAGCGAGCGAAGGCTCCGAGTCGGCGGGGCGCATCGCGGGAGCGTATGCATTCGAGCTACCCCGCGACGGCCTTCGCGGCGTCGATCGGGGCCGCGGGGCCGTGGTCAAGCGGCTCTGCCGTGACCGATCGTCCGCGACGCAACCGCCGCCCCAGCGGCCCCAGCACCTGCACGACGAGCAGACGCGCGTCCCCCCACGCGGCGGGGAAGGCGAGGCTCAGCACGAGCGTGTAGACGGCCAGCCCGGCGCCGGCGACGAGCGCGATCAGCAGCACGCGAGGGAGCGCGCCTTCGAGCAGCCTCATCGCCGGCACGGCGACCGCCGCGAGCGCTAGACAGCTGACGATCGCGGGCCCGAGCTCGGGGACGAGTCGGCGGATCGAGAGCCCCACGTAGGGGCCGAGCATGAAGCGGTAGGCGCCGAGCAGGATCACGAAGTAGGCGGCGACGACTGCGCCGGCGACCACCATCAGGCCGTGGCGGGAGGCGAGCAGGACGGCTCCTCCGTAGAGCGCGAGGCGAGCGACATTGAACAGCAGCAGCGGCCGCGGCTTGCCGATCGCCAGCATCACCTGGGAGTAGCCGGTGAGCACGGCGGCGAGCATCCCGGCCAGCGCCAGCACCTGCGTGGGCTCGATCGAGGGCTTCCAGGCGGCGCCGAACAGGAATGGCACGAGCACCGGAGCAAGCACAATCAGCAGAGCAAGCAGCGGGAAGATGATCGCGGCGTGCACCCGTGCGGCACGCTCGTGCACGGCCCGCAACGTCTCACGGTCGGTGGTGCGCGAGTAGACGGGATAGGCGACCTGCACCATCACCCCGCTGAGCTTGTCCTGGTAGACCACGCCGAGGTTGAACGCGCGGTAGTAGATACCCACGGTCGCCGCCGACAGGCGGGCGGCGAGGATCGCGTAGTCGACGTTGCGGAACAGCACCTCCACGAGGCCCGCGAGCGCGGCGGGCAGACCAAAGCCGGCGACCTGCCGCTGCGCGCGGGGCGACCAGCGCGGCAGTGGTGCGGGTGCGCGGATCAGCAGCAGCAGCGAGCTGACGCTCATCTGGACGAGCGCGCCGATCACGATCGCCTTCGCTCCGAGCCCGGTCGCCGCGAGCGCGACGGCGGCGACGAGGCCGCTCACCACGCTGATCGTGTCGATCAAGCTGGTGCTGCGGAAGTCGAGCTCACGCCACAGCGTGGCGCGCGAGACGCCGCCGAGTGCCGCGATCAACAGAATCGGTGAGATCAGCTCGATCAGCGAAGCGGTCTCGGAGCCGAACAGCGGCCTCCACAGGGGCCCAGCGAGCAGATAGACGCTCGCGCTGAGCACGGCGCCGCCGACGATGGACATGAACATCGAGGCCTGGCGGTCGTGCTCGTCGATCGTCTCGCGCTGCACGAGCGCCGAGGCGAATCCCTCGAAGGTGAGGATGCCTGCGAGCGGAAGGAAGATAAGGGCAACCGCAGCGTGCCCAAAAGCCGCCGGGGCGACCAGCCGAGCGAGCGCCACGGCGGCGACGAGCGCCAGCGTTTCGCCCACCATGCGCGTCACCGCCAGCCAGCGCAGGCCGCGGATCGTGGTCTCTTTGAGGGTCTCCTCCGCGGGCATTGGCGTTCTTGGAGAATCAACGCCCGGCACGTCGCGGGGCTTGCAGCGCCCTGCCCGTTCACGGCTGGCGTGGCTCGGGCTTGCAGCGCTCTGACTCTCCAAGGCTGGCGTGGCTCGGGCTTGCAGCGCTCTGACTCTCCAAGGCTGGCGTGGCTCGGGCTTGCAGCGCTCTGACTCTCCAAGACCGGCACGCCGCGGGGCTCGCAGCGCCCTGACCGTTCCAAGGACGGCGTGGCTACAAGTTAGCCGCGACCGGTGGCGTTTTTTTATCGAGATGTACCGCGAATCCAGCACCGCGCTGGCGATCAGGCCCGAACTGGAGGGGCCCGAACTGGAGGCGCCCACGGCGGGCGAGGTGGTGTTCGCCTTCTCTTATCTGAGTTGGGGCGCCGCGGCGCGGCGGGGCTGGTTTGGCACCGAGGACCGGTTGGCGCGCGGGCTGGTCACGCACGAGCAGGTGCGGCGCGTGTTGATCTGTGATCGCGCACGCAGCCTGCCGCTGAAGCTGCTGCGCGACCGCCTCACCTACGACGCGGCGCCGTTCCCGGCGGATGAGCGCAGGCAGCTGCTCGCGCCGGTGCGGCTGCGCCGCAGCGACCCTGCCGCGCTGAACAGCGTGGCGCGTGCCTTTGCCTCCTACGGTCGTGCGATGGAGCGCGGGGCGCGGAGGATGGGGCTGAAGGATCCGGTGGTGATCACCACCCACCCGCTGGTGGCCGGCTTCGCCGAGCTCTCATGGGCGCGTGCGGTGACCTACTACGCGCTGGACGAGTGGACCGCGCACCCCGCCTACAGCCGCTGGTGGGCGGCGTATCGAGAGAGCTACAGGTGCATCCGTGAGCGCGGCCACCGGGTGGCGGCGGTGAGCGCCGCTCTGTTGCGAAGCCTCACGCCCACGGGGGCGAGTCGCGTCGTGCCCAACGGCCTCGAGCCAGCGGAGTGGCTAGATCAGCCCACCTCCTCGCAGTCGTCTGCCAATTGCCGTGGCCCGCTGCTCGTCTACGCGGGCAGCCTCGACGCCCGCCTGGATGTGGAGTGGCTGCGCCAGACCGCCCGAGCGATGCCGCAGGCGACCCTGGCGCTGGTGGGCCCGCTGGTGGATGCAGCCCATCTGCAGCCGCTGCGAGGCGAGCCCAACGTGGCGATCCGCGCGCCGCTGGCCCGTGCGGAGCTCACGACGCTGATCCGCAGCGCCGACGTGGGCCTGATCCCCCACCGGCGCTCACCGCTAACCGACGCGATGAGCCCGCTGAAGCTCTACGAGTACCTCGCGGGCGGTCTGCCGGTGGCGGCCACCGACCTCGAGCCGATGCGCGGGGTCGACCACCGTGTGGTGCTGGTGGGCGAAGGCGGCGATTTTCCCGCCGCGGTGCGCGCTGCGCACGCGCTGGGCCGCGCGCCGGAGCGCGAGCGGCGCGCGTTCGTGCGTGCCAACTCGTGGCGCAGCCGCCACGAGGCGCTGCTGGAGCTGGCGCTTGGCTGAGCCGATCCTGGGTCCACCGACCCGGGGTTGGGCGCGACCCCGGGGTTGGGCGGGCAGCGTCGTAACCAGATGACGTGTCGCCGGAGCCAACCGCTTTCGCCGGAGGGGTCACGACCCCTTGCCGGCAGGCTTGTAGGGTCCGCTATTCCGCCACCGCGACCTTCTGGGCAAGCGAGGTGAGCGACTGCGCCGCATCGCCGACCTGCACGGCGATCTTGCGCTTGTCGGCCTGTGTCAGTGCGCCGTACAGCGCGAAGCCCAGGGGCGTGTTGCGGCGGTAGGCGTTCAGCTCCTGCTGAACGGTGGCGAACTGACCGGCGATCGAGGTGGCGAGCGCGGAGCTGCCGTCGCGTTCCAGCACAGGACGCATGTATTCGAAGGCCTTGCGCGCTCCCAGCAGATTGGCCTGGAAGTCGGAGAGGTCGGTGTGCGAGTAGCGGTCCTCTTCGCCGGTGATCTTCACGTTGACGATCTCGTTGAGCAGCGCCACCGACCCGTTCACCAGCTGGTCGGGAGCGAGGGGGAGGGAGGGCACGCGCTGGTTGAGGGTCTGCACGTCACCCAGCAGCTTGTTGGCGAGCGGCGTCGCGCCGCGGAGGGTGTGCTTGGCCCACATCAACTGCTCGATGTGATGGAAGCCATACCACTTCGCCACATCTCCGTTGACCAGCGGCGAATCGATCCGCGCGTCGATCGCGTTGTCGAGGCCAACGAAGCTCTCGGCAACCGGCTCGATCGCCTCGTAGTGCGAGCGCACGGGCCCGAACAGCAGCTTCGCCTCGGTCATGTTGCCCTGCTCGATCGCCGCCACGAACTGGCGCGTGCCTTCGAGCAGCGCGGCAGTCTGACCCTCGACGTAGGTGCGGTACTGGAGCACCGCCGTCTTCAGCAGCACCTCCGATGGGCTCTTCACCGGGTGGGGCTTGCCGGTGACCGTCAGTTCGCCCTGGGTCACGTCCCCGTCGGGGCACACGAGCTCGTACTTGCCGGGCTCCAGATCGAGCGAAAACGAGCCCGAGAGCCCGGGCAGGAGGTTCTCCCGCTCGCCGAGGATGATGCCGCTCTCGCTGTGCAGCTCCAACTCGGTCACCCGTGTGGTGCCCCCGTTGGTGACCGAGAAGGTCACCGGACCGGCGCGCACCGACGCCTTCCCGGGGGAGCATCCCTGGTCGGTGAGCGTGAACTTGAGCAGCGCCGCGCCGGCTTCGGCGCCGTCGCTGCCGCACGCCGTGAGGCAGAGTGCGGCGAGCAGCGCCAGCAGAAGCGCCGCGACGCCGTTCCTCGCGCGCCGGCGATTCCGGTCTCGACGTGCGTGTATGCGCGGCGGAATGGTGGGAGTGGGGCGCAAAGTGGGCAACTTCCGAGTCGTTAGATGTACAGGGCGTTATCGGAAGCCCCCCCACTAATGTTAGTGTTAGGCAACCCTAAGTTGAACGTGCGAAGGTGTAGCACACATCCGCATGCGGAGATCGCTGCGCCCTGGGTCGCCCCCCGGCGGGACGCAGCACGGCGCTCCAGGGGCTTGCTCTGCGTGGCCGTGCTCATGCTGCTGGCGACTCTGGCTGGACCTCCCGCTGCATCAGCCGCCGGCGTCGGCACGAGCGACGCCCAGGGACTGCACATGCTGCTCGCGCTGCTGCCGGTCCGCTACGCGAGCGCTCAGCCCACGCACGAAACACAATCCGCGGCTGTCGTCCGCATGCTCGCACGGGGAGCTGAGCGGCGGGTGGCGGAACTGCGATCCACGCTTGCTGCCCGCGATCCCGCCGGCGCCGCGCGAGCGCTTCGCACCCTCGTCAACCTGGAAGCGTTGCTGGGGCCCACCACGCAGCGATTCCAGCCGTGGCCGCTCACGCTCGAAGTGAATGCGCTCAGCGAACAGGCCCAGCGGCAGCTCGCCGCGGTCCTGCCGGCGCCGGGACGGATCGAGCGCTCCTACCCGGGAATCGACGCGGCGCTGGAACGGGCGCAAACTGCTGCGCGCGGAGGAGACCGGGGAGGGGCGAGCTTCGACCTGCTGAGTGCGTATGTCATCTACGCCAGCGGACCCGGTCAGCGGCTGCTGATCCAGGATCCCCAGCTTGACGGGGAGATCACGCGTGAGCTGCTGCTCGGCGGTGGGGGCACCGCCGGTGGGGGCGGCTCGGCGCTGGTGGAACTGATCGCGCGGGGCGCCGGGCCCGCCGCTGTGGCGCATGCCGCCGGCGCGGTGAGTGCCGACCTGACCCTCGCCGCCCAGACACTCGGCGAAGTGCACGTCAGCCGCACCACGATCGTGATCGACGGCGCGATCATCGTGTTCCGTGAGGGGCTCGAGGCGGTGCTGATCCTCGCCGCGCTCACCGCCTCGTTCGTTGGGGCGAAGCGTCACCTGCGCCGGCCGGTGCTGATCGGCGCCGTGGCCGGGCTGGGCGCCACCGCGCTCACATGGGTGGTGGCTCAGATGATGCTGCACATGCTCGGGGAAGGGGGGTTGGAGTTGCAGGCGGTTACTGGCCTGATTGCGATCGCGGTGCTGCTGCTGGTGACCAACTGGTTCTTCCACCGCGTCTATTGGAGCCAGTGGATCGCCCGCTTCAACCGCCGGCGCAAAGCGATCGAACGGTGGGATCGACTCGGCTTCGTCTCCGGCCAGGTGTTCGGCCTCGCGTTGCTCGGTCTCTCCAGCGTCTACCGCGAGGGCCTGGAGACGGTGCTCTTCCTGCAGGCGCTGCAAACCAGCGCGGGCACCGAAGCCACGCTGCTCGGGGCGGGCATCGGCCTGGGCGGCACGCTGATCGTGGGCGTCCTCACCCTCAAGCTGCAACGCAAGCTGCCGTTCAAGCGCATGCTGATCCTCACCGGCGTCATGATCGCGCTCGTGCTGGCGGTGATGGTGGGCACCACTGTGCACAACCTGCAGGGCATCGGCTGGGTGCCGATCACGCCCACCAGCTTCACCGTGCCGATCGCGTGGAGCACGTGGCTGGGTGTGTACCCGACGTGGGAGGGCATCGCCGCCCAGCTCGGCTCGCCGGCGTTCGTGCTCGGCTCCTACTTCGTGGCCCGCGAGATCCAGGTCGGTCGCCCCCAGCGCCGGGCGCGGGCGGCGCAGGGAGGGCGGGCGACCCCGGCATCGCGGGCACTGCCCGAGACGCGTGCGGCTCAGGCGGTTGTTCCGCCACGGCTCTCTGCCGAGGTCTGTGAAAAAACCCCATTAAAGAGTGGAACCACCGCCGGCAGGCTGCTGCGCAGCAGCAGCCTGGCCCAGCGCTAGGGCGTTTTGTTGTAGATCAACTGGCACCGCGGTTGGGGCGATGTGAACCGGAATCGCTGTTCGGCGATCTCTGTGACTTGCCCGGTGTCGTGGC
Organism: uncultured Solirubrobacterales bacterium; assembly: GCA_963744135.1. Taxonomy (GTDB): domain Bacteria; phylum Actinomycetota; class Thermoleophilia; order Solirubrobacterales; family Solirubrobacteraceae; genus Palsa-744. The sequence goes on along the minus strand of CAVUSE010000004.1, from coordinate 988,809 downwards.
ACCGCGTATAGACTTCTTCGGAGGTATCTCCAAGGATGTAGGTGAACGGGCAGTCGATCCGATACGGCGAGTGCCGCACGCATGCGGATTGCGGTTGGACTTCGTCGCTGCTTGGCCTCGAAGGCCCATAGGTGTGGGGGAGCGATTCTGCGTGCTTTGCAACGTGACGGGCGTCCGTCACGGTCACGGTCCACGCTTGGTGTACCGTGAGAGTGCGCCAGTGATGGCCGGGCGTCGCCTGTGCGGCCCCAGGGAGAAGGGGCGCCAAGCACAGCACCGCTGCCGAGATCGTGGCTCCTCGTCGCACAACGCGGGCGATGATACCGGGCGGCGACCCTCGGCGAGGGTCGAGGTCGGGCTCGGCGAGCGAGAGCGCCGGCCGTCAAGCGCCGTGTAGTGCTGTCATGCTATGTACAACGTGGGCCTGCTGCCCGATTACTCTCGCCAAGCCGAGCGCTATGACGAGACGCGCTCCGCGAGCCCATCGGTTCTGCGGGCGCTGCGCGAGGCTCTCAACGGCGCGCCCGGCCGGCGACTTGCCGACATCGGAGGCGGGACAGGTAACTACGCCCTCGCCCTCAGGCGGGAGGGATGGGAGCCTGTTGTGGTGGACCGCTCGGCCGCAATGCTGGCGTGGGCTGCCGCCAAGGAGCTCGAGACCGTCGAGGCGGACGCACAGCGACTGCCGTTCGAGGACGAGACGTTCGACGCTGCCACGATGATCTCGATGCTTCACCACGTTGATGACCGCAGCGCCGCACTGGCTGAGGCGCGGCGCATCCTCAGACCCGGAGGACTCCTGGTGCTCAAGGGGTACACGGGTGAGGATGCCGCCACCCTATGGATTCTCGACTACTTTCCGAGCAGCCGGGGCTGGATGGAGGCGACTCACCCACCGCGGGCGGCGATACTTGAGGAGCTACCCGGCGCGTGGCTCTTCACGTTCGAGTTCGAGGATATGGAGGATGCATCGCTGGCCGCTCTCTCGGCCGACCCCGATCGTGTGCTTGAGGCTGCAGAGAGGGGCGAGACGAGCTATTTCGAGCGAATGTGGCGCGACCATCCCGAAGAGCTACGAGCGGGGGTTGCACGACTCCGAGAGGACATCACGGCCGGCCTGGCCCCGAGCCATGCCGGGACGGCGACGGTGTGCAGCTGGACCAAGCGCTAGGAGACACTCGCGCTTCCGCTGCGAGCAAGCGCCTCACAAGTGCGAAGCGCTTGAGTCGACGCCAGATCTGACAGACTTGGCTTGCAGCGGGTGATGCGAACAGGGGCGGGGCGGGGATGATGGAGGCACGATCAGCGGGGACCTTGAAGCTCGGGCCGGCAGGCCCACCGCGGTCTGCGCCAGCTCTCGCGGTGAACGCTCGCCGTGTGCCGCGGGTCCAGACGCAGAGCTTGTGGCTGCTGCTGTTCGCGGCCGCGCTGCTGGCGTTGGCCGTCGGTGTGGTGCTGCACGAGAGCTTTCCCGGTGGGCGCTCCGTAGGCGCTGCACACCTGCGAGCCCACCGCTTTTCGCATGCTGGCCTGGAGGGCCTCCCCGTAGCTGCTCAAGGGCCTGTGTCTGCAGCCTTGGGAGCTGAAGGTCAGGCGTATCAGGTCAGCGGCCTGAGGGGACGATTCACAGCGTCGAGTCCTGCACAGCGCCTGAGCACGAGCTTCACCCGTTCGGGGGTGTCGGTGCGCTCGGGGACCACCAAGGTCGGGCTCGATCTTCTCGCCGTCGGCTATGGCTCGGCGCTCGTTCCGCTGGCGCAGGTCGCGCCGAGCGCTAATGCGAACCGGGTCCTCTACCGGCACCCCGGCCTGGACGAGTGGTATGCGAACGGCCCGCTCGGCCTCGAGCAGGGGTTCACCATCCCTCGTGCGCCAAGGGGGCACACGGATGGGCCTTTGATGCTCTCGATGCTGCTCTCCGGCAATGTGAAGGCCTCGCTTCCCAGGGGTGGGCAAGACATCGTCATCAGTCGTGCCGGCAGGGCCGTCCTGCGCTACACGGGCCTGCTCGCAACCGACGCCGGTGGGCGCGCGTTGCGCAGCTGGCTTGCGCTCGAAAGGGGCCGCGTCGTGTTGCGGGTGGACACGGTGGGCGCGCGCTATCCGCTGCGGATCGACCCGTTGGTCCAGCAGGGCGAAAAGCTCACCGGCGCGGGCGAAGTCGCAAGCGGCCGGTTCGGCTACAGCGTGGCGCTGTCAGCAGATGGCGACACCGCGCTGATCGGCGCGCGCTACGACACGCCGAACGGCGATGAAGCCGGGGGGGCGTGGGTGTTCACCCGCTCGGGGTCCACCTGGACCCAGCAGGGCGGAAAGCTCAACGGCACGGGCCACGCTGGAGAAACCCTGTTCGACCACATCGGAGAAGGCGAATTCGGGTACAGCGTCGCGCTCTCCGCCGATGGCGACACGGCGCTGATCGGCGGGCCCCGCGACAACCACTACGACGGGGCGGCGTGGGTGTTCACGCGTTCGGGGTCCACCTGGACCCAGCAGGGCGAAAAGCTCACCGGCGGCGGCGAGACCGGAAAAGGTGAATTCGGCATAAGCGTGGCTCTCTCCGCCGACGGCGACACGGCGCTGATCGGCGGGCCGGCCGACAACGGCGCCGCGGGCGCGGCGTGGGCGTTCACGCGCTCGGGCTCCACCTGGACCCAGCAGGGCGAAAAGCTCACCGGCACGGGCGCGATCGGAAAAGGCGAACTCGGCGCCAGCGTGGCTCTCTCCGAACACGGCGACACCGCGCTGATCGGCGGGCCCGGCGACAACGGCTCCACCGGGGCGGCGTGGGTGTTCACGCGTTCGGACGCCGTCTGGACCCAGCAGGGCGAAAAGCTCGTCGGCGACTGCACCAGCAGCTGCGCCAACGAGGGCACTGGCGAGACCGGAGAAGGCAAATTCGGCTCCAGCGTCACGCTCTCCGCCGACGGCGGCACCGCGCTGATCGGCGGGCCTGGCGACAACGGCAGCGCCGGGGCGGCGTGGGTGTTCACGCGCTCTGGCGCCGTCTGGACCCAGCGGGGCGAAAAGCTCGTCGGCGACTGCACCAGCAGCTGCGCCAACGAGGGCACCGGCGAGACCGGAGAAGGCAAATTCGGCTCCAGTGTGGCGCTCTCCGCCGACGGCGGCACCGCGCTGATCGGGGGGCCTGGCGACAACGGCTCCACCGGTGCGGCGTGGGTGTTTACGCGCGCTGGCGCCACCTGGACCCAGCAGGGCGAAAAGCTCACCGGCGGCGGCGAGACAGGAGAAGGCGAATTCGGCGCCAGCGTGGCGCTGTCTGAAAACGGCGACACCGCGCTGATCGGCGGGCCCGAGGACGACGCCGCCACTGGTGCGGTGTGGGCGTTCACGCGCTCTGGCGGGGTGTGGAGCCAGCAGGGGCCGAAGCTCACCGGCGGCGAAGAGGGCAACAGCCAATTCGGCGTGCTCGTCGCGCTCTCCGCCGACGGCAACACCGCGCTGATCGGCGGGCCGGGCGACAACGACGACGCCGGGGCGGCATGGGTGTTCACGCGCTCGGGCGGGGTGTGGAGCCAGCAGGGGCCGAAGCTCACCGGCACGGGCGAGACCGGAATCGGCGGAATCGGCGGGTTCGGCGTGAGCGTCGCGCTCTCCGCCGACGGCAACACGGCGCTGATCGGCGCTCCGGGCGACAATGGCGGCCTATTCGGCAAGGGTGCGGCGTGGGTGTTCACGCGCTCGGACGGCATCTGGACTCAGCAGGGCGAAAAGCTCGTCGGCGACTGCACCAGCAGTTGCGCCCACGAGGGCACGGGCGAGATCGAGAACGCCTGGTTCGGCTACAACGTCGCGCTCTCCGCCGACGGCGACACCGCGCTGATCGGCGGCTTTCGCGACAACGACTGGAGAGGGGCGGCGTGGGTGTTCACGCGCTCGGGCTCCACCTGGACCCAGCAGGGCGAAAAGCTCGTCGGCGACTGCACCAGCAGCTGCGCCAACGAGGGCACCGGCGAGACCGGAGAAGGCATGTTCGGCACAATGGTCGCGCTCTCCGCCGACGGCAACACGGCGCTGATCGGCGCCTGGAACGACGACAACGTGCTCGCCGGCAACGAACACTACAGCGGCAAGGGCGCGGCGTGGGTGTTCACGCGCTCGGGCTCCACCTGGACCCAGCAGGGCGAAAAGCTCGTCGGCGACTGCACCAGCAGCTGCGCCAACGAGGGCACGGGCGAGACCGGAGAAGGCAAGTTCGCCACCAGCGTCGCGCTCTCCGAAGACGGCGACACCGCGATGATCGGCGGCTGGGACGACGATGGCGGCAGGGGCGCGGCGTGGGCGTTCACGCGCTCGGGCTCCACCTGGACCCAGCAGGGCGAAAAGCTCGTCGGAGACTGCACCGGCAACTGCGCCAACGAGGGCACGGGCGAGACCGGAGAAGGCAGGTTCGGTGTAAGCGTGGCGCTGTCCGCCGACGGCAACACGGCGCTGATCGGCGGGCTCGACGACAACAGCACCAAGGGCGCGGCGTGGCTGTTCACGCGCTCGGGCTCCACCTGGACCCAGCAGGGCGAAAAGTTCACTGGCGGGGGCGAGGCCGGAGAAGGCGAATTCGGCACAAACGTCGCGCTCTCCGCCGACGGTGGCACGGCGATGATCGGCGCCTGGCGCGACAATGGGGGCAGGGGCGCGGCGTGGGTCTTTGTGGACCTGCCCACTGCGGCAACGGGCGCGGCAACGGGCGTCGGCGAAACCAGCGCGACTCTCAACGGGACCCTCGGCGCCGGAGGCTCGAGCACTGCGCACTTCCAGTATGGGACAACCGGGACCTACGGGTCCTCCACTGCGGCCCAGAGCGTTGGCGCCTCCAGCAGTCCGAGTCCACTTGCGGCCGCCATCGGCGGGCTTGCGCCGGGAACGACCTACCACTTCCGACTCGTCGTCGAATACCCCGATGGAGTGGTCTACGGCGGCGACCAGACGTTCACGACCGAAGCCCGAGGCGCGACGTCTACGACCGAAATGATCACCACCCCGCCGGCCCAGCTCACGTCCACCTCGCCGTCGGTGCCCAGCGAGACGTCCCTGCCTCCCAGCGAGACGTCCTTGCCTCCCGCGGTGCGGAACGCACGCCAATCCACGAGCAGATGGCGTGAGGGCAATCGGCTCGCCAGCATCAGCCGTGCGAAGGAGCCCACCGGAACGACCTTCTCGTTCTCGCTCAACGAGCAGGCCGCCGTGACCTTCAGCTTCACCCAGCTTGTGGGAGGGCGCGAGGGCACCCACGGCTGCCTCGCCAGAACCCACGCGAACGCGCGGCGTAAGGGCTGCAGCTACGCCGTGACGCTGGGGACGCTGTCCTTCACCGGCCAGGACGGCACGAACAGCGTGCTCTTCATGGGCCGTGTCTCGCACACCGAGAAGCTGAAACCGGGACGCTACACGCTCGTGATAACCGCCACCAACACCGCAGGCCAGAAGTCCGCGCCCCAGAAGCTCAGCTTCACCATCGTTCGGTAGCCCGCCGTGCTTCGCTCCGATCGAGGGTCACTCTTCGGCGATGTGGTGCAGCAGGTCGGCCAGTTGATCGGGTAGGGAGAGCATCGCCCAATGCCCGGTGGGGAGGTCGTGTAGCTCCCAGTCGCGGTCGGCGAACGTCGCGGCGCGCGGGTCGCCCTGGGCGATCAGCTCGCGCAGGTGTGCGACGTCGATGCCGCCAGCGGCGCAGAAGATCGCTGCGCGGCGAACCCCGGGGGGTTTGTCGTGGGCGAGGTGCACGGGGGAGGTCATGGTCGCGTAGGGGTGGGGGGTGGCGCGCAGGGCGATCAGCCGCAGGTGCTCCTCGCTCAGGCCGCTGGTGCTTCCGTACGTTCCGGCGGTGAGGGTCTCGCGGTCGGGGACGGGCCAGCGCCAGCCGTCTCCATGCTCCTGCACCGCACGTTGCTGGTGTTCGCGTTGCTTGGGTGACTGCACCTCGGCGATGGCCGTGCCGTTGGGGAGCGGGGAGGTGTCGAGGTAGACGACGGTGTTCACCCGTTGCGCGCGGCGGTCGGCGGCGGCGGTGACCACCGTGCCGGAGTAGCTGTGGCTGACGAGCACCACGTCTTCGAGCGCCTCGTAGTCGAGCAGGTTCACGACGTCGGTTATGTGCGTCTCCAGGTTGACGCCGGCGTGCGCGAGGTGCACGCGCTCGCCCAGCCCGGTCAGGGTCACCGGGTAGACGTCGTGCCCCTGCGCACGTAGCCTTCCCGCCACCTCACGCCACACCCAGCCACCGAGGCATGCCCCGGGGACGAGCACGAGTGGTCGGTGCGCAGCGCTACCCATCCTCACCCTCATGTCTGCTCGCGGGCTGCGGGGCTTCCTCGCCGGCGAGCCATGCCAGCAGCGCGGTACGCGAGAACCGCCACTCCTCTGCGAACGCACGCCCGGGCAGTTCACCCGCGAGGGCACTGGCGCGGAGCGCCTCGACTGGCAGGCGCAGCAGCGCGGCAGCCTCCTCCAGCGTCAGCACCTCCTCGCCGCCCCCGCTCTGCGCGAGCTCGATGTGGCCAACCGCGAGCTGGTCGGCGAGCAGCTCGCTCACGAGGTGCTGCTTGCGGCGGCCGGTCGAGTCGACGAGCCGGTCCAGCGCAGAGGCCTGCTCGCGCGGCAACCTGACGAACAGGGGAACGCGATCCTCGGGCACCCACCGAACGATAGCAGGTTGCTATCTGCGGCTATCAAATCCTGGCAGACGGCAGCGAGCGCGCTGCCGGTAACGCCGGCGTCATCGCTGCTGGCGCCGAATCTCGATGCGGTGCCGGACGAGGGTTCGAGTCCCGTCGCTCCCGTACTTTACCCCCGCGCAGGCAGCGGGCTTGGGGCGCCGATCGTTGAAGAAGGGGAGGAACGGGGCACCCGAGCATAGCCCGGTACTCATACCGTGTCAAGCGTATAGACTGTAGGCCCTGTGAGTGAGAGGCTGCCAGCCATGCCGCCAAAGATGCCGCCCGACCCCGCGCTCGGCGCGGCCGTGCGCCAACTACGCGAGGCGCGCGGCCTCTCTCAAGAAGCCCTGGCGTACCGGGCTGGCACAACCTACGGGACGATCAATCGCTTGGAGCTGGCGCAGAGTGCCCCGGCGTGGGCGACGGTGCGCGCCATCGCCGAGGCCCTCGGGGTCACTCTGGTCGAGCTGGCGACTGCCGTCGAAGCGCAGGGCCGGCCACAAGGATTCGATGACCAAGCGCAAAAGCCCCGCAGGCGGTGATCGACGGCCGCACGCTGCGCCGGGCGGCGCCTGGGCGGTGCGCTATCACCCGAAGGCCCGGGCAGAGGCCGACGCCATCCCCACGCACGAGCAACGGGCGGTCGACAACGCCATCGACAAGCTCGCCGCGCTCGGCCCGCTCCTCGCGTTCCCGCACTCCAGCAAGGTCATGGGCGACCCCGGAGGCGCGCTGCGCGAGCTGAGACCACGCGCCGGCCGCAGCCCCTGGCGGTGCATCTACCAGCGCATCGGCGACATCTTCGTAATCGCCGCCGTCGCGCCCGAGGCGCAAAAGGACAAGGCCGGCTTCGAGCGCGCCGTGGCAGCCGCCAAGACCAGGCTCGCCGAGATCGAGCCATAGCCCACGAACTATCACAAGTTTGGTATAGTTGGGAGCCCACGATGAAGCTCTCCGACCTACCGACCCACGAGGAGGTGCTCGCTGAGCATCTCGACGCCGACCCCGAGTACCGCCGCGAGTGGGAGCGCACCGCGCTCGCCCGAGCGGTTGCGGTCAAGGTGATCTCCTACCGCGCCGAGCACAGCCTCAGCCAGACCACGCTCGCAAAGCGCCTTCAGATGACGCAGCCCGCCATCGCGCGTCTCGAGAGCGGCGAGCACAACCCCACCTTCCCCACGCTCCTGCGCCTCTCCGACGCGCTCGGGATCGAGCTCGCGATTGACATCGCCCCCATCGGCAAGAAGCCGCAGCTCATCGGCAAGCGCGCTCGGCGCAACGCGCTGGAGGCGTTCGACGGCGGTGGATGCAGTGTTGTAGTGGCGGCAGCCTGAGGCGCATTCGCATTTCCGACGGGCGCCTGACCGGCTCGGCTGTCCTATCAGACGACCCGGCCAACCCGAAAGAAATCCAGTAGGTAGGATTGCGCTCATGCGCCTACGGTCCGTCCAAATCAGCGGCTACAAGACGCTCTACCTCGGTCCAAGGGTGGTCGCTATCGTCGGGCCGAACGAGGCAGGCAAGACAAGTCTGCTCAAAGCTCTCCTGCACCTGCCAACCGACGCGGCCTTCGACCGGCGTGAGTTCACCGGCCGGCGTCAGCCAGCGAGCCGAACAACGATCATTCGAGCGCGCTACGAGGTCGAGGAGGCCGATCGAGCCAACATTCGGCACCTGCTCGCCGAGGGCGAGAGCTACACCTTCGAAAGATTCTTGGACAGCGACGGGGTGGCCCGGTGGTCATTTGAGCCGCGGCTCCGTCGGGATACAAGCGCCCGCGAGGCATTGTCGAAGCACATCGCAGCGCTCAATGAGAGCAGGGCGCTTGATTTCCATTTCGCAGCCGATGAAGACGGTAACGTTCCCGATCCGGACGCCTCAATCTCCTCGATGGCCGGGGCACTCGCTGAGGACCTCTCCGAAGCGTCAGAGGATCTCAACGAGGATCAGTTGGTGCAGGTTGACGCCTTCCGGCAAACTCTTGAGGCGCGCGCAGGCGATTGCGCCGAGCCGCCGAAGGCATCCGACCTTCTCGAGGCGGTGACTGATGTCTTGGAGAAAGAGCGGATCGCGAAGCCGAGCGATCAGCTATATGCGGCACTCAATCCCAGGGTGCCGCAAATGCTTGAGTTCAACGACGACCAGAGGGCATTACGCTCGGATTACGTTTGGAGCGAGATGGGCACTATGCCCGATGCGCTCGGGAACTTGCTGCACCTCGCCGAGGTCGACTTTGACGAGTACCGTTTGCTTGCGAGTGATCGCGACCGCCGGGACGAGTTGAGTACGTTCGAGCGTAAGCTCAACCGAAGGCTCAAGGAACGGCTTGGGATCTGGAGTCAGCACAAGCTCACGATCACACTGCGCGCCGATACCGAGTCCTTGGCGGTGCATGTCACCGATGAGGACACACAGCGAGACGTCCCGATCGAGGAGCGCAGCGCTGGCCTACGCATGTTCGCCGCTCTGCTGGCTTTCTGCGCGCGCTACGCGACCGGCACACCGCCGATCTTGCTGTTCGACGAGGCAGAGACGCATCTGCACTACGGAGCTCAAGCTGACCTGATGGGCATTTTCGCCAAGCAAGACGTCGCCCAAGTGGTCATCTACACCACCCATTCGATCGGATGCCTGCCTGAAGATCTCGGCAGATCGATGCGCGTGGTCGCTCCAATTGGCAACGAGGAGAGCGAGGTACGCAACGAGTTCTGGAGCGGCGGTGTCGGGCTGACGCCTCTGATGTTGGCGATGGGGGCGTCGGCGATTGCGTTCTCGCCAGCGCGCTATGCGGTTCTCGGCGAGGGGCCAACCGAGTGTATCTTGCTGCCTAGCCTATTTCGGGCAGCGCGGCCGGGCAGCGACCAAGATCGAGCTCTGGGCTTCCAGGTCGCGTCAGGAATAGCTGAGGTAGCCGCCGATATAGCGCCAGATCTGGAGAGCGAAGCTGGCAATGTGGCATACCTATGTGACGCCGATGAGGGTGGCCGCCAACATGCCGAGAAGCTCGCCCAACGAGCGCACAACGAGGGACGCGTGTTCATCCTTGGCGAGGATGCTGAGGCCGGTCTTTGTACTGAGGATCTCCTTGTCTGCGAGACGTATACGGCGGCAGTCAATGAGGTTTTGCGGGACACTCGAAACTCATCGGATGGGCTCACGGCCGAGGAGCTTCCCTCCGTCGGACGCGCGGATTACGTGAACAAATGGTGCGAAGCACGAGGCATTGCGCTTCTCAGCAAGACTCGGATCGCAGAGCGGGCGCTGCGCATTGCGGATGAGACGGGCACGCTGATTGAGCCGTCGCGTAGGGATCTTACTGCAAAGCTGTATCGCGATCTTCGCGGGGCGCTTGGTCTAAAGCTCGAAGACTAGAACCGAGGTGCCGCCACTACCTAACGGGGAAGTTGTAAAACGCGATTTGATTGACTGATCATTTGCGGAGGCTCACGCCAAACCTCGATCTCATCCGGGGGCAAAGTCCGGGACGGACCCCCGTCGCTCCCGTGGAGGAAGCTCTGCAAATCGGCTTGTTTTAGTCGGTGGCGGGGCTTTCTTCGTTTGGGCGCAAGGCCCGAAATCGCGATTTGAGCCCGTTTGTGCCCGATGGGGCGGGCTGAGCGCCGCTGACGTTGGGTTTCTTGGCCCGAACGGCGCCGCCGTGGTGGTAGACTTGACCCATCCCCCCAGCCGCCTCGGTGGTTGGGTGCGAGGCCCGCTAAAGCGGGCCTCAGCGATTTAAGGGCCTCCTGCTACCACCCAAGCGGCTTGCGAATCTTGCCGCGGGCGTCCGTGAGGATCGGCGGGAACTGGCTTGCGGCGATCGGTCCGTGGCGCAGTTGCTTGAAGAACGTCGGCTGTAGGTCACGGCTCTGCCGCTTGGGCGGGTGAGGGTTGAGCACTCCCACAGGTATGCCCAGCTCGTCCTTGACGATCTCGATCGGCGCCTTCAGGTCGGCATCGTTTGAGACGACGATCGCCGTCTCGCAGTCGCCCCGAAAGGCGTCGAGCAGCAGGTAGGAGGCCAGGTTCACGTCCGAGCCCTTCTCCTCGGTTCGCAGCACCCGGGCGGTCTTTGGCCCCGTCTTCGGCGGTATCGCCAGGGGGAGCTGAACAGCTCTGGTCTTGTACTGGCCGAAGTGGATCGAGAGGTTCGGGATCGTCCCCAGAGCGCGCAGGTACGCTTGCTGATGGACCGGCCGGTGCACATCCGACGGTCTCGACTCCACGATCGCCGTGAAGTACCGGATGCGGTTGATTTCGTTGCGGGGGAACACCTTGCCGAACAGCGCTTGCAGGTCAAGCCAGCGGTGCGGCGTCCCCTTCAGGCAGCCGTAGTAGAGGTTGAAGGCATCCACGTAGAAGTTCGTCTGCACGAGACCGTGAGCCTATCGATCTGCGTCGACCGTTCGATCGGCTGTGCCCGCCGTCATCGGTGAGGCTCCTCGGGTGCTGGCCGGCAAAGAAGCCGGACTGCTCCTTGGGGCACGAGCGGGCACAAGATCGGCCTCAAGCCCAGCGGGAGTGGCGCCCCGGCGGCGCGCGTGAGGTCAGAGATCGCCCAAACATCGTAGATGCCTGCCGACTCGGGCCGATTGGGCACAAGCCGAAATTGGTGCCCAAACCGTTTGCGAATCCCCGCAAATTGGGGCTTTTTGAGCGGAAGGTCAACCTCTCCGCAAAAGTCCCAGTTTGGCTTGAATCCGTATTGCAGGGCAGGTCCGTTACCTCGAATGCAGTCAGGAGCGCGGTGATGCAACAACAGATCTCGGTAGACCGCTGGGTGCGGTCTGCCATCGTCCTCATCATGTTCTCTCTTGCAGCTCTTACATGGGCGTCATCGGCGGCAGCTACCAATATCGGAGCTTGGTTTGGATCAGAAACCGAAAAAGAAATAGACAGAAACTATGGAGGCGATTGGTTGCGCACCTCCGACGCGGCGGTGAAGTAGCTGGCGAACGCCGTGTTGGGCTTGACGGCCACGATCCGGTTGTCCTTGTCCCATCTTCGACAGCGTGGAGCACGGGGATGAGGAGATCTTCCCCGACCCGTTCTCACAGATGCAGGCCGAGAGCTGGCGGATGGGCGCGGCCCAGGAGCTCGAGCGCCAGAACGCCGCGCTCGTACCCGCAGAGCTGATCGCGGCCTGAACGCCCGACACAGACGTCCGATCAGCTTGCCGAATCCCCGAACCTGACCCGCGGCCATACCCACCGTGGCGGGTCAGTACGGCCGTCGCGCTGGTGATATTCAGATCGCCGTCGCAGCAGAGCCCACCCACCTAACATGAAAGAGAAGAGCCGAAATGCCCGAGACACCCACCCAATACAACGCCGAGATCATCGGCGAGTTCCGCGCCAACAAAGGACACATCGGCGGCACGTGGGAGGAAATCCCGCTGCTCTTGCTCCACCACGCCGGCGCGAAGTCCGGCGTGAGCAGAGTCAACCCGGTCGCCTACCTGCCCAACGGTCCGGGCTACCTGATCTGGGCCGCGAACGGCGGAGCGCCGACTGGTACCACAACCTCAGCGCGCACCCGAACACGCGGATCGAGGTCGGCACCGAGACGATCGACGTTGTGGCCGAGGAGGCGACAGGCGAAGAGCGCGAGCGGCTCTTCACACGGGCAGCCGGACACTACCCGCAGCTCGCCGAAGCCGCGCGCAAGACCCACCGCGTCATCCCCATGATCATCCTCACACCCCGCGCCCCAACGAGCGAATCGAGGTAGCAATGAACCACGAACCGGACAGGGTCACGCCGACGGAAGCCGATGTAAGTGACCCGGTCGCGCGCCCCGCGGCGGTCGATCGGGACACGTTTCAAGCCGAGCTCGATGCCCTCCGGGTCCGGGAGAAGGCGCACACGCGCGAGGGCGACGCGATCGCCGCGGCGCGTCGCCGGCTCCCGATGGTCGAGGTGGACTCGACCCTCCCGCTGATCGGCCCGCGCGGCCCGGTGACGTTGCTGGACGCGTTTGAGGACCGACGACAGCTGATCGCCTACTACTTCATGTGGTGGACCGGCCATCCGGCCGCCGAGCAGTGCGAGGGGTGCACGCACTACACGACGCAGGTCGGGGAGCTCTCCTACCTACATTCGAACGATGTCACCTATGCGACGTTCTGTCAGGGGCCATACGAGGAGAGCATCCGCTACCGCGATTTCATGGGCTGGGAGATGCCCTGGTATTCGGCCGAAGGCTCCCTCGACGCTCTGCTGACCGGGCGCCGCGTCGGCAAAATGCACGTGGTGTGTTATCTGCGGGACGGCGACAGAGTCTTCGAGACCTACTGGACCACCCTCCGGGGCGTCGAGGCAATGGACTACAGCTACGGACTGCTCGACCTGACCGTCTACGGCCGGCAGGAGTCCTGGGAGGATTCGCCTGCCGGCTGGCCACAGTCTCCCGTTATGTCTCATCTACGCACCAATGGACGTCCCACCGCCCAGTGGTCCCGCCTGGACGACGGGCGCTCGGACGAGCTTGGGCCGCGGGGCGCTGAGTGAATCCCACCGTTGCGCGGCTGACCCGCCGCGGCTACAGGAGGGACTTGCGCGTTTCACGAGTGTGCGCGGCTGGGGCTCGCTAGACGCCGCGCGGAGCCTGGTGGGCAGCCGCATCGTCTCTATCTCCGAGACAGCAGAGACGGTGCTGGGTCCGGCTCGTCTGGCGAAGGTGGTTGTACAGGGTGACGACGACGCCGATGAGATAACGGTCGCGTGGGGCGTGCGCCTCAGCGGTACACCGCTCAGCCCCGCGGACACGCGAGACGTAGCACGGCGCTCCGTCGCCGCAGACCTCTCGACCGTCCTTAACTCGCTGGAGGTCTCCCGCCTCATCAGGATCAGGAGGCCCGCCAGACGGGCCGACCGGGCTACCCGCTCCGGTCGATGGTGGGCATGGCGCTGGCGAAGTCCATGTGTGCCCTGCCGACCTGGACGCGCACAGTCGCGCTCGTGCGCGAGCACCCAGCACTTGCCGCCGTGATCGCTCCCGACGGGGACGTTCCTTCCCATTGGGCGTGCTACCGCTTCACGGCGAAGCTCAGGGAGCACGCGACCATGTTGGAGGAGTGCATCACGTCCGTGGTCCGCGCGCTCAAGAAGGCCAATCCGCTGCTCGGCTGCGATGTGGCGATCGACGCGAGCGACATGCCGGCGTACGCGAACGGACAGCGCTTCAAGTACAAGGATGGCCCGGAACGCAAGAAGTACAGCGACCCGGACGCGTCCTGCGGCCACCGCTCCGCCGTGTCCACCCGCAAGGGCGGCGCGTTCTACGGGTATCGCCTCCACATGGCCGTGTGCGCCAAGACCGATCTGCCGCTTGCGTGGAGGGTCGAGACGGCCTAGATGAACGAATCCCCGACCGTCGCGCCGCTGCTCGACAAGCTTCTCAGGGTCTCGGGATCAACCCCGAGACCTGCGCTCTTGGACAAGGGCTACGACGGCAAGGCTCGTCTACGACGCCTGCGAGGAGCGCGACATCCGCCCGGTGATCTGCCTTCAAGCAGACCGCGCGTCGTGCAGTCGCGGCGACCACAAGCCGCCGTAGTTGCGAGCACGGAGAGTTGGCGGTTCGCCGGAGCCGACTACGACCGCAAGGCAACGAAGTGGCGGTGCCCCACGGGGGAGTGCTAGCCCGCGTCCGTGTGGGTCAAGGCCGACCGCCTCCATCCTCTCTTTTTTTTTTTTTTTTTTTTTTTTTTTTTTTTTTTTACCGGGGGCGTGCGTCCGTCGAGCGTGCGTTCGGGCGCGCCTAAGTACAAATGGGCGCTCGCGCCGCTCCGCGTGCGCAGGATCGAGCGTGTGCGGCTACACGCCGACTCTCGATCCTCTCTCAGTTGGCGTCGGCGCTGTACCGGGAGCGGGCCGTGGCGCTCGCTGCGTCAGGCTCCTTTGGTGCAGCTACCACACGCCTTGCCAATCGGCTTGGCGTGTTATACGGCTGGTATCATTGCCGCGTAATTAGTGCCTGGCCTCGGGCCGCGCTCTTTCTTTCCGGTGGCGCGGCCCGAGAGTTCGCCACAGTCGCCCCAGTGGCTCTGGCTGGTCGCCGGCCCTCATGGTCCCCCCGCGGGTCGGCGCGGACCCATCAGCTCTTGCTGCCAGCGCCGCTCAGAGCGCTCGCCGAGCTTCTCGTCTGCCTTTCTCGGCGAGGCCACAGCGCCGTCCGAGCGCATTACGCGGTTTGGCGGCGTCAAGCGGCAGCACCGCGTCGCTCTAGCTCGACGTAAAGCTTTCTCTCTCTACTGGCAGCCCGTAGAGCAGAGCGCATGGCGGCCCTGGCATCGCGAGGACCAGCAGCGTGAGAAGGCCCGGCGCGCATTCGCGCGCTCCACAACGCCGACCTCGTCGCGGTGGAGGTTGGCGATTTCCGCGAGCCCTTCCTGCGAGAGGCCCCGCTGCTCGCGCAGGCCGCGCAGGTTGTCCCCGTACACCTTCAGCAGCCGGCGCGCTCGAACGTGTAGGCGTCCTGCGCCATCTGTCGCCGCCACCCTTGCAGATCGGCGCCGGAACGTGCATCGCGCCGTAGACCTCGGCCTCGCTGCTCGCGCGAGCGCGGAGACCTCGATGTCGAGCGCTTCTGCGAGCCCGCAGAGCTTCGTCCACGTCGGTTGCGGTGCCCGCGCTCGATCGCGGAGAGGTACGTGCGTGCATCAGCGCGTCGCCCGCGAGGACTCGTTGCTGCGGCGTCGCGCGAGACGCAGACGCGATCGCTCGCCTTAACTGGGCGTGGGTGCGTAGGTGTTCTTGGCGTGTGCCGCGCCCCATGCGGCAGCGCGCCCCCCTCGCTTGCTCAGTCGTCGTGACCGTCGATCTGCACCACACGCACGCCAGCCCGCGTAGCGTAGACATGCCGTCCGAGGTCTGTAGATCAGCCCGGCGCCGAGCAGGCCCCGATCGGACCATCGGTCGCCGTTTCGAGTTCTCGGCTATGTCTTCGACGACCACAACGCTGTCCGTCGTCATTCGTGCAGCAGGTACAGCAGGTCGCGCTCCAGCGCGTCGTGCCGCTCAGCGTCGTACGTATCTTGTCGTGCATCAGGACTGACCTCCTGTTGTCGCGCCCCGTGCAGTTCTCGCTGTCGCCGTGCCTATCTGCAGGATCAGCCGTAGCTAGTCTCTCTCAGCGTTGCCCGCTAGCCCTTTCGCCTTCGTTTCTCTCTAGCTATTTGCCCCGGACAAAGTCTGGGTCTGGGAAGTGAAACGGCCGCGCTCTTTGTGGGCGCGGCCGTTTCGTGCGAGTTGGCGCTCGGTGTGAGCGGTCGGTCGGAGTTTGTCAGGTGGCCTGGACGGCGAGGGTGTCGAGGTTGTAGGCCAGGATCGCCCAGCCGACCCAGGTCCGGGCGCCTTGGTGTCCTCGTAATCGTGATCGGCGCAGGCCGTAGCTGCGCTTCAGATGACTGATGCGTCCCTCGCAACCGACGCGATAGCTGGCCAGTCGCTTGCGCGATCGGCGTGCCGCGGGTTGCTGTCGCCCAGCGATAAATACGCTGGCCTCGCCGAGCACGGCGTTGCTAGCCTCGGGCGGGAAGCCGCCATCCAGTGCGACCTCGCGGGGTTTGAGCCCAAGGCGCGCCAGCTCGGCGGCGGTCGTGGGCAGCAGCTCGCTCTCATTCGGCGAGCCGACTTTGGTTGGGGCCGGGAGCAACAGGCCACGGGCACCGCGCCGTGTGTTCGCGGTGATCTCCGCCAACTGGAAGACATAGCCGAACTCGTATCGCTTGCCGAGCTTGCCCTTGCCGATCGGGCGAGCCTCCGGGTCAGCCAGCGAGACAACGCGATCTGTGATCTTCTCGCCCGCCAGACGCTTGGTGATCTGCCCGGTGACGGTCGCAGCCAACTCAGCGGTCCGCTCGAGCTGCCGGGCCGCGGCGAGCTTGCGCTGCGCGCCACGGCCCCGCGCGGACGCTCGGGCTTGGGCAGCCAACTTGCGAGCCTCACGGATCGAGCGCGCAACCAGCTCACCGGCCTGCCCAGTCAGCTTGAGAACCTGCTCACGCGCACCGCCCGCCTGTCCCAGCCGTCGCCCGACGGTGCGCCCGATCAGCCGTAGGCGGCGTCCCGCAGCGCGAGAGCGATCCTGAACGTGGTGCGCACCCCCACCGAGGAGCGCCGCGACCCGGGCACCCTCGCGCGCCAAGCGACGCGTAGCGTCCAACGCCAACGCAGCGTCCGAGGGCCAGCGAACATCGGACTCCACTACGGTCGAGTCGACGCGCACCGCGCGTGCGGTAAAGCGCTTCTCGCGGACGGCGTTCTCGATCAAGACCCGAGTCATCTCGTCAATGATCTCGGGCCCAAGACGCCGCGCGAGCTTGCGGACCGTCGACTCGTGCGGCACCAACGCCGTCAGCGACAGTCCGCAGAACCGCCGCAGATGCAACGAGTCCGAGACCTCCCTGACGAGCGTCTCATAACCCCATCCCGAGCGCTGCTTGACGACCATCAACCGGACGAACAACGACATCGCGATCGTCGGTCGCCCATGCCCACGCGCCGACACCTCCCACCGCTCAGCGATCGGCGCCAGCAGCGCCTCATCGCTCAACAGCTCATCAAGCCGGGCGAGATCCCGCGGCAGTTCACGGACCTCGATCGGCAACGCCTCGTCAAACAACGACTCGACCTGCTCACCCACAAGACGCAGCACCGCAACACCTCCAGAATCGACCAACTCGCAAGCACGATTCTGACCCCCACACCAGACGGAGAGACCCGACTATTTCCGGGGCAAATAGCTAGCGCCCCTGGCTGTTGACCGCGTTCCGGCGGTGGACTAGACAAGACCTCGATCTCCTCCGGGTCCGGGGGCAAAGTCCGGACCCGAACCCCGTCGCTCCAGCCTTTGTCACTCCGCGGATCGAGATCCGGCTCTGGCTTGGTCGCGGGTTTGCAGCAGGGCCGCAGTGGTATGAAGCGGCGATCGGATAGCATTGCGGGCGTTCATACGGTCGGTGGTCAAGGGAAGTCCGGTGAGAATCCGGCGCGGACCCGCCACTGTGACCGGGCAGACCACCCGCCGGCGCGCAGCACGCGCGTGAGCCGCCGCTCACCGTTGGGCGACGGGATGGCGGGGGTGTTGCCCGGAAGTCAGGAACCTGCCTCCGACCAAAGCCCACCAAGCCCTCGTGGAAAGGGGTCGGCTCCATGCGTAGGTCTACTCGCCGTGAGCGCGGCCCTTTGCATACCGTCGCGAGCTTCCTCTTCGGCCTCGCCTTCGCCCCCGAGCTGGCCCGGATCCTCGCCCGCACCCGGATGCGGATGGAGGCTACCTGGAGCCCGGCGCCCGCCGAGGAGGCACCGTGAGGCCGAGCGAGACACGAAAGGATGTGGCCGTACGCCACATGGCGGTAGCACTGAACTCTGACGGTTTCGTGCGGATCGACGGCCTGTTCCAGACGAGCGACGCAGCCTTCGACGCCGCACATGCTCTCGTCGATGAGTGTTGCCTTGAATGCGGGCTGCCTCCGATGTCGATCATCGGTGATTTTGTCATCCCACCCCTTGACGGCGCGGCTACCCGGGACTTTCAGACGCTGCACTTCGACTTTGGATTGCCGCTCGATCCAAAGGTTGCCCAGGACGTCGCGCGGTACACCGCGCTCTACATACCGACCGACATCGCCGACATTCAGGCGGCCACACGCCTGGTACCCCTGATCCCACTGCTAGGCCAGCGCTCCTGGCCGCCGCCTGCGGAGCTGGTGGATCGACTGACCTCTTATGGGAGAACCCACGGCGCCTGGGACGACGACCGAGGCTACACAGAGGGAAGCCTCGCGCGCATCATCGAGGCCGCCGCAGCCCCGGCCTCACCGATCCTCCCCAGTGTGAAGGTCGAGCCTGGCTTTCTCTGCGGATTGGAGTTCGACAGCATGCGCGGTAAATAGCTAACTTTCCGAGTCACGCGCCAGTCAGTGAATGGTTGGGTGATGGCGCATCGCAGAGGAGGTGAACAGGCGCTCGCTGCTGGACGGCGTGGGCGGCGTCCGGGAGAGCAGCTGGCGTTGTTGCCATGGCAGCAGGCGCAGATCGCTCGCTCGGTTCGTGAGAAGAACCCGGATCAGCTTCGGCTGCCGTTCTTTCTGTGGACCAGGGAGGCGGTGCGAGATCTGATCGAGCGGCGTTTTGGCGTACGTCTGGCGTTGACGACGGTGGGGCGATATCTGCGTCGTTGGGGTTTCACACCGCAGAAGCCGTTGCGCCGCGCGTTCGAGCAGAATCCCGAGGTGGTCAAGAAGTGGCTGGATGAGATCTACCCGGCGATCGCTGCGAAGGCCAAGCGCGAGGGCGCGCAGGTGCTTTGGAGCGATGAGATGGGGCTGCGCTCTGACCATACCGCGGGAACTTCTTGGAGCCCGAGGGGTAAGACGCCCGTCATAAAAAAGCCGAAGGAAAAGAAAAAGTCGAACGCGAAGCCAAAGAAAAAGCCGAACGCGAAGCCAAAGAAAGAGCTGAACGGGAAGCCAAAGAAAGAGCTGAACGCGAAGCCAAAGAAAAAGCTGAACGGGAAGCCAAAGAAAAAGAAGAAAAAGAAAAAGCGGCACCGCCGGCAGGGGTCGAGGCGGGGAGCTACTCGGGCACCGACACGCAGGGCTACCCGATGTCGTTCTACGTCTCGCCTGGCCAAAGCGCGGTGCAAAACGTCGTGGTCGGCACCACGGTGATGGGCTGTACACCGAGCAAGGGCTTTGACGATCACTTCGAAGTCGCCTCTATCGCGATCGACTCCGAAGGCGACTTCTCCAGCACGACGGAACAGGAAGGCGAGATCGAACACACGCCGGCCAAGTTCAAGTACACGATCAGCGGGCACCTGTCGGGCACGGGCGCCAGCGGGAGCATCCGCGAGGACATCAGCTTCAGCAATGGCGCCGAATACTCGTGCACGACGAACACGCTCGCGTGGTCGCTGACGCGCGAATCGGTGCAGACCGAAGCGAGCTTCCCGCCGGCCGCGGGCAGCTACTCGGGCACCGACCAGCAGGGCTACCCGATGACGTTCTATGTCTCGCCCGGTGGCGGGCAGGTGCAGAACGTCCGCGTCGACACGACGGTGGTGGGCTGCACGCCGAGTGAAGGATTCGACGACCACTTCGAAGTGGCGTCGGTCGCCATCAACCCGGATGGCTCGTTCTCGAGCACGACCGAACAGGAAGGCGTGCTCAAACATCTGCCGGCGAAATTCAAGTACACGTTCAGCGGGCAGTTCCACGGCACCGGGTCCGCCGGCGTCGTGCGGGTCGCGGGGACGCTACGCGAGGACATCACCTACGACAACGGCTCGAAATTCGAGTGCACGACGAACGGCGAGTATTGGTCGCTGACGCGCGAATCGGTGCAGACGGAAGCAAGCTTCCCGCCGGCCGCGGGCAGCTACTCGGGCACCGACCAGCAGGGCTACCCGATGACGTTCGAAGTGACCGCGGGCGGGACCAAGCTCCAGAACGTGAGCGTCCCCACCGTGGTCGTTGGTTGCACGCCCGCCAAAGAAACCGATCTTGCGTTCGTGATCAAAGAAGCGACGATCGGATCCGACGGCTCGTTCACCGCGAAGGAAACGGAAAGCGCCACCGTGTTCGCCGTGACTGCCATCGTCACCTATGAATTCAGCGGCCAGTTCTACGGCCCCGGCAGCGGCGGCAAGGTAAGAGTCGCCGGCACGCTCCGGGAGACGGCCGTCGACGAAAGCGGCAAAACCTTCGAATGCACCTCGAACGGGCAGGCGTGGGAAGCCGCACACTCATAGCGGCATAGCACGTCCCGGCGGCATCTGCCGGCCATGGCGGACTGCATCGCCGGCTCGCGTCAGCGACTGTTCGGAGGACTCCCCCGATGCGACCGATTTCGCGGTATTCGATGAAACTACGCTTGGTCGAGCAGCACGAGCGCTTGCCGGTTGAGACGCGGCAGCTGCACCACGGGCCCGAGAAGGTCGCCCGTGGAAAAATCGAAGGCCACGACGTGGTTCTCACCCACGCAGTACAGACGATCGTCCGGCCCGAATCTCAATCCCCGCGGCCTGCGGAACTTCAGTGAGGGGTCGGGGGCGAAGACGCGGAGGAGCTTTCCGGTAGCCGAGTCGTATTCGCGGACGCTGCTGAGAGCATCTGGAGCACCGAAGGGGCACTCACTGGCGACCACGATGTGCCCATTCGGAGCGAGCGTCAGATCGAGCGGGCTCAGCTCGGGGTCGGTGACCCAAGCATCTCCCACTGTGCGAGGACGATACCTCCCTTGCACGGAAGGGGGGCGGCGCCACCGATCACTGCTTATTCATCGCCGGCTTTGCGGTGTTACCGTCTGGGGATGATGGAGGTCGATGGTCGTGGCACTGATCGGAATGTGGCCCACCCGATTTCAGTGGCTTCAACGCGTCGCGAGCCGAATCGATGGGCGGTTCTGGCCCTCCTCGGCGTGGCTCAGCTGATGGTGGTGCTGGACGCGACGATCGTGACGATCGCGATTCCTTCGGCCCAGGAGGCGCTGCATTTCTCGACCGAGAGCCGACAGTGGATCATCACCGCCTACGCGCTGGCCTTCGGCAGCCTGCTGCTGCTGGGTGGCAAGCTCGGTGATCTGTTCGGGCGCAAGTGGACCCTGATCGCAGGCCTGGTCGGGTTCTCGATCGCCTCGGCGATCGGCGGGCTGGCCCAGTCCTTTGGCGTGCTCGTGGCCGCCCGAACGCTCCAGGGGGCATTTGGCGCACTGCTCGCACCCTCGGCGCTGGGGTTGCTGACGGTGACGTTCGAGGGATCTCCCGACCGGCCCACAGCGTTCGGAATCTTCGGTGCGATCGCCGGCGGTGGTGCCTCGCTCGGGCTGATACTCGGCGGTGCTCTCACCCAAGTCTTGTCCTGGCGCTGGTGCCTGTACGTCAACCTTGTGATCGCCGTGCCTACGACGATCGTGGCGTTGCGCCTGCTGGTCAATCACAGTGCTCCGGAGCGGGATCCGATCGACATACCGGGGGTTCTCACCTCAGCGCTGGGCCTGTTCGCGCTGGTCTACGGGTTCTCCAACGCCGAGACCCACTCATGGACGGCCACGGCCACGATCGTGGCGCTCGTCGCCAGCCCCGTGCTCCTGACCGCTTTCGTGCTGATCGAGCGCCGAGCCAAGCATCCGTTGCTGCCCCTGCACATCATCTGGGACCGCGCGCGCGGCGGCGCCTACACCACGATCGCGCTGGCTGGCGCGGGCATCTTTGCGGTATTTCTGTTTCTCACCTACTTCCTGCAGCAGCAGCTGGGACTGTCGCCGCTCACCACCGGACTGGCGTTCCTCCCTCTCACTGGCGTTCTGGTGGTCACCTCGACCACGGTGCAGACCCGCGTGATCCAACACACCGGGGTCAAGCCGCTGGTGCTTGCCGGCACGGCGCTCGGGGCGATCGCGATGTTCCTGTTCACGCGCCTGACGCCCGGCTCCAGCTACGTCAGCAATGTCCTTCCTGGTCTGCTCGTCCTCGGCGTCGGGATGGGATGCATCTTCGCGCCGGCGTTCTCGACGGCGACTCTGGGCGTGGAGGGACGCGAGGCCGGGGTCGCCTCGGCGATGGTCAACACCTCCCAGCAGGTCGGCGGCTCGGTCGGCACCTCCCTGTTGAGCACGATCTTCGCCAGCGCGCTCGCCAGCTACACGGCCGGTCACCTGCACACCGCCGACCTGGCCAACGCCGCGGCAGTTCACGGCTACACCACGGCATTCTGGTGGGCGCTCGGAATCTTCGCCCTCGGCTTCCTTCTGGCGATCGTGATCCTTCCCGGCCGGGCCAAGCCTCGCGTGCCCACCGTCAAGGCTGCGCTCGCCCGTCACGCGATCGGCAACTGCCACCACTTCGATGCTGCGGATGGCGCCCGGCATGTGCTTGGGGCTACGACGGGTGCTGAGGGGCGATGAGCACCGGTCGCTTGGTGTGTGCCGCGAGTGCGTGGGAGACGCTGCCGAGGAGAGCGCTGCCGATGGCGCCCCGGCCGCGTTGGCCGCAGACAACCAGTCCGGCGTCAATCTCCTGGGCGATCTCATCGATCGTCGTGGCCACGGACTCGTTGGCTTGAGCGATTCGCGCAGAGGCGTTGCAGCCGCGCTGGCGGGCACCCGCGGCGCCCTCTTCTGCGATCTCTCGCGCGGTAGCCGCCTCCTGCTCGTCGATCTCGCCCTCGTTCGGCACGGCGACTAGGAACGAGCCGGCTCGGGCCAACTGCACAGCTGCCGGCATCCACACAACCAATACCACGGCATCGGCAGGCTTGATCAGTTTGACTGCGGCAGCGAGCGCAGTCTTTGAGCCGTCGGATCCGTCGTAGCAAAACAACACCGGTTTATTCACCGCTCAGCCTCCTTGTCTCAAGCATCACGCAGTCGTGCGTCAGGCTACTCCGCTACGCAACTTCTCGGGTTGACGAGCCCCACTCAGACGCTAGGCTGCGCCCTCGGCAGGGCGCCCCACGACTCAGCTGGCGGTGGAGTACAGTCCACAGCATCGCTGGACAAACCACCGCGCAGACCGCGCGAAGGGGGATCGGATGATGCTCGGGTTCTATATCACTGCCAAGGGCTTTACGCAGGAGCGCTACGACACGACGCTCGTCCAGCTTCAGGAAGCGGGTGCCGGAGCCCCCGATGGACGTATCTCCCACGTCGCCCTTGAGACGGATGGCGAGATCCAGGTCTTCGACGTTTGGGAGTCTCAGGAGGCATTCGACGCATTCGGGGTAACCCTTTTGCCGATCCTCGCGGCGGCGGGCGTCGAGATAAACGAGCCGATGGTGGCTCGGGTTCACAACGAGATCAAAGGCTGATCGGCTAACGCGAGCATGCGGCAATCGGTAAGCAGCATCGGCGGGCACCGGCGTGGTCCCGCCGCCAATAGCCCAGTGCTCCGTAGTTTTGGCCGCACTGGTAGGCTGCGTTACTTGGCCAAGGCGTCATGACTCCCAACAGGGGAGTCGGGAGGTAGACGGTGAGTAAGCCGCCAGTACACAAATCGGCCTGTGGGATCTTCACGGCAGCTGCCGTGACGTTCGCCGTGGTCGGGCTAACGTTTGTCTGCGGGGCACTGGCGGCGGGAGCAGACGGGAGCGCTGGACGTGCGTCTTCGGCGGCTGCGCCTGTGGCGTCAGTGGCACTCGCGAGCGACCCCGGGCTTGGGGGCTTCCAGCCGCTTACCCCGTGGCGCCAACCGTCTGTCGAACTTCCGCCTCCGCATATGCTCGCCTACCAGCAGCTCGCCGAAGCTGGGGTTAGTCAGGCTTCGCACTGGCGCCATGGCGCCTGGTACTGCGAATACCTCCGCTGCACCCATGGGCCCTATCCACTTGTCACTATTTGGGGTGAGGTGCCGCTATTCGAGACCGCTGACGCGCTCGAGATGGCCTCGCCCTCATCGGCGCACCAAGCGCTCGTAGACCGTTTCGCGCGTGCGAACGAGCGCTACTGGGATGGTGCGCTTGGCGGCTACGCCCCTTACCCGGGAGACCGTGCAGGTAATGTTCAGGCGTTCTTCGACGACAACGGCTGGGAGGGGCTCGCGTTCTTCAATGCCTACAAGGCCACCCACGAGCGCCGTTGGCTCTTTGACGCCCAGCGCGCGTTTCATTTCATCGCCGCCCGCGGCTGGGACAAGGACGGCGGGGGAATGTGGTGGAATACCAGCCATCCCTACCATTCAGGACCCGCTCTCGCGTCCGACAGTCTTTTGGGCATTCTGCTCTACGGCGAAGACCACGAACGCTGGCAGCTGGAAGACGTGAAGATGTATGCCGATTGGGCAAACGCCAACGACAACCACGATGAACGCCAGTTCTACCTTGAGATGCCCAACCGTCCGGAATCGGTGAACGACTACGTGCAGGCTCCCCTGATCTACGCGCAGTACCTACTGTGTCAGGACGGGGAGGGAGAAGGCTACTGCGTTCAAGCAGGACGAGTGGCGGCCACGCTCGCCGAGCAGCACGTCGACAAATATGGCTACGAATACAACTACGGGCCCGAGTACGACGCGATCTTTATGCAGTGGATGATGGCCTACGGGCAGGCAACGGGCGAGCCCTACTGGTTGACGCTCGCGAAGGTCAACGCGGCGGCTGCGGCCACGAACGCCGGCAAGGGGCACGGACTCTGGCTCTCGAGTTGGTGGGGCGGACAAATTGCTGACCCTGAAACGCACCCGAACATGCTGCGCACCATGGGTGCCACGACGAGCCTCTTCGCCTGGGTCGGGGTGTACTCGAGCGCCGGCTCGTAAGACCGGAAGATCATAATCGCCCCGAGCTTTGAAGGGCGGGTCAGATCGACAAATGCCCCGGATCTGGGCGCGCCAAGCATGCGCGAGCGCTGTCGGGCGTCGTTGCTATGTTCGTCTCGCTCTCGGCACGACCACGGCCCGCGTCAAGTAGCTCAGGTGTACGCACACATCCTCACAGGCCGATACGATCCCCGGGCGTTGCGCAAGCCGTACGACCCGGGGGGACTCGAACATGTTGGGAGCACGTCCGATTGCACGGAGCGCCGTCCGCCGGTGTCTCCTCGCGCTATGGGTCACGGCGCTCGGCTGCTCCTTCTGCGTAGCTCCGAACGCTATGGCAGCTTCGCCCCCTCGGACCGCGATGTCCGGCCGGGCCCTCGTCCCGATGGCTGTCGCCCCCCAGGCCAAGACGTCGCTCAATTCCGGTTCCCTCGTGCGCGACTCCGGCGCCTTCGCGGCTGGTCAAGCCGAGCGGACACTATTCGGCGCCGCAACCCCATACAAAGGTCCCCTCTCTCTCAACTTCGCCGCTGTCAGCGCGGGCCCTAGGCTCACGATCTACTGCGGTTGCAGCCTCACGTACACGGCAACGATAGAACGCGCGGGTGCGATCGTTGACTCGCTCAGCGTTACAGGGAGCCCGAATGACGACGAAGCGGGGGTCCTACCACCACAAGCTAGCGATGAATTTCCGCTGCAGACTGGCGATGTGTTCCACCTTGCTCTCGAAGGCGAAGCAATCTACTCCGGGCAGATCACTTTTCCGACAATCAACCCCCCCGTGTGTGGCGGTACGACCTTCACCGGCACCGCCGACGTCGCCGGTACGACCGGCCTCCAAGCCTACGGTACGAACGACGCCTTGGGTGTCGTTACGACCAGCGGCAACACCTACACCGCGTCATCGTTGCCACCGATAACTCCAAGCTGGGGCGTCGCGATCGTGGCCTACACCCGCGAAGATTCCCTCCACTATGCCGAAACCTCATCTCTAGATATCGTCACCGACATCCAGGCCTCGACGTTCTGCGGCGCTAGCCAAGACACTGACGGCGACGGAATACCCGACTCGTCCGACCAATGCCCCACAGTGGCGGGGCCCGCGCCAACTGGATGCCCAGTTCCTCCCCAGGGCGGGCCAGTCGCCGAGTGTGATCGCTACTGGGTGAAGCCCGGCGCCACACTGACCGTTCCGGTCTCGGGCGTGCTAGCCAACGACAGCGACCCGTCGGGATTGCCTCTCTCCGCTGTTGTCGATCACATTTCGTTCGGGATCAGTACACATCCGTACCTACTCTCATCTGACGGCGCGCTGCGCTTCTCCTCGCCCGCGTCGCAAAAGCCTTCTAAGGCGACAATTGAATATCACGTCGTCAATACCGCAGGCGTCGCTTCGGCAAGAACGACAATTCTCATCTACGTCCAGACGCAAGTGCCAAGCCCCGCGGCACTCAAACCATGCGCTCCCGCGTCGTTCTCGTCCCAGCCGAAGTATTGGTATGTGGCGCTCGGGGATTCCTTTTCCGCTGGGGAGGGGGCATGCGATCCGGAAACCAACGCCCCCGCTCACTGCGACTACGAAAAGGGGTCGGACACGAGCAGCGATCAGTGCCATCGCTCACGCAATTCATATCCCTATCTCCTCAAGGAAGATCTCTACAACTGGAACTTTAAGTTCTTGGCATGCTCCGGAGCGGTCGTCCACGACATGTTCTACACCAATAGAGATAATAAAAGTGAAAAGCCGCAGCTCGACGAACTCAGAAAGCTGAATGAAGCGACGAACGGGGGCGTCCGTCTGATTACATTGACGCTGGGCGGCAATGACATGCAGTTTGTGCCGCTTCTCACCGAATGCTTTATTGCCCATCACATCCATCATCAAAAATGCTTCACCTTGGGAAACCCCCCTGTATCGTTCCCGCAAAGGGAGAAATCTGGCCCGTGCAGGGATCCGGGGTCGCTCACCGAGTTTGCTCTAATTCGGTATCGACTTGAGTGCGTGTACAAGTTCATTCATGAAGCTGCACCCAATGCCGCGATCTTCGTCCTCGGTTACCCCCACCTGTTCGGCGAGCCATCGTTTTCTGACCAATGCGACCTCGATACAGTGGACGCAGAAGAAATTCGGCAGCTGGAGGACACGTTTAACGAAGAAATCAACGCGGCGGTCACCGCTGCAAACCAGGCTCTACACCACAACTATCTAGCTTTCGTGAACGAGGCGCATGCGTTCGACCATCGCGAGCTGTGCACGAAGCATAAACCCTCACACGTTAAGGGCCTGTGGTTACCGCCGCCGCGCTACCTCAATCACTATTTGTCACACTTCACCGGTGCATCGGAAGGTCGTCCTGAGAGCTTCCACCCAAACAGTCTTGGGCAGAGCTATATGTACGGGATGCTTTTCTCACGTGCGATCATCGCGGCAGGGCTGTAGCGGCGCGCCCGCGATAAGCGCTATTGGCAACTGCCACCGGCGCCAAGCAGACCACACTACACGCCGGCTCGGTTCTAGCCGAGAATGCGGAAGCGCAGGCTCCGAGTAGCCGACTGCTCGCCAGCGGCATTCGTCGCACTCAGGCTGACCGTGTATTCACCTGAAGGGAGTTTGTCCGCTCGACCTATCAAGCCGCGAAGGTGGATGATGTTGGCGCCGCGATGACCAGCAAGCGACCATTCGCTCACGGTCGACGGGGGGAGACCGCCGTGACGTCGAAACTTGAGCTTTATCTCAGCCGACTCGTTGAGAATAAAGCTCAATGACGTGCCGACCGGGCCATTGTGCCCCCGCGGCCCCCGTTGCTCAAGCCATCTCAGCGCCGACTGCATGACATGGGTGGTGCGTGGGCGCACAACAATCGTCAATGCCTCCACCCGCCGCGACTCTTTGCCCGACGCCGTTTCCTCAACGTCTAGCGTCGCGGGCAAAACGCCGTGTGCGTCTTTCAAAAGGCGGCGCCCCCGACGACGGAGCGCGATCATGATCTTGCTGAAGCCGGGTCCAGAGGTCGAGTACTTCGCGCCTCCCAGCACGACACCGCTCTGTCTGCTCCGCGCTCGCGTGCCTGCCGCTGCTGCGCCGCCGCCTGCCGAGAGCGTGGCCGTCCCCGTGCAGCCGCCGGTGGCCGTACATGGCAACGCCAGCGCGACGCTGTTCGACTGGGTGGCCACGACCTCACCTGACGAGCTGGTGTGCGTAAGCGCACGCCACGTCGGTGTCGTGAGTATGTCGCCGCAGTGTTGGGTCGAGGACTCGGTCGGGTCCGGACCAGTGACAAAGAAGCCATAGCCCAGCGTCGCCGCCACCTGTGCCGCTGCGCCCTGCCAGTACTCGATGCCGGTATGCGGACCTGGCGCTGTGAAGCTCAGGATGAATGTCATGCCGCCTACAAAGGGCGCACCTACGCTCACGTCTGCTGTGAATTCGTGTGCGAACCCATCCACTTGGTGCCATGTCAGGGAGCCCTCTGGGTTTCCAGGAGTCCCGACAAACCCGGCGCCGAGGACGGCGCCGATATTCAAGCCGGCCAGATCGGCGCTTGTCGGGAGACCACCGCCTCCGAAGTTGATACCTCCCGCCGGCTCTACAAAGAGATCGCCGGAGCATGTGACGACGGCGGTCAATGAGCCCGTCGGACCCACACTGTAACCCGGTCCGGCTGACAGCTCTAGAGTGATGAAGTCTGGATCTCGGCCCGGCGCAAAGGCACTGGAGATCTCACTCGTAAACCAAGAACCCGCGGCGCCCAGGCCAACGCGCCAGCATGCGTTTGGTCCAAAGCTAAAAACTTCACAGCTATTCGGCGGCGGAGACAGGGGCGGTGGCGGAGGAAAGAAAATGTATTGTACGGAGGACACAAAGTCCTCAAGACTCAGGCCTCCGCGGTATCGCTGAATCCCCACGTAGTATTGGCCGATTCCTCCGGTCGGATAGTTCTCAGACGGCGTAACAGCGGTGATCTCGGTCGAGCCCACGACTGTCGTCTGTGAGGAGCACTCCCCCTGGGTGGCGTCTTGGAAAAGGTAGAAACAGAGTTCGTCCCCAGGCGAAAACCCTGCACCCGTCACTGTAACATGGGCACCTCCCAGTAGGGGCCCGGAAGCGGGAGTGACGGTGCAGATCGCAGGTTGCGTACCGGGGCATGCGGACGGTGGTGGTGGGAGGAGGAGGAGAAGGTGGTGGTGTAGGTGTAGGTGTAGGAGTAGGAGGAGCGCCCGTGGTGAAGGAGGAACTGAAGTCTTCCGTTGCCGTGCCACCCATATTCGCTGCTGCAAGTGCAACGTAATAGGTGGTGTTAGGCGTGAGCCCCGACAGGTCAGCCGTTACAGATACGGGTGACGTGCCGGCTCCAATCGCCTGCGCACATGGCACCGTCGACGTGAGCGGATAACTCGTGCCGTATTCGAAATAGCAGCTGGTCACGGTCGCACGGTCGGGCCAGACCATGCCGTTCAGGGTCGCTGAGGTTCCAGCGACGTCTGTTGTTGAGTCGGCTTCCACGACCGGTGGGTCGGGCGTTGGTTCGACCGTCCAGCTCGTGCCGTTCCACCGCTCGGCGAGAGCGAGCCACGCGCCGATCGAGTTATCGAGGTAGGAGCCCACGGCTGTGCACGCTTTACTGGAAGTGCACGAAACGTCGTTGAGGCTGTTCTCTATGGAGAAACTGTCCCCGTCGGCGTTGGAGATCGCCGGCGTTTCATCAAGACTCCATTTCGTGCCATCCCACGACTCGATGAGCGTTTCGTCTTCGCTGCTACCGACCGCCTTACAGGGTGTACCGTTGGAGCTTCCGGGATCGCAGGAGAGATTTGCGAGAGAGCTATACGTCGATCCGCTTGGGTTCGGGGTCGTCTGAATGCTCCAGCTCGTGCCGTCCCACGACTCGGCGAGCGTTTCCTCGCCCGAGTCGGTGTCGTTGCTGCCGACGGCGTTGCAGGATGTTTTCGAAAAGCACCACACCGCGTTTAGGCTGGAGCTCGTCGTCGAGGTCGGAGCCGGGGTGGGCTGGAGCGACCAGCTTGAACCGTCCCATGACTCGGCGAGCGCCGACTGTTCGAATGGACCGCCGGCGGACGTGTAATAGGTGCCGACGGCGGTGCAGGTGGCGGTGGAGGGGCAGGACACGCCGTATAGCCACCCGCCGCTCGCTCCATTCGGAAGCGGGGCAGGTTCGATCGTCCAAACAGAGCCGTTCCAGAACTCGATGAGTGGCTGCTCGTAGCCGCCTGTCTCGTACTCGCCGACGGCCATGCATGCGCTCCCCGTTGCGCACTGAACGTAGGACAAGACGGTGTCGATCGCGCCGGCCGGGCTCGGCGGGGGGCGGGAGGTCCAGGTAGACCCGTTCCAAACCTGAGCTGTCGGGATGTCACTGTCGCTGGCACTGCTGAATTCGTAACCGACAGCCATACACGCCGTCTTGAGTGCGCACGATACGCCCACAGCTACGGGAGACGATGTTGGCTGGATCGACCAGCTCGTCCCGTTCGAGCCCTCGTCAAGGGGCCCAAAAGGGACCTGGGAAGAACCGACAGCGCCGACCGCCTCGCAGCTCGTGACCGTTGCGCAGGAGACGCTGGATAGCGCGGCGACCGAGCCAACGCATCCCCCGAAAGCATCTGCCTTGATGCTCTCCCTCTCGCCGGTGATGCTCTCCTGCTCGCCGGTGCACCCAATCCCCTGGTAGGCAGCATATCCCGTCGGGCCGGTTGGGCCGAGCGGCGGCGGACCGATCATGGGATCGGCAGCGTGGCCCGTCGACGAAGGAGCCCGTAGATCACCACCGACGCCGAACGGGGGGCCAGGCCCTGCGGCGGGGGAGCCCGTGCGCTCTCGTTGGTTATGATTCTGCCGGAGCGCCGACTTCGGCTTCTGCTCGCTGATCTCGGCCCCCAACGGCGATCGTCTCGCCAGCGCACCCACCGGGAGCCACCCGAACGCAAGAATCGACGCTGGGAGGAGAAGCGACAGCCGCCGTGCGAAGCGCCGTCTCAGCGCAGGCCCCCTAGTTGCATGCCGGCGATCATATAGCGAAGCAGAACGCTTCGCGAACTCGCAAACCGGCTCTGACGCTAGGTGATGATCATCGCGGAAGACGCCCCCTGCAGCGCGCCGTCGGGGCGACCCTGCTCTGCCCTGGCGTCGGCCGAATACGCTGGCGGCAGTAATCGAGGTTCCTCACCGTGGATTGGCGGTACTCCTCAGGGAGATCGCCCAGTGACAACAGACGCCGGCACGCTCCGAACGCCTCCTGATAATCCCCCACCCAGTACGCGCTGATCGAATACTCGAACAGCAACCCCCAGCGGTACACCCACGGCCAAACGAAGAGACTGTCGTCGGACGGCGGCCGACCAAGCCCCTTCCGCACTAACCCGTATGCCGCCTCGTACTCACCGCGCACACGGAGCCGTGACGCGAGCTCGTACATCGGCTCAAGACGCGACGGACGATACTTCCATGCCGCAATTAGGGTGCCCATAGCCGCCGGCCAGTCGCCGCTCTCGGCCTTTAACACCCCGGCCTGAAACATTGCGTAGAACGTCTCTTGGTCCCATCCGTCCATGCCGGCCCGCCGCTCATACAGATCAATGGCCTCCGCGCGACGACCGAGATCGCGGTAGGTCTGAGCCAGATAAAACACTGCGCGAGCGTCATTAGGGTCTGTCCGTAGATCCTCCTCGAGCAAACACAGATCGCGATCGAACTTCTCGGCACGAGTCCCGCTGTCTGCATGATGGTGAATGACAATCGCGTCCAGCCTCTCGACCACCTCGGGACCCTCCGTCGTGAGGTACTCGTGAGTCGATCCCGTATACCGCCACTCACGGTCGCCTTTCACAAGCCGCCTGACCCAATACTCGACCGACCCGGCATGACGAAGAAGGTATGAATCGGCGGACAGGTCCTGGAGTCCCGCGTGGTCGACCGTAACGGTCATGTCCGCATCGAGCAGCAGGAGGTAGTCGCCACGACCCGCGGCCAGCTGCATCAACTCACTTCGGTTGTGACCGAAATCCCGCCAAGGGCGTTTGTACAGAGACCCCGGCACATCGATGAGCAGTCTCTGGATCAGCTCTGGGGTGTCATCGCGCGAACCGGTGTCACAGATGACCCATGAGTCGATGAGATCCTGGATCGAGCGCAGACAGCGCTCAATCACCGTGGCCTCGTCCCGGACAATCATGCATAAACAGATCAATGGCATCAGTTCAACGGCATTGAGCCTAACCCACACGGGCGCGGTCGCGCGCCTCGCTGGCGAGACGGCGCAGCAGCGCCCGCGGCCGGGGGCGTCGCGACACGCGATCGCCGCGTGACACGGCGGGAGGCACGGGGGGCGGGGCACCGCCCGCCCGCGCGATCGCTGCGAGCGAACCCCATCGCACGGCTCCGAGCGCGTCGATCGCCGCGGTGGCCTCGGCGAGCACGTCGAGACCATCCGCGAGCAGGTCGTGGTGGCCGTAGAGGATCAGCGGCTGGCCGAGGAAGGCACGCAGCACGAGGTCCTCGCGGGGGGCGTCGAAGCCGGCGCGCAGCAGCAGCGGCAGACCGCCCGCCACGAGCTCCCTACCACCCCATCCAGCCAGCGCTCCTCGCTCCGGCGGGCCGGCGCCCAGCGCGGCGGCGGGCAGAGGCGAGCGCGGGGCGATCCAGGGGTAGGGCCGCGACACGCACACCGCCGCGAAGCCGCCCGCGCGCAGCCCGCGGGCTGCGGGCTCGCTGAGCTGCTCGTGCGGGGGCACCATCACCCGCTCGACGGGCACCCCGGTGCGTCGCTGAAACGCGCCGGCGCGCGCAAGCGCCTGCCGCGCAAGCGCGAGCCCCTGCGCGTCCGAGTCGATCCTGCCCAGCTCCGGTCCGAGGTGGTTGTTGCCGTGGATGCAGAGGGAGAGCTGCCCGGCGTGCTCCCTGAAGAGTCGCACCACCCCCCGGTGGGCAAACCAGCCGTCGAGCGGGGTCGTCGCAATCACCATGTGGTAGCCGTGCTCGCGCGCGTGCAGAGCGAGCTGCTCGTAGCGCAGGTGCCCGTAGGTGGGCCAGTGGAGGTTGGGATCGTCCAGTACGAACGCCGCATGTGGCGGCGCCACCCACGATGGCTGCGCAGCGCTCAGGTTCTGCAGGAAGCGGACGAACGCCAGCAGCGCCAGGCAGCGACCGGGGGCGAGGCGCTCGCGCAGCGACTCGCCCTCCGCCAGCTCCGCGGGCGCGGCGGCGAGCAGCTCGTGGGCGTGGTTGGCGCCTTCCGCCACCCACGCCGGCGCGCCGCCGACGCTCGCGAGCGTGAGCTGCCCGGGTGCCAACGCCTGCGCCGGCAGTGAGTCACAGCAGCGATCGGTGAGGCGCGCGCCCCGCAGCGGCGGCGCGAGCGCCGGGTGCGCGGCGAGGGTGACCTCGGCGTGCATGTCTCCATTGGGCCGCCTCTCGCTCAGCGTATTGCCCGACACATCGCTCAGCGCACTCCCCGACGCATCATTCAGCTTCTCGCCCAGCGCATCGCCCAGCTCCTCACCCACGGCGTGCAGGCAGGGCAGGCCGGCGGGCACGTCAGGGGGCGCGTCGGGGCCGATCGCCAGGAGGCCGTCGAGCTCCGCCCAGCGATCGCGACCCTCGAAGCTGACGGGGTAGGCCTCTTCGAGCGCCGCAAGCAGCCGCCCCCGCGCGCTGCGCTCGCCCGCCGGGAAGATGCCG
This sequence comes from uncultured Solirubrobacterales bacterium, assembly GCA_963744135.1. GTDB lineage: Bacteria > Actinomycetota > Thermoleophilia > Solirubrobacterales > Solirubrobacteraceae > Palsa-744. The sequence continues at coordinate 955,182 of CAVUSE010000004.1, read as the reverse complement.
ATGCGGGCTCGCCGTGTGTCCGTCCGCGGCGCCGGGGGCGCCGATGCTAGCTCGGTCGCAGCGCCCATATCGTGCCGTTGCCGGGGACCGGCTGGTGTTCGCAGAGCACCTCAAAGCCCGCATCCTGCAGCGCGGCGCGGGCGGCGTCGCGCGGGTCGGGGTGCGGACAGCGCTGCTCGTGCCACTCCATCACCAACGCCCGTGCGCTCAGCGACGCCAGCCGGTGGTCGGCGAGGATCTCCCACTCGCTGCCCTCGATGTCGATCTTGACCAGGTCGGCCGACTGCGCCAGGCGAAACACGTCCACGCAGGGCACCTCGATCGTCTCCTCTCGGGAGTCGGTGTCCGCGACGTGCGATTCGGCGAATTGCCCAGCCACGAAGCGGACGGCGCCGTCGTGGTCGGCCGCGCAGGCCGCGAGCACGTCGATCTCGGCGACACCGGCGGCGGTCTGGCGCAGCAGCGTCAGGTTCTCTGGGTCGGGCTCGACCGCCGTGACCTCGGCGCCCGGCCAACGCTCCCGGCAGGAGGCGGCAAACAGACCGACGTTGGCGCCGAGGTCGACGATCTGCGGGGGCCGCCCGAGCGCTGCGACCAGCTCGAGCACAGCTGGCGGCGGGTCGTACTCGCCGGCGATGAAGATCTCCGAGAAGATGCCCACGTCGCGGGTGCCGTGGCGGATGAAGTAGGGCACCGCGCCGTGTCGCGTGTGGTAGGCCCCGACGATCGCCCGTCCGCGGTGCTCACGCCACTTGAAGCGCCACAGCTCGCGCACCGCTCGGCGCCATGCGCCGTACTGGCGGACGAAGCGCAGGCGGCGCGCGGCGGGCGCCTCGCGTGGCGCCTGGCTGTGACGCTCGCCCAGGGCGGCGGGCAGGGTGGATGGCATCGCCGGCATACCCACCAAACGATTCTGGATGCCCGCTGCTCGCGCGCCTCAATGCGGAGGACCGTAGTGCTGGCCCGCCGGGCTCCAATCGACCCCGATGCCGCGCGGGTTGCGCGCGAGGCGATAGTCGTTGCGGGCCGGGTTGGCGAAGCGTGGACGTGAGGCGACGCGATCGGTGGGGCTCGCGTGGAACGACCACGGCGCCTGGCCGAAGAGGTTGTCGCGCTCGGCGATCGCGTAGGGGGTGCCGACGGGCGGCTCCACCACCAGATTGGAGAACAGGTTGTGGTCGATCCTCGCGGTGGGCGTGAATGAGGCATGGTCGGCGGCCAGCGCGAGACCCTTGCCGTCCCAGATCGTGTTGTGCTGGATCGTGAGGTTCGTGGCGTTCCAGATCTGGGCGAAGTTGGCGTATGCCCCGACCTGGTCGCGGAGGAAGAGGTTCTCGGTGAGGGAGACGTTGGTGGCGTCGCCGTCCTTGATGAAGAAGCCCTGGCAGTCGTTGTCGTGCTCGTAGTTGTGAGTGAAGGTGAGGTTGGTGCCGCCGTACACCGACTGCATGCAGTCGGTGTGGTTGCCGGTCTCGACGATGTGTTCGAGCTCGTTGCCTGAGATCGTGACGTTGCGCCAGTTGTCGAGGTGGATCGCATCTTCGCTGTGGCCGACGCCGATGTTGTGGATGCGGTTGCCGGTGATCGTGACGTTGGTGATCGGCGCCTGCGGTTCGCAGCCGAGCCACACGGGCGCGTTGGGGGCGGTGCAGTCGGAGGTGTCGAACACGATGCCCTCGCCTCCGTTGTGCGCGTTGGAGATGTCGTTGTGGGCGAGCGTCACGAATGAGCTGCCGGCGGCGAGGGCGATTTCGCCGTCCACCCAGAGGTCGCGGACGACGATGTGGCTGCCCGCGATCGCGACCGAGCCGGTGCTCACGTGTGCCCCCGGCGCCGCCTGCAGCGTCACGTCTGCGCCGTTATCGGCTGTGAGCGAAAGCCTGCCGGGGTAGCTGCCGGCGGCGAGGCACACCACGCCGCCGGCTGGGGCCCGCGCCACCGCTTCTGCGGCCGCCCCGAGACTCGCGACGCGGATGCCACAGGGTCCCGTGGCGGCGGTTGCCGGGCCGAACGACGGGGTGGGCGAGGGGGAGCTGCCGAGCAGCGCGGCGAGGAGCGCAGCCGCCCCGGCAAGCAGCGCGGCGGCCGTCAAAAGGACGCGACTGGGCTTTGTCCTCGTGCGGCCCAGCTGCCCGCGAAGCGCCGGGCGTGCGCGAAGGCGGGCGATCGCGAGATCACCACGCGGGTTGCTGCGCCGCTCTGCTGGCCACATGCCCAACCTAACGGGCGCGCTGCGGCTGGGCTCGCGTAGTAAAGCTCAGCTCGCGGGCCCATACTGCTCTTCGGCGGGGCTCCAGTCGATGCCGATCCCGTTGGGGTTGCTGGCGAGCTGGTAGTCGTCGGTGGCGGTGTCGACGAACTGGGGGTTTGCATTGGTGGTGTCGGTGGAGCTTGGGGTGAACGACCAGGGCGCTTCGTCGAAGATGTTGTAGTCCTCGCTCAGCGCGTATGCTTTGCCGATCGGTTTATTGATTGTGAGCGCGGTGATCAGGTTGTGGTCGATCGTGGCGGAGGGCGACACCGAGGCATCTTCGGTGACGAGCGCGAGGCCCTTGCCGTCCCAGATCGTGTTGTTCTCGACGGTCAGGTTTTCGATGTTCCAGGCCTGCGCGTAGTTGGCGAATTTTTCTCCTTCTTCGTCCGGTTCGTTGTCGCGCAGGAATAGGTTATCGGTGATCGACACGTCGCTGGCGTCGCCGTCCTTGATGAAGAAGCCCTGGCAGTCGTTGTCGTGCTCGTAGTTGTGGGTGAAGGTGAGGTCGGTGCCGCCGTACACCGATTGCAGGCAGTCGGTGTGGTTGCCCGACTCGATCACGTGTTCGAACTCGTTGCCGGTGACGACGACGTTGCGCCAGTAGTCGAGGTGGATCGCGTCTTCGCTTTTCTGTTTGCCAACAGTCTGCCCGATGTCGTGGAAGTGGTTGCCGGAGATCGTCACGTTGGAGATCTGCGCATGCGGTTCGCAGCCTTCCCATTTGGGTGCGTTGGGGGCGGTGCAGTTGGAGGTGTCGAACACGACGCCCTCGCCGCCGCTTTCGTTGGCGTTGCTGATGTCGTCGTGGTCCACCGTGATGAACGAGCTGCCTTCTTCAAGCGCGACTTCGCCATCGATCCACAGGCCGCGCACCACCAGGTGGCTGCCGCTGATTTGCACGGCGCGCGTTGTCACGTGCGCGCTCGGCGCCGCCTGCAGCGTCACGTCGCTGGCCGGCGAGGCGTTCAGGCTCAGGCTGCCGTATTCGCCCGAGTTGAGGCAGATCACGCTGCCCGCCGCCGCGCCCGACACCGCGGAGGACACGTTCGCGCCCACGCTGAGGGTCTGTGTGCACGTCGGATAGGGGCTCCCACTCGTGGCGGCGACCACCGTCGCCGTCTGCGCGGAGGTCACGGGCGTGGAGCCGCCTTCGTTGGTGGCGGTGACGAGCACCCGAAGGGTGTGTTCGACGTCGCTGCCGGCCAGTTTGTGTGTCGTGCCAGTCGCGCCGGAGATGGCGGAGCAGCTTTCGCCTTTGGCGTTGCAGTCCTGCCACTGGTATTTGTAGCTGGTGGGGCTGTTTTCCCACGTGCCGTTGGTGGTGGTCAACGTGTCGTCTTCAACGGTGGTGCCCGTGATCGCGGGGAGCGTCTTGCTCACCGGCGCGGCTGGTGGCGGAGGCGGTTCCTGTTTGGGTTTTTCGATCTTTGCGGTCGCGCTCGAGGTCGCGGGCGTGGAGCCGCCTTCGTTGGTGGCAGTGACGAGCATGCGCAGCGTGTGCCCGACGTCGCCGCTGGTGAGCTTGTGGGTTTTGACGGTCGCGCCGGAGATGGCGGCGCAGCTTTCGCCTTTGGCGTTGCAGTCCTGCCACTGGTATTTGTAGCTGGTGGGAGCGTTTTCCCACGCGCCGGTGGTCGTGGTGAGCGTGTCGCCTTCGGTCGTCGTGCCGGTGATCGCGGGGAGCGCCTTGTTCACCGGGGCCGGTGGCGGCGGAGGCGGTTCTTCTTTCTTTTCTTCTTCTTCTTTGGGTTCGATCTTCGTGGTTGCCGCCGAGGTTGCAGAGGTGGAGCCGCCTTCGTTGGTGGCGGTGACGAGCATGCGCAGCGTGTGCCCGACATCGCTGCTGGTGAGCTTGTGGGTTTTGGCGGTAGCACCGACGATGTTGGTGCAGCTTTCGCCTTTGGTGTTGCAGTCCCGCCACTGGTATTTGTAGCTGGTGGGGGCGTTTTCCCACGCGCCGGTGGTGGTCGTGAGCGTGTCGCCTTCGGCTGTGGTGCCGGTGATCGCGGGGAGTGTCGTGTGCACGGGTGCTGATGGCGGCAGTTCTTCTTCCTTTTCTCCTGCTTCGGGAGTGCGTTCTTCGATTCGAGCTTTTTCCGCCGGGGCGTTGGTCGTGACCAGCGCGACGGGTCCCAGTGGGGCGCTCAGGACGGACGTTGGGATCGCGGGGACGGCGCTCGGCCCGCTCGGCCCCCGCAGCACGGAGGCGGCGGTGGCGTAGGCGGAGATCGGACAGTGCGTGTGGCGGTGGAACCGCCCGGCGCTCCAGGCGATCGGCAGCGCACGAAGGTGGGCACGGAGGCTGGCATCGCTTGGGCAGTGCCCACGCCGGCTGGCGCGGTAGCGCAGCGTGCCGCCCTCGCCGAGGATCGTGAGCCAGTAGCGATGGCCGGCGATCAGCCGACTGGGCGCGAGCGCAACGCTGTTCCACGCGCCCCTGTGCGGGGCGACGAGCGAGCCGGTTCCGAGCAGCGTGCCCGGGCGGTGGTTGGCATCGGTGTAGAGGCCGATGAGCACAGTGGTGGCGGTGCTCCGCGCGTCGATGTACAGCCGCAGGGTGGCGATCCGACCGCTGGCGTGTGCGCGCAGGCCGAACGCCTCGGGACGACCCGGGATCAACGCGTCGCGCTGGGACTCGATCGTCGCGTTGCCCAGCAGCACCTCAGCTGGTCGAGCCGAGCGGGTGTGGCGTGCCGGCGCAGCGTCGCCGAGCGCCCCCCCTGCAAGGGCGAGCGTTCCCACGACGAGGGCGAGCGCCACCGTCGCCACCAGTCCGGCCAAGTGTGGATCAGATTGCCCGGATGCGCCTCTCGGCAGGGCTGTATGGCTGCGGATCCTCGGCATCGAAGCCTCCCCTGTCTTCTCTTCGTTGTCCAGCGAGTGTCCGACGGCAGCCTTGCCTGGCCGTAGGATACATAACTCGGCGGCGGAGGTGGAGATGACCTCAGAATGCGCACCTTACGGTTCCCCGGTAGGCCACCTCCCGTAGGAGGATACGGCTCAGGGGGGGCTGGAGGAGGGGGAGGGGCTGGCGGGTTCCCCGGGAGGGGTGTCGCCGCCGGAGGCGCATTGGCCCCCGGCGGCGGTGTTTTCAGTTGGTTGGTCCGTATTGCACTTCGGTGGGGTTCCAGTCGATGCCGATGTTGTTGGGGTTGTTCTTGAGTTGGTAGTTGTCTTCGGAGGTGGTTCCGCCGCCGCATTTGGGGGTGCATATGAAGGTGGGGCTGGTTTCGGTTTTGCTGTGTGTGCCGATTGTGAAGGTCCAGGGTGCTTCGCGGAAGATGTCGTAGTCCTCCGTGTATGCGTAGCTGTAGGAGCTCGCGGTTTTGATGTTCAGGGTGTCCATCACGTTGCGGTCGATTGTTGCTGTGGGGTTGCTGGCGGAGCCTTCGCTTTGCACGATGCTGCCGTCGGTTCCCCAGTAGGTGTTTTTTTCGATCAGCAGGTTGTGGATGTTCTCGTCGATCCAGATCCCGGTGACTTGGCCGTTGGTTGGTGTGTTGCGGAGGCTCAGGTTGTCCCTGATGGTTACGTTGGAGATGTCGCCGTCCTTGAGGAAGGGGAGTCCTTGGGCTCCGACGTTGTCGTGTGAGTAGTTCTTTTCGATCGTCAGGCCTTCGGTGGCGACGTCGCCTTGGTAGGACTGGAGGGTGTCGGTGTGGCAGGTCGAGCTTGGGCACTCCTTGATGTCGTAGATGTCGTTGCCCACAACGGTGAGGTGGTTCCAGCCGTCGAAGCGCAGGGCGTCGCCCTCGCTGGTGGCGCTGGTGTTGTGGATGCGGTTGTAGGCGATCGTGATGTAGCTGGATGGTGTGGAGGTGGCGCTCATCACGCTGATGCCGTACCCGTTGGTGGGTCCGACGTCGTTGTGTTCGATCACGTCGTGACTGAACCCGGGGTAGGGCGAGCCGGAGCCCACGTTGATGGGGCCTTCGCTGTGCAGCTGGCTGACGGTGATGTTGGACGCGGCGATGTTGACGCCATCGACAACCACGTGCGCTCCCGGTGCGGCGGTCAGTGTGGCGTTGCTGGAGGGGCTGGTCGTGATGCTGAGAGCTCCGTAGGTGCCCGCTGCCAGGCAGACGACGGCGCCCGGCTTCAGATCCGCGTTCACCTGGGAGACACTCGAGATCGTGCTCGTGCAGCCTTCTTCGCTCGGCGGCGGAGGAGGCGGCGGCGGCGGAGGCGGAGGAGGAGGCGGCGGTGGCGGTGGTGGAGGTGGTGGAGGTGGTGGAGGTGGCGTTGAGGCGGCGTTGAGCACGACGTTGTGCTCGACCGTGGCTGTCTGGCCGTCCGCGTCGGTGACCACCAAGCGCACATACTTGGTGCCGATTTCTTGGAACGTGAAGTTCAGGTCTTGCCCGCTTCCGAGCGGCCACAATGGTGTGAGGGGCCGTGTGGGGGAGCCGTCGTCGGACCATTCGTATGTGCACGGTCCGTCGGGGCATTCGGAGCTGGAGGCGTCGAACGTGACTTGTTGTCCGATCACCGGCGCAGCTGGGGTGTAGGTGAAGCTCGCCGTGGGCGGAGACGGAGGCGGCGGAGGAGGTGGAGGTGGAGGCGGCGTTGAGGCGGCTTTGAGCACGACGTTGTGCTCGACCGTGGCTGTTTGGCCGTCCGCATCGGTGACCACCAGGCGCACGTACTTGGTGTCGGCTTCTTGGAACGTGAAATGCAGGATTTGCCCGCTTCCGAGCGGCCACAATGGTGTGAGGGGCCGTGTGGGGGAGCCGTCGTCGGACCATTCGTATGTGCACGGTCCGTCGGGGCATTCGGAGCTGGAGGCGTCGAACGTGACTTGTTGTCCGATCACCGGCGCAGCTGGGGTGTAGGTAAAGCTCGCCGTGGGCGGCGATCCGACGCTCGCGCTCGCGAGGGCTGTGCCGCTGCCGGTATAGACGGCAAGCAGCGCACATGCTACAAACAGCACAAAGTATCGAGCCGCCGGCCTGCGGCGGCTGTCCCCTGCCATGGACATGCCTCTCCTCTCGTTGTGCCCCGGCTGGGTTTACATAACCGGGGCGCGGAAGGATACATAATCCAGCAAGGATGTGCGAGGGAACTGCCATCGCAGGCTAACGGAGGCTCGACGAGACTGGTCCACGGGGCGCCGCCTCATAGACCAGTGGTCTACGGGGGCGCCGCCCTCATGCCGGCACCCCCGTAGATAAATGCGGGTGTTTTCAGTTGGTTGGTCCGTATTGCACTTCGGTGGGGTTCCAGTCGATGCCGATGTTGTTGGGGTTGTTCTTGAGTTGGTAGTTGTCTTCGGAGGTGGTTCCGCCGCCGCATTTGGGGGTGCATATGAAGGTGGGGCTGGTTTCGGTTTTGCTGTGTGTGCCGATTGTGAAGGTCCAGGGTGCTTCGCGGAAGATGTCGTAGTCCTCCGTGTATGCGTAGCTGTAGGAGCTCGCGGTTTTGATGTTCAGGGTGTCCATCACGTTGCGGTCGATTGTTGCTGTGGGGTTGCTGGCGGAGCCTTCGCTTTGCACGATGCTGCCGTCGGTTCCCCAGTAGGTGTTTTTTTCGATCAGCAGGTTGTGGATGTTCTCGTCGATCCAGATCCCGGTGACTTGGCCGTTGGTTGGTGTGTTGCGGAGGCTCAGGTTGTCCCTGATGGTTACGTTGGAGATGTCGCCGTCCTTGAGGAAGGGGAGTCCTTGGGCTCCGACGTTGTCGTGTGAGTAGTTCTTTTCGATCGTCAGGCCTTCGGTGGCGACGTCGCCTTGGTAGGACTGGAGGGTGTCGGTGTGGCAGGTCGAGCTTGGGCACTCCTTGATGTCGTAGATGTCGTTGCCTGTGACCGTGAGGTGGTTCCAGCCGTCGAAGCGCAGGGCGTCGCCCTCGCTGGTGGCGCTGGTGTTGTGGATGCGGTTGTAGGCGATCGTGATGTAGCTGGATGGTGTGGAGGTGGCGCTCATCACGCTGATGCCGTACCCGTTGGTGGGTCCGACGTCGTTGTGTTCGATCACGTCGTGACTGAACCCGGGGTAGGGCGAGCCGGAGCCGACGTTGATGGGGCCTTCGCTGTGCAGCTGGCTGACGGTGATGTTGGACGCGGCGATGTTGACGCCATCGACGACCACGTGCGCTCCCGGTGCGGCGGTCAGTGTGGCGTTGCTGGAGGGGCTGGTCGTGATGCTGAGAGCTCCGTAGGTGCCCGCTGCCAGGCAGACGACGGCGCCCGGCTTCAGATCCGCGTTCACCTGGGAGACACTCGAGATCGTGCTCGTGCAGCCTTCTTCGCTCGGCGGCGGAGGCGGCGGCGGCGGCGGAGGCGGAGGAGGAGGCGGCGGGACGGCGGCGATGAGGGCGGTGGCGGCGGAGGTGGCGGGGGTGGAGCCGCCTTCGTTGGTCGCGGTGACGATCACGCGCAGCGTGTGGCCGACGTCACCGGCGCCCAGCGTGTAGCCGTTGGCGGTGGCGCTGCCGATGTCGGAGCAGCTTTCACCGGAGGCGTTGCAGTCCTCCCACTGATAGGCATAGCCGGTGGGGCTGGCGGTCCATGTGCCGGTGCTCGCGGACAGCGTTTGGCCTTCGGTCGTGGTGCCGCTGATCGCGGGCAGCACGGTATTGGCGGGCGCGGCCGGAGGCGGCGGAGGCGGCGGCGGAGGCGGTGGTGGCGGAGGAGGAGGAGGCGGTGGCGACGAAGCTTCGGCTTCGGTGACCACCACGTTGTGCTCGACCGTCGCGGTCTGCCCCGCCGCGTCGGTGACGACCAGGCGCACGTACTTGGTGGCCGCTTCGGAGAACGTGAACGACAGGCTCTGCCCGCTGCCCAGCGGCCACAGCGGCGTGGGCGGCGGCGTGGGGGAGCCGTCGTCGGACCATTCGTACGTGCACGGTCCGTCGGGGCATTCGGAGCCGGAGGCGTCGAATGCGACGGGTTCTCCGGCGTGCGGCGAGGTCGGCGCGTAGGTGAAGCTCGCGGTGGGCGCCGCAGGTGGTGGCGGCGGCGGTGGGTCGACGACGACGAGCGCGGTGGCGGCCGAGGTGGCGGTGGTCGAGCCGCCGCCGTTGGTCGCGGTGACGAGGACGCGCAGTGTGTGGCCGACGTCGCCCGCGCTCAGCGCATAGCTGGTGGTGGCGGCGCCGCTCACCTGCACGCACGCTTCGCCAGAGGCGTTGCACTGCTCCCAGCGGTAGGTGTAGGTGGGGTCGCCGGCCCATGTGCCGGGGCTGGCGGTGAGCGTGTGGCCTTCTTCGGCCGTCCCACCGATGGTGGGGAGCACGCTGTCGATCGGCGCCGCCGGCGGCGGTGGAGGCGGTGGTTCGGGTCCGGGCAGGAGTTCCACCGGCGCCGGCGGTTCGGCGAGCAGGCCCGCGTTGCCGGTGATGTAGCCGGAGATGGGGCAGTCGCGATAGCTCGTGCCGGCGCGCCAGGGGGAGGGCAGCGCGCCAAGCCTCGTCTGGCGGCTGGACTGGCTGGCGCACGGTCCGTGCCCGCGGTCGCGGTAGCGCAGTGTCCCTCCGGTGCCGAGCACGGCGAGCCAGTAGGTCGAGCCGGCGGTCAGCTGGACGGAGGAGGAGATCGGTGCGGTGCTCCATGCGCCGGTGAGCAGGAGAGTGGTCGAGCCCGAGGCGAGCAGTGCGCCAGGTTGGCCGCCGGCGCTGCCATACAGGCCCACGATCAGCGTCGTGGCGGTGTTGCCGCCGCCGATGTAGACGTGGGCGGCTGCCGCCGTGCCGGAGGCGAGCGCCTGGAAGGAGAACGCTTCGGCCCGTCCCCCGCTGAGTTCGTCCCGCTGGGACTCGATCGCCTGGTCGCCGAGCAGCGTCGTGGCCGCGGCGTTGCCGGCGGCCGCCGCCGCCGTGCTGGCCGCGGCGGTCCCGGAGGCAGCCGATCCCCGCCCGGCGCCCCGTGCGCCGTGGGAGTGTCTGGTCGTGTGACGACGGGTCGAGTGGGTTGCATGCTTTCTCTCACCGCGCAAGCGCGGTGAGGCGAGCGCCGAGGATGAGGCGAAGGCGAGGAGCAGGGCGATCGCTGTGAGAAGACGGCGAGACGGCAGCAGCTTGAGCATGAACCCTCCTGGCGGGGCTTTTGGGTGTCCGGCGAGGCTCGGCGGGTTGTAGGCGACTCGGCCACCCGTTTGTGGGCGTTCTGGACGCTTGACCCACCCATTTCCCTTAGATCAGTAGATTGGGATTACGTAGGTGTCCGCTGGGGGACGACGTCTCTGTCGGGCCGCTGGGACGACGGCCTCGGTTTGGCGCCGGCCATCGTGGGGCCCTGTCCACCGCGTCGCCAGCGCAGCCGGACGACGGCTTCTCTCACAAATTTCACTCTTTTAGTGAGAATTACCGTTTTGCAAGCTTTCGTTCGCTCGGCGATGGCGCGTTGTCAAACGAATGTTGATGTGGTAGGGTGCCCGCTCAAGCGGCCCGCAATTTGCGGAAAGAGCTGGGACAGAGCGGGCTAGACAGCTAGAAGGAGAGGTAGCGGCCGCATTGAGCGCATGGACGCGTGGGAGTTCTGTGTCTTTAACTCACAAGCCAAGACCGGGCTCTGTGACGGCGGCGGTTCGAGGTTCGGGACGCCGCGGGAGCCGCTGGAGGCGAGGCGTCTTGCAATCGCCACAGATGTGAGACGTAGATTTTGTACAGCTTCTTAACGTCGCTTTGGTCAAGGATGAGTACCTTCAGCGGACATACACGGCAGAACGAGATTTCCCGGCCCGTTCAGTAATGGAGCCGGGAGAGATGTGGGGCAGGATTTGAGCGACACAGGCGCAGTGGCAACGGCAGGGATCGACATGGCAGGGGTAGACGAGCGCATGGCAGCCGCATCGCTGCTGCACGGCGCTGGAGCACAGGGGCCCGCGGGCGGGCTGATGCGCAGCGAGGAGCGTAACTCGCCGCTGGTGTCGCGGGCGATCCAGCGCGCACAGGCCGGCGACCGCGACGCGCTGGGATTCCTCTACGCGCGCTACTCCGAGAACATCTACGGCTATGTCCGCAGCATCGTCCACAACCACCACGAAGCCGAGGACATCACCCAACACGTCTTCACGAAGCTGATGCGGGTGATCGGCAAATACGAGGAGCGCGACGTCCCCTTCTTCGCGTGGGCGCTGCGGGTAGCGCGCAACGTCACGATGGACTACATCCGCAGCGAGCGGCTGGTGCCGGTCGAGGAGGTCCACGCCGCCGGCCGCGAGGAGTCCGACCCGGCGGCGGGCGGCGCGATCGATGAGCTGCGCGAGGCGCTCGACACGCTGCCGTGCGCCCAACGCGAGGTGCTGATCTTACGCCACGTGGCGGGCCTCTCGCCGCTGGAGATCGCCAAGCTGACCGGCAAGAGCGAGGGGTCGATCCACGGCCTGCATCACCGCGGGCGGCGCACACTCGCCGCCGAGCTTGCCAGCCGCGGCATGGCGCCGACGACGATGGCCGGCCCCCGCGCGCGGGGCTGAGAGGGCGCGCCGAAGCGAGACGGGCGGCTCAGCGGTCCAGCATCTGGCGGTCCAGCATCTGAGCGGTCCAGAATCTCAGCGGTCCAGCATGAAGCGCGACGGGCGGCTCAGCCGTCGAGCAGTTCGACCAGCGGGTGCGGTTGGCCGGGTGGGGGGATCAGCGGCGGCTGGCGGGCGATGCGCCCGCTGTCGCGATCGGCGAGGTAGTAGAGGATCGCGAAACGGGCCAGCTCCTCGACGGAGACCGCGAGTCGGGCCGCTTCCTGCTCGAGCGCCTCGCACGCGAAGGCGTCGAGGTCGAGCTTCAGCTCGCGCGTGGTGGGGGAATCCAGCTCATTGGAACCATCGGGACTTAACTCAGCGCACAAGGGGATCACCGTCGAGGTCGGTTCGCACTGCACTCTGCTCCAACGTAAGGCGGCGCCCAGACTTGCCGCACACACTCTCCCATCGGGTACCGAAAAAGGCTGGTTCTCCTCGGCGGGTGCGCGAGGCGAGATTCATCAGCACCCCAGCCGTGGCCTCGAGCGTGAGGCGCGTTGTCTGCAAGCCGTTTTCCCTGCTCCCGAATGTGTGAGCAATTTGCGGCTGTAGAATAACAGGCCCGGTCCACAGTGTGGAGCGCCGGTGCGCCGCCGGTATTGAGAAACAGATCTCGACGTCCTAAAGATGATGGGGTAGGCTCGTTGAGTCTGATCGATTCAGGCAGGCTGATTTTATGCTTACAGGAAGGGACCAGGCGCCCCAGGAGCCCAAGAGGCGTGAACGGACGGCCCTGCGCACGGCTGTCCTCGCCGCGCTGCTCAATCAGCCTGGTTATGGCTGGGACATCGCCAGTCGCCTGAATACGGGAATGGGACCGGCGTGGGACGTCGATCCCAAACGGGTCTATCAGGTGCTGGAGGAGTTCGAGGAAGATGGCTGGGCGTGGTCGCAGCAGGAGCAGGGGCCTGGCAAACGTGGCCGGTGGAGGCGTGTGTACTACCCGACCGCGCTGGCCGAGCGGGCCCGTGTCGAGTGGCTGCAGGCGCGCCAGTCGGTGTGGCTGATGCGAGCCGACATCAGGACGTGGATCGCCTTCGCGCGTCACCACGACGCGCCGGAGCTGCTGAGAAAGCTCCACGAGTATGAGATGGACTGTCTGGAGATGCTCGAGTGCGCGAAGGAGCTTGAGGTGCTGCCGGCCTCCTGGCACGACCGGGCGATCAACCTCCTGCGGGCCGCTTCGGCCGAGGAGCTGGCGGCTGAGATGCGTTGGATCAAACGTGCCCGCAGGGAAGTCACGGAGCACCTTGTGCAGTGACGCTGCTGGCGCTCAAGGAGGTCACCAAGCGCATTCAGGACGGGGCGCGGGAGATCGTTGTTCTCGACCGCGTGTCGGTGGAGGTCGATGAGCGCGACATCGTCGGCATCTACGGAGAGCGGCGAGCCGGCAAGAGCACGCTGCTGCAGGTCATGGCGGGCATCGAGCCTCCCGAGGAGGGGAGCGTCTGCTTCGAGGGCAACGAGGTGGGAAGGCTGTCGGTGGATGCCCGTGCGCGAATGTGGCGTCACCGGGGGATCGCCTTGATACGTGGCGACTGGCGGCCGCTGCGCGGCGATCAGCCGGTGCTCGAACACGTCGCGCTCCCGCTCACCGCCCGCGGGATCACGCTCGCGGAGGCGGAAGCGACGGCTCGCCCTGTGCTCGAGCGGGTCGGCGCGCAGGCGTGGGCGCACATGAAGACCGATCGCCTGTCGCTGAATGAACGCATCCGCGTCGAGCTCGCAGGGGCAATGGTGCGCGAGCCGCGTCTGCTGATGGTGGACGAGCCGGCGGTGTTGATCGACCCCGGCGCCAGCCGCGAGCTGCATGCGCTGCTGCGCTCGCTGGCGAAGGAGTCGAAGATGGCGCTCGTAATCGCCTCCGAAGACCCCACGTCGCTGATCGGGGTGCAGCGGGCCATGACGATCGGCGATGGCAGGGTCCGCTCGACCGACTCGCGCAAGCGGGTGGTGGCGTTCCCGCTGCGGCATGGCGGTATGCGGGCCTCATGAGCGCACTGGAGCTGCGCGACGTGGTCAAGCACTACGCGTGCGGGGATGGCGAGATCGTGCGGGCCGTGGATGGCGTTTCGCTGACGATCCTCCCCGGGGAGTTCGTGGCGCTGTATGGGCCGAGTGGCTCGGGCAAGACGACGCTGCTGTTGATGGCGGCCGGGCTGCTGGCGCCCGACGAGGGCAGCGTCCTGTTCGACGGCAGAGACGTGGTGCGGCGCACGCCGCAGGAGGGTGCGCTCTACCGGCGGCGCGAGGTCGGCTTCGTGTTCCAGTCCTTCCATTTGATGCCGGGCGCCAGTGCTCTGGAGAACGCCGCCCTGAAGCTCCTCTCCGATGGGTTCACGCTGGAGGAGGCGTGCCAGGCGGCGCGCCCGTGGCTTGAACGGGTGGGCTTGGGCGAGCGGGCCGCGCACACGACCGATCAGCTCTCGATGGGGGAGCGCCAACGGGTGGCGATCGCCCGCGCGCTGGTCAACGAGCCGCGGCTGCTGTTGACCGACGAGCCGACCGGCAACCTCGACTCCAAGCGCAGCCGCGAAACGCTCGCGCTGCTGCGCGATCTCTCCCACGAACGCCAGCTGCCGGCGCTGCTCGTCACGCACGATCCGCAAGCCACCGCGTTTGTCGACCGGGTGCACACGCTCCGCGACGGCCAGCTCAGCGACGGGTTGGACGTGGAGCTGGAAGCCGTCGTCAGGGTATGAGCGACGTCCGCTCCGGCAAGCCGCCGCGCCACCCGCTGAACCCGCGGATCATGGGTGTTCGCGTGAGCGTGCTGCGCAATCTCTACCGGGCACGTCTGCGCCGGCAGGTGGTGGCCGAGCTGCTGGCCGGCGCCGGGATCGCGATCGGCGTGGCGCTGGTATTCGGGGTGCTGGTTGCCAACATGAGCCTCACCGGCTCCACCGCCAGCTTGATTCGCGCGGTCAACGGCAGGGCACGGCTGCAGCTGCAGGCGCGCTCGCAGGAAGGCTTCAGCGAACAGCTCGCCCGCGAGGCCGGCGCGCTGCCCGGCGTGCGGGCCGTGGCGTACCTGCTGCGCGAGCCCGCGGTGATCGTTGGCCCCCACGGTCGCCGCTCGATTCAGCTCGTCGGCGTCACCGGGGGCATCGTCAACCTGCGCGGGCTGGCGACGAGGAATCTCGGCGCGGGTGCCCTGCTGCTCTCGGGCGGGATCGGTCTCCCCTCCGGAGTGGCCGGCTCGATCGGCGTGCAACAGGGAGAAGAAGTGACGCTGCTCGCCAAAGGCGACGCTCACCCGGAGGCGGTGCGCGCGGTGCTGGATGCCGGCGCGATCGGCCCGGTCGCCGAAAGCCCGGTGGCGGTTTCGCTGCTGCCGATCGCTCAGCGGCTGGCGGAGGAGCCGGGGCGCGTCACACAGGTCCTGATCGAGCCACTCCCCGGCTCAGAACGCCAGCTCGTCGGCGAGCTGCGGCGGCTGGTGGGGGCCACCGTGAACGTCGAGCCGGCGAACAGCGAACTGGGGGTTCTGGAACAGACCGCCAAGCCGCTGAGCCAGTCCACCGCGCTGTTCGCCGCGATCAGCGTGATGGTGGGGCTGCTGCTGGCGCTCAACGCGATGCTGCTGACGGTGCCGGAGCGGCGGCGGTTCCTCGCCGAGCTGTACACGCAGGGGTTTGACTCCAAGCAGATAGTCGCGATCCTCGGCTTCCAGGCGCTCGTGCTCGGGGTGCTCGCCTCGCTTGCCGGTCTCGTTTTGGGAGACGTTCTGGCCAGCACGCTGTTCCACCAGACCCCGGTGTATCTGGCGGTGGCGTTCCCGATCAGCATCCACGAGACGATCCAGCCGGTGACGGCGCTGCTGGCGTTCGCGGGTGGCGTGCTCGCGGCGTTGGTGGCCTCCCTGCCACCGCTGCTCGATCTGCGATCGGGACGGCCGCTCGACGCGGCGCTGCACAACGCGTCGGGCGACGCCGGGCAGCGCATCGGCATACGCTCGGCGCGACGGCTGGGTCTGCTGGGGCTCGCCATCGTGCTCGGCGTGACGGCGCTCGTCCTCGCGGTGCCGGAACTGACCGTCCTCGGCGGGATCATGCTGGCGCTGGCGGCGGTGCTGTTGGTGCCGGCGGTGTTCGTCGGCCTGACGCACAACCTCAAGCGGATCGGCCGGCGCCGGCGCGGCAGCATGCTGCCGATTGCCGTCATCGAACTGAACTCGATGGCGGTTCGCCAGGTCGCGTTGATCGGCGTGACGGCGCTGGCGGTGTATGGCAGTGTCGCGATCCAGGGCGCCAGGCACGACCTCAGCACTGGCCTCAACGACGCGGTGGCCGAATACCTCGACACCGCTCAGGTGTGGGTCTCGACCGGCGATAACTTCCTCACGATCGAAAGCTTCAGGGATGGCGGTGCGAGCGCCCGCATCGCGCACGCGCCCGGCGTCGCGTCGGTTCGCACCTACCAGGGCGGGGTGCTTGACATCGGTGCGCGCCGCGTGTGGATTCGCGCCCGCTCACCCAGCGACCCGCAGATGATCCAGGCCAGCCAGCTGCTGCACGGCAACCTCGCCGCCGCCACGGCGCTGATCCGCCGCGGCGGGTGGGCGGCGATCTCCAACGGGTTGGCCGAAGAACGTGGCGTCCACGTCGGAGGCTCGTTCACGCTGCCGACGCCCTCCGGCACCGCGCACTTCCGGGTGGCGGCGATCACCACGAACGCCGGATGGTCGCCCGGCGCCATCACGATCGACACGAGCGACTACCGCCGTTACTGGCAAACCACCAACCCCACGGCACTGGAGGTGAACCTCATGCCCGGCGTGACACCGGCACAGGGCAAGCGCTCCGTGGAACGGGCCCTCGGGTCAAGACCTGGACTGCGCGTGGAGACCCTGCAGGAACGAAAGGACAGCTTCGAGGCCAGCGCCCACGAAGGTCTGCGCCCCTTGAGCGAGATATCGACACTGCTGCTAATCACGGCCGCGCTCGCGGTTGCCGCGGTGCTCAGCGCCACGATCTGGCAGCGCCGTGCCCGTCTGGCAGCGCAGAAG
Organism: uncultured Solirubrobacterales bacterium; assembly: GCA_963744135.1. Classification (GTDB taxonomy): domain Bacteria; phylum Actinomycetota; class Thermoleophilia; order Solirubrobacterales; family Solirubrobacteraceae; genus Palsa-744. The sequence continues at coordinate 938,465 of CAVUSE010000004.1, read as the reverse complement.
ATCACGGGCTTCGACGACAAACAGCTGTGGCGCGCACTGCAGCTGGAGAGCGCGATCTCGGTGGCGATCGGCTGTGCCGATGGCGCGCTCCTCGGCCTCTACGGCCACGCGCTCGCCAGTCGCTGGCTGAAGCTGACGACGGGCTTCCCCGCACCATTCTCGCTCGGGCTGACGCAGGTGCTGCTCGCTCTGGCGGTCGTCACCGGCATCACGCTGCTCGTGATCGCGCTGCCCGGCCTCTCTGCCGCACGCGTATCGCCAAGAGTCGGCTTCCAGGACTGAGAATGCCGGCTGTCGCTCACGCGCGAGTCGATGCGTATGGGTGCAGCAGTCAGGAACCGAATCGCAGCCGGGGCCACGTTCACGGCCGCAGCCTGGTGCTATTGGCTGAGTGTGTTCCCGCGCGTCCGCCGCGAGCTGCAGCTCTGGCGCCGGCGCGCCGGCGCGATCCCCGACGGCACGCTGCGCCGGGTGGCGCTCACGGTGCAGCACACCAAGCGCGGCAACGTCGAGGGCTCGGCAGCCTTCGCGGCGTTCGCGCCACGCGCGCATCGCCCGGCGGTTGTGCGCGCACAGCTGGCGTTCCAGGCGATCTACGACTACGTCGACACGCTCGCCGAGCAGCCGCACGACAGACCGATCCGCAACGCGCGCCAGCTGCACCAGGCGCTGCTGGCCGCGCTCGACCGCGGCATGTCGGAGACCGACTGCTACCGGCATCACCCCCACGACGAGGACGGCGGCTACCTGCAGACGATCACCGACGCCTGCCGTGCCGCGCTCGACACGCTCCCGTCCTATCCCGCGGTGGCGGGACCGGCCCGGGTGCTCGCCGAGCGGATCGTCGCCTACCAGAGCCTCAACCTCACCCAGATACAGGGCGGCCACAGCGCGCTTGCCGGCTGGGCGAGCCGACAGACCCCGCCTGAGACGGGGCTGCGGTGGTGGGAGACCGCCGCTTCGGCGGGCTCATCCCTGGGCATCTTCGCGCTGATCGCGACCGCCGCTCGCATCGCCGTCGGCCCCCACGAAGCGGCGGCGATCGAGCGCGCCTACTTCCCGTGGATCGGCTCGCTGCACTCGCTGCTGGACAGTCTCGTCGACCTGCCGGAGGACATAGCCACCGAGCAGCACAACCTCATCGTCCACTACCGCTCTCCCCAGGAGACCGCCGCCCGCCTGCGAGCCCTTGCTGCCGAGTCGGCCCACCAGGCGCGGGCGCTGCCGCATGGCATCCAGCACACGGTGATCCTGGCGGGCATGGTAAGCCACTACCTCTGCGCCGGCGAGGCGCGGCTCCCTCATGCCAGCCCCGCAAAGGCCTCTGTGCTCGACGCGATCGGCGGTATGGGAGGGCCGGCGATGCTCATTCTCCGTCTCCGGCGCTCGCACCCACCCCGCCACGCGCCGTCTGCCGACGCGTGCGCCCGGCAACTGCCTTTAGGGAATATTCCCATATAGGAGTATTCCACTCACGGTCTTTTCGCGCGGGGCGGGATCGGTCAGTATCCGAAGGCATGGAATGCAAGACCGCCAACCGAGTCGACTGGAGCCGTGATGCTGCCGTCGGCACCGTCTTTCGACCGGACGGCAGGAGAAGCGTCTTGATCCAAGGGCATGTGGGCCGGGCCGCTCCTTCCTGCGGCCCGGCTCGCAAAACATGGGGCGGCGAGGGGGCTTTGCCGTGAGCGATGACGGCATCTCGCTGACGCTGACAAGCGAGCAGGTGGAGACGGTGATCGCGGATGTGGCCGCCCGCGCGGAATGCGGTGAGCCACTGTCGGTCGTGACCTCTCCCAGGGAGCTGGCGGCCTCGCGGCTGTTGGACGATCGATCCGTGTCGAGGTCGCTGCTGTATGGGCTGATGGCTTTGAGCTGCCTTCCCGCCGACGGCGGCGAGCGGGGGACGAAGGAGATCGCACAGGAGCTCGACCTGCCGTCCTCAACGGCCCACCGTTACATCCACACGCTGAGATTGGTGGGGCTGCTCGAGCAGAATCCGCAGACGCGCAAGTACTACCGCATGCGCGTCGGGGCGCAAAAGCCGGAATAAAGTCCTCTTCATCCCGTCGTCGTTCGTCGCCTACAAGCTCTCGGAGTCGGGCACCTACCGATCGCGGGCCATCTACGCTACCGATCGCAGGACGCGTGCGCTGCTGTTGGCAATGTGGAGGAGGCGAACAGGGAGGTCTGGACCTGGTACGAGCGCTCGTACCAGAGGCGGCGGCCTTCGCCTGCGAGCGACGCTCGGACGATACCAATTATATCTACATTTTTGCGTGAAGGCTCTCAATTACGTACCCATTTTGGTGGGCGGCCTCGCAAGACACCAGATTCATTCGCGCTTCTCGGCCGACGTTCGCGGTGAGATCATCGCCGTCTTCCCAGGCGGGCGCCCTGCCCGCGAGTGAGGAACATAGTCGCCTGAGAGCCGTCTCTCCGGCGTGGCCCCGCGTAAGCGTCACGTGCGCGACCACCGAGCCCGTGCACGAGCGCATTTGAGGCGTTTTGGCGGGTGAGTGAGCGGACCGCGGCGCGCTGGAGTCGCGCGCTGGGCGCACCGGCCATTTGCGCGCAGGCCATCAATCGGCCAACGTCCGCCTACCCATACATTGCTCCAGTGACCCCAAGGAGGATCGATGACCGACAACGACAGCGCCTCGGAGGTGACTGGCGCCTTCACCGCCTCGCCGCGCAGCACCGCGTACGTGAACTCGTTGAACAGGCTCTTGGGGCTGGTCGACGAGCGCACCGTACCGAGCGGGATCCTGCACTCCGCGCCCGCCACGCTCTTCTCGATGGGACGCCTCGACGGCGCGCAGGCGTTCGCCCTCAGCCAGTTGCTGTGGGAGCAGCACTACCACGACTTGCAGCAGGGCGCCGTCGAGGGGACGGAGAGCGAGCGGGCGCTGCCGCCGCTGCCCGAGCTGAAGCAGCGGGCGCTCGAGCGCTTCAACGCCGGGACTGTGCCGATCGCGATCTTCAACCTGCGCCACCACGTCCCCAACGGGCGGCTGGTCGCCGCGGTGAGCGCGGCCGCGCGTGAGGACCGCGCCATCCGGCCGCCGGGCGATCCCCGCACGCTGCTGGAGGAGCGGCGTGGGTACACCGCCTGCGCGCTGCTGCCCGATCGCTTCGAGAACTTCGAGCTGCTGGCGCCCCGGCACGCCGGCCTGCGTGTGCGTTTCGTGCTCGAGCGCGACTTCTACCTCACCAATATCACTGGCGAAAGCGCCGACGGCGTGAGCGTCGACTTCGCGGACGGACTCGGCCCACGGGCGCTCGCGGTGGGGGAGCCCGTCGAGGTGCATTACCCGGAGCCGGGTACCAAGCACCTGCGCGTGGTGCAGCACACACCCGCGGGTGAGCTCCGCGCGGCGTTCGTGCTCGACGTCGTCGAGGCGGTGGACGTCCAGCCCGACACCTCATTCGCGGTGAATGCCACGATCCCCTACCAAGGCAAAACCAACAGCGGCATCGCCTACGTCCTGTATGGCTCCAGCGGCGCCGTCAAGCACACACAGCTCGTCAACCCGGTGATCATCTCCGAGGGCTTTCCCGGCGGGTACTCGTGGGACTACCTGTACACGATGCTCAACACCGAAGGCACGCTCACCGCGCTGCTCGCCCGCGGGTATGACATCGTCGTGCTCACCTACGGGCAGCCCGGCGCCAACGGCGGCAGCGACTACATCCAGCGCAGCGCGTTTGTCGCCGTGAAGTGCATCCAAGAAGTGATCGCGCGGCGCTCCGGCGCCGCCAAACTGGTTGTCGGCGGCGCGAGCATGGGCGGGGTGATCACGCGCTACGCGCTCGCCTACATGGAGCGCAACCAGCTTGCCCACCAGACGAAGATGTTCTTCTCCTTCGACTCCCCCCAGCAGGGCGCGAACGTGCCGATCAGCGTGCAGTGGTTCGTGCAGGCGCTCAGCACCTTCAACGCGGCGGCGGCGCCGCTCGCGACGCTGCTGAGGAGTCCGGCGGCGCAGCAGATGCTCTACGCCTGGGTGCCCAGCTACACCTACAGCGGTCCGTTGGGCACGCAGCACGACCTTTTCTACGCGGAGCTCAAAGGGCTCGGCTACCCGCACGGCACCTCCGGCCAGCCGCTGAGCACCGTGGCGATCGCCGACGGCGCGGGCAACGGCGTGCAGAGCATCCCCGACCGTGCCCACGTAATCGACTGGTATGGGAACGTTTGCGCCAACGGCGATACGTGGGCTGAGATGACGGGCTCGGGCGAAGTCGCCTACATCTACTGCCAGCCGCTCTCGACCTGGTCGTCGTTCTCTTTTTCGGTGACCAACTGCATCAACTACGACGGCGCGCCGGGCGGCACCGGGCCCGCCAACGGTGAACTTGCGCAGAAGCTGATCGACTCCGACTACGGGTGGGTCGATCACCACTACGACATCAACTGCTTCATCCCGAGCGTGAGCGCGCTCGACGTCCGCGGCGCCGCCTCGCCGTACACGCCGATCCCCAGCCAGGGGGCGCCGAGCGAATTCGGCGCCTACTTCGTCTCTGCGAGCAACAACCAGCATGTGGCGATCACGCACGACATTTTCACGTTCCTGTTGAGCAAGCTGCCGCCCACCGGCGCTGAGCTGGCGGGGGGTGCAGGGCGCGCGGACGGCGCCGAGCAGCTCGGATACGCGCAGTCGGCAGAGATCACGGGCGGCGTGCCTTCCTTCTCTCCGTATGACGTCGACATCAGCGCGGACGGGAACACCGCCTGTGTGTTCGTGACGAGCGGCGTGTACGTGTTCAAATGCGCCAACGAAACCTGGCGACTGGCGACGAAGCTCGCCACCGGTGTGAGCCCCGGGTATGGCGCCGTCAACGGCGATGGAACGGTGATCGTCACGAGCTCGGTCGCCCTCAGGCGCGTGACTGTGCGCAACGGCGTCGACTGGGCGACGTCGGCGTCGCTGCCGCTCCCCTCGCTGAGCGGCAACCGGCTCCCGTGCTGCCTCGCCTGCAGCGACGACGGCACGGTCGTGGTGGTGGGCGTGCCGGAATTCGACAGGTCGGCGCCCGGCGGTGCGTACGTGTTCCGCCTCGCCGCCGGCCAGTGGACGTTGGCGGCCTCGCTCGCGGGAGCCGCTCAGGAGAGCCTGTTTGGCTCCTCCGTGGCGATCGGCGAGAACGGCGCGACGGTGGTGGTGAGCGGTATCAACCGCACCCCCTACGGCTATCCCAACGGCGGCTCTGCCTACGTGTTCACGGGCCAGAACTGGGGCACCAGGACGGCGCTGCCGCCGCCGGGCACCTTCCAGCCGGCGTTCGGCGCCGAATGCGCGATCAGCCCAGACGGCTCGATCGTCGCCGTCGTCGACGAAGGCTGGTGGTTCGACAATGAATTCAAGTCGCCCGGCGCAATTTTCGTGTACTCGGGCAACGGGTGGCAGACGCGCTCTGCGGTCGCAAACCCCAACACCGGCGACTACAAATTCCTCGGCTCCCCACTGCTCAGCGCCGACGGAACGCTCGTCGCGCGCGCGACCGGCGCCGAAGGCAAGGGCCAGGTGGTGTACGTGTTCTCCCGCCAGGGGTCGGGCTGGGCGCTCGCCGCCACCCCGCCGCTGCCGGCGCCCGCGGCCGCGGAGTGGACGGTACCCCTTGCGCTCAGCCGCGACGGAGCGACGATCCTCGTCGGCGCGCGCCCCACCGGCGCGTACGCGCTGACGGGGCCGCAGTGGACGCAGGCGACGGCGCTGGCGACGCCGGTGGACGTGGGCGGGCTGGAGTTCGGCGCCGCCGTGTCGGTGAACGAAAAAGGCAGCTGCGTGCTGATCGGCGCGCCGGGCGTGAACGAGCTCACCGGCGCGGCGTTCGCATACGGGCCGAGCGGCACGGCGTGGAAGCGACTCGCCGAAATCGCTGTGCAGGGCGCTCAGACCGCAGATCAGCTCGGCTGCGCGGTTGCGCTGAACGCCAATGCCGACACGGCCGCGGTGGGGATGCGCGGCGAGGACAGCGGCGCCGGCTGCGTGTACGTGCTCAGCGGGTACGCCTGGTCGGATCAGCTGCGGGTGGCGGCCGCCGTCCCGGCGCCGGGAGACGCCCTCGGGGCGTCGCTGGCGCTGAGCGACGACGCGAGCGTGCTGGCGGCGGGCGCACCCGGAGCGGGCGAGCGCCGCGGGGCCGTGGTGGTGTTCAGCGGGCACGAGTGGAGTCAGCGCACCACCCTCGCGCCGAGCGGCGGCCAGCCGGGCGACCACTGCGGTGGCGCGGTTGCGCTCAGCGCCGACGGCAGTGTGATCGTCGCCGGCGCGCCCAACGCCAACGGGGGGTTGGGCGCCGCGTACGTGTGGGGGGGATCCAACTGGAGCTCGCAGACCGCGCTGGCGCCGAGCGGGCTGGCGGCGGACGCCTCGTTCGGGGGCTCGGTGTGCGTGAGCTCCGACGGCACGCTCGTCGCGGTGGGTGCGCCGGGCGTGGACGGCGACGCGGGCGCGGTGTACGTGTTCAGCGGATCCAACTGGGCCCAGCAGGCGAGGGTCGCGATCGTCGGGCACCCGGGCGACGCGATCGGCGCCGCGGTGGCGGTGAGCGGCGACGGCTCGACGCTCCTGATCGGCGCGCCGGGCGCCAACGCGCGCGCTGGCGCCGCCCACCTGGCGAGCGGGTCGGGCCACACAACCGTCGTTCAGCTCACCGCCTCCGACGCGGCGGTGGGCGACGGCTTTGGCGAGGCTGTGGCGCTCGACCGGTACGGTGACCTCGTGTGCGTGGGCGCTCCGGGTCGCTCGTATGGCGCCGGTGTGGTGTTCCTCTTCACGCGCTCCACACAGCGGCCGCGGGCGAGCGGGCTGGGTGAGCTGCGTGAGCTGCGCATCGCGACAGGTCGCGACCGGATCCCTGTTGGGGGATGACGTGCCGTCGACTCGTTGCGCCCGAGCGGTGCCGTCCGTCACGGCCGGCGGTCACCGTTCCGCCATTGGCGGAAGAAATGGTTCGTCAGGAGACGTAATTGATGCGTATGATCTGCGAGCCTGGTATATAAGCGTCGGGTGCCTCAGCCGCCAGGGAGGGAAGAGCGATGCGCCGGATATACGCGGTAGCGATCGTCTGCATGCTCTCGCTGCTCGCGACAGCTGCGCAGGCGTCCGCAGCGGAAGAAATGTTCGGGTCGAGCCTGACCAACTCGGGCGGCAACCTGCGCACCGGGTGGTATCCGAATCAGTCGACGCTCACGCCGGAACTTGTTGAAGGCGGCACGTTCGGACGGCTGTGGACCACGCCGGTCGAAGGCCAGGTGTATGCGCAGCCGCTGCTGGACGACGGCACGCTGTTGGTGGCGACCGAGAAGAACAACCTCTACGGCCTGAACCCGGCGACCGGCGCACAGGTATGGACCAAGAACCTCGGCGAACCGTGGGACCCGGGCGAAATCGGCTGTGCCGACCTCGCTCCGGAAGTCGGCGTGACCTCGACTCCCGTGATCGACCCGGCAACGAACGTCGCGTATCTGACGTACAAGACCTATCGCAAAGCGAAAGAAGAACCCGAGTGGTTCATGGACGCGGTCAGCGTGTCGACCGGTGCGCAGGAGCCCGGCTTTCCGGTGCTGTTGAGCGGCACGGCTCAGAACGCGCCCGGGCAGGAATTCCATCCGAGGACCCAGTTGCAGCGCCCGGGTCTGCTGTTGATGGAAGGCGTCGTCTATGCCGCGTTCGGCTCTGACTGCGATACCCCCGAATGGCAGGGCTGGGTGTTCGGCGTCTCGACCGAAGGAACGGTCTCCGCCGGAGGAGCAACCAAGGCGCGTTGGGTCGCCGATGAGACCGGCGAAGGCGCCGGCATCTGGCAGTCGGGCGCGGGCCTCACCTCCGACGGCCCGGGCACGATCCTGTTGAGCACCGGCAATGGCGGCGCCCCCTCGACGCCGACGCCCGGGGACAAACCGCCGACTGACCTCGGTGAGTCGATCGTGCGGCTGGACGTCCAGCCAAACGGCTCGCTGAAGGCGGTGGACTTCTTTGCTCCCTACAACGCCACCTACCTGGACACATGGGACGCCGACTTCGCCTCGGGCGGCGTGACCGGGCTGCCCAATGAATACTTCGGTACACCGTCCATGCCGCACCTCGCCGTGGCGGTGGGCAAGGACGGTTACGTGTATCTGCTCAACCGCGACAACCTCGGTGGGATCGGCCAGGGGTCTTCGGATTCCGACGATGTCATCCAGCGAATCGGCCCCTACGGCGGCGTGTGGTCGCGCCCAGGCGTGTGGCCCGGAGAAGGCGGCTGGGTCTACATCCCGACGGCCTCGGGCGGCACCAGCGCTTCGGGCTCCTCCGGCAACCTGCGCGTCTACCAGTACGGCCTCTCCGGGACCGGCACGCCGACGCTCTCGCTGCAGGGCACCTCCTCCGAAGCGTTCGGCTTTTCCTCCAGCGCGCCGATCATCACCTCCGACAAAACCATTCCGGGCTCGGCGCTTGTGTGGATCGTGTGGACGCCAAACGGCGGCGGCGAAGGCGCCCAGCTGCGTGCCTACAAGCCGATCCCGGTGAACGGCGAACCCGTGATGCTGTGGAGCGCGCCGATTGGCACCTCGGCGAAGTTCGCAACGCCCGGCGTGGGGGCGGGGCGACTCTACGTCGGCACTCGCGATGGCCACGTGATCGCCTTCGGTTCGCCCGTCACCCCCATCCTGAGCGGCTCGCCGACCACGTTTGGAACGACGATCGTCGGGGACTCCGCCGAAGAGACGCTGACGCTCACGGCGACCGAACCGCTGACGCTCTCGAAACTCGATTCGAGCTCCTCGCAGTTCACGCTCGGCACCCCCTCCCAGCCGCTGCCTGCGGAACTGACGACGGGCGAAACGATCGAAGTGCCGATCACCTTCTCGCCGACCGGATCGGGGCCGATCGGAGGGATGGTGACGGCCACCACGAGCACCGGCAAGACCGCGAGCTTCGGGCTCTCCGGCACCGGCGAGACGCTCTCCGCAAAGCTCGAAGTGTCGCCACTGGTCGTGACCTTCGATGGCACGGCCATCGGCGAACACGCCTCGGCGGGCGCGACCTTCCGCAACGTCGGCGGCTCGCCGCTGACGATCGAAAAGGTGAAGTTGCCCTCGGCCCCGTTCGGCGTCGAAGGCCCGCCCGTGGCAGGCACGACGATCGAACCGGGTCACTCGATCACGGTCACCGTCACCTTTAACCCGACGGAAGTGGGTGCATTCAACGGCGAAATCGGCCTGCAAACCAGCGCCGGCAGCGAAGCGATCGGCCTTTCTGGCGCCGCCGGCCTGCCCGGGGCGCTGGAAGTCGAAGACGAAAAAGTCGAATACGGCCAGGTGGCGATTGGCTCCAGCGAGTTCAGGAGCTTCACGGTCACGAACACCGGCGGCACCGCGGTGGAAATCACGAAGTCCAAGCCACCATTCGGGGGCGCCTTCGCGGCCACCACGGCGCTGTCGGAGGGGACGACGATCGCGCCGGGCGAAAGCCTGACCGAGACCGTCAAGTTCACACCAACCGAAACCGAGCCGGCGAGCGCCGACTGGCCGATCAACGGCAAGGATGCGACGGGGCTGCACGACGTGCAGTTCAACGGCGTCGGCATCGTGCCCGAACCCGAACACCCCGCGGGCAAAACGCTCGTCCCGTCGCTCCCCGGAAGCATCGGCACAGGATCGCCCCTTCCGGAAACCAAAGCGCTGCGCTTTCTCGGTGCCCAACTGGCGAGTACGGCGTTGACGACCCGCGCCGCGGGCGTGGGCGTGGTCGGGGTCAAGGTGAGTTGCCCGGCAGGGGAGATCAGTTGCGCCGGGACGATCACGCTGCGGTTGTTGATCCCTGCCAAAGTTGCGAAAGGCGCTCACTCCAAGTCGCCCAAGAAGCTAGTCAGACTGACCATCGCCGAGGGCTCGTTCATGGTCGCCGGGGGGCGGGTGGGAGCCGTCAAGCTGCGCCTTTCGGGCAGGGCACGCGCGCTGCTCGCACGTGCACACGTATTGCGAGTGCAGGCGACCATCGCCTCGCACGATCCGGCGGGTGCAACGTATACCGCCCAGGAGAGCGTCACGATCCGCGTGCCGAGGAAGCCGCCCGCCCGGAAAGCCAAGCGGGCCAGCTAGTCACCCTCTCCCATCTGGCCGTAAGTGGCTGTTGCGTAAATGGCCGATAGCGCAAGCGGTAAATGGCTATCTCTGGGCACCAAATGGGGCGGCGGGCTGTGGCGTTACCTATGTGATCGGCCTTATAAAGAGATATCATCGGCCATATCATGGAGTCTCTGAGACAGCTCGCGACGGCGCTCGCCATACCCGAGCGCACGCTCAGGCGAGCAGCCGCCGAGGGTCTCCTGCATGGGGAGCGCCCAAGCCCGCGCCGTTTCCGCGTAACGGCGCGGGAGGAGTTCTATCTACGCGATCACTGGGGGCTGCTTCGGGGCCTGCGCGCGCAAGCTCGGCATTCGCCAGCGGGTGGCGGTGAGGCTGGCGAATCCCAATCCCCACTCCAGCCCATCGCAGCTGTATGCCGACATGGGTCTGATCGACGGGCTGCTGGCGCCCGCGGGAGGATTTGGCGCGTTCGTGAGGCGCCAGCTGCTGCCCGCCCCAGAGGTGCTGGACCAGCAGGCCGAACACGGCGCCAAACACCGAGCGAGGTCGCGACTGACTCGCTTCGTGGGCGTGCTGGCACGGTATGCGCTGAGGATGACCAGCCTCCTGCGCGCCTCCGATATGGCGTCGTGAAGGCGTTCTCCCGCCGAGCGCGTCTTATGAGACCCCGAGATACTCGCTGAGGTAATCCCGAGTAACGGTCATACGGGGACCTATACTGCCGACGATGGAGCTTGTAGATCTAGCCGGCGAGTTGGGGGCTGACGAGCGTACGCTGCGTCGTGCCGTGGCCGATGGGATGATTCGGTGCGACCGTCTGAGCCCGCGGCGGCAGCGTGTCGACGAGCATGAGCACCGATACGCGGTCGGCCATTGGTCCTTGCTGGCGAAGCTGCGGCAGGCTTTGCGTACCGAGCGCAACGTGCGGCTGGCAGTGGTCTATGGCTCGGTGGCCCGTGGCGAGGACACTCCTCAATCCGATCTGGATGTGTTGGTCTCGCTTGCCGAGGATCGCCCCGAAGCGGCCGTCAAGCTCGCCGTGCGCCTGGAAGGTTCGCTGGGTCGTAGGGTGGACGTGGCGCGTTTGGGGCGCGTGTGGGGAACGGCTCCGCTGTTGCTCCTGCGAGCCCTCGATGAGGGGCGCGTTGTGCTCGATCGAGATGGGGAGTGGGCACCGTTGCGCAAACGCCGGGACGAGGTGGCGCGCAGAGCCAGCCGCGCACACGCCGCGCGCCGCCGACGCGCGCAGGCGTCAGTGCGAGAGCTACGCGACGAAGCGTGATGGCCGACACACGAGAAGACCCCGACGCCGCTGGGGCAGGTCCCCGGGGTGAGGATGACGGCGCCGCCCGCACGGCCGAGCTTGACCGCATCAATGCCAAATTGGAGAGGCTGTCCGCGCAGCGGCAGGCACTGCGCAGGGCGATGAGCAAGTTCGGCGAAGACTTCGACGCCCAGGTGTGGGCGGAAGCCTTCGTGTCCCCGGACCCAGACGAGATCAATCGCGTGTTCGCCGTCACGGGTGGTTACATGGCTCTTCTGAACAACACTGTTGAGGCGGTCAGGGTGGGCGCGAAACTGGTGGGTGTCAAGCCGGCGGAGGGCACGCTGGGTGCCTCGGGGCTCATCGAGGCGATCCGGCTCGACGGTGGGTTCAGTGACCAGCAGGCGAGGACGTTTATAGAGTTGTACCGCACGCGAAATGGTCTTCAGCATGCATCTCCTGGAGTCGAGGCCGACGAGGTGCGTCGGCAGGCTCGCCTCCTCATGCGCCATCTGCCGCGGTTTGTGGAGAGCTATCTCAACTGGCTGAAGAGGCACGACATCGAGCTTTGATCTTGGCGGTCAGGCCATGGCAATGTCGAGGCGTTGCAGCAAGTGAAGGTGTCGCCTCAGCAGCCGGCAGCCGCTGAGTACAGCTCGCGCAGGCGGGCGTCGACGATCTCGATGCTGCGCGTCTCGATACAGAATCGCCGGCCCCGCTCGCCGAGCGCGCGGGCCAGGGCGGCGTCGGCCAGCAGCTCCGTGAGGCGGTCGGCCAGCGCGACCTCGTCGTCGACGGGGACGAGCATCCCGCCCGCCGCGGCGAGCTCGGGGATGCCGCCGATGGGCGTGCTCACGAACGGGCGGCAGAGGCTCATGGCCTCGATCAGCACCATCGGCATCCCCTCCGCCCGAGCCGGCAGGGCGATCGCCCGGGCTTCGCCCAGGATCCTGCGCATCTCGCCTGGGTCCACCGCTCCGTGCACCTCGAGGCGCTCCGTTTGGGGCAGCACGAGCTCGGTGGCGGGCCCAACCATCAGGCAACGCGCGTCGGGGCGCCGCCGTGCGACCGATGGCCAGGCGCGGGCGAGGACGTCGGCGCCCTTGCGGACCCCTATCTCTCCCGCGAACACCACCAGCTCGGCGGTGGCCTCAACCGGTGGGACGTCGTCGGGGATCGAGGCCGGGTTTGGCAGCAGCTCGCAGCGAACGGCGGGCGCACGGTGGCGGACGAGCTCGAGCGTTGCTCGATCCAGGCAGGTGATGAGATCGGCGCGCCGCAACACCGCCGCGACCAGCCGCGGGTGACTGCGTGCAAACGGGAGGAAGACGGCTCCGTGGATCGTCGCCACCGTCACGAGGCCCCGCCTGTGGGCCAGCGCCAGCAGCGACCCCTCGCGCAGGAACGAGCCTCGCTCGGAGAGGTGGATGTGCGCCACATCGCCGGCCGGCATCCGCAGCAGCGCGCGCGCGGCGGTCGCGAACAGCCGCGCTGTGAGGAGCGGAGACCCGGGCGTCCAGGTGGGGTGGCAATCGACGCGGTCGCCCCCGACGTTGTGCTCGGCTAGCAGCCTGATCACCGTCGCCATGCCGCCCACCGAGGCGGGGTCTGGGCCGAAGTGATGGACGGCGCGGGTGCTCGTGACGGTCATCACGGGCTCTACGCTAGCACCCTTGGCTTTGTTCGATTACTAGCTCGAAATACACCAGGTTTTGCTCAAGCATTGCTATGATATACCCTTGGTTTTGTTCAATATCTTCCCATGTTTGGTTGGGGTTCAGGTTGTATGAGGGATTTTGAGCGCCGTCAACATCTGCTCGACTTCAACCCGTGGTGGCAAGACCGTGGGCATTGGCGGGAGCGGGACCCCGACCTGCGGGAGGCGCGGGCCAACGCGCTCAGCGTCTACGATCCGCATCCTCTGCGGGGGGTCGGTCCTGGTTCGTTGTATCTGCTTATGGGTCCCAGGCGGGCGGGCAAGAGCGTCGCCGTGAAGCGCGCCATCGCGCGGCTGTTGGATGAGGGAGTCGATCCGCGACGGGTTGTCTTCTGCCCGTGCGAGGGGTTGAACGCTCAGGATCTGCGGCGTGTCGTCAGGCTGGCCGAGGACTTGACCCTCGGGATCGAGCCTGAGAGCCGCTACTGGTTCTTCGATGAGATCACGTATGTCTCGGGCTGGGCCAGTGCGCTGAAGCAGTTGCGTGACCAGACGTCTCTGCGCGGTGGGTGCGTGGTGGCCACGGGCTCATCTGGGGCCAAGCTGCGCGAAGCCCAGGGCGAGCTCGGCGGTCGCGAGGGGCAGGACGGCGGGGTGCGACTGCTCTTGCCAATGGGGTTCCGTGCGTTCGTGAGCGAGCTGTATCCCAACCTGGCGGCAAATCTTCCGCAGGGTGAGGTCGTCTTGCTGGATCTGCAGAGTGCCGCCACGCGGCGCTACCTGGAGCCTCTTGTGGTTCAAATCGACCAGCTGACTCTTGCTTGGGAACGCTATCTGACGATTGGCGGATTTCCCCGCGCCGTCGCCGATGTCCTGGAAGGAGTCGACGTGCGTCCCACTACTGCCAATGGCCTGTGGAACATCCTCGCCGGGGACGTTCTGCACGTCGGCTCGATGAGTGACCGCGACGTAAGGGCGCTCCTGGCGTGTCTTGTGGACGGATTGGGCTCGCCGCTGAACGTCTCTGGGATCGCGGGTACGCTGAACATCGGCGCTCGCAACACCATCGAAGATCGCATCGACCGCCTCTGCGCCTCGTTTTATGCCTGGCGTGCGTCCGCCACTCACGACGGAGAGTGGGCCGTCGCGGGAGGACAGAGCAAGCTCTACTTCACCGACCCGTTGATCGCGCGCCTGCCCTCCTTGCGCGACCGCTCGCTCGCGCCAGTCGATATCAGCCGCCTGTCCGAGCAGCAGCTCGGAATGTGTCTGCTGCGTGCAATCTCCCGCTCCGAGGACCTGGCGATCCTCGACGAGGCCGCGGTGTTGGTGCGGCGCAATCCCAACACGGGCAGCGAGATAGACTTCGTCGGCGCTCATCTGCCTATCCCGATCGAGTCCAAGTACGTCAGTCAAGGATGGAAGCGGGGGCGCAAGGCTCTGAGCGAGCACTACCAGCGAGGCGTTATCGCTACCCGCGACATCCTCGACTGCAGCGAGGGTATTTGGGCCGTCCCTGCAGGTCTGCTGGCGTGGGCGATCGACTAGCACTCCCGCGGTCGGGCTACCAAGTCTAAAAATCTCTAAAAACTCTAAAAATATCTAAAGGTATGGTGTAGCCTGTGGAGCTTGGCTGGCTCGTCGTGAGCGAGACTGCCTCCCCCGGCTTCGTCGATCGAATCTCCCGTCAGGAGCTGCCGAGGCTCCTCGCCGGCTTCGATCCCAAGGCGATTCGGCGCCGTGTCACAGGGATCATGGGGCCGATGGGGTCGGGCGGCGTAACGTGGAGCACAGCGGAGCGGCACGCTCCCGAGGCCACGCTCCGCAGCCAGATCGAGCTCATCACGGATCTGCTCGCCGATAACGAGACCGGGCTGCTCATCACCCTCGACGAGATCCACCAGCACCAGATCGCCGAGCTGCGCCAGCTTGCCACGACCGTGCAGCACGCTTTCAGAGATAACCGGCAACTGGCGTTCGTTGGGGCCGGGCTTTCCTCAGCGATCACCGATGTGGTCAACGACGAAGTGCTCACCTTTCTCCGTAGGGCGGAGCGACACACGCTGGGACCGGTTGCTTCCCAGGATGTCGCGCGGGCGCTCAGAGTGCCGGTGCAAGAGGGCGGACGCAAGATCGCCGACGACGTCCTTGACGTGATGGTTGAAGGCACACGCGGCTATCCATTCCTGATCCAGCTGGTCGGTGCGCAGGTGTGGCGTCTGCGGCCGTCCGAGCCGGAGATCTCGATGAAGAGCGCGCGGGAGGGCGTCTCGAGCGCCCTCCGCCGACTGGGCAGGCTCGTTTACGAGCCGGCGCTCGCCGATGCCTCGGATATCGACAAGTCCTTCTTCCTCGCGATGGCCAAGGACGACGGGCCGTCGAGAATGAAAGACATCCAGGAGCGCTCGGGATCGACGCCAACTTCGCAAGTCAATATCGGCTCCGGCTGATCGCCTCGGAGCTCATCGACTCAACAGGCCACGGTTATGTCGATTTCGCGCTTCCCTATCTTCGCGACTACCTTCGCGAACATGCGGCCGCGGACGGCCTATGGCGTAACGAAAGATGATCTCGGGTACTTGTTGAGCCGCCGTGGTTCCATCAGGACTCTTCACAAAACCAAGAGCAGATCCAAGTCTCCGCCAAACACAGGATGGCTCATACACCCGCAAGGAGCTGGTGGGGCTCGGTGCAAAAATGACGGCAACCGCCGGTGGTATCTCCAGCGCCCTGGATTGAGCCTCTCGAAATTGTCGAGGCCGCGGAGCGCGAACGCACTACTACCTTTGTCGAGTCTACTGCTCCAGTGGGCCTTTCTCGTTCATTATATGGATTGCGTCTATCAAAACTAGCAACGACATCGTCAAGGCTCTGCCATGGCGGATGCAGAAATTTTTGAATGCTGGGCCTTGCGAGACGGTTAACGGGATCGAATGAGGAGGGGACATGAGTGAAGTCACCAGCGTTAACAGTAAGACCGGGGCGGTGGTCCTGAAAGCCGCCGACGTCGAAGCGGTTCCAACGTCGGAGATCGGCCAGCCGAGCGGGGTCGCATCGCTTAACGGCAGTGGAAAGCTTCCTGAAGCGCAGCTGATGAGTTCGGTGGAAATCGGCAGTCTCCCACCGACGGGCATTGCTGCCACCGACACCGCAACCGTGAAGGCCACGCTCAAAGCCGCCGGGGAAGCGACGAGTGGCATCGCCGTCTTCAACAAGCCTGGCACCTATTTGATCGATGAAGAACTGGTCCGGCCGCACAACGTGTCCATCGTCCTCGGCTCGGCCACGATCTTCCTCGCCGCGCCGGAATTCGCCGGGTCAGCATTGCTGAGCGATTCTGCAACTGAAAAGTCCAGCCGCCAGTCTATCGCCGGCGGGGGCACCCTGGACTCGAACAACAACTCCAAACACGCGCTCTGGTGTCGCTACTTTGGCCACATTACGCTAGGCATCGTATGCCAAAACAGCCTAGAAGACGATGTGATCCTCGGAGACAGCGTCACCCCGGCAACGGCCGAGAGCTACGAGCCTATACTCACCCCGGCCTTCTGGGTAAACCGCACGAGCGGCTCAGTGCCCGCAGGCCACGCATGCCTGTGGGCACAAAACGCGAGCGACGGAAGGATATTCGGCAGCGTATTCAAGGGGCAAGAAACCGGGATTCGCTGCAGCACTGGAAACTGGAAGTCCTATGGAGCACACCCCTATGGCGCCGGGTTCCCGATGCAGGTCTGCGTAGAGGACTACGTCAACGGAAACGAATGGATCGGCACAAACTGCGATACCCCGACGCCCAAGGAACACCTCGCAGCCGAAGGCGAAGCTAGTACCTCGGTCATCACAGACCCCGCCATCCTCAAGAACCACGAAATGAGACCCGTAATCGGGGCAAACATCCCCGCTGAATCGTTTGTGGGCAACGTCACCGAAGGAGTAGGGTTTACGCTGGTAAACCTAAAAGGCGAAGCGGTCAAACCAACCGGGCTAGTCAAAGGAATCACGCTACTAGGCGTCGCCCTACTGTTCAAGAACAACCATGCCACCGTGATAGGCGGCGAAGTATCAGTGAGTACCACCTATGGTGTCAATCTCGGGTACTGCGGAATCGTCGCTGGTCCTGCCGACAACTTCAGCACGATCATTCGCTTCTTTATCAAAGGGGAAGCCGGATGCGAAGCTACCAAGGGCATTGTCGGCTTAACCGAAAAACTCACTTGGATCGCGATCGAACAGACGCATGTAGCCACGACTATTCCGCAAACACAGCTCCCCGAACTGAGCCTCCCAGAAAAGACACTCAGTGGCGCGTCGATAACGGAAGGAAGCATCCCAGAATCGCGTCTCAAAAACGAATCCGTCACGGTCAACAAGCTAGGGTCGGAAGCCGTCACCCCCGCTAAGATTAAGTTGCCCACAACCCCCACTGCCGAAGGCGAAAACGTCGTCGTGCTGGGAGAACGCGGGGTGGCCAGGAAGTTCGTCGCGGCCCTCTCGGGCAACGGCGTCGCGACCAAATTCAAAGTCAAACACGGCATGGGAAACGAGGCCGTGCAAACTACGATCCTTACAGAAGCATTCGAACAACCGGCTACCGCGCTCGGGAAAGTAGTGGCCATAAGCGGCGGCGAAATCGAAGTGACGTTCACGGCGGCTCCAGCAAAAGGCGCCATCTACTACGTTGTCGTCGTGGGCTAGCACTGTCGCTATGCAGACAGCAGCTGCGCGAGGTCGCGACGCTGAGCTCCGCCGAGGGTTCCCGCGCTTGAGCTTCAGTGTTGGGCCGGTGGTCGTCCGCGCCGGGGTCGTTGTGTGGCGTCGAATGGGTGGATTCGCTCGATGAAGGTGGCGAACTGGGGGACTGTGAAGTCGAGCTGGGTGTCGACGCGGCTGTAGATGAGTCCCTTCTTGAGTAGGCCGTCGCGGCGGACGGACGCGGTTTTGACGGTGAGTCCCATGCGCGCGGCGATATCTGAGGAGCTGTGGCTGCCGGGTCCGAGGTCGGCCATGGCGGCCATATAGATGCGCTCGGCTTCGGTGGCGGTGTCGTAGCGGTCTCTGAAGAATCGCCGGTCGAGTTCGTCGGTGACGAGCTCGTGCGCGGTGAGGGCGTCCTGCATGCCGATGGGGGTGTTCTGCGCCTCGTTCCATACGGCCTCTCCCCATTGCTGCAGGAAGTACGGGTAGCCCTCCGATTGCTCCAGGATGTAGCGAAGTGCGTCGGGTGCGTAGGAGACGTTCTCGCGGGATGCGGGAACGGTGAGCGCCTTTGCCGCCTGGGGCGGTGAGAGGCTGTCGATCGTGCGGAAGGTGAACAGGCGCTCGGCGTAGAGCTTGTCCTCCTTGAGCATCAGCGGCAGCTGAGGAAGACCGGCGCCGGCGATCAGCACTGGCAGTACCTCCTGGCTGATCTGGTGCATCGCCTTGGACAGCAGGCCCAGATCGGCTCGGCTGAGGAACTGCATCTCGTCGAGCAGCAGCAGCACGCCTTCGCCGTGCTCGCTGGCGGCTCTGCCTACCTCGCCGATCAGCTCGACGATGTCCACCTCCGGGTCGCCGGAATCGGCGATGCCTTTGACCGCGTCGAAGTCGATGTTGAAGCGCCAGTGGCCGTCCTCGCCGAGCGTCAACGTGAACGCCTTCAGCACACTGAAGGCGCGCCGCATTGCCTCTCCGGTGCTCCAGCGCTTGTCGAGGTCGCGCAGCGCGCGGTGGCAGAGCTTGGCGACGATGCGTGGCAGCTGCTCGCCCGCGTCGCACTCGATCACACCGGAGGTGATCCAGCGGTGCTCGCGCGCGATGTAGTTGAACTCGCGCAACAGGACGGTCTTCCCGACGCCCCTGACCCCGTCGAGAATCATGCTGCGAGCGTGGATCCCTTTTCCCAGCCGGCCGAGAGCGACCGTGAAGGTGTCCAATTCGCCCTCGCGGCCGGCCAGCATTGGTGGCCGCGAGCCGGCAGCGGGGATGTAGGGGTTGGTTTCGGGGTTCACGCGGGTGGGTCTCAGTGCTTCTAAAAGGATCTCAAGCAAATTTTAGACCGCATGCTGGACTCCCGGGTGCGAGCTCCCCCAACCAGCCAGTCTCAAATTCTTTTGAGAACTTCTTAGGCGCAGCCGCTAAACTACGCTGCTTCGTAGGGAGTACGTTGCACCGGGGCGGCACTCGCATGTTTCGCCACGCTGGCGCCGATTGCGCTCGGAGCTGCCCCAGGTGGAGGACGAGACGGGATGAGGATGCCAACGCACCGCACAGCAGCGTTTTGCTCAGCAGCTATCGCGGTAGGGCTCCTTTTATGCTGCGCGCAGGGCGCTGCCGCGCGCGCCGTCTCGCCGCTGCCGCGCTCGGATTACACCGTACGCTCGGTGTGCGGCGTTCCCGCTCGCGGGCGTGCGGGGTGCCTGGCGGTGCAGCTCGTGCCGCAGAGCGCTGAAGCTCGCGCTCGCAAGCATCCGCTGGGGTTCACGCGCAGCGCGCCATTGGCCGCACCTTCGCCGAGCGCGGGCGCCTTCGGCCTGAGGCCGCAGGACCTGCACAGCGCCTACCAGCTGCCGGACAGCGCGGCTGGCGCGCAGACGGTTGCGCTGGTAGATGCCTACAACGATCCCACCGCCGAAGCGGACCTGAAAGCGTACGACGAAGAATTTGGTCTGCCCGAATGCACGAGCGGCGATGGCTGCTTCAGGCAGGTCAACCAGAACGGCGAAGCCGGCAACCCGCCGTTCCCAAAGACCGCCCAAGAACTGGAAACGGCGCGCAAAGGCTCGCGGTCCAAACGCGAAGAGGCCGCTGAAGCGACCGGTTGGGCGCTTGAGATCTCGCTCGACATCGAGGTCGCGCATGCGACCTGCCAGAGCTGCGACATCGTGCTCGTGGAGGCCGACGGGCCGAGCTATGAAGAGCTCGAAACGGCTGAGCGGAGCGCGGCCGCGCTCGGCGCGGGGGAGATCTCGAACTCGTGGGCGGGCTCCGAGGAAGGCGAGACCCCCGCACTGGAGAGCGCCGGCCCGTTCAACCATCCCGGCATCGTGATCGCCGCGGCCGCCGGCGACGACGGCTATCTGAACTGGGATTCGGAAAGCAGCGCGGAAACAGGCTACGTCAGCTTCCCCGCCTCGTCTCCGCACGTGGTGGCGGTGGGCGGCACCCGCCTGAGTCTCGGCACGGACAGCGCGTGGGCGGGCGAGACGGTGTGGAACGGCGATGGCGCCAGCGGCGGCGGCTGCAGCGTGGTATTCACCGCGCAGCCTTGGCAGCAGTCGGTCGCGGATTGGTCGGGGGTCGGCTGCACCACCAACCGCGCCGTCGCCGACGTCGCCGCCGACGCCGATCCCTACACCGGGGTCGCCGTCCGCGACACCAGCCCGGAATGTGAATACCGCTACGAAGAAGCGGGCGTCAAACATGTCGCCTACTGGTGCACGATCGGCGGCACGAGCCTCGCCACGCCATTGATCGCCTCGGTGTTCGCGCTCGCCGGGGGCGCCGACGGCGTGGAATATCCCGCCAGGACGCTCTACGAACACGAGCTGAAGTCCCCGGGGTCGCTGCACGACGTCACCGCCGGCTCCAACGGAGAATGCGCGCTGCCGTTCCTGGAAGGTGGCCTGTCGGCCTGCACGTCCGCCGAAGAGGCCGCGAGCTGCGCCTCCAAGGCGATCTGCCTGGCCGGGACGGGCTACGACGGTCCCACGGGGGTCGGGACGCCCGACGGGATCGCCGCGTTCAAGCCGCTTCCGACCCCGCCGGCTGTGACCTCGGTGAGTCCGGCGTCGGGGACGGTGAGCGGGGGGACCCCGATCACGATCAAGGGCACGGGTTTCGTTGCCGGCGCGAGTGTGGAGATCGGACAGGGCAGTGGCGCTGGGCCCACAGCTGTCCCGGCGTCCAAAGTGGTTGTGGTCTCCTCGACCGAAATCACCGCCGTCACCGGTGGCCCAGCCAAACCCGGTACCTGGAACCTGTTGGTCATCGAGTCGGGGGGGACCAGCCCCTCCAACACCGGTGACGACTACACCTATTCCGCCTCCCCCACGGTCTCCTCGATCACGCCGGCGTCGGGGCCGGTGAGCGGGGGGACTCCGATCACGATCAAGGGCACGGGTTTCGTTGCCGGCGCGAGTGTGGAGATCGGACAGGGCAGTGGCGCTGGGCCCACGGCCGTCCCGGCGTCCAAAGTGGTTGTGGTCTCGTCGACCGAAATCACCGCCGTCACCGGTGGCCCAGCCAAACCCGGTACCTGGAACCTGTTGGTCATCGAGTCGGGGAGAACCAGTCCCTCCAACACCGGTGACGACTACACCTATAAGTGAGTCGCGGCTCCCTGCTGCGAGAGGCTTGGATTTGGGTCGCATCCGCGCGGCGCGATGCGGGATCGAGCGCCCCGGGGCGGAGCATCCGTGCTCCGCACGAGCGCTGTGGGTGATCGGGAGCAGCCCCAACACATGTCTAGGTCCCTGGTGGACATGAGTCCAGCCCAGGGACCTCAGCCTCGAATCTCCGGGTGATCGTCCGATGAGGCACCCACATGACCTCCGCAAGAACACTTGCAGCGGCCGTGGCGACCCAGATCCTCGCATGCCAGCCTGCCGGCCCCCGCGGCCCGCGGCCCGCGCGGCCTGTCATGACGCTGCGTGCCCACCGCCTGCCGGCCGTTCGACTCTGCCTGCTGTTCCTCGCCGCAGTGCTCTCGAGCGCGATCGTGCTTGCGCTAGCCGCGAGCGTTGACCCATCGGGGGCTGCCGCCGCTTCGCGGCCGGCCACCGGTTTGTCCGCACCCGTCCTTCGGTCGGTCTCCAAGCGGAACGCGAGCCGCCGGAAGCCCGCGGCCACGCGACGGGCCGCATGCGCCGCGGCGCGCACAGAGAAAGCCCGCAAGGCTTGCGCGGTCGCGAAGGCGAAGGCGAAGGCGAAGAACCCGAGCGTATCTGCGGGGCCGTTCGCGCCATCTCTGTTGCCGGCTTTGACATCGCCTGGCGTTCAGGAACCGGTTCAGGAACAGGTCGACGGAGAAGCCTCGCCCGCAGGAGCCCCAGAACCAATCGCTCCAGAAGGCAGTGGCTCCGCCCCAAAGCTTCCGGGGGGCTCGGGTGTGCCTCCGGTTGAAACCCCGCCGGTCGAAACGCCTCCGATCGAAACGCCTCCGGTTGAAACCCCGCCGGTCGAAACGCCTCCGATCGAAACGCCTCCCTTTGAAACCCCGCCGGTCGAAACGCCTCCGATCGAAACGGCTCCACTTGAAACGCCCCCGGCCGAAACCCCGCCGGTTGAAACGCCTCCGGTTGGGCCTCCTGTTGAAACCCCTCCCGTTGAAACGC
Source organism: uncultured Solirubrobacterales bacterium (assembly GCA_963744135.1). Taxonomy (GTDB): domain Bacteria; phylum Actinomycetota; class Thermoleophilia; order Solirubrobacterales; family Solirubrobacteraceae; genus Palsa-744. The sequence goes on along the minus strand of CAVUSE010000004.1, from coordinate 916,146 downwards.
CTTCGCTTGGCCAATCATCGACTATGACGACGCTTGTCTCCTCCGCGAACCCTTCGACGGTCGGGCAGAGCATAACCTACACCGCGACGATCAGTGCCCTCGCGGCGACGGGCACGGTTGAATTCAAGGATGGAGGTGTCGTGATTTCGGGATGCTCCGATCGTGCAGTCAGCTTCGGCATTGCAACGTGCACCGTTGGTAGCTACGCCACCACAGGCAGCCACTCGGTGACGGCGACCTACAGCGGGGATGGCAACTACCTCTCCTCGACCTCTTCGACGTTGACCCAAACAATCCTATCAGCGGGCCAGGGCACCGGCCAGGCCGTAAGTAAGAAAGCCACCAGCATGACGACGCTGTCGTCTTCGTCGGATCCTTCGACGGTTGGCGAAGTGGTGATTTATACGGCGCTGGTGGGTCCGGCGGATGCGACCGGGACTGTTGAATTCAAGCAGTCTGGTGTGGCGATCGTTGGGTGTTCCGCGCAGCCCGTCAGCTCTGGAACCGCGACGTGTACTGTGCCCAATCTCGCTGCTGGGGGGTATTGGGTTATGGCCAGCTACTCCGGCGATAGTAACTATGCTATGTCGTCGTCTCCTGGTTTGACTCAGACGGTCAAGAAGAAAGTCACTACGACGGCGGTGTCGTCTTCGTTGGATCCTTCGACGGTCGGTGAAGCGGTGACTTTTACGGCTACGGTGAGTCCCGCGGCGGCGACCGGTACGGTTGAATTCAAGCAGTCCGGGGTGGCGATCAGTGGGTGTTCTGCGCAGGCCGTGAGCTCGGGTATCGCGACGTGTACTGTGCCCAGTCTCGCCGCTGGTGGGGGGGTTATGGCCAGCTACTCCGGCGATAGTAACTATGCTATGTCGTCGTCTCCTGGTTTGACTCAGACGGTCAAGAAGAAAGTCACTACGACGGCGGTGTCGTCTTCGTTGGATCCTTCGACGGTCGGTGAAGCGGTGACTTTTACGGCTACGGTGAGTCCCGCGGCGGCGACCGGTACGGTTGAATTCAAGCAGTCCGGGGTGGCGATCAGTGGGTGTTCTGCGCAGGCCGTGAGCTCGGGTATCGCGACGTGTACTGTGCCCAGTCTCGCCGCTGGTGGGGGGGTTATGGCCAGCTACTCCGGCGATAGTAACTATGCTATGTCGTCGTCTCCTGGTTTGACTCAGACGGTCAAGAAGAAAGTCACTACGACGGCTGTGTCGTCTTCGTTGGATCCTTCGACGGTCGGTGAAGCGGTGACCTTTACGGCTACGGTGAGTCCCGCGGCGGCGACCGGTACGGGTGAATTCAAGCAGTCCGGGGTGGCGATCAGTGGGTGTTCTGCGCAGGCCGTGAGCTCAGTATCGCGACGTGTACTGTGACCAGTCTCGCCGCTGGTGGGCACGGTATCATGGCGGCCTACTCCGGCGATAGTAACTATGCTATGTCGTCGTCTCCTGGTTTGACTCAGACGGTCAAGAAGATGATCACTACGATGGCGGTGTCGTCTTCGTTGAATCCGTCGACGGTTGGTGAAGCCGTGACCCTCATGGCTGCGGTGAGTCCTGCGGGGGCGACCGGTACGGTCGAATTCAAACAGTCCGGGGTGGTGATCGGTGGGTGTTCCGCGCAGGCCGTGAGTTCGGGTATCGCGACGTGTACTGTGACCAGTCTCACTGCTGGTGGGCAGGGTATCACGGCGGCCTACTCCGGCAATAGTAACTATGCCACTTCGTCGTCTCCCGGTTTGACTCAGACGGTCAACAAGAAGATCACTACGATGGCGGTGTCGTCTTCGTTGAATCCGTCGACGGTTGGTGAAGCCGTGACCTTCACGGCTGCGGTGAGTCCTGTGGCGGCGACCGGTACGGTTGAATTCAAGCAGTCTGGGGTGGCGATTGGTGGGTGTTCTGCGCGGGCCGTGAGTTCGGGTATTGCGACGTGTACTGTGACCGGTCTCGCTGCTGGTGGGCACGGTTTCACGGCGGCCTACTCCGGCGATAGCGGTTATGCTGCGTCGGGTCTCCTGGTTTGACTCAGACGGTCAAGAAGAAACCACGACGATGGCGGTGTCGTCTTCGGTGGATCCCTCGACGGTCGGCGACGCTGTGACTTACACAGCGACGGTGAGCCCTGCGACCGCGACGGGAACGGTTGAATTCAAAGAAGAAATCACCCCGATCACCGGATGCTCAGCGAAGACCATCAGTTCCGGCACGGCGACATGCACCGTTACGGGCTACCCCAATGGTCCTCGTACGCTATCACCGCCGATTACGGCGGAGACAGCAGCGATCTAGCCTCGGCTTCGTCCACGTTTACGCAGACGGTTGAACCGCAGGCGAATCTGCGGCTCCGTTCCGGTTCTTCTCTCCGACCAGCTTCTGGAATGAAGAAGTGCCAGCCGGCGCGCCGCTCGATCCTAGCTCGGCCGAAGTGGTTGGGGCCCTCGACAAAGAGGTGACTGAGGCTGAGGAAGTCATAGGAGGCCAGCCCACTATCAACACCGCCGAATGGTCGGTGCCGGTTTATACGGTGCCGGCAAATCAGCCGTTGGTGAAGATCACGCAGACCTTTCCGTATGGAGGTAAGTGATCCTCGCGCTGCAGGCGGCGTGGGAGGAGGTTCCCTTGCCGTCAGATGCCCAGCCCGCGGCCGGGACCGATCAACACCTGGTGGTGTGGCAGCCGAGCAGCGGACAGGCTGTGGGAGTTCTGGCACCTGGAAGACACCGCGAAGGCTGGCAGGCCGCATGGGGAGGCGCGATCGCGAGCGTGTCATCGGACTCCGGCGTCTACGGCCCCGAAGCGTGGTCCGGTGCCCAGACGAGTTGGGGGGTGAGCGCGTCCTCGCTGTCGATCGCCGGTGGATTGATCACCTTGGAAGATCTCGAAAAGGGCGAGATCAACCATGCGCTGGCGATGGCCGTTCCCAATACGCGCGACGGGGTCTATGCTTCGCCCGCCCAGCGGACCGACGGGATGTCCACCGAACCGCGGGTCGCTGCCGGAGGGCGCGCACCTGCGGCTGGACCCGAACCTCAATCTCGCCTCGTTGCATCTCCCCAAGCTGACGCTGATGATGGCCGAAGCGGCGCAGCGCTACGGCATCTTCGTCAGGGACTCGGCGCAGAACGTGGCCTTCTACGGGCAGGACCCGATCCCTACCGGGACCGAACCGTACACCGGGTCGCATGGCTTCTACGAAGGGAAATCAGCCCAGCAGATCCTCGCCGCCTTCCCCTGGAGCGATCTGGAGCTGCTGAAGATGGAACTGCACGGCAGCTCCTAAGAGGCGCGGGCCCGCGCGCCTGAGCGACGCGCCGCATCAACTACCATGCCGCGCTGAGCCTTGATGTCCAGCACTCAAGCCGAACGGCAGGTCATCCTGCTCAGCGCAGGCACGGCCGCCCGCCGGCAGGCGATGGCCGCGCAGGCCGCGCGGCTGATGGTCGAAATCGACTGGCCGCGCCTCGCCGAGACGCTGCGCCGGCGCAAGCTGCTCACGATTCTGGGCCCGCGCGTCCTGGAGCTGGCCGGCGGCTCGGCGGGCGGATGACCTGGCGGCGGCGGTGGAGCAGGCGCTGGAGGCGGGGCGGCGGCAGGGTGCCTGCTGCAGCTGATCTCGCTGCGGGCGATCGCGCTGCTCGCCGACGCCGGGATCCGCTGTGCCCCGCTTAAGGGCCCGCTGCTGGGGGAGGCGATCTACGGCGATCCCGGCCGGCGTCTGTCCGGCGACATCGACCTGCTGGTTGCGCCGGAGCAGCTGCAGGCGGCGGTGGAGGTGGTGCGCGGGCTCGGCTACGGAGCCCCGACCGACCACATTCAGGAGTGCGGCCTGCCGCTGCTCCACTTCGTGCTCACCCACGAGCGCGGCGAGCTGCCGCCGGTGGAGCTGCACTGGCGGGTGCACTGGTATGAGCGGGCCTTCGCACGCGAGCGACCCCTACCGCCCTCGGCGGTGGCGGGCGACTGGCGTCCCGCTCCCGCCGACGAGCTTGCGGCCCTGCTGCTGTTCTACGCGAGCGACGGTTTCGTCGGGCTACGCCTGGCTAGCGACTTGGGTGCGTGGTGGGACGCGTATGGGGCCGAGCTACGAGCCGACGGCTTGGAGGAGCTACTTCGCTCTTATCCCGCGCTGGCGCCCGTGCTGCCAACCGCGGCCAGGGCGGCGGAGCGGTAGTGGGGCTGCCGGCGGCGCGGGTTCTCGGCGGCGCGCACAGGCTCGGTCTGCGCGAACGGATCGCGGTGCGGCTGGCGAATCCGAACCGGGCTCCAGCCGCTCGCAGCTCTATGCCGATATGGGCTGATCGACGGTCTGTTGGCACCGACGGGAGGCTTCGGCGCGTTCGTGAGGCGCCATCTGCTGCCGCCCCCGAGGTGCTTGATCAGCAGGCCGACATGGGTCCAAGCAGCGGGCGAGCTCGCGGCTGACCGCTTCGCGGGCGTGCTGGCGCGGTATGCGCTGAGGCTCACCAGCCTGCCGCCGCACCTCGCGAATCGCCTCGTTGAGGCGTTACGTCGAATCGCGGGACGCGGCCGAGTCCAGCTCCCGCAGGCGAGCGTCGAATCGCCACGCTTCGCGTCTGCACACAGAACCGCCGGCCGCGCTCGCCGATCGCGCGGGCGAGATCGGGGTCGCCCAGCAGCTCCGTGAGGTCGGCCAGGGCGGCCTCGTCGCCGACGGGGACGAGCACACCTCCGCCCGCGGCCAGTGCGGGAATACCGCCGACGGGAGTGCTCACGAACGGGCGGCCTGGGGCCTCATCGCCTCCGCCAAGATCATCGGCATCGCCTCTGCGCGCGCGGGCAACGCGACCACGCGGGCGCCGCCGGAGGATCGCCGGCATCTCGCTCGGATCGACCGCCGGGCGCACCTCGAGGCGCTCAGTGGTGGGAGGCGCGAAGTCGCCTACGGGGCCGACCATCAGGCACCGCGACAGCGGGCGTCGTTGGGCCACGAAGCTGCCACGCGCGATGCCAGGACGTCGGCGCCCTTGCGCAGGCCGATCTCGCCGGCGAACACGACGAGCTCGTCCGTTTCTCGATCCGCCGGCGTGTAGGAGTCGCTCGACGAGCACAGGATTTGGCACCAGACTCAGACCGAATGCCGGCAGCACGGGGCTCTACGATCTCCAGCGCCTCTCGATCCAGGCAGGTGATCAGATCGGCGCGCCGCAACACCCTCGACACGAGCCCCGGATATCTGTGCGCGAATGGAACGAACCCGACGCGCCATGAAGCGTCGCGACCGTGACGAGGCCGCGTCGGTGCGCCAGCGCCAGCAGCGATCCCTCGCGCAGGAACGATCCCAGCTCGGAGAGATGCATGTGGGCCACATCGCCGGCCGGCATCTTCAGCAGCGCGCGCGCTGCTGCCGCGACCAGCCGTGTCGTGGTCAGAGGGGATTGCGGGCTCCACGTTGGATGGCAGTCGACGACATCGCCTCCGACCTGATGCTCGGTGAGCAGCCGGATTACGGTAGCCACCCCGCCGACCGGGCGGGGTCGGGGCCGAAGTGGTGGACGGCTCCGGCGCCTGTGGCGGTCATAGGGGGCTCTACGCTACTGCGCGACGGCGTCGGCGCGGCGCCCATCGTTTGCAATCCGCATATCTGAGAGCGTATCCGCCGCCGTAGCGGGTATCAATCAGCCGTGCCCGAAGCGAGGCTTCCGATGAGATGGGTCTGCCTGATGGTCCTCAGCGTCGTGCTGTCGAGCGCGGCGGCGGCCGTGCTGGCCGCGGACGCCGATCCGTCTGGGGCCGGCCTATCCCGCTCCCGGGCGACGGCTGTCGCCGCGCGTGCCGCCCAGCCGCGGCGGGCCGGGAGGAAGCGGTCGTCGAAGCGGACCAGATGCGTGGCCGCATCGCGTGGGCGCAGGCACGCCAAGCGCCATCGCAAGGCCCATAGGCGGTGTGTGGTGAAGCGCTCCAAGCGCAGGGCCACCAAGCCGGGCGCCGGGGGCGGGTCGAGCCCGGCGCCGGTCTCGCCGGGGCCCGGCGCGCCTGCGGGCGGCGCTGGGACGCCTACCAGTGGCGCTCCCGCGAGTCCGGTGTCGCCGAGCGAAGCGGCGGGGCCGTTTCGCTTCTTCTCCGCCACCAGCTTTTGGAATGAGTCGGTGCCGGCGGATGCGCCGTTGGATCCGAGTTCGACCGCGATCGTGGGCGCTTTCGAGAATGAGATCGCGAAGGCGGAGAAAGCCAAAAAAGGCCTTCCCTCCATTAACACAACCGCGTGGAGCGTCCCGATCTACACGGTGCCGGCCGGTCAGCCCACGGTCAGGGTCACGCACGCGGGCACCTCTGAGTGCGACCGCGTTGCAGTCGGCGTGGGATGCGGTGCCGCTGCCGGCGGGCGCTCAGCCGGCGGCCGGCACCGACAAACACCTGGTGGTGTGGCAGCCGAGCAGCGGCAGGCTGTGGGAGTTCTGGCACCTGGAAGACGTCGGCGCCAGCTGGCGGGCGTCGTGGGGCGGCGCGATGCGCAACGCATCGTCGGATTCGGGCGCCTACGGCCCCGGAGCCTGGCCGGGCGCGGCGTCGAATTGGGGAGCGAGCGCCGTCGTCGCTGTCGATCGCCGGTGGACTGATCACATTGGAAGATCTCGAAAAAGGCGAGATCAACCACGCCCTGGCGGTGGCGATCCCCAACCCGCGCGCCGGCGTCTACGCCTCGCCCGCCCAGCGCACCGACGGGGGGTCCACCGAACCGCTGTCGCTCCCGGAGGGCGCGCATCTGCGACTTGGACCCGGCCTCGACCTCGCCGCGCTTCACCTTCCGCGGTTGACGCTGATGATGGCCGAAGCGGCGCAGCGCTACGGGATCTTCGTCAGAGACACGGCGTCCAACGTGGCCTTCTTCGGCACAGGACCCGATTCCCACCGGAGCGAACCCCTACGCCGGCGCGCAGGGCTACTTCGAAGGGGAGTCGCCGGCCCAGCTGCTGGCCTCCTTCCCCTGGAGCCACCTGCAGCTGCTGAAGATGCAGCTGCACAGCACCTCGTGAGTGCGCGACCCCGTCGGTGCCTCAGCGCCGTCCCAAGCTCGGCAGGCTGATCGCGGCGGCGACGATAAGCGCCGCGGCATAGCAGGTCGGGCTGTTGAGCAGCGTGTTATCGGCAAGCGAGTTGACCAGGCATCCGGCGACGACGGCGAGCGCGAGCGTCGACGCGCTGCGGGCGCTTGCGCCCGTCGCGCCCGGGTCGCCTCGCATCCTGAAGAGGCGGCGAACGAGGATTACGAGCGCCGCGAGCAGGATCGCGACGCCGATCATGCCGGTCTCGACGAGGTAGCGGATGTATTCGTTGTGGGGCAGCAGGCTGTTCAGCCGGTTGGCGCGGGTATTGAGCGCGGTCGTGGTGACGCCGAGGCCCTGGCCGAGGAGCGGGGCTCGTTCCCACTCCGGCAGCAGCGTCTTCCACCGGTAGAGGCGGGTGTCGAGCGTGCTGGTCGTTTCACCGCGTTCGGCGGCCGACAAGCTGGTGGCGGTCTCACTGGCCACGCGCTTGGAGCCGAGTGGAGTCGCGAAGAACACGAGCACCACCGCCGCTGCGACGGCACAGGGCGTGAGCTTGGCGGTGAGCGAGCCTGGGCGCAGCGCCCCGAAGACGACCAGCATCGCGGTGAGGGTGGCGAGGCCGTCGATGCTGAACGTCGCGATCAGCGCCGTCGCGAACAGGATCGTGAGGATCGCGTCGGCCCGGCGCCGTCCGCTCTCCAGGTACAGCCACAGCGAGGCGGTGAGCGCGATCGCGAAGAACATCGCGGCGCTGTTGGGGTGGGCGAAGGTGCCGTGCGCGCGGATGTTGCCGTGGATGTTCATGCCGGTGCCACTCGCGAGCTGGTAGACGGCCAGGAGCGCGGGAATCGAGCCGGCGAGCTGCACGAGGCGGGCGGCGATCGGCACGGTGACGGCCCCGCGCGCGTTGTAGACGATCACGGCGAGCGCGAGCACCGACGCCTCGCGCACGCCCTCACGGAGGGTCTCGGTCGAGGCGCCGCTGGTGTTGACGGCGATCGCCATCCACACGCCCAGCCACAGGCAGGCAAGCACGGTGGGCAGGACGCCTTGGCGCCGGCGCAGCAGCAGGGCGGCGGCCGCGAGGATGAACGTCAGGGCGATCGCCGAGGACAGATTGAGGCTGCCGGTGTGGCGGCTGTCCGGTGCGGAGCGGTCGTCGATCAGCACCCGCACCAGCAGCATCGCGCCCAGGAACAGCACCAGCGGACGGGGACGGCCGCTCGCGGCGTCCAGCCCACGGCGCCACGGGGAGCGCTGTGCAGGCCACGCGCTCGTCGAAGCATTGCTTTCCACGGGGAAACACAGTCTACAACTGGCCGCGGGGGAGGTTCGTCGTCTCGCCGCGACGCACGCTACTGTCCATCGCAGTCGTGATTGTGAGCGAGGCACGTCGTCGTCGATCGAAGGTGGCCGGCGGTTCGCCGCTGCCGGTCTACTCGGGCCCGTTTCAAGGCAGAGCAGGCCGAGCGACTGCTGTGGCGCGCCGGCTTTGGACCCGCGGCCCGGACAGGCGGGAGCAGCTCGCCAAACACGGTAATGCGGGGAGCAGTGCTCTCGCTGACCCGCCCCTCGAGCCGCCTTGGTCGGTCCGCCACCGACGGCTACAGAACGGCGACCACTGGCTCCCTACGGGACGTGTGGGGCAACGACGTGCTGTGGTGGCTGGACCGCATGGTGCGCACGAGCGCGTCGCTGATCGAGCGCATGACGTTGACCTGGCACGACTGGTTTGCCACAAGCAACGAGGGCGTGGACTCGCAGCGGCTGATGATCGCCCAGAACCAGACACCGAGCGCTCTCTGGGCCTCGGCCAGTTTCCCGGAGCATGCTCCACCGCGATGACGATCGACCCCGCGATGCTCGTTTGGCATCTCCGGGAGCCGGGCGGCGAAAAAGGAAGCACCCGAACGAGAACTACGCGCGCGAGATGCAGGAGCTGTTCACGCTCGGAGCCGGCAACGGCTACAACGAGATCGACGTGCGCGAGCACGCGCGCGCCCTGACCGGCTGGACGAACAAATGGAATCAAGGCGACCGGCCAAGTCGAAGACTTCCATTTCGACCCGGCCCTACACGACGACGGCGTCAAGGTCATCTACGGGCATCGCGGGCGCTTCGGCTGGCGCGACAGCCTGCGGCTCGTGCTGACGCAATCCCGAGCACCCCAGCACTTCGTCACGGGACTGTGGTCCTACTTCAAGCGAGAGCCGCTGTCGGCGCGGACCGCGCGCGGCCGAGGCGATCTACGTGTCCTCGGGCAAGCGCATCCTGCCGGTCGTCGAGGCGATGCTGATGCATCCGCTCGTGCTACGCCGGCCCGCGCATGGTCAAGCCGCCGATCGTGCAGATCGCCGGGATGCTGCGGCGATCGGGCGCTACATTGACACCGACGCCTGGGTGTGGGAGTCGACGCCTGCTCGGGCAAACGCCTTTCTACCCGCCCAACGTCGGCGGCTGGGAAGCCAACGAGCTGGCTGAACACCGGCACCTGGCTGGCGCGCTTCAATCTCGCCGCCGAGATGATCGACCAGCAACGCGTCGCCGAATCCGAGCAGCAACGGACAGGCGCCGCCGACCCCAAGGAGCTGACCGAAGCAGCGATCGCCTTCTGGGGCGAGCCGACGCTCAGCAACCGCAACCTGGACTGCGCTCGCCTCCTACGCGAAGGCCGCCGCCGTGATTCCGCCACCCGCATCGTGGGAGCGCGAGCAGTTCCCACGCTCGCGCTCAACGCGCTGCGCGCACTGGTCGTGGCCACTAGCCCCGACTACCACGACATGTTGAGGCCCGCCGCCATCGATCGCTCCTGCTCGTGCGAGGGCTTCACCCGCGCCGAGATGCTGCGCCGTGGCGCCGCGCCCGCCGGTCGCGGGCTGCCGGCCATCGAGCCGGGCATGCCGCCCCGCCGGCACGGGCCTGTCGCGGCGCGGCTTCCTCTGGCCTCGGCCGGCCTCGCCCTGTCGGTCTACGGCGCCGGGCGGCTGCTCGACCCGGCCGCTTTCGAGGAGGGCATCGCCGCGCCGCCGAAGGGCCCGACAGCCGATCCTGGTCAGCGTCTACCTGCAGGGCGGCATCGACGCGATGTCCGTGCTCTACCCGGCAGGCGACCCTATTATACGAAGTACCGCCCGGTACTGGCGCTGCCCGAAGACGCCGGCACCGTCTTCACCGAGGACCCGCGCCTGCACTGGCACCCACAGCGGCTCCGCTGGCGCAGTTGCACGAAGAGGGCAAGGTGAGCGTGCTGCCCGCCGTGGGCTATACCGACCCCGACCAGTCGCACTTCACCAGCCGTCACTACTGGGAGGTGGGCGCCACCCAGGCCGACCTGCTGACCGGCTGGATGGGCCGCTACCTCGACCTCGCCCGGCAGCCCCGACAATCCTCTGCAGGGCCTGTACCCTGGACGAGGCGCTACAAGCCGGCGCTCGCGACCGCGCGCATGCCGGTGGCGGCAATCGACCCCCCCTCCCTCCTACTCCTTCTACGCGCAGAGGTGTGTGGAGGGGCCGCCACAGTGAGATCATGTACGACTACTTCGACACGCTCGGGCGCCTCGGGGCCGGCTCGGGCGACCCGGCGGTCGGTCGGGCAAGGCGGCACTGATGTCGAGAGCACACTGCGCAAGCAGTTGCTTCCCTTCCAGCCGGCGGCCGGCGCTTCCGCACCCGGCTATACCCGCGGGTATCAGTGCCTCCCCGACGCGTTCCCAATGCGCATGGCCGGGATCGCGCAGCTACTCGCCGCCGGCCTCCCGCTGCGCTGCGTGAGCATCTCGACCGAATCGGTGTTCGACACGCACGACAACCAGGTCACCTCGCTTGGCACCGGCCTGGGCGAGGCCGCACAGACCCTGTACGCGTTCCAGCGCGACCTGGAGGCGCGGGGTCTGGCCGACCGCGTGCTGACGCTCGTATGGTCGGAGTTCGGACGACGCCCGCAGGAGAACGCCTCAGGCGGTACCGACCACGGCGCCGCCGGCTGGGCTTTGTGATGGGCACACAGTGCGGCGGGAAAATGATCGGCGAGTGGCCCGGTCTTCCCCACGGGCCTTGACTCGCTCGGCAAAATGTTGTGGCCCACCTCCGACTTCCGCGGCCTTTACTGCTCGCTGCTCGAACAGTGGCTGGGACACGAGGCGGCCACCGATCGTCCCTGGCGCGGCGCGACGGGCGCGGGTTCGGGTGACGAGGTGAGCCGCAACGCGTGTCGAGAATGCGTCTGCAAGTGCTACAAAACTCCCTTTCCGCCTCTAGCGCTGACGGAGATAGGCGAGCTGACGTTCTAGGTCCGGCGAGAGAGCGTCTTGGCGTTCCAGGACATCGCGGTGCTCACTTAGGGCGTATCCCTGTAGGGGGGATTCTGTTCGGTCGTGACGAATTGGATGTCTGATCTGTTGATCGGACATAGGAGGTCGGAGAATGGGTTTGGTCGACCGCGACGATGGCTGGCGTATGCCTGACTGGTTGTGGGAGCGGATCGAGCCTTTGCTGCCTGCCCCGCCTGCGCATCCGTTGGGAACTCACCGGCGTGGTCTGCCCAAGCGCCAAGCGATGGACGCGATCTTGCTCGTGCTGCGCACTGGTATGCAGTGGAACGCGCTCAACGCGACCGGGGTGTGCAACTCCTCAACGGCGCACCGGCGCTTTCAGGAGTGGGAGCAGGCTGGGGTCTTTCATGAGGTTTGGCGCCAAGGGCTGCTCGACTACGACAAGGAGATCGGCATCGACTGGTCGTGGCTGGCAGCGGACGGTGCGATGAGCAAAGCGCCGCTCGGCGGGCCGAAGACGGGTCCTAACCCAACTGATAGAGCCAAGGGGGGGCGAAGCGCTCGCTCCTCGTCGAGGCACGTGGCGTCCCGATCGGGCTCGCTCACGACGGCGCGAACCGCAACGATCACAAGCTCCTGAAGGAGACGCTCGACTCGGTCCCGATCGAGCGTCCGGAACCAACCAAGACCGACCCACAGGGCCTCTGCCTGGACAAGGGCTATGACTTTCCCGTCGTCCATGAACTTCTCGAAGACCGCGAGTTCACACCACACATCCGCGCGCGTGGCGAGGAGATCGACCTCAAATCCAGCAACCCGGAGTGGCGAGCACGCCGGTGGGTCGTCGAGGCGTGTCACTCATGGCTCAACCGCAACCGAGCGATCCTGATCCGCTGGTCCAAGAAGGACGAAAACCACCTCGCCCTCCTCCAACTCGCCAGCGGCATGATCGCCCTCAAGCGCGCGCACGCCGCACGAACAGCCACCGCCCTACAGGGATAGGCCCTTAGCGCACGCGAGAGATCCTCCATCGCCTCGTTGAGGTCAGAGCCGAAGCCAAATGTCGGTTACTGCGTCCGAAGCCGTGAAGCCCGCCTCACTACGCACCCAGGTTCCCTGGGATTCAGGCGGCGGATCGTGGCGGACCGCGGCCGCCATACTTCTAACAACACCATAGTAATCTCGTCCTAAATGCTTGACGATCACGACGAACGCTTCGGGCGGCACGACCACGGCGCGGCGGGCTGTGGGTTTGTGATCGGCACGCAGGCGGCGGGCACCATGATCGGCGAGTGGCCCGGCCTGGCGCGAGGATAGGCATCGCATCCGGACGGACAGCCATGCTGCACGGCTGTGGGGGATCAGCCCGAGACATCCGAGACTACCGACCCTGCTGGCGCGCGGATCGTTCTGGACCATGCCATATGGCGTGAGAAGATTGTCCGTGACCATCCCGAGATCGACTCGCACAGGGAGGATGCCTTGCGGGTGGTGTCCACGCCCGATCACGTCGCGCCCGATCCGAGCTTCGAGGACCGGACGCGCTACTACGCCCGTGGCGTCGGCCCAAGTCGCTGGCTGCTGGTCGTCGTAAGCTATGAACAGACACCAGCGCGGATCGTGTCCGTGTTCGCCAACCGGAAGGACCCCAAGTCATGGAGCGCGTAGACATCACCATCGGGCCGCTGAGCTTCGATCATGCCGACTACGACGCCGACGGCGACGTGCTCTACCTGCACGTCGGCGAGCCCCAGGCGGGCGAGGGTGAGGAGACCCCGGAGGGGCACGTCGTGCGCTACGAGCCGAATACCAACCGTGTTGTAGGCCTAACCGTGCTCGGTGCAAGACACATCCTGGAGCGCGACGGACATCTTGCCGTCACAGTCCCCGAGACGGTTGAGACCACCGCAGAGGACCTGGCCCCGGCGTTTGCTGCTGTGTAGCGACGCGCCTCCATTCCGGGCGCTCCGCCGGCGCCTCCGGCGTAGGGCGCCCCCGGATCGGCTGGTGCGCGTCAGCGTGACGCTGAGCTACCGCTGAAGTCGCCCCGATCATCCGGCCAGTGCTCCGAGACCAGTTCCCGAGTGCTGCGGATGTTCGCCCTGCTTGAAGCGCCGAACACGATCGACTCGATGTTGGGCTGGGCGCACACCCACTCGATCGCCTCGCGCGCCGGTATCGCTCCCGAGGCATACACCGACATCGCGATCGCTCGGAACTGCCGCTCGCGCAGCGCCGCTTCGTATGCCTCGATACCGCCGCACATGCGAAAGCCGATCTTGTTGATGTTGGAGCAGACGATCGGGTTCTCGATCTGGAGCTCTTCCAGCACGTCGAGCAAGGCCGGCATGTTCATTGTGATGAACCCCGGCTCCGCGCCGTACCGGTCCTTCACGTGCTCGGCAAAGATGCGAAACGCATCCTTGAATCCCAGGCCGAGCAGCAGGTCAACGACCACGTTCTGGAGGAAGATCACCGGCGTGCGCAGCCCCTGAACATCTTCATCTCTGCGTCGATCAGCAGGGTGGTCATGCCCTCGATGTCCTTCTTGGCCATCGAGGTGCCTCCGCGGATGGCGGCATCCATCAGACCCTCGTCAGGGAGGAATCGTTTGACCGCGCCGAGCATCCCGTCCTCGGTCACCGCGTTGGCGTACTTGTGGGCGTAGGGCATGCACGGGTAGAAGTGAAGTCCGGGTATCTCTCGGGATGCGCGCGCACGTGATCGCAGACCAGGGAGATGCGATCGTGTGTCGTGCACATGAATGTCCGTATGCCCTCCTCATAGGCCGCGTCGAGCACCTCGATCACGGCGTCGATCTCTTGAAAGCGCATCGCCTGTGCGCGGGCCTTCTCCTCGGACATGTGGTTCACGCCGAAGAACTGGTTGTCGCCGAAGAGCAGTCGATCCATCACGGTCCTCTCCACGTCAGCGCCGCCACAGGCGGCGTCGTTTGAGCCGCCTTGGGCGAGCACGGTTCGACGCTGGCGCCGTCGGCGAGAGTCGAGGCGCCCTTCCCGGCATCGGCGATCAGCATGCCGATGACCTTGTCGGTGATCCTCGCGCTCTCGAAGCGATTGACGCCATCCGTGCGCCGCTCCTTCACACGCTGGACGAAGGCGTCGATCTGGGCGCTGTACTCCTCGCCGCGCAGGTAGAACCACACCGGCTCGGTCAGCTCCGTGGTGTAACGCACGTTCCAGCCGTGCTCGTACCCGGCGGGAGGGTCGCCGTGTCTCGGATATACACCTGGCATTCCTGCCGGTCGACGAAGATCCGCCCCTTCGTGCCCCAGATGGTGATGCGGGTCGTCATCTTGCGGTAGGACTCATCGGACCAGTTGACGGAGATCTGGGCCGTCGTTCCCTCGGGGTAGTAGAGGGTGCTGAAGACCTCGTCGTCGATCTCGCGCGAGAACACGCTGTTGAGCACCGTGCCGCCGACACCCACTGGCTCGCCGACGTACCAGTTGACGAGGTCGAGGACGTGCGCGGCGTAGTCGTACAGGCATCCACCGCCCTCGGTGCGCTGGCTGCGCCACGTTCCGCCCTTGGGCTTCAGGACGACCGGCCCGTATGCCTCGCCCAGGACGTGGGTGACCTCTCCGATCGCCCCAGCGTCGAGCAGCCGCTTGACCTCCTGAAACGCGCCGATGAACCGGTTGTGGTAGCCGACCTGCGTCACGAGGCCTCGCTCGTCGCCCAGCGCCGCAAGTGCCTCCGCGTCCTGTGGGTTGAGCGTGAAGGGCTTCTCGCAGAACACGTGCAGATCGCGCTCGAGGGCGGCGCGAACCATCTTGGCGTGAGAGCTGGAAGGCGTCGCGATCACGACGGCGTCCAGCTCGGCCTTGTCCAGCATCGCGTCGAAGTCGGAGTAGGTCGTCACCCCGGTGTACTTCTTCAGCACCCCGAGGACGTAGCCGGATGAGTCGCAGATCCCGCTCACTTCGACGTCCGGGTGCGCGTTGACCACCGCGTAGTGCGACAGCCCCATCTTGCCGAGCCCGACGACTGCGACCTTGATCACGAGGTGGACTCCCTAGGTTCCGTCGACTGGCTCGAGACCGCGGTAGAAAACGTGAGCAGCAACTGCTCGTACTGGCCAGCCACATGCTCCCAGGTGAACTCCTCTTCGTACCGCCTAGGCTGCGGCGCGCTTCTGCGCCAATCGCGCCGGAGACTAAGCAATTCGTCGAGTGTTCCGACACGTCTGGTCGGTCAGAAGTAGACCGCTTTGTCCCGCGCGACCCAGCGGTTGTACTCGTTGTCGTGAGCAATCACCGGGTTGCCGGCAGCCATGGCTTCGACGAGAGACGGGTTCGTCCCCCCGACTGTGTGCCCGTGCAGGTACCCGACCGAGTGGAACGCAGGGCCTGGACCTGAGCCTTGTCGTAGATCGGCCCAGAAAACGACCTCGTCGCTGGCTGCATCTATACCTGGCGATGATATGGATCTTCGTCGGGCGTGTAGTCGCCGAGCATCGCGAGCTTGAAGCCGCGCTGTCTCCGCGAGAATCCCTGGACCAGTTCGAGGATCGAGTTTTCGGGGATCGGCCGGCAGATCAGCGTTATGTATCTGCCCGGCTCAGTCCGCGCGTACCGCGCGCGGTCGGCGCGTCGCTACCGGATGCGCGCCGTACGTGATCGTCGTTATCTTGCGGCGGGAGCGCGTGTCAGTAGGTACTTCTGATCTCCGGATGGTCGGCGATCAATTGGTTGCCGAACAAGCACGCGATGCGCTCGTTGGTATAGAGGATCGCCTGACGGAAGAAGCCCCAGCGCGATCGCGACCACTCATTCCGTCCATGTTGATGACGTTCGGAATCCCTTTGACGCGCTGCAGGACGTTGAAGATCGCGGTGTTGTAGCCGAATGTCAGGCATACATCCCGAACTTCGCGGCGTGCCGAATCGACACCAGGTCGAACTTCGACGTGCCCAGCCAACCCTCAGGTCGACTGGGTGATGACCCGCTCGATCCCGTTCCAGACGTCCTCTTGGATCGGGCCAGTGCCATCTCCTGGCAGTACACGACTACGCGCCAGCCGCGCGATCAGGAAGAGCGCAACATTTTCGGCGGCGGTCTCAAAGCCTCCGTAGGCCGCGGGTACGCCGTGAGTGCCCAGGATGCGTACTGTTTTTGTCATGATCATTTTAATTGTTGTCGGGTCGCAGTGGTGAGTTGGCCGGCGGGCTGATGGGTAGGCGTTTAGGGGCGGAGATCCTAGCTTGTTGGAGCTTTTCGGCATGGGCCAGGGGTGGGCTGCCCGACTACACGCTGGTCCCATGAACGATCCTTGCTAGCCTTTTCTCCCGGTGAGCGCCAACAAAAGTCATGCGTACGGCCCTTCGACCACTTGAATTCGTACAGCGTGAATCAAACGCCGACCTGCTCGTGGTTACCAACATGTGGCCCGAGCCTTCGCGCCCGGCGTACGGGGTCTTCGTGGAGCGCCAGGTGCAGGCGCTGGGAGCGGCGGGCCTGCGTTGCGATGTGCTGTACATCCGCGGCTACATGTCCAAGCTCGTGTATCTGCGAGCGGCGCTTCTGTTTCTCTGGCTGAGCGTCTCCGCGCGCGGGCGTTATCGGCTGGTGCACGTGCACGGCGGCGAGACCGCTCTGGTGGCACGGTTGCTGCTCATGCGCCCGATGGTTGCGACCTACCACGGCGATGACGTGCTCGGGTACAAGAGCGGGGATGGTCCGGTCTCACGCGCGAGCCGGCTGCGGTCGCTGGTGATCCGCCATCACGCGGCGCTCTTCGACGCGACCGTCACGCAGTCGGCCGAGATGCACGACCGACTTCCGGCGCACGTCCGGCGCGGCGACACGATCATCCACTGCGGCGTCGACTCCGAGCGCTTCTCGCCGATGGATCGAGGCGACGCGCGCCGCCAGCTCGACTGGGACGCCGACGAGCGGGTGGCGCTGTTCGCCGCGACCAAGCCCTACGAGCCGCGCAAGCGGATCGACCTCGCCGAAGCGGCCGTCAAGCACGCGGAAGCCGATCTCGGCCCGATCCGTCTGGCGATCGCTGAGAATCTACCGCCAGACTCGATTCCGACGATGATGAATGCCGCCGACTGCCTGCTGCTTACCTCGATGGCCGAGGGCAGCCCGGTTGTCGTCAAGGAGGCGCTGATGTGCAACCTCCCGGTGGTGGCGACCGACGTGGCTGACATCCGGGAGACGCTCATCGACGTCTCGCCCTCGGCGGTGTGCAGCCACGATCCCTCGGAGCTGGGTGCGGCGCTCGTCGCGGTGCTGAGTGCCAATCAGCGCTCCAACGGGAGAAGCAAGCGCTCCGACCAGGATCACGCCAACACGGTCAGGTTGCTGCTGGGCCTCTACGCCGACCTGGGAGTGACTCCGCGAGCAGGGCGGAGTGGCTGACTTGCCGCGACGCTCCCCGCGCGGCGAGCGCCCGCGAGGGCTTCATCGCTCGAGCTGTGCCCGTCGCGCGCTTGCCGTCGCGCTCGTGGTTGCGTGTGGAGCGGTGTCGGGTTGTGGGGGCGCCTCTGGGAAGCGGCATCCCACGATGGGCGCCACGACGGCGCGCGTCGCGAGCGACGCTCCGCTGCCCACCGAAAAAGCGCCGTTTCGATTCTTCGCTCCCGGCAGCTTCTGGAACAGGCCGCTGCCCGCCGGCGCGCCGCTTGACCCGAGCTCGACGGCGGTGATGGGCGCTTTCGACAAAGAGATCGCGAGGGAGGAGGAAGCCGGAAAAGGCCCGGCCAACATCAACACGACCGCGTGGTCGGTCCCGATCTACACGGTGGCGGCCAATCAGCCGACGGTGAAGGTCGCGCTCGAACGGGTGTGGCGAGCGCCGGCGCTGCAGGCGGCGTGGGAGGCGGTTCCGCTGCCGCCCGACGCGCGGCCGGCGGCTGGAACCGACGCGCATCTCGTTGTGTGGCAGCCCAGCCGGGATCGGCTGTGGGAGTTCTGGCACCTGGCGCGGGGCGCGGCGGGCTGGCAGGCCGGGTGGGGTGGGGCGATCCAGAAGGTGTCGTCCAACCGCGGCGCCTACGGTCCCAGAGCCTGGCGCGGCGCACGATCGGATTGGGGGGCGAGCGCGT
Organism: uncultured Solirubrobacterales bacterium; assembly: GCA_963744135.1. Lineage (GTDB taxonomy): Bacteria > Actinomycetota > Thermoleophilia > Solirubrobacterales > Solirubrobacteraceae > Palsa-744. The sequence goes on along the minus strand of CAVUSE010000004.1, from coordinate 897,790 downwards.
CCTCGCTGTCGATCGCCGGAGGGCTGATCACCCTGGAAGATCTCGAGCGAGGCCAGATCAACCACGCCCTGGCGATCGCGATCCCAAACGTGCGCGGGGGGGTCTACGCCTCGCCCGCGCAGCGGACCGACGGGGGGTCCACCGAACCGCTGTCGCTCCCCGAGGGCGCCCATCTGCGGCTGGACCCCAACCTCAACCTCGCCTCGCTGCACCTGCCCCGGCTGACGTTGATGATGGCCGAAGCGGCACAGCGCTACGGGATCTTCGTCAGGGACTCGGCCGCGAATGTGACGTTCTACGCGCAGGACCCGATCCCGACCGGGACCGAACCGTACGCCGGCCCTCAGGGCTACTTCGAAGGCGAGACCCCCGGGCAGCTCCTCGCCTCCTTTCCCTGGAGCCACCTGCAGCTTCTCAAGATGAGCCTGCACCGCCCTTGAGGCGTTCTCCGCGAGTCGGCGAGCCGCTATCCTCGTGTAATGCCCACGCTGGTGTTGGACCCCGCTCCGGCTGAGATCGATGCGCTGATCGAGCGTCGGCGTCGTCTCGGACTCGACCACCGCGACGAGATCTGGGAGGGTACCTACCGGATGAACCCGCCGCCCTCGCACGAGCACCAGGCCATTCTGCAACAGCTCGCGGTGCTGCTGGACGGACTGGCGCGAGACGCAGGTCTCGAGCCCCTCATACAAGAGTTCGGACTGGGCACCTCCGAGAACTACCGCGTGCCCGACGGAGGCTTGCACCGCCCCGGCGCAAGCGGTGTCTGGCACCCCACCGCCGCGCTTGCCATAGAGATCGTCTCCCCGGGTGACGACACGTTGCAGAAGCTTCCCTTCTACGCCGCCCACGACGTCAACGAGCTGCTGATCATCGACCCTGCCAAGCGCTCGGTCGACTGGTTCGGGCTAAATGATGGTGAGTACCAACCGATCGAACGCAGCACCTTGATCGACCTCGGCCCAATTGGGCTGGCCGAGCAGGTCGACTGGCCGTAGGCCGTCGGCGGAAGGTGAGCCTGCTTCATCACGTCCGACCTGCGGCCTGTAGTCGTGACCAGGTCTCCTCGATCGCCTCGGCCAGTGCGTCCGGCAGAAGCGAGGAGTACATACTTCTATCGCCCCCGCTCTCCTGCGTGGTGACGATCGCGCCGGCATAGCCCTCCGTGCGTGAGCTTGCAGGCAGCTCACAGAAGCGCAGCATCTCGCCAACGGTCTCCCGCGGATGGCTCACAAGCTCTTCGTAGTGGACGATCTGGGCGAGGGAATCGGTGGTCGCGAGCGACACCGCCTCGCGCATCGTCACGACCCACTCAACGGCGGCGCGAATGTGGTTGTCGGTCTCGCCGGCAAGGCCCAAGCCCACGAGATCGGCGTTGCTCGTCCGCTGCACGACGCCCTGCGTCCAGAGGATGTCCCACTTCTGCTCTCGCACGCCCCACCAGTCGGCGTCGTCGGTCGCATGTGACGCCGACCACCCGGCGACCGACTTCAGCGTGGACCACGGCGACCGCACCGCGATCAGGAAGCGGGCGTCGGGAAAAACCGCACGTACGAAAGCGTGTCGAAAAATGAGCTCGGGGTACTTGTCCACGACTCGCTTGGAGTGACTTGCTCGCAGATACCAGGCGAACACCGCGTGGGCGCGCCGGCTGACATCTTCATCGGCGTCCTCGGCGCCGAGGTACAACCGCCCCGTGTGAGGCGGCGCGTAGGAGCCGATGATGTCCTCGTCGTCCCTGATCACATGCCACATCGCCTTGGGCTCGTTGAGAAAGCCCACGCTCGGATGCGCGGCAAATATCCGACCCAGAAGAGTCGTGCCACTCCTACCCATCCCGACGATGAGCACTGGGCGATCGACTGCTTGCCCGGCGCGGCTGGCGGCGAGTCGCAGGTTCGCGAACACGACTGGGTTCCACCAGCGTCCGTTCGTGGTTGCCGGGCGACCCTCGAAGAGCGAATAGCCGACCAATCGCGAAGCGGCCCTGCCTGGCGCAACGCGGAGGAATGTGGGATCGAGCTGGGCGACCATGCGTTCGAGCTTACATTAGGCCCGAACGCATCGAAGTCTTCGGAAGGCAGTGACATTCACGCCGACGCGCCGACGAGCGAGCATAAGCAACACGGTGTTCCATATCACTAGGCTGGAAGCCGACGCAATTGCCCCTCCCGTGAAGCCGAGTGGCGGCACAAGCACAACACCAAGCACCATGTTTGCGAGTAGCCCGGCGCCGATACCTCGTACGGCAGTGCGCATCATGACCGGTCATTATCAGGACATTACCGGCTGGGCCTGCTGCCGCATTGACCAGCTGGGCAAGCGCCAGGATCGTGAGCGCCGTGGCCCCCACCTGAAAACTCGGCCCAAAAATACTGAGGTAGACGTTGGGAAAGATCGCAAACGCTGCCACCACCGGAAGGGAGAGTAGAAGCGTAGCCTGGGCGACCCGTTCCGTCGTGTGCTCAAGTCCCCATTCTGTCTTTTCGTGCATGCATGCGGGCAATCGCGGGAGCTAGAGGCATGTTAGCTGCGACTAGCAACACCACAATCAATTCCGCGCCTTTCTCAACCACGCTATATACCCCGGCCGCACGAGGTCCATCGAGCGTCCCGACGATCAGCGTCGTACAGCTGTTGTTGACCATCCACACCCCGCTTATCAACATCATAGGCAACGCGGCTCGCATCCATGCGCGCGTCGCATACTTTGGCTTGGCCGAGCGCACGACTACCGGAAGCGCTCGCCTCAACAGCACCGCGCCGACAGTGAACGCAATCGCGACGCTGACGACGTTTGCGCTCAGGGCGGTTATCGTCGTAAGGTGGCCCGCAAGAACAAGCGCGCCAATGCCGGCAAGGGTCAGAACCGGCCTGATTAGATACTCGGGGGAGTTGTCCTGTCACGACACGGCCGATGGCCTGCATTGCCCCCTGTCGCAAAAGAGTTAGCGTGGTAAAGGGAATAAAAAGCATGGCCACACAAAACGGCCAGCGCAGTGACGGGGAGAGCAAAAGAATGGCGATGATCCATCCCATGCCTGCAATGACCGTTGAGGTGAGCAACACCAAGTGATTGGTGCGCCGCAGTAGACCCCGCATAAGCTGCCAGTTCTGCTCGACCTCGTAGACAGCGATACCTCTGACCAGAAAGCGGTCAAGTCCGAGAATGGCTGGAATCACCAACACACTAGCCCACGCAAGAGCAAAGACATAACGTCCGTAGGCTGTTCCACCAAGGGTACGCGCAAGCAGTACCGCTCAGATGAAACCTATCCCCATCGACGCCCCCTGCAGGATCGACTGTGATGGATGCGCTTACGAGCATGCGCCTTACCGGAGAGCGTGCCGAAGGCGTCCTGATCACGGTACTGGTTTCATCCCCCGCATGGTCGGTCGCTGGCTTTGTCACCGATGGGGTCTGGGGTTCGCTCATATGGTGTCAGTTGACTTGTGCCATGGAGGGCTCTCGCCGATCATGTTTGACAGGTCGACCTCGATGCACTGCGGGTCCCACGCAGTCGTGTCAGAGTCGTGGGCGAAGGCTCATCCGTCTTTGTCTTGCTGCGCCGATTCCGCAGATCGATCAGATATGCAATGTGCGCCAACTCGCGGTCACACCAACGCCGACTTGACTCGGGCAAAGTATGCCAAAGCATACGCATGACGCGGCTCTTAGACGCAATTTCCTGGGCGGCAAAGGGGTCTAGCCACAGGGAATTCTTCGTGTCGTATTGCTCTCGCGATACCGGGTCCCGAGATTGTTAGGCATTATATCCGGAGCTACGCCAACAAACTCATGCACTCGACGCAATAGCTGCTCTGGGGCATTCTCTAGTTCCTCGGTCCACAACGTCAATATCTGCTCTCTCAAAGACGTCGAAGTATGCTGCGAGGATACGTCCGTACTCTCCCCATGCCACGTAGCCCGTCGTCTCCTGGGGATGTTGGCGGGCGTCTGGTCAGAGCTTCCGGACGCAGGAGCTCGTCGATCGCATCATTGAATGTACGTTTGTCCAGGCCATTCATAACCGCCATCTGGTGATGAGAAATCGCGCGGGCGACGGGATCGCGTAGAATCGCAATTAGGCGCACGTGGGGCAGACGCTCGTGGATACGCGAGGGTACGGTGCTCTCATCGTAATGATCGGTGCCGCCAGGCTGCGCGAGAGACGCTTTGTATACCCCGCCAACCATATAGTGAGTGGTGATAGTGCCCCACTTGCGGGAGGGATCGGACGAGGCGAAGGTCGTCCTGATGTACCGATCCCATCCACGATCACGCACCGTGTCATGACTGAAGTACAGCACCTGTTATTCCAGGGGTAAGCCAAAGTTCTGGATGGCATTTTAGGTACTCGAAAAGCGACGTCGTTCCCGCCTTCTGGGCGCCTATGACGAGAAAATCCAATATATCCTTAGCGCCTTGCGTGGGCATGTTCTAGCCTGCAGCATCTCTCTCGTAGAATGTCGCCCGTGCCTTTGATGTAGCTGAACGTATGCTGCGAAAGGGCCGTAACCGCACCCGGTGTGGGCGCAGGCGCTCCAGCGAACTCTAATGCCTACTCTCCTTCTGACGATGCGCGAGATGCCTATCGACGACGTTCGGCGCCCAGTCATGTATCGCGCGTGGGCACCACGTACCGAATCTATGCTGCGAAAGGCAGCTATCGCGGTACCCGGGCCGTAGACTTGGCGCTGATGGGTAAGCGCTCGATAGGCGCGGTCGACCGCTACGCAGGCCGATATCGTACATCGGGCAAATTCGGCATAGCCACGAGAATGATATTTCCGATAGTACCAATAAAGACTGTGGAAACGGAATGGGGCCATGATCGAACCGTCAATGCCGTCACTAGACGTGCTGTGCTCATGGGTGAGCGTAAGGGAAGGCACAAAGAGGGTCTGCCATCCGCACATGCCCAGACGGCGACAAAGATCCTCCTCCTCGCTATACAAGAAGAAGTCCTCGTCAAAGCCGCCCACCGAAAGCACTCCCCAGACCCTGCAGAGCATGAAGGCTCCCACGACATAGTCGACGATGGCATGGTCGTCGACCGGATCAATTGGTACTTCTACCGCAAAATGCTTTAGGGGCCGCTGTAGCCAGCCGGGGAGGAAGCTCCAGAGATTTCCCGTAATTCGCGAAAACCGGCGTGCTTGGAACGGTCGATCAAATGCGCCTCCAGCAACGGCGGCCTTCGTGGTTGTTAGGGCATTTAGCAGTTGCTCGACGCCGTGGGCGAAGGCAGAACGTCAGGATTCGGAATTTAATACAAACTCGGTGTCCGCCATACGCAACGCGATGTTGCAAGCAGCTCCGAACCCATCGTTGGCACCGGTCTCGTGAACATCGAAACCCGCAAGGCGAGCACGGGCGACTGTAGTCAACCGAGGCGTTGTCCACCACCAGCATGGCGTTGGGCACCAATGAACCAGACTCAAACGCACGAGCCAGCGCCGGCAGGTGGCGTGCGCTGTTGTGGCTCACGACAACCGCCGTCACTCCAGCGGTCGTTGAGCCGTCAGAGAAGCCGGAGCAACGCGGCAAGTCGCCGCGCTCGAATCGAGCTTTTCCCCTCGTCAAGGGGCTACTCCGGGTGGACTCCCGCGCCGGTTAAGTCCGAGTCGGTGCAACTCGGAGCGCAACCGCTGCGCAACCACAGGCCAAGCGAAATGGGTGGCGGCATGGTCATAGATAGCTGTCCGCAGGGCTGCGGGGTGGTCGATATGTGCAACGACCGCTTGGGCGAGCAGCTCGCGGGGTCGTCTGGCGGAATGACAAGACCTGAAGACGCATCTTGAATAAGGTCAGGGAGGCCACCTGCAGAGGATTTCGACACATGGCACCCCACGGGCGACCGCTTGCACTCCGACTCCGCTCTGCGTGGCGTCCTTATACGGGAGTAGGACGAGACGGACTTCATTGAGCAAGAAATCGACATCGGAGTCATTGATGTATTCGTCCCGCAGTTCTACGTCAGGCCGACCTCGTGCCAACTCGGCGAGCGGCCCTTGGCCGGCGATGATCAGCTTGACGTCGGACATCTCTCTTGGCAGGAGGCGCATTGCGTCCAGTGAAGTGTCCACCCCCTTGTATGCGAAGAGCCTGCCGAAAATCAGTAGTCGGCGTTCAGGCGGCACGGCGCTGGGAACGGACGCCATTTCGGCGCCGAGTGGAACGATTCCTACGGGGACTGACCGCAGAAGGGGTCGGATCTGGGCCGATAGTCTCGATGAGTGAATGATCAAGCAAGCGGAGGTGAGCTCGGCCAAACGTGCGGCTGCTCTCATCGGTAGAGGGAACCTCAAGACCGTTCACCGAATGTTCCTGCGGATCATGGAGGATCAGCGCAACCGGCAGCGTGAACCCAAGAGTGGCATAACGGGGATCGGCATGTGCCTGGACAACAATAGTGGCGATTTTTCTATGAAGCAGATCACGATGCAACCACAGCGTGTTTGTGAACAGCGAACGAAAACGACGAGGAGGACGCGCACTACCTCGATACCAGCCACGTGGGCGTGATCGAGTAGCAGTGCGCGATCTTCCTCACTTGTCGCAAAATCGTCACGTCGGTAGACGTCGTAAGACGTTACATCCGGTCCGGTCTGTTGGAGGCCGATGGCTTGAGAAACTCCGTACCGGAGGAATGAGTCGCAGAGGACGCCGATCTTCTTGGGGTCGGCAGCCACGCGTGCAAAGATAATCCGACGCGTGCTCTCTGCTACGCGGTACGCCGCTAAACCCACCAAGCCGAGGATCGCCTTGTACGCCGCGTGAGCGACGCATAAGGGCGCTTTGTCTGGCCGTCAGGTCAATCCCCATGACTGCTTGGATGTTACGCCTGTCGCTATGCAGACGGAGGACGAGTTTTGGTGCGTTTTCACGATCACGTCGATCGTTCCACGCCAGCGCGCCCGATACGCTGGGATCAGCAAGGATCGCTAGGAAGACAGCGGTCAATGCCAAGCCACTGATGCTAAACAACGTTACCAACGTTGCTGAGGAGACAAGTGCGGCGGTAATCCAAATCGCTCCGCCGTAGCGTATCCAGTCGTACTCCCTAGGTAGTGCAGCGGATAGACGGCGCAGAGTCTGAAAGAGCATAAAGACGACGGGAACGTAGATCAGGACCGCGCCAACGACTCCAATTGTGGTGACGGCGTTTAGGGCGCCCAATTCAGCGTCACGAATTGATCCTTCGGGCAATCCCAGAAAGTAATGGGAAGATGCTGGCACAAGCCCAAGCCCCAAAAGCCATTGTTCGCCGAGGTAGTGCGTCGTGGTGTTGGTTGCCGCCTGCGTACACCAACCGAGCCACTGTGAGTTTCGACTTGAGAGAAGAGTGAAAGTAGGCGCTGTTGAAGGGTATCACCAGAGATAAGACAGGGTCAGTCACGATCACGCCAACACCTACAATGAAAATAACCCCCACTGCGAGCGCCAAGCGCCTACGCAAAAGTGTAGAGATGGTGGTGTCGTTTTGAACTATAAACCAGAGGCTCACAATAAGAAAGCCAGCGATTAGCCCAATCCAACGGGCCCTAGTAAGCTGTACGGCGACGCTGGTAGTCAAGAGGAGAACCAACGGGAGTGCGATAGACCGTACGATACGTTGGCGCGTAAGCAGGCTCGCGGCGATCGCCATGGCGAGGGCGGCGTTTACCAGATCGGTCATTCTGGCGTAGACGCGTGTTAGACCTGCCTGCTGCAGGGTATGTTCTACGTGTATTAGTGTCGCTGGGAAGCCCGCCCCCGTTGCGGTTGCTATTTGCCCTACGGCGAAAAGAGACACGCCTGCGACGAGAACGATAAGCAGCATACCGATGTCTCGGTTGGTGAGGCGTACGCGTGGGAGGACGTTAGGAGTAGCGAGAAATAGAGAAAATCGCGACCAAAGGCGGCCGCGCGCAGAAGTGGTACTTGGTCGTCGACTATGGTACGAGCCACGGTCAAACACCACCAGAGGAAGAGGATGGCCGCGGCGCAGAGATCGTAGGCCAGCGCGACTGGGCTGATAGGAACCGTTGTCGAGTATGACCCATATCACGAGGACCATTAGCAATACGGTAATTGCTCCATCTTGCAACGTGAACTTCGCAGAAATGAATCCTGCGGTATTGATGAACGGTAGGCCATTCATCGCGGCCACCAGAAACAAGCCGATAAAGACTCCCCTTTGAGTTAATGCCAGGATACATAGGCCGATAGCGGCTATCGCGATAAATAATGTCTTAGTGTGGCCCTCTGCGATTGCCCATCCGCTTGCGACCAGCAGGCCAGTGACGCCGATCGCTACGGCGCAGGTCAGGGATCGACGAGCGAAGGTCTCACCCAGCGTCTTTGTCGATATCCAGCTAGCAGGCGGCATGGGACGTACGTCCAGCTTTGTGCTGCGTATCCTGGTGATCCGCCGCGATAAGTGCTGGGCTGGCCACCATTGCCGTCGCAACAACTGTCTGTGGCTTGGATCTGGTCAAAATGGTGTCCCGCAGACTTGCGCTAGCGTGCATAGGTTCCGTAGCCTACAATGGCGGTGCCAGTGATTCGAGTCCAGAATACGCCACTTTCTGAGAGGATACACGCACGATGCAGCAAGGTTCGGAAGCGCTCAGTCTAGAGCAAGTGCTCAGCGTCATCCGTCGTCGGGTGCTTTTGATCGGAGTGTGTTGCTTGGTTGTGGCTGGCGCCGCGTTGGGATTCTCCAAGCATCAGACCAAGAAGTACACCGCGACCGCCGTGCTTGTGTTCGGCAACAACCAACTCGGCCAGCAGGTTGCCGGGCTCTCGGTGGCGAACACGAACGACCAAGTGGCCCAGCAGAGCACGAACCTCAAGCTGGTGCAGCTCGGCGACACGGCGGCGAAGACCGCGAGGCTCCTGGGTGACGGGCTGACCGAGGAAAAGGTCAGCGATAGCGTGAGCGTGGCTGTAACAGGAGAAACTAACTTCGTCGAGGTCTCGATTGCATCGACATCCCCGACGCTCGCCGCGGCAATCGCGAACACCTATGTCGAGCAGTTCGTCAAGGAGCAGCAGAGCGCCAATCGTCGGTTGTTCAGGTCCGCGCTGGTGCTCGTGAACAAGCAGTTGGCGGAACTCTCCCCGGCGCAGAGGTCTGGCGCCGATGGACTGGAGCTCCAAGACCGCGCTCATACGTTGGGCCTTCTTGTGGCACTGGGCTCCAATAACGTTCAGGTGGCGCAGGAAGCCGTGGCGCCGTCCAGCCCTTCCTCGCCCAAGACCAAAAGGAACACACTCCTGGGCGCGGTTGTTGGACTGTTGCTCGGTTTTGGCCTCGCCTTCCTGCTCGAGCGAATCGACCGCCGGATCAGGGAGCCCGAGGAGCTGGAGGCGATCTATCGCCTGCCGGTGCTGGGAATCGTGCCCAAGAGCACCGCGCTTTCGCGATCGCGCAAGGGCAAGGTACTGCCCCCCACCGAGGCGGAGGCGTTCAGCCTGATCCGCGCTCACCTGCGCTTTTTTAACATCGATCGTGAGCTGCGCATGCTCGTGATCGCGTCGCCCGCTTCGGGTGACGGCAAGAGCACGATCGCTCGCTATCTGGCCGAGGCGGCGGCGAGGTCGGGATCGCGCGTGCTGCTGTTGGAGGTGGATCTGCGGCATCCGACGCTGGCCCAGCAGCTCGACGTGATGCCCGGGCCGGGCCTTGCCGACGTGCTGATTGGTGCCGTGCCGATCGACCAGGCCACTCAGTCCGTCGAGCTGCACGCGCCGTCTGGTACGGGGGCGAAGGGACATACGCTCGAGGTGCTGGCTGCCGGCTCCGTGCTGCCCCCCAACCCGGGCGAGCTGCTGGAGAGCGACGCGATGGGATCGGTGATCGAGCAGGCCAAATCGGCCTACGACCTCGTCGTGATCGACACGCCGCCGCTCACCGCGGTGTCGGATGCGTTCCCGCTGCTCACCAAGGTCGACGGCGTGGTCGTCGTGGGCCGGATCGGCCACAGCCGCCGCGACGCCGCGGAGCAGCTTCACCAGGTTCTAGCCGGCAGCGGCGCGCCACTGTTGGGGGTCATCGCCAACGGTGCGAAGTCGGGTGGTCCGAGCCCCTACCCCGCGGGCCGCGGCTCCGCCCCGACCGCCCCCCCCGCCGACGGCGCCTCCCCCTCGGAGGAGTTCACCCCGACGGCCCGGGCTTGAGGCCGGCTCGCTCGACGCTCCGAGCGCCTGACCGGCGCGAGATGACGTTCGGGCGGCCGCCAGTTGGTGTCGCGGTCGCGTAGGTAGACCCAGCCCACCAAGCAGGCGCTTGCCGCCAGCAGGGCGATCGTGACGAGTAGCCATCTCATGTCGTGCGGTAATTGAAGGCCTGGACCTCGCGCTGGCCGTCGCGGGCTCGGAACAGTGGGCCGATCGCGATGATGTTGGTGCCCCGCGCGGGCGTCGCTTCCCAGTTGGGCAGGCGCACGACCACGACCTGGAAATCGCTGATCACGGCGATGTGGGACTCGTCCGGTTTGGGACCGTGCGTGGAGGCGAGCACGCGTCCTTCCACGCGCGCGCAGAATGCCAGCCGCTCGCGTTCTTTTCGGGGCACGCCCCGTGTGCACCAGGGCTCCCACACGGGCAGCGCCGCGTCCCGCCCGTGCGCGGCCGGCCGGTGGGCGATGATCGTGAGCGAGCCCTGCGCGCAGACGAGCACCAGCCCGCACAGCAGCAGCGCGGAGAGCGCGGCGGTGATCCGCCACAGCCGCGGGTGATCAAGCGCGGCGCGCACCCAACCCGGGCCACACCCCCATGTGGCAGGCAGGCCGCTTGTCAGTCATCCCACTCCCCACTGTTCGTGGGACCGCCACGGCGTGCGCGGTGGCGCGCAGCGGAGGCCATCAGTCGCACTGCGAACGGCACGCCGTCAACGATATAGCGGCGGGCCAGGCGGCGCGTCGGTTCCTGGCAAAGGCGATAGGACCACTCCAGCCCGAGGTGGCAGATCCAGGCCGGGGGGCGCGAGACGTCGCCTGCCGCATAGCTGAGGCTGATCCCCACGCCGAGGAACGACGCGTGGGGCAGGGCCCGCGCAGGCCCGGATGAAGAGGTCTTGCTTGGGGAAGCCCATGCGACGAACACGATGTTGGGCTTGCCTCGACGATTTGGCGCCGGATGCCACTCCAGTGCCGCTGGTCGTTCTCGAACCCGACTGGGGGCAGCCGTGCCGGCGATCTCCAGGCCGGGTAGCGCTCCTTGAAGACCCCGCGGCGCGTTCGGCGACGCCGGGGTCACCGCCGAGCAGGAACACGGGCAGGCCGTGGGCGCTGGCGATCTCGCAGATCGACCACACCATGCTCGACCCGACGACGCGTTCGGGCAGCGGTTCGCCGGCGAGCTGCTGGCCCAGACCAGCGGCATCCCGTCGGCGACGACCATGTCGGCCTCGTCGATCAGGCCCCGCTGGGCGGGCTGGCGGTGGTAGCGGCGAAGTGGTCGAGGTTGGCGGTGATCGTCCAGTGACCCGCGGCCCGCCCGCGCCGCAGCGACGATGTTGTGCACCGCGGCGCCTCGCTGCGCCGCCATCGGCGCGCCCATCAGGCGCATGCGCCGCTCGGCCCTGCCGCTAGTCCCATCGGTGTTTTGGCATCGTGGGTGTCACGTTGCGAGCGCACGGGAAATCGGTCTTGTACATGGGCACACCGAAGACGGTGGTCGCAAGCTGACGGGGTCGCAGGGAGCCGCAATAGGCCGCGTCATGGTCGCCCAGTCCATTCTATCCTGTGACCCCAGTCGACGCCGCGCTCTTACCGGCGTCTCCACCGGTCGAACGGCCGCGGACCGCACTGCTCCCGCGGCGCCGGCCCGCGCGCCCGACGCTTTGGTGTTCAGCCAAGCTTCTGGAAGGTCATGCCGCGCGCCTCTCGAGCGCCGCCGCCAGCTGCTCCAGATCGATCGCGGCCTGATGGGCTTCGCGCGATGCCTCATACAGCGCTTCGCTGGCGCGGTGGTCGTCGAACTGCTCGCCGGCGGCTTCGTTGAAGGCTCGCCCGATGGTGGTGAGGCGCGCGGAGACGCCCGCCCACGTACGTTGGTGGGCTTTGGCGAGCCCGGCTCTCGGCGCTTCCTCGACCTTGGCATCGGAATGCGGCCCCGCATCCTCGATCGAGATGTGGCCGTCGGCGAGTGCCAGGCCCACTCGCGCCTCGTTGGGCTGGAGCTTGGACACCTTCGAGGCCTCCGACCGCGACGCGAGCGCGCGCAGCGCCGAGCGCATCGTGGTGTCCTCGCTCAAATCGGCAGTCGCTGCCGATTTGGCGATCTCCATGTAGTTGCGGGCCGTGCGCTCGCTCGCCTCGAAGTGCTCCTGCACCCACGCCAGCCACTTGCCGTGCCCGACACGCTGCTTCATCTCCAGGAGCAGCTCGACCGCAGCGGATCGCGTGCTTGATCGTGTTGCGCTTGTATGTTTCGACGTGGCTGTGCTCCGTGTTGATCTCACGGGCCAGGTCGTCATTGGTGAGGGTAAGGTCGGTCATGGGGTCTCCAGTGTCGCCAGGGCGTTTGAACTGCTCGACATCCAGCTCGCGCACGTACACAGAACCCGCTGCCACCATCGCACTGACCTCCGCCACTACAGTCGATTCGAGCGGTGCCCGCGGCGGGCTCGCTCTACCCGCATAACGTTGGGAGGAGTCCCGCACTTCCACGGTCGGTGCCTACCCTCCCCCGGCATTGGACGCCCCTACGGAACCACGATCGTGAACGCATACCCGCTCGCCAGCTCCGGGCTCGGGCCCGATGTGTAGGTCTCGACCTCGAAATTGCCGGCTGGGCAGTCGCTGCCCTGCGCATTGAGCACGATCGTTCCCGGCAGATGGCCCGAGCTGTAGCTGACCTCAGGGGATACCGCCGCCGTGTCGGTCGCCGCGTTGATGCCGGCCGCGGGCGCAAGGCAGTAGATGCCGGCGCTCGGCACGCTCACGCCCGTGATGTGGGAGGTCTGGCCGGCGATCAGTGTGGCGGCGGTCGGCGCCGTGGGCTGCACCACCGCGTAGGCCCGCGCGGTGCCCGCCGGACCTGCTACCCCCTGGGCGCCTTTCGCTCCCTGTGGTCCGGTCGCCCCGCGGCTGCCGCTGGCCCCGCGGCTGCCGGCCAAGCCGCGGGGCCCGGTCAGGCCCCGGAGCCCACGCGGCCCCTGAAGCAGGCATGCGCGTACGCGCCGGCCGTGGCTGATCACCGTGACCGCGTCGCACCTGCGCGCCCGCGACGCGTGACCGGTGGCATGTGTCCCGGTCCCCGCGAGCGCCGGTACTGCGACCATCGTCGCGCCCACGATCACGGGGGTCGTCAATAGGAAGAGCATTCGTCGGTGCGCGTTCATCGTGCCTCCTTGATGGGGGCCAATAACGGCGGGCTTGGGGGCATACTTGCGGGGCTCGAGCGCCAACACTAGAGTCCGGGCAACCGGAGTTCGCCCGACCGGAGTTCGCTCTCAGCCCTGGACCTGTCGAACCCCTCTCGGTGAGCCGTTGTATCGCACTTTATTGACGAAAGCCAATAAAGAAAGCCCGGGAGGGGAGCGGCGCGAAGTCTAGGCATATCTAGTGACTTTGGCTAGACTATGCTAGATATTCCTAGAGAGAGGATCAGTGATGAGACGAGGCAGCGGCTCCTACAACCCTTACACACCGGATTCCGGCGCCCGTCCGCCGGCACTGACCGGCCGCGAGCGGGAGCTCGCTCACCTGCGGAGCATTATCGCCCAGCTGAGCGCGGGTGGAACCGAGAAGCACGTCTTGATCACGGGGCTGCGCGGTCTTGGTTCACACTGCACCTCCGTAGTTGCTAGTTGATCATTCGGTCCAATTGGGCGTCGGGAACCTCGATTCTTAGGCCCTTTCGGCGTCCTTGGGTGACTTGGACTGCTCGTAGCTCGCCGCGTTGGACCTTGTGCAACACGGTTTGGCGGGCGCAGCCGAGTAGTTGCGCGGCTTGGTCGAGTCGCACGTATCCGTCGGGTACGTCGGGCTGGAAGCGTGCGCGGGTCTCGTCGTTGAGGCGGATGCGCCAGGGTGCGCCGGGGGTGGTTTGCTCGCCGGGGAGTAGCCCGTCGCGTAGCCAGCGGTGGATCGTGTTGGTGGAGACGCCGAGCTCGCTGGCGGCCTGGAGGATCGTGAGTAGCTGGCTGGCGGGGTCCGGTGGTGGCGCGGCGGGGATGGTGGCTTTGGCGCGGACGCTTTGCACGCGTGCTTGGGTGAACGGCAGTCCGCTGGCGGTCAGGCGTCCTTGGCGGGAGAGGGTCTGGGCGATCTGACGGTCGGGGTAGTGCGCGGCGAGGCGGCGGATCAGCTCGATCGTGTCCTCGCTCGTGCGCCGGCGCTCGAAGACGTTGGCGCCGAGCTGCACCTGGAGCTCGGTCCTAGCGCCGCCCTCCCAGCAGATCACGAGCGCCGCGCGGCGCTCTGAGGTGTGGACGGTGAGGACGATCTCGTTGATCAGCGTGCGCAGGAGCTCCTTGCGGTCACGGTCGCTGGTGCTCTTCGCATCCCACAGGCGGGGCAGATCGCGTGCCAGGCGCATGAGCGCCTGACGCTCCTGGCCGGTGAGCGGCGCGGGACGCGAGCGCTCGAGCGCGGCGAGCTTGACGCGCTCGTGCTCTGCGGCGGCGAGTGCTTGCTCGAGCTTTCCCTCCAGCGTCCTGGCGACCAGCCGGTTCTCCGGCTCGCACGCGTCGTACTGGCGCTCTGCGCGCTCGGCCTCGAACTCGGCGCGCTCCAGCGCGAGTCGCTGACCGGCGAGGCGCTGCTCGTGTTGTTGCTCGAGCTCGTGGATCGCCCCGGCGGTCGCCTCGACCCCGGCCGGCGTGACCGCGTCGAGAAAGCACGCGACGACGGCGCGCTCCAGTCGCTTGCCGCCGAGGGATTGGCACGCTTTGCCGGTGGCGTGCAGGTCACGGCCACGCACGCACGCATACCGGTGGCTACGGCCGCCCTTGCCGGCGTAGGCGATCTGCATCCGTCGCCCGCAGCACCCGCAGCGCACGAGCCCCTGCAGCAACGCATGACCCTCGCGCGCGACGCCGCTCCCTTGGCCCTGGCAGGTCATGTTCGCTCGCAGCCGCTCGCGCGTGACGAGGTACTCATCCCAACTGGCATAGCCGGGATGGTGCCCTGGCAGGCAGACAGACCACTCGGCCATCGGCACCTCGACATCGCGAACGCGTATCCGCCCGTCCTCTCCCACGCGCTTCTCGCGGCGCTTGCGGCCGAACACGAACGCGCCCGCGTACGCCGGGTTGGTCAGGAACTTGTGCACCGCGCCGTAGCTCGCGCGCGCCCAGCGGATACGCCGCTGGCCGACCGTGCGCCGCGGCAGCATCTGTTCCTCGCCGGCGAGCTCCATCACCACCTGGCGCGCCGAGCCCAGCCGGCGCCACAGCGTGAACACCCGCTCGATCGCATGACGGACCTGCTCATCAGGGCACAACACGATCAGGCCGTCCTCGTCGCGATCCAACCCGACCGGCAGCGCCAACCGCAGCTCGCTACGCTTGGCCTTGTTGCGCAGCCCGCCGTCAAGCCGCGCGCGGATCAGGTGCAGCTCAGCCTCGCTCATCGTGCCCTTCAACCCCAGCAGAAGCCGGTCGTTGAAGTCCGCTGGCGAGTACACGCCGTCAGCGTCAGCGATCAGCGTGCACGTGAGCGCGCACAGGTCCAGCAGCTGATGCCAATCCGCCGAACTGCGAGCGAAACGCGATACCTCGAGCGCGAGTACCAGCCCGACATGACCAAGACCGACCTCGCAGGCCAGCTCCTTGAAACCGAAGCGGCCCTCCGTCGAGCTGCCCGACCGGCCGGTGTCCTCATCAACGACTACGACCGACTCCGCCGGCCAACCCAGCTCAATCGCACGCCCCCGCAACGCGTACTGGCGCGCAGCGGACTCCACGTTGCGCTCCACCTGCCCAAGCGTCGACTGGCGCACATACACCACCGCCCGCCGACGAAGATGCGCCTCGGTGACCTTCCCATGCTCACTCATCGCGCTCCTCCTCCACCAGGCCCGCCAACAGGCGCGCCAACGCCACCACGATCGCCTCCTGGGCCTGTGACGGCAACGTCTCCCACACCGCCGCCCCGACCACACTCTGCTCGCCCATCACGAGCGCCAACTGTCCAGACACGCTCACCTCCGTTTTCACCGAAGGCTGCGCCCCGCGCCGGACACCGCGCGGCCCTCAACGCCCCGAGGCGCTCACCCAAAAGCCGCCACGCCCCCGGCGTCGCGACCGCGCCCAGCGAACGCTCCCCCACCATCCGCCGCGGCAGATCCGTCCACCGCGCCGGGATCTCACCCACACTGCCATCCACCAGCCGACAGACCACGACCGTCTCACCCGAAGCGTCATCCGTCGTCCAACCACGCACCTCAAGCTCAAGATCACACAGCCCACCCGGCGCGCCCACCAGCCGAACCCGCTCCGGCAACCGATCCACAACATGAGTAGTGCAACGCCTATTCGCGCGGCGTCGGGAAGACGGTTCTGCTCAACGAGTTCGAGGGTATGTGCGAGCAGGCCGGCTGGCCGGCAGAGACCAAGGAGGTGGGGCGCAACTCGTCGGTCGCGACGCTGGTCGGTCGGGCCGCGCGGCGTGCGATGTTGCAGATGAGCGTACGCAGGCGCGCTGGTGAGCGACTCCGTCAAGCGCTGCGGGTGCTGAAGGCATTCGAGGTCGCGCTGCCGGGCGATGTGTCCTTCAAGCTCGACGTGGACGCTGCCGTCGGCCACGCGGACTCCGGTGACCTTGCCGATGATCTGCGCGATGTGCTCAGCGCCGTCGGCCAGGCGGCCGCCGAGATCGGTGTCGGCTTTGCGCTCATCCTCGACGAGGTCCAAAACCTCGACCAGAACGACTACGAAGCGCTCATCATGGCGCTTCACCGTTCCAAGCAGAAGAACCTGCCCGTCGCCTTTGTCGGCGCCGGCCTCCCCCTCATTCCCGCGCTGACCGCCGAAGCGAAGTCCTACGCCGAGCGCATGTTCATCTACCCCACCATTGGCGCACTCACGGACGCAGACGCCCGCCACGCGCTGATCCTGCCGGCCCTCAGTCAGCGCGTCGGGTGGGAGGAGGAAGCGCTTGCGCAGGCGCTTTCCTACACCGAGGGCTACCCGTACTTCCTACAGGAGTACGGACGGTGCGCATGGGCCCAGGGCGACGGCCAGTGGATTACCGCCAAGGATGCCCAGACGGCGCTCGTCATCGTCGAGGATGACCTTGACGAGAACTTCTTCGAGGGGCGCATCGGACGGCTGACCGACGCCGAGAAGCTCTACGTGACGGCGATGGCCGATCTCGGCGACGGCCCGCAGTCGAGCGCCGCTGTCGCACGTCGACTCGGACGCACACCGAAGTCGATCTCTCCCCAGCGCGATGCGCTCATCGGCAACGCCGTCATCTACGCACCACAACACGGCCTCGTCGACTTCACCGTCCCGCACTGTGGTGCGTTCATCCGTCGCCGTTACCCGATCGCCCCCCACGACTGACCCGCTGTATCGCACATTGACGAAAGCCGATAAAGCAAGCGAGCGCCCCATGCGGGATGCCCTATGTCCTGCCGGCCAGTAATCTGTCCTCGGTCGGCTGCGAGCAGCACCCCAGCGTCGTAGAGGATGCTCACGCGGCGCGGGGTGGGGCGGAGGCGACTTCATCGGCGACACGGCGGCGCGCACTTGCGAGCTCGGCCCCAGTGAAGCCGCCGTGCTCCATCTCCCATTCGGCAACGGCGCGTAGCCCATCCGCCACCAGCAGCGCCTGCCGAGCCGCGGCCGTCATCCATGCCGAGACGCTGACTCCACCCTCCTCGGCGGCCACGAGGACCCTCTCGTGGACGTCAGGATCAACCGTGATCGCGAGCTTCGGCGATGGCCTTCCACGTGGCATGAGCAAAGTCTACTACTTGCGTAGGAGCTTTCCTCTGCAGTGCCCCTTTTCGTCCTCCCAACGCGGCGAGCGTAAAGCGAATCAAACGTCCGTCCGATAGACGGTCTGAACTAAGGGGTAGATGTGTCGTAAGGACATGGACCTCTACCTCACGCGCTCCCAATGCTGACGCTCTTCCTAATCCTGCTGGCGCTCGTGTGGCTCTCGGTGAGTGTCGTGGTCGTTGCCGCCTGCCGGATGGCCGCCCGCGGCGACGGCGAGCCAGGAGGCGAGGCTCAGAGCCCCCGTCTGCCGAGCACGTGGGGGACGGTGCGCAGCAGGATCTTGACGTCGCCCCACAGCGACCAGTTGGCGACGTACAGGTAGTCCATCGCCCCCATCTCGTTGAGCGGCACGCGCGCCGGGCCGAGGATCTGCCAGGGGCCGGTCATTCCCGGCATCAGCTCCAGCCGGCGGCGGTACCAGCCCTCGACGTTGCGGTCCTCGTCGACCACCAGCGGGCGGGGGCCGACGAGGCTCATCTCGCCGCGGATGATGTTCAGCAGCTGGGGCAGCTCGTCTAGCGCGCTCTTGCGCAGCAGCCTGCCCACGCGCGTCACGCGGGGGTCGTCGGCGATCTTGAAGAGTCCCGGTTGCGCCTCGTTGCGGTCGCGCAGCGAATCCTTCAGCGCCTCGGCCTCTGGGATCATCGTGCGGAACTTCAACAGGTCGAAGTGCTTGCCGTGGCGCCCGACGCGCTGCTGGCGGAAGAACACCGGGCCGCGGCTGTCGAGCTTGATCGCGACCGCGATCACGACGAACAGCGGCGCCACCGCCAGCAGCCCCAGCGAGGCGCCCGCCAGGTCGAAGGCGCGCTTGACGACCGCCGAGGAGCGCGACATCTCGAAGCGCCGCACCCCCATCAGCGTGACGCCGTGGAGGTCGTCGAACTCGACCGAGGAGCCGACCACCTCGAGCAGGCGCGGCAGCACGCTGACCCGCACGCCCACCGCCTTCAGCGTGCGCACGAGATCGAGCATCTCGCCCCCGTCCGCGCTGGTGGGGGCGACGATCGCGCGGTGCACGTGCAGCGTGCGCGCCAGATCGCGGATCTCCGAGAGTCGCTGCGCGGAGAAGGTGTTCATCGACCACGTGCCGACTTCCTCGAGGTCGAGGTGCCCGACCAGCTCGGCCTTGACGCCGCCGTGCCCCGCGAGCTTCGAGCGGATCGTCCGCGCGGCGGCCTGGTCGCCGATGAACAGGCACCGTTCGGCCGGCACGGCCCGCAATGCAAGGGCTGCGAGCCGTGGCGCGGGCGAGCACCAGCAGCAGGATCAGCACCAGCCACAGCAGCAGCGCCTCGCGGCGGCTGAGCAGGACGCCGTGGATCACGAAGCCCCCGGCCAGCCACGCGACCAGGGCGCCGAGCGTCGCCACCTGGAAGAGCTTCGGCGCCTCGTCGAGCGTCGTCTTGTGCAGCAGCACGTCGTCGCGGTCGTACAGCCCCATCACCTTGGCGCCCAGCAGCAGCGTCAACAGCCCGCAGACGCTCACCCATGTCAGCTGCAGCGACTTCCCGGACACCGCCGCCAGCACCACGAAGGCGCCGACGATCGCCACCGACGTCGGCCGTCAGCAGCGCACGGCGGAACAGCGATTCGCGCGAGCAGGTTCTCGAAGCAGGCCCCGCGTCTCGGTCGGGCCGCGGATCGCGGGCGCGGGTGATACGTACGCGCCTGCCCTCGGGCTCGCTGAAGCCCGCCGTGCCTGGAAGCGCTTCCGCGCTCGGTCGCGCTTCGGAAAATGGTATCTCTGTCTTGCTGCCGACGCCCCCGCTCATCGTTCGCCTCCCTGGCGCTCGTTGTCCTGCTAGCTCAGTCCCTGCCTCCAGCGGTTGCCCTCCCAGCGCGAGGATTCCCATGCCGAATCCCCGCTCCGAGTCAAGAATCAAGTTGACCGCCTCGTTGCGCGAGCGCACCCCCAGCTTCCCGAAAGCCGAGGAGAGGTGGCTCTTGACGGTGCTCTCCGACAGGAACAGCTGCTCGGCGATCTGGCTGTTCATGTAGCCCATCACCACCAGGCCGAGAATCTGCTTCTCCCGCGCGGAGAGCGCCGGCGGCGCGATCTGGCGCCACTGCTGTCGTGGCACGCAGATCTGGCCGACGCGCACCGCGTGCAGGCAGGGGCCGAGCGTGCCCGCCATTTCGCGCTCGAGCACGATCCCGGCCGCGCCGACGCCCAGCACCGCGCGCACCTCCCAGCGCTGGATCTCGGGGCAGATCACCACCACCCGCGCGTGCTCGATGCCGCGCCCCAGTAGCTCGACCTGCTGCGCCGCCGATGCGCTCGCGTCCTCGACCCACAGCACGAGCAGCTGGTGCTCGCCCTCCCCTCCGTGCTCGAGCAGGTCCGTCGCGCTCTCGAAGGCGGTGAAGTCCCATCCCTGCTCCTCCAGCACCGCGCCGATACGCTCGCGCGGCCCCTCCTGTGCGATCAGGGCGACCGCGGCGCCGGCGTCGAGGAGCTGGTTTGCCATCGCCGGTGCTCCCACCGTGGCTCTGGAAACTCTGGGCTCTGGCATGGGAGAGTAACGGTGGAATCGCGGCAAGACTTACGGCGCCGCGAGTCCTGCCAGAGTTCGCCCAGCCCGCGTCCGCGGGGCGGCCAGCCGGGGCTCAGAGTTCGACCAGCCGGCCTCCGGTCAGCTGTGGTTCAGAGCTCGACCAGCCGGCCGAGCGACTCGTTGCCGGGGGAGAGGACGGGCTGGCCGTCGCACTCGACCCAGGCGTGGGCGAGGAAGTCCGGGGCGGCCTGGGCGCCGATCACGAGCTTCGAGGGGATCCCCCGCTGCGCCAGCAGCCGCGTGAGCACCAGCGAGCGTGCCAGGCAGCGGGTGTCGCCCGGCATCAGCTTCAGCGTGCGCGCCACCACCCATCCCAGGCGGCGGGCCTCCTCCAACTGGGCGGGCGCCGTCGCCGTTTGCGGGGATGGGGATTCCGCGCGCAGTGCCGCCAGCACCGATTCGATCGGGACGCGCCGCAGCTCACGACGTGCTTGCAGGTAGGCCGCGACGATCTCGCAGACGAGGCGCGCGCGATGCATGCTCCCAACAACTCCGGTGCTGCGGGGATTCTTCCAAGCGAGCCAAG
This sequence comes from uncultured Solirubrobacterales bacterium, assembly GCA_963744135.1. Taxonomy (GTDB): domain Bacteria; phylum Actinomycetota; class Thermoleophilia; order Solirubrobacterales; family Solirubrobacteraceae; genus Palsa-744. Next base: position 876,758 of record CAVUSE010000004.1, on the reverse strand, counting down.
CGGTGCGGGATCTTCCAAGCGGGTTCAGCGGCGCCGGGAACGGTGCGGGGATTTCTCACGCGTGCCGGTAGGAGCCGACGCGCATCACCCAAGCCTGCCACGATGCTCGCCAATTGCGAGTGAGGCTTGTGCTCGCTCGCTCGTCTCTAGCAGGGGAGGTGGCTCGATGAAGTCGTTCACGGCCCTTTGGAGGGTGGCATTGGCGGTCGGTGTGGCCGCGGGTTTTCTACTGATCAGTGCCGGTGGCGCATTCGCCGCCGGTGGGGTAAGTCTCTGTATACCGGAAGCGGAAAACACCGCGACGGTGACACCCACCAAAGGTGCGTGCCCCGCGAAATATAAACTGACCGAACTTGGCGCCGAAGGCAAAGAAGGCAAAGAAGGGAAAGCGGGCAAAGAAGGTAAAGAAGGGACGTTCGCTGGTCTCACGACGGCTGAGAAGGAAACGCTGCTCGCCGTGCTTCCCTACGTCAAATACGTCAAGGAAGGCATCGACAAAAAGCCGACGATCCAATTCTCCGGCGCCAACGTGCAGGTCGTCTCGGGCGCCGCCAAAGAGAGCGAAATCAACGGGCTCGGCAACCTCATCGTCGGTAGGGACGAAGAACCGGGCACGCAGACCGGCTCCAACAACCTCCTGGTGGGGACGTTCAAACAGGCCTTCACGAGCTATGGCGGATTCCTCGCGGGCGCACGCAACACGGTGAGCGCTGCCGATGCTTCGGCGAGCGGCGGCGAACACAACGTGGCCAGTGGCGCCGGTGCGTCGGTGAGCGGCGGCGAATACAGCACCGCCAGCGGCGTGCGTGCGTCGGTGGGTGGCGGCTACGACAACGTCGCCAGCAACGAAGGGGCCTCCGTGAGCGGCGGCCAGGTCAACAGAGCCAGCGGCCTCGGGGCCACGGTGAGCGGCGGCCTCTACAACGAAGCCTCCGGCACAACCAGCTGGGTGAGCGGCGGCGCCGAAAACATCGCTAGCGAAGACTTCGCCACGGTGAGCGGCGGCTTCCTCAATACGGCCAGCGGCTTTGGTGCCGCGGTGAGCGGCGGCACCACGAATATCGCGCGCGGCGAAGCGGCCTCGGTGACGGGTGGCGAGAAAAACACCGCGACCGGGAAGTACTCGACGATCCTCGGCGGCAAAGGGTTGACCCTGGCGACCGAATTCGGCGAGGACTACTGACGAGGAGTAGTGCAAGCAGCTGCGATGGTGGCCCTGCCTTGGGTGGGGTCACCATCGGCGCCGTCCAGGTGGGTCGGGGCCACCGCGGGTGCGACTGCTTCTCTAAGCGGAAGCGGATGCAGCACTATATGCCGGTCTCCACTCCGGGAGACCGGCATATAGCCACTTAGCCTTCCACTCCGTAGTTACGGAGTGGAGAAGGTCAGGTCTTTTTTGGGCGTATGCACCGGGAAAGACGCATCAGTCGATTCGCCTTCTTTGAAGCCCGCGGTGAGTGTTGCCAGATCCCCGTGATCCTCGATCCTGGGGGCCTCGTACTCTTTGGTGTCCTTCTCCATGGTTTCCTTTCGTAGGTGGAGGACGGTGATGAAAGGATATGGAGTCTCGCGCCGTCCTCAAGACTAGAAAAAGTACCGGTACGAAAAAAGTACCGGTCTGCGTTTTGCCACGGCGCCAAGGCGACCCTCCAAGGCGACCCCGACCCTCCAAGGCGACTTTATACCGCGCTACGGGCTGCCCGGTCGAGCAGCTCGCGCGGGTACTGCGGCCGCTCCAGCGCCCGCAGCCAGACGTCCACCAGGCCGACCTGCCAGAGCCGGCGCGCGGCTCTGATGCCCCGCGGGTCGGCCGCTCCCCGCAGTAGCGCCTCCAGCGGCTCGCCGCGCACGAACGCACGCACCGGCGCGTCGCTGCGAGCGGGACCCGCGGCGAGCAGCGCTCCGTCGGTGGCGAGTCCGGCCGCCAGGAGATCGGTGAAGAAGCTCTTGGCGTGACGGGTGCGCACCGCCTCGGGAATGTGACCGAGCAACCCGTCGCGCAGCAGCGCACGGTCGCGGACCGGGTCGAACTGCAGCTCGGGCGGCTCGGCAAGCACGGTTTGCAACAGCTCGAGGTCGAACAGGAAGGGATGGCGGCGGTCGATCCGCTCGTCGCTGGACTCGCGGCGCAGCTGGCTGGAGGCGCCGAGCGTCTCGCCCGCGTCGGTCAGCTCCGCCGCGAGTGCCCGCCACCAGAACGGGCCGTCGAGCCGCGCGAGCCAACCATCCCCCTCCTCCCCCCTTTCCTCGTTCGTGAGCGCCGCGGCGTCGGCCGGCGCCAGCAGCGAACCCGGCGCACTCGCCGCTCGCCCTCGCTGGCGCCACCGCTTCACGGCGGCGGGCAGCAGCGGGTTGACGCCATATTTGCGGATCGCCCGCAGGCGCAGGCGCACGTCCGCCTCGGCGCCCACTTCCGGGATCCGCCGGGTGAGCCTCCAGGCCGCCGGCAATCTCCCGGAGCGCAGCAGGTCGGCGAACAGCTGGGGCGCCCAGCCGAACAGCTCGTCGCCCCCCTCGCCGTCGAGCATCACGTCCACGCCGTGCCCGCGGGCGCTCGCCATCAGCGGCCGCCACACGAACAGGTTGGGCGTGACCGGCGGCAGGCTCCAGCGCTCGATGTGCTCGAGCGCCGGCGCCAGGATCGAGGCGCGCTCGTCGAAGGAGATCAGCTCGACGGGCAGGCCGGTGTAGCGCGCGGTCGTCTCGATCAGCTCCCGCTCGTCGGTGTCGGGATGGCTCGGAAAGACCGCGGCGAGCGCCAGCGCCCCGCTCTGCCGCGCCGCCGGGCGGGCGGGATCTAATCCCGCGGACGGGACCCCACTCGCCGGCGCTTCCCGCGCCGCCAGCCCCGCCGCTACGCAGGCCGAGTCGAGGCCGCCGCTGAGACGCACGGCGGGCCGGCGCGCACCATCGGCGGCGCGCCCCACCGCAGCGAACGCGGCGGCGCGCAGACGCTCGGCGAGCGCCTCCCGCGAGCCGGTGGCGAGACCCTCGTAGCGGGGGCGCCAGTAGGGCGCGATCGCGATTCCCCCGGCGGACAGCTCGACCCGGTGCGCCGGAGGGATGCGGTGCACGCCCTCGAACAGAGTGCGCCCGGGGGGAGTGCTGCCGCGCTCGATCCAGCGCGTCAGCGACAGCCGATCCGGTGGGGGGGTGCTCGGCAGCAGCTCCACCAGCGCCCGCTCGTGTTCGGCGAACAGCGCTCCGTTGCCCACGCGGACGTGCACGAGCGGGCGTCCGCCGAGGTGGTCGCGGACGATCGTCGCGGTGTTGCGCTCGCGGTCTAATGCCACCACCACGAACGTGCCGCGCAGGAGCTCGCAGGCATCGGGGCCGAGCCGCAGGTGGGCACGCGCGAGCAGCTCGGGCAGGTCGGCGTCGGGGGGCAGCCCGAAGCGCTCGCACAGCTCGCGTGCGTTGGTGAGGCGTCCCGAGATCCAGCATCGCCAGCGCCCATCGGTAGAGCCGGCCACGATCCCCGCCGGGGGCCCGCTTTCCGTTGTTGCGCCCGCCGGGACCCTGCTCGCCGTGGTACCGGCCGCCATGGTCCCGCCCGCCGCGGTCGTGCCCTCCGCGCCGATCACCGCCAGCGCCCCCGCGCGCTCGATCGTGACGCCGACGCGCGCCGCGGCGCGATCCATCAGCTCCACCGCGCGCTCGCCCCACCCGACCGCGAACATCGTGATCTCAGCGCTCCGGCAGCTGCTCGCGCACGGCGTCGGCGAGCTGCGTGGCGTTGATGCCGGGCTGGACGCGCAGGCGGTAGACGCGCTCGGTGGCCGCCAGCGCGGCAGCCAGGTCGAGATGGCGCACCAGCCGCGCGGGGGTACGCACCGAGAGGTTGAACGTGCTCGCCAGCAGCACGAACGGATCCACCGCCGCGAGGCGTTCGACAGGTGGGCCGTGCGTGGCGCGCTCCAGCAGGAACAGCCCGCCGAACGGCGCCGGGGAGGCGCTCACGCGCGGGTGAAAACGCCGCTTGTGCGGGAACGTGGCGGGTGCGCCGAGCACCGCCAGCTCGCGTGCCGACAGACGATCGTGCTCGGCGGACTGCAGATGCAGCAGGGCCGCCCCGGGATGGGCGACAAGCGCGCCGTCGCGCAACTCCAGCGCGACAGTGTCATCGCTCAGCAGCGCGGCCCCGCGGTGCAGCAGGGCGGCCGCCAGCGACGACTTGCCAGCGCCGGGCGCCCCCGCGAACAGCACCGCCCTGCCACCCACCACCACGCCCGAGGCGTGCAGCACCTCGAGCCCCCGCAGGGTCGCCGCCAGCGGCAGCGCCTGGGCGGGGATCAGCGTGGTCCACTCCGCGCTCCCCGGCTCGGGGTCGCACAGCAGCTCGCTGCCGTCCGGCGCAACCAGGATGCGCCCCACCTCCGGCGCGCGCAGAAGATAGCCGGCGGGGTCGGCGAGCTCGACGGTGAGCAGCACCGCCTCCCCGTCGCGCAGCTCGCGCACCACCTCGGCGGTGCGGCCGACGGGGCTCCAGCGCCGCTCCAGCTCCTGCGGGTCCAGCTGCACCCGCGTTGGAGGGGGGAGGGAGGAGGAGGAGGGGGGAGGGGCAGTCGCGGCGCCGACACCGGGGATCTCGATGCCGGCGTCGATCTCCAGCCGCAAACCGAACGCGGCGCCGTGCAACGTTCGCTCGCAGGCCGGCCCGGCGTACGCCTCAGGCCGGGTCGGCATCCACGATCTCGATCAGACCGCGCTCGAGCAGGCCCTGGCAGAGTGCGATCAGATCGTTCTGGATCTGCTCCTCCTCGACCCCGTACTCCTGCGCCAGCTCGGGCACCGCGGCGCCGGCGCTCGGTGCCGCGTCGATCGCTTCGAGCATCTTGCCCGCGGTCGGGTTCAGCCCGTGGTACTGGCCTGTGTTCAGGTTGAGCACGACAGTCTCCGCGACAAAGCTGCGGTGCACCACGTGCTGGGGCATGCGCACACGGGCGGTGAGGAGTTCGCTGGTGGAGAGAGAGGCCATGGTGAGTTGTTGGATGGTTTTCAGTACTCGGCAACGGTCCCGGTGCGCTGACCGTATCGGATCGCGGCTCGCAGAAGCACCAGGCCCGCGGGTAGCAGGAAGATCGAGAAGAGCACAAGCTTGAGCAGCTCCACCGCCGCGGGATGCGTCAGCGGCGCGTCCACCAGCAGGTGGCGCAATAGGTCGGTGGCGGGGGTGAACGGCTGCACTTCGGACATCCATCGGATCGATTCCGGGAGCACCTTGACTGGGAAGTACAGCCCGCCCACGATCGCGATGCCCGCCACGATGAATTGCGTTGCGCTGGCGGCCTGCTTGAAGGCCATCACCAGCGCGACCAGGAACAGCGCGAACGGCATGAACGCGATCACCCCGAGCAGCGCCACGGGGATCGCCAGAAACGATGTGTCGGCGAGCGGCAGCCCGAAGAAGAGGGCCGCCATCGCCAGCGTGAGGAAGCCGCTGAAGAAGGCGTTGCACAGTGGGAACAGCATCGTGCCGATGATGCCGTTGACCGGGCCGTGGGCGCTCACCAGGAAGCGCTCGATCGTGCCCGAGATCAATTCCTGGCGCACGTTGCCGGGCATCAGGCCCAGCGAGAGCGTGAGGATCTGCACGATCACCAGGCCGACGATCACGAAGCCGAAGTAGCCGCCCGGCGAGGTGAAGGTCTTGGCGGTGAGCAGGCGGCTGATGTAATAGAAGACCGCGATCGTGAACAGCGGTCCCAGGAACTGCGACACCAGCTGCGTGCGGTAGCTGACGAACAGGATCGCGTCGCGGCGCATGATCCCCTGCATCGCTTCCAGCCACGGCCTCATTCGATGCGATCCAAGCGGCCGTCTTGCAGCGTGAAGCTCGCGTCGCACGCGATCACCCGGTCCTCCCCTCGCGGAGAGCACCACAGCACGGTGGCGCCGTCGCCGGCCGCCCGCTGGATCTGCGCGTTGAGCAGCTCGTAGCCGTCGTCGTCGAGCGAGTTGCGCGGCTCGTCCAGCAGCACCACGCGCGGCTCGTGCAGGAACGCCATCGCCAGGCGGATGCGCTGGCGCTGGCCCATCGACATCCGGTCGACGCGCCGCTCGGCGAGCTCCTCCAGGCCGAACCGCTGCATGCTGCGCGCCACCAGCTCGGCGCGCCGCTCGCGCGGGACGTAGGCGAGACGGGCCCAGTAGTCGAGCTGCTGGGCGACGCGCATGCGCGCCTGCAGGCTGCGGTCGCCCGCCGAGAGGAAGCCGATCTGCCGCCGGTAGCGGCCTCCCTTCGAGCTGGGCGTGAGCTCGCCCATGCGCACGCTGCCCCGCTGCGGCAGCAGGATCCCGGCGCCCAAACGCAGCAGCGTGGTCTTGCCGACGCCGTTGCGGCCCCCGATCCAGGTCACCTCGCCCGCCCGCAACGTCAGGCTGACGTCCTCCAGCACCGGCGGCTTCGGGCCCTTCCAGCGGTGGTGGAGGTGTTCGAGCTCGAGCAGCGGCGCCCCCGCGACATGGGCGAGTGCCTCGCTGGGGGCGGTTGGGGCTGCGGAAGTGGGGCTCATCGGTGGATTTGCTGGCAGGCGCTAGGGCGTTGAGTGACCCTAACAACGGTTAAGCGTGCCGCGTACGTTCGCTCCCGATCAGCTCCGCCCGCAGCAGGTCGGCGAGTCTGCCGGGGGTGACGCTCGGATCGGCGCAGAGCTCCCAGATCGGGACGTGCGAAGCGATCGCCCCGGCCACTTCGAAGCGGGCGCGCTCGCGCTCGGGCAGGCGCGGAAAGCGCAGCAGCGACCCGACCAGCACAGCGAGCGGGTCGCGCACGCGATGCAGGGACGTGGTGAGGCCCGGGCTGCGGTTCAACACGACCAGCGCGCTCAGCGGGAGTGCCTCTCGCTGCACCGGCACGGCGACCCAGTGCTCCTCGTCGATGGTCGCGATCGGGGCTCCCGGCAGCGGAGGGGCGTCCTCCGGCACGGTCATCAGCGGGGGGCCGGGATGGGCGAGCGGGGAGTCCTCGCCGTGGGCCTCCAGCACGAGCACGTCGTCGGTCATCAGTGTCATACCGTCGCTCAGCAGCTCGCACAGCAGCGTGCTCTTGCCGCCGCCCGTCGCGGCGGCGATCGCGAGCGCACCGTGCGGCGTGGCTACGGCGCCGGCGTGCAGGGCCTCGTAGCCCCGGAGCAGCGCAACCGTGAACAGCACGGAGTCGAGCACCACACGCCACCACGACTCCTCGTCCGGGTCTACGGGCGCACAGCGCAGCACGCCGGCGTCGGCCGAGAGGTGGTGGATTGCGCGCGTCCCCACGGCGGGCGCGCCCCGCCGATCGGGGAGCTCGCCATGCACGAAGCGGTGGTCCCCCGCTCGCCCCCGCTCGACCACGAACGGTGCGCCGTCGATCGTCCCCTCCCAGCCGATCATGCCCGTCCCCGACCAGCATTCGGCGATCTCCGCCGCCGTGGCTGCCTGCAGGCTCAACCTGGGCTCGGCCAGCGGCGCTGCCACCCACGCGCCGGGGGGCAGCATGTTGACGAGCAGGCCGAGACCGAAGGCGCGCAGGCCCCCGCGCCGCGGCACGGCGCCTGTTTTGCCGCCTGCGCCCTGGGCCGCCTGCGTCATGGCCAGGGCGAAACCGGCGCGGGGGGAGGGAGGGTTCGGGCGATCGCGCCCGTGGTCCACTGCATGGAAGGACTGTAACCCTCCGGTCGTTGGTGCACTATGTTCTCGCCAATGCGCATCCACTCAATCGTTCGCCGGTCGCTCAGGCTGGCCCCCATCGTCCTGCTCGCAGTCCTGTTTGCCGTCCTGGCTTTCGATGGGGCCGCCACCGCGGCGGAATCGAACACGATCGAAGGAGTGTGGTCGTTCGGCGGCGGCTCGGTGGACATCCAGAAGCTGGCCGATGGCACGTTCCAGGGCACGGTGGTGAAGGAAACGACGTTCGCCGAATGCCCTCACCCTGCCGAACAGGTGATTTGGACGGACATCAAGCAGCAGGCCGACGGCTCCTTCTGGGGATACCACCAGTGGTATGACAAGACCAACAACGAATGCGCGTTGGACCCCAACCTTGGGCCGACCGCCTGGCGGGTGCTGAGCAACACAACCGGTGGCTACTACCTGTACGTCTGCTTCAGTCATCCGGGCACCTCCCAGCCGAAGATCGCCCCCGACGGCACGGCCAGCGAGGACACCTTCGGCTGCGTGAAATCGGACCTGATCTCGCCCCTGCCCACAGTCTCCGGGTCGGGCTCGTCGAGTTCGTCGGGCTCGGTCAGCTTCTCCAACACAGTTACGCTGCCGCCAAGCAACCAGTGCACACTCCAGAAGTCGCTCACGATCAAGCTGCACGACCCCAAATACGACCCCCTCGTGGAGGCGCTCGTCGAGCTCAACGGCAAGAAGGTCGCCGACGTTAAGGGCATCAAGCGCCTCGCGAAGGGCGTGAAGCTGACGAAGCTGCCGACCACGGGCACGTACAAGGTCAGCGTCGTGGCGACCACGATTCTCAAACAGCACCTCTCCGGGAGCAGCACCTACCAGAGCTGCACCAAAGGGTCGGGGAAGATCAAGCTCCACCGTCGGGGCAAGAAGCGCCACGGCTGAGCCCGGCGCCGCGCGGCTTGCCGCTGTTGAAGCGCCAGTCGGCGCACTCGTGGCGCTCGATGATTGCGGCGTCGCGCAGCGACTCGAGCGCCCGGCGCACCGGCCGGGGCTGGTAGGATCATTGGTGTGAAGGTGAGTATGAGCCTCCCGGGGGAAGATGTGGCATTCCTTGATGCGTACGCCAAAGAGCACGCTGTCCCATCGCGCTCTGCGGTCGTACATCGGGCTATCCAGGCGTTCCGTCTCAACGAGCTGCCCGAGGCCTACGGCGAGGCATGGGCGGAGTGGGGCAGCGGCAACGAGGCGGGCGACTGGGATACGGTCGTGGGCGACGGCGTCTGATGGTTCGCGGCGAGGTGCGCATGGTCGATCTCGATCCTGTCCGTGGCGCGGAGGCCAACAAGCGCCGGCCGGCGGTGCTCGTGAGCAACGACGCCGCCAACAGCACCGCCGCGAGGCTGGGCCGAGGGGTGCTGACGGTCGTTCCGGTCACCTCGAGTGTCGAGCGCGTCTTTCCGTTTCAGGTTTTGCTGCCTGCCGGCGCCGGTGGTTTGCCGCACGACTCCAAGGCGCAGGCCGAGCAGGTGCGGTCGGTGGACGCTGAGCGCATCGGCGCGCTGCTTGGCCACCTCCCCGAGCAGCTGATGGAGTCGCTCGACGATGCGCTGCGTTTGCACCTGGCGTTGTGAGTTCAGGCCGAACTGCAAGTCCCACGCCTGCACGACCGTTGATCGCGCATGCCGCACACGATCGAGCCGGAGCTGACCGTGGCCTCGGCCGATGCCACGGCCCATGGTGGGCCGGCGGGCGATGGCGAGCCCGCCCCGCCGCGCGCCGAGCACCTGGCATCCGACCCCGCCGCCACCTACAGACTCTCGCACCTGCGCACGCTGGAGGCCGAGGCGGTGCATGTGATGCGCGAGGTCGCCGCCGAGTTCGAGCGTCCGGTGCTGCTGTTCAGCGGCGGCAAGGACTCGATCGTGCTGCTGCGCCTGGCGGAGAAGGCGTTTCGGCCGGGGCCGTTCCCGTTCCCGCTGATGCACGTCGACACCGGCCACAACTTCCCCGAGGCGCTCGCCTACCGCGACCGCCGCGCCGCCGAGCTCGGCGAGCGGCTGATCGTCGCCTCGGTGGAGGAGTCGATCCGCCGTGGGCGCGTCGAGGACACAACCGGGCCGTACGCCTCGCGCAACGGGCTGCAGACGGTGACGCTGCTCGACGCGATCGCCGAGCACCGCTTCGATGCGGCCTTCGGCGGAGCGCGGCGCGATGAGGAGCGCGCGCGGGCGAAGGAGCGGATCCTCTCCTTCCGCGACCCCCACGGCCAGTGGGAGCCTCAGCGCCAGCGCCCCGAGGTGTGGAGTCTCTTCAACGCCCGCATCGCCCGCGGCGAGCACGTGCGCGTGTTCCCGATCTCCAACTGGACCGAGCTCGACGTGTGGCAGTACATCGCCGAGGAGCGCCTGGAGGTGCCCTCGATCTACTTCGCCCACGAGCGCGAGGTGTTCGAGCGCGACGGGATGCTCTACGCCGTGAGCCCGTTCGTGCAGCTGCTGGACGGCGAGCGGCCGTTCACCGCGCGCGTGCGCTACCGCACCGTCGGCGACATGAGCTGCACCGGCGCCGTGCGCTCCGAGGCGGCGACGCTCGCCGCGGTGGTCGCCGAGATCGCCGCCACCGACCTCACCGAGCGCGGCCAGACACGCGGAGACGATCGCGCCTCCGAGGCGGCGATGGAGGACCGCAAGCGGCGAGGGTACTTCTGATTCACGGCCCCAAGAGGGCGGCCGGCACGACGGCGATCCCATCCGGCCGGCGATAAGCGTGCGTGCGGCCCTGTGGTGATCACGGCCGCGTCGAGCGGGTCTGCGGGCAACGAACACTACCGTTTGCCGACTACTACGCTCCCGTTTGTCAGGTGTAACACCGGCCCGCCCGCCCGTGTGCGGTCATGGTTACCTTTACCCGTCGGGACCTTACCTGCCATGACCAGCTGGTCATATTTGCTATGACCTAGTGCTATGCTTTCGTCGATGGTCGGCGATCTCAATCCGTTCGTGTACGACGATCCGCTGCCCCCCGACCAGCTGGTTGATCGCGAGCCCGAGACCGAGCAACTGCTCGCACTGGCGGAGGGCGGTCACAACACGCGGCTGCAGGCCCCGCGGCGCTACGGCAAGACGACCGTCCTTGGCAAGGTGCGCCTCGAGGCGGAGAAGCTCGGGATGAACACTGTGTATGTCGACTTCTACCGTGCGATCACGCTGGCGGAGGTCTCGCGCCGCATCGAGGAGGCCTACCTTGGGGGCCTGGCCGGCGCCGCGCGTCGCACGGTCGCCTCCGTCGCCGCGCGTCGCACGGTCGCCTCCGTCGCCCGCAGGTGGCAGGGGAAGATCGTCGTCACGCCCGGGGGTGTGGGCGCCGAGGTCGAGCCCGTGAAGCGCCAGGAGCAGCAGCGACTCTCCGACATGCTGGATCTGCCGAAGAAGGTGTTCCAGCGCAGCGGCGCGCGTACGCTCGTCGTCTTCGACGAGTTCCAAGACCTGCTACGGATCGACTCCGATGTCGACGGCCTGCTGCGGTCGAAGATCCAGTTCCATCGCGAGGAGGCCAGCTACATCTTCGCCGGATCGCAGCCCGGGATGCTGAATGCGTTGTTCGGGGATCGCGCACGACCGCTGTTCGGGCAGGCGCGCCTGGTGCCGCTCGACCGGTTGCGGGACGAGGACCTGATTGAGTTCATCGGCGAGCGCTTCGAGCGCGCACAGCGCGATCCGCATGAGGCGCTCGATGCGTTGCTCGACCTGGTGCGCGGCCACCCCCAGCGAGCGATGCTGTGCGCACACCACCTCTTCGAGCAGACCCCGCGTGGCGCCACAGCGGACCTCGAAACATTCGATCGCTCACTCGCCGCCGTCGACCGCGAGACGAAGGAAGCGTTTGAGAAGCTGTGGGACGATCTGGCCGGCAAGCCAAACCAGCGCAAGGTGCTGCTCGCGCTTGCCAACAGCGCGGAGACGCTCTACAACCGCCGGACACTCGACGCCTATGGGCTCCAGAAAGGATCGGCCGAAGCGGCGGTGCGCGCTCTGATCGACCAAGACGAAGTTCAGCGCGCTCAGACTGGTTTCTTGATCGTCGACCCGTTGTTGGAGCGCTGGCTGCGGCGGACAGTGGCATGAGTAGTCCGCTGCTTGGCTTTTGGTGGGCGCTCCACCGCGTCCAATATTCCTTCTTCCGCCATAAGTCCTGCCCGTCCGCAGCCGTTGCTGCGGCATGACGACGACCGGCACGGCGACGCAGGCCCGCGACGGCGCACACACCACGCCGGACACCGAGGAGATCTTCCGCCGCCTCTCCGAGCGCCCGGCGGAGCTGTTGCGCTTCGCCACCGCCGGCTCGGTCGATGACGGCAAGAGCACGCTGATCGGGCGGCTGCTGTACGACTCCAAGCAGGTGTTGGCCGACCAGCTCGAGCACGTCGAGCAGACCAGCCGGCGGATGGGGCACGACTTCCTCGATCTCTCGCTGCTGACGGACGGGCTGCGCGCCGAGCGCGAGCAGGGGATCACGATTGACGTCGCCTATCGCTACTTCGCCACCGCGCAGCGGCGCTTCATCATCGCCGACACGCCCGGACACGAGCAGTACACGCGCAACATGGTCACCGGCGCCTCCACCGCCGACCTCGTGATCGTGCTGATCGATGCGCGCAAAGGCGTCGTCGCGCAGTCCCGCCGGCACGCGTTCATCGCCTCGCTGCTGCAGATTCCCCACCTGGTGGTGTGCGTCAACAAGATGGACATGCTGGGCTACGACGAGGAGGTGTTCGACTCGATCGTCGAGGAGTTCGAGCGCTTCGCCGCGCGCCTTGAAATCCAGGACGTGACCTTCATCCCGATCTCGGCGCTGAAGGGCGACAACGTGGTGGAGCGCTCCGAGAACATGCCTTGGTACCAGGGCCCGCCGCTGCTCTACCACCTCGAGCACGTCCACATCGCCTCCGATCGCAACCTGATCGACGTGCGCTTCCCGGTGCAGTGGGTGATCCGCCCGCGCGCCTCAGCGGGCGTGGGCTTGGGCGCCGACGCCGGCTCGGCCGACGCCGCGGGCGACAGGCCCGCGGCGGCCGACTACCGCGCCTACGCCGGCCAGGTCGCCGGCGGGATCCTGCGCGAGGGCGACGAGGTGGTGGTGCTGCCGGGCGGCCAGCGCACCACGGTCGCGGGCATCGACACCTTCGACGGGCCCGTGCGTGAGGCCTTCCCGCCGATGTCCGTCGCGCTGCGCCTCGCCGACGAGGTCGACGTGAGCCGCGGCAGCACGATCGCCCGCCCCCACAACCAGCCGACGGTCGCCAGCAGCTTCGAGAGCCTGCTGTGCTGGATGTCCGAGCGCCCGCTCGACCCCGCGCGGCGCTACCTGGTGAAGCACACCACCCGCACCGCGGCGGTGGGGGCGCTCGAGGTGCGCTACCGGATCGAGGTGGACACGCTGCACCGCGACGAGCTCGCCGCGACGCTGGAGCTCAACGACCTCGGGCGCGTGCGCGTGGAGCTGGCCTCGCCGCTGGTGTTCGACTCCTACCGGCGCAACCGCGCCACCGGCAGCCTGATCGTGATCGACGAGGCCTCCAACGAAACCGTGGCGGCGGGGGTGATCCTCGACACCGAGGTGGAGGCCCTGGAGCGCGCCGGGGTGGGCGAGGAAGGTGGGGCGACCGACGGCGAGACGCCCGCCAAGACCGAGCGCAGCCCCAACGTGCGCTGGGAGCGCGAGACGATCACGCGCGGCGAGCGCTGGGCGGCGCTCGGCCTCACCGGCGCGACGGTGTGGCTGACGGGGCTGCCCGCCGCCGGCAAGTCGACGATCGGGCGCGCGATCGAGGAGCGCCTCGTGCGCGCAGGGCGCCCTGCCTACCTGCTCGACGGCGACAACCTCCGTCACGGCCTCAACGGCGACCTCGGCTTCGACGAGTGCGCCCGCGCGGAGAACGTGCGCCGCACCGCACACGTGGCGCGCCTGCTGGCGGAGTGCGGCGCCGTGGCGCTCGTCAGCCTCGTCAGCCCCTACGCTGCCGACCGCGAGCTCGCGGCGACGCTGCACGCCGAGCAGGAGCTCCCGTTCCTCGAAGTCTTCGTCGGCACCCCCCTGGCGCAGTGCGAGCAGCGCGACCCCAAGGGCCTCTACGCCCGCGCGCGCTCTGGCGAGCTGCAGGGGATGACGGGAGTCGGCGCTCCCTACGAGGCGCCCACCGCGCCTGACGTCGTGCTGGGCGCCCCCGGCGAAGCGATCGAGGCGGCGGTTGACCGCGTGCTGGAGGCGCTCGCCGCCCGCGGGGTGATGGGCTCCGAGCAGTGAGCGCCGTCCTGCCGCTCGCCGTCCGCGGGTGAAGGGCCGTCCGGCGCGGGTAGTGTCTCAGTTTGAATCGGCGAGCCCGACAATCTCGGCAGGGGTCCAGATATGGTCGGCGATTCCAGCGGCCATTGTGGGGGTGCGTGGGTACGGGTTGGCGAGGGCCTTGTGCGGCCGAGCGTAGTTGTAGTGCATGAAGTGGATGGCGATTGCGGCCATGTGGTTGTTGATATAGGCATCGATCGATGATATTATCATCGGGAGCTATGGAATCTATGTATATATCAACAGAGGCTCACCATGATCTTCGGCATCCCAGACCCGACCATCGATGAACAGATCGCCCTCGCCCGCATCGAGGAACTACGGCACGAACTTCGCCATTATGTAGCCGAGCCGAAGCGGTGGGTCGGTCAAATCCGGCGCGTACTTGCGGCTCGCGCCATCCAGGGGTCGAACAGCATCGAGGGATACAACGTGTCGGTCGAGGACGCCGTTGCCGCCATCGAGGGCGACGAACCCTCGACCGCAAGCTACGACGATTGGCAGGCTGCCCAGGGCTATAGGCGCGCAATGACCTACGTGCTCCAGCTCGCTCACAATGAGCATTTCTCCTATAGCTCCCAGGTAATCAGCAGCCTGCACTTCATGATTGCGGAGTACTCGCTCAATGCAGGCCCCGGCCTATGGCGCCCCGGCCCAATATGGGTGCGCAACGACGCTACTGGCGCGGTTGTATACGAAGCTCCCGACGGAGAGCAGGTCGCATCCCTGATCAATGAGCTGGTCGCCCAGCTATCCAGCGACCAGGAGGTTCACGTCTTGGTCAGGGCCGCAATGGCACATCTGAACCTGGTCATGATCCACCCATTTCGTGACGGGAACGGGCGCATGGCACGGTGCTTGCAAACGCTCGTCTTGGCGCGGGATCGCATCCTGGAGGCACCATTCTCCAGCATCGAGGAGTATCTGGGGCGCAACACCGAATCGTACTATCGCGTGCTAGCCCAGGTCGGGCGCGGCCGATGGAGCCCGACCTCCGACACGCATCCATGGGTGCGCTACTGCCTCGAAGCTCACTACATACAGGCCGCCAGCGTCCTGAGGCGCGTCCAGGAGTCTGAGGCACTCTGGAGCAAGCTCGACAAGCTGCGACAGAAACATCACCTAGCGGAACGTACGATCTCTGCTCTCTTCGACGCCGCGATCGGCATGAGGGTTCGCAATTCGTCCTACCGATTCACCCTGAAGGGATACGACGAAGAGATATCCAACCAGCTGGCGACCGGCGACTTGGGTGCAATGGCCCGGGCGGGACTGCTCAAGCGGCTCGGAGCCAAGCGCGGCACCTACTACCAGGCCGCTGAGCCTCTGGTGGAGATTGCCGCCAGCGTCAGGCGCAATCGAAAGATCCTCGATGCAAGCTCACTTTTCGCCGCCTGACCAGCGCGCCTGCGCCGCGCGTCGCGCTACCCCGGCGCGTGAACGGCCGGCGAGGTTCCTGATCGCGTGGTCTACCGCGTGAACGGCCGCGAGGTGCCGATCACGTGGCCGGCGCTGTCGAGTGCCTGGACCTCGAAGCTCGCGTAGCTACGCTGCAGCGGGATCGCCGTCTCGAATCCGGACTTGGCGGCGCTCGCCACGGTGGCCAGTTGACTGGCGCCGGGCCCGGCCAGGACCCGCCAGGAGGCGAGCCTGGTGGCGCCGTTCCAGCTCGCGTACACCGTGGTTCGACCGCCATTTTGGCGGGCGGCGCCCACGGGCGGGGTGAGCGGCAGGCCGACCCACGGGTCGAGCGTCTCGCGGTAGCTCAGGTCCGAGCCGGGGAAGTTGCCCTCCAGCAGCCGCCTACCTGAGCTGGTGAACTCCGAGAAGTACGGCTCCGAGCCCCAGCCGACGAACACGTTGCCGTTGCCCAGCGGCTGGGTGTCGCCCATGTATTCGGTTTCGAATTCGTCGCCGGACGGATACTGAGCGACGAGCGTGGCGGTGCGCGTTTGCTGGTCGAGATCGAGCACGAGGCCGCGAGACGGCCCCGTCGCCGGCACCGATGTGCCGCCGCCGGTGAGCTGGCAGCAGTGGTCGTCGAACATCGTGATCGTCGAGCGGGGCCCCGCCGCGCTCGAGCCGGGGGCGAACGCCACGTCGTGCTGCCACTGGAAGGCGGCGCCCGGGCCGAACTTGAAGCCCGAGCGCTTGCCGCCGAGCGTCCACTCGATCTTGCCGGTGTCGATGTTCACCAGATAGGCGGCCCAGGTGTTGCGCATCGACACGAGGAACGTCATGCCGTTGCCGCTCAGCTCGAGCGCGTTGACGTGGTAGGTGTCCCACGGGAACCCGTTGGTCGGCACGGTGGCGTAGGAATCCTCCGGCGGGATGTGTTCGAGCGCGTCCCAGGTGCGCAGCAGCTTGCCGGTCTTGAGGTTGTACTCCTGCACCGCCGAGTCGATCAGCGCCCCGTTGTAGGCGCCGCCGTAGGCGGAGAGGTTGCGCGCGACGTTCTTGTTCGCGGTCACCCATGCGTCGTCGCCTGAGATCGTGAGCGCGTGGAGGGTGAGCACCCAGCCATCGGCGCCTTTCAGCCGCGCGACCGTTTGGTAGTGGCGGTTGACCACCACGTCTTCGCCGCTCTCGGTCGAGCCGGTGTTGGTGACGACCCCCTGCCACCACGCCAGCGCCGGCTGGCCTTCGTAGGTCTGCGGGCTGAGGTTGGCGGCGACCACCTTTTCCGGCACCGGTTCGAAACCACACGGGCTGCAGGTCCTCGTCGAGGATCAGCGGCCCGCTCTGGCCGACCAGCGGGGGGTAGTTGAGGTTGTAGAAGTTGGTGGTGAGGATGTACCCGGGCGCGAGGCGGCCGGCGAGCGTGGGCCCGTCTCGGTGGATCACCGGGGGATGCAGCGAGGGCTCGGTGACGAAGCTGGAGGCGCCGTCGGTCGTGTAGGCGCCCACGGGCGCGCCGTGCGAGCCGGCGAACGCCTGGTCGATCGCGATAAAGCCCACGACGACCACGCCGATCGTCACCGTCAGACGGCGCGCCGCTCCGCGCAGCGCGCCGGCGGGTGCGGGCACCGCCAGGAACGTGACGAGCGCCGCCGCCGCGGCCAGGCCACCGCCGATCAGGTAGGCGAGGCGGAAGCCGTCGGTGAGCGCCTGCGGCACCTGCACACCGGTGCCGATCAGGTGGCTGGAGCGCTGCGTGGCGAGCGTCACCAGGATCGCCAACCCCAGCCCGCCCCCGATCTGGCGCGAGGTGTTGACGAGCCCTGAGGCGAGCCCCGCCTGACCCTCCTTGGCGCCCTGGGTGGCGGCGATCGTCGAGGGGACGATCGACATTGCGATCCCCGCCGCCGTCAGCAGCCCGGGCAGCATGATGTACACGATCGCGCTGCCGCTGGAGCCGATTTTGGCCATCAGCAGCATCCCCGCCGCCAGCATGATCAAGCCGCCGCCGAGCACCGGGCGCACGCCGAAGCGGCTGACGAGCCTGCCGGTGCGCGAGGCGACCGCCATGATCATCAACGTCATCGGCAGGAACACCAGACCGGTGTGCAGCGGGGAGAGCCCCAGCACCTGCTGCAGGTAGAGCGAGCTCACGAACCACATCGGGAACAGCGAGGCGCTGAACAGCAGCACGATGTTGTTGGCGACCCGCAGCGGCTTGGTCAGTTCCTTGAAGGGGATCAGCGGTTCCGAGGCAAAGCGCGTCTCGATCACGCCGAACACCGCGAGGATCAGCACGCCGCCGATGATCGGGCCGAGCGCCGCGAACGTGTCCCAGCCCTTGAGGCCGGCTTCCACGACCCCGAACACCAGCACCATCTGGCCGATCGTCAGCGTCAGGGCGCCGGCGAGGTCGAAGCTGCGTCCGGGGGCGCGGCGGCGCTCGCTCACCACCGCGTACGCCACCACGGCGGCGGCCACCCCGATCGGGGGGTTGATCAAAAGCACCCAGCGCCAGGAGAGCTCCTGCGTGATGATCCCCCCGAACAGCATTCCGGCGGCGCCGCCGAGCCCGTTCATCGCCGCCCACGCGCCGATCGCGCGGTGCAGCTGCGGGCCTGGGGCGAACGAGGAGGTGATGATCGCCAGCGAGCAGGCCGCCATCAGCGCGCCGCCGACGCCCTGCGCCGCGCGCGCGAGCACGAGCGTCTCGCGGTCGGCGGCAATGCCGCCGGCGAGCGAGGCAAGCCCGAACACGAGCAGCGCCATCACGAACATCCGGCGCTGCCCGAAGTGATCGGCGGCGCGGCCGCCGAGCATCAAAAAGCCCGCGAACGTGATCGCGTAGGCGTCGACGATCCACTGCAGTTCGGGCGAGGTGAAGCCGAGGCTCGACTGGATCGAGGGCAGCGCGACGTTGACGATGCTGAGGTCGAGGATCACCATGAACTGCGCCACGCAGCACACCGCCAGCAGCAGCCCCATGCCCCCGCCTGGCGTGCGGGTCTCGGCCGGGGGTGGCGGCGGCGCGACCGGGTCGGCGGTCGTCTCGACGCTCATGAGGCCCGAGAGGGTGGCGCAGCCGGCCGAAGGCCGGCTGGTCGAAACGGGGATGCGAGCCAAAGGCGAGTGTCCCCCGGCTTCGGTCGGGCCCCTCTTCTTCGATTGGGGGCTGGCGCTTGGCGCGGAAAACGCCTGGTAGGGTGAGCGCCCCAGTCAGCAAGCGACGAGAGGAGCCAGGCCGATGAGAAGGACGTCACTGACCGCCATGCTAACGCTCGCGGCCACCCTGGCTGCCACTGTCGCGATCGCGGGGTGTGGCGGCAAAAGCGGGAGCTCCTCCTCGACGACGTCGACGACCGGCAGTCCGGCGACGACGACCACGAGCACCGTGCACAAGCACGCGACCAAACCGGGCTACTGAGCCACTCCGGGGCTGGAGCCGGCGCGATCGGCCCCACAACCGCGAGACGAGCACCTCCCCTCCTCCTCCTGATCCCCTCCCTCATCCCGTTCCGGCGCTCGGCAGCGAGGCTGCGTAGCTGATCACCGCCACCGTGCGCGAGGTGCCGAGCACGTGGCCTGCCGCGTCGAGCGCCTGCACCGCCACGTGGGCGTATTTCAGCGGCAGCGTGGTCGAGCTTTCAAAGCCGCCCGCGGGGATCGTGGCGAGCGCCGCCAGCGGGCCGGTGTGCTTGGCGGCGAGCACGCGCCATGCGGCCACTTCGGTGGCGCCGTTCCAGCTCGCGTGCACGACGGTCTCTTCGCTCGTGTCGTTGAGGCTTGCCAGCACCGCCGGGGGGCTCGCCGGGCGCCCGCTCCAGGGGAAGCGGAAGGCCCGGTAGAAGGCCATTTCGTAGGGCAGATGGGCGTCGAGCAGCAGCGAGCCGTCGGCGGCGTACTCGCTGATCGCCGGCACCCCGCCGTAGCCGACGACGGTGTTGCCGCTCGTGAGCGTCTGCATATTGCCCTGGCTGGCGGCCAGCAGCGGCGGGTTGGGGTGGGTGAGGGAGGCGGCGAGGCGGGCTTCGTGGGTGGCGAAGTCGAGCGCGATCCGCACCGCGCGCGACTGGTGGTGGATCGGCGGGTTCGACCCGTCGTCGAAGAAGGTGACTTCGCCGTCCGGGAGGATGCGGCCGTCGTGCTGCCACGCCGTTTCGGTGCCACGCCCCATCTTGAACGAGCTCTTCAGGCCGCCCAGCCGCCAGAGGATCCTGCCGCTGGCGCCTTCGAGTTGGTAGCCGGCCCAGGTGTTGCGCGCCGAGATGAACAGGTCGCCGGGTGAGTTGGCGCCCGCTCCACTCGCGCCTGCCCCAGCGACGCCCACCGCACCGAGGCCCGCTCCAGCTAAGCCCGTCGCGCCGACGTCCGCTCCCTCCACGTCGATCGAGTTGATGTGAAACCAGTCCCACGGCCGGGTGTTGGTCGCCGTCGGGGTCTCCGACTCCGCGGCGCCGACGTGGTCGAGGCTGTGCCATTCCCAGCGCACCAACCCCGTCCGCATGTCGATCTCCTGAATCGCCGTGTCGATGATCGCCCCGTCCCGCGCGCCCTGCAGCGGGGCGAGGTCGCAGCGGATCGGGTTGTAGGCGGTGATGTAGGCGATGTCGCCGGGGGCGATCTGGAAGTCGTGCAGGTCGGCGTGCAACCCATTGCCGCCGGGCACCCTCGCGACGGTCTGGTAGCCGGAGCTCATCACCACGTCTTCCCCCTGCCCGAAGCCCAATTCGAGCACCCGCCCCCGCCACCACGTCAGCACGCGCCGGCCTTCATAGGTCTGCTCGTTGAGGTCCTCCGCCGTTTCGCCTTGCGGCAGCTTCTGAAACCACACGAGTCGACCCTGCGGGGTGTAGATCAACGGCCCATACTGGCCCGGACCGGGCCCGTTGGTCGTGAGGATGTCGCCCGCGGCGGGATCGCGGTCGGGCACGGTCACGGTCAGGATCGGGACCTGGACGCCGGGCAGCGTGGCGAAGCTCTGGTAGTCGGCGGGCGCCGGGCGCGGGTTGCCGAACTCCGGGACCGAGCCCGTCGGGTAGGGGGTGTCGACGCTGAAGGCGAAGGCCACCTGTTTGGCGCTGTTGCCGGCGCCGATCGTGGCGCGCACAGACACGCGCTCGCCGGCGTCGAACGGGGTCTCCGGCACGAAGCTGGCGCCGTCGCCCTGCGAGTAGCCGTGGAGGCTGCCGGCGTGCGAGCCGCTGTGCTGGCCGGTGACAGAGACCGCGTGGATCTCCCCTGCCGGCGTGCCCAGGAAGCTGATCTGGGTGTGGGGGTTGGCGGTGCCGCTGCCCGGCTCGGGCGAGACGTCGACGTCGGTGCCGGGCAGCGTGGCGGTGTGCTGGAGCGTGGCCGGCAGGCACGCGGGCGAGACGCCGTCGCTCGCTCCCGTGGCGCTCGAACCCGACAGCAACGTCAGGCTTGGGGAGTCGAGCGCGATCGCCGACACGCCCCATGCGAGCGCGACGATCCCCAGGATAATGAGTCCAATACGGCGCATGTGCAAATAGAGAACAACCCATGCGCGCGCTGGTCGCGCCCGCGAGCGTCGAGTCGGGAAGAATGCCACATCAACTGCCATGCGGCGTGGGTGGCGGCGGCGATTGCTCTATTTTGCCCCTGTGGCCGTTTCCAGCAATGCGCTGCGCGTGGTGATCGCCGACGACCATCAGCTCTTTCGCGAAGGCCTGAAGGGGATGCTGCAGGACGCCGGCATGGAGGTCGTGGGCGAAGCCGCCGACGGCGCCGACGCGGCGGCGCTGGTGGCGGAGCTGCAACCGGCGGTGGCGGTGCTCGACCTGAACATGCCCGGCACCTCGGGTATGCAGGCGCTGCGACGGATCGCGCGCAGCAACCCGGAGATCCAGACGGTGGTTCTGACGGTGTCCGCCGAGGACGACGACGTGGTCGAGGCGCTGGCGGCCGGGGCCTGCGGGTACCTGTTGAAGGACACCCACGTTGATCGCCTGGCGGACGGCATCAGGCAGGCGGCGGATGGGCACATGGTGATATCGGGCGACGTGGCAAAGGCGCTGGTGGCACGCGTGCGCGCCGAGGTGCAGAGCGACGCGCGGGGGGCGCCGACCGACGCGAGCGCGGGGACCGACGGCACGAGCGCCGCCGGCGTCATGGCCGCCGCCACGGTGCAGGAGGCGGTCGAGGAGCGTCCGGCGCTGACCCCGCGCGAGCGGGAGGTGCTGCAGCTGATCGTCGATGGGGCCGACAACGTGGCGATCGGCAGGGCGCTGTCGATCAGCCCCCACACGGTGAAGCAGTACGTGACCAACATCTTCGAGAAGCTGGGAGTGCACAGCCGGGTGCAGGCGGCCGTCTACGCCGTGCGGGCCGAATTGGCCTAGGCGACGCGGCGACAGCCCCACAGGTTGGCGGCGAGCCGATCGTCCGCGGCGTGTCGGGTTCGTCAGTCAGGCGGGCGAGGCCGGTCGTCCGCGGCGCGTCGGTTCCTCAGGCGGCGAGGCCGATCGTCCGCAGCGCGTCGGTTCCTCAGGCGGCGAGGCCGATCGTCCGCAGCGCGTCGGCCCGGCCGTCAGCGCCGAGCTTGCTCACGCAGGCGGAGATATGGCGGCGCACAGTGATCGGCGAGAGCGAGAGGCGCTCACCGATCTCCATCGTGGAGAGCCCGGCGCGCAGCAGCCGCAGGATCTCCGACTCGCGGGGGGTGAGCTCGACGTCGCCCACGCGCAGCGGGGCCAGCTCGCGGCTGGGGAGCGTGCGCAGCTCGTTCAACATCCGCCCGACGAACGTGCGCGGCAGTGCGGCCTCGCCGCGCAGCACCCCGCGCAGCGCGGCGGGGAGCCGGTCGGGGGACATGTCCTTCGGCAGATAGCCCCGCGCGCCGGCGCGCAGGGAGGCGAGCAGATCGTCGGCGCTGGCGGAGACCGTGAGCATCACCACGGCCGTGTCCGGCGCGAGCTCTGCCAGACGCATGGCGGCCTCGATGCCGCCGCCGGGCATGCGCACGTCGAGCAGGCAGGCGTCGGGGCGCTCGCGCAGCACGGCCTCCACCGCTCCGTGGGCGTCGGCGGCTTCGGCGAGCACGCGGAAGCCGCCCTGCATCATCGCCATCCGCACGCCCAGCCGGATCGGCGGGTGGTCGTCGGCGATCACCACAGATGGCGCGCCGCTCACGGGAGCACCGCCTCCACGGTGGTGCCGGCGCCGGTGGCGCTGCCGACGTGCACGGCGCCGCCGAGCGCGTGCGCGGACTCGCGCATGCTCAGCAGGCCGAAGCCGCCGAGCGCGGGGGTCGCAGCCGGGGCTTCCTCGAAGCCGCCGCCGTCGAAACCGCCGCCGGAACCGCTGCCGGAACCGCTGCCGGAACCGCTGCCGGAACCGCTGTCGGAACCGCTGTCGAAACCGCCGCCGTCGTCGCGCACGGTCAGCCGCCACTGATCGGCGTGCTCCAGCACCACGTCGATCGCGTTGGGGCGGGCGTGCTTGACGGCGTTGGTCACCGCCTCGCGGGCGATGTGCACGAGCGCCACGCGCGTGTGCTGGTCGGGTTGCGCCGAGGAGGGCACCCGTGCGGCGTCGAACCGCAGCGGTGTGTGGCGCGCCGCGGCGCGCACGCTGGCCTCGATCGTCAGCGCAATCGGGCGGGTGTCGGGCTCGGAGAGTCCTCCCAGCACGTCGCGAGCGCCCGCCAGCGCGCGCTCCAGAGCGCCGACGACGATGCCGGCGCGCGAGGCGGATGTGGGGTCGTCGCTGAGCGCGCGCGCGTTGGCGAGCGCGAGTGAGAGGTCCTGCATGATCAGGTCGTGGACGTCGGTGGCCATCTGCCAGCGCTCGTGGGCGAGGAGCCGCGTGATGGCGTGCAGAGCCGCGGCATTCGGAGCCGCGCTGGCGGGGCCATGATGCTCGGTGTGGTGTCCACCGCTACTGTCACGGCAGGCGTCGTACCCGTTTTGGGACGCCACCGCCTCGCTCGAGCTCGCGGCATCAATGCGATCTGGGTCACTGCTGGCGACGATCATCCCTGTTCCTCGCTGTCCCAACCGCCCCGTGCTTCCCCCGGGGCTTTGTCGAAGTTCAGAATGGTTCCGTCATCTTGACGCACCACCCCGGCTATATACCGGCGAACGTGGCTTCAAGCCACGACCCTGAACAAAAGCTGTCCCTGCTCATCTATCTGCCAATCCATGGTGCTGCACGAGCGAGTGTAGACGATTCCCGTGCAATTTGCGGCCATTTTTAACCAGGTAAGTCCAACTTTGCGGAGGATTACTGAAGGCAGGGGGCAGATTGCCCGGACCCCAATCGCCCTAAACAAAGATGTTTCTCAGCCGTACGGAAGATCGAGAATGTTTCTAGAGGCTGTCATCCGTCGCCGAACGGGGCGATCGGGACGCCGTGGTCGCGCTCGCGCATCCCCAGCTCATATACGGCGCCATGTGCGGTGTGCAACGTACGCGCGGGGCGCCCCGGCCGGCGCACGGTGAGTGTGAGGGCGGCGATCGAGCAGTTGCTCACGTCGTGCTGGTGGCCCTCGCCCGGCGGGGCGCCGTCGGGATCGGCGTAGCGCCAGCCGGCGAGCGCCGCCGGGGGCGTCTGCACGTGCGCTTCCACCACCAGCCCGTCGGCGCCCGGCAGCGCGAGCACGCAGCGCTCGGGGCGCTCGGCCACCAGCAGCCCCCGCGCGCCCAAACCGCCCAGCCGGTGGCGCTCGCCGTCGATGCTCAGCGCCCCGTTGGCGACCCACGGGGTGGTGCGCCCCGCCACGCGCACCCGGCCGATCGCCACGTCGATCCACGCCTCGGGGTCTCCCTCGAAGTCGACGCCGTGCAGCCAGATCCAGCGCTCGGCGTGCTGGGCGCCCCAGTTGTGGCCAACCATCCCGCGCCAGCCGTCCAGCTCGATCGTGCGCCCGGCAAGCTCCAGCGTCCCTTCGAAGTGCGCCGCGGGCGCGGGGCTCGTCAGCTTTGTGCGCGGCAGTGGCGCGCGGTAGAGCAGCGCGTACGGCAGGTGGCGCAGCTCGGGCTCCTCAGAGGCGAAGCGCAGCGACCAGCGGGCCTCGCCGCAGGCGCCCTCGGCGCCGGCGGGCCCGAATCGCGCGTCCCCAACCGCGATCCAGCTGCCGGCGGGAGCGGAGAGCTCATCGGTTGTGAGCTTGTGCATGAACGGCCGTCGCTCGGAGCCGTCGAAGACGGTGCACCACACCGACCCCCGCGCCGGCTGGGAGGGCGGCTTGTGGGCGGTGCAGCGGATCCACACGCAGAGCGGGCGGTCGGGGGCGACCGCGCGCAGGTAGAAGGACTCGTACAGCCCCGCGCGGCGCGGGGCGTTGGGGAACATCGCGTGCACGCCAGTCGGCCGCATGGGCTGCAAGTATCCCGCTATGGAGACCGACTCGCTCGTCAAGCTGCCCGCGGCGCTTGCCCACTTCGGCGCTGCGCCTGCGCCGGCTCAGCCCGGCGCTCGCTTCCTGCTGGGGATCGACGGCGGCGCCACCAAGACGCTGGCGGGAGTGCTCGACCTCGAGCGCCGGCGGCTGCACCTTGGGCACGGCGGGCCGAGCAACCAGGACGCGGTCGGCGTGCGGGCCGCAGGGCAGGCGCTGTTCGGGGCGGCCGGCGAGGCGCTGGCGGGCGCCGGGATCAACGACGGCCAGCTGGCCGCGGCGGTGCTGGCGGTGGCGGGCACCGACACCGACGCGGTGATCGCGCACGTGCGCGCCGAGCGCTCCGAGAAGTGGATCGTGGTCGGGGACGTGGTGGGGGCGTGGGCGACCGCCACCGGCGCGCGCCCCGGCGTGGGCGCGATCGCAGGCACCGGCAGCAACGTGTTCGGCGTGGGCGCCGACGGGCGCGGGTGGCGCGCGGGGGGATGGGGCCACCAGCTCGGCGACGAGGGCTCGGGTTACTGGTATGGGCTGCAGTCGATCAAGGCGGCGCTGCGCGACCGCGAGCGCTCGGGCCCGGAGACGGCGCTGAGCGACGCCGCGGTGGAGCACTTCGGCGTCGTCAGCGTGGAGGCGCTCGCGGCGCTGGTGTACAGCAAGCCACTCACCAAGGGCGAGATCGCGGCTTTGGCGATCCAGACGGCACGGCTGGCAGAGCGCGGCGACGCGGTCGCGCGCGAGCTGTACGAGCGCGGCGCGAGCGAATTGGCCGGCCAGATCGCTGCGGTGATCCGCCAAACGGGTCTGGAGGGGGAGTTCCCCGTGGGGCTGATCGGAAGCGCCTACAAGGCGGGAGCGGTGTTCGTGGGCCCGCTCACCCACGAGATCCACGCGATCGCCCCGAGGGCGCGGGTTGAGGTCGTGGAGATGGCGCCGGTGGGCGGCTCGCTGCTGCTGGCCGCGCGCGCCTGCGGGGCGGAAGCGGCACTGGAGGAGCTCGACCTGGCGGGGCTCATCGAGGAGGCGATGGCCTGAGCCGCGGGTAGGCGGCGCGCATGTCGGTTGCGCCGTGAGTGACGGTGCTCGAAGGATGAGGCTCGGGCTCGGTGCTCGAACGACGAGGCTCAGGCTGCATCCAGTCGCGCTTCGATCGCACGGCGGTCGCCGATTGCATCCGCGCCGGCGCCGGCGATCCGCACTGCGGCGGCGGCGCTTGCGAAAGCGGCGGCCCGGGCGGGCGGTAGGCCTTCGCGCAGCGCGATGAAGAAGGCGGCGGCGAACACGTCCCCGGCGCCGAGGTCCTCGACGGGCGCCGCGATCGGGGGCGCCGGGACGTGCAGGAGCGTGCCGTCGGGCAGCTGCAGCTCGGTGGGCTGGGCACCGGCGGTGAT
This sequence comes from uncultured Solirubrobacterales bacterium, assembly GCA_963744135.1. Classification (GTDB taxonomy): domain Bacteria; phylum Actinomycetota; class Thermoleophilia; order Solirubrobacterales; family Solirubrobacteraceae; genus Palsa-744. Next base: position 850,652 of record CAVUSE010000004.1, on the reverse strand, counting down.
CGCGAGTGTCGCGCCGGCCGCGGGAGCGCTTGCGAGCAGCCCCGCGCAGCTCTTGCGCTCGGTGGCGCTGAGCACGATCGCGTCCCAGCGTTCCGGCAGCAGCTGGGGGGGCAGTGGCACGAGCGCGATCTCTCCGGTGGCGCCCCAGTCGCGCACCAGCCCCTGTGGCGTGAGCCCCACGAGCTCCGCGCGGGGCGCGTGGGCGTCGAACCACCTGTGCGGCGTCTCGCGTGCGACGGGGGCGAGGTGGAGGATCGCGGTGTCCACCTCCACCGGCCCGATCGGCCCCGCCCAGGCGCACAGTCGCTGGCGGCGGTGGGGGCCGTCGAGCCACGTTTGGAGCGTGGTGGTGTGCTCGGCGGGCAGCACGTGCAGGTCGAGCTCGTCGCGGTAGGGCGCCAGCAGCGCCTCGATCTCCGCGGGCACGCCGCGCGTGACGATCAGCGTACGCAGGCCCAGCCGCGCGGCCTGCAGGGCGCTGTAGAAGGCCGTCCCGCCCGGTCGGCGCGAGCCGTCGGCGGCGAGCACGTCGATCGTGACGTGCCCGATTGTCGTGTAGTCGAATGCGTGCGGGCGATCGGCCACATTTTGGATCGCGTCGCCGCTGGGTTGGCGCATGGGGTTACCGTACGTGAGGCGTTCGTGTACGTGAGGCGCTCGTACCTGCGGCGCCCGGCAAGGCTCACTCAGCGAAGGGCGGCGCCCACGCGCGGGGGGATTCGCTGTGGCAGCTCCGCCCCCGCGATCGCCGCGGCGGCGAGGCGGCCGGTGAAGACACAGCCGCCGAGGAAGGTGCCCTCCAGCGAGCGCTTGCCGTGCATCCCGCCGCCCCCGAAGCCGGCGGCCTCGCCGACCGCGTACAGGCCGGGGATCGGATTGCCGTCCTCGGCGCGCAGCACGCGGCAGGCCAGATCGGTTTGGATCCCGCCGAGGCTCTTGCGCGCCATCACCTGCAGTCTGATCGCGATCAGCGGCCCCGCCTTCGGGTCGAGGATCGCCTGGAAGGCGCAGGTGCGCAGGCGATCCCCGCGCCAGTTGCGCAGCTGCGCGATGCGCCGCAGCTGGTCGTCGTTGAAGAGGCCCTTGCCGCGCGCGATCGACTCGTCGTAGCGGCCGATCTCCGCAGCGAGCACCTCGGGGTCGATCGCCGATTCCCCGGTCACCTCGTTCATCTTGCCCGCCAGCTCGGGTAGCGAGTGGGCCGAGACGAAGTCGGGCGAGCCCTCCAACAGGTGCGAGAGCACGCGCGGTTTGCCGAGCAGCACCCCGAGCGCGAAGCGCACCCAGCGGCGCTCGCGCAGGTGGGGGTTGTGCTGGGAGCCCGACACGTCCAGCTCGCGGCGGGCGATCCGCTGGTTGCAGATCAGCCACGAGTACTTGCGCTCGTCCTCGCACATCCGCTCCAGCGCCGCGTACGCGTCGTAGGTCGGCATCACCGGCACCGGGCCGTAGCGGCGGCCGTCGGGGTCGAGCATCACCCCCGAGCGCGGCGGGATCAGCTTCAGGCCGTGGTCGGGGCGCTGCGGGACGGGGTGGCGCACGGCGTCGGCGTAGTTCCACATCCGCTCCAGGTGCGTCACCGCGCCGCCCACGCGCTCCACCTCCTCGTGCAGCGCGCCGTCGGCGTAGAGGTGCGAGCCCATCAGCATCTTTTTCGGCGGGCTGCCCAGCTCCGCGGTTGGCCACACCCTGCGCACGAGATCGTGGTTGCCCCCGATCCCGCCGGCGGCGATCACCACCGCCTTGGCGGGGCGCACCTCGTCCCCATTCTCCATCCGGCAGCCGACCACGCGTCCCTCCTCGACGAGTAGGTCGCTGACACGAGCGCGGAAGCGCACCTCCAGGGCGCCGCGGCGCGGGTGGCTCTCGATCCCGCCCCACACGGCCTCCACCAGTGCCTTGCCTGTGCCCCAGGTGAGGTGAAAGCGCGGAACGGAGTTGCCGTCGCCGAAGTTTCCCCGCTCGGCCCAGTTGACCACCGGGAAGAAGCGCACCCCCAGCTCGCGCAGCCAGCCGCCGACGTCGTCGCGCGCGCGAGTGACGTACTGCTCGGCCCAGCGCCGCGGCCACTGCTCCTCGGCGCCCAGCTCCGCGATCCGCATCCAGTCTTCCAGCGCGAGCCGCTCGTTGTCGCGGATCCGCGAACGGCGCTGCTCGGGGGAATCCACCATGAACATCCCCCCGAACGCCTCGCGCGCAAGGCCACCCAGCTCGCGGGGCTCGCAGCGGTCGAGCAGCAGCACCGTGTGGCCGCTGCGCAGCAGCTCCAGCGTGCTCACCAGCCCCGCGAGGCCGGCGCCGACGACGATTACGTCGGGCGCTGGCGGGTCGTGGGGGCCGTTGCCATTGGTGGTGGTCATGGTGGTGGGGTCTGGCGGTTGAGCGTTTCTTTTGGGACCCCTACCAAACGAGATTGAGTCTTGGTCTTATTTGGTTAGGGCTTGAAAAGAGAACACAACTACCAGGCATCACGCCAGCGCCATGCCCGGCGCGACCTGCACTTCGACCAGCTCGGGCTCTGGGGAGGCCAGCGCGCGGCGCAGCTCCACACCGAGCTCCTCCGGGTCCGACGCCCGGCGCGCGTTGATGCCGTACCCCGCCGCCACCGCGGCCGTCTCGAGCGCCGGCAGGTCGAGGCCGGGCGCGCCCGTTATCTCCTCCAACATCGTGAAGAACTTGAGGATCGCGTACTCCTCGTTGCGCAGCACGAGGAACGTCACCGGCACTTTGTAGGCCGCCGCCGTCCAGAAGCTCTGCACCGCGTACTGCGCCGAGCCCTCGCCGATCACGCACACCACCGGGCGCTCCGGGCAGGCCAGCTGCACGCCGATCGCCGCCGGCATCCCGAAGCCGAGGCCGCCGCCGGCGGAGAAGTAGTAGCTCCCCGGCCGCCCCAGTCGCAGCTGGTTACGCAGCGCGGGTGTCGCCGAGGGTGACTCCAGCACCACGATCCCGTCATCGGGGAACACCTGCGCCAGCGTGCGCACCGCCGTCGAGGGGCTCATCGGGTCGGTCAGCGGAACCGCCTCGGGAGCCGGTCTCACCGGTGGGGACTCGCGGTTGATGCCCCCGTGCGCGGGCGATAGGGCCAGCCCCGCCGCCGCCCCTGACGAGGACGACCCCCCGCCCCCCTTCCCTTTCCCTTCCCCTTCCCCGAGCATCGCCGCCACCGCGTCCGCCAGTGCCGCCAGCGTGAGCGCCGGATCGGCCACGATCGCGTCTCCCATCGGCGCCCGCGCCGCCTCGTCGGGGTCGGAGGTGATCGCCGTCAGGCTGGTGCCCTGCGCCAAAAGCGGGCCGGGGATGTTGGGGTAGTAGGGGAAGATCGAGGTGCCCACCGCCAGCACGAAGTCGTGCGGGGCGAGCGCTTCGCCCAGCGGCTGCACCGCCGGCGGCAAAATCGCCTGGAACAAGGGGTGGTTCTCGGGGAAGCCCAACCGGCCGCCGCCCGTCGCCGGCGTCGCGTACACCGGCAGGCGCGCGGCCTCCGCCAGGCGCACCGCGGCGTCCCACCCGCCGGAGGCGTCGATGTCCGGGCCGGCAACCAGCGCGGGGTTGGACGCCTCCACCAGACGCCGCGCGATGCTCGCGACGCTCGGCCCGTCGGGGAGGCCCGCGCCGCCGCTCACGGCGCGCGTGGTCTGGTGGCGCAGTTCGTCCTCCGAGCGCACCTCCGCATACCAGTCGTCCATCGGGATCGACACAAACACCGGGCCGCGCGGGGGCAGTCCAGCGGTGTGCACGGCACGCGCCAGCGCGTGCGGCACGTCCTGCGCGCACGGCGGCTCCCAGCTCCACTTCACGAGCGGGTGGGGCATCCGTGTGGCGTCGCGATTGGTGAGGTTGGCCTGCAGTGTCATCAGCGAGCGGTACTGCTGACCGGCGGTCACCACCAGCGGCGACTTGTTGGCCTGTGCGTTGAAGATCGCCCCCATCCCGTTGCCGAGGCCCGGCGCGGTGTGCAGGTTGACCAGCGACGGGTGCCCGCTCGCCTGGGCATACCCGTCGGCGATCCCCACCGCCACCGACTCCTGCAGGCCGAGGATGTAGCGGAAGTCGGCGGGGAACTCTCCGAGCATCGGCAGCTCCGTGGAGCCGGGGTTGCCGAACAGCGTGGTCATGCCGCGCGCGCGCAGCAGCTCGAATGTCGCCTCCCTCACGGTGCTCACGCTGGAACCGTACCCGAGCGCGGCCCCGGCCGGCTTTCAGTTGAAGCTGGGGTCCCGGGGGATGCCGGGGGTGACGTCGCTGCCGTGGGCGCTGTACAGCAGCAGCATCTCCGCCTCTTCGCAGGAGCCCACCACCAGCAGGCGTTTGCCAACGCCGGTGATCTCCAGCAGGTGCCGCACCTCCGCGGTGGGGCTGGCGAGCGCCATCCCGCCGCGCAGGCAGGCGGTCTCGCGCTGCAGGTTGAGGATCGCCGCCAGCCCGCTCGAGCTCATGAACTCGGCGCCCGCCAGATCCACGATCAGCCCCCGTGCGCGACGGCGCCGGCAGGCCGCGGCGATTCGCACCTGCATCGAGAAGGCGCCCGCGTAGTCGATCTCGCCGTACACCGCCGCGCGCAGCGGCATCCCATCGCCGCCTGTGAATTCCAGGCGCAGCGACCCGGGGAGCGGCGGGCGGCGCACGCTCGCCGGGATCGCCGGACGGCAGTCGCTCGCAGGGATCATCCGACCACGTTTCCCCGCTGGAACCACCACGGGACGGTTGACCTCGGGACGCTGCAAGTTCTTTTTCACCGCTCCCATCTGCCCTCCTGTCGGTTTGGCTGTTGCGAACATGTGCAGAAATAGAGACCTCACTCTGCATGACCCAGCCATCCGACGGCGCTCACGGAGCCTCGACAAAGGATTGACCCCATCGGTGGGGAATCGTGCGTCCGACGCTGTCCGTCGGCCTGCGTCATCTGTCTCCACCACCGCCCTACCATGTCTCTCTGACCCCACGTTTTCAACACGGCCCACCACATCGAATCGAATGCCCGCCTGTTCTCGATCAGTGACGGCCCGATGACCCTGCCCCGGACTGCTCACCGACCCGCGCTCGCCACATGCCTCGCGACCGTGCTCGCGCTGGCGGCGCTCTGCGCGCCCGCGCTCGCCATGCGTTCGCGTCACGTGCATGCCCCCGCGCTTGCCGCGCGTTCGCGGCGCCACCACGCGCCGGCCAAGCCCCAACCGCCCGTGCTCAACCTCTACGCCAAACGCGCTCTGGCGGCCTACCAGGCGATGCAGCAGAACTTCTACGTGGCCTCCGCCGGCCTGTACAAGGGCGAACCGGAGTACTCGTTCCTGTGGCCCTTCTCGCAGGCGCTGGCGGCGAGCGTCAGCGTCGCCCACATCGCCGGGCAGCAGCCCAAGCTGGAAACCAGTCTGCGCGCCCTCGGCACCAGCCTGCAGGTGTACGCGAGCTCGACGGTGGCCCCCGGCGAAACGACCGCGAGCGGCGCCTCCACCGCCACCACGCTGCACTCCTACGACGACGTCACCGCGCCCCCGATCGGCCCTGGCGGCGCCAGCTACTACGACGACAACGAGTGGGTGGGGATCGAGCTGGCGCGGATGTACGAGCTCAACCACGACGCCACCGCGCTGACGGGCGCCGAGCAGATCATGCAGTTCGTGATGGCCGGCTGGCAAACCACTGGCCCCGAAGGCCAGCCGCTGCCGTGCCCCGGAGGGGTGCCGTTCTCCAACGCCAAGAGCAACACCCAGCGCAACACGATCACCGATGGCCCCGCCGCCGAGCTGGGGGTGCAGCTGTACCGCATCACCCACGAAGCCCGCTACCTGCAGTTCGCCGAGATGGCATACGGCTGGGTGCGCGAATGCCTGCTGGAACCGAGCGGCATGTACGCCGACCACATCGAACGCGACGGCGTAATCAACCACTCGCTGTGGAGCTACACCCAGGGCGTGATGATCGGCGCCGGCACCCTGCTCTGGCAGGTCACCCACGAAAGCTCCTACCTCACCGAGGCGCGCACCACCGCGAAGGCCGCGCTCGCCTACTTCACCTACAGCAAGCTCTCCTCGGAAAACCCGTTCTTCGCGGCCGTCTGGTTCCGCAACCAGATCTACCTCGACGCGATCGCCCACGAAGGCCCCGGCACCCTCCCAGCGCGCGAATACGCCTACTGGGCCTGGCTGCGCCACCGCCTCAACGACAACCTCTTCGCCTACGGCTCCCCGCCCACCGCCGAACTGCTCGACCAGGCCGCCCTGACGCAGATCTACGCGCTGCTGGCGATCTCGCCGCGGACTTACTTCTGAGCTGCCGCGAGTCGGCGAGGTGGTCGAGTCGGCAGATTCGCCTGCTCGCTCTGCGACGATTGCGCCGATGACAAGCCCCACCGAATCGCAGACCGAACCGGCGTCTCCACCCGCGGCGGCAGCTCCGCCCGCGGCGCCCGACGGTGACCACGTGCCCGTGGTGCTGAGCCCCGCGACGGGCTACCCCGCGCTCGGGGACACCGACCTCGAGGTGCTGCGCGGGATCGGGCGGCGTTGGGGGGCGGCGCTGGGGGACCGCGCGGAGTGGATCAAAGCGCTGCCGTGCGATCCCAACCTCGGCCAGGGCGGCGCCTCGGGCGAAGCCACCGCGGGCCGCCCCGACAAGGTCCGCCACTGGGGCACCAGGATCGGCCGCCCCGGCACCGTGCGCCTGGGGCGCACCCGCTTCGTGCCCATCGAGGCCGACGGCGCGCCCGGGGAGGAGCTCGAAGCGACGCGCGAGGCGGGGCACGCACCCACCCGCGGCGGCTGGACCTCGGCGCGGGCCCGCCGGGTGCTGCTGGGCCCGGCGCTGCACAGCGCCATGGTGGTGGAGGAGCGGATGCGCAAGTTGGTGGCCCTCCCGGTGCTCTCCTCCGACGCGCTCTCCTCGGTGGCGTACGGCCCCGAAGCGATGCTCGTCGTGCTCGCGCTCGGGGGCGCCACGGCGTTCGGCTTCTCGGTGCCGATCTCGATCGCGATCGTCGTGCTGATGATCGTCGTCGGGCTCTCCTACCGCCAGACGATCCGCGCCTACCCGCGTGGCGGCGGGTCGTACATCGTCGCCTCCGACAACCTCGGCCTGCTCCCCGGGCTGATCGCCGCCGCCGGGCTGATGCTCGACTACGTCCTCACCGTCGCCGTGTCGGTCGCCTCGGGGATCGCTGCGATCACCTCCGCGATCCCCTCGCTGGCGCCCGACACCGTGCCGCTCGGGCTGGCGGTGATCGCGATCCTTGTCGCCGGCAACCTGCGCGGGGTGCGCCAGGCGGGGCTGCTGTTCGCTGCGCCCACCTACATGTTCATCTTCGGGATCCTGTTGATGGTGGTCGTCGGCCTCGTCGACGCCGGTGGGCACGGCTTCCACGCCACGCCGCGCCCACCGGTGCACGCCGCCGAGGGCGTGGGGCTGCTGCTGATCCTGCGCGCGTTCGGCTCGGGCGCCACGGCGATGACCGGGATCGAGGCGATCTCCGACGGGATCCCCGCGTTCAAGCCGGTGGAGTGGCGCAACGCGCGCACCACGCTCACCTGGATGGTGAGCCTGCTGGTGGTGATGTTCATCGGCACGATCGCGCTGATCGAGCTGGATGGGATCGTGCCCCAGTCCTCGCAGACCGTGCTCTCGCAGCTCGCCCACCGCAACCTCGGCGACGGCGCGCTGTACGGGTACGTGCAGGCCGCCACGGCGCTGGTGCTGCTGCTGGCGGCCAACACCGCGTTCAGCGACTTCCCTCGGCTGCTGTTCTTCCTCGCGCGCGACTACTCTGCGCCGCGTCTCTTCCTGCGGATGGGCGACCGCCTGGCGTTCTCCAACGGGATCGTCGTGCTGGGCGCCGCCGCCGCGGCGATTCTCGCGGCGTTCGACGGCTCGGTCAGCAGCCTCATCCCGCTGTTCGCGGTGGGGGTGTTTCTTGCGTTCACGCTCTCGCAGAGCGGCATGGTGAAACGCTGGCTGCGCACGCGCGAGCCAGGCTGGAAGGGCAGCATCTGCTTCAACGCGCTCGGCGCCTTCCTGTCGGCGATCGTGCTGTTGATCACCGCCTTCACGAAGTTCCTCGAGGGGGCGTGGCTGGTGGTGATCCTGATCCCGCTGCTCGTCACCCTGTTCCTGCAGATCCGCAAGCACTACCTCGCGGTGGGGCGTGCGGTGGCGCTGCAGCCGCTCGCCGCGAAGGCTCGGGCGCGGAGCATCACGCCGCCGCCCAGCGGCCTCGCCGAACTGGATCGGGGGGCGAGCATCGTGATGAGCGGTCAGGGCGAGCACGAGGAGGCGCCCGATCAGGTGCTCAACCTCACCGTGGTACCGATCATCGCGATGGACCTCGCCTCGCTGCGCGCGCTCGCCTACGCCGCCTCGCTCGGTCAGCCGGTGCTCGCGCTGCACATCTCCGCCGATGAGGAGGAGGCTAAGCGCTTTCGTTCCTACTGGCAGGAGTGGGGCGACCACGTTCCCCTGGAGATCGTGCTCTCCCCCTACCGTGCATTGGTCGCCCCCCTGGGGCGCTACCTGCGCCTGCTGCACGACCAGGCGCCCCACTTCACGATCACCGTCGTGCTTCCCGAACTGGTCGTCCGCCGCTTCTGGCACCGCGCCCTGCACAACGGCGTCGCCCCCCGCCTGCGCCGCGCGCTGCGTCAGCTGCCGGGGATCGTCATCACGACCGTGCCGTTTCACCTGCCGAGCTGAGCGGCCTATGGGCCTGCGAGCGTTTGCGTCGAGGGTGCCCAATCTAGCTCACGGTGGCAGTGCGAAAAACTTTAGTTTGTAGGGACGTAAAACCTGAAACTAAAGTTTTGGTGTAGTACGAGCGCTTGCAGAGGCCGACGCGAGTGCCGTCCCCCAGCAATGCAAACATACGTTCGATGGCCTCCAAGGGATCGAACCCGCCAAGCAGTCCGCTGCTCCCGCGATGGCGTGGCTGGCTCATCGTGATCCCCGGCATCTATGTCGGCGGCTTTGCGGCCAGCGTGCTCTACGGCACGCCAGCCAAGCTGCCGGGGGTGGCGCTTGGCTTCCCCATGCTTCTCCATCTCGAGCGAGCGGGCGCTGTGCTTGCCGTGGTATCCGTCGTGTTCATCTTTGCGTACATGACCTCGCTCGGTCATCTGCCCAGCCAGTTCGGCAATGTCATTGGATATCCCGTGGCCGAGCGCCAGCATGAGCTCGAACGATTGACCGCAGAGCTCGACCGGCGAATCGAGCTCCGCCTCCTCCCACTGGAGGAGGGCAAGCGGGCGAGCGAAGAAGTGCTGCCCGTCATCGCGGAGCAGCTCACTGCGCTCGATCGCCGCGTTGATGCCGTCGAGACCAGGCCGCCCGCATGACTACACTCGACTCCATGGCGACACATGCAGAGCCATCCCCCCTGGAGCGGCTGCAGTCGCTGGTTCACGCGCAGGCCGGTCCGGCGCGCGAGTGGCGCACCAGGCTTCCGACTCTACGCGCCCAGTCTGCTGCCATTTCAGTCATGCTGGGAGAGCTTGCCCGCACGCCGCCGACGACTCCGCGACCCAAGCGCGCATACGCCGATGTCGTGCTCGCCGCTCCCACCAGGGAATGGGCGCAGGATGTTGCAGCTCGGCTACGCAATGCCCTTCCCTCCGGGGCACAGGTCGATCTCGGCGCCCCTGGAGAAGGCCTGCGAGATGGCCAGCCACTGACCGGCTTTACGGTTCGCTGCCAGGTGTCGCTGCCAGGAGTACGTGGAGCAAAGGCGACCAAGCAGGTGCGCGCAGCGCTCGCCGACATGGAAGGCCTTGAGATCGACTACAGCGAGCCACTCGATCTCGTAGTCGTGTCGCCCAGCGGCTAAGTCTGTTTGGTCCTGCAACAAACGTCCAGCCAAGCCCCGATCTGGAAGTAAACGCCCCGGGGTGCTGTACAAGCAGCGGATGGGTGGGACCAACCAGGGCGCCTCGCGTACTGCTGCGGTACATCGGGGTACTTCCCTGCGCGGTCACGGCCATCCGAAGGAGGTCGACGGGCATCGCAAGCCTGAGCACCGACACCCCAAGCGCGGTCGCAAGCACAAGCACCACCGTCACCACAAGGTCAAGCACCCCCGCAGGCTCGCCGCCGCTGCGGTGGTGCTGCCGAGCGCTTCCGCCACGCCGCCGGCGCCGTCGAGCGCGCCGGTTGCCTCGCTCGGCGCGCCGCTGAGCACGGCGGGCGCTCAGCGGCTGCTGTGGCGCGCGGGCTTTGGGCCGCGGCCCGGCGAAGCGCAGGCGCTGGCGGGGCAGCCGCTGCAGCAAGTGGTGTACAGCCTCACGCGGCCGTCGGGGGAAGCGGTGCTCAGCGGGCCGGCGCCGACGAACGAAGAAGGCAAGCTGCTGGATCCCGCAAGCGTGTGGGGCGATGACCACTGCTGGTGGATGGATCGCATGATCCGCACCAACCAGCCGCTGGTCGAGCGGATGACCTTCATCTGGCACGACTGGTTTGCCAACTCCAACGAGCAGGTGAACAGTCCGCAGTTGATGCTCAACCAGAACCAGCTGTTTCGCGAGAACGCGCTGGGCAGCTTCTACGACCTGTTTCTCGCCGTCACGGTTGACCCCGCGATGCTGGTGTTCCTCGACGGGATCGACAACGAAAAGGGAGACTCCAACGAGAACTACGCGCGCGAGATGATGGAGCTGTTCTCGCTCGGAGCCGACCGTGGCGCGTACACCGAGGATGACGTGCGCGAAATGGGGCGCGCGCTCACGGGGTGGCAGGCGGAATGGTCGGCGGAAGGAGGGATGCACAATTTCCGCTACGACCCTGCCAAGCACGACGAAGGGCAGAAGACCGTGTTTGGGCAGACGGGGAACTGGAACTGGGAAGACGCGGTGCGGATGTGTGTCGAACACCCGCTGCACCCCTCATTCTTCGTCACCAAGCTGTGGGGTTATTTCATCCCCACACAGCTCGACGAAGCGACGCTGGCGTCGCTGCAGGGCCTTTACACGAGCTCGGGCTTCAGCATCCGAGCCGTGGTCGAGGCGATTCTCCAACACCCCGACTTCTACGAAGGCCCCGAGTTGGTGACCCCCCCGGTTGTGTACAACGCCGGGCTGCTGCGCGCGATTGGCCGTTACATCGACACCACGGCTTGGGCATGGCTGGGCAGCGGCGCCGGGCAGCAGCTGTTCTACCCGCCGAACGTTGCCGGCTGGGAATTCAGCCGCTGGCTGGACACCTCGACGGTGAAGGCGCGCTGGGAAATCGCCAACTACGTGGTGGCCAACACCTACCCCAACCCGTGGCCGGCGGAAGGCGAACCGGAATACGACCCGACCGAGGAACCCGCCGCGGCGATGGCGAGCGCGCTTGCGTACTGGGGCGACCCGCCGCTGTCGGGCGAATCGCAGCAGTGCATCGCGACGTTCGCGCAGTCGTGCATGCCCAGCGAAATGGCCGAATGGGAGCAGAGTCCCTACCGGGCGATCCGTCAGAACGCGCTGCGCATGCTGATCGCCACCTCCCCCGACATGCAGGTGAGCTGAGGGATGTATATGGAAAATTTCAAAGTCGAGCGCAATGGCAAACACCTTTTAAAAAGAGCAATACAACCCCAAAGCCCGTGCGCAATGGCGCACACCTTCTGAAAAGAGCAATGCAACCACCACAGGCAACCTTCGATGGCAAGTAATTGCTCCTGCAACGACTTCAATCGCGCGCAGCTGCTGCGTCGCGGCCTCGCAGCTGCCGGAAACCGGGTCGCGGTGCCCGGCGGCGGGGTGGGGGTGCCCGGTGGCGGGGTCCGGGTGTCCGGCGGCGGGGTCGCGGTGCCCGGTGGCGGGGTCCGGGTGTCCGGCGGCGGGGTCGCGGTGCCCGGCCGCGGGCTGCCGGCGATCGAGTCGGGGATGCCGCTGCCGGCGGGCACGGGGATGGGCCGGCGCAGCTTCCTGCTGCGCACCGCCGGCGCGGTGGTGTCGGTGTACGGCGCCTCGATGCTGGGCGCGCGCCACTTCGAAGAGGGCATCGCCCAGGCCGCCGCCACTTCCCAAAACCAGCCGGTGCTGGTGTCGATCTTCATGGAAGGCGGGTGGGACGCGCTGTCGGTGCTGGCGCCGGTGAAGGAAGCCCGCTACCGCCAACTGCGTCCCGCGCTCGCCCTCGCCGAAGGCTCAGGCGTTCCGTTCAGCGAGGACCCGACCCTGATGTGGCACCCCCAGGCGCAGGGTCTCGCGACGCTGCACGGCGAGGGCAAGGTGACCGTGTTCCCGGCGGTCGGGTATGACCCGCCCGACGAGAGCCACTTCACGAGCCGCCACTACTGGGAGGTGGGCCAGCTCGACGCCAACGCGCGCAGCGGCTGGATCGGGCGCTTCCTCGACGCGACCGGCGAACCGAACAACCCGCTGCAGGGCCTCTCGCTCGACTACAGCCTGGCGCCGGCGCTGGCCACGGAAAAGATGCCGGTGGCCGCCGTCAGCTCGCCCGCGGACTACAACATGTGGGCGTACGGCTTCGACGAACCGATCGCCGGCCCGGCGATGGAAACCTTCGGCCAGCTGGGCGCCCTGGGCGCGCCATCGCCCGCCTACGCGCAGGCGCGCGGCGCCGCGTGGGACACGAGCATCGTGCTGAAGGAGATGGCCCCGTTCGTGGGCCCGGAAGGCAAGCCGACATACACCGCGCCCGTCACCTACCCGGAGGACGGCGGCGAATTCGCGGGGCGATTGGAAGCGCTCGCGGCGATGCTGGCGGCGGGGCTGCCGATCAAGTGCGCCTCGCTGACCGGGATCGGCACCTACGACACCCACTCCGACGAGCCCACCACGCTGAGCGCCAATCTCGGCCAGACCGTGGAATCGGTGGTGGCGTTCCAGCGCGACCTCGAAGCGCGCAACCTGGACGACCGCGTGATCATCCAGCTGTGGTCGGAGTTCGGCCGCCACCCCCAGGAAAACGGCTCGGGCACCGACCACGGCGCGGCCGGCGTGGCGTTCCTGATCGGCACGCAGGTGGCGGGCACGATGATCGGCGAGTTCCCCGGCCTCGGCAAACTCGACGAAAACGAAAACCTCGTCAACACCTCCGACTTCCGCGCGATGTACTGCTCGCTGCTGGAGCAGTGGTTCCAAACCGAAGCGGGGCTCGTGATCCCAGAAGCGGCGGCGTTCGAACGGCCTGTGCTGCTGAAGGCGTAGCGAGCAGGGCTAGATTAGGGGCGTGAACGGCGCTCTCGAAGTGATCTGGCACGGGCTGCGCGACTCGCTTCTGATGGCATGGGAGGTGTGGTGGGCGCTGGTGTTGGGCTTCGCGATCAGCGCCATCGTGCAGGCGTGGGCGCCGCGCGAGCGCGTGCAGAGCGCGCTGGCGGGCTCGGGGCCAAAGCCCGTCGCGCTCGCGACCGGCCTCGGGGCGGCCTCCTCGTCGTGCTCCTACGCAGCGGTGGCGATCGCCCGCTCGCTGTTCGCCAAGGGCGCGTCCTCCGCGACCGCGCTGGCGTTCCAGTTCGCCTCGACCAACCTCGTGTGGGAGCTGGGCCTCGTGCTGTGGGTGCTGATCGGCTGGCAGTTCACGCTCGCGGAGTATCTCGGCGGCATCGTGATGATCGCGCTGATGGCGCTGGCGCTGCGGGTCTTCGTGCCGGCCGACCTGGAGGCCCGCGCGCGCGAGCATGCCCAGAGCGTGATGGAGGACGGCCACGACCACAACCATGGCCACGGCGGCGAGGACGAGCGTGGCTGGCGCGAGCGGCTGACCTCGCGCACCGCGTGGGTTGAGGTGGCGGGCAACTTCCGCATGGACTGGGCAATGCTCTACAAGGAGATCGCGCTCGGCTTCCTACTGGCGGGCTTCATCGCGCAGCTTGGCAACGGCTTCTTCGAGAGCCTCTTCATCGTCAACGCCCCCGCGCCGTGGCCGGCGATCGAGAGCGCGCTCGTGGGCCCGCTGATCGCGGTGGCGTCGTTCGTCTGCTCGATCGGCAACGTGCCGCTCGCGGCGGTGCTGTGGTCGGGGGGGATCGGCTTCGCCGGGGTGCTGGCGTTCCTGTTCGCCGACCTGATCGTGCTGCCGATCATCCTGATCTACCGCAAGTACTACGGACGCGAGTACGCGCTGCGAACGGTTGCGCTGATGTACTGCACGATGGTGCTGGCCGCCCTGCTCGTCGCCGCCCTCTTCAGCGTCCTCGGCCTGATCCCCACCGGCCCGCGCCCAAGCACCGCCGACGTCTTCGGCAAGGTGGCGCTCGACTACAAGCTCGTGCTGAACGTGCTCGCTGCGCTCGTGTTCGCAGCGGCGTATAGGCTGCGCTCCCCGATGACCTCGATTGCCCCAGCATGAGATGAGACGCCCCGCCGCCGCCCCTATACCCCTGGAGGGCCGGCGCGTGCTGATCACCGGCGCGGCGCGCGGGATCGGCGCGGGCACGGCGCGGCGGCTGCATGCGCGGGGCGCGCGGGTGGCGCTGGCGGGGCTCGAGCCCGAGCTGCTGGCGCAGGTGGCCGCGGAGTGCGGCGATGCGCCGTGGTTCGAGTGCGACGTCACCGACCGCGCGCAGGTCGAGCGGTCGGTCGAGGGGGCGGTCGAGCGGCTGGGGGGCCTGGACGTGGCGATCGCCAACGCCGGCGTGGCCGCGCAGCTGCCCCTGGTTGGGGGCGATCCGGCGATCTTCGAGCGCACGATCGCGGTCAACCTGCTCGGTGTCTACTACACGCTGCGCGCGGCCGGGCCGCACATCTCCCACCCGCGCGGGTATGCGCTGCCGATCGCCTCGCTGGCGGCGGCCGTACACGTGCCGATGCTCGGCGCCTACAGCGCCTCGAAGGCCGCCGTGGAGGCGCTCGGCGACACCCTGCGCATCGAGCTGGCGCACACGGGCGCGCGCACGGGCGTGGCCTACTTCGGCTTCATCGACACCGAGATGGTCAGCCGCGGTATGCAGACCCGCGCCGCGGAGCAGGCCGGGGGCATGCGCCAGGCTATTGTCAAACCGGTGCCGCTGGTGCGCGCGCTCGACGCGATCGAGCGTGGCGTGGAGCGTCGCGCCCGCCGCGTCACCGCGCCGGGCTGGGTTGGGTCTGTTCTGCCACTGAGGATGCTGATCCAGCCGCTGATCGATCGCTCCGGCGGCGGCGACCTCGAGCAGGTGCTCGCGACGGCCCGCGCGGAGAGCGCGCCGCTGACGACAGTCCAGCCTGATTCTCGCTGACTGAATGAAAAAATGCGTAGACGTACCGCAACCTGGGTATAGTGGGAAGTGTTGTAGTGGAGGATGATGAGGACTGCCCTGGGGCTACAAGGAGGGATTGCGACATGAGGTTTCCCGTTGACATGACGGCTCGGTATGTCCGGGTCTGGATGGCCGCGCTGCTCACGTGCGTGGGTCTCGCGCTCGCTGCTGCCGCGCCTGCCGCACAGGCGACGCCGGAAGCGCTGGGGGTCGAAAGCGTGTTCGCGGGGAACTGCAAAACGGGGTTTGAAGAATGCAACAAAGCCCCGCCGCCGTCGACTCCTGCCGAAGAACTTGCGAAAGCAGAAAAAGAAGGCTACACGCAGGCTGCGGGTCATCCTCCGTTCGGGGTGACTGAATTCAAGGTCGATACTTACGAAATTCAGAAAGCTAGCCCTCCGGTCATTCCCGCAGCTTTTGCGCCTACTGGCCTCGTCACGCATGTACGCACAGACGTCGGCACGGGCGTGAGCGCGAACCCCGAGGCCGTGGAAAAGTGCTCACTCGCCGACTTCGGTGAAACGGAAGTAATACCCGGAACTGGCTTCTATGCTGCGCCTGAATGCAAAGTAAGCAAAAAAGAAGGAAAAAACGAAGTAAGGTCCGAAATCGGGGTCAATAAAGTAGTCGTTCTCATTGAACCCGCTACAAAATTCGTACGAGGACCTGCCGCTCGAAGGCAAGGTCTACAACCTCGTTCAGCCGAATGGCCTCGCCTCGGACTTTGGAGTGGCACTGGAACTTCCTCAGCCACTTACCGAAGCTAAGCTTGAAGGCAGGTTTCAAAAAAGCCGAAGAAGCGGGTGCAAAACCCGGAGTCGGAGGCTTCCCCTCGGTTCTCGAACAGGAATTCCTCGAGGCGCAGCAGTACTACGCCCACACCCTGATCGAAGGCCACGTCGAATGGGCCGGCAACTACCACGACTACTACGAAATCAACGTCTCCCCCGCATTGCCGTTGATCTCCTCGCGCCTGGTCCTCTATGGCAACATCGGCACCACCGGACATGGTGGGTTCATCACGAACTCGAGCCTTTGTGCTGGTCCCGGAGAAAACACGACTACCACTGTGGCGCTGAAATCCCTTGGAGGCCAGGAAGCCACGAAGTCATACGTCACGCCGGTCGCCGCCGAAGGCTGCAACGGCGCTGCGCCCTTCTCGCCTGTCCCGTTCGTGCCGGCGATCGCGCTGACACCGGAAACGACGAAGGCCGATCAGCCCGACGGCATCACGACCGAACTGACCGTTCCGCACGATCCCAGCCCCGAAGGCATCGACTCTTCGCAGGTGAAGGACGCGACCGTCACGCTGCCGGAAGGGATGACGCTCAATCCCGCGGCTGCGCATGGTCTCGAAACGTGCACCCCGGCGCAGGCCAGGATCCACAGCCTCACACCGGGAGTCGCGTGTCCGGCCGGCTCGAAGATCGGCACGGTCACGCTGAACGTCCCCGACCTTCCGCCGGGATCGCTGCAGGGGAACATGTATCTCGGCGGGCCCGAATCGGGTCCGATCACCTCGCAGCCTTACACCATGTACATCGATGCGGAGTCCTCGCGTTATGACGTGTCGGTGCGCCTCAAAGGCTCGATCACGCTCAACGAAACGACCGGACGGGTGACCGCGAGCTTCGTCGAAAACCCGCAGCAACCCTTCAGCGACGTGATCCTGCACTTCAACGGCGGCCCGCTCGCGCCGATCGCCAACCCGCTTGCGTGTGGGACGGCGACGACCGAAACGAAGCTGGTGCCGTACATCGGCGAAGCATTCACGGAAAAGCCCTCCACCGCCTTCACGGTGGACAACAACGGCGCCGGCGAAGCTTGCAAATCGCCGCTGCCGTTCTCGCCGACGCAGACATCTGAAAGCCAGCCCGCCACCGGTGGGGCGTCGACCAACTTCTCGTTCACTGTCACGCGGCCCTCGGGGCAGCAGTACCTCTCGCAGATCAAGACCGTGCTGCCGGCCGGCCTCGTCGGACGGATCCCCGCGGTGTCGCTCTGCACCGAAGCGCAGGTCGCCGAAGCGACTGCCGGCACGGGCGGCTGCCCGGCCTCCAGCCGGATCGGCACGGTCACGGTGCTCGCCGGGGCGGGCTCCGCGCCGTATCAGTTCACCGGCTCGGCCTACCTGACAGGCCCCTACAACGGCGCGCCCTACGGCATGGCGATGGTGGTGCCCGCGGTTGCCGGTCCGTTCAGCCTCGGCAACGTGGTCACGCACGCGACGATCAACGTCGAACCGTACACCTCGCGCGTGGTGGTGGCCGGCAGCGTGCCCACGATCTTCAAGGGCATTCCGCTGCGCATGCAGAGCCTGAACATCGAAATCAACCGTCAGGGCTTCATGCTCAACCCAACCAGCTGCGCGGCGCTGCAAACCGAATCGACGCTCACCGGCGTGACGCTGCTCGGGTCGAGCACGTTCACCACCGCTGAAGTCAAGAGCCCGCTGGTCACCGAAGAATGCAACAAGCTGGCCTTCAAGCCCTCCTTCGCTTCGATCGCCGGCGCGAAAACCTCGCGCACCAACGGCGCCAACATCGAAGTCAACATCAGCCCAGCCCGCTGGCCAGACGAACGTCAAACAGGTGACCGCGACGCTGCCCACGCAGCTGCCGGTGCGCCTCTCGACGCTCTCGAAAGCCTGCCCGGCGGCGACATTCGAAGCCGGTCCTGCGCCGGGCGGCTGCAAAAGCGAAGCGAAGGTGGGCACCGTGAAAGCGAACACGCCGGTGCTGCCGGGAACGCTCACCGGCACCGCCTGGTTGGTGTCGCACGGCAACGAAGCCTACCCCAACCTCGACATGATCCTGAGTGGGGACGGCGTCACCGTGATCCTCGTCGGGCACACCAAAGTGGTCAACTCGCAGATCACCACCTCGTTCGACATGCTGCCCGATGTGCCGGTCTCCAACATCTCGCTCTACCTGCCGTCCGGCTCCAACTCGGTGCTGGGCGCCAACGGCAACCTGTGCCGCTCGAAGCTGACGATGCCCACCACGCTCATCGGCCAGAACAATGCGACGATCCTCGAGGAGCCCACGATCGCTGTGCGCAACTGCCCGGTGGAAGTCGTCAAACACAAAACCAAGGGCACCACCGCGACGCTCAACGTGCAGTTGCCGGCGGCCGGCAGCGTCAGCGCCGGCGGCTCCAACCTCAAGTTCATCAAGCGCAGCGTCGGCGCGGGCGGGCGCACCAACGTCAAGGTGTCGCTCACCTCCGTCGGCAAAGAAGTGCTGCGGAAATTCCGCCAGCTGCGGATCAAGGTGCGCGTCGGGTTCGTGCCGAAGAGTAAAAAAGGCAACATCACTTCCAAGGCGTTTGCCACGGTGACGTTCAGAGCCTGAGGTGGTCACGGGCGGGGGCGGGTCTCACAGGCCTCCGCCAGAGACACGCAGGGAGTGATCCACAGAGCGCCGTCGCGGCTTGTCCGGGCGGCGTTTTCTGTTGCGTGAGTAGAAACCCCGTATGGGGGTAGTAACGGTATGTGAGGATCGGAGAGGTACGGATCGGGCTCGTCGCGCGCTCTGCTGCGCGGCCGGCGGTGTGGTGGCGCTGCTCTGCTACACGGCAGGCGGCGTGGCGGTGCCCGCGGCGCAGGCGGGGGGGTTTGGTGTCGAAGAAAAGAACTTCGAAGCGGGCACCTGCACGATCTCCTCGTGCACCTACGCGAGCGTCGAAGCCAACCACGAACAGGCCTACACCCAGGCCGCCGGTCACCCCCAGTACGGCATCACCGGCTTTGAATTCAACTCCACCGCCTCCGGTCTGGGGCGCAAACCGATCGGCAACGTCAAGCGGGTGCGGGTGGACATCCCCCCGGGTCTCGCCGCCGACCCCGAGGCGCTGCCGGCATGCCCGGTGAAAACCTTCGAAGAAGACGCCTGCCCCGCTGAAACGGAAGTGGGCAAAGACGAACTCACCGCCTTCGTGGCGGCCGCCAACGTCCCGCTCTCGGCGCCCGTCTACAACCTCCAGCAGCCGCCCGGGTTGCCGCTCGACTTCGGTATCCACGCGTCGGTGCCGCTGGTCGCCAACGAACACATCTTCCTCGAAGGCCACGTCAGCTGGAACACCGACTTCCATGAGTACTTCGAAATCAACAACATCACCAAATCGATCCCGCTGTTGAAGTCCAAGCTGATCTTCAACGGACGCGCGGGGGAGGGCAACTTCCTCACCCTGCCGAGCGTCTGCTCCACAACCACCACCTCATATCTCGAAGTCGAATCGTGGGAAGGTGAAATCTCAAAGACCTCGACCCACACGCCGGTGGGGGTGGAAGGGTGCGATCGGGTGCCGTTCAAACCGACGGCCGAAGTCCACCCGGAAACCGCCACCTCCGACGAACCCGACGGCGTCACCGCGGAAGTGAAGGTCCCACAGAACGTCGCCCCCGAAGCGATCAACACCGCCGACATCGACGATGCCCACGTGACGCTGCCCGAAGGCCTCACGCTCAACCCCTCCGCGGCTCGCGGGCTGGCAGCGTGCACCGCGGCGCAGGCGGGACTCCAGCAGGTGAGTCCCGGCGTGCGCACCACCGCGCCAGTCTCCTGCCCCGCCGCCTCCAAGGTCGCGAGCGTGAGCATCGAAACCGATCTGCCGCCCGGCTCGCTCGCCGGCAGCGTCTACCTCGGCAGCCCCACCGGCGCGCCGATCGCCGGCCCTCCCTACACGATCTACGTGGACGCCGAGAGCGCGCTCGGCGTGTCGGTGAGGCTCCAGGGCCAGGTCACCCCCAACCCCGCCACCGGCCGCCTGGAAGCGACCTTCGCGGGCAACCCCCAGCTGCCCTTCGGCGACCTCGCGATGCGGTTCGACGGTGGGTCGCTGGCACCCCTGGCCAACCCGCTGTCGTGTGCTGCCGGACAGGTCGAAGGCCTCTTCGCGCCCTACACCGGCGCCGCCGCCACGCTCAGCTCGACGCCGTTCACCGCCACCGGTTGTCCCTCGCCGCTGCCTTTCTCCCTCAGCCAGAGCACCCACGGCACCTCCGCCACCGCCGGGGCCTACACCTCCTACACCTTCGCGCTCGCCCGCGCGGACGGGCAGCAGTATCTCGCCGACGTCAAAACGACGCTGCCCGCCGGCCTGCTCGGCGCGATCCCCACGGTGGCGCTGTGCGCGGAAGCGCCCGCCAACGCGGGGACGTGCCCCGCGGCGAGTGAAATCGGCGGCGCGTCGGTGAGCGCCGGCGCGGGCTCCGAACCGTACGCGTTCGCCGGCAAGGTCTTCCTCACCGGGCCCTACGGGGGCGCCCCTTACGGTCTTTCGATCGTGGTGCCCGCCAACGCCGGCCCCTTCGATTTCGGCGACGTGATCGCGCGCGCGGGCGTCGGCGTCGGTCTGTACAGCGGCCGCGCGGTCGTCACCGCCGCGCTGCCCACGATCGTGCAGGGGGTGCCGCTGCGCCTGCGCAACATCGATGTGACGGTCAACCGCCCCAACTTCCTGTTCAACCCCACCAGCTGCTCCCCGCTCGCCACCGAATCACAGCTCAGCGGCTTCGTCCCCGGCTCCAGCGCGCTCACCGAACAGAGCGTTTCGAGCCCCTTCCAGGTGGGCGAATGCAACAAGCTCGCGTTCACCCCCGAGCTCACGGCCGCCACCGGCGCGCGCGTCTCGCGGGTGAACGGCGCCGGCCTCGAAGTCAAGGTCACCCAGGCCGCGGGCACACAGCCCGCAGGGCTGGGTCAGGCCAACATCCACGAGGTGCTCACGTCGCTGCCGAAGAAGCTGGCGGCACGCATCACCACGCTGCACAAAGCGTGCCCTTCCGCCACCTTCGAAGCTGGCCCGCCGCCTGGCGGCTGCAGCGAAGAAGCGCGCGTCGGCTCGGCGAGCGTCACCACCCCGGTGCTGCCCGACCCGCTCACCGGCCCCGCCTACCTCGTCTCGCACGGCGGCGAAGCCTACCCCGACCTCGACGTGATCCTCAGCGGCGACAACGGCGTCGAGGTTGTGCTCGTCGGCCACACCCACATCGCCCGCACGGGGATCCTCTCCTCCGCCTTCGAATCGCTGCCCGATGTGCCGATCTCCAGCTTCGCGCTGAGCCTGCCCATCGGCCCGCACTCGGTGCTCACCAACAACCGCAACGGCAGTCTCTGTGGCGCCCACCTGGCGATGCCCACGACGATCGTCGCGCAGAGTGGGGCGCGGATCACGCAGAGCACGAAGATCGCCGTCAGGAACTGCCCGCGACGCAGGAGCAGCAGGCGGCGGCACAGGCACAGGGTTCGTCGCGGTGCACGGAGGCACCGCGCCCACCATCGCTGACGGAAGCCGGCCGCGCGCGTGGACGATCACAAAAACGACACCCTGCCGCGCCCGTTCCATCTAAAGTCACGGGTATGGCCACCGCAAGCGCCGACATCTCAATGCCAGCCCTCGCCGGCACCAACGGCGATCCGCTGCTGAGCGCGCTGCGCCGGCTGATGCGGCTCGCCGACGGTGGTGGCGACGCCGAGACCGTGTGGCGTGCGCTCGCGCACGAGCTGTGCACAGTCATGGAGCCCCACCCCCCCGATGAGATGCAGGTGCATCATCTCGCCCCCGAGGGGAGCGCACAGGAGGGCGAGCCGGTCGTCGTCTACCTGTTCGGCGGCGAGGCCCGCCTCAGCTGCGTCGTGCCCCGCGCCGAGCGTCCGCCGGGGGTCGCCTGGGTGGCGAGCACCGGCCAGAGTGTGCTCGCCGTCGGCGCCCGCGAGCTGACCGCCTCGCTGCCGCGCGCCGCCCCCGCCGGCATTGGCTGCGCGCTGCTGCTGGCGCTCACCGTGCGTGGGGAGGTGGAGGCGGTGGTGGTTGCCGCGCGTAGACGCCCCGTCGGATGGAGCGAGCCCGAGATCGCCCGCGCCGCTGCGCTCGTCGATCAGGCGGCGCACACCCAGGCGCTGCTGCGCGCGCGCGCGGAGGCCGGCACCGACGCGGTCACCGGCAGCATGAACCACCGCGCGATGCGTCGCCGCCTGCGGGAAGAGATCGACCGCGCCACCCGCACCGGTGGCGACCTCGGCTGCCTGCTGATCGATCTCGACGACTTCAAGCTGGTCAACGACCGCCACGGACACCCCGCCGGGGATGCCGTGCTGCGCGGCGTCGCGCGCGCGTTGCAGGGGGAGTTCCGCGCCTTCGACCGCGTCGCGCGCTACGGCGGCGACGAGTTCGTCGTGATCCTCCCGGCGGCCGACCTGCACAGCGCCGCGCTCGCCGGCGAACGCGCTCTGGCGCGGCTCGCCGAGGTCTCCTCGTTCGACCTCGTGGCGGGCGTCTCCGCCTCGATCGGTGTCGCCCAGTGGCACCCGCCGATGAGCGCCGAGCAGCTGCTCGAAGCGTGCGACGCGGCGTTGCTGCGCTCCAAGCGCGCGGGCAAGGGCCGCGTCGAGCTGGCAGTCGCCTGAGGGGGCCGGCGGGGGCTGCGACCTGCACAGGGCCGGCGGGGCTGCGACCTGCACCGGGCCGGCGGGGGTTGCGACCTGCACAGGGCCGGCGGGGCCGCGACCTGCGCCGGTGGTCACTCTCGCCGGAGCAGAGGGTGTGCTGGTGGGGCGAGTGGAGGGTGTGTTGGTGGTGGTTGGTGTGTTTCTTTTTTGCCCCTACCAGCTACTGGACCTCTCAGTGCTGTTGTCTGGTCGCTGCACACAGGTCCAGTTGGTGGTTATGCCTCAAAACTGAAACACCATCCCCGCGGTGGTGGGGGACGATCGAGCAGAACGACGACGGTCTTTGATTGACTGGGGGCATGGCCGGCAACAGCTTCGACGCGCGGGGCACGCTCACGGTGGGGGGGCGCGAGTACGAGATCTTCCGCCTCGCCGCTCTGGCGGAGCGCTTCGACGTGGCGAGCTTGCCCTTCTCGCTGAAGGTGCTGCTGGAGAACCTGCTGCGCGCCGAGGGCGCGGCCGAGGGCACCGGCACGGTGCGCGCCGCCGACATCGAGGCGCTCGCCGGGTGGGACCCCGCCGCCGAGCCCTCGATCGAGATCGCGTTCACGCCCGCGCGTGTGCTGATGCAGGACCTGACGGGTGTCCCCGCCGTGGTGGACCTCGCAGCGATGCGCGACGCGATGGCGCAGATGGGCGGCGACCCCGCGAAGATCAACCCACTCGCGCCCGCCGAGCTGGTGATCGACCACTCCGTGCAGGTCGACGCCTTCGGCACGCGCGATGCCTTCGCGATCAACGCCGCGCGCGAGTTCGAGCGCAACCAGGAGCGCTACCTCTTCCTGCGCTGGGGCCAGCAGGCGTTCGACAACTTCAAGGTCGTCCCCCCCGACACCGGGATCGTGCACCAGGTCAACCTCGAGTACCTCTCGCGCGTGGTGTTCGTCGCCGACGGTGAAGGCCCGCCCGCCCTGCCCGCCGCCTACCCCGACACGCTGGTGGGCACCGACTCGCACACGACGATGGTCAACGGCCTCGGCGTGCTCGGCTGGGGCGTCGGCGGGATCGAGGCGGAGGCGGCGATGCTCGGCCAGCCGCTGTCGATGCTGATCCCGCAGGTGGTTGGCTTCCGCGTGCACGGCGCGCTGCGCGAGGGGGCCACCGCCACCGACCTCGTGCTGACCGTCACCGAGATGCTGCGCGAGCGCGGCGTGGTGGGCAAGTTCGTCGAGTTCCACGGCGCCGGCCTCGTCGGCCTGCCGCTCGCCGACCGCGCGACGATCGGCAACATGTCGCCCGAGTTCGGCTCCACCTGCGCGATCTTCCCAATCGATGCGGAGACGTTGCGCTACCTAGTTTTCTCCGGGCGCCCCGCCGAGCAGGTCGAGCTGGTGGAGGCGTATGCGCGCGAGCAGGGCATGTGGCACGACGAGCACTCCCCCGAGCCCCGCTTCTCCGAGCAGATCGAGCTCGACCTCGGTGAGGTGGTGCCCAGCCTCG
This sequence comes from uncultured Solirubrobacterales bacterium, assembly GCA_963744135.1. Taxonomy (GTDB): domain Bacteria; phylum Actinomycetota; class Thermoleophilia; order Solirubrobacterales; family Solirubrobacteraceae; genus Palsa-744. Next base: position 826,592 of record CAVUSE010000004.1, on the reverse strand, counting down.
CCGGCCCCAAGCGCCCGCAGGACCGGATCTCGCTGACCGACGCCCAGCCGGCCTTCCGCCGCGCGCTCGCCGGCTATGTGCCCACCTCCAACGGCCAGGACGAAGCGGTGGCGGCGAGCTTCCCCGCGAGCGATCCCACCGCCTCGCAAGAGCCGTCCAACGGCGAAGGCGCGCGGGCCGCGCATGCGCAGGCGTCGGCGGCGAGCGGGGCGAGTGGGTCGCCGGGGGCCCCCAGCGGCTCGGAGGGGTCGTCGTCCTCGTCGGAGGGATCGGGGGCGAGCGGGCTGCAGGAGGACAAAAAGGAGGAGGAGGGGGCTGGGGCAGTGGTTACGCTGTCCGACGGCACCTCCACCACCCTGCGCCACGGCCACGTGGTTATCGCCGCGATCACCAGCTGCACCAACACCTCCAATCCCTCCGTGATGATCGGGGCGGGGATCCTCGCGCGCAACGCGCTCGCCAAGGGCCTGCAGCGCAAGCCGTGGGTGAAGACCTCGCTGGCGCCCGGGTCGAAGGTCGTCAGCGAATACCTCGACCGCGCCGGGCTCACCGAGCCGCTGGAGCAGCTCGGCTTCAACCTCGTCGGGTATGGCTGCACCACCTGCATCGGCAACTCCGGGCCGCTGGCCGAGGAGATCTCGAAGGTCGTGGGCGAGGAGGATCTTGCGGTCGTCTCGGTGCTCTCCGGCAACCGCAACTTCGAGGGGCGCATCAACCCCGACGTGAAGATGAACTACCTCGCCTCGCCCCCCCTGTGCGTCGCCTACGCGCTGGCGGGCACGATGGACATCGACATCGTCGCCGACTCGCTCGGCAACGACACCGAGGGCAACGAGGTGCACCTGCGCGACATCTGGCCCACCGAGGCCGAGATCGCGCAGACGATCGAGGCGGCGGTGCAGTCCGGCATGTTCCGCAAGGCCTACGCCGAGGTGTTCGATGGCGACGAGCACTGGAACGGCCTGGACGTCCCCGCCGGCGAGCGCTTCGCCTGGGACGAGCGCTCCACCTACGCGCGCCTACCACCCTACTTCGAGGGGATGCCCGCCGAGCCGGCGCCGCTCGAGGACCTGAACGACGCGCGCGTGCTGGCGGTGTGGGGCGACTCCGTCACCACCGATCACATCTCCCCAGCGGGCGCGATCAAGCGCGACGGCCCCGCCGGGCTCTACCTGCAGGAGCAGGGGGTGGCCCCGCGCGACTTCAACTCCTTCGGCGCCCGCCGCGGCAACCACGAGGTGATGATGCGCGGCACCTTCGCCAACATCCGCATCCGCAACCTGCTGCGGGGTCCTGGGGGCGCCGCGCTGCCCGAAGGCGGGGTGACGGTGCACCTGCGGGCACCGACGGGACGCCCGGAGGGCGGGCCGTTGGTCGGCGAGCAGCTCTCGATCTACGACGCCGCGATGCGCTACATGCAGGAGGGCGTGCCCTTGGTGGTGCTCGCCGGCAAGGAGTACGGCACCGGCTCCTCGCGCGACTGGGCGGCGAAGGGCACCAAGCTGCTCGGCGTGCGCGCCGTGATCGCGCAGAGCTTCGAGCGCATCCACCGCTCCAACCTCGTTGGGATGGGCGTGCTGCCGCTGCAGTTCCCCGAGGGCGAGAGCGCGCAGTCGCTGGGGCTCACCGGCGAGGAGACCTTCTCGATCGAGGGCTTCGCCGCGGCGATGAACAGCGGCGGGGAGGCCCCGCGCGAGGTGGCGGTGCGCGCCGAGCAGCCGGAGAGCCGACAGGCCGAGGGGGCCGGGCAGGTTGAGGGACGCGGGTCGGTCGAGTTCAAAGCGCGTGTGCGGATCGACACACCCCGCGAGGCCGACTACTTCCGCCACGGCGGCATCCTCCAGTACGTCCTGCGAGGATTGCTCGCCGCATGAGCGACGACTTTCCGCAGGTCCTCCGCGATCTGCTCGCGGCGCGCGGCCCCTCGGGCTACGAGACCGCGCCCGCGGCGGTGTGGCGGGCGGCGGCGGAGGCGTTCGGCGCCGCCGTGGACATCGACGTGGTGGGCTCGCCCTCGGCGCGCGTGCCGGTGCGCAGTGAGCGTGGCGTCGACTCCACATCTCCGGCCCCCCCGGCCCGGGAAGCCGAGTCTGCCGCCGGCTCCCGGCGACTGGTGGTGATGGGCCACATCGACGAGATCGGGCTGATCGTCACCCACATCGACGACGAGGGCTTCCTGTGGTTTCGCGAGGTGGGGGGCTGGGACGCGCAGATCCTCGTCGGCCAGCGCGTCGTGCTCGGCACCCGCGCGGGCGAGCTCGCCGGGGTGATCGGCAAGAAGCCGATCCACCTGCTGCGCGACGAGGAGCGCAAGAAGGTCGCCGAGGTGCGCGACCTGCACATCGACATCGGCGCGCGCGACGGCGAGCAGGCGCGCGAGCTCGTACGGGTGGGCGACGTCGCGGTGATCGCCGGCGATCCGGTGGAGTTGCCCAACGGCCGTATCGCCTCGCGCGCCCTGGACAACCGCCTCGGCTCGTTCGTCGCGCTCGAGGCCGCGCGGTTGGTGGCGCAGGCGGGCGGCGCCGAGTGGGAGCTCGTCGCGGTGGCCGCCGCCCAGGAGGAGACCACCTTCGGCGGCTCGCGCACCTCCGCCTTTGCGCTCGAGCCCGACGCGGCGATCGTGGTGGACGTGACCCACGCGACCGATGCTCCCGGGATCGATGTGAAGGAGTCGGGCAAGCACCCGCTCGGCTCGGGGCCCGTGCTCAGCCGCGGCTCGACGCTGCATCCCCGCCTGTTCGAGCTGCTGCACGACACGGCGGAGCGCGAGAGCATCCCTTTCACGGTCGAGGCGATCGGCCGCAACACCGGCACCGACGCCGATGCCGTCCATCTCAGTCGCGGCGGGGTCCCCACTGCGCTGGTGTCGATCCCGCTGCGCTACATGCACTCCCCGGTGGAGCTGGTGCAGCTCACCGACGTGCACGCCGCCGCACGGCTGATCGCCGCCGCGGCGCGCACGCTCGGCGCGGACGTCTCGTTCGCGCGCTAGGCGCTGGCGGGCGCCAGCTCGGTGAACTCGGGGATCTCGTATGCCGCTCCGGGTGTGCCGCCCAGCGCGAGTACGCGCATGCCCTCGGGTCCCGAGAACAGCTTGCGCTTGATGCCAGGACCAACCCGGATGAGGACGTCGGGCGTGAGCTCCAGACGCTCGCCCTCGACCTCGATCGCGCCCGAGCCGCGAATCACCGAGTAGACCTCCTCCTGGCCGTCCTCCGCGTGTTCGTGCTCGGGGTAGTCGTTGTAGTTGGGGGGCAGATCCACAACCTGCATGCCGAAGGAGGTGACGCCCAGCTCGGCGCGGGCCTTCTTCAGGCCGCCACCAAACGCGCCCTCCATCTCGTCGATCTGCTTTGCGGTGTATCCAGGCATGACAACTCCCTATCTGTGGTCGCCGAAGGTTTGAGGCAGGGATCTTAGCGACCGCTAACTAAGAGAGTCGTCCGATCCATGCGAGCCCACAGTGTCCTCCCGTCTTGACTTGGCTTGGCCTACAGACGCAGCCTACTCCTCGGGCTGGGGCCGCCGCCGTCAGGTTTCGGCGCGCTCCCAGTTGCTCGGAGGATCGTAAGCGCCGAGGGTGGGGAGATCGAAAGCAGCGCCCCCAGCGGGCTTGACAGGCCCGTCCTCGTCCATTGCGATCATGTCGGTGTCTTGGAGCGGGGCGCCTCTTCTCGCCGCGAAGCAAGGGCGCGTCGAGGTGGCTGTGTTTTTGGCGTGGAGGGGGGTGTGTGGGGTTGGAGTGTGATGCGTCCGCCGCGTGCGGGTACGATGAATACGTTGCGGTGCGCGACTCGCTCTGAGCGCTGGTGAGAGGGTTCGAGGCGGGCGTGGCGCAGGATGGTCTTGAGCACGATCCGAGCCTCGGTGAGGGAGAAGGCGGCACCGATGCATCGTCTGGGTCCACCGCCGAAGGGGATCCAGGTGTAGGTCCCGGCGCGCGTGCCAAGGAATCGCTCGGGGCGGAAGGCGAGTGGGTCGGGGTAGAGCTCGGGGCGGCGGTGCACGAGTGTTATGTAGGGGACTACCATGGTGCCGCTGGGGATCGTCAGCCCGGGTAGCTCGAACGGCTCGGTTGCGAGTCTTGCGGTGAGCGGGAAGGCTGGGCGCAAGCGCATCGCCTCTTTGATCACCGCGTCGAGGTATTCGTCGTCTCCGTCGAGCGCGGCAGTCTGCAGACGCACCAGCACGTCGGGGTAGCGGCTGACGCGCTCGAGTATCCACGTCAGGGTGGAGGCGGTGGTGTCGTGTCCTCCAAGCAGCAGGGTGCGCATCGCATCGCAGATCTCCTCGTCGCTCATCAGGCAGCCTTGGTCATCGGGTGTGCGCAGGAACATCCCGAGCACGTCCTGGCCGTCAAGTTGATCGGTGCTGCGACGCTGGGCGACCTCTTCCATCACGATCGCGTCGACCGCGTCGATCGCGCGGCGGACCCGCGGGAACGGTCTGTCCCACCCGTTCTCGCGGCTGGTCGCGATGATCGTTTGGAGGAAGAACCGTCGTGAGTGGCCCTCGGCAAGCAGCGCGAGCGTCGCCGAACGCAACCGGTCGACGCGCGCGTGGTCGGTTACCCCGAACACCGTGGCCATGATCACCTCGAGGCTGATCGCTTCCATGTGTGGCTGGGAGGGAGTTGGGTGCCCATAGGGCCAGCGTGCGAGAGCCTCTTCGGTCTTGCGCTCCATCGTCTCGTGGTAACCGGTCAGCGCGTTGCCATGGAACGGGGGGAGCTGCATTCGCCGTTTGCGCATGTGCTCGGCTCCGTCGAGGTTCGTGAGCCCGGTCGGGCCGAGGAAGAGATGGTGCGCGGAGGCCTTGGCCAGCGCCGCTCCGAGGCGAAGCACGTCGGTATCGGCCGTGAAGATGCGTTTGATGTCCTCGGGATCGGTCAGGCACAGCCACGGCCCGGTCGCCGGCATCGGTACCAGGAAGCGGTCGCCGAGCTGCCCGCAGCGGCGCGCGAACTGCTCTGGGGCCAGCCAGTACTGGGCGGCGTTGACGACCGCGGGGCGTCGCAGTCGCGGCACGTCGATAAGCGCTTGATCCATGAGCCACATCCTTTCTAGTTACTCTGTGCGAAATAGAGTAACATGGTATCTGATGGTGCCAATAGCCGAATTTCTCGAGGTGGCTCCCGTCGTGGGGGAGGACGTGCTCTTTGACAGGGTTGCTGCGGCGGCGCTCGACGAGTTCGTCGAGCACGGCATCCGTCGCACCTCGATGGAAGACGTCGCCCGCCGTGCCGGCGTCTCGCGAATGACCGTTTTCCGCCGGTTTGCGAGCAAGCAAGGCCTCGTCGAGGTTGTCATTGCGCGCGAGGTCCGCCGCGGAATGCAAGAGCTCGACCTTCTGTGGGAAGGCGCAGAAACTCTGGAGGACCGACTCGTCGCCGGGTTCGAGTTCGCCGGGCGCTACGTCCGCGGCCACCCACTATTCGACCGGCTCCTGCGCAGCGAACCGGAGGTCCTCCTACCACCGCTCACCCTCGATGGTGGACCCGTGCTCGAGCTCTACCGATCACTCATCGCCCACCGACTCCAAGCCGAAGTCAAAGCGGGCCGTGCCGCGACATCAGACATAGACGGCGTCGCCGAAGTGATCGCACGCCTCGCGATCTCACTACTACTCACCCGCGACGGAACCATCACACTCGACAACCCAAACTCCGTCGTACGTCTAGTCAACCTCACGCTACTCCCCATGCTCCAACCACAGCAGGACTAGCTGCCGATCTGCCTAACCCACGGCGCGATGCCACTCAGGCGGAGCGCACCCTCTCGCGTCGCGTGTGATCCGCGCGTCTCAAGGGGCGCCTTTACGAGGCTGCCCTTCGGCCCCAAGCTGCCACGAACGCCGGAGAGAGATCCCAGAACTCTGGGTCGGCCAGCAGTGTGCGGGCTGCATCGATCTCCTCGCCGGTGGCAAGCTGCATTTCAGTGATCCTCGGGCGTAGGAGCTCCAGGCCCAGGCTCCAGAACTCAGCGACCGGCGAGCCGCCGCGAAGCACCGCCACGTGCGCCTCGCCGCCGATCGCCTCGAGCCCCTGGCGCTGCAGATGCGCAGGCAAGCAACGGCCCCACTCATAGTCGGTGCCGGTCTTGCGGAGGCTCTCGACCCATGCTCGCATCGCCGTCCCATAGACCGGATTGGGCGTGGACTCGACGCTGAACGACACGCAGTCGCTGACGCTTAGCCATCCCCCAGGAGCCAGCCAGCGGCACACGCCTTCGAGCACAGCATCGCGTGCGGCGATGTGCTCGAACACTGCCCGTGCGTGGATGAAATCGAACGAAGCGGCCTCAAATGGGGCCTCGGTTTCGGTGAGATCGTGCTGCACGACGGTCAGGTTGGGCTCCGCGAGTTGATCAAGCCAGCGCGTGTCCAGGTCCACGGCCGTCACGTGACCGGCCTCACCAACCTCCTGACACAGCCAACGTGCGATCGAACCGCCTCCTCCGCCGATCTCTAGGCAGCGCGCACCAGGCGCGACTCCGAGCGCCGCGAGGCGCGCCGTCGACAATCCCCCCAAACCTGCTCCAGCAACGCCAAGCGACGTCGCTCGTGCTCCCAATTAGGGTCCAACACATATCCGGGCTCGTGCTCCGGCATCGCGAGCGATTCTAACCCCACGGCCAGTCCACAGGTTGGTCGCCCGCGCGGTGCAGGCCAACGACCGTGACACGTAGCCTGTCGCGATGACCGCTCCCAGGAGCGAAGCGAGCGTGAGGGACGACACGCGGCAGGCGCGCGCAATGGACGACAAGCAGCGCTCTGTATCTGCCGACTCGATCCCGCCCGATCAAGTCCTGTGGCAGATCTTCCGGTGGCGTCGCCGAAAGTAAACGCACAGCTGCCCACCGCGTACCAACGGCGCCGGCACGGCCACCAAGGTGGGGTAGTTTTCCCTTTCCTTGTCTTCTGCGCACTTCATCGTGGGTACTCGCAACGTTCCCGGGTGCAGCGGCTGCCATGCGATCGGCCAGTTTGGGCCTTCGTTCCGGTACAGGGGGTGCCCATCGTCAACGAAGCCCTCGTCTTCGTCGCCCCCGCCCTTGATGAACGGCGGACACGAGCTGTCGGGTTTCCCCCGCAGCACTCCGGTGCCCGCTTCGAGGAGGTGCCCGCCCGCCGGCGCCCACACGTCCGGAGCGCAGCTTGCGTGGAACACGATCGATGGGGCTGTCGCCAAGCGGGGTGTTTCACTGCCGGGTTCGCACAGCGCCACGGAGATGCTCTTGCCGTTGGGCGACCATTCCGGCCACATCGGGGTCGAGCTCTCTTCGCCTATACCACTGTTGTAGGTGAGGAGTCGGCGTATGTGGGAGCTCGGAGGAGTGACGATGTCGAGTTCGCCGTCGGCTCCGTCGGCGCGCTGAAACACGATCGATCCCTTCGCGCTCCAGCGCGGCGTGCGATCGCCGGGATGGTCGGTGAGGCGTCGCACGGGCGAGCCCGGCGTCACGCCCGTCAGAAAGAGGCCGGACGATCCGACGAACACGATCTGGCGCCCGTCGGGGGAGAAGGCGGGTTCGCTGCCCACGACCAACGGCGTGGGGTCTGAGCCATCGGCTTTCGCGATGTAGACGGTGACGGTGCTCCTCGTGCGAAGGGATGGGGGAACCGTGCCTGCCGTGCGAAGGGATGGGGGGACGGTGCTTGCCGTGGGATGGAATGGGGGGACCGTGTTTGCCGTGGGATGGAGTGCGGTGACAATGGTCGTCGTGCGACGCTGGAATGTCAGCAGGTCGCCCGACGGCGAGAAGCTCGGAGCGGAGTCTTCGGGGCCGGTGGTCAGCCGCAGCTGGTCGCCCGTGGCGGGGTCTACGGCCCAGATGCTGTGTTCGGCCGAGTACGCGATCACGCCGTTGGTGCCGGGAAAGGAGCCCTCGGCGGCGGTGGGCGTGAGCGTCGCCGCGATTGCCCCCACCACAGCAATTGCACCGAGCGCGGGCGAGTTTCGCCACCGGGGAGTCATGGTGGCTGCGAGAATACAGAACTCTCCGACACGCCGCAAGGTTGGGATCTAGATATGATTTGGATTCCTGCCCGAGACCGAGACATCATCGAAGGACAGCGCCAAAGGGCTCGGCAGCGGGGTGATCAAAGCTGGCCAGATAGCCGGGGCGCTCACCGCGGTGATCACCGCCGGGGTGTTGATCTGGAACATCGTTCTGAAGCCCGCGCCCGCGCCGGCCGAGCTGGTGGCTCACGTGATGGATGTCCACGCGCACCCCGGAATTACCGAGTACACCTATCTCCAGAGCCATCCCGGGCAGCTCAAACGCGAAGAGGCCCAACTGCGGACGGCTGCCATCCGCAACGGCGAACCGCCCTTGACCCAGCGGGAAATCGATCAGGCGCTGCGCCAGCCGGGAGCTGAAGTGCAGTGGAAGATCTTCCTGGAAGGGCCAGTTGGGCGCCGGTTCGAGTTGACTCACACGCTCTTTCGTGAAAAGGCAGGCGAAAAGACGGTGATCGCCGATGAGCTGGGCAGCATCTGGCCCCCGGAACGCATCGTCTCGCAAGCAGTCAAATACGAAAACACCGAAGGCGCTTGGATCCAGACGCCGCCGGGCGGCGGGACCTACGTGATCGAAATCTACCTGGCCTCCGCCGATGGAAGCCAGAATGCTGAAGGCTCCGCGAGCTTCCACGTGGCACGCTGACGGCGCGGGCGATCATGGCGGCACCGTCCCCTTCGACCAAACCCCGATCGCCCGGATGCGGTGCGCAACCCGAGGGCACTACGAGTCGCTCGACTCCCCCGCGGGCGTCTGCAATTCCAGCCCCGCGACCCGCTCGAAGTGGCGCCGGTTGCGAGTCATGACCTTCATGCCGTGCTCCAGCGCGGTCGCGGCGATCAGTGCGTCTGGCACTGGAAGCTCGGTCGTGCGCCGGATGCGTCCGGCGGCCTCGGCGATGGCTCGATCCACCGAGACCTCCTCGAGCACGCTCAGCGCTTGGCGCAAAGCCGGCTCGTCGACGTTCCGGCCGGCGAACAGCTCGCAGCGAGTGACCACGGAGATCTTCAGCTTGGGATCGAGTAGGTGCAGCGGGCGGTATCCGCGCAGGTGATCGATCAGGACGTCAGTGTCCAGGAGGATCCGACTCAATACGATTCCAGTCGAGGTCGAAGCGATTCCACTCCTCGCGCGGCGGTACCTCCAGGTCCGGGCAGGACCCAAATGTCTCGTCCAAGACGCGCTGCAACTTTTCGAGGTCCGGTTCCGGCGGTGGCAGGTACGAGTCGAGCGCTGCACGGATGACCTCGGCCAGCGTGCGACCGTCGCGCGCGCGCAGTTCCTCGATGCGATCACGCTGCTCCTGGGTCAGGTACACCTGTGTGCGCGTAGCAGCCATATACCGCACAGCATACAGCAACACCAGACGGCCCCGGCCGACTTGCGGGGCGTGCTCGCCCCAGCATGAGCCACCTACCTCATCCCCGCACCAACCGCTTGTAGGAGATCCGATGCGGGCGGTCGGCGGCGGCGCCGAGCAGCTCGTGACGGCGCTCCTCGTAGGCGTCGAAGTTGCCCTCGAACCACGTCACCTGGGAGTCGCCCTCGAAGGCGAGCACGTGCGTGGCCACGCGGTTGAGGAACCAGCGGTCGTGGGAGATCACCACCGCGCAGCCGGGAAATTCGAGCAGCGCGTTCTCGAGCGCGCGCAGCGTGTCCACGTCGAGATCGTTGGTGGGCTCGTCCAGCAGCAGCAGGTTGCCGCCGCTGCGCAGCAGCTTGGCCAGGTGCACGCGGTTGCGCTCGCCGCCGGAGAGCTTGCCGATGCGCGCCTGCTGGGCGGAGCCCTTAAAGTTGAAGCCCGCCGTGTACTGGCGCGAGTTGACCTCGCGGTCGCCCACCTGGATGTGCTCGTAGCCTTCGGAGATCTCCTCCCACACGGTCTTCTCGGGATTGAGCGAGTCGCGCGACTGGTCGACGTAGGCGAGCTTCACGGTGTCGCCCAGCTCGATCGTGCCGCTGTCGGGCTGCTCCTGGCCGGTGATCATCCGAAACAGCGTGGTCTTGCCGGCGCCGTTGGCGCCGATCACGCCGACGATGCCGGCGCGCGGCAGGTCGAAGGAGAGATCCTCGATCAGCAGGCGCTCGCCGTAGCCCTTGGACAGGTTGGTGGCGCTCAGTACTTTCTCGCCCAGGCGCGGCCCGGGTGGGATGTGGATCTGGACCTCGTCGAGTTTGACATTGCGCTCTTCGGCGATCAGCTCCTCGTAGCGGGCGAGACGGGCCTTGGACTTCGTGCGTTTGCCCTTGGGGTTCATGCGCACCCATTCGAGCTCCGCGGCGATCGTGCGCTCACGGCCCTTCTCCGTGCGCTCTTCCTGGGCGAGCCGCGCCTGCTTCTGTTCGAGCCAGCTGGAGTAGTTGCCTTCGTAGGGGATGCCCTTGCCGCGGTCGAGCTCGAGGATCCAGCCGGCGACGTTGTCGAGGAAGTAGCGGTCGTGGGTGACCGCCACGATCGCGCCCTTGTACTCGGAGAGGTGCTGCTCCAGCCACGCCACCGACTCGGCGTCGAGGTGGTTGGTGGGCTCGTCCAGCAGCAGCAGGTCGGGCGCGCGCAGCAGCAGGCGACACAGCGCCACGCGCCGGCGCTCGCCGCCTGAGAGCTTGCTCACGTCGGCATCCGGCGGGGGCAGGCGCAGGGCGTCCATCGCGTATTCGAGGCGCGTGTCGAGGTTCCACGCGTCGGCGGCGTCGATCTTCGCCTGGATCCTGCCGAACTCCTCGGCGATCTCCTCGGAGTAGTCGGCCGCCAGCTCGTTGAAGCGGTCGAGCAGCGCCTTGGTCTCCGCCACGCCATCCTCCACGTTGCCCTTGACGTCCTTGCTCTCGTCGAGATGCGGCTCCTGCTCGAGCATGCCCACGGTCGCCCCCGGCGCGAGCGCGGCTTCGCCGCGGTACTCCTGGTCGACCCCCGCCATGATCCGCAGCAGCGTCGACTTGCCGGCGCCGTTGTAGCCGAGCACGCCGATCTTCGCTCCGGGATAGAACGCCAGGGTGATGTCGTCGAGCACCGTCTTGTCGGGCGGGTGCAGCTTCGACAGCCGGTGCATCGTGAAGATGTATTGGGCGGACACTCCGGGGGGAGCTTAGAGGGATTGGTGGGGATGCCCGCGGGCCGCTTTGCGCGCGTGCATGCCGATGCGCCGCCGCGCGCGGTCTGGCAAGACACGTACCTCGCCCCACAGGGCTGGAGTGAGGCGCCGCGATGCCCTACCGTTTGTGCCTCATGCCCACGGTGCTGGATATCGAGCAGCAGATGATGCTGCTGGAGCTGGAGCCCCCGTTCGACAAGCGCGCGGTGCAGCTCGCGCGGCGCAAGATGGCCAAGCGCTGGCACCCCGACCTCGCGCCGCCCGGGCGCCAGGTCGAGCACGAGCGCCACCTGAAGGCGATCAACGAGGCGGCCGACCAGCTGGAGCGGATGGCCGAGAGCCTGCGCGGCGGGCAGGTCTCGCGCAACGCCGTGCGGGTGAGCGCGGCGGCGGCGCGCAAGGCGCGCGAGGAGGCGGGGCGCCGCGCCTACGAGGCCGAGCAACGCGCGCGGGAGAACGCGGCGGAGAGCGCCAAGTACGATCCCTTTGGCAGCAGGGTGCCCGATCACTCGGTGGTGCACCGCTACGCGCGCTGCATGTCCTACCCCGAGTGGGGGGTGGGAACCGTGGCGGGCATCTACTTCACCGGCGACAGCTCGGGCGAAGGGGCTGGCGATGAAGTCCAGCAGTGGGCGCGGGTGAAGTTCAGCCACGGCATCCGCACCGTGCCGGCGGGCAGCATGCGCTTCGTGGACTTCTCCAAGCCCGACCCCGCGGGCGAGCGGATGGAGCGCTTCATGGTGGCGGCGCAGCGCGCGATGGCTGAAGGCGAATACGCGCTGGCGGCGAAGCGGCTGGTGTACGCGCGCGAAGCGCAGCCCAACGACGTCGGGGTGCTGCGGCTGATGACGCTCGCGTTCTGGCAGGCGGGCGATCTGGAGGCGGCGGCGCGCGCGGTGCGCGACTGGGCGCGCGTCGACGGCGAGCGCCCGGCGCCCCACCGCTTCGCGGCGCGCATCTACGAAGACGTCGGCGCGGTGGACCTCGCCGAGGAAGCGGCGCGGCGCGCGGCCGAGCGGGGCCCCTCCGACGCCGGCGCGTGGGAGCGCCTCGGTCGTCTGCGCCTGCAGATGATGGACCGCGAGGGCGCCCTGGAGGCGCTGGAGCGCGCGCTCAGCCTCGGGGCCAACGGGGAGCTCAAAGACCTCGTGGTGCAGGCGCTGGCGATCGAACCGCGATCTGCTCGAGCCGAGCCATACGATGCCGCGCTGCGTTAGCCGCCGTCAGCCCGCCGACCGCGGGGAGACCTCCCGGCGCGGGCTGGGGAGAACTTCCCGGCGCGGGCTGGGGAGACCTCCGGCGCGGGCTGGGGAGAACCTCCCGGCGGGCCGGGGAGACCTCCCGGCGGGCCGGGGAGACCTGCCGGCGGGCTGGGGAGAACCTGGCGGCAGGCTGGAAACTCGTGCGCCCGCCAACGCCATCACTCCTCGGGCGTGTCGAAGTCGACCTGAGCCACCACGTCGGCGGCGGAGATCGACGGAACTGCGAACTCCTCAAACGACTTCGCACGCTCCGCGGCGCCGGCCTCGAACCGCCTGACGTCGGCAATGCGCGCGGTCTCCCCGCTGTTCAGCCCCTTCGCCTTCAGAGCGACGGTGAGGTTGGGTCCGGCGACGATCGAGGAGACCTGCGAGCCCTCCCCGAACTGGATGCCCGCGGCGGCGCAACCCGCGGCGAGACCCCCGAGCGACAGCACGGGGCCGACCACCGACGGGTCGGCCGACACGGTCAGGTCGACGCCACCCTTGCGGTTGACCAGCACGGTGCCCCACTCGGCGTGACGGTGCAACGCGATCACCACCTCGTCGCCCGCCAACTCGCCATCGAGGTAGAGTCGCCACAGGAGCGTGTCGAACGCACGGGGGCTCTGCACGGCGCGCTCTCGCACGCCGGTGAACGACGCCACCACCGCGCGGTCGCCGGTGAACGCCAGCTTGGTCTTCAGCATTTCCCTGCCCGCCACCGACACGGCTGCGGAGGGTTCCAAGCGAACCGCTCCGTCGGAGTGAAACGAGAACGAGGTCGGCTCGTTCGGCTTGGTGAGTGCAACCGCCTCGCAAAACCCGTCCTCGCCCCCGAGCAGTTCGGCGAGGTGGCCGCGGCGGTCAAACCGCCCCTCCACGAAGCGACCGATCGTGCCCACGCGGATGTCGGGCGCATCGGGTGGATACACCGCCACGAGCTGCTGGTCCAGGCGGGTCTGCAACTGCTTGACGTAGATGTCAGCGACGCTCGGTTTGCGAAACACGCTCACCCTCCTCCTCCTCCTCCCCCTCCTGCGCACGCCGGTCGCCCCGCGTCGCCACTTTGGTGGCCACCAAAGTGGCTCTGGCGGTCTCGGTCGCCTGCTGCATGGCGGTCTCGGTTGTCTGCTGCAGCTGGTCCTGCGTCGACCATCGGGCCGCAGCGAAGTCGAGGTCGCGCAGCGCCTCGTCGAGGATTGCGTCGGCGCGCTCGCAATCGGGGATCTGGGAGACGAGGCCCACGCCGCCCGTGTAAGCGTCGAGGCCGACCTCGGGGCGGTGGGCGCCAAGCAGCGTCAGCCCCGAAAGGAAGCGGAGACTGGGCAGCTTCGGCTCCAGCAGAATCGCATCGTTGATCCACTTGACGGCAGGCTCGAGGCGGCCCAGCAACAGTGCCGCCCAGCCGGCCATCGCCAGCGATTCGTAGTCGGACAGCTCACGATTCTCGATGCGCGCCACCACGCCCTCGCGGAGCGTGCGGACCTCCTCGGGGGCGCCGCCGAGGCTGTCCAAGGCGTCGGCCAGCTCGATCTGCCACGTCAGATTGTGCGGCTCGGCGTTGTGTGCGGCGCGCAGGTTCGCAACCGCGTCGTGGAGCGCCGGCGGCACGATTCGGCGCCGCGCCAGGCCCGCCAGCCCGTTGGCGAGCGGTTGCGCCGGATCGAGCCGCAACTGCTCGTATGCCGCCTCCACGGTTGCCTCCAGGCGGCGCATACCGAACAGGATCGTCGCCTTGATCAACTGCGCTTCGTCGCTGGCCGGATTGAGCGCGAGCAGCGCTTCGACCTCCTGCAACGCCGCTTTGTAGTCGTTCATTTCGGCCAGCGCCAGCGTGCGTGTGCGCCGCGCGATCACGCTGTTGGGGTTGCGCGCGATCAGCTCGTCGGCGGCCTGCAGGGCGCCGAGGAAATCGTCGAGCCCTAGGAGTGCCTGCGCGCGCGTCTCGTGGGCGTGGTCGTCGTCGTTGTCGGCGAGGTATCGATCGACCGTTTCCAGCGCCTCGCTGTAGCGGCCGGCGGCGCTGAGCAGGTCGGCCTTGGTGCTGAGCAGCGACCGGGCTTCGGGCGCCTGGGCGAGCGCCTGGTCGAGGATCGCGATCGCCTCGTTGGCCTCGTCGGGGCTGGGCGCGAGGATCACGGCCGACGCCAGTTCGTATGCGATCCAGGGGGCGTTTTCGAGCGCGCACGCGGCGCGAAGCTCGGCGATCGCCCCCGCAGGGTCGCCTTGCGCCAGCAGGATCTGCCCCCGTGTCCCGCGCAGCCAAGCGTTTGAGCTCCCGAGCGCTTCCGCCCTGTCGAGCGCTTGGAGCGCGGCCGTCAGGTCGTTGCGCAGCCGCAGCTGCTCGGCGAGCATGGCGTGCGCCAATGGCATCTCGTCGTCGATTGCGAGCGCGGCGGTGAGTGCCTCGATGGCCTCCTCGCCACGGTTCAGCCATGCGAGCGCGGCGCCTCTGCTGGCCAGGGCGGAGGCCGACTGCGGCTGGAGCGCGAGTGCTCGATCGAATGTGGCCAGAGCCTCCTCGAAGCGCCCCTGCAGCTGTTGCGCTTCCCCGACTTTGCACAGCGCTTCGGCCTGCCGGGTGGGGTCGTCGATCGCCGCCGCCACCCGATCCCCCGCCGCGGTGAGCTGTTCGCCGAGCGCGCGTGCGACCGCCTGATCGGCGATCGGTTGCGCGGCTGCCGTTTCCAGCAGGGCGAGCGCCGCGTCGTCGCGGCCAGCGTGTGTCACTGCCATCGCCAGCGCCGTCGCCTCCGCCGGGCTGGGCTGGGCGTGCGTTTGATCGAGCAGGGTTGTGGCCTGTGTGTAGTCGTGCTCGGCCCGATCGCCCTGCTCGAGCTGCTGGTGTGCGCGGCCCAGCGCCGCCCACATGGAGGCGGATGTCAGCAGCAGCGCATCCAGCTGTGCCGGCAGCTGCTCGAGAACTTCCTGTGGGCGTCCCTCGGTCAGCGCCGCCAGCGCCCCTGCCAGCTGGCGATCGGGCGTCATGGTGTTGTCGTCTCGCGCGAGTCCTGGGGAGGTCGCGTCGCCCGGGTTGGCTGTGCCGAGTTGGGTGTCCCCTCCGGGAAAGGCGGCCGCCATGGCTATGCCGCCTGCTCGGAGGGCGCGGGCTTGCGCAGCGCGGGACCCTGGCGCAGCGGCTGCACACGGTTGACGAGACCCAGCGACAGCGGCGCAGGCGAGGCGTAGTCGGCGACGTCGGCGGCGCCTGAGTCGATCAACGCGACGCACGTCAGCCGCGCGCGCTCGGCCAGCTTCTCGATCGCCGGCGCCAGGCCTTCGATCGGCTCCGTTTCGGCGGTCTCCAGGGCGAGGCGCGCAAACCATGCGCCGGCGAGGATGTTGCGCAGGTCGGGCAGCTGGATCTCGCCGGCCAGCGCCGTGGGATCGCAGTGCTCCTCCCGAAGCCGGTCGGCGAAGTCGAGGCTGCGTTCCCAGTCGGAGCGATCGAACCGGTCGCTCACCAGCTGGTGAGCCCGTTCGACCACTGCACGCACCAGCTTGTAGTTGTGGGTGACGGTCGCGAATCCAAACGACTCCCGGGCCTTGGCCCACGCTTGGGCCAGAGCCTCGCATTTGGCGGTGTACTCTTCATCGAAGTCCGATTGTGCGAGGCTCGCCAGCATCACCGCCACACGCGCGTCGTCCTCGTCGGAGGAGGGGTCGGTGCGCAGCGACATTCCCGCCCACACGTACGCCGGTCCCATCACCTCGGTGGCAAACGCGTCAGCGATCCAGGTTTGCAGCGCCTCGCGCCCGACGTCGGGGGCGGCGGCCTGCTGCTGGACGAACTCGCGCATGTCCTCGTGCTGGGCGACGAACACGTGCCCGAACTCGTGGGCGGTGAGCGCCAGGCACCAGATGCTCCACTCCGGGAAGCCGATGCGAATCAGGCGCGCCGCCGACATGCCGCGCTGGTCGCAGGACGCGGGGATCGTGAACGATTGCCATTCGTAGTCCTTGAAGCGGCCCCACGGCCGTCCCAGCGCGTCACCGATGCGACAGAGATCGCGATCGAGTCCCGCATCGCGCAGAACGACACCGCGGACGAGATCGAGGTACTCGGCGAATACGCTCTCACACCTGCCCGACAGCTCCACGTAGGCGGCCCACGCATCGCGGAGCAACTGCTCGCGTTGCGGGGATCCCGTGTTGCGCCACTGCACCAGCAGCTGCTCGACGCCGGCGAGGTCCTCGAGTCGCGATTTGACGTCCTCGCTGAGGTCGCGGTGCACCGAGGTCTGCTGCAGGCGCAACTTCGAACGGTCGGTGCTGGCCGCCGGCACTGCGACGTACTGGGCTTCGGTCAACTCCCAAAGCAGCCGCTCGCCGTCGAACCCGAGTTCCAGCGCGCGCAGCTCGGCGACCTTCTCGCGCACGGCCGAGCGCAGCTTCTTCGAGCGATTGGATGTAGGCGTTCAACACCTCGCTTGGCTGGCGCCTGGCTTCGATGTGGGCGATCGCCGTGCCAACGGTGGTGAGGCTGCTGCGCAGCAACGCCAACCGGGTGGATAGAACCGAGTCGGCGCCTGAGTCAGCCACGATGTTGGATGTTTGCACATATCGTGTAGGCGGCATCGGCGATCTCCTCGGGCGAAGCCGCCCCACCGTCCGGCGCCGGCTCGGCTCTGGCCCACCACGCTCCGTTGAGCACGTCGAGCAGCGAGCACTGGGCGGGGCACGCGCCCCCGCCGACCAGCCACCCGCGCACGTAGCCGGCCGCGCGCGCGTTGACGTAGCGGGCGGCCACCGACTGCCGGTCGAGCAGTTGAACGAACTCGCCGGCCAGTCGGGCGCCCTGCTCGCGCATCTTCGCAGCGGGCTCCGTGTCAGCCTCCGTGTCGACTCCCACCGCGCGCAGGCGGGCCTGCCAGACGCTGGTGGCGAGGGCGATCAGGGGCCGCAGGCTGCCGGCTGTGCTCCCGCCGCGCTGCCACGCCTCTTGGGAGTGCTCGAGCGTGGCGAGGATCGCAGCTGCGCGCATTGTCGCGGCGGGGTGCGTCGGCGAGGGGTGGGTGTGTGCGACGGCCGGATCGAAGCGGGTGAGCGCGGCGAGGGCATATGCGGGCCCGCACACGTAGGCGGCAAACGTGTCGGCCCACACCTCCTCAGCATACGCCCCGAGATAGGGCACAACCCGCTCGCCCACGGTCTGCTCGCGCCGGATGATCTGCGCCGGGGTGTCCTCGCCCTGCGCCTGTTCCGGGATCTTGACGTTCTGCGCCGGATGAAAGCGCGTCACCAAGAAGTGCCCAAGCTCGTGCAGCGCAAACGGCAGGTCCCAGATGCGATCGCCGGGGTAGCGGACGCGGATCACCTCCGAAAGCACATCGATGTACTCGCCCGCGGCGGGCAGCGTGATCGCGTGGTAGTTCACCAGCAATGGTCGGGCTGTTTCGTCGATCAGCCGGTCGGCCATCTCGCAGAGGCCGCCGTCGAGGTCGGCCGCGCGGGCCGCCACGCCGCCCACGAAGGCGAGCACCTCGGCGGCCAGGCGCTCCACGTCGGCGGTGAGGGTGACAAGCTGTGACCATTGTTGGGGTGGGGTTCCGTCGATCCGACTGAGACGCTCCTTCAGCCGCTCCGTTTCGGCGGTGACGATCGGGCGCAACTTGTCGATCAGCTCGGCGCTCTCTGCAACCAGCGGCGCGAGCGTGCCGCCAAGCGCCTGCAGGGAACGCTCCAGCTCCCTGCGACGACGTTGCAGCTCCGGCTGGTGTTGACGTCCCTCGACCACTCGGCGGAGAGTAGGCCAAACGGCTACGCCAGGATGTTGACCGCGCGCGAGACGATCAGACCGATTGTCACCAGCGAGACGAGCGCCTGCACGCCCATGATGCTCTTGGCGGTGGAGGTGAGCGGCATCGTGTCGGTGGGGGAGAAGGCGGTGGCGTTGGTGAGCGAGACGTACAGGTAGTCGATGAACTTCGGCCGCCAGTACAGCGGCTCGATGCGGTCGTCACTCATCTGCGGGAAGAGGAAGTCCGGGGCCCGATCCTCCCCGGCGGCGCGGCGTCCGGGGCCGCCGCGGTCGATCTCCCAGTACCAGAGGGCGAAGATCAGGAAGTTGGTCATCCAGATCAGCACCCCCGAGGTGATCAGCTGGGACCCGTTCTGCACGTCGCGGTGCAGCAGCAGATGGCTGAGCGCGGCCAGTGAGTAGATGTTGGCCGCGCTCACAAACGCAGTCAAGCTGAGCGCTACGCGCCGCCGGCGCGGGTGCTCGTGCTCGAGCTGGCGGGGAGTGGCCATGAACATCCCGAGCAGCAGCGCGGCCTCCAGCGAGGGCACCAGCCACGGCGGTCCCGCGGTCAGCCGCTTGGGGAGCGCCACCTGCAGGGCGATCGCCGCAAGGATCGTCGCCTGCGCCGGCCAGAAGGGCTCGGAGGCGGGCGGCGGCGGGTAGGGCCGGCCGGGGGAGGCCGAGGAGGGGGAGGCCGAGGAGGGGGAGGCCGAGGAGGGGGAGGCTGAGGAGGGGGAGGCTGAGGAGGGGGAGGCCGGGTTGGGGGAGGCCGGGTTGGGGGAGGCCGGGTTGGGGGCAGAGGCCTGGTCCACGAGTGCAGGGTACGGCGCAGATCGGCGGGCGCGCTAGCCTGGATGTGTGGGCATCGAGAACCCTGTGCATCTCATGTTCCTCGCCGCGGTGGCGCTCGTTGTGCTGGGCCCCAAGCGCCTCCCCGAACTGACCCGCGCAGCGGGCAAGAGCATCCGCGAGTTCCGCGAGGCGCTGAACGGGGGAGTGGTGGATGAGCCGCCGCCGGTCGGGCAGCTGGCCGAGCCGCCGCAAGTTGAGCAGCGGACCGAGCCCGAGCGGCGGCCTGAGTAGCGCGGGCGCAGCGGCGATCGCGCAGGTGGCCTGGGGAGGCCGCGCAGATGGAAGTCCGATATCCGCGTGGCGGGTGATAAGGTCGCCGTTGATGTCGGCCAGTCGGCTCTATCGAATCGCGGTGGTGTGCCTGCTCGCTGGCTTGATCGGATCGGTGCTCACAGTGCCGGCGATGGCAAAGAGAAGGGCGACAAAGCCCTCGTCGTGCTCGGGTGCCATCGGAGCGCTCGAACCGGAGGCGGAGCTGGAACCAGTGGAGCTTGCCGGTCCACCTGAACCAGCTGTCCTGGGCAAGTTCGGGGTCTTGCGGCGCGCGGCAGTGCCCGCCGATCAGCTGCCCCCGCTGAATCGACTCGGCTCCCGGTTGGGATTCGAACTGAACAGCTACTACCCCGGCTACATCCGTCAGCTCCTCCGGCGCCCCAATGGGGTCCGCTACTTCCTGATCCCGGGCATCAAGCGCGTCCCCGACCTCCCCCCGGAACGGTGCCTGCCGGTGCGGCTCAGGCATCTGCACCAGCCCAAGCCCGAAACCGTCTACTGCGTTGCCGGCATCGGCTCCAACGTGCGTCAGCTCCCGAGCGCCGGCTGCCAGACGCTCGCGGAAATCGAAACCGGAGGTGACCTCGCGGATCCTTATTTCTCCAGCTCTTTCCAGGTGGATCTCGTGCCCGACGGGGTGGCGACGGTGCGATTGGTCTATCGCGGTGGGGCTGCGATAACCGCACCGGTGAGCGAAAATACCTTCACGTTCACGCCGCCGCGGACACCGATTGCGCGCGCGAGGGCAGCGCTGAAACGTCTCGAGCGAGCGTTTGAACGCGAACTCAAGTACAAGCACACGGCCGCGCACCCCACCAAGCGCCAGCTTCAGCGGCGCGAGAGGGTGGCGAGCAAGCTCCTGGAGCGGGTGCTGAGCGAGCTCCCGCCCAAGCAGGTCCAGTGGCTGGATGCCGGTGGCAATGTGCTGCGCAGCTTCACGCCACATCGAAATCGCAACGGCTTCGTCGTCACCATCGGCAGCAACACGAGCAGCATCACCGGCGCCGTGCCCGTAGGCTGACCGGCGCGCCGGATAGGTTTCCGAGGTGCGCCTGATCGTGGCCCGCTGCGAGGTCTCATACATCGGCCGTCTGACCACGGTGCTCCCCGAGGCTGTGCGCCTGCTGATGCACAAGGCGGACGGCACGTTCATGGTGTGGGCCGACGGCGGTGGGCCGAACGTGAAGCCGCTGAACTGGATGACCCCACCGACGGTGCTCGAACCGCAGACCGATGTGCAGGGCACGCTTACGCATCTGACCGTGCGCAAGCAACGCCAGGAAGACCGTCTGGAGATCGCCGTCACCGAGGTGCTGTCGGACATCGAGCACGAGCTGGACACGCTGGTGTCGCTGGAGAAGGAGGGTCTGGAGCGCGAGCTGCAGGAGCTGCTCGCCGACGCCCCGGAGTGGTGCGGCGAGGGCTTCCGCCTGGTCCGTCGCGAGTGGCCCACGGACATCGGCCCGGTCGATCTGATGTGCCGCGACGCCGAGGACGAGTGGGTGGCGGTGGAGATCAAGCGGATCGCCACGATCGATGCGGTGGAGCAGCTGACGCGCTACCTGGAGCGCATCCGCCACGACCCCGCACTCGGCGCCTGCCGCGGCGTGCTGGCGGCGCAGCGGATCAAGCCGCAGGCGCGGGTGCTCGCCGAGGCGCGCGGGATCGATTGCGTCGAGGTCGATCTCGACGTGTTGCGCGGCGAGCGCGAGCCGGAGTTGAAGCTGTTTGCGGCGTAGAGTCAGCCAGCCGCGCCCTTGCGGCGACGGTGCGTCGGTAGGTACGCTCCGTCAATGACAAACGACGCCGCTACCACAACCGACGCGACCGCGGGCACCTCCGCGGCTGACACTCCCGCCGCCGACCCCTCTGCCGTACTGACCGAGCGCCGCGGAGGCGTGCTGCTGATCACGCTGAACCGCCCGCAGGTGCGCAACGCCGTCAACGCGGCCGTCGCCGAGGGCGTGGCGCATGCGTTGGAGGAGCTCGATGCCGACGAGCAGCTTGCTGTAGGGATCCTCACCGGTGCGGGAGGGTTCTTCTGCGCGGGCATGGACCTTGGCGCGTTCGTGCGCGGTGAATCCCCCTGGTTCGGCGACCGCGGCTTCGCGGGCCTCGCCCAGCGCTCTGCGCGCAAGCCGCTGATCGCGGCGATCGAGGGCTTTGCGGTGGCGGGCGGTATGGAGGTGGCGCTTGCCTGCGATCTGATCGTCGCTGCGAAGGGGGCGAAGCTCGGCATCCCCGAGGCCAAGCGCTCGCTGGTGGCCGCCGGCGGCGCGCTGCTGCGACTGCCGCGGCGGATGCCCTACCACGTCGTGATGGAGCTGGCGCTCACCGGCGACACGATGCCGGCCGAGCGCTTCCACGAGCTCGGCGTGGTCAATCGCCTGGCCGAGCCTGGGGGCGCCGTCGAGGCGGCGCTGGAGCTCGCCGCCACGCTCGCCAAGAACGGACCGCTTGCGCTGATCGCCTCCAAGCAGATCCTGCAAGAGCAGTTCGACTGGTCCACGGCCGAGATGTGGGAGCGCCAGGCCGCGATCTCAGGCCCGGTCTTCGCCTCCGAGGACGCCAAAGAGGGCGCCAGTGCCTTCAAGGAGAAGCGCGAGCCGGTGTGGCGGGGGCGGTAGCGGATCCCGATGCGACTGGCGATTGCCATCTTCGTCGGATTCGTCCTCGCCGCCTGCACGACCTCCCTCGCACAGGCGGCCGAAGGCAGCGGGAAGATCACCGGGAAGGTGACGAACGCGGCGACCGAAGCGCCGATCGCCGGAATCGAAGTCTGCGCGTTTCCAAAGACGAGCGGTGAAGAGCCAGGGGGCGGCGGCGAAACTGAGGAAGAAGGCACCGAAGAAGAACTCGCCCAATGCCCCACCACCGCGGCCAACGGCGAATACACGATCTCGGGTCTGGCGAGTGGGGAATACATCGTTGGGTTCGGGTCGCCGTTCATGAGCGAACTCAACTACGTCACTCAGTTCTACAACGGCAAGTCCGCGTATGCCGAAGCGCAGCCGGTGACGGTCACCGCCGGTGGCGCCGTCTCGGGGATCGACGCGAAGCTCGCCGAAGGCGGTCGGATCGCCGGCAGGGTGACGGATGCCTCGACGGGGGCGGCGATCGAGCGGGCGATCGTGTGTGCGTTTGGCTCCAACCCCGAAAGCGGTGGGTGTGCGTTCACCAACGCCAACGGCGAATACACGATCACAGGGTTGGTGGGCGGCGAATACAAGGTCGGCTTCGCCGACCCGCCGCAGTATGCGGTGCAGTACTACAACGCCAAGGGGACGCTCTCCGAAGCGGATGCGGTGTCGGTGCTCGACGGGAGCACCGTTTCGGGGATCGACGCTGCGCTTGCGCCAAAGCCTCCCACGCCGCCCCCAACCACGGTATTGCCCGCCGGGCCTGGAACTTCCACCGGACCCGCCAAATCGAATGCGCCCGAACCGCGGGTCAAGGTCGCCTCGATGGGGGTGTTCAAGCCAGGACGTTCGGGATTGGTGCACGTCAAGCTGAAGTGCAGCGGCGCTCCCTGCCGCGGATCGGTGGAGTTGACCATGCAGGTCGTCAGCGGGCACCGCGTGGGCGCGAGGGTGGTGGTTGGTCCGGAGACGCTGATCCTTGCGAAGGGGTCGTTCTCGCTGAAGGCAGGCAAGGGGGCAGAGATCGCTCTGCGCCTCACGGCGGCTGGGAGGCGGCGACTGGCTCACGTGGGACGCCACCCGCTCGCGGCGGAGCTCGCGCTTACGGTGGTCGGAGGCAGTACCACTGTCCTGACCGCGAATGCTCGCTGAGCGGCTGAAGCTCAGCCCCGCGCGCAGAGCCCCGCGCGCGGCGGAGTGCCTGATCTCCCTGGCCGGTGGCGAGGCCAGCGCCATGCCGGTCATGGTCAGCCGAGCTGCTCGCGCGAGTCCCGGCGGTTGAACGAGGGCGGTACCCCGGGCAGCCGCGCTGCTCAGAGGTCGGGCAGGTAATCGATCTCGGGGGAGCGCAGAGCGATGCCGAGGCCGCGCAGCGAGACGCGCCCGGACTCGGGGTAGAAGCACATGTCGCTCGGCTCGCGAGTACCGTAGGCCAGGTATGTGAGTCCCTGCTCGCCGGGACGGAGCGCGTGTGCGACGCCGCTTCCGGCGAGGCGCGAGATGGTGTCGCCGGGGCGCAGCGGATGCTCCTCGGGGCGCTCGGCGCCGCGTCCCCACAGCTCCAGGACGCCGTTGCCGTCGAGCACGACAAAGAGCTCCTCCTCCGCGGAGTGGCAGTGGGCCTGGGCGCCCTGTCCCCCCGGTGGCAGAACCACGTGGTTCAAGCCGGTCGCGACGGCTCCCGCCGCCCGGCCGCAGCGCCGGGCTCGCCCCTCGAAGACGGCGGGCACGTCGGCGAGGGCGATCACGTTGCGTGGGCGCTCCGCCTCTGGAGGCGGGCACTCGGGAGCACCGGCCGCGGCCTCGCGGGCGAACGGTGGGTCGCCGTCGCCGAGCTCCACCCAGCGCGGGAACGACCACGCCACCCCCGCGCGGGGCAGCGCGGTCAGCGCCGCGTCGAGTCGCTGACCGAAGACGAGCACATCGAGCCCACCCGTGTCGGCGCGGAGCGTGTGCGGGCCGCGCTTTGGCCTGTGCACGATGCAATCCCCGGGTCCGACCTCGTGGGTCTTGCCATCCTGCCACAGCAGCCCCTTCCCGCCGAGCACGAAGAAGATCTCCTCGTCGGCGCCATGGTCGTGCGCGGGGGTGGAGAAGTGCCCCTCGGCGATCTCGATGCGACGCAGACCCACCCTGCGGGTGCCGACCTCACGTCCGAGATCGCGCCACATGCCCTTGATATGGCCGATCGCGAACTCGCGTGAGGGGCTCTCATGCAGGTTGGCGATCTTCATCCGCGCCGACGCTATCAGTTGGGGAGGTGTCAGAAGTCGAGCACGCGTGCGAGGATGCGCCGGGCCGAGGGGCTGTCGAGGTCCACGGTCGGCACGACGACGACGACGACGAACGCGGAAGGGGCTCTCAGCCCCGCCGCGCGCGGCGCTTGCGGCGCCACTGAGCGAAGACGTTCTTGAATCGTCGCCAGAGCATCTGCCTACCGTTCGCCTGGTGTCTTGTGGGTCCAGAGCATCTGCCTAGCGCTCCCCCGGCGTCTTGCGGGGATACTGGGAGGTGTCGAGGCTGAGGTCCAGCGCGGTGCGCACGATGCGCGACTGTTCGGCGGCGTGCGCGGCCGGGTAGCCCTCGCCCGGGCTGGCGCGCTCGGGGCGGCCGATGTAGCCGAAGTGGACATCGCTGGAGAGGATCTGCATGAGGCGGGGGAACATGTGCGCGCGGGCGCCCATGTTGCGGGGCTCTTCCTGCGTCCACACCACCTCGCGCAGGTTGGGGTAGCGGTTGATCAGCGCGAGGATCTGGCCTTCGGGGAAGGGGTAGAGCAGCTCCACGCGCCCCACCGCAACCGCCTCGTTGTCCTGGCGGTCGGGGTGGCCGACGAGGTCGTAGTAGATCTTGCCGGTGCACAGAGCCAGGCGCGTAACCTTCTCGTCCTGCACGCCCGGCTCGGGGAGCACCGGCTGGAAGCTGCTGTTCTCGGCGAGCTCGGCGATGTCGCTGCTCGCCTGCGGCAGACGCAGCAGCGACTTCGGGGTCATGATCACGAGCGGCCGCTGCTTGGCGATGCGCGCCTGACGGCGCAGCAGGTGGAAGTACTGGGCGGGCGTGGTGAGGTTGGCCACGCGGATGTTGCCCTCCGCGGCAAGCGCGAGGAAGCGCTCCAGGCGCGCGGAGGAGTGCTCGGGGCCGGAGCCCTCGTAGCCGTGGGGCAGCAGCAGCGTGAGGCGCGAGGTCTGCCCCCACTTGGCGAGGCCGGAGGCGATGAACTGGTCGACGATCACCTGCGCGGAGTTGACGAAGTCGCCGAACTGCGCCTCCCACAGCACGAGCGTCTCGGGAGCCTCCTGGGAGTAGCCGTACTCGAAGCCCATGCACGCCAGCTCCGAGAGCGGGCTGTTGTGCAGCTCGAACGGAGCCAGCGCCTCGGGGAGGCTTTGGATCGGGCAGAAGGTCTGGCCGGTCTTGGCGTCGTGCAGCACCATGTGGCGCTGGCTGAAGGTGCCCCGCTCGGTGTCCTGGCCGGTCAGTCGCACGGGGGTGCCGTCGGTCAGTAGGGAGGCGAAGGCGAGTGCCTCGGCGTGGGCCCAGTCGAGGCGGGGGTGGTCGTTGGCTGTCACACCTGCGGCGTCCCCGCCCGCAACAGCCCCCCCGGCTCCTCCTGCGTTTCCGCCGGCCCCCGCGCTCGCGGCGTTCCCGCCAGCAACAGCCCCTCCTCCTCCTCCTCCTGCTCCCCCACCATTTCCATCCGCCTCTTGCAGCGCGGCGCGGCGGCGTTCGAGCTGTTTGACGAGCTTGGGGTGCACCGTGAAGCCCTCTGGTGTGCGCAGCAGCTGGGTGCCGAGCTCGCGCAGGCGTCGAGCGGGCACCGCTGTCTGCACTTCGGGGGAGGGGGAGCGGTCGAGCTGGTATTCGCCGGTGCCGCTCCCCGAGCCGTTCTCCGCGGCAGCGGCGATCCTCGCCTTCAGCCGTTGGTGGAGCGTGGTGAGGTTGTCCCACACCCCCTGCGCCAGCTGGTCGATCTGCTCCTTGGTGACAACCCCTTCGGCGGTGAGGCGCTCGCCCCACAGTTCCGCCACGCGCTTGTGCCCCTTGATCTTCGCGTACATCTCCGGCTGCGTGTAGGCCGGCTCGTCCGACTCGTTGTGGCCGAAGCGGCGATACCCGATCAGGTCGATCAGCACGTCGTGGCCGAATTCCTTGCGGAACGCGAACGCGAGGCGCACGGCGCTCATGCAGGCGGGGACGTCGTCGGCGTTGACGTGGATGATCGGCACGTCGAAGCCCTTCGCCAGATCGGATGCCCAGCGCGTGGAGCGGGCGTCGTCGGGGTCGGTGGTGAAGCCGATCTGGTTGTTGGTGATGACGTGCACGGTGCCGCCCACCTTGTAGCCGTCGAGCGCCTGCAGGTTGAGCGTCTCGGCAACCACGCCCTGCGCGGGGAACGAGGCGTCGCCGTGGATCGCGATCGGCACGGCGGCGTCGGTGTCCTGGTGGGCGTGCGGCCCCTTGCGAGTGGTTTGGGCGGCGCGTGTGGCGCCCTCCACCACGGCCGACACATACTCCAGGTGGGAGGGGTTTGACTCGAGGTTGACCTGGATCGTCTCGCCGTCGGGCAGCTTGTACGAGCCGTGGGTGCCGTGGTGGTACTTGACGTCGCCCGTCCCACCCTGGGGGATCGTGGTGACCGCCTCGAGCGTCGACGCCCCCTCGAACTCGGCGAAGATCGTGTCGTAGGGGCGACCGAGGTTGTGCGCGAGCACGTTCAGCCGGCCGCGGTGTGCCATGCCGATCACCACCTCCCTGCCGCCGTGCGCCGCCGCCAGCTGGATCAGCTCGTCGAGCATCGGCACGGTCACGTCGAGGCCCTCGATCGAGAACTGGTGCTGACCGAGGTAGGCCTTGTGCATGAAGCGCTCCAGCGCATCCACCTCGATCAGGCGCTTGAGCAGCGTCTGCTGCTCGTCGTTGGTCAGCGGCTGTCTGAAGGTGCCCGACTCGATCTTCTCGCGCAGCCACACCCTTTGGCGGTGGGAGGAGATGTGCTCGATCTCGTACGCGATCGTGCCGCAGTAGGTCTCGCGCAGGTGGGGCAGCGCGTCGGCGAGTGTCGCCCCGGGCACCCACATGCGCAGGATCTTCGCGGGGATCATCGCCATCAGCTCGGGCGTCAGACCGAGCGGCTCGGGGTCCAGCGCCGGGTCGCCCTCGGGCTCCGTGCCCAGCGGGTCCAGACGCGCGGCGAGGTGGCCGTGGGTGCGGAACGCCTTCAGCAGCGCGGTCGCCGACTGCACCGCCTGCAGCAGCTCTTCGTCGGGCACCGCGCGCGGCCGACCGCTGCGGCGCGCCTCCTCCACCGTGCTCGCCGCCGCGGCTGCGGCAGCGGCGGGCGCGGGCACGGCAGGCGCCGGGCCGAGCTCGACGCCGAGCGAGGCGAACACGCCGTCGTAGAAGCCGAGCTCCCCTTGCAGGTACTCCTCGATCCGCGCGAGAAAGCGCCCCGACTCCGCGCCCTGGATCACGCGGTGGTCGTAGGTGGAGGTCATCGTCATCACCTTCTCCGCGCCGATCATCGCGCCGATGTTGCCGAGTCCCACCGGGTAGCCGATCGAGCCGGTGGCGACGATCGTGCCCTGGCCGTTCATCAACCGCGGCACCGACGCCACCGTGCCGAGGCCGCCGGGGT
Source organism: uncultured Solirubrobacterales bacterium (assembly GCA_963744135.1). Taxonomy (GTDB): domain Bacteria; phylum Actinomycetota; class Thermoleophilia; order Solirubrobacterales; family Solirubrobacteraceae; genus Palsa-744. The sequence goes on along the minus strand of CAVUSE010000004.1, from coordinate 799,090 downwards.
TGGTGAGCGTGATGTTGGCGCCTTGCAGGTCGTCGGCGGTGAGCGTGTTGGTGCGCGCCTTCTCCACCAGTGCGTCGTAGGCGGCGAGGAAGCGCTCGAAGGAGAGGTGGGCGGCGTTGGCGATCACCGGCACCATCAGCGTGCGGCTGCCGTCCTTCTTCTCCACGTCCACCGCGAGGCCGAGGTTCACCTGCCCGTCGAGCATGCGGTGGGGCTTGCCGTCGATCTCCGCGAAGTGGTGGGCCATCACCGGCATGTCCTGCGCCGCGCGCGCGATCGCGTAGGCGATCAGGTGGGTGAACGACACCTTGCGCCCCGCTGCCTTCAGCTCGCGCCGGCGAGCGTCGAGGGCGGTGACGGTGATCGTGCGGAAGCTGGTGGCGGTGGGGATCGAGCGCGACTGCTCCATGTAGCGCGCCAGAGCGGCCGCGCTGCCCTTCATCAACTCGGCGCCTGCCGGTGCGGCTGCTGCACCGTCCGCCGTTGAGCCTGCGGGTGCGGCTGCTGCACCGTCCGCCGTTGAGCCTGCGGGTGCGGCTGCTGCACCGTCCGCCGTTGAGCCTGCGGGTGCGGCTGCTGCACCGTCCGCCGTTGAGCCTGCGGGTGCGGCTGCTGCACCGTCCGCCGTTGGGCCTGCGGGTGCGGCTGCTGCACCGTCCGCCGTTGGGCCTGCGGGTGCGGCTGCTGCACCGTCCGCCGTTGGGCCTGCGGGTGCGGCTGCTGCACCGTCCGCCGTTGGGCCTGCGGGTGCGGCTGCTGCACCGTCCGCCATTGCACCTGCGGGTGCGCCGACTGCTCCGTCCGCCGTCGCCGTGCCGTTGCCGGCGGCGGCGTCGAGCACATCGGCCTTGACGATCCGTCCCGCGGGCCCGCTGCCCGCCACCTGGGCGAGGTTGACGCCCTCCGCGGCCGCGGCGCGTGCCGCCACAGGTGACACCCGCACGCCCTCGGGGGGCCCCGCCGAGCCGGTGGGGTCGGCGGTGGTGGCATCGGCAGATGGTGCACCGTTGCCCGCGGCTCCATTCACAGGCGCCGACGGGGCCGCGGCGGACGCGCCGTCGCCGACGGCGATGCGCGCGATCACCTGACCGACAGTCACCGTGTCGCCCTCCTCCGCCAGGATCTCGCTGACCGTGCCGCTCGCCGGCGAGGGCAGCTCGACGTCCACCTTGTCGGTGGAGATCTCGACGATCGTGTCGTCGAGTGCGATCGCATCGCCCACCTTGACGCGCCATTCGAGGATTGTTCCCTCGGTGACCGACTCGCCCGCGGCAGGGGTCACGACGTCGATCGTCTGGCCAGTCGTCGCGGATGCCGCCATGTCTGGACTCACTCTAGCGCGGCGGGTGGGCGGAGCGGATCGCCAACAGACGGCTTCACCTGACCTTCACAGGGATCGGTGGGCGTCGCGGGCGCCTCACGCCGGCGTGACTCGCGCACGAACTCGAAGCTGCCGAAGAAGGGTCCGATGCCGCCGAGCACGGCGACCGCGGTGGCCAGCCGCAGAGGGACGATCCGCAGGCGCACGCACACGATGCAGGCGATCGACATACCGATCCACAGCAGCCCGTGGGTGAGCCCGAGGATGAACGTCTCTGGCTGCGGCTTGCCGATGACAAAGGCGCAGATCAGCAGCGCGGTGTAGATGCAGGAGTGTGTGAACGACGTCCACTTCAGGCGGGTGAACACCTGCGGGTGGCCGACCGGCGGCGGGGGCCTCCTCACCGCCGGAGCGCCGACGGGTGGATCATCGAGCTCCGGCTCGCGCGTCACGCCCGCGTCACGCCGTCAGCCAGCGCGCCACCAGCGGCAGAGCCTCGCCCGCCTCGGCGGGCCACTCGTCGATCTCCGCCGGCCACCAGTCGAAGGCGTCGTGCTCGTGGTCGGGCGTCACCTCGGCGCCGTCGGGCAGCCACGCCTGCCCGACGAACATCACCATCCGGTGGGGCAGCGCGATCAGCGCCTCCGCCTGCACGCGCGCGGGCGCCACCGACCACTCCTCGTCGAGCTCGCGCACGAGCGTGTGCGCGGGGCTCTCGCCGAGGTCCACCGCGCCGCCGGCGCCGAGCGCCCAGCGCCCGGCCCACGAGGCCACCCACGGCGCCCGCCGCCCCGCCAGCCAGCGCCCCTCGGCGTCGCGCGTGACGCACAGCGCTGCCATGCTGCAGGAGGCGTCGCCACCCACCAGGCGCAGCGCCCAGCGCACGGGCTGCAGCTCGATCTCGATCCCCCCGTCGGACTCCTTGTAGTCGACCAGTCGCCCCGCCATCCCGTCGTGGCTGGGCGAGCCCCGCTCCTGCAACGCGGTGATCGCGGCGTCCGCCTCCGCGGCGTGCGCGGGGGAGGGCTCGAAGCACTGCTCGCTCCAGCTTGCGGTCACCCGCTCCAGCGGCCAGGGGCCGCGCGCCAGCACCGTCGGGCGCGGCGGGGCGGGCTCGGTCGGGCGTGGCGGCGTGGGCTCGGGCTGAGCGGACATGCACAGGGAAGGCTAGTGACCCGGCGGTGCGCGGGGGTAACTCCTCAGTCGAGGCTGCCGCGCGGAGCGATCCAGACGGAGGAGAAGGAGAGCGAGGTGTGCTCGGCGAGTGCGTCGTAGTCGCGGTCGTAGTGCAGTACGCCCAGCCCCTCGGCGGCGGCGACCGAGGCGATCAGTAAATCGACCGGCTTGACGCGATGCGAGACGCCGGGCGCGGCGGCGAGCTCCGCCTGTGCGGTGAGCGCCTGCGCGGCGGCCGCGGCGGTGAGCGGTGCGTGCGGCAGGGCGTCAAGTTCGCCCGCCACCGCGGCGAACTGCTCGCCGTCCATCGCGCTGTAACGCATCTCCAGCAGCGTTGGCGGGCAGGTCCACAGCTGCCCGGCGGTGAGCGCCGCCTCGAAGGTCTTGCGGTGGACACCGGTGAGGCGCCCGTCGACGAGCCTCGCCCAAGCTGAGTTGTCTAGCAGCAGCGACCGGTTGTATCCAGTCAAGTATGCGTCCAGCCGTGCTCGCGGACCTCGTAGGCCGCGGCTGCGTCGAGACCTTCGCCGGTGCGCAGTCGCCGCACCAGGTTGCGGCGAAGCTCGAGCTTGCGAGCCTCCTCGTCGCGCTCGGTCTGCAGCTCGCGTAGTCGCTCACGAGCGCCGAGGATCACCAGCTCCCCCAGCCGGATGCGTTCGCCGCGGCGACGCAGCTCGCTGAGCACCTCGTGCACGGGGGGCGTCTCGGTGATCGAGTGGCGAGGGTAGCGGGTGGGCATCGCGCGGGGGGAGAGTGTAGCACCGTGGTACTGCACCACCCGTTGCGCGTTTGGGGGAACACCTCAGCCGAGGCTGCCGCGCGGGACGATCCACGGCGTTCTACATTGATCGCATGACCGGGTTGGCCGGAGCGTCTCTGAGCACGGGAGAGCGTGCGCTACTTGAGCGCTTCGCCGCGGATCTGCAGGTGCGCCTAGGCGAAGAGCTGCACGCCGTGTGGCTGTTCGGCTCGCGCGCCCGAGGCGAGCCTCGCGCGAAGTACTCCGACGTGGATGTGCTGGTGCTTGTGGAGGATGCCTCCTGGGAGGGCAAGATGCGGGTGCGCGGGATGCTCGACACGGCCGCGAGAGCACTCCGAGCAGAGTCTCTGGCGTGGTCGTTCTCGGTCCACGTCAACTCGCCGGCGTGGCTGGCGCAGCGTCGCGAGATCGAGTCGTTCTTCATCGCCGAGGTCGATCGCGACAAGATCGCGCTGTTCGGGTAGCTGTGAGTCCTCGGTCGAGCGAGTTCCTGCAGGCAGCCCGGCGGCGTCTCGCAGGCGCGGAGGCGGTCGTCGAAGAGGATCCCGCGATGGCGCTGAGCGCGGCGTACTACGCGATGCTGTACTGCGCCAGAGCTGCGCTCAGTGAGCGCGGAGTCCATGCCAAGACCCATCGAGGGACGTGGCATGAGTTTCGCAGCGCCTTTGTGCAGAGTGGCGAAGTGGACGCCGACCTTGCGGCCTCCGTGCAGAAGCTCCAACCAGAGCGCGAGCAGGCCGACTACGACGCGTGGCCGGCGTCGGCCGAGGAGGCGCGTAGGGCGATCGAGCTCGCGCACAGTTTTCTTGGCACGATTGAAGAGCTTCTGCCCTGAGGCTGCTCAGCCGAGGCTGCCGCGCGGGGCGATCCAGACGGAGGGGAAGGAGAGCGAGGTGTGCGCGGCGAGCGCGTCGTAGTCGCAGCCGCCGACGCAAGGCTTTTAGACCGGAACCTTGGCGTGGAAGACCCTGTTGCGGAAGATGAGGAAGTTCCCCGAAACCAGGACGGCGACGGTTGCGAAATACACCACCTCGACGGGCAGTCCGAGCGCCGCCGGCAAGATCAAGGTCGAGGCAGCCGTGAGCCCATACTGAGTGCCGGCAACCGCCAGGTAGCGGGCTGCCTGATGATTGAGCGGCAGGGCGTACTCCTCGTGGTGCGCCCACACGAAGAAGCGCTGCAGTGTGAAGTGAACCGACAGCCCGACGCAGGCGCCGATGATCAGCGCAATCTGAAAGGGCAGTCCCACGACGCTTGCCAGCACGGTGGTTGTACCCAGGTAGACGAGGGTCACGGTGCTACCGGCGAGAACGTAGCGGGCGCCTTGGCGGAGCAGGCCGGAATCTCGCAGGCGCAGGCTCCACGCTCGCAGCGCGTGGGGATCAGAGGCGCTCTGCGTTCGCGGGGGATGTGGCACGCGCTTAACGTAGTATGCGACAAGGCCCACCGCCACCCTCCGTGGAAGCAGTGATCGACATCGAAAGTACGACGACCCTCGCCGACGGTATCCGCCGCACCGTGATCGAGCAGTCCAAGCGTGCGAACGTGGGTCACATCGGTTCGGCGCTGTCGATCGCAGACATCCTCGCCGCGCTCTACGGCGGCGTGCTCGAGTTGCCCGCGGCTCGCCCCCAGCGGGACCGCCTCGTGCTGTCGAAGGGTCACGCCTCGCTGGCCCTCTACGCGGCGCTCGAATTGACTGGGCGCCTGCGCTCCGGGACGACGGACACATACTGCACCGACGGCACGCTGCTGGGCGTGCATCCCGAGCGCGACCTGGACGGAGTTGACTTCTGCACGGGCTCCCTCGGTCACGGGCTGCCGATCGCGGTGGGAGCGGCGCTGGCGGCACGCCTCGAGGCATCCTCGCGCCGCGTCTTCGTCGTCATGAGCGACGCTGAGCTCAACGAGGGGTCGGTGTGGGAGGCGGTCATGTTCGCCGCCCACCACCGCCTCGCCAATCTGGTGGTGATTCTCGACCTCAATGGGCAGCAGGCGATGGGCTACACCAAGGACGTGCTCGACCTCGGTGCTCCGGCGCAGCGGTGGAGCGCGTTCGGCTGGGACGTGCACGAGCTCGACGGGCATGACACATCCGCGCTGCAGACCACAATCGGCGATCTGGACTTCATGCCACGGGAGCGCCACACGTGCTCATCGCCCACACGACGTTCGGGAAGGGCGTCAGCTTCATGCGGAACACGATCGACTGGCATTACCTGCCGATGACCGACGAGCAGTACTCCCAGGCGCTGTCCGAGCTGGAGGCCGGTCGCATGAGAGACGACTTCGTCGCGGAGCTCGCCGAGCTGGCGGCGATGGACGAGCGCGTCGTCCTGCTCGACGGGCGACCTCGGCTACCTCGTGCTCGACGTCTTCTCCAGCCGCTTCCCCAACCGCTTCTTCAACGTCGGCGTGGCGGAGCAGAACATGGTCGGGATCGCGACCGGTCTCGCCGAGGCGGGGTACGTGCCGTTCGTCTACTCGATCGCCACGTTCGCGACGCATGCGCCCTTACGAATTCGTGCGCAACGGCCCGGTGCTCCACGACCTGCCGGTCCGTATCGTCGGCGTCGGCGGCGGATTCGACTACGGCTACAACGGGATCACGCATTTCGCGCTCGAGGACTATGCGGTGATGCGGGCTCAACCGGATCTGACGGTCGTCGCCCCGGCCGACAGCGCCCAGGCACGCGCGGCGGTGCAGGCCACGCGCGATGTGGGGGGACCGATCTACTTCCGGATCGCCAAGCAGAGCACCCCGGTTCCCGGCCTGAACGGTCGTTTCGCGCTGGCCGTGCGCAGCTGATCGGCGACGGCTCGGACGTGGCGTTGATCGCGATCGGCTCGGTCGCGCGGCGAGGCGCAGCGGGCGGCGGAGATGCTCGCCGAAGAAGGCGTAGGCGCAACCGTGGCCGTCGTCTCGACATTCAATCCCTCGCCCGTCGAGGATCTCGCCGAGCTGCTGGGAGGCGTGTCGCTGGCGATCTCCGTGGAGACGCACTACCTCAACGGCGGCCTCGGCTCGCTGGTGGCGGAGACGATCGCCGAGCACGGCTTGGGCTGCCGCCTGATCCGTGCCGGCGTCGATGCCACGCCGCAGGGGACTCTCGGGCAGCCAGCGGTTCCTCGAGGATCGTTTCGGCCTCTCGGCGCAGCGGCTCGCCGCCACGGCGCAGGCGGCGCTCGACACCGCCACCGCGTGAAGCTGAGCGCGGTCATCGCCTGCTACCGCGACGCCCCGGCGGTGCCGATCATGCACGAGCGCCTGTGCGCGATGTTCAACGAGATCGGCGCCGACTACGAGATCATCTTCGTCAACGACGGCAGCCCGGACAACGCGCGCGAGGTGCTTACCGAGCTCGCCGGCCGCGACCCCAAGGTAGTGGTCGTCAACCACACGCGTGCCTTCGGCTCGCAGAGCGCATTCACCAGCGGGATGCAGATCGCGACCGGCGACGCGGTGGTGCTGCTCGACGGAGACCTGCAGGACCCGCCCGAGATCATCCCCCAGTTCGTGGAGAAGTGGCGGGAGGGGTTCGACATCGTCTACGGCGTGCGCGTCGAGCGCGAGACGACGGCGTTCATGCGCCGCGCCTACAAGCTCTTCTACCGCCTCTTCCGCCGGCTCTCCTACCTGAGCATTCCGCTCGACGCGGGCGACTTCGGGCTGCTCGACCGTCGCGTCGTCGACGCGTTGAACAGCCTGCCCGAGTCCCACCGCTTCATCAGAGGGTCTGCGCGCCTGGGTCGGCTACCGCCAGGTGGGGGTGCCGTATGTGCGGCCCGAGCGCATGTTCGGCAAGACCACCAACTCGCTCGTCAAGAACGTCGGCTGGGCGCGGCGCGCGATCGTGTCGTTCTCCTATGTGCCGCTCGACCTGATCGCCTGGCTGGCGCTGGTCACGGTGGGCGTCTCGTTCCTCGCGCTGGTGGCGCAGCTCGTCCTGCACTTCACCGACCCGACCCTCGCGCCCAAGGGCTTCACCACGCTGATCGTCGGCATGCTGTTCATCGGCGGCATCCAGCTGCTGTGCCTGGCGATCATCGGCTCCTACGTGGCGCATATCTACGAGGAGAGCAAGCACCGCCCGCCCTACCTGGTCGAGAGCGTCCTCAATCCCCCCACCAAGGCTCCGCCGGAGAATGGGGCCGCAACGGTCGAGGGCGGATCCTCGCGGCGTGAGCAGGTGCGCCAGCCGTGAGCGACTTGCTCGACACGAAACTGCCGGAGATGCTCGCCACCCGCTGCGCGATCTGTGGTAGCGAGGGCAACGCCACCGAGCGCTGGCGCGCGACGTTCGACCCCGAGGCGTTCAACGCCCGCGTCTTCTCGGCGCGGCGCCTGCCCGACCGTGTCCACTACCGGATGGTCACCTGCGACAGCTGCGGCCTCGTGCGCTCGGATCCCGTCGCGGACGAGGAGCTGCTGGCGGCGCTGTATGCATCCAGCAGCTTCGACTACGGCGAGGAGGTCGAGTCGATTCAGGCGACCTACGGCCGGGCGCTCGGCTGGTTGGAGGAGCGCTCGCCGCGGCGCGAGTCGCTGCTGGAGATCGGCTGCGGGAACGGCTTCTTCCTCCAGCAGGCGCGACGCCAGGGCTGGAGCGAGGCGCGTGGCGTGGAGCCGAGCGCCGACGCCGTCGCCAAGGCCCCGCCCGAGCTGGACGGCGCGATCGTGCAGGACGTGATGCGCGCGGGGCTGTTCGCCCCCGAGAGCTTCGACGCCGTGTGCCTCTTCCAGGTGCTCGACCACATCTCAAAGCCCGTCGAGCTGCTCGAGGAGTGCCTCGCGGTGCTGCGGCCGGGCGGGCAGATCCTCGCCCTCAACCACAACGTCAGCGCGTGGTCGGCGCGGCTGCTCGGCGAGCGCAGCCCGATCGTCGACATCGAGCACACCTACCTGTACTCGCCCGCAACGATGCGCCGCTTGTTCGCGAAGGCGGGCTTTGCCGACGCGCGGGTGCGCAGCGTGCGCAACACCTACAGCCTCGCCTATCTCACGCAACTGGTTCCCCTGCCCGCCGGCCTCAAGCCCCGACTGCTGGGAGCGCTGCGCGCGGGCCCGGCGGGTCGCATCCGAGTGACCGTGCCGCTCGGCAATCTCTGCCTGATCGCGCGCAAGCCTGGTTGATCGCCGCGGTGAGAGCGCTCGTCACAGGCGCCGCGGGCTTCCTCGGCGCCAACCTCGTTCGACACCTGGCCGTCGCCGGCCACGAAGTGGTCGCCCTCACGCGCTCCGGCGCCACCGCGTGGCGGCTGGAGGAGATCGCGACTGAGGTGCGCGTGCTTGACCTCGACCTGAGCGACACCGCTGCGATCGAGCGGGTCGTGGCAACAACCGAGCCGCAGTGGGTGTTCCACCTGGCCGCGCACGGCGCCTACTCCTGGCAGACCGACCTCGAGCAGATGATCGCCGTGAACGTCGCCGCCACCGCAGCGCTGCTCGGCGCAGCGCGAGCGGCCGGGGTGCAGGCGTTCGTCAATGCCGGCTCCTCCTCGGAGTACGGCCTGAAGACACACCCCCCGCGCGAGGACGAGCGGCCGGAGCCGAACAGCCACTACGCCATCACAAAGGCCGCGGGCAGCCACCTCACCGCGCTTGCCGCGGCGGAGGGCCTGCCGGCGGTGACGCTGCGCCTGTACTCGATCTATGGGCCCTGGGAGGAGCCGGGCCGGCTCGTGCCGGCGCTGGTGCGCGAGGCGACTCGCGGTGGGCTCCCGCCGCTGGTGGGCCCCGAGACGGCGCGCGACTTCGTGTACGTGGAGGACTGCTGCGAGGCGCTGCTGCGTGCGGCGGAGCAAGGCGCGCCTGGCGGCCCCGGCGCGACGCTGAACATCGGCTCCGGCACCCAGACGCGCATGGACGAGCTCGTCGAGGTCGCGCGCCGTGCTCTGAGGGTGACGGCACTCCCAGAGTGGGGCACGATGAACCAGCGCGAGTGGGACACCAACGTGTGGGTCTCCGACCCGCGCGCGGCGCTCGAGCTGCTCGACTGGAAGGCGGCCACCAGCCTCGGCGACGGCCTCACCCGCACCGCCGCCTGGCTGCGGGAGAGACCGCAGCTGTGGGAGCGCTACGGCGTAACGTCCTGATAAGAGCCTCTCATGTTTTCACGGCCACCCACGGGCAGCATCTCCACCTCCCCTCACCGGACCGACGTCGGCAACCAGCGCGACGAGGCTTGGCAGCCGCCTCCCTTCGCCCGGCTGGACGGTCCCGCCAGCCGGGCGATCACGAGTGCCCGCCGTCTCTTCGACGTGCAGGCCAGCTCGATCTGGAACGATCTTGCCGGTGAGCTGAGGACAGTGCGCGGCACGCTGCTGGACGTCGGCTGTGGCGCACAGCCCTATCGCACGCTGGTGCCGCCGGAGGTGCGGTACATCGGCATCGACACCGCGGACGCAAAGGACCGCTTCGGCTACCACATACCCGACACGGAGTACTTCACCGGCGAGCGATGGCCGGTGGATGACGCCGTGGCCGACACGGTGCTGTGCACGGAGACGCTGGAGCACGTGCTCTATCCATTGGGTTTCCTCGCGGAAGCGGAGCGCTCGCTGCGGCCGGGCGGTCGGCTGATCCTGACGGTGCCGTTTGCGGCACGGTGGCATTACGTGCCGTTTGACTACTGGCGATTCACCCCCTCCGGCCTGAAGCATCTGCTGGAGCAGAGCGGGTTCACCGAAATCGAGGTGTATCGCCGCGGCAACGCCCTCACCGTGGCCTGCTACAAGGTGATCGCGCTGATCCTGCCGCTGCTGATGCCTCGCAAGCAGGGGTTGCTGCGGAGGCTGGCTCTGCGTGCCGGTGGTCTGGTGCTCTCCCCGCTGCTGGCAGCGACCGTATTCGTGGCCAGGCTGTCGCTGTTGCGGGATGGCGGCGATGACTGCTTGGGCTATACGGTGCTTGCCAGACGGCCGGCCGGTCGGGCATGAGCGAGCCAGGCCCAGGGCAAGATATCCATGGCGCAGCTACAGGACACCGCCAGACCAAGAACCGACTCCCCCTCCGCCGAGCCTCACGGCACGGCGTCGGTGTGGAGCAGGCGCCTGCGCCCCGAGCTGCCTGGGGCGCTCCTCACGGCGGCGCTCGCGACGACCATCGCGGTGGTCGTGCTGCAGGTGTGGCAGGCCAATTTCAGCGTGCCCCTGTATTCGAGCCCCGGCAGCGATGAGACCTTCGGCCTCGCCGTCATCAAGGGCATCCTCGAACATGGCTGGTATCTGAGCAACCCCAACCTCGGCGCGCCGTTCGTCCAGCATCTTTACAACTACCCGGTATTCAGCGGCGACAGCCTCTACCTGCTGATTGTCAAGCTGATCGGGATTCCCTTCGGCAACCCCGCCGAGGTAGACAATCTCTTCTTCCTGCTCTGCTTCCCGCTGATTGCGCTGAGCGGCTACGCCGGGCTGCGCGCGGTGGGAATCTCGAGGGGCGCATCCGTGGTGTGCGCCGTCCTTTTTACCCTGCTGCCGTATCACTTCTTCGACGCCGAGAGTCACATCTTCCAGGGCGCCTACTTCACCGTGCCGCTCGGTTGCTTTCTGGTCATCGCCGTGCTCTCCGACAAAGCCTTGTTCGGTCGCAGCGCAACGAGGCGTGGTGTCGGGAGGTACCTGACCTGGCGCTCATGCGCGACCGTGCTGGCGTGCGTGGTGATGGGCTCTTCGGACAATTACTACGCCGCCTTCACGGCCGCCCTGGTGCTGCTGGCGGCGGCATTCACCTTCCTCGCCAACCGCAGTTTTCGGGCGCTGGCGACAGGTGGGACGGTGGCCGCGCTCGTGCTCGCCACGGTGGCGCTCAACGGGCTGCCAACGCTGATCTACAGAGCCCAGCACGGCGCGAACCCGGTAGTAGGGCAGCGCAAGCCGAAGGAAAGCGACGCGTACGCGCTGTCACTCGCCGACCTGGTGCTGCCGATCGCCGATAACCGCATCAAACCGCTTGCGCAGCTCGCCCGGGAATACCAGAAAACGGCCACCGCGCCGATCGGCGAGGGGCACAGCGCCAGCCTCGGGCTGATCGGCACGCTGGGCCTGCTGGGGCTGGCGATCGCGTTCGTGGCCCGCGCCCTGCGCACCGACCGGCTGAGGTTCGCCGACCCCCGCTATGCATATGCGGCGCTCGGCGCCGGCCTCGCCTTCCTGATCGGGACGGTCGGTGGGCTGGGTACGCTCTTCGCCTACGTGGTGAGCCCCCAGCTGCGTGCCTGGAACCGCATCTCGGTGTTCATCGCGTTCTTCGCCCTGATGGGAGCCGGGTTGATGCTGGACGCGTTGAGGCGGCGCATCGGCAGCGGAACGCCCCGCCGGCGCTGGGGCTACGCCGCCTGCCTCGCCGTCGTGCTGGCCGTTGGCGTACTCGACCAGACGGGTACCTCAATGGCGCCGCCGTACAAGCGAGAGGCCGCCGAATACTTCACCGACGCCCACTTCGTCGAGGCGATCCAGCGTCAGCTGCCGGCCGGCGCCAGTGTGTTCCAGCTGCCGTACGTCCCGTTTCCCGAGAACCCGCCGGTTCACCTGATGGAAGATTACGCGGAGTTGATCGGCTACGTGCATTCGACTGACCTGCGCTGGAGCTACGGCCAGCTCAAGGGCCCGCCCTCCAAGTGGGAGGCGGCCGTCGCGCACCGCCCGCCGGCGCGGATGCTCGCCGAGCTCTCGGCGGCGGGGTTCAAGGGCATCTATCTCGACACGTTCGGATACGCCCACAGGCGAGCGGCGTTGATCCCCGAGCTGTCGAGAGCGCTCGGCGTCAAGCCGCTCGTGAGCGCCGATGGACGCTTGTACTTCTTCAACATGGCCCTCTACAACCGGCGGTCGCGCGAGCGCCGATCACGATAGCTGCCCCGCCTTCCCGATCGACCTATGAAGATTGGAGGCTACGACTTCGAGCCTGCGGCTTACTTCCCCGAGATCGATCATCTGCGGGCCGGTGGTGGCCAGATTGGCGACACCGAGGACCCCAGGCATGTGTTCTTCTACGGCGAGAGCGGCGGCGAGCCGGTGGGCGTCGAGCTCTTTGGGCCTCGTCAGCAGCTCGAAAATGAGGGAACGATCACAGTCGTTCTTCCCTCCGGCGAGCGCGTGCGTGTGCCCGAAGCCGAGAGGCTTGTGCTGGAGGCGCTGGCTGCGGAAGCGGCCTGACCGGGTCCGCTATTTCGGAAATGTGATCGGTCACGGTTGCAGGTCGCATCGAGGCCGTGGCGGTGAGCGACGTCAACCAGCGACGGGGAGAGGTCCTCGTCGATCCAGAGCTTCATCGCCGTCCCGCCAGGGCTGGGTGGGTCTTCCGCGACGCGGGTGAGCCCTGGCGTACGTGCATGCGGTCTGGAACGCCTTCTCGCGCTTCTCAGGCAGCCATCGCGGGTGCGAGCTCGTCGGCCGATACACGGCTAGGGATCGTCACGCGCACCTCGCCATCGCGCTCGAGCAGCCATTTGGCGTTGACGAGCGTGAGCGCGATGACCTGCCCCTGCTCGTCGTAGCGGACGTTGTGACCCTCTGCCGTCCCGTGTGAATCGACAGGCATACGTGGCTCGCCGACGCTCAGGTAGAGCACATCGCCATCGGCATCGTAGGCGACGTGGTCGAACGTGATTGTGCCGATCGTGATTGTCATTTGGGAAAGCCCTCCGGCTCATCGCTCTGACCGAAGGCCGTGACGACGCGGTCGACGTCGCCCTCCAACTCTACTACTACCCTCAGCCAGCGGAACGGGAACGGCGGCTGTGTACGCAGCCAATAGCGCTCGCGTCCTGGACGCGGATCGGGCTCTTGAAAATCAGGCCGGGTGATCGCCGCGAGCAGTACCTCAAGCTCGCCGCGCATCTCGACGTGGTGCTGGACATAGGCCCATCTGGGCTCGGTCAACTCGACGGTGCGACCCTGCGGGGAGACCGCGTTTGCGAAGGTTGGTATGTCGTCCATGTCCACAGCTTGACGTCGGCTGCCGACGCCATGCAGGCCGTGGGAGCCTCCGATCGAGGACGGCAATCGCTGGGACGACGCAGAGGGGCATTCGCGACCGCGTTATGGCGCGTCCCCATAGGGCGTGCTGGCAGCCATGCACGAAGAACGGAGTCATCTCGAATGCCAGATCGGGAAACTCGGGGAGGTACGCCGTCGATGGGTCGGGTGGCGCGCCGCAGAGTGACGCTGCCGCCGACCTGCGTTCCCTCGAGGAGGTCGAGGTCGGCCCTGGTGTAGCCCATCAGCGGCGCGTAGCCGGCCGGCAGGACGGTGTTGTCGGCTCCAGAGTCGATCAAGCCGGGGATCATCCTGCCGTGGGCGTCGGGGCCCGTCACGTGCAGGAACAGATAGGGGCGAGCTCCACCGAACCCAAGCTCGCTGTAGGGGATGAGCAGCGTGTCCGGCATCGGCGAGACGGCTTCTACAGGATGTAGACGCCCTCGGTCCGGTCAGGGACCGGCATGAGCACGTCGTCTGCGTGGACCTCGTGTTTGTCGCGCAACTCGACCGCGTCGAGCGCGCTTGCCACCACCTTGCCGGCCCGGAGCGCCACCCAGCTCCCTGCATAGGGTGTCAAGTCCTCACGAATTACGAGGTCTGCCTGGGTCATGTGCGCCTCTTCTGCCTGGATGACGCGGGCGACTCGTGGATGATGCTCATGGACATCAGTCTAATCCTCCGCCAGTCGCCGGTTGGTCGAAGGCGGCGTCCACCACTGCAACTGCCTATCGCGGCGGACGAGCGCGGGCCATCGGAATGCGAGCATGACGAGTTCTTGGGTAGGATCGAAATCGACACAGTCGGGTCGAGGAAGGCATTGGGGAGGTGGCGGTGGCGTCAACGTTCACGTGGTCGCCCACGGCGCCAAACCCGACCTCGAGCAGCTCCTCGCGGGTGAGGAAGCCTCGGCTCTTCACGCCGATCACGCCGACCGCAGGGTTAGGTTCGCATGCCGGTGGGTACCACGGGAGGCTCGTTGATGGTCCTTGGCGGTGGGTTCGGTCGTGTGCCTGGTACTTCTCGGGTGGTGCGGAAGACGCAGAGCGTTCGACCCTCCGGCCGCGCCGCGGAGGCGCTGACGAGGGCTGGCCACCCGTTGTGGTGCAGCGCCTCTCCGATGGGCTGGAACGTGGGCCACTGAGACTGTGTCGGCAGCAGGCCGGGCAGTCCAACGCGCGCGAGCCGATCCTTGTCGCTGAGGTCGGCGACCACGGGCAGTGTGATCTCCCAGCGCCAGAGATCGCGGGGCAAGCCCTCCTGTGGCGGCAATACGGCTTGTGCGAGGTATCGGTACCACTCGGCCCAGGCGGTTGCCTCGCTGTCGGCGAAGTAGAGAGCGTCGACCACTGCGCCACGCTGCCAGCGATTGTCTGCCGGGTGAGGCGGCTCATAATAAACCTCGCCGCCAGCGGGAATGTGGCGCCACCAGGTGCCCGACAGATGCGTCGGATCAATGTCCAACAGTTATATGGCGCCTGAGGCTTCCAGGCCGGCGAGCACCCGCGAGACACGCCGGTAATCGCCGGCGGCGATGACGTCGATCGGCTTGTCATCGTCGAGCAGAGGGATCGGCTTGCGCATCCAGACGGGCACGTAGTTCGCCTTCATGATCCGCGCCATTCGCTCCACGATCGCGGAGAGCTCGGCCAAGCGCTCTGCGTGGGCGCCGGATGGCGAGCGATCCTCGCGTAGCCACGCTCGGACGGTGCTCTCGTCAGCGTTGGTGGCGCGAGCGATGTCTGCCACCGTGAGGTGCCCGGTCTCCCTGATGTGAGCAGCTTGACTTGCGAAAGCGGTAATCATTGAGACTCCTTTCTTCCATAGTGTAGCGACAAACACCCGCAAAACGCACGCGTACAAGGCCGCGACCGCGCGGCCGGGTCGGGAGAGGCATGGGGGATCGTCCGCGTGCGGAGTTGGTGTAACTGCCGCCTGGGCGCGGGGCCTCGTGCCCCGCGACGGGCGTTGGCTTGCTGGAGCCCTTATGCAGCCGCGGCTCACGATCGCTGCTGTAACTCCCGCTCGAGCTCCAGCAGCTTCCGGTCCCGCTCGCCGATCGCCTCGCCGCGTGGGCCGGCCACGACCGCAAACGGCGGCACGTCCTTGCGCACGAGGGTGAGCGCGCCGACGGCGGCGCCCTGTCCGATCGTGACGCCGGGGAGGATGACGCTGCCGGCTCCGACGATCACGTGCTCGCCAAGTACGACGGGGGCGCTGGTGACGTTGCGCAGGTCGTCTGGGACGGTGGGGCCTGTGAGCCAAGCGCCGCTGTAGTGGTCGTTGGGGGAGAAGATCGCCGTGCCCGCCGACTCCCCGCGAAGCTGAGCGGGAATGCCCATACGCCGGACGCAGTTGGTGTGCTCCTGGGTGTTCGGGCGCTCGGCTCTCTGCCGCGGACCTTGATCAGAAATCAGTTAAGGTGCGGCAGGATGAGCGTAGTCAACGGCGGCACGAGAGGCCCTGTCTGCGTCCTCGGCTTCGGCCGCAGCGGGACATCGTTGACGATGCGGCTCCTGCATCTCCTCGGTGTGGATATCGGACCCCAGGAGGATCTCCTGGCGCCGGGGGAAGCGGACAACCCCCGTGGCTACTGGGAGCCAGGATGGATGGTGGAGCTCAATGACGAGATCCTGGCCAAGCTCGGGACTGTCTGGTGGCGCCCCCTGCCGGCCGCGTCTGGCTGGGAGAGGTCCCCAGATTTCGATGAGCTGCGCGAACGCGCGAGCCGCCTGCTGAAGGAGAAGTTCGGCGCAGCCCCGCTCTGGGGTTGGAAGGATCCGCGCACGACGCTCACGCTGCCATTCTGGAAGGAGTTGGTGCCGGACGCGAAGTACGTGATCTGCTTGCGCAACCCTGCGGATGCGATCTCCTCGATTCAGCGTCGCCCCGACCCGGAGCTGTCGATCGGAGCCTGGGGCGATCTGTGGCTTGAGTACACCGCTCGGGCGCTCAGGGAAACCCAAGGTTGCTCTCGAACGCTCGTGTTCTATGAAGACTTCTTCCGTGACCCTCAGCAGCAACTCGCAGCCATGGCGTCGTTTCTCGGCCTCCGGGCATCCGGACGGAACGGCCCGCATCGGCAACTGCTCGAAGAGGTGAAGCTGGGGTTGCGGCACCATGCTACATCTTCACGCGAACTGGCTGCCTCGTTGGGGGTGCCGCCCTCGGCGCGCACCCTCTTCCTCGCCCTGCGGGCAGCAGAGGACGCGCGCCGTGCGGCAGACGGCTGTGAGGAGCAGGTATCCGAGGCGATCGAGCGGGTCGCTCCGGAGCTCTGGTGGGAGCACCGGACGTTCACCGACCTGCAGCTCTCCGACGCGCGGCGAACCGCGGTGCTGCAAGAGGAGCAGAAGAGATGCTCGGATGCTGTGGCTCAGGCGCAGGAGGAAGCCGCAGAGCTCGGGGCGCTGATCGGCCAAGAGCGGGAGCAGGCGCGCAGTGAGCTGGGGAGCGCTCGTCACGAGCTCGAGGACGCGCGTGGCGAATTGACGGTTTCCGCAGCCCGGTACGGCGAAGCTCAGGCGGCGTTGGCGGAGTTCGAGGATCGACTTCAGCGACAGGGGGCGATCCTCGAGAAGGTCCAGTCGTCGATGAGCTGGCGGATCACCGCGCCACTCCGGATCGCCAAGTACGGAGCCCAGCGTCTGCGGCCGACCCATCGCCGGTCTCCGGCATCTACGCGCAACCAATCGCTTCTGGCTGGGATGTCGGTCAGCCAGGTCTGGTGGTTCGCGCTCTTCCTCACCTCGATAATCGCAGCCACCGATGCGATCCTCACCCATGTCGTGCTCATCACTCTGCTGGCCGCCGGGCCATTCTGCGGGCTGCTGACCGGACGGTGGGCAAGGACGGCAGCCATCGGGGTCTGGGCGGTCGCTCTTGCCGTGGTCCTCGGCTTTCCCGACGGAATCTGGGGCACGGGCATGCAGATGGTCGACCTCGGCACCGTTGCAGGTGTGGCATTGCTGAGCACACTCGCAGCCACTCTCATCGAGAGACGCTTGTATCGCAGACCCGATGATCTCCAGGCGCCGGTCTGAGCGGGCTCGTGGGTTCGACCTGATTCTCGGCATCACCTTCGACGCGATAGGCGCCCGGCCGCGCCTTGTATCCGCCGCTCAAGCGCCTACGGGAACGTGGAGGCCTCCGCGGGCTCACGCTTGTGCACGCGGAAGTAGCCGTTGACTGTGGGAAACTCACCAGGCGGGCCGTCGCTCAGTCCAAATATCTCCTCAACCTCGAGTCCCACCGATTCGAGCATCCATCGCATTGCCAGTCGGCCCGGGACCCACCACCATGTGGGATCCCCGAAGTAGGAGCCCGGCACGTAACGTGCATATTCGGAGAGCTCGGCCGAGGCCAGCATCATCGACCCGAACAGGAGCGTGCCGTCCTCGCTGAGCAGCGTACGCAGGCGCTGCAGCAACGCCATCGGGTGCATCTCGTGATAGAGCACACCGTGACAGTGAATTAGGTCGAAGGTGCCGTGCGTCTCGGGGTCCAACTGCTGCCACCCCAGCCGGCACGGCTTGATGCCGGTGCGGTACACGCTCTCCAGGAATTCCATCTGGAGGATGAAGTCATAGGGCTCGCAGGCCATGACCTCGGCGGCGCCGAGCAGCTTGAACATGAATGGGTCGTAGCCTGCGTTGGAGCCAACGTCCAGCACGCGCTTACCGGCTATGTCGGGTACATGCGGGCGCAGACCAACCCAGCGATGGTCGATGCGCCAGGCACCGCCGATCACGAGATCGCCACCCAGGGCGAAGGGGCCCTGCAGCCACGGCTCCAGCTCCTGCACCCGCTCGAGCAGCCGTGCGCGCTGCTCGGGATCGAGCTCCGTCGGCAGGTCGGACGAGAAACGGACGTGCTCGGCGTCAGAGACGTCCTGGCCGGAGAGGGTCAGGGTGCCAAGCTGGCGCTGCACGGTATCCCGTAATTCGTCGGTGCCCCATCCGGTGATGGGGGCATCGTCATCGATCATGGTGTCCTCACCTTCAGCCCGAAGTGGGACGCCCAGGGGACGGCAACCCTGCGCATTGCATGAGTACCGGTTGCCAGCGCCTGCTCGAGCACGAATCCCAGGCTAACGGCCTTCCCGTATCCCATGTCGGCAGCCTCCATGCGGTGCAGCGTCAGCAGTTGATCGCCCGTCACGGGATGGATCGCTGCGAACAGCTCGAGTCGCCCTGGGCCATCCTGGGGATAAAGATAGCCGACCACCGTTCCGCCGCCCAAGCGATCGTTGTCTTGAGTGACCTCGTAGCGGGCGGTCCTGCGACGGGTCGCGATGAGGGTGGCATCCATACTGCGCCTGGCGAGCGCCCGCGCACGTCCCTGAACCCTGCCGAACCCTCGCCAGCCGGCGGGCGCTCCGGCCCAACGGGCGAGCCGGCGCAGAGACGGCCCCTTGTGTTGAGGGCAGTACAGATCGGTCCCAACACGTCCCGGTGGATCGATCCGCACCGCGATGGACCCTGGCTCTGCGGTCAGATGAAGCGCTCCCAACTCCCCAACTAGCTTCTGCCCGACGGCGGCTGCATCTCTTGCCCTTGCAACGCAGTAGAAGTGTCGCCGCGCGAGCGGATCTAGGCAGCGCAGAAGACCCACCCTTCCGTGGCCCTCCAGGCGGGCGTCAGGGGGGAAGACCGGCTCGTTGGGGTAGCTTTCGATGTAGCCCAAGTGCTCCAAGCGTAGGGCCGCAGAGCGTACGGGGTCGCGTTCTGAGGCGACCAGCGTCACGCTCCCGTCGGGTAGCTCGGCGCGCTCCAGCGAGACGAGCAGCGGCAGCGCTGCCTGCTCGAGATGACCGAGTTCCTCCTCCTCGCCGCGTGGCGATCCGCGTGGCACCGTGCGCGGGGCACCATCCTGCTCCTTCACGAGTCGCACGGTCCCCGGCGGAGCGAAGCGATGGATCGCGCCAAGGTGGAACTCGAGCTCGTACCCGGGCGCTGGTTTCTCGCCCCTGCGCACCACCCGACGCTCGCTGCCAAGCTCGCGATGGCGCGTCAGCAGGTCGGTCTCGGGCGGGGTCCACGATTGGAAGCCGAGCCAGCGTCTGATCTCATTCCAGGGGAGGGCTGGAACCGCCGGGTCGGCCTTGTGGATCTTCGCGAGCTCGCCGGCGCGGTGTGGATCGGTGTCACCTTCGTCCTTGGCCAAGTCGAGCCAGTCGCCGCCGGGGTCGAGGGTCATGGGCCGGGGCGATCTCAAAGCGGGATCTGCGCCGGCGATTGAAGCGTGACGCCATTGCAGCTTCACCCCGTGGACGCTCATCGCGCTCGCGAGCGACTCGATCTCAAGGCCCTCTTCCAGCTTGAGCCTTGCCGGCAGCTTGCGCTGTGCTGAGAGCTCCCACAGCAGCGCGTGCGCCGGGTTGCTCACCTGATCGGAGGCGAGCAGCCGATGGGGAATGTGGCCGTGCTCGCCAGCGTCGGTGAAGGCGATCGCTTCGAGTATCGGCCGCGCGAGCATCGTCCGAAACAGCCGCTCGACGAAGCCCTGCTCCTCGGCCATGCCGGCGAGCCCCTCACTTGCCACCAGCAGGTATCGCCCGCGCGCGATCCCCATGCCCTCCCGCAGGCGTGCCACCGTCCCCGCGCAAAGACCGGGCGGAATGCGCCGCAGCGGGGTGCGGGGCGTCTGCGCGGGCAGCCTCGGGCACTCGAGGACCACTTCGAAGTCGCGGCACGTCTGGCGCTCGAGTCCTTCGAGCAGCGCGCGGCCGTTCTCCTCCGCCAGATCGACCGGAGCGGCGAGCACGATCGAGAGCGCCGGTGCCCAGCGCGCCTTGATGTCGACGGCGGGCGCCCAGTAGCGGCCATGACGAGCGGCGGGATCGCCGGTCCCGAACAGGTCGGGATGCCGCGCGGGGATGCCCTGGTGGAAGGAGTCGCGCGCGTACTCGACGGCGTCGGAGCGCGTGAAGCCATGCTTGCGGTAGCGCAGCGTCGACTGCCGGGCCGGCTCGCCCCTGACGCCGCGCGCGGCAAGCGTCAGGGCGAAGTCCCAGTCCTCGTGGCCGAAGACGATGTCCTCGGGATAGCGGATGCCCGCGTCGAAGACCGCGCGGTCGATCAGCGAACAGGTGTCACAGTAATTGCCCCCCATCAGCAGGTGGAGGTTGTAGGAGGGCGGCTGGAAGTAGTCGTCGCGCGTCCCGAAGTACTGGCAGTTGGGGTAGATGAACCCGACCAGCTCGCCCGCGGACTGCCAGCTGCTCGACCATGCTGGAGATCGCGCCGCGCATCAGCAGGTTGTCGGCATCGACGGGAAGGATGTAGCGACCGTGCGCCTCCGCCACTCCCCGATTGCGCGCGGCGCTCGGGCCGGAGTTTCGCGGCTGGCGCAGGACGCTCACACGCTCGCGGGACTCGAGCTCGGCGAGCACGGCGAGCGTCGACTCCTCGCTGGAGGCGTCGTCGATTACGATCACCTCCAGCTCGGGGTACTCCTGCTCGAGGATCGAATCGACGCAGCCCGGCAGGTAGCGGCCGTGGTTGTAACAGGGGACGATCGCCGACACCGGGGGCTGCCTGCCGATCGGACGCTCGACGAACCGCAGCTGCGCCGAGGAGCCGATCGCGTTCCAGGGCGTGCCATCTTGTGCGGGCAAGCCGGTCCAGATGGTCGGCAGCGCCCGTTCTCCGCCAGCCCCGGCGGGCGCGCCGTAGCTGCGTCGCTCACGTGCCTCGGCGTTCTGCAGCACGCGCTCGTAGAGCCGAGCGTGAGCGCCGGCCATCCCCTGGAGCGTGAAATCCCGGAGCGCCCGCTCGCGGCCCTCCCGTCCGAGGCGCTCGCGCTCGGAGGGATCGTCGATCAGCCGGCATACGGCGGCCGCGTAGGCGGCCGCGTCCTCGCGAGGCTCGACCAGCACGCCGCCGGTGTCGCCCAACAGCTCGCGATTGCCGGGGAGCGCTGGGGCGAGGACCGGGGTGCGCATCGCCATCGCCTCGTAGACGACATACGGAACGCCCTCGAAGACGCTGGTCATCAGCAGCAGGTCGCACGCCGCGTACCACCGCGCGAGCTCACCGCTGGCTGGATGGAAGCTGAAGCGATCCTCGAGACCGTTCTCTCGTACAGAGGCCTTTACATCGTGCTCCAGTGACCCATTCCCGACAACGTGAACGTGCACGTCGCCGTCGGCCTCGATGACGCGCCTCATCGCATCGACCATCAGCAGAGGGTCCTTCTGCTCGACGAGCCGGCCGGGAAAGAGGATGTTGAAGCGGCCCGGGCGGACCGACTCGATCGGGGTCACGCGTGCCGGGTTGAACTGTTCCTCCGCGTCGACGCCGGTGGGTATCACGCAAGTTCTGCCACGGCTTATCTCGTAGTCCTCGTCCAACGCGCGGGCCAGATGCTCGCTGGAGACCGAGTATGCGTCGACGAGGTTGCCGTAGCGCGTCGTCACATAGCGGACGTAGCCGGATCTGTCGGGCTCCTCAACGTGCAGCTGGACAACGACCCCGGGGGGGTGCGGCAACGCAGCCAAGTCGGGGAGCAGGTCGAAGCCGAGACGCGCGTTCATGATGTGGAGGAGCCCGATCCCGCGGGTGTGGATCAGGTCGAACACGAAGCTCGGCATGTGCTGTCCGCCGAGGAGCTCCGGGAGCGCCCAGACCTCCTCGGCGTACGGGTAGACCTCCGCCAGCCGCTCGTTGGCCGAGGGCTGCGTCGTGACCAGATAGGCAGCGAAGCGCTCACGGTCGAGATGGCGAAACCAGTCGATCGTGCCCGTGTCCGAGCCGCCGTAGCTCACCCATGGGGCGAGGTAGAGGATCGGTATGCGCCCGTCGGGGCGGCGGTCGTTCACGCGCTGCGGCAGACGAGGGTCATCGGGTGGGGACTGTAACGATTCCTTGGGTGGATCATCGACCGCCTGGCCCGCGACCTGTGGCGCGAATTCCCCGGCAGGACGGGCTTCTCACGGTCGAACCTCGAGTACATACGCGCCAACTTCGGAGGCAGAAAGCCTGTAAACACGGGCAATTGCGAAGTAGGTAGCCCTGCGCCCGGGAGCTACGACCCATGCCGCGCGTACGGTGGGTCTCGGGAACTGGCCCGGTCAACAGCGGTGAGCTCCAGGGCCCCCACCGTGGGTGAGCTGCTTCCGCGTGCCGTGGAGGCGTTCGGGGTTCGCTACAAGCTCGAGACCTACTCGCTGGACTTCGCAAACGAGGTCGGCGCTCCCAAGGCTCGTGGGTTCGACCTGATTCTCGGCATCACGCTCGACGCGATCGAGTACCTCGAGGCCCAGATCATGGCCCGTGTCCTCGACACGCCAGTCTGCGAAGTGCGAGAGAACCCGCCTTGGGGCGTCAACTGTATCGTCGACATGCCGATCCCGGGAATTGGCGCAAGGGCGAACTATGTCGCGAACGTCAGGACTGCTTGGATCATCAGCACCCCGGGCGCCCGGCCGCGCCTTGTATCTGCCTACATCAACGGCTAGACTGGACAAGCATGGCTACCGTCAAGCAAGCCATCCATGAGAACGACGTCGTCGCGCTGACCCAAGCCGTCGACAAGGACGAGACGCTGACCCAACCCCCCGACAAGGACCGGGGAATCGGCCGATGGCCGTCCGGTACCATCGGCGCAGTCGTCAGCGACTTCGGGGACCACAAGATGGTCGAGATCGCCGACGACCGGGGTGTAGCCCTGGACTTCGTCACGGTCCCCGTTGAGCAGATCAGGCTAGTCGCCAAACACAGCTGACGCGCGCTCGGTACCTCGACGGTGCGACTCGGCGGGGAGACCGCGTGAACACGGCGAGGGAGATGCCTCGCGGCTGGCCGTCGACCATGTCGTTTCAAATGACGATCGCGTCTCCCGAGCCGTCGATGCCGGCCTGAATCTGCAGTGGGTCTTCGCTGTGCGGGGTCCTCAGCCGCGCCCCGAGATGGCCCGCCTCGCCGATCATAACGGTCATGCGCGAGGTGCTCGCGGCGGTTCGCCACGCAAGCACGAACTTGCCGGCAGTGTTGGCTGCGAGCGCAACGTCTTCGGAGGGCGCCGGTCCGCCGAGCGCGAGCGGCTTGGTGAAGCGATCGCTCCCAACTGGGAGTCTCGACAAGTCCACGCCGGTCTTCCCGCCGTGTTCGTCGGCGAAGACGACAAGCGCTCTCCGTGGGCCGTCCGCTCTGGCGCCCAGCGGCTGCATGGCGGCGGCGCGCGAGAGCTCTCGCGGGGCCAGCCAATGCCGGTCGGGGCGCCGTAGGGTCGCCCACAAGCCGAGTGGACGCCCACATGGCTGCTGTGGCATGTGGCGCACCGGGCAGTAGGCGGCGAGAACCGTGACGGTGCCGTCATCGGACAGCGCGACGGCGTCCTGCATGTGGGCTGCACCCCGGACGGCGCCGAGCGTCAGCACTCGCGAAGCGCACCGTCCGGCTGCGTCGCAGACAACCACTACCGGCCGTGGGACCGGCAGCCCGTAGCCGCCTTCGCCAGCCGCACCGACGGCCGCGAATTCGCCCTTCATCCAGGCGCCGAGGCTAGATGGATGGTGGTGGGCGTGAGTGGCACTAGAATCTGCGGATGGCAACGAACGAGAACATCGATCACGAGCTGGTCGTAGCCCCCGACGGGAGCATTCCCACCGCCCAGCTGAAACGCTTGGGCTACCGCGATCCAGCATCACCGTCTGGCCCGTGGACGCTGCCGCGCGAGCATGCGGATCCGGATGGACCGCGTTTTCGGGGCCGGTTCTCCGGCGATCCACTCAGCGATCGCTTTGCCTCCTGCGGACACGGTGGGTCTCTACAGTCGGAGCAGTCAGTGTCAGCCGGGCCGTCTGCATGCCTGTCGGCACATGAAGATAAATCGAACTACACCACCAACGAGCATGAGGACGCCGACCGCGACGAACGGCCAGGGGCTCCACCGCTGTTCAGAGGCAGTACACGCCAGGCCGATGTGAGCGGTGCATACTTCCCCTGGTCCATCACGGTTCAGGTACGCGATCAAGAAAACGAGGATGGAGGCGCCGGATATGGTTCCGGGCCACGCTACACGCGCTTCCTTGTGTCTAGCGATGACCGTAGCGCCAGCGCCCGATATCCCCCATAGGAAGAGTGTGACAGGAAGAGCGAACGCCGCTAGGAGGCCCCCAACCAGTCCAACGCCAACGGCGCACCAGGCCAGGAACCATCCCCACACGCGTGTCTCGTTCATGGTCGCTGGCGCCTCACCGCGCTGGAGCCGGACTGGCAAAATGGCGCTGAAGCTCGTTGGCGTAGGAGCGGCCGATCGAGGCGCTGTTCTCGGCCAGCCACTCGCCGAACGCTATCCGGCCAAGGGGCGCGTCGTGTGAGACGAGCAACCCGGCGGCAAGTCCACTGATCTCGTCTGGTGTCAGCACAACGTCGCAAACGAGGGCGCCCAGCGCACGCGACGCCGCTGACATAATGACTGGCGGCAGACGCACGATCGGGGAGCGCACGCCGACGGTGCGACGTACTGCCCGCACAAGCTCCTCGAACGACATCCTCTCCGGTCCGGCGGCATCCACGATGACCTCGCCCTCGACGCGCGCAGACTGCTCGCAGATACGCGCCAGGTCATCGACATGCACCGGCTGGACCGGGTAGCTGCCGCTACCGGGCACCGCGAACAGCGGCATGCGACGCAGAATCCA
Organism: uncultured Solirubrobacterales bacterium; assembly: GCA_963744135.1. Lineage (GTDB taxonomy): Bacteria > Actinomycetota > Thermoleophilia > Solirubrobacterales > Solirubrobacteraceae > Palsa-744. Next base: position 774,208 of record CAVUSE010000004.1, on the reverse strand, counting down.
CGCGATGTTGTTCACGAGGACATCACGATCACCTCCAAACACCAAGGTGGGCCTCACGATTGAATAGGGAACGCCGACCTCGGCCAGCGCGTGCTCTACGAGCGCCTTGCCCTTGTAGTAGGGAAGCGGCGATTCGACCGATGGGTTCGCAATGCTGACATGAACAATGCGCTTCACACGGGCTTGCGCAGCTGCATAGAACAGCGCGCGTGAGTTCGTGATGGCATCGGCGAAGCTCGTTCGATCGTAGTCAAAGCGAACCCAATAGGTGTTATAAAGTGTGGTGACTCCCTCCAGGCTCCGGGTAGGGCAACCGGGTCATCAAACTGGTAAGGCAAGGTTTCGACTTGCCCTACTAGCGGATGTCTGCGATCTGGGTGAAACGTGAGAGTCTTGACGCGGCGCCCCGAGTCGAGCAGCCGCTGTGCTATGTGCGACCCCGTGTAACTGAACGCGCCCGTAACGAGGTCTAGTTCTGTGCTGGCGTTCATGACTCGGCTCCTTTCTGTTGCGAAGGCAGCAGCGTGCGGGCGAGATGCGCGTAACGCTCGCCGAGGCCGAGCAGCGACTCGGCGTGGGCATGGCTGCCTTCCAGGTGGCTGAGCATGTCAACGCCCAGGTACAGTGCGACGATCGCAAATGCCATGTCCTGTGGCGGGATCATCGACTCGAATGGCGATCCGACGAGAAGCTCGCGCAACTTGCCCGCGACCATGTCGATCCAGGGCTGCAGACGGGCGACCACTTCGCCACCCAGCTTGGCGTCGGATACGCCGCCGACGACCATCTCGCCCAGCACCGTGACATATCCGTTCTCGAGATCCTCGGCGTATATCCGACTGGCGAGGGTGGCCAGCTCGGAGAGCGTCTGTGCGTGCTCGAACGCGGTCTGGTAGGTCTCCATCCTACGGGCGCTGACGAAGTCCAGGGCCGCCAAGAGCGCCCTCTGGACACTGCCGAAGTGGTAGAAGATCAACGCCTGGTTGAATCCCCCGGCGCTGGCTATCTCGCGCGCGCTCGCGCCGGCGAACCCTTTTCCCTTGAGGGTCTCCAGCGCTGCCTCCGCGATCTGGAGCTTCGTCCCGTTGAGCGTTCGGTGAGCATCGCCAGCAGTGCTGGTCTTCGGTGCCGGCGTCCCCTGGTGAGGGGCTTGCTGTCTCGAAGCCACACCAAGAGTTTAGCATACGCTCAAAGCATACGCTCAAAGTCAGTTGGCATGGTGGCAGCACGGGGCGAGCACTACGGCGTCAATGCGCTGATGGCAGGCGTGATTCGACAAGCTCGCGAGGACTTCGCCCTGCGCGGGCGGCCCGAGTACGCCGCGCAAATTCGCTCGTGGCGCGCCCAGGCCGGGCTGACGCTCCGCCAGTTCGCTCTCGCGGCCGGCACCTCGTGCTCGCCCGCCTCAGCCACGTCGCCGTGACACACGCACCGAATCAATCGATCCGTGCCCAAGTCCGTGCCGCCGTGGTCGACCACGGAGCGAGGCAGAGGATTGGTATGCGCCTCCCAGCGCCGCCAGAGGACTCGCGTTACGGGATCGCTCATCCGAACGCCGGGAAGCCAGTCGCGCCGGCGCAGGCTTCCGCAGGACGACTCTGTACGCTTATGCGTTCCACATGCTACGTGATCGGTCTTGACGCGGTGATGCGCGCGCGGAGCGCGGGAAGTGCTCGCGCCTCGATCCTGGCATGAGAACGCTCGGGTGAGGCAGCGATTGCTCGGGCACCGCGACGCCGACAGCCATACCCGGATGAGTCTCTACCAGTATCCACAGACCCAGAATGCTCGGCGTGCCATCAACGCGCGAGCTGCGGTCACCAGAGCGACGAGCGCACTACTTGAACTTGCGCGCCCGAGGTGGCGCGAGCTGATGTTCGTGGGACTTCTGCTGCTCGTGCTCGCGGCGGCCGTCTTCGCTGCTCACATTAGGAAAGGGAGCTTCTACTACGACGACTGGGCCAACGCCGCGCTTGCTATGTACCCCCCTAAACACGGGCTCTGGGGAGTCTTTGAAGTCTTCTGGCAGCGCACCGGCTTCCGTCCGCTCGCGGTCCCCTACACGGTCGTCCGCCTGGAGGTGCTGGGACTGCATCAGCACGCACAGATCGCGTGGGCCGTGTTTCTGGCGGTGCTGATGTCGGTGGCCCTGTACCGAGCCCTCACCGAGCTGCGCCTTGAGCGCATCCATGCTGGCGTGATCGCCGGGCTTGTGCTTGTCTTCCCGTTCTCGGATTCGACACGACTCTGGACGATGACTGCAACGGCGAGCCTGGTCGTCGCGCTCTACCTCGTCGGCCTAGTGCTAGCGCTACGAGGTCTCGAGGAGACCTCGCGACGCACCCGGGTGCTTTACCACGCGGGCGCCGTGGCCTGCTTTGTGGGGGCTGTGTCGACCTACGAAACAGTGGCGACTGTCGCCCTGGCCTCGGTTGCCTTCTACCTCATGAGGACGACCTGGCGCCGTGCCCTTAAGCTGTTCGCGGTCGATGCCATAGCGATCGGGGCCGTACTCATCTGGGAGCTCTCCCAGAGTAAGATCGATATGGCGAACAGCGCCAACGGCGGGGCGGTCTCCCACGCCCGGCTCATCTTCAACCAGGGTCTGCAGGTCCTGACCAAAAGTGGGCTGCCTTTCGGCGCGCCGAGCGAAGCATTGGTGCTTGGCGTTCTCGGCGGGGCACTCGTGCTCGGCGGACTGCTGTGGTGGCGGCTTCCGCGGGCTGACTACGCGCACGCCGAACTCGCTCGCTGGCTCCTCGTCGTCGTAGGCGGTTTGGCGTTCGCCGGGGTCGCCTGGGCCGTCTACATCCCGGCCAACCCCTACTACTCGCCGCTGACCGAAGGGCTGGGTAATCGCGTCAACATCGTGGCCGCGATCGGACTGGTTACAGCGGTCTATGGAGCCGCCATGCTAGTGGGAACGCTTGTCACCCGTGGCCTGCGTGCCCCACTGCGCTGGTCGGTCGCCTTTGGCTTGGTCGCAGCGCTCGTGCTCGGGGTCGGCTACGTCCGCCACGTCCGCACCGACGAGTCGGCCTGGGACCTTGCCGCCCGCGACGAGGGTATCGTGCTGCAAACCCTGCACCAGCAACTCCCCCACCCGGTCGCGGATAGTACGATCTTCACCTTCGGACACCCCAACGAAGTGGCTCCCGGCGTCGTGGTCTTTGCCTCGAGCTGGGACCTCAATGGTGCAGCGGAGCTTCTGTACCACGATCCGTCGCTGAATGCCTACCCGCTGCTTCCCGGGAGCGCGATCACTTGCGGGCCCAAGCTGCTGTATCCCGTCGGCGACGGCTACGGACCGGCGTTCGGCAAGCCGTACGGCCTCGCCTATCTCGTCGACATAGGTGGCAAACGTGTGGCTGCCCCCAGCAACCAAACTCAATGCAATGCCGTCGCTCACACTTTCGTTCCCGGACCGTCCCCGGAGTTTCCCGCCTGATGACCTCACCTCGCGACGTCCTCGCCGTGACAGCGGACGAGCACCGGCCGACCCCGGAGGTCTCGGTGGCCATACCCGCCTATAACGAGGAATCCACCCTTGAGGAGGTGGTGACCGAGGCGACCGAGGCGGCTGCACTCGTTGCCCGGCGCTACGAGGTGGTGATCGTGAATGACGGCAGCGTTGATCGGACCGGTGAGATTGCCGACCGCCTCGCCGACGGGCATGAGGCTGTACGCGTCGTGCACCATGCGAGCAATCGGGGGTTCTCCGGCGCCATCCGGAGTTGCATAGAGAACGCTGCGGGCGATTATGTGTTCCTCGGGCCGGCTGATGGCCAGGCACGCTACGGGGATCTCATCCGCTTCTGGGAGCTAACCGATCGACACGACCTGATCTTCTCGGAACGGGAGGAGCGCCAGGACGGTATCCATCGCAAGCTGGCCTCGGCGATGTTCTATACGTTCTTCCGCGCGCTCTTCGGCGAGCGCCTGCCGCAGTTCTCGGCCACCTTCCTGTTTCGCCGCGACGCCATCCCGGAGTTCCCGGTGGCCGTGCGTCCCGACGCCTCGAACTTCGTGCCTGTCCTCTACCTGACGGCCCTCTGGCAGGGGTGCCGGATCGGCATCGTGGCCTCCTCCTGCGATCCCCGCCGGGGCGGGGTGGCCAAGGGTTCGAGTGTTTCCAACGCGATTCGCACGATGATCGAGGATGTCGCTCTCTGGTGGCAGCTGCGAATTCGTCATGGCAGGCGCAAGCGCACGGTTCCTGCTACTCAGCGCCCCTCATCCGCCCCTCCGCCTCCTCCTCCGCCGCCGTCCGCTACCACCGACGCCCAGCACACTCACCCGCCGGTGGGGAGCGCAACCACGCGGTGAGCCGGATCGGCCCGGCGCTGCGGCGCGCTGCCGCGGACGGCACGGTCACGATGATGACCTGCACGGTCATCGCTGGGGTTGCAATCTACGCCTGGCAGGCAGCGGGAACGAGGAAGCTGGGATCCGTTGCATTCGCACCCGTGGCCACCACGTGGACGATCACGTTCCTGATCACGACGATTCTGCTGAGCCCAATCGAACAGTTCGCAACGCGCACGGTGGCCTCGGGGGGGGATGGCCGTGCACAACTCGCCCAGGCGACGCGGACTCTGTCGAGGCTGATCTTCAGCGCGACGCTGGCCGTCGGGCTCATCACGCTTGTCCTACGCCACCCCCTCTTCCGCGGGAGCTCCGGTTATGCGCTGGTCTGCCTGGCAATCGTGCCATGCTTCGCACAACTGCTCTTCATCCGTGGGATCCTGGGCGGCGAACGCGATTTCGCAGGCTACGGCAAGTTGTCGGTGACCGAAGCGCTGACGCGCCTTGCGGTGGGCGTGCCGCTCGTGCTGCTCGGAGGCTCGGCACTCGCATTCGCTTGGACGATTCCCGCTTGCACTCTCGTCGCACTCCACTGGGCAGGGCATAGGCCGACACGTGAGGAGGCGCAGCAAAAAGCGGCGCCGAGTGTCCCGGTGGGACCATTTCTGGCCACCACGGTCGGGGGAAGCGCAGCGTCTCAGTTGATTCTGGCCGGGGGCCCACTCCTGCTGGCGCTCCTGAACGCGCCCGCCCAGGCGATCACCGTCTTCTTCGTCACGCAGACGGTCATGCGAGGCGCATTCCTGATTGCCACTCCGGCTTGGGCGCGTACACTGCCCCCGCTCACGGAAGTGGCGCTCAGGCGGGAGCACCGACGCCTCAGCCGACTCGCCGAGCTGCTGCTGGTCGGCTCGGTGCTGCTCGCCATGCTCTGTGGCGCTGCCGCCGCTGTCGTCGGTCCGCCCCTGGTGGCAGCGCTCTTCGGCCAGAGCTCCCGCCCGGACGCCCTGCTCTCAGCGCTGCTGGCTGCCGGAACGGTGCTGGCCATCGGCAACCTCGGACTCAATCAGCTCCTTGTCGCCGCTGTGCGCACCAAGCGGATCATGATCGGCTGGTGGACGGCCCTGGGCGTGAACCTTGCCTGGGTCGGGCTTGGCCCCGGAGTGGCCCTGCACCGCGTCGCTCTCGGGTTCGTGATCGGCGAGTTGGTGGCGATGGTCGCGTTGACCGTCGCGTCGAGCCCTGGCTTGGCGCCGGCGCAGGTGGTCACGCTCCTCAGACGTTTGCGCGCGGCGCGCACAATCTCTCAGCCGTAGTGCGAGTCGTCACGCACGAGCCTTGACACGAGGCTCGTCGTGAGGCACGAAGCGCGCCCGGTATCCATTCATGAACTGGATAAGCTCGATCTCGATCTCGCTTCGCAGCTTGTGATAGGTCTTGGTAGCGAGGTCGAAGACGGTGACCTCCGAGAGGCTGGCGGATTCGCCTGCGACGCCTGCATAGACAGCGCCCGGCCCGCGACCGGAGAGCGTCCGTTCGTCGAACGCCTCTTGAACTTCCACAAAGAACGACCTTCTCCCCTCGGGCGTTACCACGATCCCTGAGGGTGACATCTCGAAGCGGCCGGGATGAACCTCTTCGCCAAATTCCATCACAAAGCGGCGCATCAACTCTAGGCGCTCTCTGGTGCTGAGGTCACGAAATGGACGGATCCTGTCGGTCAGGTCGCGCGCCGGTATCCCGCCCACGCAATGCCCCTCGGGAACGTCCCTACTCACGACGGAGGACGACATGATCATTGTCCTGGGCCCAATCGTAACCCCCGGCGAGATGACGTTGTAGCCGCCAACGAGCCACGCATTGTCTGCGATCGTTACGGGCGCCTTGTTGAATATCTGGCAGCCCTCCAGCAGCTCGCCGTTGAAGGCATGCGTGTAGATGCTGGTGTATGCGCCAATGCCCACGTTGTTCCCGATGAAAAGCTCATCGGTCGCGTTGAGGACGCAGTTCTGGCCGATCCAACTGTTGTGGCCGATCGCGCAAGCGCTATAGCCGTTCATCAACAAGTCATGGTGGATCGAGACGTAGTCCCCCGCCGCAAAGTTCGGGAGCAGGCTGATGTTGCGCTCCCCGAAGAAGAAGAAGTCGCCCGCGCGAAAGCGTTGTCCTCGGCCGCCGATCGCGGCGATGCGACAACCGTTGCCGATGCGTGCACGATGTCCAAGCTCGACCCGCTCAGCATCGATGACGACGTCCGAGCCGATCTCCACACCGTCGCCAAGAAGCATCTCGCCGACCGAGATACGGGACCCCCGCCCGACCCGCACGCCCGATCCGGCGATGAGGGACTCCACCTTCCACTGGGTGTCAGCTGGGATATCGATGGTTCCCGGCACGCGGCTCGATATCTTATACTTCGCGACCGTGTCGGAAGACTTGGTCGATGTCTGGGACAACTACTACGTATCCGCAGAGGACACGGCCATCCGCGACCGTCCGTTCTTCGATCTGGAGGTGCAGGCGATAACGGATCGTGCGTATGGGCACGCCGAGGGAGTCGAGGCCGCGAGCCTGCGAGTGCTCGAGTTGGGAAGCGGAACGGGGTTCCTCGCCGAGCGTGTGGTGGAACGTCTTCGACCGCTTCAAACCGAGTTGCAATACGACGGTGTGGACTTCTCCGCTGTCGCTGTCGAGAGGGCGAGCCGTCGCGAGCTCCCGGAGTGTGCCTTTCACGAGGCAGACTTTCTCTCGTTTATCGAGGCGGCGGACGACCCCTACGACATGATCATCACCCAGCGTTCGATCATGGCCATCATGGAGTCCGACGCGCAGAGGCGTCTGCTCAGGGGCCTTAGCGGTCTGCTGGTGCCCGGCGGTGTTGGCCTGCTATCCGAGGGAACGGAACAGGGTTTGGCCCGCCTGAATGAGCTGCGGGCCGCCCTTGACGTGGGTCGACTTGACAAGGTGTGGCACAGCTGTTACCTAGATGAGAGGGATATCGAGTGCATCTTCAGCAACGTGGAGATCGTGCACTTCGCGCCGCTCTACTGGCTCATAACGCGAGTGGTGTATCCGTATTTCGAGGAGCCGCGTCACGATACTCCACTGCACCAATTCGCAGCAAGTCTGCCCCAGGCGGGGGACTTCTCGCCGGTGAGGCTCTTTGCGGTCCAGGCCTGAGTCGGTGCTCGTCACAGGGGCTTCCGGGCTCTGTGGCTCGCACGTCTTCGCGCACCTCGTGGCGCAGGCAGATCGCTTCGCTGTGTCTACCTTGGCGCGGAGGGAGATTGATCGTGAGGGACATTTCCGCCACGACCTGCGCAACCCAGTTCCGGAAGACTTGATTCCGGGTCGCCTGGATGCCATCGTCCACTGCGCGGCTGCGGTCGACGAGACGGACAACGGCTACGAGGTGGTGGACGCAAACCTACACACGACGTTCAATCTCGTTGAGTTTGCCCGTGCTCGAGGAGTGAAGACGGTCGTGAACTTATCGTCGATCGCGGTATACGGAGCCCCGGCAGAGGCAGCGGGTGTGCTTGAGACATCCCCGTTGCGGCCCACGACTGCCTACGGCGCGGCCAAGGTGCTGACCGAGACCCTGATCTCGTGTCGTGCCTCAGATATGGCGGTCGTGCATCTTCGACTTGGCTACGTGCTTGCGCCGGTCATGCCCAATCGGTACTTCCTTGTGCGCGTGGGGCGCCGCTTGGCGGCCAACGAGCCGGTCGAGATCGCAAACCCGGATTCCACGAGATTCTCGTTCATTGAGGTGGCCGACGTGGCGAGAGCGTGCGAGGCAGCGCTTGGTCAAGCCGCGGAAGGAGCGTTCAATCTCGTGGCCGACGAACGACCCACCCCCCGGGAGGTGACCGATGCGATCGCGCATCACTACCCGACCTCCACCAGCCCGCGGCAGTACGTGCAGCGCCCAAGTGAGCGGTTCTCCCAACGCTTTGACACCGCGCGAGCAAAGACGCTGATGGGGGTGGGGCGCGTCGGCAACCCGTTGGAAGCGATTCGCACGGCCGATCTATGAGCGCGGGACTTCCGATCGTCCTGTTTGGTGCGGCAGGGGGCCTTGGACGGCGAGTGCTGGCCATGATGCCCGATGACTGCGAAGTCATCCCTGTCGATCGACTGCTCGAACCCCCACATGACCTGGCCGACCCCGTTGACGTGTCGGCATTGGCTGAGCGCCTGCCGCGACGGCTCATCGGCATCAACGTCACGGGCGCTGTCTCGACGGCCGTTGATCCGAGCGCAGTGGCGGCATCTATTCGCAACAACGTCCAGAGCGCGGGCGTCATAGTGAGTGGCCTGGGAGATCGACTGGAGCACTTCGTGCACTTGAGTTCGGTCTCGGTGTATGGCTCCCCGAGCGCGAATCCAATCACCGAGGATCATCCACTGCGCCCGGACAGTGTCTACGGAGTCGCCAAGAGCGCAGCGGAGTCGCTCGTCAAGGCGCTGTGTTCAAGCTCGGGCAGCTCCCTGACCGTGATTCGCGCAACGCAGTTGTTCGCTCTGCTGTCGGCGGGCGATGCACTCCCTCACGTGCTCGCCAGGCGTCTTCGCGGCGGCGAGACACCGCAGCTCACGGTTGATCCGAGAACCCGCCGGGATTACCTGCACGTCGACGATGCGGCGCGCTTGATCGTGCGGGCGGCGCTCGCGCCTCGCGCCGGCACTTTCAACGCTGGATCCGGCGGGGGAGTCCTCCTTGGAGAGCTGTTCGCCGCCGCCTACGAGGCGGCGGGCCGGTTTCCTGCGTCTCCTCCCGGCGCTGGCAGGGATAGCTCGCAGTGGCTAGATATCAGCGCCACTCGAGACGCCTTCGAATGGACCCCAAAGGAGAGCGTCGTGGACTGGGTATGCGCCGTCGTCGGCAACCGCCTAGACGAGAGGGCTGGCGGCTAGCGTCCGGACACCGATGCACGTTCTCTGGTGTAGAACTCGCTGGGACCTTCAACCGAGTCCTCCCCGAGCAGAAACGTCCGACACCATTGCTCGATGGAGAGTAGCGACCAGATCAGCAAGCGGCGATTCTCGCGCCCGTCCAGGTGCTCCTCGACCAGGCTACGTACCGCGCCAGCGTCGAGGTAGTCGTAGATCAGGGCATCCGAATCGAGCAGGCGGCTACGAACATAGGTTGCGCTCTCCTTGCGGAACCAGCTGGCGTCCGGAGCAGAGAAACCCTGCTTCTCTGCCTGGGCGATCTCCGTAGGAAGGTGGCGCTCCATCACCCGGCGAAGAATCAGCTTGCCATCCCGGGTCTTGGCGAAGTACTTCTTGGTCTTGGGTCCGGGCTCGTTCTCGTTGAGACGGACGACCTCGCCCAGGTTCCCGAGCTTGAGTGCAACCGGAACGCGCATCGCAAAGTCAACCAGGTCGTTGTCGAGGAAGGGCAGGCGGGTCTCTAGCGAGTGCGCCATAGAGAGCTTGTCCTCGACCACCAGCAGTCCGTGCAGGAAGGTCTTGGCCTCGAAGTAGAGGGAGTGACTGATGTAGTCCTCTGGTCTCGTCAGCTCTGAGGCGTGCTGCGCAAAGACATCGTGGAAGATGTCACGCGTACGGATGTGGCCAACGTCGTCCCAGATCGGCCGCAGCACATTCCGCAACGTGCGGTTGTTGATCAGTCGCTGCCAGTAGATGTAGTACTTGTCGACGTAGTGCTCGAAGTCGTCGTTGACCGCCGCACGATAGTAACGCCACGGGTAGCCGCCGAACAGCTCGTCCCCTCCGGCTCCGGACAACACCACCTTGCCAAACTTGCCTGCGAGTTGAGCGGCGTAATAGTTGGGATAGCTCTGACCCACGCGTGGCTCCTCGAGATGCCACACGAGCTGGGCCATCGCGCGCTCCATATCACCCGCCTTGAGCACCATCTCGTAGTGCTCGGTCCCGCAGTGATGGGACATCCGCTCGGCGAGCGACCGCTCGTCGCAGTGCAGCTCGGCCGCCTCTGCCGAGCGCAGGTCGAAACCCACGGTGAACGTGCGCATGTGTGGAATCTCCGCTGCGGCGATCGCCGCGATCGAGCCAGAATCCATGCCGCCGCTCAGGTAGGCGGCGACGGGTACATCGGCAACGAGTTGGCGGTGCACTGCTTGGCTGAACAGGCGGTCCAGCTCCTCCAAGCACTCTCGTTCATCCACTTTGTCGATGGGCTCCCGAAAGTCGAAGTCCCAGTAAACGCGAGGCTCGAGATGTGCAAAGCGCCCGCGGCCCACATGCAGAAGCGAGCCTGCCGGCAGTAGGCTTATGCCTGCGAACAGGGTGCGTCGGGTGAGCAGGTTCTGGAAGGTGAGATATTCGAGCAGAGCCTCTCGATCGAGCTGCGGCCGGTACTTCGGGTGAGCAAGGATTGCCTTGGCCTCGGAGCCGAACAGGAGCGTCTCACCCGCCCGTGCGTAATAAAGCGGCTTGATGCCGTAGCGGTCGCGTGCGAGGACCAGCTCCTGTGTCGCGGTGTCCCAAACCGCGAACGCGAACATGCCGTTGAGGCGCTCCAATGCTGCGGCACCCCACTGCGCCCAGGCAACGAGGGCCACCTCGGTATCAGTCTTTGAGCGGAAGCAGTGCCCGAGTGCTTCCAGCTCGGCTCGCAGCTCACGGAAGTTGAATATCTCGCCGTTGTAGCTGATCACGAAGCGTCCATCGGCGCTCTCCATCGGCTGGGTGCCAGCCGACGAGAGGTCGATTACCGACAGCCGCCGGTGGCCAAGCCCGATCGGCCCTTGGGTGAAAATGCCTTCGCCGTCGGGCCCGCGGTGAGCGAGGGAGGCTGTCATCGCCTCCAGTAATTCCGGGGAGGCCGGCTTCCCATCCAGGTTAAAAATGCCTGCGACGCCGCACATGGCAGTCTATGCACCGACCGCTCAAAGGCGGTGCAGATGCTCCGCAACGTGCTCGTAATCGGACTTGGTCATGCGGTTGTGCAAAGGCAAGGCCATCGTACGCTCCTGGAGGTCCGAAGCGGTCGCGAACCGCCCGGGCTCCAGGTCCAGGCTTCGCCGGTAGAAAGAAAGCTCGGAGACGGCATGTGTCCCAGGCCTCGTGGCCACCCCCGCCTCCTGCAGACGTCGCATGATCTCGTTGCGTTCGTAGGGGGCGCCATCTTCGACTCTGGTCACATAAGCCTGCCACGCATGGCCATAGCCTTCTGGAACAACGGGAGTGCGTAGCCACGGGAGGTCGGCTAGGTGCTCAGCGTACCAGGACGCCCAGCGGTCGCGCTCAGCGATGAAGGCGTCCAGCTTGGCGAGCTGCACGATTCCCACCGCCGCCTGCAAGTCGGTCATCCGGTAGTTGAAGCCGAGCTCATCGAAATCTGGCATGAGGTAGGGCGCGGGACCCCTGTGGCGGACCTCCTCCGGAACGCTCGCCCCGTGGTTGCGCAGGATCTCGGCTTGCTGCGCGAGCTGCGGGTTGGCGGTGGTGATCATCCCTCCCTCTCCAGTCGTGATTGACTTGCGCGGGTGGAAGGAGAAGACGCCAGCGTCGCCAAGGGCGCCGGCGCTGCGCCCAAAGTAGGTCGCGCCGGCCGCGCAGGCGGCGTCCTCAACGACAAGCACGTGCTCGGGAAGTGCCGAGCGGATGGCGTTGATGTCGGCGCAGAGACCGAACAGATGCACAGGTATGACTGCGCGGGTGCGCTCGCTCATTCGGGCAGCCAGATCCTCGGGGTCGAGGTTGTAGGTGCGAGAGTCGACATCCGCGAACACGGGTGTGGCGCCGCAATAGAGCACGACGTTCGCTGTCGCCACCCACGTGAAGGCGGGCACGATGACCTCGTCGCCCGGACCGACCCCGAGCGCGGCGAGCGTGAGATGCAGCCCGGTGGTGCACGACGTGACCGCAAGCGCGTGCGGTACGCCGTGGCGCTGGGCGAACGCTGCCTCGAAGGCCGCGACCTTCGGTCCCTGCGTAAGCCAGCCGGACTCAAGCGGCTCGCGTAGCGCTTGCCACTCCTCCTCGCCGACGCAGGGCTCGGCGATCGCGATGGGGCGACTCACGCGGGCTCGCCGGTCACGGCAGCGCGGCGCTCGTCGACCTGCGTCTTGTGTTCGCTACGCCACTCGATCAGCGCCTGCAGCCCCTCCTCAAGCCCCACCTTCGCTGTGAAGCCGATCTCGTCCTGTGCCCGCACTGGGGAGCCGACACGATTCTTGACGAAGGTGAGCCCTGCGGGCTCGTAGCGCAACCCAACGTCCGACCCAGTGAGATCCAGAAGCGTCTCAGCGAGTTCCTTCACTGATGTTCGCACGCCACGGCCCACGTTGTAGAAGCGCTCGACTGTATCGGCCTTCATTGCACACAGGTTGGCCGCAGCACAGTCTCCAACGTAGACAAAATCGTATGCCTGGCTGCCGTCACCATAGATCACTAGCGGCTCTCCCTGGTCGATGCTGTCAAGCATCTTCATGATCACGGCGATATAGGCGCCTTGGTAGTCCTGGCGGGGTCCGTAGACGTTCATATAGCGCAGTCCGACGAAGGGCAGACCGTAACGCTTGTACAGGGCGCGGGCCATCGCCTCGCCCGCTACCTTGGTCGCGCCGTAGAAGTTCTCGAAATTGAACGGATGATCCTCGGTCATAGGTTCCTCCACGGCATCACCGTAGACAGAGGCCGACGAGGAGTAGACCAGGCGCTGGACACGGTTGGCTATGCAGGCCTCAAGCACGTTGAAGGTCCCACGGATATTGACGTCGAAGGCGGCTCGTGGGTATTCGTGGCATTGCAGCAGCCAGAGCGCGGCGAAGTGAAAGACACCATCAGCGCCCTTGAGCGCGGCGTCAAGGACATCGGCCTGGCAGATGTCGCCGCCCGCCTCGAAGAGCCGCACGCGCGGGTCGGTGAGCGCCTCGGCGAGGTTCTCACGACTGCCGCGAACGAGATTGTCGTAGACAACGATCTCCCCGACATCCTCGTGACGGAGGGCGTCCACCGTGTGGGAGCCTATGAGCCCGGCACCGCCGATGACCACCAGTCGCTTACCACGGATATCCATACGGGCCCTTTCGTCGAGGTGCATCGAGCTGAACTTGCGCCCTGTCCGTCGGCCGATCGCGTGCGCCGAATGCTCGATGAGCGCCGAAGGTCCTTGGTGGGCGCTCCTCCGACCTTATGATTGCAGATCTGTTGTGGGTCAGCATATAGGTTGTCGAGCATGATATAGCTACGCTGGAAGGCTCGCCGGGCACAGCCGCTCGTCCGCGCCATGGGCACGACGTGCTGTGGACAAGAGACTGACCACGGCACGTGAACAAGCCTTCGGGCTCCCCACGTGCCCCCGGGCACGGCCATCACAATCGCCGACCGCCGAGCCCGCTATCCTCCCAGCGTCACTGAATGACATGGACGCCCGCTTCCACATCCCCAGCAGCGATGGGCCAACTCCTAGATCCAGGTTCGCGAGCGTGGATCGGACCCGAGTATGACGACGGTCGGCGTCATCGGACTCGGTTATGTCGGCTTGCCGCTTGCTGTGGCGTTTGCCGGAGAGGGTTGCGACGTGATTGCGGTTGACGTCGATCCGCGCAAGATCGAGGCGATCGAGGCGTGCGACTCCTACATTGAGGACGTACCCTCGGAGTTGCTGCGAGAGGTGTCCGAGCGCATCCACGCCAGCACCCGCTACGCACGGCTGGCGAAGGCCGACGCGATCCTTGTGTGCGTGCCAACCCCTCTGACGGCCAATCGCGAGCCAGATCTCGGTCCGCTGATCGACTCCACCCGCGCGCTCGCCGAGATTCTGCAGACGGATCAGCTCGTAGTGTTGGAGTCCACAACCTACCCCGGCACTACACGCGAGCGCGTAGTGCCCCTGCTCGAGGAGTCCGGTTTAGCGGCAGGCCGCGACTTCCACGTCGCGTTCTCCCCCGAGCGAGTGGACCCGGGCCGCACCGACTTCACACTGCGTAACACCCCGAAGGTCGTTGGCGGACTCACACAGGTGTGCTTGGAGCGCGCGATGACGACCTACGGACAGGTGTGCGACCACCTCGTGCCCGTCTCGACATTGGAGGCCGCAGAGCTGACAAAGCTCTTGGAGAACATCTTCCGCTCCGTGAACATCGCGCTCGTGAACGAATTGGCGATGCTCACTGACCGTATGGGGATCGACATCTGGGAGGTCGTAGACGCTGCATCGACCAAGCCATATGGGTTCATGCGCTTCGAGCCCGGCCCTGGCATGGGCGGACATTGCCTTCCCGTCGACCCGTTCTACCTGAGCTGGCGGGCACGTGAGTTCGACATGACCACCGAGTTCATCGAGCTCGCGGGGAAGATCAACCAACAGATGCCATATCACTGCGTTGCCAAGGTCGAGCGCGCACTCAATAACGCGGGCCGTGCCGTTAAAGGCGCGCGGATCGCCGTACTCGGGGTCAGCTACAAGCCCGGCGTCGGCGACATCCGCGAGTCACCCGCACTGAAGATCCTCACATTGCTGAAGGCCCTCGGCGCGGACATTCGCTACCACGATCCCCACGTCCCCGCGCTTACCAACTACAACCTGACCAGCATGACTCTCGAAGACGCGCTGCAGGACGCAGACCTCGCGCTGATCGTCACCGCTCACCCCAGCGTCGACCACGACCTTGTCGTGCGACGCGCTCGCCTGGTCGTGGACTTGCGCGGCGTGACCCGTGGAATGCGTGTGGAGAACGCTGTACGGATTTGAGGGCGCAAGCGGGGGACCAGTCAGTGTGTGATTTCGAACTGGACGCTGGCCACGCGTGAGCGTCCACCGGTGTTGCGTGCCTTCAGTACCGCGATGTAGTGACCGGGCTCAAGCGTGCGATGGTCCTCTTCGCCGCTGAAGGCGATGCCGTCTTCGCCTTCGGGCTCGGTCAGTCGCGTAATTCTGGCCACGCCAACGGTGCCTCGGCAGTCCGTCGCCCTTCTTTGTTTCCCGGCCTTTGCGTTGCACGTTTCGGCGTAGCGGACGCCCTGTGGTAGATGGCTTATCGCGACGCTCACCTCCGCCGGGGCAGAGAGATCGAATAGGAATTCCGAGCTGGGCTGGACGCCCACAGTCACCGTATCTTCGGGTTCGATCCGGAGCCTCTTGCGTGACATTCGCACGCGGGAGATGCGGGGCTTGACGCCGACCGGTGGACCAGCCGCCGCGTTGACACCGAGCGCTTCGCCAATCCAGCCGACCACGTCCCATGCCCCTTCGAGTCGTGGCTGGGGCACCCCTCCGATCGTCAGGCCCACGCCACCGCGGCACGCGTCTGGTCGGATTTCCGCGGCCGCCAGCGGCGCCACGTCGGGACTCGCGTAGAAGGTCAGCTCGACGCTGCTGTGGCCACGCTCGAGCGGACAGAATCTGCGTCCCGGCTGAACCACCTGGAGTTCGTTCAGCAGGGCGACGATCCCGTGGATTTGTCGTGAGGACGTTATTTTCCGCGGCAGCCGCTCCAGTAACGCCAGCCGACTCGGATTCTGGGGGCTTCTGGAGCTCCTGTTCCTGTCGTGCACAGTGATTCGCAGGAGGTGCGCGCCGGAGGGGATCGTCTCGGAGGCCGGACGGGGGGTGGTCCACACAACCTGCGCGTCTGCGCGCAGGGCCGTCGATCCGTTGGGAAGCTGGACGGCTTTTATGACCAGTGTGCTCGGACTTCCCGGCGGCGCAAACACCGCGATTTCGTTGTCGGGCACGTTCGGCTCGCCGGGGCTCCAGCCAATGGTCTCGGGGCGTGTCGTTCCAACCGGGAGGTGTGCGCATATGTAGGAAAGCGCTTCCGCTGGGGCGCCGGGGACGAGCCACCAGGTGTGCTCGTCGACGGCGTTGGGGCTCTCCGGCGGGCCGATCGCCGGGTGCGCCAGCAGGGAATCATCTTCGGCGGGTTCGGTCGCGGACTCGCTCGAGCCCGGCGGCAGCGGAAGCTCGGCAAGCAAAGACGCGTCGTCCGCCTGTGCGGCTGATTCGCTGTATGGGCCGACCGACGAGTTGGACCTGAACGCGAGTGGACATCCTGTCGGGATCTCGCTCGCGAATGCGCTCCCGGCCGCGACAGCGCAGCTGGCGAGCGTCAGAAGCGCGGTTGACAGCCGCCAGCAAGCCGTGGTACCCAGGCGCCGCGTGTTGGGTGAGCGCAGCGCAATACGCGAAGTTATTTTTTGAATCTGACCCTCCGAGGCAAACGCTCCGGCTATCTGGGGTCCGTCGAACTGATCCGGCATTCTACCGGATACCGGGCCGCTTTGGATGGGGCCCAGCCTGCGCCGCGCGCCTGCCACTGCCCTTGGGCCCTCCCCTCTCCCCATCTTGGCCAGCGACTTCGCCATCGTGGCCGACACCCGAGCAGCGGGTGAGGACACGGACTTCGAGCTACAGGGTCGTATCACGTCCCCGGCGGCTGACTAGCCGCGGCATAGAGGACGAAGCCCATGCCTGGTCCAGGGCTGACATAATCTCCTTGCTACCATTCTCCTGCACTTACCGCAGTGCCGTAGAGGTGCCATTCGTTCGAACTTTCGATGTGCTCGTCATCCGCGATCTCACCATCGTTGAAACAGAACAGCGCATGGATGTTTCCGTTGGATGTGACGATCGCTGACGGGTCGCCTACAGCGTCCCCGGCGACGGCTGCGGTGGCGTATAGGTGCCATTTGTTTTCGCTTGCGACCCACTCGTCCTCAGCGATCTCACCGTCCGTGAGACGCACCAACACCTGGATATTGCCATTGGACGTCACGAGCGCTGACGGAGTACCAACACCCAAACCTGCACTCACAGCAGTCGCATAAAGATGCCATTTGTTTTCGCTTGCGGCCCACTCATCTTCCGCGATCTCACCATCGTTGAACTTGAAGTACACGTGGATGTTTCCGTTGGATGTGACGATCGCTGACGGGTCGCCTACAGCGTCCCCGGCGACGGCTGCGGTGGCGTATAGGTGCCATTTGTTTTCGCTTGCGACCCACTCGTCCTCAGCGATCTCACCGTCCGTGAGACGCACCAACACCTGGATATTGCCATTGGACGTCACGAGCGCTGACGGAGTACCAACACCCAAACCTGCACTCACAGCAGTCGCATAAAGATGCCATTTGTTTTCGCTTGCGGCCCACTCATCTTCCGCGATCTCACCATCGTTGAACTTGAAGTACACGTGGATGTTTCCGTTGGATGTGACGATCGCTGACGGGTCGCCTACAGCGTCCCCGGCGACGGCTGCGGTGGCGTATAGGTGCCATTTGTTTTCGCTTGCGACCCACTCGTCCTCAGCGATCTCACCGTCCGTGAGACGCACCAACACCTGGATATTGCCATTGGACGTCACGAGCGCTGACGGAGTACCAACACCCAAACCTGCACTCACAGCAGTCGCATAAAGATGCCATTTGTTTTCGCTTGCGGCCCACTCATCGTCGGCAATCTCACCGTCCGCGAGACGCACAATCACATGGATATTGCCGTTTGAAGTAGTGACAACCGATGGCCGAGGTGCCGTAGAAAACGTCTGATCGCTGCCTTGGCTGGCTTCACCGGCTCCAGCCCAGCTGTTATATGCGGCTACGCGATAGTGGTAGGTAGTCCCTGGTTCCAGGCCGGTGATTGTGGCGCTCTCCGAAACGGATTCTTTGCCAGACCCGGCATTGGTTTCAGGGGTGGACGAACCATAGGAGGTGGTGGTTCCATATTGGAAGTAGTAATGCGTTTCCACTTCGTGAGGGTTAATACCTGCGTGCGGCGTGGCTTGCGTCTCTTGAATACCTGTCGCTGATTCTGTAGTGGCAGTCGGTAGGATCGGAGTGGTAAAGGTCTGTTCGCCGCCATAGCTCGTCCCTTCCGCGTTGTAGGCAACGATGCGATAGTGGTAGGTGGTGCTGCTCTTCAAACCGCTGATCGTGCTGATTACTGATACTGGTTCCGCGCCAGACCCTGCGGGCTCAGTAGGCGATACATCGCCATATGACGAAGTTTCGCCGTATTGGAAGTAGTAGTGCGTTTCGCCATTATTTGGGTCGACAGAGCCTTTCAGCTGGGCGCTCTTTGTAGGCACGAGACTGTACGTTTCCGTTGTCACAGTCGGCGCAGGATCTTCAGGCGTGCACGTGTTACTTTCGCTGTAGCCTTCCCAAGTGACATCGAATCCGGATTCCGGCGAAGTTTGGAGGCCCGATGTGCTCGCCACACGCCTGCTACCTGCGTGGATGGTTTCTGCATGGTGTTTGAAGTCCCACGGCCCCGCCCCGCTGTGTTGGGCCCACGCTTCTGCCACTTCCCATTTGCCGAAGTCAGCGAGCGGCGATTCGTCCGGACGCTCCATAATGTATTCCGCACTAAGAAGGTCTTTCAAAATGACTGTAGGCGTCGCCAGCAGAGGATTGAGCAGGCGAGTGTGAGGAACGCGGTGTGGATGTCGGGGTCGCGCTCGTAGCGGATCCTGAGGCGCCGGAAGTTGTGTAGGTGAGCGAAGCCGCGCTCCACGACCCAGCGCTGTCGGCCGAGGCCAGAACCGTTGGCTGTTCCACGGCGGGCGATGACGGGTGTGATTCCAAGAGCCCGCAGTAGCCGACGGTGCTTGTCGTGGTCATAGCCCCTGTCAGCGAGGAGCCGGTCGGGCTTCTGGCGCGGACGCCCAACCTTGCCGGCGACGGGCCGCCGCTGAAGGTCTTCGATCAGCGGCAGCAGCTGGGTGACGTCGTTGCGATTCCCGCCGGTCAGACTGATCGCCAACGGGATGCCGCTCGCATCGACGAGGAGGTGATGCTTTGAGCCCGTGCGGGCACGATCTACCGGGGATGGCCCCGTCAGGAGCCCCCCAAAAGAGCACGGATATGACTGGCGTCAACCGAGGCACGAGACCAGTCGATCTTCCCTGCCGCGTTCAACTTCACTAGCAGCTTCTGGTGAAGCGCATCCCACACTCCGGCCTTCTGCCAGGTTCGCAGCCGCCGCCAGCACGTCACTCCTGAGCCGTAGCCGTACTCACGCGGCAAGTCCTCCCACGCGATGCCGGTGTGCAGCACGTGCAAGATGCCGTTGAGCGCCAGCCGATCATTTATCGCCTTGCGTCCTGGATAGCGACGGCGACGCTCACGCACCGGGATCAACGGCTCGACCTCGGCCCACAGCTCATCACTGATCTCGAATCGAGAAGGCACCTCCACCACCTCCAATCCTCGGGGACACACCCCAAAGATTCAAGACCGACCCTCACGACCCTTCATTTTGAAAGACCTTCTAAGGCCTTTGAAGGCCTTGCGTGAGCTCCTCGTGACAGGTCCGTAGGCCTGTTGCGTGGCTCCGTTCCAAAAATCGACGCTATATTCGTTATGAAGGCCATGGGCGACCACAACCTGAAAGTCGGCGCCCGGGGTCGCGTAGAATGGCAGGGGGATCGCGTAGTCTTCTTCCTCTACCGGTTCCTCGTAGTTCTCAATCCACGCTTGGTGTTCGGCGATTCCATCACCCTTGCCGAGTTCAGTCCCAGCCTGGTCAAGCGGTTCGCTTCCGTATCCGCCGAGGCCCACCCAGGGTGACGCGTGGGTACCTTCACAATCGTCGAGACGCTGTGGCTCCTTGTAGGTAATGCCGGCGGCATTGAACGGTGGTGCGGTGATTCCACCTTGCAATTCGCCTGTGTCAACATACCCAGCCCAGCACTCGGAACACCCTCCTCGCGTCGTCTTTGTGAGAGCACCCCCACCACCTTCTTCGACAGCTAGGCCCGGAGGAGCAAGGTCGGAGGTGAGCACCGACGAGTTCTTTGCCTTCGCCGGCAGCATCGGCTGGTAGAGGGCCGTCGGCGGGGCACTGGGGTAAAAATGGTGTATCTCCTGCTCCCAGCGTGCGTGGGCAGCGGTTTCCGTGACAGTCGGTTCTCGCGGGATGCCATAGGCTTCGCGCTCGCCCTGGCTGGCTGTCACGGCGTTGAAACCAGCCGGCGGGGAGGAGATGGTAATCGGACTGCCGCCAACCTCGTAGTGATATTCATGGCCACCATCCGGCCGCTCGGTGATGGCAGACAGCGGTATCGTCCGAACGTGGCACAACGTCCTGGTCGCTGAACTCGCACGATACACATCAAGACCAACGCAAATGCGTGGAGTGCCCGGAGGAACGCCGAACGGCGCCGCCTGCGCCGTTGTTGCGCCCGACCCCACGAGCAGTGCCATGGCCGCCGCTGCCGCCAGGCGAACCGTGCGGGCGGTCTCGCCCCCACCAATCGACCCGGGCCGCGCGATAGATACAGCCGCCAGCGCACGACGTCCCAACCTGCCCATAGATCCCATCCGTGAACACTCCCCTTGGTATCGGTCCGGCACCGAGGTGCCGTCTCTTCCAAAGGGACGCCCTGCGCCGGTCTGTTGAGTAGCGGTCTTGTCGCCGAGGGGACTTCTATCCAACCGTTGTGATAGGCGCAAGAGTTAACTGTGAGAAAATACCCCTACCTACAGAGTTAATGCTTCAGTGAGAACGCTTCACATCTATAGCTATTACGAAGTAAAGAGCGGTCGTTTATTGATGTGAATGCCTCGGGCTGGCGGCCCGAATCCATGTGCGAGCGCGTCGCGCGATCCGCGATTGTGGAAGAATGCCGACATGCTCACCCGGATCGGCAACCTTGCGACGGCGATCCTGCTGGCGGCGCTGGCAGTAGGTGCACCGGCGCGGGCGGCGCCTGGCGATCTCGATCCCTCGTTCGGGCAGGGCGGAAGTGTGCAGGTGCAGACAAACCCAGGGTGCTCGAGGGGATGCGTCGAGTTCGGTGGCTCCTACGCGGAAGCACTCGCTTTGCAACTCGACGGCGGGATCGTGTTGGGTGGCTACAACGACTACATCAGCGCCCCGGTGCCCTACTCAGAACGTGCGCCTGGTGCGCTGGTGCGCCTGTGGCCGAATGGGACGCTGGATACTTCTTTCGGTGGCGCCGGGGGGATCGTGGAGACGCCTTTCGCGGTCGGGCAGATCGACAGCGACGCTCGTGGTGGGCTGGCGGTGATGGGGGGTGCCGAACGAGGGATGCTCGGTCTCGCGCGCTACACCGCCACGGGGGGGCTCGACGGGTCTTTCGCGCCGCAGGGGGTGCTCCGGATACCCCAGCCGCAAGGCTCCCGGGAAGAGCAGCGCGATGCCCGGGGACGGATCGTCGTGCTTGCCGCGGCTACCCCGTTCAAGATTGATGTGGCGCGCTACACGGCATCGGGTGCGCTCGACGCGAGCTTTGGGCACGGGGGCTATGTGCAGCTTCATCTACCGCTGACCCGACGAGAAGCCGCGCAGCCGTCCGGAACCGTGGGTCAACCGGAAGCGACCCCCCTGGCGTTTGGGATCCAGCGAGACAGCAGCGTGATCGTCGCGTTCGCGATGGCTTCCTCGAACCCCAGCGGCTCCCCGCCGTACGGGCCGCGACGATACTTTCTCGAGCGCTTGACGGCAACCGGCAAGCTGGACCGCACCTTCGGTCGGCAAGGCATCGCGCGCCTGCCGGCCGGGGCGAGCGTGAGCACGATGGCGGTCTCGCCCAACGGGCACATCCTGCTGGCCGCCGCTGAACGACCCAAAGCGCGCCAGAGACGTGAAGAGTCCGGAGTTTTTCGAAGGTCGAGGTTCGAGAGCGAAGAGTTGGTGCTCGCCGACTACACAAGCGCCGGTTGGCCCGACCGCTCGTTCGGCAAAAACGGGATAGCCCGCTCAAAGTTCACCGCCGAATACCTGACAGACATAGATCCGCGCGCTATCGCATTCGACGCCACCGGGGACGCGGTCGTCGTCGGCGAGCTTCCCAAACGGACCGTGGACGTCCCGTTGGGAACTGGTTTCATCGCGCGATACACCCCTCACGGCCGAGACTGCTCCTTCGGCGCAGCGGGTGTCGTCATCAATGACGAAATAGGAGGCGCGAGCGCCGTCGCGGTGCAGCCCAACGGGCGGATCGTGATCGCCGGCTGGAGCCATAGCGCGTTCATGGCCGCGCGCTACATGGGAGGCGGCACCCCTCACACCTGCCGCGGCGAACCGCATTGAGCGCCGGGCCACAGATCGTCGGCGAGCGCTCGTGCGACCGACTCACCGTGAGGTGTCAGCCACCACTCGTTTGCCCGTCCTGCTCCCTTGGAGCGTTTGGCGAGCAGACCCTCCCGCTCGAGGCGGGCGAGCAGTGTGGACATCTGGCCCTGGTAGCGAACACCGGTCGCATGGGCGACGTGGGTGTTGCTTGCACCTGGGTGCTCGGCGAGATGCAACAGGCACCCGCGCGCCCTGTATGCGCTCAAGCTGCGCACGCTCCTGGGGACCTCCACATTCACCCGGCGGGACGCTGGCGGTGGGGGTGTCGTGGGCTCTGTGGCGATCGTGCTCCCCAGGTGCTGTGCCTTTGCCAGTTGCGGCTGGAGGGACTCTGCGTCCAGGTAAGGCGACAGCACCACGCCCGCCAGCGCGCCGAGCAGGCCGATGAAGGGCGGCGCCTCCCCGGTTACCAGCCGCATGTGGAGAATGCCCGCCACCGCGGCGACCGTCGCTTCCGCCATCTGCGCGGAGAGACGCTCGTCCGGTGCATGGGCGCGTCCGGCGTCCACCAGCGGCACGAGCTCCTGTAGGTCGCGCGCTCTCGCGCTCAACCCTGCGGGGCTCGTCGCGAACGCCTCCACCAGGCACACCCGCGCCAGCTGCGGCTCGCCGTCCAGGAACACCAGCAGCGCCACCAACCCCGCCAGGACACGCCCCGGCCACGGCGCCTCCCGCGCGAACGCCTCCGACACATGCCCCATCGCCCGGCGCCTCGCCAGAGCCACCGCCGCGACGGCGACATCCTCCATGCTCCCGAACAGGTCATACAGGGTTCGCCGCGAAACGCCCGCCCGTTCGGTCACGCTCTGCGCCGTCACGTTGTGCAGCCTCCGCTCGGCGATCAACCCCACCGCCGCCTCCAGGATACGCTCACGCTGCAACTCCGCCACCTCATCGCGCGAAAGCGGGCCGCGTCCCGCGCGCGCATGCGCGCGCACCGCCGTCACCCCGCCGAGCTCAGCCGGCTTATTCCTCTTGGAAGACATTTCCTTATCTCGCGTGTCTCGCCCGGTCTTTGGCTGCTGCAGGTCTCGCCGCCCTGGTTGCGCATCAAAAACACCCGCCCTGGATGTCAATGACAGGTACTGGGGCGGCTACCTTACTTGATCCGACCTTTGGGGCGATGGCGGGTCGAGCATCCTGGCGAGAGGATCTCCGCGTGAGGAGCCGCGCGAAAGAAACTAACCATTGATATGGAACCTACCACATGGCGCGGAGGTAGCTCTACCCGGAGTGTTGGGGGGTGCCCAACACTGCCAAGGACCCGCAGGTCGCGCTTGGTCGCGCCATCCGGCTGCGCCGCGAAGAACTCGGCATCTCACAGCAGGACCTCGGCCTGGAGGTCGGCTATGACCAGGGATGGGTCTCGCACATCGAGAACGGCCGCACCAACCCGGCCTATGGCACAGTCGATCGGATCGCCAGAGCCTTGGCGTGGCCGATGTCCCGCCTCGTCTCGCTTGCCGAGTCCGTCGAGACCGAAGACCGCAAGCCCCTCGACCAACCACTACGCGGCGAGTATCGCGGTGGCCGGTGATGCTCCTATGGCTCGGACGGCGATGTGTGCTGCACGCTTCGCGTGTCGTTGCTGTGCAGGGAGGTGGGCGCGGGCACCGTCTGCGCTCAAGCGTGTAGTCGGCGGTGGGCGATCTGGTAGACGGTGAGTGTGTGCGACCCCTTGGGGTGGTGCCGCACACCGAATGCCAGGAACACGAGTGCCGGCTTGTCTGCCTTTCTGTCGATCGTGAACACCATGCCGAGCGCCTGTCGGGTTGGGGCAGATAAACCTTGACGCTGTCGGTCAGGCTTGTCTCGTCGCGGCCCTCGGCTTCGCATGGCTTCAAGTGCGAGACAGGTGCGCCATCGCGCTTGTAGTTGCGCCGGGCGTCTCGCGCGGCCGTGCGGCCGGCTGGGGTGGAGCGCGCGAGATCGTCCTCCCAGGGATCGGGATCGAAGCGCACCGGAAAGCGCTGGCCGATCTCGGACGATCGGTCGGATGGGGGCATGGCCTACCCCTCGCCGTCAGGTGGCTGCATCTGAGGCCCGGTCGCGCGGCATGGAGGCCGCGCGCCCCACACGTTGGCCTCCGCCAACACCGGCGTGGACGATCTCTAATCCATATCAGGACCTACCCCCGCATCCCTGGTTGTGGGGGGCCTCGTTGCGTGGGACGGTTCTGTATAGTGGGCGTTCGCCGGGAGTCTCTCTGCGCCGCGCTGCATCATGCCCACTCGCTCATTGAACAGCCACGGCTTCGGTTTGGTCCTCACTGTCCCCGAGTCGCTCGCGCGCCCCCTCCGGGCCGTGCTGGACCGGACGGGCCGCCGCGTGCCCGAGTCGAACGGCGCGGTTCGGCCGGTGCAGGCCGATCAGGCTGACACGCTGGCCGCGGCGACGGCTGAGGAGCGCCCTGCTGCCCTCGCGTCGGCGAGCGAAGCCGTGACGGCAGCGGCCGCTGGGGAGGTCACGATCGAGGTGGAGGGCCGCGGGCCCAAGCTCAAGCTCCGTCCGGTGCCCGAGGTGCACGCCAT
This sequence comes from uncultured Solirubrobacterales bacterium, assembly GCA_963744135.1. Classification (GTDB taxonomy): domain Bacteria; phylum Actinomycetota; class Thermoleophilia; order Solirubrobacterales; family Solirubrobacteraceae; genus Palsa-744. The sequence goes on along the minus strand of CAVUSE010000004.1, from coordinate 749,332 downwards.
AAAGCGCGATCCCTGTGCTTCGCTCGCGTTTCTCTCGGACTTCGATGAGTCTTCATCCACGGCGCGTAGCGAGGATCTCGTGTCCGGCTCAGAAGGCTCGGAGTCCTCGCCCGTGGCGTCGGAGGAGCCGGCGCTGGCGGCGCTCGTGGCTGCGTTGCCGTGGTACCACACGATCGAGATGCCCGATGGCGTCGTCTCGCGCGGGATGTTCGATCATCGGCGACTTGTGCCCCACTACGGTATTCCCGAGTCCCTTGCGAACAAGCGCTGTCTGGACGTGGCGTGTAGCAACGGCTTTTGGGCGTTCGAGTTCGAGCGACGCGGCGGGAACGTTACCGCCGTCGACATCAGTTCGTGGGCAGACTGGGACCTACCCGCTGGTGCGCCCGTGCCCTTCGAGACACCCGACGAGGTACCCCACGGCGATGGTGACACGCTGCCGCCAGAATATGCCTCCGATCCGTTTCTGGTCGCGAGGACCGCGCTTGGGTCCCGCGTCGAGCGGGTGAAAAAGAACCTGTACGAGCTCGACCCTGACGAACTCGGCGTATTCGACTTCGTGCACGCGGGCGATGTCTTGCTCCATCTCGCCCGGCCGCTGGACGCGCTGTGCGCGATGCGCCGCGTCACCGCTGACGATGGTATGGCACTGATCGTGGACTCATTCGATCCGAGCCTGACCGATCCCACGCTGACGCACTACTTCGGCGGCTTCGCCAACCTGCTCTGGTCGATGCCGAGCCTTCACTGTCTCGTGCAGATGGTCTATGACGCCGGTTTCAGCGACGTCGAGGTGGTCTCCGTCTACAATCTCGCGGCGTGGGACGATTCAGAAGGCTACTGGCGTGCCGCGATGCTGGCGCGAGCGTAGGTGCCGCCACACGCTTCGATTCCCACACAGAGCGAGATCGGCATTTTCTGCGGTATGTGGTGGCATTTGGCGGCGTGGCGGGTCGATGTTGCGGGTCGTGTAAGCGTGCGATTTCGAACTGGATGCCTGTCAACCCTGCACGCTGGTAGACAAAGCTGACGTTGACGCGGGGGTTCGCAAAAGGCGCGATGGTCTTTGGCGGGGGTCCGAAAGAAGCCAGCGATGTCTATAAAACCGCCCCCCCGCGATAACCTGTCCAGCGCGCTGTTTCCGGCCTTTCCTCGCCAGCCACCCCGGTCGCGCGGCATGGAGGCCGCGCGCCCCACACGTTGGTCTCCGCGAACACCCCGCGTGGACGATCCCTGATCCTGACCTCTACTCCCGCGCCGGTCAGGCCGCCGCGCGTGACGTGGACGTGTGGGGTGAGTCCGGACTCGTTCGCCTGGCGTCGACCGCTGGCCGGCGGGTTGATGAGCCCGGCGGGCTTGGGCGTGTCGTCGCTATGAACGCTGTGGTGGGAGCGCTTGGATTCCGTGGGCCAACCGCCGCAGGATCGAGGCGCAAAGAAGCCGTGCGCGGGGTGGCGCCCGGTCGAGCAGCAACCCACCTGGTGTGGCTGAATCGAGCGTTCCATCCCAAGTCGTGCGTAGGGTGCTCTTCAATGGCCGAGTTCCCATCTATGAAGGCCAAGCGTCTGCTGGCTATCCTCACCTCCAGTCCCCTGAGCTATCGCGTTACGCGCCAGGCCGGATCCCATCGGCGTCTGAGGGCCGAGGGACGCCCTTCCCTGACTTGGGCCTATCACGACCGGCGCACGCTCTCACCCGGCGAGGTGCGGCGTGTGCTTGTCCACCACGTCGGCCTCGCCGAACGCGAGGCATTGCGGCTACTCTGAAAGCGAGCGACATGGAGACGATCCGCATCCTGCATCATTATGCGCCCGGCTATGGCTGGAGCTTCGAGTCCCCGGACATCCTGGGGTTGACCGGCGGCGGGGACGTCTATGACCCCGCCAAGGCGGAGGAGGCCGCCCGCTTTGCGCTCGCCTGCGCCGCCGATGAGCAGGGTCTTCCGGTGCCCGCCGAGCTGACCTTCGAGCACTTTGTGCCCGCCGGCGTGGCCGTCGCGGCGTAGCTGCGCCACGTTTTTACGCCCCGATCAGTTGCGCAATGGCCCGGGCCGGGCTGCGACGATGGCGCTCTGTGCGTGCCTTGTGCCGCGGCGGCTCGATACTTGGGCGCTTGGCGATCAGCGCCGGCCGACCCGTGGCGGCCCACCACCGGGCGTCTGCGTGGTGTCCTTCTCATGGCTCGACCGCTCCGGTGGGCAGCGTTGGCATCCGGTCCACTAGATCGTTCTATGCGCGTTCTTCGAGTGCCTGTGCGACCTGTTGGCCGTGGGGTGTGAGTAACCAGGCGTTGGGGTGCCCTGGTTTCCCGGGCTGCTTGACGAGCAGGCCCTTGTCCGCCAGGCGCGCGAGTAGGCTCGCCGCCTGCTCCCGACGGGTGAGGCCGATGCCCTCCGCGACCGCGCGGTTGCTAGCGCCGGGATGGGCTGCCAGGTATTGCAGGCACTCGCGGCTGCGGTGGGCTCTCGGGTTGGCTAACGCTTTTGGGATTGCCGTGTCGGTGGTTGGGTGTGGGCGCCGCGCGGCGTGTCGCCTGCTCGAGGACGACGAGTGACCAGGCGTTGGGGTGCCCCGGTTTCCCGGGCTGCTTGACGAGCAGGCCTGGTCCCCGATGGCTTGGTTCGCGACGTGCGCGGCCCGAGAGGTTGGCTGAACTCGTGCGCCCCGCGACGGTCGAGACCCTTGAGGAGAAACGCGCGGCCATCAAACGCGCCACGGAGGGCCTGCGGATCAAGGTGCGCGTCACCCGGGACATGTACCGCCAGGGCTGAAAGCGACCCCGCCAAGGCCGAGGAGGCCGCCCGCTTTGCGCTTGCCTGCACCGCCGAGGAGCCGGTCTTCCGGGGCCTGCCGAGCTGACCGGCGGATCGATCGCCGCCTCGTCCCACTGGAGGAGGGCAAGCGGGCGAGCGAAGAAGTGCTGCCCGTCATCGCCGAGCAACTCACTGCGCTCGATCGCCGCGTCGATGCTGTCGAGACCAGGCCGCCCGAATGACTACACTCGATTCCATGGCGACACATGCGGAACCATCCCCCTTGGAGCGGGCTGCAGTCGTTGATTCCCGGCCCGGCCCGGCGCGCGAGTGGCGCAACAAGCTTCCGACTCTACGCGCTCAGTCTGCAGCCATTTCAGTCATGCTTGGAGAGCTTGCCCGCACGCCGCCGACGACTCCGCGACCCGAGCGCGCATATGCTGATGTCGTGCTCGCCGCTCCCACCAAGGAATGGGCGGAGGATGTTGCAGCTCGGCTACGCAACGCCCTCCCCTCCGGGGCGCAGATTGATCTCGGTGTCCCCGGAGAAGGCCTGCGAGATGGCCGGCCGCTGACCAGCTTTACGGTTCGCTGCCAGGTGTCGCTGCCAGGAGTACGCGGAGCGAAGGCGACCGAGCAGGCGCGCGCAGCGCTCGCAAACATGGAAGGCCTCGAGATCGACTACAGCGAGCCACTCGATCTCGTCGTCGTGTCGCCCAGCGGCTGAGTAGCGCGCTATGACACGGAGCGTTTTCGGACTCCTCGAGCAACGCTTGGCCGGCGACATAACGACGCAACACTGTGTCCATGACCACCCCGGCGCGTGCCGCGCGGCGTCCGTGTAGCGGGCGCTGCGGCTCTCGTGAGATGGTGGGAACGAGAAAGACGTCGCTGTCTACAAGGCTGCTCTCCCCGCGATCCCTTGTCCAGGAGGGCTGTAGCTGGAGGCGCACGATGAGCGATTTCGATAAGCAGTATTGGAAGATCAAAGACTTCGCTGAGCACTTCGGTTTGGACAAGAGCACGGTATACAACCAGATCGAGCGCGGTGAGATCCGGGCGATCCGCTATGCACTGGGTGTCACCAGATGGTCGACACGAGGCCGCTGTCGCGGATAGCACGGTCTCGGGTGATGAGCGACACAGCCAGAGTTTTGGCGGTTGCGACGATGAAGCGATCCCACGGGTCGGTGAGCAGAGCTCGGGGGATCGAGGTTGTGGCGTCTACGATCGCGAGGTCGATTGGCTGCAGGGTAAAGGCGGGCGATGAGGCGAGCAGGTCACGAAGTTTGCCCAAGTCGGCATCGGCCAGCTTTTTGGTCGTCTGGGTGACGTACCACAGGTCGATCAGGGTGGCGACGGAGACGACGACACCGTCCGTGGCTTCGGCTTCGGCGAGTGCTGTTGCCGCGACGGGGGACAGCCGGTCAGAGCCCTGCAGGTGCCATACGATGGCGTGGGAGTCGGCGACGATCCTCACGTGTGGGAGAGATCGCTCCGAGCGAGTTCGCTGCCGCGCTCAAAGTCCTCCCAGCTCAAGTCTGGAAAGTCATGCAGCGACCCCGCAAAGCCGCTTACCGAGCTTGCCGGAGTCGCCTTCACGACACGCAAGTGCGCACCAGGCGCAACCCCCAGGTGTGCCAGTTGATCGGCGGGTATGCTCCCGTCGGCGGCCACAATCAGCTCGTAGTCGACATGCTGGTGCTCGTTGGCTGACATGCGCACATTCTGACAGAGCCCGATCCGAGTTTGTGATGGTTCCTGGATGACTCGGACGGCGGCGTGTGCGGCCGCTGCTTGTGTCCCCCCCATCCGGCCGAATCTTCCTGAGCAGCGTGAGTGCTTGGTTGTGGTCCTTGCCTTGAGCGTGCACCTTCAGCTCGACGCAGCAGATGACGTCGGCTGCGGCGACGCCTGCATGGATGCAGAGGGTCGCGTAAGCGTCGCCCACTTCGTGCTCGTCGTCAGCGAAATCGCGGACTTGCTTGGCACTGCCTGCTTGGAGTCTTGAAACCCTAAGCTTAAGCGCCGCCGTCACATTTCGGCGAGCGTTGCTATGCGCTGGGTCGCTGTTTGAGCAAGACCGTCATCTCTGTGTGCGTGGCCAGCCATTGCCCGCAGGCTGGGTCGCTGGCGTTTGCGACGCCGATCATCTCTTGGAGCCGGCGCTCCAGGTCCAGGTCCTGGCCCAGGAGCGAGTCGTGGTGGGCGATGCGGTTGCGCCATAGGTGCAGGTTGGTGAGTGGTTCGAGGATCTCGCGTCGCAGGCCCGTGCCGGGGAAGGCGTGGCGCAGTCGCGTGCGCCAAAGCGACTCGTAGCGGCGTGCGAAGAGACCCTTCCAGAAGGAGAAGGGCAGCGCGGCGATGACGTGCGGGTGCTCGCGGGGATACCCTCGCGCTTCAAGCGGGCGAGCACGTCGCGTACCTTCGCGATCCCGTGGGGGCTGAGCGTCGCTTGGTCGAGCAGCCCACTCCGTTCGATCGGTGTCTGCGGCTTGTCGTCTCGCAACCGGCGGTCGATCGCGTTGCGCAGTGCGACCTCGAAGTGGTGCAGCGTGGTGAGGCTGGCGCCGGCGATGCGCGCGTGCCAGAGGTAGAGGTCGAGGGCAAGTGCCCGGTCACCGCCCGTGCGCTCCAAGAACGGTGCGAAGCGCTCCGTGGAGATCCATGTATTGGTCTTGTCGGCGTCCATGAGCGCTGCTACTCTGACGGCGAACGTCCCGGTGCGCCTCTCTCCCTCGGGATGACGCGGCTGGGGCTCTTTGCGTCGTTATTAGTTGCCTTGGCGCGCATCTGCCGGCCCCGCCTGCCACGTGAACGGCGGGGGACAAGCCCGCCGGCAGGCCGTCCAGCCTGCGCGGTTATCCGTGGCCATACTGGCCGCCGCGCCGGTGGTGGCCCCTCACGGCGGGCCATCGTATCGAAGGCTGGGATGGATGGCGCTGACCGAATGGCCGGGGTCGCTGTGTGGCCGCCCCTCGCTAGCCACTACCCCGGTCGCGCGGCATCGAGGCCGCGCGCCCCACACGTTGACCTCCGCGTACACTCGCGTGGACGATCCCTGATCCCCAGCGCCCTGCTCCCGCGTCCCGGCTTGGCCCCCGCACGCGAGGTGGACAGCGAAGAGTCAGCCCGGGCTGGTTTACCCTGGCGTCCCATCGTTGGCCGGCGGGGTTGAGCGTTCAGGCATTGGGGGCGCCGCGAGTGTGACGTCGGTACTCCCCGGTAGCGTCACGATCATGTCGTCGTTCGCTCTCCAGGCGTATCCGGCGCGATGAACAGCTCGGCTGTCGCCGACATCGCATTGACCGCGCCGACCCGCAACCGCCAGCTCGACCGGGGGAATGCCAGTCCGAGCAGCATCGGCGCGGACTTCAAAAGCTTCGATCTCGACATCGGGGACGCCGCAAATCAGATCGACGCTCGCACAGCGATGCGGTCGAGGCGGCTGGAGCAGTTGAACATCTGGCGCAATGCCATCGCCCATCGAGATTTTGACTTCACGCGACACCAGCAGGAGGTGCTTGCGGGCGCTGCCAGTCTTGTCCTGGGCCAGACACGCGCCTTTCGATCGTGCTGCAACCGTCTGGCGATAACGTTCGACAAGGTGCTCGCCCGCCATATGGAGTCGATCGTTGGCGGGAGGCCCTGGTGATACCGTTGGTCGAGCGATGAGCCCCACGAGCACACATCGAAGGCAGCGTCGCGGAGTTCCCAAGGTCGGCTCGGTCGTCGGTGTCCGCATGGGCCGTGAGATCAAGCGTGCTCGCGTCATCGAGGATCGTGGCAACATCGGCGCAGGTGGCCGGCGCATCGTGCGCGTCGAGATCGACCCGGGCTCGTCATTCGACGACGAGCCCACACGCTTCGAGCGGCCAGTTGAGTGGCTGCTGGACGCTCCAGCCTGAGCTCGAGGACACCTTGCGCAGGACCGAGACGCACTCCAGAATGGCAGCGTCAAGCAGGCGCTTTCAGGACTCCTGAAGACCCAGCACGCGATCGCGCGCGAGGGTGCCCGGCGGGCGCGCATGTGGCGTTTCAGGCGATCGTGCGTGCTCCCAGCCGCGCCTTCCTGTGGGAGTGGTATGAGCAGCGCCTCGGAACGATCATCGTTCGTGACGAGTGGGGCAGGCACGGCGTCAAGGGGCTTGGAATGACGAAGAGCCACCCGGGGGTGGCTCTTCGCAAGACCTAGCAGAACCGGATTCCCGCCGATGCCGGCGGCCCGACCCTGCATCGTGCAGTTTAACGCGTGTCGTTGCTGTGCCGGGTGGTGGGCTCCGGCGTATGCGGTAGTAGGGGTCCTCCCCGCGCCGGCGACACCGACCGCTGACCCTACTCGATCCGATCTTTGAAGCACGGCCCGCCCCATCCCGACCATCGCAAGGATTGCGACAGTACGAAGACCTATTTCCCAACATCGGCGAGGCATGGGATAATGGGGCCGTGGCAAGGCCCTCGCAACTCACCCGTCGGCGGGCGCCGAGGACTCGGTGGTGGTGCGCATGGGCGTGTGGTGTGTCGGTGTGGGCGACGATCGGCGCGGTGTTCGCTGGGGGAGCTTCAGCTATCCCGCCGCCCCCGCCGCCGCGGCAGTCTGTGGCGGTCCTCGGGAGGGGGACGGTTTGGTTTGACGAAGGGTCGGTCTTTTTCAAGGGGTTTCACTCGGGTCGCGTGCGCCTTGGGTCGGTGAAGTCCGAATTGCGGCCGCAAATCGCCTCCTCGGCGACCGCTGTGGCCCTGCTGTCTGGGGGTGAAAAGGCGGAGTTCCTGGGTGGTGTGCCGCCGGGTCCGTTGACGGCGATCGCCGCACCCAAGCTCCTGGGCGGGAGTGGCTGCAAGGGGTGGCTGCCGGGCAGTGACTTCGTGGTCGCTGGGGAGGATCTCGTGGCGGCCGGGGAATGCCAGTGGGACGACTACTCTGCGCGTCAACCGCTGTTCGTCAGGAGCTTGCGCGGGGGTCGTTGGCGTGTGCTGCGCTGGCTGGAGGTCGTTTCGCCTCCGGGGGGTGACAGCGCGTATACGAATGCTTCGCCGATCCTGGCTGCCGAAGGTGACCTCGTGGCGGTTGGTGTTCAGTTCTCCAGTGCGAGGATGGATGTGTCGATCCTCAATGTTGGCAGCGGGCGCACCGTCGCGCGGTTCGACCTGCCCGACGGGTACCTGGCGTTCGCCTCGCCCAAGCGGCTGGTGCTCTCGATCCCGGCGCCCTACTCGCCGAACGACGTCGACTTTCCGCTCGAAGAGTGGTCGGGCCCCTTCGACCTCGCGCTGTACTCCACGCGGGGACGCCGCATCGCCGGGCTTGGCTCCGCGGAGCGGCTCCCCTTGGTCTCGGGGATGCACCTCCTCGCCGAAGAACTCGACACCGACACCGTCTCGGTGCGCAGCGTGACGGGTGGTGTGCCGAAGTCCGTGGTCGGCTTCAACGAAGCGCGGGAACGGCTTGCGCTCGCATTTCGGTGGCCCGCGGTGGTCGTGGTCGAGGCGACGCGGGCGCCTCTGCTGCCGAGCGAAGTGCACTGCTGGAGTGGTGAATATGGCCCGGCGAGCCCGCCCTTCCTCGGGGTCTTCGACCTGGCTGACGGCGCGCCGTTCGTGCCGGCGCCGACGCTCGTTCGTGTGGAACCGAGCCATCCGCTCACCAACTGTGGGCCGCCGCCTCCGTGATTGTGAGTGCCGTATCGCGGCACCCGTAGGTGCTATGTTCCAGCACCTTTTAGTGCTATCTTAAGGCACCTGTGAGTAGCCCTTTCATCTACGAGGATCCACTTGAGCCGCCTGAGATGCTCGCCGGGCGGGCAGTCGAGTTGGCCCTGTTGCGGGATCGCATTACCGAGACCCGTAACAGTCGTCTGGAGGGACCACGCCGGTATGGCAAGACGTCGTTGCTCAAGGCTGCGTTGGCCGCGGCGGACAAAGACGGCTTCGTGCCGATCTACGTGAACTTCCTCGGCGTGCTGAGTGCAGCCGATGTCGCTGAGCGCATTGAGCGCGCCTATCGAGAGCAGCTCGACGGGCGGCTGAAGCGCTGGTTTGCCGGTGTCGTCTCAACGCTCCGGCCACGGGTGAAGGTAGCGCCTGCCGGGATCGGTGTAGAGGTGGCACCCCAAACACAAGTGTCCGGCTTGCTGGATCGGCTCGCGTTGCCGCGCCGGTTGCAGGAACGTCATGGGCGTCAGTGCGCGATCGCATTCGATGAGTTTCAGGACGTCGTGCGAGTGGGGGATGCCTTGACGGGAACGTTTCGCTCTGAGCTCGAGCAGCACGGCAAGATCGCCGCCTATGTGTTTTCCGGATCTCACCCGGGCTTGATGCGCGACCTGTTCTCAGATCGACGCCACGCGTTCTTCGCACAGGCCAAGCCCATAGATCTCCCACGACTCGGCGCTGAGGACCTAGCCGAGTACATCGGGTCACGATTTGAAAGCGCACGCCGCGATCCAGGTGAGGCGCTCGAGTTGTTGCTGGCAACCTCGGACGGGCATCCGCAACGCGCGATGCTGCTCGCACACCACCTCTACGAGAACACGAGGCTCTCAACGATCGCCACCAGCGAGGAGTGGGTCACGGCGTTCGCCGGCGCCACGCGTGACGCAAACCCGGAGGTGCAGGCAGCATGGGACTCCTGGAACAACAGCGAGCGGCGACTGATGGCCGTCATCTCCGAACGAACCACGCCATTGCAAGGGCGCGTCGCTCACGAGCGCTACGGAGTCAGCAAGACGGGCAGCAACCAGGGCACCGTTGAACGCCTCCAGCGCAACGGGCACGTCGTCGTCGATGAGACGACACGAACCGGCTGGCGCGTGATCGACCCGCTGCTCGAGCTGTGGCTGGCGAGCGGACGCAACTGGCCAGTCCCGGGCTAATCGGGCGCAGTGCAACTGCATGAGTGGCATGAGGCCAAGGTGCGCTTCGCCGCGCCGATCCGATCCGCGACGAGCACGGGCCGCCGAAGACCCCATGCCGTGTGCGGGGGAAACCATGGTCACGGCCCCCTGGGTGTCAGCGACGTCGCCTGTAGCGGATAGTGATACTCTGTACTACATGAGCGCCATGCCACTGAGTATCCGGCTTCCCGAACGGACCTTGGGACGACTGGCCGACCGCTCCAGCCGCAGCGGTATGGCCCCGCGCACCCTCGCTCAGCGCTACGTGGAGGAGGGCCTGCGGATGGACGACCATCCGCTGGTGCGCTTCGCCGAGGGCCCCGCCGGTCGCCGCGCGCGGCTGGTTGGAGGCCCGGATGTCTGGGAGGTGATCGCCGTGGCGCGCGACAACGACGGCGACCTGCGGGAGACCGCGTCCTATCTGGAGCTGGCGCTCGGGCTCGTACAGGCCGCCGCGACCTATTACGGCGCCTACCCCGAGGAGATCGACGAACGCATCGAGCTGGGCCGACGGCAGACCGAGGAGGCCCACGCGGCCTTCCTTGCCGGTGGTAGGGCGCTCGGCAGGTGAGGCTGCTGCTGGACGAGATGCTCTCTCCGGCGATTGCGCGTGAGCTGCGTGCCCGAGGGCACGACGTACGGGCGATCCAGGAGCACCCAGAGTGGCAGGCCTTCGACGACGGGCGGGTGCTCGAGCTCGCTCGGCGGGAGCGCAGAGCGGTCGTGACCGACAACCTCTCCGACATGCGACCCCTCCACTACGAGGCAATCACCCCTGGCGGTACCGGCGACTACGGCATGATCTTCATCCCCGGCGGCTTCCCTCGCAGGAGGGCCGACACCGGCCGCATCGTCGCGGCGCTCGAGCGCAAGCTCCTCGCCCACCCCGCCGAGCGCGATCTCGCCGACGGCGAGGACTGGTTGTAGGTCACGTAACAACGATCGCGCCTGAGCCGCCAGCCCCACCGGGCGCGGCTGATACGTTCCGTGGGATGCGAGAAACGGCGAGCACCCGATGGCTGCGACGGATGGCGAGGAACGGCGGCGAGTTCGTCGCCGCCCGCGCCGGCGCCCCCGGCGAGCGCCCCGACGGGCCCGGCGCCAACGGCAGCGCCAACGGGCAGGCCAGCCCGCCTCCTCCGCCGCCGATCTCCCCCGAGCCCGGGGCGCCCGCTCGCTTTGCCCGCGAGCTGCTGCCGGTGCGGGCGACCGAGGCCGATCAGATCGTCAGCCGCCGGCTGTACGAGCAGCTCTCCGCGGAGGACGTGCGCGAGATCGAGGCCGCGATCGCGAAGGACGATCAGCTGCAGGCCTACTACACCGGTGCTTCGGACAGCCGCCACCGGGTCTTTCTGCTGCTCAGCTTCGGCGTCTGGCTGAGCATCCCCGCGGTGCTCGAGAAGGTTGCGCTCGGCGCCGAGCAGCCGCCCGAGGAGGTGCACGCGATGGCGCGCGGGCCGCTCGCCGCCGCGGGCGGGCTGTACGAGGCCGACATGGTCGCCAGCGCCTTGGCGAGCGTGGGCGTCGGGATCGAGTCGGCGGCGGCGGGGCTCGACTTCGGCTGCTCCTCCGGGCGCCTGGTGCGGGTGCTCGCCGCCGCCTACCCCGAGGTGCAGTGGCACGGCTGCGACCCCAACGGGCCGGCGATCGAGTGGGCTCAGCGTGCCTATCCGCGCGTGAACCTCTTCCTCAGCTCCAACGCGCCGCCGCTTGCCCTGCCCGACGGCTCGCTCGACCTCGCTTGCGCGATCTCGATCTGGTCGCACTTTGCGCCCGCGCTCGGTCTGCGCTGGTTCGATGAGATGCACCGCGTGATCCGCCCTGGCGGCCACCTCGTCTGCACCACGCACGGCCTCACCGCCGTTGACTTCTATGTCAAGAACACGCTGCGCACGCCCCAGCAGTCCGACGAGATCGTCGGCGGGCTCTACTCTCGCGGCTGGTGGTATGCGCAGGAGTTCGGCGCCGACGGCGACTGGGGCGTGATCAACCCCGATTGGGGCACCGCCTTCCTCTCGCCCGAATGGCTGCTCACGCACCTCTGCCCGCGCTGGCGCGTGCTGGAGTTCGCCCCCGGGCGCAACCAGGACAACCAGGACGTGTACGTGCTGCAGCGCGTGTGAGGCGCGTGTGACGCCTGCGCTCGCTCAGGCTGCCAGCTCGGCGAGCATTGCCGCGCGCGATCCCACCACGTCGACGATCCCGTCGAGGATCTCCGCGGCCCAGCCGGTGTCCGCGAGCGCGGCGCGCGCCTCAGCCGCCGCCGCGGGGGCGCGCTGCGCCAGGGCGCGCAGCCTGCGACGTGAGGGCGCCGCGCCGAGGCCGGCCTCGGCGAGCAGCCGCTGCAGGTGGCGGGGACGAACGTACTGCGGCCGGTACTCCCCGCCGATGCTCATCGCCAGCTTGCGCGACATCGGTCGCACCTTCCGGTAGACGACGGTGGAGACGATGTCGTACGCCGGAGCCAACGTGGCCCGGTCGCTGTCGGGTAGGTACAGCAGCGAGTAGTTCTTGCCGTGCGCGTCGTGGTTGCCCACGAGGAAGCTGAGCGCGAGGTAGTCCAGCAGGTGCGGCGCCTCGCGCGCGGGTACCGCGACGGCGCGGCGCAGCAGCGCGAAGCAGTCGGCCGGCCCGGGGCCGCCCTCCGCCTCGTACTTACGGTCGCTGCGAATGCCGAGCGCCTGGCAGAAGTCCTCCTGGTGCAGCCGCCGGGTGTGCCCGTCGCCCACCGCACGGTCGTAGCGGGCGACCAGCAGGCATTCGCGATCGCCGGCGCGGCGGGGCTCCGCCCGCACAGTCGGGACGCCGAGCCGCCGCCCGATCTCCAGGCACAGCGCCTCGTTTGCAACCGTGTTCTGCAGGCCCCGGATCGGGGTCTTGAGGATGTGGGTGGAGGGTGTGCGCCCTTCGGTCAGCCCCACCCGGCCATCCTCGTCCACCACCACCGGCAGCTTGTCCTGCACGCCGGCGAGCGACAGCCGGTATTCGCCCTCCGCGTCGACGTGCATCGGACGCGAGGGGAGCTCCGCGATCAGCTCTGCCAGCTCCTCTTCGCTCAGCCACTGAACGCGGGGTATGGCCGGCTGGTCGGGGATCGGCGCTCCCGGCGCCAGCAAACTCACCGCGCCCGCGGTGTCGCCGCCGAGCCGCTCGAGCAGGCTGTAGTCGTTGCCGGCGCTCACCCCCAGCTGGCGCGCCAGCAGTTGGCGGGGCGGGCCCTCCGGCAGCAGCCCGCCGAAGAACGCCTCCACCTGTGCGGGGCCGAAGTCGCCGCTCAGGGGCAGCGACTGCGAAAGCAGGTGCCCACCGCCGGCGACCCAGGTCGGGTCATAGATGAAGCTGAGGCCGTCCGGTGAATCGCTTAGCGTCCCCGCCCGCCGATCGAAGCACACGACCTCAAGCATCCGGCTGCTCAAGCGGATCCTCCAAGACGAGGTTGACCCCGAGCGCCTCGGCGACGCGCAGCGTCTCGGCCAGGCGGACCGTTGCCTTGCCGCGCTCCAGCTCGCTCACGAACCGGATTCCCACCCCGGCCGTCAACGCCACGTCCTCGAGGCGCAGAGCCCTTGCCCTGCGCGCGCGGTGCAGGGCGGAGCCAAAGTCGGCGGGATTGCGGATCGCGCTGGACATATTTACCGATCGGGATAATTGTAGCGAATTTAAGGGGGCAAAGGCAAAAAATTACCGATCGGGACATTTTCCCTCTAGATGGCCGCCGATCTACCTGATTGTCCCGATCGGGACAGGAGGCGGCGGGCGACAGGCAATCGATGTGGCGGGGATCCGAGCACGTGGTTGGTAGCGTTCACCTACCCTTGTCCACCGTCGCAACCACCCCCGCACCATCCCCCTCGACGCCTGCCCCCACCGCGCGCGGCGGCCCCGCGGCTGTCTCGATCGAGGGCGTCAGCAAGACCTTCCGTCTGCCCCACCAGCAGTACTCGACGCTCAAGGAGCGCGCGCTGCACCCGTTCCGCAGCACCGACTACGACGAGCTGCACGCCGTCAAGGACGTGACGCTCGAGATCGCCACCGGCGAGTTCTTCGGGATCGTCGGGCGCAACGGCAGCGGCAAGAGCACGCTGTTGAAGTGCATCGCCGGCATCTACGGCGTCGACACCGGCCGCATCTCGATCGCCGGCCGGCTCTCCCCGTTCATCGAGCTGGGGGTCGGCTTCAACATGGACCTCACCGCGCGCGACAACGTGATCATCAACGCGATCATGCTCGGGCTCAGCCGCCGTCAGGCCAGAGCGCGCTTCGACGAGGTGATCGCGTTCGCCGAGCTCGAGGAGTTCATCGACCTGAAGCTCAAGAACTACTCCTCCGGGATGCTGGTGCGCCTCGCGTTCGCCACCTCGATCGAGGTCGACGCTGAGATCCTGCTGATCGACGAGGTGCTGGCCGTCGGCGACGCCGCTTTCCAGCAGAAGTGCTTCGAGCAGTTCTACCGGCTCAAGCGCGAAGGGCGCACGATCGTGTTCGTCTCGCACGACATGTACTCGGTCGAGCGCTTCTGCAACCGCGCGATGCTGATGGAGCGGGGCAGCATGGTGCAGATCGGCGAACCGCGCGCGATCGGCCGTGCCTACCACAAGCTCAACTTCGGTCAGCTGCCCCACGAGGCGCCCGTCGAGGACCACTCCAACTCGGGGACGATGATCGCCGACGCCTGGTTTGAGGACTCCAGCGGCGAGCGGGTAACCAGCTGCAGCCAGGAGGACGCTTTGAACATGTGCTTCGAGGTCCGCTTCGGCGAGGACCTCGCCGATCCGGTGTTCGCGGCGACGTTGCGCACCGAGCTCGGGCACACGATCGTCGTTGCGCGCTCCGACCAACACGGCGGTGCCAGCGGCTCCTTCAGCGCGGGCGAAGCCGCGATCGCGCGCTTCTCGATCCCCAGCTGGCTGACCCCGTCCCGCTATACGCTCACCCCCTCGCTGGCACGCGAGGGCACCGGCGCGAACGCGCTCGCGCTGGTCGAGGACATGACCTCGGTCGTTGTCCATGGCACAACCAGTGGCGGGATCCTCGAGCTGCCCGTCCAAGCAAGGATCGAACGCGCATGAACACGCATGGCGGCGCTGGATCGGCGTCCTCGATCGCTCGTGTGCCAAGCACACTTCGCTCACTGCGTCCTTGCCCAGCTTGCCCTGCGTGTCCATGCGGGCGTCGTGAGAAGGCGCGGCTGTGAGCGCAATGCCGGATGTCGGGCTGCCCGCTCCGCTGCGAGCGCCTGGGAGCCACCGCGTGCACGGCCCTTCGGCGCTCGGCAGCGACCTGCATCGCTTCTGGTCACTGACGTTCACGCTCGCACGCACCGAATTCAAGCTGCGCTTCTACGGCTCGGTGCTCGGCTACGTGTGGACGCTGATGCGCCCGCTGCTGCTGTTCAGTGTGCTGTGGGTGTTCTTCACCAAGGTCGGCCACGTCAACGACGGCACGAAGCCCGGTGAAAAATATTACGGCGCGCAGCTGCTGGGGTCGATCGTGCTGTTCACGTTCTTCATCGAAGGGACGACCAATGCGGTGCGCAGCGTGGTCGATCGTGAGAACCTCGTGCGCAAGATTCACTTCCCGCGCCTGGTGATCCCGCTCTCGGTCGTGCTGCTGGCGATGTTCAACCTCGCGCTCAACCTGATCGTGGTGGCGATCTTCGCCATCAGCGCCGGTGTGCGCCCGATGCTCAGCTGGCTGGAGCTGCCGCTGATCGTCGGCGCGCTGATCGTGTTCGCGGCCGGCATGGCGATGCTGCTGTCGGCGCTGTTCGTGCACTTCCGCGACATCCAGCCGATCTGGGAAGTGGTTGCGCAGATTCTCTTTTACGCCTCGCCCGTGATCATCTCGATTCAGACGGTGATCGCCAAAGTGAGCCCTTCGCTGCTGCATATTTACATGCTCAACCCGTTGGCGGTGATCTTCCAGCAGTTCCGCCACGCGATGATCACCAACGCGACCCCAAGCGCCGGCGCAGTGCTCGGCAGCTGGAGCGCGCTGTTCGGGGCGCTCGCGATCGTGGTGGCGATCTTCGTCGTCGGCTTCGTGGTGTTCAACCGTGCGGCGGCGCGGATCGCGGAGAATCTCTGAGATGAGTACAACCGAGGCGGAGGGCGAAAAGTTGGGAGCTGACGCGGAGAGCGCGGGGGACATCCGGCCGGGGAGCGCCGGCGTGGCGAACGGGCAGCTGAGCGCCGAGGCCGAGAACGAGCGCCTGCGTGCGCGCGTCGCCGCCTTGGAGGAGGAGCTCGTGGAGGTGCAGGCGCGCACCAACACCGCGATCGCCAAATGGCAGGAGCAGGCGTACTGGCTGGATCGTTGGCACCTCGACCTCAACGCGCTGATGCGCCGGCCGGGAGCGAGCGAGCTGCTCGGGGCGGTGCGTGCCGTGCGCGGGGTGTGGTGGCGCGTGAAGCTGCTCAAGCGGCGGCTGCAGAAGCCGTGAGCGGCGCCTGGCCAGCGACCGCTGTCGGGAAGGGAGCGCGATGAGCCGGGTCTCCACTGTGATCCCAGTCAAGGACGGCGAACGCTACCTGGAGGAGTTGCTGCAGGCGCTCGCGCGCGAGCGCGTCGACGAGGTGCTCGTGATCGACTCCGGCTCGCGCGACCGCTCACTGGAGATCATCCGCGCGGCGGGTGTGGAGCTATTGCAGATCGAGTCGGCCGAATTCAGCCACGGGCGCACCCGTAACCTCGGCGCCGAGCGCACGTCGGGGGAGCTGATCTGCTTTCTGACCCAGGACGCCACGCCTGTGCCGGGCTGGGTTGACGCCTACCGCGAGGCGTTTGCGCTCGACGAGCGTGTGGGCGCGGCGTACGGGCCGCACCTGCCGCGCGCCGACACCAGCCCGATGATCGCCCGCGAGCTCTGCGAGTTCTTCGCCGGCTTCGCCGCCGGTGGGGCGCCGGTGCTGCCAGCGCCGCGGCGACCCGACCTTCCTCTCCAACGTCAACGCCTGCTACGCGCGCGCCTGCTGGGAGGAGATCCGCTTCCGCGAGGTGCCTTACTCCGAGGATCAGGCGTTCGGCAGCGATCTGCTGGCAGCCGGCTGGGCGAAGGTCTACCAGCCGGGCGCCGCGGTGCTGCACGCCCACGACTACGGCGCGATCGAGTTCATGCGCCGCTACTTCGACGAGTACCGTGGCCTGCGCGAAAGCACCGGCCACGTCGAGCCGTTCGCGCCGCTCGGCGCCGCGCGTCACGTCGCCGGGGCGGTCGCCGCCGACCGCCGCTGGATGGCGCAGCGCGAAATGAGCGCCGCCGAGCGGGCCCGTTGGACGGCCCGTTCCGCCACCCACCATGGCGGGCGGCGCATCTTCTCCGCACTGGGCTCCCGCGCCGAGCGGGTGCCCGCGCCGCTGCGGCGGCGACTGTCGCTGGAGGGAAGGGATGATGATGGGGGAGGGGCTCGTGCCGATGCCTCAACGCAGGGCGAGAGCGGGCCAGCCGCGGGGAGCGCTGTGCACAGCGCCAACGGGAACGGGCCCGGCGAGGCCGCAGGCTCATCGGCGGTGGGGCTGCCCGAGCTGCCCCCCACGAAGCACCTCCCTCAGGTGCTGCCCCACGACGACTACGACGTGGTTACACGGATCTGGACCGAGGGCCCCGCCCCGCTGTTGGAGGCGGTGCCGGGGATGGCGGAGCGCGAGCGGCTGCGCTTGGCGCTGGTGATCCCCCCGTTCAGCCGCGGCAGCGGCGGGCACAACACGCTGTTTCAGATCTTCACCCGTCTGGAGCGCCGGGGGCACGCGTGCAGCGTGTGGCTGGCTGACTACCACAACCAGATGCGCGACGTGCGCGCGGCGCGGCTGCGCAGCGAGATTCGCGAGTACTTCGCGCCCTTCGAGGGGCCGGTGTACAAGGGCTTTGACGGCTGGCAGGGCGCGGATGTGGCGATCGCCACGGGCTGGCAGACGGTGCACGCGATGCTGGCGCTCGACCAGTGCCGCGCGCGCGCCTACCTTGTCAACGACCACGAGCCCGAGTTCTACGCCGCCTCGACCGAGCAGGTGCTCGCCGAGGACACCTACCGCCACGACCTGCACTGCATCGCCGCCAGCCCCTGGCTGCGCGACCTCCTGATCGAGCGCTACGGGGCGAGCGCCGACGCCTTTCAGCTGGGCGTCGACGGCGACACCTACCGCCCGCTCCCGGTGGAGCGCCGCACGGACACGGTGGTGTACTACGCGCGCCACTCCACCCCGCGGCGCGCGGTGCCGGTCGGGCTGATGGCGCTCGCCGAGCTCCACCGGCGCCGCCCGGATGTACGGATCGTGCTGTTTGGCACCGACAAGCCGCTGCACGCCGCTTTTCCCTACGAGCACATGGGCGTGCTCTCCCCGCCGCAGCTCGCGCGGCTGTACTCCGAAGCCACGGTTGGACTGTGCCTGTCGTTGACCAACTTCTCGCTGATGCCCAAAGAGATGCTCGCCTGTGGCCTGCCCTGCGTGGAGCTCGCGGGAGTGAGCGCCGAGTCGATCTTCGGCGAGGACGGTGCGCTGGACCTCGCCCCGCTGCACCCGCTGCGGATCGCCGATGCGCTGGAGCGGCTGTTCGCCGACCCCGCGCTGCGGGAGCGCCGCTCGCGCGAGGGCCGCGAGTTCGTCGCCTCCCACACCTGGGATCACGCCACCGACGAGGTCGAAGCGGGACTGCGCCACGCGCTGCGCGAGCGCGAAACCGCCTCCGTCGGCTGACCGACCACTTCACAAGATGAAGGGTTGGGTCTGAAAACAGAGCACCCCCCCCTCCCCCAACCACTTCATAAAGTAAAGGGTTTGGGTCCCAAAATAAAGAGTTCAAACGCCCCAACGGCCCGCCGTCTGAGGTGCCGGGGCCCCCCCGTCTGATGTGCCGGCGGCCGCGGTTGTGTATTGAACTTTTCGGACCCCAACCCTTCATTTTATGAAGCGAACAGCCGGTGGCGTCAGGTGAAGAAGCTGCCCAGCGTCAGCCACTGCGAGGCGTAGCTGAGGCCGATCATCGCGACCACCAGCGTGGTCGCCAGCGGCACCTGCCAGCGGCGCCCGGCGCCGAAGGTGCCGCCGACCGCGATCGCGGCGAGCGCGGCGATCGCGGGGAAGATGTAGCGGCCCTGTTCGGCCACCACGGTGCGGCCACCTTGGGGCGCGAAGTAGGCGGCCTCGACGGCGACCAGCACGCAGATCGGGAACAGCGCGATGACGGCGACCTCGAAGAATCGCGCAGCCACGGCAACCCGCTCGCGGACCGCCGCGGAGAGCGCCAGCAGCGCGACGAGGCCCATCGCGAAGACGATCGCGGTGTACACCCAGTTGGGGAACAGCCACGTGTACCAGCCGAACGCCCCCCAGCCGCGTTCGACGTAGACCTGCTTGAACGGCCAACCGGGCGGGAACAGGTCGCCCATGAACGAGAGCCGCGGCAGGAACAGCTCCCACAGGTACACCAGGAAGCGGCCCGGCATCTGCTCGGCGGTGGTGAGCGCGCTCGCGGCCGCGATCCCGCCACCGGGGGCGTGGCCGGCGACGGGCGGGTAGAAGACCGGTTGCAGCAGCGACCACCCCTCGCGCACCACCAGGAAGGCCACCGCGAGTGCCGCCCACGCGCGCGTGTCACGCAGACGGTGGCGGCGCCACGCCATCCCCAGCAGCCCGACCGCCACCGCCGGGTAGATCTCATAGCCGGTCTCCTTCAACAGGGGCGCGAACGCGAGCGTTGCCCCGAGCGCCAGCGCGATCCGCCAGGTCAGACCGCGCCGCAGCGATCGGATCGTCAGGTAGAGCGCCAGCGCGGCGGCGGCGTTGATGCCGTTGTCGTTGTTGACGGCGCCCGACATGAAGCCGAACATCGGCTGGAAGGCGACGAGCAGGCCGGCGGCGAGCGCGGCGGTGGGCTGGCGGGGCAGCACCTCGCGGATCACCCCGAACGCGCACAGGGCGACAAGCCCCCCTAGCAGTGCGGAGACGAGCCGCATCGCAGTCAGCTGCGAGTAGATCGACTGCGAGCGCACAGCGAGGTAGGCGGGCGCGAGCAGCGCGTAGTAGGCCGGCTGGTGGGGCGCGGCCGCCGTGGTGTAGCCGCCGCCGTTGTCCGCCGGGTGGGGGGTCGTGGCGACTTCGTGTTCCCATGCGCTCTGATCGACGGCCAGCCACGGCGGGCGCCCGTCGGGGAGCGCGACCTGCGAGAAGATGTTCACGGCGTTGAGCGCCGTCGTCTGGTCACTGGAGTAGGCCGGGCGCGGGCCGGGCGCGCGTTCCGGAGCGCGGCCGGTTTCGGCGAAGTACTGGGCGTAGGCGAAATGGTCGGGCTCGTCGGGGGCGTTGAAGGCCGGCGTGATCAGCGCCCACGAGGCGGCGTTGGCGAACGCGATCAGCGCGATCGCAACGGCGGGCCGCAGCGTGCGCCCGCGCAGGCGCAGCGGACGGTCCGCGGCGGCACGCGCCAGCGCCAGCAGCGCCAGCGCCCAGCTGAGCGGCAGCAGCCCAAACAGCAGGAGGGGGTAGGTCCAGGAGCCGACGATCCCCGGGCGGAACAGCGCCGCGCGCGAGAAGATCGCGCCCGCCGATTCCAGCAGCGAGCGCTGCACGCCCGCCGGCGGCATGAACCAGACGCCGACGCGATTGGCCACCGGCGCGCCGTCGAGCCGGGCGGGCAGCTGGTTGGCCTGCAAGCCGATCATGCCCCCGAGTGCGATCGGCCCGCTGCGGGGAGCGATGCACACAGTCGCGGGCACCGCCGCCGGGGAGGCGGCCCGCACGGGGATCGCCGCATTGGCATACACGAGCGAGGTGGGCCCGGGGACGCCGCGCATCGTCGAGGAGACGGCGCGACCCCCGGCGATGACCCGCAGCGAGGCGGTGAAAGTGGGGCTGTGGGCGAACACCGCGAGCTGCACACGACCGGTGTCGGCGGGCAACTGCAGGCCCGGGACGCACAGCCTCTGACCGACTTCGAGGTTGGCGACGACGCTGCGCACGCCGACACTGTCGGTGCCGGTGTAGAAGTCGCGGGGGATCGCCAGCTGCCACAGGATCAGCCCGGCCATCACGGCGCCGACGATCGCCGCCGGCCACCAAACCGCCCGAGTGGGGCTCACCGGCGGCGCAGGCCCAGGATGCTCAGCAAGAACGATGAGAAGAAGATCTGGATCCCGACGATCAAAAGCGTCGCCGCCACAACCGCCATGTGTTCGTCGGCGAGCGAGCCGAACCCATTGGAGATCCAGGTGGCGACGATCACCGCGCCCAGGGTGAAGCCGACCAGCACGAAGGCGCCGCCGAGCAGCAGACCGTGCTCGAGGCGAAAGCGCGCGCGCATGCGGTCGAACCAGGGGTCGCGCTCGCCCATGAAGTAGGTGCCGTAGGCGTGGGCGCAGAGACCGAGCGCCAGCACCTGCGTGCCGACCACCATCAACAGCGAGCCGGCGATCAGCGCGTGGATGCCCCACGAGCGCCCGAAGAGGTCAAGGCCCCCGCCGACGAGTGCGACGATCAGCGTGCCGAGGCCGGCGAGCAGCGCGCCGGGCAGGATGAAGAGGTGGGTGGGGGAGTGCACGAGCAGGAAGCGCAGATGGCGCCAGCCGTCGCGGAAGCTGGAGAGCTTCGACTCCCCGCCGCGCGGGTGGTATTCGATCGGGAACTCCGCGATCCGCAGGTCGGCCTTGGCGGCACGGATCACCATCTCCGAGGCGAACTCCATGCCGGTGGTGCGCAGGTCGAGGCGGGGAAGCACGTCGCGGCGCAGCGCGCGCATCCCGCAGTGGGCGTCCTTGACGCCGGTGTCGAAGAACAGGTTGAGCAAGCCGGTGAGGATCGGGTTGCCGACGTAGCGGTGCAGCCACGTCATCGCGCCCGGCTGGATGTTGTCCATGCGGTCGCCCATCACCAGCTCCGCGCCCTGGTTGAGCTCTGCGACGAAGCGCGGGATCTCGTTGAAGTCATACGTCAGATCTGCGTCGGCCATCACGATGTAGCGCCCCCGCGCGGCGGCGAAGCCGGCGAGGTAGGCCGAGCCGTAGCCGCGGCGGGGCTCGTGCACCACGCGCGCGCCGGCGGCGGCGGCGAGCGCGGCGGAGTCGTCCTCGGAGGCGTTGTCCACCACGAGCACCTCGCCGTCGAGCGCGTTGCGGGACAGCACCTCCAGAGCCGCGCGCACGCAGCGCTCGATGTTCTCGGCCTCGTTGAGGCAGGGGATCACGACCGACACCAGCGTCGTGTCAGAACCGCCTGGCGTGCGGCCTTCGACGTCCGCGGGGAGGATGGGCCTTGTCTGCTCGACTGTGCTCATAGCTTGGGGACCCGTCCTATGCCGCGCCGGTTGTGTGTGGCGGCGGGAGCTGGGTCATGCGGTTATAACGCGCGAGGAGGCGGAAAGTGGCGCGGGCCACCGAGAAGGGATGCTACCGCAGGCTGTGGCGCCATCCCGCAAGCCGGGTGTCGCCGGCGGCGCGCGGGCCTCTGCGCGCTCCCCTGTGGTTACTCTCCCACGCGATATATGCGCATCTGCCTTGTATACGACTGCCTCTTCCCCTGCACCGTGGGGGGCGCCGAGCGCTGGTATCGAAACCTCGCCGAGCGCCTCGCGCAGGAGGGTCACGAGGTCACGTACCTGACGCTGCGCCAGTGGGAGCGCGGCAATGAGCCGCGGATCGACGGAGTGCGCGTGGTGGCCGTCGGGCCGAAACTGGCGCTGTACACCGCCGACGGGCGGCGCAAGATCGCGCCGCCGCTGGTGTTCGGGCTGGGGGTGGGATGGCACCTGCTGCGCAACGGCCGCCGCTACCAGGTCGTGCACACCTGCTCGTTCCCCTACTTCTCGCTGCTGGCCGCGGCGGCGATGCGCCCAGTCGGCAGCTACGGGCTGGTCGTCGACTGGCATGAGGTGTGGAGCCGCGCGTACTGGCGCGAATACCTTGGCCGAGTCGGCGGCCCCGTGGGGTACGCGGTGCAGCTGCTGTGTGCGCGTATACCCCAGCGGGCCTTCTGCTTCTCGCGGCTGCACGCGCGGCGCCTGCGCGCGGAGGGGCTGCGCGGCGAACCGACCGTGCTGGAGGGCGAGTACGCGGGCACGCTCGAAACTCCCGTCGCGCGCCCGGCCGAGCCGACGGTCGTGTTCGCGGGAAGGTTGATACCCGAGAAGCAGGCGCCGCTGGCGGTGGCGGCGTTCGCGCTCGCGGCGCGCCGCGTCGCCGCGTCGGGGCCGCGGGGCGAGTCCGGGCTGACGCCGGGGGCCGCGCCAAGGGCGACACCGGGAGACGTGCCCGGGCCGACGCTGCGGGGCGAGTTCTACGGCGACGGCCCCGAGCGCGAGGCGCTGGAACGCGCGATCGCCGAGCACGGCGTGGGGGATGTCGCGAGCGCCCCGGGTTTCGTTGAGGCGGCGCGGATCGATGAGGCGCTGACGCGCGCGATGTGCATGCTCTCGACCTCGCGGCGAGAGGGCTACGGCATGGTCGTGGTGGAGGCTTCCGCGCACGCCACCCCGAGCGTGGTGGTGGCGGGCGAGGACAACGCCGCGGTGGAGCTGGTGGACGAGGGCGTCAACGGGTTCGTCGCCGCGAGTGCGACCCCCGAGGCCGTGGCCGACGCGATCGTGCGCGTGCACGAGGCGGGGATGGCGTTGCGCGAGAGCACCGCCGACTGGTTTGAGCGCAATGCGCAGCGCATCTCGCTGGAGTCCTCGCTGCGCACGGTGCTGGCGAGCTACGTAACGGGGGCCGTATAACCATTGCAATAGGGCGGGGTGTTGAACAAAAAATTCAAAAGTCGTGTGCAATTGCTATCGGGTTCTGAATTTTTTATAACAACCCCAACCCCTGCCCTATATATACTATAGATATACCGCTTCAAGAGCCAGGTCTCCAGAGAAGCAGGTCCCGCCGGGCATCTGGTCATTTGTGGGTCACTTGTGGGTCATTTACGGGTCATTTGCTGGTCATTTTTGCGGGTCTGTGGCGTGGGAAGGTGCCTCAGCGCGACCGGACGCCCGGCAACGCCCGCGCGTAGGAGTCGAGCGTGAGGCGCGCGGTGCGGGCCCACGTGAACTCGCGAGCGCGAGCGAGGCCCTTCGCACGGAGCGAGCGCGCGAGCGCGGGGTCCCCGAGCAGGCGCTCGATCGAGGCGGCGATGGCAGCCACGTCGCGGGGATCGAACAGCAGCGCCGCGTCACCGGCGACCTCAGGCAGCGAGGAGGCGTCGGCGCAGGCGACCGGTACGCCGCGGTGCATGGCCTCCAGCACCGGCAGCCCAAACCCCTCGTAGAGCGAGGGAAAGACGAAGGCGTCGGCGAGCGCCCACAGGCCCTCGAGCTCCTCCCCCGTGACCCAGTTCTCGAAGCGAATGTCGGCCGCGACCCCGAGCGCGGTGGCGCGCTCGCGCAGCTCGGCCTCGTGCCAGGTGGGGTAGCCGGGCAGCACCAGCAGCGGCCGGCGCTCCACAGGGATGCGCGACAATGCGTCGATCAGCGCGAGCAGGTTCTTGTGGGGGCGCTTGGCGGAGAGGCTGAGCAGCACCCGCCGCTCGCCGAGGCGAAAGCGCGCTCGTGTCGCGACCGCGCCGAGCGGGTGCGCCCGAGGGGGGACGCCGAAGCCCAGCGGCGCGACGTCGATCCGCTCCGGGGGGGTGCCGAGCAGCTCGATCAGATCGGCACGCGTGCTGAGAGAGTCGGTGATCACGCGCGCGGAGCGGCGCACCCCGAGCGGCACCAGCACCCGCATCCCGCGGTCGCGCAGACCGGAGTGGGCCTCGGGAAAGCGCGCGTAAATCAGGTCGTGGACGGTCACGACTCGCCGGAAGGGCCCCCACGCGGGCGCGGTGGAGGCCAGCGAGTGCACGAGATCGACGCGCGCGCGCGCCGCCAGCAGCGGCAGCAGGGCCTGCTCGCCGAACACCCACTGCTCGCGCCGGCGGGCGTTGACCGGCACCGTCACGGCCGGCAGCAGCTCGCCCCAGGGACCGTCGCCGGCGGCCGCCGCCTCGCGGTTGACGAAGGCCGTGAAGCGCAAGTCGCGGCCCGACTCGCCCGCGGCGGCGAGCAGCTCGGGGATCAGCTCGCGCGCGACGACCTCCATCCCGCCGGTCTCGCCGGGCACGAGGTAGATCAGGTTGAGGCCGACGTGCATGGCCGAGTGAGGCTAGCGTCCCAAGCGTGCGTCGCCGAGCACGGCGGGTTCCCAGCGTGCATCGCCCCGTACGGCAGGTCCAGCGTGCGTCGCCGCGCACGGCAAATAGACTCGGTGCTCGTGGTCGAGCGCCGACGCAACCATTGGGGCTGGGGGTATGAGGACCAGCGCTTCTCCCCCGAGCAGGTGCGCGCGGCGGCGGGTGGGCTGGCGACGCACCTCGGGCTGGGCGAGCAGGTGGAGGTGGAGGACCCGGTGGCACTCCAGGACGTGACGCTCCTGCCCCCGCGGATCAGGCCGCCGGCCGCCCTGGAGGAGCTCTGCGCGGACGACGCCCACGCGCGCGCATCGCACGCCTGGGGTAGCTCCTACGCCGACGTGGTGAGAGGCTTTCGCGGCAACTTCGCGCACCCTCCGGACTTCGTCGCGTACCCGCGCGATGAGCACGAGATCGAGCAGCTGCTGGAGTGGTGCGTGGCGGCGCGCGTGGCGGCGATCCCCTACGGCGGCGGCACGAGCGTGGTGGGTGGCGTGCGACCCGAGGTCCCCCCCTCCTGCAACGGGGCGGTGAGCATCGACCTCGGCGGGCTGGACCGCGTGCTGGAGGTGGATCCGATCTCCCGCGCGGCGCGCATCCAGGCCGGCGCGAGCGGCCCGGAACTTGAGCGCCAGCTGGGCGAGCACGGCCTGACGCTGCGCCACTTCCCGCAGTCGTTCGAGCTCTCGACGCTGGGCGGCTGGATCGCCACCCGCGCCGCGGGGCACTTCGCGACCGCGCGGACGCACATCGAGGACTTCGTGGAGTCGGTGCGCGCGCTCACACCCACGGGAGAGTGGGAGTCGCGCCGGCTGCCGAGCTCAGGCGCGGGGGTGAGCCCCGACCGGATGCTGGCGGGCTCGGAGGGAGTCCTCGGGGTCATCACCGAGGCGTGGGTGCGCGTGCAGCCGCGCCCCGCCCACCGCCGCTCGGCGGGCGTGAGCTTTGCGGACTTCGCCGGCGGGGCGGAGTGCGTGCGGGAGCTCAGCCAGTCGGGGCTGAACCCGGCCAACTGCCGCCTGATCGACCAACGCGAGGCGAAGATGACGATGGTGGGCGACGGCAGCAGCGCGCTGCTGGTGATGGGCTTCGAGTCGACCGACCACCCGGTGGATGCGCCGATGGAGCGGGCGCTCGAGATCTGCCGCGAGCATGGGGGCAAGGCCAGTGAGCGCGGAGGTGGCGGGCCGGACGCGGTGGGCGCCTGGCGGCAGACGTTCCTGGCGGCCCCCTACCTGCGCGACGTGTTCGTGGCGATGGGCGCGATCAGCGAAACCTTCGAGACGGCGATCACGTGGGAGCGCTTCCCCGCCTTCCACCAGCAGGTGACGGCGGCGGCCGAGCAGGCGATGCGCGAGGTGGGCGCCCAGCCGGGCGGGGTGTCGTGCCGTTTCACCCATGTCTACCCCGACGGCCCGGCCACCTACTTCACCGTGCTCGCGAGGGGGCGGCGCGGGGAGGAGCTGGAGCAGTGGGGGGCGATCAAGCGCGCGGCGTCGGACGCGATCGTCGGTGGGGGAGGCACGATCACCCACCACCACGCGGTGGGCCGCGACCACCGCCTCTGGTATGACCGCCAGCGCCCGGAGCCGTTTGCGGCGGCGCTGCGGGGGGCGAAGGCGGCGGTCGATCCGCGGGGGATCATGAACCCGGGCGTGCTGGTGGACCCGCTGCCGTGAGAGCGACAGCTACCGCTACCCCAGCTGGCTGCACCGCGGCGCCGAGAACAGCGGCTGCGGGAATCTTGTCCGAGGCCGTCGCAACGTCGGCCTCGCGATGCCACAGGGGCGCGCCGTGACGATCGCGGTGCTCGGCCCCGGCGGCGTGGGCGGCTTGGTCGCGGGCGCGCTCGCCCACGCGGGCACCCCGGTCATCCTGATCGCGCGCGAGTCCACCGCGGAGCTGATCGCCGAGCGGGGCCTGCGGGTGAGCTCGGTGAGGCTGGGCGACTTCGTCGCTCACCCGCGCGCGGTGGCAAAGCTGGAGGAGCCCGTGGAGGCGCTGGTGGTGGCAACCAAGGCGACGGGGCTGCACGAGGCGCTGGAGCGCGTCATCGCTCCACCGGCGCTGGTGCTGCCGCTGCTCAACGGCCTCGACCACCTGGCGGTGCTGCGCGAGCGCTTCGGCGAGCAGACGGTGGTGGCGGGCACGATTCGCGTCGAGGCCGACCGCCCCGAGCCGGGCGTCGTGGTGCACACGAGCCCCTTCCTGCGCATCGACATGGCCTGCGCCCACGCGGCGGCGCGCCCCGGGATGGAAGCGCTGGCGGGGACGCTGAACGCGGCGGGGATCCCCGCGCGCGTGGAGGAGTCCGAGGCGCAGGTGATGTGGGGCAAGCTGGTGCGCCTCAACGCGCTGGCGTGCACCACCAGCGCATTCGACCGGCTGCTCGGCGAAATCCTCACCACGCCCGAGCTGCGCGCCGAGCTGGTCGGCGCGATCGAGGAGGGTTGCGCGGTTGCGGTGGCCGAGGGAGCAACCATCGACGCAGCCGACCCGCTGGGCGAACTGAGCGCCGCGCACCCGACGCTGGGCAGCTCGATGCAGCGCGACATCGCCGCCGGCCGGCCCCCCGAGCTGGACGCGATCCCCGGAGCGGTGCTGCGCGCGGCCGCCCGCCACGGTGTGGAGTGCCCGACGATCGAACGGCTGGTGGGGATGATCGCCAAGCGCGTGGGCGTGCCCGCGCCAACGCCTGTGGGTTGAGCTACTCCCGAACGGCCAGAGCCTTACTTCCTGAATGGCCGGAGCCTCACCCCCCGAACGGCCGGAGCCCTAGCTTCCCCACGGCCGGAGCCTTACTCCCCGAACGGCCGGAACCGACGCTCGCCTGGTCCGCCGGGTGCGGCGACGGGAACGGCCTGGGTAGCGACGGCCTCGACCACCTCCGCCTCGGACTCCTCGCGCTCCTCGTCGTGCTGCCCATCGCACAGCACGCGGAAGTTGCCGGTGACGCCGCCGTCGGCGTGGATCGTGATCCCCGGCAGGATCTCCTCACCCTCCTCGAAGCCCAGCCGCTCCATGTCGAAGTGGGTCAAACCGATGCCGTGCGCGGTGTGCGTCGGGTTCTCGCGGTCGTGCGCCGCCACCGCCTGGGCGAAGCGCTCGAGGTTCTTGGCGATCTTGCCGGTGTCCGCCATCGCTCGCCGGAAGCGTAGCGCGGACGACCGCCCGCGGGCGTACGATGCAGCGGCCGACTCACCGCTCTGCAACGACGGTGCTGCGGCGGCCACCCAACAGCGACCACCACCAACAGCCGACGGAAGGGGATTGACGCGATGGACATCTTCGCCCAGCTGGACGAGGCGCGCAGGCGCACCAACGTGCTCGAACACCCCTTCTACCAGCGCTGGAGCGCGGGCCAGCTGCAGGACGGCGAGCTGGAGCTGTACGCCGGCGAGTACGGCCATGCGGTGCGCGCGTTGGCACACGCCTCGCGGCTGGCCGCCGAGCAGGCCGCGGGTGGGTGGGCTCCCGCCCACGCCGCCGGCCTCGCCCGCCATGCCGCCGAGGAGGAGGCTCACGTGGAGCTGTGGGAGCAGTTCGCGCGTGCGGTGGGCATCCCCGAGGACGCCCAGCCGCGATTGGAAGACCGGCGCTCGGGTGTCAGCTCGGAGTCGCTGGGCGCAAGCACCGAGCCGCTGGCACAGACGCGCACATGCGCGCAGGCGTGGACCGCGGGCGAGGACCTGCTGGAGCACCTGGCGGTGCTGTACACCGTGGAGGCCAGCCAGCCGGCGATCTCGACCACCAAGCTCGAGGGCCTCGCCACCCACTACGGCGTGCCCGAGGACTCCCCGGGAGCGGCCTACTTCACGCTGCACGCCAAGCTCGACGTGGAGCACGCCCGCCAGGCGCGCGAGCTGATCGCAGAGCTGCTGCCCGAGGACGAGGATGAGCGCAACGCCGTCGGCGAGCGCATGCTCGCACGCTCCCAAGCAGCGCTGGATGGCAACTGGCAGCTGCTCGATGGTGTTGAGGAGCGGCGTTCGGTCACTGTGTAGAGCTGGCGGCGCGCGGGGCAAGCGCCTCGCGCACGGCCGGCGCGACCTCGCCGCCAAACAGCTCGATCGCACGCATCGCCCGCGCATGCGGCAGCGCTCCGATGCTGACCTGCGCGAGGAAGCGGTCGTGCCCGAACAGCTCGTTCTCGGCGAGAATCTTCTCCACCACCTGCTGCGGGCTCCCGACGAGCAGGTGTCCCTCGGGTTCGCACGCCGCATCGAACTGCTCGCGCGCCATCGGTGGCCAACCCCGCTCGCGCCCGATACGGTTCATCACCTGCGAGTAGGCGGGGAAGTACTCGTCCCTCGCGCGCTGCGAGGTGGGGGCAAGGTAGGTGTGTGAGTTGATCCCCACCGCGGGCCCGGCGGGGCCTGCGGGTGCGCCACCCTGCGCAACGGCTCGGTGGTAGAGATCTACCAGCGGCGCAAACCGCGCGGGTGGCCCGCCGATGATCGCGATCATCAACGGCAGCCCCAACATCCCTGCGCGCGCAACTGAGGCGGGCGTCCCACCCACGGCGATCCACACCGGCAGCGGATTCTGCAGCGGGCGTGGATACACCCCCACATCTTGCAGGGCGGCCCGATGCCGCCCCGACCAAGTGACGCGCTCGGAGGAGCGCAGCGCCAGCAGCAGCTCGAGCTTCTCCGCGAACAGCTCGTCGTAGTCGTCGAGGTCGAAGCCGTACAGCGGAAACGACTCCGTGAAGGAACCCCTGCCAGCCATGATCTCCGCGCGCCCCCCGGAGATCAGATCGAGCGTGGCAAAGTCCTGAAACACCCGCACCGGATCGGCCGAGCTCAGCACCGTGACGGCGCTGCTCAGGCGGATCCTCTGCGTACGCGCCGCCGCGGCAGCCAGCGCGATTGGCGGCGCGGACACCGCATAGTCGGGCCGATGGTGCTCGCCGACCCCGAAGACCTCGAGCCCGAGCTGGTCGGCCAGCTCGATCTCCTCGAGCAGCTCCCGCAGCCGACGTGCTGCATGGGGCGCGTCGGCCCCCAGCGGCAGGTCGGCGAAGGTGGCAAGGCCCAGTTCCACTGACGCGAGGCTATCGCCATGTGCCCGAAAGTGCCGGGAATCGCATAGGGGGACCGCCGGCGAACGTGAGCTTCAACTCACCTCTGCCGCCCGTTCGATGCCCTGGTCGCGCTCAGGCAGCGTCCGGCGGGGCCGGCGTGAGGCCGTGGCGGCGCATCACCTCGCCGATCGCAGCCAGATCCGGCGGGCCGCCGGACGAAGCGGCAATCACCTCGCCGACCTCGCGGAAGTAGGAAGATCCGAAGACGGCGGGGGTCGCGATCGCGAGGAACTTCGCATCGTCGCTGCCGCGGTTGTCAAATCCGTGGATCTGCCCGCGCAACACGCAGACCCCCTCACCCGGACCGATCTCGACCGTCTCTCCGTCGATCGTCCACGTCGAAACACCTTCGAGCCCGTAGATCGTCTCCTCGAAGCCGTCGTGGCTGTGCGGCGCCGGCATCCTCGCGTTCGCGGGCACATAGCACTCGAACACCGACGCAGTCCCGTTCGAGTCCGCCGCCTCGATCAGGAAGTGGACGCTCAGCGCGCCTACCGTGATGATCTCGTTGCCCATGTCTGGACGCTAGCGCACGATCCGTAGCTTCGGCGCGTCAACAATAACCCGTCGCTTCGCCCAACCGAATCGGGGTACATGGGCGCGCTATGCGCCCATCTCCAATATCTCGACGCGATAGCCATCGGGCTACCGTACAGTTTGCAACTCATCGCCGACGCGCCTGATGGCGTTTAGGCGTACACGAGCTCGGCGCTTGCGGTCGTCGCGACCGGCTCCGGGTGCAGGGGCGCCAGCGTCACGGTTGGTGGCGCCTCCCCTGGGCCGGCGAGGGCAAGTGCGATTCCTTCCTCGATGCTCTCCCGCAGCTCGTCCAAGTTGTCGCCCGTGGCGAACACGCCAGGGTGCTCATCCACAGTGGCCCATAGCGACCCATCCTCGAGTCGTACGTTGACGTGCAGTTGCTGAGGCTCAGGCATCGTGCTCTCCTAAAGGATATCGGCTCAACCGCGCTTGTCCTCAAGACCTGCCTCGCGCCGCAGCTGTGCCTCGAAGCCCTTCGAGTATGCGCGCCGCTTGTTCTCGGGAAGCGTAATCGGCCTGTATCCGGGCTTCGTCATCTTGGCCTGGTGCTTGCCGCCACGGTCGAGAGTCCAAGCGAGGTCTACGGTCCAGGCATGGACGAGCGCAAGCTCCTGATTCGACTCGCCCGCGGCGAGCTGGCGAACGTGGCGTTTGGCGACGTGCGTCGCCTGTTGGAGAGCCTCGGCTTTGAGCTGCGTCGCGTGAGCGGCAGTCATCACGTGTTCGCACATCCCGACATCGCGGAGCTGCTCAACCTCCAGTCGGTTCGTGGACAGGCAAAGCCGTATCAACTCCGGCAGCTGATGCGGCTGGTGGAGCGTTACGATCTAAGGCTGAGGACCTGAGCCATGAGCGACTACCACATCAACGTCTTCTACAGCGACGAGGATGCAGCCTACGTCGCTGATGTCCCCGACCTGGATGCGTGCTCCGCCCTGGGTGCGAGCCCCGAGGAGGCTCTGGCGGAGGTCGAGCGCGCTAAGGAGGCCTGGCTCTCTGCGGCGCGCGAGGCCGGCAAGCCGATCCCCGAACCGCGCTACCGACCCGCGATCTACGCGCGTTAGCTGCTCTCGCACGCTGGTACCAGCGGTGGCGACGGAGCTACTGCACGAAGTACGAGAATCTGGCTGTACTACTGGGCATTCAGCCCATCTCCAAGATCTCGATCCGGTACCCATCGGGGTCACGCACGAAGCAGAGTCGTGAGCCCCCCTCGCGGACGCTGTATGGCGGCTTCTCAGGCTCGATGCCCTGCTCGGCCAGCCGCGCGAGCGTCGCGTCGAGGTCGGGGCTGGTGATCGCGATGTGGCCGTAGCCGGTGCCGATCTCGTAGGAGTCCACGCCGAAGTTGCAGGTCAGCTCCAGGCGTGGCATGTTGCCGTCGCCCGGCTGGTTCATGAAGACGTTGATCGCCTCGTCTTTGATCGGGATGCGCCCGACCTCCTCGAAGCCGAGCGCGTTGTAGAAGGCGATCGATCGGTCGATGTCGGTGATGCGGTAGCAGGTGTGGATGAGGGGCATCGAGACAGTGTACGTCCGAGCTGTCCAGGACGAGTCTGTGGCACAGGCTCGCTGGGGCCTTGCCGACGTCGCCGGGGTGTTCGGGCATTTACCGAAGATCGCACTCCGAGCTCGCAAGTGGTCGCGCTCAGAGGCTTCCCCGCCTCGCAAGCCCCCGGCGCGCCGCTTCGTGCAAGGATGGCGCGATGATTTTTGGGATGGAGGCGGCGTGATAGTTGAGCGTGCAACGCATCCGCAGTTCCTGTCGAACACCTACCTGGTGTACGACGGGGAGGGTGGGCCTGCGTTCTTCGTGGATGCGGGCGGGCCGGTGGGGCCGCTGATCGAGGCGGCCGAGCGGCTGGGGGTGACGCCGACGCACGTGCTGCTCACCCACCACCACTTCGACCACGTCAGCGAGGTGGGGGCGCTGCGCGAGCGCTGGCCAAAGCTCGAGGTCGTGATCCACCCGGTCGAACGGGAGCTGTTGGCGGAGGATGTGGCGACCGGCACCGTCGAGCCGGGGCAGGCGCTGCACTTCGGGACACTCGAGGTGCGCCCGCTGCTGACGCCCGGGCACACGGCAGGGATGCTGTCGTTCGCCGTCTGCGTGCCCGACGGGCAGACGCGTCCCTCCTCCACCACCGCGCCCGGGGGGTTCACGGGTCGGGAAGGGGCGGTGTTCACCGGCGACACGCTCTTCCGCGGATCGGTTGGCGGGGTGCGTGCCCCCGGCCACACCACCTACACCGACCTGAAGGACTCGATCATGGGCACGCTGATGGAGCTGCCGCCGGAGACGGTCATCCAGCCCGGTCATGCCGACCCCACCTCGGTGGCCGAGGAGTGGGAGCACAACCCGTTCATCCGCGTGTGGCGCGGCCTCGACGGCGAAGGCTCCGAACGTTGCACCGCCCTCGGCGAGCCCGCCACGCTGGTGCTGCTGTGCGGCGACTACGACGGCGGCCACAAGGCGTGGGTGCGCTGGCCGGACGGCTCGGACGACATAGTCCCGGGCTCGCAGGTCCATCGCCTGGGGTAGCGGCCGGCCGGCCATAAGATGGTGGTGTGGCCCGCGAGAAGAACGTCCCGACGTCGAGAGTGCGCCGCACGGCGACGGTGGGGAAACTGGCGGCGACCGAGACCGTGAAGCAGTTCGGCACGCGCGCCGCCAACGTGACGCGTGGCGAGCAGGCCAGCCAGGAGGCGCTGGCGCGCCGCCAGGTCGAGACCGCCAAGCAGATCGTGTCGGTGCTCGGCACGATGAAGGGCGCGGCGATGAAGCTCGGCCAGGTGATGTCCTTCCTGGACGTCGGCCTCGTGCCGGAGGAGTACCGCGAGGAATTCCAGCACGAGCTGGCGAAGCTGCGTGACGCGGCGCCCACGGTGTCGTTCAAGCAGATGCGCAAGGTGATCGAGGACGACCTCGAAGAGCGGATCCCCGCGCTGTTCGAGTCCTTCGACGAGCAGCCGATCGCGGCGGCCTCGATCGGGCAGGTGTACCGCGCGCGGCTGCGCGAGGACGGCCGCGAAAACGGCCGCGAGGTCGCCGTGAAGGTTCAATACCCCGGGGTGGCGGCGGCGGTGCGTGCCGACATGCAGAACCTGGAGATGATCATGCGCCTGCTCAAGCGGATGACCCCGCAGCTGGACGTGCGCGCCGTGGCGCGGGAGATCAGGGAGCGGATCGGGGAGGAGCTCGACTACGAGCTGGAGGCCCAGAACCAGCGCTCGTTGGGGCGCATCTTCAGCGGGCACCCGTTCATCAAGATCCCCGACGTGGTCACCGAGCTCTCGCGCGAGCGGGTGCTCGTAACCGAGCTCGTGGAAGGGGTGGGCTTCGAGGCGCTCAAAGGCTACCCGCAGGCCGAGCGCGATCGCATCGGTGAGATCGTGTTCCGCTTCTTCCTCGGCTGCCTCTACCGCCACCGCCAGTTCTCCGGCGACCCCCACCCGGGCAACTTCCTGCTGCTGGGCGACGGGCGCGTGGCGTTCCTCGACTTCGGCCTCTTCAAGCGCCTCGACCCGCCGCCGGTGGAACTGGAGCTGGCGGCGCAGCGCGCGGTGGTCGAGCACGACGCGCCGGCGCTGCACGAGTTGATGGCGCGGGGTGGTTTCCTGCCGCACCCCGAGCGGGTCGACCCGGAGGAGTTGCTGTCGTTCCTCGAGGACACCATCGGCTGGTACACCACCGACGAGGTGTTCGCGCTGACGCCGGAGATCGCCACCGAAGTGATGATCGAGAGCTCCGACCCCCGCTCGCGCCACTTCCGGCACATGCGCCACCAGGACATCCGCCCCGAGCACCTCTTTGGCCGGCGCATGGAGATGCTGACGCTCGCCGTGCTCTCGCAACTGCGCGCCACCGCCAACTGGCACCGGATCGCGCGCGAGTGGATCTACGGCGATCCGCCCGTCACCGAGCTCGGCCGCGAGGAGGCCGCGTTCTACGCGCGCGGCGGGGTGGGCGCGGTGAGCTAAAGCACCTGGATCTGCACGAGGCTTGTCGTCCCCGGCCGCCCGCTCGGCAAACCGGCGGTGATGCCCACGCGCTGACCGCGCTTGCACCAGCCGAGCTCCACCACGCGCCTGGCGGAGTCGGCGATCAGCTCCTCGGTTGTCTCGTGGCGGCGGATCGAGGCCGCCTGCACGCCCCACATCAACCCGCAGCGGCGCACCGTCTCGCGGCCGGGGGAGAGCGCGTAGATCGGCACCGTCGGGCGGTGTGCCGAGACGAGGCGGGCGGAGCGACCGGAGAGCGTCGGCACCACGAGCGCGTCGAGGCTCAGCTCGCGCACCGCGATGCACAGGCTGTGCGCCAGCGTGTATGCGGGGTCGGCCTCGGTGCGGCGCACGCGCGCGGCGTTCCACTCCTCGTAGGGCGCGATCGCCTCGGCCTGTTCGGCGACCGACGCCATCATCGCGATCGCCTCCACCGGGTAGGCGCCCACCGCGGTCTCCTGGGAGAGCATCACCGCGTCGGTGCCATCGAGGATCGCGTTCGCCACGTCCGCCACCTCCGCGCGCGTGGGTCGCGAGGAGGTGACCATCGAGTCGAGCATCTGGGTGGCGGTGATCGACGGCCTTGCCAGCCACCCCGCGAGTCGCAGCAGCTCCTTCTGCACGATCGGCACCCGCTCGATCGGCAGCTCGATGCCGAGATCCCCGCGCGCCACCATCACGCAGTCGGCCGCCCTGAGGATCTCCTCGGCGCGTTCCACCGCCTGAGGCTTCTCCATCTTGGCGATCAGTGGCAGCCGCGTGTGCTCGCGCACCTGCTCGATGTCCTCCGGGC
Organism: uncultured Solirubrobacterales bacterium; assembly: GCA_963744135.1. Taxonomy (GTDB): domain Bacteria; phylum Actinomycetota; class Thermoleophilia; order Solirubrobacterales; family Solirubrobacteraceae; genus Palsa-744. Next base: position 714,131 of record CAVUSE010000004.1, on the reverse strand, counting down.
GGCGCACGAACGACAGCGCCACCATGTCCACCCCGATCGACTCCCCGTGGCGCAGCAGCTCCAGATCCTCCTTGGGCACCGCCGGCAGCATGTCCACCGGGCCGGGGATGTTGAGGCCCTGGCGGGATGCCACGGCGCCGCCCGCCTGGACTTCGGCCTCCACCTCGTGCAGGCCGGCGCGCGTCTCGGTCACCCGCAGCCGCACCGACCCGTCCGCCAGGTAGATCACGTCCCCCTGCGTCAGCGCGTCGGCGAGCCCCGGCCAGGAGATGGTCATGTGCTTGGCATCCCCCCCCTCCTCATCCCCTTCGCCCTCCGCCGCGCCGCAGGTGAAGGTCACCACGTCCCCGGGCTTCAGCTCCACCACGCCCTCCTTCAGCGGGCCGATGCGCAGCTTCGGGCCGGGCAGGTCCTGCAGGATCGCCACCGGTCGCCCCGCCCTGCCGGCGGCGTCGCGCACGCGCCGCACGGTCTCGGCGTGCTCCTCCAGCGTTCCGTGCGAGTAGTTCAGCCGCGCCACATCCATCCCGGCGTTGACCATTCTCAGCAGGGTGTCGGGCTCGCTGGAGGCGGGGCCGATCGTGGCGACGATCTTCGTGCGGCGCATGTCCGCACGCACGGTAGCGGCCGCGCCGGGTTCCTACGGTGCCTGCACGTCGGGAAAGTTCTCCCTGCAATGCTCGCGCAGCGTCTCACGCACCCACATGCGCTCCTCGGGGCTGGCCACCCGGAAGCGTTCCAGCAGCTCGCGCTGGCGTTCGATCGGCGCACCCGCGATCTCCCAGCGCACCGCGAGGCGCTCGAACAGCAGCTCCACCGCGCGGTGCCAGCGATCCTCGTGGGTGCTCGCCGCCCGCGCATCCCCGCCCTCCACGGTCTCGGCGTACTTCAGCCGGGTCGCGGCCGTCATCGCGCCGCGCAGCGTCAGCACGTTGCCTTCCGCGTCGGCGTACTCGCTGTCCGGTGCCTTCAGCCGCTCCTCGCGCTGCTTGGGCTTGCGTCTGGCCACTTCAGGTTGTGTCGGCGGCCCGTTCCAGCTGGCTGCGCACATCGCCGGTGAGCGGCTTGGCGTGGCCGGACCACGCGGCGGCGGGCTCCAGGGCGGCCAGCTTGCGGATCGAGGCGCGGGCCTGCTCGGTGTCGTAGTTGAACATGTCCAGCGGCACCTGGGGCGGGCAGGCGACCCCCCACCTGTCCACTGCGATCGCATAGAAGGTGTCGCTTGTAAGCGCCAGCCGGTCGGATTCGCGCCACAGGGCGATCTGGCCGGGGGCGTGGCCGGGGAGGTCGATCACGCGGAAGCCCGCCACCTCGTCGCCCTCGCTCACGGTGCCCGCGATCTTCACCGGGCCGCCGTCCCATGCGTAGCGCTGCAGCACGCGCTGGATCTGGCGCTGGGGGGTCGGCAGGCCGGCGAGGTCCTCCGGCCAGTAGCGAAAGCCGCCGCTGCCTTCGGCGTCCTGCACCTCGTCGGGGTGGCAGTACACGGGAACGCCCAGCGCGGGGGCGGTGCCGCGGTGGTCGGTGTGGCCGTGGCCGAGCACCACGCGACGGATGCCCCCGAGCTTGGCGCCGGCGGCGGCAACCGAGCGCACCATCGTGCGCGCGCCGGCGTCGAACAGCGTCACCCCGCCGTCGTCCTCGATCAGGTAGACGTTGCAGCGGCCCGGCTGGCCCTGCACCACCCACACGCCCTCAGCCACAAGCTTGGGCGCGGCTAGCATCCGCCCGGTCACGCGGGTTTTGACGTTGAACGCGCCCATCATCCGCTGTTCGGCGGTGGAGCCCTGTGGCGGCAGCATCCCGATCTGGCGCGGCACCGCCATCGAGTCAGGGAAGGCGTCGTTGCTCTGCACCAGCCCATCGCGCACCGTCAGCAGATCGACGCCTTCGAACGTCAGGGGGTGGCCGGTGGGGGTCAGCCCGTTGAACTTGCCCGGGCCCACGAACGTGCCGGTCAGCCGCCACTGCAACGCGCAGCGCTCGCCTTCGGTGGTGGTGCTCAGGATCTCGAAGCGCACGTCGGGCATCGCCCCCAGCATGTCGCCGATGAACGCCCGCACCCCCTCGGGCGCCGCGGCGTCGATCTGTCCGCGCACGTTCTCGCGTCCCCCCACCGCCCACAGCGCCACGGCGGCGTCGAGGTCGTGGGCGTTGATCGCCTCGAAGTAGCGGCGAGCCACCGTTTCCGCTTCGCTGGTCCCATTGCGCGCCCCCGAGATGCGCTCCCTGGGCGTGGCGGTGGGGTGAATGTTGGCGGCGGCCTCCTGCACCCTGGTCGCGGCCTGCTCTGCGGACTCCTCGGGCATGCTCTCTGCTCCTTGGGTGGTTGCGGCGAAGCTAGAAAGTGTAGAGCCCAATAGGCTCCTGCCGGTGGCCGAGACGAGCGATCGCACACCGACCGACCACAGGGCCGCGAGCCGGCGCGAGCTGGGCCGCGGCGAACGGATCCTGACGGGCGTCTTTCGCCTGCGCCTGCCGCTGCCCTGGCCGGGCGTTCCCCACGGCAACGCGTGGGCGGTCGCCGCGGGCGATGGGGTGGTGCTGTTCGACACGGGGATGCACGAAGACGGCTCCTTCGCCAACCTCGAACGGGCGCTCGCGATGTGCGGGCTGCGCGTGGAGGACATTCGCCTGGTGGTGTGCACGCACGCCCACTCCGACCACTACGGGCAGGCCGCCACGATCGTGGAGCGCACCGGCTGCGAGCTGTGGATGCACCCCAACTACCAGCACATGCTGCAGTGGGCGCAGGACACCGACGCGGCGATCGCGCGCCGCCTGGAAGTGGCGCGCCAGAGCGGGGTGCCCGAGGAGCCGCTGCGCCGTTACGCGGCCGAGCGTGGCGAGCACGACTCGGGGATCGCCGCCGTGATCGAGCCCCACCGCGCGCTGCTGCCGGGCGTCACGATCGCCACCGACCTCGGCCCGTGGACGGTGCACGAGACGCCCGGCCACGCCCCCTCGCACGTCTGCCTGTTCCAGCCCGAGCGGCGCCTGCTGATCTCCGGCGATCACCTGCTGGGGCGCATCTCGCTGTTCTTCGACTACGGCTACTCACCCGACCCGGTGGGCGAATTCGTGAGCTCACTGGATGTCGTGCAGCGGCTCGGCGCGCGTCTCTGCCTGCCCGGGCACGGGCGCACGTTCGCCGACGTCCTCACCCACATCGAAGGCAACCGCGAGCTGGTGCGCGAGCGCACCGATCGGGTATTGGAGGTTATCTCCGAGCGGCCGCGTACGGCCTTCGAAGTCGTGCCGGAGGTGCTCTACGAGGTGCCGTTCTCTCCCAATACAGCGCCGTGGCTGCTCACCGAGACGCTCGCCTTCCTCAACCATCTGGAGGTCACCGGGCGGGCGCGCCGGATCGAGGGAGAGCCGGAGCGGTGGGCGGCCGTCGCGGCCGGGGAGCAGTGAGCGTGGGGCGGGCTCGCCGAGCCGGCGCGGTGGGTGGCCGAGCGGTGAGCGCGGGTCGGCTCGGAAGGCGCGCTGTGGGGTTGCGGTGGCGCGCGATGGCAAACTGAGCGGTTATGCGCATCGACACGCTGCTGCACAACGACGGTCCCGTCTTCTCCTTCGAGTTCTTTCCCCCCAAAACCGGGGAGGGGGAGCGCAACCTGTATGCCGCGCTCGGGGAGCTGAAGACGCTCGACCCCGCGTTCGTGTCGGTCACCTACGGCGCGGGCGGCTCCACGCGGGAGAAGACGATCGAGATCGTCAAGCGGATTCGCGAGGAGTACGGCCTGGAGGCGATGGCGCACTTCACGTGCGTGGGGGCCACCGTGCCGGAGTTGCGGGCGACGCTCGCCGAGATGCGGGAGGCGGGCATCGACAACGTGCTCGCGCTGCGCGGCGATCCACCGGCGGGTGAGGAGGCGTGGACGAAGACGGAGGGGGGTCTCGAGTACTCACGCGAACTGGTCGAGCTGATCGCCGACGGCTACCCGTTCGCGATCGGCGCCGCCTGCTTCCCCGAGACCCACATCCACGCGGTGAGCCCCGAGGCCGACCTCGAACACCTCGGCGAGAAGGTGCGCGCGGGCGTGGACTTCCTGATCACGCAGCTGTTCTTCGACAACGCCGTGTACTTCGACTTCCTCGCGCGCGCACGTGCGGCCGGGATCGAGGCGCCGATCATCCCGGGCATCATGCCGATCACGCGCGTCGGCCAGGTCGAGCGCATGGCCGGCATGTGCGGCTCCTCGATCCCCGACGGCCTGCGTCGTGAGCTGCACGCACGCGGGGAAGACCCCGAGGCGGTGCTCGACTTCGGCGTCGCCTACGCCACGCTGCAGTGCGCCGAACTGCTCGCCGGCGGCGCGCCCGGGATCCACTTCTACACCCTCAACCGCTCCCCCGCCACACGCGCGATCCTCAGCGCGTTGAAGCTGGTGCGGCCGTGGGAGGGGGCCTAGCCGGGCTCGATCTCGAGCCCCTCCGCCACGCGCGGCGAGCCGTCGGCGGCCTCGTAGCGCACGTCGACGGAGTCGTTCTGGCGGTAGGTGCCCACGCCCCAGGCGCCCAGCAGCCAGCGCCAGCCGCTGATGTGGTCCTTGCGCAGCTCCCGCTCGAACACGAGCGCGCCTTCGCGCACCATGTAGTTCGCGCCCAGTTCCTGGCGTACGCCGTTGAGGTACACCTCGTATGGCGGGCGCACCTCGCCGGGGAGCTTCACGATCGAGCGGGGCATCGGCCCTGGAGATTATGCCCGGCGGCCCCGGCGGTAGTGTCTCAGTTTGGGTCGGACCCGCAGACCCGGCTAGACACCATATAACTGCATTTGGGGATCCAACCAGCTACTGGACCTCTCACGGCTGTCATCTGATCGCTGCCCACAGGTCCAGTCGGTGGTTGTACCCCAAAACTGAGACACCATCCCCCGCGCCGGACGATCTCTCAAGTGAGCACCGAAATCCCCTACACGATCCGCCGCTCCACCCGCGCGCGCAGGGTGCGCGTCAACGTGCACGCTCACACGGGCGTCGAGGTGGTGCTCCCCGCGCGTGCCTCCGAGCGGGCGGCTGCGGCCGCCGTGCAGGAGCTACGTCCCTGGATCGAGCGGCGGCTGCACGAGGCCCAGGAGACGCTCGCGCGCATCGCAGAGCGCGGGGCGACAGTGCCCTACCTGGGCGAGCCGCTGGCGCTGGTCGCGCAGCCGGGGCGCACGCGTGTGCACCGCCGCGGGGCGCGGCTGCTGGTGCCGGCGGACGATCCGCGGCCGGCAATCGAGCGCTTCTACCGCCGCGCCGCCCGCGTGGAGATCGCAGCGCGGCTGGATCGCGCGAGCGCGCTGGCGGGCACCCCCTACAGCGGCCTCTCGATCCGCGCGCAGCGCTCGCGCTGGGCCTCGTGCTCGGCGAAGGGGCGGATGAGCTTCAACTGGCGCCTGTTGATGGCGCCCGAGAGCGTGCTCGACTACGTTGTCTGGCACGAGGTCTGCCACCTGGAGATCCTCGACCACTCGCCCCGCTTCTGGGCGCTCGTCGAGCGCCGCTGGCCCCGCTGGCGCGAGGATCGCGATTGGCTGCGTCGGCACGGGGCGACGCTGGTGCTCTGAAGCTCGACACTCAGTCCCGCTGCGCGACCGGCACGTAATCTCTGTCGCGCTCGCCGGTGTAGATCTGCCGGGGACGGGCGATCTTCTGCTCGGAGTCCCCGACCATCTCCTTCCACTGCGCGATCCACCCGGAGGTGCGTCCGATCGCGAACATCACCGGGAACATCGCCACGGGCAGGCCGAGCGCCTCGTAGATCAGGCCGGAGTAGAAGTCCACGTTGGGGTAGAGCTTGCGTGAGGTGAAGTAGTCGTCGTCGAGCGCGCGCTTCTCCAGCTCGGTGGCGACGTCCAGCAGCGGGCTCTTGCCACGCACCTCGAACACGTCGTCGAGGTGTTTGCGGATGATGCGCGCGCGCGGGTCGTAGTTCTTGTAGACGCGGTGGCCGAAGCCCATCAGCCGCTCGTTGCCGGCCTTCACGCCCTCCAGGAAGTCGGGGATGTTCTCGACCGTGCCGATTCTCGCCAGCATCCGCAGTGCCTGCTCGTTGGCGCCGCCGTGCAGCGGCCCGTACAGCGCGGCCACGCCGGCGGCGACGGCCGAGTAGGGGTCGACTTGGGTGGAGCCGACTGAGCGCACGGCGCTGGTGGAGGCGTTCTGTTCGTGGTCGGCGTGCAGGATGAACAGCACGTCGAGCGCGCGCTCCAAGCGGGGATCGGGCTCGTATTTGAGCTCGGTCATTTTGTACATCATCCCGAGGAAGTTGCCGGCGTAGTTGAGGTCGTTGTCGGGATAAACGTAGGGCTGGCCCATGTTGTGGCGGAACGCGAACGCGGCCAGCGTCGGCATCTTCGCCAGCAGCCGGATGATCTGCATCGCGCGGACGGGCTCCTCGTGGATCTTGTTGGCGTCGGGGTAGAAGGTCGAGAGCGCGCCCACGGAGGCCACGAGCATGCCCATCGGGTTGGCGTCGTAGCGGAAGCCCTGCATGAAGTCCTTGACGTTCTCATGCACGAACGTGTGGATCGTGATCTCGTCCACCCAGCCTGTCAGCTCCGTCTGCGTTGGGAGCCTGCCGTTGATCAGCAGGTAGGCGACCTCCAGGTAGCTGGAGTGCTCGCACAGCTGCTCGATCGGGTAGCCGCGGTGCTGCAGGATGCCGGCGTCGCCGTCGATGTAGGTGATCGAGCTGCGGCACGAGGCCGTGTTCATGTAGGCCGGGTCGTAGACCATCAGCCCGAAGTCCTGCTCGTCGGTCTTGACCTGCCGGAAGTCCATCGCGCGTACGGTGCCGTCGGTGACCGGCAGCTCGTAGGTTTGCCCGGTGCGGTTGTCGGTCACCGACAGCGTCTGCGCGGGCGCGGCGCCATTACCGCCCGTGCTCTGGCTCGTGGCCCCGCTTTGTGTGTCCGCCGTCTCCGTACTCATTTAGGGCTTCTCCTGTTTCGGCCGTCCAGAGATCTTTTCCCCGATTATGAGGCAACTCAAGCCGGTTCAGCGCCGTCCCGCGAGCGCCGGTCAGCCAGCTCCACCGTAGCGGCTCTCGGTGGCCTCGACCTGCCCCTGGTAATGGCTTCCAAGGTCCTTGTGTCCGTAAGGCCGCAGCGCGGGGGCGTCGAGCGTCATGAACGACAGCTGCGCGATCGGCAGACCTGGGTAGAGCTTGATCGGAACACGCGTGAGGTTGTTCAGCTCGAGCGTCAACGTGCCCTTCCAGCCGGGGTCGCAGAAGCCGGCGGTGGCGTGCACGATCAGCCCCAGCCGCCCAAGGCTCGACTTGCCCTCGATGCGTGCCACGATGTCCTCGGGGAGTTCCACGCGCTCGAGCGTCCTGCCGAGGCAGAACTCCCCGGGGTGGATCACGAACGGCTCGCCCTCCGGCGGGCTGACCTGCTCGGTGAGGCCGCGCGGGGGGTCGCGCAGGTCGATCGCGGTGATCTTGTGGTTGTGGAAGACCCTGAAGGAGTCGCCTAGGCGCAGGTCCACGCTGGCCGGCTGCACGAGCGTCGCGTCCCACGGGTCGATCCCGATGCGGCCCTCCTCGACGAGGCGAGTGATCGTGCCGTCCGAGAGGACCGAGCAAGGCTGGAGCTGCGCCACGGCGCGGGATTCTCGCAGGATCCACGGCGCGAGGGGCGCGGCAGGCGCGGCCGCGGGTGGCGCGGGTGGCTGGGAAGACGTGGGCGCGGACTGTGACCGATGCCGCCATCGCCCTCAGGTGCAATCTCCGGCTCCTGGCGTACCGCCCAGCGCACGATCAGGAAAAGCCCGACGATCGGGATCTTCAGGATGAACATCAGCCAGATGAAGGTCCAGGCATCCACGCCACCCCCGATCGTACTACTGATCGCGGCCCTGTGGCTCGGGAGCGATTACTGATCCAACACCCATACCCTTTACAAAATGAAGTGGTGTCCCGGGGAGAGAAGTCATTCAAAACGGGCCTAGAACCCTTTACAAAATGAAGTGGTTGGCTGGGTGAAGTGGTTGGCCGGGAAAATGAAGTAGTAGGCCAGGGGAGAAGTCATTCAAAACAGGCCTAGAACCCTTTACAAAATGAAGTGGTTGGGGTCCAAAAAGTTAATACACAACACCGAGCTCCTCGATCTCCTCCAGTGACCGGTGGCCCCCCGCACGACAGGCCATCCTCGTCTGACGAAACCCGCTCACTCCCCCAGCGGCACGGGCGCGGCCGAGAACTGCGTGAACTCGCGCAGCTGGCGCACACGCGCGACGATCTCGGCCCCCGCGAGGGTCTCGATCCGGTGGGTGCCGAACTCTTCGACATTGAACGAGGCCAGCGCGGTGCCGTGCGCCATCGCCTGGCGCAGCAGCTCGTCGGTGATCTCCTCGTCGGCGTGGGCGGCGATGTAGCCGACGAAGCCGCCCGCGAACGTGTCGCCCGCGCCGGTGGGGTCCACGACCGACTCCAGCGGGAAGGCAGGCAGCGAGAAGAAGCCGTCGGCGGTCACCAGCGCGGCGCCGTACTCGCCCTGCTTGGCGACGATCACCCGCGGCCCGCGCCTCGTCGACGTCTCCTGATCGCCGTCGGTGGGGGATGAGGCCCACGAAAGCACCTCGCGGGCGGCGGCGTACAGCGAGGCTTTGTCGGTGAGCTGGCGCAGCTCGGAGTCGTTGAGGATCAGGCAGTCGCACTCCGCGATCGCCTTCATCAGCGACTCGCGCGCCGCTTCGATCCACAGGTTCATCGAGTCGAGCGCGACGAAGCGCGCGCGGGGCATCTGCGCGCGCACCTCACGCTGCAGATCGGGCTGGATGTTGGCGAGGAACAGCACGTCGCTGGAGCGCGAGGCCTCCGAGAGCTTCGGCTGGAAGCCCTCGAACACGCCCAGCTGCGTGTCGAGCGTCTCGCGCGAGTTGAGGTCCCAGCCGTACTTGCCGCGCCAGAAGAAGGTCTTGCCCCCCGGGATGCGCTCCACGTCGGAGATGTCCACGCCACGGTTGCGCAGCACGTCGAGCTCGGTCTCGCCGAAGTCGTCACCGACCGGCCCCACGACGCGCACCTCCTGGAAGAAGGAGGCGGCGAGCGCGAAGTGCACGGCTGCGCCGCCGAGCATCCGCTGGCGCTCGCCGAAGGGGGTGGAGACACTGTCGTAAGCGATCGATCCGACAACGGTGATGGGCATCGACGCGGACCCTATAGCCTCCCGCGGATGCGCGCGATTCAGATGAGTGAGTTCGGCGGCCCCGAGGTGTTGAAGCTGGTGGAGCTGCCCCAGCCCCAGCCGGCCCCCGAGGAGGTGCTGATCCGCGTGACCAAGGTGGGCATCAACTTCGCGGATACCCACACGCGCACCAACTCATACGTCCGCAAGGCCACGCTGCCGTTGGTGCCGGGCGCAGAGGTGGCGGGCGTGCGCGAGGACACAGGGGAGCGCGTGGTGGCGCTGACCGGGACGGGCGGCTACGCCGAGTACGCGGTGGCGCCCGCCGCGCACGTGTTCGCCGTGCCCGAGGGCGTCGACGACGGCACCGCTCTGGCGCTGCTCGTGCAGGGCACCACCGCGTGGCACCTCTACCGCACGGCAGGGCGCGTGGGGGAGGGAGCCGGCGAAACAGGGCATGTGGCGGAGGGGGCCGGCGAAACCGTCGTGGTGCACGCAGCCGCGGGCGGCGTGGGCTCGCTGGCGGTGCAGCTGGGGCGCCCGCTCGGCGCCGGCCGCGTGATCGCGACCGCATCGAGCGAAGAGAAGCGCGAGTTGGCTCTGCGCCTGGGCGCGGACGCTGCGATCGACCCCGCGCCCGAGGGTCTCACCGAGCGGCTGCTGGAGGCGAACGGGGGCAGGCCGGTGGACGTGGTGTTCGAGATGGCGGGCGGCGAGGTGTTCGACGCCTCCTACCGCGCGCTCGCCCCGTTCGGGCGGCTGGTTGTGTGCGGGATTGCTTCGCAGCAGCCCAACCAGGTGAGGAGCGGATCCCTGCTGCGCCACTCGCGCGCCGTGGTGGGGTTCTACATATTCCACTGTCTGGGGCGTCCTGGCATGTTCGAGCAGGCGCTGGCCGACTTGTTCGCCCGCGTGGTGCCAAACCCCGCCCACCCGCGGCTGGAGGTTGTGGTTGGACACACATACCCCCTCGAGCAGGCACCGCAGGCCCACATCGATCTGCGCGAGCGGCGCACAACGGGCAAGCTGCTGTTGGATCTCGGCGCTTGAGACGCCGCAACCCGTAAGCTCTCGTACCGTCATGGCCAAGTCATTCGCAGAGCTCGGGCTCACCGAGCGCACCCTCGAGGCGTTGCGCGCAGTCGGCTACGAGTCGCCCAGCCCGATCCAGGAGCAGGCGATCCCGTCGCTGCTGGAAGGGCGCGACGTGATCGGCCAGGCGCAGACCGGCACCGGCAAGACGGCGGCGTTTGGGCTGCCGATCATGGAGTACGTCGACCCGGAGCTGGCGGAGGTGCAGGCGCTGGTGATGACCCCCACGCGCGAGCTGTGCATCCAGGTGACGCAGGCGCTGCGGGCGTACGGCGCCCACGCCGGCGTCGACGTGGTCGCCGTGTTCGGCGGCGCGCCGATCCGCAGCCAGCAGGCGCAGCTGCGCTCGGGGGGGCACGTGGTGGTGGGGACTGTGGGCAGGGTGCTCGACCTGATCTCCCGCCACTCGCTGGTGCTGCACGACTGCCGCTTCGTGGTGCTGGACGAGGCCGACGAGATGCTCGACCTCGGCTTCCTGGAGGACGTGGAGAGAATCCTCTCGATGACCCCGAGCGGCCGCCAGACGGCGCTGTTCAGCGCGACGATGCCCCCGCCGATCCGCAAACTGGCCGACGGGTACCTGTACGACCCGGTGCTGGTGAAGGTGGAGGCGGCGACGTTGACGATCGACACGGTGGCGCAGTTCCAGCTCCCGGTGGACTCCAAGCAGAAGGCGGAGAAGCTGGTGGAGGTGCTGAGCGCGGAGAAGCCCGACCAGGCGATCGTGTTTGTGCGCACGAAGGTGCGCTGCGACCAGCTGTTTCGCACGCTGCGCGACCGCGGCATGAACGTCAGGGCGCTGCACGGCGACATGACGCAGGGCTCGCGCGACGGCGTGATGCTGGCGTTCAAGGGCGGCAGGGTGCCGATCCTCGTGGCGACCGACGTGGCGGCGCGGGGCCTCGACATCTCGACGGTGACGCACGTGATCAACTACGACGTGCCGACCTCGCCGGACACCTACGTGCACCGCATCGGGCGCACCGGCAGAGTGGGGCGCTCGGGCCGGGCGATCACGTTCGTGGAGAGCCGCCAGATGCGCGAGCTGGAGGCGATCGAGCGCCACATCGGCACCTCGATCGCGCCCTGGGAGAAGGGCGCGAAGGCGCCGCCGACCCCGGTGCGGGAGCGCCCGCGAAGGCACTCCAAGCCGCACATCTCGCGCGACGGCTCGGAGCCGCACACGAAGCTGCTGCTGGCGGGCGGCCGCGCGGGCGGGGTGCAGGTGGCGGACATCGTGGGCGCCGTGACCTCCGCGACGGGCCTCGACGGGGAGGCGGTGCGCGATGTGCTGGTGCTCGACCGCTTCTCGTTCCTGTCGGTGCCGGCCTCCGAGGCCGACCGCGTGATCGAGGCGCTGCAGGAGCGCCGCGTGCGGGGACATCCCATGCGGTTGGAACGGGTAGGGTAACGGCATGTCTACCGCAACGATGCAAACCACAGAAGGCACGATCGTCTTCGAGCTGTTCGACGAGGACGCCCCCAAAACGGTCGAGAACTTCCGCAAGCTGGCCTCTGAAGGCTTCTACGACGGGCTCAGCTTCCACCGGATCATCAAGGATTTCATGATCCAGGGCGGCTGCCCTCAGGGCACCGGCACCGGCGGGCCCGGGTACACCTTCGAGGATGAGATCAACCCCCACAAGATCGTGCGCGGCGCGCTGGCGATGGCCAACGCGGGCCCCAACACCAACGGCTCGCAGTTCTTCATCGTGACGACGAAGAAGGCGTCGTGGCTGGACGGCAAGCACACCGTATTCGGCGAGGTGACCGACGGCATGGACGTGGTGGACCGCCTCGAGGGCGTTGCGACCGACGGCTCCGACCGCCCGGTCGAGCCGGTCGGCATCGCCTCGATCGAGCTGTCGTAGAAAAATTGGCTCCCGAGCCAGACGAGACCGCGCGCGAGGTGTAGCCTCTGTAACTGAGCGCAAACCAGCATGGGAGGTCCCGCAATGGCGACTGTCGAGGAGCACGCAATCGAGATCCACAACGAGGCGGCGAACGGAACGACGGTCGCTGCTCCGACGGGCGCGGAGATCCCCGTCGAAAACCCTGCCACGGGGGAGATCATCACGACCGTCCCCGACCTCGACGCGGCGGCGGTCGCGGAGCTTGCCAAGCGCGGGCGCTTGGCGCAGCCCACCTGGGAGGCGTACGGCTTCGAGGGTCGCGGGCGGGTGCTGCGGCGGATGCAGAAGTGGGTGATGGACAACTCCGAGCGGATCATCGACACGATCGTCTCGGAGACCGGCAAGACCTACGAGGACGCGCAGCTGGCGGAGATCTCCTACGGCGGCGCCGCGTTCGGCTTCTGGGCGAAGAACGCCGAGAAGTACCTCGGCGACGAGCGCGTGCACACCAGCTCGATGCTCGTGAAGGGCAAGAAGCTGATCCTGCGCTACCGCCCGCTCGGGCTGATCGGCGTGATTGGCCCGTGGAACTACCCGCTGGTCAACTCCTTCGGCGACTGCATCCCCGCGCTCGCCGCCGGCAACTCGGTGATCCTCAAGCCCTCCGAGGTCACCCCGCTCACCTCGATGCTGCTCGCCGAGGGCTTCGCCGAGTGCGGTGTGCCCGCCGACGTCTTCCAGGTTGCCACCGGCCGCGGCGACACCGGCCGCGCGCTGATCGACGAGGTCGACATGATCATGTTCACCGGCTCCACCCGCACCGGGCGCAAAGTCGCGCAGACGGCCGCCGAGCGGCTGATCCCCTGCTCGCTGGAGCTGGGCGGCAAGGACCCGATGATCGTGCTCGCCGACGCCGACCTCGAGCGCGCGGCGAACGTGGCCACCTACTACTCGATGCAGAACTCCGGCCAGACCTGCATCTCGATCGAGCGCGCCTACGTGGAGGCGCCGGTGTACGACGAGTTCGTTTCCAAAGTCACCGACAAGGTGCGCGCTCTGCGCCAGGGCCGCCCCGGTGGCGGGCCGGGCACCGTGGAGGTCGGCTCGATGACCTTCCCCCCGCAGGTGGACCTCGTCGAGGACCACGTCAACGACGCGCTGTCAAAGGGCGCGCGGGCGCTCACCGGCGGCCACCGCGGTGCACAGAATGGCGGGCACTACTTCGAGCCGACGGTGCTTGTCGACGTCGACCACTCGATGAAGATCATGACCGAGGAGACGTTCGGCCCGACGCTGCCGATCATGAAGGTGCGCGACGCCGAGGAGGCTTTGCGCCTCGCCAACGACTCCGAATACGGCCTCGCCGGCTCGGTCTTCTCCAAGGACACCGACAAGGGCGAGAAGCTCGCGCGGCGCGTGGAAGCGGGCGCGGTGTGCGTCAACGACGCGATCATCAACTTCGCCGCGATCGAGCTGCCGATGGGTGGCGTCAAGGCCTCCGGCCTCGGCTCGCGTCACGGCGCGGGGGGGATCCGCAAGTACTGCAACCAGCAGGCGCTCCTCGTCACGCCGAAGTTTGCGCTGAAGCGCGAACCGCACTTCTTCCCGTACTCCCGTCGCGGCACCAAACGGCTGGGCAAAGCGCTGCGGCTGCTGTACGGGCGGGGTAAGCGGGACTGAAGCAGCCGGCGCAGTGGGGTGCTTCGTTTTCGGACCCTAACCCTTCATTTTGTGAAGTGGCCGGTCTCGGTGGAATGCATTCTTTTGAGACCCAAACCCTTTACTTTATGAAGTGGTGGGGGCGGTTGGATGCTTTGTTTTCGGGCCCAAACCCTTCATTTTGTGAAGTGGTTCTAGGGGAAATTTGTACGATCATCACCACGACCTCTGATCTCTGATCAGATAACGGCATCCCGTAGCGGGAGGCCGAGCAGCCGTTCGAGCTCGGGAATGGTGGTGTCGGCGCTCGTGTGATGAACGGTGGCCATGCCCAGCTTCTCGGCGGGGGCGAGGTTGAAGGGCAGGTCGTCGACGTACACGCACGCCTCGGGCGCCACGCCGGCGCGCTCTGCCCCCAGCTCGTACATCCGGCGCGAGGGCTTGCGGATGCCCTCCTCAGCGGAGATCACCACACCGTCGAACAGCTCCTCGAAGAGGTCGTGGGGATAGCGGTGCACTCCCCATGAGTTGGACACCAGCGCCGTGCGCAACCCGGCGGCGTGCGCCATGCGCACCGCGTTCACCATCGCCTCGTCGGGTCCCACGCCCGCGAACAGACCATCCACCAGCCCGTCGGGCTCGACCTCCAGCAGCGCGGCAAACTTCCGCTCGAACTCGCGCTCGTCCAGCTCCCCCTTCTCCAAGGCAACCAGCAGCTCGCGCGCCTCGGGGTCGCTTTTGAAGCGGCCCATCAGCTTCTGCGGGTCGATCTCCGCCGCCAAGCAGAAGGCGTGGAAGGATGCGAACAGGTTGGTCGTGAGCACGCCGCCCCAGTCGATCAGCAGCGCGGAGCGCTCGCCGCCGTCGCCGCCCAGCGCGCCCCCGCCGCCGAGCGCATCTGCGTCGTCGCCGACGCCCTCGCTGTCGTGCGCATTGGCCGGCTCACTCACCGCGCGTCACCTCCTCCGCGTGGGCGGCCAGTTGCAGCACGCCCTCGCCGAAGTGCTTCAGGTAGGGATCGTCGGTGGCGCCTGCCAGCGCGCGCTTGTAGTTGCCCTCCATGAACACCGTCATCTTCCACACCGCCAGCGTCACGTACCAGCGCAGGTCGCTCATCGAGCGGCCGCTCTGCGCTTCGTAGCGGGCGATCAGCTCGGCGCGCGTGGGGAAGCCCTCGGCCTTCGTCACCGCCCCCAGCGAATCCCTGATGCCGCCTGGCGGGTCGTCGGCCTGGCCCCACACCATGCACATGTAGCCGAGGTCGGCGAGCGGGTCGCCGATCGTCGCCATCTCCCAGTCGAGCACCGCCGTCAGCCGCGCGGGGGCGCCGGTCGCGAACATCGTGTTGCCGAGGCGGTAGTCCCCGTGCACAACTGTGGCGCCGCCGGACTCCGGCAGGTGCTCGGCCAGCCACTGCGCGACGCGTTCGACGGCGGGGATCTCGCGCGTCTTGTTGATCTCCCACAGCCCCCCGAAGCGCCGCAGCTGGCGCTCCAGGTAGCCGGTCGGCTTGCCGAAGTCCTCGAGGCCCGCCGCGCGCCAATCGACCGCGTGGACCTCCACCAGCGCGTCGATCAGCTCCTCGGCGATCCGCCGGCGCTCGGCCGGCGCGTCGAGCGCGGGCGGCAGCGTGAACACGATCGCCTCGCCCTCCACACGCTCCATCACGTAGAAGGGGCAGCCGATCGTGGCGGGATCGTCCTCCACGGCGAGCACGGTGGGCACGCGCGCGGCGGTGCTCTGCAGCGCGCGCAGCAGCCGCGCCTCGCGCAGCACGTCGTGGGCGGAGGGCGGCAGCGGCGGGCGCGGGGGGCGGCGCAGCACCAGCTCGCTGCCATCGGCGCGGCGGATCAGATAGGTCACGTTGGAGTGTCCCTCGCCGATCGGGCTCGCCTCCAGCTCACCCTCCCCGAGGCCGTGGGCGTCGAGGAACTCGCGCAGGGGATCGAGCACCAGCAGCGGCGGGCGGGCGTTCTCGCTCGCCTGCGCGTGGGTCTGGACGATGTCATCCGGCGCTACTGCTGAACTCATGGCCCGCACGCTATCGGAGCGCGCCTCGCGGGGTCCACCGCAACATCGCGAGTCCCACCGTGTCATAGCGTCCATGCCCAAAGCTCCCACTTCCCTCACCAAAGCCCGTAAATCCCTCGTCGCGCTGCTGCTAGTCGGCGTCGCGCTTGCCGTGAGCGCCCCTTCGGCGCTGGCCTCGCGCAACCAGACCGTCTTCTTCGAGGCCGGCAAAGTGCTGATCGAACCACACAAGCGCGAACACGCCTTCCAGCAGATGGAGCATCTGGGCGTGCACGCGCTGCGGGTGGAGCTCTACTGGTCGTACGTGGCCCCCGCCTCGGGGAGCAGCAAGCGCCCGAAGTTCGAAGCCACCAACCCCACCGCGTACAACTGGTCGCTGTACGACTGGGTGCTGAACAAGGCGAAGGAACTGAAATGGCCGGTGCTGCTCACCGTGACCTCGCCGGTGCCGAAGTGGGCGAGCGCCAACCACACCACGCTCGGCAGCCCCAACGCCAAGGATTTCGAAGAATTCATGACCGCGGTGGGCAGCCACTACGGCTCCGAGGTGTCGCTGTTCGCGATCTGGAACGAGCCCAACGACATCGCCTCCCTGCAGCCCCAGTTCAACTCCTCCGGCCAACCCGTCTCGCCGCGCACCTACCGCGGCCTGTTCCAGGCTGGCTACGCGGGGTTGCAGGCCGCCGGGCTCGCGCACCCGAAGGTGCTGATGGGCGAAACGGCGCCGGTCGGCGCCGACAGCCTCAGCCGCCCGGAAGTCCGCAAATACGGCCTGCTCCACGACGTCGCGCCGCTGGCATTCCTGCGTGGCGCGCTGTGCCTCAACTCCCACTACAAGAAAGCGGGCGGGTGCGGATCGGTGCCGGCGTACGGCTACTCCACCCACGCCTACACCCAGAAGCAGGGCCCCCTGTGGGTGCCGTCCGAGCAGGACGACGTCACGATCGGGACGCTCTACCGCCTGGAAAAAGCGCTCAACCTGGCCGCCCGTGCGGGGGCGATCAGAGCGGGAATCCCGATCTACCTCACCGAGTTCGGGGTGCAGAGCGTGCCCAACCGCTACGAGGGCGTGTCGCCTACGAAGCAAGCCGAATACGACGCGCTCGCCGAATACATCGCCTGGAGGAACCCGCGCGTGGCGGCGTTCTCGCAGTACCTCCTGCACGACGACCCCACCGGCGGGCCTCCCGGGTCCGGCGTCCACGGTGGCACCGTCGGCTTCCAGACCGGTCTCGAGTACGTCAATGGCAGCCCCAAGCCGCTCTACAACGCCTGGCCGCTCCCGCTGGTCGTCTCCAAACGGGGCCGCGGCTTCTCGCTGTGGGGCCTGGTGCGCCCCGCGACCGGCTCAACCAAGGTGACGATCCTCGTGAAGACCCGCGGCGCGAAGAACTACCGCGTGCTGAAGACCGCCACCACGGAATCGCTCGGCTACTGGAGCTTCACCTCGAGCACGGCGGGCGTGGATTGGAAGGTGCGCTGGACCAGCCCCACCGGCGTGAAGTACGAAGGGCCGGCGATCGGCGCCACGCGTGCGCCGTGAGTCAGCGGTAGGCGCCGCACGCCCGTAATTCCTCATGTCGCTTTCGCCGGCGCGGCATCGCCCTCCTAAAGTTGGGGGCGATGCCGGAGCTGCCAGAGGTCGAGATAACCGCGCGCCGGCTCGACAGCGCCCTGCGCGGGGCCGAGATCGAGTCGGCGCTGGCGCCGGGCATCAACGCGCTGCGGAGCTTCGACCCGCCGCTCACCGCGCTAGCGGGTCGCACGATCGTGGGTGTGCGCCGGCGCGGCAAGCACCTGATCGTGGAGATTGACGGGGTTGACGGCGCCGACGATGCCAGTGCCGGGCCCGAGCTGGCGCTGCTGATCCACCTGATGTCCGCCGGCCGACTGCAGCTCTACGACAAGCGCGCGGGCCCGCGCGACCGCACCTCGCGGCTGCTGGTGCGGGTACGCCTACCGGCCGCTGGAGAGACGCCGGTCCAACCTGATGGGGCTACGTCAGACGTGGGGGTTGCGCGAGAGGCCGAGCTGCGCCTACGCGAGTTCGGCTCCAAGCAGGCGGCGTGGGTGAAGCTGCTGCGTGCTGAGGAGCTCGACCAGGAGCAGGCGCTCGCGACGCTCGGCCCTGAAGCGTGGCCCGCCCCGCCGTCGCTGCGCGAGCTGCTCGACGCCCCCCGTCCGCTGCACACGATGCTGCGCGATCAGCGCACGATCGCCGGCATCGGGCGCTCGTGGGTCGATGAGATCCTGTGGGAAGCCCACCTCTCCCCCTACAAGCGCGGCGCCGATCTCACCGACGAGGAGGCGCAGCGGCTGCGCGATGCCACCATCGCCATCCTCGGCGCGGCGATCGACCACTACGAGCGCGTGATCGCACTGCCGATCCCCGACAAGCTGCCGATGCCCCTGCGCATCCACCGCCACGAGGGTGAGCCCTGCCCCCGCTGTGCCACGACGCTGCGCTCGGTGCACTTCGAGGACTACGTGATCGCCTACTGCCCCACGTGTCAAACAGAGGGCCGGGTGCTCAAGGATCGCCGGCTGTCGCGGCTGTTGAAGTAGCGGGCCGCGGCGCTCAGGGGACGTGGATGTCGTGTTTGAAGCGGGCCGCGGCGCTCAGGGACGCGGATGTCGTGTTTGGCGCGTGCGGCCCCGAGCTCGACGAGGCCCGCCGAGGGCCGATCGATGCGCCTCACCCACGTCCAGTGGCGACCAACCGGGCAGCGCTGCCACCGCCACCTGCCCATCCTCACCGCCTTCAGCGAGCCCCCGGGAATCCAGATCGTCGTGAACACGTGGCCTTCCCGGCACCGTACCGGACGCTCGAATCGCTTGAAGATGCGCATTGGTTGAGGATTCTACGCCAATCGTCGTGCGGCATTGCCAACCCCGGCAGGTAGGATCCGAGGCGATGACCAACCAAGGAGAGAAGGCCCCCGACTTCGAGCTGCCCGACCAGGACGGCAACCCCGTGAAGCTCTCGGATCTGCGTGGCCAGCCGGTCGTCGTCTACTTCTACCCCAAGGCCGACACGCCGGGTTGCACGACCCAGGCGTGTGGCGTGCGCGACCATCGCGCCGACTACGAGCGGGCGGGCGCGAGGGTGCTGGGCATCTCTCCCGACCCGGTGAAGAAGGTCAAGAAGTTCCACGACAAGCAGGCCCTCGACTTCACGCTGCTCGCCGACGAGCACCACGCTGTCGCCGAGACGTACGGTGTGTGGGTGGAGAAGTCGATGTACGGCCGAACCTACTGGGGCAACGAGCGCACCACCTTCGTCGTCGGGCCCGACGGCAAGGTGGCCGAAGTGCTGCGCAAGGTGAAGCCGGCCGAGCACGACGCGCGGGTGCTGGCGGCACTGAGCCAACTCGCGGCTTGAGTCCCGAGGGTCCGCCGGCTGTTGGCGGCCGTCCGCTTCCCCACCGTCGTTTGCGTTCATCGGTGGGGAACGCCACAGTTTGCGTTCATCGGTGGGGAACGCCACACTATGATGCGCACGCTTCCACAGCAACCGGGTGGGAGCACGCTGCCACGGCAACCGGGTGGGAAGCACAAGAGAACCTGTCATTAGCAAGCGAGCCCTGAAAGGAGAGCCGCATGTCGCTGGGCACCATTCTCGAGGCCCCCGAGCATGAGTTCGACGACGAGGAGTGGGAGGACGACGAGGAGTTCGGCACGGACGGGGAGGAGCTGGATCTCGACGAGTACGACGACCCGATCGAGGAGGACAGGGACGAAGACGACATTTGAGGCGGGGCCGCGCCGAGGCACGTACGCTTGAGTCGTGCCCATAGCGTCGACCTCGATCGGCCACAGCGTCAGCACCTTCCTGGAAGCGGCCGGTCAGTTCTTCTCCGATCTGGCCGCCGTCCATTGGGGGGCGCTGGTCCTCGGCCTGGCGTTCTTCAGCCTCAACCTGACGCTGCGCTCGCGGGCGTTCTTCAACAGCCTGCGCGCCGCCTATCCGGCGGTGAGCTTCCAGTGGCGGCGCATCTGGGGCGCCTACTGGGCGGCGGTCGGCTTCAACAACGTGGTGCCGGCGCGCGGAGGGGACATCATCAAGCTGTTCCTCACGCGCAGCTCGATCCCCGGCTCGACCTATCCGACGGTCGCCTCGGCGTTCTTCGTGGAGTCGATCTTCGACGCGAGCGTGGGGGTGCTGGTGTTGATCTTCGCCTTCACGCAGGGCGTCTTCCCCAAGCCACCCGACTTCTCGCAGCTGGGCTCCTTCGACATCTCCTACCTGGCCGGGCACTTCCGCTTCACGCTCTTCCTGATCACCGCCCTCGCGATCCTCGGGTTGGTGGCGTTCGCCCTGCTGTCGGTGCGCGTGCAGGCTTTCTGGGAGCGCATCCGCCAGGGCCTGACGATCCTCTCCGACCGCCCCCGCTACCTGCGCGAAGTGGCGGCTCTGCAGGCTGCGGGGTGGGTCTGCCGCTTCGCCGCCTTCTGGTTCCTGCTCGACGCCTTCCGCGTCGGTGGCTCGGTGGAGAACGTGCTGCTTGTGTTCGGCGTCAACCAGGTCGCGGGCGCGGTGCCCTTCACCCCCGGTGGCGCCGGAGTGCAGCAGGCGCTGCTGGTGAAGGTGTTCGCCACGAGCGCCGCCGGCACGGCCGCGGTGGCCGCGTACTCGGTCGGTCAGCAGATCGCGATCGCCGTCTTCACCGCGCTGGTTGGTCTGGGCGCGGTCGTGTTCATCTTCCGCTTCCGCTCCTTCCGCGAGGTGATCGCTGCGGGGCAAGCCTCACGTGAGGCCGAGCGCCGTGCCGAGCGGGCGGGCGTTCTTCTGCTTGACGACGAGCCGCCTACTGAAGCCCCTCGCGCGCCTCGCGCACGAGCGTGACGGCCTCGGGGAACACGGTCGCCATCACCGCGCGGATCTGCTCCGCCTGCGCATCGGGGCTGCCCTGCACGTTGATGCGGTTGACGGCCGCCACGGTCATGTCGACCGCGAGCTTGATCGCGTTGTCGGCCCACGCCAGGCGCTGCTGGCCCTGCATCTGCATTGCGAAGTCCGCCAGGCGCCGTTGCAGCTCCTCGGGATCTCCGAACAGGTCTCCCAGACCACCGCTCTCCATACCCTCATCGTAGCGGCAGACACGTGCCCGCGCCGCGTGCGCCAAGACGCCCGGCGGGCCGGGCCCCACGCGTTTTCGAGCCGGGCCCCGCGCGTTTTCAGGCCAGGCCCCTCGCTTTTTCGGGCCGGGCCCCTCGCTTTTTGATACTCCATAGACTGCCCTGCCCATGCCCCGCAACCGCAACAGCGAGGAACGCGCCGTAACGGCGCCAAAGCCTGACAAGGCGGCGATTCGTGCGCGGGTGGCCCACGAGAGCGAGCGCCGCAACCGCCTCGGGGTGCCCTCGATCGCGGGCGGGGTGCTTTTCCTGCTGGGGGGCGTGATCGTCACGACGACCTTGCGCGAGCTGCCGACGGTCGGCGCGATCCAGGGCCTGGCCCCGGCGCTGCGCGGCGAAGCGAATCCCGCGGTGAGCCCGGGCGCGGCCGAGGTGAGGTTCATCGACCACCACGCCTTCGGGCTGATCGCCGGCAACCTGCTGCAGGCGGTGGCGATCTTCTTCCTCGTCGTGATCCTGCTCTTTCTGCTCGGGGCGGTCCGCTTTCGCCGACCGGAGACGAGCTCGATCGCGCGGTCGCTGGTGCTCAGCGGCGGCGCGGTGATGGTGCTCGTGTCGGTCGCCCACCCGGTCGCACAGGTGCTGAACGCGCACAACTTCGTCAATGGGCACGACTTCACCGCCGAAGCGGTCAACCACGCGCTGACCCAGAGCACGGTGCTGGAAATCACCGAGTATCTGGGGCTGGTGGGGGGGTTGGCGCTGGCGGCGGGAATGGTCGTTGTGACGCTGGGCACCACGCGCACCGGCCTGACGGCCCGCTGGATGATGTACCTCGGAATCTTCGCGGCGCTGCTCGCCTTCACCCCCTTCGGCCTGGCCCTGGGGGAGGTCCAGCAGCTGATCCCGGCCTTCTGGATGGTGAGCCTGGGCATCCTGCTGATCGGGCGCTGGCCGGGCGGCGATCCTCCCGCGTGGGCCGCCGGCGAAGCGCGGCCATGGCCCTCCCAGGGTCAGCTGCGTGCTGAGCGGGAGGCCCAGCGGGGCGGGGATCGCGCTGGGCGAGCGCAGCCGAGTAGCCAGGCGGCCGCGAATGGCACGGGCGACGTGGCGCCCGAGCCCACCCAGCCCGCGCGCAGCGGAAGCTCCAGGCGGCGGCGCAAGCGGGGTGCCCGGGGGTAGTGGGGGCATGGCGGTGTAGTGTGCAAGTCCGCGCGGCTCGTACGCGGCGGAAGGTTCGGGCGGCGTCGCAAGCGCGGCGCCCGGGGTAGGGGTGGGGTGGTGTGTTTATTTTTTAGCCCCCACCACTTCATTTTGTAAAGGGTAGGGGTCGGTTTGAAAGACATCACGACCTTCCCCGGCCCGTTTGGTCTGGGTGGTCGGCCGGCTCCAGTTGGGTCCGGCTGGGTCGCTGGATGATTGAGTTTCCCGCCGAGCGGGAATAACTGCTCTAAGAACGTGGGAATCGTCACATTCCCCCTTCCCCGTTCTCTGACGATTCACAAAGCGTCCTGAGCCGCCCCCAGGAGGGCTGGCTGGAGGGAGGGTCCCATGGAGGCAGCATCTATTCATCGTCCCGACTCGATTCAGTCGATCCCGCGTCGTGAGCCACCACCCGGAGAGGCTGCGCAGGCCAGCCTGTGGAAACCGGCCGACCCGGGGCCGCTCGGGTTGGCGGGATTTGCGATGACGACGTTCGTGCTCTCGATGTTCAACTCGAACCTCGTCGATGAAAAGGGCTTCCCGGTCGTGCTTGGCTTGGCGCTTGCCTATGGCGGGATCGTGCAGTTGCTCGCCGGCATGTGGGAGTTCCGCACCGGCAACACCTTTGGCGCCGTGGCGTTCTGCTCGTTCGGCGCCTTCTGGATCTCGTTCTGGGCACTGAACGTCTTCTACGCCAAGTCGATCGGCGGCAACGCGGGGCATGCGATCGGCGTGTACCTGTGGGCATGGGCGATCTTCACCGCCTACATGACGGTGGCGGCGCTGCGAGTCAACATGGCGGTGCTGACAGTGTTCGTGCTGCTGACGGTCACCTTCATTCTGCTGGCGATCGGCGCGGTGGGCCCGCACCCGACCGTCACCCACTGGGGTGGCTACCTTGGCCTGGCGACCGCGGCGGCCGCCTGGTACGCCTCGTTCGCGGCTGTGGCCAACTCGACGTTCGGGCGCATAATGTTGCCGGTGGTGCCGCTGGGCAAACGCGAGTAAAGAAAGAGAAGGGTGGGGAGATGGCGACCGAACCAACGTCGGTTTCAGGCGAGACGCTCGACCGCGAGCTGGCGGAACTGCTGGAGGTGCAGACGTTCGAGCCCTCTCCCGAGTTTCGCCAGCAGGCGCTGTTGTCCGACCCCGCGGTCTACGAGGAGGCAGCGCGCGACCCGCAGGCGTGGTGGGCGGGGCAGGCGAAGCAGTTGCACTGGTTTGAGCCGTGGGAGACCGTGCTCGACGATTCCAACCCGCCCTTCTACAAGTGGTTCACCGGCGGTCGGCTGAACGCCTCCTACAACTGCCTCGACCGCCACGTGCTGGCGGGACTGGGCGCGCGCGTCGCCTTCCATTGGCGCGGCGAGGATGGGCAGGAGCGCGACATCACCTACGCGCAACTGCTCGCGGAGGTGCAACGCTTCGCGAGCGCGCTGAAGGATCTCGGCGTGCGCCGGGGCGACGTCGTGGGGATCTACCTGCCGATGATCCCCGAGGTGGTGGTGGCGATGCTCGCCTGCGCGCGCATCGGCGCCCCCCACAACGTCGTCTTCGGCGGCTTCTCCGCCGAGGCGGTGCGCGAGCGGATGGAGTTCTCCGAGGCGAAGGTCCTGATCACCGTCGACGGCGCCGCCCGCAAGGGAAAGACCGCGCCGGTGAAGGACCGGGTGGATGAGGTGATGGGCGACCTCGACACGCTCGAGAAGATCGTGGTGGTGAGGAGCAAGGGGACGCCGTGCGAGATGCGCGAGGGCCGCGACGTCTTCTACGACGAGATCCTCGCCAGCGCCGCCGCGGAGTGCCCGGCCGAGCCGTTGGACGCCGAGCACCCGCTATACATCCTCTACACCTCCGGGTCCACCGCCAAGCCGAAGGGCATCCTGCACACCACGGGGGGCTACCTCACCGGCGTGTCCGCCACCCACCGCTACGTGTTCGATTTGAAGCCGGAGTCCGACGTGTACTGGTGCGCCGCCGACGTCGGCTGGGTCACCGGCCACTCCTACATCGTCTACGGGCCGCTGTGCAACGGCGCCACCTCGGTGATGTGGGAGGGAGCCCCCGACTACCCCAACAAGGGCATCTGGTGGGAGCTGATCGAGCGCTATGGGGTCACCATCCTCTACTGCGCTCCCACTGCGATTCGCGCCTGCATCAAGTGGGGGGCGCAGTGGCCCAACGAGCACGACCTCTCGACGCTGCGGCTGCTGGGGACGGTCGGCGAGCCGATCAACCCGAAGGCGTGGCTGTGGTACCACAAAGTGATCGGCGGAGGGCGCTGTCCGATCGTCGACACCTGGTGGCAGACGGAGACCGGAGCGATCATGATCACGCCGCTGCCGGGTATCACCGCCACCAAGCCGGGCTCCTGCACGCACCCCTTCCCCGGCGTCGAGGCGGAGGTGTACGACGAGTCTGGCGGCTTCCCGATCGAGCACGGCCAGGGCCTGCTGGTGCTCACCCGGCCGTGGCCATCGATGCTGCGCACCCTCTACAAGGAGGACGAGCGCTACATCAAAACCTACTTCGAGCGCTTCGGCAAGGAGACCTACCTGGTGGGCGATGCCTCCCGCCGCGACGCCGACGGCTACCTGTGGGTGATCGGGCGCATCGACGACGTGGTGAACGTCTCCGGGCACCGCCTCTCCACCGCGGAGGTCGAGTCGGCGATCGTCGCCCATCCCGACGTCGCCGAGGCCGCGGTGATCGGCCAGCACGACGAGGACACCGGCCAGGCGATCGTGGCCTTCGTGACCCTGCAGGGCGAGCTGGAGGGCGACGAGCGCGAGACCGAGAGCATCCGCGCAACGGTGGCCGAGCGGATCGGCAAGTTCGCACGCCCCAAGCGGATCATCTGGGCCGACGACCTGCCCAAGACGCGCTCGGGCAAGATCATGCGCCGCCTGCTGCGCGACATCGCCGAGGGCCGCGCGCTGGGTGACGTCACCACGCTGCGCGACCCCGAAGTGACCTCGCAGCTTGAGGAGCGCGTCAGGGAGCTCCAGACGCAGGAGGACGGGTAGCAGCGCAGGCCCGTGGTTCTCACGAGATGCCGTGGTTCTCACAAGATGCTGTGGTTCTCACGAGATGCTGTGGTTCTCACAAGACCCCGTGGTTCTCACGAGACGTTTATGTTGGGCTGCAAGGGTGGGCCGTGAGTCCGCCCGGATGCAACTGACGCTGCATCCGCAGGCGGGAGAATGATGCTCTCGAACAAGGAAGCGATCGTGCCGATGCCAGCTGACAACGGCGGCGCCCCGGGCCAGATGTCGGGCCACGCCGCAATCGAGACGGAGGGAGTGACCAAGCGCTTCGGCGCACGCGCGGCGATCGACGGCGTCGACCTGTACGTCCCGCGTGGCAGCGCCTTCGGCTTCCTCGGCCCCAACGGCGCCGGCAAGACGACGATGATCCGCATGCTGCTGGGCCTCACCCGCGCCAGCGCGGGCAGTATGCACGTGCTGGGGCGCCCGGTGCCGGCCGAGCGCGGCGAGGCGCTGCGGCGGGTCGGCGCGATCGTCGAGGAGCCGCGCTTTCACCCCAACCTCTCCGGCCGCGAGAACCTGCGCATCGTCGCCGCTGTGCGCGGGCCCGAGGTGCAGGCGCGGATCGCCCCCGCGCTCGCCCGCGTCGGGCTGAGCGAGCGCGCCGACGAGAAGGTCAAGAAGTACTCGCTCGGGATGCGCCAGCGCCTCGGCGTTGCCCGCTGCCTGCTGGCCGACCCGCTGCTGTTGATCCTCGACGAGCCGACCAACGGCCTCGACCCGGGCGGCATTCAGGAGTTCCGCGAGATGATCCGCGCGATGGTCGAGCACGAGAATCGCACCATCTTCCTCTCCTCGCACCTGCTCGACGAGGTGGAAAAGATCTGCGACCACGCGGCGATCGTGGACCGCGGCAAGGTGATCGCGCAGGGCCCGATCGCCGAGCTCGCCAGCGGCGGCACGGGTGCCCGCAACGAGCTGATCGTCGGCGTCGACGACGTCGAGCTGGCGCTCGGCACGCTCGAAGGCAGCGAGCTCGTGCGCGAGGCCCACCGCTCCGATGAGGGCCTGCGCGTGGTGCTGAGCGGCGATCCTCAGAGTGCTGCGCAGGTGAACGCGAGCCTCGTGCGCGCCGGCGTGGCAGTGATGCGTCTTGAGCCCGTGCGCCACAGTCTCGAGCAGCGCTTCCTGGAGGTCACCTCGCGGCTCGACGGCACGGCACCCGACACTGCCACGCGGGCGCACGAGGAGGCGAGGGCATGAGTGCCGTCGCGCCGACAGCGCCCGCACCCGCCGGTCGCACGCGCGACGGCGGCTCCCCGGTCGCGCTCGCGGCGCAGATGTGCGGCGCCGACTTCCTCAAGCTGCGCAAGAAGCGCGGCACGCTGATCTGGTCGCTCGTGCTCGCGGTCGGCCCGGTGCTGATCTTCTTCGTGGTGACGGCCATTCAGCATGCCTCTGACCCGCAGAAGTACGGACCGGCTGGCGGTGCGTCCAACTTCCACGACGGTCTGCGTGTGATCGCGCTCCTGTTCGGGCCGCTGGCGGCCCTGCTGATCGGCGTGGAGGCGGGTACGGGAGACGCCTCCGCCGGCGTCTTCCGGGACCTCGTCGTGACCGGCCGCTCGCGGGTGGCGCTGTTCGCCTCGCGCGTCCCCGCGGCGCTTGCGATGTGCTTCTCCATCATGGGTACCGCCTACGTACTGCTGCTGCTCGGCACTTTCGTGTTCGCGGGGAACCTGCCCACGCCTGGAGGGTCGCTGATCCTCGACGGCCTTGGCTTCATGCTGCTGAGCACCGGCATGTTGTGTGCGGTGTCAGTGGGCTTCGCGGCACTGACCACCTCCAAGCCGGGGGCGATTATCGCTCTGATCGCCTGGCAGATCGTGGCAAGTCCGGTGCTCGCCAACATCGAATCGCTGGGCAGTGCCCGCAGGGGCCTCCTGAGCCAGGCGGTGTCGCACTACAGCCCGATCCACCTCCCCGAAGGTGGCCACGGCGCGACCGTCACGATGTCCGGCGGCGTCGCCTTCATCGTGCTCGTCGGCTGGCTGGTTGTGTTCCTCGGCCTCGGCGCCTGGCGCACGCGCACGATGGACGCGTAGGCGCGGGTCTCGAACCCGCGCCTACGGCTCTTGCTCACCGGCAGCGTCGCGATGCCTGCGAAGCGACCCCGCTACTGCTCCGTCCCTACCCAGCGCTGAGCGTCAGCGTCGCCACCGTGATGTGCGGCCAGAGGACGTTGTTGAAGACCAGGATCACCGACTGGGAGTACTGCAGCTGCAGATACGTCGGCTCGCCAAAATACGGCTCGATCTGGTGGAGCGGATCCGGGACGTTTCTGGCCGACGGCCGTCTGTCCTTCCCATCGTGGCTCCGCACCCACTCGATCCAGAAGGTCGCCCTCGCCGATTGGACGAAGGCGTTGTTCGCCGGTTCGGCTGCCTGCTGTTCCTTCGGAGTTCCCAGGAAGGGGATGTTCCCGATCGAGTCTTCCACTTCTTCGGTGTTGAGCTCGATGGCAAACGTGCCGAGGATATCCTGGCCGGCGATCGCATCTGACAGCACCTTGTTCGGGTTTTCGATGTACTCCTGGAACTCCGGTCGTGGAAACGGGCCGTTGGTCTTCCCGGGATTGTCGTTTTCGATGACAACCTCTGCAACCGGATGCTGTTTGCTGTCAACGCCTTTCAGCGGCGGCGGGGGCTGCACCGGGGGCGTCGGGACGTTGACCGGCATGATGCCCAGGCCCTCGATGGGAGGGTCTGCGTTGGGCACCCCCGGCTGGGGTTTTTCGGGAGTGAACTTCGGCAGCTGTTCGAGCGGGTAGATCGGGGGTATGTGCGGTGGCCCGTCAACCGGCACGGTGCTCGGGGCCCTTCCCTGCATCAGCACAGTGACCCCGTGCGGGATGCTGCCCATCCGCACGATCGTGGGAACCTTGTGGTTGTCGCTTTCCGGTACGTTCATGAACAGGCCCGGCTCGATGTGCAGCGCCTCGCCGGCGGTCGTGACCGGCTGCACGTCGGCATCGCTGACCCGCTGGAGGTAGTGCAGGCCGTACAGGCTGAGGTCTTCCTGTTCCCCGGCGCCACGGTTGGGCACCACCCCTGGGATCACGTGGAAGTCGAGCGTCTCGCTCGTCAGGTTGAGCTCGAGGAAGCGGTGGATGTTCTCGAACGCGGGGTTCTTGCTGTTGTCGGGACGCCACATCACGTTGAAGCCGGTCCCTCGCCAACTTCCGGGCAGCGACGCAAGCGGCCCGAGATTCAGCGCCGTCGTGATCGGTCCCTCACCAAACCGGGGTCGCATGGACGTGCCTTTACTCTCGCCGGGGCTCATAGCCAACCTCCTTATGCGGTTTTGTCACGGCCGGGAGCCTGCTCGTCCCGACAGACACCGTTGGCCCGCGCGGCGCGTGAGTCTCAGTGCTGCAATTCGAGTGGTATAGATGACTATACTAGAGCGAATGTAAAGAACTTGTGTCCACAGCCGCAATGTTTCTGATAGACGGGCAAGTGTGATTTCGCTCAAAGCCGTACCGAGATCACCTGCGGACGCGGCCACGACCCGGGCGCCGTCACGGCCACGACCGGGGCACGACTCGGCCACGGCCAAGACCCGGGCACGGCACCGGCACGGCCACGACTCGGGCACGGCCAAGACTCGGGCATGGCACCGGCACTGCCACGACTCGGGCACGGCCAAGACTCGGGCATGGCACCGGCACTGCCACGACTCGGGCACGGCCAAGACCCGGGCACCGGCACGGGCCGGTGCGCACAGGCTCGACGCGTCAATGAAGAACTGCTGCGCCAGCGTGGCGCTGATCAGACCTTGCGATTCTCCGGCACCCACGCCCCGTCGTCCTGGCGCACGAAGTCCTGGAAGAGGTTGGGGGCCTCAGCCTGCATGAGGCGGGCGATTTTGTCGAACACGAGCCGCAGCTCCTCCTCGGCGCCCTCGGCCGTACGCATCTCGATCACGTGGCGCAGGGTGCGGATGTTGGCGCTCCAGACAATGTCGGTGGAGAGGCCGATCGGCGCGAGGCGGCGCAGCGCCGAGGTGACCTCCTTCTTGACGTGGAACGGCACCCCCTGGGCGTCGATCCCGAGCTTGGCGGCGGCGCTCACCTGAAACTCCTCCAGCTGCTCCACGATCGAGAGCACCTGCTCGCGCACCGGCTCCAGCGCCGGCGGCACGCGGAAGCCGATGTCGGTGAGGCGCACGTAGCGCAGACTCTCCTGGCTGAAGGCCGAGCCGGCGCGGTGGCGGACCAGCTCGTGGGTGAAGACTCGCGAGACGTTGCGCAACGCGAACGAGTAGCTGGCGTGCTCGAGCACGCTCCCGTGGCCGGAGCGCAGGATGTTGGCGAAGTACTCCTGCCGGTCGGTGCGGATCTTGGAGACGTTGGGGTTCAGGCCCGGCTCCCAGCTGCGGTAGCAGGCGCGGCCCCCGAACTCCAACAGCAGTTCGCCCGCATTGACCTCCGAATGGGTGGGCTCCGATCCAGGCGCATCGCCGGCCTCGCTCAGACGTCGCTCGAGCCACGACTCCCCGCCCACATCCCGCAGGTATGCGCGCATCCCCTCGACGTCGATCGACGGGCGGGCGATCAGGAACACGGCGGGAAGCGTCTCGTGCATCGGGCGAGCGATGCTAGGGCTTCGCCCGGACGATGGATCTGACAAAGGGGGGTCGGCTCACCGGCTTGGGCAGGCTGCGCCACGCTATATCCTCATCCGCCATGCCCACCGTCGCCACCGAACCAACCGACCCCGAGCTGGAGCAGGCCGCCTGGGACCTCGAGCCGCTGCTGGACGGCGAGGGCGAGGCCGGCGTCGAGCGCAGGATGCAGGACGCGCTGACCCGCGCGCAGGGCTTTGCGGAGCGCTATGCGGGCAAGTTGGGCGAGCTGGACGGCGCCAGCCTCGCGCGGGCGATGCACGAGCTGGCGGAGATCTACGAGCTGGTCGGCCGCGCGGGGACCTACGCCGGGCTTCGCTTCTCCACCGACACCGCCAACCCGGCGAACGGAGCGCTGCTGCAGCTGGTGCAGGAGCGCGAGACGGCGATCGAGACGACGCTGCTGTTCTTCGAGCTGGAGTGGGCGGCCCTCTCGCAGGAGCGCGCCGAGGAGCTGCTCGCGGGCGAGGGCCTCGACTTCTGCCGCCACCACCTGCGCAACGTGCGCCGCTATCGCGAGCACCTGCTCACCGAACCCGAGGAGAAGATCCTCGCCGAGAAGTCGCTCACCGGCGCGAGCGCGTGGGCGCGGCTGTTCGAGGAGCTGACCTCGGCGATCGAGGTGGAGCTGCCGAGCGGGGCCCATCAGCCGACGGACGCCGACGGCTCGGGGCGGGAGACCGGGACGGGCGAAGGGCCGAGCGCCGGCGGCAAGGGAGCCGGCCAAACCGAGCGCGTCGCCCTCGACGTGGCGCTCAGCCGCCTGGCGCTGCCCGACCGCGAGGTGCGGCGGACCGCGGCCGAGGCGGTGACCGCGGCGCTCGCGCCCGGGCTGCGTACGCGTGGGTATGTGCTCAACACGCTGCTGGCGGACAAGTCGGTGGACGACCGCCTGCGCCGCTACCCCAACTGGCTGGCGGCGCGCAACCTCGCCAACGAGGCCAGCGACGAGTCGGTGGCGGCGCTGATCGAGGCGGTGCGCGGACGCTACGAGCTGGCGCGTCGCTGGTACCGGTTGAAGGCGGGGCTGCTGGGGATCGACCGCCTCGCCGACTACGACCGCATGGCGGCGGTGACACAGGACGAGGTGAGCTTCACCTACGCGCAGGCGCGCGAGCTGGTGCTCGACTGCTATTCATCCTTCTCCCCCGAGCTCGGGGGGCTTGCCGGGCGCTTCTTCGCCGAGCGCTGGATCGATGCGCCCGTGCGCCCCGCCAAGCGCGGGGGGGCCTTCTGCGCCTCGGCGGTGCCCTCGGCGCACCCGTACGTATTGCTCAACTACACCGCGCGCCGGCGCGACGTGCTGAC
Source organism: uncultured Solirubrobacterales bacterium (assembly GCA_963744135.1). GTDB lineage: Bacteria > Actinomycetota > Thermoleophilia > Solirubrobacterales > Solirubrobacteraceae > Palsa-744. Next base: position 683,112 of record CAVUSE010000004.1, on the reverse strand, counting down.
GCTCGCGCACGAGCTCGGCCACGGGGTGCACTTCGCGCTGGCGGCGCGCCAGGGTGTTTTCCACCAGGGCACGCCGCTGACGCTGGCGGAGACCGCCTCGGTGTTCGGCGAGACGATCGTGTTCGGGCGTCTGCTGGCAGAGGACACCACACCGCAATCGCGTCTGGCGCTGCTGGCGGAGCACCTGGAGGACATCATCGCCACGGTGTTCCGCCAGGTGGCGATGAACCGCTTCGAGGAGCTCGCCCACACCGGCCGCCGCGAGCAGGGCGAGCTCTCGGTGGAGCGCATCGGCGAGCTGTGGGCCCAGAGCCAGACGGAGCTGCTGGGCGACTCGGTCGAGATCACCGACGGGTATCGCAGCTGGTGGTCGTACATCCCCCACTTCATCAACACCCCCGGGTATGTGTACGCGTACGCGTACGGCCAGCTGCTGGCGCTGTCGGTGTACGAGCGCTACGAGCAGCAGGGCCCTGACTTCGTGCCGCGCTACCTGGAGCTGCTGGCCGCGGGCGGCTCGCGCAGCCCCGAGGAGCTGGGGCGGATCGTCGAGGTGGACCTCACCGACCCGGGCTTCTGGGACGCGGGCCTCGACCTCGTGGAGCGCCAGCTGGAGCTGGCCGAAGCGGCCGCCCGGGCGGCACTGCCGTGATCGCCTGCCAAGATGGCCGCCTTGACGGCTGAACCTAATCGCAACGGGCCAACCCGTCGATCAGGTGGCGTGATCGTCCGCGCGCTCATCGCTTTCGCTGTCACGCTGACGCTTGCCGCCGGCGCTGCCATCGCGCTGCCCCTGGCGGCAGGCGCTGCCATCGCGCTGCCCCTCGCTGCCGGTGCTGCCATCGTGCCGCCGCTGGCTGCCGGCGCCGCCATCGCTCGGCCCCTGGCTGCTGGAGCTGCCCTCGCGCTGCCCCCTGCCGCCGCGCAACCGGTGCAGCCGCTGAACTACATGGCGCTGGCCGAACAGGGGGAGCGCCAGAGCGAGGCCTGGCGCTCGGGGGACTGGTACTGCGAGTACCTGCACTGCACAGGCGAATACCCGCTGCTGACGATCTGGGGCGATGTGCGGATGTTCGAATCGGTGGATGCGCTCGAGCTCGCGGCGCCCTCCTCGGCGCACCGCGCGCAGGTGGACCGCTTCGGGCACGCCTCCGAGCGCTACTGGAACTCCTACCTGAACGGGTATGCCCCCTACCCCGGGGATCGCTACCGCGGCGCCGAGGCGTGGTTCGACGACAACGGCTGGCTGGGCGTTGCGTTCGTGGATGCTTACAAAGCGACCGGCGAGCACCGCTACCTGCGCGACGCGCAGCGCGCGTTCAACTTCGCCACCACGCAGGGCTGGGACGCGGCGGGCGGAGGCGGCATGTGGTGGAACACCGATCACCCCTACCACGCGGGCGAGGCGCTGGCATCCAACAGCCTGCTGGGGATGCTGCTGTACGGGATCGACCACCAGACCCACCAGCTCGATGAGGTGCGGATGTTCATCGACTGGGGCAACGCGCACGACATCGGCTTCCACGGCCTCTACCTGAGCGGCGGCCCGGGCAGCACCGTGATCGACTACGTGGAGGGGCCGCTGATCTACGCCCAGTACCTGCTCTGCGGGGCGACCGGCGATCAGGACTACTGCGCCCACTCCGCCACGCAGGCGCGCTCGATGACCGAAATCTACGGCGTCAAGTACAACTTCGCGCCGCTGTACGACTCGATCTTCATGGAGTGGATGATGGCCTACGGCAAGGCCGTCGGCGACAACCACTGGCTGGAAGTAGCGCAGGTCAACGCCTCCGCGGCGGCCCAGCACGCCACGATCGGGGACGGGTTATGGCTGGGCAGCTGGTGGGGCGGGCCGATCAGGGACTCCCAAACCCTGCCCGGCATGTTCCGCACGATGGCGGGTACCACCAGCTTGTTTGCCTGGTTGGCGTACTACTCCGCCTGAGGTTGCTGCCGTCGGCCGCGACGTCGAGTGGGGCAGAGTCAAGTGGGTGATGCGACCTGGGCGGGCCCTGCGTGGGTGTCCGGGCGGGTCTTGCGTAGGTGTCCTGGCGGGCCCTGCGTGGTGTCCGGGCGGGTCTTGTGTGGGTGTCCTGGCGGGCCTTGCGTAGCCGTCTGGGGAAGGCACTGCCGGACTGTCATTGGTTTGCTAGGGTCCGACCTATGGGAGTTCGGAGAGAGGGCGCGGAACGTCCGGTGCTCGTCGCACCGGTGCGTTTTTGGGCACTCGCCGCGCTTGTGAGTTGCGTCGCGCTGCTTGTGTTTGCGCCCGGCGCGCTCGCCGCGGAAGGCTCGGGCGCGATCTCCGGGCAGGTGACGGCGGCGGGAACTCACGAAGACCTGGGCGACATCGAGGTGATCGCGTATGAAGGCGACGAAGGGCTCCCGGTTGGCTTCGCGAGCACCAGAGCCAACGGTGGATACACGGTGACAGGCCTGGCGGGGGGCTCATATGTGGTTGAATTCTCTGCTGGTTTCGAATCCGGTCTCAACTACGTCACCCAGTACTGGGATGACGCTGCCTCCTTCGCCGACGCCACCCGGGTGTCAGTAGCCGAAGGCGATACAAGGGAAGGGATCGACGCGGAACTGGAAGTGGGCGGCAGGATCGAAGGGGTGGTGACGCAGGCGTGCGCGTGTGAACTCCTCCTGCCGCTGAAGAACGTCGAAGTAGCGGTGTATGAAGAAGGCGACAGCAAGGTGCCGATGGGATATGCCGTCACGGGCAAGCAAGGCGAATACGCTGTTGAAGGGCTGGCGAACGGCAAATACGTGGTTCAGTTCTCCGCGTCCGAAAGCGGCCAGAACTTCATCGCCCAATACTACGATCGCGCGTCTTCGTTCGCGACCGCCAACCCGGTCAAAGTGGTGCAGGGGAGCACAGCCAAAATGATCGACGCCGAACTCGAAGTCGGCGGTGAGATCTCTGGCCGGGTAACCGACGCCTCGACGCACGCCCCCGTGGAAAATATCGTGGTTGCGGCGCTCGGCACGGGTGAAACGGTGTATGGAATCGCATTCACCAACGCAAACGGCGAATACACGATACCGGGGTTGACCACCGGCTCATACGAGGTTGGCTTCGCGGGCGCGCACTACGTCGCGCAGTATTACAACGACGAGCCCTCCCTCGCGAAAGCCAATCCCGTGGCGGTCGCCCAGGGGGAGGTGACGTCGGGAATCGACGCCGCCCTGGTGCCCAAAGCGCCTGTCAACACCCTCGCGCCGGTCGCGTCGGGGACGCCCGCGGCGGGGCAGACACTGTCGTGCTCGACCGGTTCGTGGACGGGCAGTCCGGCTCCCACGTACGCTTATTCATGGCTGCGCGACGGCGTCGCGATCGCCGGCGCGAGCGCCAGTACATATGTCGTGCAGACGGCCGATCAGGGCAATGGCTTGACTTGCAAGGTGACGGCGACCAACAAAAATGGCAGCGCGGCTGCGGTCAGCAACACGCTGACCGTGCCCGTGCCCCTGCCGCCGCCGGCGGTGCCCATCCTGACCCTGTCGAGCACCAGGGTCGCCGTTTCGGGGAGCTCGGCGCGGGTCTCGGTCTCCTGCGCAAACACGGTCTGCGCGGGAACGATCGAACTTACCGAGCGCATCGCAGCCGGACATCGCCGCGACCGGCACGCGGCTGCCAAGCTGAAGACGCTTGTTCTCGGTAGAGCCTCCTACGCGCTGACCGCTGGACAGAACGCCACGATCGTCGTCCATCTGACCGCCAGGGGCAGGAAAGCACTCGCTGCTGCTAAGCATCACCGGCTGTCGGCCAAACTCCTCGCGTCCGTGACCGGCGGGGCGACGGTGCATGGGTCGATCGTGCTCAGCGAATCTGCGGCGAAACACAAGGGTAGGCGCCGGTGAGGCTCCGTTTAGGAGCGCCTCGCGGCGGGTATGTAGCAGCTAAATTTGGGGTTTGGGCCGATCATGCCCGGGGCAATCATGCCCAGGGGCGCGATCGCCGAAGCCACAGGACGAGGCTCAGCGCGGAGAAGGAGAGAGATGGCTACGGTGCCAGCCGCCCGGCGCCAAGCGGGCGTGAGGGAGCGCGACGAGGAAGATGGTTCGGATAGGAGCGGCGACGCCGCTCCGGCTCGGGCGGCGTCGGAGCGGGCAGAGCAGGCGCTGCTGGAGGACCTGCTCACAGCGCTGCAGGCGGTGCGCGAAGGGGACTTCTCGGCGCGGCTGAACACCCGTCGCCGAGGGCTGCTGGGCGAGATCGCGGCGGAGTTCAACGAACTGGCGGCGACCAACCAGCGCATGGCCAAGGAGCTGGTGCGCGTCGGGCGCATCATCGGTCGCGAGGGGCGCATGACCGAGCGGGCGGCGCTCACCGGGGCGAGTGGGGCATGGGCGACGAGCATCGATTCGGTCAACGCGCTGATCGACGATCTCGTGCGGCCCACCACCGAGGTGGCGCGCGTGATCATGGCCGTCGCCGAGGGCGATCTCTCGCAGAAGATCGCGCTAAAGATCGAGGGGCAGCCGGTGAAGGGCGAGTTCCTGCGGATCGGCACCACCGTCAACACGATGGTCGATCAGCTCTCCTCGTTCGCGGCCGAGGTGACGCGCGTGGCGCGCGAGGTCGGCACCGAGGGCAAGCTCGGCGGCCAGGCGAAGGTGAAGGGTGTGTCGGGCACCTGGAAGGATCTGACCGACTCCGTCAACCGGATGGCGTCCAACCTGACCGATCAGGTGCGCAACATCGCTCAGGTGACCACGGCGGTCGCGCAGGGCGACCTCTCGCAGCACATCACGGTCGATGTGAAGGGCGAGATATTGGAGCTGAAGAACACGATCAACACGATGGTCGATCAGCTTTCCTCGTTCGCGGATGAGGTGACGCGCGTGGCGCGCGAGGTGGGCACCGAGGGCAAGCTCGGTGGCCAGGCCGAGGTGCAGGGCGTGTCGGGCACGTGGCGCGGGCTGACCGAGAGCGTGAACTTCATGGCCTCCAACCTGACCGATCAGGTGCGCAACGTCGCTCAGGTGACGACGGCGGTCGCGCAGGGCGACCTCTCGCAGAAGATCACGGTCGATGTGAAGGGCGAGATATTGGAGCTGAAGAACACGATCAACACGATGGTCGATCAGCTTTCCTCGTTCGCGGATGAGGTGACGCGCGTGGCGCGCGAGGTCGGCACCGAGGGCAAGCTTGGTGGCCAGGCCGAGGTGCAGGGCGTGTCGGGCACGTGGCGCGGGCTGACCGAGAACGTCAACCAGCTGGCGGGCAACCTCACCACGCAGGTGCGCGCGATCGCCGAGGTTTCCACGGCCGTGACGCAGGGCGACCTGACGCGCACGATCGCGGTCGAGGCGCAGGGCGAGGTGGCGGAGCTGAAGGACAACATCAACCAGATGATCGCCAACCTCCGGGACACAACCAAGCGCAACGAGGAGCAGGACTGGCTGAAGACCAACCTCGCCCGCATCTCTGGTCTGATGCAGGGCCAGCGCGAGCTGGGCACCGTCACACAGCTGATCATGTCCGAGCTGACCCCCACGGTCTCCGCGCAGCACGGCGCCTTCTTCCTGGCCGAGCTGCCCGACGGCGAGGGCGTAAAGACGCGCCTGCGCCTGATCGCAAGCTACGGGTACCAGCAGCGCAAGAACATCTCCAACACCTTCGAGCTGGGCGAGGGGCTGGTCGGGCAGGCGGCGGTAGAGCGCAAGAGCATCCTCATCACCGAAGCTCCCGCCGACTACATCTCGATCACCTCGGGCCTGGGCTCGGCGCCGCCCGCGAGCATCATCGTGATGCCGATCCTGTTCGAGGAACAGGTGCTGGGCGTGATCGAGCTGGCCTCGCTGCAAACCTACAACGAGGTCCACCGCACCTTCCTCGAGCAGCTGATGGAGACGCTCGGCGTGGTGCTCAACACGATCATGGCCAACATGCGCACCGAGCAACTTCTGCAGCAGTCGCAGTCGCTCACCCAGGAGCTGCAGACACAGTCCGAGGAGCTGCAGCGCCGCCAGGAGGAGCTCAAACGCTCCAACACCGAGCTCGAGCAGCAGGCGCAATCGCTGAAGGCCTCCGAGGAGCTGCTGCAGTCACAGCAGGACAAGCTGCAGGGCGCCAACGACGAGTTGCAGGAGAAGGCGGCGCTGCTGGAGGATCGCAACCTTGACATCGAGACCAAGAATCGCGAGATCGAGCTCGCGCGCCTCGGCCTGGAGGAGAAGGCCGCGCAGCTGGCGCTCTCCTCCAAGTACAAGTCGGAGTTCCTCGCCAACATGTCGCACGAGCTGCGCACCCCGTTGAACAGCCTGCTGATCCTCTCCAAGCTGCTGCTGGAGAACGAGCACGGCAACCTCAGCGCGAAGCAGCTGGAGTTCGCGCGCACGATCTACACCGCCGGCGCCGACCTGCTGCAGTTGATCAGCGACATCCTCGACCTGTCGAAGATCGAAGCCGGCAAGATGGAGATTCTCCCCGACCTGGTGAGCGTCGCCGACGTGCAGGCGTATGTCACGAGCACGTTCGACCCGATCGCCGCCGACAAAGAACTGCGTTTTACGATCGACGCCGACCCCGCGCTGCCGGCGACGATCGTCAGCGATGAGCAGCGTCTGGAGCAGGTGCTCAGGAACCTGCTCTCCAATGCCTTCAAGTTCACCGAGGAGGGCGGGGTCACGCTGAGTGTCGAGCGCCGGGCCGGCGGGCGGATCGCGTTCGCGGTGTCCGACACCGGCGTCGGCATTCCCCCAGACAAGCTGCAGGTGATCTTCGAGGCCTTTCAGCAGGCCGACGGCACGACCAGTCGCAAGTACGGCGGCACCGGTCTTGGCCTGTCGATCAGCCGCGAGCTGGCGCGTGCCCTCGGCGGCGAGATCGAAGTGTCGAGCACCGTCGGCGAGGGCACGATCTTCACCCTGTTGCTGCCGCTCAGCTACCCGCGGCCGGCGGCGCACACGTTCGATCTGCGCCCGGGGGAGACGGGCCACTCGCCCACCTCGGCGACTCCCACAGAGCCTGCCCCGGCGCCCGTTGGGTCGGCCTCTCCGTCGGTGCCCGGCGACGATCTGGCGCCCACCGCGTTGGCGTCTCCGTCAGCGCTCGGCGACGATCTGGCGCCCACCGCGTCGGCCTCTCCGTCAACGCCCGGCGACGATCTGGCGCCCACCGCGTTGGCGTCTGCTCCGGTGCTCGCCGACGGCGCCGACCTCCTCGCGCCGGGCGCGGTCCGGCCCGCGGAGGGGAGCGCGCCGCCCGGCGCTCCGGCGACCGAAGCCGGGGGATACTCGCAGCAGGCTAGTACGAGTATCCCCGGTTCGGCCAGCGGCGAGCACACCGGCAGGAAGGTGTTGATCGTGGACGACGATGTACGCAACCTGTTCGCCCTCGCGAGCCTGTTGGAGGACCGCGGCATGGTGGTCGTCTTCGGCGAGACCGGCAAGGAGGCGCTCGCCACGCTGGAGCGCCACCCCGACGTGGACATCGTCCTGATGGACATCATGATGCCGGACATGGACGGGAACGAGACGATCGCCGCGATCCGCCAGACGCGCGGTTTGCGTGAGCTGCCGATCATCGCCGTCACGGCGAAGGCGATGGAGGGCGATCGTAAGCGCAGCATCTCGGCGGGTGCCTCCGACTACATCACCAAGCCGGTCGAGCCCGAGCGGCTGCTGTCGCTGATCGGCACATGGCTGCGGCCGTGACATCCGTGGAGGCCAGCGCCAGCGCCGGGGAGCGGTCGGCGTCTGCGCAGGCCCCCCTGCCGCTTGCGCCCGAACCCGAGCCGACACCCGAGGCGACCAGCATCCTGCTGGTGGACGACGACGAGAGCAGCCTGCGCGCGCTGCGCGCCGTGCTGGAGCCACTCGGGCAGCGGATGCTAAGCGTGCGCAGCGGCGAGGAGGCCCTGCGCCGGTTGCTGCGCGAAGAGTTCGCGGTGATCCTGCTCGATGTACGGATGCCAGGACTGGATGGATTGCAGACCGCGTCCTACATCAACGCACGGGCACGCACACGCCACGTTCCGATCATCTTCCTCACGGCCCACGCCGAGGACGTCGAGCAGGTCTTCAGGGCGTACGCCGCCGGTGCGGTGGACTACGTCGTCAAGCCGTTCGATCCGGATGTGCTGCGCAGCAAGGTGGCGGTGTTCGTGGAGTTGCAGCGCGAGCGCGGCGAGCGCGTGCGCGAGGCACGCGCTCGCGCGGAAGCCGAGGCGATCGCCGGCACGCTGCAGCGCCATCTGCTGCCCGATCGGCTGCCCGAGGTGCCGGCGCTGGCGATGGCTGCGCGCTACCGACCGAGCGAGCGTCTCGCGCAGGTCGGTGGAGATTGGTATGACGCGATCGAGCTGCCGGACGGCTGCATCGGCCTGGTGATCGGCGACGTCGTCGGACATGGGGTGCAGGCGGCGACGCTGATGGGGGAGCTGCGCGCCGCGCTGCGGGCGTATGCGGTGGCCCAGCCGAGCTCGCCCGCTGCCGTGGTGGGGTCGCTGAACGCGCTCGTCACCATCACGCACAGCGCCCAGATGGTGGCGACCCTGCTGTACATCGTGGTGTCCGAGGACGGTGCCCATATGCGCTTCGCGAGTGCCGGCCACCTGCCGCCCCTGCTGATGGGCGCCGGCGGCGAGACGCGCTTCCTTGAACATCGCCACGACCCCCCGCTGGGCGCCGAGGAGCGGCTCGATTTCAGCGAGTGGGAGGGCGAGCTGGACACGGGCAGCACCCTGCTGCTGTACACCGATGGGCTGGTGGAGCGACGCGGCGAGGCGATCGACGTGGGTATGGAGCGCCTGCGCGAGACGCTCAGCACGGGACCGGCCGATCTCGAGCAGCTCTGCTCGCACGTGCTCGACCGCGCGATCGGGAAAGGGGACGCACAGGACGACATCGCGCTGCTGGCGGTGAGGCTGGCAGGCGTGGGTGCGCCGGGAGCGCTCGAGCTCGATCTCCCCGCCGAGCCGGCGTCGGTGCCGGCGGCTCGGCATCGTGTCGAGCGCTGGCTGGCGGAGACGGGCGGTGAGTGTGACGACGTTTTCGCGATCAAGCTGGCGGTGAGCGAGGTGTGCGCCAACGCGGTGGAGCACGCCTACGGCCCCGAGCCCGGCCACACCTTCCGCGTGCACGCCGAGCGCACCGCCGGCGAGGTGGTGATCGAGGTGTCGGACTCCGGCCGCTGGCGTCAGCCGCGCGGAGCGCGGCGGGGGCGGGGTCTGGGGCTGATCGAGCAGCTGATGGATGCGGTGGATGTCGAGCGGGGATCCTCTGGCACGACGGTGCGCATGAGCAAGGCACCCAGCGGCGATGAGTAGTGCTGAGCAGCCCACTCCGGGAGTTGCGAAGACCGCCGCGCTCGCGGCGATCGAGCGTGCCGAGCGGGAGGGCGTGCGCGTTGTGGCGGTTGTCGGAGAGGTCGATGTGTCGAATGTCGGCGCCCTCGATGACGCGGTGCGCGGGCTCTCCAACGAGGCGTTGGGCGTGGTGGTGGACCTGGGCCGCGCGACGTACATCGACAGTGCCACGGTCGGCGTCCTGTTCAGGCTCCGTCGCAGGCTGAACAGGCGCGGCCAGGTACTGCGCGTGGTCTGTGCGCCGGGCTCGGGCGCGTGGCGCGTGCTCGAGCTGACCGGCTTCGATCGCCGGCTGCATCCCGAGGAGGACCGTGACGCCGCGATCGCCGCGATCCACGAGGCGGTGCCGCTGGAGCACCTTACGCTCGTCAATGGGCAGGCGCTCGAGGTCGAGGAGGGGGAGGGGGATGGGGGCGTCAATGAGTAGGCGCTCGAGGTCGAGGAGGGGGGCGTCAATGAGCAGGCACGTGAGGGGCGAGGAGCGGCTCCCAAAGGATCGGTGAGCGGGCGCGCGACGGGGCGAGGAGCGGCTCTCGAAGGATCGGTGAGTGGGCGCGCGACGGGGCGAGGAGCCGGCTCCCAAAGGATCGGTGAGCGGGCGCGCGACGGGGCGAGGAGCCGGCTCCCAAAGGATCGGTGAGCGGGCGCGCGACGGGGCGAGGAGCGGCTCTCGAAGGATCGGTGAGCGGGCGCGCGACGGGGCGAGGAGCGGCTCTCGAAGGATCGGTGAGCGGGCGCGCGAAGGGGCTGGGAACAGCCGCCTCAGAGCAGCCCGAGCCCGCTGCCCACGTGCTGCACGAGGTCGAACAGCGGCTGCGGGACGATCCCGAAGAAGAGCGTGGCGGCGCCGGCGAGGAGTGCGACGAAGAGGACCTCGGGCTGGGCCGCGGGCGAGCGCGAGGGGGCGGGCTCGGCCGGTGCGGCGGGTGGGTCGAGCTCCGCGGAGCCACCGGCGATCGCGGGCAGCGGCGGGGACCCTGCGGCCGGGGCATCGCCGGTGGACCGCGGTAGCCCGCCGGCCGCCTTCTCCTCGGACGGTGCCTCCCGCATCCACATCGCGGCGATCACCGGCAGGTAGTAGCCGAGCGAGATCATCGAGCCGATCACGATCACGATGCCGAGCCAGGTGTAGCCGCCGGAGACGGCGGCATCGATCAGGTAGAACTTCCCCATGAACCCCGCGGTGGCGGGAATCCCGGCGAGGCCGAGCATCGCGAGCGTCATCGGCCACGCCAGCCAGGGCTGCTCACGGCCCAGGCCCGCCAGCGCGCGGGTGCTGTCGCCGAGGTCGGTGGTGCGCTCGCGCGCGATGATCACCGAGAACGCGGTCATGTTCATGAACAGGTAGACGGTGAGGTAGAACACCGTGGCGCGCACCCCCAGCTGGGAGGCGACGATAACGCCGGCAAGCATGTAGCCGGCCTGCGCGACGGAGGAGTAGGCGAGCATCCGCTTCAGCGAGGACTGCCCGAGCGCGCCGACGTTGCCGACGACGATCGTGATCGCCGCGAGCGCGGCGACGGCGGGCCCCCAGCTGTTCTGGGCGCCGATCAGCGCGACATCGAAGAAGCGCAGGAAGACCCCGAGCGCGGCGACCTTCGTGGCGACCGCCATGAACGCGGTGACCGGCGTGGGCGCGCCCTCGTAGACGTCGGGCGTCCACTGGTGGAAGGGGGCGACGGAGGCCTTGAAGGCGAGGCCGGCGACCGACAGCGCGATGCCGGTCAGCAGCAGCACGTTGGTGCTCAGCCCATTGTTGGCGATCGCTTCGGCGATCGCGCCGAAGTCGGTGGCGCCGGTGGCGCCGTAGATCAGCGCGATGCCATACAGCAGCGTCGCCGACCCGACAGAGCCGATGATCAGGTACTTCAGCCCCGACTCCAGCGAGTGCTCGCGCTTCATTTCCGTGGCGCACAGCACGTACAGCGGGATCGACAGCAGCTCCAGGCCGATGAACAGCGCGACCGTGTTCTGCGCCGCCGCCAGCAGCGACATCCCCGCGATCGAGGTGAGCAGCAGTGCGTGAAACTCGCCGTGGCCGGCTTCTTTGGAGGCGAGCGAGCGCCACGCCAGCAGCACGGTGGCGGCGCCGCCGGCGATCAGAATCAGGTTGAGCATCAGCGCGAGATCGTCGATCCGCAGCGCGCCGGAGAGGATCGACTTCCCTTCGTTCCACTGCCAGATCGTGAAGCCCGCGGCCGCGCCGAGCGCGACGAGGGCTAGCGCAGGCACCAGCTGCTCGCGGACGCGCCGGGAGCGGAGCAGGCCGACGAGCAGCACCACCGCCGCGCCGCCCAGCAAGCCCATCAGGGGAGAGAGCCCGGCGAAGTTGACGGGCGGGCCTTTGAGGTGGGCGGTGGCCACGGGCGGGGAGAAGTAGGGCACGTATTTCATCGGCGGGCCTCGTTCACGGCCGTGTTCAGTCGGTTGCCGTGGATGACACATCCATGTTTGCCGGATGCCGCTTCACATTGGGCGATCAGCCTGTCGATCTTGGCGCCGAGCTGCTCGATGCGGGTGGCGGCTACGAATTGAGGACTCGAAAGCCGCTGGGATGCCGCCACCGCTGCCTTCACCGACCCTTCGCTACGGCTCAGCGCAAGCTGCGGGTAGACCGCGAAGAAGATGATCACGGCGACGAGCGGCACCAGCACGGCGGAGTCGAGCAGCGCGATCTCACGGGAGTCGACGCCGTCGCGGACGCGGTTGTGCATCGCGCGGATGAACAGGCGCAGCGCGTAGACGCTTGCCATCACGACGCCGCTGAAGGCGACGATCGCGATCGCGAGCTTCGCTTTGAAGACGCCCAGCAGGATCAGAAACTCGCCCACGAAGTTGGCCGAGCCGGGCATCGCCAGCGTGGCGAAAGCGACGATCAAAAAGAGCGTGGCGAGCACCGGCGCGCGGAAGGCGAGGCCGCCGAGGTCGCGCAAGTCCTCCGAGCCCCCGGCGCGCTGGGCGAGCAGGGCGATGATGAAGAACAGCGGTGCGACCACGAGGCCGTGGTTGACCATCTGCAGCAGTGCCCCCTGCGCGCCCTGGGGGTTCAGCGCGAAGATCCCGAGCGTGATGAAGCCGAGCTGTGCCACCGAGGAGAAGCCGGCGATCAGGCGCACGTCGGTCTGTGTGAAGGCCATCACCGACCCGTACAGGATCGAGGCGAGCGCGATCAGCAGCATCAGGGTCTGGAAGTGCACGGCGGCGCGCGGGAACAGCGGCAGCGCGACTGCCAGGAAGCCGTAGGCGCCGACCTTCGAGAGCACCCCGGAGAAGACCATCAGCACCTCGATCGGCATCGCGCGGTAGCCGTCGGGCATCCAGCCGTGCAGCGGGAAGGCCGGCATCTTCACGAGGAAGGCGGCGGCGAAGCAGAGGAAGATCCACTCCTGTGAGCCGGTGCTGAGCGGCAACGCGTGCATCGAGGAGAGCACGAACGTGAGCGGCGTGCCGTGCTGTTCGGAGGTGAGCACGCCGGCGGCGATCGCCGCGGCCAGCATCAGCAGCGAGCCGACCAGCGTGTAGATCACGAGCTTGAGCGTCGCTTTCACGCGATCCGGTCGCTCACCCGCCCGGTTCCCACTCGCCTGATCCTGACCCACCGGTCGCTCACCCGCCCGGTTCCCACTCGCCTGATCCTGACCCACCCGACCTGTCGCTGGCGTGGAGGGCTGCCAGTCGATGCCGACCAGGAAGTAGAAGGGGATCAGCATCAAATCGAAGAAGGCGACGAACAGCGCGAGGTCCTGCGTGAGGAACGCCCCCAGCACGGCGGACTCGGCGAGCGTGAAGAGGAAGTAGAAGAGCGCCGGGCGTTCCGGCCGCAGCGCGCCCTTGCGCACGTTCAGCGACAGGGTGGCCGCCGCGAACAGCAGCGTGGTCAAGCCGACAAGGAAGACGTTGAGGCCGCTGACGCCGAGCTTGTAGTGGATGCCGAGCGCGGCGATCCACACCACGTCGGTGACGTGCTGCAGGCCGGCGCCCGAGTGGTAATCGGCGATGTAGCCGATCGAGAGGCCGAGCGCGACGAGCGAGCCGAGTAGCGCGACGCGTGCCGGCGCGCTCTTATTGGCGCCCGACAGCAGCGCCCCAATTACGCCGGAGGCGAGAGGGAGCCAGATGAGGATTGAGAGGGGGGGCATCGTGATGGTTCAGCCGGTGGTGGAGGTGGATTGGTTGGGGTGCAAAAAGTTGATGACAACACCCGGGGGGGAGGCCTGGTTGGCGTCCGAAAAGTTCATGACTGCAACAGGAAGTAGAGGCCGACCGCGCCGACGCCGAGCAAAAGCAGCGCGGCGTAGTAGCGCAGGAAGCCGCTCTGCACGGCGCGCACTGCGGCGGAGCCGGCGCGCACGACGCCCGTGGTGCCGCCGATCAGCGTGCCGTCGACGAACACGCGCTCGAAGGTGCCGCGCGCCCAGCTCCCGGTGGCGGCGGCGGGGCGCACGATCAGCAGGTCGATCGCCTCGTCGAAGTACCACTTGTGCCACAGCAGCTCGTACACCGCGCCGAACCGCTCGCGCGCGCGGACCGCGATGGCTGGCTCCTTGACCCAGATGCGGTAGGCGATCGCGATGCCGGTGAGGCCGAGCACCGTGCCGAGGCACAGACCGAAGATCAAGAGGCCGTCGCGGGTGTGGGGTTCGTACAGCGGCGAGCTGGCGAACGTGGGTCGCAGGAAGTCGACGATCACGTCGTCCACGCCGGGAACCTGCACGAGCCCGGCGCCGATCGCCCCGACGGCGAGCACGCTCATCGCGACGCGCATCGGCAGCGCCCGCTCGGCGATCGTGTGGTGGGGACCGGGGAAGCCGACGTCGGTGTCCTCCACTTCGCCGGTGGCGGGATTGGTGGGCACCTCGGCGTGGTGGAGGTGGCCACCTTCGAGCTCGCGCGCCTCGGCGACGGGGTCGCCGTAGAAGGCACGGAAGATCATGCGGAAGGTGTAGATCGCGGTGAGGAAGGCGCCGAGGTAGCCCATCACGTACAGCACCCAGTGCCAGCCGCCGCGCTCGGCGGTGACGAGCAGGATCTCGTCCTTGGAGAAAAAGCCGGAGAAAGGGGGGATGCCAGAGAGGGCGAGGCCGCCGATCACGAAGCAGGCGAAGGTGAACGGCATCGCCTTGCGAAAACCGCCCATCTTCTCCAGCGACTGCTCGCCGGACATCGCGCCGATGATCGAGCCGGCGCCCATGAACAGCAGCGCCTTGAAGAAGGCGTGGGTCATCAGGTGGAACAGCCCGGCTGCGTAGGCGCCGACGGAGACGCCCATGATCATGTAGCCGATCTGCGACATCGTGGAGTAGGCGATCACGCGCTTGATGTCTGTCTGCACAAGGGCAATCGTGCCGGCGATGAGAAGCGTGAGCGCGCCGATCACCGCGCCGGTGTCCTGCGCGGCGGGGGCGAGTTCGAACAGGGTGTGCATGCGCGCGATCAGATACACGCCGGCGGTGACCATCGTCGCGGCGTGGATCAGCGCGGAGACGGGGGTGGGACCCTCCATCGCGTCGGGCAGCCACGTGTGCAGCGGGATCTGGGCGGACTTGGCGGCGGCGCCGACGAGCAGCAGCAGGCAGCCGGCGGTGATGTCGGCTTCGCCGGAGTGAAACACGTGCGGTGCGGCGGCGAACACCTTCGTGAATTCGAGGGTGCCGGTGTGCTTGAAGATGAAGTAGGTGCCGAGCACCAGCCCGACGTCGCCGACGACGTTGATCACGAACGCCTTGATCCCCGCACGGGTGGCGGTGGTGCGCCGATACCAGAAGGAGATCAGCAGGTAGGAGGCTGCACCGACGAACGCCCAGCCGACGATCAGCAGCAGGAAGTTGCCGGCGAGCACCAGCAAGAGCATCGAGAAGACGAAGAAGTTGAGGTAGGCGAAGTAGCGCGCGAAGCCGCGGTCTTCCTCCATGTAGGAGACCGAGTAGAGGTGGATCATCGTGGAGATCCCGGTGACGACGAGGATCATGTAGACCGACAGCGGATCGACGAGGATCGAGACGTGCGCGTCGATCCCAACCGTCACCGCGTAGCTCCACAGCGAGGAGTTGAGCTCGCGGTGGGAGGGGGCGTGGCCCTGCAGCTTGATCAACGCCCCCAGCGCGGCAAGGAAGGCAAGGCCGATCGCCGCCGTGGCGATCCACCCCGCCGTCCGATTTGAAGCCCGCCCGGGTGGGCTGGATCCCAGTCCTCGGAAGCCGAAGCCGATCACGAGCGTCCCGAGCAGCGGGAACAGCAGCACCAGCCAGCCGAACGTCGTCGCGCTCATCCGCCAACGACCCCCCAACCACAACTGGACCACCTGGTGGCGTCGATTTCGGGCGAAGCCACTGGACCACTTTCTGGTAGGGGCCCAAAAAGAACAACAACATCTCCACGCCCAACCACCCGGCCGGCTGAAATGTGCCGGGCGAAAGTCATCCCTGCAGCTCTCTCATCTCATCGACATCGATCGGCAGCCGGCGACGGTAGATCGCGACGATCATGCCCAAGCCGATGCATACCTCGCAGGCGGCGACCGTCATCACGATCAGCGCGAGGATCTGCCCATCGCCGTTGCCCCACATGCGCGCGAACGCGATCAGCGAGAGATTGGCGCCGTTGAGCATCAGCTCCAGGCAGAGCAGCACCACGAGCGGGTTGCGCCGCACGATCACGCCGACAGCGCCGAGCGCGAAGATGATCGCCGAGACGGCGAGGTACCAGGCGATGCTCACCTGCCGCCCTCGCCTTCCGAGTCATACTCGCCACCCTGCTCGCCCTCCGAGTCATGCTCGCCACCCTGCTCGCCCTCCGAGTCATGCTCGCCACCCTGCTCGGGAGCACCGACGGCGACCGGTGTGCGACGACTCTTGGTGACTCCTTTCGCTTCCTCTTCGGCGCTGCCCGAGTGCGCCGCCGCGAACGCGAGCCCGGTGACCCCCTCGGCCATCGTGCCGGTGCCCTGGGGGCGCAGGAGATCGAGCGGGGTGAGCTCACGCTCGCCGGTCTCCGACTCCTCCTCCAGCCCGCCGCGGCGCCGGGCAAGCACGACGCCGCCGACGGCGGCGATCAGCAGCAGGAAGGACGCTATCTCGAAGGCGAGCAGGAAGCGGGTGAGCAAGAGGTTGCCGATGTAGGCGGGGGTGCCGTAGGTGCGCGGCCCCGGCGTGTAGCCCGCGCCGTACCCTTCGATCGCCTTCAGGCCGGAGCCGAGCAGCGCGATCAACAACTCCACCAGCAGCGCGCCGCCGAGCACCGCCGCGGCGAGCCGCATGTTGGCGCCGGGCGGGCGGGAACCCAATCGCCGCAGGCGCGCGCTGGCCGAACCGGGGATGCGAGCCGAAGGCGAGTGTCTCCCGGCTTCGGTCGCTTCGTCGGCCTCGCCGACGTAGGCGACGACGAACACGTACAGCACCATCACCGCGCCGGCGTACACGACGACCTGCGCGGCGGCGACGAATTCGGCGCGCAGCAGCAGGAAGAGGATCGCCAGCGAGAGCAGGTGGGCGACGAGCGCGAGCACGGAGAAGAACGGGTCGCGCAGCGCGATCACGCCGATCGCGCCGGCGATCGCCCCAGAGGCTGCGAGGAAAAAGAAGATCGAGCTCATCCCCCTCCTCCTCCTACTCCCCCTCGTTCCGCAAGGGGGTGCGTTCCAGCGGCTCGGCGAGCAGCATCTCCTTGGTGAAGATCAGGTCCGAGCGCGAGTAGTCGGAGAGCTCGTAGTCGTGGCCCATCGTGATCGCGTCGAACGGGCAGGCGACCTCGCAGTAGCCGCAGAAGATGCAGCGCGACATGTTGATCTCGTACACGGCGGCGTAGCGCTCGCCGGCGGAGACGCGATTCTCGGGCGTGTTCTCGGCCGCCACGACGCGGATGCAGTCAGCCGGGCAGGCCGCGGCACAGAGCGAGCAGCCGACACACTTCTCCAGGCCCGTGTCCTCGAACTTGTGCAGCTTGTGGCGGCCGCGGAAGCGCGGGTACACGGGGGTCTTCTCCTCCGGATACTGCACCGTGACGACCGGTTCGCGCATGCGCCCGAAGGTGGTGAACAGGCCGCGCACGGTCTCGCCGAACGTGCGCCACGTGCTGCGGGCGGGGCCGGGCGCCGGGGTGCGCTTGACCACGATCACATCCTCGCCCGGGCTCCACGCTGTGACGTTGAGGCTGGCGACGGCGCCCGCGGCGGAGGAGGGCGGGGCTTGTGGCGTCGGCTGCGGGGGCGTGGGAGGGGTGGGTGTGGACATCAGTGCGTCACCACCACGAGCACGGCGGTCACCAAAGCGTTGAGCGTGGCCAGCGGCAACAGCACCTTCCAGCCGAAACTCATCAGCTGGTCATAGCGCAGGCGCGGCAATGTGGCGCGGACCCAGATGAAGAAGAAGGTGAAGAGGCCCATCTTGAACAGCACCACGAACGGGTCAACCCACCCCGGCGGGTGGATGCCGAACGGCAGCAGCCAGCCGCCGAGGAACACCGTGGTCACGATCCCGGAGACGACCAGCACGTTCAGGTACTCGGCGAAGTAGTAGGAG
Organism: uncultured Solirubrobacterales bacterium; assembly: GCA_963744135.1. GTDB lineage: Bacteria > Actinomycetota > Thermoleophilia > Solirubrobacterales > Solirubrobacteraceae > Palsa-744. The sequence goes on along the minus strand of CAVUSE010000004.1, from coordinate 665,273 downwards.
GCGAAGCGCCCGCCGCCGAACTCGGTGTTGTAGCCGCCAACCAGCTCGGCGTCGGCCTCGGTCAGATCGAACGGGGCGCGGTTGATCTCCGCGAAGGAGGCGGTGAGGAAGATCAGGAAGCCGAAGAACTGCGGCACGATGTACCACATCCCCTCCTGCGCATAGACGATGCCCGTCAGCGAGAGCGTCTGTGCGGTCATGACCACGCCCACCAGCGCGAGACCCTGCGAGACCTCGTAGGAGATCAGCTGGGCGGCGCCGCGCATCGCGCCGAGGAACGAGTACTTCGAGCCCGAGGCCCAGCCGCCGAGCATCACCCCGTAGAAGGCGATCGCGCCGAATGCGAACAGGTAGAGCGGCCCGATCGAGACGTCCACCCCGTACAGCCCGACGGGCTTGCCGAAGATGTGCTGGACGTTGCCGAACGGGATCAGCGCGAACGCGGCGACCGCCGTGAGGATCGAGATGACGGGCGCGAACGCGAACAGGAAGCCGATCGACGTGGTGGGGCGGAACTGCTCCTTGGTGAGCAGCTTGAGGATGTCGGCCAGCGGCTGCAGCGCGCCGTACGGACCCACGCGGTTGGGGCCGTAGCGCGACTGAAAGCGCCCGAGCAGCTTGCGCTCGGCGAGCAGCACCACCGGCACGAGCTGCAGGCCGACGGCGAAGATCACGACCGCCTTGAGGATCTGGATCCACCATTCTTCGTAGAAGCCGACGGTGGCGATCATGGCCGGGCCTCCATGCGGCGGCCGGTGAGGGTGGCGACACGGGCCTCCATGTGGCCAGCCGCAATGCGTGCGGCTCTCATGCCCCTACCGCCTCTCGGGTGAGCGCCGTCGCCAAATCCTCCAGCACCCTGCGCTCGTCCCGCGTCTCACCCGGGCGCGCCACGCCGGGCCGCAGCCGCTGGACGCGGCCGTCGGGGTGGACGATGGTGCCCTCCTTCTCCGCGTAGGCGAGGGCCGGGAAGACGACGTTGGCGTGCGCACGGACGCCCTCGGTGAGGAACGTGGCGTGGGCGATCACCGTGGAGGCCCGCTCCAGTGCCTGCTCCCACAGCTCCGGCTCCGTCCATGGCGAGCGGAGGTGCTCGGAGGATGGCAACGGCGAGGGGCCCGCGAGCGGGTCGGCGTCGAGCAGGTAGATCGCCGAGAGCTCGCCGGCGGCCAGCGCCGCGGCGATCCCGTGCGCGTCGAGCCCGTACTCGTCGATCTCGCCGAGCTCCGGCCCGGCGTTGGGGAGCACGCCGGCCTCGCGCAGGCCGCGGCCGTTGGCGTGGGCGGGGATCTTGAGCAGCCCGGCGCCGTCGATCCCGGCGAGCCCCAGCGTGGTGGCGAGGTCGAGCAGCGCACGTACAGCCGGCTCGCCGTCGGCGCCGGTACCCAAGCGCTCGTGCCACAGCACGACGACCTCCTCGCCGGCGGCGCGCAGCGTGTCGAGCAGCTCCTTGTGTGCGCGCTTGTCGAGCAGCTGCTCGCGCCCGGCGGGCACCAGCCGCAGCCCGTGGCGGCGCACCCCCTTGCGCAGCCGCAGGTCGAGGATCGCGGCGTCGGCGATCGGTTCGCAGTCGAGCAGCAGCACGGCGTGGGCGAACTCGAGGTCGCTCACCGTCGCCTGCAGGCCGGGCTCGGCGAACGCCCGCAACAGCTCCAGCGGCAGCGTGCCGGCGACGCGCGAATCGAGATGCGGCGAGCCCAGCACCTCGCGCACGAGACGCGCGAGCAGCAGGCCCTCCTCGTTGGTGGCGCTGCCGCCCGCGAGCGCGCCGACGCGCTCTCCCGCACGGCGCAGCCCGGCGGCGGCCTCCTCCAGGGCGCGCTCCCAGGAGACGGGGCGCAGCTCGCCGCCGTCGCGCACCAGCGGTGCGGTGACGCGCGCGTCACCTCCGAGCACGGGGTAGGCGAAGCGGCCGCGGTCGCACAGCCAGCCATCGTCGACCTCGGGGTTCTGACGGGAGAGCACGCGCAGGACGCGCTCGTCGCGCACGGTGAGCGTGACGTTGCACTGCGAAGGGCACAGCGTGCACACCGAGCCGGCGTCCTCGATGTCCCACGGGCGGGCGCGGAAGCGGTAGGGCTGGGAGGTGAGCGCGCCGACGGGGCACAGCTCGACGATGTTGCCGGAGAAGGGCGCGACGTAGGGGTGGCCGTCGAAGGTCGAGACGTAGGAGTGGGCGCCGCGCTCCTGCAGCACGAGCTGGTGGTCTTCGGAGATCTCCTGGGAGAAGCGCACGCAGCGGTAGCAGAGGATGCAGCGCTCGCGGTCGATCGCAATCAGGGGGGAGAGCGCGAGCGGCTTCACGAAGTGGCGCTTGGGATCGACGTAGCGCGAGAAGCCGCGGCCCCAGCCGAAGGTGATGTCCTGCAGCGGGCACTCGCCGCCCTTGTCGCACACGGGGCAGTCGAGCGGGTGGTTGATCAACAGGAACTCGACCACCGAGTTCTGGGCGGTCTTCACGCGCTCGGACTGGGTGTGCACAACCATGCCGTCCTTGACCGGCGTGGAGCAGCCGGTCTGCAGCTTGGGGATGCCCTCGATCTCCACCAGACACATGCGGCAGGCCCCGACTGGGTTGCCGAGCTTGGGCTCGTAGCAGAAGACGGGGATCTCGATGTCGCCGAGCTTGGCGGCGTCTACCAGCATCGAGTTCTCGGGCGCCTGCACCTCGAGGCCGTCGATCGTGAAGGTGATGGTGCGTGGGGCGGGCCGGGGCATCAGCGGGCCTCAGGATGGCCGGGTGTGCGGACGGTGGCTGGGGCGGGCCGCGGCATCAGTGGGCCTCCCCGTGGGGTCCCGTACCGGCGCCGACGAGGGCACCTTGGGCGGCGAGCACGCCCTCGGCCGCGGCGATGTCGCCGACACCGCCGCGCAGGCGCGCGGTCGCCATGTGCGCTTCGAGCTCGTCTTTGAACTTGGCGATCATCGAGCCAATCGGCATCGCCATCGCGTCGCCGAGCACGCAGAGGCAGTTGCCGATGATGTGCTCCTGCACCGAGGCCATGATCTCGAGGTCCATCGGCGTGGCCTCGCCGGCGTCGATCCGCTCCAGCATCGTGACTGTCCAGTTGGTGCCCTCGCGGCAGGGAGTGCACTTGCCGCAGGACTCGTGGCGGTAGAACTTCGCGACCTTCAACGCCACGTCGAGAATCGGCGTCGAGTCGTCGACGACGATGATCGCCCCCGAGCCGAGCATCGAGCCGGCCTTGGCCATCGAGTCGAAGTCGTAGGGGATGTCGAGGTCCTCACCGGTGAGCACGGGGGAGGAGGAGCCCCCGGGAAACCAGCACTTGACCTTGCGCCCCTCCGGCGGCCCACCGGCGAGGCCGTAGATGATCTCGCGCGAAGGGATCCCGAGCTCGATCTCATAGTTGCCGGGTCGCTGCACGTGCCCGGAGACCGACACGAGCTTCGTGCCGGTGGACGTGTCGACGCCGAGCTTGGCGTACTCGTCGCCACCCATGCGGAGGATCGTGGGGACCGTGCAGAGCGTCTCGACGTTGTTGATCAAAGTCGGCCCCTGGTAGAGACCCTGATTGGCGGGGAAGGGCGGCTTCAGGCGCGGGTTGCCGCGCTTGCCCTCCAGCGAGTCGAGCAGGCCGGTCTCCTCGCCGCAGATGTAGGCGCCGGCGCCGCGGTGGACCACCAGCGAGAGCGAGGTGTCGGAGCCGAGGATGCGCTCGCCCACGAACCCGGCGGCGCGCGCTTCGGCGAGCGCGGCATCGAGGATGTCGGCCTGCAGCACGTACTCGCCGCGGATGTAGATGAACGAGCGCGTGGCGCCGGCGGCGTGGGCGGCGATCACGATCCCCTCGAGCAGCATGTGCGGGGACTTCTGCATCAGCTCGCGGTCCTTGAAGGTGCCGGGCTCGGACTCGTCGGCGTTGCACACCAGGTACTTGTCCATCCCGCCCTTAGGCAGGAACGACACCTTCTTGCCCATCTGAAAGCCGGCCCCCCCGCGCCCGCGCAGGCTGGAGGCTTCGAGCTCGTGCAGCACGGCTTCGGGCGGCATCGCGAGCGCCTTGCGCAGCGACTCGTAGCCCCCGCGGCGCTGGTAGACCTCCAGCGTGTTCAGCCCGGGCTCGTCGATGCGGTCGAAGAGGAGCTTGTCGCTCACGAGCCGGCCCCCGATAGAAGCTTGTCGGTCACGAGCCCGCCCCCGGGTCGGCGCAGGGTCGCCGCGCAAGCTGCTTCTCGGGCAGCACCTCCCTGCCGGCGCGGATGTCATCGAGCAGCTGAGGCACGTCGGCGAGCGCGAGCGGTCCCACGTAGGCGCCGTCGACGGAGGCCATCGGCGCGATGTCGCAGGCGCCGAGGCACTCGAACGAGCGCACATTGAATTCCGGATCCTCGCCCGCGGCGGAGCGAATCGCCTCGTACAGCTCGTCGGCGCCGCACAGCGAGCAGGAGATGTTGGTGCACACATACACGGAGTGGCGCCCGACGGGCGTGGTCTCGAGCATGTCGTAGAAGGTCGCGACGGCAACCAACTCGGCGGGAGTCAACTGCATCACGCAAGCGACCTGGTCGATCGCCTCGGGCGAGCACCAGCCGTGCACCCGCTGTGCTGCCTCCAGCGCGGGCAGGATCGCGGAGCGGGGGTCGGGGTAGAGCGCCATGTGCGTCTCGATGTCCGCGCGCAGCTCCTCCGGCACCTCCGGGGATGGGGACCCGCCCACCCCGGGGATCGTGGCGGGGTCCTTGTCGAGGTCGGCGGGCATGTCCCAGCCGGGCACGCGCGAGCCGTGGGCATAGCGGGGAACGCTGCTCATGGGATCCTCCTGCTGTTCGGGTGGGTGCATGCACCCACCCGCCGGTCGGCGCATGCGCCGACCGGGCCATTGGCGCATGCGCCAATGGCGCTCATCTGTCTATTCCCCCGAGGATCGGATCGAGCATCGCCGTGGTGGCGATCAGGTCGGCGATGTAGGCGTCGCGGGTCATGTGCGCGAGCGCCTGGAGGTTGACGAACGAGGGGTCGCGCATGTGCACCCGCGCGGGCTTGGAGGAGCCGTCGGAGCGCACGTAGCAGCCCAGCTCGCCGCGGGGGGACTCGATCGGGTTGTAGATCTCCCCGGGCGGCACGCGCATGCCCTCGGTGACGAGCTTGAAGTGGTGGATCAGCGCCTCCATCGAGGTCGCGAGCTCGTGCCGGGGCGGCAGCGCGATCTTGCGGTCCTCGGTGATGTGCGGCCCCTCTGGCAGCCCGTCGAGCGCCTGTTCGATGATGTGCACCGACTCGTAGATCTCCGCCATGCGCACCGCGAAGCGGTCGTAATTGTCGCCGACCGTGCCGACCGGGATCTTGAAGGAGAAGTCCTCGTAGGAGCTGTAGGGGTCGGCCTTGCGCAGGTCCCACGGGTTGCCGGCGGCGCGCAGCAGCGGGCCGGTGACGCCGAGCCCCAGCAGCGTGTCTGCGTCGAGCGGGCAGACGTTGCGCAGCCGCTGCAGCACGATCTCGTTGGCGTTGAGGATCGCGCCGTACTCGTCGGCGCGCTTGGGCATGATCTTCAAGAACTCGCGCACCTTCTGCTCGAAGCCGCGGGGGATGTCCTCCATCACGCCGCCCACCTGGAAGTAGCGCGTGTGCATGCGCGCGCCGGAGGACATCTCGAACAGGTCGAGGATCAGCTCGCGCTCGCGCAGGCAGTAGAGGAAGATCGAGGTGGCGCCGAGGTCGAGCACGGAGGTGCCCAGCCAGATCAGGTGGGAGGCGATGCGGTTGAGCTCGAGATGGATCACGCGCAAATACTGCGCGCGCTTGGGCACCTCGACCTCGAGCAGGCGCTCGACGGCGCCGCAGTAGGCCATCGCGTTGAAGTAGTAGGAGAGGTAGTCCATCCGCTCGATGACCGGGATCACCTTCCAGTAGGCCTTGTCCTCGGCGGTCTTTTCGATCCCCGTGTGCACATACCCGATGATCGGTTTGAGGTCGCGCGCGACCTCCCCCTGGAGCGTCACCAGCAGCCGCAGCACGCCGTGCGTGGCGGGGTGGTGGGGGCCGAAGTTGAGCGTCAGCAGCTCGTGCGTGGCCTCATCGCTGGTGGCGATCGCGTCGGCGCTGACCCCGGCGGCGCCGCCCACTCCCGACTGGTCGAGCGTGAAGCTCTGCTCCCGGCGGCGGTAGTCGGAGAGGGTCCTCACCGCGGGGCCCCCAGCGTTGGGTTGTCGTTGTGGGTGCTGCTCACCGGGGCGCTCCCAGCGTGGGGTTGTCGTTGTAGGTGAAGCTCACCGGGGCGCTCCCAGCGTGGGGTTGTCGTTGTAGGTGAAGCGCACCGGCTCGCCCCCCACGGGGAAGTCGCGCCGCTGGGGGTGGCCCTCGTAGTCCTCGGGCATCAGGATCCGGCGCAGGTCGGGGTGCCCGTCGAAGACGACCCCGAACATGTCATACACCTCGCGCTCCTGGTGGTCGGCCGTGGGCCATGCCTCGGTCACCGAGTCGACGTGCGGCGCATCGGTGGGCACACGCAGCAGGACGGTGACGCGATCGACGCGGGCCATGTCCAGCAGCTCGTAGTGGACGCCGAGGCGCGGCTCGTGCGGGTAGTAGTCGACGCCGTGCAGGCTCGCCATGAACGCATAACCCTGGCCGCGCAGGTGGGCGAGCGCCGCCTGCACGCGCACCGGGTCGATCTCGATCGTCGCCCGTTCGCGGAAGAACACCGTGCCCAGCACGGCCTGCTCGCCGAGCTCCTCCCGCAGCCCGCGTGCGAGGAGCTCCATGCCCGTGGCGTCAGGCATCCCTGACCTCCCCCGTGTGGTGGCCGGTCAAACGAGCCGGACGTCGGAGCACCGCGCCAAGGTGCTCAGCCGGACGTCGGAGTACCGCGCCAAGGTGTCTACCCAAAGAGGAGGAAGCCGCATCGTCAGGCACCCGGAACGATCTCCTCCGTGCCCACGGCCTGGTAGCGCTCGCGCCAGCTGGCGTCGGGGTCGTCCTGCACCAGCTTGCGCAGCTTGAGGATGCCGTGCATCAGCGCCTCGGGGCGGGGCGGGCAGCCGGGGACGTGCACGTCGATCGGCATGAACTTGTCGGCGGGCACCAGCGCGTAGTTGTTGAAGACCCCCATCGAGCTGCAGCAGGCGCCCATCGAGATCGCCCACTTGGGCTCCAGCATCTGGTCGTACAGGCGGCGGATGATCGGCGCCATCTTGATCGACACGCGGCCCGCGAGGATGATCAGGTCGGCCTGGCGGGGGGAGGCGCGGAACGCCTCGAAGCCAAAGCGCGCAATGTCCATGCGCGGGCCGGCGGTGTGGAACTGCTCCATCGCGCAGCACGCCAACCCGAAGCCGAGTGGGAAGAACGAGTTGGAGCGCGCCCACGCCACCGCGCGGTCGAGTGTCGTCGTCAGCACGCGTTCTTCGACGTGGCGTTCCAGCTCCGCGCCCTCCAGGTGGGCGGGTAGGTTGAGGCCGTCCATCTCGCCGCCGCGCAGCAGCTGCGGCGCGTTCAGTCTGTTCACTTGCAGGCGACTCGCATCGCCCTGCGCGTCGCCGGCGGCGCGCGGAGGAGCGATCGGGGTGCGTCTCACCTCCACTCCAACGCACCCCTCCGCCACACATACACGAACGCCACGACCAGCAGCACGATGAACACGGCGGTCTCGCTCAGCGCATAGCTCCCGAACGCGCGCAACTGCACCGCGATCGGGTAGAGGAAGATCACCTCGATGTCAAACAGGATGAACAGCATCGCGATCAGGTAGAAGCTGATCCCGAAGCGCAGCCCCTGTTTGACCTCCGAGGGCAGGCCGCACTCGTAGGGATCCTGCTTCTGTTTGATCGCCCGGCGCGGGCCCAGCACGCCATTGAGCAGCGTGAACGCGCCTCCCACGGCGCCGCCGAGGATCAGGAACACGAGCGCGGGGAGATAGGAACGGAGCACCGCGGCTGTTATACCACCGCACGCCGATGCTTGTGCAAGAGTGTTACATAGTGACGATCGGCGCGAGATCGGGCGGTTGCGGCGGTGTCATCCCGGGTCTCTGCCCCACTGTGTGGCGCCTCGCGCTCCTCCGCCGCCGCCGCCGTGCCCCACGGGGGTACCCGCCGTGAACGAAGCAGTGGCCGTGGGCGCGCTCGCTGCCGCCGCGGTCAACGCGCTCCCCGCGCTGCTGGGTGGCTGGAGCTGGTACCGCTGGCACCCCAGCCGCCCCTTCTGGGTGCTGCTGCGCACCGGCCAGGGCGCCGCTGTCGTGTTCGCGCTCGCGGTGGGTGTGCTCGCCGCCGCTGGCCACACCTCCAGCGAACACCTCTTCTACCTATACGCCCTGCTGCCGCTTGCCGTCGCTTTTGTCGCCGAGCAGTTGCGCATTGCCTCCGCCCAAACGATCCTCGATCAGCGCGGGCTGGAGAGCGCCCAGGAGGTCGGCCGGCTCCCCGAGGCCGAGCAGCAGGCCGTGGTAGCGGCGATCGTTCGCCGCGAGCAGGGCATCATGGCCCTCTCCGCGCTGGTGGTCGTCTTCCTGCTGCTGCGCGCGGCCGGCACCGCGCATGGGGTTTGAGCCGTCCCCGCGTTCACCGTACGAGCAGCGTGCCCGCCATCCCCAGCACGGCCTGGTTGCCGACGGTGCTGGCGAGCAGATAGCGGCCGGGGGCCAGCGAGGCGGTCAGCACCGAGCCGCACCTACCCGGCAGCAGCGTGGGGATGTCGGCCAGCGTCGTGCGTTCATCGGAGTCGAGGGTCCCCTGCTGAAGTGCAACATTGTGGGTGACGATGCCGCGGTTGCACGCCGTGATCCGCAGCGGCCCCGCCGGCACGCTCACCGTCTTCGGCAGGATGCGGTACTCCTCCAGGGTGAGCGCCAGACGATGGCCCGTCACGTGCACCGTCCGCGTGGCTCCGCAGCCCGCCATCAGGAGCGCTGCGAGCAGCGCCACTGCGAGAGACCGGGGTCGCATCCGGCGAGCCTATATATTCCGCGTCGCATGAGCGCCCAACTGAGGACTCGCATGAGCGCCCCACTGAAGCTCGCGGCCATCCTGGCGGCGAGCGCCGTCGCGGCCGTGGGCGTCAGCGCCTGCGGCACGCAGGGCATCCAGCTCTCCAAATCCAGCCCCTACTACAAGGGGGCCGCGCTGTTCCTGCAGCGCTGCTCGGGCTGCCACACGCTGTCCGTCGTCGGGGCCGAGGGCTCGGCCACCAGCATCAAGGACCGCCTGCGCACCAACGGCCCCAACTTCGACTTCCGCACAGAGCAGTACGACCAGGTCCTCTACGCGATCCGCAACGGCGGCTTCTCCGGCGCGATCATGCCGCAGGACATCGTCCTCGGCGTCCAGGCGCGCGAAGTCGCCGCGTTCCTCGCCAAGTACGCGGGTCTGCAGGCGCCCAAGGTGCCCTCGATCGAAAACACCGCGATTCCGGGCTCCTCCGAAAGCTCGACGAGCACCACCAAATAGGCGCGCCCCGAGGCTTGGTCGCGTGCTCGACATCAAGCTGATCCGCCAGCAGCCCGAGGAGGTGCGGGCGGCGCTCGCACGGCGCGGTGCGGGCGAGGGGGGAGTGGCAGCCGGCCTCGACCGGGTGATCGAGCTGGACGAGCGCCGCCGTGCGCTGATTCCCCAGCTGGAGGAGCTGCGCGCGCGCCGCAACGCCGCCGCCGATGCGATCGCGCTGGCGAAGCGCTCCGGCGAGGACGCTGCGGCGGCGATCGCCGAGCAGCGCGAGTTGGGTGCGCGGGAGAAGGAGCTGGCGCAGGGGCTCACCGCCGTGCAGGCGGAGCTCGACACGGCGCTGTTGCCGCTGCCCAACCTGCCCGACCCAACCGCCGCCCCGGGGCCGGAGGACGAGCTGGTGCGGGTCGTCGGGGAGGCGGGGCTGGGGGGGCTTGCGGTTGGAGATTCGGGAGGGGATGTCTCTGGCGAGGGCGGGCTCGGCAGGGGCGGTGCGGGGGTGGGCGGGCCTCAATTCCCCCCTCGCGACCACCTGGAGCTGGCTGGGTCGCTGATCGACATGGATCACGCCGCCAAGCTGTCGGGCGCGCGCTTCGCCTATCTCAAAGGCGACCTCGTGATGCTGGAGCTGGCGCTCGTGCGCTGGGTCCTCGAGAAGTTGCGCGCGCACGGCTTCGAGCCGGTGATCCCGCCGGTGCTGGTGCGCGAGCGGGCGCTGTACGGCACCGGCTTCCTGCCCGACACCGAGCAGCAGATCTACAGTCTCCCCGCGGACGAGCTCTTCCTGGTGGGCACCTCCGAGGTCGCGCTCGCCTCGCTGCACGACGAGGAGATCCTCGACGCCGAGCGCCTGCCACTGCGCTACGCCGGCTTCTCCCCCTGCTTCCGGCGCGAGGCCGGCGCTGCCGGCAAAGACACGCGCGGGATCTTCCGCGTGCACCAATTCGACAAGGTCGAGATGTTCAGCTTCGTCGAGCCCTCCGCCTCCGGCGCGGAGCACGAGCGGATCCTCGCCATCGAGGAGGAGATCCTCGGCGAGTTGGGGTTGCCCTACCGGGTGGTCAACATCGCCGTGGGCGACCTCGGCGCTCCCGCCGCCAAGAAGTACGACTGCGAGGCGTGGCTGCCCTCTCAGGGCCGCTACCGCGAGCTGACATCTTGCTCCAACACGACCGACTACCAGGCCCGGCGCCTCAACATCCGCGTGCGCCGCGAGAAGCGCACGGAGATCCTCCACACGCTCAACGGCACCGCGGTGGCGGTCGGGCGCACGATCATCGCTTTGCTCGAGAACGGCCAGCGCGAGGACGGCTCGGTTGCGCTGCCGGAGTGCCTGGGGCCCTACGGGGCGCCCGCCACACTGCACGCTCCCGTTTGAGACTTTCGCTGGCCGCGACCAGTAACTTTGGCTGAGCCGAGGAATGCGGGTAGACTGGCCGGGTCCGTGCGGCTGGGGGTGCCGGACGGGGGGTAGCCGTCAAGTCGGGGGCTGGACGTGCGACACAGGGCAGTCGGGCAGCAGTAGCGCCTGCTTTGGTCGCCGACAGTTGAACCTGCATCGCAACGGAAAGGACTCTTCATCGTGACCCGCACCCGCTCGCTTCTCGTATGTATCTCGACCCTCTGCTGCCTGGCAGTTTCGGTGGCGAGCGCGCAGGCGTGCACTGATGAATGGACGAACACGAGCGGTGGCTCATGGGGCACAGCGTCCAACTGGTCGAAAGATGCGGTGCCGGGCAACACGGACGAAGTCTGCATCACGGCGGCCGGCACCTACACGGTGACGCTGGAACCATACGCCGGCGAACTGGGCCATCCCGCAAATGGCGACACCGTCAAATCGCTCACGTTGGGGGGATCAAGCGGGCATCAGACCCTCGACATCGAAGGGCAGAGCAGCATCTCTGGCAGCAACGAGCAGCTGAATGCGGTCTCTCTCACCATGTCGGGTGGGATGGCGAAGATCAACCCGACGGGCACGCTCACGCTCGACGCGACCGCATCCAACCGGCACGGCAAAACGTCAGGAGAAGACACGCCGGGCGGCGAAGCGACCTTTGCGGGAACCCTCGTCAACGAAGGCCACATTGAGTCGCAGGTCGAGGATGGCGCCTTCCATAACAACCTCGAATCGGGCGTGACGAACGAGGCGGACGGTAGCATCCAGGTCAGCTCGGGGGCGCTCCATGTGGGGTATCCAAATACATACCCCGTGTCGGGGAGCAACGACGGGGTGCTCACGGTGGATCCGGAGGCCTCGCTGCAACTGAGCAGCGGTGATCCCAGCGGGGTGAACGCGTATGAAAACGATGGCTCGGTGGTGAACAGCGGTTCAATCACGGTGTCAGGTGGGGAAGCCACGTGGACCCAGAGCGGCGGCTCGGTTTCGGGTAATGAAGTGGTGCTGGAGAACGGCGCAACGCTCGTGGACTCGGCGGGGAGTGGGGCCTTTTTGGGTAACCACGAGTCGCTTACGGTCACGGGCACGATCCCCGCTGGTCAGACCGTGACGGTGCGCGGCGAGCCTTTCAGTTCCGGCGGAGAGACCTCCTACAGCACGGCCCTGGGTGGCGGGGGCAAGGAATTGGTGAACGACGGGACGCTCGTGCTCAACCCGACGGGGAGTGGCGAAGCTGGCGGCGTGGTCAACGTCGAAGGCGGCTCGATCCACAATAACGGCCTCATCAAGGATGAAACCGAAACTGCCACGCGGGTCACCCAACTCCTCGACAGCCTGACCAACGGTCCGTCGGGCAAGCTCGAAGTCAACGGGGGGATCTTCCAGGGCAACAACGGCTCGGTCACCACCAACGAAGGGCTTGTCACAATTGCGCCGGGTGCGGTCTATCAGCTTCAGGAGGCTGCGTCGTTCGTCAATGACGGCACGCTGTCGCCCGGGATCGCCAGCGCGGCGAACATCGGCGCCATCCAGCTGACCGGCCCCTGCTGCAACGGGCCGGGCAAGTTCACCGCTGGGGGGACGCTCGCGCCGGCTCTGATCGGCGGGTTCGTGCCTGCCTCGGGGCAGGAGTTCGACCTCTTCGAGCTCGACGGCGGCAAGTTCGAAGGCACGTTCGGGGCGCTCGCCAACGGTTTCGCCGCCGACTACGCGCACGAGACCTCCGAACCCTCCTTTGTCGGTGTTGTGTACGGCGGGTCGGCGGGGGGTGGCCCCGGCGGTGGCTCGGCCCCGAAGCCAAAGCCTCCGGTCGTCCACGTTGGCTCGATCTCCCGCAAGCAGGGTAAGCTCGTCGTGACGCTCTCCTGCCCGGCCGGCGGCGCCACGTGTCAGGCCCCAAGCGTTCGGGTCACCGTCACCGAGCATCTGAAGGGTGGCAAGGTCATCGCCGTCACCGCACGCAAGCGCAAGAAGAAAGTGGTCGTCAAGAAGAAGCAGGTGGTGATTGCATCCGGGAGCGCAGCGCTTGCGGCGGGCACCTCCAAGACGCTCGAGCTCGCACTCAACGGAACCGGCAACGGGCTGCTGAAGAAATTCGGCAAGCTCACGGCGATCGTCACCGTCAGCTCGGGCGGTCAGACGATCAGCACGGCAACCGTCCATCTGCAGAAGGCGCCGAAGGGCAAGAAAAAATAACCTACACCCGCTCCAGCGCGTAGCCGATCTCCAGGCCCGTGGAGTCGACGACGTCGTCCACGCGCTCTTCGTGCAGCACGCGGTAGCCGGCCTGCGCGAACAGCCCCAGCCACTGTGCGTGCGCGAGCAGGCGCTGGGTGGTGACTGAGTGCAGCCAGATGTAATAGTTGTAATAGCCCTTCCCTTGGCGATCGCTCCCGACCAGCTCGCCGCGGCCTTCCTCGTAGGGGTTTGACACCTCGACGATCAACAGCTTCGCGTTGGGGAAGCGCGTCCCGAACGAGCGCAGGAACTCGACGGTTCCCTCGACCCCGCGTTGGCCGACGATCTCGTGCAGCACGAACGCTGAGACGACGAAGTCCACCTCCTCGCTCGGCACATAGTCGGGCGCCGAGGCGTGCTCGATCGCAATGCGATCCTCCAGGCCCGCTTCGCGCACGTGCTCGCGGGCGGCCTGCACCGTCTCCTGTGCGAGCTCCACGCCGATCGCGCGCAGCCCGGGGTGCTGGGCGCACAGCGTGATCAGGTACAGCGCGCTGCCGCAGCCGTAGTCCAGCACCACCCCCTCGGAGGCGCCGAGGCGCTCGATCAGCCGCAGCGTCAGCGGCACGGCGTCGTAGATCGCGATCCGCGCGCTGCCGCTCGCCACGCGCAGGTGGTTGCGCTCGATGCTCCCGTCGCCCTCGCGCATCAGCCTGCCGACGCCTTTGAAGAGGTCGCGGTAGCCCTCCATCAGCAGCTCCAACCAGCCGTGCACCGCGCGTAGCTCCGAGAGGTCTTCGGCGAGCCGGTACGTCCCGGCCTCCCGCACCAGCGCGCCCTCGGAGTGCAGCGCCTGCAGCAGCGCGCCGGTCAGCTCGCTCCCGGAGGCGCCCGTGGTCGGGCTGCCGGGCGAGCCCAACCGCGCCGCCAGCTCCTCGGCGCTGACGCCCTGCTCCAGCGCACTCAGCAGCTGCTCGTCTTCGAGGATGGCCATCAACAGCTCCGCCGTCGCCCACCCGGCGAGGTAGTCGAGCGCTCTCAGCAGCGTCGGGCGGAAGGCCGCGCGATTGATTGCCTTGGAAGTCGTCTGGGCGATGGTGTTGCTGTCGATGGTGTGGCTGGCGCGGTTCATGTCATTTTTTCTCCAGCGCGATCGCCGCAATGGCCGGGGGACTGCCGTGCATGTCATTTTCTCCTGAGTATAGCGATAGTATATATCAGAGGTGTGGGTGTTGTTGTATGAAAATTTAAAAGTCGTGCGCATTTGTTATACGGCCTTTGAAAAGTTACATATGCACCCCACTCCCTTCCGATTTCGTTTGCCCTCCACTATCTGCGCTCCGCCATCTGCGCTCCACCGTCCGCGCTCCGCCGTCCGCTATTCGCCGTCCTCCCTCCTGCCTCCACCGTCAACCCTCCGCCCTCCGCCCTCCGCTATTCACCGTCCTCCCTCTCCGCGCCGACCCGCCGCGGAGACGGGGTGCGCAGCTGGGCGATTGCCGTCAGCCCGCCGATCAGACGGTCGGCGTACTCGCGCAGGCTCACGCCGATCCGCAGCCCCGCCGGCGCTCCGAGCGCGGCGGTCGAGGCCACGATCACGTTCCACTGCGCCGCCAGCGTCGCCCGGATGGACGTCGCCTCAACGGGCGATGCGCACGTGACGAACACGAAGTTGGTCTCGCTGTCGTGCACGCGCTCGAACAGCTCCACCGCCCGCAGGCGCGCGATCAGCTCTGCGCGCAGCGTGCCCACCTCGTGCGCGTGGCGGCGCGGGAAGTCGGCGTCGCTCTCCAGCGCGCCGATCAGCGCTTCTGCCGCCAGCCCGCTCGTCGTCAGATACGCCTGCCGTGCACGCAGCCGCCCGATGAGGCGCTCCTCACCGACGAGGCAGCCGATCCGCAGGCCCGCCAGACCGTAGGCCTTTGAGAAAGAGCGGAACACCAGTAGGCGCGGGTGCTCCGCCAGCCATGCCAGCCCCGGTGCGTGCGCGCAGAAGTCCGCGTAGGTCTCGTCCAGCAGCAGGTACGCCGAGCGCCACAGCAGCGTGCGCAGCGACTGGGGCGCGAACGCGTTCGCGGTAGGGTTGTTGGGGCTGGCCAGCATCACCAACCGGTCGGCCGTAACCCCCCCGAGCAGCTCGCGCGGAAGCCCGTGCTCGGCGGTCAGCGCGAACGCCCTGCAGCGGTGGTTGAGCGCCGCCGCGCGGTCGCCGTACCCGTCGAAGCCCGGAGTGACGGTGCAGGGGTCGCCCAGCTCGAGGATGCACAGGTCCGCCGCCTCGTCCACGCCGGTGGTGAGGATCAGCTGCTGCGGATCCACGCCGAGGTGGCTGGCCGCGGTGGCTGTCGCGCGCGAGAGTGCCTGGTGTGGATAGATGTGCCCCCGCGCTATTGCGGCACGCACCCGTGCGACCGCGCCCGGCGGGGGCCCGCGCAAGGCCTCGTTGCGGTCCAGCTGAGCCACATCGGTGCTGCTAAACCCGCTCGGTTTGCCCGTCCGCCCGCTCATCCCGCTGCTCCCGTCGTTGCGTGCGGGATCCGTGATGCCACAAGCCGCGCTCGCCGTGATGCCACAAGCTGCGCTCGCCGTGATGCCGAGGTCGGTTGTCAGCCCCAGGTCGTTCGGGCTCATCCCGTTTGGGCTCATCCCGGCGCACCGCTTTCGGGCCGCGCGCACGGCAATCCCAACGCGTCCATCCCCGCGGCGAGCAGGGTGCGCATCGCGCGGGCGGTACGTGCATCTGGGTCGATTGCGAGGTAGCGGCGACTCAGGTGCCCGTAGAAGCGCGCGAGCTCGTACATGTCCAGCTGCTCTACCGCACGCGCCAGCAGCCGCCGGTGGACCTGGGATTGCATCACCGCGTGGCGGTACTTGTCACCCTCGGGCGCCGGGTCGGGCGGGCCGTCGTGGCGCGGGTCCCAGGCGTCTACCACGGCGCGCGCAAGTTCCCAGCCCACTCCGCCGGTGAGGTCGAGCATCTCCGTCAGGGTGAGATCCACTGGCTTGCGTGTGGGGCGGCCGAGATAGAACCCCAGGGTCACGAGCGCCGCGAGGTTGCGCTCTCGGAAGCGTCCCTCGCTGCGCGCGGCGAGCTCTTTCAGTGCCGGTGCGGCCGAGAGCCGCTCGAGCAATCCGTCCACGAGCGGGGGCCTGCCGTGGCTGGACTTCACCGCCCCACCTTCGACCGTGACCATTCCGTAGATCACGTTGTCGCTCGGATGGCGTTCCCTGCGCGAGGGCCGCGACGATGGCCCCTCTCCGTGCATCAGGCGCCCGTGGTAGCGCACGTATGCCTGCCACTCCTCGCCGACCAGCTCGATCGTGCGGATCTCGCCGAGCGTCCCGTGCAGGGAGCGCCACAGCGCGATCGTGCGCAGGTGCTGGGTCGGAAAGCCGTCTGCCCGAGCCAGTAGCAGCCGCGGGTACTCCTCCTCCCGCGTCTCGTATACAACCGCTCCGCTTGCGGTCCGCGTCAGCACCGCGCCCGCCACGCCGCGATCGAGGATCCACTGCGTGAGGGGGCGCGAATCCGACTCGTACACCAGCCGGTCGATGCTCACCCCAAGTGCGGCGAGCGTCGCCTCCTGCCCCTCCAGCGCCCACCCGCGCAACCGCTGCCAACGCTCCACGATCTGCGGATCGCCGGCGCTCATCCGTTCGAGCAGCTTGTCGGCGAGGTCGTTGCGGACGGCCGCCTCGGCGCTCAGCGCCGGGTCATTGGCGCCCTCCGCGGCATCCGGCCAGGCGCCGGCACGCTCGGGGTGGGGCGCGTCGTCCACCGCCCGCGCGCCATAGCGCCCGAAGCATTCGCCCACGAAGTGGTCGCTCTTGACTCCGAGGCTGCGCGGGGTGATGTGCTCGGGCAGCTCCATGTAGCCAGCCAGCGCTTCGCCCATGCTGCGGCAGTAGTCGCTCACCTGGCTCTGGCGCGTCACCCGTGCGCCTGCCGCCGCCAGCGCGCCTGCGAGCGCCTGGCCGAGTGCGATGTTGCGCAGGTGGCCGACGTGCAGTGCCTTGGTGGGGTTGGCGTCGCAGAAGTTGACCACGACCTCGGCTCCGCCCAGCAGATCGCGCGCATCCAGCACGCCCTCGTCGCCGGCCTCCAACCGCTCGCCGAGCGCCGCGATCGCCGCGTCGGCGAAGCGCACCGTCAGCGAGTCCGCGCGAGCGCTCACCGTCGCAACATCGGGCAGCGCGGCAAGCGCCTCGCGCGCCGCGGTCAGCTCGATCTCGCTCTGCGCTGTGCGCCGCTCGACCCCGCCCCGCTCGACCCCGCTCTGCTCGACCCCGACCTGCCTCGCGCCCCGTTCGATCCGGCTCTGCGTCGCGCCCCGCGTCGACCCGGGGACCGATCCACGCATCGGGCTCGCTACCGCGCCCCCCTTGCCGGAAGGCCCCCGACTCGCTGGGCCCCCACGGCGGAAGATCTGCGCGTCGGCCCCTCTGCGCGGGTTGCGGAGGGGGATCACAGAGAAGTTGGTCTGTGGCGCAAGCGCGACCAGCGCCTGTAAGAGCCGATCGAGCACTTCACGGGTTGCTGCGCAGGAGGAGGCACGCCCGGCGGGGCTCGAACCCACATCGGCGGCTTAGAAGGCCGCTGCTCTTAGACCGACGACTCGCGAGGGCTTTCTCATGCCAAGCGACCGCGACGCGGCAGATAGCCGCCGGCCGGCGAGCCTCACGGGCACGAGGCCCGCGGCTCGTCGCCGGTTGAGTGACTACACCTGGAGATTCGGCACCACTGTTGTCGCGGCCGTTAGCCAGTTGAGCTACGGGCGCATGGGCTGAGTTGATCATCGAGATCGAGGGTAAGCCCGGTGCGGGGATCTCGCAACGCAAATTGCGAGGAGCGTCCGCTCGCCGTTTGCGGATGCCTCGCAAGCCCTCACGTTTCCCCTGCATACAGGCGAAATTAAGCGCCCGATGACCGGGTGGCAGGGGCCCGAAGAATGGGAAACAACGGCGGTCAGACGTGCTCCAAACCCCAGTCGCAAGCCGGGAAACACCTGCCTACAGCACCGAGATAGGCTGGACAATGAGAAGATAATGTCGAAGGCAAAGATCAAGCTTGCCGCCGAGGAGAGGAAGACGTCAGGGTGCAAGAGCCAGGGGGTCCGGTGGAGAACGACGAGCGGACACGTATCTTCAGGGCGATGGCCGCTGCCGTCTGCGCCCAGGGCGGCAGCATGGGCGGGGGTGGCGGATCGGCGGGTAGGAGTGGTTGGGGGGAAGCCATCACTCTCGCTGACATCGCCGCACGAGCCGAGGTCTCACCGCGCAGGCTCCGCGGGCAGTTCGCCGACGTCGAAGCCTGCTTCCTCGCGGCTTTCGAGTGGTGCTCGGAGCGCGGTGGCGCTGCGATAGAGCTGGCCTACACCGGGGAGCACGGGTGGGTCGAAGGGATCAGATCCGCTTTAACCGCCGCACTCGATCTGATCGAGCGGGAGCCCGACCTGGCGCGTCTGTGGATCGTCTACGCCCTCGGCGCGGGTCCGCGTGTGCTGCGCAGCCGCGCCGCGGCGATCGCCACGCTGGCCGAGTACGTCGATCGCGGGCGGCTGGAATCGAGAGTCCGTGCCGAGCCTCCCGCGATCACCGCCGAGGGGGTGGTGGGGGCGCTGCTGGCGGTCCTGCAGACGCGTCTGCTGGCGCCCAAGCCCGAGCCGCCTATCACGCTCAGAGGCGAGCTGATGGGCCTGATCCTGCTTCCATATCTGGGCAGTGCCGCCGCAAGACGCGAGCTTGCCCGGCCCGCCGGCCGGTCCCCGGTCGGCCGGCGTTCGCAGCCTCCGCGCAGCGGGCGCACGGCGATGGAGGGCATGGGCCCGAGGCTCACCTACCGCACCGCGCGCGTCCTGACGGCGATCGCCGAGCGGCCCGGATCGAGCAATCGCGAAGTCGCCAACCGCGCCGAGGTTGTCGACCAGGGGCAGATATCGAAGCTGCTCAGTCGTCTGGAGGTGCAGGGTCTGATCGCCAACGTCGGCGGCGGCGGTCTGCGGGGCGCCCCCAACGCTTGGGAGCTCACGCTCCGCGGCGAGCAGCTCCAGCATTCGATCGCGCACCTGGCGACCCCGACTCCCGAACGCTCCGGACAGCGGTAGTCAGGGCAACGCTCGGGACGGCGGTGGTGAGGGCAACGCTCGGGACAGCGGTAGTCAGGGCGAACGCTCCGGACCGCGGTAGTTAGGGCACCCTAATTAGGTCAGCCTAACCTGTGCTAGGGTTCCCGCTAGGAGCAATAACCTAGCAACGAGGTCGGGATTTGAAACCCGTCGAGAAGCAAGCGCCCAGCCGGCGTCTGGCGGGCACACAGGCGAGCATGTACATCTGGACCGCGGTTGTGCTCGCAGTGTCGGTGACCGGGGTGATCCTCGGCTGGCACGCGCGCGGGGGCACGCCCGATCCCACGGATGCCTCCAACCACATGAGCTCCACGAGCGCGGTGATCGACAGCGGCGTGCTGGTGTTCCGCGAGGGTCTGGAGACGATCCTCGTGTTGGCCGCGATCACCGCCAGCTTCCTGGGCTCCAACCGCGCCTACCGCAAGCCGGTGGCGGTCGGTGGCGGGCTTGCGCTGCTGGCGGCGGTGGGCACCTGGTTCGTGGCGGTGTGGTTCATCGGGATGTTCGGTGGCAGCGGCCTCGCGGTGCAGGCTGCGACCGGCATCCCGGCGATCGTCGTGCTGCTGATCGTGATGAACTGGTTCTTCCACAAGCTCTACTGGACCGGCTGGATCTCCCACCACCACAAGCGTCGCCGCGGTCTGCTGGGCGAGGCGGCGCAGACCGGCGCGCGCGCCACGATCCTGGGCTTCGGCCTGCTCGGCTTCACCTCGGTGTACCGCGAGGGCTTTGAGATCGTGATCTTCCTGCAGGCCCTGCGCGAGCGCTTCGGCTCGAGCGTCGTGCTGGAGGGCGTGGTGCTCGGCCTGCTGTTCACGGCCGCCACCGGCGTGCTGACCTTCGGTCTGCACCAGCGGCTGCCGTACAAGAAACTGCTGATCATCACTGGCGGGATGCTGCTCCTGGTGCTGTGGGTGATGGTTGGCGAGGAGGTCAACGAGATGCAGCTCGCTGGCTGGATCGGAACGACCCCGATCCCCGGCGTGACACTGCCCGGCTGGATGGGCACGTGGTTCTCGATCTTCCCCAACGTCGAGACGATCGTCGCCCAGGTGGCGGCGGTGGGGTTGGTGGTGGGCTCCTATTTCGCCGCGCAGTACATGCGCGTCTGGCGCCCCCGCCGGCGAGGCGAACAGGTGGCCCGCCGCGCCGAGGCCCCGCCGAGCCGACGCGCCGAGGCTCCGCCGAGCCGCCGCGCTGAGACTCCGCCGAGCCGTCGCGCCGACGCTCCCCCGAGCCGCCGCGCTGAGACTCCGCCGAGCCGCCGCGCCGAGGCCCCGCCGAGCTCTACCCGAGCCCGAACGCCAGCGACCGCGCGGCCCCGTGCGCAGGGGTCAGCGTGAGCCGATAGCGCCCCGCGGGGAGCACGCCGCGGCCTCGCAGATGCGCGCGGTTGTGGCCGCGGGCGGCGGTGAGCGTGAACCCGCCCGGCGCCGAGTCCCAGCGCAGGTGTCTCCCGACGCGGACGAGCCGTGAGAGCGTGATCCGCACTCGCGTGCCACCGCTGAGCGTGAAGGCGAAGGCGACCTGAGAGATGGTGGGCAGTTCGCGCGCGAACACCGCGCTCGCGCGCGCGGTGAGCACGAGGTGCGAGAGGTGCACGGCACTGTGAGCGGAGGAGCCGGCCCCGCCGGTGCTCGAGCCCGCTGAGGAGCCGTTGGGCGTGTCGCTCTGGGAGGCGCCGCCGGTCGTGCCTTTGGTGTTGTTGGCCGAGCCGTTCGACCCTCCGTCGAGGCCCCCGCCGACCCGCTCTTCTTCCGCGATCTCCAGGGCGGCAAGTTTTTCCGCTTCGGCCTGCTCTGCTTTTTCCTGGGCCTGTTTTGCTTCTGTTGCTTCCCTTGCCCTGGTGGATTCGGCTTCCGCTGCTTCCCGCGCTCTCCTGGATTCGGCTTCGGTGGCTTCCCGCGCTTCGCGGGCGCTCCTGGCGATCGCTTCTTCTTCGGCCTTCTGTTTCTGCCTGGTTTCTTCTTCGACTTTCCGTTTGGCTGCCGCTTCCGCTTCAGCCTGCTGACGGGCTTCTGCTTCGGCTTTCAGCACGGTTTCTTCTTCGGCTCTCAATTTCCTGACCGCTGCTTCGCTGCCGGGCTGGAACGCCCCCACTCCGTTGGGGGTGCCGACGCCTGCGGGACCGTTGTAGCCGGGGCCCGCATTGCAGATCAGGACGCCTTCGCCGCAGTCGAAGGCGAAGCGCGAGGAGAGCGTTTTCATCGAGCCGCTGCAGGAGGCGTATCGATCGTCGCATTCGCCGTTGCCCCCTTCGGTGACGGAGTGCAGCAGGCCGGTTTCGAGGTGTTCGTAGAGCGTCTGCGCCGGGTATTCGACGCCGTGCGAGCCGCCGGCGAGCGCGAACATCGAGGCGACGATCGGCGAGGCGACGCTGGTGCCGCCGATCGGCCACCAGTCGAGTGGCGTGTTCACGACTTCGATTTTCCTGTCCACCCCTTCTTCTTCGCGGAAGTCGGGCACCGAGTTGTAGACGGCGACCCCGCTGTAGGGGTCGGCGTCGGCCGAGACATCGGCGACGGCGCGTCGATCTTCGCAGCCAACTTTCGCCCAGTCTTTGACTTCGCGCTGCCATTGCTGGGCTTCGAACTGCGAGCTGCAGCCGCCACCGCCGGCGCCCAGATCTTCGCCTTCGGGGTCGGGGTCCTCGTTCCAGACCTTCTCGCTCTGCCACGCGCCACCGCCACCGAGGGTCAGGCGTGTGCCGCCGACAGCGACCACGTGAGGCGATGCGGCCGGATAGTCGGGGCCTTCGTAATATTCTTCCCCGGCTTCCTTGGCTTCCGCGGCGTCGGTCCAATTCAGGTAGCCATCGTCGCCCGCCGCGGCCGTGATCACGGCGCCGGGATGTTCGAAGGCGGCGCTGTCGAGCACTGGTTCGGATCCTCCCCATGAGTTGGAGACCTCGGTGTCTGCGGCGGTGGTTTTTTCGTCGCCGAGTCTCACCGCCGTTTCCTCGGCGGCTTCGAGGTCTTCGTAGGAGTCGGTGTTGGCCTCCACGAGCACGATGTGGCAGTGGCGCTGGCAGATCGCGTGGGCGGTCTCGATGTCGGTGGAGATCTCTATCGCCCAGCCGTCAGCTTCCTCGACCTTCTCGAGAGCTGCTTCTCTTTTGGCTCGGCTCTCTTTGGTGTTCTTGTAGACATCGAGCTCCGCTTCGCGTTCGGCTTCGCTCGTGGGAAACGGCAGGTTGCCGCGTTCGCCGCGCTGGTTGACCTTCTCGAAGCAGCCGTTTGCTTCGGTGCATTCTTCGACGCCGAATTCCTTGTCGTAGACCCCCAGGTCGGTTTCGGCTTCGGGGTCGTTGTAGGCGTCTACGAGCGCAATCGTCTGCGGCGTGGACGCCGGCACTTCAGCGAATTCACCGGGGAAGTAGGCCGCGCGCAGGTCCACAGGGCGCAGGCCATAGGCGCCGTTTTGGGGGCTCGCGGACGCGGGTGGGCCACCGCGGGTCATCCCCAGCGGATGCATGTGGGCGCGGGCTTCGGTGGTCTTCGGCACGAGCTCCACGGCGAGGCAGCCCGCATGGTTGGGCGCCGGCGCGCGACACGCCGGGCGCGTCAGGTAGTTGGAGGCGGGCAGCGGCGCGACCGAGCCCGCCGCCGCGGCGGGCAGCGAGAGTGCGAGCAGCGCACCGGCCGCCGACAACATGGCTGAGCGTCTGCGCGTTTTGAGCATCCCGGAGCGCTGCACTTCGATCGGATCCACCTCGTGATGATCGACGGTAGCGGGTCAATGTATGAGGGGTCAAGGGTTGGACGGACGGACGAGGGCTCCACGCCCAGCCCTTTCATCGAAGCAAAGAACGAGGGGCTCGGCCGAAGCTGGGAGACACGCGCCTCTGGCGCCGGCCGACTCGGGGATGCGAGCGAAGCGAGTGTCTCCCCAATCCGCCTCCGTTTCGGCCAGCCGGCCTCCGGCCGACTGCGCCACCCTCTACGCTGAGCCGATAATGTCGCGCAAGCTCGGCATCGTGCCGGTCCCAAACTCGCGCTCGCGCCAGGAGGCGCTGGAGCGCCGGCGAGAGGCGAGCCTGGTGCTGGAGATGGCGAGGCTGTTGCTGAAGGGGGAGAGCCTCGCGCAGGTGCTGCCGACGGCGGCGGCGAGGATGGCGCAGGCGCTGGAGCTGCAGTCGGCGGCGATCGTGATGGAGGCGGTGGAGCCGGACGCGCGCAGCGTGGCGTTCCCTCTGCGCGAGGGCGACCGCCGCCTCGGCACGGTTGTGGTGGGGGCCGACAGCTCCGAGCGCAGCCTCTACCGCCTGCAGGAGCGCGTGGTGCCGGCGCTGGAGGCGCTGCTGAGCGCAGCGTTGGAGCGCGAGACGCTGCAGGGCGGGGTGGTGGAGACGGCGGCGCTGCGTCAGGCGGACGTCGTCAAGACGGCGCTGCTGCGGGCGGTGTCTCACGACCTGCGAAGCCCCCTTACCGCGATCTCGACGGCGGCCGAGGCGATTGCGCTGCCGGGTGTCTCCGCGCCCGAGCGCGAGGAGCTGGCGAGCGCGATCTTGGCGGAGACGCGCAGGCTGTCGCGCTTGGTGGACAACCTTCTGGACCTCTCGAAGCTGGAGGCGGGCGCGGCGGAGCCGCGGCGGGAGTGGCTGTCGGTGGAGGAGATCCTCGGGATGGCGCTGGAGGACCTCGCGCCGCCCCCGCCCACCAATCACGCGACTGTGCTGTCCAATCAGTCCCCGCAAGAGGAGTTCCACGTCACGATCGACCGTGACCTGCCCCTGGTGCGTGCCGACTCCACGCAGCTGGAGCGCGCGTTTGTGAACGTGCTGGAGAACGCGCGGCGGCACTCGGGGGGCCACCCGGTGTCGGTGCGGGCGCGCGTGGTGCGGACGATGGCGGGTGAGGGGGACCGCCTGATCGTGCGCGTGGTAGATCGCGGCCCGGGGATCCCGCCGGCACAGCTGGAGCGGGTGTTCGAGCCGTTCTACAGCGCCGGCACGGCGCGCGGCGGGCGCCGCGGCTCGGGTCTCGGGCTGGCGATCGCGCGCGGCTTCCTGGAAGCGAACGGGGGTTCGCTGCACGTGGAGTCGCTGCCCGGGCAGGGGGCGACGTTTGTGTTCGAACTGCCGCTGGAGCGGGCTGGCCCAGAGGCAGCGGCGGTAGTGGCGGCGCGGGTGGGGGCCGCTGCGGCGGCATCAGCCTCGAGCCGGTCGGAGGCGACTCCGGAGGCTTCGTCTCAGGGAGCTTCGTCTCAGGGGTCGCAGGCGGCTGCGGCGGCACGGGTGTCACAGGCGGCCGCGACGGCGCCGGCCCAGAGGTCGGAGGCGGATGGCGGTTGAGGCATCGGCGGCGAAGCCGCGGGTGCTGGTGGTGGACGACGAGCTGCAGATCCTCAGAGCGCTGCGTGTGGTGCTGCGCGAGGCCGGCTTTGAGGTGATCGCCGCGCAGAGCGCCCCCGAGGCGCTGGACCTCGCGGCGGTGAAGGCTCCGCGCGCGGCGATCGTGGATCTCGTGCTGCCGGGCGGCGACGGCGTCGAAGTGACGCGCAGCCTGCGCGAGTGGAGCGAGATGCCGATCCTCGTGCTCTCGGCGGTGGGCGAGGAGGAGCAGAAGGTGCGGGCGCTGGAGGCGGGGGCGGACGACTACATCACCAAGCCGTTCGGGACGCGCGAGCTGGTCGCACGCCTGCGCGCCGCGCTGCGCCGCAGCGAGCGAGCGGGCGAGGAGCAGCCGACGATCGCGACCGACGGCCTGGAGATCGACCTCGCCGCGCACGCGGTGCGCCGCGACGGCGAGCCAGTCCACCTGACCCCGATCGAGTTCGAGCTGCTGCGCGTGCTGGCACAGAACCGCGGCCGGCTGATGACGCACCGAGCGCTGCTGGGCGAGGTGTGGGGCCCGGGGTATGTGGACGACATGCAGGCGCTGCGCACCCACATCGCGCGGCTGCGAGGGAAGATCGAGCCGCGGGGCGAGCGCCCCCGCTACATCCTCACCGACCCTGGTGTGGGGTACCGGTTTTCGGGGTAGGGATGGGCAGCCTCTGCGGGTGGTGTTTCAGTTTTGGGGTATAACCACCAACTGGACCTGTGGGCTGCGATCAGACGACAGCTATGAGAGGTCCAGTAGCTGGTTGGTGCGCCTACTGCATTTACGTAGCGTCCACCAGGACATGGCATCCGCCAGGAATAGCGTCCACCAGGACATAGCATCCGCCAGGACATAGCATCCGCCGGGCCTACGGACCCGGCCAAACTGTGCACTGCCCCTGCGGGCCGCTCGCGGGGTATACGGTGGTGTGGCCGTAGGCGGTGTGGCAGGGGTGGCGTCGCGCAATACCCTGCCTGGCGTGCGCCTGTTCCCCGCATTTCTCTGTGCCGCCCTCTGTGTGCCGGCAGTTGCCACGCCCGGCGCCGGCGCGGCCCCGATCACCGGCTTCCTCTCGGCCCCGACCGAACAGCTCGCCGTGCCGGGGATGCCGGCCGGCGCCGAGGTCACCCCCGAGGGCGACGTGTACACCGGATGGGCCGAGTACGAGCTGCGCTTCGGCCGGCACCTGCGGTGGTGGGATCAGCCGACGCGCACGCTGCCGGACCCGGGGGTGCCGCTGCTCTCAAGCGCGCTCGCCGATGGGCCGGTGCGCTACACGGTGAGGCTGTTCGCCGTCCCGGTCGCGGGCATCCCGGTGGCGTATGAGACGGTCACGGCCGCCAACGGCTCCGGCCGGCCTCAAGAGGCGCGGGTGGCGATGCTGCTCGCCTACAGCCGCGGCCGCCAGATCCACGGCCCGCACGGCATGCTGACCGGCGCGTTCCGCTACGAGCGCCCGGTAAGCGGCGCGACCCCGGGTGCCGACGAACAGCCTGGCCAGCGGTTCTCCGGCGCGTTCGAATACTCCGTCGCGGGGCGCGACCTCGACCGCTCCGGCCTGCTGCTGGCGCGCGGCCCGGCCGCTCCCAGTCGCACGCTCGCCACGCCGGCGCTGAGCACGCCGACGGCACCCCACGACGGCAAGATGTTCAGCGTCCGCCTGGGGGCCCACGACAGCGTTAGCTTCACCTGGCAGATCCCGCTCGACCCCCCGCCGGCCGGCGCTGACGCCGACCACGCGCTCGACGCGGTGCCGTTGGTCGCCGCGCGCGCGGCGCTGCGCTCGCTGTGGGCCGGCCAGCAGGCGGGGATGATGGGCATCGAAGTGCCCGAGGCGAAGGTCGATGCCACCTACCGGGCGGCGATCGTGCAGATGCTCGAATCGCGCATCCAAACCCCCACCGGCTGGGAGCAGAGCCCCAATCGCCTGCAGTATCGATCCTTCTGGATCCGCGACGCGGCGATCGAGACGGAGGCGCTCGACCTCGCGGGGCTGCACGCCGCGGCGGCGCAGAACCTGAGCTTCATCGACGCCTTCCAGCAGGCCGACGGGCTGTTCATCAGCCAGGCCGGGCAGTACGACGGGTGGGGCGAGGCGCTGTGGGCGCTGGCCCAGCACGCCGAGCTCGCGCAGGAACCGGCCTACGCCGCCGCGCAGCTCGGGCGCATCGGCGCCGCGATCGGCTGGCTGTCGGCGGCCAGCGCGGCCGATCCGCTGGGACTGCTGCCCGCGAGCAACCCCGACGACAACGAGCTGGCATACGGACACATCACCGGCGACGATCTGTGGGCGGCGGCCGGTCTGCGCTCGGCGATCGCCGCCGCCATGCAGGTGGGGCAGGAGGGGAGCGAGATTGTTACCCCGGCCGGGCAGGGCGCCGGCGCCACGGCCACGTCGGTGGGGCAGAGCGTCGGCGCGGTGGCCACGCCGGCCGAAGCGAATGCCGATGCGGCCGCGTGGACCGCCGTCGATCGACGCTTCGAGGCCGCGCTCGACAGCGCGATTGCGGCCGCTGTGGCCCGCGAAGGCCACATCCCACCGGTGCTCGACGCGAAGGGCGGCCAGGATTGGGGCAACTACTGGGCGGCCTTCCCCGTGCAGGTGCTCGGAGCCCGCTCCCCCGCCGTCACGGCCACGCTGCGTTGGGCGCGGGCGCGCATGGCCGAGGGTCTGGCCACCTACCTGGGGGGCAGCGAGCTGCACGACTACCTTGGCTTCCGGATCTTCCAGACCGAGCTCGCCGCCGGTGACGCGTCGGATGCGATCGCGGGGCTGTACGCCGAGCTCGTGCACACGACCGCCACCGACGGCGGTTGGGAGACCGGCATCACTCCCTTCGGCGGGCGCTCCTCGGCGACCAACCTCGCCCCGCACGGCACGTTCGCCGCCGAATACGTGGCGCTGTTGCGCAACATGCTGGTGGCCGACACGCCCGCCGGCGGCGTACGGCTGCTCGCGGGTGCCAGCCCCGCGTGGTTGGGGCCCGGGCAGCACATCGCCGTGACCGCCGCCCCCACCGACCACGGCACGATCTCCTTCACCGAGCGCTCATCCCGACACACGGAGACCCTCACCTGGCACGGCGCCCTGGCTAACGGCACGCCGCTGAGCTGGGCGCTGCCGGCGTGGGCGCGGGACGCGCACACCGCGAGTGGGCCGGTGAGCGGCGGGGCGATCGCGCTGCACGGCGACTCGGGCTCGCTCACCGTCGTGTTCGAGGGCAACCGCCCGGCGCAGTCATATACGCGGGCCGTCGCCGCGCTGAACGCTGCCTACCGTGCCCACGGCCGCCCCGCGCCGCTTGCGCCGACCTACTGAGAGAGCGGGTCTGCCACTGGCGCCTGCACCGACAATGGAACGCTGCCAAGTAGGTGAATAATCCCCCTGCAAACGTTGCCCGACCGAGCATGGCGGTCCGTAACGTTGCCCATCCGAGCATGGCGGTCCGTAAGGTGCCCAACCGGCATGGCGAGCCGTAAGGTTGCCCAGCCGAGGATGGCGAGCCGTAACGAAATCGTTATACGCGGGAGCGAAATCGTCACACCCCCGTGATGGCGCAGCGAGAATAGTGCACGTATGGACGTGGTGGCGGTGGTGATCGGGATCGCGATGTTCGCAATCTTGCTCGCAATAATCGAGGGGATCGACAGGATATGAGCACGCCTCCGTTGGGCGCGTTCATCGCGCACATGAGCGGCGCCGACTTCTTCGGCCTGGTCGTCACAGTGCTGATCATCGCCTACCTCTTTTACGCTCTCATCCGCGGAGAGAACCTGTGAGGCTGCCGTGGATCCACAACCACCTCACGGCGTCGTTTCCACCAGGAAGCTCTAAGCCGCGATGACCTTCTACGGCTGGCTGACGATCGTGCTGTTCGCGATCATCCTCACCGTGCTCGCCCTGCCGCTGGGCAGCTACCTGGCGAGGGTGTACACCGGCCAGCGGGTCTTCCTGACGCCGCTGTTCGCGTTGCCGGAGCGGATGCTCTACAGGATCCTGCGGGTTAATCCGAAAGCTCGAGCAAGACTGGAAGGCATACGCGAAAAGCCTGATTATCTTCTCGCTCGCGGGGTGGCTGCTGCTGTACCTGATCCTGCGCACGCAGGACGCTTTCTGGGTGCCCCACGCGCTCAACCCGCTCGGCTACCACTCGCCGTCGTGGAATGTGAGCTTCAACATCGCCTCGTCGTTCATGACGAACACCAACTGGCAGTACTACGGCGGCGAGACGACGATGAGCTACTTCACCCAGATGGTGGGGTTGACCGTTCAGAACTGGCTGTCGGCCGGTGTGGGGATCGTCGTGGCGGTGGCGCTGGTGCGTGGGATCATCGGGCGCACGGGCAAGAGCCTCGGCAACTTCTGGCAGGACATAGTGCGCACGATCCTGTATGTGCTGGCGCCGCTCTCCGTGCTCGTGGCGCTTGTTCTGGCCTCCCAGGGGGTGATCGCCAACTTCTCCAACTACCTGGTCGTTCACACGGTCACCGGCCTGCAGCAGACGATCGCGATGGGGCCGGTCGCCTCGCAACACGCGATCATGCTGCTCGGCACCAACGGCGGCGGCTTCTTCAACACCAACTCGGCGCACCCCTTCGAAAACCCAACGCAGTTCACCAACTTCTTCGAGATGCTGTGCGTGCTGATCATTCCGGCGGCGCTCGTGTTCATGTATGGACGCATGACGGGCAACCGCCGCCAGGGGTATGCGATCTTCGGTGTGATGATGTTCATGTTCCTCGGCGCCGTGTGCGTTGCCTATATCGCCGAGGCCCACGGCTCGCCAGCACAGCACGCGGCCGGCCTGCACACGGGTGTGATCAGCGGCTCGGGTGGCGGCAACATGGAAGGCAAGGAGCAGCGCTTCGGTATCGCCGGGTCGGCGCTGTTCGACGTCGTCACCACCGTCACCTCGTGCGGCGCTGTCAACAGCGCGATCGAGTCGTTCACCGGCATCGGCGGAGCTGTGCCGTTCGCCAATCTGTCGGCCAGCGAGGTGATCTTCGGCGGCGTCGGCACGGGGCTGTACTCGATCCTGCTGTACGTCCTGCTGGCGGTGTTCATCGGTGGACTGATGGTCGGGCGCACGCCGGAGTGGCTGGGCAAGAAGCTCGAGGCGCGCGAAATCAAGCTCGCCGGCCTTGCCATCCTGATCACGCCGCTGGCCGCGCTGTTTGCCACGGCGCTGGCCACCGCGAGCAAGTCCGGGCGTGCGTCGATCTCCGCGGTGGCGACCTCCGCCAAGCTCGGCACCCACACGCCGCAAGCCTTCTCCGAGAGCTTCTACGCCTACCTCTCGCAGGCCAACAACAACGGCTCGGCATTCGCCGGCTACACCGGCTACATCCAGCCCAACGCGGGCAACCTCGGCGCGCACGGCATCACCTTCGCCGACCTGCTCGGCGGCTTCGACATGATGTTTGCGCGCTACGCGCCGATCCTGTTCGCGCTCGCCGTCGCTGGCGCGCTCGCCGGCAAGCGCGTTACGCCCGCGGGCCTTGGCACGATGCGCACCGATAACGGCACGTTCGCGGTGCTGTTGATTGGCGTGATCGTGCTCGTCGGCGCGCTCACCTTCTTCCCTGCCCTGCTGCTCGGACCGATCGTGCAGGGCCTGACGGGGCACCTCTACTGAAATGAAACGCGACATCATCACTTCGGCAATCGGCATCGTGGTGTTCACGATCCTGCTCGGGCTGGTCTACCCGCTCGCGATCACCGGCATCAGCCAGGTCGCCTTCCCCGGCGATGCCAACGGACAGCAGATCAAGGTGGACGGCAGGCTGGTCGGCTCGCGGATCATCGGCCAGAGCTTCTCGACGCCGGTGCTCGGCAAGAACGGCAAGCCGGAGGAAAAGGAAAAAGAGCTCGTCACCGAACCGGATCCGCGGTACTTCCAGACACGCCCGTCTGCCACTGAAGGTGGGGCCGACAACGCCGCCGCCAGCACCTTCTCCAACCACGGGCCCAACAGCGTGAAGACCAAGGAAGCCAATGAAGAAAACATCAAGGCCTACCTCGAACTGAACAAGAACCCGATCACCAAGGTCGAATACGACTCTGGGCTGACGGTGGCGAAGATCCCCGTCGACGCGGTCAACAGCTCCGCCTCGGGCCTCGACCCCGAAATCTCAGAGGCGAACGCGTGGATCCAGGCGTACCGCGTCGCGGCTGTGCGTCACTTCCGCCTAGCCTTCGTAAACAGGCTGATTGCGAAGTACACATCGGGCCGCGGCCTCGGCTTTTCCGGCGAACCGGGAGTGAATGTGCTCCAACTCAACCTTGCCCTCGACCGCCTGAGCAGATGCAGCCCCAGCCTCAGGCTCTTCCACCCTGGCCCGACCCCACCCGGGTGTCGAAAGGCGATAGGAGGTTAAGTGATGGCTGACGGAGCCATGACCCACGAACGCCAAGCCGTGTCGCTGTTCCAGCGCGAGATCATCGTGCCTGCGCTGATCGACAGCTTCAAGAAGCTCGACCCGCGCGTGCAGATTCGCAACCCCGTGATGTTCGTCGTCGAGGTCGGCGCGGTGATCACGACGGGGACATGGCTGATTCAGGCCTTCGGCGGCAAGCCGCTCGGCGGTGGCCACGAGCCGGCGTGGTACACGTTCACGATCGCCTTCTGGCTGTGGCTGACGGTGATCTTCGCCAACATGGCGGAGGCGTTCGCCGAGGGACGTGGCCGTGCGCAGGCCGACACGCTGCGCTCGATGCGCAAGGAGACCGTCGCGACGATGCACGACGGCAGCACCAAGGCCGCCTCAGAGTTGACCCGCGGTGACATGGTGGTGGTCGAGGCGGGCGAGCTGATCCCCGGAGACGGCACCGTCACCGAGGGGATCGCCACGGTTGACGAGTCGGCGATCACAGGCGAGTCGGCGCCGGTGATCCGCGAGTCCGGCGGCGACCGCAGCGCCGTCACTGGCGGCACGCGCGTGACCTCCGACCGGATCGTCGTGGAAATCACCCAGGAGCCCGGGCACTCCTTCCTCGATCGCATGATCGCGCTGGTGGAGGGAGCAGAGCGGCGCAAGACGCCGAACGAGATCGCGCTCAACATCCTGCTGGCCGCTTTGACGCTGATCTTCATGATCGTGGTGGCGACGCTGCGCCCGTTCGGGCTGTTCGCCGGCACGGCGATCTCCGAGACGACGCTGATCGCGCTGCTGGTCGCGCTGATCCCGACGACGATCGGTGCGCTGCTGAGCGCGATTGGGATCGCGGGGATGGACCGTCTCGTGCGCCGCAACGTGCTCGCTCTCTCCGGCCGCGCGGTGGAGGCCTCGGGCGACGTGGACGTGCTGCTGCTCGACAAGACCGGCACGATCACGATCGGCAACCGCCTTGCCTCGGAGTTCATCCCGATGCCTGGCGTGGCGGAGTCTGAGCTCGCCGAGGCGGCGCAGCTCTCCTCGCTGGCGGACGAGACGCCGGAGGGTCGCTCGATCGTCGTGCTCGCCAAGCAGTATGGGCTGCGCGAGCACGACATGAGCACGCTGAACGCCACGTTCGTGCCGTTCACCGCGCAGACCAGGATGAGCGGCGTCGACTACGACGGACAGCAGCTGCGCAAGGGCGCGGGCGACGCGATCGTCGAGTTCGTCACGCAGGAGGGCGGCTCGCCGCCGCCGGAGCTGCAGGCGCAGCTGGAGCGGATCGGCCGCGAAGGCGGCACGCCGCTGGCGGTCGCGCGCGACAGCCAGGTGTTGGGTGTGATCTACCTCAAGGACACGATCAAGGAGGGGATGAAGGTCCGCTTCGACCACCTCCGCGCGATGGGCATCAAGACGGTGATGGTGACCGGCGACAACCGCCTGACGGCTGCCAAGATCGCCGAGGAGTCGGGCGTCGACGACTTCCTCGCCGAAGCCACGCCCGAGGCGAAGCTCGCGCTGATCCGCGAGCAGCAGCAGGAGGGGCGCCTGGTCGCGATGACCGGCGACGGCACCAACGACGCGCCGGCGCTCGCGCAGGCGGACGTGGGGGTGGCGATGAACACCGGCACGCAGGCGGCGCGCGAGGCGGGCAACATGGTCGACCTCGACTCCAATCCGACGAAGCTGATCGAGATCGTCGAGGTCGGCAAGCAGCTCTTGATCACCCGCGGCGCGCTGACCACGTTCTCGATCGCCAACGACGTCGCCAAGTACTTCGCGATCCTGCCGGCCGTGTTCATCAGCACCTATGCCACGAGCGCAGGTGGCAAGGGCCCGCTGCACGTGCTCAACATCATGAACCTGGGCACGCCCGAATCGGCGATCGTCTCGGCGATCATCTTCAACGCGCTCGTGATCCCGCTGCTGATCCCGCTGTCGCTGCGCGGCGTGCGCTACCGCCCGATCGGCGCAAGCGCGCTGCTGCGCCGCAACCTCCTGATCTACGGCCTCGGCGGCCTGATCGCCCCGTTCATCGGGATCAAGCTGATCGATCTGGTCGTGCACAACCTCCTGGGGGCGTAGTCCCCGTGACGCGCCGGCCCCGACCGCCAAGCGTGGCCGGCCTCGACTGCCAAGTGTGGCCGGCCTCGACTGCCAAGTGTGGCCGGCCTCGACCCCTGGCTCTATAGCCTGCGTCAGCGGCTCTACCTGGCCCGCGAACGCTTACGAGCTTCGAGCGCCATCGCCTGTGCCACCTGCTCGCGCAGCGCCCGCAGCTCGCGCTGACGCGCGATCACCCACAGCCCCAGCAGCCCCACGACGAGCAGTCCCACGAAGCCGAGCAGCGCGCCGACTTTGGCGAGCGTGCCCACCTGGTGGGCCGTGGGTGGGGGCAGTTTGAAGCTGTGGAGGGCGGCCGGCGTATGCGAGCCGGCGGCGGCCGTGCCGATCACCGGATGGGTGCTCTCGGCGATCGCCAGCATCTGCTGGGGCGAGAGGTTGTTGGTTAGCGTGTTTTCGATCCAGTAGGCGGCGTTTGCTTCGCGCCAGGCGATCGTCTTGAGGTGTTCGCCGTCGTAGAAGAGGCTGTACGTGCGCGACCCGACGTGGATTTCCTGGTTGGGGTTGCTGAGCAGCGGCGAGCCTGTCCAGGTGCTGCCCTGGATGTCGTAGTACTGACCAAGTTCACCCTCGTCGACGACGACCACGTAGGCGGGGTACAGCTGCCGGCCGGGGCCCGCGATGTCGTACCAGCGCACCACGTCCGGTTCGGATTCGGCAGTGGTTTCCTGGGAGTGCGGCACCTCCACGGCGAACGGCAAGTGCGGGGCGATCGCGCGCGCTTCCGCGAGCGTGGAGACCGGGGTGGGCGACAACGAGAGCGAGGGGGCGGGCGGCGGGGCCGCGTGTCGTCCGTGTGCCGAGCGGGCTCGCCTGCTGCCGGCCCCGTGCAGCCGATGCGGGGCGATCGCGGCGGTGCCGCTGAGGAACGAGTGCGCCGCTTCTTCGATCTGCTGCGGCGTGGCGGTGTCGTAGGTGCTGTGCAACTCGACGTGGAAGGGCACCTGGCGCACCGGCTTGCCGGCCGATTCAACCAGCAGCTCGAGCAGCTGCAGCACCTGCGCTTCGCTGTGCAGGTCGGTTTCGACCGCCTTGCCGACGATGCGCTCGAACTTTTCACGGTTTTCAAAGAGCGTCGGCCCGTACTGGGCCTTGACGTCGAGCAGGAAGCGCTGGTCGCGGGCGTCGCGGATCAGCGAGGTGCTTTCGTGGCGGTTTGCGACGAATTCGAGCGCTTCCTGCCCGCACAGCCGCTGATAGCCGGGCTGCAGGTTGATTTCGAAGTACTGTTCGCCGCCCGGTTCGTTGACGTGGTGGTAGGGCTTGTCGACGGTCATGTACACGCAGCCCATTTCGTCCACGGCGCGCTTGAAGCGTTTGAAGTTGGTGACGAACACGAGGTTGGGCGTGACGCCGATCACTTTCGTGAGCGTTTCCACCATCAGCTTCACCCCGCCGGAGGTGGTTTCGCCGCTTTCCTCGTAGCCGAAGGTGTAGGCGGAGTTGATGCGGTTTTCTTCCAGCTGCCCGTTCAGCCGCGTGAACGGCACGCGCAGCTCGCGCGGGATCGAGAGCATCGAGATCGTCGGCTTGCTCGGGTCGATGCGCACCAGCAGCATCTCGTTGGAGTGCGGCAGCACAGACCCGCCGGGGTTGCCCTTGGGGGGCGGGCGTTCGTCGTTGCCGACCAGCAGCAGCGTCTCCGGCGCGCCGCTTGCCGCCTGCGGCAGGATGCTGGCGGCGACCTTCACCGGCTTGTTCTGGCGCAGCGCCGCCACCACCTTGCTGACCTCGTTGCGCGCCAGCACCGCGCTCGCCGCGCCTGAGAGCAATACGACCCCGACCGCCCCGAGCAGCACGCGCTTGGCCATCCACCAGGGGCGGCGCGGAGGCTCCGGGGGGATCGGGCCGGGTGGCGGCGCCCCCAGTGGAGGCGGCGGCTGTGTCGCGATGGCGCTCAAATGACTCGACTTGGAGAGTAACGGCCTCTGCCGCGGGATCTGCCGGCAGACGTGGTGGCAATGTCATCCAAAACGGACCCCAACCACTTCACAAAATGAAGGGTTTGGGTCCAGAAATGATGCGTCCAATGGGCTCCGCTTGCTTCACAAAGTAAAGGGTTTGGGTCCAGAAATGATGCATCCAATGGGCTCCGCTTGCTTCACAAAGTAAAGGGTTCGGGTCCAGAAACGATGCGTCCAATGGGCTCCACCTGCTTCACAAAGTAAAGGGTTTGGGTCCAGAAATGATGCATCCAATGGGCTCCGCTTGCTTCACAAAATGAAGGGTTTGGGTCCAGAAATGATGCATCCAATGGGCTCCGCTTGCTTCACAAAGTAAAGGGTTTGGGTCCAGAAACGATGCATCCAATGGGCTCCACCTGCTTCACAAAGTAAAGGGTTCGGGTCCAGAAACGATGCATCCAATGGGCTCCACCTGCTTCACAAAGTAAAGGGTTTGGGTCCAGAAATGATGCATCCAATGGGCTCCGCTTGCTTCACAAAGTAAAGGGTTTGGGTCCAGAAACGATGCATTCAACGGGCCCCAACCACTTCACAAAGTAAAGGGTTTGGGTGCGAAAGCAATGCATTCAGCCGGGACCCCAACCAACCTGCTAGGCCCCGCTCACCAGCACCAGCGCGAACGCCACGTAGGCGGCGATAATCAGCGCGCCGGGAAGGCGGCGCAGGCCGCGGTCGAGGTAGGCGATCGCCAGCGCGGCGGCGGTCAGCCCGAGGTAGCTGACGGCGACGAACGTCGTTGGCCCGGAGGGGGCGCCGAGGCCGACGATCGTCCCCGGGATCAGCAGCCCCGCGACGACGTTGAGCGCGTTGCTGTTGAGCGCGGTGCTGAGCGTCGCCGCGCCGCGGCCGCGGGAGGCGAGGTAGACGGCGGCGACCGCGTTGGGGAGGCTGGTGACGGCGGCGAGGATCAGACCGCCTACCACGATCCCGGGGATCGCATGGCGCGCGCCGAGCTCCGAGCCGGTGCGCTCCATCGCGATCGAGGCGCCGACAACAACGAGCACCGCAAACGCGGCCAGCGCGCCGTCGCGCGCGCCGCCGCGATCCGGGTGGATCGCCACTTCGAGCTCCTGCTCCTCCTCCCTAACCGCCTCCGCCAACCAACTCGCCCATGCGTCGGGGAGCGCCAGCCGCGCCAACCGCTCGCGACCCATGCCGAGGATCGCCAGGTAGGGCACCAGCATCGCCAGCGCGGCGAGCAGCCCCGCCGCCGGCGGCAGCGTCCCAACCACTACCAGCACGCAGACCCCGGCGATCCACAGGCTCACCGCCCCGCCGAGCTCGATCACGCGCCGGTGCAGCGAGATCCGCCCGGCGACAACCGCCGCCAGGCCGAGCAGCGCCGCCAGGTTGAAGACGTTGGAGCCGATCACGACACCGGCGCCGATGTGCGTGTCGTGCTGGGCGAGCGCCGTCACCGCGGCGGTGATCTCGGGCGCGTCGGCGGCCAGCGCGGCGAGCATTCCGAGCAGCGCCTCGGAGAGGCCCAGCCTCGCTCCCACCCGCTCGATCCGCACGACCAGCGCCCAGGACGCGCCGAGGCTGACGAGGACGCCGAGCGCGAAGATGGCGCTCAACAGCAGATCAGACACGGCTGTTGGGGTTGTGTTCGAGCTGGTTGCTGATCACGTTGGCCTCCACGGGCAGTGGCACGCCGACCAGGCTTCCCGGCTCTCCAGACCGCACTCTACTTGCCGGCGACCTCGGCACCACGCTGCGATCCTCCGCCGCGTAAAGCAGGCACCACGCTGCGATCCCCCGCCGCGTCAAGCACAATGCCTGCGATGCCATCCGATCGCGGACATCTGAAGGTCTTCATTGGCATGGCGGCGGGCGTGGGCAAGACGTTCCGCATGTTGCAGGAGGGCCAGGCCGAGGCGGAGGCGGGGCGCGACGTCGTGGTTGGCTACCTGGAGCCGCACGGCCGGATGGAGACGGTCGCCCAGGCGGAGGGCCTGGAGATGGTGCCGCGCCGCAGGGTGCGCTACCGCGACACCGAGATCGAGGAGATGGACCTGCCGGGGGTGCTGGCGCGCGCGCCGGAACTGTGCCTGATCGACGAGCTGGCGCACACCAACGCGCCCGGGGTGGAGCACGAGAAGCGCTACGAAGATGTGCGCACCGTGCTGGATGCCGGCATCAACGTGTTCTCCACCGTCAACGTGCAGCACCTGGAGAGCCTCAACGACCAGGTGACGCAGCTGACGGGGGTGCGTGTGCGCGAGACGATCCCCGACGCGGTTCTATCGGCGGCGGATGAGACGGTGCTGGTGGACATCACGCCGGAGGCGCTGATCAACAGGCTGCGCGCCGGCAAGGTGTACGCCCCGGAGCGGGTGCCGGCGGCGCTCAGCAACTTCTTCAAGATCGAGAATCTCGCGGCGCTGCGCGAGACGGCGCTGCGCCAGGTGGCGGAGGGAGTGGAGCTCGAGCGTCGCGGCCGCGAGGCGCCGGTGGTGCGCGGGCGCGACGACAGGCTGGTGGCGAGCGTCACCCCGCAGGTGATCTCCGAGCGGCTGCTGGCGCTGGTGACGCCGACTCCCCGCTCGCAGCGGGTGGTGCGCCGCGCGTGGCGCTCGGCGCAGCGGCTCGGCGCGGAGCTCGACCTGCTCGTGGTGCGCCCGCCGGGAGCGACGCCGAGCAAAGAGGAGCGCGAACAGCTGGAGGCGCTGCGGCGGCTGGCGTCGGTGCTGGGCGCGCACCTGCTGATCGAGGAGGCCGACGAGGTCGCGGCGACCGCGATCCGGGTAGCGAGAGGTCGGGGCACGACGTACCTGCTGATGGGCACCCCCAAGCCCCGCAACGCGTGGCGGCGCCTGAGCCAGCCGGCGCTGCCGTTTCAGCTGCTGAAAGGCCTGCCGGGGGTGGACCTGCGGATCGTCGCCGACCGCACGCTGCTGCCCACGGGAGAGGTCGTGGAGGATGAGGGGGCGGTGCTGTGACCCTGCTCGCGGCGGCATTGGTCGTGGTGGCGCTGGCGGCCGGCTTCGGCGCCGCGCTGGGCCTGGAGCGTTGGCGGCGAGAACGCGCGCTGCGCGGCAGCGGGCGGGTGCGCCGGATCGCCTTCCCGTTCACCGGCGAGGGTCTCTCCGAGCCGGCGCTGGCGGCCGCGCTACGGCTTGCACGGGCCGAGGGCGCGACGCTGATGCCGGTGTACCTGGCGCTCGTGCCGCTGCGCCTGTCGGTGGAGGTGCCGCTGCGCAGCGAGTGCGACGTGGCGCTGCCGATGCTGGAGACGATCGAGCGGCGCGCAGCCCGCGCCGAGGTCCCGGTCGATTCGCGCATCGAGCGCGGGCGCACGGTGCGCCACGCGCTGCGCGAACTGGCCGCGCACGAGCACTTCGAGCGGATCGTGGTGGCAGCCGGCGCGGACAGCTCGGGGGAGGGCTTCACGCCCGAGGCCGTGGCGTGGCTGCTGACCAACGTCCCCGGCGAGGTGATCGTGCTGCGGCCCGCCAGCGCGGCCCCTCCCGAGCTGGCGCTGGCGTCCGAGGATGTTCCCCCGCAGACGCAGGATCGGTAGGGGCCGGGCGTGTCCGCAGCCCGGTGTGGTCGACGGTGCAAGCGCATGCGCTCTTGCAGGCGCCCGAAGCGGCGCCACCGCAACCCCAGGACGCCTAGCCTGTTGCGATGAACATGTCCCGATCCCTCCCCCTGAAGCCCGCCGCCGCGCTGCTCTGCGCGGCGCTGATCGGCGCGCTGGCGCTCGCCTGGGCGCTCGCCGTCCCCGCCGGCAGCTCCACCACCGCCGGCAGCGCCACCCGCGACGGGGTGCGTGCCGCCGCTACGCAGTCGAGCGTCCACGGCGAGAGGTACATGACCGGCATCAGCGACTCGCGCGAAGAGATGTTCGGCAACCCGCTGTGGCAGCAGCTGCACACGAAGATCTCACGGCTGGTGACCCCCTACGACGTGGCGGTGCGCCCGTACGACCTGCATCAGGCAACCAAATGGATCCGCGACGCCGAAGCGCGCCACCAGAAAATCCTCGTCGCCTTCTACCACTCCGAGTACACGAAAACGAAGCTGCCGAGCGTCGCCACCTACAAGCGCGACGTGGCGAAGTTCATCAGGCTGTTCCCGCACGTGCGCGAATACCAGGCGTGGGACGAGGCCAACCGCGGCTATGTGAGCGACGGCAGCGCCTCGTTCGTCAGTCCGTCGGCGACGCTCGACGCGCAGTACTACCAGGCGCTCAAGCGCGACTGCGTGAAGTGCACCGTGGTCGGCCTCGACGTGCTCGACAACGAAGCGATCGGTGGGACGGTGCAGTACATCGAGGAATTCAAGCGCGAGATCGGGCACCTGAGAACGGTGATGCCGTACGTGTGGGGATTGCACGACTACTCCGACCTCAACCACTTCGAAAGCTGGCGCACGCGCGACCTCGCGGCCGACCTCGGCGGCGAAGTGTGGCTCACCGAGACGGGCGGCGTCGTCAAATTCGCCAACGCCTTCACCAACAAGAACGGCGCAGGCGTCCGGCGCGCGGCGAAAGTGCTGCAATACATGTTCGACGTGGCGGCCGCCATCCCGCGGATCAAGCGCCTCTACATCTACAACTGGGTGGGCGGCACGCCATCCACCCGCTTCGATGCGGGTCTTACCAACGCCCACTACAAGCCCCGCCCAGGCTACGTCGTGGTGTGCAGGCAGCTGCGCGCCGCGCACTGCAACGTCAAGACGGTCAATAACTGACCGTTTCAGGAGGAGATCGTCCGCGTGGCGGCGTGAGGCAAGGCGGTCGTGGGCGCGAGGCGTCCGTGCCTCGCGTCGCCGGATTGGCGGGCAGCCGAGGTGTTTGTGCGGTTGCGGCGGAACTGAATTGCACCGAACAACCTGCCGCGTGGGGTCAGCCCATGGGCCGAACGGCAC
The DNA here is from genome assembly GCA_963744135.1 of uncultured Solirubrobacterales bacterium. Lineage (GTDB taxonomy): Bacteria > Actinomycetota > Thermoleophilia > Solirubrobacterales > Solirubrobacteraceae > Palsa-744. Next base: position 625,504 of record CAVUSE010000004.1, on the reverse strand, counting down.
CGGCGTACCGTCCCAAGCGCGTGGCAGCCTACGGGCATGCCCTACGAACAGTCAGTGGACATCGGCATCGTCGACGGTGTTGTCATCCGCTTCAGCCGCTCCGGACGCCCGATCGATCGCTATGCGGTCGTGCTTCTGGTAGGCGTTGATGACGCCTGGCACGAGGTGCGCCTCTTCGACAATCATCTGGGCGACCACCATATGCATCGTTACACTCGTTCCAAGGGCAAGCAGCCGCCGGAGATGTTCCATTCCGGGCCGACCAATGCGGCGATCTCCGCTGCCATCGAGCATCTGAAGGCCCACTGGGAGGCGATAATCGACTCATGGAGAAGCTAGCTGTCAGTTCCAACACCCCGGCGACGGATGCTGCCGCAGACCTCCTGACCCGGATCGCGGTCGATCCGGCCAACGATGCCCGATACCCGGATGGGACAGTGCTGATCCCTGCGGACTCCCGAGATGCTTCATTGCTGCTGTCTCGCGCGATTGACGAGCGCCGTCCTATCGCGCTCGTGTTTCCCGACGGCTCCGACATCGTCGCGCGACCTCCGGAGAATCACCGTCTGGCGCTGCTTCTTGTGGGCGGCATCTTCTGGCTTGCAGATCTCCTCCACCGCCAACGCGACCAGCCGACGTTCGTCCCGCGGGAGTGGGTGACCGAGTTCCACGCGACGTGCGATGGCGGCGGGTCATCGGCCTCGCCTGGCGCATTGCGCCAAACCCGCGCTCCTGCGAGCGCGACCAGCGCGAAGCCACAGGCCAGCGGGACGAGCGCGCGCAGCGGGTAGGGGCCGAAGTAGGCGCCCTTGGTGAGCGCCTTCGGGTCCCCGGAGTGCAGGATGTCGAGCAGAGCCCTGGTGGTCGATCCCCAGCAGCGTGGGAGCGAGCGCCGCGTACAGTGCCCAGGCGCCGAGCGTGAGCAGGCCGGCGCGCAGCGAGCGGTTCGTAAGACGCATGCGGGGGGTGACGTACGCTGCCAGCCCGATCGCGCCGAAGGCGGGAAGCAGGAAGACCCAGATCTCCCCCCAGCCGCGGCCGAGGCCGTAGGCAGTGGCGATCGTGGGTTGGAAGAAGCCGTTGAAAAGGTGGCGCATCCAACTGACGGTCTCGGTCTCGTAGCCGATCAGGGGGTGGGTGATCGCCGCGAGCACCGAGCACGTGATCGAGACCGCGGCGAGCGCGATCGTGGGGCCGGGCCAGCGCTCGAACGCGATCGCCAGCGGCAGCGCGAGGAACGGCAGCGTCGTGGCGAGGAAGCGCGGGCCGGGCGAGCCGCCCCCGAAGGGCAGGTAGTAGCCGGAGTTGTAGGCGAGGTAGCAGAGGCAGACGCCGCCGATCACCAGCGCCTCCGCGCGACGGCCGCGGCGGTACAGCGCAACCGCGCCGAGCGCCCCCATCACGAGCACGGGCGCGAGCGTCGCCAGGCCGCGGGAGTCGCCGAGCAGCGTCGCGGCCACGCGCAGGGAGGGGGCGGTGATTCCGAAGAAGCCTTTGTGCTGCTGGGGCACGTTGGCGTAGGCGACGTGCGTGAGCGAGTGGAACGCGGCGAGGTTGTAGAGCGCGAGTGGCACCAGTCCCACGAGTGCCCCCACCGCGAAGGCGCCGCCCCGGCGCAGAACCCACAGGGGCGTGAGCGCGTCGCGCCGTGAGAGCAGGTACAGCCCGAGCACGCCGGCGAGCAGCGCGAGCGGGTACTCCGAGGAGATTGCGTAGCCGAGCGTCAGGCCCGCCGCGCCGCACAGCCACGCGCGCGGGGGCCCGTCGCGCTCGCGCATCAGCAGCGCGAACGCGGCGAAGCCGAGGAACGCGGTGAAGATGTGGGAGAACAGCAGCGTGGAGAGACTCAGCGCCATCGTGCCGAGGCCGAGCGTGACCGCGGTCGCCGCCCCGAAACCGGGTTGCAGGCGTTCGGCGGCGCTCCACACGAGCGCCAGCAGCAGCAGACCGGGCAGCACGTTGCCCCACAGCCCGACGAGATACACCAGCTCGTCCGGTCCAGGTTGCGCCGGCGATTCTTCAGCCCACCGCGCGGCGTCCACCCCGTTCAGGACGGTGTACCACGGCAGCACGAACAGCGCCAGCCCGGGAGCGCGCGCCGAGTAGAAGTGCCCGTGGTAGCGAACCTTGTCGCCCGTGTTCTTCTCGTACGGGTCGATCTTGGTCTGTTCGTGGTAGAGCGCCTGCAGCAGGTCGAAATGCGAGGTCTGGTTCCAGGAGAAGTTCTGGATCACCGTCGCGTAGGAGAGACCCACGAGCAGCACCGCGGCAAGCGCGAGGCGCCGGTTCCTACGTTTCGTTGTCTGCTCCGCCGGAATCGGCGCACAGGATATGCGACGTTGTGGTGGTGGGGCTCCGGTCGGGTTGGCCGTTACGTGAGTTGGATCTGCGCAACACTCCTGGTATGGGTCTTCGAAGGATGAGGAGGTTCTGAAGATGCGAGTCCTGGTGGTGGGAGCGGGAGGAGTGGGCACGGCGTTCGCGGCGATCGCGCAGCGCCGGCCGGCGTTCGAGCACGTGGTTCTGGCCGACGTATCTCCTCAGCGCGCACAGGCCGCCGCGGCGAAGCTCGGCGAGGCCGACCGCTTCACCGCCGAGCAGGTGGACGCATCGAGCCGGGAGCAGTTGGTGGCGCTGATCGGCAGGGTGAAGCCCGACGCGGTGCTGAACGCCTGCGATCCGCGCTTCAACGAGCCGATCTTCGGCGCCTGCTTCGAGGCGCGGGTGACGTATCTCGACATGGCGATGACGCTCTCCAAGCCCCACATGCAGCGGCCCTATGAGCTGCCGGGGGTGATGCTCGGCGAGCACCAGCTGGCCCAGCACGAGCAGTGGGAGCAGGCTGGGCTGCTGGCGTTGGTGGGGATCGGCGTGGAGCCGGGGCTGTCGGACATCTTCGCGCGCTACGCCGCCGACGAGCTGTTCTCACAGGTCGAGCAGGTGGGGGTGCGCGACGGCGCCGACCTGGTGGTGGAAGGGTATGACTTCGCGCCGACCTTCTCGATCTGGACGACGATCGAGGAGTGCCTGAATCCACCGCTGATCTGGGAGCGCGAGCGCGGCTTCTACACCACCCCTCCCTTCTCCGAGCCCGAGGTGTTCGAGTTCCCCGAGGGGATCGGCCCGGTGGAGTGTGTGAACGTCGAGCACGAGGAGGTGGTGCTGATCCCCCGCTGGGTGGCGTGCGAGCGGGTTACGTTCAAGTACGGGCTGGGGGAGGAGTTCATCGGCGTGCTGCGCACGCTGCACAAGCTCGGTCTCGACTCGACCGAGCCGGTGATGGTGCGCGGCGTGGAGGTGGCCCCGCGCGACGTGGTCGCGGTCGCGCTGCCCGACCCGGCGACGCTCGGCGAGCGGATGAGCGGGCGCACCTGCGCCGGCACCTGGGTAACGGGCACCGGCCGTGACGGCAACCCCCGCTCGACCTACCTCTACCACGTGGTGGACAACGAGCACACGATGCGCGAGTACTCCAGCCAGGCGGTCGTCTGGCAGACCGCGATCAATCCTGTGGTCGCGCTGGAGCTGCTCGACGACGGCACCTGGCGCGGCACCGGTGTGCTCGGCCCCGAGGCGTTTTCACCCGGCCCGTTCCTGGAGCGTCTGGCGGAGCTCGGTGCGCCGCACGGCCAGCGCGAGGAAGCGGTGTAGGAGTAGCCAACTACCTTCTGCGTGGGGGGAGAGGCAGGTGGCGATACAGGCTGATCGTGACCGCGATCGCGAGGAGCAGCGGCAATGTCCACAGGGGAGCACCGAGCAGCAGGGCGCCCACCATGATCAGCCCGAGCAGCATCGAGATAGCGAAGTCGTAGCGGTCGTAGTCGGTCATGAGGCCAATCTAGCAACGAAGACAAAGAACAGCAAGACGCCGAACGCCATGCCGATCAGAAAGCCGACGCCGACGCCGCGGTTGATCAGGTCGGCTCGCAGATCCGCGTGGGTGGTGTCCAGCGCGACCAATGCAGCTGGCACCCCGGCGCCCAGGGCCGTGCCACCCCCGAGGACGGTGGCCCACGCGAGCAGGCCGTTGACAACGGCTGTCCCCAGCGAGGGGTTGGCCTCGCAGAGGATGCGGATGGTGGCTGTGACGAGCATGTTGAGCACCGTACGCACCGACGGCGATGGAACGCTCCGGCCGGGACCGGATATCCTGTTTCCGAGCCGTGCGGCGCAAAAAAGTGTTCGCCGAAAACCCCTCCCACTGCCCCGTCGCCTCCCGGGTAGGCGAAGCGCACGTCAGCACCCCCGTCCTCGAAGGCGGCCTCTCAGGCCCCGCCTACTTCGTCTCCCACGGCGGCGCCAAGTACCCCGAACTGACCTCGTCCTCACCGGCGAGAACGACGTCACCGTACAGGTGCACGGCGAAATGACGCCGAGGTGAGTGCCTTCCCGGCTCAGTCGAAGATGTCCGCGGCGGTGAGCGCCAAGGTGCCCTTCGCCACGCCGGTCAGGCGCTCACGAGCGCACACGGCGTAGCGTGGGATGGGTGCCACCCGCGGGAGCGCGGCGGTCTTGCGCTGCAGCTCGCGCACGGTACGGGCGGCATCGACGCTGCGCGCCCACTTGGCCTCGCCGAGCAGGACCGCCTCCTCGCCGCGCCCCGCCAGCGCGACCGCGTCGATCTCGACCGGAGGGCGCTCCGACCAGAAGGGGCCGATCCGCACGATGTCGTCGGCGAGCGCCCCGTCGGCCGCCAGGCGGCGCAGGTGCGAGCGGAACGCCTCCTCGAAGCGAGGTCCCATGTGATCGTCGAGGCGTGCCATCAGCGGTGAGAGGATGCTCGGTCCGAGTCCCCGTTCGATCTCGGCCCGGTAGGGCTCGACGATGCTCAGCCAGAAGGCCAGGAAGTTGTCGGCGATGCGATAGCTGCGCCGGCGCGTGCGCGAGCCGGCCTCGGTCACGGGCACCACGCGCTCGACGAGCCGCAGCTCGATCAGCCGCTCCAGCGTCCGCGCCGGCTCCGCGCGCACGGCCTGCTCGATCTCGCCGTGCTTGGTGCGCCCGGCGGCGATCGCGCGGAGCACCAGCGTTCCGAGCCCGCCCGTGTCGCCTTCGGTCGCCAGCACCAGCCGTCCCTCGTCCAGCAGGCGAGCGCCCGGACGGCAGACCAGTCGCGCCAGGTTCTCGCGCACCGTGTGCCGCTCCTCCCACCAGGTCAGATACAGGGGGATGCCGCCGAGGATGCCCCACACGAGCGCGCGGGTGGGCGCTGGGAGCCCGCCCAGCATCGCCGACGAACACACATCCAGTGTAACCGACATCGACTGTCGGTTACACTGAGTGTCAGAAAGCCGACGCCGATGCCGCGGTTGATCAGGTCGCTCGCAGATCCGCGCGGGTGGCGTCCAGTGCGACCAACGCAGCCGGCGCCCAGGGCCGTGCCACCCCGCCTCGGCCCGACCAATTGGGACTTGACAGCAAGAGTGGGTCGTGGTACGGTTTCGTCGTTATCGGCCACCCCCTGGGTTGCCGATCCAAGACATAGGACCGGGTTTGGGTCAACACGCCTTGTGGTTGACTTCGACGCGCGAGCAGGGGATTGATTGGGAAGAGGGCCTGGGTCGCGAAGCGTTATGAGGGAGTTGGTTTCAGCGTGGTTTCTAGAGGGAGAAACGTGATGGGGGTTGTTGCACCTAGCGGAAGATGTGATGCTAGATGCGCCAGCTTGGCGCTGTCGCATCTCTCTCTCTCTCTCTCTCTCTTCGCCTTGTAGCGGTTCCTTCCGTTCGGTCCTGACGGGCCGTCCGGGTTCCCCCGTAAGGGGGAAGTGGGGTAGTGGGCGCTGGAAGGCCGATCGCCCGGCCCTGAGGGGCCTGTCGACTCTCCCCGTTCGGGGTGGGATTCGCGCGCGTCGGTTGGGGAGCGCGGCGTGATGTCCGCGCGTACGGTGGCCCGTCGCGGGGTGAGGGTTTTGGGCCCGCCCACCCCGTCCACCCGGCCCACCGTGCCGGCTCGGCCGGCGCGGGGTGGGGGCAGTGGCCGGGTTTCACATGAGCGCTTTGCGGAGATCCAGCGCGCGCGGCTGCTGGCGGCGGCGGTGCGGGCGGTGGATGAGCTGGGGTACCCGGATACCTCGGTGGCGGACATCACTTCGCGTGCGCGGGTTTCTCGGCGCACATTCTATGAGCTGTTCGCGGATCGGGAAGCGTGCTTGGCCATGGTGATCGAGGACGTCCTCAGTCTGCTCGGGGGGGAACTGGCGGCGGCTGGCCTGGAGGGCTTGGGATGGCGTGAGCGGGTGCGTGGGGGGCTGCTTGTGATCTTGGGGTTTTTGGATCGTGAGCCGGTGCTCGCGCGGGTGCTGGTGGTGCAGGCGCTGCGTGGTGGCCCGCGGGTCCTGGAGCGCCGGGAAGCGGTGCTTGCGCGGCTGGCGGGCGTGGTGGATGAGGGGCGGCTGTCGAGCGTGCGTGCAGAACGGTGCACGCCGCTGACCGCGGAGGGTCTGGTGGGGGCGGCCTTTTCGATCGTGTATGCGCGGCTGCTGCGGGGTGAGCGCCGGCCGCTCGTCGGTCTGCTTGGCGAGCTGATGGGGATGATCGTGCTGCCTTACCAGGGTGCTGCCGCTGCTCATCGGGAGCAGGTGCGTCCGGCGCCGTCACCCTCCACGCGGTCCGCGCGTGTGCAGCGCGAGTCCGCGGACAGCGTGACCGATCCGCTTGGTGGTGTTGCGATGCGTTTGACGTATCGCACGGCGCGGGTATTGGAAGGGATCGCTGAGCACCCGGGTGCGAGTAACCGCGAGGCGGGTGAGCGGGCGGGGATCGCGGATGCTGGGCAGGTGTCGAAGTTGTTGGCGCGTCTGGAGCGCCTTGGGTTGCTCGCTAACAGGGGGCCTGGGCGTGTGAAGGGGGAGCCGAATGCGTGGGTGTTGACTGCGAAGGGGGAGATGGTCTCGCGGAGCATCCGGATGCATACCCCCGTTGATGATGAGTCTTGTGCCGGTGCGTCGTCTGGCGTGTCGTTGTTCACTGATCGAGGGGGTCTCCCCTCTGTTTTGGAGGAGGAGATGGTTCGATGATCGCTCGGAGGCTGTTGTTGAACGGTGTGGTGTCGCTGTGTGTGTTGGTGGGTGTTGTGGCGTTGGGGGCCGCGTCGGCTGTGGCCGCTGCGCCGGAAACTCCGGAAGCGCTCGCTCCGGCGCCGTTGATGGCGAGCGCCGCGACCCTGCACGGTGTCCTGAACCCCGGCAAAGAAGGCGCACCGGGCAGCTTCGAACTGGATACCTATGAATTTGTCTACCGGGAGTCGAAAACGGAATGCAAGGGCACGGGCGAAGTCGCGACTGAAGCGGGTCTTTCGCTCGGGGGCGGCAAGGAAGAGGTCTCCCATGGGATCGAAGGTCTCACCGCCGGCGCGGAATACACGGTGTGTCTGGTCGTGCACAACGAAGCGGACACCGAAACCGCGATCAGCGCGCCGGTGACGTTCACGACGCTCGCCGCGGCCCCCCAGATCGAAGAAGCTTCCGTCACCGATGTCGCATCGAGCAGCGCGACACTCAACGCCCAGGTCAATCCCGGTGGGGCGGTGACCACGTACACCTTCGAATACGCCCCAGCCGGTGGCGGCTTCACACCCGTCCCCGAACCCGAAGGCGCCGGCAGCATCCCCGCGGGCATCGAAGGCGTCCCGCTGACCGTGCACGTCCAGCAGGGGTTGGCGCCCAGCACTGCTTATGAATTCCGTCTCGCGACGAGCAACTCGGTTGAAAATGTGACTGGGGAACCGATCTCCTTCACCACGCAGCGTGCTGGCGGGTCAGTGGTGCTCCCCGACAACCGTCAGTGGGAAATGGTGTCTCCGCCCGATAAGCTTGGCGCTCTCTTTAACGCCTATCAGAAAGAGAATTTTGCTAAGCCAATCATCCAGGCATCTGTTTACGGCGATGCGATTGTCGATACGGCCACTCAGCCAAGCGAACCAGAACCGGCGGGTTACGCCAATGAAGATCAGGTGCTTTCCACACGCGATCCCGGGGGCTGGTCTTCGCAGTCGCTCGAACGTCCCTCACACAAACCAGGGTGCTGGACCCCAGATCGCTCTCCCCCAAGACTACCGTCTGTTCTCCGACGATCTTTCGCTCGGGATCGTGGATCCGCTCGGCAATTTCACGGCCCTTTCGCCGCAAGCGTCCGAATCAACGCCCTACCTACGCACCGACTATCTGAACGGGAACGTCTCAGAGCACTGCGAAAGCTCCTACCTGAGCACGAGCTCGTGCTACCAGCCACTGGTCAGCGGCTGCCCGGCGGCCCCGGCCAAGTGTGCCCCGAGCGTGGAAGATCACGCGGACGTCCCTCGCGGCACAGAATTCGGCGAAGAGCGCGACGGTCGCTGCATTACAACACAATATTGCGGTCCGCTGTTCGTCGATGCGACCCCCGATCTGAGCCATGTCGTACTGCGGGCAAACCCAATATCAACGTATGCGCTCACCGAAGGCGCTCCCCCGGCAAGCTACTACGAGTGGTCGGATGGTCAGCTGCAACTGCTCCCCATGCCACTCGCCACTAACGGCGAAGAAAAAGGTCTGGGAGCAGGCACGTTGCATGCGATCTCGCTCAATGGTCAACGTGTCATCTTGCAAAGCGTCGAACAAACAAGCGACCGTCAGCTTTATCTGCGTGACACGAATCTTCCTTCGAGCGGTGACCCAAATGCCCAGACCAGTCTCGAAATCGGCACGGGCGTTTTCGATACGGCCTCCGCAGATGATTCCAGGATTTTCTTCACCGGCTACCCCGGCGGCGAGCTTTTTGAATACGATCTGAACGCTGAAGTTGGTCACAGAGTGAGTGATTTGAGTGATGACCGTGTCCGTGAAGTGTTTGGCGCGAGCGAAGACGGCTCGTATGTGTATTTCACCAGCGAAGGTGCACTCACGCCCGGTGCTGCCCCCAGCTACTGCGAACGACCAGTCCCTGGTGGCGGAGAACAGGAAGGCAATACGTGCAATCTGTATTTGTATCACGATGGTATGACGACGTTGATCGCGCGAGCTGGGACGATCGCACACGAGGCGCGGGTCTCGCCCGACGGCCGCTGGCTGGCGTTCATGTCCGATAAAGACCTGACGGGTTACGACACGCGTGACGCCGTCAGCGGTCATCTCGACCAGGAGGTCTACCTGTATGACGCGGATACACACAGGCTTGTATGCGCGTCGTGCGATCCGACAGGTGCACGGCCGGTGGGGTTCTTCGGCAGGGAAGGTGGACAGGCAGCTCTTGTGGGCCTCTCGCCAGAACTCGGTGGAGGGTGGGTGGCTTCGAGTGTGCCTGCCTGGCAGGATTTTAGTCCCGTGGAATATCAGGCGCGTTATCTGTCTGATGGTGGCCGACTGTTTTTCGACAGCGCGAGTGCGCTGGTGCCGCAGGATGTAAATGGGCTGGACGACGTATATGAGTACGAGCCTGCAGGGTTCGAAAACGCGGAAGGCGAGCCGCAGTGCACGCCGTCGAGTGAAACGTTCGGCGTCCGTTCGGAGGGCTGTGTCAGTCTGATCTCCTCTGGTGTCTCGGCGCAGCCCTCTGCCTTCCTGGACGCGTCAGAAAGCGGAAGCGGTGTGTTCTTCCTCACGACTTCCAAGCTCGCCCCGCAGGACAAGGACACCGCGCCTGACGTCTACGACGCGCACGAATGCACAACCGCCTCGCCCTGCCCGCCGGCGCCCGCCGCGGAATCCCCGCCCTGTGTCACCGAAGCTTCGTGCAAAGCATCGCCCACACCGCAACCCTCAATCTTTGGTCCCTCCGCCAGCGCCACCTTCTCCGGCTCCGGCAACCTGGCTGCACCACCGCCGACGCTGGTGAAACCGGCCGTGAAAAAGAAGGTGGGCAAATGCCCTAAGAGCAAGACGCGCAACAAGCAAGGCCGGTGCGTCAAGAAACCCAAGAAATCAGCTAGAAAAGCCAGCCGCGAACGGAGAGGCAGGTAAATGGAAACCCATATGCAACAACCAACAGCGGCAGGCAGGCTCACGAACCGTTGGTCACCACGCGCTTCGTGGCGTAGCCTGACTCTAACTTTGCTGGTCCTGATAGCCCTTTCTGTTGGTGCCTCAGTGGCCCAGGCCGAAGAAGCTCTCTCCCCGTGGTGGCACCTGAGCACTCAGTCGATCCCGTCCTACCTGGCGCCCGGCAAGGCGAGGGACGATGTGCAGCGGGTCAAGGCTGGCCTGATCGAGGACCTTGGTGCGGGTCTGTATGGATTCGAGGAAGAACAGACGCATGACGAGGAACAGTTTGCGGTGGTGGAGGGGGATCCTGAAGAAGCGCAGAAAGCGCTCGAAGGACTGTATGGCGCCGGTAACGTCGAAGTGATGGGTACCGCCCCGTTCGAAGAATATGAAGTCAAGTTCGTGGACGAACTTGCCGACCAGCCCGTTGAGTCGATGAGCTGCCCAGGTATACAGGCGCCCTGTGAGAAAACGTCTGGGAACTATTTTGCCACACAGGTGGTGGAAGGCCGTCCCGACGGCGAGATCGTAGTGAACGCGACGAATCTCGGTGACGCGCCGGTGGATCAAGTAGCACATCCGGTGACGATTACCGATCAGCTCCCCAAGGGGCTGGAAGCTGTCGGTATCTATGGTGCTATCGGCCAGACCTTGAAATATGATGAATTCGGGGAATGCTCGCTGAAAACAGTGAGCTGCACGTTTGCTCATCCACCAATCAGGCAGCCACAAATTGTGACTCCGTACCACTCGCTTCAGATGCTGATCGCGGTGAAGTTGAAGCAGGGCGCCTCCTCCGGTGAAGTAAACGAGGCGAGCATCGCCGGTGGTGGGGCTCCCCCCGCGACGGTCAGCAGGCCGCTCACCGTATCTGATGCGCCGGTGCCGTTTGCGGTCAACACGTATGAAATGCGTCCCGAAGAAGTGGGTGGCAAGCTCGATACGCGTGCCGGCTCGCACCCGTTCCAGCTGACAACGACGCTGAACTTCAACGATACAATCGCGGAAAGGGTCTTCTCGACTGGAGAACAGATCTTGCCGGCCCCGGCGGGAGGATCGGCGAAGGACCTTTATTTCAACCTTCCGGCTGGCTTGATCGGCAACCCGCAGGCGATCCCGATGTGCCCGCTGGGATTGTTCCTCGAAATGGTCTACCAATCGGCGCATATTTGCCCGCCGGATACGGTCGTGGGGGTCGCGGTGCCAAACGTCTTCCTGGCGGAAAAGTTCCCGTATGACGGTCCGATTCAGGAGCAACTGTATAACCTCGAACCGGCGACCGGTGAGCCCGCCCGCTTCGGCTTTCTCGTCTACGGCAATCCTGTGCTGCTCGACACCTCGGTACGTACCGGCTCAGACTATGCCGTGCGTGTCAGCGCCACGAACATCACCCAAACCGCTGAATTCAATAGCGACGAAGTGACGTTCTGGGGGGTACCCGGCGACCCTCGTCACGACGGACAGCGCTGTCTCGGTCAGGCGCCCAGTTGTTCGGTCGCGGGGGTGGGTCAGCCCCCGCCATTCCTGTCGCTGCCGACGTCGTGCAATGGCCCGTTGCGGACGACGATGGAAGGCGATGACTGGGCGGAACCCAAGAATGTTTTCGCGCCGGTGGCGAACACCGCGCCGATGGTCGCATTGGATGGGTGCAACCACCTCCCGTTCAGCTCGGAAATCAATGTCGCCCCGGACGTGCAGGAGGGGAGCACTCCGACGGGATTGAGTGTGGGGATCCACATACCCCAGGAAGCGACGCTCGATCCGAATGGTTTGGCGGAGTCGGCGTTGAAGGATACGATGGTGACGTTGCCTGTGGGTGTGCAGATCAGTCCTGCGGCGGCGGATGGGTTGCTGGCGTGCTCGGATGAAGCGGTCGGGTTCACGGGCATGGAAGCGTCGAGTGGCACGAGCCTGTTTACGCCGGGTCCGGTGGGGTGCCCGAACGCGTCGAAGGTCGGGACTGTCGAAGTGAAGACGCCGTTGCTGCCGGAACCGCTTGTCGGCGCGGTGTATCTGGCGGCGCAGAACGCGAACCCTTTTGGGAGCTTGATCGGCTTGTATATCGAAGTGGAAGCGCCTGCGTCGGGCGTCAGGGTGAAGCTCGCGGGGGAAGTCAAGCTTGATGAAAGCACGGGGCAGATCGTGACGGTGTTCCCGAACAACCCGAAGGTCCCGGTCGAAGAAGCGAAGCTGCACTTCTTCGGCGGCGCTCGTGCGCCGTTGAGCACTCCGTCTTCGTGTGGCTCGTATACGACGACGGCGTCGATTACGCCGTGGTCGGGCAACGAACCGTCGAAGTCCAGCTCGACGTTTGACATCACGAGTGGCCCGAATGGTGGGCCGTGCGGGAGCCCGCGGCCGTTTCAGCCGGGGTTCAACGCGGGTACCACCAGTGTGCAGGCGGGTGGGTACAGTCCGTTGACGATGACGTTGAGTCGTCCGGATGCCGATCAGCCGTTGGGGAAACTCTCGGTGGTGTTTCCGCCGGGGGTCTCGGCGGGGTTGCGGGGTGTGAGGCTGTGTGAGGAACCGCGGGCCGCGACGGGGGATTGCCCCGCGGAAAGCCAGATCGGTACGGTGACCGTGAGTGCCGGGCTGGGTGGGGATCCCTACCCGGTGGAAACGGGCAAGGCGTATATCACTGGCCCTTATGAGGGCGACCCGTTCGGTGTGGACGTCGTTGTGCCTGCGGTCGCGGGGCCGTTCAATTTGGGGACGGAGGTTGTGCGTTCGAAGGTGGATGTGGATCCGACGGATGCGCATCTGACGGTCGTCAGCGATGCGTTCCCGACGATCCTGGATGGGATTCCGTTGCAGTTGCAGCACATCAACGTGTTGGTCAACCGCTCCGACTTCGTGTTCAACCCGACCAACTGCGAACCGATGAAGCTCACGGGGGTCCTTGGTAGCAGCGAAGGCGCCACCGCAGATGTCGCTACGCCGTTTCAGGTCACCAACTGCGCGGCGCTGTCCTTCAAACCGGAATTCGCGGTTTCCACGAGCGCAAAGACATCGCGGCTCGAGGGGGCGAGCCTGCACGTGAGCTTGACGTTGCCGGCGGGGGCGCAGGGCACGAAAGCGAATGTCGCGAAGGTCAAGGTCTCGCTGCCCAAACAGCTGCCCTCGCCGTTGAAAACGTTGCAGAAGGCGTGCACGGAAAAGGTGTTCGCGGAAAACCCGTCCAACTGCCCGGTGGCCTCCAGGGTCGGCGAAGCCAAGGTGCAGACCCCGGTCCTGGAAGGTCCCCTGTCGGGTCCGGCGTACTTCGTCTCGCATGGTGGCGCGAGGTACCCGGAACTGATCATGGTCCTCACCGGCGAGGACGGCGTGACGGTCCAGGTGCACGGCGAAACGTTCATCAGCAAACAGGGGATCACGACCGCGACGTTCAGCACGGTGCCGGATGTGCCGTTCGCGAACTTCGAACTGGAGCTGCCCCAGCGCGAATACCCGGCGTTGAGCGCGAACGGGAACCTCTGCCAGGCCCAAGCCGCCGGGAAGCTGCTGATGCCAACAGAAATAATCGGCCAGAACGGGCTGGTCACCAAACAGAGCACGAAGATCTCGGTCACCGGGTGCCCCAAACAGAAGAAGGCCGCGAAGCACACCAAGCACAAGACTCACAAGAAGCGGTAGCGCCTTGGTGAAGGAGCGGGCGCGGCATCCCACCCGCGCACCGCTCCTCAGCCCCAGGGCAGCTGTGAAACCCTCAGAACTCCACGCGCCCAGGCACCGGCCCGGTCGGCGGCGGCTGCTGGAGCAGCCCCGGCGGCGCCGTTTCCGTCTTGCGCGAGAAGTACTCTCTGAAAAAGGGTCGTGAGACGAGCATGATGATGCCGCCCAGGACCATGCCGCCGATGCCCATCCACAGCGGCAGCGTGATACCGAGGATCGGCTTCGACGAGACATTTTCCGCGTGGCCGTAGTAGAACGCCGCCTTCACCCCGATCCCGAACAGCATCAGCCCCGCCGATGAACGGGCCGAGGCCGAGCAGCAGGAAGTTGCGCGCGCTCTCCATCAGGTCGTGGCGGTAGTACCAGCCGCAGGCGACGCCGGTGAAGCCGTAGTAGAAGCAGATCGGGAAGCCAATCGCGGTGAGCGAGTCTTCGAGCACGCTGCTTGAGAGCAGCAGCAGGACGATCGTGATGATGATCGAGAGCAGGCCGAAGCCGAGCGTTGAGACGGTTGGCGTGAGGAAGCGTTTGTGGACGCGGGAGAGCAGCGCCGTGACCGCTTTCCAGTGCGCCATCGAGAGCGTCGTGCGGGCGGTCGGCAGGATCGTCGTTTGCGTCGAGGCTGACGCCGAGGTGAGCACGGCGATGATCAGCAGCTTGTCGAGGTCCGCTTCCAGCACGCCGCCACCGAGCGCGCTGAGGACGTCTTCCTGGTTGGCTTCGTTGGTGAGGAAGCCTGTCCCGTGGAAGGACTGCGCGGCGGCCGTGACGACGACGTAGATCAGCACGAGCAGGATCGTCGAGACGACCGCGGCCTTGCCAGGACCCTCGGCCGGGTCCTCGGACTCCTCGTTGACCGCTACCCCGGAGTCCCACCCCCAGTAGATGAAGACCGCGAGCAGCAGCGCGACGACCAGATCGCCGAAGCTCATCGCGAACGGGTTGATCCAGTCGAGCGACGGCTTGATCGAGCCGGCCGGGGGATGGCTGCCGTAGACCTTGACGAACGCCACCACCGCGAACAGCCCAAGGATGAAGACCTCGGCGCTGAGCAGGAACTGCTGGATGCGCGCCGAGAGCTCGATGCCGCGATAGCAGATCCAGGTCATGATCGCGATCCACAGGACCGCTGCGATGATGATCGCCGCTTTGGATTCACCGAGTTCGCTGAAGCCGAAGAGCTTGAATGTGTAGATCGCCGCGATCGCCGCCAACGAGGCCATCACGATCACGTCGGAGAGGAAGATCGCCCAACCGTTCATCCAGCCCGTCATCGGGCCGAACGTTCGCGTGACCCACGCGAACGTTGTGCCCGCGTCGGGGTCGGCGCGGTTGAAGTATTTGTAGGCCGCGGCGACGAGCAGCATCGGGATGAACGCCACGAGCATCACCGCGGGCGCGTGCACGCCGACGCCCTTGACGGCGAGGATGAACCCCAGCGTTGCCGCAAGCGAGTACGCGGGAGCCGTCGAGGCGACCCCGATGACGATGTTGGAGAGGTAGCCGATCGCGTTTTTCTTCAGGCCCTTGTCCATCACCCCCGAGGGATCGGGTGTGCCGGATTCCGCGACGCTTGCAGTTGCCATCTCATCTCCTCCGCTTAGAACGATGGACGGTCCACAAAAAAAGACGGTGGGCGTGTGGGCCTCGTGGCAAACGCTACGACCCCCCTGGGCGAGGGACAATGGGCGCGATCCCCAAAGTTTCCTCCATGGCTTGTACATCTCGTATAACGAGGGCAAGCGCTCTTGAACTTGTAGCGCATTGATACATGCCTGAGCGCGGAGTACGGTTGTGCTAAGTGTCTATCCGTACTGCATGGATGGTGGCGCAGTCGGCCGAAAGGCGACAGGCCGCGCCCCACGTTTTCAGGCAGATGTTTCGATAGAGGAGACAGGAGATGGCAACTACTCACCTGAGCGATCCGATCATCATGGGAACGGAGTCCGCGTCACCGCCGCCGGCCGCGGGCGGAGGGGACCTCCAGGAGCTGGCAAAGCGTCACCTGTGGATGCACTTCACGCGGATGGGCTCCTACGCCGAGCACGAGGTGCCGGTGATCGTGCGTGGCGAGGGGTGCTACGTGTACGACCAGCACGGCAAGCGCTACCTCGACGGGCTGTCGGCGCTGTACTGCGTGAACGTCGGCCACGGCCGCGCCGAGCTTGGGGAGGCCGCCGCGAAGCAGGCGAAGGAGTTGGGCTTCTACACCAACTGGAGCTACGCGCACCCCCGCTCGATCGAGCTGGCGGCGCGGATCGCGAGCCTGACGCCCGGCGACCTCAACCGCGTCTTCTTCACCTCCGGCGGCTCGGAGGCGGTCGAGAGCGCGTGGAAGCTCGCGAAGGCCTACCACGCCGCCCGCGGGGAGCCCCGCCGGCACAAGATCGTCGCCCGCAACCTCGCCTACCACGGCACCTCGATGGGCGCCCTGACCGCGACCGGCCTGCCGCCCCTGCGCGAGCCGTTCGAGCCGCTGACACCGGGGGGCCACCACGTCGCCAACACCAACTCCTACCGCTGGAAAGAAGACCGCGAGGAGCTGTGGGCGGCGGACGCGATCGAGGAGGCGATCCTGTTCGAGGGCCCGAGCACCGTCGCGGCGGTGATCCTCGAGCCGGTGCAGAACGGCGGCGGCTGCTTCGTGCCGCAGGAGGGCTACTTCCAGCGCGTACGCGAGATCTGCGACCGCCGCGGGGTGCTGCTGATCTCCGACGAGGTGATCTGCTCGTGGGGGCGCCTCGGCTACTGGTTTGGGTGCGAGCGCTTCGGCTACCAGCCCGACATGATCACCACCGCGAAGGGCATCACCTCGGCGTACGCCCCGCTCGGCGCGGTGATCGCTTCCGACAAGCTGATCGAGCCGTTCCTGCACGGCGACGCGATCTTCAACCACGGCTTCACCTTCGGCGGGCACCCGATGTCGTGCGCGGTGGCGCTGGCGAACATCGACGTGATCGAGCGCGAGGGACTGTGCGAGCACGTGCGCGCACGCGAGGACGAGTTCCGCGCGATGCTCGACAGCCTGCGCGACCTGCCGATCGTCGGCGACGTGCGCGGGGCGGGCTACTTTCACGCGATCGAGCTGGTGAAGGACAAGGAGACCAAGCAGATGTTTGACGACGAGGAGTCGGAGTACCTGCTGCGGGGCTTCCTCTCGGGCGAGCTGTACCGCCGTGGGCTGATCTGCCGCACCGACGATCGCGGTGAGCCGATCGTGCAGCTCTCGCCGCCGCTGATCGCCGACCGCGAGCAGTTCGAGGAGATCGAGGCGATCCTGCGCCCCGTGCTGAGCGAGGCGTGGGAGCGAATCGGGAGGCGATAGATGCTGACCGTCGAAGGCCTCGTCGCCGAGCTCGGCCTGAAGCTCCTCAGCGGCGAGGAGGCGGCGCAGGGGCACGTCCGCTGGGTGCACAGCACCGAGCTGCCGGACCCGACCCCGTGGCTGCGCGGCGGCGAGCTGCTGCTGACGACGGGGCTGCAGCTGCAGAGCGCGAAGGCGCAGCGCGAGCTGATCGTACGCCTCGCCGAGCACGAGATCGGCGGCCTCGGCTTCGGCACGGGCTTCGCGCACAAGCGCCTGCCGCCGGCGCTCGCCGACGAGGCGCGCAAGCGCGACTTCCCGCTGTTCGAGGTGCCGTACGAGCTGCCGTTCATCGCGATCACCGAGCGCGTGTTCGCGCAGCTGCTGGACGAGCGCTACGAGATGCTGCAGCGCAGCATGGCGGGCGACGTGCTCGCGGAGGCGCTGACGGGACGCCTCTACCCGGAGGAGCTGCAGGCGCGGCTGCGCCCCTTCGGGATCGGTGAGCGCGCGGCGGTGCTGGCGTTCGCGCTGCCCGACCCGGCCGTGGCGGCTCCGCTGGTTGAACGGATCCTCGCGCGTGAGGATCTGCTCGGCGAGCCCGCCGGGAGCAGCGCGGGCAGCGGCCGGCTGGGCAGCCTGGTGGCGATTCGCGCCGGGATGCTGTGCGCCGTGATCGACGGCGGCCCGCCCCCGCCGGCGAACGGCGCCCACTCCTCCGAGCACCGACCTGCTCCAAGCGAGCTCGACCCGATCGCGCTTGCTCGCCGGATCCGCACGGAGCTCGCGGCTCGCCTGGCGGGCGAGGTGCGCGCAAGCGCCAGCCGCGTGGCCCCGACGCAGTCGCTGCGCCTCAGCTTCCACGAGGCGCGCTGCGCGCTGGAGGCGATGCGCCTGCAGAACGGCAGCGGCGCGGAGGTGGTCGCCTCCTACGCCGACCTCGGCGCCTTCCAGCTGCTGCTCTCCCTCCAGGACGACGACGCGCTGCTCACCTACTGCCGCGGGGTGCTCGGCCCGGTGGAGGCGGGCGAGGGCGAGTACGGCGACGAGCTGCTGCGCTCGCTGGACGTGTTCATCGAGCACAACGGCCACTGGGAGAAGGCTGCGAACGCGCTGTACTGCCACCGCCACACGCTGCGCTACCGCATCCGCCGCGTGGAGCAGCTGACCGGCCGCGACTTCTCCACCGCGCGCGATCGGATCGAGTTCTGGCTCGCGTTGCGGGGTAGGGAGCTCGCCCGGTGAGACGGCGATTTATTTGGAGGGGGACCCCCACAAGGGGGGTCGGGGAAGGGGCTGTTTATTGCGATTCCGACGATGACAGGAGGTCACGGCGATGAGGATCGGAGTCCCCAGCGAGATCAAGCTGGACGAGTATCGCGTGGCGCTGACCCCCGCGGGCGTGCGCGAGCTGAGCGCGCGCGGCCACGAGGTGGTCGTGCAGGCCGGCGCGGGCGAGGGCAGCGCGCTGAGCGATGTCGACTTCGTCGCGCAGGGCGCCCGCATCCTCCCCGACGCGCGCGCGGTGTTCGCCGAGGCCGAGCTGGTGCTGAAGGTGAAGGAGCCACAGCCGGGCGAGGTCTCGCTGCTGCGCGAGGGGCAGACGCTCTTCACCTACCTGCACCTCGCGGCCGAGCCGAGCCTGACGCGGGGCTTGCAGGCCTCGGGCGCGACGTGCATCGCCTACGAGACGGTCGAGGACATGCGCGGCAACCTCCCCCTGCTGGCGCCGATGAGCGAGGTCGCGGGCAAGCTGGCCACGCAGGCCGGGGCCTTCATGCTCGAGAAGCCGCTCGGCGGCCGCGGCATCCTGCTCGGCGGCGTCCCCGGCGTGGCGGCCGCCACCGTTCTGGTGATCGGCGGCGGCGTGGTGGGGATGAACGCGGCGATCATCGCGATCGGGATGCAGGCCGACGTGTTCGTCTTCGACCGTTCGATCGACCGTCTGCGTGAGCTGGAAGTGGCGTTCGGTGGCCGCGCCTCGACCGTGTACTCCTCGACGCTCGCGATCGAGCAGATGCTGCCGGCCGCGGACCTCGTGATCGGCGCGGTGCTGATCCACGGCGGCCGCGCGCCGCACGTGATCAGCCGCGAGCAGCTCGGCCTGATGCGCCGCCACGCGGTGCTGGTCGACGTCTCGATCGACCAGGGCGGCTGCTTCGAGACCTCGCACCCGACCACTCATTCCAACCCGACCTTCGAGGTGGACGGGATCACGCACTACTGCGTCGCCAACATGCCGGGCGCGGTGCCGATCACCTCGACGTATGCGCTCACCAACGCCACGCTCCCCTACGTGATCGCGCTCGCCGACCACGGCATCGACGAGGCGCTCGAGCGCGACCCCGGCCTGCTCCTCGGATTGAACGTCAAGGATGGAGAGATCACCCACCCGGCTGTCGCCGAAGCGCTCGGCAGCGGCGTATGACTGTGAAAAGGAGAATGCGATGGCCACCCAGATCGAGACCCTGAGCAACTTCATCGACGGTGAGCGTTCCCCCTCCGACGGCCCGACCGAAGCGATCCTCAACCCCGCCACCGGTGAGGAGCTGGCGCGCGCCCACAACTCCACCGCCCAGGACGTCGATCGCGCGGTGCGAGCCGCCCGCGCTGCGTTCCCCGGCTGGTCGCAGGCGACGCCCGCCGAACGGGCGGCCGCGCTGCTCGCGCTCGCCGACACGATCGAGGACCACGCCGAGGAGATCGCCCGCCTGGAGGCGTTGAACGCCGGCAAGCCGATCGCAGCGGTCACCAACGACGAGCTGCCGGTGATGGCGGACAACCTCCGTTTCTTCGCCGGCGCCGCCCGCTGCCTGGAGGGCCGTGCCGCGGGTGAGTACATGACGGATACACCTCGTTCGTGCGCCGCGAAGCGGTCGGCGTGGTTGGTCAGATCACGCCGTGGAACTACCCGCTGATGATGGCGATCTGGAAGATCGGCCCCGCGCTGGCGGCCGGCTGCACGATCGTGCTGAAGCCGGCGGAGACCACCCCGGTCACCACCCTCCGCCTGGCGGAACTGGCGTCGGAGATCCTGCCGAAGGGCGTGCTGAACGTGGTGACCGGCCGCGGCGACCCGACCGGGCAGGCGCTGATCTCACACCCCGACGTGGACATGGTCTCGCTCACCGGCTCGGTGGATACCGGCAAGCACATCGCGCGCACCGCCGCCGACACGCTCAAGCGAGTTCACCTGGAGCTCGGCGGCAAGGCTCCGGTGCTCGTGTTCGACGACGTGGCGATGGAGTCCGCGATGGAGACGATCGCCGCCACCGGTTACTACAACGCCGGCCAGGACTGCACCGCCGCCACGCGCGTGCTCGCCTCACAAGGCGTCTACGACGACGTGGTAGCCGGCCTCGCCGAGCAGGCGCGGGGCCTGGTGATCGGCGACACGCTGGCCTCCGACACGACGCTCGGCCCGCTCAACTCCGCCCGCCAGCGCGAGCGCGTGGAGGGCTTCCTGGAGCGCCGCCCCGCGCACGCCGAGGTGGTGACCGGCGGCCGCGAGCCCGAGCGCCCGGGCTTCTACCTCGAACCGACGGTGATCGCCGGACCCCAGCAGGAGGACGAGCTGATCCAGCGCGAGATCTTCGGCCCGGTGATCACCGTGCAGCGCTTCTCCGACGAGGAGCAGGCGATCGCCTGGGCCAACGCCACCCGCTACGGCCTCGCCTCCTCGGTCTGGACTCGCGACGTCGGCCGAGCGCTGCGCGTCTCACGAGCCCTGCGCTTCGGCTGCGTGTGGATCAACGACCACATCCCGCTCGTCTCCGAGATGCCCCACGGTGGGTTCAAGGAGTCGGGCTACGGCAAGGACCTCTCGGTGTACTCGCTGGAGGACTACACCGTTGTGAAGCACGTGATGGCTTCGCTTGCGTAGCCGCGTCAGGCGGGACGCTGCGCTACTTGACGCGGAACTCGTCGACGTGGCGGATGAATATGACGGTCCAGTCGACCACATATGCGAGCGCCACTGCCCACAGGGCTGTTGCCTGGGTGGTGGCTGGCGAGGTTGGGACTTGACAGCAAGACGCAGGTGTGGTTACAATGACGTTGCTGTTGGCCACCCCCGGGGTGGCCGGACGTAGACATAAGACCGGGTATGGGTCAACCGACCTTGTGGTTGACTTCGACGCGCGAGCAGGGGATTGATCGGGTAGAGGGCCTGGGTCGCGAAGCGTTATGAGGGAGTGTTTTAGCGTGGTTTCGAGAGGGAGAAACCTGGCAGGGGTCGCAGCACATCGCCGAAAAGGCGATGCTAGATGCGCCAGCTTGGCGCTGTCGCATCTCTCTCTCTCTCTCTCTCTCTTCGTCTGGGGCAACCCAGGCGAAGTGCGCTGATCGCTGGGCCTTAGCAGGCCATCCCGCTCCCGCTCGCGGGGATAAGGCCCGCGCGGCCAATAACGCCGTCCGGCGGCCAGCCTGGGGGACGGTCTGATGTCCTCCCGCGCAACGGCAAGGCGTAACGCCCTGGCATCGCGGTCCCCAGCAGCAGGGCATCCCGCGTCCGGCGCATCCCGCGGGTCCGGCGAGGCATTTTCACACGAGCGTCTGGTCGAGATCCAGCGAGTGCGCCTGCTGACGGCGGCAATCCGCGCGGTCGACGAGCTCGGCTACGCGGACACCACGGTCGCAGACATCACCAGCCGAGCCCGGGTCTCAAGACGCACCTTCTACGAGCTCTTCGCCGATCGCGAAGCGTGCCTGGCCGAGGTTCTGGAAGACGCGCTCGGGTTGATCGCGGCGGAGCTCGCCGCGGCAGACCTCGATGGCCTGCCGTGGCGCAAGCGGGTCCGTATGGGCCTGTTCACGATCCTCTCATTCCTCGACCGCGAGCCGGTGTTGGCGCGGGTCTGCGTGGTCCAGGCTCTGCGCGGCGACTCGCAGGTGTTGGAGCGCCGCGAAGCGGTCCTCGTGCAGCTGGCCTCGGTGGTTGATGAGGGGCGCCTGTCAAGCGTACGGGCCGAAAGGTGCACGCCGCTGATCGCTGAGGGCTTGGTGGGGGCGGCCTTCTCGATTGTGTACGCGCGGCTGCTGCGAGGCGAGCGTCGGCCACTGGTGGGGCTGTTGGGCGAGTTGATGGGGATGATCGTGCTGCCCTACCAGGGGGCTCCCGCCGCGCGGCGGGAGGAGCTGCGGCCGGCGCCGGCTGTGTCCGCGAGGTCTGCTCGCGCGGGTCGCGCATCCGCGGAAAGCGTGCTCGACCCGCTGGATGGTGTGGCGATGCGCCTGACGTACCGCACCGCGCGGATCCTCGAAGGGATTGCCGAGCACCCGGGGTCAAGCAACCGCCAGGCGGCGGAGCACGCGGGGATTGCGGACGCCGGGCAGGTCTCGAAGTTGCTGGCCCGCCTCGAGCGCCTGGGTCTCCTCGCCAACCGCGGCCCGGGGCGTGTGAGGGGCGAGCCGAACGCGTGGCGGCTCACCGCGCAGGGTGAGCTTGTCGCGCGGAGCATCTGCCTGCACAGCCGACCCGAGAGCGAGGCCGCGTGATGCCCCGCCCGCCGGTCGTGCCCGCACTGCTTGTTTGTTGTCTGGCGTCTTTCGGCACGTCGTTGTTGTTGTTTACCGATCGAGGGGTTCTCCCCTCTGTGGAGGAGGAGATGTCTCGATGAGTGCTCGTAGGCTGACCGTGGCGTATGCCCGCAGGCTGACCTTGACGACGCTGGCTTCGCTGTGCGTCCTTGCCGGATGGCTGGCGCTCAGCGGGCCCGCCTCCGCGTTCACCGAGCATGTCCTCAGTGGCACGTTCGGTGAACCATGCTCCGGTTCGCCGTGTGGCAACGGACAGCTGAGCGAACCGACCGGGGTCGCGGTGAATGACGCGACGCACGATGTGTATGTGCTCGACAGCGGTGATAAACGGATCGAAGAGTTCACCTCCACGGGGGTGTTCGTCAGGCAGTTTACGCCACCGAGTGGGACTGGGCGTCTCGCATGGATCGCGATCGATAATTCCGGTGACCTGTTGACCGATCCCTCCGCGGAAGATGTCTATGCGTCGGTGTACTCGTTCGCGGAAGGCGGCCTGGTGGTCGACAAGTTCAGCGCCGCCGGTGTCTATCTGGGGCAGCTCCCGCGAGTCGCCGGGACTGAAGCTGTCGCGGTTGCCCCAGATGGTGAAGTGCTGGTCGGAGACGGGGAAGGGATCAGCAGCTATAGTGACGCCACCGTCAATATGCTTATCTCCACCAATCTAAACGAGAATGAAGATGGTGGAGGGCTGAGCGTCGACTCCGAAGGACGCATATATGCAGCCCAGGGAAGTGGCGTCAACCGCTACAGTGGCTCTGGCGAACCCACACAGTTCGGTGCCGGAGCGGGGCCAGAAGCAACTGGGGGGATATCTGATCTTGCTGTGGACACGTCCACCACCGACGTGTATCTCACTGATGGGCAGGTCAGCGTGTATGGGCCGGACGAGCTTTTGATCGAAAGGTTCGGCGCCAAGAACCTGGATGGTCCGGATGGTCTGGCGGTGGACCCGTCCACTCATAGGGTGTATGTCGCGGATAACAGTGCCGGTGATGTCGCGATTTTCGATCAGGTCGTTCTGCCTGATGTCAGCACGGGGGAAGAACCGACTGAATTGGAACATGAAGGTAGCGCGACGTTGGACGGCATGGTCGACCCGGATGGCGAACCGGTCACGAGCTGTATGTTCGAATACGGTACGGAAACGTCGTATGGGATGACGGCGCCGTGCGAAACGGCGCATGGTTCGGTCGGGTCGGGGACGAGTCCTGTCGAAGTTCACGCCAAGGTGAGTGGGTTGACGCCGTTGACGCGCTATCACTACCGGCTTGTCGCCGCTGATAAGAACGGTGTCCATCCGGGGGCCGATCGTACGTTCGTCGCGCCCGGGCCCCCGGCCGTGGGTGCGGAGTGGGCCTCTGATGTGGTTGCTGTGGGAGCGGAGCTGCAGGCGGAGGTGAACCCGGGGGGAGCGGACGCCACGTACCGTTTTGAATACGGTATGACGACGTCTTATGGTATGAGCTTGCCGGTGCCTGAAGGCGATGCGGGTGCGGGGGCGTTGGAAACGCTTGTCAGTGTGCATCCGCAGGATCTTCTGCCGGGCACCACCTATCACTTCCGTGTGGTTGTCGGCAATGGTGTGGAGCGTGAAGTGCCGGGCCGGGATGAGCAGTTCACGACGCAGCCTGCTGGAACGGCGTTTTCGCTGGTGGATGGTCGGCAGTGGGAATTGGTCTCGCCGCCTGATAAGGGCGACGCGGGTCTGATATCGGGCGCTGAATATGGTGCGGCGATCCAGGCGGCCGCTGGTGGTGGAGCCGTCACGTATATTGCGAATGGGCCGCTTCCCAGCGCGGCTGGCAACATCGCTCTCAATCGCTCGCAGCTTTTTTCCAGGCGTGGCCCGGGTGGCTGGGAAACCCGAGATATCACGTCGCCTCGCGGTGAAGTCCCGCCGCTTGAACTGCGGCAGGAGTACAAACTCTTCTCCAGTGACCTGTCGCTTGGCTTCCTCGACCCGGCGGGTGTCACGGCGCTTGGGTCGCTGCCGGAAGGGTCGGAAAAGACACCGTATCTACGCGACGATCTCAGTGAAGAATACGAGCCGCTGTTGACGACCGCCAATACTCCGGCGGGAAGCGAATACGGCAGGCAGCACCTTGGGTTTGGAGTGGAATTCGAAGGTGCTTCGCGCGATCTGCGCCACGTCGTCGTGCGCTCCGGGGTGCCGCTGGTAGAAGGCGCGGGTCCTTCCAGTCTCTATGAGCTTTCCGGGGGCAGGCCGCAGCTCGTCGATGTGCTGCCCATGAGCGAAGTGGGAGAGGGCGCGAGCCCGGGGTTCAGTGGGCTTGGCAAGGCCCCCAAAGTCGGCGTGGCGCTCACCGAGGGCGCGGTCTCAAGCGATGGCTCGCGCGTCATCTGGTCGCAGTTGTTCAATGGGGATCATCTCTATTTGCGTGACACCGTGGCAGGGGAAACGATCAAGCTTGACACGGTTCAGAGTGGCGCGGAAGGCAACGAAGAAGGGTATGCAGAATACCAGGGCGCCAACAGCGACGGGACCAGGATCTTTTTCACGGATGGGACGCGTTTGACGGTCGGTTCGACGGCGAGCGAAGGGGCGCCGGATCTGTATGTGTTCGAATTGACGAGTGCTGCCGGTGAGCCGTTGGCGGGCACGCTGACCGATCTCACGGTCGATGCCAACGCGGGTGAAACTGCTTCGGTGCAGGGTGACGTGCTTGGCTACAGCGAAGATGGCTCGTATGTTTATTTCGTCGCGTCGGGGGTGCTGGGGGATGGTGGGGAACGTGGCGCTGTGGTGGAAGGGGATAATCTTTACGTGGAGCATTACGGTGGCGCGGGGTGGGTGGCGCCGAGGTTCATTGCGGCGCTGTCGGGTGCTGACTTCCAGGATTGGACGGCGCTCGTGTTCGGAGGGATGGGGAGGACTGCGCGGGTGTCGCCGAATGGTCGTTTTGTGGCGTTTATGTCCGAAGGATCGTTGACGGGCTATGACAATCACGATGTGAACAGCGGGGTCGCGGACGAGGAGGTCTTCCTGTATGACGCGCAGGCGGATCGTCTGGTTTGTGCGTCGTGCAATCCGACTGGTGAGCGCCCGAGTGGGATGCTCGATGAAGGGGGATATCCGGGTCCGCTGATCGATCCATCCCGTTCGATTTGGAGGGGGCGGTGGCTGGCTGGGAGCGTCCCGGGCTGGAACGAACAGGACCTTGGCGAACCGGCGCCGTATCAGCGGCGGTATCTGTCGAATGATGGGCGGCTGTTCTTCGACAGCCCGGATGAGCTTGTCCCCGCGGATGTGAGTGGCCGGGAGAACGTTTATGAGTATGAGCCTGAAGGGACGGGTAGCTGCCGGGCGGCGAGCCAGGGATCGAGTGTTGTCTTCAGCGAACGCGCGACGGGTTGTGTCGGGTTGCTCTCTTCGGGGACTTCGCCGGCTGAATCGGCGTTCTTGGACGCTGATGAAGAAGGCACGGAAGTGTTCTTCTTGACGTCGTCGAGGCTTGTCTCGCAGGATGTTGACAGTGCTGTTGATTTGTATGACGCGCATGAATGTACGGGTGCCTCGCCGTGTCCGGCGCCGGCGGCGACGGTACCTGCCCCATGTGTGACAGCGGATGCGTGTAGAGCGGCGCCGGCGCCGCAGCCGGCGGTCTTCGGGGCGCCGTCGAGCGCGACGTTCTCCGGGTCGGGCAACGTGAGCTCTGTGTCGAGCCCGCCCGCGACGGCGAAGGCGAAGCTGGTGCGGTGTAAAAGGGGCTATGTGAGGAAGCGGGCGCGGTGCGTCAGGGTAAAGACTAAGCGGAAGCGCAAAGCGAGGGGTTCTGCGATCAAGGGGAGGGCCAAGTCATGAAGGCAGCTGCTCGGAAGTCAGCTCGTGCGGGACGCCAATGGCTCGGGTCTCGGCGATCACGCTCGATCCCTGCCCTGGTTGGTGTTGTGGCCGTCGGTGTGCTGCTTGTAGCGGTGGCCCCGGCGTTTGGGGCGGAATCGCCGTGGTGGCAGTTGGACTTCAGGTCCGCGCCGACGTATCTGCCGCCCGGTGGCGAAGGCCGGATGGAAATGACGGCGGCTGACATCGGCGATCAGTCGGTGAACGCTAGCCAGTCGCCGGTGGTTCTCACCGACAAGCTGCCCCCGGGAGTAACCGCGATCGCGATCGAAGAAACCTTTGTCAACTTTGGCTTCAATCTCCAGAGTCATTACCGGTCAGAGCCTATGAGCTGTGGTGCGTTGCCTGCGACGACTTTGAGGTGCACGTGGGAAGGCCCGGAACGACTCCCGCCGTACGAGGTCCTGTTTGTGAGGTTCAGGGTGAAGGTCGCCCCCGACGCGAGGTCGGGTGAAGCGAATGAAGTAAAGGTTGAAGGCGGCGAAGGGTACCGGTGCAGCAAAGTGCAGCCGGGTGCCGGCCAGTTCGTCGACAGCTTCTGCGGCTTGCCGGACAAAGGGACGGGCGAATTCGAAGGGGAAGGCACCGGGGTCGCGGTGCCGCAGGCCTCCCTTCGGCGGCCGGTGACGGTGAGCGGTGCGCCGGTGCCGTTCGGTCTTGAAGCGTTCAGCCAGGTCTCTGAAAATGAAGGCGGCTCGACCGATACGCAGGCGGGCTCGCACCCGTTTCAGCTGACGTCGGCGATCGCATTCAACCAGCGGAGCCTTGTAGATGAGCCACCTGCGCTGGTCAAGAATGTGCGGGTGAAGCTGCCGCCTGGCCTGATCGGCAACCCGACGACCCTTCCCGAGTGCTCCGATGAAGACTTCAACACGATCGCCAACGGGCCGCACAATCTCTGCCCGTTGGACACGGTGATTGGGGTCGCCAGCAGCGTTGTCACCGTCGGTGGCAACCACTACAGTCCGCTCACTGCGTTCAGCCCGATCTACAATCTGGCGCCGCGGGTCGGTGAGCCGGCGCGCTTTGGGTTCCTCGCGTTGAACGTGCCGATAACGCTCGATACCGCGGTGCGAAGCGGCGAAGACTATGGTGTGACCGTAAGCTCGAGCAACATCAGCGAGTACGTGTCGATCATCTCCAGCCGCCTGACGTTCTGGGGTGTGCCGGGAGACCCACGCCACGATGACGCGCGCGGCGTTGGATGCCTCACGGACAAACTCTACGGCGAAGGGGCCGACGGCGAAGAAAAGGTTCCGTGTGAATACCCGGAAGAGAGCAACCCGCAGCCGTTTTTGGTGATGCCGACGGGGTGCACGGGTCCGTTGCCGATAACCGCGGAAATGGATTCCTGGAGCGGGACGACGGCTGCTCCGTTGACGTCCGTTCTGGCGGATGGTGCGGGGACGCCCGTCGCGATGGATGGGTGCAATAAGCTGCCGTTTGACCCGGATGTGACGGATACGCCGGATGGGCGCGCGGCGAGCACCCCGACGGGGTTGACGGTCGCGATCCATGTCCCGCAGGAGGCGAGCTTGAACCCGACGGGGCTCTCGCCCTCCGCGGTAAGGGAAAGTGTTGTGACGTTGCCTGAAGGGATGCAGATCAGCCCGACCGCGGCGGATGAGTTGCTGGCGTGCTCGGATGAACAGATCGGGTTCACGGGGTTCGCTGGGTCGACGGGGGTAGCGCAGTTCACGCCGGGTGTCGTTGGTTGCCCCGACGCGTCGAAGATCGGGACGGTGGAAATCAAGACGCCGTTGTTGCCGGAACCGTTGGAAGGGGCGGTGTACTTGGCGGCGCAGGACGCGAACCCGTTCGGGAGTCTGATCGGGCTGTATCTCGTCGCGGAAAACGCGAACGAGGGTGTCTCGGTGAAGCTCCCAGGCGAAGTAAGGCTCAACGAACGCACGGGGCAGATCGTGACGGTGTTCCCCAACTCGCCGGATGTCACGTTCGAAGAAGCGAAGCTGCACTTCTTCGGCTCCGACCGCGCGCCATTGTCCACCCCGGCGTCGTGTGGCTCCTACACGAGCACGGCGTCGATCGCGCCGTGGTCGGGGAACCCGCCGTCGAGTTCGACTTCGACGTTCGATATCACGAGTGGCCCGGACGAAACGCCGTGTGCGAGCCCGCGCCCGTTCCAGCCGGGGTTCGAGGGCGGTACCACGAGCGTGCAGGCCGGCGGGTTCACGCCGTTGACGTTGACGATGAGCCGCCCGGATGCCGACCAGCAGTTGGGGAAGCTCTCGGTTGTGTTCCCGCCGGGGATCTCCGCTGGGTTGCGCGGCGTGAAGCTGTGCGAGGAACCACAGGCCGCGACGGGCCAGTGCCCGGCGGAAAGCCAGATCGGGCAGGTGATCGTGAGCGTCGGGCTGGGTGGCGACCCCTTCTCCGTGGAAGACGGCAAGGCGTACATCACGGGCCCGTATGAGGGCGACCCGTTCGGGGTGGACGTCGTCGTGCCCGCGGTCGCTGGGCCGTTCAATCTCGGGACGGAGGTCGTGCGAGCAAAGGTCGACGTGGACCCAACGGACGCGCACCTGACCGTCGTCAGCGACGCGTTCCCGACGATCCTGGACGGCATCCCGTTGCAGCTGCAGCACGTCAACGTGACCGTCAACCGCCCCGGGTTCGTATTCAACCCGACCAGCTGCGAACCGATGAAGCTGACCGGGGAGCTGGAAAGCATCGAAGGCGCCACCGCGAACGTCTCAACACCGTTCCAGGTCACCAACTGCGCGGCGCTCTCCTTCAAACCGGAATTCAAAGTTCAGACGAGCGCGAAGACCTCACGCACCGAAGGCGCGAGCCTGCACGTGAACCTCACGCTCCCCTCCGGCGCGCAGGGCACCAAAGCAAACGTCGCAAAGGTCAAGGTCAGTCTGCCCAAACAGCTCCCTTCGCCGCTGAAAACGCTGCAGAAGGCGTGCACCGAAAAGGTGTTCGCGGAAAACCCCGGCGACTGCCCGAAGGCCTCGAAGGTCGGCGAAGCGACGGTCAGCACCCCGGTGCTGGAAGGCCCCCTGTCGGGTCCGGCGTACTTCGTCTCCCACGGCGGCGCGAAGTACCCCGAACTGATGATGGTTCTAGTCGGCGAGGACGGCGTCACCGTCCAGGTGCACGGCGAAACGTTCATCAGCAAACAGGGGATCACGACCGCGACGTTCTCCACGGTCCCGGACGTCCCCTTCTCCACGTTCGAACTGACACTCCCCGAGCGGGAATACCCGGCGCTGTCGGCGAACGGGAACCTCTGCAAGGGGACGCTGATCATGCCCACCGAAATCACTGGCCAGAACGGGCTGAAGATCAACCAGGAAACAAAGATCTCCGTCACCGGCTGCCCGAAGATCAAGAAGGCGGCCAAGAAGGCCTCACATAAGCGCAAGAAGACCCACCGCAAAGCCCTCAAAGGCCAAGGGGGGGGCAAGAGGAAGGGGTAGAGAACCCGCGGGTGGCTGGGGGCGAAGCGCGCTCGCCGTGTCAAATTGCGTGGGCCGGTTGGATGTCAGCAGGCCACGACGCGGATCGAGCGCCGCGAGGCTGCGGCAAGCCTGTCGATGTCGACCGGATCGCTTGTCAGGACAAGGTCCCCCGAGGTTGCGACCGCGACCACGGTCGCGTCGGCGGCGTCCGTCATGTCGGCTCTGCCGAGGAGCACTCCTGCCGCCCGGCCGAGGCGCTGGTCCACGGCCCTGATGTCGACCGACTTCAGCAGGCGCGCGAGGTTTGCCTGGCGTCCCTGCGCGTCTCGCCACACCTCGGCGACCACCACACCGGTGCTGCGTAGTGCCAGCCCGCTGCGCTCGGCGACCCTGAGCTTCGCGGCCATCGCCCTGTCGCCACGGTCCACCGCGACGAACGCCCCAGCGTCGAGCACCAGCGCGCTCATGCTGCCTTGGACGCGACCGGAGGCGAGAGGCCCAGCTCGGCGGTCGCTGATGCGAGCTCCTCCGCGGTGAGCGGGCCGTGCTCCGCCTCCCATTGCTCAAGGTAATCAGCCAGAGCCTCTGCGCGCAGCTTCGCGGCTGCCGCCTCGGCCAGCCAGGAGGAGAGGCTCGCGCCTCTCTGCCGTGCGGCGCCGCGCACCGCGTCGCCGAGGTCGGGGTCGAACGAGACGCTGAGCTTATCGACCTTCACAAGCGTAGAATACCATGGTGCGAACTACCGTGGTAGGGGCAGTTCGGACAAGGCTGCCGCCCTCACCCTCTCCCAGGTGGGCGAGCCCCCGATGGGCGGGTCCCCAAGACCTGGAAGATCGAGGTGAAGCCGATGGCGAAGCCGTTGCGCGCCGCGCGCAGGTAGAGGCGCCAGACCCTGACGCGCTCGGCGCCCGCGAGCCGCTCGGCCTCTTCCAGGTTGGCGTCCAGCCGCGCGATCCACTCGCTCAGCGTGTCGATGTAGTCCTGACGCAGACCCTCCACGTGCGTGGGCTCGATGCCCGCGCGCTCCAGTGCGGCCAACACGCGGGAGACGTGCAGCGGGGCAGCATCGGGGAAGACGTAGCGCTCGGAGAAGGCGCCCGCCTCGGGGTCGCCATGGCGCAGGCGCGCGATCCCGTGGTTGAGCAGCCGCCCGCCGGGTCCCAGCAGGCCGGCGAGCTGTGCGGCGTAGGCGTCGATTTTGCTGGCGCCCACGTGCTCGACCATGCCGATCGAGGCGATCGCGTCGAAGCGCTCGCCGGCGGAAGCGGGGATGCTCCCCGAAGGCGAGTGCCTCCCGGCTGCGGCTGTCCCCCCGAGGTCGCGGTAGTCGCACAAGCGGATCTCCACGCGATCCTCAAGGCCCGCCTTCACCACCCGCCGGCGGGCCAGCTCGGCCTGATTGGGGGAGAGCGTGATCCCGACCGCGGAGACACCGTGGCGGGCGGCGGCGTGCAGCACGAAGCTGCCCCACCCACATCCCACGTCGAGCAGGCGCTCGCCCTCGCGCAGGGCGAGCTTCGTGCACACCAGCTCGCGCTTTGCCAGCTGGGCGTCCTCCAGAGTGGTGGCCCCGCGCGAGAAGAGCGCGCAGCTGTAGGTCATCGAGGAGTCGAGGAACAGCTTGAAGAAGTCGTTGGAGACGTCGTAGTGGTGGCGCACCGAACGGGCGTCGCGCGCCCGGCTGTGGCGGGCGCCCCGCGGGCGCAGCTCGCTGGCGGGGATCCGCGGCGGGCGCGTCAGGCCACACGCCCGCGCCGCGGCGAGCGTCAGGCGCAGGCGCGTGGCGCCGTCGATTGCGGGCGCCTTGAAGCTGTCCAGCAGCCCGATCACACGGTCGAGGTCGTCGGCCTCCAGCTCCCCCGCGGCGTACGCGCGGCCGAGGCCCAGCTGTCCGGGGGCGCGCAGCAGGTGCGCCACGGCGGTGGGCGAGCGCACCGTGAAGACAGGGCCGTCGGGCGAGGTTGCGGGGAGCTCCGTCCCGTCCCAGAAGCGCAACGCAAAGGGGCGCTCGGGGAGTGCCACCGCGAGCTCGCGGCGCAGCGGCTCAGTGTGGGCGAACGGCATCGGTGGCGGGGTTGGTCTGGAGGTGTACGGGTGGTGCGATCACGGTGTGTTGGGGAAGATGCTCAGAGGGGCTTCGTTTCGGGTGGCGTGTGCCGTCGGGTGGGTGCCATCGGCGTGGGGTCGCTGCTGTCCGGTCTCGACAGTAAAGTCGCTGCGACAGAGTAGAGCGATGCTTGCTAGCTTGCCTACAGGACCCGACATGATCGACACTCAACTTCCCGGCGCTCTGGACGAGGATCTGCCCGGGCCAAGCGACTCCCAGCCACTGCCTCTCGGCGGCGATGGCATCCAGTTTGCCACCCCCGGGCCGGACGACGTCCAGCCGGTCATCAACGAGACGCTCAACCGGGTGCTCACCGCGCTGATCACGATCGGACCGATGGTCGCGCTCGGCTTCGCCGGCTGGCAGATGTGGGACGGGCTGCTGCACCGCAGCGATCTGATCGTGTTCGCGATTCTGTACCTGCTCACGGGGCTCGGCGTGACCGTCGGCTTCCACCGCCTCTTCACCCACCGCTCCTTCAAGACCTACCCCGCGGTGCGCGGCGTGCTCGCGGTGCTGGGGTCGGCGGCGATCGAGGGGCCGATCATCTCGTGGGTGGCCGACCACCGCAAGCACCACGCCTTCTCCGACAAGGACGGCGATCCGCACAGCCCCCACATCGACCACGGCGTCGGTCTGCGCGGTGCCCTGCGCGGCCTCGCTCACGCGCACGTCGGCTGGCTGTTCATCCACACCGAGCGTGGCTCGCGTGAGCGCTACGCCCCCGACCTGATCGCCGACCCCGTCGTGGAGTTCGTGGACCGTACCTTCTTCGTGTGGGCGATCGGCGGCCTCGCTGTCGCTTTCGGCCTCGGCTACGCGATCGGCGGCACCTGGCAGGCCGGGCTCACCGGCCTGCTGTGGGGCGGCGCGGTGAGGATGCTGGTGCTGCACCACATGACCTACAGCATCAACTCCCTCTGCCACTTCTTCGGCCGCCGCGACTATGCCACCGGGGATTACTCCCGCAACCTTGGCTGGCTGGCGCTGCCGACCTTCGGCGAGGCGTGGCACAACAACCACCACGCCTTCCCCACCTCCGCCAGCCACGGCCTCAGCTGGCGCCAGCCCGACGTCTCGGCGCTGGTGATCCGCGGGCTGGAGCGCGTCGGTCTGGCGTGGGACGTGGTGAGCGTCCCCGAGGAGCGCCGCGCGCGCAAGCGCGTCGTCCCCGTGTAGCCCTATGCGGCGACGTTGCTCGGCTTGCCCGTCCTCGGCAGCACGTCGATCAACTCGGCGGGGAGCACCGTCGAAGCCTCCCAGATCTCGAAGCCCATCAGATGACCGTCATCGGGGTGGCGGTCGATCAGGCCCCACGAGTGCTCCTCACTGATGGCGCGCCCTTTCTCGAACGAAATCAATGCGATGTCAACTTCGGGGTCGTAGTGCAAATGCACCGCCATGGTGCCTCCAGGATAGCTGGGTCCGTTCTTCAGTAGTCCCACACGCTGACGATTCTCACGGCGGATCGATCGGTTCCGTAGGGGTGGTCGTAGACGACCCCGAATCGCCGCCCGTCGGCGAGCAGCCCACGTATCAGCCAGTCGGCTCGGCCGTGGTTGATCTCCCGATCTGTGTGCTCACTGCGGATCGCCCGCTCCGCCGTTGAACGGTCGATCATTCGCTGCCTGCGCCGATCTGCGGCATGGGTCGTCCAGACGAATCGTTCAATTGCCATTGCCTCCGAGGCTACGCAGAGCTTGGGACGGTTCGCCCGTGCGCGTACGATTGATGCAATGACCCCCCCGCCCATCCCGCCGGTACGCGAGATCCTCTCGCGCCGGACGGGGGAGGAGCTGGCGCTCAACGACCGCCACCTCAACCCGCAGATGGGGCGGATTCTGCGCACGCTGGGGTTCGACAAGGTGTGGGTGGGGGGCGAGGGCGCGCACCTGCTCGACGCCGAGGGCCACCGCTACCTCGACCTGTTCGGCGGCTACGGCGTGTTCGCGATCGGGCGCAACCACCCCGAGGCGATCGCCGCGCTCGAGGAGGTTATGGCGGCGCGCACCGGCAACCTGCCGCAGCTGGGTGTCACGCTGCTGAGCGGTGTGCTCGCCGAGCAGCTGCTCGCGCGCGCGCCGGCGAGCGTGGCGGCGATGGTGCCCGCCAACAGCGGCACCGAGGCGGTAGAGGCCGCCGTCAAGATCGCGCGCGCCGCCACTGGTCGGCCGCGGATCCTGTACGCCGAGCACGCCTTCCACGGGCTCACGCTCGGCTCGCTCTCGCTCAACGGTGACGCTCACTTCCGCGACGGCTTCGGGCCGTTGCTGGCGGACTGCGACCCGGTCCCGTTCGGGGACCTCGACGCACTGCAGCGCGAGCTCGCTCGGGGCGACGTCGCCGCGTTCGTGGTCGAGCCGGTGCAGGGCAAGGGCGTCAACCTGCCGCCCGAGGGCTACCTGCCCGGCGCGCAGGAGCGCTGCCGCGCGGCCGGAGCGCTGTTCGTCTGCGACGAGGTGCAGACTGGGCTGGGGCGTACAGGGCGCTTCCTCGCGCTTGAGCACTGGGGCCTTCAGCCCGACATCGTCTGCGTCGCCAAGGCCCTCTCCGGCGGCCTGGTGCCGATCGGCGCGGTGCTCGTCTCGCGCGCCGCCTTCGACCGTGTGTTCGACGGGATGGAGCGCGCCGTACGCCACGGCTCCACCTTCGGCGGCAACGACCTCGCCGCCGCCGCGGGCCTCGCCACGCTGCGGGTGCTCGACCAGGAGCGCCTGGTGGAGCGCGCCGAGCGGATGGGCGCGCTGCTGCTGGAGTTGACCCAGCCATTGATCGAGCGCCACGCGATCGTGCGCGACGTGCGCGGCCTCGGGTTGATGTGGGCGATCGAGCTCGGTCCCCCCGAAGGCCGCTCGGCGCGCGCGGCCTGGAACGCCCTGGAGCGGGCCCAGCCCGGCCTCTTCTCGCAGCTCGTCACCGTCCCCCTCTTCCACGAGCACCGCATCTTCTGCCAAGTCGCCGGCCACCGCATGAACGTGATCAAGGCCCTGCCGCCGCTGGTGATCGAGGAGGCGGAGATCCGCCGCTTCGCTGCCGCGCTGGAGACGGTGGTGGCCGCGGCGGAACGGATGCCCTCGGCATTCACGCGCTTCGGGGTGCGCATCGTCCGTCAGACGGCACGGACGATGCGCAGGTAGAGGGTGTACGTGGTAACAGCGAGCCTACGAACCTATTTAGCCGACCATTTCTTCCCTGAGGAAAGCTTGTCGAAGAAGTCGCCTTCGAAGACGACGTGAGTTGAGCCAACGAATATTTCGCTGCCAGTTTCCGCGTTGAACACCAGCTCGTGTTCTGTTTTTTCTGTTTCCACTCCAGGGTAGTTGCACTCCATACCTTTGCTGGGGCCGCTCGTAATGGTGTACGTGTTCGCCGCCGCGCACGTCCCTCCGCTGCTTTTTACGACCACCACGGCCAGCGTGCTCCCGCTTACAGGTTTGAAGTTCAGTTTCAATGTCGCGCCCGTCCCTTCGAGCGGGAACGCCAGCGGTTCTGAGTTGAAATTGGGAACTTCACAGTGGGTCGCCCCTACGACCGAGCAGCTTTCGAACGCAAATGTGCCGTTATTTGAATTGCCCGGCCTGATGATCCCATGCTTTACTTTGACGGTCGAGCACGTGAACGTAGCGATGGTGCCCACCTTGAACGTTGGCGCCTGTTTGATCGTCACCGCTTCTGCGACCGTTTCCGCTTTGGCGATTTCACTGCCTTCCACCCACCATTCGGGCGAGGCTGCCGAGGCGGGTGCGGCCGCGACGGCGCCGATGACCATGAGAAGCAGCAGGCTCAATGGGACGGCTTTTATTGCTTTTGCCATTGTATCTCCTTCTGATTTAGGAAGCTCAGATGCCTTTGGGGCTTCAACGATGCACATCCGCTCGACGGGCGTCAAGGCCGGCACGAGTCGCCATGCGCGGGGCAGGCGGCAGAGCCAAATCGCCTAGGTCGGAATGTTTCCAGTCAATCGTCTCACGGGGAAAGCTTGGTCTCGCGCGGCCCGCCCGCTTCGTGAAAGCTTGATCTCCCGCGGCCCACCCGCTTCGTGAGACCGGCTCGATCCAGCCGCTTCGTCCAATCTCGCTAGCCTGTCGGGCCGTGCCCGTACCCCGTTCAGACATCCGCAACGTCGCGATCGTCGCCCACGTCGATCACGGCAAGACCACGCTCGTCGACGCCATGCTGTGGCAGTCGGGCGCGTTTCGCGTCGGCCAGGACGTGGCCGAGCGGGTGCTCGACTCGATGGATCTGGAGCGCGAGAAGGGGATCACGATCCTCGCGAAGAACACCGCGCTGCACTACAGCGGGGTCAAGCTCAACATCGTCGACACTCCCGGCCACGCCGACTTCGGCGGCGAGGTGGAGCGGGGCCTGACGATGGTCGATGGGGTGCTGCTGCTGGTTGATGCCTCCGAGGGACCGCTGCCGCAGACGCGCTTCGTGCTGCGCAAGACGCTAGAGGCGCGGCTGCCGGTGATCCTCGTCGTCAACAAGGTCGACCGCCCCGACGCGCGTGTCGCCGAGGTGATCGACGAGGTGTATGAGCTGTTCCTCGACCTCGACGCCGACGAGTCGCAGATCGACTTCCCGATCGTCTACTGCAACGCCAAGGCGGGCGTCGCGTCGCTCGAGTACGACGAGTCGGTGACCCGCGCCGCGGTGGTGGGCGGCGATCGGGCCGGCGGGAGCAGGGCGGATGGGAGCGGGTCCGGGGCGGGCGGGGACGGGTCCCGGACGGATGCGGGTTCCGCCGCCGGGGAGGGGAGTAGCCTCGCGCCGCTGCTGGACCTGCTGCTGGAGCACATCCCCGCGCCGACCTACGAGCCCGACCACCCGCTGCAAGCGCTCGTCACCAACCTCGACGCCTCCCCCTACGTGGGGCGCCTGGCGATCTGCCGCGTGCGCAACGGGAGCATCCGCCGCGGCCAGCAGATCGCCTGGTGCCGCGCCGACGGCTCGATCGAGCGCGCGCAGGTGTCGGAGTTGTACGTGACCGAGGCGCTGGAGCGCGTCGAGGCGCAGGAGGCCGGCCCGGGGGAGATCATCGCCGTTGCCGGCATCGCCGAGGTGACGATCGGCGAGACGCTCGCCGATCCCGAGGACCCGCGGCCGCTGCCGGTGATCACCGTCGATGAGCCCTCGCTGTCGATCACGCTCGGCATCAACACCTCGCCGATGGCGGGCCGCGAGGGCTCGAAGGTCACCGCGCGCCAGCTGCGCGACCGCCTCGACGCCGAGCTGATCGGCAACGTCTCGCTGCGCGTGCAGCACACCGGCGGCGTCGGCTCGGAGTCGTGGGAGGTGCAGGGCCGGGGCGAGCTGCAGCTGGGGGTGCTCGTCGAGATCATGCGCCGCGAGGGCTTCGAGCTGACGGTTGGGCAGCCGCGCGTGCTGGAGCGCACGATCGACGGCAAGCGCCACGAGCCGGTCGAGCGGCTGTCGATCGACGTGCCCGAGGAGTTCGTCGGCGTCGTCACGCAGATGCTGGCGCTGCGCAAGGGCCGCATGGAGCACATGACCAACCACGGCACCGGCTGGGTGCGGATGGACTACCTGGTGCCCGCCCGGGGTCTGATCGGCTTCCGCACCGAGTTCATCACCGAGACGCGCGGCACGGGGATGATGCACCACGTCTTCGACCGCTGGGAGAAGTGGGCGGGGGAGATGCGCACGCGCGCCTCGGGGGCCTTGATCGCGGATCGCCGCGGCGAGACCGTCCAGTTCGCGCTGATGAACCTGCAGGAGCGCGGCACCATGTTCGTCGGCCCCGGCGAGGAGGTGTACGAGGGGATGATCGTCGGCGAAAACGCCCGTTCGGAGGACATCGACGTCAACCCCGTCAAGGAGAAGCATCTGACCAACATGCGCTCCTCAACCTCGGATGTGCTGGAGCGGCTGATCCCGCATCGCAAGCTCACGCTCGACCAGGCGATGGAGTGGGTGCGCGAGGACGAGTGCGTCGAGGTCACTCCGCAGACTGTGCGCATGCGCAAGGTCGAGTTGGGTAAGACTGAGCGTATGAAGGCGGCTCGCACCAGGCGCGGCAAATGAGCACCTGCACGCACGCGCAGCGCCAGCGCCGCCCGCGCGGAGGTGACTGCGGTGCGTGGAAGGGGTGCGCGTGCCCGTGGGGGCCAGGGCGCAACCGGTGAGCGCCTGCGCGATCGAAGTCGCGGGGCTGCGCAAGAGCTACGGCGAGGTGCAGGCCGTGCGCGGCATCGACGTCGCGATCGACGTCGGCGAGACGGTTGCGCTGCTCGGGCCCAACGGCGCCGGCAAGTCCACCACGATCGACATGATCCTCGGCCTCGCCGAGCCCGACGGCGGCACCGTCTCGGTGTTCGGCGGCTCCCCCACCGCCGCCGTCGACGCCGGCCAGGTGGGCGCGATGCTGCAGACCGGCGCGCTGATCCGCGACCTGTCGGTCGGCGAGCTGGTGGCGATGGTCGCCTCGCTCTATCCCGCCTCGCTGGAGGTGGCGGAGGCGCTCGAGCTGACGGGTCTCAGCGAGATTGCCGACCAGCGCACGCAGAAGCTCTCCGGCGGGCAGACCCAGCGGGTGCGCTTCGCCGTCGCGCTGGTCAGCGACGCCAAGCTGCTCGTGCTCGACGAGCCCACCGTCGCGATGGACGTCGAGGGCCGTCGCTCCTTCTGGACGACGATGCGCGAGCTTGCCGCGCGCGGCAAGACGATCCTGTTCGCCACCCACTACCTGGAGGAGGCCGACGCCTACGCCGATCGCGCGGTGCTGATGGCCCACGGCGTGATCGTCGCCGACGGACCTCCCACCGAGATCAGGGCGATGGTTGGCACGCGCACGATCCGCGCCACGCTCCCCGGCGCCGACCTCGACGCGCTTGGGCGACTGCCCGGCGTCGGCGGCGTCGAGCGTCGCGGCGAGGCGGTGGTGCTGAGCTGCGCGGACTCCGACGCCGCGATTCGCGCGCTGCTCGGCGCCTTTCCCGACGCGCGCGACATCGAGATCGCTGCCGCGGGTCTGGAGGAGGCCTTCCTGCAGCTCACCGGAGTGGACGCCGAGGCGCCCGAGCCTGCCGCCTCTGCCGCCGGTGCCCGATGAACGCACTCCTCTACACCCGCTACGAGCTGCTGCGCACCTTGCGCAACCGCCGCTTCTTCGTCCTCTCGCTGGGCTTCCCGCTGGTTCTGTACTTCCTGATCGCGGGGCCCAACCGCAACGTGCACGACCTCGACGGCACCGGCATCGCCGCGCCGCTGTACTTCATGGTCGGGATGGTGTCGTTCGGGACGATGAGCGGGATGCTCTCCAGCGGCGCGCGGATCGCCGCCGAGCGCGCGGTTGGCTGGAACCGTCAGCTGCGCATCAGCCCGCTCTCGACGCGCTCCTACCTGCGCGCGAAGGTCCTCACGGCGTACATGATGGCGCTGCTGACGATCCTCGTGCTGTACGCGTCCGGCGCAGCGCTCGGTGTCTCGCTGTCGGCTGGGAGGTGGCTGCAGATGACGCTGCTGATCCTCATCGCCCTGATCCCGTTTGCCGCGCTCGGGATCGCCGTCGGCCACATGCTCACGCCCGACTCGATCGGGCCGGCGGTCGGCGGTGGCGTCGGGCTGCTGGCGTTCCTGGGCGGTACCTGGTTTCCGATCCCCAGCAGCGGCTTCCTCCACGACGTCGCCCAGATCCTGCCCTCCTACTGGCTCGTGCAGGCCAGCCACGTCGCGCTTGGCGGGCACCCCTGGCCGGCCAAGGCGTGGATCGTGATCGTTGGCTGGACCGTGGTCTTGGCGCTGCTTGCCCGCCGTGCCTACCGGAACGACACCGGGCGGGTGTAGTGCCCGCCCGGCTGCGACTGTCCCTCGCTGGAGCCCAGGCTGACACCACGCGCTAGGGTTCCACGCATGACCCGCTCGATCAGATGTCTTGCCCTGACTGCGGTATGCACGGCAACCGCGCTGGGACTTGCCGCCACGCCGGCGCTCGCCACTCACTTCCAGCCCGAGAGCTACACCGAACTGCTGGCGCAGCTGCACAAGCGCGAAATCGTCGCGATCGTGCTGCACCCGACGGGCCCCAAGGCCCATGCCTCGGCACACGACGGGCAGCACTTTACGGTCACCTACACCTCCTCGGAGGTGGCGCCGCTGAGGGTGGCGGCGACCGCCGCCGGCTCCTCGTTTGCGATCGCCACGGCGACGCCCAAATCCACCACAACCCACCACAAACTGCGCTACATCGCGGGCGGGATCCTGATCGTGGTGATCGTTGTCGTGCTGGTAGTGCTGCTGATCGGCCGCCGTCGTACGCTGGAGGATGAGGGTGTGGGCGGCGAGGCGGCCTCCACGTCTCCACCCGCCGGCTCGGGTTGACGCACACCCACGGACCGCTCCACGCACCGCCGGCCTCCGCGCGCCGGGTCGGGGCCGCGCTGGCGCTGATCCTGGGGTTCATGCTGGTGGAGGTCGTGGCGGGGGTGCTGTCGCACTCGCTGGCGTTGATCTCCGACGCCGCGCACATGCTCACCGACGCGGCTGCCCTCGGGCTGTCGCTGGTGGCGCTGCGCCTCGCGGCGCGCCCGGCGCGGGGGGCGATGACCTACGGCTTCCTGCGCGTCGAGGCGCTTGCCGCGCAGGCCAACGGGATCACGCTGCTGGTGCTCGCCGCGGCGATCGTCTACTCGGCCGTGGTGCGGCTGATCTCCCCGCCCACCGTCTCGGCGTGGACGGTGGTCGTGGTGGCTCTGGCGGGGATCGCGGTCAACGGCGCCGCCACCGCCGTGCTCGCGGGCGCGGGGCGCGAGTCGCACATGAGCATCGAGGGCTCCTTCCAGCACATCCTCACCGACCTGTTCGCGTTCATCGGCACGGCGCTTGCCGGGGTCGTGATCCTCCTGACGGGCTTCGAGCGCGCCGACCCGATCGCCTCGCTGGCGATCGCCGCGCTGATGCTGCGCTCCGCCGTGGGCCTGCTGCGCGCCTCGGGGCGGATCTTCCTGGAGGCCGCCCCACCGGGCCTCGACCCGCAGGAGATCGGGCATGCGCTTGTGGCTCATCCCGGCGTCGTCGAGGTCCACGACCTGCACGTCTGGGAGCTCTCGGCGGGCTTCCCCGCGCTCTCGGCGCACGTGCTGGTCGCTCCCGAAGCCGACTGCCACGCAGCGCGGCGTGCCTTGCAGGAGCTGCTCGTGGAGCGCTTCGGCGTCGAGCACACCACGCTGCAGGTCGAGCATGCGGGGGGCGGGGAGCTGTTGGAGCTGGAGTTGCCCGAGGGGTGAGGGTGAGGGGGAGGGGGGAGGGGGGTGCTGTCTTCTTCTTTTTGGGCCCTAACCAAACAAGAACGAGACTCAGTCTCGTTTGGTAGGGGACCAAAAAGAAGTGCTATGCACCCGTCCCCACCTCGGTTGCCAGTCGCTCGGGATGGGGGTGTTCGACCCAGTCCCGAATTCGATGACCAGTCGCTCGGGGGGCTGGGGCCCCTTTGCTCTGCTTTGGGGCCCTAACCAAATAAGAACAAGACTCAGTCTCATTATGGTAGGGTGCCGACAATGAGATGGCCTGCCAGCCGCCACCGCAACCGCGTCCTGCTCCTCGCCCTGGCCGGCGTCTCGACCCTGCTGGCAGGCTGTGGCCAGGGCGAAGGGACCGCGGCCGGCAGCCGAGGCAAGCTCCAGGTGGTGGCCGCGGAGAACTTCTGGGGCTCGATCGCGGCGCAGCTCGGCGGTGACCGCGTGCAGGTGCGGAGCATCATCGTCAACCCAGCCACCGACCCCCACAGCTACGAGCCCACAGCCGAAGACGCGCGCACGATGGCGGGCGCGCAGCTGGCGATCGTCAACGGGGTCGGCTACGACGAATGGGCCTCGAAGCTGCTCGCCGCCAGCCCGCTGAGCGGG
The DNA here is from genome assembly GCA_963744135.1 of uncultured Solirubrobacterales bacterium. GTDB lineage: Bacteria > Actinomycetota > Thermoleophilia > Solirubrobacterales > Solirubrobacteraceae > Palsa-744. The sequence continues at coordinate 583,769 of CAVUSE010000004.1, read as the reverse complement.
CGCGTGACGCTGAACGTCGGCCAGCTGTTCGGGTTGCAGGAGGGAGACAACCCCCATCGCTGGTATTTCCCCGCCGACGTGTATGCGGTCGTCAAGCAGATCGCTCACGACTACGAGCGCCTCGATCCGGGTGCCAACGATTACTTCGAACAGCGCCGACACACCTTCGAAACGCAGAGCCTCGCCCGCTACAACCAGCTGCGCCGCCAGATCCGCGAACGCTACGCCGGCACGCCGGTGGGCTACAGCGAGAGCATCTTCCAGGGTCTCGGGGAAAACCTCGGCCTCAAGCTCGAAACCCCCTACAGCTTCGCGAAGGCGATCGCCGAGGGCAGCGAAGTGACCGCCCAGGACAAGCGCACGGTGGACAGCCAGGCCGAACACCACAAGATCGCGGTGTGGGTCTTCAACAGCCAGAACGTCACCCCCGACGTGCAGCGCGTGAACGAATTGGCGCGCGCCGCGCACATCCCGATCGCGACCGTCACCGAGACGCTCTCACCCGCGAGCGACAACTTCGAGCAGTGGCAGGTCGCCGAGCTCGAAGGGCTCGAGCGGGCACTGCAAGAGGCGACGGGGCACTAGTGACCGCAGCCGTCGAGTTGACCGACGCGGCGGTGCGCCTAGGCGGGCGCACAATCTGGAGCGATGTCGACCTGCTGGTGCCCGAGGGCGAGTTCGTCGCGATCCTCGGGCCCAACGGCGCCGGGAAGTCGACGCTGCTCAATGTGCTGCTCGGCCTGCTGCGTCTCGACCGCGGCCGCGCGCAGGTGCTTGGCGGCGCGCCCGGCGCGCACAACGAGCGCATCGGCTACCTGCCGCAGCGGCGGGTGTTCGACGCCGGCACACGGGTGCGCGGGGTTGACATGGTGCGCCTCGGCCTCGACGGCCACCGCTGGGGCCTGCCGCTGCCGGCGGCGGGGCGCTTCGGCACGCGCTCCCGCGAGGCCCGCGAGCGCGTGCGGGAGGCGATCGAGCGCGTCGGCGCCGGCGACTATGCGGGGCGGCCGATCGGGGAGTGCTCGGGCGGCGAGCAGCAGCGCCTGCTGATCGCTCAGGCGCTCGTACACGACCCGCGCATGCTGATTCTCGACGAGCCGCTCGACGGCCTCGACCTGCCCAACCAGGCCGCGGTGGCGGCGCTCGTGCAGGGCATCTGTCGCTCCGCGGGGGTGACGGTGCTGCTCGTGGCGCACGACGTCAACCCGCTGCTGCCCTACGTCGATCGTGTGCTCTACCTGGCGGGCGGGCGCGCCGCGATGGGGCCGGTGGAGGAGGTCGTCACGAGCGAGACGCTCAGCCGCCTCTACGGCGCCCCGATCGAGGTGCTGCGCACGACCGACGGTCGCCTCGTGGTGGTCGGCCAGCCCGAAGCGCCCCATCTCCACGGCCCCCGTCACGTGCTGCGATGAGCCCCCATCTCACGTTCAACCTCGTCTCCGACATCCACCAACTGCTGGCCTACCAGTTCATGGTCAACGCCCTGCAGGCCGCCGGCATCGTGGCGGTCACGGCGGCGGTGGTGGGCTGGTTCATGGTGCTGCGCGCCGAGACGTTCGCGGGGCACACGCTCTCGATGATGTCGTTCCCGGGGGCGGCCGCGGCGGCGCTCGCGGGCCTGCCGCTGGCGTGGGGCTACTTCGCGTTCTGCGGCGCGGGGGCGCTGGTAATCGCGGGCTCCTCGCGCCGGGGGCGCCCGCGTAGCCTCAGCCGGCAGTCGGCCGTCGTGGGGATGGTCGGCGCGGGCGCGCTCGCGGTCGGGTATCTGTTGCTGAGCCTCTACGGCGGCGTGCTCGAGAGCTTGGAGACGCTGCTGTTCGGCTCGATCCTCGGCGTCACCCGGGGAGAGGTGCTGACGCTGGCGATCGTCGGGGTGTGCGCGATCGCATTCCTGGTGGTCGTCGGCCGCCCGCTGCTCTTCGCGTCAGTCGATCGCTCGCTCGCCGCCGCCGGCGGCGTGCCGGTGGGCCTCCTCTCGGCGGCGTTCCTGTTCGTGCTCGGGCTCGCGGTGGCTGCCACGGCGCAGATCACGGGCGTGCTGCTCGTCTTCGCGCTGCTGCTCGCCCCCGCGGCGATCGCGCGCGAGCTGACCCCGCGCATCGGTCTCGGCCTGGCGCTGAGCGTGCTGCTGGGACTCGTGATCGCGTGGGTCGGCTTGGGCCTCTCCTACTTCACCAACGACCCCGCGGGGTTCTTCGTCACCAGCATCGCGCTGGCGCTGTTCGTGGCTGGCGCGCCTGGTGCGGAACCGGGCGGGCGGGTGGCCTGCGTGGCCGTGGCGCCGGGGACGGGCGGCCCGATGCCGACCACGATCGCGCGGCGTCTCTCCTGCACCCGGCGGGCGGCCACTGATGCCCTTCCAAGGATTCCTCGGCAACGCGCTGCTGGCGGGCTCCTGCATCGCCGTGGCGAGTGGCCTGATCGGCTACTTCGTGGTGCTGCGCGTGCAGGTGTTCGCCGGAGACGCGCTCTCCCATGTGGCCTTCACGGGCGCGCTGGCGGCGGCCGCGGCGGGTCTTGACCTGCGGGTGGGACTGTTCGCCGCCACGGTGGCGGTGGCGCTGGCGCTGGGGATCGCCGGCGGCTCGCGCGCACCCTCCGCGCGCGCGCAGGCCGACGACGTGACGATCGGGATGGTGTTCGTGTGGGTGCTCGGCCTCGGGGTGCTGTTCCTCGACATCTTCAACACCGGCGCCTCCGGCGCCAACGGGACGATCGCCTCGCGCACGTTGTTCGGCTCGATCTTCGGACTTACTGGGGGCCAGGCACTGCTGGCGGCGTTGATCGGCGTGGCGATTGCCACGGCGCTGCTGGCGATCGCCCGCCCGCTGCTGCTCGCCTCGATCGACGCGCCGTTGGCGCTGGCCCGGGGCGTGCCGGTGCGAGCGCTGGGGCTCGCCTTCCTCGCGCTGCTTGGCCTCGACGCGGCCGAGGCGACGCAGGCGGTGGGGGCGCTGCTGTTGCTGGGTCTGCTCGCCGCGCCGGCGGGCACGGCGCTGCGGCTCACCGCCAACCCCTACCGGGGGCTGGCGCTCTCGGCGCTGATCGCCCTCGTGGCGATGTGGGTGGGGCTGGCGCTTGCCGACCTGATCGGGACGGTGCCTCCGGGCAGCGCTGTGATCCTGGTGGCAATTGCCTTCTATGCCGGGGTTGCGCTGTGGGATGGGGCGCGAGTGCGCGTTGCGCGCGGCGTGCGGTCGGCGGCGGTGGATACCATCGAGAGATGACCACCGTCCCCACGCATACGCCGCCCCGCCCGAAGGCGGGCTCCTCCGCCGAGGATCCGGCCCGGGCCTGGGCCGACCGCGCCGAAGCGGCGCTGGCCGCCGCGGGCCGCAGGAGTGGCGGCGCCCGCCGCGCGCTGCTGTTGCTGCTCGGCGAGCAGAGCTGCGCACTCACCGCCACCGAGATCGAACAGGAGCTGCGCGCGCGCTCGACCCGGCCGGTGAGTCGCGCGAGCGTCTACCGGATCCTCGACGAGCTCGAGCGCGCCGGCCTGGTGGCGCGCGTGGAAACCGGGCAGGGGGTGGTGCGCTACGAGCGGGCGCACGACGCCGAGGGCGCCCACCACCATCATCTCGTGTGCGACACCTGCGGCGTGGTGATGCCGTTCGCCGACGAGGCGCTTGAGCGCGCGATCGACGAGCTCAGCGAGCGCGTGCCGCTGGCCGTCTCCGAGCACGAGATCGTGCTGCACGGCGCCTGCCGCGACTGTTCCACCCAGCTCTGACTCCGCGCCACCACGCGACAACAGCACCCCTGCTCCCGTAGCTCTGCGAGTACTGTGGGCGCGACTCCGCGCCACCACTCGGCAACAGCACCCCTCCTCCTCCCTTCCTTTCTTTTCAGCCGACCTTCTCGCGCTTGCGGGCCGCGCCGTTCAGCGCGAGCGCCTGATCCTCGGCCGGCAGTGCGCGCACGGAGGTGCCCTCGATGTTCAGGCGCGGCAGCCGCCGGTCCATCCACCCCGGGAAGCTCCAGGCGCGCGGGCCGACGATGTGCAGCAGGGCGGGCAGCAGCATGCAGCGGACGATCAGCGCGTCGAGGAACACGGCGCTGGCGAGGCTGAGGCCGAACTCCTTGATTACGCGGTCTTCCCCCAGCACGAAGGAGAGGAACACGCACACCATGATCGCCGCGGCGGCGGTGATCACGCGACCGGTCAGCGCGAGGCCCTCGCCGACCGCGCGGCGGTTATCGTGGGTGTGGGTCCACTGCTCGTGGATGCGCGAGACGAGGAACACCTCGTAGTCCATCGAGAGACCGAACACGATCGCGAACAGCATCACCGGGATGAACGACTCGATCGGGCCCGGGCTGACCCCCAGCAGCCCTGGGAACCAACCCCACTGGAAGATGACCACGATCACACCCAGCGAGGCGCCGATGCTGAGCAGGTTCATGACGGCCGCCTGCAGCGGGATCACCAGCGAGCGGAACACCACCATCAGGAGCAGTGCAGAGAGCAGCACCACCACACCAATGAACAGCGGCAGCTTGTGGGCGAGCACGGTGGCGAAGTCCACGCCGCCGGCCGTCACGCCGCCGACGTAGGCAACCACACCGGTGCGCGCGGCCACCGGTGGGATCACGTGTTCGCGCAGGTCCTTGACGAGCACGGTGGTGGCGTACGCCTGCGGCGAGGAGGTCGGGTACACCGAGAAGGTCGCCACTTCGCCCGTCGGGTTCAGGCGCGGCGGGGTGACCGAAACGACGCCGCTCGCCGAGGCAAGCGCGCCCTGCAGTTCGCGCAGGGCGCTTGGGTCGTCACGGTGTGGCAGCCGCACCACAACCTGCAGGGGTCCGTTGAAGCCTTCGCCGAAGCCCTCTGCGAGCAGTCGGTAGGCCTGGTAGGTCGTGGTGTTCGAGGGATCGTTGCTGGCATCGCTGGAGCCCAGCCGCAGCGCGACCGCTGGAGCGGCGATCACGAGCATGATCAGCGCGGAGGGAAGCGCAACCCGGTGGGGATGGCGCCCCACGAAGTTGCTCCAGCGCAGCCACGCCCCGCCGCCGGCCGCCACGGGTGCGCCGTTCCCTGGGAGCGTGCTCCCATTCCCTCCGCCGGCTGCCGTGGTTGCGCCGTTCCCGGCTGCCACGCCCGCGCCGTTCCCGACCGCGGGCCCCGCCCCGCCGCCGGCTGCCCCCGCGGCAGCGCCGTTGCCGGCTGCCCCCGCGGCGCCGCCGCCGCCGGCTGCCTCTGCGGCGGTGCCGTTGCCGCCCGTCGCCGCACCCTGCGCTGCCGCGGCTTCCCTGTGTGCCCGGCGGCGCATGCGTCGGCTCGGCCTTGCCAGGCGAGCGCCCGCGAAGGTGAGCAGCGCGGGCAGCAGCGTGAGCGAGCTGAGCATCACCAGCAGCACCCCGATCGACGCCGAGATCGCCACGCCGTAGAGGAAGTCGACGCCCAACAGCATCATCCCCAGCAGCGCGATCACGACGGTCGTGCCGGCGAACAGCACGGCCCGCCCGGCGGTGTCCATCGCATGCACGACCGACTCCTGCACCCGCCCGTGCGTGGGGCCCGGACCGGCGTAGGCCTCGCGGAAGCGGGTGAGGATGAACAGCGAGTAGTCGATCCCCACGCCGAGACCGATCATCGCGGCGAGCTCCGAGGAGAAGTTGGGGGTGTCCACGACGTGCGTGAACAGCGCGATCACACTGAGGCCGGTGCCGAGGCCGAACAGCGCGGTGACGATCGGCAACCCCATCGCGATCAGCGAGCCGAAGGTGATCAGCAGCACCACGATCGCCGCCATCAGCCCGACGGCGGTGGAGAGGCCGAAGCCGGCCTGCTGCGTGGCCTCGATCGCCTGCCCGCCGAGCTCCACCTGAAGACCGGGCTGTCGCGCGGCCTGTGCCACCTTGACCACGCGTTCAGCGGCGCTCATGGGCAGCAGATTGGCTTTCTCGTCGAACACTACCGTCGCGAACGCGATCTGGTGATTGGCGGAGATCGCCTTGCCGGCCGACGGTCCCGCGTAGGGGCTGATCACCGCGGAGACGTGTGGCAGCTTGGCGACTTCGGCGAACATCGCGCTCATGTGCCCGCGCACCGCGGGGTCCAGCACGCTGCCGTTGGCGACGCGGAAGACGATCTGGTCGCGGTCGCCCGCCTGCGTCGGGAAGCTGTGTTCCAGCAGGTCCGAGGCGCGCTGTGCGTCGGAGTTGGGGAGCGTGAAGTTGTTGGAGTATTCCGTCCCCGCCGAGGAGGCGAGGGCGCCCACCGCGATGATCATCGCGATCCAGCCGATCACGACGAGGCGGCGGTGGGTGGTTGACCAGCGGGCGAGCTTGAGCATCGGCGACCTCGGAGTGGGGGTAGCGGTGGAACGGTGGGACAGGCGGAACGGTGGGACAGGCGCGGGCGGGCGGGTGGACCCCTGCGCGGGCGGAGCTTCCGTAGAAGGGTAGAAGGTCGCTGGCGGGTGGACCCCTGCGCGGGCGGAGCTTCCGTAGAAGGGTAGAAGGTCGCTGGCGGGTGGACCCCTGCGCGGGCGGAGCTTCCGTAGAAGGGTAGAAGGTCGCTGGCGGGTGGACCCCTGCGCGGGCGGAGCTTCCGTAGAAGGGTAGAAGGTCGCTGGCGGGTGGACCCCTGCGCGGGCGGAGCTTCCGTAGAGGGTAGGTCGCTGGCGGGTGGTGTCTCAGTTTTGGGGTAGAACCACCGACTGGACCTGTGGGTTGCGATCTGACGACGACTTTGAGAGGTCCAGTAGCTGGTTGGTACCCAAATGCACTTGTATTTGTCGTCTCGCCGGGGGCCTGTGGATCCCAACCAAACTGACGCTGCCCCCGCCGGTGAGCGACGCACGGTCGCTCCGGTGAGTGACGCATGGTGCGCGCGGTCAGTTCATCCGCGGATCCAGCGGCATCCGTGCCATCAGCGCGTAGGCGCCGCCCTTGCGGGCGAGCACGTGCGCCCACAGCTCCTCGGGGTCCTCGGTGAAGACGTCGTCGGGCTCCGCGGGGTGGGCGATCCAGTCGCCGTTGTCGAGCTCATCGTCGAGCTGTCCCTCGCCCCAGCCGGCATAGCCGGCGAACACCCTCCGGCGCGCGATCGCCTCGGAGAGCTCGTCGATGTCGGCCTCGGGGGCCGGGAAGCCGATGCGTCCGAGCACCAGTAGCCCCGCGGGCGAGGGGTCGAGGAACTCGGCGAGGAACACGATCGCGTTGGGCTGCACGGGCCCGCCGACATACACCGGTTCGAGCTCCCCGGCGGCCTGCTCGAGCTGCGGCACCGCCTCGCCAACCGTCACCGTGGAGGGGCGGTTAAGCACGATGCCCATCGCCCCGGCTTCGCTGTGGGCACCCACCAGCACCACACTGCGCCGGAAGTTGGGGTCTTGCAGCGAGGGCGCGGCGAGCAGCAGCTGCCCGCTGAGGGATTCCTCCATATCTTCAGGCTACCCCTGTGGCCAAGTGCCCATGCCAGCGAGCCGCAGACCTGGCTCACGGCCGTGGGATCCCACAGCGACCCGCGGCTCGGCCGCAGGAAACGTACGGGCGGCAGCTCACCGCACGACCTCCAACCACTCGTCTGTGATCAGGGCATGGCCTCCAACTACACGTCTGTGATCAGGGCATGGCCTCCAACTACACGTCTGTGATCAGGGCATCGCCTCCAACTACACGTCTGTGATCAGGGCATGGCCTCCAACTACACGTCCGTGATCAGGGCATCGCTCCCAACTACCCCGTCCGTGATCACCGCACGACCTCCAACCACTCGTCTGCGATCACTGCACGGTCACAACCGAGGTGGGCGTCAGTGCAAGCATTCGAGCTGTCCCATAGGGGACAGGAGCGACGTGCGTTCCGAGCAGCCGGTACAACCTCTCTCTCCCGCCGGCTGCCTCCCGGATCTCACGCCGGCCCGAGGCCCCCTCAACCTCGGCGCCAATGTGAGCGTCGGCGACCCGCAGCGCCGGGTCGCCGACGCTGCGTCGCCTCGCGGGAATGGCTGGCGGTGCGCTCGTCGCCGGTTATGCTGATCGCGCATCGCGGATCATAGAGAGAAGAGGGTCCGGCTAGTCGGCCTTGTGGCCGATTGCGCCACCCTCTATCGAGAGAGCGGAGGGCGGGCAGTATGGCTAAGACACCGCAGGTGGGAGAAGAGGCGCCGGACTTCGAGCTGCCTGGCACCGATGGTCCTTTCAAGCTCTCTGAGCACCGGGGCGAGCGGGTCATGCTGCTCTTCTATCCCGGGGATCGCACGATGGTCTGCACCAAACAGTTCTGCTCCTACCGTGACCGAACTGAGGACTTCAACGCGCTCGGCGCGACGGTCGTCGGGATCTCGGCTCAGGATGTTTCTTCGCACGAGGACTTCGTCGCGAAGAACTCGCTCACCGTGCCGTTGCTGGCTGATGTTGGCGGCGCCGTCGCAAAGCTGTACGGCGCATGGGGGGGACGGCTCGGCACCAAGCGGGCGGTGATCGTCATCGACGAGCAAGGGATCGTGCGTCATCGCCACGACCATCTACTCGGGCTCGACTACCAGTCAGTAGACGAGTTGAAAGCGGCGCTCGACTCTCTGCCCACCCCAGCCGCCTGATTCCAGACCGCCGACTCCAAGAAAACCGGGTCAGATCAGGTCGCGCAGTGTGCGATTGGGTGGGCAGCCCGCCCACTTCGGCCCTCAACACGAGCTCAGGCAGGCTCGTGCCCAGCGTGGGTCTCGCGGTGGACATCGGCCAGGAAAAAATGACGGACGGTGTCGATTTCGGCTGACCTCCTTCGACATGCGGGTAGAAGCCACTGCATCCGACCACAAGGAGATAGATATGCGTTTCATGGTTCTGGTCCCCGGGAGTCCCGAGTCCGAGGCGGGCGTGATGCCCAGCACCGAGGATCTGGGGGAGATGACGAAGTACAACGAAGAGCTGGCCAGGTCAGGCGTGATGCTGGCCGGCGAGGGCCTGCACCCGACCGCCAGGGGCGCGAAGGTCCGCTTCGACGGCAGCGAGCGCACCGTCATCGACGGCCCCTTCACCGAGGCCAAGGAGCTCGTCGCGGGCTACTGGGTCTGGCAGTGCTCCTCGCGCGAGGAGGCGATCGAGTGGCTCAAGCGAGCGCCGTTCGGCGGCGGTATCGAGATCGAGCTGCGCCAGATCTTCGAGGCCGAGGACTTCGGCGAGCAGCTGACGCCGGAGCTGCGCGAGGCCAACGAGCGACTGCGCGAGCAGGCAGCCCACAATTAGGCGCGTGAGCCCGCCGGCCACCCATCGTGCGATCGACGCCGTGTGGCGGATCGAGTCGGCCCGGTTGATAGCCGGGCTGACTCGCATCGTGCGCGACGTGGCGGTGGCCGAGGACCTCGCCCAGGACGCGTTCGTCGCCGCGCTCGAGCAGTGGCCTGAGTCGGGGATCCCGGACAAGCCGGGCGCATGGCTGATGGCCACCGCCAAGCGCCGGGGCATCGACGCGCTGCGTCGACGCGTCACGCTCGAGCGTAAGCGCGAGCTGATCGCACGCGAGCTGGAAATCCTGCAGCAGCTCGACCAGCCCGACCTGGCCGCGCGGGTCGAGGACGTTCAGGACGACGTCCTGCGCCTGATCTTCATGACCTGCCATCCGGTGTTGTCGGGACAGGCGCGCGTCGCGCTGACGCTGCGTCTGCTCGGAGGCCTGTCGACGCCGGAGATCGCGCGCGCGTTTCTCGTCTCCGAGGGCACGGTCGCGCAGCGCATCGTACGCGCCAAGCGCACACTCGGCGAGGCGCGCGTGCCGTTTGAGGTCCCCGGTCGCGACGAGCTGGCCGAGCGTCTGTCGGCGGTGCTCGAGGTGATCTATCTGGTGTTCAACGAGGGCTACGCGGCGAGCGCCGGCGAGCACTGGATCCGTCCGGCTCTGTGCGAGGACGCCCTGCGCCTCGGCAGGATCCTCGCGGCGCTGATGCCCCGCGAGCCCGAGGTCCACGGCCTGCTGGCACTGATGGAGCTGCAGGCCTCGCGGTTGCGGGCGCGGGTCGGGCCGCACGGGGAGCCGATGCTGCTCGCCGATCAGAACCGCGCGCGCTGGGACCATTTGCTCGTGCAGCGTGGCCTTGCGGGGCTACGGCGCGCCGAAGAGCTCAGCGGCGCGCTGGGCCCGTACACGCTGCAGGCCGCGATCGCCGCCTGCCACGCGCGAGCCCGGAGCGTCGAGGAAACCGACTGGCCGCGGATCGTCGCACTGTACGACGCCCTGGCGGCCCTCACCGGATCCCCGGTCGTGGAGCTCAACCGCGCAGTGGCGGTGACGATGGCCTTCGGCCCCGAGTCCGGGCTCGAGCTCGTCGATTCGCTCGCCGAAGAGCCCGCGTTGCGTGGCTACCACCTACTGCCCAGCGTACGCGGCGACGTCCTCGTGCGCCTGGGGCGGCCAGCGGAGGCCCGCGAGGAGTTCGAGCGCGCAGCAGACCTGTGCGACAACCAGCGTGAGCGCGAGCTACTGCTCGCGCGCGCGGTCGCTTGTGGCGCACATGGACCGCCTTGAGCGGCGCAGGCCGATACTCTCGCATCCCCAGCGTGAGGGAGGCGCGTCGCACGGAGACGAGTGGACGCCGGCGTAGGTGTCGTAAGCGATAGCCTGGTGCCACAGCCCAAGGGGAGGGTCTGGTGCACGAGCCGATTTTGTTTCGCGACCGCGGGCGTCCCGCGCAGATCCTGCTGGGCGGTGTCGTTCCCGCGGTGACCGGCGGGGTGGCGGGTGTGCTGATCGGAGTCTCCAGCGGCGCCTACTGGGCGTACGGCGCGCTTGTCGCGATCGGCGCCGTCTTGGCCGGCTTCGAGCACCAGGACGGATGGGGCGGGGCCGACCGCGGCCTGGTGGCCGGCGCGATCTACGGGATCTTCCTGCTGGTGGTGCACGCGATCGTAGGCACCCACGCGAAGGTCTCACTCGGCAGTTTCCCCCCGTTGCTCGTGGTGCTCACCGCGATCATCGGCATGCTGCTGAGTGCCCTCGGTGGACGGATCGCCCGCAAGCAGCGGGAGCGCAGAACTGTGTCTGGCAACAGGACTGAGTGAGGCCAGGCCTCCTTCCACGCGCCCTCGGGCGAGGCCCGCCAGGCCGAGTCAGAGAAGCTCAGCCGAAGTCCACAAGGGTCCCGACCTGGACCGGCAGTGACGGGTTCCGACCTGGATCGGCAGTGAAGGGTCCCGACCTGGATCGGAAGTGAAGGGTTCCGACCTGGATCGGCAGTGACGGGTCTCGACCTGGAATCGGCAGTGACCACCGAAAGACCATCGGTCAGGTCAGCTGGCGAACCTTGGCGCAAGCCAGCCGAGCGAGCGCCGCACGGTGGTGCTTGGCGCCACCCAGCAGCGCTGCGTCCAGCTGCGCGCGCTTGAACAGCCAGTGCACGTCGGCCTCCCAGGTGAAACCGATCCCGCCGTGCATCTGAATCGCGCCGGCGGTGACCGAAGGGCCGCCTTCGGCCGCCGCGGCGCCGGCGAGCGCCGCTGCCTCGGGGAACAGCTGCGGGTCGGCGTCGGCGGCCCAGGCCGCGTAGTAGGCAGTCGAGCGCGCGCTCTCGGTGTGGAGCAGCATCTCCGCGCAGCGGTGCGCGACGGCCTGAAAGGAGCCGACCGGGACGCCGAACTGCCTGCGCTCCTTGACGTATGCGAGTGTCATGTCGAGCGCGCGCTGGCAGACGCCCACGACCTCGGCCGCGATCGCCGCCCGGATCCGGTCAGGGGCGCCGGGGCCGAGGGGCTCACCCTCGCCCGCCACCGTCGCAAACCGCCGGGTGGGGTCGATCGAGACGAAGTCTTCGGTTTCGGGCGAGCCGATCAGCTGAGCCTCATCGCCGTCGATCACGAGTACAACCGCAGCACCGGTGGCGTCGGCTGCCAGCTCACGCGTGCCGATCCCGGCGCTCAGCTCGCCCGAGGCCAGGCCGGGCAACCACCGGGCTCGCTGCTCCTCGGTGCCCGTGGCCTGGATGACCGCGGCGGCTGTGGCTGTGGACAGGAATGGCGTGGCCGCGCACGCGTACCCGAGCTCCTCGGCCAGCACCGCCAGCTCGACCGCCCCGAGTCCCTGGCCGCCGTGCTCCTCGGCGACGGCGATCCCCGCCCAGCCGAGCTCGAGGAGCTCACTCCACAGCGCGGCGTTGTAGGCGGCGGCCTCCGCCGCCTCGCGTACCTTGGTGAACGGCGAGCGCGCGGTGAGCAGCTCGCGCGCGACGTCCTTGATCTCTCGCTGATTGGAGCTGAGGTCGAAATCCACAGCTGCCTCCTAACGCGACTTGGGTAGGCCGAGTACACGCTCGGCGACGATGTTCTTGAGCACCTCGGTCGTGCCCCCCTCGATCGAGTTGCCGCGGGCGCGCAGCAGCTCATAGGCCCACGGGTCGCCCGCTCGCAGGGCGCGGGGGCCAAGCAGCTCGGCGGCGAGCTGTGTGAGTCGCTGGTTGGTGTCCGACCACATCCACTTGGTCAGCGAGCCCTCGGGACCGGGCTGACCGTACTTCTCGATCGCGGTCAGTCCCCGGTAGGCCGTCAGCCGCACGATCTCGGTACGCAGATGCAGCTCACCGAGGCGGTCGGCGACGACGGGGTCCTCGAGCAGACCTTCGCGGGCGGCCTCGTCGATTACGCAGTCGAGCAGCTGTCGCATGCGAACCTGCAGGAAGAACCCCAGGCCTGCGCGCTCGTTCATCAGCGTCGTGAGCGCGACCTTCCAGCCATTGCCGACGCCCCCGAGCACGTTCTCGTGCGGGACGCGGGCACCGTCCAGGAAGAGCTCGTTGAACTCGGGCTCGCCGGTGATCTGGCGCAGCGGGCGGATCTGCACGCCCTCCTGCTCCATGTCCATCAGGAAGTAGGTGAGCCCCTTGTGCTTGGGGGCGTCGGGGTTCGAGCGTGCGACGAGCATGCACCACTTCGAGTACTGCGCGGCGCTCGTCCACACCTTCTGGCCGGTGAGCACCCATTCATCGCCGTCCTGCACGGCGCGCGTTTTCAAGCTCGCCAGATCCGAGCCGGCGTCGGGCTCGGAGAAGCCCTGGCACCAGATCTCATCCGCGGTGAGGATCGGCGACAGGTGGCGCTCCTTCTGCTGCTCGGTGCCCCAGGTCATGATCGTCGGGCCGGCGAGCAGCAGGCCGAGCACGTTGGCGGGCAGCGGTGCGCCCGAGCGGCCGAGCTCCTCGAAGAAGATCGCCGATTCGGTCAGCGTCGCCCCGCGGCCGCCATACTCGCGCGGCCAGTGCACGGCAGCCCAGCCGCCGTCGGCCAGCCGGCGCTGGAAGTCCCGCCGGTGGGCGTACTGGCGATCTTCATCGCCCTCCGGCGCGGCCCCCGGGTCGTTCGCGGCAAACCAGGCGCGCAGCTCGTCGCGGAAGGCGATCTCCTGCTCACTGAAGGTCAAGTCCATGGGTTCCCCTCCTCCGCGGGCTGGCCGCGCGGTGCGACCAGCCCGATTTCCTCCTCGAGACCACCAGGCTACAGCCCGATTTCCTCCTCAAAACCACCAGGCTATCTTCTCAGAGGCCGCCCCGCCGATTCCCCGATGAGCCATCTCCGCCGGGGCCTTGCGCATACTGACTATCGATATCGAGCGCCAGATGGACATCCTCAGTCGAGGCGCCGAGGACATCGCCCACGACGCGGACACCGGAACGCACGCTCAACACCACTGCCAGAAGGGACACGCCGATGACACCACAACACGCCGCATCGGGCACCGCGACCGCGGAGCCGCCCGCGACCAAGACGCCGCGCGCCGTCAAAACAAGGCACCATCTCGCCAAGGCGGTGCGCCTCAACCCCGCCGAAATCAGGCATGCGATGAGCGAGGTGGAGGGCTTCAACGCCAAGCTCGCGGTGATCATCACGCACGCGGTCGGGTCGATGGCGATGGCGTACATCTTCTGCCTGATCGCTCTCACCAGCCTGCCGGCGGTGCTGATCGAGGCGGGCGTGCTCACTCCCAGCGACGTGCCCAAGTTCCTCACCAAGCCCGGGCTGATCCTGATCGTCGCGTGGGTCGCGCAAACCTTCATCCAGCTGGTGCTCCTGTCGATCATCATGGTCGGCCAGGACGTGCAGTCGATCGCCTCCGACGCCCGCTCGGAAAACACCTTCAAGGATGCCCAGGCGATCCTCGACGCGCTGAACACAGAAACCGAGGGCGGCCTGAAGACGATCCTCGAAGCGGTCGAACGGCTCGCGAAGCCGGTTCAGCAGGAAGGCTCCGGCGTGGTCGTTGAATGAAGCCGCCCGCTGCCGGCGGGCCTCGAGCTGCCCCCGTTTGATGGAGTCCGGTGGCTGACCTTGACCTTGCCGGCCCCTTTTGCGCCCCCTGGCCCGCCCTACTCCACCGCCCGCCGCGCGTGGATCTCGATCAGCTCCAGCTGCATGCTGCGAGGCTCCTCGCCGGCCCCCGGATGCCGCCGCCGCCAGGCGCCGTCGGAGTCCAGCTCCCAGGCGTTCTGGTTGTCGTGGAAGGCACGTCCGAGCACGTCGAGCAGTTCGGCGCGCAGCTCGGGGGCCTCGATCGGCACGGCGAGCTCGACGCGGTGGTCGAGGTTGCGCGGCATCAGGTCGGCGGAGGCGATGTAGACGAGCTGCTCGCCCGCGCGCTGAAAGGCGTAGACGCGGGAGTGCTCGAGCAGCCGCCCCACCACGGAGATGACACGGATGTTCTCGGAGATCCCGGGCACGCCGGGGCGCAGGCAGCAGATCCCGCGGACGTTCAGATCGACCCGCACGCCCGCCATCGAGGCTCGGTAGAGCGCGCGGATGCAGGGGCCGTCGACCAGCGCGTTCATCTTCATCGTGATCTGCGCAGGATGCTCGGGGGAGTGCGCGGCGATCGTGCGGTCGATCTCGGCGATCAGCCCATCGCGCAGCTGCGTGGGGGCGATCAGCACCTTGCGGTAGTGCAGGGGGCGGCCGTAGCCGGTGAGGTAGTTGAACATGTCGGCGACGTCCGCGCCGATCTGAGGGTCGGTGGTGAACAGGCCGAAGTCGGTGTAGAGGCGTGCCGTGGTGGAGTGGTAGTTGCCGGTGCCGATGTGCACGTAGTTGCGCACTCCCTCGCCCTCACGGCGCACCACGAGCACGCACTTGACGTGGGTCTTCAGCGCGGGCTGGCCGTACACGACGTGCACCCCGGCCTCCTCCATGGCCTTGGCCCAGTGGATGTTCATGCGCTCGTCGAAGCGCGCCTTGAGCTCGACCAGGGCGACCGCCTGCTTGCCGCTCTCGGTGGCATCGATCAGCGCGGGGACGAGCGGGGAGTCGTCGCTCGTGCGGTACACGGTCTGCTTGATGGCGAGCACGTTGGGATCGGCGACGGCCTGCTCCACGAAGCGCTCCACCGAGGTGGCGAAGGAGTCGTAGGGGTGGTGCACGAGGATGTCGCCTTCGCGCATCGCGGCGAGCACGTCGGGCCGCTCGCCCTCGTGGCGCAGCAGACGTGGGTGAGTGATCGGGCTCATCGGCGGGTCGCGCAGCTCGGGCATGCCGGGGAGGCGCACGATCTGCCACAGCGAGCCCATGTCGAGCAGACCGTCGACGGGGTAGATTTCCTCCTCGGCCACCCCCAGCAGGCCGACCAGCTCGCTGCGTAGTGGCGCCGAGCAGTGGGCGCCCAGCTCGACGCGCACGATCTCGCCGAAGCGGCGGCGGCGCAGCTCATCCTCGACCGCCTGCAGCAGGTCGGCGGCGTCGTCGGAGACCTCCAGGTCGGCGTCGCGGGTGACGCGGAAGAGGTGGTGGTCGACGATCTCCATCCCGGGGAACAGCGCGCCCAGGTGGTGGGCGATCACATCCTCCAGCGCCACCAGCGTGACCCCCTCCGCGACGGCGCTCTCGCGACCCCCGGTGGTGGTGCCCTCGCGGCCCGCGGCAGTGGCGCTCTCGCCGGCGGCGGGAACCGCAATGAAGCGGGGCAGGATCTCGGTGGGGACCTTCACGCGCGCAAACACCGTCTGGTCGGTGACCGGGTCGCGTACCAGCACCGCCAGGCTCAGCGAAAGGTTGGAGATGTACGGAAACGGCCGCCCCGGAGCAACCGCGAGCGGGGTGAGCGTGGGGAAGATGACCTGCTGGAAGTGCCTCGCCAGATGGGTGCGCTGGTGCTCGTCGAGCTCCCCGAAGCCAACCAGGTGGACGCCGTGGCGGGCCAGCGCTGGGCGCAGGCGCTGCTCGAAGCAGGTGGTGAGACGCCCGCCCAGCTCGAGCACCTTCTCACGGATCAGCCCGATCGTCTGGGAGGGGGTGGCCCCATCCTGGGAGGGATTCTCCACGCCGGCCTCGATCTGGTCGTGCAGGCCGGCGACGCGCACCATGTAGTACTCGTCGAGGTTGGTTGTGTAGATCGCGCAGAACTTCACCCGCTCCAGCAGCGGCAGCTCCTCGTCCTCGGCGAGCTGCAGCACGCGCTCGTTGAAATCCAGCCAGGAGACCTCGCGGTTGAGGTAGAGCGAGGGGTCGCTCAGGTGGCGCTCCGCGGACCGTGGTGCCCTGTCGCGCTCGCCCGCAGGCTCGCCGGCGTCCAGGGGCCCACCCGCCGTGCCCTCGACATCGGCGCCCTGCCCGACGGCAGGTGCCAGCTCGCTCTCGACGTGGGTTTGATCGATGCTCATGGGACCTCAACGCTACACCCTGAACATATCGCTACTGTGAAAGCGAGGGAGATGGCTCGCCAGCTCTGGTTGCTACGTCATGCGGACGCCGAGCCGCACGGAACCCGCGAGGACTCTGAGCGGCGCCTGACCGAGCGGGGCAAGCGTCAGGCGCGGCTGGCTGGCGAGGCGATCGCGCTGATGGGGGTGGAGTTCGAAGCGCTGCTGAGCAGCCCGAAGGAGCGTGCGCTGCGCACAGCGACCGTGGCGGCGCAGGCGTGGAGCGACCGATCGGAGATCGGGGGCACACAGCCCGAAGGGCTGGGTCAGCGCGCAAAAGTGGAGATCCACGCGCCGCTGTCGGAGGGCTTCGACGCGAAGCAGGCGCTGGCGGCGATGAACGCCCTGCCCAGCCACACGCGGCCCGCCGGCGAAACGGCTCCGCCCGCCCGGGTGCTGCTCGTCGGCCACGAGCCGGACCTCTCGACGGTGGTGGCCGAACTGACGGGAGCCCGCATCGACCTGAAGAAGGGCGGGCTGGCTGTCGTGAGGATCGACGGCCCGGGCGGTGAGCTGCTCGTGCTGCTGCGCCCCAGCGAGCTTGCGCTGATCGCCGGAGGTGCGGCCATGACCGCTCCGGCCCCATAGCTCCCCGGTCCGGCCCCATAACTCCCCGCTACGGCTCATAACTCCCCGGTCACCGCCACATCCCGCCCACGCGGTAGGGTCCCGCTCGTGGCCAACGGACGCTCGGCATTTGTCACCGGAATCACCGGCCAGGACGGCTCCTACCTCGCGGAGCTGCTGCTGGAGAAGGGGTATGAGGTGCACGGCATGGTGCGCCGCTCCTCCACCGAGCGCTTCGAGCGAATCGAGCACCTGCGCGATCGCATCACCCTGCACCAGGGCGACCTGCTCGACCAGCGCTCGCTGGTGGACGCGCTGCGCGCGGCGCGCCCGCAGGAGATTTACAACCTGGCGGCGATGTCGTTCGTGGCGGTGTCGTGGATCCAGCCGACGCTCACGGCGGAGTTCACGGGGGTGGGGGTGACGCGGATGCTGGAGGCGATGCGCGAAGTGTGCCCCGAGGCGCGCTTCTACCAGGCCTCATCCAGCGAGATGTTCGGCAAGGTGCGCGAGGTGCCCCAGACCGAGCAGACACCCTTCTATCCGCGCTCGCCGTATGGGGTGGCGAAGGCGTACGGGCACTTCATCACGGTCAACTACCGCGAGTCCTATGGGCTGCACGCGACCTCGGGGATCCTTTTCAACCACGAGTCGCCCCGCCGGGGGCTGGAGTTCGTGACGCGCAAGATCACCTGGCACGCCGCGGCGATCAAGCTTGGCATGGTGGAGAAGCTGCACCTCGGCAACCTCGATGCCGAACGCGACTGGGGGTATGCGAAGGATTACGTGGAGGCGATGTGGCTGATGCTCCAGCGCGAGCAGGCCGAGGACTACGTAATCGCCACGGGCATGGCGCACTCGGTGCGCGAATGCCTGGAGGTCGCCTTCGATCAGGCCGGAATCGAGATCGACGGGCGGGTCGAGATCGACGAGTCGCTGGTGCGCCCCGCCGAGGTGGATCATCTGATCGGCGACCCCACCAAGGCGCGCAGGGATCTCGGGTGGGAGCCACGGACGAGCTTCGAGCAGCTGATCAGGTTGATGGTGGACACCGACCTCGAGCTGCTGAGTGGCTGAGACGCCACGTCGCGCGCTCGTGACGGGACTCACCGGCCAGGACGGCTCGTTCCTGGCAGAGTTGCTGCTGGCGGAGGGGTACGAGGTGACGGGAGTCGTGCGTGGTTGGCCGGGACGCGCCTCGCTGGGCGCGGCCGAGCACCTGCGCGGTCGGGTGCGGGCTGTGCCGGGAGAGCTGCTCGACCCCGAGAGCTTGCGCGCGACGGTGGGCAATGTGCGACCGCACGAGCTCTACCACCTCGCGGCTCCTTCGTTCGTGCCGGACTCGTGGGAGCGCCCGGCGGAGACCTGCGCCGCGATTGTGGGCGCGACGGCGACGCTGCTGGAGGCGGTGCGCAAGGTGGACCCGACGATCCGCGTGTGGGTGGCCGGCACCGGCGCGATCTTCGGCGACGCGGGGGAGAGCCCCCAGCACGAGCAGACCTGCTGCCGTCCGCAGAACCCCTACGCGATCGCCAAGCTCGCCGCGCACAACCTCGTGGGGGCGATGCGCGCCCACGACGGGCTGTGGGCGTGCTCGGGGATCCTCTACAACCACGAGTCCGAGCGCCGCCCCGCGCGGTTCGTCACGCGCAAGCTGACGCGCGCGGCGGCGGAGGTGGAGCTGGGGCTGGCGCGCGAGGTGGCGGTGGGGGACCTGGACGCGGTGCGCGACTGGTCGTTCGCCGGGGACGTGATGCGCGGCGCGTGGCTGACGCTCCAGCAGGATGAGCCCCAGGACCTGATCCTCTCAAGCGGCGAGCCCCACACGGTCGCCGAGTGGGCGCGCGCCGCGTTCGCCTGCGTGGGCCGCGACGCGGAGGATCATGTGCGCGTGGCGGGCGAGCTGGTGCGCGCGCCGGAGACCACGCCGATGGTGGGGGACCCGCGCCGCGCGCGGGAACGGCTGGGGTGGCGCCCCAGCATCGGCTTCGAACAGCTGGTGGAGCGGATGGTGCGGGCCGATTTGGAAGCGTTGAAGGTGGCTGCTGGCTGATCAGACCAGCGCCTCGACCCTGGCCGGCTCGATCTCGAGTGCCGGGCCCTGAACCTGAGCCTCGGGCTGCTCGAGCGCCGTCGGGTCCTGGGGCGAGCCGTCCGCGGGTTCGGCGGCGAAGCGGTAGCCGATGCCGAAGTGGGTGTGGATGTAGCGCCACTCGGGCGATGCCTTCTCGAGCTTCTGGCGGAGCTTGCGCACGAACACGTCCACGGAGCGGTCGCCGCGTACCATCGCGTAGCCCCACAGGCGCGAGTAGATTTCCTCGCGCTCCAACACCCGCCCGTCGGCGGCGGCGAGCAGCTCGATCAGCTCGAACTCGCGGCGGGTCAGATCGAGGCTGTGGCCGGAGACGAACGCCTGGAAGCGGTCGGAGCGGATCTCCACCTCACCTGCGGTGAAGGACTTGACCTCGGCGCGGCCGGCGGGCCGGCGGCGGCGGCGCACGACGCTCTGGATGCGCGCGATCACCTCCTCCGGGTGGCAAGGCTTGGTGATCCAGTCGTCGGCGCCGAGGCGCAGCCCGCGCACCCGCTGAGCCACGGTGGAGGGACCGGTGCAGACGACGATCCCCAGATCGGGGAGTGCGCCGCAGAGGCGCTCGAGCCACTCCCACGCCTGCGGCCCGAGTACGGCGAGGTCGACGACAAGCGCGGACAGACGCATCGCGCCGATCGCCTCGGGCGGGACGGGGCTGGCGAGCACGCGGTGCTCCCAGCTGAGCCGGTCGAGGCGCTTGGAGAGAACCTGAATGAAACCGCTGTCGCGGTCGAGAACGGCTACCCGCAGTGGGGGGGCTGTCGAGGAGGAGCCGCGAGCGTCCGCTGTGCCCCCCTGCTCGGCGCGAATGGTTTCCAACATCGCTGGGCCCAGTCTAAGCAAATCTCCGGCCGCGATGTGGCCAGCTCGGACGATGGTCACAGGATCTTCACAGCGGAAGTCCGCTAATTGCGACAAATGCCACGAGATCCCGCCTGTGTCGATCGTGGGGCTCGGCGGGGCATGTGCTTGTTTTTGCGCCCTACCACTTCATTTTGTAAATGGTTGGGGGCCAAAAAGTAAACACACAACACCCGCCAACCCGCCAACCTCCCAGTCTCATGCACGATCCTCCACGGCGCTCAATCCTGCCCGAACGGGTGGGAGGAGTCGGAGAACTCGCGGAACAGGCCGGTGACGACGAACGCAACCTGCTCACCGATGTCGACGGCGTTATCGCCCACGCGCTCCAACGCTCTGGCGACGAGAATCATGTGCATCGCCCATTCGCGCGTGTCGGGGTCGTCGCCGATGTCGAGCGCCATGCGGAAGATGTCGCGGTTGAGGCGGTTGATCGCGCTGTCCTGGCGCACGAGATCTTCGGCCAGCGCGATGTCGCGGCCGGCGAAGGCAGCCTTGGACTGGGTGACCTCCGAGCGGGCGAGGCCGCCCATCTTCAGCAGCCCCTCGAGCAGCGGACGGCGCACCGGTGGCTCGTAGCCGGAGAGCGGGATCAGCTTGGCGATGTTGACGCACTGGTCGCCCATCCGCTCGATGTTCTTCATCACGTGCAGCAGTGCGGCGACGATCCGCAGGTCGCCGGCGACAGGCGACTGCAGCGCGAGCAGCGAAAGGATTCCCTGGTGGATCTCCAGGTAGCGCCCATCGACGCGGTCGTCGTCGGCGATCACCATCTGGGCCAGCTCGACGTCCTGGTGCTCGAGCGCCTCGAGCACGCGGTCGAGCTGCTCGACGATGATGTCGAGGCCGCCGAGGGCGCGCCGCTCGAGCTCGCGCAGCTGCTCCTGGAAGTGCTGGCGGGGGGTGGTTTTCGACCCCGCAATCCCTCCCGTGCCCCCCGCGAGCGCGGTGCCTGCCGCTCGTGAGCTCCCCCTGGGCGGGACCGGCGCGCGTCCCTCCGAGGAATCAGCCGAACTTTCCGGTGACATATTCCTCGGTGCGTGGGTCGGTGGGTTTGGTGAAGATCTCATCGGTCGGCCCAACCTCGACGAGCTCGCCGGCGAGCATGAAAGCGGTGCGGTCGGCGACACGGGCGGCCTGCTGCATGTTGTGGGTGACGATCACGATCGTGATGCGCTGCTTGAGCTGCTCGATCAGCTCCTCGATCTTCAGCGTGGCGATCGGGTCGAGCGCGGAGCAGGGCTCGTCCATCAGCAGCACCTCGGGGTCGACGGCGAGCGAGCGGGCGATGCAGAGGCGCTGCTGCTGCCCGCCGGAGAGCCCGACGCCGGGGGAGGAGAGACGGCCGGAGACCTCCTCCCACAGGCCGGCGCCGCGCAGCGCGGACTCGACACGGTGCTGGAGCTCGCCCCGCCGGGAGCGGCCGATCGTGAGGCGCAGGCCGGCGGCGACGTTGTCGAAGATCGACATCGTCGGGAACGGGTTGGGCTTCTGGAAAACCATTCCGACGGCGCGACGCACGGCGATCACATCGACGGCGGGGTCGTAGATGTCGAGCTCGTCGAGCAGCACGCGGCCCTCGGCGCGGGCGCCGGGAATCTCCTCGTGCATGCGGTTGATGCAACGCACCATCGTCGACTTGCCGCAGCCGGAGGGCCCGATGATCGCGGTGACCTGGTTGGGGGGAAAGCGCAGGTCGATCCCCTTGACCTGCTCGGATGAGCCATAGAAGGCGTGCAGGCCTTCGAGGCGAACCTCGTGCGCGACCTTGACGACAGATTGAGCGCCGACTGCGCCTGCCGCGGCCGGTCCTGCAGCGTCCGTCCCACCGGTGGTGGCGGCTCCGTTCGGTCCGGTGATCCGCGCGGAGGGGCTCCTCGCCGAAGAGTGGGAGCGGTCGGGCTCCAGCATCTGCTCAGGCGGCTCGATGTCGGGAGAGGGATGTGCGTCCGGGCTCATGCAAGGCGACTCCTGCGGGCGATCAGGCGGGCGATCAGGTTGAGTATGAGGATCATCGCGACGAGCGTCAATGCGGCACCCCACGCACGGTTTACCACTTCGGTGGTGGGAGACGTGACGTCGTTGTAGATCTGGTAGGGCAGCGAGTTCATGAACTGTCCGAGGTTGAGGCTGGTTTGGTTGGTGTGCCCGGCGGTGAACAGCAACGGCGCGGTCTCGCCGGCGGCGCGGGCGATCGCGAGCAGAATGCCGGTGAGCATCCCGGTGAGCGCGGTGGGCAGCACCACCCGAAAGATCACCTTCCAGCGCGGTGCCCCGAGCGCGAGCGCGGACTCACGCAGGGCGCCGGGCACCAGCTGCAGGATGACCTCGGCGGAGCGGATCACGACGGGAAGCATCAGCAGCGAGAGCGCCAGCGAGCCCTTGTAGCCGGCGTAGGTGGAGCCGGTGCCGATGATCAGCACGATGTAGATGAACAGCCCGAAGACGATCGACGGGACCCCGGTGAGCACGTCGACGAAGAAGCGCACGGTGTTCGCAAACCACGCCGGCTGGCCGTACTCGACCAGCCACAGCGCGACGCCGACGCCGATCGGGATCGCGATCGCGGAGGCGAGCGCAACCATCTCCAGGGTGCCGAGGATCGCGCTCTTGATCCCGCCGATCGAGGAGCCACCGAAGAAGGTGCTGCCGGTCGGATCGGTGGTGAAGAAGCTCCAGCTCCACGCCCCGAGGCCCTTGACGAGCAGGTAGTAGACGATCAGCACGAGCGGCACCAGCGCTACCAGCGTGGCGGCGAGCAGCATCCCCCGCGCGAGCCGGTCGGCGCGCCGCCGCCGCGGGCTGACCGCGAAGCGCGCGAGGCGATCGGGTGTCGCCCCGTGCGCACTCATCGAAGGCCCGCCCCGGTTGTGGTCGGGAGGGGGTTCGTGGGGGCGCATCCGCGCGCGTGGACTCGGCTACCTGCCGGGTAGGCGTTGGCCGAAACGGGGATGCGCGCCGGAGGCGCGTGTCTCCCGGCTTCGGTCCTCCTGCCCCACGACCGCCGCCTGCGGGTGGCGCTCACGCTCCCACCGCCGCAGCGGCGCCGAGGTCGGCCGACGACGCCTCGCTCGCTCTCCCGCGGGAGCCGCCGCGAGCGGCGCGCAGCACGAACAGGCGCGCGATCGCGTTGACGAGCAGGGTGAGCACGAACAGCACGAGCGCGCACGCGAACAGCGCCGAGCGGTGCAGGCCGGTGGCCTCGCCGAATTCGTTGGCGAGCACCGCGGCGAGCGTGTAGCCCTGGCCGAAGAGGTGGTGGGCGAGCGTGGGGGAGTCGCCGATCACGATCGTGACGGCGATCGTCTCGCCGATCGCGCGGCCGAGCCCGAGCATCGCGCCCCCCACGATCCCGGGGCGACAGTAGGGGATGATCGCGATCCGGATCATCTCCCAGCGGGTGGCGCCGAGCCCGAGCGCCGCCTCCTTGTGGTCGAGGGGCACGGTGCTCATCACCTCGCGGGCGATCGCGGAGACGATCGGGAGGATCATGATCGCGAGGATCAGTCCGGCGACGAAGCAGTTGGGGATCGTGACGAGGCCGCCGCCGATGAAGGGGATGAAGGAGAGGCGGTCGGCGACCCATTGCTCGGCCGGTTGGAGCTTGGGGGCGAGGAAGAAGATGCCCCACAGCCCGTACACCACGGAGGGCACCGCGGCGAGCAGCTCCACGAGGACGGTCAGCGGTGCGAGCACGCGTTTGGGGCAGAGCTCGGTGAGGTAGACCGCGGTGGCGACGGCGATCGGCACGCCCATCACAAGCGCCAGCGCGGAGGTGATCAGCGTCCCGACGAGCAGCGGCAGCGCGCCGAACTGTCCGGCGCTGGGGTCCCAGTTGTTGTCGAAGACGAAGTTGAATACGCCGGCGGCGGCAAATGCGGGGCGCGCTTCGCCGAACAGGCGCACGAAGAAGTAGACGATCAGAACGAGGATCAGCGCGGCGAGCGCGGTGAGCCCGTACTTCAGGGCGCGGTCGGGCAGGCGCGCAAGCGGCGACCGCTCGAGCAATGAGCGGTCGCCGCCTGAGGGAACCGATGCCGCCTCCATACTCAGCCTGACCGGGGGGCCAAAGCGGAGTGCGGGGGCGGTATCAGCTCAGTTCTCACCATGCTTCTCCAAACCGTCTTTCAGCCTAGAGGGTGGCGCAGCCTGCCGTGGCAGGCTGGCCGAAACGGGGATGCGAGCCGAAGGCGAGTGTCTCCCGGCTTCGGTCGGGCCCCTCGACCTTTCTAATCATGTCAGCGGTGAGCCTTCGCATTCAAGGCCGCCCACGGCTTCCTTGGACTTGGTGAGGATCGCTGCCGGCAGTGCGGCGTAGTCGGCCTTGGAGAGGATGCTCTGCCCTGCGCCGAGGCCGTAGTTGAGGAACTTCACGACGCTTTCCGCCGCCGTCTTGCCGCCGGGCACGCCGGCTTTGCACATGTCCTTGTAGACCACCACGAAGGTCTGCGAGGTGATCGGGTAGGCCTGCGGCGAGGAGGGGTTTTTGATCGCGAAGCCGAGGTTGGCCGGCACTTCGATGCCTTCCGCGGCCGCACTGGTGGAGGCCAGGGTGGGCGCCACGAAGTTGCCCGCCTTGTTCTTCACGCTGGCGTAGGTGAAGTTGTGCTGCAGTGCGTATGCCTGCTCGACGTAGCCGATCGCGCCGGTGGTCTGCTCGACCGCGCCGGCCACGCCGGCGTTGCCCTTGGCGCCGGTGCCCGTCGGCCACGCGGGTTCCTTGCTGCCGGGGCCGACCTTTTTCAGCCATTCGGGGTCGACGGCGGCGAGGAAGCCGGTGAAGCCGGCGGAGGTGCCCGAGGAGTCCGAGCGGTGGATCACGGTGATCGGGGTGCTCGGCAGCGTGACGCCTGGGTTGAGCGCCGCGATCGCGGGGTCGTTCCAGGTTTTGATGTTGCCGAGGTAGATGTCGGCGATCGTGGTGCCATCCAGCTTGAGGCCGGATTTGACGCCGGGTAGGTTGTAGGAGACGGTGATCGCGCCCAGGAACATGGGGATCTGGACCGGCTTGCCGGCTTTGCCGAGAGCCGCTTCTTCTTCGGCCTTAAGCGGTGGGTCGGAGGCGCCGAAGTCGACGGTCTTGCTTTCCAGCGCGGTGATGCCGGCGCCGGAGCCGACGGCCTGGTAGTTGACGGTCACGCCGGAGGGAGAGCCCGAGGCGCCCCACTGTTCGTAGACGGGTGCGGCGAAGGTGGATCCGGCGCCGGAGATCGTGGCGGACGAGCCGCTCGCGGAGTTCGTGGTGCCGGTCGTCGAAGTCGAGCTGCCGCAGGCGGCGACGAGCAGCGAGAGCGCTGCGACGCCCAGAGCCGTCGCGGCTGTCCTTTGCAAGTTGATCACTATTGCGTCTCCCTATTGGCTTTTTGGGGTCAATGGATCGGAGCAGGGCGAGGCATATGAGCTGCAAGACACTCCCGCCCAGGTGATGCCTACCCGTACTCTCCTAGTCCACCGCCGCCGGCATGTGAAAATTTCGTGAAGGTTGCTGGCGGTCACCCATCCGGGAGGAGGTCGGGAGGGGGGTGGGCCCCGCTCCCGCAAAAGGTTGGGGTTGGAAGCGGTAGCCGAAGCCGGGGTGGGTGTGGATGAAGCGGCGGTCGGGCATCGCGGCTTCGAGCTTGGTGCGCAGCTTGGAGACGTACACATCGACCGAGCGGTCGCCGGCGCGCAGCTCTCCCTTCCAGATGATGCGGTAGAGCTCCTCGCGCGTGACGATCGTCCCGAGCCGCCTCGCCATCGCGACGAGCAGCTCGAACTCGCGCACCGAGAGCGTCAGCGCCTGGCCGGTGGCGAGCGCCAGCCCCTCGGCGGGATGGATCTCGAGCTCCCCCGCGTAGATCGTGCCACCTTGGCCGCCGTGGGCGCCCTCGCCGTTCTCCAGAGCCTCTTCCACAGCCAGCATGATCGAGGTCGGCGAGTGCTCCCGAGTTGCGAACTCGTGATTCATTCGTGAAAAAAATGTAAAGGACATTGGCGCCGGCGGGTGGGCAGCCTCCACCGTCTGCTCGCTGGGGCATATCCTCCGCCGATGAGCTTCCCGCGTCGCGGCCAGCCAAACCTCTTTGACCGCGACGCTCCGCGTCCTCGCGCTCGATGAGCCTCCTGCGCCCAGGCTTGGACAGCTCCCTGATGGAGCTGGTGGAGGAGGCGGGGCGCAACGTACAGCGCTCGGGTCTGTTGATGCGCGAGCTGCTGGCGGACTTCCCCGAGCACGCCCCGCTGGCGCGCGACCTGAAGGTGTGCGAGCAGGAGGGCGACCGCATCACCCACGACATCATCCACCGCCTCACCGCCGGTCGCCGCGTGCGGGCGCCGTTCGCTGCCAGCGACGGCTACGCGCTGGCGACGGCGCTCGATGACATCGTCGACTACACCGAGCACGCCGCCGCGCAGATGGTGCTGTACCGGGTGGAAGCCCCAATGGAGCAGGCGGTCGAGTTCGCCGAGGTGCTGGTCGGCGCCGGCGAGCAGATCGCCAGAGCCCTGCGCTGCCTGCGCACCGGCACCGAGCTGAGCCCCCACCTGGTGGAGATCCATCGCCTGGAGAACGAGGGCGACCGCCTGCAGCGTGACGCCGTCGCCTCGCTGTTCGCCGGCGGCATCGACCCGATGGTGGTGATCCGCTGGAAGGACATCTTCGAGTCGCTCGAGGCCGCCGTCGACGCCTGCGAGACGGTTGCGCACGTGCTGGAGGGGATCGTGCTCAAGCAGCGCGGGCGGTGGCGGTAGGGGTCGGCGATCGGCAAGTCGCTCCCGCACAAAGGTTGTCCGCAGCTATGGGTATGGTCGAAGACACTTGTACTCATGAGCGGCT
This sequence comes from uncultured Solirubrobacterales bacterium, assembly GCA_963744135.1. Classification (GTDB taxonomy): domain Bacteria; phylum Actinomycetota; class Thermoleophilia; order Solirubrobacterales; family Solirubrobacteraceae; genus Palsa-744. The sequence goes on along the minus strand of CAVUSE010000004.1, from coordinate 556,823 downwards.
TGCTTGATAACATCGATCCATGGCGGTCAGCGCCCCCTCTGTCACCACTGCCGATGAGCTTTTCGCCATGCCCGACGATGGGGTGCGCCACGAGCTGCTGCGCGGGGAGCTGCGGGAGTTGACCAAGCCGGGCTTCGAGCATGGTCGCGTCGCGGCGACTGTGGGTGCGCTTCTCTTCGTCCACGCGCGCCAGACGGGCAGCGGTGTGACGATCGCGGCAGAGACAGGCTGTCTCCTGGCGCGCGACCCCGACACCGTGCGCGCTCCCGACGCGGCATTCATCTCCAAGGAGCGCGTGGACGAGGTCGGCCGGACCGTGAAGTTCTGGCCGGGTGCGCCGGACCTCGCCGTGGAGGTGGTATCGCCCAGCGACACCTTCCACGAGGTGGAGGATAAGGCGCTTGAATGGATCGCAGCCGGCGCAGTCGCGGTGCTCGTGATCGATCCCGCCAAACAGACGGCGACCATCTACCGGGGCAAGGGCGACGCGCACGTGTACGACGTCGGGGAGATCGTCGACCTGAGCGACGCCGTGCCGGACTTCAGCGTCGCGGTTGCAGAACTGTTCGCCTGAGCTCGCGCGCGTCGGCCGATGTGGCCCGGCTCTGGCTCTACGGCCCGGGCTACCCCACGCCCGCCGGCTCCGGGTCCACCACGGGCGTGGAGTCCTCCGACGCCAGGCCTGCCGACTCGGCGGTCTCGCGCGCGGCGCCCCCCGTGCGGGCCCGGGCGAGCCACAGCCCGCCACAGGCGAGCAGTGTGGCGCAGAGGATCCAGCCGAGCGCGGTCGTTTCCACGCCGACGTACTTCAGGCCCGAGGCGAAGATCACGAACGCGATCACGGGGCGGACGTAGCGGTCGGGCATCGAGGAGGAGAAACGCGAGCCGACGTACACCGCGGGGACGCTGCCGATCACCAGCGAGGTGGTGACGCCGAAGTCGACGTGGCCGAAGGCGAGTGCTCCGAGCGCGGCGGCTGCCGTAAGCGGGACGGCCTGGGTGAGGTCGGTGCCGACCAGTTGGCTGGCCCCCAGGGCGGGGTAGAGGAACAGCATCATCACGATCATCAGCGAGCCCGAGCCGACCGAGGTCATCCCCACGATCAGCCCTCCCACGATCCCGATCGCCACGGTCGGCAGTGGGCGGGGAACCACCTCGTGCACCACGGCTGTGCGCGTGTTGCCGGAGCGGCGGTCGAGCGCCATCCGCAGCACCATTGCGCTGGCGCCGATCAGCAGCGCCGCGCCGAGCACGATCTCGATTTTTTCCTGGTCCATCTTCGAGCCGCCCATCAGGTGCAGCAGGTAGGCGCCGAGGAACGCCGAGGGCACCGAGCCAAGCACCATCCAGCCCACCAGCTTGAAGTTGACGGTGCGCGCGCGCATATGCACCCCCGCGCCGACGGGGCGCATCAACACGGCGGCGACGAGGTCGCTGGAGATCGCCGTGGAGGGCGTGATCCCGAACAGCAGGATCAGCATCGGGCTCATCAGCGCGCCCCCGCCGGCGCCGGTCATACCGACCAGCAGCCCCACGATGGCGGCCCCAAGGACTATGTATGGGTCGACGTGCATGGGGGTGGTGGTGTTCCGCGGTGGCGCATCCAACTCACCGGAGCCCGATGCGCGAACGACCCTTTATACCAAAGTCGATTGATGAAGTAAAGTCGATCGATCAACTGGGGTTTGTGGGCGTAGTCGTTCCTTCCGTCGATCCTGAGTGGCGGGCCCAACCGGTCGGTGGCGGCTCGAAGACGTATCGAAGGTGTGCGTCCTCCGCCGGGCCTGTGTCGTATCGAAGGTGTGGTCCTCCGCCGGGCCGGTGTCGTATCGAAGGTGTGCGTCCTCCGCAGGGCCGGTGGCCCCTGCCCGTGTGTCCCAGCGCCCGCTCAGAACGTGCTCGGCGGCGCGCTCGCTTCGACGCGCGCGCCGGAGGCGCTGCCGATGAACAACACCTGGAAGGGGGTAGAGCCGTGCGCCGCCACTTTGCTGAGCACCGCCCGCCCAGCCGCCACGATCCGCGCGCCGCGGCGGGCGATCCCGTAGACGACGAGTTCGCGTTGGGTCACCGCGGAGTCGTTGTGGACGGTCCCCGCCACGCCGCTGCTGCCGCCTTCTTCGTTGGCGTGCACGCGGGTGAGTACGATCCTCGGCACGGAGGCGGGCGCCTGCGGGGCTTCGCCCACGAGCGCGCTCACGCTCTTGGGCGCTTCGGCCGCCTGCACCTGGTCGTCGATCCACGCGAACTGCTGTCCCGAGGCCAGCAGCGATACGGAGGTGAGCGCCGCTTCCAGCCCGGTGCCGTTGTTCTGGTAAAGCGTGCTCCTACCCGCGCCCTTCACGGTGATCGCGATCGGCACGTCGCGCAGGGCGTGGGTGGAGACGTTGCGCAGCGTCACCACCACCGCCGTCCCTTCGGAGCTGTGCACCGACTGCGTGGCCACCACCTTCACCGCGCTGCTGGCGTGGGCGATCGACAGGCCTTTGGCGTCTTGCACGGGGTGCGCGGCCTTCGCCAGCTTCGCCTGCTTTTCGAGCTGTGCGCTCTTTTCCTGGTTGCTCTCGCATCCGCCCAGCGCGAGCGCCAGCACGAGCACTGTTCCGACGCACCTTGCACCCCCCCCGATCGCCTGCCTCAGCGACGCGCCGAACCGCGGTGCGAGCACCCGCCCCCCCCTCCTCCTCCTCTTTTTCGGCTCACCCGAAGGCTCCGCCGATGTAGTCGCGCGTGCGCTGCAGGCGCGGCTGCTCGAACACCTGCTCGGCGGTGCCGTACTCGACGAGCTCGCCGAGGTGCATGAACGCGACGTGGTCGGCCACGCGCTGGGCCTGCTGGAGGTTGTGGGTGACGATCACGATCGCCACGCTCTCGCGCAGCTCGACGATCAGGTCCTCGATCACCGCCGTGGAGATCGGGTCCAGTGCCGAGCAGGGCTCGTCGAGCAGCAGCACCTCCGGGTCGGCCGCCAGCGCGCGGGCGATGCACAGCCGCTGCTGCTGGCCGCCCGACAGCGACAGCGCGGGGCGGTCGAGGTCCTCGGCGACCTCCTCGTGCAGGCCGGCGCGGCGCAGCGCCTCGCGCACCGCTGGCTCCAGCGTGGCGCGGCGGGCGCGGCGGCGCCGGCCGGGGGCCTCGCGCAGCGCGTAGGCGACGTTCTCGAAGATGCTCATCGGGAACGGGTTGGGCTGCTGAAACACCATCGTCACGCGCCTTCGCAGCGCGTTGACCTCGATCTCGTGGATCTCTTCGCCGTCCAGCGTGATCCGCCCGGCGCGGCCCGCCCCCGCGGTGATCTCGGTGAGGCGGTTGAGCGAGCGCAGCAGCGTCGTCTTGCCCGAGCCGCTCGCGCCGATCAGTGCCAGCACCTCGCCGCGGCGCACCGGCAGGCTGACGTCGCGCACCACCCACCGCTCGCCGTATGCCAGCGACACCGACTCGATCCGCATCCGCTCTTCCGGGGGGTACGCCGCCGCCGGTCGCGCGGCGCGGTGGCGGGCGAGGATTGATGACCCTCCCGCCCCGCCTGCCACGCCACCCGTGGCGGCCCCGCCCGTGCCGTTGCCCGAGCCATCGGCGGGTGGCGTGGGCGCGACCACGCGCGGGTGGCGGTCCGCCGCGATCCGGCGCACGGGTGGGGGGAGCGTGCTCATCTTTTGGCGGTCCAGTCGACCGTGCCGAGGGACAGCCCTTTGCTCAGGCGCGTCACCAGCGCGTTGAGTCCTACCACGATCATCAGCAGCACGAAACCGGCGGCGTACGCCTTCTGGGGAGAGTTGCCGTCGCCGGTTGGCGCGTAGTAGTAGATGTAGTAGCTGAGAGTCGAGCCGGTGCCGCGCAGCGTGCTGAGCAGAGGTGCCCCACCGGTCCCTTCGAGCTTCAGCGTGTTGAGCAGGATCAGGATGATCGCGGTGTCGCCGATGATCCTCCCCATCCCCAGCACCGCGCCGCTGGCGATCCCCGTGCGGCTGGAGGGCAGCAGCACCCGCCGGATCGTGGTCGCGCGCGTCTTGCCGAGCGCGTACGACGCCTCGCGCATCCGCGCCGGCAGTTGCAGCAGCGCCTCGCGCGAGGCGCCCACCACCAGTGGCAGCGCGAGCACCGACATCATGATCCCGGCGTTGAGGAACGACTGGCCGCTGACCGTGCCGTTGCTGGCGCTTCCGGAGAGGAACCCGAACAGCGGACGCGCGAAGATCAGCAGACCGAACAGCGCCAGCACGATGCTGGGAATCCCGGCGATCGTCTCGATCGCCGATTCGACCGCGCGCGCCAGCCACCGCGGGCGCGCGTACTCGACCAGCCACACCGCGATCCCCACCCCTGCGGGGGCGGCGATCCCGATGCCGATCGCGGTGAGGATGAACGTTCCGATCAGCGGGTCGAGGAAGCCCCCCGAGTGCTTTTCCTGCAGCACCCCCGTCGAGGGCGATTCGACGAACAGGCTCGGGCGCAGCGCCGAGATTCCCTTGACGAACATGAACACCACGATCCCCACCGCCACCACGCACAGCCCGATCCCCACGGCCCAGCACAGGCAGTACGCCAGCCGGTCCACCAGCGGCCACGACGAGGTCGATTCGCGCCGCGGGCGCGCGATCGCGGCGGCGGGTGGCTGCCATGCTGGCCCGGCGGCCGCCATCATATGCCGATCCCGTAGCGTTTGAGCGGTTGCCTGACCGCCCACCCGGCGAGCGACAGCAGCGCCGCGCTGAACAGCAGCAGGGCGCCGAACGCGTACACCGTGTGCCCGATCGGGGTGTTGGGGCTGTCGCCGAATTCCTTGACGATCGACGCCGCCAGCGGCTGGATCGGCTCGAACAGGAACGTCAGCCCGTCGAGCGGGTTGGGGGCGAACGGGCGTCCGCCGCCGAGCATCGCGAGCATGATCGCCTCGCCGAGCGCGCGCGCGGTGCCGAGCACCGTGGCGGACACGATTGCCGGTCGCGCGGCGCGCACCGACACGCGCCAGATCGTGCGCCAGCGATTGACGCCGAGCGCCATCGAGCCTTCGCGCCAGGCGGGCGGCACCGCCGCGAGCGCGCCGGAGGTGAGCGCGATCATGATCGGCAGGATCATCACCGTGAGCACCAGCGTGGCGGTCAGCAGACCCTCGCCGCTCAGCTGCACCACGTACTGCACCGATTCCTTGCGCTGGGTGCTGATCAGGCCCTCCACCCATGGCGCGATCAGCAGCAGACCCACCAGCCCGTAGATCACCGACGGCACGCCCGCCAGCAGCCGCACCACCGGTTCCAGCACGCGCCGCACCGGCAGCGGCGCGAACTCGGTGATGAAGATCGCCGCGAGCGTCGATACCACCAGCGCGATCGCCACCGCGCCGGTGGTGCTCAGCAGCGTCCCCCAGATCAGCGGCCAGGCGCTGAAGTACAGCAGCGGGTGGCCGGGCAGCGCCGTGCCCGTCTGCATCGCGCGAAACTGGAGGACGGGGTCGCCGCCGTTGCCGAACCAGCCGAGGCCGTTGGCTTCGAACGACGGCCAGCCGTTGACCAACACCGTCACCAGCATCGCCGCGATCAGCGCCAGCGTGCCGGCCGCTAGCGTGCCGAGCGCGAACTCCACCCGCCGGTCGCGGGCAGCCTCCTTCAGGTGGGCGTTGCCGCTAATGGACGGCGATCCAGTTGGAGTTGATGATGTTTTTGGTGGTCTTGCTGCCGCTCGTCACCCAGGCGATGAACTTCTTTGCTTCGCCTTTGGGTTCGCCCTTGGTAACCATCCAGAAGTTACGCACGCCGCCGTACTGCCCCGAGCGGGCGTTGCGCAGGCTGCAAGCCACGCCCTGATAGGCGGCCGGGTGGACGCCCGCGGTGTAGGCGAATGAGACGAAGCCGATCGCGGTGGGGGCGGCCGAGACCGCGTTCTGCTCTTCGCCGTTGGAGTCCTCGGCACTGGCGGAGGGGGAGATTTTCAGGTCTTCGCCCATGAAGATATTCTGGAAGGCGTCCTGCGTTCCGGAGGCGCTGGAGCGGTCAAACAGTTCGATCGGACCGGACACCTTCGCGCCTTCGACTTCGCTCCAGTCGCGGATCGAGCCGCTGAAGATTCCCTGGATCGTCGTCTGGGAGAAGTTGGCGATCGGGTTCTTGTCGTTGGTGATCACGCAGATGCCGTCGCGCGCGATCTTTGTGAACACCAGCCCTTTGGGGTCGGTGCTGAGCGGGTCGCGCGAGGAGTCGCCGATGTCGAAGCGCCCGCTGGCCACGCCCGCGATGCCGATGTCGGACTGCCCACCCTCGACCTTCGGTTCGGGGATGTGCGGGAACTGGTGGTGGTAAGCGGAAGCGAGTTTCTGGGCGAGCGGGAGCACGGAGGTCGATCCTCCGATGATCAGGCGCTGGGCTGCGACGGCTGCCGCGGGCACGGCGAGCATCAGGGCGAGGGTCAGCGAGATGGCGAGGGTGCGGTGAGCGCGCACAGGGACTCCTTTTTTGCTTTCGGGGGCGTGGGGCAGTCTCAGCCGCTCGCCGGGCAGCTCAAGTGAACAGGTGGTGGCAAGTTGGAGAAAATTTGGTGAAGAAAGATGAAAGCCCGCCCACCCTCCGTCTGACGATGTTTTGTTTTTGTGAAAGGGGTTTGCATTTGACCCTCGCTCATGTAGACCTCCCGCAGATCCGGCGCCGACTTCTCGTCGCCACCTCGATCGTCTCTGCGTGCGGCCACCGCCGCATGGAGGCCATCGCTTATGACCGACGAGCCCAGCTCCGACAACCCCCAGTTCCCGCCCGCGCCGCCGCCTGCGGCGAGCAATGGGCGCGCCAACGGCCGTCCGACCGACGGCCGCGCCACCGTGCGCTCGGGCCTGGCCAAGCGCCGCAGCCCAGTGCTCGCGACCATCGGTGCGGGCCTGCAGAGCGCCCGGCGGATCGCCTTCCGCGATCCGATCGCGCTCTTCCTGCTGCTCGCCTCGATCGGTCTGGCGATCGCGTTCGCCTCGCTGCTCGGCTCGATCGCACCCAGCAGCGCTGGCCAGCAGGTGCCGCTCAGCACCGTGCACAAGCTCGCCGGCCGCCATCAGATCGCGACCGCGCTGTTGCTCGATCATGACAACCGTGTCGAGCTCGTCACGACCGCGAAGGCTCCGCCGATCGCCGCCGACGGCGCGATTCTCGGCACGGGTGGCGAAGCGAGCAAGGAAGGCAGCGCCGCCACCGGCGGAGCGGCCGCCAGCACCGTCTCCACCGACCTGGTCGGCGCCAAGGTCCTGTGGGCCTCCTACCCGGCCTCCGGCGCGCAGACCCAGCAGCTGATCCGCGAACTGGAAACGGGCGGCGCGATCGTCAGCGTCGACCAGCAGGCGGGCAAGGGCACGAAGACGATCATCGTGCAGTTCCTGATCCCGATCCTTTTGCTGGTGTGCCTCTTCTCGCTGTTCATGCGACTCGGCACCGAAGGCGCCGCGGGCGGCATCGCCGGCTTCTCGCAGTTCGCCGGCAAAGGCAAGAAGAAGGGTAAGGGCACCTCCGACCGCATCACCTTCGCCGACGTGGCCGGCGCCGGCGAAGCCGTGGCCGAGCTGCGCGAGATCCGCGACTTCCTCGCCGAACCGCAGAAATACCTGAGCGTGGGGGCTGCCGCGCCCAAGGGCGTGCTGCTGGTGGGACCCCCCGGCACCGGCAAGACGCTGCTCGCCAAGGCAGTCGCCGGCGAAGCCGATGCGGCCTTCTTCTCGCTGTCGGGCTCGGACTTCGTCGAGTCGCTGGTCGGCGTCGGCGCGGCGCGCGTGCGCGACCTCTTCCGCAAGGCGCGCAAGGCGGCGCCCGCGATCATCTTCATCGACGAGCTCGACGCCGCCGGGCGCAAGCGCGGCGCCGGCATCGGGCAGGGCAACGACGAGCGCGAGCAGACCTTGAACCAGATCCTCGTCGAGATGGACGGCTTCGCCGGCGACGGCGGCCTGGTGGTGATGGGCGCGACCAACCGGCCCGACATCCTCGACCCGGCGCTGCTGCGCCCCGGTCGCTTCGACCGCCAGATCGTGATCGACAACCCCGACGTGCACGGGCGCCTGGAGATCCTGCGCCTGCACGGCGGCAAGCGCCCGCTCGCCCCCGACGCGTCGCTTGAAGAGGTGGCGCGCCAGACGCCCGGCTTCAGCGGCGCCGAGCTTGCCAACGTAATCAACGAGGCGGCGCTGCTGAGCGTCCGCGACGGGCGTGTGGAGATCGACCAGCACACGCTCGAGGAGGCGATCGACCGTGTCGTCGCCGGCCCCGCCAAGCGCCACATCCTGAGCGCCGAGGAGCGCTGGCTGATCTCGATCCACGAGTCCGCCCACGCGGTCGTCACCGACGCGCTCGGCCAGACGACCTCCACGCGCAAGCTCTCGATCGTCGCGCGCGGCCGCCAGCTCGGCACCGCCCCGCACATGCTCACCGACCGCGACCAGGTGATCATGAGCGAGCCCGACCTGCACCGCCAGCTGATCTCGATCCTCGCCGGTCTCGCGGGTGAGCGGATGGCGTTCGGCAGCCACTCGACCTCCGTCAACGACGACCTGCACGCGGCCACCGCGCTGGCGCGTTCGATGGTCACATCGTTCGGGATGTCGCCCGCACTCGGCCTCGTGACGATCGGCGAGAAGAGCGGTGAGGTGTTCCTCGGCGCCTCGCTGCAGGACCTCGGCTCGGTCGGGCCGCATACGCTGGACGTGATCGACGACGAGGTCGAGCGCCTCGTCGGCGACGCCGAGGCGCGCGCCGCGGTGGTCCTCGACCGCAACTGGTCCACGGTCGAAGAGACCGCGACTGCGCTGCTGGAGCAGGAGACGCTCTCCGGTGTGGCGCTCGAGGCGGTGCTCTCCACCGTGCAGGAGGTGACACTCGAGGAATTGCGCGACGTGCGGCGTGCTTCCACCACGCCACCTCGCTTCACGCAGCGCGCCGAGCCGGAGCAGACGGGGTGAGAGGGCGCTCGCACCGGCGCCTGCCCTCCCCCGCGATGGTCGTCGCGCTGATCGCGCTCGTCTTCTCAACGACCGGGCTCGCCGACGCCGCCCGCCACGCTGTGGTCGCGGCGATCGCCGGGCATCGGATCAGCTCCAAGCCCCACGCCGGCGGGCTGCTGACGCTGGGGCGCAACGGGAAATTCCCCGCCGCCGCGATCCCCACCGTGAGCACCGCCGAGGACGCCAAGCGCTTCGACGGCAAAACGGCCGAGCAGATCGTCGCCACCTGTCCGCCCGACACGGTCGACCTCGGGACCTGGTGTCTGGAATCGACGCCCTTCCCGCTCACCAATGCCGATCTCGGCAAGAACAACTTCATCTGGGCCTCCAAGAAGTGCGAGGAAGAAGGCGGCTGGCTGCCCTCGGCTGCCGAACTGCTCGGGGGCGCCGCGCGCGTGAAGCTCGAGTCGACGATCCACGACTCGCCGCTGACGGCCACGATCAACCTCGACCCGACGCGCGGCCTGAAAGATGAACGCGAGATGAGCTCGACGCTGGTGACGACCGAAGCGGGCTCCGCCGCGGCCGGCTTCGAGGGAGTCAGCGAAGGTGCGACCGGCGACCCCCGCCAGGGCCAGCCCAACCCGATCCCGCTGCCCGCCAACCCGCTGCCGGAATCGCTGCAGTACGTGGATGTGTACTCCAACGACACCAAAGGCGGCTTCGCCGGCTCGCAGCCGGTCCTGGAAGCGCAGAACTTCCGCTGCGCCTACGCACCGTCGCCGGGTGCCCTCAACAAATCAACCTCGTGAGATGGGCTGCCGGCAGAAACGGGGATGCTGGCCGAACGGGGGATGCGAGCCGAAGGCGAGTGTCTCCCGGCTTCGGCCGAGGAAGACGCTCACCGCTCTCGCCGCGGTTCTGGCTCTCGCGATCCTCCCGGCCTGCGCGCAAGGGGTGATCCTGCCGGCCACGACGATCGACGGCCCCAGCGAGAGTATCGCCGGCTTCGGCGGCGCGGCGATGGCCGAAGACGGCACGGGCGGGGTCGTCTACCTCAAGACCGTCGAAGGCGTCGCCCACGTGTTCGTCTCGCGCTGCGTCGAAGGGCACTGGTCGGCGCCGATCCGGGTCGACACCGAAGAGCAGTTCGCGGCCAGTTGGCCCCGCATCGGCGCCGCCGCCGGGGGTGAGTTGATCGTCGTGTGGGCCACCCCGTTCGCGACCAGCCCCACCACCGGCAAGCCGATCTACGAGCTGCTCGGCGCCGAGCTCGGCCCCGGCGCCGAACACTTCGGCCAGGCGATCATCGTCGACCGCGACATCGAAGAAGGAACCGGCACCAGCCCCGACCTCGCGGTCAGCTCGACCGGCCAGGCCGACGTCGTCTACCGGGTGATCGACACCAACAAAGTCGGGATCTCGCTGCTGCGGGCAGGCGACGTGCCGGAGAGCGTCCGCCTCGCGCACTTCGACGGCCGGCGCTGGTCCAACCTGGGGTCGATCAATCGCGACGCCGCGGTCGGCATGCGCCCGCCGACGCCGACCAACGCGCCGCAGGTCGCGCTCGGGCCGACCGGCAACGGGGTGGTCGTGTGGCAGGAGCCCGACATCGAAGGCGTCGCGCGGATCTGGGCGCGGCGGGTGTTCGGCAGCGCGCTCAACTACGTGATGCCGGTCTCTCTCGAAACCTACAACGGGGCGCCGATCACCGACGACGCCGATGCCCCCAGCGTCGCCTTCTCGCGCCTCGGCCAGGCCGAGGTCGCCTACCGCCAAGCCGCCGGCCCATCCTCGCCGCTGCCGGGGCCGCGGATCTTCCTGAACATCCTGCCCGACGGCGAATCGGCTGGTGGGAGCGAGTTTCAGGGAGCGATCATCGCCGACTCGGACGTCTCCGGCGGCAAGAGCGCGACCGTCGGGCCGCCGGCGATCGACATCGACGAAAAGCGCTCCGTGCGCGTGCTCTACGACGACAACGGCACGCCCCGCGTGATCGAAGGCAACGACAAAGGGCTGACCGGGGCGCTCTCGCTCGGGCCCCCGTTCGCCGGCGGCGAAGAGGGCGTCGCCAGCGTCATGAATCCCGAAGGCGGAGGGGTCTCCGCCTGGCCGAGCGCCGAAGCGCAGGGGCATCCCGCGGTGGCGGTGCGCGAGGATTTCCCGGGCGGGGCCGTGCAGACGGCGCTGGTGAGCGGCGGCGCCGGCGGCGAAGTGGCGGAACTGGCGGTCGGGCGCTCGGGGCTCGGCGACGGCCTGATCGCCTTCCGCCAGGGGCAGCTGGGCGACGCCGCGATCGTTGCGGCGTCGGCGACGGCGCCGCCATCCCAGTTCGTGCTGACGCTGCCCAAAGCATGGGTGAAACCGAATCAGGCGCTCGTCTCCTGGCAGCCCGCTCCCAGCTCGGCCGGGCCGCTGAGCTACCACCTCGTGCTCGACGGCCACATCCAGCCCACTCCGTTGGGTGAAGCATCCCGCTCCGCACGTCTTGACCCCCGCGGTCTGAGCTCGGGCAGGCATCGTCTGCAAGTGCTCGCCACCGACCGCGACGGCGAGTCCACGCTGACCGCTCCCTCGACGCTGCTGATCGCCGGTGTCCCGCCGACAGTCAAGGTCAAGCTGGCCGGCGGCGGCGCGACGGTGCGCGTGCGGGTGCGCGACTCCTACGCGGGCGTGGATGCGCACGCAGTCAGCGTCAGCTTCGGCGACGGCGCCTCAGCCCACGGGCACACGAGCTTCACCCATCGCTACCGCCGCGCGGGCGTCTACCGCGTGGTCGTGCACGTGCGCGATGCGATCGGCAACGCCGGGGTGGTGAGTCAGTGGGTGAGCGTGCGGTGAGGTGGTTGTTCGAGCCCGATCGGCTCCTGCTCCAAAGCGAGCACGGCGCGGGGATGCGCCGGGGAGCATTGGCGTCGCTCGCCGCCGCGCTGCTGTGCCTGCTGGCTACGCTGGCGCTGGCGCCGACCCCCGCGCAGGCCGATCTGTTCGGGCCGATCTCACTCGTCTCCGAGGGCTCGCTCGGCGGCGGTGAGCCGCAGCAGATGGAATACGCCCACGACGCCGCGATCTCCGGCAACGGCGTGTACGTCGCCTTCGACGGCTCGATCGCGGGTGTCACCGGCGTGTGGCGGCGCGACCTGCTCACGGGCGCGCTCGAACAGGTGGCCGGCGGCGATGCCGAGATGCCCTCGATCAGCGCCAACGGGCAGTACCTGAGCTTCACCACCAACGAAGGCACGAGCCTGCCCGCGATCACCGATGGGCAGGCCGACGAAGCGCCCAAGCAGGAAGCGGTGAACGTGTACGTGCGCAACATGGCGCTGGCGCCCGGGGAAGCAGGCGCGTTCACGGTCGTCTCGGCCGCCAACGGCTCCGCCGAACCGCTCGCCTACCACGGCGCGAACACGATAATGGGGGCGAGCGCGGCTGCCCGCTCGGCGATCAGCGCCGACGGCAGCGAGGTCGCGTTCGTCACGACCGCGGTTTCCAACCTGGTCGCCTACCCGAAGCTCGAAGAAGAAGAACGGGGCAGGGGCGAAACACCGCAGCCGCACACGCCCGCCGGGCAGGTCGCGGTGCGCTACCTCGAAAGCGGCCGCACGGTGCTCGTCAGCCGCTGCTACTTCGAATGCGGGGAATCGACCGCCGCGGGGGCCGCCGAACCGGTCGTCGGCAAGGGGCAGCTCGGCGCCGTCTACCCGGGGGAAGAGCTGGAGTTCCCGGCGATCCCGGAAACGGGCGAATGGCCAGGCGCCTCGATCAGCGCCGACGGCAGCACCGTGGCGTGGATGGGGGAGGAGATCGGCGAGCAGGCGGCGGCGCTTCCCGCTGAAACGCTCAACCCTGGGTACACCGAACCGCTGTGGCGGCGGATCGCTCCCGGCTCGGAAACTGCCACGGAGCGGGTGACCGGCGGATCGGACCCGGGCAATCCCCTGTGCGTGGAATCGGGTGAGGGCGCGCTGCCGGCCACGCCCTCCGCGCTTGACCCCTGCCAGGGGCCGTTCGTGACCGAACAGGGGGGCGGACGCGCCACAACGGGGGTGTGGGGCGCGAGCCGCGGCGTCGGAAACTTCATCCCGAGGCTCAGCGCCGACGGTTACACCGTCGCGTTCCTCTCCGAGGAGAAGCTGCTCGCCGAGAGCCTCGATTTCGGGCCGGGCGACACGGGGCAGCCGAGCGACCTGTTCACGGCCGACATGCATCCCGGCCTCACTCGCGATCAGGCGCTCACCCCGCTGACCGAGATCGGGCCCGAAAAGGACACCTACTCCGGGGCGATCGCGGACTTCGAAATCTCCGCCGACGGCGAGCAGGTCGCGTTCACCACGCTGCGCACCCAGTTCCCGCTCGGCTACCCCCAGTACGTGGACGCGCCGGCGTCCGAACCGGGGCTGCCGGAGCTGTTCGACGTCGATCTGCGCGACGGCACGCTCACCCGCGTGACGCACGGCTACGCCGGTGGGCCGAGCGAACAGCCCCACAAAACCAACCTTCAGGAAGAAGATCAGTATGGGGACCCCCCAAAGGGCTTTGGCGCGCTCTCGCCCGCCTTCTCCGCCAACGGCGAAACGCTCGTCTTCACCTCGACGGCAGACAACCTCGTCTACGGGGACGGCAACACGCCCCCCGGCGACACCCCCTCGGCGGCGCCCGCCAACGGCAGCGACGTGTTCCTCGTCAAACCGGTGGCGTTCCCCTCGCTCTCCACGTCTCAGTCGTTCAGCCCCGCGCCGACGATGGGCACCGAACCGGCGTGGCGGCTGGGGGTGACGGCGCTCTCGCGCGCCAACGGCACCGTCGTGCTCTACGTGGCGGTCCCCGCCGCGGGGACGCTCACCGCGCGGGCCCGCGGGTCGCTGCTCGTCGGGGTCGGCGGCTCTCCGCGCGCGGCACGACGCGCCCGGCACGCCCGACGCGCCCGGCGCTCCTTGCAGTCGCGGCGCGCCGTCCATTCATCGCGCGCCCGCTCGCTCGCCGTCACCACTCGCACGCTCGCGATCGCCGGACAGAACGCGCACGCCCCCGCCGGCGAATTGATCATGCTCGTGCTGAAGCTCGACAAAGCGTATGCAGGGCTCGCCGCTCAACCGGGCGGCCTCTCGGCAAACGCCAGCCTCACGTTCACCGCGCGCGGCGAGCCGACCCTGCATGCGAGCATCGCGGTCGCATTCCAGCGCACCGCCACCGTGCGGCGCTCGACCAAGGGCGCCGCCACCCACTCCCGGACCCATAGGGATGCACGGCGATGAGCACGAGGTTTTACGCTCATTGGGACGACGTCACCGCCTCTGAACCGACCCGCGGGGTGCGGCAGTGAGGCGTGTCCTCCCACGCATCTGGATGCTGCTCCTACCGGCGGCTTTGGTGTGTGCGTACGCGTGCGGGTCACCCGCTGTGTCCGCCGCGGCGGAAGGCGAAGAAGCGGCCGTGTGGCGCCTCGAACAGCCCTCCCCACCGAAGGCGCCGCCCGGCACGCCGGAACTGTCGCTGCCGATCGGCCTCGGCCAGATCGGCGACATCGAGTTCTGGGAACCCAACCGCGGGCTGCTGATCACGCACGGCAACGGCAAGGCCGTCCCCCCCGGCGTGTGGGCGTATGACGGCGTCGAATGGCGCGAGATCGCCGAAGTGTGCGGCGCCACCGAAGGGAGCATCGCGTGGGCGGGCCCCGACGAATTCTGGACCGTCTCCGACGGGCGCCCGGGGCAGGTGAGCGAATCCTCGGGCACGACGTTCGAACGCCAGGTGCCGCTCGAAGACAACACTTTGTGCCACTTCGCTGGCGGCGGCGTGGTCGGCTCCTACGCCCACCCCGCCGGCGAAGCCGACTCCTATCAGGCGATGCACGCGGCGGCCTGTATCCCGCCGCTCCCGCCCGCGGTCGACTCCGACGATTGCTGGTTTGGGGGGGATTCGCTACCCGAACCGCAGCTCGGGGCCTTCCACCTGCACTGGAACGGCGGCAGCCTCGAAGCCGAACCGTACCTTGGCGAAGGGCACGCGGTGGAGAGCATGAGCGTGCTCGAAGGGGTGCTGTATGAGAGCGTGCGCGTGCGCGCCGAAGATCCCGTCGCCAAGGAAGAGAGCCGCTACCCGGTGCTGCACACGATCGAACCGGAAGCCTCGCCCCCGATCGCTCCCGAAGCCGCCGAACCGCCGCTGTACGGCTCCTTCAGCGAGCTCTCCGACGGGCTCGAATTCCTGCACCTCTCCTCGGCCGAAGGCGCGCTGTGGGGGGCGGCGGGGAAAAGCCCCAAGGCGACCGCGCCGGGCGAAGAACCGGGCCAGGTGACCGTCGTGCGCCGCGTCCAGGGCGTGTGGAGCCAGCCGTTCGGGCCCGGCTCGCCGACCTCCGGCATCACCGCCCACCCGCTCGGGCGCGTGCTCGCAAGCGAAGCCGAAGAACAGCGGTTGCTCGGCGGGGAAGCGAAGGCGGCGGCGGTGAGCGGGATCGCGGCCGAACCGGGCGGCGAAGATGCGTGGCTGGCGCTGCGGCCACCGACCGGCGCGGGCGAAGGGGTGAGCGCGGTGCTCGTGCACATCTCCGCCGACGGGAGGGTGCTCGGCGCGCAGACGCTGCCCACCAAAGAAGAAGTGCAAGCGGGCGTTGGCCCGAAGGGTGCCGCGGCGCGGATCTCCTGTCCCGCGGCCGAAAACTGCTGGATGACGACGACCGAGGGGTGGCTGTTCCACCTCGCACCCGAAGGGCAACGGACGCTGCGGGTCAACGAACTCAGCGGCTTTCACAACGTGATCGCCTACCGCCCGCCCGACCAGGGCCTGCCGCAGGTGGTGGCCGACGCGCCGCCCCCCGACACCTCGGGCCTCAACGAAGAAGGGTTCGTCGTGCCGAAATTCGTGAAGGGCGAAGAATCGAAGCCCTCCAGCGAATCGAAGGTGCAGCTGCCGCTGCTCTCGCGCCTGCACAGCAAGCTGGTTCACCACACCACGCTGCAGCTGAGCTTCCATCTGGCGGTCAAGGCGCGCGTGCGCCTGCTCGCCAAGCGCAACGGCCGCCTGGTCGCGTCCACGCGCACGCTCACCCTGAAGGCCGGCAGTCGCACGCTGAGCTTGAGCCTCAACCCGCGGAGCTGGCCGACCAAGCTGAGCCTGAAGACGCACGCGCTCGCGCCACTACCGCTCGTCTCCTCGGTGACGGGTGAAGGCGCCAACGTCACGACAGTGTCCACCGGGCTGGTCGTGCTGCCACACGGTGCTTTGACGAGCGGGGGGGTCGGGTCGCCGCACGGCGGCTGGACAAGCGCTCTGGTCGCCTCACCACACAATTTTCTGACCAGCGGACCGGATCAACTGCCTTGAGCGCCCGGAGGAATACCCGCGTCCGAGTGGCGCGCGGGCGGCTGGCGCTGCTTGCGGGCGCCCTCGCCACGGCGATCGCGCTGGTGTTATCGCTCGCGCTGCCCGGCTCGCACCGCGGCTCGCTCGCCGCCGCGCTCCCGGGCGCGCCCGAAGAAGCGCTGCCGCAGACTGATGCATCGCTGCCGGCCGGTGAAGTGACGATGATCGGCGCGACGCCCGAAGAACCCGGGGCGCCCGGCGCCGAGGAGACGTGGGGCGTCGGGCGCGAGGGCTCGGGCAGCAAATCGACCACCGTGTTGGTCCGCTACTACGTGCATCCCGGATCGGTCGAAGCGCAGGAAGGGACCTGGACGCTGGGGCCGGCGCTGCCCGAAGAACTACCCAAGGCGTTCGAGCTCGCCGCGAGCCCGCTCGCCGGCCAGATGACGCCCAAGGGATTCGGTGTGCTCGTCGGCACGGAGACAGGGGCCGCCGACAACGAACAGGTCGTGCTCGTGCGCAAGCCCGGTGGTGCCTTCGAAGCGACCGGCGCGGTGCCAGTCGAAGGCGAAGCGCAAGCGCTGCTCGTCAAGGGCCAGCACCTTTATGGCAGCAAGCGCGCGCCGATGCTCGCGCCGCTGGAAGAAGCCGACGGGGAAGCGGGGGCGCTGGTGGCTCCGGTCAGCGAAGAAGGGCCGGTCGAGAACGAGGTGCTGCACTGGGATGGGCACCACTGGAGTGGCGAGCCGATCGAAGTTCCCGCCAACAGCTCGGAAAGCTTCCGCGTGCTGGCGATCGGGGCGAGCTCCCCCACCAACGCGTGGCTGCTTGCCGGGCTCTCCGCCAACTACCCGAGCGGCGCGGTCGCGCTCTTCCGCCGCGTCGAAGCCTCGCCGGGACACCGGAGCTGGAAGCCCGTGGCGCTGAGCGCCGGCGCGGGGGACGGCGAAGCGCATCCGCTCACGATCCCTGTGCAGAATCTCGCCCATCCGGGCGGTCCCCAGGAAGAGGAGCCGCTCACCGTGCCCGGGTCAGGCACGCCGGCGATCGAAGCCCAGCTCCTGACGGTCACGAGCGAAGGGATCTGGGTGGATGGCGCACGCGGGGACCTGACGCTGCACGCCCCGGTCACGGCGACGGCGTTTTTCAAGCCGGAAGGCAGCGGCGGAGGCACAGTAGAGTCGAGCTGGTGTGAGATCCCCGCCGAAGCGCCTGCCGGCACCCCGCCGTGCGAGCACGAACTGCCCGAGCAGCTGCCGCTTGGCCCCGCCCGCAGCATCGCCTGGGCCAACGGGTCAGGCTTTGGCGAGCGGGTGATCACCGGCCTGCCCGAAGGGGTGAGCCTGCGCCTGGAAGGGGAATCGTTCAAGCGCGTGCTGGCGCTCGGCGGCAGCGAAAACAGCAGCCCCGGCGGGAGGTATGGCGCCGCGTTCTCCTCGCCCACCGAAGGGTGGCTGGGCTACTCCGCGATGCCGGTCCACCTCGCGCTCGCGCCGAAGCTGCAGCCCAGCCGCCTGCAGCCGTGGCCGGTGTCGTTCCGCCACCCGCTGGTGGCGGTCGCGCCGGAACCGGGCGCGCCCGTCGGCGCGCTCTCAAGCGGCGCGCTCGCGGTCGGCGAAAACGGCGCGGTCGCGCGCTACAAGCCCGGTGCGGGGTGGCTGCCGGAAAGCTTGCTTGGTCCGGGTGGGCGAGATGAAACGAAAGTGCGGCTGCGCGCCGTCGCCTGGCCCACGCCGCACCGCGCCTATGCCGTGGGGGAAGAAGGGGAAATGTGGCTGTGGCGGGAGGAAACTGGGCTGTGGGAACGCGACCCCGCCACGCCGATCAACTTCCGCGCCAACCTGTACGGCATCGCCTTCGACCCCAACGACCCCTCGCGCGGCTACGCCGTGGGCCGCAACGCGGTCGGGCAGGGGGGCGTGCTGCTGCGCTACGGCAAGACCTGGACTGAAGAACCGGAAGCAGCGCTCCCACCCCAGGTACAGGGCGCGACCTTCAACTCGATCGCGTTCGCCGGCTCGGAGGCGATCGTCGCCTACAGCAAGCAGCCCAACCCACAGGTCAACGCGTTCGTCGGCGGGCTGCTGGTCAACGAAGGCTCGGGCTGGCGGGTCGAAGCGGAAGCCGAAGCAGTCGGAGGGGCCGGCTCGGTTCCGCGGGCCGTGGCGGGGCTGCCCGACGGCGGCGCCGCGTTCGTGGTCAGCGGCGGCGAAGGGGGTCAGTACCTATACGAGCGCGAAGCGCCCGGTGCCCCATGGCGGGCGGCGCCCACGCCGCTGCCGGGCTCGCCCGCGGGGGCGCTCGCCCTGTTCCGGGAAAACGGGGCTCTGCGCGCGATCGTGACGGCCGGCGGCAACGGCCTCTCCTCGGGCAGCAGCTCCGCCACGCCGGGCTTCCCGCCGCCGCAGGCTCCGACAGGCGGCCTCGCCTCGGGGCCGGAAAGCGGCGGCGTGCTGCGCCAGACGGCGACCGGCTGGCGCGACGAGACCCACGAACTGAACCCGGTCGGTGGCCAGGAAGGGTCGTTCGTCTACTTCGACCTCCCCTACCGGCCCGACCCGATCTTCGCGGTGCTGGTCGATCCGAGCGGCACGCAGGGGTGGGCGGTAGGCGGGATCAACTCCGAAGATGAAGCGGTCGAGACGGCCGACATCGAGCGCTACCCGGCCGACGGCGTCACCCCGCTCGGCGCGGGCGCCTCGCCGGTGGCCTCACCCGGCCCCGCGACGTTCGCGTTCGGCGGCGAAGCGCTGTGCGCGGCGCCCTGCTCCGATCGCGCGAATGCGGGTGTGGGGCCGCAGGTGTGGCTGCGCTCGGCGCTGGCGCTCGCGGGCCGAGTGGGGGAAGCGGGTGGGGGACGCCTCGGAGCCTTCTTCGATACTGGGCCCACCCTGACGGCGGGCACGTTCTCCGGCCCCAAATCCCCGCCGATCCCGTTCGCGGAGGAGCTCGACAGCTCGGCCTCGATCTTCTCCAGCTCTGCGATCCCCGTCTACGACACGATCACCCCGGACGACCTCGACGCCCGCCCCGAGCAGGACGGGAGCGAGGGCACGTGGGAAGCGGCGTTCGCCGCCTTCCCGCGGCCGTTCGGCAGCGGCGGCGCGGCCGGTCCCGCCGAAGAACCGACCCGCTGCGGCGCCACGCCCGGCTGCGAGTCGGCCTACTACGCGGTGGAAAAGGAAGGTGTGTGGGTGCTGGTGCTCGACGACTCCCAGCACGGCGACGTCGACCAAGCACAGCGCGAATGGGTCGAGCGGCGCCTCGGGGCGGCCGGCGCGGAAGCGAAGCCGGTGATCGTCGTCGCCAACTCCAACCTCGGCGCCGAGGTCGCCGCGCACGACCTCGAAGCGAGCAGGCTGCTCGCAGCGCTGGTGGGCGAAAACCCCGACGGGGCCGGCGACTCCGCGCACTACGTCGCCTCGGCCTACTTCTACGACTCTCCCGAAGCCAACGTCCAGGAACACCTCAACTACAACGGGCGCCAGCTCACCGCGTTCGGGTCGGGCACGCTCGGCTACGAGCAGCTATCCACACAGGACGCGGGGGACTTCCACGGCGCGAAGGGGATCCTGCTCGGCCACGTCCATACGACAGAACGCAAGGCGAACGACGAAGCACCGGTGTCGGTGCAGCTGATCCCCGTGATCGGCGAACTGGCGCTGGAAGCGGACAACGGGACGCTGCTGCGCCGCAGCAGCGTGTCGCTGTTCGAAGGGCTCGCGCGTCGCCCGCGTGCGGGCTGCCGAGCGAGCGAAGCCCGCGCGTCGCAGTGCGAAGAAGACCAGTACACGCCGATCCCCTCGCTGTGCGTGGTACAGGGCTGCCAGACGGCCGTGCTGCCGGAATACGAACTCGAATCCTCGGACAGGGAAGTGGGCCGCTTCGTCGAGCGCAACACCGCCTCGAGCAACCCCCACGAAGTGCTGCAGAACGCCAAGGGCGAACCAATCTCCGACGAACGGGAAGCGGGCAAGCCGCTGGCGGCGCAGTCTGGGCTGTTCTGTGCCTTCAACCCCGGCACCACAACCGTCACGATCCGCGCGGGCGGCCTCTCCGCCTCGCTGCCGGTGACGGTCGAGGCGGGCAGCGTGCGCGAGCCGTGCGGCACCGTTCCGCTGAAGCCCCGTCCGCTCCCCGAAACGGCGGTGAGCCCGCCGCCACCGCCTCCTCCGCCGAGCGTCGCGCCCACCGTGACGCCGGCCTCCTCGGCGCCGCCGCCAGTGCCGCTGCCCCCACCACCGCCCGTCGTTGCGCCCGTCCCGACGCGCCCACTGCCGCTGCGCACGCCAACGCCGCCGCCATTCTTCGTGCCGCTGGCCTCGACGCTGCCGGCGGTGGTGTTCGTGCCGCCGCCGCTGCCCCCCGCGGCCAACCCGACCCCCCCGAGCGGCACCTCTGCCGTCACCTCCCCGGTGGAGGCGGCGCAGAAGGAAGAGGAGGAGGAGGAGGCGACCGAGTCGGTCTCCAACCAGGCGGTTGCCTACCGCGCCCACGAACACGAGCCGGCGCCCGTCTATCTGATCGGCCTACTCGTGCTGGCAGCCTTCGCTGGAGCCTCGACCGGCCGCCGCTCGCGCCGCCGCGGGACGAAGCTGCGGGTGGCTCCGGCCACGGTGTCGAGCACGCGTGCGCAGCGTCGTATGGGCGGGGGATGGCGGGGACGGTGGTGAGTTTTTACCAAACATTCACCATTTGGCAACACGATCGTTCACCGCTTGGAAACATGATGCCGGGCGTGAACAGTCACTCTCTGGCTTACACGACGCGCCGCTCCCCACTGTCCTCTTGACCTCCATTCGCAGATATCTGCCACTTGCCACGGCGTGCGCGCTGCTGATGCTGTGCGCGCTGGCTGCCGCGGCCAATGCCGAATGGGGCGAGCTGGGTCATTTTCCGATTCCGGTGGGCAAAGCGGAAAAACAGGTCAACTTCGGCCAGAGCGCGCCGATCCTGGCATTTGCCACGGATTCGGTCGACTCCAGCTACTACATCGGCGACGAGCCGAATCCTGGCGAATTCAGAATCCAGCGGTTTGTCGAAGGTAAAGCGGAAACATCGATCTCGTTCGTTCCGCCAGAATCAAAAAAAGTCCAAGACGGCATCGGCGAAACCGGAATCGGACTGCAACTGGCGGTCGACTCCAAAAACAACCGGGTCTACGCGCTCGTCCTGTACAAACGACGGAACGCCAGCCAAGCGGAAGAAACAAAAGAAACAAAAGAAGACGAACAGTACGAAAAGGAAGTCGAAGAAGAAAAAGAAGGCAAGAAACCGTCGGGTAGCCGCTTGATCCAGGCGCCCCACGAATACTTCCCGCTCGACTCCGAAGAACACGCGGCCGGCGAGCTGTTTGGGTTCGAACTCGTGAGCGGCACCGGCAAACTCATCTCGGCCAAGGAAAACAGCGAAGGCAAGCCGGCTCCGATCATCGGCGAATCGGCGTTCGCCGATCAAGGTGAAGAACCAAAGGAAGCACTGCTCAATCCACGGGGGATGGCTGTCGATCCCAATAGCGGAGACCTGGTGATCCTTGGCGTCGAGGACGAAGAGAAGAACGAACTGGTCGAGAAGGGAGCCCAGAAACAGTGCCGGGCCGCCGCGCAGTTCATCACGATCGACGTCAAGACCGAAAAACTCGACGGTGGAAAGCTCGGGCACCGCTATGTCGACAAGGCAGATGCGCTGCGCCCCGGTGAAACCGGATGCGAAATGGAAGAAGAGACCGACGTGCCGCTTTCGCCGGTGGTCACCCCGGGCGGCAACCTGCTCATCTACTCGGGGGCGCAGTCCGAAGGGCAGATCTGGGAAGTGCCGACACCGGGCAGCGAAGATGTGGGCGAAGAAGAAGTCGAAACCACCCCCACGATAATCTACGAAGAACACAAGTTTGGCGCCGCGCTCAACCTTGAACCACCGGAAGAAAGCGCGGGCCCGGCGATGTCGTTCGCTCCCGAAAACGCCACCGAAGGCAGGATCTACCTTTCGGTCCAGGGTCTAGCGCACGAACCGATCCCACTTGCGCTTCACTACGTCGAATCCTCTGATAAGTCAGCAGAGGTGACCAACATCGGCTGGACCGCCGGTGGCGCCGGCGCAAACTGCGGCATCCCCTCGCCCGACAATGTCACGGCGGTGGTGGGCGCAGGCAAGGAAAGCGTACTGGTGCTCGATGCCTATCTCGAAGAAGGTGGATCGCACAACGCGCGAGTGGAAACATTTGCGTTCGGACCCAATGGCAGCACCAATGGGTGCCCGAAAGCGACCCTGACCGCGCCTCATATGGTCTTTGAGCAGTCTCAAGATGCAACCCAGGCGCCGACTAACACGTCGGTGAGTTTCGACTCGGAACTGAAGGGCGCCGACGCCAAGAATGTGAAATGGGAACTCAAGTACAAAGACCCGGCCACCGGCGAAGAAGGCCAGGAAACGGTCGAACAGACCGCCGCCCAGCTTCGCAACGGGCTCGGCGAATACGAATTTGCCCCGCTCAAATACGAGTTCAAGCACGCCGGGGAATACGAAATCAGCGAGGTAGTGCAGGGCGACGATCTCGCCGAAGAAACCGTCAAAGCGGCTGAAGTCCTGCACGTCGATGCGACGGCGACCACACCGATCCTCAAACCGGCGGTGCCCACGGCCGTGCGCGTCAACGAAGAAGAAGCGACACTCTCGGTGATGGTCGAAGATCCAAACCTCGCCGAACAACCCACGATGCATCTGAAGAAGATCAAGTGGGAATTCGGCGACGGAACCTCCCAAGAAGTCACGCCGCCGGCGGGGCTGGCTGACGGGAGCGAACTGCAGATCAAGCACACGTTCAGCTCACGCTGCAAAGCGGGCAAATGCAAGGTCACGCTGACCGTCGAAGACACCGTCGCCGAAGGAACGCCGGCCAAGACGACCTTTGAAATCGCGATCAACGAAAGCGTTGCCGAAGAAGAACTGCACAAAAAAGAAGCAGAAGCCGCGAAACAAAAAGTCGAAGCCGAAGAAGCGGCGGCGCATAAAAAAGCCGAAGAAGAAGCGACCGCCGCGAAAAAGGCAGCCGAAGAAGCGGCGGCGCATAAAAAAGCCGAAGAAGAAGCGATCGCAAAGAAACATAAGGAAGAAGAAGAAAAGGCGCACAAAGCTCCAACCCGCGCGCAGCTGCTCGCAAAAGCGCTCAAGCAGTGCAAGAAAGAGTCAAAGAGCAAGCGCGCCAAGTGCGAGGCGACGGCCCGCAAGAAGTACGGGCCGAAGGGCAAGAAGAAGCGCAAGAAGAAGTAACGGCGCGGTGAAGGACTGGTGAAGCGCTCCTCCCCGTCGTGTAACCAGCCGGTGAAATCGGCTCAGGGGCACAGGATGGTAACTCTCTTCGGGGTCGTGGCTGCGAGATTTTCGTGTGCGAGGAAGCACTCCCCGCTCGCGCGGATGACGAAATCTGCGCTGGAATCGGTAACCAACCAGGAGGTAGTTACGTAATGACGTATCACTCCGCACGACGCATGCTCTCGGCGTGTATCGCCGCCGTGGCCCTGGTGGCCGCGCTGGTGATGGCGACTGCGGGCACGGCGAGTGCAACCAGCGACCTCACGAGCCAGTGCTCGGGGGCCAGCATCAAAGGGCAGGGGTCCACCTTCCAGGCTCCCGCGCAGGAACCGGTGTGGAACGTTGACTTCAACGCCGCCACCGACACGAACGTGCTGGGATGCGCCGGCAACACGGGTCAGGGCGACCTCAAAAAGCCGACCGTGACGTACGAATCGACCGGCAGCCACTCCGGCAGCGGCGCCTGCCTGAAGGGCTTCGGCGATGGCGAAGCGCCGAAATACGAGGAATACCCGTACTGCGGCACCGATGAAGCTCCCAACGCCGCTGCTGTGGCGGCGATGGAAGCCAACAAAGCCTCGAGCGACACCGAAGCCAAAACGATCGAGTCGATCCCGGTGCTGCAGGGCTCGGTGGCCGTGATCGTCCACCTGCCTTCCGGCTGCGTGGCGCAGGATGAAGCGAAGGTCGGCGGCAAAGTGGTCAAACAGGGCCGATTGGCACTCGACGACAAGACCGTGGCCAAGATCTACGAAGGCAACATACGCAACTGGAAAGAAGTTGAAACGGCTCAGGCCGATTCGCACGACAAAATCACCTGCACCGGCGGCGCCTCCGAAGAGGAAACTGCGATCAACGTGGTCGTGCGCACCGACAAATCAGGCACGACGCACATCTTCAAGTCGTTTCTGGCGCAGGCGGAACCTGCCCCGCATGAATTCGAAGCTGAAGAATTCAACGAAATCAGCGAAGAAGGCGTGCTCAAGAAAAATCCCTGCGGCGTGGTGATTCCGGCGGGCAAAGTGACGTGGGAAAAGGTTCAGGAAGGATGCGAAAACCAGCGTTGGCCGCTCGCGGCCAAAGTCGTCCGCCCCTTCACGAAGGGTAACCCGGGCGTCGTCGGCGAAGTCAACGCGAAGGCCAGCAGCATCGGCTACGCCGATCTCGCGGTGGTCCGCAAAGAAGGCTTCTTCTCGAAGAAATGCGTCTCGCCGGTGAAAGCCCCCGAATGCGGTGGGGAAAACAAAAAAGGCTCGGAAACCAAACTCGGCGAACAGAACCACCGGTTCTGGGCTCCTATCCAGAACAGCGAAGTGGCCGGCACCGAATACGCCGACCCCTCCAGCGATGCGGACGTCGAAAAAGCCGCCAACTCCAATTGCGCGAACACGAAGTACATCGGTAAAATCGGTGAAGTGATCCCGCCGACGAGCACACGTGAACTGTGGTCGACGGTGAAAGCGCAGCTGGTGCAGGTCAAGTATGCGGTCTGCGGGCTCACCTACGATCTCGCGCTGCTGACCTACAAGCCGTACATCCTGCCTCACGGCGGGACGCTGGCTGAAGAAGAAAAAGGCAAAGAAGTGGCGCAGACCGCCAGGGACTACCTCCTGTGGGAGATCAGCACCAAAACACAGGGTGGCGGCTACGACATCAAAAACCACGACTACGAAAAAGTGTCTGGCACGATCCTCAAAGAGGCCGAAAAAGGCGTCAAGGAAATCGGCTGGGCCGTACCGTAGTCAGGCACACCATCATCAAGCGGTCGCCACGGCGATCGTGATGGTGGAGTAGCACCAGAAGCACCGATGCAGTGAAGCCGGGGCCGCCCCAGGGAGGGGCGGCCCCGGTCGTTGTTTTTTGGGGGGCCATGCGCCGTGCAGCAGCGCGGCTGGGCGAACTGCCGCTACTCCTGAACGTCGTCAAAAGCGAGATGAGCCTCGTAGGCCCCACCCACTGGGTGGTAGAGGAGACGTGCGCATCACCGGCCGCCACCGCCACTGCCTGGAACTGATGCCGGGCACGACCGGCATGTGGCAGGTTCTCGGGCCCACGCGCGCCCCGCTCAATGAGATGGCCGCGATCGACTGCGGCTACGTCGCCGACTGGTCGCTGTGGACTGACGTGAAGATCGTGCTGCGTACGGTCCGGCACGTGCTCGGCCGGCGCGGGGTTGTAGGCCAATGATCCGTCGTAGTTTACATTACAAAAAAATAACATTTAGGTATTTTCATCGCGGTGTAGAATGAAATCATTCTTTCAACCAATCAGACTGGAGTGATCATGCGGCTACCTATCCTACGACGTGTCATCACGGCAGCTTGTCTGGCTGTAGGTAGCCTGGCTGTGATGGCGAGTGCAGCGACAGCATCTTCGATTTACCTGTGCGTCAGCAAAACGGCTAGTGGGGCCGTCAAGTCTGGTGGTGAAAAAAGTGGTTCGTGCGAAAGTGGCTATAACCAGGTGGCGCTACCAGCAGAAGAAAAGAACAAAAGAAGCTGATCGAAATTCTTCCTTATCTTAAATATGAAGAAAAAGGCATTGACAGCAAGCCAACAGTGAGAATCTCGGGGGCCAATCTTCAGGTCGTATCCGGCGGTGGGAAAACGGAAGAAACCAACGGAGAGGGGAATCTGATCATCGGCTATGATGAAGGCCCCGGAGAACAGACCGGCTCCAATAATCTTGTACTAGGTTTCGGCCAGAAGTACACCAGCTACGGAGATATACTCGGTGGCATAGATAGCAAGGCGCTTGCGGAGTATGTGGATGTCTTTGGTACTGAAAACACCGCGAGCGGCCCCGAGGCTTCGGTAACGGGCGGTGAGGGGAACACGGCAAGCGGCTCGGAGGCGTCGGTGGCAGGCGGTGATGGAAACACGGTGAGCGGCTCCAAGGCGTCAGTGACGGGCGGTCTCGTGAACACGGCCGACGGCACTTACAGTTCTGTCAGCGGAGGCACAGAAAACATTGCCGAAGGTCTTGAGTCTTCGGTGAGTGGAGGGACGAAAAATGAGGCAAAAACGGGAATAAGCGCGTGGGTAGGTGGCGGTAGTGAAAACCGTGCAAGCGGCTTCGCGTCATCGATCACGGGTGGGGAGAGCAACGGGGCAACCAAAAGCTGGAGTTCGGTCACTGGAGGAGAGGATAATCACTCCGAAGGAGGCTGGGCTACGATCCTAGGTGGCAAAGAAATTACTTTGACGGCAAATTTCTCCACGTCGCCCTTGTAGCGTAGGCCAAATCGGGTGGTCGGGGCCGTGGGCGCGATTTCCGCGCACACCGTCGCCACGGCGACTGTGATGGTCAGGTAGGACCAGACACACGATGTGAAGCCACCGGGGCCGCTCCAATTGGGGTGGCCCCGGTCGTCGTTTTGGGTCCACATGCGAGCGGCCGGTGTAAACATGGGTCGCGGAAGAAGGTGGTCAACCTTCACAAAATCTCGACATCTGTACGAGGCCCGTTCCTAGATGATGTGGGGCGTGGGTCCCACCATCGATCTGAATCCCCTTCGAAGCCCGATCGCCGTGGGCTCGACGGTCGAGGTGGTGGGGCTGGAGCCGTCGGGTGTACCTGCGCGCCTCGACCTCACCCGCTCGGCGATGCGCGTCAAGCGCGCAGTCGACCTGCTCGGCGCCACGCTCGGCCTGATCGCCCTGGCGCCGCTGATCGCCGTGATCGCCGCGGCGATCAAGCTCGAAGGCGGCGGTGCCGTCTTCTACCGCCAGCTGCGAGTCGGCCACCGCGGAAAGCGCTTCCAGATGCTGAAGTTCCGCACGATGGTTTCGGGCGCCGACGCGATGAAGGAGGCGTTACGCGCCCACAACGAGGCCCGCGACGGCCTCTTCAAGATCGCCGAAGACCCGCGCGTGACCCGCGTCGGGCGGTGGCTGCGTCGCACCGCACTGGACGAGCTGCCCCAGCTGCTGAACATCCTCAAAGGCGAGATGAGCCTAGTCGGCCCCCGCCCCCTGGTGGTCGAGGAGGACGAGCGCATCGCCGGCCATCACCGACGCCGCCTCGAGCTGATGCCGGGCATGACCGGCCCGTAGCAGATCCTTGGGCCCACCCGCGCCTCACTCAGCCAGATGGTCGCGATCGACTACCGCTACGTCGAGCACTGGTCGCTATGGAAGGATCTAAAGATCCTGCTGCGCACGGTGCCGCATGTGGTCGGGCGGCGGGGGTTGTAGAGGATCGACCGGCTGCCTCTTGCCGCGCGGCGCGCCGGGGGTGGCCCTCAGCAGTCGACGGCAGCGCCCAGCGCCGCGCAGACCTCTTCCATCCGTGCGGGGCCGAGGCTCGTGATGCGTTCGGTGAGTTGGCTCTGAGGCATCATGATCAGGTTGTCGAAGTTCGCCGCGCAGGGCTCGGGCATACCGTCTGCGTGGTCGAGCGCGACCTGCGTGTCGATATCGCGAATCGTACGGGTTACAACCGCGACCAGGATCTCGTTCAAGACGCCGATTGCGCGGTCACGAGTCAGTACCAGGTAAGGACGCCGTCCATGGTTTGGTGTCTCGCCCCACCACACCTCACCGCGTCTCACCAAGACTGCAAGCCGGCATTGCGTTCTTCTTCGTCCAGGCGCTTCAGGACCGTGCTCCGTGAGGCCGCGTTGACTTTCTCCAGGTCGGCCCAGCCATCGGGCTCGAACTGCGGCGTGCGCGTATACGACTCGACATCCCGGCTACCCTCGGCGGCGAGGAGCGCACGCTCGGCCTGATCCTCGGTCCAACGCGGCAGGTGCTCGAGTACCTTTTCCTTGGCGGTCACGATCTCGATTCTAGCGTCGTGCATCGGTTCGATTGGGTCGCTTGCGTACGTGCACGATCCCCGAGGCGGCGTGCTCGTTGATGGGGTGAGCCGGCGTCGCAGCCGCAGCCCTCGCCGTGGCCGCAGCAGTCGGCCTTGGCGCTCGGCTCGCAGCACGTGGCCTGCCGCTCGGGTGCGCAACAGCGATCGGTGGTTGTGTCGGTGACGGTCAGCTCAGCCATGCGGACAACTCCTTCAGCGAGTCGGGGATGACGTAGTAGTAGGCCCACAGCCCCTGGCGCTCGGAGTCCACGATCCCGGCGTCGCGGAGCTTCTTCAGATGGTGGGAGAGGGTGGGCTGGGAGATGTCGAACAGCGGCACCAACTCGCAGACGCAGACCTTGCCGGCGTGTTTGCGCAGCACATCGACGAGTTGCAGGCGAATCGGGTCGCCCAGGGCCTTCGCGACCTCGGCCATCCGCAGCGCGTGATCGCGCGCTACGTCGGGGTAGACGACCGGCTCGCAACAGCGCTCGCCGGCGGCGCGCTTCTGCTTGGGGGCTAGCTCCAGATCGACGGGCATCTATATACGTATATCAATTCCACTCGCGCTTGTCGATGTAATACGATTTGCGCCATGTTTCTCCGGCAGGCGCACGAATGCCTTCGCGATGATGCTCGTAAGCCGTGCGGGCAGGAGGCTCGATGAGTGTCCGCGTCGGCATCAACGGCTTCGGCCGCATGGGGCGGCTGGCGCTGCGGGCCGCTTGGGGCTGGCCGGAGCTAACGTTTACGCACGTCAACGAGCTGCACGGCGACGCGAGCACCGCGGCGCACCTGCTGACGTTCGACTCGGTTCACGGGCGCTGGTCCGAAGACGTGCACGGCGAAGCGGACGTGCTCGCTGTCAACGGGAGCACGCTCGGCTACAGCGCCGGCGCCGAGC
The DNA here is from genome assembly GCA_963744135.1 of uncultured Solirubrobacterales bacterium. GTDB lineage: Bacteria > Actinomycetota > Thermoleophilia > Solirubrobacterales > Solirubrobacteraceae > Palsa-744. Next base: position 527,601 of record CAVUSE010000004.1, on the reverse strand, counting down.
CCGGGGATGTGCCGTGGGGCGAGCTCGGCGTCGAGATCGTGCTGGAGTGCTCGGGCAGGTTCCGCACGGCGGAGGCGCTCGATGCGTACTTCCGCCAGGGCGTGCGCAAGGTGATCGTCGCCGCGCCGGTGAAGGAGCGCGCCCTGAACGTGGTCGTGGGCGTCAACGATCACCTCTACGACCCGCGGCGCCACGATCTGCTCACCGCCGCGTCGTGCACGACCAACTGCCTGGCGCCGGTGGTGAAGGTGATCCACGAGGGAATCGGGATCGCGCACGGGCAGATCACGACGCTGCACGACATGACCAACACGCAGACGCTCCTCGATGCCCCGCACAAGGATCTGCGCCGGGCGCGCGCCGCGAGCGTCTCGCTGATCCCGACCACGACGGGGTCGGCCACCGCGATCGGGCTGATCTTCCCAGAGCTCGAGGGCAAGCTGAACGGCCTTGCCGTGCGCGTGCCGCTACTCAACGCGTCGCTGACGGACTGCGTATTCGAGGTCGCTCGCGCCACCACGGCCGATGAGGTGAACGCCCTGCTTGAGGCGGCGGCGGCCGGGCCGCTCGACGGCATTCTCGGCTGCGAGCGCCGGCCGCTCGTGTCGGTCGACTTCAAGGACGACCCGCGTTCGGCGATCGTCGATCTCCCCTCGACGATGGTGACGGACGGGACGCAGGTGAAGATACTCGCGTGGTATGACAACGAGTGGGGTTACGCCAACCGCTTCGTCGAGCTCGCGCGCACTGTTGCCGAAAGCCTGCCGGACCACGAGCGCGTCACGGCCTCCGGAGTAGTCGCGAATGGCCAATAGCAAAGGAACGACTGTCGGAGGGGCTGCGTCTAGCACGATGAGGACTGCGGATGTCCAGCCCGGCAACGCTCACAGGAGGGGCCACGAATGTCAAGCCCGGTAGCCCCCGCGACAGGCGCCGCGCAGCAGCGCCGAGACGATCTGCGCAACTACGCACTGGGGACCGCGGCGTACTGGACCGAGACGCTCGTCGACGGGGCGACTCGCACGCTGGTGCTGTTCTACTTCGACCAGCTCGGTTACAGCCCGCTGCAGGTCGCCTCGCTGTTCATCTTGTACGAGATCGCCGGCATCGTCACCAACCTTGTCGGCGGCTGGCTGGCAGCTAGGCTGGGATTGAAGGTCACCCTCTTCATGGGCCTCGCCACTCAGGTCGTGGCGCTCTGCATGCTGGGCTTCGCGCCGGCGTCGCTGCTGGTCGTCGCCTATGTGATGGCCTCCCAGGCGCTGTCGGGCATCGCCAAGGACCTGACCAAGATGAGCTCCAAGAGCGCAGTCAAGCTGGTCGTGCCAGAGAACGACCAGTCCTCGCTCTTCCGCTGGGTCGCGATCCTGACCGGGTCAAAGAACGCGCTCAAGGGAATCGGCTTCTTCCTCGGCGGCCTGCTGCTCACGCTCTTTGGTTTCCAGGCAGCCGCGCTCGTGATGGCCGCGTTGGTGCTGATCGTCCTGCTCGCCACCTCCAGCCTGATGCGCGGCTACCTCGATCGCCCGGACAAAACCGCGAAGTTCACCCAGATGTTCTCCAACAACCGCGCGGTCAACATTCTCGCCGCGGCGCGCATCTTCCTGTTCGCGTCCCGCGACGTATGGTTTGTGGTCGCTCTGCCCTTCTACCTATATTCAATCCTGGGCTGGACGTTCTGGCAGGTCGGCACGCTCCTCGCCGTGTGGGTGATCGGCTACGGGGCCGTCCAGGCGGCCGCGCCGCGCTTCGTCGGCCGCCAGGTGCACGACTCGGGCGAGGAGCCCGACGGCAGAACTGCGATGTGGCTGGCGCTTGGCCTGGCGGTGTGCCCTGCCTCGATCGCTCTGGCCCTCTCAGTGAACGTCGACCCGACGCTCGCGATCATCGGCGGGCTGATCCCTTTCGGCGTCGCGTTCGCGATGAACTCGGCTGTCCACTCCTATCTGATCCTCGCCTACGCCGACAACGACAAGGTGGCGATGAACGTTGGCTTCTACTACATGGCCAACGCCTGCGGGCGTCTCGCCGGGACCGTGCTCTCGGGAGTGATCTATCAGTGGCAGGGTCTCACCGCCTGCCTGTGGGTATCTGCGGGATTCGTGCTCGTGGCCGGCCTGCTCTCGCTGCTGCTGCCCAGCGAGGTCACGCGGAGCGCGCGGCCCGCTCGGCTCTCGCAGACGGCGTAGCCTCATTGGGCGCCGGATTGCCGGGAGACGTCGAACAGTCAGGTCGTGTCTTGGGGCGGGAAGAACTCCTGAAGGATCTGGAGTTTATCCCCCCTGAAACCCGATAATCTCCCCGTTAGGTTCTCGATAATCTTCCCGTCGAAATCCTGCTAATCTTCCCGTTGGATGTCCGCTGCATATCAACCGAGGATCGTCGACGATGAGCTGGCGGCGCGATTGAAGGCGACCGGTGCGGTGGCTATCGAGGGCCCGAAGGCATGTGGCAAGACCGCCACCGCGCGACAGATCGCGGCGAGCGAGGTGCTGCTCGACGTCGACGCCAACGCGCGCGAAGCGGCGGCGGTGGACCCCGCGCTCGTGCTCGAAGGTGCGACCCCCCGCCTGATTGACGAGTGGCAGCTGGAGCCCGCGATCTGGAACCACGTTCGCCGTGCGGTCGACGATCGTCATGCGCCCGGACAGTTCATCCTCGCCGGCTCGGCCGTTCCGCCCGACGACATCACGCGGCACACGGGGGCCGGCCGGATCACGCGACTGCGGATGCGGCCGATGAGCCTCTTCGAGTCCGGCGTGAGCAGCGGCGGGGTCTCGCTCGCGAGGCTGCTCGAGGGTGAGCCGGCGCGGAGCCCTGACTCCGGCTTGGGGATCGCGGACCTCGCGCGGGAGATTGCCATCGGGGGCTGGCCGGGCTTCCGCGGCCTGGCGGTGGAGCAGGCTCTGCGCGCCGTGCGCGACTACCTCGAGGAGATCCGTCGCGTCGATGTCAGCCGCGTGGAAGAGCGGCGTCGCAACCCTGACAAGGTGGGACAGCTACTGCGCAGCCTCGCGCGCAACGTCGCCACATACGCGGCCGCCACCACGCTCGCCAGCGACACCGAGGGAGCCGATGGTGCCTTGAAGAACGACACCGTCGGCGAATATCTGGAGGCGCTCCGAAGGCTGATGATCGTCGAGGACCAGCCTGCGTGGGCGCCTCATCTGAGATCGAAGCACGCGCTGCGCGGCGCGGTGAAGCGGCACTTTGTCGACCCTTCGCTGGCGGTGGCGGCTCTGCGCGCCACGCCTGCGCGCCTGCTGCGCGATATCAAGCTGCTCGGCTTTCTCTTCGAGTCGCTCGTGGTGCGCGATCTGCGCGTCTACGCCCAAGCCACCGATGCCCGCGTACTCCAGTACCGCGATAGTCGCGGACTCGAGGTCGACGCGATCGTCGAGTGCGCGGATGGTCGCTGGGCGGCGTTTGAGGTGAAGCTCGGGTCGGGGCAGGTGGAGCAGGCCGTCACCTCGCTTCACAAGTTGGCGGAGCAGATCGACACCGAGGTCTCCGGCAAGCCCGCCGCGCTAGGGGTGATCGTCGGGACGGGTTACGGCCACCGTCGCGAGGACGGGATCATGGTGATACCGGTCGGGGCGCTCGGACCGTGACGCACCGGTAGGATGCCACCGTGCAGATGCCCGAGCTCCAGGACCGGATCGCGGCGTTCCCCCGCTGGCACTACCGCTTCGAGTTCGAGAACGGTGTAACCACCCCGGTGGTGGACCTCGGTAGGGTCAACCGTCACGAGCAGCGCCGCCGCTATTTCTTCGACGCGCTGCTGCAGGTGACGGGCAGCTCGCTGCAGGGGCGGCGCGTGCTCGACCTGGGGTGCAACGCCGGCTGGTGGTCGCTGCAGGCGGTCGAAGCCGGCGCGGACTTCGTACTTGGCGTTGACATCCGCCAGACGTACATCGACCAGGCCAACCTCGTATTCGAGGCGAAGGGCATCGACTCCATCCGCTACCGCTTCGAGCGGGATGATGTTTTCACACACGATTTCGGCGACCCCTTCGACGTGGTTCTATGCCTCGGCTTGATGGAACACGTTGCCAAGCCGGTGGAGCTGTTCGAACGCATGGCCGCCACCGGCGCCGAGTTGCTGGTGATCGACACCTCCCTCTCAGGTGCGCGCTCGAGCTTCTTCGAAGTTTCACACCTCGAGGAGCCCGACGCGCACGGTGAGCTGGTGTTGGTGCCAACCCGCGACGCCGTGATCGAGCTGGCCGCGCGGTCGGGTTACAACGCTGTCGCGCTCGCGCGCAACATCACCGATTACGCCGGAATGGAGGACTACCGGCGCCTGCGCCGGCTGGCGTTCATCTGCTCGCGTAGTGCTTCGCTCGAGATGCTGCCGCGGGAGGCCGGTTCACCGCTGGCAGCGCGCTGGACGACGATGCTCGCCGCGGCGCGGCGCGGGTGAGGGGAAGCACACGAGTTTCGTCGGACGCGGGCAATAGACCCCCCGGATTGACGGCTTTGTTCACCTGTTCGGCAAGACGGCGCTGAAAGGTGGCTACCGAGAAGCGCTCGGCGTTTGCACGGGCGTTGGCGGGGTCGAAATCGAGCTTGTCGATACCCTCGATCGCCCGCGTGAAGGCGTCGATGTCGTCGACCTTCACCAGCGATCCGGTGTGCCCGTCGAGGACAGTCTCCAGCGCCCCACCCGCGGCGGCAGCGATCGCCGGCCGTCCGGCCGCCTGCGCCTCGACCACGGTGATGCCGAACTCCTCCACGCTCGGCACGATCACCGCGCGGGCGGTGGCATACAGCTCGACCAGATCGTCGTCGCCGGCGCGCCCGAGGAACTCGGCCTCAGGGTAGGCGGCCTGCAGAGTGGCGTGGTCGGGCCCGCTGCCGACCACACGGATTGGTGTGCGCGCGCGGCGGGCCGCCTCGAGCGCGACGTGCACGCGCTTGTGGCGAACGAGCTCGGAGACGACCAGCAGCGCGTCGCCGGGAGTGCCCAGCTGGAAGCGGTGGGTCTCCACCGGTGGATGCACGATCGCAGCGTCACGGCCATAGCAGCGCTTGATCCGCTCGCGGCCGAGCTCGGAGATCGCGATGTAGGCGTCGACGCGGCGGCTGGCGGCGAGATCCCACCTGCGGATACGCCGCAGCTGATGGCGCAGCAGCGGGCGCAGCGCCGGGGAAACCTCACCGAGGGCGAACTCCTGCTCATCCCAGGCGTAGCGAAACGGCGTGTAGCAGTAACAGATGTGCACCGCACCCTCGGGGGCCCGCAGGCCGTGTGCGAAGGCGCTGCTGCTGCTAATCACGACGTCTGACACCGGCGGTCGCAGGCGCCCCGCCGCGGTCGGGTAGAGCGGCAGCAGCCGTCTGAAGTTGGTTTGGCCGACGCCGAGGCGCTGCAGCGGCGAGGTCGTGATCTCGCGGCCCGCGAAGCGCCGGTCGGTGCCCTGCTCGTTGTAGAGCAATGTGAAGATCGGCGCCTGCGAGTAGAGCTCGGCCATCGCCGCGAATGTGCGCTCCGCGCCACGCATCACCAGCAGGTAGTCGTGCGCGAGGCTGACCCGCTGCACTGGTGGTGAAAAACTGGTGAAGTGCGTTGCTGGTGGCGTATGGGAGGGGCGGATCTGGCCGACCAGCGGTGAGAGGCTGCTCGCCGCGTTAGACGGTGGCGAGGGGCTGGGTATGTGACTCATTGCGTGTTCACAGTTGGTCCGCAGACCGATCGCACACCGAGGGCTTCACGGGTCGAATGCAAGCTATCTGTGGCCGGCTGCGGAGATGTAAAAATGTTGGGGGAGAGGTCACGGTCGCGTCCGTTTCGCAACAGCAGCGCCGAGTTGGGGTACTCTCAGCCGGTGTGCGAGAGGCCTCTAGTGCACGCGGTGGGCCGCCGGCGGGCCGTCTCATGCGCGTCCTGATCACGATGCCGTGGGGCCGCCGTCTCGGCGGCGCGGAGACGATGCTGCAGACGGTGCTCGACGGCGCCCACGAGCGTGCCCATGAGCTGGAGCTGGTGTTCTTCGAGCCGGGGCCGTGGCCGGCTGAACTTCGCGACGCCGGCTTTCGCGTCGAGGTGCTCGAGGCCGGGCGCCTGCGCGATGCCCATCGCTGGATCGCCACCGTCTGGCGGCTAGCTCGGATCTTCAGGCGCCGCCGGCCCGACCTGATCCTCAACTGGTCGGCGAAGACGCAGCTGTACGGGGCGCCGGCGGCAGTGCTGGCTGGGATGTCCGATCGCGTACTTTGGTGGCAGCACGCGATCCAGGCGCGTCACTGGATCGACCGCTGCGCGACCGCGCTGCCGGCGATCGCGATCGGCTGCTCTTCGGAGACGGTCGCCCGCGCGCAGCGGCAGCTCTCGCCGTCACGGCCGACGTTCGTAGTCGCCCCCGGAACACGGTCTCCCAACGGCGCCTCGGTGCAGGCGCCGCTCGACCTGCCGACGGACGTGCCGATCGTCGGTCTCGTCGGGCGCATGGAGCGGTGGAAGGGCCACGACCGAATGCTGAGTGCGCAGGCGCTGCTGCGCGAGCGTGGGCAACCCATTCACACGATGATGGTCGGCGGCGACGCTTACGACATCTCGCCTGAGTACGCCCGCTCGCTCCCGGGGCTGGTCGAGCGTCTGGGGCTCGCCGACGCGGTGACGATGACCGGCCATGTGCCCGATGCGGGTCCCTACATCGAGCGCATGGACATTCTCGTCAACGCCTCCGACTGCGAGCCGTTCGGGATCGTGTTGCTGGAGGGCATGGCGCGCGGCGTGCCGATCGTCGCGGTGGACTCGGGCGGGCCCGCCGAGTTCGTCGAGGACGGCCGTACTGGCGTGCTGGCGCGCTCGGGCGAGCCGCATGCGCTGGCGGACGCGCTGGAGCCGTTGCTGGCCTCGTCAGCTCTGCGCCATGCGCTTGGCGAGGCCGGTCGTGAGCAGTACGCCGCAGAGTTCACCGAGGCCGCGATGCGTGAGCGGTTCTTTGGCCGGCTGCAGGCGCTAGACGAGCGCCGCCACACGAGTGGGGAGGCCGGTGCGCCAGCCTGTCCGGTGACGATCGTGGCGCACGACATCGGGCCGGTCGGCGGCATGGAGCGCCAGCTGGCCGAGCTCGCGCTGGGGCTGCGGCGCGCCGGCCACGAGGTCCGGGTGATCGCACGCACCTGCGAGCTGCCCGCCGACGCGGGCGTCGTCTTTCACCGGGTGCGCGGCCCGAGTCGCCCATTCCTCGTGGCTTACCCGTGGTTTGCGCTGGTCGGCTCGCTGCTGGTGTGGCGCCACCGCCGGGGAGTGGTGCAGGCGACCGGTGCGATCGTGCTCAACCGCGTGGATGCAATCGCGGTGCACTGCTGCCACCAGGTCCATCGCGCGAGCCCCAACCGTCCGCTGCCGCTGCTGCGCTGGTATGTGCGTGCAGTGGGGCTCGTCCAGCGCGTGTGCGAGCGGCTGTGCTTTCGCGCCAACCGCGCGGCGACGTTCGTGTGCGTCTCCGACGGTGTCGCAGGCGAGATGCGCGAGCACTTTCCCGAGCTTTCCGATCGGGTGGTGGCGATCCACAACGGCGTTGACACCGGTGCGTTCGCACCCGGGACACGCACGCGCGAGGCCGGCGCGTTACGTGAGCGGCTGGGGGTGGCGCCGGAGCGGTTGGTGCTGGCGTTCGTCGGCGGCGACTGGGGGCACAAGGGCCTGCGCACCGTGATCGAGGCGCTCGCCCGCGCGCGCGAATGGGACCTGGTGGTAGCCGGGCGTGGACACGTGGAGTCCTACCAGCGGTTGGCCGACTCGCTCGGCGTGGGCGGGGCGGTGCACTGGCTGGGTGTGGTGCGCGAGATGCCGGTCGTGTACGAGCTCGCCGACGCGTTCGTGCTGGCGTCGGGCTACGAGACCTTCTCGCTGGTGACCTTCGAGGCGGCCGCGAGCGGCTTGCCGATCGTGGCCACGCGCGTCAACGGCGTGCGCGAGCTGATCGAGGATGGGCGTAACGGGCTGCTGATCGCACCCGAGCCCGACGCGATCGCGGAGCGTCTGCGCCGGCTGGCAGGCGACCCCGAGCTGCGCGAGCGCCTCGGCACCGCCGCCCGCCGGTCAGCGCTTGCCTTCTCCTGGGGGGAGATGGTGGCAAAACATCAAGCGCTGTACCGGCGGTTGACGGATTAGGCTATTCGAAGCCCAGGTTGGCTCCGCTGATTTCCTCTTCGAAGGAGCCCTTGTAGAGACCTGTCTTGCCGCTCTCCTGTTTGGCGCCTTCTTCGAATCCACCTTCGCCTACGCACTGGCCTTCTTCGTAGGCCCATTCCATGTTCTTGAATTCATTCGTGATGACGAGCTTTTCCTGGAAGCCGCTGGGGAATTTTTTCAGCTGTTTTGCTTCGACCGGCACCTGTTCGTCGGAATACACCGCCGCCGAGTACGGTTCTTCGGGCTTTGTGACGGCTTTGGCCGGGACGGTCTGGCGCGGCCATTCGATTTTGCAGACCTTCCCCGCGATCGAGAAGGAGGCGGTACCCGACCCGACTTCGACTTCGGATTCGGCTTCACCGGTGCCGAGCTGCACGAATCCGTTGACGTGATACACGAACTTGATGGGTTCGGATTTTTTCGTTTCGGGGTTGACGTTGAATTTCGTTTTGGTGCCCGCGAGGAACCCCTCGAAGTCGGTGCGGGTGAGGCATTTTTCGAACTTTACCTCCGTCGAGAACGTCAGCGATGCGGCCCACGACACCGCGCCTTCGTCGATCGTCTTGCCGGCGGTCTTGGCGGAGCAGACGATGTAGAACTCGCCGAACTTCAATTCCTGGTTGCGTTCTTCTCCGCCCAGTTCGGTGGAACCGACGCCATGGCCTTTGGTCTTGCCGGGTTCGGCTTCCGAGAGCGGTTTGGGCAGTCGGCTCGCGGTGAACTGAGTAGTGGCCAGTGCGGGCGCCGTACAGGCAGCCAACGCACCGATAGTGGCGACCATCCCGGCCGCCGTTTTGAAGCATCTCATTCCTAGGTCTCCGTTCGCTTCGAGGGGGGTGGTTTCACCGTTACTTCACACGACTTTCACACCATAGGAGCATCCCGTCTCCATGGCTCGAGGAGTGCGTGGCGCAGCATAACCGATTCGAGTGCGGAAAAATGTTGTAAAGAAAATGTTCACACCTTTTGGCGGTCAGCTCTTTGGACTAGAGCGCACCCACCAGCAGGCGTTCGAAGGCGTCGCTCGCGGCGGGCACCGAGAACAGCCTTTCGACGGCGGCCCGCCCATTCCCCGTCAGTTGCCGGCGCAACTCGGGGGCCGCCCGCAGCTCGCTCAGCCGTGCGGCCAGCTGCTCGTGGTCGCCCTCGGGGAAGGTGAGTCCCCCGCCGGTCAGCTCGATCAGCCATGGGATCTCGCCCGAGTCCGAGCCGACCACGGGGACACCGCACCACAGCGCCTCGACGATCACGCGTCCGAACTGCTCCTTCCACGTCGGCGTGGTGTGCGAGGGCAGCGCCAGCACGTCGAGCTGCGCATACGCGGATGCCATGCGGTCGTGGGTGAAGCCGTCGAGCACGCGGACGCGCGAGCCGGGGATCGGCTGCCCCTCCAGCTGCGCGCGCAGCTCGCCGTCGCCGATCAGCAGCAGCTCGACCGGGGCCTGCAGCGTGCGCACGGCCGCGAGCAGATCGGCCAGTCCCTTGCTCTCCACCAAGCGTCCCGCATAGCCGATCGTGAATGGACGTCCGCTCTCCCGGCCGGTCGACGCCGGCTCCCACCCGGGGACCGCGTGCGGCGCGAGCGCGACCTCCCCGCCCGCCCCCCACGCGCGCGCCAGGCGTGCGGCGCTGTCCGAACGGGCAGCCACGAACGCCGCGTGGCGCAGCACCCTGGAGCGCAGTCCACGTACCGGCAGGGGCAGTGCCCGATCGATATTCTCGGCGCACTGCACGCCGAACGGGATGCCCTGTCTCGTGAACACCTGCCCCCACTGAGTTGCGGAGATCGAATAGGGCTCGGCCTCGACAAACGCCACATCGGGCCGCGCGCCGGTGCTCAGAGCGCGGCAGCGGGTCAGGTAGAAATGCCGCTGCGGACGCCCCGCCAGGGCGACCCGCGTCGGACGCAGCGTGTGCTCCAATCCCGCAAGCGGTTGCGGGGTCATCGTGCGCAGCGAGTACTCGCTGCGCCAGCGGCTCGGCACGACGATCGTGACCTCCCAGCCCCGCCGCTGCAGCTCGCGGTATACCTCCTGGTTGACGTTCACCACTGCCGGATGGCTGATCGCCAACAGCCGCCGTCGGCGCTGTGTCGCGGGCGCCGATGGGTCGCGGCTCATGCTGCGCGGATCGTGAGGGCTGGAGCCGGCCCACGATGTTTAGTTTTTGTGAAGCCCTGCTCCGCGAGAGCGCCTGACTGTCCTGGCTATGAGCAGGATTCGCGCTGCTTCGGGGATTTCGGGTGATGTGTACTTTTTGTGAAGAGCTTTACTCCGGCCCCGCGATCCTGTCAATCTGAGCCCTCGCGACGCTCGCCGGTCGCTCTTCCACCGCCCTTGTGAGGGCCCTCAGTAATGAACGAGACGACCGAAGCCACGGCCATTTTCGCGCCGATCTGGAGGCGCAAGTGGCTGATCCTGCTTGTGGGGCTCCTTGTCGCCGCGGCGACCTACCTTTACTACAAGCGTCAGCCAACGCTCTACACCGCCGCCACGCAAATCTACCTGGGCGGGGGGTCCGAAGAACAGGGGCTGCTCAACCCCACCCAGAGCAAAGTCACTCTCAACGACCGCGACGTCACCGACCAGGCGACGTTGATCAACTCCAGCGCGCTCGGCGAACCGGTGCACCAGCGGCTGCGCTCAGAACACCACCTCGCGGCGGCCCGCGGCAAGGCTCACGCCGATGCCTCGAGCGGGAGCGATTTCATCACGATCACCGCCGAAGCGCGCACCTCTAAGGGCTCCGAGCAGCTCGTGGATGCCTACGCAGCCGCCTACGTCAAGCGCCAGCACGTCCACTACCGGCGGGAGGTGAGCGCGGCGATCGCCGCCACGCGGCGCCAGCTGAGCCGCATCGAAGCGGGCGCCGCCGACGCCGCCAAGGCCAGGGCGAAGGGGAAGGGGGCTGCGCGGCGGCAGGTGTAGCGAGCGGCTCGGCGACGGTGCAGGCCGCCAACCTCGCCAGCAAGATCAACCAGCTCGAAGGCGACCTGGAGGTCGCGGGCGTGCAGGAGATCAGCTCTGGCAAGACCAAGGCGACGCTCGCCTCGCCGAGTCCCAAACGGAACGCGATCTTCGGCTTCGTGCTCGGCATCCTGCTGGCCGCGGCCGCCGCCTACCTGCTCGGCCGCTTCGATCGACGACTGCGCTCGCTGGCGAGCATCGAGGCGGCCTTCGAGACCCCGGTCCTCACCGCGCTGCCCGCGGTTCGCAAGCCGGTCGTGCGCACCGGTGGCGAGCCGGCGCCGGCCGCGGAGCTGCTGGAGCCGCTGCGGCGCCTGCACACCACGCTGCAGCTCGGCGACATGCTCGAGCGTGACCGCCAGCGCCCGCCGCGCTTGATCCTGTTCCTCAGCGCCGACGCCGGCGACGGCAAGTCGACGCTGCTCGCCGATCTGGCGCTCGTGCAGCGCGACGCCGGCGCGCGCGTGGCGGTGATCGAGGCCGATATGCGCCGGCCGGTATTGGCGGGGCTACTCGGCGTCAACGCGCCCTACGGGTTGAGCGACGTGCTCGCGGGCGCGCTCTCGCTCGGCGAGGCGTGGCAGAGCGCGATGCACCTGCAGACCGGAGCTGCGGCGGCCACCGAGGCGCACGGGGTCACCACGGCGATCGACTCGCGCGCAGCGTCGGTGTCGGTGCTGCTCAGCGGCGGCCACACCGCCAACCCGCCCGCGCTGCTCGCCGGCGAGCGGATGCGTGGCGTGCTGCGCTCCGCCGCGGAGGACTTCGACTACGTGCTGATCGACGCGCCCCCGCCGCTGCAGGTGAGCGACGCGCTGCCACTGCTCGGGCTGGTCGACGGGATCGTGCTGGTCGCACGCGCGGGGCACACGCACGAGGCGGCGGCGCGGAGGCTGATGCAGCTACTCGCGCGCGTTTCCTCCGCCCCGGTGCTCGGCGTGCTCGCCAACTGCGTCTCGCGCGCCGAAGTGCAGGAGTACGGCTTCGGGGCCCCCTACGGGCAGCCTCGTCGGCTGCGCGATCTGATCGCCCGATGAGCCTCCGGCGGGTGCCGGAGGGGCATTTGGGCATGGACATCGCCCGATGAGCCTCCAGCGGATGCCGGAGGGGCGTTTTGGGCATGGACATCGCCCGATGAGCCCCTGGCCGACTCTCCGAGCATGAGCACCCATCCGGCTGTCGTGAGCCGGCGGATCGCCGATCTGGCGGTGGCCGGTGGCGCCGCGGCGATCGCGCTCGGGCTGGCGCTCGGCATTGCGCTCGCGGTGCCCGACCCCAACTTCGTGCTGGTGCTCGCGCTGGCGCTTGGCGCGGTGGGAATCGTTGCGCTGGCGGTCAACACGCGCCTGGAGGTGTCGGTCGCGTTGCTGGCGATCTACCTGGGAATGCTGGACGGGCCGGTCAAGCTGCTGAGCGCCAACCAGGCGGCCTCGACCGTCCGTGACGTGCTGATCGCCGCGGTCGCGCTGGGGGTGATCGTGCGCCTGCTCGCGCGCCGCGAGCGCCTGGTGTTGGCGCCGATGTCTGGTTGGGTGATCGCGTTCGTCGCGCTCGTGCTGGCGAATGCCTTCAACCCCAACACGCTGGGGACGCTGAAGATCCTGGGTGGCTTTCGCCAGGAGCTGGAGTGGGTACCGTTCTTCTTCTTCGGGTACGCGCTGATGCGCTCGCGCGCGCGCTTTCGGCAGCTGTTCGTGCTGCTCGGTGTGATCGCGCTCGCCAACGGGGCGGTCAGCCTCTACCAGACGCGGCTCGCGCCGGGACAGCTCGCCAGCTGGGGCCCCGGCTACTCCGAACTGGTGTACGGCAGCGAAACGCTTTCGGCGCGCAAGTACCTCAGCGAAGGCGTCGCGCGGGTGCGCCCACCGGGGCTCGGCTCGGATGCCGGCTTCGGCGGCAGCATCGGCGTGATCGCGCTGGCCGGCACCGTGGTGCTGCTGGCGACCGTCCGGCGGCGGCGCCGGTGGTTTGCGGCGCTGCTGTGCGTGGGTGCGCTGCTTGCGGTCGCCACGTCGCTGGCGCGCCTGTCGGTACTCGGCGCGGTGATCTCGCTGCTGGCCTTCGGGCTGCTGTGCGCCGGCGCCGGCGTCGGGCGCCGGGTGCGGCGTCCACTCGGGGCGCTGCTGTCGGTCGCGGGCGTCGCGGTGGTGCTCGGCGTGGCGCTCGTGGCGTTCGAGGGCGGCGGGGTCTTCTCCCGCTACATCAGCATCTCCCCCTCCAACGTCGGCTCGACCTCGACCACCTACAAGGCCGCCAGCCTCGCACAGATCCCCAACGACATCGCCAACGACCCCTTCGGCTTTGGCCTGGCCACCGCGGGCGCGGCGTCGAACTTCGGCGGGCACACCACGGTGAGGCTGGAAGGCCACGGCCACAGCGCCGAGACGCAGTACAACTACGTCACCGACGAACTGGGGTTGCCCGGGCTGCTGCTGTGGACGGCGCTCTCGCTGAGCGTGATCTGGATGGCCGTCACCCGCCTGCGGCGCGTCGGCGACCTCGAGATCCGGATTGGCCTCGCGGGCGTGTTCGCGCCCTTCGTCGCGCTGATCCTGATGGGCACCAACGGGCCGGTGATGGCGAGCGCGGTGGCTGGCCCGTTCTACTGGTTTGCGGTCGGGATCGCGGCCTACTGGCTGGTGGGCGCGGGGCGTGCGAGAAGTGACGATTTGGTGAGTGGCGCACATGCGGGCGGCGAGGAGCGTTGATCGGCCATGAGGCGCCGGCGCTCCCGCGAGCAACCTGATCGCGCGCCGGCGAGCGCCCGCGCGCGGCTGAGCCTGCTGCTCGGCGACCGCCGTGGGGCGGTGGCGGCGCTCGCCGGCAGCTCGGTTCTCTCTGGCTTCGCGGAAGCCGGGATGCTCGTGCTGCTCACACAGATCGCCGCCGCGATCGCCACCGGGGGGCGGCGCGTGCACACGCACCTGGGCCCGCTGCGCCTCGACACGACCGTCGGCGAGTTGCTGCTCGTCGCGCTCGCGCTCACCACGTTTCGCCTAGTGCTGCAGGTGCCGCTCTCGATCCTGCCGGCGCGGATCGGCGCGGAGGTGCAGGCGCGGCTGCGCCGCGACCTCCTGCACGCCTTCACGCGTGCCTCCTGGAGCGTGCAGTCCAGCGACCGCGAGGGGCACCTGCAGGAGACGATGACCAGTCAGGTGATCCAGGCGACCGGCGGCGCGGTGCAGGCGACGACGCTGCTCACCTCGCTGATCACGTTCGTCGTGCTGCTGATCTCGGCGATCGTGCTCAACCTGATCGCCGCGGGGATCGTGCTCACCGTGGCGATCGCGCTGTTCGGGTTGCTGCGGCCGCTGAGCGCGCTGGGGTCACGTCGCGCGCGCTCTCTCTCGCAGGCGCAGATGGAGTACGCCGGGGGAATCGGCGAGGCGATCCGGGTGGCCGAGGACACGCAGGTGTTCGGCGCCGCCGGCGCCCAGCGCGAGCGGATCGGGCGGCAGATCGACGCCGCCCGCGTGCTGTTCTTCCGCACCTGGGTGATCGGACGCCTCGTGCCCAACCTCTACCAGAGCATGATCTACCTGTTGATCGTGGTGGGCCTCGGCGGCCTCTACCTCGCGGGCGCCGGCCACGCCGCATCGCTCGGAGCGGTTGTGCTGCTGCTGGTGCGCGCCGGCAACAACGGCCAACAGGCGCAGACCTCCTACCAGGGCCTGCGCCAGTCGCTGCCCTTCATCGAGCGTCTGCAGGCCGCCGAAGAGCGCTATGCGCAGAGCGCCCCGCTCGACGGCGGGGCGCTCCTGCCGCGGATCGAAAGCCTCGCGTTCGAGCGCGTCTCGTTCGCCTATCGCGCCGAGCGTCCGGTGCTCTCGGAGATCAGCTTCGAGGTCGCCGGCGGCGAGGCGATCGGGATCGTCGGCCCTTCCGGCGCCGGCAAGTCGACGCTGGTGCAGATCCTGCTGCGGCTGCGCGCGCAGGACGGCGGCCGCTACCTCGTCAACGGCGTCCCCGCCGAGCAGTTCGCGCGCAGCGAGTGGAACCGGCGCGTCGCGTACGTCGCACAGGAGCCGCGCTTGGTGCACGCCACGGTGGCGGAGAACATCCGCTACTTCCGCGATCTGGACCGCACGGCGATCGAACGGGCCGGGCGCCTAGCGCGCATCCACGATGAGGTGGTCTCGTGGCCGCAGGGGTATGAGACGGTCGTCGGCCCGCGCGCCGACGCGGTCTCCGGCGGCCAGCAGCAGCGCATCTGCCTCGCCCGCGCGCTCGCGGCGCGGCCAGAGGTGCTCGTGCTGGACGAGCCCACCTCCGCGCTCGACCCCACCTCCGAGCGGCTGATCCAGGAGTCGCTGACGGCGCTCAAGCACGAGCTGACGCTGTTCATCGTCGCCCACCGTCTCTCCACGCTCGACATCTGCGACCGCGTGATGGTGATCGTCGACGGCCGCCTCGCGGGGTTCGACACCACGGCGTTCCTGCAGACGCACAGTCCCTACTACCGCACCGCCTCGGGGCTCGCCGCGAGCGCGCCGGCAGGGCTGCTGGGGGTGCGGTGAGGGTGGCTGCGGATACAAGCAGGCGTTGGACGGGGGGGCATGGAGGCCCCCCGGAGGATGCGTTGTCAATCGACCAGCGCGCGCGGACGCTCCCCCAAAACACGCGGCTGCCGGACTTCTTCATCGTCGGCCAGCCCAAGAGCGGCACCACTGCGCTGTATGAGATGCTGCGTCGCCACCCGCAGATCTTCATGCCCGCCGGCAAGGAGCCGTGGTTCTTCGCGAGCGAGCTGCACGAGCGCACGCCGCCACGCCCGGAAGGGACGCCGGCGACGCTCGATCAGTACCTCGAGCTGTTCGCTGGGGCCCGCCCCGACCAGCGCGTCGGCGAGGCGAGCGCACTGTATCTGTGGTCGCGCACCGCCGCGCGTGGGATCGCCGAGGTGGCGCCCGCCGCGCGGATCGTCGCGATCCTGCGCGAGCCCGCCTCGCTGCTGCGCTCGCTGCACCTGCAGTTCCTGGAGACTTATGTCGAGACCGAGGCCGACCTGCGCACGGCGCTCTCGCTGGAGGCGCCGCGGCGCGAGGGGCGGCAGGTACCCCGCCACACCTACTGGCCGCAGGCGCTGCTGTATTCAGAGCACGTGCGCTACGTCGAGCAACTGCGCCGCTACCACGAGCTGTTCGGGCGCGAGCGGGTGTTGGTCTTGATCTACGACGACTTCCGCGCCGAGAACGAGGCGACCGTGCGCCGCGTGCTGCGCTTCCTCGACGTCGATAACACCCTGTCGATCGAGCCGGTCGAGGCCAACCCGACCGTCCACGCACGCTCGCAGCGCCTCAACGAACTGCTGCACGCGGTATCCGTCGGGCACGGCCCGCTCTCGCTGGCGGTGAAGGCGACCGTCAAGGCGCTCACGCCCACCCGGTTGCGCCGCCGTGCACGTGACGCGGCTCAACGGCGCATCGTCTTCGCCACGCCGCCTTCGCCGGAGGCGGAGTTGATGATCGAGCTGCGCTGCCGCTTCAGGGGGGAGGTCGTCGCGTTGAGCGAGTATCTCGACCGCGATCTCGTGAGCCTGTGGGGTTATGACCGTGCGGGCAGTGACCGTGTGGGCAGTGACCGTGTGGGTCATGTGGGTGTGGGGTTATGAGGGTGCGAGAAAAGCGATGGGAGGCGCGATGACCGCGTCGGCTGACACCACTGCGCTCGCGCCTGCCGCCCCCGGGGTCCAGGGCCGGGTGCCCGACTTCTTCATCCTCGGCCACCCCAAGTGCGGCACCACCGCGCTGTACGAGATGCTGCGCCGCCACCCGCAGATCTTCATGCCCGAGCTCAAGGAGCCGATGTTCTTCGCGACGGACCTGCGCTTGCGCTTCCAGCCCAAAGCATCCGGTCCGCTGCCCCTGACGCTCGCGGAGTATCTGCCGCTGTTCGATGCGGCGGCCCCCGGGCAGCTGGTGGGTGAGGCCTCCTCGTCATACCTGATCTCCACCACCGCGGCGCGCGGCATCGCCGAGCTGCGGCCTGAGGCGCGCCTGATCGCGATCCTGCGCGAGCCCGCGAGCTTCCTGCGCTCGCTGCACCTGCAGCTGCTGCAAAACCACATCGAGACCGAGAAGAGCCTGCGCAGGGCGCTTGCGTTGGAGGCCGAGCGGCGTCAAGGCCGGCGGATCCCGCGCCGCTCGCCGCGCCCGCAGGCGCTGCTGTACTCCGAGCGGGTGCGCTACGTCGAGCAGCTGCGCCGCTATCGCGACCTGTTCGCAGACGAGCAGTTGCTGGTGCTGATCTACGACGACTTCCGCGCCGAGAACGAGGCGACGGTGCGCCGGGTGCTGCGCTTCCTGGAGGTAGACCCCACCGTTCCGGTGGCGGCCGTCGAGGCCAACCCCACGGTGCGCATGCGCTCGCAGACGCTCGACGAGCTGATGCACACGCTCACGGTCGGGCGCTCGCCGCTGGTGCGCGCCGTGCAGGCACCGGTCAAGGCGCTGGCGCCACGGCGGCTGCGCCACGCCGCGCTGCGCGGGGTCCGGCGTCGCTTCGTGGTTGGCTCACCGGCGCCTCCCGATGAGGAGTTGATGGCGCAGCTGCGGCGGCGGTTTGCGCCGGAGGTGGTGGCGTTGAGCGAGTATCTCGGCCGCGACCTCGTGAGTCTGTGGGGCTATGACCGCCTCGGCTGAGCGAAGGGCGCCCGACTTCTTCATCGTCGGCCACCCCAAGTGCGGCACGACGGCGCTCTACCGGATGCTGCGCTCCCACCCGCAGCTCTTTCTGCCCGACATCAAGGAGCCGTGGTTTCTCTCGCCGGAGCTGCGCTCACCCTTCCGCGGGGCGGGGGTCGGCAGGCGCCCCGAGACGCTCGATCAGTATCTCGCGCTGTTCGCTCCCGCGCGGCCCGACCAGCGCGCCGGCGAGGCATCCTCCTCTTATCTGATGTCGCGCTCCGCCGCGGGGCGCATCGCGGAGCTGGCGCCGGAGGCGCGGATCGTCGCGATCCTGCGCGAGCCGGCGGGCTTTCTGCGCTCGCTGCACCTGCAGAACGTGCAGATGCACGTCGATACCGAGCGCGATCTGCGCACGGCGCTCGCGCTCGAGCCCGAGCGCCGCCAGGGACGCCACATCCCGCCCCGCTGCTCGCGCCCGCAGGCGCTGCTGTACTCGGAGCACGTGCGCTATGTCGAGCAGCTGCGCCGCTACCACGAGCTGTTCGGATGCGAGCGGGTGCTGGTGCTGATCTACGACGACTTCCGCGCTGACAACGAGGCGACGGTGCGCCGCGTGCAGCGCTTCCTCGACGTCGAGGAGCTGGCGCCGATCGAGGCGGTCGAGGCCAATCCCACGGTCGCTGTGCGCTCCCTGCGTCTGCACCAGGCCGTGCAGGCCGTCTCGGTGGGGAGCGGGCCGGTCTCGGCAGCGGTCAAGGCGTCGATGAAGACGATCACCTCCCGGCGGCTGCGACAGGCGGGGCTGCGCGCGGTCAGGCGCGGCGTGGTCTTCGGCTCGCCTGCGCCACCCGACGTGGAGCTGATGGCGCAGCTGCGCCAGCGTTTCGCGCCGGAGGTGGTGGTGCTGAGCGAGTATCTGGGGCGCGACCTGGTGGGGCTGTGGGGCTATGACGGCGTCATCTGAACGGGTCCCCGACTTCTTCATTGTTGGCAACCCCAAGAGCGGCACGACCGCGCTGTACGAGATGCTGCGACGCCATCCCGCTATCTACATGCCCGCACTCAAGGAGCCGCAGTTTCTCGCCGCCGAGGAGCTACCTCATGCGGCCTCGGCGCCCGGCCTGCACGTCGCATCTCCCAACCTGCCTCCCGGCACGCTCCCGCGCACACTCGAGGAGTACCTCGCGCTGTTCGCCGCGGCGCGGGCCGACCAGCGCGCCGGCGAGGCTTCGCCCTCGTATCTGCGGTCGCCGATCGCGGCCGGGCGTATCGCGCAGCTTCAGCCCGGCGCGCGGATCGTGGCGATCCTGCGTGAGCCCGCGAGCTTCGTACGCTCGCTGCACCTGCAGTACCTGCAGGACCACGTCGAGAGCGAGCGCGACCTTCGAACGGCGCTGGCGCGCGAGCAGATCGTGCGCGAGGGCCGCACGGTGCTGCGCTACTCCGAGCGCGTGCGCTATGTCGAGCAGTTGCGTTGCTACCACGAGCGGTTCGCGGCCGAGCGGATCCTGGTGCTGATCTACGATGACTTTCGCGCTGAGAACGAGGCGACGGTGCGCCGCGTGCTGCGCTTCCTGGAGGTGGACGATACGGTGGCGATCGAGCCGCTGGAAGCCAACCCCACAGTCCGCATGCGCTCCGTACGCCTAGCGCGGCTGACCCATGCGGTGCGCACTGGCCGTGGCCCGCTCGGGGCGACGCTACGCACGCCGATCCGGGTGCTCACCTCCGAGCGGATGCGCGTCGGGGCGATGCGGGTCGTGCGCGGGCGCTTTCTCTACGGCGCTCCCCAGGCGCCGGACGAGGCGCTGATGCTCGATCTGCGGCGGCGCTTCGCGCCGGAGGTGGTGGCGCTGAGCGAGTATCTGGGTCGCGACTTGGTCTCGCTGTGGGGCTATGACCGCCTCGGCTGAGCGGCCCGCGGCCGAGCTCGATCTCGGGGAGTCGGTTGGGCGGGGTGCCGTCGAGGGCGCTCTCGGCGGGGCGGCCGAGTGGCGGTCGATCGACGACGCTCCGCGCGGGCCATTCGACGTGCGGTGGCGGGCCGAGCGCGAGCGCGCTCAGGAGGAGGCGCTGCCGTCGTCGGGCCGGGTCGTGGTGTCGTGCTCCACGCCGCTCGGCATGGGCGGTCTCGGGCGACATCTTCAGGAGGCTGTAGGGGCGCTCCAGCGGCGGGGGGCGACGGCGGCCTGCATCTGCGACCCGCTCAGCCCGGGCGCGCATCGGACGGCAGCGCAGCGGCTCGCCGAGGCGACTGCCCCCCTCACACGTCGCTCGCCCGCTTGGAGCACATGGGCGGTCAACGTCGCCTTCGACCTCGACGCCGCGCGGCGGCTGCCGCCCGGCGAGCATCTTGTCGCCTTCAACGGCTCGGCGCTCTTGCAGCTGCGCGCCGCCAGACGCACGCGGATGCGATCGGTCTCGTTGATGTCCGCCAACTCGCATCTGCGGCGGGTCGTGCGCATGCACGCGCTGGCCCACCGGCGCCACCCGCTGGAGCGCTCGTGGGCGACGCGGCTGCTGGGACGCAACCTCGCCGAGTACGCGCTCTCCGACCGCATCTACGTCTCTTCCCGGCACGCCTGGGAGTCGTTCGTCGAGGAGGGGGTGCCCGAGGCGGCGCTCTCGCTCTTTCCGCTGACACCCGACCCCCGTTTCGTGCCCGACTCGCGTGTGCGCGCGGCCTCGGGGAGCTTCGAGATCGTGTACGTCGGCAGCCTCTCCGTCGTCAAGGGCGTGCCGCTGCTGATCGACGCCGTCCGCCGTCTTGCGTGCCCGGAGCTGCGGCTGGTGCTGGCCGGCGGTTGGGGAACACGGGGGATGCGGCGCTTCGTGCAGCGTGCCTGCGCCGAGGACCCCCGGATTGTGGTTCACCCGGGCGACCCGCTGCCCCATCTTCAGCGCGCGTCGCTGTGTGTGCACCCGAGCTACGAAGACGGCTTCGGCTACGCGCCGGTCGAGGCGCTCGCCTGTGGCGTCCCCGCGCTTGTTAGCGCCAACACCGGGATGAAGGAGTTGATCGACCCGGGCCGCAACGGCCTTGTCCTGCCGACGGGGGATCTCGACGCGCTCACCCAGGCGATCGAGGCCGCCTACCGCGGGGAGCTCCTTCGTGGGTAGCGCCCCCGTTGGAAGCACCCCCGGCGGGATCGTCCGAGCGGTGCCCGAGGGATACGGCGACCCTGCACCGCCGGCGTTACGCGTCGCCGTGGTTGGCATCTCCGCGGGGCCCACCTGCGGCGCGCGCGACCACGCGCTGCTGCTCGCCGAGGGGTTGAGCGGCGAGCAGGTGTCGTGTTCGCTGCACTGGCTGCAGCGCCGCGAGGAATCGGTTCGTGGCGGGGGGGCGGAGATCCGCGCGTGGGGACAAACGCTCGCCGGCGAGCTGGCAGGTGAGCGCCCGGATGCGATCCTGCTGCACTACTCGGTCTTCGCTTACTCCCATCGTGGGCTGCCGCTGTTCGTCGCCCCGACGCTTGCGCTCCTGCGCCGCTCGGGGATTCCGGTGGTTACCGTGCTACACGAGTTTGTCTACCCGTGGCGCCACGGCGGCCTGCGGGGCAAGGTGTGGGCGATCACGCAGCGGGCGCTCTTGATCGACGTGATGCGCAGCTCCACAGCCGTGCTGCTCACCACCGACTTCCGGGCGCGGTGGCTCGAGTTGCGGCCCTGGATTCCGCGGCGGCCTACCGCGGTTGCGCCGGTCTTCTCCAACCTGCCTGCCGCGGCCGTCGGGTCGTCGCCCGCTTCCTCCGATCCGCCCACCGCGCTCCCGGGGTCGCGCCCCATCCCCTCTCACCCGCCTCCCGCATTCGCCGAGCCGTTGGGGCAGCGCACGCAACCGGTGCTCGGACTGTTCGGCTACTCCTACCAAGGGGCCGCGCTCTCGCTGGTGTTGGACGCGATCGCGCAGCTCACTGAGCAGGGTGTCGCGCCGCGGCTTGTGCTGCTCGGGGCGCCGGGGCGCACTTCGGCGGTGGCCGGGACGTGGGTGCGGGAAGCGCGGACGCGCGGGATCGAGCGCGTGCTGGAGTTCTCCGACACGCTCCCCGCGCAGGATCTCTCGAACGCGCTTGCGGCCTGCGATCTGCTGCTGTTCGTTGACGCCGCGGGCCCCTCGTCGCGCAAGGGCACGCTCGCCGCCTCGCTTGCCTCCGGCCGGCCGGTGCTCGCGATCGACGGTCCCCGTCGCTGGCTGGAGCTGGTTTGGGCCGAGGCAGCGGCCGTGGTCGAGCCGACTGCGTCGGCACTGGCGGATGCGATGCAGGCGCTGCTCGACGACGACGCTGCGCGCGAGGCGCTCGGGGCACGCGGCCGTGCGTTCGCCGAGGAGAGGATGGGCGTTACCCGTACGGCCGAGGCCGTGAGGGGTTTGCTCGACAGAGTTGTTGGCGTCGATGCGCCGAGCTGCCACGAGGGCCCGTATAGCCATTGCAATAGGGCGGGGTGTTGAACAAAAAATTCAAAAGCCGTGTGCAATTGCTATCGGGTTCTGAATTTTTTATAACAACCCCAAGGCCTCTCTGTATATACTATCGATATACCGCAAGCCAATATGCCCAAACGAAAGTCGATATACCCAAAGCTTGAGTCTCCCGAGAACCAGAGCAGTATGCGCCAAGCTGCTGACCCACTATCAATCGCGGGTCAGGTCATCTGGAGAGAGGTCACTTCCAATCCAGGGATTCGAGTGAAGTGACGGGTGTTGGCGGTCCCGACCTGCCATCCGGCGGAGATGGCGGTGGCGGCAACGATTCGGTCGTGAGCTCCCACTTCAATCCCAGATGAGGCCAGGCCGGCCCAGAGCCTCGCGTGGACTCGTGCCACGAGTAGGTCGAAGGAAAGCGTCGGGAATGCCGCAATCACGGCCTCCACGAACGCTGCGCGCCTTCCGCGGTGTTCTTTGGTGGCTCTGTGTATGCCATGCAGCAACTCCGAAGCGGTGATCGCCGCGATTGCGACTTCCTCGTTCTCGCCCAGTTGCGACTCCAGGCGCTGGAGGACCTCGGTCGTGGCCCGCGCGGGGGGAAGGCTGCGCATGGCTCGCTCGAGCCCGATGAAGACGGTGGTATCTAAGACTGTGCCCATGGATCGGCAGGCGCTGGTCCGACTGCAGCGAGCACCGCTTCCATGTCCTCGGCAAACGCCGGGTCAGGGGGCGCAGCCTGAGCGAGCAGTGCGAGCGCCTCCCCCAACGGCCGTCCGCGACGCGAGGCGACGGTTTGCCCATGATCGTCTGGATGAACGATGACGTAGGCCGGTCGCTCCCGGTTGAAGACCACAACCTCCTCGTGATGGGCGACTGCCTCCCGCGCCCGGCGAGGTATCCGGATCTCCTCGGCTTTGATCGTTGCCATAGACGCATGGTAGCACGACAGTACGGAACCGTACGGAACTGTACGGTAGGTTACGCCGATTTGTCTCGGCGCTTTGGGGGCTGTCGTTGCGAGGCACGAGTCACCCAGAAATGTGCGCCAACCGGTTTGCGTTGGCTGCGGTTGGCTCCTCCCAACTCGTGCGCGCGACGCGGTAGGCCTCCAGCAGCGCTTCGACGTGCCGCTCGGGAGAGAACCGCGCCGCCACCATCTCGCTGCCGGCTGTCCCCATCTCATTTTGGCGCGCAGGGTCGGCGAGCAGCTCATCGAGCGCCCGCGCGAGCGCACGCACATCGCCGGGCCGGACGCCGAAGCCGGTGACCCCGTCCTCCAGCCAGTCGGGGATCCCCCCGGTGAGGCTGGCGACGACCGGTCGGCCGGCGGCGAGCGCCTCGATCCCAACCAGCCCGAATGGCTCGGGCCACAGCGAGGGGATCGCCACGATGGACGCCCCCGCCAGCTCCCGGGCCAGTTGCTCGGCGTCGAGCCAACCTTGGAAGCGCACGCGCTGCTCCACCCCCACCCGTCGTGCAAGCCTGCGCATTGCCGTCAGCTGCATACCGTCGCCGCAGACGACCAGCTCCGCGTCCACCGCGCGCATGGCGCGGATCAGCACGCCGAGACCCTTTGGCTTCACCACTCGGCCGGCAAACACGACGCGCCGCGCGGGGCAGTGGTCTGCGGGGCCACGTGGCTCATGGGGCGGACGGTGCGCCACCGTGACGAACAGCGGGATCACCGCGCTGCGAGTCACCCCATTGACCGCGAGATGCCGCTCCACGGCGCTCGAGTACGCCACCGCGAGGTCGGCGCCGCGCAGCGCCTCGAGCGCGCGGGTCGTCTGCTGGTAGGAGGCGGGTAGCGGCCGCGGGTTGCGCACATGCGCGCAGCCTCGCAGTGCAAGATTCGGTACGCAGCCAGGGCCGTGGGGGCGAGCGCACTCCTGCCCGGGGCGGAAATAGTGCACGCCGGCGGTGCACGCGGTGTATCCGTGGGCGCTCACCACCACCGGTGCTTTGAGTCGCAAGGCGGCAACCACGTCCGGGTCGTCGAGCTGGTGCAGGTGGATCACGTCGGGTCTCGCCGACGCAGCGGCGCCGAGCCGCGCATCGATCGGGACGTGCGCGCTGAAGAGCTCCGTGCTGCGATGCACCGTCACGCCGGGCACGTGCAGGTCGGGATCGACTTTCGCCGCGACCACCGTCACACGCAGGCCCCGCTCGGCCAGCAGGCGCGCGCTCGCCTGGACATGTGCCGCGACGCCGCCGTTGCGACCCCACAGCGGGGTGCCCATCAGCACCGAGCTTGGGGAGGTGGACATCGCGGCGGATGATATCCCCGGCTCCGCGCCGATAGGAGACCTGGCAGATGTGTCTTTTATGTGAAACCGCCGGGGTAGGCGGGCGGCGTGCGAGAGAATGCGCCGCGATGCAGGGTCAATCGACAACTATGGCTGCACCGGCCGTCGCCGCGACGCGCCCGAAGGTCGTCTACGTGATGGGGTCTGGCCGCAGCGGCAGCACGATCCTCGGGGTTGCGCTCGGCAACTGCGACGGCGTCTGTTACGCGGGCGAGCTCGACAACTGGCTGGTGCGCTCGGGCACCCCTGTCCTCGGCGGGTTGGAACGAACTCGGTTCTGGAGCACCGTGCGTGACGACGTGCCCGGAGCCTCCGAGCTCTTTGGCAACAGGGCGCAGCGTGACCTGGAACGCTCGTTCGCGCCGTTTCGGATTCACCGCTGGCGCGCTCGGCGGCGACTGCGAGAGGGCTACCGCCGGGTCACCGAGGATCTCTATCGGGCGATCGCCCGTACGGCGGGAGTCACACACGTCGTCGACACTTCACACTTCCCGCTGCGCGCGCGGGAGCTGCAGGCCCTCGCCGGTATCGATCTGCACCTCATATTCCTGGTCCGCGACCCCCGCAGCGTCGTCGATTCGTTCAACCTGTACCTGAATCGCAACGACGTGGCCGAGCGCCGGCTGCGGGTGCTCAGCACCAACGCCAACCTGTGGTTGACGCACCTGCTGTCGGTGCTGGTGTTCCTGCGCCACCCACGCGAGCGGCGGATGCTGCTGCGCCACGAGGAGTTTCTCGCCGACCCGGAAGGCATGTTGCGTCAGATCCTCGACCGGGTTGAGTGCGCTGCGGCGCTGCCGGACCTGACGTCACTCAGCACGGGTCTTCCCCTGAACGGAAATCGGCTGCTCTCCTCAGACGTCGTCTCGCTCAAAAGCCAAAGGGTCGCGCTGCGTGGTGGCTCGCGTGTCACCACGCTGCTGCAACTCCCCTGGACGGCGGTCTTCTCGCGACTGGAAGCCGAGCGTTAGAGCGCAACCACCGCGAGCGTTGCAAGCCCAAGCACCACCGCCGCCGCAGTGAGCCACGCGACCAGGGAAGAGGATATCTCGTCATAGTCGCCCCGGCGCAGCGCTGCCGCGACGCGGTTCTGGCGCACGGCGCCAATCACCAGAACCGCCACCGCGAGGACTCCATAGCCAAAGCCCAGCAGCTTCAGCGGCAAACGTGACTCTCCTGTCAGGCCCGGCAAGATTCGACCGACGGCCAGTGCCACGGCGGTGGCGCCAAGTCCGGTGCGCCACCAGGCGAGCCACGTCCGCTCTGCGGCCAGCGAGGTGCGCCGGGGTGTGGCCGCAGCCTCCGGGTTGCCATCGTTGGGCCCGAGCGTGGTAGGCGTCATTCCGGCAAAAGTAGCGGCTTGGCGCGGGGGCCGCCTCGTCGATGCGGTCTACCCGGAATCGCTGGCCGCCCGGGCCTTGCCCTTGCCCCTGCCCCTGGCCTTGCGCGCCGCCGAGTGCTCGGACTTCTTCTCACGAGCTTCGCTGTAGGACTGCGCGAGGAGCGTCTTGCCATCGGACCAGCCGAAGGCCCGCACGAGCAGCGCGATCGCGAAGAGAATGCCCCAGGCCGTGGTTAGCAGCTGCTGGGATACGGAGTAGGCGGTGGCGTTGGCCGTGCTGGTGATGCCCTTCAGCGAGAGCACGTTGAAGCCCTGCACCACGCCCGCCCCGCCCGGAGTCACCGAGCTGACGTTCGCGATCGAGTTGCCAGCCACCACACGCATGAGGATGTGAAAGCTGACGGGGATGTTGTAGGCCGACAGGAACACCGCGATCACCCCCAGCATCGCCACCCAGCTGATCGCCTCCGGAAGCACCACGCGCCCGAGGAAGGCGCCGCGGTGAGCAAGGATCTGCGCGCCCACCTTCGCCTGCTTCCACCACTGTTTGACGCGCTGGCGCAGCACCCGGGCCACGAGGAACAGGAGCACGGCGAGACCAACGAGGAAGATCGCGGTGGCCCACGGGTGTTCGCTCACGAATCCCAGCTGCAGCGAGAACGATCCACCGACCGTCAGGAAGAGGTACACGTAGCAGAAGGCTCCGATCAGGGTGAAGAAGATCTTCTCGACCGCCATCCCGGCGAGCACGCCCGCGAACGTGGCGGCGGCGATGATCGTCGTGAACATCAGCAGCATCACCAGCGTGCCGAGGTTGGCCGGCAGGACGGAGTTCAGCGCGACGGCTGCCGCATAGCAGGCGAGAACCTGGATCCAGCGGACTTCCGAGTTGGGATAGCCGTAGCGGAGGATCGAGTACCAGGCGTACGCGGTCGCGGTCGTCTGCAGCGTGAGGAGCGCTATCGCCGCGATCACGTAGCCGATCGGGATGCTCGTGATCGTGTCCCAGACATGTTTGAGCCAGCCGGTTATGTCCCAGCCCGCAAGCGTCGCGGCGGCGCCGAGCACGACGATCACCAGCGCGCCGATCAGGATGCGCATCGGGTGAACCCGTCCGTGCGCCGGCGCAAGCGCCTGCTGAGTCGCCATGCGCTTGATCTTACGGGTCGCTCAGCCGGGGTCGCAGTCTGCAGCGCCGCTGAGTGTCAGGTGCGTGAGCGAATCCAGTTGGGCTGCCATAGCTTTCATGGGCCGCGGATCTAGGGTCCCACCACGGCAGTGGGTTGCATCGCCTCTCGCAGGGCGAGTGCCTCGATCGCGTCGCTGGCGTTCTGCGGCGTGTCCTCGATCTTCCCTTCACGCCAGGCGGCGGCGAAGTCTGCCGGCGTGCGGCCGGTGCGGGCTTGGAACTCCTGTGTACGTGCGTCCAGGTCGTGGGGCTGCGCGTGGGGCGCGACGAAGCTGTCCAGAATCCGCTCGACCTCGTCGGTGGGTATCCGCAGTGCGGTTTTGCCGACGCGGATCGCGCGGATCTCACCGCGCTCGATCTGGTTGTAGACCGTGCTCTTGTCCAGGCCGAAGTGCTCGGCAAAGTCTTTGATCTTCCAGTACTGCCTCTCGAAATCGGTCATCGTGCGCCTCCAGATCCCCCGCTGGGGCTCATCCACATACGCGTGGTGCTGCTGCCGGACGCCGATGAGGACGAGGACGCCGACCCCGACGAGCGAATTAGCTTCACGGTCACTGAGCGCTGGTCCGAGCACTCAGTCGGCGAAGCCCAGGATCGCGAGGGGCTCTATCTATGTTCCTACTCCTACCACGGGCAGGCTGGCGTCGCGCGGATCCGCTACGAGTTCGATCCCGATGGCCACCCCGAGATCCCGTACCACTGCCATCCGCCGGGAGAGTCCGACCGCGTCCGTCTACCAGCAGAACCGACTTCACTCGAAACCGCGCTCGATGAGTTCGATGCCCTGGTTGCGGCCGAGCGCGCCGCCGCGCGCCTGTGACGGCCGGCCGTCTCCCGCACACGCTTGGTTCGGCGATCTCACGGCGGGGCCGGCAGGCCGAGCAGTTGGATGACTGCGAACACGAGGATCAGCGCACCGATCGCGATCAACCCGTAGCGCGCCTGGCGCAGCGGGAAGTGGCCGCTGATCCCGACCAGGAACAGCACGGTGGCGAGGAACACCGTGTCGCGCACGTACTTGTCGCCGATTGCTCCCGCTTCGGTGCCCGTCGCGAAGCTGGCGTCCGCCTCGGCGTCGTCGGCGTTGGCGGCGTGTTCCTGGGGAATCACGTACTGCGGCATGTAGGAGGGGCCGGGCGGCGCCTTCGGGTTGTGCGCCGGATCGGTCGCCAGCCATGCACGGAAGGCGGGACGGTAGCCCGGACGCAGGCGCTTTTCAGCGAGGTGCTCGGCGAGCGTGTTGCCGGCCGAGAAGGCGCTGAACCACGCGTTGAACGACACCGAGTCCAGCGTGCGGATCTGCAGCGCTTCGAGGTCGGCGCGGTTGGCCTTGGTGCGCGCTGCCGACGCTTTCGCCAACGACACCGATGAGTAGGTGCCCCACTTGGCCGCGGCGTAGCCGGAGTACGCCGCGAGCACCGCCACCAGCGACAGCAGGATCGCCTCGGTGATCGACAGCAGCCGGTCGCGGCGATCCTTCGGCGGCTCCTCGGCCGCCGCGTGGTTGTGCTCGCCGATCTCCTTGCCCACCTCACTTGCCGAGAGCCCCTCCGCCATGAGGCGCACATCCTAGAGATTCACTTGCCGAGGGTTCTCTGCCATGAGGCGCACGTCCTAGAGATCCGTTTCCTGGCCGGGAGCGAGGATTCGCACTTCGACGCGTGGGGCGATACTTGCCACTTGCTCGGCGAACAGGCGCGGCGGGTCACCGAGCCGTGCGCGGTGGCGGCTGCTGAGGCCAAGCGGCGAGAGCGTTCCCCAGTGCACGGGAACGGCGATGCGCGGCCCGATCAAGCCTGCCGCCCGGGCGGCGTCGAGCGGACCCATATGACCCGCGCCAAGCGTCGGGCCCCATCCGGCGACCGGCAGCAGGGCAAGGTCGAGCGGCCGCGGCAGGTTGGACATCTCCGCGAACAGTTCGGTGTCGCCGGCAAAGTAGACGGTGTGCCCGCCGCTCACCAGGTAGCCGAGCGTCTCGGCGTGGGGGCCGCCGAGGCGGCGCCCGTCGTGGCGAGCCTGCACCGCGGTTACGGCGAGCGTCCCCGCTTTCGCAACTTCGCCGACCCCCGGCTCTGTCACCGTCTCGACTTGCGCGACCTGCCGGGCTGCTGGCTCTGTCGCCGTCCCGACTTGCGCGACCTCGCCGACCCCCAGCTCCGTCACCGCCCCAAAACCCTTGCGCCGCAGCCACGCGCCGGCGCCGGCCGGCACGACCACGTGGGTCTCCTCGCCGAGGAGCCGCAGCGAGGCGAGGTCGAGGTGATCGTGGTGGAGGTGTGAGATCAACACCACATCCACGTCGGCGAACAGCTCCCCCTGCACCGGTGGGACCTGGCGGCGCAGGTGGGCGACGCGGCCGCGCAGCAGCGGGTCGGTGAGCAGTCGCACACCATCCACTTCGATCAGGACGGTCGCGTGGCCGAGGAAAACGATACGGTCTGCCGTCCTGCCCGTGCGACGGGCAGCGACTGCGCCATCGACCATCACGAGACGGTAGCAACGAAGATGAACACAGCGATCGACGAGCGCGCAACCCAACGACGTTCGAGCCGCTTGCGGCGGTTGTTGGGGTTTGGGATCAGGGCCCTGATCATGCTTGGGGTGCAGGCGCTGGCGCTGGTTGTGCTGACGGCGCTGCTGCCAAGCCACGAATCGCTCTCCCTGGGCGCCGCCGCACTGGTGGCCGCGGCGATGGCGATCATCAACGCGGTGCTGTGGCCGCTCATCACCCGCATCGCGCTGCCGCTCACGATCGTCACGTTCGGACTTGGCTCGCTCGTGCTCAGCGCCGGCACGGTGGCGCTCGCGTTCTACGTGGTGGATGGCAAGACGCCATCGTTCTGGGCCGACCTGGCGATCGCGTTCGGCCTGGCGCTCGTCTCGATGGTGGTGGCGCCGCTGCTCGACGTCGATGGGGACGCCCGCCACCTGAGCGTGGTGAGACGCAGGGTGCGCCGCACACGCCGCCACAGCCCCACCGATGTCCCGGGGGTGATCCTGTTCGAGATCGACGGGCTGGGCGAGGGGGTGTTGCGCGACGCGATCCGGGAAGGGCACGCACCCACGATCGCGCGCTGGCTCGGGGACGGCACCCACCGCATGCATCGGCTGGGAGTGCGACCTCTCCTCGCAGACGGGCGCCAGCCAGGCGGGGCTGCTGCTGGGCAGCAACTGGGACATGCCCGCGTTCCGCTGGTATGAGAAGGAGTCGGGGCGCACGATGGTCTCCAACCACCCGGCCGACGCCGCCGAGATCGAGCGTCGCAGGTCGACCGGCGAGGGGCTGTTGGCGGCAGGGGGGACGAGCCGCGGGAACATGTTCTCCGGCGACGCGCCGCGCTGCACGGCGACGATGAGCGTGATCCGCGACCGCAGCCGCTCGAAGGCGGGCGACCTGTTCGCCTACTTCTCCGACCCCTACGGGTTCATGCGCACGATCGTGCTGTCGCTCGCCGACATCGCGTACGAGCGCCGCGCGGCCCGCCGCCAGCGCCGCGGCGGCGAAGAGCATGTCGATCGAAAAGGCATGTACCCGCTGATCCGGGCGACGATCGCCGTGGTGATGCGCGATCTGGTGACGGCGCTGCTGATGGCCGACATCGTCGAGGGCGTGCCGGTGAGCTACGCCACCTTCGTGGGCTACGACGAGGTCGCCCACCACTCGGGTATTCGCGCGCCCGACGCGCTGGCGGTGCTGGGGCGCCACGATCGCCAGCTGGCCCGCCTGGAGCGCGCGACGGCGCAGTCGCCGCGCCCCTACCACCTGGTGGTGCTCTCCGACCACGGCCAGACGCAGGGCAGGCCGTTCCGCCAGCGTTACGGCGAGACGCTCGAAGAGGTGGTGCGCGGGGCGCTCGAGCAGGGCGAGGTGTACGCGCCGGCCGCGGTCGACGAGGCGTGGGGCGACGTGGGCGCCGTGCTGGCCGATGCAAGTCAGGAGCCGAGTGCTGGGGGACGGCTGCTCGCGCGAGCGACCAGCGCCAGATCGGTGGAGGGCACCGTCGCGCTGGGACCGAATCGGGAGGCGCTCGCAGAGCGCGGCGTTCGCCGAGCGGCGGAGGAAAAAGGGGAGGAAAAGGGGAAGGAGAAGGGGGAGGGGGCAGTGGTTATGGTGTCCGGCGGCCTCGCGCTCGTCTACCTGCCGCACAGCACCGAGCGGCTCACGCTCGAGCAGATCGCCGAGGCGCATCCACGGCTGCTGGACACGCTGACGGCCCATCCCGGGATCGGGTTCGTGATGGTGCGATCGCAGGAGCACGGCGCGCTGGCGATCGGCGGGACCGGGCAGCGGCGTCTGAGCGACGACGCCGTCGAGGGCGAGGATCCGCTCGCCAACTACGGCGCCACGGCGGCCGACCACTTGCGCCGCCACGACGGCTTCCCACATTGCCCGGACATCCTCGTCAACTGCATGTACGACCCGGATGCGGACGAGGTGGCCCCGTTCGAGGAGTTCATGGGCTCCCACGGCGGCCTCGGCGGGCCGCAAACCAAGCCGTTTGCCGTCGTGCCGGCCGAGTGGGGCGAACCATCGGCTCCGATCGTCGGCGTGGAGGCGATGCACGAGGCGCTGCGCGACTGGGTGGCGCAAACGCGACCCGCCGCGCCCGCCACAACGCCCCCCGACGGGCCGCTTACGACGGGTATTCGATCGTGAGCATGCGGGGGTAGTCGGTGGCGGCGACTTCGACGGTGGCGGTGTGGCCGGTTTGGGAGATGAGCTTGGCGGGGGTGGTTTCGTTGCGGAGGGGGTCGTAGGCGGCGATCGTGGGAGGTGTGGCGGTTTCAGGGAGGTTGCCGAGGGTGATGCGGAAGGTCTCGTCGGGGAGGTCGAAGCGGTGGATGTCGCTGGTGGCGGCGCCAGGTTCGTAGAGGGTGAGCAGGTCGCGGGTCATCACGTAGACGGGGATCACAAAGCGGGTGGGGGAGGATTGGAAGGGCAGGACGGCGAGCACTTCGCGGTCGTAGAGGCTGGGGTGGGCGGCGGTGCCGTCGCCGCTGAATTGGGCGTGGTTGCCGTCCTGGGCGATCGAGAGGAGTGTGAGCTGCCTGAGGTTGGGGCCGGGCCCGGGGCCCTGGAATTGGGCGAGCATGTTGCGAAAGCCGCTCATCGTTTCGCCGCCGAGCGCGTCGCCCGGGTAGGTTTCGGGGTGGGCTTGCAGGGCGGCGTAGAAGCTCGGGGGGATCAGCGCGAGGGCGTGGCCGGCAGCGGCGTAGAAGTACTCGCGGGTCATGCCCTTGTTGATCATCGCGACGAGGCTGCGCAGCAGCGCCTTGGCTTGGAAGTGGGCCTTGTCGGCTGGTGTGAGGGTCGTTTGTGCGGGCGTGCTCTCGTCGGGGCCGACCACCGTCGCGCCGTTCAGCGAGAGGTTGTACTCGGTCATCCACTTCTGCAACGGTGCGCCCCCTGGCGGGCCGACGTTGCGGCCGTGCGGCAGCCCGTAGACTTCGGTCGTCATTGGCGCAAGATCGCGCACGATCGTCTCGGTCTGCGTCGCCGCGAGGTAGTACTCCGGGAACAGCGACTGGTAGTGGGGCACGAACAGCGGGGCGAAGCTGTCCTTCAGTGCGTCCTGTTCGCCCAGTGCGTTGAGCGGCGTCAGCGACCGTTCCTGCTCGGCGGCGGGGAAGGTTTTGGCGCCGTCGTACAGATGCTTGCTGAGCGCCGTGAGTCCCAGGGGCGCCTGCGCGCCGGAGGGGAACGGCGTCTGGCTGGCGAAGCCGTCGCTGATGCCGACCCCCGGGCCGATCCCGTTGGCGGGGTTGCGCACGTAGGCGACCGTTTCGTCGAGCAGCGCTTTGGTGACTTCCCTGGTGGCCGCGCTCACTCCCTCCGTGCCGGCGGGTGTGTCGTAGGCTTCGGCGTTGAGGAACTGTGAGCCGAAGCTGAGCTCGTTCCACAGCTCGAGGTCATACCCTTCGGCGCCGAAGATGCTCGCGGCCTCTCTGCAAACGGTCGCCACGTAGCTCAACCAGCCGGCGAGCGTTTCCTGGAAGGCGGGGTTCGGTTCGCCGTTCGCGAGGATGGGAGCGCTGAAGGGCGCATACAACAGCGTGGCGCCTTTGTGCGAGCCGGCGGGCAGCGCGTTCGGCAGCGGTTTGGAGAGTGTGGCGAGGTCGCCCGGGCCGACGGAGTCGATTAGGATGTCGGGGTCACCGCCGAAGGCGAGCCCGTCGAAGCCGCTCTTGCCGGGCACGACCGCCGCGGCGGCGGTGGGCGTGAGGGTCACCGTCTGGGCGCCGGCCGGCGCTTCGGTGGTCGTTTCCAGGTTGACCTGCCGCGCCGGGGTGGGGCCCTCGCTGTTGGCGTCGAGCAGGATCAGCGGCCGCAGCCCGTGCCTGTGCAGCGCTTCCAGGCGCGTGCGCACGCTGGCTTCGTCGGCGAACTGGGTGGGATTGTCGTAGGAGAGGGCGTCCCAGTTGAGCGCGATGCGAGCCAGCTTGAAACCGCTGTCCTGCAGCAACTGCGCGGTCGCTTCCGCCTGCGGAGCGCTCACGTTGAAGTTGATCCCGAGCGATTCCAGGAGGCGCGACGCCGGCCACGTGTCCATGTAGGCGCGCCACGGCTGGATCCAGAACGAGGTCGTCCCGAAGGGCGTCTCGGTCAGGTATTTGGGGTCAATCGGGTCCGTCAGGGTCCCGCCGGAGCCTTCACTCTGTTCGGAAGAGCCGCTGCCCAGTTCGCCCGACACTCCGCCAGGCGTGTCTCCCGGCGAGCCGGCGCCCGAGGTATGAGTTTCCCCTGGGCCCGTGGTCGCGCCCGTCACTTCCGGCGGCGGCAGTTCGCCGTTCAAAGGACCCCGCGCGGAGCCGCCATCCGAGCCCGTGCCCGTGCGTGCGGTGGACCTTTGAACCGGTGGATGCGCGCCCTTGGTCGCCCGCTTCCTTACACACTTTGCCGAGGAGCGCCCGTGGTCGGAGGACTTAGCGTGGCGTTTCGTCTCGCACAACTGATGGGCGCTGCTCCGGTGCGCAACCGAGTGTGGATGCAGAGCGGTCCGAGCCGCCGCGGGACCGGGTGTGCGAGCCTGCGCGGGACCGGGTGTGCGAGCCGCCGCGGGACCGGGTGTGCGAGCCGCCGCGGGACCGGGCGTGAGCAGGCCGATCGCGACCGCGAGCACCGCGGCGAGCAGGCTCGCCGCCGGAGCCCGCCGGGCAGGCGGAAGGGTGCGGGGGTATATGACAGTTCGGTACACTCAGCCGACGAGGCCTGCCGGGGATCGGCCTCTCGTAATCCGATCGACTCTCTCGCGGACCCGCTTGACGTGGGAATACCGCGGTGGACGTGTGTGGGACCCGCCGTCTTCACGGGCTCGGAGGCTGCATCAAGGGTGCCCGACGGGCCGCTTGACGCGGCGGCACGGCACTGGACATATGTGCGACCGCCACCGTCACGAGTTCTTGGCCCACGACCTGCGTCCGGGGCGGGATCTCAGCGAACGCTGGCGCCCCAATGGCCACCGAAGTGTGAGCGACGCGCTACCTCTCCACCGGTGGCATCAGGCCGCCGATGATCCAGAACAGCGGGATCGGAATCCCGATCAGGAACATAATCCAGTGGCCGTGTTTGATCGACCTCAGGCCAAGAATCAGAAGCAGAAGGATGTACAGCAACCCGAAGGCGCCGATTCCCGCGGTCGATAGGGCCAGTATGGGCATGTCATCCTCTCTGCCGGGCGGGGTGTGCAGCGACGCTGACGGTGCGACCATATCAGCACGCTCTGTGCGGATGAGGTCGGGGGCGCAGGAGGTGGCTCAGTCGGCGGGCGCCGCCTCCTGCACCGGCACGGTGGGCACCGGCCCGAGTGCCTCGGCGAAGAACGCCAAGGTGCGAGCCCACGCGTCGCGAGCGGCCTCGGGGCGGTAGCTCGGGCGGGTGTCGTTGAAGAAGGCGTGCGGAGTGTCGGGGTAGATCCGCAGCTCATGATCCGCGCCCGCCGCGCTGAGCGCGGCCTCGAACGCGGGCAGGCCCGCGACGATGCGGGGATCGTCGTGGCCGTAGAAGCCGCGCAGCGGGCAGTGGATCGAGCCGGCCTGCTCGGCGTTCGGCGAGGAGCCGTAGAAGATCACCGCCGCACCGAGCTCCGGCTCCTCGCCGGCCAGCAGCGCCGACAGGCCACCGCCCAGGCAGAAGCCGACCGAGCCGATCGCCCGTCCCGCGCACGCCGGTTGGGAGTGTAGAAATGCGACGGCCGCGCGCAGCACGCTCAGATGGCGCGTGGGGTCTCCACCCACCCCGCCGAACAGCGCCGCGATCGTCTCACCCACCTTTTGAGCCTCGTCGGAGGGGAGCTGCGAGAGCGCCTCGGCCCGCCGCTGCTCGTCGCTGAGCACCGCCATCCACTGGCCCGTGGGAATCGTGTTGAGGAACGCCTTGGCGGCCGCGACACGCTCGGCAGCGAGCGCCGGCGGCCTGCCCCCGCCGGCCGAGTACAGGTCGGGCGCCAGCGCGACATAGCCCGCGTTCGCAAAGCGATCGGCCACATCCGCAATGTGCCCATCGACCCCCCACACCTCCTGGATCACCACCACGCCGGGTGCCGGCCCGCTCACCGCGCGAGGCCGGGCGAGGTACCCGGCGACCGCCCCTGCGGGACTGTCGTAGTCGATCCACTCGCTCAACAGCTCCACTGCCGCCTCCCATCGCTCGTCATCGCATGGCCACGGTGCCGACTCACGCCACCCGAGCCTCCCAGCTCATCCACGAGCCGGCCCGCCGGTGGGAGGATCGCCGCCGGAAAGGGTAGGGCATCCCGCCGCCAAGAACCAACCATGACGGCCACCCCACCGATGGCGGTGAGTCGGTTCAATGACGGCCACCCCACCGATGGCAGTGAGTCGGTTCATTCGAGGACTGGCGCGGAGCCCTGTTGCCGAACGGGCTGGGCCAGCCCTTCGACTGCTTCGAGGATCGTCCGCAGGCCGCCCTCGGTTTCCGTGTTCAGCGCGTCGAGGATCGCCTGGGCGTCCTTGAAAGTGTTTTCCGAGCGAGCGTCGGAGGCGATCGACTGCACATCCTGGCCGACCATGATGATCGACAGGAGGACGAGCTGGATGAAGGTCTGCGCGACCCACGCGACGATCAGGATAAGCCCCGGCTTGGTGAGGAACTTGGGCACGTCGCTGGTGGTGAGGACGCCTGCCTCGATCAGCACCGCCGGTAGGCTGGTGAGAGCGATCAGGCAGAAGATGTACGCCATCGCCATCGACCCGACGGCGTGCGTGATGATCACCGCGAGCTTGGCGTTGAAGCCCTCCACCTGGCTCATTGCATGTTTGATTTCAGCGGGGTTGAGGCGCACCGCCTTGGCGAGGTGGTGCCTTGTTCTGACGGCGTGCGGCGGCTGCGTTGCGAGCGGCCCCATGGTTGTCGTGCCGGATGCAGCGTCTTGCGATGTCATCGGCGTATCCCTTCGGTCAGTGGGTCTCGATCCTGTTCCGGCGCTTCCGCGTCCGTGGGTTTATGGTCGCGACACTTCGACCAACAGTGGTCGATCTCGCGCTGAGCATCGAGCCAGTATGGGACAGGCCTCGGCGGAGATCTCCTTTTTACGAAGAGTCGAAGGGAGGTGCGCCGAGCACCGATCCGACACCGGCCCGGTGGGTGCCGTGTCGAGAGAGCCGCAGCACCTGCTCATACATCTGCTCCACCTGCTCTCCCACGCGTGTGGGGTGATACGCCTCGATCGAGCGCCGCGCGGCGCTCCCCAACCGCTCGCGCGCCTGCGGGTCGTCATTCAGCGCGTGCATCGCGGCGGCGAGCGCGTCCACGCTGCGGGCCGCGAAGAGGCGGCCGGTCTCCCCATCGGCGATCACCTCGGCGGGGCCGCCCTCGTCGGGCGCGATCACCGCGAGGCCTGCCGCCATGCCCTCGAGCACCACCTGGCCGAACGGCTCGGGGATCGTCGAGGCGTGCACCAGCACGTCGATCCGTGCGAGCTCGCTCCACACGTCCTCGCGAAAGCCGTGCAGCTGAACGCGCTCGGTGAGCCCCAGGTGCGTGATCAACTCGCGCAGCTCGCGCTCGCACGCCTCCTCGCCGAACAGCGGCGCTCCCACGATCACCGCGCGCTCCGCTCCCGGGTTGGGGAAGGCGGCGGCGAAGGCGCGCACAAACAGATCCTGGCCCTTCCATGGGGCGATCCGCCCGACGATCCCGAACGTCGTGGCGGACGAGTCGGGCGCGTGGGGGTATGGGGAGGGCTCCACCGAATCGGGAATCACGCGGTGCACCCGGCCCCGCTCGCGCGTGTTGGATTTTCCGTGTGTGTCGAGCGTTTGCAACGTGGCTGTCGAGTTGGCGACCACGCCGTCCGCCAGACCGTTCACGAGCCCACGCACGAGGCGCACCGCGGGGCGCGGCAGGTAGTCGGGAGCGAGCCGGTCGCGCAGGTGCCACGCCACCGGGACGCCAGCGGCGTGCGCGGCGAGGCTCCCGTACACGCCGGCCTTCAGCGAGTTGGTGTGCACGAGGTCGGGCTGCAGCTGGCGCAGGCGCACCGTGAGCCGCGCGATGTACGCGAGCGTCGTGCACAGCGCCGCGGGGGAGGCGCCGCCGAGACGCACTGTGTCCTTTCGCGCGTCCCGTGCCGCGGCGGCGATCGGCAGCACCTCGACCGAGATCCCCGCCTGTGCCAACCGGGTCACAAGCGGGCCCTCCTCGCCGAGGATCACGTGGGCGTTCACGCGCCGCAGATGTGGCAGCAGGCGCAGCAGCGCAATCTCACCCCCTGACAGCCGCGCGACGTGGTCGAGATACACGACCCGCAGCTGAGCTTCGCGCGTGCCGGCCACCAGCCGACGGTGCAGCGCGCGGTGGCGCTCGGCGACCGCCGGCCAGGCGAAGCGCTCGGCGTACTCGCGCGTTGTGGCCCGTGTGGGCAGCGCTCCCTGTGCCGCCGCCCGCAAGCGTGTGCCGAGCGCCTCGCTGTTGCCGGCGGCGACCACGAGCGAGGAGTCGAGCGCCGCCGCGGCCTCCGGTAGGCCGCCCACGTCGCTGACGATGCTGGGCGTGCCGCACGCAGCTGCCTCCAGCACCACCAGGCCGAAGCCCTCGACCGCGACGCTCGGCACCGCCGCCACGTCGGCGCAGCGGTAGGCCTCGATCAGATCCTCGTCGGAGAGTCTGCCCATGACGCGTACCCGCCCCGCCAGGGGTGGTTGTGCAGCCCGCGCCGCGAACGTCTCGCGCAGCGGCCCATCGCCGATCAGCAGCAGCGTCGAGCCCTCCGGCAGCTCGTGCTCAACCTGGCCCCACGCGTCGAGCAGAAGGTCGATCCCCATGCGCGCCACCATGCGGCGGGCACACACCACGACGAACACCGCAGGGTCGATGCCCAGTCGTGCACGGGCCAGCGGCCGATCGCCGGGAGTGAACCGCTCGAGCTCCACACCTGGCGCCCATACGTTGATGTTCCACGGCGCCACGCGGTGGCGCTCGACCAGCACTCTGCGGAAGGCCGACGACAGCACCACGTGGGCGTCGGCACGCCGCAGCACACGACGTTCCAAGGCCCCGCGCAGCGCGTGGTTCACGCGCGACGCGTCACCCGCCGCGGTGTTCTCTTCCGCCCACGGCCCGTGGAAGTGAAACACCGTCGGGCGCCGTCGCCGCGCCCCGAGCAGCAGCGGCGCCGCTGCGTACAGTGCGAAGTGGGCGTCCACCACCTCGGCGCCGCGCGCGGCGCGCCTGGCAGCCAGCCAGAACTCGCTGAGACGGCGTGTGAGTGGAAGGTCGTGGTTCGCTGCGGCGGTGATCGCGGCGGGCGCGCCCTCGGCCGGGCCGATCACCACGCCGCTTGCCTCGGGAAGCTGCTCGAAGAGCGAGCGGTAGTAGCGGTCGAGCCCGCCGACGGTCGAGGGAAACCAGCCCATCCCGAGCATCAGCACGCGGGGGTGGCCGCCGGTTGCATGCATCGCACGAGCCTGGGCTGCGCCTGCTTGCCGGCTGTGAACATCTAGTGAAGCGTTGGAGTACGGGCGTGCTGGTGGAGTTAGATACGGCACCCAATGCTTCCAACCAAACTCAAGGCCCTCCGGCGCGGGGCGCCGGCAGTCGCGCTGCTCGCGCTGCTGCTCCTGCTCGGCGCCGCGATCCCCGATGGCCTGGCCAGCGGTTCGGCCCCACTGTTCCAGCAGGGCACGAAGTCGACCGGCGGTGAAGAGTCAGGCGAAGGCCGCTTCGGGCGCAGCGTGGCGCTCTCGGCCGATGGCGACACCGCCCTAGTCGGCGGCCCCCGCGACAGCAGTGAAGCCGGCGCGGTATGGGTGTTCGCGCGTACTGGCTCGACCTGGACGCAGCAGGCGAAGCTCATCGGCGGTGAAGAGTCCGGCGCCGGTCACTTCGGCCGCAGCGTGGCGCTCTCCGCTGACGGCAACACCGCCCTGATAGGCGCGGCCAACGACGAGGGCGGGGGTGCGGCGTGGGTGTTCACGCGCTCGGGCTCAACCTGGACGCAGCAGGCGAAGCTGACGGGCGCCGGGGAGAGCGGCAGCGGCTGGTTTGGCCAGAGCGTGGCGCTCTCCGCCGATGGCGCAACCGCGCTGGTTGGGGGCTTCGTCGACCACAGCGACATCGGCGCCGCGTGGGTGTTCACGCGCTCGGGCTCCGGCGCCGGCTCTACCTGGGAACAGCAGGGCGCCAAGCTCACAGGCGGCGAAGAGTCAGGTGAAGGGGAGTTCGGCTGGAGCGTGGCGCTTTCCGCCGAAGGCGACACCGCGTTGATCGGTGGGCGCAAAGACGATGAAGGCATCGGTGCGGCGTGGGTGTTCACGCGCGCTGGGTCGGGCCCGGGCGCGAGTTGGGCGCAGCAGGGCGCGAAGCTCACCGGCGGCGAAGAGTCAGGTGAAGGCGAGTTCGGAGAGAGCGTGGCGCTCTCTGCCGAAGGCGATACAGCGCTGATCGGTGGCTTCCACGACGGCTCAGGTTCGGGCGCGGCGTGGGTGTTCGCGCGCGCGGGCTCCGGTGCGGACGCGAGCTGGGCGCAGCAGGGCGCAAAGCTCACTGGCGCCGGCGAGGCTGGTGAGGGCTACTTCGGGGACGCCATCGCGCTCACCCCCGACGGGAGCACGGCACTGATCGGGGGCTTCGACGACGACGAAAAGCGGGGAGCGGCGTGGGTGTTCGCGCGCGCGGGCTCCGGTGCGGGCGCGAGTTGGGCGCAGCAGGGCGCGAAGCTCACCGGCGGCGAAGAGGGCGGCAAGGGCGAATTCGGCTGGAGTGTGGCGCTATCCGCCGCAGGCGATACCGCGCTCGTTGGAGGCATCGGCGACAGCGGTAGGGCGGGCGCGGTGTGGGTGTTCGGGAACGAACCCCCGCCGTCAGAACCCCCGTCCTCCGGATCTCCGTCGAGCGGCGATACCGCCTCGGGCACACAGACGCAGACCTCCGGCGGTGGCGCCTCGGGCGCCGCTCCAACCGCCAAGCAGGGTGTGGCCGCCTACCAGGTCGTGGGGGGTGGCGTGGTGCTCCTCGCCAAACGCCTGTCGAGCGCTGGTGGGCGCGCGCGGGTCAGGCTGCGCTGTATCGCCACGACCACCTGCCGTGGGCGCCTCACGCTGACGCTCGCACCGCAGGCGCGCGCCGCGCGCCGCTCCCTCACGGTCACGCTCGCAAAAGACTCCTTCTCGATTCCCCACGGCCGCGCTGCAATCGTCGTGCTGCAGCTCGACCGCGCTGCCCGCTCACGCCTGCGCGCCGGCCACGGATACCTGCGCGCAAGCCTCGCGGTCCGCGTTCTGGCACCGGATCCCCCGAGAACGCACGCCTACGCGGTCAAGCTCGTGCCGCGGACCGCCGGTCGCTGACAATTCTTGAAACCCGCGAAGGCCCGGCAGTAGCGGATTTCGGCAGTAGCGGATCAGTGCTGGCGAGCGTGCACGCGACGCTTTTTGTGCACCGGCGCCCCGCGCAGTAGGACGTTGGCGCTGGAGCCCGGCACCTGCTTGCCGTTGCTTACTCTCACGAGTGCGCGGTACTCGCCGCTGTGGCGGACCTTCACCGTGGCACTGAAGCGCGAGACGCTCGCGGTACCCTGCCGCACGACGGTGCTTGCCACGGTCACCGGCTTGTGCGTCGACCTGATCCACTGGAACACCACCGGTGCGCCGACCTCCGCGGGCGACACGGTGCCGGATAGGCGCACAGTGCCCACCTTCGTGGTCGGGTGCGCATTGAGCTTGACGAGCATTGCGATCTTCACTTTTACGATCTGGCTGTAAATGGGTGGCGCGTCGAGGGTGCGCACGCGCAGCTCGGTCGCCTGCGTGAGCTTGGGGGCGGTGAGGGTGAAGTCGCCGGCGGCGTTCGTGCTCACCGGTGTGCCGACGTCGCTGAAGCCGGTCAGGTAGGGGAACGCACTGGCCTGCAGCATCACCTGGTGGTCGGCCCCGCCCGCGCCGGTGAGGGTGCCGGTCAGCGAGAACGGGCTCCCAAATGTGCCCGCACTCGACGCCCTCACGATCACGAACTTCAGCGGAATCCGCTTGGTGATGAAGGTTCGATCAACCCCGTCCGATGTGCCCCCCGTGCTGATCGCCACGATGCGGTAGTGGTAGGTCGTGCCCGACTGCAGCCCGGAGATCGCCTGGCTCACCTTGACTCCCGTGGTGCCGTTGCCCGCCACCGCAGTGGGCGTCTGCTCGCCGTAGGCGGTGGTGGTGCCGTACTGGAAGTAGCAGGTGGTTTCCAAGCCGTGAGGGTTGACGGTGCCGTCGAGCTCGACGGTCGTTTCGCCCGCGTGCACCGCTCGCTCGGTGGCGGCGTGCGGTGGCTTGAGCTTGGGTGGTTGTGGTGTTTTAGAAGTCGCCTGCGAGGAGATCGGCAGCACCAACGCGACGCTCGCCAACAGGGCTCCGGTGACAACTGCCCGGTGGCCGGTGAGTCTCCTCATGCCTGGGTCACTTCCTTTCTCGATCCGTCGTTGCTCGAGGCCATCGCTCCCCGCGGGGTGCTCGGCTCTGTGAACACGCTCGCCGTGGGTTGGTTGCGGTGGGCTCCCTAGCGCTCATGCCTGCGCTGAGGCCGCCTGCGGTTGCGTCTCGTAGGTGGGCTCGTGCGCACCCGAGAGGGGCTCGGGCGCGAAGCGGTAGCCGATCCCGAAGTGCGTGTGGATGTATGTCCAGCTGGGTGCTGTCGCGGCGAGCTTGGTGCGCACCTTGCGCACGAACACGTCCACCGCGCGGTCGCGGTGCTTCATCTCGCCGCCCCACACCTGCCGGTAGATCTCTGCGCGACGCATCACGCGATCCTCGCGGCCCGCCAACGCGGCGAGCACCTGGAACTCGCGCACAGTGAGTCCCACACGCGCCCCTGCCACCAGCGCCTGCATCTCGTCGGGGCGCAGCTCGAGGTTGCCGAAGGTCTGTGTCCGCGGCCCCTCCCCGTCCGGCTGCGAGCCTGGAAATGAGGGTTCAGGACTGGGAGTCGTGAGAGGCTCGAGAAAACTGGGCACCGGACGAACCGATCATGTTAAAGATTTGTGAACGAATTGTTACGACACCCGCGCGGTGTGCGGGCCAGTCTTTCACGTCATTCCCTCTCGGGAAGGGGTGTTCACCGAATCGTCACCAATTGCCGCAGGGGCAAAACCTTATGATGCGGGTCTATGAAAGCCTGCGCTTACTGTGGCGCCTCGCTTGCCGACGATCAGCGCTACTGCCTGGAGTGCGGGGGGCGCCAGGTGCAGGCGCGCAGCCAGTTTCTGAGCCGCTTCACGCCCGCGACTGTATCCGGCCCGGCCCCGTCGAGCGGAAGTGGCGGCGCAGCCGTGGGTAGGCGCTCCTCGGGCGCGACCGCGGTGGCGGGCGTGGGGGTGCTGCTGCTGGCGATGGGCGTCGGCGTGTTGATCGGTCGTGCCGGCGGCGGGAAAGCATCGACCGTGCCGGCACAGGTGATCTCGGTTGCCACGCCGGGCGCCGCGACGCCTGGCACCGGCACCGGCGCCGCTCCGGCTCTCACCACGCCGACGGAAGCCTCCTCCTCCTCCAACACCACCGGTACCAAAAATGGCGGCGGCTCGGGATCGAGCACGAGTGGTGGCGGCAAAGGCTCCTCGTCCTCCTCTTCGAAGTCTTCCTCCGGAAGCTCCTCCTCTGGGGGATCCTCCAAAAGCGGCGGTTCGAGCAAAAGCTCCACTCCCAAGTCGAGCAACAGCGGCGAAAGCGCCGAGCAGAAGACGCGCAACATTCCCAACGTGGTTACGACCGGCTGATGGGCGCCTTTGACGTGGTGGCGGCCGCTGGGCATTTTCGATGTGGGAAAGACCTGCCGGCAGGGATCTCAAAAAATGTAATGAGCACCGGCTGATGGGCATCTTCGACTCGCTGCGCGGGCACCCCGACGGGGACGCTTCTCGACCAGCCCCGGCGGCTCCCGGCGGCTCTCCCGACGCCGGCGACGGACGTGCCGGCCTGGAACGCCGGCGCGACGAGCTGCTCGCGCAAGTCGCCGAGCTGCACTGGGATCTCGGAGGTCTCGCCTACGAGATGGCGATACGCGACCACTTCCGCCTCGACGTGCTTGTGCGCCGCGCCGCCGAGCTGCAGGAGCGCGACGCCGAGCTTGGGGAGCTCGAGCGTGTGCTCAGCCTGCGCGAGCACGTCGAGACCGGCACCTGCACCGACTGCGGTGCCGTGCACGGCCGCGGTGCGCTCTACTGCTGGCAGTGCGGCAAGGTGCTGATGGAGCGTGTGCCGAGCGCCGCCGCCAACGGCGGGTCGCCGAGCGAGCCGGTTGGCGGCCGACCGGTGGGCGCATTGGCTGGCGGTGGATCGGTGGGCGAGTCGGCTGGCGGTGGATCGGGGGGCGAGTTGGCTGGCGGCCGACCGGGGGGCGAGTTGGCTGGCGGTGGATCGGAGCGCGCATCGGCTGGCGGCGAGGAACGGGCGGAGGAGCAGACCCTGGTGCTGCCCCCGAGCGCGCCAGTCAGCTGAGAGCGTCGCCCGTGAGTGGGGATTCCCCAGTGCCCCCGCGACCACCCGGCGCCTGCGCCGAGTGTGGCTCGCCGCTGGCGGGCGACCAGCGCTACTGCCTGAGCTGCGGAGCCCGCAATGGGCCGCGCGCGGCGGCGCTG
Source organism: uncultured Solirubrobacterales bacterium (assembly GCA_963744135.1). Lineage (GTDB taxonomy): Bacteria > Actinomycetota > Thermoleophilia > Solirubrobacterales > Solirubrobacteraceae > Palsa-744. The sequence goes on along the minus strand of CAVUSE010000004.1, from coordinate 483,525 downwards.
GAGCGCATCCTCGACGGTCTGGGCTCGGGCGGCCATGTGCCGGTGCCCGCACCCGTGCAGCAGCGCTCGCACGGCCGACTGCCGAGTCCCCTCACGGCCGCCGTGCTGACACTCGCGATGCTCGGCTTCGGGACGGTGACCGGCGCTGCCGCCTCCAACCCATCTGGCGCGCTCAACGCGCTGCGCCGTGGTCCGCTCACGCTGCTGATCCCCGCCCCAGTCGCGAGCACCCCGCTCGCCGCCGCGCCGCCGGCTGCCGAAGAAACGCCCACCCCGGAAGCATCGCCTTCGAGCTCCGCCGAAGAATCGCATTCATCCGCGCAAGAATCGAGCTCGTCATCCGGCGAAAGCCACAAGCAGTCGGGCAAGGGCGCCTCCAAGGGCTCCGGGTCCGCGAGCGAAGCGCCGAAGCTGCCACCGGTGAAGCACGTCTTCCTGATCGTGCTCGCCGACCAGGCCTACGCCCAAACCTTCGGGCCGGAATCGCCGGCTCCCTACATCGCGCACACGCTCGAGCATCGCGGCGAGCTGCTGGTGCGCTTCTACGGGGTCGCCCACGAAGAGCTCGCCGACGAGGTCGCCCTGATCAGCGGGCTCGGGCCCACCCCTCAGACGGCCGCCGACTGCCCGACCTTCACCGACATCGTCCCAGGGCAGGCCAACAGCAAGGGGCAGTACAGCGGGCAGGGCTGCATCTACCCGAAGGAAGCCCAGACGGTCGGCGAACAGCTTGCCGCCAAAGGGCTCACCTGGAAGGTGTATGCCGAAGGACTCGGCGATGTGTCCGGAGGTGGGGTGCAGCCGCAGGCGGGCGCGTCCAAAGCGAGGGTGGGCGGGTCCGAGGCTGAGTCGGGCGGGTCCAAGGCTGAGTCGGGCGGGTCGATATCCGCGGCGGGCGCCTCCAGCGCCGTCCCCTGCTGGCACCCGGAATTCGGCGCGGCCGACCCCACCTCACGGGCGCCGCAGGGGGACACGTTCGCGACCTTCCGCGACCCCTTCACCTACTTCGATGGCGTGCTGCACTCGCCCGCATGCACCCACGACGACGTCGGTATCGAAGGGCTGGCGGGCGATTTGAAGAGTGCCAAGAGTACCCCCGCGCTCTCCTACATCGTGCCCGACCTCTGCCACGACGGGCGTCCCACCCCGTGCGCGCCCGGCGCGCCCAGCGGGCTGCCTGCCGCCGAAACGTTCCTGCGCCGCGTCGTCCCCGAGATCCTCGCCTCCCCCGCCTACCACAAAGGTGGGCTGCTGATCATTACGACCGATCAGGCGCCCACTACCGGGGAGTACGCCGACTCCAGTTCCTGCTGCATGCAGCCGCGCTTCCCCGTTCCCGTTGTGACGACAACACAGGTGGGCGCAACCGGCCTCGCCACGGCGGCACCCACCACGCCCGCCCCCACCACGCCAGCCTCGACCACGACCACTCCAGCCACACCGACTACGACCATTACTCCAGCTACGCCGGAGTCGACGACACCAGCCACGACCACTCCCGCGGCGACGACACCAGCCACGACCACTCCCGCGGCGACGACACCGGCGGCGACCACGCCCGGGGTTACGACACCGGCGCCCACGCCCGGCGTGAACCTCCCGCCGACGGGTGGCGGCCAGGTGGGGGCGCTGCTGATCTCGCCTTACATCAAGCCCGCCACCTTCAGCCAGGAACCCTTCAACGATTTCTCGCTGTTGCGCACGATCGAGAACCTCTTCGGGCTCCCACCCCTTGGCTATGCCGCGACGCGCGGCCTCAGCTCGCTAGAAGCGTCGGTCTTCTCCGCCTGGAGCGGCGCCCCCGCCAATTCGTCGTAGGTAACGGCGTGCCGGTGCCTGGCGACGCGGACGAGCGTTCGCTCCAGCGCCCGCAGTTGGTGGGCATGGTCGAGGTGCGCGGGCGAGAGGTCCAGTCGCAGGGTGTCGCCCGAGAGCAGCGCCCCCGCGCGGATCGAGCGCGGGCCCCAGGCGGGGACGAGCCGGCGCCGAGCGGGGACCGGCAGGGCACCGGCGATGGCAGGCAGGTCGTGGGTGGCGACCGGCCGACCCCGGGCGGGCTCGGTACCGCCGTGCAGACTCAGCAGGCCGGCCCACCAGCGGAAGCGGGCGCTCACCGCGCGACGCAGCGCGGGCGTGTAGGCGTAGGCGGGTGCCACGAAGCCGTCGGGCTCGATCCCCGCGAGCTTCAGCAGTCGCCAGCCGGCGTCCACCGCGCGGCGGGTCTCCTCGTCGCCGAGCCCGGCGAACTCCGCCGCGCGGCGGGCCCGAGCCGGGGCCGATACGCGGTGGGGCAAGCTTGGGCGGCGCAACTGCTCGTGCTGGAAGCCGTGCTGAGCGATCGCGTCGCCGAGGCGGCGGCGGGTGGCCAGCCAGTCGATCAGCGCCGGTGAGCGCTCGCCCACCGGGTGCAGGTCGCGCGCGGGGATCACCAGCAGCGTCACGCGATCCACGCCGTGCTCATTCAGCCAGGTCCGGATCTCCATGCAGTGCTCGAATGTGGCCGGCTCGACATCGTGCAGCGCCACGGCGAGCGTGCCAGCCGTCGAGGTCGGTCTCCCTCGGCGGGCAACGCCGAGTGGATGAAAGTGGTGAGCGGGGGTGCTGTGCATTACTTTTTTGGCCTAGAACCACTTCATTTTGTAAAGTGTTCTAGTGCGTTTTGAAAGACATCACACCCCCCGCGAGAGCGCGCGGATCGTCTTCCAGCGCTAGAGCGCCCGGGTTGTCTCTCGGCAATCGAGCGCCTGGGTTGTCTCTCGGCAATCGAGCGCCTGGGTTGTCTCTCGGCAATCGAGCGCCTAGATCTTCCCTCAGGCAGCACGGCGTGCCCCAGGGCTTCCCGCTGCGCTGTGGGGCGCTCCGCCGAGCACGCGGCGGTAGCCCTCGGCGAGACGCTCCAGCGCACCCTCCCAAGTGCGCCGGCGCACCCCCGTGAGCGCCACCGTCGCCAGGCGCCCGCGCAGCAGCGGCGAGCCGGCAAGCTCCAGCACTCCCTCCGCCAGCGCGTCGGAGGAGGGCTCGCACAGCAGGCCGCTGACGCGGTGCTCGATCAGCGACGCGGGTCCCCCGGCGTCCACCGCGACGACTGGCAGGCCGCTGGCGTGCGCCTCGAGGATCACCTGCCCGAAGGTGTCGGTGGCGCTTGGGAACAGGAAGATGTCCGCGTTCGCATACACCCGCGCGAGCTCCGCCCCCTCCTGCCAGCCGAGGAAGGTGGCGTGCGCGCCGAGGCGCTCGCGCAGGCGGGCCTCCTCGGGGCCGCCGCCGGCCAGCACGAGGTGCAGCCGCGGGTCACGCCCGTGCGCATCGAGGAACGCGTCCGCGAGCAGGTCGGCACCCTTCTCGCGCGTGATGCGTCCGCTGTAGAGGACATTGAGCTCGCCGGGCAGTGAACGCTCGCCACGTAACGCCGGATCGAAGCGCGAGCAGTCCACTCCGCGATCCCAGCGGGCGATCCGCGACGCCGGGATCCCGAGCTGCTTGAGCGTCTCGTCGGAGGAGGGAGAGGGGGAGAGCACCAGGTCGCACGCCCCGTACAGCGTGCGCACGGCGAGGTCCATTGCGTGCGCAAGGTGAGGGTCGCCCGAGCGCAGCGCGGCGTAGGCGGTGAGCTCGGTGTGGTAGCTGCCGATCAGCGGCATCCCCAACCCGCGCGCGACGAGCGCGCCGGCGATGCCCACCGGCCCGGGGGAGCAGACGTGGATCGCATCGAACGCGCCCTCGGCAAGCGTCTCCACGGCGGCGGGCAGTCCGGGCACGCCGATCCGCAGACCCGGGTAGAGCGGCACGTCGAGCTCCGCCACCGCCGACAGCCGCCGGTCGACGCCCGGGTCGGTGCCGATCACCTCGATCTCATACCCCCGCACGCCGCGAGCGCGGATCTCCTCGATCGTGCGCGACACCCCGTGCGTAGAGGCGATCCCGTCGGCCATCACCGCCACCCGCGGCACCTCGCCCTCGCGTGAGTCGAGCTTCGCCTTCTCGGCGCCGAGGAAGGCGGTGGCGGGCGCGTAGGGAATCGCCGCGATGCAGCCTTCGAACACCGCGGTGGCGGCGGCCGAGAGATCGACGCGGGCGCCGGCTTCAACGGCCCGCGCCACCGACTCGACCGCGTTGCCCAGCCTGCGCTCGTGCGCGCGGCAGGCGCGGCGGTGCAGATCGGAGTGAGTGAAGTCGTCCGCCTGCATGTGCGCGAGCAGCTCGCTTTCGGGCAGCTCGACCGCGGCCAGCCATGCGCGCAGCAGCTGACGGGCGTCGGTCGGTGTGAGGTCGTTGCCGGTCGGCCCGTGGCGGGCGTCGCCCTCGCGCAGCAGACGCTCCGCCATGCGCATCACCATGCGGGGGTCCAGGCCCCGCACGCCCGAACGGTGCTCCTCTGCATGAGACCCTTGTCCCAAGTTCCGCCACTGCTCTGTCACCTGCTCCCGCGCCGGGGCTGTCTCCCGCGCCGGGTCGATCGGCTGCGCTCCGGCCCTCCCCTGCCCCTGTCCTGTCCCAAGCTCATTCCGAGCAACCTCCTCCGCGCCGGCCCCGAGCGAGCGCGCGGCGAGGGCGATCGCGGCGTGTGCCCACTTGGCGGCGCTGCCCTGCTCGCCGCGCGCGAGCGTGCGTCCGGCGCGCAGATGGGCCAGCAGCTCGGCGGGTGAGTCGGCGGGCGGCGTTTCGGTGAACGTTCGGCCGATATCCACTCCTGCGTGGTCGTCGCTGCCGCCGATCCCGATCCCGTCATGCGTCGCGATGTAGATCGCCGCCGGGCGGTTGAGCTCACGCGCGCGAGCCCCATTGCGCACCTCCCAGATCGCGAACAGCTCCACTAGTCGGCGACGGTGGCGGGGCGTGAGCGGGGCGGCGACGGTGTAGTAGGGGTGCGCCAGCGCGCACACGATCTCGCGCTCGTGCATGTATTCGGCGCACGCTTCCACGTCGTGGCGGTGACCCTGCAACCACTCATGGTCGGCGGGCGTGATCCCGAAACAGAGCACGTGCACCGCCTGGCGCTCGCCGCGGAAGTGGGCGGTCAGCTCCTCCGAGACGAACACGTCGGGCCGATCGGCGATCGCCAGCACCCCGTCGATCGTGTCGTGGTCGGTGATCGTCACGAAGTCCATCCCGCGCCGCTTCGCCAGCGCGTACACCTCCTCCGGCGGCGTGGCGCACTCGGGCAGCCCCATCGCGCGCTGAATCCCCAGCCGCGAAACCTCGGAGGCAGAGGAGTGACAATGCAGGTCAACGCGGCTCACCTGGTCGTCCGCGCGGCTCGACTCCACCCCTGCCCGTACCTCGATGGTCGTGCTCTGCGCGTCCATACCAACAAGATTCGGCCGCAAATTGCGGGTTCTTGTAACGAGCCGGGAATCAGGTTGTGAACAGTTGGTGAACGCGTCCAAGCGTCTCGATCGCGTCCGCAGCAGCGGTGGCGCCCCCAGCGGCCGCATAGGCCCGGCTAACCCGCTGTGCGCCCGCGCGGCGCTCCATCGCGGCGCGGACCGCGTCGGCCAGCCGCCCCGGGGTCACGCGCTTGGGTGGGAGGCGCACGCCGGCTTCGGCCACCTCCACGCGGCAGGCGGTCTCGAGCTGGTCGCGTCCGAAGGGCACCACCACCACCGGCACCCCAGCCGCCAGCGCCTTCTGCGTGATGCCCATGCCGCCGTGGCAGATCACGCACGCCGCTCGCTCCAGGACGGCCGCGTGGGGAACGAAGCGCTCGACCCGGCTGCCGGGGGGCGGCTCGAACTCTTCGGGGTCGTGCGCGGCCGTTGTGGCGAGCACCGACATGCCCTCGGGGGGCAACGCCTCAAGCGCGACGCGAACCAGGCGTTTGTCGCGCTGCAGCTCGGTTGAGCAGGTGACCAGCACGAGCGGGTCTCGCATCTGCGCCAGCCAGGGAGGTTGTGGCGCAGAGAAGGGGGACGGAGAGGTTGCGCTCGCGCGCGGACGGGAGAAGGATGCGGCGTTTGGTTGGGGGGATGGGAGGAGTGGAGTGGGCGGGGCGGGTGGGTCCCACGGGGCGGGTGGGTCCCAATTAATCGCCCCCACCAGCCGCACGTTCGCAGGCCAGTCGCGGCGCGGGTACTCGAAGCCCTCGGCGGTGAGCGACAGCAGCACGCCGGGACGTCCCAGCAGGTCGGTGAAGTGGGCGAGCCCGCCGAGCGCATACCGCGCGCGCAGCGCGTTCAACGCCGGCACTGTCATGCGGTCGATGTTGGTGTCCCAGACGCGGCGCAGCACCCTGTCGCGCGCGCGACCGAGCGGACCGCCACGGGGCGTCAATCCCATCCCATAGGCGGGGGCGTCGCGGGAGGGGAGCATCAGCAGGAAGGGGCAGTACATCGCCCACGGGCGCCCCGATGCCTCGGCGACCGTCGCCGCCCCCCAGCAGTTGACATCGATCAACAGCAGCTCGGGATCGTGTGCGTCGATCGCCTGCTCGAGATCGGGCGCCTCATGTTCGGCACGCGCCAGGAACGTTGCCAGCACACGCCGGCCCTTCGCCGGCACCGAGCGCGCCCGGTAGTCGTCGAGCTCGACCGCTTCGACCTGCTCGGCGATCGGCGCCGCGTCGATGTCGAGCGCGCGCACCAGCTCGACCTGCGAGGCGAGCGTGCGCAGCGCGAGCTCGTGGCCGCGGCGTTGAAGCTCCTGCACGATTGGCACCACCGGGTAGAGGTGCCCGCGCGCGGGGGAGGTGTACACGAGGATCCTCAAGGCTCCGCCTGCCCGAGCAGGCGCTCGATCGCGGTGGTGAGCGTGGCTCTCAACGCGGTGCGCTCGAACCCCAGGTCGTGCGCGAGCAGCCACCACGTGTGCACGTCGCACAGCGCGATCAGCGCCGCCCGGCAGCGCAGGCGCTCCTCTCCGTGACGGTGCTCCAGCTGCGGGCCGAAGGCGTACTCGATCCAGTCGTAGTGGAGCTTGCGCGCCATCTGCGAGATGCCGGCGAGCGTGGGAGGGCCGCTGTCCAGCCAGGCGCCGACTCGCAGCGAGCGCTCGCCCCACGCTTCGTAGTGGTCGAGCACGTTCTCCACGGCGCCTTCGATATCGCCCGGTATGGCGCTCCAGCGCTGCGTGTACATCTCCGACGCGGTGCTCGCCAGCGCCTGCATCAGCAGCCCGTCCTTGGAGCCGAAGTGGCGCAGCAGCGTCTGCTTGGTGACGTCCGCCCTGCTCGCCAGCTCCTGGAGGGAGACCTTAGCCCAGCGGCCCTGGGTGAACTCCTCCATCGCGGCGTCCAGCAGCGCCTCGCGGGTGCGCCGCTGTGCGGCCGCACGTGCCACTTGTTTGTACGGTCGTCTGCCGATCTCGGCCATCAAACCGATTATCTGCTCGTCGGGTGTCGACGCGTCGGTTCCCCGGAGGTCAGGCGGGGCCGCGGGCGCGGAGGGCTGGGAGCTCGGGCGCCGGGTGCCTCGCATCAGTCCTGCAGCGCCATCGCCGCCGGCACGCAGGCGGCGATGTAGCCGGGTAGGGCGAGGATCGCCAGCGCCGTCGCGCTCACCAGGGCGAGACTCTCAAGGCCCGCCAATGCCGTGACCGAGTGCACCACGGGGAAGTTGATCGCGTCGGCGAGCGCGCGGTCGGCGAGCTGCTGGCCGTAGAGGCCGAAGATCGCGCCGGTCAGGCAGCCCACGCCAACCAGCAGCAGGCTCTCCAACAGGATCGTGCGCCACAGTTCGGCGCGCGCCAGCCCCTCCAGCTTGAGCTTTGCCAGGCGCGGGCGGCGTTGCCACACCAGCGCGCCCATCGCCGCTGCCATCGCCAGCACCGCGGCGAGCGGGATCAGCGCGGCGATCTGGGTGAGGCGCGCGAGCGCCTGGCGGCTGAGCGCACTCTGCCGGGCTGCGTGCTGCGCTGCCGTCTCCACCGCCAGCCCGGATTGGTTGGGACCCGGCCCGCCCCCTCGGCCGCCACCCCGCCTGCTCCCGAGCGCACCACTCCGTCCGCTCCCCGCCAGCGCCCGTTCGATCTCGCGGGCGCCCTGGCTGGGCGTGATGCCGTGAGCGAGCGTGATGGCGTAGGCGGTGGCATCCGCGCTGCCCCACGCGCGGGCGTAGTCGGAGGCGTTCATCACGATCGCGCCCGGCTCCCAGCTGAGGTTGGTGGAGAGCGCCGCGACGCGGAACGTCCGCGGGTCGGGGCTGGGCAGCGTGAACGCCTCGCCGATGCGCAGGTGGTGTTCTTCGGCGAGCGCCCGCGAGAGCACCACCCAGCCACCGGCACGCAGGTGCGCGGTTGCTTGGCGCGGGTCGCCCTGCACGATCTGGTTGGCGGGCACCAGCGGCACAGCCGTGCGCGGCGGGGCGATCACCAGCACGCGGCGCTCGCCGTAGTCGAGCAGCCCGCTGCGGTAGAGGCCCACCGCACGCACCCCCGGCAGGCGCTGCAGGCGCGTGCGCAGCGTCGGCTCGAACGGGGCGGTCTGCAACAGGTTGTACGAGCCGGCGGGCGCCACCCACACGTCGGTGAACGCGTTCATGTCGCGCGCCGCCCCTTCCAGGCCCGCGAGCAGGTCGCCGTGCGCGCCCTGGATCGCGACGCTGCCGAACACCGCCACTGCGCCGGTCGCCGCGATCGCCATCGCCCGCGCACGGGCCGCGCTCAACTCCATCGTGGCGACGTGCGCTACGGGGCTGGTGATCCTGCCCGCCAAGCGCTTCACCAGCGCGAGCGTGGCGCTGAGCGCGAGCGGCAGCTCCAGCAGCAGCGCGCCGAACAGCAGCACCATCCCCGGCAGCGCCGCGTCGGGGGCGGCCAGCAGGATCGCGGTGGCGCCGGCGAGGCACACCAGGCCGGCGATGGGAAGCAACTCGACGCCGGCGTGTCTGGCGCCAGAGGCGGCGCGGGGAGTGGCGATCGCTGCGAGTGGATCCTTCGAGAAGATGTCGCGCAGCGGGCTCATCACCGCCACGATCGCCGCCGCCATCCCCCCACCCGTGGCGAGTGCGACGCTCTGCCAGCTGACTTCGCGCGCCGAGCCGAGCGCAAACGCCAGCGAGAGGAACGCGGGGTTGGAGTGGAACAGGTGGATCGAGAGCTCCTCGCCGAGCGCCAGCCCGAGCGCGCACGCGATCACCCCCAAAACGAGTGCGTCGAGCATCAGCACCGCGACCACCGTGCGCGGGGTGTACCCGTCGCGGCGCAGGTCGGCGATCAGACGGCGCCGCTGCGGCACCGTCAGCAGCATCGCGTTGAACGCGAACAGGAACCCCACGAGCGCGCTGATCGCCGCGAACAGCGCAGTGGACTGGTTGCTGGCCGCCGCCGCCTTCGCGAACAGCGTCTCGTCGTAGCCGATCGGCTCGACGTTCAGCCGGCCCGCGGCGATCCGTTCGAGCGCCGCTCGCACGTGCGCTTCGGAGCCGGGCGCCGGCTGCACGAGGATGCGACTCACGCGCGGGCCCACCCCGGCCAGTTCCTGCGCGAAGGCGAGCGGTGCCAGCGCCACCGGTGTCCCGATCAACGCGCCGATCTGGTGGGCGTGCAGCTGCTCGTACAGCGGCGCCGTGGCGGTGTGCCCGGCGAGCTGGAAGGTCGCTTCCTGGCCGAACTGCGTCACGCCGATCGCGCGCGAGAGCGGCGCCGGCAGCACGATCGCCCCGACTCCCCCGAACGGCGTCAATTCGGCGTGGCGCACCAGCGTGCCGCCGAGCTTGGCGAGGCTTGCGTCCGTGCCGACCAGCTCGACCGACTCGCTGCCCTTCGGGCCCGACGCGTTGGCGTCGGCTTCAAGCAGCGGTGCCGCGGTGCGCACGCCGGGGATCCGGCGCACCCGCGCCAGCGTGCTCTGTGGGAAGCCCTGCGGCGCGCGCGCCAGCAACTGCAGCGTGGCGTCGCCCGCGATTCCGTGCGTGAGCTCTCCCACCGAGCTCTGCAGGCTGGAGCTCGACACCTGCGAGGCGAACAGCAGGGCCACGCCGGCGGCGATTCCGAGCACCGCCAGGCACTCCTGCGCCAGCCGTGCGCGCAGGCGCACGCGGTAGAGACGCAGGACGTTCGCGGGTCTCACGGCAGCTCGCCGCCGTCGACCTTCCTCGCAAGCCCTCCCGATCCGACTGCCACGTTCGTCCCTGTGAGCGCCGAGCGCGCTCCTGTGTCGTACGGGGCAAACTGATCGGCTTCGTGCTCGCCGAGCCGCCCGTCGCGCAGCGCGAGCGCGCGGTCGGCGTACTCCGCGGCCATCGGGTCGTGGCTGACGAGCACGACCGCCACGCCTCGTTCATGGCACAGCCCCCGCAGCAGCTCCAGCACTTCGCGCCCGCGCTGCGTGTCGAGGCTGCCGGTTGGCTCGTCGGCGAGCAGCAGGCTGGGCTCGGTGGAGAGCGCCCTGGCGATCATCACCCGCTGGCGCTCGCCCATCGAGAGCGTCTCGGCGCGGTGGCGCAGCCGCTCGCCCAACCCCAACTGTTCCAGCAGCGGCGCGACCTCGCGCTGCGCTGCGCTCCAGCGGTGGCTCTTCAGCAGCTTCAGCACCGCGTTGTCGATCGCGCTGACGCCCGGCAGCAGGTCGAAGTTCTGGCGGATGAAGCCCAGTTCGGTGAGCCGGAAGCGCGACGCCTCGCGCTCGCTCAGGGAGGAGATGTCGCGCCCGCCGATCAGCGCCGTGCCCGAGGTGGGAGCCAGCAGGGTGGCGATCATCAGCAGCAGCGTCGTCTTGCCGGACCCGCTCGGCCCGTACAGCGCCACCATTTCCCCGCGCTCCACGCGCAGCGACACGCCGTCCACCGCACGCACGGTTTCCCCGCCGATCGCGGGGTAGTGCTTCACGAGGTCACGCAGCTCCAGCATCCGGGGCTCAATCCGAGATCGAACCGCCGAGGTGCACGGCAATGGCGTCGTTGGAGTTCTGGATGGTGCCGCCGAAGCTGAGGCCGGAGCCGTGCGCGTCGCTGTAGCTGCCAGTGCCGCCGCTGACTGACAGCGAGCCGGAGAAGCCGGCGCTGGCGCCACTCTTGCGATAGCTCGCGGTCGCCTCCCCCAAGATCGAGCCGCCGCTGCGGGAGATGCTCACTTCGGCCTTCACGTGGTTGCTGGAGACGATCGTCAGGCGCACGTGGATCGTGCCGTTGAACGTGCCCGTCGCCGAGCCCTGCTCGTTGAGCGTGAACCCGTGTTTGCCGGTGAGGCGCAGATTGCCGGTCTCGTGCAGCGAGACGGTACGGGCGCTCCTCGCCCGCGCGGTCGGCGTGTGGGGTTTGCCTGCTGTGGCAGCGCTCGCCCGACGGGCCATGGTGCTGGCGTGGCGACGCTTGGTGCCAGCTGTGTGCTGCTTGGTGCTGGCGTGGCGACGCTCGGCTCGCGCCGGGCAGGGCGCCTTGCTGACGGTGCTGCCAGAGGACCCGTCGGCGTAGGTGAACGCCGCTGCGAACGGCCACCCGCCGGCTGGGCAGGTGGTGGGCACCAGCACCGTGTTGGCACTACGCGGGCGGTGCGGCCCGTTCGCGCCGATCGTGAGCGTGAGGTTGGCAAGCGAGGTTTCCGACACCGACGGCAACGAGGGGATCGGGGGGATCGGGATCACGAGCTCTTCCCCGTAGGGAGCGTGAGCGGGGATGACCGTGCCGGTGATCACGACCGACGCCGGCACTGGCGTGGAGCCTTCGCCGAGCAGCTCGAGCGTCGGGTTGCTGCCCTGCGGCGGGCCGATGAAGGCCCACAGCGCCACTTCCTCGGAGATCACTTCCGGTCCCGCGAGTGCCTCCGCCAGCGCGTGTCCACGTCCGATCAGCGACTGCGGCGGGCAGGCGCTGGGGCCGTGGGCCTGCAGGCGCGCCGCGCTGCAACTGCGCAGGCTCGGCACGTCGAGTGTCAGCCCGGCGGGCAGGCTCAGCACCGAGCGGTGCACCGGCGAGGGCACGCCCTCCTCGCCGCCGGTGTACTGGATCGCGAGCGTCAGCGCGCCCTTGGCGCCGGGCCGGTTGGGGGCGAGCGTGGGTGCGAGTGTGGCGGAGGTTGCTTCCGGCGCGGCGGCTGCTGTGCGCGCCGCGCCGGAGGCATTCACCCGCACGGGCGCTACCAACGCCGCGCAGATCGTCAGGGTTGCAGCGAGGGTGCAGGCGGCCCCCGCCGCAATCGTGGGCCGGACCCCCCGGTCTGGGTTCCGCATGTCGGTCCCTCTGCGACTCATCATGCTTCCATACCTCCCACAATGTCCTAGTACTCTAGTACAGTACCAAACTTCCCCTGGTCTGCGTGCACGTACCCAAACTTCATGTGACCAAGGGTAACACTAATATCGTGGGTATGAGCGCCCCGCCGCTCTGCGCCTTAAGCTCTCGCGCGTGCACCACCCGATCTCCTACTTCCAGGCGATCATCCTCGGCCTGACGCAGGGGATTGCCGAGCCCTTTCCGATCTCCAGCCTCGGGCATGCGGTGGTGTTGCCGCGGCTGTTCGGCTGGAACATCCACCAAGGCGACAAGTTCTTCCTCACCTTCCTCGTCGCCACGCACTTCGCCACGGCGCTCACGCTGCTGCTGTTCTTCCTGCGCGACTGGATCAAGATCGTCGGCGGCATCCTGCGCTCGCTGCGGATGCGCGAGATTCGCGAGGACGACATCTACGCGCGCCTCGGCTGGCTGCTGATTGTGGGCACGGTGCCTGCCGGCATCCTCGGTCTGCTGCTGCAGGAATCGCTGCGCAAACTGTTTGCCTCCGCCGCGATCGCCGCCGCCTTCCTGATCGTCAACGGGATCGCGCTGCTGATCTTCGAGCAGCTGCGCAAGCGCCCCCCCAAGCCCGGCGACTACCTCGGCGACGGTGATGCCCACATCGCCAAGCTCAGCTGGCGTCAGGCGATCGCGATCGGCACCTCACAGGCGGCCGCGCTGATCCCCGGCATCTCCCGCTCGGGCTTCGCGATGGGCGGCGGCCTGGTTGCGGGGCTCTCCAACGAGGACGCCGCCCGCTACTCCTTCCTGCTCGCCACCCCCGTGATCCTCGCCGCCGCTGCGCTGAAGCTGCCCGAACTGCTCGGCTCGCAGGGCAACGGCGTGCGCGGCCCGGCGCTCGTGGCAGGCGTCTGCGCGGCCGCAACCACATTCCTGGCGGTGAAGTTCCTGCTGCGGTTCTTCCAAACCAATCGCCTGAGCCCGTTCGGGATCTACTGCATCGCCTTCGGCACGATCTGCACGGTCGCGTTCGCGGTGTAAGAGCAGAGGGGGGAGGAGGAGGGGGAGGTGCTGTTGCGGCGGCGCGCGGCGTTGTGGCGCGTATCAGCCGCCCGCGGCGTCGGGCCCGGTGGTGCGCGTTTTGGGGCCGGTCTGAAACCAGGCGAACGCGAAGCACGCCAGCGCCACCACGAGCGCGGCGATCCCATGCTTGGTGTGGTGGTGGTTGGCTTCGGAGCTCCCCGCCGAGGTGTGGCCGGGGAAGAACGAGGGCAGCGAGTGCTCGGGGGTGACGAAGTAAACGATCGCGACGACGACCAGCACGACCCCGAGGATCACCGCGGGCGCGACGAGCTTACGCAAGTTCGAGCTGCTCACTCACACGAAAGGCTACACCCGGCGCCCGCGCATGGGGTGCACGTGAGAGTGCTCTCATGTGGTGCCTGGGGTGTGCAGCGTGGAGGTGTCGTGGGTGTGGTGCGTTGGGGTGTGCTGTGTGAGGTGTTGTTGGGTGGGTGTGATGCGTTGGGGTGTGCTGTGTGAGGTGTTGTTGGGGTGGGCGTGGTGCGTTGGGGTGTGCTGTGTGAGGTGTTGTTGGGTGGGTGTGATGCGTTGGGGTGTGCTGTGTGAGGTGTTGTTGGGGTGGGCGTGGTGCGTTGGGGTGTGCTGCGCGGAGGCGTAGTGGGTGTGACGAGGCGCATAGGTGTGCCTGGTGGGCTCTGTGCCGGGATACGCTGGGAAGCAATGCCGCGCACCCCACCACTGCCTAAGACCCCGCCGCGCATGTTCGAGACCCGCAGTCAGGCATGGCGTGAGGTGGGGTTGCTGCACGAAGTCAGCCCCCGCGCCGCGCGCCGCGCGCGCCTGCAGGCATTCCTGCTCGTGCCGCTGTTTGTGGCGATCGTCGTCGTCTACTCCCACCGTGACGCAATCTTCGGCAAGCTCTCCTCTGAAGCCGACGCGATCGCGCAGATCGCGACGGTGGTGGCGCTGCTGATTCTTGGCTGGGCGATCGCGCGTGACGCCGGCCAGGCGCTGCGGCCCGCGCTCTTCCGCCGCCTCGATCCCGCGACGGCTGGGACCGTCGGCTTCGTGATTCGCCTGCTGACCGTGGCGGTCGCGTTGCTCGTGGCGTTGCTGATCGCGGGCGTCGATCCGCGCACGCTTGCGGTTGGTGGGGCGTTCACAGCGGTGATTCTCGGCCTCGCGGCACAGCAGACACTCGGCAACCTGATCGCAGGCACCGTGCTGCTGAGCGCGGGGCCCTTCCGCGTCGGTGACCGCATCCGCCTGCAGGGCGGCCCGCTCGCCGGCCAGATCGAGGGTGTGGTCAGCTCGCTCGGCCTGATGTACACGACGCTCACCACCGAGAACGGCTCGACGCTTGTACCCAACAGCGTTGTGCTGAACGTCGCCGTGCACACCGAGCCCGGTTTGCGCGAGAGCCTGGGTGAGTCTTAGCGCGAGACTCGATAGCGCAGCAGCAGCTTAGCGCGAGACTCGATAGCGCAGCAGCAGATTGGACTCGCTCTCCAGCGCGTCGCGCAGTTCCAGCTCCAGGGGCGGGTCGAGCTCCGGTCCGCACACGATCCGCAGTGACGCCTGCGGGTCGGCGCCTCCGCCGAGCTTGGGTGCCAGCGTGAGAAACAGCTCATCCACGACACCGGCGGCGAGCAGCGCGCCGTTCAGGTGGGGGCCTCCCTCGCACAGCACGGTTTGCACATCCCACCGCGCGTGCAGCTCGGCGAGCGCCGCCGGCAGGTCCAGCTGTCCCTCTCGCGCAGTGCGTATGTACTCGACCGGTGAGGCCTGCGCTGAAGCTGCCTGCCCGCGGGGGGTTGCGTGTCCGCCGGGAGCAACATGTTCGCCGGGAGTCGCCTGCTTGTCGGAGGCTTGTTCGCCGGGAGTCGCCTGTTTGTCGGAGGCAACAAGTTCGCCGGGAGTCGCCTGTTTGTCGGAGGCAACAAGTTCGCCGGGAGTCGCCTGCTCGTCCGAGGCAGCGTGTCCGCCGGTGGTGCCCTCCGGTAGCACACCCGCGGGGGAGGGCGTGAGAATCACTACCCTCGCGGCGGGATCCGCGAGCAATGGGACGCTCTCGGGGGAGAGCGTGAGGCCAGCGGAGACGATGCAGGCCAGCGGTTCCTCGCTCAGCCCACGCTCGCGCCGTAGTTGCCTGCGTGCCTCGTCGCGCACCAGCCTGCGGTAGCGCTCTGCGCGCGCGGTGCCGGCGCCGACGAGCACCGCGTCAACGGCGGCGCGCAGCGCGTGGAACAGCTCCCGGTCGGCGCGGTTGCCGATTGGCCCCGAGCGCCCATTCAAGGTGGCGCGCCCGTCGGTGGTGCAGGCCATGTTGAGGAACACGCGTGGCCGTCCCACCACCGGTGCAGCCCACGAGCTTAGGTCCCACAACCGTAGGTGCTCCACCGCCTGCGCGGCGGTCGGACGCTGCCCCGCGGCCTCGCCGATCAGCGACGTGAGCGCGGCGGGGACGGCGGCGCTGGGGGCGGAGCTCATCCGTCCAGCCTAGCCGCGGCAACATCTCGGGAACACATCCGCTGCGCTACCTGCTACCGTCGTGCTCGTTGGGCCGGGCATATAACCGGCATAAAGCAGTGCAAGCTCTCGCAGGTCGAAGCTCTTCGCAGCATCCTCCGCGCAGCAGCACGCACGAATCGTGGAGGAATGTCACATGCCTACTGGCACAGTGAAGTGGTTTAGCGACGACAAGGGATTCGGTTTCATCACCCCGGATGACGGGGACAAGGATCTCTTCGTCCACCACACGGGAATCAATGGCGAGGGCTACCGCTCGCTCCAGGAGGGCGCCAAGGTGTCCTACGACCCGGAGCAGGGCGACAAGGGGCCGAAGGCCGTCAACGTTCAGGCCATCTAGGACGCCGCCGAGCGGCGCTGGCCGATCTCGATCGGTCTCGTCATCGGTCGCTCGCGTGTCCTCAGCCCTCCGGGCTGGTGTGCCACGCGAGTGGGTGGGTCCGCCAGGCGTTGCCTCGCCTGCTCAGCTACGCCCTTGATGCGCGTAGTTGGGCAGGACGAGGATCGTCGGACCATCAACATTGAGCAGTAACCTTGGGGGGTCCGGTCGTCACCGGGCCCCCTCTGGCATGTCGACCGACGCGACCACATTTCCCCTGCGGGACTCGCTGCTCGACGAACCCGTCGCCCCGGAGCGCAGGGGCGCGTCCGCGGGGAGGCAGAGCGCTTCGCAGGGCGAGCGCATGCGCGTGGGCGGGCGCACGCGCAGGGAGACGGCGATCGGGGCCTCGGTTCTGATCTGGATCGGGATGTGCGTCCTGCTGATCGTGCTGGCTGCCGCCGACCGCCCGAGCTTTCTTTCCTCGTCTTCCCACTACGGCTTCTTCCCCCACTGGCTGGCCGGCCCGCTGGGCGGTTTGTGGCCGTGGTTCACGCTCAGCTCGCGGGCGACCAAGGCGCTGCTGACGGGAGCGCTTGTGACGATGTATGTGGCCTATGTGGTGGGCCTCAAGTATGTGCCGCTGCTGCGGGCACGCTGGGCGATCGCGACGATCGTCGGTGTTCACGTGATCCTGCTGCTCTCGCCGCCGCTGTCGCTGACGGATGTGTTCAACTACATCAACTACGGGCGCATGGGGATGCTGCACGGCCTGGACCCCTACACCACGATCCCCGCGCTCGGGCCCCACAGCGACCCCAGCTACGCGCTCAGCAACTGGCATCAGCTGCTGACCCCCTACGGGCCGCTGTTCACGCTGATCACCTATGCGGTGGTGCCGCTCGGCCTCGCCGGCTCGCTGTGGATGTTCAAGGGCCTGTTGATGGTGCTCAGCCTCGCCACGATCCTGCTGGTGTGGCGGTGTGCGCGCCTGCTCGGCCGCGATCCGGTGGCGGCGATCGTGCTGGTGGGTCTCAACCCGTTGATCCTCGTGTGGGGCCTGGGGGGCGACCACAACGACTTCTTCATGATGTTCTGCATCACGCTCGCCTTCTACCTGCTGCTGCGTGCGCGTGCGCCCGGAATCTCACCCGGTGTGGGTGTCGCCAGCGAGGCGATGCCGGACCGCGTGGGCGCGTGGCTCTGGCCACTGGCGGGGCCGGAGCTGGGAGCGGGGGTGGCGCTGGTGGCGGCGATCGCGCTGAAGGCCTCGGCGGCGATCCTCGTCCCGGTGGTTCTGGCGGGCCTGCTCAGAGCTCCGCGTCGGCTGGTGCAGGTGGCGTTGGGGCTGCTCGCGGGCGGGATCGTGCTGGGAGTGTGCACTGTGGTCGCGTTCGGGGCGCACCTCCCCGACCTCGGCGCCCAGGGACGCCTCGTGATCCCGATGGGCCTGCCCAACCTGCTCGGTCTGGTGCTGGGCCAGGGCGGCGTGACGGAAACGATGCGCAACCTGCTCAGCGTGGCGCTGGTGCTGGCGGTGGTGGGCTGCGGTGTGCTGGCATGGCGCCGCCGGGACGCGTTGACGGCGTCGGGCTGGGCGACGATGGCGTTGCTGCTGACGCTGAGCTGGGTGCTGCCGTGGTATGTGCTGTGGGTGCTGCCGCTGGCGGCGCTGTCGCGTTCGCGCGCGCTGCGCACCACGGCCCTCGTGCTTGGGGCCTATCTGCTGCTCACCTGGATGCCGCTCGCCACCGCGATGGACAACGCGCTCGGCATTCGGCCCACGACTACGCTGATCGGGCAGCAGAACCAGCGCTACGTGCGCGGCCTGCTGGACTGATCAGGCGCCCTCGATCGGCCCGTCACCCCCGAGGGCCCCAGGGTCTGCTCAGGCGCTGTCGATCGGCCTGGCCCCGGGAGGGCCTCAGGGGAAGCTCAGGCGCTGTCGATCGGCCCGTCACCCCCGAGGGCCCCAGGGTCTGCTCAGGCGCTGTCGATCGGCCCGGCCCCGGGAGGCCTCAGGGGAAGCTCAGGCGCTGTCGATCGGCCCGGCCCCAGCCGCACCGGGAGGTCCACCGACCGCGCTGACGCGCTCTTCGCCCTCCGGGGCGTGTCCGTCGCGGCCGACGTAGCCGTCCTTGCCGCCGGCGCACAGATAGATCGCGTCGCCCTCGCCGACGTTGCGCACGCGGCGTACGGTGGGGGCGTCGACGCGCGCGAAGCTGCCTTCCCCGAGGCGGTGCACGGTGCCGTCACCGAACTCCATCTCGATCGTGCCGCGGTGCACGAAGTACAGCTCCTCCTGGGTGTCGTGGTAGTGGCGCCCGGTCTGGTAGCCGGCGGGCATGACAATCGCGTTGACTCCGAATGCGGTTACGCCGAGGCCCTTGCGCACCTTGCGAAAGCCGTGGCCCTCGCCCAGCGCGTCGAGGTCGCCCACGGCGTAGCCCTCGCCGACGGTCACGTTGGGGTACTCGGATGCCTCCATGTTCAGTCTCCTTGGTGTGGTCGATGGTTGGGTGGTGCTGAATGGGTGTGACGGCGGCGGCATGGGTTGGACGGCGGCGGATGGGTGTGACAGTGGCGGCATGGGTTGGACGGCGGCGGATGGGTGTGACAGTGGCGGAATGGGTTGGACGGCGGCGGATGGGTGTGACAGTGGCGGAATGGGTTGGACGGCGGCGGAATGGGTCGGACGATGGCGGTTGGGGCTGGCGGCGGGTGTCGATCGGTGGGCAGGATCCCCTGGAGGTGAGTGATCAGCGCTCGCCGTCGGGCGGGTGATCAGTGGTTGGCGACATGTCCGCCCTCGGGTGAGAGCGGCCGGCCCTCCTGAGCCCAGCGCACGAGGCCGCCGCTCATTGAGTGCGACTGGAAGCCGGATGCCCGGAACGCTTGGGCGGCCATCAGCGAGCGGGACCCGACACGGCAGTAGAAGACGATTGGCCGGTCGGCTGCGAGCGTGGCGGCCTGTGAGGTGAGCTGGTTGAGCTCGATGTGACGGCTGCCCTCGATGTGTCCGGCCTGGCGCTCGTAATCCTCGCGCACGTCCACCAGCTGCACGCCGGGATCGCCGGCCAGCCACTCGGCGACCTGGGCGGGCTCGACGGGGATTTCGGAAGACTCGTCGCCCGCTGCCATCCGACGGAGCGTAGCGGCTGGTTCTTGTCCAGTAGATGCCGTATCCGGGCCGGCAGCTGTTGGGCGAGGGCCCTCCTAGTAGCATCAGGGCCATGGAGGCAGTCAGCGACGTTTACACGATCCCCCAGGAGCACCTCGACTTCTGCGCCACGATCGGCCAGATCGCCCAGGAGAAGATCGCGCCGCGCTCGGCGGAGATCGACGAGCGGGCGGAGTACCCATGGGATATCCGCAAGATCCTGGCCGAGCAGGACATCCTCGGACTGCCGTTTCCGATCGAGTACGGAGGCACGGGCACCGGCACATTGATGCTGAACATGGCGGTCGAGGAGATCGCCAAGGTGGACGCGGCGTGTGCGCTGATCCTGATGGTGCAGGAGTTGGGGACGCTGCCGATCCAGCTGTTTGGCTCGGAGGAGCTCAAGGAGCGCTTCCTGCCGAAGTGCGCGAGCGGGGAGTGGACGCCGGCGTTCGCGCTCTCAGAGCCCGAGGCCGGCTCTGATCCCGCCGGGATGAAAACGACGGCGGTGAAAGACGGCGATGAGTGGGTGATCAACGGCACCAAGAACTGGATCACCAACCTCGGGGTGGCGGACTTCTACATCTGCTTCGCGGTCACCGACCGTGAGAGCCGGCGGATCACGGCGTTCGTAGTCGAGGCCGACCGCCCGGGGTTCAGCGTCGGCAAGCTGGAGCACAAGCTTGGGATCCGCGCCTCGCCGACGGGGCAGCCGATCTTCGAGGATGTGCGGGTGCCACAGGAGAACGTGATCGGCGAGGTCGGCCGCGGCCTGCGAGTCGCGTTGGGCACACTCGAGCGCACGCGCCTGGGGGCGGCGGCGCAGGCGGTGGGGATCGCCCAGGGTGCAACCGACTACGCCGTGGGGTACGCCCGCGAGCGTGTGCAGTTCGGTCAGCCGATCATCGACCACCAGGCGATCCAGTTCAAGCTGGCCGATATGGAAACACGCACGGCGGCCGCGCGGGAGCTGCTGTACAAGGCCTGCGCGATGGCCGATCGTGGCGATCCGCAGCGTGCGAAGTACTCCTCGATGGCGAAGGTGTTCTGCTCGGACACCGCGATGGCGGTGACGGTCGAGGCGGTGCAGGTGCTGGGGGGGTACGGTTACGTGAAGGAGTATCCGGTGGAGCGCATGATGCGAGACGCAAAGATCACTCAGATCTACGAGGGCACCAACGAGATCCAGCGGCTCGTCATTGCCCGCACGCTCAAGTAAGGTGGACGGGGCGGGGCGGGTCCCAATTCGCGATGCGCGCACCCAAGCCTCCCGGAGCTGACAGCCAGCTGAGGAAGATCGGGCTGACAGCCTTGATCGCGCTCTCGCTGGGCCTGGTTGTGATCGTGGTCGGCGAGGGTTTCAGCACGCAGGGTGCGGTGCGGGTGGTGGAGGACCTGATCCTGGGGATCGCTGCGGTCGCGCTGTTGACGACGGCGATTGCGTTCGTGGCGGTGCGCATGGCCGGCTGGCACGACCCGGAGTCCGAGGAGGAGTTCGAAAAGATCGTGCGCCGCGCGGAGGATCTTGGGCGCGAAGGACTGGCGGTGGATCCCGACGAATCCGAGTTTATGGCGCTCGACCCCCTCAACGACGAGGACTTCGAAGAGCTGGTGCGCGACGCGCTCGACGACCTGCCCGACCTGCTGCGCAACGCGCTGCGCCACGTGGCGGTCGTCATCTCCGACAAGGGTCGCACGGCGGGCGCGTACGGCCTCTACCAGGGCGACCAGATGCGCGACCGGGTGTTGGGCGCGCCCGCCCACGATCGCATCGTGATCTTCAGGGACACGCTGCGACGCGACTTCGGCCACGACCCCGAGCTGCTGCGCGAGCAGGTTGTGAGAACGGTGCGCCACGAGCTCGCCCACCACGTGGGCTTCGACGAGCTGGGCGTATCGAGGTTGGATCTCTGAGGCCAGTCCTCTGGCCTCCCGAGGCTCTGCCACCCTCCCCAGGCTCGCTGGCGGGCCGGGGAGCTCTCGGGAGGTGGGGTTCTGGGCCAAATGTACTTTTTCGGCCCCCAACCCTTCATTTTGTGAAGTGGTTCTAGGCCAATTTGCAGATATTCCTCCTCCCCCTTCTCATCCCCCAAGGAGCACCCTGGCCGGATCAAATAGGATTGTGCGCGACGGGGGAGGCGAGCGGATGCCGCGCCGCCGGGAGACAAAAACGACAAGGAGAGCTTCGCATGCCTGACGCCGTAATCGTTGACGCCATACGCACGCCGATCGGGCGGGCAGTGAAGGGATCGCTCAAATCGGTGCGCGCCGACGACCTGGCGTCGATCCCATTGAAAGCGATCCTCGAGCGCAACCCGCAGCTGGAGTCGAGCTCGATCGTGGACGTGATGATGGGCTGCGGCTTCGCCGAGGGCGAGTCGGGTTACAACATCGGGCGCAACGCGTCGCTGCTGGCGGGCATCGACTTCCACGTGCCGGGCACCACGGTCAACCGCTTCTGCGCCTCCTCGCTGCAGACCACGCGGATGGCGTTCCACGCGATCAAGGCGGGCGAGGGCGACACTTACATCGCCTGCGGCGTCGAGGCGGTCTCGCGTGCCACGCAAGGGGGCGAGTTCGAATTCCACCCGAAGCTGGACGGCTCGGAGGGATCGCTGTACAACGTCTACATCCCGATGGGCCTCACCGCCGAGAACGTGGCGACGGAAAAGAAAGTCAGCCGCGAGGCGCAGGACGAGTGGGCGGTGATCTCCCAGAACCGCGCGGTGGCGGCGCAGGAGTCGGGCCACTACGACGTGGAAATCGTCCCGGTGACGGCGCCCGCGCACAAAGACAAGGACCGGGAAGGCAACGAGATCGAGATCCCCGAGCAGGTGGTCACCAAGGATGACGGCCCACGTCCTGGTACGACGCTCGAGAAGCTGGCGTCGCTGAAGCCGGCGTTCAAGCCGGACGGCACCGTGACGGCGGGCAACGCCTGTCCGCTCAACGATGGCGCCGCGGCGCTGCTGGTCACCTCCGAGGAGCGCGCGCAGGAGCTGGGGCTGAAGCCGAAAGTGAAGATCCTCGCCTCCACAGTGGTGGCAATCCGCCCCGAGGTGATGGGCCTCGGCCCGATCCCCGCGATCCAGCAGCTCCTGAAGAACACGGGCATGTCGATGAGCGACATCGACGTGGTCGAGATCAACGAGGCGTTCGCCGCGCAGATCATCCCCTGCAAAGACGAGCTCGACATCGCCGACGAGAAGCTCAACCCCTTCGGAGGAGCGATCGCCCTCGGCCACCCCTTCGGGATGACCGGTGCGCGGATCATGACCACCCTGATCAACGACCTCCAGACGCTCGACGGCACCTACGGCATCGAGTCGATGTGTGTCGCCGGCGGGATGGGGATGGCGATGCTGGTGGAGCGGCTGAGCTGAGCCCAGTCGCCGATGGCTCCCGTGTCATGCCCAGTGTGGGCAGGGCCTCGGGGGCCTTTTTGGATGAGGCCGCCTCGAGGGTGGCCCGGGTGGGTCGTGTTGTGCTGAAACCGCGCTCAGCGCGGAGGCATCCGCAGCGCCCCGTCCAACCTGATGACCTCGCCGTTGAGCATGACGTTCTCGACGATGTGGCACGCGAGGTGGGCGTACTCCTCGGGCTTGCCGAGGCGCTGCGGGTAAGGAATGCCTGCGCCGAGCTTCTGGCGGGCCTCCTCGGGGAGGGCGGCGAGCAGCGGAGTATCGAAAAGCCCGGGGGCGATCGTGCAGACGCGGATGCCGTACTGGGCGAGGTCGCGGGCAGCGGGGAGCGTCATGCCGACGATGCCGCCCTTGGAGGCCGAGTAGGCGATCTGGCCGACCTGCCCATCGTAGGCGGCGATCGAGGCGGTGTTGACGCACACGCCGCGCTCGCCGTCGTCTCCGAATGGCTCGTTGGAGATCATTGCTGCGGCGGCGAGGCGCAGCACGTTGAAGGTGCCGATCAGGTTGATCTGGAGGATCGTCTCGAAGGGCATCAGTGGGTGCGGGCCCTTGGAGCCCGCGACCTTCTGTGCCCAGCCGGTGCCGGCGCAGCAGATGGCGATGCGCAGCCCGCCCTCCGCGGCGGCGGCGCGCTCCACGGCGGCCTGCACCTGGGCCTCCTCGCGCACGTCGCAAGCGAGGAACTCCAACCCCAGCTCGGAGGCGAGCGCCTCTCCCCGCTCGGCGTTGATGTCGGCGATTGTGACGAGCGCACCGGCGGCGTGCAGACGGCGTACGGTGGCCGCGCCGAGCCCGGAGGCCCCGCCGACGACAATCGCTGAGCTGCCCTCGATCCGCATGTGCGGCGGGAGCCTACATCACCGGTCGATAACTCTCGATGTGGGGCGGGGTGTGTGTATGTGACTTTTCAAATACCGTGCGCAATTGCTATCGGGCTTTGAATTTTTTATAACAACACCCAGCTCCCACGATATATACGATCGCTATACAAGCCCACCGCGACCTGGTCCTCACTGGCTCGGCCGCGACAGCGTCAGCGCGAAGAGATCCTCCGGGTCGGTCAGCCACCGCACCAGCTGCAGGCCGGCCGCATCGAGATCCCCCTCCAGACGCGGGCGGGTGAACTTGGCGCTGATCTCGGTGCGCATCTCCTCGCCGGCGTCGAAGTGCACGTCGAGCTCGAGTGCGCTGACAGTGACGGTGTGGTCGCGACGCGCGCGCAGGCGCATCTCGATCCACTCGTGTCGGTCGTCGAAGAGCGCGACGTGGTCGAAGTCTCCTGGGTCGAAGTCGGCGTCGAGCTCGCGGTTGAGGACGTGCAGGACGTTGCGGTTGAACTCGGCGGTGACCCCCTGTTGGTCATCGTAAGCGGCCTCCAGCACGCCCGCGTCCTTGACGAGGTCGGTGCCCATCAGCAGATGGTCGCGCGGCCCAAGCAGCCCGGCGATCTGGCGCAGGAAGCGGCGGCGGCTGCCGGGGGGAAAGTTGCCGATGGTGCCGCCGAGGAACACCACGAGGCGGGAGCCGTCGGCGGGGGGCACGCGGTCGAGGTGGCGCTCGAAGTCGCCGATCACCCCATGCACTCGCAGGCCGGGGTACTCGAGCGTCAGCTCGTCGGCGCAGTCGCGCACCATGCTCTCGGTGACGTCCACCGGCACGTAGCGTTCGAGCGTGCCGGCGCGGTGCAGGGCATCGAGCAGCACGCGCGTCTTTGCGGCGGTGCCCGACCCCAGCTCGACCAGCTCGACGGCGCCGGTGAGGGCGGCGATCTCCGCGGCGGTGGCGTCGAGGATTCCGCGCTCGGTGCGGGTCGGGTAATACTCGGGCAGCTCGCAGATGCGGTCGAACAACTCGGCGCCGCGGGCATCGTAGAAGTGCTTTGGGGGCAGTTCCTTGAAGGGCCGGGTCAATCCGTCCAGCACGTCCTCGGCGAGCGTGCGCTGCTCGGGCCCGCCGAGGTGGGAGTCGATTTGGATGGCGTCGCCGGTGGCGGAGCCTCCATTTGCCGCGCTTCCGTTGGCTGGGCCTCGGTGGGCTGGGCCCCCGTTGGTCGGGCCTCGGTAGGCTGGGATTCCCTTGGCTGGGCCTTGGTGGGCTGGGCCCCCGTTGGCCGGGCCTCCATTCGCTGCGCCGTTGTTGGCGCTTGTGGGGCCAGTGGACTTCGGCTCGGGGCCCATCACACCGCGTCCCTTGCCAGCCGCACGCCCGCGAAGATCTGGCGTCGCAGCGGATAGTCCCAGTTGCGGAAGGTGGTGCTGGCGACCCGCGGGTGAGTCGCCCAGGAGCTGCCGCGCAGAACGAGGTAGTCCTCGCCGAAGAACACCTCGGAGTACTCGCGGTAGGGGTGGGCCACGAAGCCGGGGTAGCCACCGAAGTGGCTGGCGGTCCACTCCCACACCTGACCCACTCCTTTTAGCCTCTGACCGACGCCCTCTGGCCCTGGCCCGAGTCCTTCCGGCCTCTGACCGACGCCCTCTGGCCCTGGCCCGAGTCCTTCCGGCCTCTGACTGACGCCCTCTGGCCCTGGCCCGAGTCCTTCCGGCCTCTGACTGACGCCCTCTGGCCCTGGCCCGAGTCCTTCCGGCCTCTGACTGACGCCCTCTGGCCCTGGCCCTACTCCCTCCGGTTCCGACTGCTCCGAGGTCGCCGCCCGCTCCCACTCCGCCTCGGTGGGGAGCCGCGCACCATGCGCACGGGCGAAGGCGTCGGCCTCGAACCAGCTGACGTGGCAGACGGGCGCCTGCGCGTGACCGACTGCCACGGAGGGATGGTGGGTGATGTCGTACTCCTCCTTCCACGACCAGCCCTCGTCCGACCACCACTCGCGCCGCTCGTAGCCGCCGCCCTCGCTGAAGTGCAGCCAGCTGGCGTTGGTGACGGGGCGACGCGCGATCGCGAAGGCGCCGGTGCGCGCGAGGTGGCGGGGGCGCTCGTTGTCGTAAGAGAAGCCCTCGCCGCCGGCGGCGGGAGGGGCGCCCATCAAAAAAGCTCCCGCGGCGAACTCCAGCCATCCCTCCTCGCCGGTGAGCGGTCGCAGCGACGGCTCACCCGGCGGGAGCAGCCCGGCGAGCGCGAGCGTTTGGCGCATAGTCTCCGAGTGCTGCAACTCGTGGCGCACCACCAGCTCGGTGAGAATGCCGTCGCCGATGCCGCCGCGGGCGAGCGCCACGACGACGCGCTCGCGCACCGCCTCCAGGTAGGCGCGCGCCTCGGGGGCGTCGAGCAGCTGCGCTTCACCCCGTTGGGAGCGGGGCGTCTCGAACGCGTCGTACAGCTCGGCGAGGTCGGGCCGCAGCAGCTCCAGTCCGGCGTGGCGGTGGGCCAGCCACAGGTCCTCGTAGGCGGCGATGTGCGCGAGGTCCCACACGAGCGGGCTCATGATCGGCGAGTGCGTGCGCTCCAGCTCGCGGTCGTCGAGGTGAGCCACCAGCCGCAGCGTGCAGCGACGGGCCTCATCCAGAGCCGCGAGGGTCTCGGCGGGTAGGGCAGGGGTCGCGGCGGTGGGTAGGGAAACGGTGCGGGCCATGAGCTCCGGGCGCGTACTCAAGATAGGACCTTAGCGCGCTCGGGACGCCGGCACGCCTCCCCGTTATCTCGGAACTGTCAGAAGGATCGAGCGTCGAGCGGGTCTCGCTCCCACGCTGACGGCGATGCGGGCACCGCCACGATCACCCCGATGGGCTCGACGAGAGGGAGTCATCGGGGGATACACGTGCCGCCGCAGCGGCGTCCGCCACGACATGCAGTCGCTCTGACACGAGCAGGCTGGCGGGCACGCGCGGATCGGGGCCCGCCAGCGCGGCGGCGAGCGCCTCGGCCTTGCCCGCGCCGGCCACCAGTAGCAGCGAGCAGCGGGCGGCGCGCAGCACCGGAAGACTGAGCGTGACTCGCTCCGGTGGGGGCTTGGGCGAGTTGCGCACCGGCAGGCAGAGCGCACCGCTGGAGTCCTCCACCTCGGGGTGACCGGGAAAGAGCGAGGCGGTGTGCCCATCCTCGCCGATGCCCACCAACGACACGTCCAGCGCGGGCAGACCGACGTCTGATGCTGGCAGGCCGATATCTGGCGAGGGCAGATCGCCCGGCTCGGCCGGAGCCACCGACGCGCGCAGCTCATCGGCGTACTCCTGTGCGGCCGTCTCGGGATCGAGCTCGCCGCGCACGCGGTGCTCGACAGGCGCCGCCCGCCCGCTGCCGGGGATGTGGGAGAGCAGCGATTCCACCACCAGCCGGTGGGTGCTCTCCGGGTCATCGGGTCCGACGCAGCGCTCGTCCCCATACCACAGCTCCACCGCGCTCCAGTCCTCGAGCAGCCCCGCGAGCACCTGGTAGGCGACCCGTGGAGTGCTGCCCCCCGAAAGGGCAAGGTGGGCGACCCCGCGCCGATCGAGCGCGTCCCGCAGCGCCCGTGCGATCTCTTCAGCGGCGTACTCGGCGGCGGCCTGGGGGTTGGGAAGGATGGTGAGTCGGCTCATGGGAGACGGGGCGAAGAGATTGTCAGCTGGTTGGGGTGCGAAAAGAGCATTGGGCGAACCAACCAGCTACTGGACCTCTCATCGCTGTCATCTGGTCATTGCCCCGCAGGTCCAGTTGGTGGTTATACCTCCAAAATAAAACATCATCCACAACCCACCGTCACGGCACGATCTCCCCCGCGGCGGCGAGCGCGGGCGCGAAGGTGGGGTCGCGCAGCAGAGCCTGGCGGATCCCCTCGCCGAGGATGCCCGCCTCGCCGCGTGAGGCCCCGAGGATCGTCCACTCTCGCTCGTTGCCCTTCGCGTCCTGCCGGTGAGCGTGCAGGCCGCCGGGCCCGCGGTCGAGGCGCAGGCGCAGGCCGGAGGCGGTGTCGAGCTCCAATCCGGCGAGCCCGCGCACCTGCTGTTCGGGCGTGGCGACGAGCCGCAGGGCGATGTCCTGGCGACGCCCGCTGGCCTTGCCAGTGAGCGCATTGTCGTGCGCCACCAGGGGGTTGAGCCGCCAGCCCAGGCGGGCCGCCAGCCAACCGATCAGCAACATCGCGGAGATCGCCGATTCGGGGTGGTGGCGGATCGTGACCGAGGTGAGCGTGTGCAGCTGGCGGCGCATCTCGGGTGGGTCGAAGGCGGTGGCCAGCCGCTCGCGCCACGGGGTGGTGCGCAGCCAGGCGAGATCGACCACATAGGCATCCTCCGAGAGCGAGCGCGCGTGCGCGATCGCCTCGCGCGGCTCGGGCTCGTCGACGGAGTCCAGCAGCACGGCCTGCACCAGCGGCAGCAGATCGCGCACGACATCGTGGTGACCGTGGGGGGACCACAGCAGTGTAAGCAGGTCGCTGACGACCAGCGGGTCGGCGATCGTGAGCAGGTCGTCGAGGTGGCGCTTGCCGATCTCGACGATCACCGTCTCGCGCAGCAGCGTAAGCTCACCGGGTCGCGGATCGCCTTCGGAGGCGACGGTGGCGCGAGCGTCGAGGTGCTCGCGGGAGGGCTCGTAGGAGAGGACGATCAGGCGCGAGGCGTGGTAGCGCCCCACGCCGCGCAGGCGGTTGGCGATCTCCCCGCTCCAAGCCCGGTCGACGAACGCGATCATGTTCAGCGCACGTGCGGGCACATACCCGCCGTTTTCGGCGTGGCGCGCAACCAAAAGCTCGCGCAGCGCGGCTTCGATCGCGTCGGGCGTGGTGTCCTGCGCGCTCCATACCGCGTCGCTGGTGGCGGGCATGCTGGCGTCCGATCAGCGGTTGGGGAGGGCCGGCATATATGAATGAAAAAAAGCCCGATACCGCTTTACAAAATGAAGGGTTGGGGGCCAAAAAAATAGATATGTCCCACCCCCCTCGCGGCTTGAGCGCCGGCGCTCAAAATGCCAGCTGGACGTGGGTCCGCCTGCCAGGATCGGCTCCCGACGAGATCGGCGCTCGCGACCCCCGCCGGCCATCAGATCGCCCGCCAGGAGTGGCCCTCGACGAGGATCTCCTTCGCCTCCGAAGGACCCTGCGAGCCGGCCTGGTACTGCGGCAGCGGCCCCGGCGTATCCGCCCAAGCGCTGACGATCGGGTCGCAGATCTCCCACTGCGCCTCGACCTCGTCGTTACGCGTGAACAGTGTGGGGTCCCCGCGCATCGCGTCCATGATCAACCGCTCGTACGCCTCCGGCGACTGCGAGAGGAACGAGGTGCCGTACAGGAACTCCATGTTCACCGGGCGGATGATCATGCGCGTGCCGGGGATCTTGGCCCCGAGCTGCAGCGAGACGCCCTCGTTGGGCTGCAACGTGAGGATCAGCTGGTTGGGGCGGATGCCGAGCGAGCCCTCCGCGCTGAAGGCGAGGTGGGGGACGGGCTTCAGGGTGATCGCGATCTCGGTGATCTTGCGCGCGAGGCGCTTGCCGGCGCGCAGGTAGAAGGGGACCCCGGCCCACCGCCAGTTGTCGACCTCCAGACGGAGGGCCGCGAACGTCTCGGTGATCGACCCCTCGCGAACCCCCTCCTCCTCCAAATAACCCGGCACGTCATCCCCACCGGCATGTCCTGGTCCATACTGGGCGCGCACCGCCATCCCCGGCACATCCGCCGCGGAGGGCGCGTGGATCGCCTGCAGCACCTTCACCTTCTCGTTGCGCACCTCTTCGGCTGTGAAGTTCACCGGAGGCTCCATCGCGACGTGGCAGAGCAGCTGCAGCATGTGGTTCTGGATCAGGTCGCGCAGCGCCCCGGAGTGGTCGTAGTAGCCGGCGCGGCTGCCGATGCCGATGTCCTCGGCGGCGGTGATCTGGATGTTGTCGATGTAGTTGCGGTTCCACAGCGGCTCGAACATCCCGTTGGCGAAGCGGAACGCCAGCATGTTCTGGACGGTCTCCTTGCCGAGGTAGTGATCGATGCGGAACACCTGGCTCTCCTCGAACACGTCGAGCACGCGGCGGTTGAGCTCGGCAGCCTCCGCCAGCGAGGTGCCGAACGGCTTCTCGATGATCACCCGCACCTCGGCGCCGGCACGGCGGTTGATGCCCTGCGCGCCCAGCGCCTCGACGATCACCGGGAAGAACGCGGGCGCGGTGGAGAGGTAGAAGGCGCGGTTGAGCGGTTCGCCCGCGCGCTCGTCGAAGCGGTCGAGCACGAATGCGAGCTCGCGGTAGACGCGCTCGTCGTCGAACGTGCCGGGCACGTACTTGACGTGTTCGAGCAGCCCCGCCAACACGTCCTCGTCGGGTGTGCGGCGCGAGAACGAGCGGATCGCCTCCTCGCACTCCGCGCGGTAGTCATCGCGCTCCTTCTCTTTGCGCGACACCCCCACGAGGTTGAAGCGCTCGGGCAGCGCGCCCTCGTGGGCGAGGTTGTACAGCGCGGGCAGCAGCTTGCGCCGGGCGAGGTCGCCGGTGGCGCCGAAGATCACGAGCGTGGTCGGCGCCACGGGCAGGCGCTCCAGCCCTTCGACGAGAGGGTTCTCCTGTGTCTGCTCGACCGTGCTCATAGGGGATCGTCCACGTGCGTCGGCTGCCCAACAGCCGCCCGGGCGCTGGGCCTCGTGCCCAGCGTCGAGCCGTTGCCTCGCCATCCAACGAGGCTCATCATTTGCCCTTCTTCACCGCGTGTCCGCCGAACTGGTTGCGCAGCGCCGCCAGCACGCGGTTGGCGTAGTCGCCGTTGCCGCGCGAGGTGAGTCGCGCATACAGCGCGGCGGTGATCGCGGGGGTGGGGACGTCGCGCGCGGTCGCCTCCTCGATCGTCCAGCGCCCCTCGCCGGAGTCCTCGGTGTAGCCGGTGAGCGTGTGCAGGTCGTTGCCGTCGGCTTCGAACGCGCGGGCGGCGAGTTCGCACAGCCACGAGCGCACCACCGAGCCCTGTCCCCACAGGTGGGCGATCTTCGCGTTGTCGAGCTCGTACTCGCACTTGTCGAAGAGGTCGAAGCCCTCCGCGTAGGCCTGCATCAAACCGTACTCCACGCCGTTGTGCACCATCTTCACGAAGTGCCCCGCGCCGGCGGGCCCGAAGTGCTGCCACCCGCGCGGGCCGATCGCGGCGACGCTCGTCTCGTTGGTCGGCGGCGCCAACACGTCGAGGAACGGCGCCAGCCGCGCCACCGCGCGGGTCGGCCCTCCCACCATCATGCAATAGCCGACTTCGAGGCCCCACACCCCCCCGGAGGTGCCCACGTCGACGTAGTGGATGCCGCTTTTTTTGAGCTGTGCGGCACGGAGCTTGTCTTCCGTCCACTTGGTGTTGCCGCCGTCCACGATCGTGTCGTCGCGGTCGAGCGCCTTGGCGAGCCGGTCGATCGTGCGCTGCGTGATCTCGCCGGCGGGCAGCATCAGCCACACCGTGCGCGGCGGATCCAACCGCCTGACGAGGTCGGCCAGCGAGGCGGCGCCGAGCGCGCCGTTGGCGCTCGCCCGCCGCACCGCCTCGCGGTCGGCGTCGTACACCACCACCTGATGCTCGGAGTCGCGGAGGATGCGGTGCGACATGCCGCCACCCATCCTGCCCATGCCGATGAACCCGATCTGGCTCAAGATGACTCCTCCTCCGGTGGTGTAGGTTGCAGGCGCACGCGCAGTAAAGGTATCCATTGTCCCGACCCCACGCGCGGCGGTCTTGCCCCACGCGCGGCGGTATGAGAGAGGTGAGCATTTGAGCCCCGATCCCACCCATCAACGCCCCGATCGCAATCTCGCCCTGGAGCTGGTGCGCGTCACCGAGGCGGCTGCTTTGGCGGCGGCGCGGCTGGTGGGCAAAGGCGACAAGGAGGCCGCCGACCAGGCCGCAGTGGACGGGATGCACTACGCGCTGCAGTCCGTCCAGATGGACGGCGTGGTGGTGATCGGCGAGGGCGAGAAGGACGAGGCGCCGATGCTCGCCAACGGCGAGCACATCGGCGACGGCTCCCCGCCGGAGGTGGACATCGCGGTTGACCCGCTGGAGGGCACCACGCTCGCCGCCCACGGGATGCCGAGCGCGCTGGCGGTGATCGCGCTATCGAGCCGCGGCACGATGTTCGACCCGGGCCCGTGCGTGTACATGGAAAAGATGGTGGGCGCCCCCGAGATCGCCGACCTGCTCGACCTCGACCGCCCCCTGCCGGAGACAGTCGCCCTGATCGCCGAGCGCAAGGGCTGCGAGATCGGGGACGTGGACGTGGTCGTGCTCGACCGCCCCCGCCACGAGCAGGGCATCAAGGCGATCCGCGAGGCCGGGGCTCGGGTGCGGCTGATCCCCCACGGCGACGTGTCCGCCTCGCTGCTGGCGGTCACCGAGCGCTCCCCGGTGGATCTCCTGTGGGGGATCGGTGGCACCCCGGAGGGGGTGATCTCGGCGGCCGCGATCAAGTGCCTCGGCGGTCAGCTGCTGGGGCGGCTGTGGCCGCGCACCGAGCACGAGCGCTCCGCCGCGCTTGACGCCGGCTACGACCTGCGGCGGATCCTCGACCGCGACGATCTGGTGGCGGGCGAGGACGTGTTCTTCTCCGCCACGGGCATCACCGACGGCGACGTCTTGCAGGGCGTGCGCTACCCGAGCGCCGGCGGGGCGAGCACCGAATCGCTGGTGATGCGCAGCCGCTCGGGCACCGTGCGGCGCATCAATGCGCGCCACGACCGCGCGAAGCTGCGGGCGCTGTACGGCGACGCGCGGTTTGGGTAGTCAGGCCGCCGCCAGCCGCCCCACGCGCGACTTCGCCAAATCTAGGCGAGCGAGCGAGCGCAGGAAGCCGTGGGTGATGAACACGTGGATGCGTGACTGGGTGGCGTTGTAGAGGCGGAGGCTGATCCCGGAGGCGATCGCGGGGTGGAAGTTGGCGACCTCCACCTCGATGTGCAGACCCTCGGCGATGCGGCGCACGTCGATCTGCAGGTATCCCTTGCTCTCGCGTCCGGCGCGAGCGACCAGCAGTCCCCGCTCGATGCGCCAGCGCACCACGCCATGGTCGGCCTCCAGCTCATACTCCGGGGCGCGGAACGCAAGCAGCGTGAGCGGCCGGAACAGCAGCACCACTAAGCGCTCCCGCTCGGTGTAGCGCACCCGCACCAGCCCGAGCGTGACGCGGGTGAGGAAACGCCAGTAGGTCCGCGCCAGCCGCTCCAGGTTCTCAGCCGACCACAGCTCAGCGAGCGCGCGCTCGCTGAGTCTCAGGTCGGCGGCCTGCACCGAGCGCATCGCCCCGGTGTCGGCGTCCACCGTCGTGTGGTCGCACAGGTTGGTGATCGCGGCGTCCGCCTGCACCCGTCGAGCCTAGCTCGCGGCGTCCGCCTGCACCCGTTGAGCCCAGCTCGCGGTGTCCGCCGGCACCCGTTGAGCCCAGCTCGGGGGGCCAAATCGCGGAGCTAGAAGACCCCTGAAATAGTCGCTAGCTCGCGGAGGCCCCGCCGGTGGCGGCAGAGGCCGGTGTGGCGGAGGCCGAGCCCGCGGGCGATGCGGATGACACGCTCGCGGAGGTGGGCGTCGTCGGCGAAAGCGTGGTCGAGAAGGGGGACTGGCCTAGCGTGGGCGTGTTGGGCACGCTGCCGATGATCTGCGTGCCGATCCGCACTGTTTGCTTGATCGTGAGCGCTCGCGCGGCACCCGAGGTGAGATCCCACACGGCTCCGCTGTGGCCGTAGGGCCCACGATCGAGCACCGGCGCGGTGAGCAGGTGCCCGCCGTATGAGATCCGCACGAGCGTCCCACACGGAAGCGTGCGGCTAGCGAGCCCCACGAGCTTTGGGGTCAGCTTCTGCCCGCATGCGGTGGTGTGGCCGTAGAAGCCGGGTCCATACCACGTCGCCACGGTCTGCCTGCTGGGAGAGCCGGGCGTTGGCGCCGCTCCGCCGGAGGTCGTGCTGTCGGAGGTGGTTCCGGCAGAGGTGGAGCCGCTGGACGTCGTGCTGTCGGAGGTGGTTCCGGCAGAGGTGGAGCCGCCGGACGTCGTGCTGTCGGAGGTGGTGCCGGCAGAGATGGATCCGCCGGACGTCGTGTCATCGGAGGTGGAGCCACCAGATGTGCCGGTCTCGGCAAGTGCCCGCGTGGTGGGCACGGCAAGGGGCCCGGCGATGCCGAGTAACGCGGCCAACAGACCAGCCACAAGGGCGTGCTTGAACGAAACGGTGTGCATAGTCGTCTTCGTACGCCTACGAGGTGAGCTGACGGGCTCGCGCCTGATGGCGCTACGGCCTCGATGAGGCCGATTCGCCCCCGCGGATCGATCGACTCGTTCCGCAATGGATCCCCCGTCCTCCACGACCTGAGTCGCAGAGGTTCGGCGTGCGCGGAGTATACATAGCTCCGCCGGACGTGTTCGCGGGCGCTTGCCGAAGCGCTCGAGGCTTGCTCGTAGGTGTCGCTCGCCGAATGCGCGCCCTGATTGTTGCGCGCGCCCGGCACACGACTGACGAACGTTGCTAGGAACTACAGCTAGCCGAGCGCCCGGTTGTTGCCGGAGGCTCAGCCGCCGGAAAGCCGTGTGAGCGCGTCTCGCAGCACGCGCCCGCCGGCGGAGAGCCCCGTTTGCGCGAGCTCGCCGACGAGCTCCACCATCGAGGCCGCCAGCTCGCTGCTGCTCGGCGGCTGCACCGGGCGCCCCATCTCGATCGCCTCCTCGGCCTCGAAGCCCTGGCGGGGCACCGGGGGCTCGGCGAGCCCGGACGAACGGGGGCGAGGAGGTCGCGGGGAGGGTGTGGCGGACTGTGGTTTGGGCGCGGCGGAGTGTGGTTTGGGTGTGGCGGACTGTGGTTTGGGTGTGGCGGACAGTGGTTTGGGCGCGGCCGGCGGTTTGGGCGCGGCCGACGGTTTGAGCGCGGCCGGCGGTTTGGGCGCGGCCCGGCGTTTGGCCGCTTTCTTCAGCTCGCTGCCTGCTGTTGCCATAGGGGGCTCCGATCGGGGTTTCGCCGTCCGCTCGGGCTGGGTCTGGGCGGCGCGTTTGGGCTTCGCCGCCGCGCGCTCCGCTCGGGTCGCGGTGGCCTGCCGCGCGGCGGCCCGACGTGCGCTGGGGCGTTGAGGGCGGGTGCTGGGGAGGCTCGACAGCACGCCCGACTCCTCGACCGCACTGGCGGAGGGCTGCGTTGCACCCGTCGGAGGCGCCGTTGCGCCGGCCCGCCGGGGCCCGCCGGATCGTTTCTCTCTGCTCGCGGGGCTCATGGGAGTGCGCAATCATCGCGCATCGGGGCTCGGGCATACGGGACGTGCGCGCGCAGGCGTTAATATGGGTCTACGTTCGGCTGTAACGTGGGGCGGGTCTCGGCCGTGGGGGGCGAGCAGGCGCCCGCCGTCTCGCTATGGTCGCCTCGTTTGGCGTACGGCCCTCCCGGCACGAAATCGCTGTCTAAGGAAACGGAAACCGATGTCAGTAGTCGAACTGCAGGAGCTCGATGAGATCAAGGGCCTGTTGGCAAAGGGCCAGCAGGTGGGGGTGTTGACGTTCGCGGAGATCTCCACCGCGACTTCCGAGTTGGACCTCGACGAGACGGACGTCGAGGAGCTACACGGCTTCTTCGAGAAATCCGAGATCGAGATCGTCGAGGACATCGACCCGGCGACCGCCGCGGCGTCGCAGATCGAGCGCGCGCCGGACAAGCGCGGCCGGCGCAAAGCGAAAGCGACGCTGGACCTCAAGCCGGACATGACGACCGACTCGCTGCAGCTGTTCCTCAAGGACATCGGCAAGGTGCGGCTGCTGACCGCCCAGGAGGAGGTCGATCTCGCCAAGCGGATCGAGCGCGGCGACCTCGACGCCAAGCAGAAGATGGTCGAGTCCAACCTCCGCCTGGTGGTGTCGATCGCCAAGAACTACCGCAACCAGGGTCTCCCCTTCCTCGACCTGATCCAGGAGGGCACGCTTGGACTGGTGCGCGCCGCGGAGAAGTTCGACTATCGCAAGGGCTTCAAGTTCTCCACGTACGCCACCTGGTGGATCCGCCAGGCGATCGCCCGGGCGCTGGCGGACAAGGCGCGCACGATCCGCATCCCGGTCCACGTCGTCGAGAAGCTCAACAAGATCGGGCGCGCCGAGCGCAAGCTGGTCACCGAGCTGGGCCGCGAACCGACCGCCGAGGAGATCGCCGACATCACCGGGATCGACCCCGAAGAGGTCGACTCGATCAAGCGCTCCGCCCAGGCGCCGGTGTCTCTGGAGAAGCCCGTCGGCGACGAGGAGGAGTCGGAGTTCGGCCAGTTCATCGCCGACGAGCGCGCCGAGTCCCCGTACGAGCGCGCCGCCGAAATCCTCACCAAGGAGGCGCTGCGCGAGGCGCTGGAGAACCTCTCCTACCGCGAACGGCGTGTGCTGGAGCTGCGCTACGGCCTCGGCGGCGAGCACCCCCGCACGCTCGACGAGGTCGGCCGCACCTTCAACGTCACGCGCGAGCGCATCCGCCAGATCGAGAACCAGTCGCTGAAGAAGCTTCAATCACTCGCGGAGGCGCAAAAGCTCCGCGACGTGGCCTGACGCGCTAAAGCTCCGCGACGTGGCCCTGACGCGCTAAAGCTCCGCGAGGTGGCCTGACGCGCTAAAGCTCCGCGAGGTGGCCTGACGCGCTAAAGCTCCGCGACGTGGCCCTGACGCGCTAAAAGCTACCGCGACGTGGCCCTGACGCGTTCGTAGGACGTCGGCGGGCGGGCAACGAACCGGCGATCGAGCGTGGGTTGTGTGATGTACTTTTTCGCCCTAGAACACTTCATTTTGTAAAGTGTTCTAGGGCGTTTTTAATTGCATCGACACCTGCCCCGATCTCCGACAACACCTGGCCGACGGGGATTTCATCGCGGAAGACGCGGACGAGATCGGCCTCCGTCCGCACACCATGGAGGCGCTCAAGCCTCCCGGCAGGGATGCCGATGCGAGAGGCATGTTCGACGTGCAGGCAGCTCTGCGTGAGCTGATAAACCGCCACGGCTCGGATCTGCACCTGAAGGTGGACGCGCCGCCGCTCTACCGCGTGGACGGGGTTCTGGCCCGCGATGAGCAGACCGGCGCGCTGAGCGCCGAGGACACCGAGCACGCGTTGCACGACCTACTGCACGACCCCATCAAGCTGCAAGAATTCACCGAGCAACACGAGGTCGACTTCTCCTTCGAAATCGTCGGGCTCGCGCGCTACCGGATCAACGCCTTCCGTCAGCGCGGCGTGATCTCCCTGGCGTGCCGCGCGATCCCCCACAAGATCAGCTCGATCGATGAGCTGACGCTGCCCCCGGTCGTCAGGGAACTGGCCGAGGAGGAGCGTGGCATCGTGCTGCTCACGGGCACCACCGGCTCGGGCAAGTCAACGACGCTCGCGGCGATGATCGACCACATGAACGAGACGATGTCCAAGCACATCGTCACGATCGAGGACCCGATCGAGTTCGTGCACTCCGACAAGCGCTCGGTGATCAACCAGCGCGAGGTGGGGATGGACACCGCCTCCTTCAAGCGCGCCCTGCGGCGCGTGCTGCGCCAAGACCCGGACGTGATCCTGGTGGGGGAGATGCGCGACGACGAGACCGTCCAGACCGCCCTCTCGGCGGCCGAGACCGGCCACCTCGTGCTCTCCACGATCCACACGGTCGACGCGACCGAGTCGATCAACCGGATGCTCGACTTCTTTCCACCCCACCAGCATGCCCAGGCGCGCTCGATGATCGCGGGCACGGTGAAGGGCGTCATCTCCCAGCGCCTCGTCCCAGGCGCCGACGGCGGCCGGGTGGCGGTGTGCGAGATCCTGCGGATGACAGGCAGGGCGCGCGACATGATCGTCGACCCCGCCCAGACCGGAAAGCTGCACGAGGTGATCACCGCGGGCGGCTACTACGGCATGCAGACCTTCGACCAGGCTCTCTTCGGCCATCTCAAGGCGGGGCGGGTCACCGTGGAGGACGCGCTGCGGGTCGCCTCCAGCCCACACGACTTCAAGCTGCTGGTGCAGGCCGACGGCCGCCGCGGCACCACGATGGAGGACGTCGCCTCCGCGCAGGAGCAGCGCGGCGTCCCCCCCGCCGGCTCGGCTGCGCCCACGCCCGCGGCGCCGACGCAGCCCTCCCTGGTGCCCGAGCCGTCGCCCAACGGCGTCACCCAGCAGCCTCCCGCGCCTGCACCTGGCAGCCGGCCGCCGTTGACTGTCGCGTAGGGTCTCCAACACTTCATTTGGTAAAGTAGTGGGATGGCGTTGGATGAGACGTGTCCGGTATGCCGCACCGCGGAGATTGTGTGCGGCAAGTGGACGCTGCTGTTGATCCGTGCGCTGGCCGAAGGCCACTCGCGTTTCTGCGAGCTGGAGCGTGCGTTGGAGGGGATCAGCCCGCGCACGCTGTCGCTGCGGCTGCGAGCGCTGGAGGAGGAGGGGATCGTCGCGCGCCAGACCTTTCCCGAGGTGCCGCCGCGCGTGGAGTATGCGCTCACTGAGAAGGGCGCTGCGCTGCTGCCGATCATCGACGACATGCGCGTCTACGGCGAGCGCTGGATCGTGCAGGGCTGCGAGGACAGGATGAGCTCCGCGGTCTTCGCGGGGACGCCGGCCGTTGCAGTCGCCTGAGTCGCGGTTGCGCTGAGCCCCCCCCGTCGCCTTCCTGGGCCGCGGTCGTCCGAGAGCCTGCAACGCCCCCTGCGCAGAGCAGGAGCGCCGTGGCCGCCGGCGAAGGGTGAGCTTCAGTGCGCTCCCACCAACTTGAGACAGCCATAACCCAGTTCGTGCACGAGGCCGCGGCATACATGCAGGCCGAGCTGGACGCTGGCGCGGAGGTGCCGTTCGAGCTCGAGTCGCACTCCTCGCGGGGCAGGGGGCAGGGGAGAGGCGCCCAGCTGTACTGCTACCGCCCGCTCACCGAGGCGTTCATCGGCGAGCGCTGGCAGGCGCTGGCGAATTTGGAGAGCTGCGCCGCGGCCGAGCGCCTGCTCGAATGCCTGCAGGGGCTCGATCGCTACCTGCTCCAGTGCGACGTCAGAATCGGACGGGGCGACAGGCGCTCGCACGCGACTCTGGTGCTCAGAACGCTGTTGGAGGAGGTGTTCGCCGAGCGCACCGATTTCGAGCTCGACGGCGAGCGGCTGCGCAGGGCGCTGGCGCGAATGGACGCAACGGCCTTCACGAACGCCGGCGAGGTGGCGTTGATCGAAACGCTGCACGGCATGGGCGTGGTGGCGCCCGAGCTTGCCCACACGCGCGCGCCGGCGATCGGCCGGCCCGAGCTGGCGTGGGCGCTGGGCCGCTTCGAGATGGGCTGCGAACGCTCCTCGGAACTGGAGGCGCTGAGCGACCACCTGCTGGCGCTGCGGGCGCTGCTCGAGCCGGAGGGCCCCGCCAGCGGACTGCTCGCCGCCAGGCTGGCGGCGCTCTGCGCGACGCCCGAGGAGCGTGCCGGTCTGACGCGGCGGGTGGTGAAGGCGATCGCCCTGGAGCGCGATGTGATCGCCGGCGCCGCCGTGGAGCACGCGAGTTGCGACGCGCTGGTGGCGGAGCTCGCCGGCCATCTGCGGGCGGTGCTGCGGGACGTGGTGTGCGGCCACCTGCCACCCGACCTCGTGCGCTGTGCTGACTCGCTGCTGTGCTCGCGGGAGCCGACGACGCAGAATCCGCCAGAGCCGACAACGCACAATCCGCCAGAACCGACGAGGCAGAATCCGCCAGAACCGACCCACGAGGGACCGATCAAAGCACGTCGAGGGCGGCGCTCCGGGCCGCGGGAGCCCATCGCCGCGTCCGTGCCGTGGGAGTCCGTCACCGCGCCCGCGTCGCTCCCAGTGGAGGGGAAGTCGGACGAGCAGAAGCCCGACGATCAGATCAACACGACGATCATGCGCATGCGTCGCCTCGCGGCCAGATCAGGCGAAGAGGTGCCGAGCGACGAAGTCAAGACCGGCGAGATCCTGCACGTCACCGTCTAGGTGGGGCACGAGGATCGGGTGAGGGTCCCCAAGCGCTTGCGAGAGCCGCTGCACCGTGGCGCGGTCGCGCTGCACGAGCACGTCGAAGTCGGCGAGGTTGCCCGCCACCCGCGCGGCCAGCCGCTCGCCCAGCTCGCCGGCCAGCAGCGTCTGCACCTCGGCCGCGGAGCGGCCTTCCAAGCCGTCGCGGTGGACGCGGTTGACGATCAGCCCCGCGCGCGACATCCCCGCGGCGTGCAGCTGCTCGGCGAAGAAGATCGCCTCGCGCGCCGGCTCGGGCTCGGGCGAGGCGATCAGCAGGAAGGCGGTGGCGGGGTCGCGCAGCAGCTGATCGACCACGCGGGCGCGCTCGCGGAAGCCGTCGAGCATGCCGCCGAGCGCGCCGAAGAAGCTCGACAGCTCGCCGATCAGGTCAACGCCGGTGAAGCGCGAGAACATCGACAGCACCAGCCCGCTGCCACGGCCCACGAGGCGCGCGGCGAGGTTGCCGGGGGCGAGGAACATTCTCACCGAGCGGCCCTCCAGAAAGCGTGTCATGCGCATCGGCGCGTCGAGGAAGTCCAGCGCATTGCGCGCCGGCGGGGTGTCGAGCACGATCGTGTCGAAGCGCCCCTCGCGGTGCAGCTCGTAGAGCTTGGCGATCGCGCTGAACTCCTGAGTGCCGGCAACTGCGCCGGAGATCTCCTGGTAGATACGGTTGGAGAGCACCTCATCGCGGGCGCGCTCGTCGGGTGCGATGCGGGCGATCAGCACGTCGAAGGTGTGCTTGGCGTCGAGCATCGTCGCCCACAGCTCCCCCTTCAGCTCGATCCCCTGGGCGGCCAGCAGCGCCGGATCGATCCGGCGCGGCTCGTCGTCGAGCTCGTCGATGCCGAGCGCGCTTGCCAGCCGCCGGGCAGGGTCGATCGTCACGACCGCCACCCGCTGGCCTTTACGTGCCAGGCCCAGCGCGAGCGCAGCCGCCGTGGTCGTCTTGCCCACGCCGCCCGGGCCCGCGCAGATGCAGACGCTCTTCCCGCGCAGTCGTTTCGCGAGGGGCGAGGTCGTGGTGGACGCACGGGCGCTCGGCGTCCGTTTCGCGGGGCGCTGCCCGCTCGGCTTGGCGCTGTCCGGTGGCGTGTGGGGTGGCACGGGGGGATCGTAACCGTGCAGGAATCCGACCACCGCGTGCGAATACTCACGACAACGAGCTTTAACGGGTGGCGCAGTCGGTCGGGAGGCCGGCCAGCCGAGCCCTTTCAGACCCACCATCGAGCATCGGAGCCCGCCGTGCAAGCAAGGGCAAAGGTCATCGCATTCGCCAACCAGAAGGGCGGGGTGGCCAAGACAACTACCACGCTGAACCTCGCGGCCGCGTTCGCGGAGGAGGGCCACCGCGTGCTGTGCGTCGACATGGACCCCCAGGGCAACCTGACGATGTCGCAGGGGATCGACCCGGACACGCTGGAGAAATCGATGTACGACGTGCTGGTGCACAAAACTTCGATCCGCGAGGTGATCCGCCGCCGCGAGGTGGACATCGCGTGCGCCTCGATCGACCTGGCGGGGGCGGAGATCGCGATGTCCACGATGATCGGCCGCGAGCGCTCGCTGCAGAAGGCGTTCGAGCCGATCAGAGAGGACTACGACTTCATCTGTATCGACACGCCCCCGAGCCTCGGGCTGCTGACGATCAACGCGCTGACGGCGGCCGACAAGGTGATCGTCCCCGTGCAGTGCGAGTATCTGTCGATGCGCGGTTTGATCCAGCTGCAGAACACCCTGGCGATGATCCGCGAGAATCTCAATCCGGACGTCGACATCGAGGGTATCCTTCCGACGTTGGTGGATTCACGCACGATCCACGCCAAGGAGGCGATCGAGATCCTCGAGGAGAACTTCGGGGACCGCGTGTTTGCCTCGCGCATCCGCAAGACGGTGCGCTTCGCGGAGGCGCCGGTGAAGGGTATGTCGGTGCTCAAGTACGAGCCGGAGGGCGTGGCGGCGCAGTCCTACCGCCAGCTCGCGCAGGAGGTGCTGGCGCACGGCTCGCGGGAGATCGCCGCGCGGCGGGGCCCAATCGTCGCCAAGGGCGCCCCGGCTGCGCCGACGGTCGTCGCCGAGGGCGCCCGGGCCGCGCCGGCGGGTGTCTCCCAGGCCGCGCCGGCGGGTGTCTCCCAGGCCGCGCCCGCGGTCGCCACCGAGGGCGCCCAGGAGGTTGTGGCTAATGGCCCAGAGTAAACGCGCAAGCATGCGGGAAGGCCCGCTGGCGGCGTTGTTCAGCAAGACGGAGGAGGAGCAGGCGAAGGAGGCCGAGGAGGCCTCCACCACGAAGGGGGCCGAGGAGGCCTCCGCGCGGGAGTCCGAGCAACCGCCTGCCCAGGGCCGCTCGGCCGCCGCTGAGAAGGTTGGCAGGGAGCAGGCAGCGGCAAAGCCGGAGCAGGCCGCCAAGTCGGAGCAGGCCGCCAAGCGGGAGCGAGCGGTCGAGGAGGAGGAGGACGAGTCCCCGCCGATCCCCAGCCCGCGCGAGCGCCTGCGCAACGTGTTCTCCGCGGAGATCCCCGCCAACATGATGGAGCGCCCTTCCGTCGCCGCGACGGCAGCTGGGGCTGCCGCGAGCGAGAAGTCTTCGCCGCCGGCGGACGTGTACGCCCGTGAGGAGACCCATCCTGCGGCGGGCGCCACGATGGCCGGTGGGCAGCCGGTGATCCACCCGGTGATCCGCGTCGTGGGCGTGGGCGGCGCCGGCGTCAACGCGGTCAACCGCATGGTGGAGGCCGAGGTCGCGGGGGTTGAGTTCCTCGCCATCAACACCGACCTGCAATCGCTGCAGCAGTCCACGGCGGACATCACCCTGCACATCGGCGCCGAGCTGACGAGGGGCCTCGGGTCAGGCTCCGACACCGACCTCGGCAGGGCGGCGGCGATGGAGGACTACGACCGCGCGAAGGCGCTGCTGAAGGGCTCGGACATGATCTTCATCACCGCCGGCGCCGGCGGTGGCACCGGCACCGGGGCCGCGCCGATCATCGCGCGGATCGCCCGCGAAGTGGGGGCGCTGGCGGTGGCAATCGTCACCAAGCCGTTCGGCTTCGAGGGCTCCCGCCGAGCCGAGGCGGCCGAGCAGGGCATCAAGGTGCTGGCGGAAGAGGTGGACACGCTGATCGTGGTGCCCAACAACCGACTGCTGAGCGTGCTCGACAAGCAGACCTCGATGGTGGACGCCTTCCGCGTCGCCGACGACGTGCTGCGCCAGGGCGTGCAGGGGATCTCCGACCTCGTCACGCTGCCGGGGCTGATCAATCTCGACTTCGCCGACGTGCGCACGATCATGTCCGGCGCCGGCAACGCACTGCTGGGCATCGGCATGGGCGCCGGGGGCGAGCACCGCGCGACCGAGGCCGCGATGCAGGCCGTCGCCTCGCCACTGCTGGAAACCTCGATGGAGGGCGCGCGCTCGATCCTGCTGTCGATCACCGGTGGTAGAGACCTCTCCCTGT
The DNA here is from genome assembly GCA_963744135.1 of uncultured Solirubrobacterales bacterium. Taxonomy (GTDB): domain Bacteria; phylum Actinomycetota; class Thermoleophilia; order Solirubrobacterales; family Solirubrobacteraceae; genus Palsa-744. The sequence continues at coordinate 440,687 of CAVUSE010000004.1, read as the reverse complement.
GGGAGGTCAACGAGGCCGCCAAGGCGGTCTCCGAGGCGGCTCACCCGGACGCCAACATCATCTTCGGCGCGATGGTGGACGAGAAGCTCGAAGATCAGGTGTGGGTCACCGTCGTGGCCACCGGCTACGAGCAGGAGCGCAACAGCCGTCTCTCCTCCGGGCGCAGCCGCCTGGAGGAGCCGGCGGGCGAGCCCCGCGTGCAGCGCACCGGCGGCCGGCGCGAGCGCCGCGGCGGTGCCGCTGCCGTGGAGTTGGACGTGCCCGAGTTCATGCCGCGCGGCTGAGCGCCTCTCAGATCCAAGCCGGTCATGCTCGATTGCGGGCATGGAGATTGTCCGCGCGCGTGGTCGAGTCTGTCACCTGCCTGGGGCGGGCCTCCATGCCCCGCAGCGATCTCCCGCTCGGTACGACCACGCGATCTGCACGCCTCTACCTGGCGGCCCTGCGCTGGAGGTAGTCGCGGAACCTGGGCGCAGTGTAGGCGTACTCGCCCTTGCGGGTGCGGTAGAGCGCGCCGGCGTCGACGAGGCGGCCGAGCAGGACGTTGACGTTGCCGGGAGTCTTCGCCGACGCGCCGCCGAGGTCGGAGGAGCGCAGGGGTGGGTAGGGGCACTGGGCGGAGGCGAGCAGGAGGTCCTGCTCGGCGGGGGTCAGCGTGGCGAGGCGCGGCTCGTAGAAGTCGTGGTCGAGGCGGTTGTAGATGTCGGGGCGGGTGGCGTCGAGCAGCTTTGGTGTGAGGCGCTTCACGCCGGCGAGGTCGGCGGCGTCCCACAGCTCCGATCCCCACAACTGCAGGAAGTACGGGTAGCCCTCGACTTCGGCGGCGACGGTCTTGGCGAGCGTGGGGTAGGCGCTGCGGGCCGTCTGTTCGAGTGGCCTCGTGAACGCCTCCAGGGCCTGCTCGGGCGCGAGCGAGTCGATCTCCTCGCCGCGGAACAGACGCTCGCTGTAGGAGCGCGCCTTCTGCAGGTTGCCGGCGAGCGTGGGCAGGCCGCACAGGACGAGCCCGAGCGGAAGCTCCCGACGTTGCAGTGCGACGATCGGCGCGAGCAGCAGCGAGAGCGGGTGCTCGCCGTGGCGGCCGCGCTCGTCGTGCACCAGCTGTGCCTCGTCCAGCAGTAAAACTAGGCCCCCGCGCCCCTTGGCGAGGGCGAGCTGCACGGTGGCGAACAGCTCCCGCGCGAGATCCTCCTCGCGCTCGGACCCGAAGGAGACCGACAGCGAAACCTCCTCCCAGCTCACCGACACGCTCGTCGAGCGCAGCGCCCTGCCGGCTGCGGAGCGCAGGCGCGCTCTGCGCGAGAGCCGCTCGCGGGTGCGTCCTAGCAGCGATCCGATCGCCGCCACGATCGCCGTGTCGGTGTTGTGCGCGGGCTGCAGCTCCATGAACGCTGGTTCCCACTCGTGCTCCCGCGCGTGTTCGGCAAACGCCTCCAACAACACAGTCTTGCCCGCGCCGCGCGAATAGGCGTTGCACTACTCATGTAATGCGTATCCGGTTAGCTCCATCCGGGTGGTTTCGTAGTTTTGTTGGGTGTCGCGGCCTACGTATCCTCTGAGCATCTTGGAGTTTCAGGAGTGCTTTGCGACCGAGGAGGCCTGCCGCGAGTATCTGTTCGCTTCGCGCTGGCCGGAGGGGTTTGCTTGTCCAGGGTGTGGCGGCGGGCGGGCCGGTGGCCAGACGCGCCGCCACCTGTGGGTATGTACCGCGTGTGGGCACCAGACGTCGGTGACTGCGGGGACCGTGATGCACAAGACGCACACGCCGCTGCGCACGTGGTTCTGGGCGGCCTATCTGGTCGCCACTCACCACCCGGGCATATCGGCCAAGCAGCTGCAACGCCAGCTCGGGCTCTCGCGCTATGAGACTGCCTGGCTGATCCTGCAGAAGCTGCGCAGGGCGATGGTCGCCCCTGAGCGCGAGCTGCTGAAGGGTGAGGTCGAGATCGACGAGTTCTTCCTCGGTGGGCGCGAGGAGGGCCTCAAAGGCGGCCGCCAGCGCGGAAAGAAGGCGCTGATCGGCATCGCGATCGAGGTCCGCGGACACGGCTCCGGGCGGCTGCGCCTTCGGGTGTTGCCCGACGCTTCAGGGCCGATACTGCTCAGCTTCACCCAGGCGACCACCACCACCGGCGCAATCGTGCATACCGACGGGCTTCAGTCCTACCGCGTCCTGAGCAAGCACGGCTACGAGCACCGCCGACACCCGAAACAAACCGCTGCGCCCGATCAGCTACTCCCTCGAGCACACCGCGCAACCTCCAACCTCAAGGCCTGGATGCACGGCACACACCGTGGCGTCTCTGACGAGCACCTACAGGTCTATCTCGACGAGTACGTCTTCCGTCACAACCGCCGCAGCACACCAATGGCGGCGTTCCAGACCCTCCTCGGACTCGGCGCCCTGCACAACCCCACCACCTATCAGCAAATCACCCGCCGAGCCGCCTAAAACCCCATCTGGAGCTAACCGGATACGCATCACTCATGTTGTGGATCGGTTGCCGGAGCGGGTTCGGCTGATCGCTGCGCCGGGGGGGCTGCGTGATCTTGAGCTTGAGGTGCGTGGTTGGACGACGGATGACGCTTCGGGTGAGACGGTCGTGGTCTGTCGGCTGGTGGATGGCAGTGTGGGTGAGATCCCGGCGCGGTGGACGGATCTGCCGCGGCGGATGGTGGGGGAGCGTTCGCTGGGCGTGGTCGCGACGCCGGGGGCGTGGCGGCTTTTGGGTGAGCGCCTCGGGGCGTTGAGGGCCGCGCGGTGTCCGGCGCGGGGCGCAGCCTTCGGTGAAAACGGAGGTGAGCGTGTCTGGACAGTTGGCGCTCGTGATGGGCGAGCAGAGTGTGGTCGGGGCGGCGGTGTGGGAGACGTTGCCGCAACAGGCCCAGGAGGCGATCGTGGTGGCGTTGGCGCGCCTGTTGGCTGGCCTGGTGGAGGAGGAGCGCGATGAGTGAGCATGGGAAGGTCACCGAGGCGCACCTTCGTCGGCGGGCGGTGGTGTATGTGCGCCAGTCGACGCTTGGGCAGGTGGAGCGCAACGTGGAGTCCGCCGCGCGCCAGTACGCGTTGCGGGAGCGTGCGATTGAGCTGGGTTGGCCCGCGGAGTCGGTCGTAGTCGTTGATGAGGACACCGGCCGGTCGGGCAGCTCGACGGAGGGCCGCTTCGGTTTCAAGGAGCTGGTCGCCGAGGTCGGTCTCGGTCATGTCGGGCTGGTACTCGCGCTCGAGGTATCGCGTTTCGCTCGCAGCTCGGCGGACTGGCATCAGCTGCTGGACCTGTGCGCGCTCACGTGCACGCTGATCGCTGACGCTGACGGCGTGTACTCGCCAGCGGACTTCAACGACCGGCTGCTGCTGGGGTTGAAGGGCACGATGAGCGAGGCTGAGCTGCACCTGATCCGCGCGCGGCTTGACGGCGGGCTGCGCAACAAGGCCAAGCGTGGCGAGCTGCGCTTGGCGCTGCCGGTCGGGTTGGATCGCGACGAGGACGGCCTGATCGTGTTGTGCCCTGATGAGCAGGTCCGTCACGCGATCGAGCGGGTGTTCACGCTGTGGCGCCGGCTGGGCTCGGCGCGCCAGGTGGTGATGGAGCTCGCCGGCGAGGAGCAGCTGCTGCCGCGGCGCACGGTCGGTCAGCGGCGTATCCGCTGGGCGCGCGCGAGCTACGGCGCGGTGCACAAGTTCCTGACGAATCCTGCGTATGCGGGCGCGTTCGTGTTCGGCCGCAAGCGCCGCGAGAAGCGCATGGGAGAGGACGGGCGGATACGCGTTCGCGATGTCGAGGTGCCGATGGCCGAGTGGTCTGTCTGCCTGCCAGGGCACCATCCCGGCTATGCCAGTTGGGATGAGTACCTCGCCACGCGCGAGCGGCTGCGAGCGAACATGACCTGCCAGGGCCAAGGGAGCGGCGTCGCGCGCGAGGGTCATGCGTTGCTGCAGGGCCTCGTGCGCTGCGGGTGCTGCGGGCGACGGATGCAGATCGCCTACGCCGGCAAGGGCGGCCGTAGCCACCGGTATGCGTGCGTGCGTGGCCGTGACCTGCACGCCACCGGCAAAGCGTGCCAATCCCTCGGCGGCAAGCGACTGGAGCGCGCCGTAGTCGCGTGCTTTCTCGACGCGGTCACCCCGGCCGGGGTCGAGGCGACCGCCGGGGCGATCCACGAGCTCGAGCAACAACACGAGCAGCGCCTGGCCGGTCAGCGACTCGCGCTGGAGCGCGCCGAGTTCGAGGCCGAGCGCGCAGAGCGCCAGTACGACGCGTGCGAGCCAGAGAACCGGCTGGTCGCCAGGACGCTGGAGGGAAAGCTCGAGCAAGCACTCGCCGCCGCAGAGCACGAGCGCGTCAAGCTCGCCACGCTCGAGCGCTCGCGTCCCGCGCCGCTCACCGACCAAGAGCGTCAGGCGCTCACACGCCTGGCACGCGACCTACCCCGCCTGTGGGACGCGAAGAGCACCAGCGACCGCGACCGCAAGGAGCTCCTACGCACGCTGATCAACGAGATCGTCCTCACCGTCCACACCTCAGAGCGCCGCGCGGCACTCGAGATCTGCTGGGAGGGCGGCGCCAGAACCGAGCTCCAGGTGCCCCTCGGCGCCAACGTCTTCGAGCGCCGGCGCACGAGCGAGGACACGATCGAGCTGATCCGCCGCCTCGCCGCGCACTACCCCGACCGTCAGATCGCCCAGACCCTCTCCCGCCAAGGACGCCTGACCGCCAGCGGACTGCCGTTCACCCAAGCACGCGTGCAAAGCGTCCGCGCCAAAGCCACCATCCCCGCCGCGCCACCACCGGACCCGGCCAGCCAGCTACTCACGATCCTCCAGGCCGCCAGCGAGCTCGGCGTCTCCACCAACACGATCCACCGCTGGCTACGCGACGGGCTACTCCCCGGCGAGCAAACCACCCCCGGCGCACCCTGGCGCATCCGCCTCAACGACGAGACCCGCGCACGCTTCCAGCCCGACGTACCCGACGGATACGTGCGACTCGACCAAGCCGCGCAACTACTCGGCTGCGCCCGCCAGACCGTGTTGCACAAGGTCCAACGCGGCGAGCTACGAGCAGTTCAAGTCACCCAAGGACGGCGAAAGGGCCTAAGAATCGAGGTTCCCGGCGCCCAATTGGACCGAATGATCAACGAGTAACTACGGAGGTGCAGTGTGAACCAAGACCGCGCAAGCCCGTGACACGCATGTTGGCCTGCTGCTCGGGCGCCGCGCGGAGCATCGCGTCGAAGCGCCGCAGTGGTGCGTCGCGGCCCGCAAGATACAGCGGGCGCACGCCGACGCCCGGCCTGTAGGGGTTTTTGCCCGGAGTGTCAGTCATTACAGCAACATTGTAATGATCCATGATCCTAACAGGAACTCTGTAATGAGGCAAAGACCAGGCTGGCAGCCACGCGCTGCGCCTCGACCTCGGCCTCGCTCTACGCTTCGCAAATGAACAGGGGCGAAAGAGGGGTTGTCGCCGCCGGCCACCCGCTGACGGCACAGGCGGGGGCGCGCGTGCTGCGCGAAGGCGGCAACGCAGTGGACGCGGCGGTGGGCGCGATGCTGGTGTCGTTCGTGGCTGAGCCGCTGCTTACCGGCCTGGGGGCCGGGGGCTACCTGATGGTCGCCGGCGGAGGGTGGCAGCCGGCGCTGCTGGACTTCTTCGTCGAGGCCCCCGCGCGCGCCACCGACGGCTCGGCCGCCGAGCTGCGAGCGATCGACGTGTCGTTCGGCGACGCCGCGCAGGTGTTTCACATCGGGTCTGCCTCCTGCGGGGTGTACGGGACGCCGGCGGGCGTGTGCGAGGCGATCGCGCGCTGGGGCACTGTGTCGCTGGAGCAGCTCGCCACCCCCGCCGCTGAGCTGGCGCGCGCCGGTGTGGCGCTCAACGCGGGGCAGGCCTACGTGGCGGAGATCCTCGCCGAGCTGCTGGTATCCACGCCGGAGTGCGCCGCGCTGTGGGCGCCCGCCGGGCATGTGCTGCGCGAGCGCGAGGTGCTGCACAACCCCGAGCTGGGGGATGCGCTGGAGCGCCTGGGCTGTGACGGCGCGCCACCCTTCTACACGGGTGACATCGCCGCCGCCGTGAGTGGTTGGCTGGGCGAGCGCGGCGGCTCGCTCACGGGCGAGGCGCTGGCGGCCTACCGGGCGCGGCTGCGCGAGCCGGTGCGGGTGGGCTACCGCGACCGTGAGGTGCTGACCAACCCGCCGCCCTCGGCTGGGGGCACGCTGCTGGCGTACGCGCTCGGCCTGCTCGACCGCCGCCCCGGCCCGCCCGCGCTCGGCGAGATCGTCGCGGCGATGGCGGCTGCCCAGGGCGAGCGCACCCCGGAGTTCGTGGAGGGCCTCGCCGAGGAGGACTTCCTGGAGCGTTTCCTTTCCAGCCGTCTGGGGGCCACGACGCACATCTCGGTGCTCGACGGCGAGGGCCGGGCGTGCAGTGTCACCTGCACCAACGGCGAGGGCTCGGGCGTGGTGGTGCCGGGGACCGGCATCCACGTCAACAACATCATGGGCGAGCAGGACCTCAACCCGCTGGGCTTTCACCGCCACCCGGCGGGCCGGCGGATGCCGAGCATGATGGCCCCCACCGTGGTGCTTGGGGCGGCGGGCGAGGTGGAGCTGGTGCTGGGCAGCGCGGGCTCCAACCGCATCCGCTCGGCGCTGTTGCAGACGATCGTCGGGGTCGTCGACCACGGCATGAGCGCCGCCGAGGCGGTGGGCGCGCCGCGCGTGCACTACGAGGAGGGAGCGGTGTACGCCGAGCCGGGGATCCCGCTTCAGGAGCTGACGGCGCCGGGCCGCGAGGTGGTGGCCTTCCACGCCCTCAACCTCTTCTTCGGTGGCGTTCAGGCCGTCCAGCGCCGAGAAGGTGAGCTGCTCGGCGCGGGCGACCCCCGCCGCGGCGGGGTAGCGGTGTGGGCGTGAGGAGGAAAAAAGGGGGAGGAGGAGGGGTGGTGCTCGCATGGCGCTGAGGAGCGCGGTGGCAGCTGCTTTCGGGCGTGGCCGGCGGCGTGGGCAGCGCAGCGGTGATGTGGGCATGAGGCGCGTTGTTGTTGCGGCGATGCTCGTTGTTGCGGCGGTGTTCGCGGGGGCGGCGGCGCTCGCAGGTTGCGGCGAGAACGTTGAACTTCCCGACCTGTTCGTGGTCACGCGCACGGGCGGCGGGGAAAAGCTGACCGTGCGGATCAACGAAGGCGGCGCGGTGCACTGCAACGGCGGCCCTGTCCACCAGCTGAGCGACCCCCAGCTGATCGAGGCGCGGGGCGTCACCGAAGAACTCCAGACCCCCTCCGCCAAGCGTCTCAAGCTGCTCCCGCGCCCGGGATCGGTGTTCCGCTACGACGTGCGTGACGCCGAAGGCACGGTGCGCTTCGCGGACAACTCCGCCCACCAGCCCTCCGCTCTGCACCACCTGCAGTACTTCGTGCTGGAAGTGGCGCAACGGGTGTGCGGGCTGCCGGGGTGAGCCCTACCCGAAGCGCACCTTCCCGTTGGAGCGCGCGTGCGCCTGGGCGCGCTCGACGAGCTCCATCCGCTTGATCGCGGCGCGGAACAGCATCGTCAGTAGGCGCAGGCGGGCGTTCTCCGAGCGCAACTCCAACAGCTCCTGCTTGGCGTCGGCCCCGAACTCCACGGTGGCCGCCATGCGGTAGGCATTCAGCGCCTCGATCTCCTCCTCGGAGAGGGCGCTGTCGGTGGCCTGCTCCACCAGCTCGGCGTACAGCTGGCGGGTGGCGCTCACGACCTCGGGGTCGGCAGGCTCGTCGTGCTCGTCGAGGAACTCCACCACGCCCGCCGGATAGGGCAGGTCGTCCTGGCGCTCCACCAGGCGAAACGGCCGCGTGCCGCGGGCGAGGATGTTCATGCGTCCGTCCTCCAACCGCTCCAGCACCGTCTCGACGGTGCAGGCGCAGCCGATCGGCTTGAGCTCGTCCTCAGCCATCCACAGGATCCCAAACTCGCGTTGCTCCTCGAGGCACTCCTCGATCATCGTGCGGTAGCGGTCCTCGAAGATGTGCAGCGGCACGTTCTCGGTGGGCAGCGCCACGATGCCGAGCGGAAACAGCGGGAAGTCGCGGTGCAGGCGCTCCGTCATAGACAGAGTCTAAGGGGGTGAACCGTCAGGTGCGTGCGAACCTCTGCTCTCGAACCTCGGCTCTTGTAACGACTGGTACCCAAGCCTTAACGAGCGAGAGGCAAGGTTGCCCGAGCCTCTCCGAAGACACCAATGCAGATGTACCGAGTAGGTCAGCCGTCTGGCACTGAGTAGGTCAGCCGTCTGGCACTGAGTAGGTCAGCCGTCTGGCACTGAGTAGGTCAGCCGTCTGGCACCGAGTACGTCAGCCGTCCGGCGTTCAGCGCGTGGCCGCCTGCTGTTGCCCCTTGCGCGCGGAGAGCATCAGGTTGTAGAAGATCGCGGCCGGCAGCCGCGGCTCCAGCAGCCGGCGGTCGAGCTCCTGCAGCACGAGGTAGCCGCGGTAGGCGTACTGGCGCCATGCCCACGGCACGTCGGCCGGCTCGGCGGTCGCCTCCAGGGTGCGGTTGGTCCAGCCAAACCAGTTGGCCACCAGCTCCTCGCCGCTCACGCGCACCTGCTCCAGGCCGGCTCTGCGAGCGAGCTCGCGCAGTTCGCCGGGCACGAACGCGTGCACGTCGACGACGCTCTCCAGCGCCTCGTCGGGTGCGCCCCCGGATCCGTTGTCTGCCCACCCGGCCGGACGCGCGCGCAACGCCGCCCGCCACAGTGGGGCGACCGTGCCGGCGAAGCGCTTGGGCACGCGCGCGAGGCGGTCGCCGGCGCGCGAGGGCTCGCCGGCGAACAGCAGCGTGCCGCCGGGTGCCAGCACGCGCGCGAGCTCGCCGAAGGCGGTGGGGAGGTCGGGGATGTGGTGCAGCACGGCGTGGCCCAACACGAGATCGAAGCTCTCGTCCTTGAAGGGCAGGCGCTCGGCGTCGGCGCTCACGGTCTTCACCTTCAGTCCCAGCCGTTCGGCGTTGGCGTCCAGCGTGGCGAGCATCCCGGGGGAGATGTCGGTGCAGGTCGCCTGCCCAATCAGCCCGGCGCGCATCATGTTGAGCGTGAAGTACCCCGTCCCCGAACCGATCTCCAGCGAGCGCTCGTAGATCGGGAGCCCGCCCGGGTGGGCGGGCATCTGATCTGCCCGGAGCGCCTTGCGCACCTTGGCGGTGACCTGCTCCAGGCCGATATCGCCGAAGTCGATTCCCCACTTCGAGTCGTAGTGGCCGGCCGCCACGTCGTGGTAGCGCGTGTTGACGTCGCGGATCTCCTCGGCTGTGAGCGGGGGGGGCATGGCCCGGGACCATATACTCGCGCGCGGTGTCGGCGTCTCTATATGTGCAGCGCAACCAGCCCGACGGGGTGCCTCCGCTCGCGCTGACGGGGGAGCGCACGCTGCCGGATGTGCCCGAGGAGAACTACTGGTATCGCCGCCATCTGGTTGTCTACCAGTGGATTGCCGCGCGCATCGGGGGCCTGCGGGCGATCGACATGGCGTGTGGGGAGGGGTATGGCTCGAACGTGCTCGCTGCCGGCGCCGCCAGCGTCGTCGGGGTGGACGCCAATCCGGAGGCGCACGAGCACGCGCGCGTGCGCTACCGGCGCCCCAACCTGCGCTTTGAGCGCGATCTGATCGAGACTTTCTCGGCGCCCGCCGACGCGGTGGTGTTCCTGCAGACGATCGAGCATCTGCAGGACCCGGGCTCGGCGCTCGAGCACTTCCGCGAGCTGGTGGGCGATGGCGGCGTGGTGTACCTGTCGACGCCCAACGTGCTCACGCTCGCGCCGAAGGGCGCGCCGCGCTCGGACAACCCGTGGCACGTGCACGAGTACCGCGCACAGGAGTTCGAGCGGCTGTGCCGCGAGCACTTCGCCTCGGTGGGGCTGTTTGGCCTCTTCCACGCCGGCAAGCTGCGCGCGCACGAGCTCGCCCTGCGAGCCGGCTGGGACAGTGTCCACCCGCGGCTGGGTCTCACCGAGCGCTTCTACGACTGGTTCACTCCGGCGATCTCCACCGGCGACTTCGCGCTGCGCCCTCGCGACCAGGCGGATCTCGACAAGGCGCTCGACTTCGTGGCGGTGTGCCGGGCGTGATCTATCTCGCGGCTGGTGGGGCGCCTTCGTGAGCGACTCCCACCAACAGTCCGCGGGCCGCAAGCGGGAACCCGTGGATGGGGGGGGCGGCCGCCGTGGCGCGCGAGGCGAGCTGGCGATCGTCCTGCACACCCACATGCCCTACGTCGAGGGCTTCGGGACGTGGCCGTTCGGGGAGGAGTGGCTGTGGGAGGCGCTCGCCACCTGCTACCTGCCACTGCTGGAGCTGCTGGAGGCCGGGGCCCCGCTGACGGTGTCGCTCACCCCGGTGTTGTGCGACCAGCTCGAGGCGCCTGGCGTAGGCGAGCGGTTTGCTCGCTTCGTGACGGACACCCGCCGCTACACCCACGCCGAGGATGCCCGAGGGTTGCGTGCTGGGGGCCATGACACCTTGGCGCGCGAGGTCGAGCGCTCCTGGGGCGACTACGAGCGCGCGCTCGCCAGCTTCGAGCGTCGCGGCGGCGAGATCCTGGGCGCGTTCGCCCCCTACGCGCAGTGGACCTCCGCGGCGACTCACGCGGTGCTCCCTTTGCTGGCCAGCGAGGCGGGGCTGCGGCTGCAGGTGAGCAGCGGCGTGGAGTCCCATCGCGCTCGCTTCGGCGCGGAGGCGTGGCGGGGTGGTTTCTGGCTGCCGGAGTGCGCGCACTCCGGCGACCTGGAGCCGGCGCTCGCGGATGCCGGCGTGCACGCCGTGTGCGTGGAGCTCACCAACCGCTTCGGTCTTGGGGCGCCCACGCACTTGCGCCCGCTGGTGGGGGAGTCGGGAGTGGTGCTGGTGCCGATCGACCGCGCCACGATCGCGCGTGTGTGGAGCGATGAGGGCTATCCCGCGCACGGCCGCTACCGCGACTACCACCACCACACGATCCACCACCACAACCCGTGGGCCAACGACGGCGACGCCTACGACCAAGAGCATGCTCTGGATCTCGCGCGCGCGCACGCGAAGGACTTCGTAGCGGGCGTCCGCGAGCGGCTGGAGCGCGACGGGCGGGACCTGCCCGGTGGCGGTCTGGTGGTGTGCGCGCTCGACACCGAGCTGCTCGGCCACTGGTGGTATGAGGGTCTTGCGTGGTTGGGCGCGGTGGTCGAGGAGTGCACTCGCCAGAACCTCCCGCTGGTGCGCCTCGATGACGCGCTGGAGCGCCACGAGCCGGCGCCGCTGGAGGATGTCCAGCAGTGGGAGGTGACCACCTGGGGCGCGGGCGGCGACCTCTCAACTTGGTCGGGCCCGGTGGTGGCGGAGATCGCGTTCGCCACCCGCGCGGCGGAGCTTGAGGTGATGCGCGCCGGCCACCGCGCGGGCGTCGCCGCGGTGCGCGAGCTGCTGGCGCTGCAGGCGAGCGATTGGGCCTTCATGGTCGCCCGCGGCCTCGCGGTTCCCTACGCACGCGAGCGCTTCGAAACTCACCGCCAGGGGGTCGAGCGGGCGCTCGCGGCGGGTGTGGCCGCCGATCCCAGCGCGCTGCGCAACCTCGCGGCGCATGCGGCAACTCGAACGCTGCTGGCAGCGTGATGGTCGGCGGCTGACATCGCCACGAGGTTGTGTGTCTTTAAATTTGGGGCATAACCACCAACTGGACCTGCGAAGCAGCGACCAGATGACCGCTATGAGGGGTCCAGTAGCTGGTATGGGCCGAAAAAAGTACTTATAAGTCTCGCCGCCGAGCCTGCGGGGCCCGACCAGACTGAGACTACCTCGGGTCTGCGGGGCCCGACGAGACTGAGACTACTCCGAGCCTGCGGGGCCCGACGAGACTGAGACTACTCCGGGTCTGCGGGGCCCGACCAAACTGAGACTACTCCGGGTCTGCTGGGCCCGACCAGAGTAAGCCTTTGTCCACGCGGGCAGAGGCTCACTCCCAGCGCAGCGACTGGGGTGCGTCGCGCATGCGGATCACGCGCGCGGGGACTCCGCCGACGATGGCGTTGGTGGGGATCGCCTTGGTGACAACCGCGTTGGTGCCGATCACGCTGTTATCGCCAACGGTCACCCCGCGCAGGACGCAGGCGCCGTAGCCGATCCACACGTTGTGCCCGACGTGCACGTCGCGCTTGTAGATGCCCTGCAGGCGGATCGGGCGCTCGACTTCGACCATGCCGTGGTCGAAGTCGATCAGCATCACGCGGTCGGCGACGATGCACTCGCGCCCGATCGAGACGTGCTGGAAGGCCGAGATCGTGCACTCCTGGCCCATCACGGTCTTCGCGCCGATCCGCACTTCGCCCTCGTGCACGCGCAGCTTGGTGCCGTGCCCGATCCATGCCCAGCGGCCGATGTGCAGCTTGGCGTGCTTGCCGATCTCGAACTGCACGCCGGGGCAGATGAAGCAGATGCCGTCGGTCTGCAGGCGCCCCCGCCAGCGCAGCTTCAGCCACAGCCACCTTGCCCCGAGCAGCACGTAGTGGCGGCTGACCATGTTGTTCGCGCGCATCCACCGCCACGTGCGCAGGCAATCCCGGGTCTGTGTCACGAGCGGGCATCCTAGATACTTCCCTCATGTCCTCCCCCCTCGCCCAGCGCCTGCTCGCCGGCGACCGCCGCGCCCTGGCGCGTGGGATCTCGCTGGTGGAGGACAACCGTGCGGAGGGGTGGCAGCTGGTACGGGAGATCTACCCCCACACCGGCGCCGCCGCCGTGGTCGGCTTCACCGGTCCTCCGGGGGTTGGTAAGTCGACGCTGATCGGCGCGCTCACTCGCGTGCGTCGTGAGGCGGGTCGCACCGTGGGGGTGCTCTCGATCGACCCCTCCTCGCCCTTCACCCACGGCGCGCTGCTCGGCGATCGCATCCGCCTCGGCGAGCACTTCCTGGACCCCGGCGTGTTCATCCGCTCGATGGCCAACCGCGGCGCGCTGGGAGGCCTCTCCGAGGCGGCGCTGCAGGCCGCGCTGCTGCTCGACGCCGCCGGACGCGAGGATGTGTTCGTGGAGACGGTGGGGGTGGGGCAGGCGGAGGTGGACATCATCGACCACGCCGACACCGTGGTGCTCGTGCTGATGCCCGGCTCGGGCGACTCGATCCAGGCGTTGAAGGCGGGGGTGATGGAGATTCCCGACGTGATCGTGATCAACAAGGCCGACCACCCGCTCACCGACACGATGGTGCGCGAGATCCGCGGGGTGCTGTCGCTCGCCAACCTCGATCGCGACGCTGCGGACGTCGCTGCGCGCTGGCGGGTGCCGATCGTCAGGACCGAGGCCGCGCACGGCCGCGGAGTCGAGGAGCTGGTGGAGCGCCTGGAGGAGCACCGCGCGCACATCCTCGCCGCGGGCCAGCTCGCCGAGCGTCGCAGGCGCAACCTGCGCGGCGAGGTGCTGGCGCTGGCGAGTGCCCGTATGCGCCGTCGCCTGGAAGCCCGCCTGCACGGGGACGCCGAGCTCGAGCGCCTGCTGGAGGAGGTCGTGGAGCGCCGCCTGGACCCTGCCAGCGCGGCGGCGGCGCTGCTCGAGCGGGTCGGCCTGGGCGAGGAAGATCTGGCCTCAGCCGACACGTCCTGAAATCCAGGCTGGCAAACTTTACGGCAGCAGAAACGTAGGCATCATTCTATTTGAAAGGTTCTTAAGTTCGCTGCACTTGGGAACGGTTTGGTGTAACGTTCTTGAGGCAAATAGAGCGGTGGTCGGAGGGACGACCGGGAGACGAGATGTCAGCGGAGAGATCGAAAGCTGTCAATGGCGAGTCCGCCAACGGTTCGGACGCTGCCGGCGACCGAACTTGGATGCGGGGCTCCTCGCCGCTGAAGGGCGCGATCCTCGGGCTCGTGCTGGAGCGCCCCGGGCACGGCTACGATCTCGGTGCCCGTCTGCGCGCCCGCCTGGGGCCTTCGTGGGCGATCGACCCCAAGCGCCTCTACCGGATGCTCGACCAGCTCGAGCGGGCAGCTCTTATCTCGGGCGTGGTGGAGAGCGATCCCGAGAACCCGCGCCTGCAGCGCACGGTTTACAGCGCCACCGAGCTTGCCCCCGGCGCGCTGCGGATGTGGCTGGAAACGCTTGCCCCGCGCGAGCCCACGCGCGTGGAAATTCAGGCGAAGGTGGCGGCCGCACGCGAGCAGGACGTGCCGCAGCTGCACCAAGCGCTGCTCCAGTATGAGCGGGAGTGCCTGGAGCTGCTGCGCCAAAGCACAGGGCCGCCGCTGTCGGTGCGCTCCTGGATGGGGTTGGTGATGGACATCGTGCGCGACGCCTCAGACGCTCAGCTGCGGGCCGAGATCGAATGGGCCAAACGCACACGCAGGCGTATCGAGGAGCATGCCGCCCGCTCTCAGTAGCACCGCCGGCGCCGTGCCGCTGCTCCGCTTCGAGCAGGTCAGCAAGTCCTACCCTGATGGGCGCCAGTGGGTTCCAGTCTTCGAGAAAGTCTCCTTCCAGGTCCACGACGGCGAGCACGTTGGCATCTTCGGCTCACGGCGGGCGGGCAAGTCCACTCTGCTGCGTCTGGCGGCGGGCATCGAGGCTCCCGACGATGGCTCGATCGCCTTCGAAGGACGCGAGCTGGCGGAGATGTCGGCGCTGCAGCGCGACCGGCTGCTGCGTGACCGGATCGGGCTGCTGGCGAGCGATGACTGGCGCCCCGCAAAGGGCGAGCGGGTCGTCGACCATGTGGCGCTGCCGCTGGTGAGCGATGGGGCCACGATGCATGAGGCCCGGCGCCGGGCGCGTCAGACGCTGCACTGGGCGGGTGCCACCAAGTTTGCGGACGAGCTGGCCGTCTCGCTCGCGGTGGGAGAGCGAATGCGGGTGATGCTTGCACGGGCGCTTGTGCGCCAACCACGCCTGCTGCTGGTCGACGAGCCAGCCGCTGTGCCAAGCCCAAGCGAACGCGAAGATCTGTATGCGCTGCTGCGCGAGGGCGCCCGCGAGCACAGGGCTGCGCTCGTGATCGCTTCCGAGGACTCCAACGCTACGCGCGGGACCGATCTGCTGATGGAGATCGGCGGCGGGGAGCTGCTGCAGGCCGGCGGCGAGTCAGCGGTTGTCGTGCCGCTTGTGCCGCGGCACGCGCCCCGGCAGTCCGGCGGGATGGAGCGCTCGGGGTCGTGAATCCGAGCGCGGGCTTGGAGCTGCGCGAGCTCGTCAAGCACTACACCAGCGACGCCGAGGTCGTGCGGGCAGTGGATGGAGTCTCGCTGACGGTGGCACCCGGCGAGCTGGTGGCGCTGTACGGGCCCAGCGGGTCGGGCAAGACCACGCTGCTGCTGCTGACCGCCGGCCTGCTGGCGCCGGACCGGGGGAGCGTCTGGTTCGACCAGCGCGAGGTGAGCAGCCTGCCCGCCGCCGAGGCTGCTCGCTTCCGCCGTCGGGAGGTCGGCTTCGTGTTTCAGTCCTTCCATCTGATGGCCGGCGCCACCGCGCTCGACAATGCCGCGCTGAAGCTGCTCGGGGACGGATGGACGCTGCGCGACGCGCGCCGGGTGACGCGTCCGTGGCTCGAGCGTGTGGGGCTGCACGAGCGCGCCGAGCACACGCCCGACAAGCTCTCGATGGGCGAGCGCCAGCGGGTGGCGATCGCGCGGGCGCTCGCCGGTGAGCCTCGGCTGCTGCTCACCGACGAGCCCACCGGCAACCTCGACTCCAAGCGCAGCCGGGAGATCTTGGCCCTGCTGCGCGACCTCTGCCGCGAGCGCGGCATCCCCGGCCTGCTCGTCACCCACGACCCCCAGGCGCGGGCGTTCGTGGATCGGGTGCACACGCTCCGCGACGGACATCTCCACCAGGGATTGGACGCAGAGCTGGCGATGAGCCTCGCGTGATGCGTCGCTCGATAGACCCAAGATTGGCCCACGCGCTCCTCGGTCGATGAGGAGCCCGACCGATCGAAGGTCGGCCTCGCGATGAGTCGTCCCTCGCTGAATCCCACGATCCTCGGCGTGCGCCTGAGCATGCTGTGTCGCTTCTACGGCTGGCGCCTGCGCCGCCACACTGTGCAGGAGCTGCTGGCCGGAAGCGGGATCGCCGTGGGGGTGGCGCTGGTGTTCGGAGTGCTGGTGGCCAACAGCAGCCTGATGAGCTCCGCGGGCAATCTGCTGCACGGGTTGATCGGCTCGGCGCGCCTGCAGGTGGTGGCTCGCTCCAGCGACGGTTTCGACGAGGGGCTGGCGGCCACGGTCCGCCGGCTGCCCGGAGTGCAGGCCGCCGCCGGGCTGTTGCGTGAGGAGGTCACGGTGCTCGGGCCACGCGGTCGCGAGTCGGTGCAGCTGATCGGGATCGACCCCAACATCGTTCAGCTTGGGGTTCTGACACAACGGGAACCGGTCTCCTCGGAGCTGCTGCTCGCCGGCGGGTTGGGTCTGCCGGCCGAAGTGGCGCGCACGATCGGCGCCGGCCAGGGGAGTCGTGTGACGCTCTACGCCAACGGCGAAGCGCACCCGGTCTCCGTTCGTCTCGTGCTCAGCGGCGCGCTCGCCAACGCGACCAGGGACGGGACCGTGGCGATCGCGCTGCTGCCACTCGCGCAGACGCTCACGGGCAGGCTCGAACGTGTCACCCAAGTGCTCGTCAAGCCGCTGCCCGGCGACGAACGACTTGTCGCCGGCGAGCTTCGGCGACTGGCCGGGGGGCGCCTGGACGTGGAGCCGGTCGAGGAGGAACTGCGCCAGCTGGGCAGCGCGGAGAAGCCAACCAACCAGTCGACCTCGCTGTTTGCCGCGATCGGCGGGATGGTGGGCTTCCTGCTGGCGCTCAACGCGATGCTGCTCACGGTCCCCGAGCGCCGGCGCTTCATCGCCGATCTGCGGATGCAGGGCTTCGACTCCCACCAGGTGCTGCTGATTCTGGGCTTTCAGGCGCTGCTGCTTGGGATCGGCGCCTCGATCGTGGGGGTCGTGCTGGGCGACGTGCTGTCGCACACGCTCTTCCACCGCGTTCCCCTCTACCTCGCGGTGGCCTTCCCGCTCAGCTCCGCGCAGCTGATCCACTCGAGCACGGTCCTGCTGGCGCTCGGCGCCGGGGTGCTCGCCACGCTGATCGCCTCACTGCCTCCGCTGATCGATCTGCGTCCGGGTCGCCCGGCCGATGCGGTCTTCCGCGAAATCCGCGACGAAGCCGGCATCTCCAAGGCCGCTGTTCTCTGGTTGGCGGCTGCCGGTCTCGTGATCCTCCTGGCTCTGACCGTGCTCGTGCTGAGCATTCCCCGGCTGACGGTGCTCGGCGGCGTGGCGCTTGCGCTGGTGGCCATCTGCCTGATCCCGGCGGTGTTCGTGACCGTGGTTGGTGTGCTCGCGCGCATCGGCGAGCGCATCCCAGGCAGCATGCTTGTGATTGCCGTGACCGAGCTGCGATCGACCGCCACGCGCTCGATCGCGCTGGCCGGTGTGGCGGCGCTGGCGGTCTATGGCAGCGTGGCGATCGGAGGCGCCCGCCAAGACCTCCTGCATGGCATCGACGGAGCAATCTCCCACTACTTCAGCACCGCGGACATCTGGGTGGTCAACGGCGATGACATCTTCAACACCAACAGCTTCACGGCGGACGGCACCGCGGCCAAGATCGCACGGATACCCGATGTCACGGCGGTGCGCACCTACCAGGGGGGGCTGCTCAACGTGGGCGTACGCAGGCTCTGGGTGCGCGCAAGAGCCCCGAACGATCCAGCGATGCTCGAAGCCGGCCAGCTCGTAAGCGGCAACCTCGCTCGGGCCACCAGGCTGCTCCGTCGAGGGGGCTGGGCCGCGATCTCGAGCGAGCTTGCGGCCGAACACCACCTGCGGGTCGGCGGCTCCATATCGTTGCCCACGCCGTCGGGCTCGATGCGCTTTGGCGTTGCGGCGATCATGACCAACTCGGGCTGGCCGCCGGGCGCGATCACCATCAACACCAACGACTACAGCCGCTACTGGCGCACGACGGACCCGTCGGCGCTGGAGGTCGAGCTCAAGCAGGGGGTGGCTGCCGGGACGGTCAAACGGGCGATCGAAGGCGCGCTTGGCGATCGTCGGGGTCTGCTGGTGCGCACGAGCGGCGAACGGACTGCCGAAAGCGAGGCCAGCGCTCGCCAGGGGCTGCGAACGCTCGGTGAGATCGCGACGCTGCTACTGATCGCGGCGGCCCTGTCTGTTGCGTCGGCGCTTGGCGCGGTCATCTGGCAGCGGCGCGCCAAGCTTGCGTCGCTGCGCATCCAGGGCTTCGACTACCGCCAGCTCTGGCGGGCGCTGCTGCTCGAGAGCGTGATCCTGCTGAGCATCGGCAGCCTCGATGGTGTTCTGTTGGGCGTTTACGGGCACGCGCTGGCAAGTCGCTGGCTGGAGCTCACAACTGGTTTCTCCGCGCCATTCTCACTTGCGGGCCTGCAGATTCTGGAGACTTTCCTGCTCGTTGCCGGGATGGCGATTGCGGTGATCGCCGTGCCCGGTCTGAAAGCGGCCAAGGTGCCCGCCAGCGTGGGCCTGCAGGAGTGAAGAACCGCTTTCAAAACGATCGAGTCGCCACAAGATGTGGTGTGCCGCGCCACTGCCATGAGTTGGCAAGGCAATGACGAAGACGCCTGTTCGGTCTGGTTTGGAGGGACGACGTCTAAACGAATGTTTCGCATGTCGTCCCCTCAACACGTAAAGCTGTTCGGGTGGGTGCGTTCATTGAGGAGGGTGGATCGCTGGCCGCGTGGCTTCCGGCCGAGTTCGCGGGTGCCGCAAAACGCTACTGGCTCAGGATCTTCCCGAGCGTTCGGCGTGAAGCCGCACACTGGCGTGGGCGGGCGGGGGAGATCCCCGACCCGGTGCTCCGTCAAGCAGCCCTGGCCAATTTGCGGATGGAGCGCTTGAACCTGGATGGCGCAGCTGCCTTTGCCGCGTTCGTCCCAGAGGCCTATCGTCCCGCGGTGGTGCGGGCTCAGGTGGCTCTCCAAGCCGCCTACGACTATGTCGACACGCTTGCCGAGCATCCGTGTCGGGATCCGATTCGCAACGGGGATCAGCTGCACAAAGTGCTTGGAGCGGCGCTGGATCCTGCCGGTCCGCGGATCGACTACTACGCGCACCATCCACAGAAGGATGACGCCGGCTACCTCCAGTGCATCGTGGATACCTGTCGCGCCGCTCTGCGCGAGCTTCCGTCATACGCCTCGGTCGCGGGACCGATACGCAGAGCAGCCAAGCGGATGGTGTCCTATCAGAGCCTGAATCTCAATGAAGCACAGGGCGACCACGTCGCGCTGGCGCGTTGGGCATGTGCGCAGACACCTGCAACCACCGATCTGAGATGGTGGGAGACGGCAGCCTCCGCGGGCTCATCCCTTGGCGTCTACATGCTGATCGCGATGGCGGCCAATCGCGCTGTCCACGCGGAGGAGGCGACTGCGATCGAGGAGGCTTACTTCCCCTGGATCGGATCCCTGCATCTTCTGCTCGACAGCCTGGTCGATCGAGAAGAGGACCGTGTGGCCGGTCAACCCAGCCTGCTCGCCTACTACTCCTCGCCGGAGGAGGCTGCTGCTCGCTTGGGACTGATCGCGGCTGAGTCGATGCACAGGATTAAAGAGCTCCCGTACGGCCGCCAGCACGCACTCTTGCTTGCCGGCATGGCGGGTCACTATCTGTCGATGCCCGTCGCCGCTCGAGCGGAGGCCCGGCTCGCGACCCGTTCGGTGCTGGCGGCCATCGGCGGGCTGGCGGCTCCCACGATGCTCGTGATGGGCGCCCGCCAGGCGCTGGGACTCGGATAGTCGCGCCCTGATCGCGGAGCCAAGAGGCCGCGAATCAAGTGCCAGAGGCCGCGAATCAGAAACAATAAAAATGACTTTGTATAGTTGGTAGCGGATCGTCGCCGATAGGCATTAATTACTCGCAACGCGACCATTCTTGTTGCGACTTTTCGTCCGCCGATGTGTTAGTCATGATGTGATGGTCGTAGGAGCGGCGCACTTTCGAGCTTCGCTCCTGGTTCCACTTGGTCAGATCGATCCGCATCGCCGCACGCATCCCGCACCATCGCATCCCGCACCATCGACACACCCACCCGCATCGTCGACACACCCAATTTGCCACTCACCCAATTTTTGCGATTTTCCAATCCTTCAGCTATGTCAAAGCCATTGGATCCAGAGCACCCCGGTAGGTTCTCCTCCTCGCTGGTCGCCGGCCTGGCGATGCTGACGTGCTTCACCGCCGAGCACCCGGTGCGGGGGATCGCCGACATGGCTGAGGAAC
The DNA here is from genome assembly GCA_963744135.1 of uncultured Solirubrobacterales bacterium. Classification (GTDB taxonomy): domain Bacteria; phylum Actinomycetota; class Thermoleophilia; order Solirubrobacterales; family Solirubrobacteraceae; genus Palsa-744. The sequence continues at coordinate 420,438 of CAVUSE010000004.1, read as the reverse complement.
TCGATCTGGGTCGCTCCACCACGCATCGCTACGCGACCACGCTGGTGACGCTCGGCTACCTCGAGCAGGGGCCTTCACGCAAGTACCGCCTCTCCTCGCGGGTGTCGGACTTCGGGCTCTCGCTGCTCGACTCGATGGTGGTGCGTCGGGTCGCGCGCGAGTACCTGCGCGAGTTGCGTGCGCGGACTGGCCGCACCGCAAGCTTGGGGGTCCTCGGGGGCACCGAGATTGCCTACATCGACCGCTGGCAGGGGTCCCGCCAAGGGCAATATGCGGTCGATGAGGGCATCGGGTTGGGTACGCGGTTGCCCATCCACTGCACCGCCGCGGGTAAGGCGCTCCTGGCGCGCTTGCCCGAGGCGGAGCAGCGGGGCCTGATCTCTCAGCTGCGCCTGGCACGGCGCGGACCCAAAACGATCACCACCAAGACGGCGTTGCGGGCCGAGCTCGAGCGGATCGTCGCCGGGCAGGGGGTGGCGGTCGAGGATGAGGAGCTGCTCGCAGGTCGGCGCGCCATCGCCGCCGCGGTGCTGGACAAGGAGGGTCGGGCGGTCGCCGCCGTCGAGCTGGCGGTGCCCGTGCAGGCATGCAGCCGCGAGGAGCTGCTCGCCCAGTTCGGCCCCAAAGTCACTGCCACAGCTCAGCGGATCGCAGCGGCGCTGACATGAGCTCTCACAACCACCTCGCCCGGCGCCTGCGTCAGGCGCGCTGGCACCGTGTCGATGACGAGCTGTCGCGGCGGACAGTCGGCTGCCGCGCCCGTCTGCTGTCGGCCTGCCCGCTGGTCGAGACGCAGCCGCGACTGGCGGGCCGTGTCATCAAGGGCCCGCGCGGCGTGGAGCGCACGCGACTCTCCGGAAACCTGCTCAAGGGCGCTCGCCGACTGTAGTCGGCAAGACTCTGGAGGGTTGCTCGCCGGCCATTGTCGGCAGACTCTCGAGGGCGCTCGCCCATCCTGTGATCGGCCGAGGAGGGTGCTTGTGGGCGGTGGGCTCCGGGGAAGGGCTGTCGTCGGCGCCCCGAGGAAGGGCTGCAGTTGGTTTCAGGCCCCCATGGCCCATCCTGTGATCGGCCGAGGAGGGTGCTTGTGGGCCGGTGGACTCCGAGGAAAGGGCTCTCGTTGGCTTCAGGCCCCAAGGGCCCGTGCGATCACCATCTGCTGCACCTCGTCGGTGCCCTCCCCGATCGTGAGGATCTTCGCGTCGCGATAGAAGCGGCACACGGGGTACTCCTCGATGAAGCCATACCCGCCGTGGATCTGCACCGCCTCCTCGGCGCAGCGCACCGCGAGGCGGCCCGTCTTGAGCTTGGCCTGAGCGGCGGTGAGCGTGAAGTTTCGCCCGGCGTCCTTCTCGCGCGCCGCCTTATGCGTGAGCAGGCGGGCGGCGGCGATCTCGGTCGACATGTCGGCGAGCTTTCCCTGAATCGCCTGGAACTTGGCGATCGGCCTGCCGAAGGCGCGGCGCTCCTTCGCATACGCCAGCGCCTGGTCGAGCGCGCCCTGGGCGAGGCCCACTCCCATCGCCGCCACGCCGATGCGCCCGATGTCGAGCACGTGCAAGAACTGCTTGAAGCCCTGTCCGCGGGGGCCCAGCAGGTTCTCCTCCGGGACGCGGCAGTCGGCGAAGCTCAGCGGCCGCGTGTCGGAGGCGTTCCAGCCCATCTTGCGATACGGCTCACCCTGCTCGTAGCCGGGCGTGCCGTTGGGCACGATGAGGTTGGAGATCTCCCTGCTCGGGCTTGCATTTCCGGCTCCGGGGTGGGCCGGTTTGCTCGATGGACGGGCTGGGTCGGCACCCGGATGGACTAGGTCGCCCCCGGCGTGGGTCGGGTCGGCTGATGGACGGGCTGGGTCGGCTCCCTGGTGGGTTGGGTCGGCTCCCTGGTGGGCTGGGTCGGCTCCCTGGTGGGCTGGGTCGGCTCCGGGGTGCGCCAGGTCGGCTCCATCCCCGGTGACGGCCGTGATGCACACCACGCCCGAGATCTCCGTGCCGGCGTTGGTGATGAACTGCTTGGTCCCGTCGATCGTCCATTCGCCGTCCTGCAACCGTGCGCGGGTGCGCGTGTTGCCGGCGTCCGACCCTGCCTCCGGCTCGGTCAGCCCGAACGCTCCGAGCTTCTCTCCCGAGCACAGCTGTGGCAGCCACTCGCGCTTCTGCTCCTCCGAGCCAAACAGGTAGATCGGCTGCGTGCCCAGCGAGGTGTGCGCGCAGAGCGTGATCGCCACCGAGGAGTCCACGCGGGCGAGCTCCTCCACCGCGAGCGCGTACGCCAGCGAGTCCCCGCCGCCACCGCCGTACTCCTCGGGGAAGGGAATCCCCATCAGGTTGAGCTTGCCCAGCTGGGCAACGATCTCGTAGGGGAACGCCTTGCAGCGGTCGAGCTCCTCCGCCACGGGGGCGACCTCGCCCTCGGCGAATTCCCGCACGGTCCTGCGGATCAGCTCGTGGTCGGGGGAGAGGTCGAAGTCCATCAGGTGTACGAGCGCGCGAGCTCGACGAGCAGTCGCACGCCGTAGCCTGAGGCGCCTTTGGGGGCGTAGGCGCGGCCGAGATCCCAGGCGGAGCCGGCGATGTCCAGGTGCGCCCAGGGAGTCTCCCCCACGAAGTTGGAGAGGAACGCGGCGCCCACGATCGTGCCTGCCTTGCGCCCTTCCGGGGCGTTGTCGAGGTCGCCGTAGGTGCCCTTGATCAGCTCGTCGTACTCCTCGTGCAGCGGCAGCCGCCACACGATCTCACCTGTCTGCTTGCCCGCCGCCGCGATCCGCTCGACGAGCTCGTCGTCGTTGCCGATCAGCCCCGCGTGGGTCGAGCCGAGCGCGATGATCACCGCGCCGGTGAGCGTCGCCAGGTCGACCACCCGTTCGGCCCCCAGCGACACTGCGTGATGCAGGCAGTCCGCCAGCACGAGACGCCCCTCGGCGTCGGTGTTGTTGACCTCGATCGTTTTCCCGTTTGCCGCCGTCACAATGTCCCCGGGCTTCACCGAGCGGTCGCTCGGCAGGTTCTCGGTTGCGCCAACCACTCCGACGAGCTTCACCGGCAGCTGCAGTCGCGCGATCGCCGCGACCGCCTCCACCACGGCGGCGCCGCCGGACATGTCGAACTTCATCTCCGCCATCTTCGCCCCCGGCTTCAGCGAGATGCCGCCGCTGTCGAACGTCACCGCCTTGCCCACCATTCCCAGCAGCGGGCCGCTCGCCTCGGGATGCTCGTAGCGCAACACGATCAGCGCCGGCTCCTGCACCGACCCCTGCGCCACTGCCGCGAACGCACCCATGCCACGCGCGAGGATCTCCTCGCGTCCCTCGGTCTCGACTGTGAGCCCCTCGACCTCCTGCGCCAGCGCATGTGCGTGCTCCGCCAGCGCGGTCGGGGTGAGGTCGTTGGCGGGCCGGTTCTGCAGGTCTCGCGCGGCGTTGACCGCCGCCGCCACGATTGCCGCCTCGGCGACGGCGCGCTCCAGTTCCTGCGTGGACGATCCGCCCGCCTCGCTCGCTTGCGCATCCTCGGGAGAGCTCTGCCCAACGCCGTGGGAGCTCTGCCCAGCGCCGTGGTGGGAGTCCTGCCCAGCGCCGTGGGAGTCCTGCCCAGCGCCGTGGGAGTCCTGCCCAGCGCCGTGGTGGGAGTCCTGCCCAGCGCCGTGGGAGTCCTGCCCAACGCCGTGGTGGGAGCCCTGCCCCGCGTGGGAGACGATCAGCGCCTGCAGGTGCTTCGGCGCGGCGTCCTCGCTCTCGGGTGGAGCCGAGCGGTGGCTGTCGAAGCGGTAGTCCGCCAGCGCCGTGCCCTCCACCAGCGCCGCGCACACCGCGAGGTCATCACTGGGCGCCTGCCCCGCGAGGTCATCGCTGGGCGCCTGCCAGCAGAGCGTGCGGGTGGCGAGCTCGAGGGCTCGCGCGTGCGCGCCGGCCGCTGCCGCGCGCGCTCGCTCGGGCGTGAAGTCCTTGCGCTTACCGAGCCCCACCAGCAGCCACCGCTTGCCGTCGGCGTGGGCGAGGGCAAGCGCCTTCGGGGTGGGCCGCGCCTCGCCCGCGGCGATCAGCTGCGCCGCCGCGTCGGGCAGCCCGCCCGGGGCATCCTCGCCGTCGAAGATCCCCACCGCCACGGTGTCTGCGTCGGTGCTTGCTCCTGGTTGGGTCGTGGCTGAGATGTTCACGATCCCGCACGATATCTGTTGCGCTGGTGGAGGGTTGTGCCGGGCCTCCACTAGCATGGTGCTGGCATCCACCGTTCGTCATCGACCCTAGGGAGAGCTTGATCCAATGACCAAGACCGTGATCCTCGGCGCCGCGCGCACGCCGATCGGCAAGATGGGAGGTGGGTTGTCCACACTCGACGCCACCGAGCTGGGGGGGATCGCGATCGAGGCCGCGTTGGAGCGCGCCGGGGTCGAGCCCGCGCAGGTCGAGCACGTCGTGATGGGCCAGGTTCTGCAGGCCGGCCAGGGGCAGATTCCCTCGCGCCAGGCGCAGATCAAAGCCGGCATCCCCAAGGAGGTCTCATCGGAGACGATCAACAAGGTCTGCGCCTCCGGGCTGCGCGCGACGGTGATGCTCGACCAGGCGATCCGCGCCGGCGACGTGCAGGTCGGCGTGGGCGGTGGGATGGAGTCGATGTCCCGTGCGCCCTACCTGCTGCCCGGTGCGCGCTTCGGCTTTCGCATGGGTGACGTGAAGGCGCTCGACGCGATGGTGCACGACGGTCTCACCAACCCCTTCTCCGGCAAGCAGATGTTCGTCGAGGCGACCGCCGTCGCCGACGAGCTGGAGCTCACGCGCGCCGACCTCGACCGCTGGGCCCTGCGCTCGCACGAGCTCGCGCTGAAGGCAACCGATGAGGGGCGCCTGTCCGAGGAGATCGTGGCGGTCACCGTCAAGGGCAAGAAGGGCGACACCGTCGTCGAGATCGACGAGGGTCCCCGTCGCGACACCTCCCTGGAGAGGCTCGCTGCGCTGCCCGGCCTCGTCGGCAAGGAGGGCTCGCACACCGCGGGCAACTCCCCCGGCGTCAACGACGCCGCCGGTGCGCTGGTCGTCTCCTCCGAGGAGTGGGCCACCGCCAACGGCCGAGAGGTGCTCGGCGAGATCGTCACCCACGCGCAGAGCGGCGACGACTTCGCCTACCTTGCACGCACTCCCGCCTCGGCCGCCACCAAGGCTTTGCAGAAAGCCGGTTTGAGCGCAAAGGACATCGACGTGTGGGAGATCAACGAGGCCTTCGCCTCGGTCACGCTCAACTCGATCCGGATGCTCGGCATCGACGAGGAGCGCGTCAACGTCAACGGCGGCGCCGTCGCGCTCGGCCACCCGATCGGCGCCTCCGGTGCGCGCATCCTCGCCTCGCTCGTGCTCGAGCTGCGCCGCCGCGGCGGCGGTCTCGGCTGCGCGGCGATCTGCTCGGGGGGCGGGCAGGGCGACGCGGTGATCGTCCGCGTCTGAGCTGTCGCCGCATGGATGCGCTTCCGCCTGAGCCGCCGGCAGGGATCGGTGACGTGTCCGCTCGGACGGGGTCGCCTGTGTCTGAGCCCCCAGCGGGGATCGACGACGTGTCCGAGTCGCCGGCAGGGATCGGCGACTTGTCCGCTCGGACGGGGTCGCCTGCGTCTGAGCTCCCAGCAGGGATCGGCGACGTGTCTGAGCCCCCAGCGGGGATCGGCGACGTGTCTGAGCCCCCAGCGGGGATCGGCGACGTGTCTGAGCCCCCAGCGGGGATCGGCGACGTGTCTGAGCCCCCAGCGGGGATCGGCGACGTGTCTGAGCCCCCAGCAGTGATCGGCGACGTGTCCGCTCGCACGGGGTCGCCTTCGTCTGAGGCAGACGGAAGGTGGCGGGACACGATGTCCCGCCCCCAGCCCGCTGTGGAGGAAGTGCGGCGCGCGGATGCGCACCAACTGAACGAAGACGGTCCACGCGCCGCCGCATTCTTCGACCTCGACCGCACATTGATGGCCGGCTCGTCCGGGATCTTCTTCGCGCGCGCGGCCTACGAGGCGGGGATGATCACGCGTGGGCGGCTGCTGGGCGACCTCTACCAGAACCTCCGCTTTCGTCTGCGCGGCTCCACCGACGATTGGGCTGAGGAGGTGCGCCGGCGGGTCGGCGAGATGCTTTCCGGGGTGGCCGTGCGTGATCTGCAGCGCATGTCCCCGCGCGTGCTCGCCGGAGTGCTGCCCCGGCTGTACCCGCAGATGCTCGAGCGCGCCTACGCCCACCAGGACGCTGGGCGGCCCGTCTACATCGTCACCGCCGCCTCCCAGGAGATGGCCGACCTGCTCGCCCATGTGCTCGTCTTCGACGGCGGCGTCGGCTCGCGTCTGGAGGTCCGCGACGGCCTGTACACCGGGCGCGCCGCCGGGCCCTTCAACTACCGTGAGGGCAAGGTGCTCTCGTTGCGCGAGCTCGCCGCGCGGGACGGCATCGACCTCGCCGCCTCCTTCGCCTATTCCGACTCCGAGTCCGACCTGCCGATGCTGCGCGCCGTCGGGCACCCGGTGGTCGTCAACCCCGACCCCGAGCTTGCCCGCATCGCTGTCGAGGAGGGCTGGGAGGTCCTGCGCCTCGACCGCCTCGGGCGGCGTTTGAAGATCGCCGTCGCGCTCTCCGCCGGCGCCACGCTCGCCGGGCTCGGCGGGGTCGTGCGGGGGCGTGCCGTCAGTCGCGACGCCGCGAGGGCATAATCTCGCAGCAGCAGGTGCCGTGCGCGGGTCCGTCCGCCGACGCCGCGCCATCTTTCGCCTCCACAACTGCCACCCACGATCCCACCCTCTTTCGCTCCTCACCTGCCCACGATCCCACCCTCTTTCGCCCCAACCACCGACGATCCCACCCTCTTTCGCTCCCAACCCACGCACGATCCACCCTCTTTCCCCACCTTCGCTCCACACCCGCCCACGATCCCACCATGTCCTCCACCCCCACCCATGGCAAGATCCGTGTCGTCGTCGCCAAGCCCGGTCTCGACGGGCACGATCGCGGCGCGAAGATCATCGCGCGTGCTTTGCGCGATGCGGGCATGGAGGTGATCTACACGGGCCTACACCAAACGCCCGAGCAGATCGTCGAGACCGTGATCCAGGAGGACGCCGACGCCGTCGGGCTCTCGATCCTCTCCGGCGCCCACATGACGCTCGTGCCGCGCGTGGTCGCGCTGCTGCGCGAGCAGGGCGTCGACGATGTGCTCGTGACCGTCGGCGGCACGATTCCCGCGGAAGACATCCCCGAGCTCAAGCGTTTGGGGGTCGCCGAGGTCTTCACGCCCGGCGCGCCCACGCAGGCGATCGTCGACTTCATCCGCGCCGGCGTCACCGATGATTGATTGACTCGTCAGTCAACCGCCAGAACCGGTAGGATGCAACGAAGGTGGCGCAGTCGGCCGAAGGCCGGCTGGCCGAAACGGGGATGCGCGCCGAAGGCGAGTGTCTCCCGGCTTCGGTCGGGCCCCTCGTTTTTCAGATCATGGTTCAGACACCGATGAGGAGATCGACCGAATGAAGATTTGCGTCCTTGTCAAGGAGGTTCCGGACGCCGCCGTCGAGAAGCGCATCGACCCCTCGACGGGGCGCATGGACCGCAGCGGGGAGAAGAACCTCAACCCCTATGACACCCACGCCATTGAGGCCGCCATGCAGATCCGCGAGGGCGGCGTCGCGCCGGTGGAGGAGATCATCGCCGTCACGATGGGGCCGGAGAGCGCCGTGCGCGCTTTGCACAAGGCCGTCTCGCTCGGCGCCGACCGCTCGGTGCACCTCACCGATCCGGCTGTCGCTGGCTCCGACGTCGCCGCGACCGGCTACGCGCTGGCGCAGACGCTCAAGCGCGAGAGCCCCGATCTGGTGCTGCTCGGCCAGCAGTCCGATGACGGCGAGTGCTACACGATCGGCGCCGTTGTCGCCGAGCACCTGGGGATGCCCTCGCTCACGCAGGTGATCAAGATGGATGTCGCCGACGGCGCGCTGCGCTGCGAGCGCCAGGCCGAGTACGGCTACGACACCGTGCAGGTTGGCCTGCCCGCGGTGATCTCCGTCGGCGATGCGATCAACGAGCCGCGCTACCCCTCGCTGAAGGCGATCATGGGCGCCAAGAAGAAGCCGCTCGACACCGTCGGTGTCGGGGACGTCGGCATCGACGCATCCAAGGTCGGCGGCGAGCACTCCGCCGCGCAATGGGTCGCCGCCAAGGCGCCGCCCGCGAAGGCCGCCGGGGAGATCATCGAGGACGAAGACACCGGCGAGACGGTCGAAAAGATCGTCGCCTGGCTCGACGAGAGGAAGCTGATCTGATGAGCAGTCGGGAGATGTTGTCTTCTCAATCGCCTCGTCGAACCACTTCAAAATCGCCCAGAACCACTTCACAAAGTGAAGGGTTGGGGCCCGAAAAGTTTATGTGCAACACCCCGCGGCGCTCGGCGGAAAGGAACTGAAATGCCAAACATCCTGGTCTACGCGCTGCACTACGAGGGCGCGATCAACAAGAACTCGCTCGGTGCCGTCTCCGAGGGCGCGAAGCTTGCCGCGGAGCTCGGCGGCGAGGCGCACGCGATCCTGCTCGGCGAGAACGTCCCGCATGAGCTGGCGGCCACACTCGGCAAGTACGGCGCCAAGAAGGTGCTCGTCGCCGAGGGCCCCGAGGGCCTCGCGCAGCCGCTGGTCGACGCGATGGCCGCGGCGATCTCGGGCGGCGACTACAAGTACGCGCTGTTCGGCGGCGGCCTGCTCGGCTTCGAGATCGGCGCCGGCCTCGCCGCGCGCCTCGGCGCCGGCGTCGCGATGGAGGTCACCGGCGTGCGTGCCGAGGGTGGCGAGCTGATCGCCGAGCGCCCGATCCTCGGCGACTCCGCGATCTCCGAGATCAAATACCGCTCGCCCGTCGGGATCATCATCGGCCGCCTCAACGCGTTCGAGATCAAGGAATCGGATCCCGCCCACCCCGCGGACGACGCGCCGGTCGAGCAGCTCTCCTTCGAGCTCTCACCTCATGCATCACAGGCGAAGATGCTCGTCCGCGGCGAACAGCGCGGCGCCGACGTCGACATCGAGGGCGCCTCGATCCTGGTCGCCGGCGGGCGTGGCCTCGGCAAGGCCGAGGGCTTCCAGCTCTGCGAAGAGCTCGCCGCGGCGTTCGGCGGCAACACCGCGGTCGCCGCAACCCGCGCGGTGGTCGACGCCGGCTGGTACCCCTACGCCGCGCAGATCGGCCAAACCGGCAAGACGGTCGCGCCAAAGCTCTACCTCGCCGCCGGCATCTCCGGGGCGATCCAGCACAAGGTCGGGATGCAGGCCTCGGAGAACATCGTCGCGATCAACAAGGACTCCAACGCGCCGATCTTCGAGTTCTCCGACCTCGGCATCGTCGGCGACCTCAACAAGATCCTGCCGAAGCTCACAGAGGCCGTGAAGGCGAAGAAGGCGAGTTAGGACGGAAGATCGAGGGAGCTCAAGGAGATGCGCCACGCCGACCTCGAAGGGAGCATCTGAGCATCATGTCCGGACATAACGGTTCCAGCAACGGCAGGGTCGTCCCCGCGGCCTACCCGCCGCCGGTGGACTCCAAGAAGGAATTCGTCAAGCGCGGCCTCGACCCCGAGGACGAGCTGATCGAGGTCGGGGTGGCGATCGTCGGCGGCGGCACCGCAGGTCTCGCCTGCGCCAACCGCCTGCTGCAGCTGCTCGGCGACGATGGGCGGGCGGGAGGCGATCTATTGGAGCGCCTCGGCGAAGTGCCGGTCGCCGTGATCGAGAAGGCCAAGACCTGCGGCGGGCACAACCTCTCCGGCGCGGTGATGAACCCCGGGCCGCTACAGGAGCTCTTCCCGGATCTGACGCGCGAGCAGTGGCGTAGTCAGGAGGGCTTCGCCTTCGGCGAAGTCAAGAAAGAGGCGATCTACGCGCTGCCCAACAGCAAAACCAAGATCCGCATCCCGCCGCCGCCGCCGCTGAACAACCACGGCAACGAGGTGATCTCGGTTTCCGCGCTGGCGCGCTACCAGCAGCGTATGGCGGAGGAGGCCGGCGCCTACATCCTCACCGAGACCGCCGCCACGCAGCTGATCGTCGAGGACGGCCGCGTCGTCGGCGTGCGCTCCGGCGACAAGGGCCGCGGCAAGGACGGCGAGGAGCTCGGCAACTTCGAGCCCGGCACCGACATCAAGGCGCAGGCGACGGTGCTCGCCGAGGGCTGCTGGGGGCACATCACCGGCGCGGCGATCAAGGAGTTCGACCTCGCCGCCGGTCGCGAGCCGCAGGGGTGGGAGCTCGGGGTCAAGGAGGTGTGGAAGGTCACCAAACCGCTCGACCGCGTGATCCACACGCTCGCGGGGTGGCCGCTGAAGATCTCCGCCAAGTACGGTCAGATTGGCGGATCGTGGATCTACCCGATGAAGAACGAGAAGACCGGCGAGGACCTCGTCTCGATCGGCTTCATCGTCGACCTCGACTACGCCGACGCCACCACCTCCGCGCACGACCTGCTGCAGGAGGTCAAGTTGCACCCGCTGTTCAAAGGGATCCTCGAGGGCGGCGAACGCGTCGCCTGGGGCGCCAAGGCGCTGCCGTCCGGGGGCTACTGGGCGATGCCGAAGCTCTCGATGCCCGGCGCGGTGCTCGTCGGCGACGCCGCCGGCATCATGAACCTCGCGTCGCTGAAGGGCGTCCACTACGCGGTCAAGTCGGGGATGCTCGCGGCCGAGTCGATCTACGCCGCGCTCAAGCGGGGCGAGTCCTCGTTCGAGAACTACGAGCAGGTGGTCGAGAACTCGATCATCGGCAAAGACCTGTGGGAACAGCGCAACACGCGCCAGCCCTTCCAGAAAGGCCTGCTCAAGGGCGGCCCGATCGTCAACCTGATGATCGCCACCAAAGGCCGCTTCCCCGGCGGGCGCTGGGCGCTGCACCGCAACGACGCCAAGCCGATGTTCATCGGCAACACCAAGGACTCCTACCCCAAGCCCGACGGCAAATACACCTTCGACAAGCTCTCCTCGGTGTTCATCACCGGCAACGCCACCCGCGACGACGCCCCCAACCACATCCGCGTGCAGAAGCACGTGCCCCGCGAGGTGGCCGAGACATGGCGCTGGATGTGCCCGGCGGGCGTGTATGAGATCCCCGACGATGCCCCCGAGCACGGCATGGTCGACGTGATCGTCAACTACACCAACTGCGTGCAGTGCGGCGCGATCACCGCCAAGGGCGGGCGCCTCACGACCCCCGAGGGGGGCGACGGCCCGCTGTACCAGATTCTTTAGGATTGCGAAACCCAGACGCTATGTGAGTGTTAGGGAAGAGCATGTTCTCTACGGCCCTAACCACGGTGGCGGTGATGGCGGCGCTGTCAGGCGCCGGCACGGGCACAACCGGGACGGGTACGGACACCGGCGCCCCGGCCCTGAGCGCAGGCGTCGAACAGTGCGTGACGGCGCCGACCCAGGCCGGCCGCTCGGTGACGTTCACCGGCCAGATGGAAACAGTCACGGGCGCACACAAGATGGCGATCGAGATCGAGGTGCAGGAGCACACCGCCGAAGAAGAAGGCTTCCACACGCTCACCACGGCGGGCCTCGGCTCCTGGCAGCGCTCGGAAGCCGGGGTCAAGATCTACAAGGTGCGCCAGGCGGTCACCGACCTCCCGGCCCCCGCCGTCTTCCGCGCGATCGTGCGCTACCGCTGGCTGAACGAAAAGGGCCAGGTGATCAGGCGCGACGAGCGCCGCACCCCGATCTGCAAGCAGACCGGCGAACGCTCCAAGACCTGAGCGGCGCCCGTCGCTACAATGCACTGAGCATGAAGACCTCGATCCATCCCACCTACGCACTGGCCCACGTGCGCTGCACGTGCGGCAACGAGTTCACGACGCGCGCCACGCGCGATGAGATGCACGTCGAGGTGTGCTCCAATTGCCACCCGTTCTACACCGGCCGCCAGAAGCTGGTGGACACCGGCGGTCGCGTCGAGCGCTTCCAGCGCCGGGTGGCGAAGGCCCGCGTGCGCCAGGCACAGACCGCCGCCGCGGCGCCGGGCCAGAAACAGCCGGAGTAGCCGATGGCCACCGCCGTTGCTCCACCGCAGGCGGCGGCCACTCCTGAGAGCGACGGCCAGCTGGTCGCCCAGCGCGACGCGCCGCTCGGCGGGCAGGCGGTGCTCGAGGGCGTGATGATGCGCGGGGTCTCCAACTGGGCCGTGGCGGTGCGCAAGCCCCAAGAAGACGAGCCCCTCGGCGAGATCGAGGTCACCAGTTTCCAGCTGAGCTCGCCGTTGCGTCGCCACAGCCTCCTACGCCTGCCGATCGTGCGCGGCGTGGTCGCGCTGGGCGAGTCGCTGGCGATCGGCTTCCGCGCGCTGAGCGTCTCCGCCAACGCGCAGTTGCCCCCTGCTGAGGCCGACGGCGAGGGAGGGGACGGCGAGGAGGGCGGCGAGGCTCAGGAGATCCCCGGGGCGGTGTGGGCCGGGACCGTGGTCATCGCTGTGGTGTTCGCGATCGGCCTCTTCTTCCTGGTGCCGGTCGGGATCACCAGCCTGATCAAGGGCCAGCTCGGCGACTCCTCGGTGCTGTTCTGGCTGATCGAGGGGTTGGTGCGCACGGCGATCTTCCTCGGCTACATGCTGCTGCTCTCGCGCTTGCGCGACCTGCGCCGCGTGTTCGAGTACCACGGCGCCGAGCACAAGACGATCTCCTGCTACGAGGCCGAGCTGGAGCTGACGCCCACCAACGCGCAGCGCTTCTCGCGCCTGCACCCCCGCTGCGGCACCAGCTTCCTGCTCGTGGTGATGATCGTGGCGATCTTCGTGTTCGCGCCGATCGGCCTGCCCGCCTGGTACTGGCTGGTGCTGACGCGCATCCTGGGCGTGCCGATCATCGCCGGCATCTCCTTCGAGATCATCAAGTTCGCCGGGCGCAACCGCCGCCGCCGCTGGGTGCAGGCGCTGATGTGGCCGGGCCTGAAGCTGCAGCTGCTCACCACCCGCGAGCCCGACCTCCACCAGCTCGCGGTCGCGATCGCGGCGTTGAACGCGGTGCTGGAGCACGAGACCCCAGGCGAGCTGAGCGCCGCGGACCTCGTGGGCGTGGAGGTCGTAGCGTAGGTTCGCGTCGCCCGCCTCGCGGACGCGGGGCGGTCTTTTCCGCCGGCGGCGTCTGCGGTGGGACCCATAGACTGCTCTGAGGATGATCGAAGACCTCGTAGAGCAGATCGAGACGCGCTTTGCCGAGCTCGGCGGGCAGCTGACAGACCCCGCGGTGATCGGCGACCGCGCACGCTACGCGCAGGCGGGGCGCGCCTACAGCCAGCTGGAGCCTGCGGCGAAGCTGGCGGCCGAGTGGCGCCGCGCGCAGGACGACGCGGCGGGGGCGGAGGAACTGCTGAGCGAGGACGGTGAGGACGCGGAGGTGCGCGAGCTGCTCACAAGTGCCCGCGCACGCAGTGAGGCGCTCGAAGAGGAGATCCGCCTGGCGATGGTCGAGGAGGACCCCAACGACGAGAAGAACGTGATCGTCGAAATCCAGGGCGGCGCCGGCGGCGAGGAGGCGGGGCTGTGGGCGGGCGACCTCCACCGGATGCTGACCCGCTACGCCGAGCGACGCGGCCTGCAGGTCGAATCGCTGGAGGTGGGGGAGGGCAAGTACACGTTCGCGATCAAGAGCCAATCCAGAAATGGACCCCCCGGCGCGGGTGCCGGTGGGGCAGGCGCGGGCGCCTACTCCGTGCTGAAGTTCGAGGGCGGCACCCACCGCGTGCAGCGCGTGCCCGCAACCGAGTCCCAGGGTCGCATCCACACCTCGACGGCGACCGTGGCGGTGCTGCCCGAGGTCGAGGAGGTCGAGGTCGAGATCGACCCGGGCGACCTGCAGATCGACGTCTACCGCTCGACCGGCCCGGGCGGCCAGTCGGTCAACACAACCGACTCGGCGGTGCGCATCACGCACAAGCCCTCGGGCATCGTGGTGGCGATGCAGGACGAGAAGTCTCAGCTGCAAAACCGCGAGAAGGCGCTGCGGGTGCTGCGCGCGCGCCTGTATGAGCGGGCGCTCGCCGAGCAGCAGGCCGAGCTGGCGGCCGACCGCCGCGCGCAGGTCGGCACGGGCGATCGCGCGGAGAAGATCCGCACCTACAACTACGGCGAGCGGCGCGTCACCGACCACCGCATCAAGCTCACCACCCACAACCTCGACGCGGTGCTGGAAGGCGAGCTCGACGAGTTCACCCAGGCACTGCAGTCCGACGAGAAGCGCCGCCGGCTGGAGGCGCAGACGGCGGCTCCAAAATGAGCCGCGGGCATGAGGGGTTGGGATGGGCGGGATGGGCGGCTCCTAATCGGTCGGGCCGGGGGGTGGTTTGCGCAGCATCTTCGGAGAGTGGCGCTCAATCCGAGAGTGGCGCCCACTTCCGGCGCGCACCCCCACGGCGAGCGGTGACCGCGAAGGATGCTTTGGACGGAGCGATCACCGCCTTCACCGCGGCCGGCGTGGAAACTCCGCGCCTGGACGCCGAAGTGCTGCTCGCACACATCCTGGGGGTGGATCGCGCGCGCCTCACCACCGGCTCCGGCGGCGGTGGCGCCGACGGGGAGCTGACCGTGGCGGGCCCCGCGGTGCGGCCCTACCAGGAGGCGGTGCGCCGTCGCGCGGTGCAGCGCGAGCCGGTCGCCTACATCACCGGCGTGCGCGGCTTCCGTAGCCTGGAGCTGGACGTGGATCCGCGCGCGCTGATCCCGCGCCCGGAGACCGAGCTGCTGGTCGAGGTCGGCCTCGGCCTGCCGCGGGGAGCGAGCGTGCTCGACGTCGGCACCGGCTCGGGTGCGGTGGCGCTGGCGCTCAAGGACGAGCGTCCCGACCTGCGGGTGACGGGCAGCGACGTGAGCGAGCAGGCGCTCAGCCTCGCCCGTGTAAACGGCGCCAAGCTGGGGCTGAAGGTTGCGTGGATGCACGCCAATCTGCTGGAAGGCATGCCCGACGAGTTCGACGCGCTGCTCTGCAACCCCCCGTACGTGGCGGAGTCGGAGCGGGCGATGCTGGCGCCGGAGATCCTCCGCCACGAGCCCCCGCAGGCGCTGTTCGCAGGAGCCGACGGCCTCGACACGATCCGCGCGCTGCTCACCCAGCTGGCCGCGCGCGAACGCGTACGGTTGACGGCGTTGGAGGTCGGCGCCGGGCAGGCGCCCGCCGTGGGGGATCTGATGCGTGGCGCGGGTTTTCACACTGTTCGTGTCGAGCGGGACCTCGGTGGTATCCAGCGCGTGGTGGTGGGGGCGCGGCGCGATTAACACCGTGGCCCGGGCACGCCCAGACGGCTTGGGACTTGACAACTGGTTGCCGGGGTGGTTATAGTCGTGTTGTCTTGATGTTCCGTTCATGGATCATCGAGTCAAGACATAGAGGATCGGGTTAGGGTCGATCGCGTTCGTGGTTGACCTTTGTTGGAGCGCTCTCAGGGGCGTGGGTTGGGAGAGGGACCGGGTCGTAGGGCTCAAGAGGGAGCATTGATCAGCGTGGTTTCGAGAGGGAAAAACGTGATAGGGGTCGTTGCGCATCGCCGCAAGAGGTGATGCTAGATGCGCCAGCTTGGCGCTGTCGCATCTCTCTCTCTCTCTCTCTCTCTTGCTCTGGGGCATTCGAGGCTGAGCGCCCTGACTGCCCGTCGCTGACGGGCAGCGCGGTACCCCGTGTGGCGGGGAGGGCCGCGTGATGGCCGCCGGGACGCGTCGGCGCCGTCGGTGTCTCGCCCGCGGGGGGATGCCCCCGCGGGGCGCTTTGCGGGGATCCAGCGTTCGCGGCTGCTTTCGGCGGCGATCCGCGCGGTGGATGAGCTGGGGTACTCGGATACCTCGGTGGCGGACATCACCTCGCGTGCGCGGGTCTCGCGGCGCACGTTCTACGAGCAGTTCCCCGATCGCGAAGCGTGTCTGGCGGCGGCGCTTGAGGACGCGCTCGGCGTGGTCGTGCACGAGCTTGCCGAGGCGGGCTTGGAGGGTCTTGTGTGGCGGGAGCGGATGCGCACGGGCCTGTGGATGGATCCTTGCGTTTTTCGATCGTGAGCCGGTGTTGGCGCGGGTGCTGGTGGTGCAGGCGCTGCGTGGTGGCCCGCGGGTGCTGGAGCGCCGCGAGGAGATCCTCACAGAGCTGGCGGGCGTGGTGGATGAGGGTCGCCGGGAGGGCGCACGCGGTGGGCGAGTGCTCGGCGTTGACGGCAGAGGGGCTGGTCGGTGCGGCGTTCGGGATTGTGTATGCGCGGTTGTTGAAGGGGGAGCGCCGGCCGCTCACCGAGTTGCTTGGTGAGTTGATGGGGATGATCGTGCTGCCCTACCTGGGGCCGGCGGCCGCGCGTCGTGAGCAGGCCGTGCCGCTGCCGGCTGTTCCCGGCGGTGGGGAGTCTGCGGGTGGTGCGCGTGAATCGGGTGGCCCTGAGCACGCGGCGCGCGATCCGCTTGAGAGTGTGCCGATGCGGTTGACGTATCGCACCTCGCGGGTACTCGAAGGTGTCGCGGAGCTGGCGGGGCGTGGCGCTGACCCGAGCAACCGACAGGTGGGTGAGTACGCGGGGATCCCCGATGCTGGGCAGGTCTCGAAGCTTTTGCGGCGTCTGGAGCGCCTGGGGCTGCTGGCCAATGGTGGCCCGGGGCATTTGAAGGGTGAACCAAACGCGTGGCGGCTGACCGCGCAGGGTGAGTTGGTCGCGCGGAGCATCCGCGCGCACAGCCGCCTCGAAAGCGAGGCCGCATGACCTGCGGCGAGCGAAAGAGTTTTTCTCCGCGCGTGGGCGCGGGTTGTCATGTGTGCGAGGGGAGTGCCCCTCCGATCCGAGAGGGAGGGGTTGCGATGAGTGCTGCTCGTAGGTTCGCTTCGATCGTTCTGGCTTCGCTGTGCACGCTGGCCGGGTTGCTGGCGCTGGGGGATGCGCCCGCCCTGGCACTGGACTATCACAAGTACGAGGCGCAGATCGCGGGTGGTGGGCCAATGACCGTCGATGGCGGAGACCTCCTGGTGAACGAAGGCAGCCGGGTCGCCGAGTACGACGCGTCTACCGATGCGCTTGTCGCGCAGCTGGGGGCTTCGTCGGTCGGCCTGGGCGGGTTCAGCCTGGGTGTCGCTGAGGGTCATGCGACGGGTGAAGGGGAGGTGTATGTCGGCGCGAGCGGCGAAGGGGTCGGTGTGCTCGGCGTCGGGGCGTGCGGCACGGTGGCTTGCGCGACCCTGCAGAAGGAATGGAAGGGCGCCGACACACCGAACGGGTCGTTCATCGACAACAAAAGCAGCGAACAGGTGGGTCTGATGGAGGGCGTGACGGTGGACAACTCGACCAGCGCCACGGACTGGGCTAAAGGCGACGTGTTCGTCGCCACCACGAGTAACTCCTCGGGCGCCAACTTGAATGTGGATGTCGTCGACGTGTTCAAGCCCGAAGCAGGCGGCAAGGAGAAATATGTCGCACAGCTGACAAGTGAATCGGTCGGAGGCGAAGCCTTCGAACCTTTTACTCTGGCGCATTCGGGCGCGGTGGCCGTGTCGGATGGGAACGGCGACGTAATGGTGATCAACAACGGTAGCGTGGTCGACGTATTCGAACCGACGGGTTTGGGTGAATACGCACTGGCGCGCAAGCTGACCGGGTCGAGCGCGAATACCCCGTTTGGATCGATCACGGGGGTCACTTTTGCCGGTGGGAGCGGCCTGGGGGCGGGGGACCTGCTGGTTTCCGCCTCGGGTGGCGTGTATGAGTTCAGCCCGAACGGCGAATTCTTGGATCGGATTGCGGGGACCCCGAGCGAAAGCTTCGGCAGTCCGGGGTCGGTGGCGGTCGATCCGGCGTCGGGGCGGCTATTCGTCAACAATGCCAACGCGATCGACGTGTTCAGTGGGGCGCTGGTCGTGCCCGACACGGTGATGGAAGGCGTCGCGAACACGAAGTACGAACCAGGCCCGGGAACGTGGGCGCTGGATCTGACTGGCTCTGTGAACCCGGAGGGTGCGGGTCCCGCGACGTGTCGATTCGCTTGGGGCACGACCCCGGCGCTGGGCAACCAAGCGCGCTGCGAAGGGGCGGGCGAAAGCACCGTGAACCCGGTGGCGAACGGGAGCGGCCCTGTCGCGGTGCACGCGGGCGTTAGTGGTCTGGGGCCCGACACCACCTACTACTACCGACTGCAGGCCTTCAACGAAAACGGACCGAACGAAGGCGAAGAAGCGCAGGACCAGGAATTCACGACGGGCGGCCCCGGCGTGCACGGGGAGTCGGCATCGAGCGTGACGTCCGCGTCGGCGACGCTCAATGCAGAGATCGACCCGAACAATGGCCCTACGAGCTACTACTTCCAGTACGGCACTAGCGCATTGTATGGTGAAAGTGTGCCGTTGCCTCCCGGCGCCGCGCTGGGCTCCGGCAAGGGCAATCTAAGTGTGAGCGTGCATCTACAGGGTGTGACGGCGGGCAGCGTCTATCACTATCGCGTCGTCGCAGTAGGCGAAGCGGGTGGCGAAGTCGTGACCGTCGTGGGGTCTGATGAGACCTTTACGACGCAGGCCACGGGTAGCGAGTTGACGCTGCCCGACGGGCGCGTGTGGGAACTCGTCACCCCACCTGACAAGTTCGGGTCCAAAGTCCTCGCGCTCAGCCAAAAGGAAGGGAATGACATCCAGGCGGCGCAGTCCGGGGATGGGATCACGTATGGTGCGACGGCGCCGTTCGTAGCCGACCCTGCGGGTAGCAACTCGCCGGAAGTGACGCAGGTAATCTCGCTCCGTGGTGCTCCGGGGATGTGGAGTACTCATGACATCGCCACGCCTCACAACGAAGGGGGAACAGAATTCAAGATTGGTCACAGCTCTGAATATAAGTTCTTTTCGAGCGATCTGTCGCTCGGGCTCGTCGAACCGGAGGGTCATACGCCGCTGCCGCCGCTGCCGGCGGGATCGGAAAAGACTGTCTATCTGCGCGAGGCCGGCGGTGGGTACGAGGCGCTTGTCACCTCGGGAAACGTCCCACCTGGCTGCAAGTTCGGTGGCAACGAGGAAGGCGCCGGCGGTGTGGAATTCGTCGATGGCACGCCGGACATGAGCCATGTCATCTTGAGCACCAATGAAAACTTTGGTCCGGTGTGCCTGTCTCCCGGTGTCCACGGTGGGTCATACGAGTGGTCTGAAGGCAAGCTGCAGCTGATCGATGTGCTACCCAACGGGGGAGTTGTAGAAGGGGGGCTCGCTGGTGTGAGGCGTGCGATCTCCAACGATGGCTCACGCGTGGTGTGGGCGTCTGGAGCGACGCTCTACTTGCGCAATATGGTAAGAAATGAAACTATTCAGGTAGCCGAAAACGCGGGATTCCAGATCGGCAACGGCGAAGGCTTGAGGGTGTTCTTCACGGCCAGCGACGGGAGTCTCGACGTGTTCGAAGTGACCAGTGGGAACAGTGAACCGCTGGTTGGGAAATCGACGAAGCTCACGGAAGCAGGCGGAGTGTATGGTGTGATCGGGGCCAGCGAAGACGGATCCTATATCTACTTCGTCAGTGGCGGCGTCCTCGGCGACGGTGCCGAACATGGCGCCGAAAGCGGCGGGGACAACCTCTACGTGGAGCACTACGACGAGGCGGCGAAAACGTGGGAGTCGCCGACTTTTATCGCGCTTCTCTCTAGCGAAGACATTCCGACCTGGGGCCCCGAAGGCGGGCTGAGGAACATGACTTCGCGTGTCTCGCCGAACGGCCGCTATCTGGCGTTCATGTCGGACAGGAGCCTCACGGGGTATGAAAACCGCGACGCGAACAGCGGGGTGCGCGACGAGGAGGTATTCCTCTACGACGCGGATACGGAGCGCCTGGCGTGTGCGTCGTGCGATCCTACCGGGGCGCGGCCGGTGGGAGTGTTCGGGGGTGACGAGCAGGAACATCTTGTCGACTACCCCGAAACCCGGGAAGGCCGGTGGTTTGCCGCGAACATCCCGGGATGGACGCCGGAAAGTGTCAACCGTGCCTTGTACCAGTCGCGCTATCTCTTGAGCAGTGGCCGGTTGTTCTTCAACAGCTCCGACGCGCTCGTGCCGGCTGATGTGAACGGCCAAGAGGATGTCTACGAGTACGAGCCGGCCGGGATCGGCAGCTGTCAGTCTCCCGGTTATGGGCAGAGCGCCAGCGACGTGTTCGTCGAAGATAGCGGTGGCTGTGTCGGGTTGATCTCGGGGGGAACGTCCTCTGAAGAATCGGCGTTCATGGATGCCAGCGAAAGCGGCGGGGATGTTTTCTTCTTGACACTGTCACGACTCGCATCGCAGGACGTCGATACGAGCCTGGATATCTACGACGCGCATGAATGCGTCGCGACCGTGCCGTGCGCGCCGCCGCCGCCAGCCGTACCGCCGCCTTGCACAACTGACGACTCGTGCAAGCCGGCGCCCTCTCCGCTGCCCGCGGTCTTCGGGGCTCCCTCGAGCGAGACGTTCACGGGCGCGGGCAACGTCGTGGCGTCGGTGTCCACGCCGGTGGTCACAGGGAGGTCGTTGACGCGCGCGCAGAAGCTCGCGAAAGCGCTGAGGCTATGCGGGAGGAGCCCGAAGCACAAGCGAGTCGCGTGCAGGCGGCAGGCCAAGAAGAGGTACGGCGCGAAGAGCGCCCGTGTCGAGAAGAGCTTGTCCGTCATGGCCGGGCGCTGAGCGAGAGAGCGGAGGAGAGAGATAATCATGATGAACGGCAAACTCAAGAGCATCAAGCGCGGGGTCATCCTGCTGGCCGCCGGTGTGCTGTTGGTCGCCCTGGCGGGCACCACCACGGCCTTAGCTGAAGTGGAATGCGCCAGTTGCAGGCCGTGGTGGCGTATCAGTGAGGGGTCGTTTCCGAGGAATCTGCCGCCCGGTGGTGAAGCTCTGATCTCGGTGCTGGCGGAAGACCGCGGTGACGCCGGCCTGAATGGCTCGGCGGTCGTCCTGGACGACAAGCTGCCGCCCGGTTTGACCGCGATGAGCGTCACGCTCGCTTCCACCGGTGAATTCTTCGTACCAAGCGCATTCCTGGGTGCGTCTCTCTGCGCAGTGGAGCCGCACGAGGTCACGTGCACGATTCCCGCAGAACTGGTTCCGGTGTTGTTTGGCGCGAAGGCCTATACGTATATTGAGGGTTACATCAAGGTCAAAGTGGAAGGCGCGAAATCGGATGAAGAGACCGATGCGAGTGTCTCCGGAGGGGGAGCGCCGAGTGTGTCGGTGCAGAGGCCGATCGTGGTGGATGGTGAAGCGACCAGATTTGGCGTCGAACAGTATGAATTGAGACCGGAAAACGCGGATGGATCGCCCGATACGCAGGCCGGCTCGCACCCGTTTCAGCTGGCCAGCGTGATCGCTCTGAACCAGGCCGCAGAAGCGAAGCGACCGCCGACGGCGGTGAAGGATCTGCGCTTCAACCTGCCTGCGGGTCTAGTCGGCGACCCCGTGCCGTTCCCGCAGTGCCCCCTGGCGAAGTTCACTAGGAAAGCCGAAGATGCACAGAACTTCTGCCCGGATAACACGGTTGTCGGGGTTGCGTCAGTGAACATAAAGCTACCCGGCCGGCGGTGGCTTCCCCGCGACGTTTGCTGTGCCTCTGTTTGCCCTGACGCCGGTAGTTGGTGAACCGGCTCGATTCGGTTTCGAGGTTCAGGTGTGCTTGTGTATCTCGACACGTCGGTGCGAACGGGCGGCGACTATGGGGTGACGGTGAGCGTCGACAGCATCACTGAGATCTCGGGGTTCGTCTCCTGCCCGGGTGACGTTCTGGGGGGTGCCGGGTGACCCACGGCACGACTCGGTGCGGGGGTGGAACTGGTGCAGCCCGGTGAAAATGCACCGCCTTGCACTGCTGTTGGGCAGGAATCCCCGCCGCCATTGTTGAGCTTGCCGACGTCCTGCACGGGCCCGGTGCACACCAGCGTGGAAGCGGACTCCTGGCAGGAACAGGGGGTCTTCACCGCCCCGCTTGAATACACCTTCCAGGACAACCTCGGGAGGCCGATGGGGTTGGATGGCTGCAATCATCTGCTGTTCTCGCCGAGGCTGGAAGTGGCGCCGGACGGTCATGCGGCGAGTACCCCGACGGGGTTGTCAGTCGGGGTGCGGGTGCCCCAGGAAACGCTGCTCTCAGCGGAAGGGCTGGCTCCGCCGAACGTGAGGGATATCGCCGTGACGCTGCCCGAAGGGGTGCAGATCACCCAGCGGGCGCGGGAGGGCTGCAGGCGGCTCGCAGGCGCAGATCGGTCTGAGCAGCCCGGGCGCGTCGTGGTGTCCGGAAGCGTCGAAGATCGGGACGGTGGAGATCACGACACCGCTGCTGCCCGAACCGGTGGAAGGCGGGGTCATCTCGCCGAACAGAACAACAACCCGTTCGGGAGCCTCGTCGGCGTCTACCTCGAAGCGCAAAACGCGAAGGCTGGTGTGGTCGTCAAGCTGGCCGGGGAAGTAGCGCTGAACCAGGTCACGGGGCAGCTTGTGGCGACGTTCCCGAACGAGCCGGAGCTGCCCTTCGAAGAAGCGAAGCTGCACTTCTTTGGGTCTGACCGTGCGCCGCTGAGCACCCCGCCGTCGTGTGGCGCGTATACGACGAGCGCGTCGGTCTCGCCGTGGTCGGGTAGCGCGCCGGTGGCGGCGTCCTCGACGTTCGATATCACGAGTGGCCCGGATGAAACGGGGTGTGCGAGCCCGAGACCGTTCAATCCAGGGTTCGCGGCCGGGTCCACGAACGTGCAGGCGGGCGGGTATACGCCGTTGACGTTGACGATGAGCCGTCCGGATGCCGACCAGACGCTGGGGAAACTCTCGATCGTGTTCCCCCCGGGGGTCTCCGCGGGGTTGCAGGGCGTGAGGCTGTGTGAGGAACCGCAGGCCGCACAGGGGAACTGTCCGGCGGAAAGCCAGATCGGGCAGGCGACCGCCAGCGCAGGTCTCGGCGGGGATCCCTTCTCCGTGGAAATGGCAAGGCGTACATCACCGGGCCGTATGAGGGCGATCCGTTCGGTGTGGAGATCGTCGTCCCCGCGATCGCCGGGCCATTCAACCTGGGGACCGAGATTGTGCGCTCAAAGGTCGACGTCGACCCCACCGATGCGCACCTGACGATCGTCAGTGATCCGTTCCCGACGATTCTGGATGGGATTCCGTTGCAGTTGCAGCACGTGAACGTGACGGTCAACCGTCCGGGGTTTGTGTTCAACCCGACCAGTTGCGAACCGATGAAGCTGACCGGGGAGCTGGAGAGCACTGAGGTGCGAGGGCTGATGTGGGGGTGCCGTTCCAGGTCACGAATTGTGCGGCGCTGTCGTTCAAGCCGGTGTTCAAGGCGTCGACGAGCGCGAAGACCTCGCGGGTGCAGGGTGCGAGCCGCACGTCACGCTGACGCTCCCCACCGGGCGCGAGGGACCCTCTCGAACGTCGCGAAAGTCAAGGTCTCGCTGCCTAAACAGTTGCCGTCGCCGTTGAAAACGCTGCAGAAGGCGTGTACGGAAAAGGTGTTCGCGGAAGACCCGGCGAACTGCCCGCTCGCCTCAAAGGTTGGCGAGGCGACGGTCGGCACCCCGGTCTTGGAAGGCCCGTTGTCGGGCCCGGCGTATTTCGTGTCGCATGGTGGTGCGAAGTACCCGGAACTGATCATGGTCCTCACAGGTGAGGATGGTGTGATGGTGCAGGTGCATGGGGAAACGTTCATCAGCAAAGCGGGGATTACGACGGCGACGTTCGCGACGGTGCCGGATGTGCCGTTCTCGACGTTCGAATTGATGCTCCCCGAGCGGGAATACCCGGCGCTGACTGCGAACGGGAACCTCTGCAAGGGCAGCTTGCTGATGCCGACGGAGCTGGTGGGGCAGAACGGGTTGGTGGTGTCGCAGAGCACGAAGATCGCTGTGACGGGGTGCCCGAAGGCGAAGAAGGCCACGAAGAAGAAGGCCAAGCGCGCGAGGAAGAAGGGCAAGCACGCGAAGAAGAGGGGCAGGGCTGCGAGTAAGGGGGGTAGGCGTTTGGGGCGTGGGCGGGGGTAGTGGTGGCTGTTGGCTCTGTGTTGGGTTGGGGTGGTGGTGGGGGGCTTGGTTGTTTGGGTGTTGACAAGCGGGGTAGGTGTGGTGTACGGTTGCCTTTAGCGTGGTCATCCCTTTGGGGTGGTCGTGTGGACATAGGATCGGGTTGGGTTAGGCGCGCTTCGCGGTTGACATCAAGCGCTCGCGGGGTGTATGTTGGGTAGAGGGATCGGGTCGCAATCTTGAGAGGGAGCTGAATCAAGCGTGGTTTCGAGAGGGAAAAACGTGCCAGGGGTCGCCGCACCTCGTCCGAGGCGCCTAGCTAGATGCGCCAGCTTGGCGCTGTCGCATCTCTCTCTCTCTCTCTCTCTCTTGCTCTAGGGCATTCGAGTCTGAGCCTCTCAAGAACCTCCGCCGGCCGGTCTTAGCGGGCTGGCTGGGTTCCCCCGTAGGGGGAAGGGGATCTGTTTGGTGTCTGGGCTCGCTCCGCGGTGATGGGGTTTGCGTGGCGTGGGGGGCGGTGTGATGCCGTCGCGTTCGGGTGCTGGTGTGTCGCGTCGGGCGGGCGGGGTCGGGGTGCGCGCTCGCACTCGCGCTGGTGTTGGTGGGCGTGATGCTGGGGGTCGGGATGTGCGGGTTGCTGAGATTCAGCGTTCGCGGTTGTTGGCGGCCGCGGTCCGCGCGGTCGATGAGCTGGGGTGGGCGAGTACGACGGTGGCGGATATCGTCGCGCGGTCGCGGATCTCCCGGCGCACGTTCTATGAGACGTTCGCTAACCGCGAGGAGTGCCTGGCCGCAGTATTCGAGGACCTCCTCGGTGTGATCGCTGGTGAGCTCGCCGCCGCGGGCCTGGGGGATCTTGAGTGGCGTGAGCGGGTCCGTCGCGGCCTGGGGGCGATCCTGGCGCTTTTTGATCGTGAGCCGGTCCTCGCAAGGGTGTGTGTGGTGCAGGCGTTGAGTGGCAGCCACGCGGTGCTGGAGCGCCGCGAGGAAGTCCTCGCACGGCTCGTCGCCACGGTTGATGAGGGCCGCGGCAGCGCGCGTGCGGCGGGGTGCACCCCGTTGACGGCAGAGGGCTTGGTCGGTGCGGCGTTCGGGATCGTGTATGCGCGGTTGTTGAAGGGGCAACGCCGGCCGTTGACGGAGCTGTTGAGTGAGCTGGTGGGGATGATCGTGCTGCCGTACCTGGGACCAGCGGCGGCACGCCGCGAGCAGAACATCCCAGCGCCCCCGGCAGTGACGCCTCGTACCGCGCGTGGTCCGGTGTGGCCGGCGCGCACGGCGAGCGACCCTTTGGAGAGCATCCCGATGCGCCTCACCTACCGCACCTCACGGGTGCTGGAGGGAGTCGCTGAGCTAGCCGGCCGAGGGTCGAGCCCCAGCAACCGCGAGATCGCTGACTACGCAGGGATCCAGGACCCCGGGCAGGTCTCAAAGCTCCTGCGCCGCCTAGAGCGCCTCGGGCTGCTCGCCAACAACAGCCCAGGGCATCTGAAAGGCGAGCCCAACGCATGGCGCCTCACCACCCAAGGCGAGCAAGTCGCGCACAGCATCCGCGCCCACAGCCGCCCCGACAGCGAGGCCGCATGATGCGAAGGACGACGACGTGATGTTCGGTGTTCGAGAGTTTTCTCCGCGCGAGGGCGCGGGTTGTCATGTATGCGAGGGGAGCGCCCCTCCGATCCGAGAGGGAGGGGTTGCGATGAGTGCCTCGTAGATTCACTTCGATCGTTCTGGCTTCGCTGTGCACGCTGGCCGGTTGTTGCTGCGCTGGGGGATGCACCTGCGCTGGCACTGGACTCATCACAAGTACGAGGCGCAGATCGCGGGTGGCGGGCCAATGACCGTCGATGGGGGAGACCTCTGGTGAATGAAGGCGGCCGGCTTGCGGAGTACGACGTGTCTTCGGATGCGTTGGTTGCGCAGCTTGGGGCTTCTTCGGTCGGCGTGGGTGGGTTCAGCCTTGGTGTTGCTGAGGGTCACGCGACGGGCGAAGGTGAGGTGTATGTCGGCGCGAGCGGCGAAGGTGTCAGCGTGCTCGGTGTCGGGGTGTGCGGCACGGTGGAATGCGCGACTGCGCAGGGGGAATGGAAGGGCACGGACACCCCGAACGGGTCTTTCATCTACAACGAAGGCGGCGAACAGGTGGGTCTGATGGAGGGTCTCGCGGTCGACAATTCGAGCAGCCCGACGGATTGGGCCAAAGGCGACGTGTTCGTCGCCACCACGAGTAACTACACGGGCGCCAACTTGAATGTGGACGTCGTCGACGTGTTCAAGCCGGAAGCGGGCGGCAAGGAGAAATACGTCACGCAACTGACGGGCGAATCGGTCGGGGGTGAAAGCTTCGAACCCCGTACTCGGGATTTCGGCTCGGGGGCAGTGGCAGTGTCGGAAGCGAGTGGTGATGTGATGGTGGTCAACCAGGGGTAGCGTCTATGTCTTCGAACCGACGGGTGTGGGCGAATACGCGCTGGTGCGCGTGCTGACGGGGCCGAGCACGAGTAGCTCGTTTGGGTTGATCTACGCGGTGACTGCTGCCGGTGGGAGTGCCCCGGGTGCGGGGGATGTGTTCGTCTCCGCGTCGGGTGGTGTGTACGAGTTCAACGCGAGCGGCGAATTCCTGGATCGGGTCGCGGGGACGCCGAGCGAAAGCTTTGAAAGCCCGGGGCCGGTGGCGGTCGATCCTGGGTCGGGGCGATTGTTCGTCAATAATGGTGCGATCGATGTGTTCAGTGGGGCTCTGGTGGTCCCCGATGTGGTGACTGAGGGTATCGCGAACGCGAAGTACGAACCGGGGTCACAGGCGTGGGCGCTGGATTTGACGGGTTCTGTGAACCCGGATGGTGCGGGTCCGGCGACGTGCCGGTTCATGTGGGGCAAGACTCCGGCGCTGGGCAGCGAAGCGCGCTGCGAAGGGCCGGGGGAAAACGCCGCCAATCCGGTGCCGAATGGAAGCGGTGCTGTTGGGGTGCATGCGCGGGTGAGTGGGCTGCCGCCCGATACGAGCTATTACTACCGGCTGGAGGCGTTCAACGAAAACGGCTCGAACGAAGGCGAAGAAGCTCAGGATCGCGAGTTCACGGCCGGTGGCCCCAGCGTCAACGAGGAGTCGGCGTCGAGCGTGACGTCCACGTCGGTGACGTTGAACGCGGAGGTCGACCCGAACAATTCTCCCACGAGTTACTACTTCCAGTATGGCACGAGCGCGGCGTACGGTGAAAGTGTGCCGTTGGCGCCCGGTGCCGAGCTCGGCTCTGGCAAGGGTTATGTCGGTGCGAGCGTACACCTGCAGGGGCTGGCGACGGGCGCCGCCTACCATTACCGCGTTGTCGCGGTGGGCAATGGGGTGGCGAGTCGTGACGTCATGGGGGCCGATGAGAAGTTCACGACGCAGGCCGGGGGCAGTGAGTTCACGCTGCCCGATGGGCGTGCGTGGGAATTGGTCACGCCGCTGGAGAAGCAGGGCGCGGGGATCATCACGATCGGCGGCAGTGAATACGGGGATGATATTCAGGCGGCGCAGTCTGGGGATGGGATCACGTATGACACGACGGCGCCGATCGTTGCCGACCCGGCGGGCAGCAGATCGCTGGAAGCGACGCAGGCGATCTCGCTCCGAGGCGCTTCGGGCGTGTGGGGCACACAGGACATCGCCACGCCTCATAACGAAGGGGCCGCTGCACTTCCGATCGGGGAAACTTCCGAGTACAAGCTTTTCTCGGACGATCTGTCGCTCGGGTTCGTTCAGCCAGTGGGTGATACGCCGTTGGGTTCGTTGCCGGTGGGCTCGGAAAAGACCGTGTATCTGCGTGAGGCCGATGGTGAATACGAGGCGCTCGTGACCTCGGGGAACGTTCAGCCCGGGTGCAAGTTCGGTGGCCTCAGCGAAACCTACGGTGGGGTTAAGTTCGTGGACGCCACACCGGATATGAGCCATGTCCTTGTGACTGGTCCCGGGTGTCTGTATCCCGGTGGTGCTGACGGGCTCTATGAGTGGTCTGAAGGCGGGCTGCGTCCGGTTGGTGTGTTGCCTGATGGGGAAATCGTGGGTGGGGGGCTCGCGGGTGTGAGGCGTGGGATCTCCAATGATGGCTCTCGCGTGGTGTGGGAATCGGGGGGTGTGCTTTACCTGCGCGACATGGTGAGCGGCGAAACCGTCCAGGTCGCCGAAGGAGCGTCTTTCCGGATCGGGGACGGCGATGAGTCGCGGCTGTTCTTCACGAGCGGCGGGAGCCTCGACGTCTTCGAAGTGACCAGTGGAAGCGGTCAACCGTTGGCCGGTGAAATCGACGAAGCTCGTGGAGGGCGGTGTCGAAGGTGAAGTGGTCGGCGCCGGCGAAGACGGGTCCTACGTCTACTTCGTAGACAGCGGCGTCCTTGGTGACGGCGCCGAGCACGGCGCTGAAAACGGCGGAGACAACCTCTACGTCGAGCACTACGACGAAGCAGCGAAGACGTGGGAATCGCCGAGCTTCATCGCGCTGCTCTCAAGCGAAGACTTCCCCACCTGGGCACCCCAGAACGGACATCTGGCGCAGATGACTTCGCGTGTCTCGCCGAACGGCCGGTATCTGGCGTTCATGTCGAGCAGGAGGCTCACGGGGTATGAAAACCGCGACGCGAACAACGATGTGCCCGACGAGGAGGTGTTCCTCTACGACGCAGATACGGGTCGGCTGATGTGCGCCTCCTGCAATCCGACGGGGGCGCGGCCGGTGGGCCTGTTCGTGGGCGAGACACGCGGAAGAAACACCTTGTCGACGACATCAAAACCTGGCAAAATCATTGGCTGGCGGCGAACATCCCGGGGTGGACCTCGTCAAGCCTGAACTCTCCAGCCGTGTATCAGTCGCGGTATCTCTCCGATAGCGGCCGGTTGTTCTTCAATAGCTCCGACGGGCTGGTGCCGGCCGATGTGAATGGCAAGGAGGATGTGTATGAGTACGAGCCCGCGGGTGTCGGTAGTTGTCAGGCGCCTACTTATGGGCAGAGCGCCAGCGACGTGTTCGTGGAAGGCGCGGGTGGCTGTGTCGGGTTGATCTCGGCTGGGTCCTCCTCTGATGAATCAGCGTTCCTGGATGCCAGTGAAAGTGGCGGGGATGTCTTCTTCCTGACTTCCTCGAGGCTCGCGCCGCAGGATGTCGATACGAGCTTCGATATCTATGACTCGCATGAATGCACCACGGCGGTGCCGTGTGCGCCGCCGCCGGTGGCGGTCCCGCCGTCGTGCGCGACGGCGGATTCGTGCAAGCCGGCGCCTGCGTTGCAGCCGGCGATCTTCGGTGCGCCGGCGAGCGAGACGTTCGCGGGTTCGGGGAATGTCGTTGCCTCGGGGTCCACGCCGGTGGTTACGGGGAGGTCGTCGACGCTGGCGCATAAGCTCGCAAAGGCGCTGAAGGCATGCGGGAGCAGGCCGAGGCGCAGGCGAGCGGCGTGCAGACGGCTGGCCAGGAAGCGGTATCGGGCGGGCAGCGCCCGTGTTGGGAAGAGCTTGTCCGTCAAGGCCGGGCGCTGAGCGAGAGCGAGGAGATAATCATGATCAACGACAAGCTCAAGAGCATCAAGCGTATGGTTGGCGTGCTGGCGGCGGGTGTGCTGCTGCTCGGTATGGCGAGTGTGGGCGCGGGGTCGGCGTCGGCTGAAGTGGAATGCGCCAGTTGCCGGCCGTGGTGGCGTGTCAACGTAGGGTCGTTCCCGACGAACCTTCCGCCCGGCGGCGAAGGCACGATCACGGTGATGGCTGAAGACCGCGGCGATGCCGGCTTGGGCGGCTCGCCAGTGGTGGTGGAGGACAGGCTGCCACAGGGATTGACCGCGCAGAGCGTCTCGATCGGCCTCGGTGTGCTCAGCCTGCCTTCGTCGGGCGCATCGTTCTGTAACGTCGAACGCCATGGGGTCACGTGCACGATCCCCGAAGAACTGGTTACGGGTTTCCTGAATGAGGCGTACAGTCATGTCGAAGTCTCCGTGAAGGTGAAGGTGGACGGCGCGCAGTCGGGTGAAGAGAACGAAGCGAGCGTCTCCGGTGGGGGCGCGCCGAGTGCGTCGGTGCAGCGGCCGATCGTGGTCGATAGTGCACCGACGCCGTTTGGTGTGGAACAGTATGAAATGAGGCCGGAAAACGCGGATGGGTCGCCCGATACGCAGGCCGGCTCCCACCCGTTCCAGTTGACCAGCGTGATCGCTCTGAACCAGGCGACCGAAGCGAGGAGGCCCCCGGCCGCGGTGAAGGATCTGCACTTCAAGCTGCCCGCCGGTTTGATCGGTGACCCCGTGCCGTTCCCGGAGTGCCCGCTCGCGGACTTCGCGGCAGACGTGGGGGCCGGACATAACTTCTGTCCGGATGACACCGCTGTCGGGGTCGCGTCGGTGAGCATCTCGTTCCCCGCGCACCCGGAAGTGCCCGCGACGATCGCCGCACCGCTGTTCAACCTGACACCGGTGTATGGCGAGCCGGCGCGGTTCGGGTTCGAGGCCCTCGGTGTGCTGGTGTATCTCGATACCTCGGTGCGCACCGGCGAAGACTATGGGATTACGGTGAGCGTCAACAACATCACCGAGATAGCGGGGTTCATCTCAAGCCGGGTGACGTTCTGGGGCGTCCCCGGCGACCCGCGTCACGACTCGGTGAGGGGATGGAACTGCCTGCAACCAGCCGAAGTCTCAGCGCCGTGCACTGCTGTTGGGCAGGAATCCCCACCGCCGCTGTTGAGCCTGCCGACCTCGTGCACGGGCCCGGTGCATACGAGCGTGGAAGCAGACTCCTGGCAGGAACCAGGGGCGTTCACCGCCGCGGCGGAATACATCTTCCAGGACAACCTTGGTAAGCCGGTCGGGTTGGACGGCTGCAACCATCTGCTGTTCTCCCCGAGTTTGGAAGTGGCGCCGGATGGTCATGCGGCGAGTACCCCGACTGGGTTGTCGGTAGGGGTGCGGGTGCCGCAGGAAACGCTCCTCTCAGCGGAAGGTTTGGCGCCGCCGAACGTGAAGGACATCGCGGTGACGTTGCCCGAAGGGGTGCAGATCAGCCCTGCCGGTGCGGGAGGGCTACAGGCGTGCTCGGAGGCGCAGGTTGCGCTGAGCAGCCCTGGTCCGTCGTCGTGCCCAGAAGCGTCGAAGATCGGGACGGTGGAGATCACAACGCCGCTGCTGCCGGAACCGGTGGAAGGCGGAGTCTACTTGGCCGAACAGAACAACAACCCCTTCGGGAGCCTCGTCGGCATGTACCTGGTGGCGCAGAACGCGAAGGCCGGTGTGGTCATCAAGCTCGCCGGTGAAGTGGCGCTGAACGCGGTGTCGGGGCAGTTGGTGGCGTCGTTCCCGAACGAGCCGGAGCTGCCCTTCGAAGAAGCCAGGCTGCATTTCTTTGGGTCTGACCGTGCACCGTTGAGCACCCCACCGTCGTGTGGGGCGTATACGACGAGCGCGTCAGTGTCGCCGTGGTCGGGCAACGCCCCAGTGGCTGCGTCTTCGACGTTCGATATCACGAGTGGCCCGGATGAAACGGGGTGTGCGAGCCCGAGGCCGTTCGACCCAGGGTTCGCCGCTGGCTCGACGAACGTGCAGGCCGGCGCGTACACCCCGTTGACGTTGACGATGAGCCGCCCAGACGCCGACCAGACCCTCGCGAAACTCTCGATCGTGTTCCCCCCGGGTGTCTCGGCGGGCCTTCAGGGCGTGAGGCTGTGCGAGGAACCCCAGGCCGCGCAGGGGAACTGTCCGGCGGAAAGCCAGATCGGGCAGGTGACCGCGAGCGCCGGCCTGGGCGGGGACCCGTTCCCGGTGGAAACCGGGAAGGCCTATATCACCGGGCCGTATGAGGGTGACCCGTTCGGTGTGGAGATCGTCGTCCCCGCAATCGCTGGGCCGTTCAACCTGGGGACCGAGATTGTGCGCTCAAAGGTCGATGTGGACCCCACCGATGCGCATCTGACGGTCGTCAGTGATGCGTTCCCGACGATTCTGGATGGCATTCCGTTGCAGTTGCAGCACGTGAACGTGACGGTCAACCGTCCCGGGTTCGTGTTCAACCCGACCAGTTGCGAACCGATGAAGCTGACCGGGGAGCTTGAAAGCACGGAAGGTGCGACTGCTGATGTGGGGGTGCCGTTCCAGGTCACGAACTGTGCGGCGCTCTCGTTCAAGCCGGTGTTCAAGGCCACGACGAGCGCGAAGACCTCAAGGGTGCAGGGCGCCAGCCTGCACGTCACGCTGACGCTCCCCAGCGGCGCGACGAGGAACCCTCTCGAACGTCGCGAAGGTCAAGGTCTCCCTGCCCAAACAGCTGCCTTCGCCATTGAAAACGCTGCAGAAGGCGTGCACGGAAAAGGTGTTCGCGGAAGACCCGGCGAACTGCCCGGTCGCCTCAAAGGTCGGCGAGGCGACGGTCGGCACTCCGGTCCTCGAAGGCCCACTGTCCGGCCCCGCGTATTTCGTCTCCCATGGTGGCGCGAAGTACCCCGAACTGATCATGGTCCTGGTCGGCGAGGACGGCGTCACGGTCCAGGTGCATGGGGAAACGTTCATCAGCAAACAGGGGATCACGACGGCGACGTTCGCGACGGTCCCGGATGTGCCGTTCTCGACGTTCGAACTGACGCTCCCCGAGCGCGAATACCCGGCGCTCACCGCGAACGGGAACCTCTGCAAGGGCAGCCTGCTGATGCCGACGGAACTGGTGGGGCAGAACGGGCTGGTGGTCGCGCAGAGCACGAAGATCGCTGTGACGGGGTGCCCGAGGGCGAAGCAGACCACGCATAAGAAGAAGGGCAAGGCCAGGAAGAAGGCCAGGCACACGAAGAAGCACAGCGCGCACGGCAAGAAGAGGCGGTAGGGCCGGGGGCCGGGGCGCTGGCATGGATGCCCAGCGCCCCCATCCGTCCGGCGGGGGCGGCGCCTTCTCGGTGGGCGGGGTCATGGTCAGCATCCTCGGGGGGTGGCCAGCGTCGTGGTGCGGGGCTTGGGGCTTGACAACTGGTTGCTGGTGTGGTTATAGTCGTGTTGTCTGGATGTGTCGTGTGCGGCTCATCTGGTCAATACATAGAGGATCGGGTTGGGGTCGGTCGCGTTCGTGGTTGACCTTGTTGGAGCGCTCTTTGGGCGCGGGGTTGGGAGAGGGGCCGGGTCGTAGGGCTCAAGAGGGAGCATTGATCAGCGTGGTTTCGAGAGGGAAAAACGTGATAGGGGTCGTTGCGCATCGCCGCAAGGGTGATGCTAGATGCGCCAGCTTGGCGCTGTCGCATCTCTCTCTCTCTCTCTCTCTCTTGCTCTAGGGCATTCGAGGCTGAGTGCCCTGACAGCCCGTCGCTGACGGGCAGCGCGGTACCCCGTGCGGCGGGGAGGGCCGTGTGATGGCCGCCGGGACGCGCAGGCGGGCTTCGGTGTCGCGTTCGCGGGGTGATGTGCCGCGGGCCAGGGTTGCGGGGATTCAGCGCTCGCGGCTGCTCTCGGCAGCGATCCGCGCGGTCGATGAGCTGGGGTATTCGGATACCTCGGTGGCGGATATCACTTCGCGTGCGCGGGTCTCGCGGCGTACGTTCTATGAGCAGTTCCCCGACCGCGAAGAGTGCTTGGCAGCGGCCTTGGAGGACGCGCTCGGGGTGCTCACGCGTGAGCTTGCCGCGGCGGGCTTGGAGGGTTTGGTGTGGCGCGAGCGGGTGCGGATGGGCCTGTGGAGGATCCTTGCGTTCTTTGATCGTGAGCCGGTGTTGGCGCGGGTCTGTGTGGTGCAGGCGTTGCGTGGTGGCCCGCGGGTGCTGGAGCGTCGCGAGGAGGTCCTCGCGGCGCTGGTGGGCGTGGTGGATGAGGGTCGCCGGGAGGCTGCGCGTGGTGGTGAGTGCACCTCCTTGACGGCTGAGGGCTTGGTCGGCGCGGCGTTTGGGATTGTGTATGCGCGGCTGTTGAAGGGAGAGCGGAAGCCCCTCGCGGGCCTGTTGGGTGAGTTGATGGGGATGATTGTGCTGCCGTATCTGGGGCCGGCCGCGGCACGGCGCGAGCAGACGCTGCCGGCACCGGCGATTCCCGCGGTGTCCGCAGAAGCCATGGGTGACGCGATGGGTCCTGTCAGCGCGGTGGACCCATTGGAGAGTGTGCCGATGCGGTTGACGTATCGCACCTCAAGGGTGTTGGCGGGTGTTGCTGAGCTGGGTGGGCATGGCTCTGATCCGAGTAACCGCCAGGTCGGGGAGTACGCGGAGATCGCGGACGCGGGACAGGTCTCAAAGCTCCTGCGGCGCCTGGAGGGTCTCGGGCTGCTCGCCAACGGCGGCGCGGGGCACTCCAAGGGCGAGCCCAACGCTTGGCGGCTCACCGACAAGGGCGAGCTGGTCGCGCGCAGCATCCGCGCGCACAGCCGCGTCGAGAGCGAGGCCGCGTGATGCGAAGCGGCGTGGTGCGAGGCGGCGTGGTGCGGGGCGGCGTGATTTCGGTGTTCGAGAGTTTTTCTCCGCGTGTAGTGCGTGGGTTGTCATGTGTGCGAGGGGAGTGCCCCTCCGATCTGAGAGGGAGGGGTTGCAATGAGTGCTCGTAGGTTCACTTCGGTCGTGCTGGCTTCGCTGTGCACGCTGGTCGGATTGTTGGCCCTGGGCGATGGGCCCGCGTTGGCGTTGCCTTACCATAAGTATGAAGCGCAGATTGCGGGTGGCGGTCCGATGGCCGTTGACGGTGGGGATCTGCTGGTGAATGAAGGCGGCCGGCTCGCGGAGTACGACGCGTCCTCGGATGCGCTGCTTGCGCAGCTGTCAGCTTCCTCGCTCGGGCTCGAAGGGTTCAGTTCGGGTGTTGCTGTGAGTGGAGGGGAGGTGTACGTCGGCGTGAGCCGTGACGCGGTCGCGGTGCTCGGCATCGGTGCATGTGGCACTGTGGAATGCGCGACCGTGCAGGGGGAATGGAAGGGCGCGAAGACGCCGAACGGGTCGTTTGTCGATAACGAAAGCGGCGAACAGGCAGGCACGATCAATGGAGTGGCGGTGGACAACTCGACGAGCGCTACGGACTGGGCCAAAGGTGATGTCTTTGTTGCCGTCAGAGGCAGCAGTTCGAACCTGGACGTTGTCGACGTGTTCGATCCAAAAGCGGCCCAAGCTCCTGGTGAAGAACCCCCGCTTGTCGCGCAATTGACCAGCGCGTCGGTCGAAAACGGACCTTTCGAACCGAATACTTTCGGTGGGTCGGACGTGATGGCGGTCTCAAGTGCGAACGGCGACGTGATGGTGGCGAATGAACGCTCTGTGGTCGATGTCTTCGAACCCACTGGTTTGGGTGAATATGCGTTTGTGCGCAAGTTGACTGGGCCGACTTCGAGTACATCGTTTGCATTCATCTCGGGGGTCGCCGTCGGCGGTGGGAGCGGGACTGGCGCGGGAGATATCTTCGTGTCCGATCGGCGACAGTTTGCGGCTGCTCCGGAAGAAGTGAATACTGTGTGGGAATTCAGCCCGACGGGTGAATTCCAGGGTGGGATCGTAGGGACGCCGACGGAAAGCTTCAGTAACCCCGGGGCGGTGGCGGCCGATTCGGCGTTGGGAAAGCTGTTCGTCGACGGTGGCAGTGGGATCGATGTGTTCGGGGTGCTGGTGGTTCCCGACGTGGCGATGGAAGGTGTCGCGAACGCGAAGTACGAGCCTGAGCGGAATTCGTGGGCGCTGGATCTGCGGGGTTCTGTGAATCCGGATGGTGCGGGTTCGGCGACGTGCCGGTTCATGTGGGGCAGCACCCCGGCACTGGGCAACGAAGCGCGCTGCGAAGGGCCGGGCGAAAGCGACGCGGACCCGGTGCCGAACGGGAGCAGCCCCGTGGGGGTGCACGCGGGCGTGAGCGGTCTGGCGCCCGACACGACTTACTACTACCGTTTGCAGGCCTTCAACGCCAACGGTCCGAACGAAGGCGAAGAAGTCCAGGATCAACAGTTCACGACGGGCGGCCCAGGGGTGCATGGGGAGTCGGCGTCGAGCGTGACGTCCACGTCGGTGACCTTGAACGCTGAGATCGACCCGGACAACGCTTCCACGAGCTACTACTTCCAGTACGGCACGAGCACAGCGTATGGGGAAAGTGTGCCGTTGGCGCCTGGTGTCGCATTTGGTTCGGGTAAGGGCGATGTCGGTGTGAGCGTGCATTTGCAGGGGTTGGCGGCGGGCATGGTGTATCACTATCGTGTTGTCGCGGTAGGCGAATCGGGTGGCGAAGTCGTGACCGTCACGGGGTCCGATGAGACGTTCACGACGCAGGCTGTGGGCAGTCTGTTCACGCTGCCTGATGGTCGTGCGTGGGAACTGGTCACGCCGCCGGACAAGCAGGGCGCGGGGATCATCACGGTCGGTGGCGATGAATACGGGGACGACATCCAGGCGGCGGGGTCTGGGGATGGGATTACATATGACACGACGGCGCCGATCGTTGCCGACCCGGCGGGCAGCAGATCGCTGGAATCGACACAGGCGATCTCGCTCCGAAGCGCTTCGGGTGTGTGGAGTACACAGGATATCGCCACGCCCCACAACGAAGGGGCCGCAGAATTTCCGATCGGGGAAACTTCCGAGTACAGGCTTTTCTCGGACGATCTGTCGCTCGGGTTCGTCCAGCCGGTTGGCGATACGCCGTTGGGTTCGTTGCCGGTGGGCTCGGAAAAGACCGTGTATCTGCGTGAGGCCGACGGTGAATACGAGGCACTAGTGACCTCGGGGAACGTCCAGCCCGGGTGCAAGTTCGGTGGCCTCAGCGAAACCTACGGTGGGGTTAAATTCGTAGACGCCACACCGGATATGAGCCATGTCCTCGTGACCGGCCCCGGGTGTCTGTATCCCGGTGGTGCTGACGGGCTCTATGAGTGGTCTGAAGGCGGGCTGCGCCCGGTCGATGTGCTGCCGGATGGGGAAATCGTGGGTGGGGGGCTCGCGGGTGTGAGGCGTGGGATCTCCAATGATGGCTCTCGCGTGGTGTGGGAATCCGGGGGCGTGCTTTACCTGCGCGACATGGCGAGCGGCGAAACCGTCCAGGTCGCCGAAGGAGCGTCGTTCCAGATCGGGGACGGCGAAGAGTCGCGGCTGTTCTTCACGAGTGGCGGGAGCCTCGACGTCTTCGAAGTGACCAGTGGAAGCGGCCAACCGTTGGCTGGTGAAACGACGAAGCTCGCGGACAGCGGCGTCGAAGGCGAAGTGCTCGGCGCCGGCGAAGACGGATCCTACGTCTACTTCGTAGACAGCGGCGTCCTCGGTGACGGCGCCGAGCACGGCGCTGAAAACGGCGGGCACAACCTCTACGTCGAGCACTACGACGCAACGGCGAAAACATGGGAGCCGCCGAGCTTCATCGCGCTCCTCTCAAGCGAAGACTCCCCCTCCTGGGCACCCGAGAACGGACATCTGTCGAAGATGACGTCGCGTGTCTCGCCAAACGGCCGGTATCTGGCGTTCATGTCCGACAGGAGCCTCACGGGGTATGAAAACCGCGACGCGAACAACAATGTGCCCGACGAGGAGGTGTTCCTCTACGACGCGGGTACGGGTCGGCTGGTGTGCGCCTCGTGCGATCCGACGGGCGCACGACCGGTGGGCCTGTTTGTGGGAGAACACGCGGAAGAACACGCTCTTGTCGACGACATCAAAACCTGGGAAAACCATTGGCTGGCGGCGAACATCCCTGGGTGGACCCCGTCAAGCCTGAACTCCCCCGCCACTTATCAGTCGCGGTATCTCTCCGATAGCGGCCGGCTGTTCTTCAACAGCTCCGATGCGCTCGTGCCGGCCGACGTGAACGGCAAGGAGGACGTGTACGAGTACGAGCCCGCCGGGGTCGGCAGCTGCCAGACGCCTGCTTATGGGCAGAGTGCCAGCGACGTGTTCGTGGAAGGCGCGGGTGGCTGTGTCGGGCTGATCTCGGCAGGGACCTCCTCTGCGGAATCCGCGTTCCTGGATGCCAGCGAAAGCGGCGGGGACGTCTTCTTCCTGACCTCATCGAGGCTCGCACCGCAGGATGTCGATACGAGCTACGACATCTATGACGCGCATGAATGCACCACGGCTGTGCCGTGTGCGCCGCCGCCGGTGGCGGTGCCGCCGGCTTGTACGACGGCGGATTCATGCAAGCCGGCTCCGTCGTTGCAGCCGGCGATCTTTGGTGCGCCGGCGAGCGAGACGTTCGCGGGTTCGGGGAACGTCGTTGCTTCGGGGTCCACCCCGGTGGTGACGGGGAGGTCGTTGACGCGGGCGCAGAAGCTCGCGAAGGCGCTGAAGGCGTGCGCGCGCAGGCCGAAGCGCAAGCGAGCTGCGTGCCGGCGGCTGGCGAGAAAGCGGTATGGGGCGAGTAGCGCCCGTGTTGAGAAGAGCTTGTCCGTCAAGGCCGAGCGCTGAGAACGGAGGAGAAAGAACAATGATCGACGACAAGCTCAAGAACATCAAGCGCACGATTGGCGTGCTGGCGGCGGGTGTGCTGCTGTTCGCCATGGCGGGTGTGGGTGCAGGGTCGGCGTCGGCTGAAGTGGAATGCGCCAGTTGCCGGCCGTGGTGGCGTATCAACGTGGGGTCATTCCCGCGGAATCTCCCGCCGGGTGGTGAAGGCAAGGTCTCGGTGCTCGCCGAAGACCGCGGCGATGCCGGCCTGGGCGGCTCGCCGGTGGTGCTGAGGGACAGGCTGCCGCAGGGGCTGGCCGCGCAAAGCGTCTCGATCGGCCTGGGCGTGCTCAGCGTCCCGTTGTTGGGCGGATCGTTCTGTAATGTGGAACCCCATGAGGTGACGTGCACGATCCCCGAAGAACTGGTGTCGAGCTTCCTGAGTGAGGCATATAGTCATTTCGAAGTCTTTGTGAATGTGAAGGTCGAAGGCGCGCACTCGGGTGAAGAGAACGAAGCGAGCATCTCCGGTGGCGGCGCGCCGAGCGCGTCGGTGCAGCACCCGATCGTGGTGAGCGGCGAAGCGACCCCGTTCGGCGTGGAACAGTATGAAATGAGACCGGAAAACGCGGACGGGTCACCCGATACGCAGGCCGGCTCCCACCCGTTCCAGCTGAGCACCGTGATCGCTCTGAACCAGGCGACCGAAGCGAGGAGGCCCCCGGCCGCTGTCAAGGATCTGCACTTCAAGCTGCCCGCCGGTCTGATCGGTGACCCCGTGCCGTTCCCGGAGTGCCCGCTCGCGGACTTCGCGGCAGACGTGGGGGCCGGACATAACTTCTGTCCGGATGACACCGCTGTCGGGGTCGCGTCGGTGAGCATCTCGTTCCCCGCGAACCCCGAAGTGCCCGCGACGATCGCCGCACCGCTGTTCAACCTGACACCGGTGTATGGCGAGCCGGCGCGGTTCGGGTTCGAGGCCCTCGGTGTGCTCATATATCTCGACACCTCGGTGCGGACCGGCGAAGACTATGGGATCACGGTGAGCGTCAACAACATCACCGAGATAGCGGGATTCATCTCAAGCCGGGTGACGTTCTGGGGCGTCCCGGGCGACCCGCGCCACGACTCCGTCCGGGGATGGAACTGCCTGCAGCCAGGCCAGGTCTCATCGCCGTGCACTGCTGTTGGGCAGGAATCCCCACCGCCGCTGCTGAGCCTGCCGACCTCGTGCACGGGCCCGGTGCATACGAGCGTGGAAGCCGACTCCTGGCAGGATCCTGGGGCGTTCACCGCCCCGGCGGAATACACCTTCCAGGACAACCTCGAGCGCCCGGTAGGGCTGGACGGCTGCAACCATCTGCTGTTCTCCCCAAGCCTGGAAGTGGCGCCGGACGGTCATGCGGCGAGTACCCCGACGGGGTTGTCGGTCGGGGTGCGAGTGCCGCAGGAAACACTGCTCTCAGCCGAAGGGCTGGCGCCGCCGAATGTGAAGGACATCGCGGTGACGTTGCCCGAAGGGGTGCAGATCAGCCCGGCCGGTGCGGGTGGGTTGCAGGCGTGTTCGCAGGCGCAGGTCGCGTTGAGCAGTCCGGGTCCGTCGTCGTGCCCGGAAGC
The DNA here is from genome assembly GCA_963744135.1 of uncultured Solirubrobacterales bacterium. GTDB lineage: Bacteria > Actinomycetota > Thermoleophilia > Solirubrobacterales > Solirubrobacteraceae > Palsa-744. The sequence goes on along the minus strand of CAVUSE010000004.1, from coordinate 380,539 downwards.
GTCGAAGATCGGGACGGTGGAGATCACGACGCCGCTGCTGCCGGAACCGGTGGAAGGCGGGGTCTATCTCGCTGAACAGAACAACAACCCGTTCGGGAGTCTCGTCGGTATGTACCTGGTGGCGCAGAACGCGAAGGCCGGTGTGATCATCAAGCTCGCGGGGGAAGTGGCGCTGAACGCGGTGTCGGGGCAACTGGTTGCGACGTTCCCGAACGAGCCGGAGCTCCCCTTCGAAGAAGCGAAGCTGCACTTCTTCGGCTCTGACCGTGCGCCGTTGAGCACCCCACCGTCGTGTGGGGCGTATACGACGACGGCGTCGGTGTCGCCGTGGTCGGGTAACGCGCCGGTGGCAGCCTCCTCGACGTTCAATATCACTAGCGGCCCAGATGAAACGGGGTGTGCAAGCCCGAGGCCGTTCAACCCAGGGTTCGCGGCCGGCTCCACGAACGTGCAGGCTGGCGCGTACACGCCGTTGACGTTGACGATGAGCCGCCCGGACGCCGACCAGACCCTCGCGAAACTTTCGATCGTGTTCCCCCCGGGTGTCTCCGCTGGGTTGCAGGGCGTGAAGCTCTGTGAGGAACCACAGGCCGCGCAGGGTCAGTGTCCGGCGGAAAGCCAGATCGGGCAGGTGACTGCGAGTGCCGGTCTCGGCGGGGACCCGTTCCCGGTGGAAACCGGGAAGGCCTATATCACTGGGCCGTATGAGGGTGACCCGTTCGGTGTGGAGATCGTCGTCCCCGCCATAGCGGGCCCGTTCAATCTCGGGACCGAGGTCGTCCGCTCAAAGGTCGACGTGGACCCGACCGATGCGCATCTGACGGTCGTCAGTGATGCGTTCCCGACGATCCTGGATGGCATCCCGTTGCAGTTGCAGCACGTGAACGTGACGGTGAACCGTCCGGGGTTCGTGTTCAACCCGACCAGTTGCGAACCGATGAAGCTCACCGGCGAGCTTGAAAGCACCGAAGGCGCGAGAGCGGATGTGGGGGTGCCGTTCCAGGTGACGAACTGTGCGGCGCTCTCATTCAAGCCGGTGTTCAAGGCCTCGACGAGCGCGAAGACCTCAAGGGTGCAGGGCGCGAGCCTGCATGTCACGCTGACGCTCCCCAGCGGCGCCAGGGGCACCTTGTCGAACGTCGCGAAGGTCAAGGTGTCGCTCCCTAAACAGTTGCCGTCGCCGTTGAAAACGCTGCAGAAGGCGTGCACGGAAAAGGTGTTCGAGGAAGACCCGGCGAACTGCCCGGTCGCCTCAAGGGTCGGGGAGGCGACGGTCGGCACCCCGGTCCTGGAAGGGCCCTTGTCCGGTCCGGCGTATTTCGTGTCGCATGGTGGCGCGAAGTACCCGGAACTGATCATGGTACTCGTCGGCGAGGATGGTGTGACGGTGCAGGTGCATGGGGAAACGTTCATCAGCAAAGCGGGGATCACGACGGCGACGTTCGCGACGGTCCCGGACGTGCCGTTCTCGACGTTCGAACTGACGCTCCCCGAGCGGGAATACCCGGCGCTCACCGCGAACGGGAACCTCTGCAAGGGCAGCCTGCTGATGCCCACGGAACTGGTCGGGCAGAACGGGCTGGTGGTCGCACAGAGCACGAAGATCGCGGTCACCGGGTGCCCGAAGACGAAGAAGACCACCAAAAAGAAGGCCAGGCACGCGAAGAAGCACGGTGCGCGCGGCAGGAAGAAGCGATAGGTCGGGAGTGCGGCCGCGGGCATGGAGGCCCGCCGGTCGGAGGTCGATGGTGTTAACCACATGCTATAACTCATGTGCATGAGAGCACGCATGAGGATTTCGAAGGGGGGGCAGATCTCCATTCCGGCGCCGATCCGGCATCGGTGGGGAACCTCGACGGTTGCGCTCCGAGACGAGGGGCATCGGGTTGTTCTCGAACCCGCGCCGGACGATCCGATCGCCGCGGCCGAGGGCGCGCTCGCCGGGGAGTTGGATGGGCTCGACCTGGTGCGGTTGCGCCGTGCCGCGCGCGAGGATGAGCGGGCCGCGGAGGCTCGGCGCCGGAGCCTGTGACTCTGCTCGACGCCTACGCGCTCGTCGCGTTCATGGTCGGAGGGCCGGCGACGCCGATGGTCCGCACGGTCCTGCGCGAAGGGGACGCGGCTGTGGCGAGCGCCAACCTGGCAGAGACGCTCGACGTCTCACAGCGCCTCTACCGCCTGCCGATTCCGCGCGCGATGGAGATCCTCGAGCCGCTGCTGGAGGGCCCGTTGAGTGCCATCGCGCTCGACCTCGAGATCGCGCGCCGGGCCGCCGAGATTCGCGCCGGCCACTACCACCGCTCCTCCCGGCCGCTCTCACTCGCCGACGCCGTGCTGATCGCCACGGCCAAGCCGGGCGACCGCATCGCCACGGCGGACCCGCACGTGCTTACCGTGGCCCGTGAGGAAAAGCTCGAACTGCTGGTGCTGCCCGAACAGGGGTAGGGCCGGAAGACGGCCCGGCCGTTTTGGGTGTTGACAGGCGGGCTAGGTGTGGTGTACGATTGCCTTTGGCATGGTCATCCCTGGGGGTGGTTGTGTGGACATAGGATCGGGTTGGGTAGACGCACTTCGCGGTTGACATCTAGCGCTAGCGGAGTGTATGTTGGGTAGAGGGATCGGGTCGCAATCTTGAGAGGGAGCTGATTCAAGCGTGGTTTCGAGAGGGATGAACGTTGCAGGGGTCGTCGCGCCCGGTGTGAGGGGCCTTGCTAGATGCGCCAGCTTGGCGCTGTCGCATCTCTCTCTCTCTCTCTCTCTTGCTCTAGGGCATTCGAGTCTGAGCGCAGTAGCCGCCTAGTCGCGAAGCGCCGCCTCGACCCGCTGCGCGGGTATGGGCTTCCCCCGGTCTGGGGGGCAGCGTGATGGGCGCGCGCGCGGGTGTTGGTGTGTCGCGTCGTCCGGGTGGCGCTGGTGTGCGCAGGGGTGCGCGCGCGGCTGGGCGGGATGCCCGTGGTCGGGAGGCGCAGGTTGCTGAGATTCAGCGTTCGCGGTTGTTGGCGGCGGCGGTCCGGGCGGTGGATGAGTTGGGGTGGGGGAGTACGACGGTGGCGGATATCGTCGCGCGTTCGCGTGTTTCGCGGCGGACGTTCTATGAGACGTTCGCCAACCGTGAGGATTGTCTGGCGGCGGTGTTCGAGGATCTCCTTGGTGTGATCGAGGGGGAGCTCGCCGCGGCGGGCTTGGGGGGTCTTGGGTGGCGTGAGCGGGTGCGCCGGGGGCTGTGGGTGATCCTTGGGTACTTCGATCGCGAACCGGTGTTAGCGCGGGTTTGTGTGGTGGGCGCGTTGAGTGGCGGCCCGGTGGTTCTGGCGCGTCGTGAGGAGGTCCTCGGTTGCTTGGCGGGTGTGGTGGATGGGGGTCGCCGGGAGAATGCGCGTGGCGGGGAGTGCACCGCGTTGACGGCGGAGGGTTTGGTTGGCGCGGCGTTCGGGATTGTGTATGCGCGGTTGTTGCGGGGTGAGCAACGGCCGCTGACTGAGCTGTTGGGTGAGTTGATGGGGATGATCGTGCTGCCCTACCTCGGTCCGGCGGCGGCGCGTCGCGAGCTGGCCCTGCCTGTGCCGGCGGCGCCTGTGGGTGGCGTGTCCAAGGAAGCCGTGGGTGAGGTGGCGGGCTCCGCTGGTGCGGCGGATCCGCTTGAGAGCGTGCCGATGCGATTGACGTATCGCACTTCGCGGGTGCTGGCGGGTGTCGCGAAGCTGGGTGGGCGTGGTTCTGGCCCGAGCAATCGGCAGGTGGGGGAGTATGCGGGGATCGCGGACGCGGGGCAGGTCTCGAAGCTTCTGCGTCGTCTGGAGCGCCTCGGACTGCTGGCCAACGGCGGCGCGGGGCATTCCAAGGGCGAGCCGAACGCGTGGCGGTTGACCGCTCAGGGAGAGTTGGTCGCGCGGAGCATCCGCGCGCACAGCCGTCTCGAGAGTGAGGCGGCATGACCCACAGCGAGCAAAAACTTTTCTCCGCGCGACGCAAGCGCGGGTTGTCATTGTGTGCGAGGGGAGTGCCCCTCCGATCCGAGAGGGAGGGGTTGCAATGAGTGCTCGTAGATTCACTTCGATCGTTCTGGCTTCGCTGTGCACGCTGGCCGGGTTGCTGGCGCTGGGGAATGCGCCCGCGCTGGCATTGCCGTACCACAAGTATGAAGCGCAGATTGCGGGTCGCGGGCAGATGACCATCGACGGTGGGGACCTGCTGGTGAACGAAGGCGGTCAGCTCGTGGAGTACGACGCGTCCTCAGATGCGCTGGTTGCCCAGTTGTCGGCTGCGTCGCTTGGGCTTGAAGGGTTCAGTGCGGGTGTTGCTGTGAGCGGGGGGGAGGTGTACGTCGGCGTGAGCGGCGATGCGGTTCTCGTGCTTGGCATCGGTGCGTGTGGCACGGTGGAATGCGCGACCGTGCGGGGGGAATGGAAGGGTGCGAAGACGCCGAACGGGTCGTTTGTCGAGAACGAAAGCGGTGAACAGGAAGGCACGATCAATGGAGTGGCGGTGGACAACTCGACGAGCGCCACGGACTGGGCCAAAGGCGATGTCTTTGTCGCCGTCGAAAGCGGCAACTCGAACTTGGATGTTGTCGACGTGTTCGATCCGAAAGCGGCCAAAGCGCCCGGTGAAGAACCTCCGCTCGTCGCGCAGTTGACGAGCGCGTCCGTGGATGGGGAACCCTTCGAGCCTGAAATTTTCTTTGCAGGATCGGGGGAGACGGTGGCGGTATCGGGTGTGAATGGAGACGTGATGGTGGTCAATCAGCGCCACGTGGTTGACGTCTTCGAACCGCGTGGTTTGGGCGAATACGTGTTCGTACGCGAGCTGACCGGGCCGAACGCGAATACATCATTCTCATCGATCGAGGGGGTCGCTGCAGCCGGTGGGAGCGGGCCGGATGCGGGGGACATCTTCGTCTCCGATCTGAGACGTTTTGAAGTTACTGCGGAAGAAGTGGACACTGTGTGGGAATTCAGCGCGAGCGGCGAGCTTTTGAGTGGGATCACAGGGACGCCGACGGAAAGCTTCAGCAACCTCGGGGCGGTGGCGGTCGATCCAGCGTCGGGGCGGCTGTTCCTCAACAACACAGGCGAGATCGACGTGTTCAGGGTCCTGGTGGTTCCCGACGTGGTGACAGAAGGGGTGACGAGCGCGAAGTACGAAGCGGGGCCGCAGACGTGGACGTCTGATTTGACGGGCTCGGTGAACCCGGATGGTGTTGGTCCCGCGACGTGCCGGTTCGCCTGGGGTAGGACCCCGGCGCTGGGCAACGAAGCGCGCTGCGAAGGGCCGGGGGAAAGTGCCGCGAACCCGGTCGCGAACGGGAGCAGCCCCGTCGCGGTGCATGCGGGCGTGAGTGGCCTGGCACCGGATACCACCTACTACTACCGGCTGCAGGCCTTCAACGCAAACGGCCCGAATGAAGGCGAAAAAGCCCAGGATCGGGAATTCACGACGGGCGGTCCCGGCATCCACGGGGAGTCCGCCTCCAGTGTGACGTCCACGTCGGTGACGTTGAATGCCGAGATCGACCCCGACAACGCTCCCACGAGCTACTACTTCCAGTACGGCACGAGTTCAGCATATGGCGAAAGTGTGCCGTTGGCTCCCGGTGTCGCGCTGGGTTCGGGCAAGGGCGATGTCGGTGCGAGTGTGCACCTGCAGGGCTTGACGGCGGGCAGGGTGTACCACTATCGAGTAGTAGCGGTCGGCGAATCGGGCGGCGAAGTTGTTTCGGTCGCGGGGCCAGATGAGACGTTCACGACGCAGGCTGTTGGCAGCCAGTTCGAGCTTCCCGATGCCCGTGAGTGGGAAATGGTCACGCCGCCGAACAAGCAGGGCGCGGGGATCCTCGCGCTCGGCGATGAGCCGGGGGATGATATTCAGGCGGCGCAGTCGGGGGATGGGATCACCTATGGTGTGACAGCGCCGTTTGTCGCCAATCCGGCGGGCAGCAGGTCGCTGGAAGTGACGCAGGTGATCTCCCTTCGAAGTGCCCCGGGGGTGTGGAGTACGCAGGACATAGCCACGCCTCATTACGAAGGGGCGGCAGAACTTGCGATCGGGCACGAAGCAGAGTACAAGCTCTTCTTCGAGCGATCTGTCGCTCGGCCTGGTCGAACCGGTGGGTGATACGCCGTTGCCGCCGCTGCCGGCGGGCTCGGAAAAGACGGTGTATCTGCGTGAAGCGGGTGGTGGGTACGAGGCGCTGGTGAGCGCGGGGAATGTTCCGCCTGGCTGCAAGTTCGGAGGCAACGGCGAAGGCGCGGGTGGCGTGGAATTCGTCGATGGCACGCCGGATATGCGTCATGTGATCCTGGGCACCAATAAAAACTTCGGCCCGGTGTGTTTGTCGCCGGGTGTCTATGGCGGGACGTATGAGTGGTCTGAAGGCAGGCTGGCTCCGATCGGTGTGCTGCCCGATGGTGAAGTCGTTGGCGGAGGGTTCGCTGGCGTGCGGGGTGGGCTCTCCAATAATGGCTCTCGTGTGGTGTGGGTGTATGGAGGTGAGCTCTACTTGCGTGACATGGTCAGTCATGAAACGGTGCCGGTCGCCGGAACTGAAGCCGAACCCGCCAATTTCCAAATCGGTGACGGTGAAGACTCGAGGGTGTTCTACACGGCAAGCGATGGCAGTCTCAATGTGTTCGAAGTGACCAGCGGGAGCGGTGAGCCGCTGGCCGGGAAGTCGACGGAGCTCGTTGCAGAAAAAGGTGGGGTGGGTGGTGTGATCGGGACCAGCGAAGACGGGTCGTATCTCTACTTCGTCGACGGTGATGTCCTTGGTGACGGTGCGGACCACGGCGCTGAAAAGGGCGGGGACAATCTCTACGTGGAGCATTACGATTCGGCGTCGAAAGCATGGGCGCCGCCCCTGTTCATCGCGCTCCTCTCCGGAGAAGACATTTCGAGCTGGGCTCCTGAAGGAGGCCTGGTGAGGATGACTTCGCGTGTCTCGCCGAACGGTCGTTATCTGGCGTTCATGTCGGAGCGGAGCCTGACGGGGTATGAAAACCGCGATGCGAACAGCGGTGTCCCGGATGAGGAGGTGTTCCTCTACGATGCGGATACTGGCCGTGTGGTGTGCGCGTCGTGCAATACGACCGGGGCGCGACCGGTGGGACTGTTGGAGGGCAATGGGACCGAGGAAAACCTTGTCGACTACGCCAAGACGTGGCAGAACCGCTGGTTTGCGGCAAATATCCCGGGGTGGACGACGACAACGCTGACCACGGCGTTGTATCAGTCGCGGTATCTCTCGGATAGCGGGCGGTTGTTCTTCAACAGCTCCGATGCGTTGGTGCCGGGTGATGTGAATGGCAACGAGGATGTGTACGAGTATGAGCCGGAAGGTGTTGGCAGCTGCCAATCACCGGGTTATGGGCAGAGCGCCAGCGACGTGCTCGTGGAAAGCGCGGGCGGCTGTGTGGGGTTGATCTCATCGGGGACCTCCTCTGAAGAAGCGGCGTTCTTGGATGCCAGTGAAGGCGGGGGGGATGTCTTCTTCATGACGCTCTCGAGGCTCACACCGCAGGACGTCGATACGAGCGTCGACATCTACGACGCGCACGAATGCACCGTGGCGGTGCCTTGCGCGCCGGCGCCGGTGGCGGTGCCGCCGTCGTGTGCGACGGCTGATTCGTGCAAGTCGGCGCCTGCGCTGCAGCCGGCGGTCTTTGGTGCGCCGGCGAGTGAGACGTTCGCGGGCTCGGGGAATGTGGTGTCGTCGGTGCCTGCGCCGGTGGTGACGGGGAGGTCGTTGACGCGGGCGCAGAAGCTTGCGAAGGCTCTGAGGGCGTGTGAGAGGAGCCCAAAGCGCAAGCGAGCCGCGTGCGAGCGACAGGCGAGGAGGCGCTACGGGGTTGCGAGGCGTGTCCGTGCCGAGAAGGCCTTGCCTGCCGGGGCCGAGCGTCTGCAGGGGAGGGGAGAGCGATGATCAACGGCAAGCTCAAGAGCATCAAGTGTGTGGTCGGCGTGCTGGCTGCCGGTGTGCTGCTGGTAGGGGTGGTGGGTGCCGCAACGGCGTCAGCTGAAGTGGAATGTGCGAGTTGCAGGCCGTGGTGGCGTATCAGCGAGGGGTCGTTTCCGAGGAACCTACCGCCCAGTGGTGAAGCCCAGATCGCGGTGTTGGCGGAAGACCGTGGGGATGGGGGTATGGGCGGCTCGCCGGTGGTGGTGCGGGACAGGTTGCCGCAGGGGCTGGTGGCGCAGGGCGTCTTGATTGGGCTTGGCGTGCGCAGCCAGCCGGGGGGCACATCGCTCTGCAAGATGGAACCGCATGAAGTGACGTGCACGATTCCCGAAGCCACGGTCGCGCGAAATGTGGTCGAGGGGGGGCTTGGCAAGGCCTACAGCCACGTCGAAGTTTTCGTGACGGTCAAGGCGGAAGGCCCGCAATCCGGTGAAGTGAACGAAGCAAGTGTGTCCGGTGGCGGTGCGCCGAGCGCGTCGGTGCAGCAACCGATCGTGGTGAGCGCCGAAGCGACGCGGTTCGGTGTGGAACAGTATGAATTGAGACCGGAAAACGCGGACGGGTTGCCCGATACGCAGGCCGGCTCGCACCCCTTCCAGCTGTCGAGCGTGATCGCCTTTAACCAGGCCACCGAAGCAAAGAGGCCGCCGGCGGCGGTGAAGGATCTGCATTTCAAGCTCCCCGCGGGTCTGGTCGGCAATCCGACGCCGTTTCCGACGTGTCCGCTGTCGAAGTTCACGGTGTTGGCTCCTGGGGGGCAGAACTTCTGTCCGGATGACACGGCTGTCGGCGTAGCGTCGGTGAGCATCTCGATCCCGGTGGGTGGCTCTCGCTCCACGTATGCAGTGCCGTTGTTCGCGCTGACGCCGGTGTATGGGGAGCCGGCGCGGTTCGGGTTCGACGTCCTCGGCGTACTCGTGTATCTCGATACGTCGGTGCGGACTGGCGGGGACTATGGGATCACGGTGAACGTCAACAACATCACCGAGCTCTCGGGGTTCGTCTCGAGCCGCCTGACGTTCTGGGGCGTGCCGGGTGACCCCCGCCACGACGCGGCACGGGGATGGAACTGCCTGCTCCCAGAAGAAGAAGCTTTGCCGTGCGTTGCGTCGGGGCAGGAATCCCCGCCGCCGTTGTTGAGTCTGCCCACCTCGTGCACGGGCCCTGTGCATACGAGCGTGGAAGCGGACTCCTGGGAGGAAGCGGGCGTGTTCACCGCCCCGGTGGAATACACCTTCCAGGACAACCTCGGGCGCCCAGTCGGGTTGGATGGCTGCAATCATCTGCTGTTCTCCCCAAGCCTGGAAGTGGCGCCGGATGGTCATGCGGCGAGTACCCCGACGGGGTTGTCGGTCGGGGTGCGTGTGCCGCAGGAAACGCTGCTTTCCGCCGAAGGGTTGGCGCCGCCGAACGTGAAGGACATCGCGGTGACGTTGCCCGAAGGGGTGCAGATCAGCCCCGCGGGCGCCGGTGGGCTGCAGGCCTGCTCGCAGGCGCAGATCGGCCTGGGGAGCCCTGGTCCGTCGTCGTGCCCAGAAGCGTCGAAGATCGGGACGGTGGAGATCACGACGCCGCTGCTGCCCGAACCCGTGGAAGGCGGTGTCTATCTCGCTGAACAGAACAACAACCCGTTCGGGAGCCTCGTCGGAATGTACCTCGAAGCGCAGAACGCGAAGGCCGGCGTTGTCATCAAGCTCGCAGGGGAAGTCGCGCTGAACCCGGTCTCGGGGCAACTGGTTGCGACGTTCCCGAACGAGCCGGAGCTGCCCTTCGAAGAAGCGAAGCTGCACTTCTTCGGCTCCGACCGTGCGCCGCTGAGCACACCGCCATCGTGCGGGGCGTATACGACGACGGCGTCGGTGTCGCCGTGGTCGGGTAATGCGCCGGTGGCAGCGTCCTCGACGTTCGATATCACGAGCGGCCCGGACGAAACGGGGTGCGCGAGCCCGAGGCCGTTCAATCCAGGGTTCGCGGCCGGGTCAACGAACGTGCAGGCCGGTGCGTATACGCCGTTGACTTTGACGATGAGCCGCCCCGACGCCGACCAGACCCTTGCGAAACTCTCGATCGTGTTCCCCCCGGGTGTCTCCGCTGGGTTGCAGGGCGTCAAGCTCTGTGAGGAACCCCAGGCCGCGCAGGGCCAGTGTCCGGCGGATAGCCAGATCGGGCAGGTGACTGCGAGCGCCGGTCTTGGCGGGGACCCGTTCCCGGTGGAAACCGGGAAGGCCTATATCACTGGGCCGTATGAGGGTGACCCGTTCGGGGTGGAGATCGTCGTCCCCGCGATCGCCGGCCCGTTCAACCTCGGCACCGAGGTTGTCCGCTCAAAGGTCGATGTGGACCCGACCGATGCGCATCTGACGGTCGTCAGTGATGCGTTCCCGACGATCCTGGATGGCATCCCGTTGCAGTTGCAGCACGTGAACGTGACGGTGAACCGTCCGGGGTTCGTGTTCAACCCGACCAGTTGCGAACCGATGAAGCTCACAGGGGAGCTTGAAAGCACCGAAGGCGCGAGAGCGGATGTGGGGGTGCCGTTCCAGGTGACGAACTGTGCGGCGCTGTCTTTCAAGCCGGTGTTCAAGGCGTCGACTAGCGCGAAGACCTCAAGGGTGCAGGGCGCGAGCCTGCATGTCACGCTGACGCTCCCCAGCGGCGCACGAGGAACCCTCTCGAACGTCGCGAAGGTCAAGGTCTCGCTCCCTAAACAGTTGCCTTCGCCGTTGAAAACGCTGCAGAAGGCGTGCACGGAAAAGGTGTTCGCGGAAGACCCCGCGAACTGCCCGGTCGCCTCAAAGGTCGGCGAGGCGACAGTCGGCACCCCGGTCCTGGAAGGCCCCCTGTCGGGCCCGGCGTACTTCGTGTCGCATGGTGGTGCGAAGTACCCGGAACTGATCATGGTCCTGACGGGCGAGGATGGTGTGACGGTGCAGGTGCATGGGGAAACGTTCATCAGCAAAGCGGGGATCACGACGGCGACGTTCGCGACGGTGCCGGATGTGCCGTTCTCGACGTTCGAACTGACGCTCCCCGAGCGGGAATACCCGGCGCTCACCGCGAACGGGAACCTCTGCAAGGGCACGCTGATCATGCCCACCGAAATCACCGGCCAGAACGGGCTGAAAATCAACCAGAGCACGAAGATCGCGGTCACCGGGTGCCCGAAGACGAAGAAGGCCACCAAGAAGAAGGCCCGGCACGCGAAGAAGAAGAAGGGTAGGCGTGGGCGGCGGGGGTAGGGGTTGCTGTCGGTCTGTGTTGGGTTGGGTGGTGGTGGGGGGCTTGGTTGTTTGGGTGTTGACAAGCGGGGTAGGTGTGGTGTACGGTTGCCTTTAGCGTGGTCATCCCTGGAGGGTGGCCGTGTGGACATAGGATCAGGTCGGGTCAGGCGCGCTTCGCGGTTGACATCAAGCGCTCGCGGAGTGTATGTTGGGTAGAGGGATCGGGTCGCAATCTTGAGAGGGAGCTGAATCAAGCGTGGTTTCGAGAGGGAAAAACGTGCCAGGGGTCGCCGCACCTCATCCGAGGCGCCTAGCTAGATGCGCCAGCTTGGCGCTGTCGCATCTCTCTCTCTCTCTCTCTCTCTTGCCCTAGGGCATTCGAGTCTGAGCCTCTCAAGAACCTCCGCTGGCTGGCTCTAGCGGGCCGGCCGGGTTCCCCCGTAGGGGGAAGGGGATCTGTTGGGCGTCTTGACCCGCTCCGCGGGGACTGGTTTGACCTGCTTCGCGGGGATGGGCGTTGCGTGGCGTGGGGGGCGGTGTGATGCCCTCGCGTTCGGGTGCTGGTGTGTCGCGTCGGGCGGGCGGGGTCGGGGTGGGCGCTCGCACTCGCGCTGGTGTTGGCGGGCGTGATGCTGGGGGTCGGGATGTTCGGGTTGCTGAGATTCAGCGTTCGCGGTTGTTGGCGGCGGCGGTCCGCGCGGTCGATGAGCTGGGGTGGGCGAGTACGACGGTGGCGGATATCGTCGCGCGGTCGCGGATCTCGCGGCGCACGTTCTATGAGACGTTCGCCAACCGCGAGGAGTGCCTGGCCGCGGTCTTCGAGGACCTCCTCGGTGTGATCGCCGGCGAGCTCGCCGGCGCGGGCTTGGAGGAGCTTGAGTGGCGTGAGCGGGTCCGTCGTGGCCTGGGGGCGATCCTGGCGCTCTTTGATCGTGAGCCGGTCCTCGCGCGGGTGTGTGTGGTGCAGGCGTTGAGTGGCAGCCAGGCGGTGCTGGAGCGCCGCGAGGAAGTCCTCGCACAACTCGTGGCCGTGGTGGACGAGGGCCGCGGGAGCGCGCGAGCAACGGGGTGCACCCCGTTGACGGCGGAGGGCTTGGTCGGTGCGGCGTTCGGGATCGTGTATGCGCGGTTGTTGAAGGGGCAGCGCCGGCCGTTGACGGGGTTGTTGAGTGAGCTGGTGGGGATGATCGTGCTGCCGTATCTGGGGCCCGCGGCGGCACGCCGCGAGCAGGACATCCCGCCGCCGGCGGCTGTGACCCCCCGTACCGCGCGTCGCCCGGTGTGGCCGGCACGCGCGGCGAGCGACCCGCTGGAGAGCATCCCGATGCGCCTCACCTACCGCACCTCACGGGTGCTGGAGGGTGTCGCCGAGCTGGCCGGCCAGGGGTCGAGCCCCAGCAACCGCGAGATCGCTGACTACGCGGGGATCCAGGACCCCGGGCAGGTCTCAAAGCTCCTGCGCCGCCTGGAGCGCCTCGGGCTGCTCGCCAACAATAGCCCCGGGCATCTGAAAGGCGAGCCCAACGCATGGCGCCTGACAAGCCAAGGCGAGCAGGTCGCGCACAGCATCCGCGCGCACAGTCGCCCCGACAGCGAGGCCGCGTGATGCAACTTCGCCCCGACAGCGAGGCCGCGTGATGCAAGACGGCGTGATGTTCGGTGTTCGAGAGTTTCTCCGCGCGAGGGCGCGGGTTGTCATGTATGCGAGGGGCGTACCCCTCCGATCTCATAGGGAGGGGTTCGATGAAGACTCGTAGACTGACCTCGACGGTACTGGCTTCGCTGTGCGTGCTGGCGGGAGGGTTGCTGTTCGCGAGCGCCTCGGTGCTGGCGTTTCCTTACCATAAGTATGAAGCGCAGATCGCGGGTGGTGGGCCCTTGAGTGTCGACGGTGGGGATCTGTTGGTGAATGAAGGCGGCCGGCTTGCGGAGTACGACGTGTCTTCGGATGCGTTGGTTGCGCAGCTTGGGGCTTCCTCGGTCGGCGTGGGTGGGTTCAGCCTTGGTGTTGCCGAGGGTCACGCGACGGGCGAAGGTGAGGTGTATGTCGGCGCGAGCGGCGAAGGCGTCAGCGTGCTCGGTGTCGGGGCGTGCGGCACGGTGGAATGCGCGACCGCGCAGGGGGAATGGAAGGGCACGGACACCCCGAACGGGTCTTTCATCTACAACGAAGGCGGCGAACAGGTGGGTCTGATGGAGGGTCTTGCGGTCGACAATTCGAGCAGTGCCACGGATTGGGCCAAAGGCGACGTGTTCGTCACTACCACCAGCAACTACAGGGGTGCCAACTCGAATGTGGACGTCGTCGACGTGTTCAGGCCCGAAGCGGGCGGCAAGGAGAAATACGTCACGCAACTGACGGGCGAATCGGTCGGCGGTGAAAGCTTCGAACCCAGTACTCAGGATTACGGCTCGGGGGCAGTGGCAGTGTCGGAAGCGAGTGGCGATGTGATGGTGGTCAACCACGGCAGCGTCGATGTCTTCGAACCGACGGGTGTGGGCGAATACGCGCTGATGCGCATGCTGACAGGGCCGAGCCCGAGCAGACCGTTTGGATCGATCTACGCGGTGACTGCTGCCGGTGGGGGCGCCCCGGGTGCGGGGGATGTGTTCGTGTCCGCGTCGGGTGGCGTGTACGAGTTCAACGCGAGCGGCGAATTCCTGGATCGGGTCGCAGGGACGCCGAGCGAAAGCTTCGAAAGCCCGGGGCCGGTGGCGGTCGATCCAGGGTCGGGGCGACTGTTCGTCAACAACGGTGCGATCGATGTGTTCAGTGGGGCGCTGGTGGTCCCCGACGTGGCGACGGAGGGTATCGCGAACGCGAAGTACGAACCGGGGCCACAGACGTGGGCGCTGGATTTGACGGGCTCTGTGAACCCGGATGGTGCGGGTCCGGCGACGTGCCGGTTCATGTGGGGCAAGACCCCGGCGCTGGGCAGCGAAGCGCGCTGCGAAGGGCCGGGGGAAAACGCCGCCAGTCCGGTGCCGAACGGAAGCGGTGCTGTCGGGGTGCACGCGCGGGTGAGTGGGCTGCCGCCCGATACGAACTATTACTACCGGCTGGAGGCGTTCAACGAAAACGGCCCGAACGAAGGCGAAGAAGCCCAGGATCGCGAGTTCACGGCCGGTGGCCCCAGTGTCAACGGGGAGTCGGCGTCGAGCGTGACGTCCACGTCGGTGACGCTGAACGCGGAGGTCGACCCGAACAATTCTCCCACGAGTTACTACTTCCAGTATGGCACGAGCGCGGCGTATGGTGAAAGTGTGCCGTTGGCGCCCGGTGTCGAGCTCGGCTCCGGCAAGGGCTATATCGGTGTGAGCATGCACCTGCAGGGGCTGGCGACGGGCACCGCCTACCACTATCGCGTTGTCGCGGTTGGCGACGCGGGTGGCGAAGTCGTGACGGTCATGGGGTCGGATGAGACGTTCACGACGCAGGCTGTGGGAAGCCAGTTCACGCTGCCCGATGGTCGCGTGTGGGAATTGGTGACGCCGCCGGACAAGCAGGGCGCGGGGATCATCGCGATCGGCAATGAATGGGGGAATGAGATTCAGGCGGCGCAGTCGGGAGATGGGATCACGTATGGTGCGACGGCGCCGTTTGTCGCTGACCCGGCGGGCAGCAGATCGCCGGAAGTGACGCAGGCGATCTCGCTCCGCGGTGCCCCGGGGGTGTGGAGTACGCAGGACATCGCCACGCCTCACTACGAAGGGGGTACGGAACTCGCGCGCTACAAACTCTCCGAGTACCTGCTCTTCTTCGAGCGATCTGTCGCTTGGGCTGGTCGACCCGGTGGGTGATACGCCGTTGTCGCCGTTGCCGGCCGGCTCGGAAAAGACTGTCTATCTGCGCGAAGCGGGCGGTGGGTATGAGGCGCTTGTGAGCGCGGGGAATGCCCCGGCCGGCTGCAAGTTCGGTGGCAACGGCGAAAACAATGGTGGGGTGAAGTTCGTCGATGGTACGCCGGACATGCGTCATGTGGTCGTGAACGTCAGCCCTGTGTGCTCCTCGCCCGTCGTCTTTGGTGGGGCCTATGAGTGGGCCGAAGGGAAGCTGAGTCAGGTCAGTGTGCTGCCCGATGGGGAAGTCACGGGTGGGGGTCTTGCGGGTGTGAGGGACGCGATCTCCAACGATGGCTCTCGTGTCGTGTGGGCGTCGGGGGGCGCGCTTTACCTGCGCGATATGGTGCGAGGCGAAACGGTGCAGATCGGCGAAGGGGCGGCGTTCCAGATCGGTGACGGCGAAGAGTCACGGGTGTTCTTCACGAATGGTGGGAGCCTCGAAGTCTTCGAAGTGACGAGCGGGATGGGCGAATCATTGGCGGGGAAGTCGACGAAGCTCACTGAAGCAGGCGAAGTGGAAAGTGTGATCGGGGCCAGCGAAGATGGGTCCCGCATCTACGTCGTGGACAGCGGTGTTCTCGGTGACGGCGCGGAGCACGGCGCGGAAATCGGCGGGCACAACCTCTATGTCGAGCACTACGACGCAACGACACAGGCATGGGAACCACCGACGTTCATCGAGCTCCTCTCGGGCGAAGACGCCCCGACGTGGAGCAGCAGCGGCGAAGGACACATGACTTCGCGTGTCTCGCCGAACGGCCTGTATCTGGCGTTCATGTCGGACAAGAGCCTGACGGGGTATGACAACCGCGACGCGAACAGCGGTGTCCCGGACGAGGAGGTGTTCCTCTATGACGCCGATACCGGTCGCCTGGTGTGCGCGTCGTGCAACCCGACGGGAGCGCGGCCGGTGGGAGTATTCGAGGGCAACGGGTACCACGAAAATCTTGTTGACTATGCCAAGACGTGGGAAGGCCGCTGGTTCGCGGCGAACGTCCCGGGGTGGACGAAGGTCACCAGCGAATTGGCGTTGTACCAGTCGCGGTATCTCTCCGATAGCGGCCGGCTGTTCTTCAACAGCTCCGACGCGCTCGTGCCCGCCGATGTGAACGGCAACGAGGATGTGTACGAGTACGAGCCGGCGGGGGTCGGCGGCTGCCAGGCGCCCGGTTATGGGCAGAGCGCGAGTGACGTGTTTGCGGAAGACGCAAACGGCTGTGTGGGGTTGATCTCGGCGGGGACGTCCTCTGAAGAATCGGCGTTCATGGATGCCGGCGAAGGCGGCGGGGACGTGTTCTTCCAGACCTCTTCGAGGCTCGCGCCGCAGGACGTCGATACCAGCTACGACATCTACGACGCGCACGAATGCACCACGGCGGTGCCGTGTGCGCCGCCGCCGGCGGCTGTGCCGCCGGCGTGTACGACGGCGGACTCGTGCAAGCCGGCGCCCTCGGCGCAGCCGGCGATCTTTGGGGCGCCCGCGAGCGAGACGTTCGCGGGGTCGGGGAATGTCGTTCCGGCGGGGTCCACGCCGGTGGTGACCGCGAGGTCTTTGACGCGGGCACAGAAGCTCGCGAAGGCGCTGAAGGCGTGCAGGAGCAGGCCGAAGCGCAAGCGAGCGGTGTGTGAGCGGCAGGCCAGGAAGCGCTACGGGGCGAGGAGTGCCGGGGTCCAGAAGAGCTTGTCCGTCAAGGCCGGGCGCCAACAGAGGGAGGGGGAGAGCGATGATCGATGACAAGCTCAAGAGGATCAGGCGCGGGTTGGGTGTGCTGGCGGCCGGTGTGCTGCTGGTTGCGCTGGCGGGCGCGGCGACGGCGTCGGCTGAAGGGGAATGCTCCAGTTGCAGGCCGTGGTGGCGTGTCAGCGTGGGGTCGTTCCCGAGGAATCTGCCGCCCGGCGGTGAAGGCCAGGTCACGGTGCTCGCCGAAGACCGCGGCGACGCGGGCGTGAGCGGCTCGCCGGTGGTGCTGAGAGACAAGCTGCCGGCGGGGCTGATCGCGCAGAGCGTGTCGCTGGCCTCGATCGAAAGCTTCGCTATTCCAAGCGGAGGTCTCGGCGATTTGTCCTGCAAATTGGAACCGCATGAAGTCACGTGCACGATTCCCGAATATCTGGTCCCGTTGGTGTTTGGTGCCAACGCGTATACGCATATCGAGAGCTTTGTCAAGGTCAAGGTGGAAGGCGCGGAATCGGGTGAGGAGAACGAAGGGAGCGTCTCTGGTGGTGGTGCGCCCAGTGTGTCGGCGCAGAGCGCGATCGTGGTCAGCGGCGAATCGACGCGGTTCGGTGTGGAACAGTATGAATTGAGGCCGGAAAACGCGGATGGGTCGCCCGATACGCAGGCCGGCTCGCACCCGTTTCAGCTGTCCAGCACGATCGCCCTGAACGAGGGCGTCGAAGCGTGGCAGCCGCCGGCGGCGGTGAAGGATCTGCATTTCAAGCTGCCCGCGGGCTTGATCGGTGACCCGGTGCCGTTTCCGGAGTGCCCTCTGGCGAAGTTCACAGCGGAAGTCGAAGATGGACAGAACCTGTGTCCGGATGACGCGGCTGTCGGGGTCGCGTCGGTGAGCATCTCGGATCCGGCGGGCAGCGAAGGGTCTCCCGTGACGTTCGCTGTGCCGCTGTTCAACTTGACACCGGTGTATGGCGAGCCGGCACGGTTCGGGTTCGATATCCTCAAAGTACTCGTGTATCTCGATACTTCGGTGCGGACCGGGGGGGACTACGGGGTGACGGTGAACGTCAACAACATCACCGAGGTATCGGGCTTCATCTCCGCACGGGTGACGTTTTGGGGAGTGCCCGGCGACTCACGTCACGACTCGGTGCGGGGATGGAACTGCCTGCAGCCCGTGGAAGGCGTCTCATCGCCGTGCACTGCTGTTGGGCAGGAATCCCCGCCGCCGCTGTTGAGCCTTCCCACCTCGTGCACCGGCCCGGTGCACACGAGCGTGGAAGCGGACTCCTGGGAGGAAGAGGGAGTGTTCACCGCCCCGTTGGAATACACCTTCCAAGACAACCTCGGGCGGCCCATCGGGTTGGATGGCTGCAACCATCTGTTGTTCTCGCCGAGTCTGGAAGTGGCGCCGGATGGTCGTTCGGCGAGTACGCCGACGGGGTTGTCGGTTGGGGTGCGGGTGCCGCAGGAAACGCTGCTTTCTGCCGAAGGGTTGGCGCCGCCGAACGTGAAGGACATCGCGGTGACGCTGCCCGAAGGGGTGCAGATCAGCCCCGCTGGTGCGGGTGGGCTGCAGGCGTGCTCGGAAGCGCAGATCGGCCTGGGCAGCCCGGGTGCGTCGTCGTGTCCGGAAGCGTCGAAGATCGGGACGGTGGAGATCACGACGCCGCTGCTGCCCGAACCGGTGGAAGGCGGGGTCTACTTGGCTGAACAGAACAACAACCCGTTCGGGAGCCTCGTCGGTATGTACCTCGAAGCGCAGAACCCGAAGGCCGGCGTGGTCATCAAGCTCGCCGGGGAAGTCGCGCTGAACGCGGTGTCGGGGCAACTGGTGGCGACGTTCCCGAACGAGCCGGAGCTGCCATTCGAAGAAGCCAAGCTGCACTTCTTCGGCTCTGACCGTGCGCCCTTGAGCACCCCACCGTCGTGCGGGGCCTACGCGACGACGGCGTCGGTGTCGCCGTGGTCGGGCAATGCGCCGGTGGTGGCGTCTTCGACGTTCGATATCACGAGCGGCCCGGATGAAACACCGTGTGCGAGCCCGAGACCGTTCAACCCCGGGTTCGCGGCCGGCTCCACGAACGTGCAGGCCGGCGCGTACACGCCGCTGACGTTGACGATGAGCCGCCCGGACGCCGACCAGACCCTTGCGAAACTCTCGATCGTGTTCCCCCCGGGTGTCTCCGCTGGGTTGCAGGGCGTCAAGCTCTGTGAGGAACCCCAGGCCGCGCAGGGCCAGTGTCCGGCGGATAGCCAGATCGGGCAGGTGACCGCGAGCGCCGGTCTTGGCGGGGACCCGTTCCCGGTGGAAACCGGGAAGGCCTATATCACTGGGCCGTATGAGGGTGACCCGTTCGGCGTGGAGATTGTCGTCCCCGCGATCGCCGGCCCGTTCAACCTCGGCACCGAGGTTGTCCGCTCAAAGGTCGATGTGGACCCGACGGATGCGCATCTGACGGTCGTCAGTGATGCGTTCCCGACGATTCTGGATGGCATTCCGTTGCAGTTGCAGCACGTGAACGTGACGGTCAACCGCCCCGGGTTCGTGTTCAACCCGACCAGTTGCGAACCGATGAAGCTCACCGGGGAGCTAGAAAGCACCGAAGGTGCGACGGCGGATGTGGGGGTGCCGTTCCAGGTGACGAACTGTGCGGCTTTGTCGTTCAAGCCGGTGTTCAAGGCGTCGACGAGCGCGAAGACCTCAAGGGTGCAGGGCGCGAGCCTGCACGTCACGCTGACGCTCTCCACCGGGGCGCGAGGGACCCTGTCGAACGTCGCGAAGGTCAAGGTGTCGCTCCCCAAACAGTTGCCGTCGCCGTTGAAAACGTTGCAGAAGGCGTGTACGGAAAAGGTGTTCGCGGAAGACCCGGCGAACTGCCCGGTCGCCTCAAAGGTTGGGGAGGCGACGGTCGGCACCCCGGTCTTGGAAGGCCCGTTGTCGGGCCCGGCGTATTTCGTGTCGCATGGTGGTGCGAAGTACCCGGAACTGATCATGGTCCTCACCGGGGAGGACGGTGTGACGGTGCAGGTGCATGGGGAAACGTTCATCAGCAAAGCGGGGATTACGACGGCGACGTTCGCGACGGTGCCGGATGTGCCGTTCTCGACGTTCGAATTGACGCTCCCCGAGCGGGAATATCCGGCGCTCACCGCGAACGGGAACCTTTGCAAGGGGACCCTGTTGATGCCGACGGAACTGGTTGGGCAGAACGGGTTGGTGGTTTCGCAGAGCACGAAGATCGCGGTCACGGGGTGCCCGAAGGCGAAGCAGACCACGCACAAGAAGAAGGGCAAGGCCAGGAAGAAGAAGGCTAGGCACACGAAGAAGCACAGCGTGCACGGCAAGAAGAGGCGGTAGGGCCGGGGGCCGGGGGGCTGGCGGCATGGATGCCCAGCGCCCATCCGTCCGGCGGGAGAGGCGTTTTCTCGGTGGGCGGGGGTCATGGTCAGCGTCCCCGGAGGTGGCCAGCGTCGTGGTCGGGACCTTGGGGCTTGACAACTGGTTGCTGGTGTGGTTATAGTCGTGTTGTCTGGATGTGTCGTGTGCGGCTCATCTGGTCAATACATAGAGGATCGGGTTGGGGTCGGTCGCGTTCGTGGTTGACCTTGTTGGAGCGCTCTTTGGGCGCGGGGTTGGGAGTGGGGCCGGGTCGTAGGGCTCAAGAGGGAGCATTGATCAGCGTGGTTTCGAGAGGGAAAAACGTGATAGGGGTTGTTGCGCATCGCCGCAAGGGTGATGCTAGATGCGCCAGCTTGGCGCTGTCGCATCTCTCTCTCTCTCTCTCTCTCTTGCTCTAGGGCTTTCGAGGCTGAGTGCCCTGACAGCCCGTCGCTGACGGGCAGCGCGGCACCCCGTGTAGCGGGAAGGGCGGCGTGATGCCCACGGGTACGCGCCAGCGGTCGTCGGTGTCGCGTTCGCGGGGGGATGCGCCGCGGGCTAGGGTTGCGGGGATTCAGCGTTCGCGGCTGCTTTCGGCGGCGATCCGCGCGGTCGACGAGCTGGGGTACTCCGATACCTCGGTGGCGGATATCACTTCGCGTGCGCGGGTCTCGCGGCGCACGTTCTATGAGCAGTTCCCCGACCGCGAAGCGTGCCTGGCGGCGGCTCTGGAGGACGCGCTCGGGGTGCTCACGCGTGAGCTTGCCGCGGCGGGCCTTGAGGGTCTGGAGGGTCGTGAGCTTGCCACGGTGGGCTTGGGGGGACTGGTGTGGCGCGAGCGGGTGCGCCTGGGTCTGTGGGGGATTCTTGCGTTTTTTGATCGTGAGCCGGTGTTGGCGCGGGTGTGTGTGGTGCAGGCTTTGCGTGGTGGCTCGCGGGTGCTGGAGCGTCGTGAGGAGGTCCTCTCGGGGCTGGTGGGCGTGGTGGATGAGGGCCGCGGGGAGAGCGTGCGTGGTGGGGAGTGCTCTGCGTTGACGGCTGAGGGCTTGGTGGGTGCGGCGTTTGGGATTGTGTATGCGCGGCTGTTGAAGGGTGAGCGTAGGCCGCTCACAGAGCTGTTGGGTGAGTTGATGGGGATGATCGTGCTGCCGTATTTGGGGCCGGCGGCGGCGCGTCGCGAGCAGACCCTGCCGGCGCCGGCCATCGCCCCCGTGTCTGCGGGTGGGGTGCGTGATGGGGTTGGTCCTGTTTGGTGTGGTGGATCCGTTGGAGAGTGTGCCGATGCGGTTGACGTATCGCACCTCAAGGGTGTTGGCCGGTGTCGCTGAGCTGGGTGGGCATGGCTCTGACCCGAGTAACCGCCAGGTCGGGGAGTATGCGGAGATCGCGGACGCGGGGCAGGTCTCAAAGCTCCTGCGGCGCCTGGAGGGTCTCGGGCTGCTCGCCAACAGCGGCGCGGGACACTCCAAGGGCGAGCCCAACGCTTGGCGGCTCACCGACAAGGGCGAGCAGGTCGCGCGCAGCATTCGCGCGCACAGCCGCCTCGAGAGCGAGGCGGCGCGATGCGAGGTGGCGTGATGCGAGGTGGCGTGATGCGAGGCCGCGTGATGCGAGGTGGCGCGATGCGGGCGAGTGATGCGAGTTGGCGAGATTTCGGTGTTCGAGAGTTTTCTCCGCGTAGAGCGCGGGTTGTCATGTGTGCGAGGGGAGTGCCCCTCCGATCTGAGAGGGAGGGGTTTCGATGAGTGCTCGTAGATTCACATCGATGGTGCTGGCTTCGCTGTGCACGCTGGTCGGGGGGTCGCTGCTCGTGAGTGCCTCGGCGCTGGCATTGAATCGGCACGTCTTCGACACCACGTTCGGCGAAGAAGGCTCCGGTAACGGCCAGTTCAAGCAACCGGACGGGATCGCTGTGAACGACACGACACATGACGTGTATGTCGTTGACAGCGGCAATAACCGTGTCGAGCAGTTCGCGCTCAACCCCGTGACGAAAGCCTATGAATACATCGGGCAGTTCAACGGGAGCGCAGCTCCGACCGGTGCGTTCGATGACCCCACGACGATCGCGGTCGATAACTCCCCCAGCCCGTTCGATCCCTCCGCCGGGGACGTGTATGTCGTCGATCGGGGTCATAACGTGGTCGACAAGTTCAGCGCCGCGGGCATCTATGAAGGACAGCTGACCGCGGGCGAACACGGCGTGCCATTCAGCGAACTGGAGGGTGTCGCGGTCGACCCGTCCGGCGTGGTCTGGGTCACCCGATTTTTCAGTGTAGATAGCTTCAGCGACGCGTTCGTCAACGTGTTCCTCTCACAGGAAGAAGGGGGAGCGTTCCCCCTCGGGCGAATCAGGGGCTGGCCGTGGACTCGGAAGATCGCTTGTACATCGACGACTACCATGGCTTCAGGAGGCTGCAGGGTGGCGCATTCGGTGTCGAATTCCACTACCCCTTCGACGAAGTGACCGGTATCGCTGTGGATACCTCGAACGACGAGGTGTATGCCGCGATCGGGGAAAGTGGAGGGACAGGGGTCGACGCGTATGCCGAGAATGCAACCGGAGCGGAAGCGACGAGTGAGCAGTTCGGCGCTGGGGATCTGACCGGTGGCAATGGTGTCGCGGTCGACTCCTCCAGCCACACGGTCTATGTTGCGGATGCCGCCGCCGACAGGGTCGCGATCTTCGACAATGTTGTGCTGCCGGATGTCAGCACGAGCGCGGAAGTGACGAACTTGGAGCACGAAGGGACCGTGACGCTCAACGGCACGGTCGACCCCGACGGTGAACCGGTGACCAGCTGCCAGTTCGAATATGGAACCGAAACGTCATACGGGAGTACCGCTCCGTGCGAACCGGCTCCCGGGTCCGGGTCAGGCCCCGTCGCGGTCCACGCCAATGTGAGTGGCCTCACGCCGCTCACCGGCTACCACTACCGTCTCGTCGCCGGCGACGCCAACGGGAGCGACCCTGGGTTCGATAAGACGTTCATTGCGCCCGCGCGCCCGCAGGTCGAAGGCCTGTCGGTCCTGAAGGTCACGTCGGGCAGCGCGGAACTGATCGCCCAGATCAACCCGGGCGGCAGCGACACGACGTATCGCTTCGAATACGGCCCGACGACGGACTACGGGACGAGCGTGCCTGGCGATGCGGGCTCGGAGACCAGCGCTGTGCCGGCGCGTCTGCTGTTGCAGGATCTGCAGCCCGGCAGCACTTATCACTTCCGGGTGGTGGCAGGCAATGCGGTGCAGCGAGAAGTCGCCGCGGCCGATCAGGAGTTCTCCACCCAGTCCGAGGGTGGTGAGTTCACGTTGCCCGACGGTCGTGCGTGGGAAATGGTCACGCCGCCGGACGAGCACGGCGCGGATCTGATCGCGCTCGGTAACGAACAGGGGGATGACATCCAGGCGGCGCAGGCTGGGAATGGGATCACGTATGGTGCGACGGCGCCGTTCGTCGCGAACCCTGCGGGTAGCAGATCGCCGGAAGTGACGCAGGTGATCTCGCTCCGCGGCGCTCCGGGAGTGTGGAGTACGCAGGACATCACGACGCCGCACAATGAAGGGGCCACAGAATTGGCGACCGGCCACACTGCCGAATACAAGCTCTTCTCCTCGGACCTGTCGCTTGGGTTCGTCGAACCGGCGGGTTACACGCCATTGCCGCCGTTGCCGGCTGGGTCGGAAAAGACGGTCTATCTGCGCGAAGCCGGCGGCGGATATGAGGCGCTTGTCAGCTCGGGGAATGTCCCACCCGGCTGCGAATTCGGCGGCGACAGCGGCCCAGACATCAGCGATATAAATTACGAGGGCAGCACACAGGATATGAAGCATGTGATCCTGGGCATCAACCCGAAGTGTCCGCCGCCCACTGTCTTCGGCGGTCTCTACGAGTGGTCCGAAGGCAGGCTCGCCCCGGTCGATGTGCTGCCCGACGGTGAAGAAACGCACTCCGGTGGGTCCACCGGCGTTTCGAACGACGGCTCGCTGGTTGCATGGGAATACGCGGAGCCGTCGCCTCCTGCTCCTCAGGAAGGTTTCGAGGCGCTTTACCTGCGCGATATGGCCAGGGGCGAAACGATCCAGGTCGCGGAAGGGGAAGGGAGTGCGAGCAGTTTCCTCGATCGTGACGGCTCGAGGCTGTTCTACTCGAGCGGCGGGAGCTTCGATGTGTTCGAAGTGAGCAGTGGCGCGGGCGAACCGCTCGCGGGTAAATCGACCGCGCTTGTGGGCAGCGGCGGCATCGAGGGTCTGCTCGGAACCAGCGAAGACGGAACGTACGTGTACTTCGTCGACAGCGAAGTCCTCGGCGACGGCGCCGGCCATGAAGCCGAAAGCGGCGGCCCGAACATCTACCTCGAGCACTATGACGAAGCGGCGAAAGCGTGGGCGGCGCCCGTCTTCGTCGCGCTCCTCTCCGGCGAAGACAGTCCGGACTGGAACGCGGGGGGAATATCTGAGAGCACTAAGACTTCGCGTGTATCGCCGAACGGCCGGTATCTGGCGTTCATGTCGCAGCGGAGCCTGACCGGGTATGAAAACCGTGATGCGAACAGTGGCGTCGCGGACGAGGAGGTCTTCCTCTACGACGCGGATGCAAGCCGTCTCGTATGCGCGTCGTGCAATCCGACCGGGGCGCGGCCGGTCGGGCTGCACGAGGGCGGTGGGTATGAGGAAAACCTTGTCGACTATGCCAAGACCTGGGAAGGTCGCTGGTTTGCGGCGAACATTCCGGGGTGGACCTCGACGAGCCTTGGGTCCGCGTTGTATCAGTCGCGGTATCTGTCGGATAGTGGCCGGTTGTTTTTCAATAGCTCCGATGCGCTTGTGCCGGCTGATGTGAATGGCAGGGAGGATGTCTATGAGTATGAGCCGGTTGGGTTTGGTAGCTGTCGGGCGCCGGGTTATGGGCAGAGCGCGAGTGTTGTGTATGTGGAAAGCCGGGGTGGGTGTGTGGGGTTGATCTCGGCGGGGACGTCGTCTGAAGAATCGGCGTTCATGGATGCCAGCGAAACGGGCGGGGATGTCTTCTTCCTACAGGCTCACGACAGGAGCCTTGCCATCTACGATGCGCATGAATGCTCCGCGGCCGCGCCGTGCGCGCCGCCGTCGGCAGTGGTGCCGCCGCCGTGTACGACGGGCGATTCGTGTAAGGCGGCCCCCTCGCCGCAGCCGGCGATCTTCGGGGCGCCCGCGAGCGAGACGTTCACGGGCACGGGGAACCTCGCGCCGTCCACGCCTACGCCAGCGGTTGTGAAGAAGGCCAAATGCGCGAAGGGGAAGGTGCGCAACAAGCGTGGGAAGTGCGTGAAGCGAGCAAAGGCAAAGACCAAAACCAAGGCGAAGAAAGCCAGCAACGGCCGGAGGGGTAAGTAAAATGTGTAAGCGATTTGTACCCGCCCTTGTGGCTTTTGCGGTGCTGGTCTGTGCGTTTGCCGCCACGGCGTCCGCTGAAGTGGAATGCGCTAGTTGCAGGCCGTGGTGGCGTATCAGCGCGGGGTCGTTCCCGACGAATCTGCCCCCGGGTGGTGAAGGTCAGGTCACGGTGCTGGCGGAAGACCGTGGCGATGGGGAGCTGGGTGGCTCGGCGGTGGTCCTGAACGACAGGCTGCCGTCCGGTTTGACCGCGCAGAGCGTGAAGCTCGGCACCGTCGGTGGATTCAGCGAACCAAGCGAATTGCTCGGCAGCCTTTTCTGCACCGTGGAACCTCACGAAGTCACATGCACGATCCCCGAAGGGTTTCTGCCACTGGTGTTCGGCGCCAATGCCTATACGCATATCGAGAGCTTCGTAGAGGTCAAGGTGGGTGGCGCGAAATCGGGCGAAGAGAACGAAGCGAGCATCTCTGGCGGGGGTGCGCCGAGCGTGTCGGTCAAGCGGGCGATCGTGGTGGATGGCGAAGCGACGCCGTTCGGTGTGGAACAGTATGAACTGAGACCGGAAAACGCGGATGGGTCGCCCGATACGCAGGCCGGTTCGCATCCTTTCCAGCTGACCAGCGTGATCGCTTTGAACGAGGCCGCCGAAGCGAAAAAACCACCCGCGGCGGTGAAGGATCTCCATTTCAAGCTGCCAGCGGGCTTGGTCGGCAACCCAACACCGTTCCCGCAGTGCCCCCTGGTGAAGTTCACCGGGAACGCGGGATCAGGACAGAACTTCTGTCCGGGTAACACGGTGGTCGGGGTCGCGTCGGTCAGCGTCTCGTTCCCGGTGAACGCAGTCGGTTCTCCTGTGACGTTCGCCGTGCCGTTGTTCGCGTTGGTGCCGTCGGTTGGTGAGCCGGCGAAGTTCGGCTTCGATGTCCAGGGTGCGCTGGTATATCTCGATACGTCGGTGCGGACCGGCAGCGACTACGGTGTGACAGTGACGGTGCCGAACATCACCGAGGCCGTCGGCTTCATCTCCAGCCGCGTGACGTTCTGGGGGGTGCCGGGCGATCCGCGTCACGATTCGGTGCGGGGATGGAACTGTCTCCAACCCGGAGTAGGTAGTAACGGGCAGGTACCGTGTGCTCCCTTGGGGGAGGAAGATCCGCCGCCGCTGCTGACGCTGCCGACGTCGTGTGCGGGGTCGGTGAACACAACGGTGCAAGCGGACTCGTGGCAGGAAGAGGGGGCGTTCACCGCACCGTTTGAATACACCTTGCAGGATGAAGTGGGGCGGCCGGTCGGGATGGATGGTTGCAACCAGCTGCCGTTCGCGCCGAGTATCCAGGTCGCGCCGGACGGGCAGGCCGCGAGCACCCCGACGGGGTTGACGGTCGGCGTGCACGTCCCGCAGGACGTGAGCGTGAACGGTCAAGGCCTGGCCGAGGCCAACGTGAAGAACATGACCGTGACGCTGCCAGAAGGAATGGTGTTGAGCCCGGCCGCCGCGGATGGGTTGATGTCCTGCTCACAGGCGCAGATCGCGCTGAGCAGCCCCAGCCAGTCGTCGTGTCCGGAAGCGTCGAAGGTGGGGACGGTGGTGATCACGACGCCGCTGTTGCCCGAACCGGTGGAAGGCGGGATCTACCTCGCTGAACAGAACAACAACCCGTTCGGGAGCCTCGTCGGGCTGTATATCGAAGTGCACAACCCGAAGGTTGGTGTGGTCGTCAAGCTGGCCGGCGAAGTCGCGCTGAACCAGGTCACGGGGCAGCCTGTGGCGACGTTCCCGAACGGCCCGCAGCTGCCCTTCGAAGAAGCCAGTCTGCATTTCTTCGGGTCCGACCGCGCACCGATGACGACCCCGCCGTTGTGCGGGGCGTACACGACGAGCGCTTCGGTGTTGCCGTGGTCGGGTAACGCGCCGGTGGTGGCGTCTTCGACGTTCGATATCACGAGCGGCCCGGACGAAACACCGTGCGCGAGTCCGAGGCCGTTCAACCCTGGGTTCGCGGCTGGGTCGACGAACGTGCAGGCCGGCGCGTATACCCCGTTGACGCTGACGATGAGCCGCCCGGATGCCGACCAGACCCTCGCGAAACTCTCGATCGTGTTCCCCCCGGGTGTCTCCGCCGGATTGCAGGGCGTCAAGCTCTGCGAGGAACCACAGGCCGCACAGGGAGACTGTCCGGCGGAAAGCCAGATCGGGCAGGTGATCGCGAGCGCCGGTCTCGGCGGGGACCCGTTCTCCGTGGAAACCGGGAAGGCGTACATCACCGGCCCGTATGAGGGTGACCCGTTCGGGGTGGAGATCGTCGTCCCCGCGATCGCCGGCCCGTTCAATCTCGGGACCGAGGTCGTGCGCTCAAAGGTAGATGTGGACCCGACGGATGCGCATCTGACGGTCGTCAGCGACGCGTTCCCGACGATCCTGGATGGCATTCCGTTGCAGTTGCAGCACGTGAACGTGACGGTCAACCGTCCCGGGTTTGTGTTCAACCCGACCAGTTGCGAACCGATGAAGCTCACCGGGGAGCTTGAAAGCACTGAAGGTGCGAGGGCTGATGTGGGGGTGCCGTTCCAGGTGACGAACTGTGCGGCGTTGTCGTTCAAGCCGGTGTTCAAGGCTTCGACGAGCGCGAAGACCTCAAGGGTGCAGGGCGCGAGCCTGCACGTCACGCTGACGCTCCCCAGCGGGGCGAGGGGAACCCTCTCGAACGTCGCAAAAGTCAAGGTGTCGCTCCCAAAACAGCTGCCTTCGCCGCTGAAAACGCTGCAGAAGGCATGCATCGAAAAGGTGTTCGAGCAAGATCCCGCGAACTGCCCTGTCGCCTCAAAGGTCGGCGAGGCGACGGTCGGCACCCCGGTCTTGGAAGGCCCATTGTCGGGCCCGGCGTACTTCGTGTCGCATGGTGGTGCGAAGTACCCGGAACTGATCATGGTCCTGACGGGTGAGGATGGTGTGACGGTGCAGGTGCATGGGGAAACGTTCATCAGCAAACAGGGGATCACGAGCGCGACGTTCAACACGGTGCCGGATGTGCCGTTCTCGACGTTCGAATTGACGCTGCCCGAGCGTGAATACCCGGCGCTCAGTGCGAACGGGAACCTGTGCAAGGGCAGCCTGGTGATGCCGACGGAACTGGTTGGGCAGAACGGGCTGAAGATCAACCAGAGCACGAAGATTGCGGTCACCGGATGCCCGAAGACGAAGCACGTCAAGCACAAGAAGAAGCGGGTGAAGCGGGCGAAGAAGAGGCCGTAGGCTCGCGCCCGACGCCAGGCGGCCAACGCAGGATGCTCACACGAGGTGGTGGACCCTGTTGCGCAGTGCCTGCTCGTCGCCGTGTTCGGCGAGCAGGTCACTCAGTGCCTGGACCCACTGCGGAATCGCGGCCTTGGTGCGCGGGAGGGTGGCGTCGAAGGTGAAGATCATCCCGTGGTGGGCCTCGCCCGCGGCGAGGAACTGGTCGTGGATGTTCTGGAAGTCCGCGATGTCGTTGGTGACGATTGCCCTTCCCTCGGCGGCCATCAGCCGAACGATCTCGCGATCGCCGCGGCCGGCGAGGTCGGCTCGGTCGTGCTTGACGGCGTGAACGTCGTGTCTGTGACTGCGCAGTTCGCGGGCGACCCGCGGGGAGATCATCTCGTCGAGCAGCAGCTTCACGCGAGCGCCTGCTGGCGGCGCTGCCAGCGCTCGCGCTCGCGCTGTGCGACTGCGCGGGAGCGCTCGATCCAGGCGTCGATCTCCTCCTTGTAGTCAAGGTAGTAGCGCAGGCCGGCCTCGACGTGCTCGGGGGGAATCTCCAAGTAGTCGGCTGCCTCCTCGACGGAGTTGCCGTTCTGGCGGATGGTAGTGACGATCTCCGCGACGTCGAGCCGCGTGCCGAGCAGCGCCGGCCTGCGCCCCGCCTCGCCGTCGCGGAAGTACACGAGCGGGTGCTCGTCGTGACGCAGGCCCTCCTCGATGTAGCGCTCGGCGAGGGCGGTCTGCGGGGCGCGCGTCTCCAGCGCGCGCCGCTTCAGGCGCGCCACCGTCCCGCGGTCGAAGCGGAAGGCGATGCTCTGCTTGGTGACGGGTTCGGCCATGGTCCAGATGAGAGTATAGCATCGTATTGCTCTGTATGGTGCTGCCCGGTGTCGTGGCCCGGCGGCTTGGGGCTTGACAACTGGTTGCTGGTGTGGTTATAGTCGTGTTGTCTGGATGTGTCGTGTGCGGCTCATCTGGTCAATACATAGAGGATCGGGTTGGGTCGGTCGCGTTCGTGGTTGACCTTGTTGGAGCGCTCTTTGGGCGCGGGGTTGGGAGAGGGACCGGGTCGTAGGGCTCAAGAGGGAGCATTGATCAGCGTGGTTTCGAGAGGGAAAAACGTGATAGGGATCGTTGCGCATCGCCGAACGGGTGATGCTAGATGCGCCAGCTTGGCGCTGTCGCATCTCTCTCTCTCTCTCTCTCTCTTGCTCTAGGGCATTCGAGGCTGAGCGCCCTGACAGCCCGTCGCTGACGGGCAGCGCGGTACCCCGTGTAGCGGGGAGGGCGGCGTGATGCCCACGGAGACGCGCAGGCGCGTGGTGTCGCGTTCGCGGGGGGATGCGCCGCGCGCTCGGGTGGCGGGGATTCAGCGTTCGCGGCTGCTTTCGGCGGCGATCCGCGCGGTGGATGAGCTGGGGTACTCCGATACCTCGGTGGCGGATATCACTTCGCGTGCGCGGGTCTCGCGGCGTACGTTCTATGAGCAGTTCCCTGACCGTGAAGCGTGCCTGGCGGCGGCTCTGGAGGATGCGCTCGGGGTGCTCACGCGGGAGCTTGCCACGGCGGGCCTTGGGGGGCTGGAGGGGCGTGAGCTCGCCACGGTGGGCTTGGGGGGGCTGGTGTGGCGCGAGCGGGTGCGCCTGGGTCTGTGGGGGATTCTTGCGTTTTTTGATCGTGAGCCGGTGTTGGCGCGGGTGTGTGTGGTGCAGGCGTTGCGTGGTGGCTCGCGGGTGTTGGAGCGTCGTGAGGAGGTCCTCGCGACGCTGGTGGGCGTGGTGGATGAGGGTCGCTGGGAGGCTGCGCGTGGTGGTGAGTGCTCTGCGTTGACGGCTGAGGGCTTGGTGGGTGCGGCGTTTGGGATTGTGTATGCGCGGCTGTTGAAGGGTGAGCAGACACCGCTCGCGGGCCTGTTGGGTGAGTTGATGGGGATGATTGTGCTGCCGTATTTGGGGCCGGCGGCGGCGCGTCGCGAGCAGACCCTGCCGGCGCCGGCCATTGCCGCGGTGTCTGCGGGTGGGGTGCGTGATGGGGTTGGTCCTGTTGGTGTGGTGGATCCGTTGGAGAGTGTGCCGATGCGGTTGACGTATCGCACCTCAAGGGTGTTGGCGGGTGTTGCTGAGCTGGGTGGGCATGGCTCTGATCCGAGTAACCGCCAGGTCGGGGAGTATGCGGAGATCGCGGACGCGGGGCAGGTCTCAAAGCTCCTGCGGCGCCTGGAGGGTCTCGGGCTGCTCGCCAACAGCGGCGCGGGGCACTCCAAGGGCGAGCCCAACGCTTGGCGGCTCACCGACAAGGGCGAGCAGGTCGCGCGCAGCATTCGCGCGCACAGCCGCCTGGAGAGCGAGGCGGCGTGATGCGAGGCGGCGTGATGCGAGGCGGCGTGATGCGAGGTGGCGTGATGCGAGGTGGCGTGATGCGAGGTGGCGCGATGCGGCCGCGTGATGCGAGGTGGCGCGATTTCGGTGTTCGAGAGTTTTCTCCGCGTAGAGCGCGGGTTGTCATGTGTGCGAGGGGAGTGCCCCTCCGATCTGAGAGGGAGGGGTTTCGATGAGTGCTCGTAGATTCACTTCGATGGTGCTGGTTTCGTTGTGTGTGGTGGTCGGGGGGTCGCTGCTTGTGAGTGCCTCGGCGCTGGCGTTGAATCGGCACGTCTTCGACACTACGTTCGGCGAAGAAGGCTCTGGTAACGGCCAGTTCAAGCACCCGGATGGGGTTGCTGTGAACGACACTACACATGATGTGTATGTCGTTGACAGCGGCAATAACCGTGTCGAGCAGTTCGCGCTCAACCCCGTGACGAAAGCCTATGAATACATCGGGCAGTTCAACGGGAGCGCAGCTCCGACCGGTGCGTTCGATGACCCCACGACGATCGCGGTCGATAACTCCCCCAGCCCGTTTGACCCCTCCGCCGGGGACGTGTATGTCGTCGATCGGGGTCATAACGTGGTCGACAAGTTCAGCGCCGCGGGCGTCTATGAAGGACAGCTGACCGCGGGCGAAGGCGGCGTGCCGTTCAGCTTACTGGAGGGTGTCGCGGTCGACCCGTCCGGCGTGGTTTGGGTCACCCGATTTGGCGCTTTAGACAGCTTCAGCGACGCGCTCGTCAACGTGTTCCTCTCACAGGATGAGGAAGGCGCGCTCGCAGTCACGGTGAATCAGGGGCTGGCCGTGGACTCGGAAGATCGCTTGTACATCGCCGGGAACCAAGATTTCAGGAGGCTGCAGGGTGGCGAATTCTTCTTCCCCGGAGAAGAAGTGACTGGTATCGCTGTGGATACCTCGAACGATGAGGTGTATGCCGCGATCGGGGAAAGTGGAGGGACAAGGGTCGACGCGTATGCCGAGAATGCAACCGGAGCGGAAGCGACGATTGAGCAGTTCGGCGCTGGGGATCTGACCGGTGGTAGTGGTGTCGCGGTCGACTCCTCCAGCCATAGGGTCTATGTCGCGGATGCCGCCGCCGACAGGGTCGCGATCTTCGACAGTGTTGTGCTGCCGGATGTCAGCACCGGCGCGGAAGTGACGAACTTGGAGCACGAAGGGACGGTGACGCTCAACGGCACGGTCGATCCCGACGGTGAACCGGTGACCAGCTGCCAGTTCGAATATGGAACCGAAACGTCATACGGGAGTACCGCTCCGTGCGAACCGGCTCCCGGGTCCGGGTCGGGCCCCGTCGCGGTCCACGCCGACGTGAGTGGCCTCACGCCGCTCTCCAGTTATCACTACCGTCTCGTTGCCGGCGACGCCAACGGGAGCTCCCCTGGGTTCGATAAGACGTTCATTGCGCCTGTGCGCCCGCGGGTCGAAGGTGTGTCGGTTCTGAAGGTCACGTCGGGCAGCGCGGAACTGATCGCTCAGATCAACCCGGGGGGCAGCGATACGACGTATCGTTTCGAATACGGTCCGACGGCGTCCTATGGGACGAGCGTGCCTGGCGATGCGGGCTCGGGGACCAGCGCTGTGCCGGCGCGTCTGTTGTTGCAGGATCTGCAGCCCGGCAGCACTTATCACTTCCGGGTGCTGGTGGGCAATGCGGTGCAGCGAGAAGTCGCCGCGGTCGATCAGGAGTTCTCCACCCAGTCCGAGGGTGGTGAGTTCACGTTGCCCGACGGTCGTGCATGGGAAATGGTCACGCCGCCGGACGAGCACGGCGCAGACCTGATCGCGCTCGGTAACAGCGAGGGGGATGACATCCAGGCGGCGCAGGCTGGGAATGGGATCACGTATGGTGCGACGGCGCCGTTCGTCGCGAACCCTGCGGGTAGCAGATCGCCGGAAGTGACGCAGGTGATCTCGCTCCGCGGCGCTCCTGGGGTGTGGAGTACGCAGGACATCACGACGCCGCACAATGAAGGGGCCACAGAAGTGGCGGAAGGTCACACTGCTGAATACAAGCTCTTCTCCTCGGATCTGTCGCTTGGGTTTGTCGAACCGGCGGGTGATACGCCGTTGCCGCCGTTGCCGGCTGGGTCGGAAAAGACGGTGTATCTGCGCGAAGCCGGCGGCGGATATGAGGCGCTTGTCAGCTCGGGGAATGTCCCGCCCGGCTGCGAATTCGGCGGCGACAGCGGCCCAGACATCAGCGATATAAATTACGAGGGCAGTACGCAGGATATGAAGCATGTGATCCTGGGCATAACCCCGAAGTGTCCGCCGCCCAGCGTCTTCGGCGGTCTCTACGAGTGGTCGGAAGGCAAGCTCGCCCCGGTCGATGTGCTGCCCGACGGTGAAGAAACGCACTCCGGTGGGTCCACTGGCGTTTCGAATGACGGTTCGCTGGTTGCATGGGAATACGAAGAGCCGTCGCCTCCCGCGCCTCAGGAAGGTTTCCAGGCGCTTTACCTGCGCGATATGGCCAGGGGCGAAACGATCCAGGTCGCGGAAGGGAAGGGGAGTGCGAGTAGTTTCCTCGATCGTGACGGCTCGAGGCTGTTCTACTCGCGCGGCGGGAGCTTCGATGTGTTCGAAGTGAGCAGTGGCGCGGGCGAACCGCTCGCGGGTAAATCGACCATGCTTGTGGGCAGCGGCGCGATTGAGGGTCTGCTCGGGACCAGCGAAGACGGAACGTACGTGTACTTCGTCGACAGCGAAGTCCTCGGCGACGGCGCCGACCATGGAGCCGAAAGCGGCGGCCCGAACGTCTACCTCGAGCGCTATGACGAAGCGGCGAAAGCGTGGGCGGCGCCCGTCTTCGTTGCGCTCCTCTCCGGCGAAGACAGTCCGGACTGGAACGCGGGGGGAATATCTGACAGCACTAAGACTTCGCGTGTATCGCCGAACGGCCGGTATCTGGCGTTCATGTCGCAGCGGAGCCTGACGGGGTATGAAAACCGTGATGCGAACAGTGGCGTTGCGGACGAGGAGGTCTTCCTCTACGACGCGGATGCAAGCCGTCTCGTGTGCGCGTCGTGCAATCCGACCGGGGCGCGGCCGGTCGGGCTGCTCGAGGGTGGTCGGGTGGAGGAAAACCTTGTCGACTATGCCAAGACCTGGGATGGGCGCTGGTTTGCGGCGAACGTCCCGGGGTGGACCTCGACGAGCCTTACGTCCGCGTTGTATCAGTCGCGGTATCTGTCGGATAGTGGCCGGTTGTTTTTCAACAGCTCCGATGCGCTTGTGCCGGCTGATGTGAATGGCAGGGAGGATGTCTATGAGTATGAGCCGGTTGGGTTCGGCAGCTGTCGGGCGCCGGGTTATGGGCAGAGCGCGAGTGTTGTGTATGTGGAAAGCCAGGGTGGTTGTGTGGGGTTGATCTCGGCGGGGACGTCGTCTGAAGAATCGGCGTTCATGGATGCCAGTGAAACGGGCGGGGATGTCTTCTTCCTGCAGTCTCACGATAGGAGCCTTGCCATCTTCGATGCGCATGAATGCTCCGCGGCCGCACCGTGCGCGCCGCCGTCGGCAGTGCCGCCGCCGCCGTGTGCGACGGGCGATTCGTGTAAGGCGGCCCCCTCGCCGCAGCCGGCGATCTTCGGGGCGCCCGCGAGTGAGACGTTCACGGGCACGGGGAACCTCGCGTCGTCCACGTCTACGCCGACGGTTGTGAAGAAGGCTACGAAGCAGGCCAAATGCACCAAGGGAAAGGTGCGCGACAAGCGTCGAAAGTGCGTGAAGCGAGCGAAGGCAAAGACCAAAACCAAAGCGAAGAAAGCCAGCAACGGCCGGAGGGGTAAGTAAAATGTGTAAGCGATTTGTACCTGCTCTCGTGGCCTTTGCGGTGCTGGCCTGTGCGTTTGCCGCCACGGCGTCCGCTGAAGTGGAATGCGCCAGTTGCAGGCCGTGGTGGCGTATCAGCGCGGGGTCGTTACCGACGAATCTGCCCCCTGGTGGTGAAGGTCAGGTCACGGTGCTGGCCGAAGACCGTGGCGATGCGGGGCTGAGTGGCTCGGCGGTGGTCCTGAACGACAAGCTGCCGTCCGGTTTGACCGCGCAGAGCGTGAGGCTCGGCACCGTCGGTGGATTCACCGCCCCGAGCGAATTGCTCGGCAGCCTTTTCTGCACCGTGGAACCTCACGAAGTCACGTGCACGATCCCCGAAGGGTTTCTGCCGCTGGTGTTCGGCGCCGATGCCTATACGCATATCGAGAGCTTCGTAGCGGTCAAGGTGGGTAGCGCGAAATCGGGCGAAGAGAACGAAGCGAGCATCTCTGGTGGGGGTGCGCCGAGTGTGTCGGTCAAGCGGGCGATCGTGGTGGATGGCGAAGCGACGCCGTTCGGTGTGGAACAGTATGAACTGAGACCGGAAAACGCGGATGGGTCGCCCGATACGCAGGCAGGTTCGCATCCTTTCCAGTTGACCAGCGTGATCGCTTTGAATGAGGCCGCCGAAGCGAAAAAGCCACCCGCGGCGGTGAAGGATCTTCATTTCAACCTGCCGGCGGGCTTGGTCGGCAACCCGACACCGTTCCCGCAGTGCCCCCTGGTGAAGTTCACCGGGAACGCGGGAGAAGCACAGAACTTCTGTCCGGATAACACGGTGGTCGGGGTCGCGTCGGTCAGTGTCTCGTTCCCGGCGAACGCAGTCGGTCCTCCTGAGACTTTCGCCGTACCGTTGTTCGCGTTGGTGCCGTCCGTTGGTGAGCCGGCGAAGTTCGGCTTTGATGTCAAGGGTGCGCTGGTGTATCTCGATACGTCGGTGCGGACCGGCAGCGACTACGGTGTGACCGTGACGGTGCCGAACATCACCGAGGCCGTCGGGTTCATCTCCAGCCGCGTGACGTTCTGGGGGGTGCCGGGCGATCCGCGTCACGATTCGGTGCGGGGATGGAACTGCCTCAAACCCGGAGAAGGTAGTAACGGGCAAGTACCATGTGCTCCCCTGGGGGAGGAAGATCCACCGCCGCTATTGACGCTACCGCCATCGTGCGTGGGGCCGGTGAACACAACTGTGCAAGCCGACTCGTGGCAGGAAGAGGGGGTGTTCACGGCGCCGTTTGAATACATCTTCCAGGATGAAGCGGGGCGGCCGGTCGGGATGGATGGTTGCAACCAGCTGCCGTTCGCGCCGAGTATCCAGGTCGCGCCGGACGGGCAGGCCGCGAGCACCCCGACTGGGATTGACGGTCGATGTTCACGTCCCGCAAGACGTGAGCTTGAACGCCGAAGGCCTCGCCGAGGCCAACGTGAAGGACATGACCGTGACGCTGCCAGAAGGAATGGTGTTGAGCCCGGCAGCCGCGGACGGGCTGATGTCCTGTTCGCAAGCGCAGATCGCACTGGACAGCCCTGGCCTGTCGTCGTGTCCGGAAGCGTCGAAGGTCGGGACAGTGGTGATCACGACGCCGCTGTTGCCGGAACCGGTGGAAGGCGGGGTTTACCTCGCTGAACAGAACAACAACCCGTTCGGGAGCCTCGTCGGGCTGTATATCGAAGTGCATAACCCGAATTCTGGTGTGGTCGTCAAGCTCGCTGGGGAAGTCGCGCTGAACCAGGTCACGGGGCGACTGGTGGCGAGGTTCCCGAATGGCCCGCAGCTGCCCTTCGAAGAAGCCAGTCTGCACTTCTTCGGGTCCGACCGCGCACCGATGACGACCCCGCCGTCGTGCGGGGCGTACACGACGACGGCGTCGGTGTTGCCGTGGTCGGGTAACGCGCCGGTGGTGGCGTCTTCGACGTTCGATATCACGAGTGGCCCGGACGAAACACCGTGCGCGAGCCCCAGGCCGTTCAATCCCGGGTTCGCGGCCGGGTCCACGAACGTGCAGGCCGGCGGGTACACCCCGTTGACGTTGACGATGAGCCGCCCGGATGCCGACCAGACGCTGGGGAAACTCTCGGTCGTGTTCCCGCCGGGGGTCTCCGCGGGCCTTCAGGGTGTGAAGCTGTGCGAGGAACCGCAGGCCGCGCAGGGCCAGTGCCCCGCGGAAAGCCAGATCGGGCAGGTGACCGCGAGCGCCGGTCTCGGCGGCGACCCGTTCTCCGTAGAAACCGGCAAGGCGTACATCACCGGGCCGTATGAGGGTGACCCGTTCGGGGTGGAGATCGTCGTCCCCGCGATCGCCGGCCCGTTCAATCTCGGCACAGAGGTCGTCCGCTCAAAGGTGGACGTCGACCCCACCGATGCGCACCTGACGGTCGTCAGCGACCCGTTCCCGACGATCCTGGATGGGATCCCGTTGCAGTTGCAGCACGTGAACGTGACGGTCAACCGGCCGGGGTTCGTGTTCAACCCGACCAGTTGCGAACCGATGAAGCTCACCGGCGAGCTAGAAAGCACCGAAGGTGCGACGGCGGATGTGGGGGTGCCGTTCCAGGTCACGAACTGTGCGGCGCTGTCGTTCAAGCCGGTGTTCAAGGCATCGACGAGCGCGAAGACCTCAAGGGTGCAGGGCGCCAGCTTGCACGTCACGCTGACGCTCCCCAGCGGCGCGAGGGGCACCTTGTCGAACGTCGCGAAAGTCAAGGTGTCGCTGCCCAAACAGTTGCCTTCGCCGTTGAAAACGCTGCAGAAGGCCTGCACGGAAAAGGTGTTCGCAGAAAACCCCGCGAACTGCCCACTCGCCTCGAAGGTCGGCGAGGCGACGGTCGGCACCCCGGTCCTCGAAGGCCCACTGTCGGGCCCCGCCTACTTCGTCTCCCATGGTGGTGCGAAGTACCCCGAACTGATCATGGTCCTGGTCGGCGAGGACGGAGTCACGGTGCAGGTGCATGGGGAAACGTTCATCAGCAAACAGGGGATCACGAGCGCGACGTTCAACACGGTGCCGGACGTGCCGTTCTCGACGTTCGAACTGACGCTCCCCGAGCGGGAATACCCGGCGCTCAGTGCGAACGGGAACCTCTGCAAGGGCACGCTGCTGATGCCGACGGAACTGGTTGGGCAGAACGGGCTGAAAATCAACCAGAGCACGAAGATCGCTGTCACGGGGTGCCCGAAGACGAAGAAGGCGTCCAGGAAGAAGGGCAGGCACGCGAAGAAGACGCACAGCGCGCGTGGCAGGAAGAGGCGGTAGACAGCCGGCGCGAGGCCCAGGTGTCGAGAGGCGCCTGGGCCTTGGGCTCTGCCGGGGTCCTCTGGCTCAGGCGCCGTCGAGGTGCTTGAGGTCTTCGAGATCCTGTGGCCGGCCGGCCGCGCGCTTCATCGCGCGGAGGTGTTCCAGGCCGCAGACGCGCACTGTGATGCCATCGACGTCTCCTGCGATGGCTGCTTGGTCGAGCTCGGCGTAGAGGTCGTCGGTCTCGATCCCGCTGGCCCACTGCATGATGTCGATACGACCGAGACGAGTGTGCAGGCAGAAGTTGCCGCCCTGGGCGAGGTCGGCTGGCCGGGTTGGGTTCATCGGCAGCTCCTCGGGCGCGAAGTCGCCGGTGTCAAGGATCGTCGCTTCGAGATCCCGCAGCGCTTCAGAGAGCCTCTTGAGGTTCGCTTCGGTGGGTCGGGGGACGGTGTCGAGATCCTTGGTCACCCGCGTAAAGCCGTGCGCGGTCACCGCAAAGCCGCCGATGATGATGTGCTCGACTCCTCGCTCGTGCAAGTGCCTCAGCAGAGGCAGAGGGTCAAGCGCGTTTGGCATCCCTGAATGCATCGGCGAAGCGGTTGGCGAAGCGCGCGAGCGCCGCGGCCTCTTCCAGGTTGACGCCCACTCCACGCGCACGGTCGCGCGCGACCTGTGCCCTGATGGCGCGCTCGTTGCGGGCGATCTCCTCGGGCGTCCATGGCCCGCGCGGCTTGGCTTTCGACATCGTTGCCATGCGTGGCATTGTAGAGCGGTCGTGGGCGGTGGTGTGGGGGATTGCTGCGCCGCGCTCCTCTTGGTGTCCGCGACTCGCCGGTCGCTGTCTGGCTGGCGGCGGGCGGCGGCTTGGGGCTTGACAACTGGTTGCTGGTGTGGTTATAGTCGTGTTGTCTGGATGTGTCGTGTGCGGCTCATCTGGTCAATACATAGAGGATCGGGTTGGGGTCGGTCGCGTTCGTGGTTGACCTTGTTGGAGCGCTCTTTGGGCGCGGGGTTGGGAGTGGGGCCGGGTCGTAGGGCTCAAGAGGGAGCATTGATCAGCGTGGTTTCGAGAGGGAAAAACGTGATAGGGGTCGTTGCGCATCGCCGCAAGGGTGATGCTAGATGCGCCAGCTTGGCGCTGTCGCATCTCTCTCTCTCTCTCTCTCTCTTGCTCTAGGGCTTTCGAGGCTGAGCGCCCTGAGTGCCATGACTGCCCGTCGCTGACGGGCAGTGTGGTACCCCGTGTGGCGGGGAGGGCGGTGTGATGGCCGCCGGGACGCGCCGGCGTCGTGGTGTCTCGTTCGCGGGGGGATGCGCCGCGGGCTAGGGTTGCGGGGATTCAGCGTTCGCGGCTGCTTTCGGCGGCGATCCGCGCGGTCGACGAGCTGGGGTACTCGGACACTTCGGTGGCGGATATCACTTCGCGTGCGCGGGTCTCGCGGCGCACGTTCTATGAGCAGTTCCCTGACCGTGAAGCGTGCCTGGCGGCGGCTCTGGAGGATGCGCTCGGGGTGCTCACGCGGGAGCTTGCCACGGCGGGCCTTGGGGGGCTGGAGGGGCGTGAGCTCGCCGCGGCGGGCTTGGAGGGTTTGGTGTGGCGCGAGCGGGTGCGCCTGGGTCTGTGGGGGATTCTTGCGTTTTTTGATCGTGAGCCGGTGTTGGCGCGGGTGTGTGTGGTGCAGGCGTTGCGTGGTGGCTCGCGGGTGCTGGAGCGTCGTGAGGAGGTCCTCTCGGGGCTGGTGGGTGTGGTGGATGAGGGTCGCCGGGAGGGCGCGCGTGGTGGGGAGTGCACCGCGCTTGACGGCTGAGGGCTTGGTGGGTGCGGCGTTTGGGATTGTGTATGCGCGGCTGTTGAAGGGTGAGCGGACACCGCTCACGGGCCTGTTGGGTGAGTTGATGGGGATGATCGTGCTGCCGTATTTGGGGCCGGCGGCGGCGCGTCGCGAGCAGACCCTGCCGGCGCCGGCCATTGCCGCGGTGTCCGCGGGTGGGGTGCGTGATGGGGTTGGTCCTGTTGGTGTGGTGGATCCGTTGGAGAGTGTGCCGATGCGGTTGACGTATCGCACCTCAAGGGTGTTGGCGGGTGTCGCTGAGCTGGGTGGGCATGGCTCTGACCCGAGTAACCGCCAGGTCGGGGAGTATGCGGAGATCGCGGACGCGGGGCAGGTCTCAAAGCTCCTGCGGCGCCTGGAGGGTCTCGGGCTGCTAGCCAACAGCGGCGCGGGACACTCCAAGGGCGAGCCCAACGCTTGGCGGCTCACCGACAAGGGCGAGCAGGTCGCGCGCAGCATTCGCGCGCACAGCCGCCTCGAGAGTGAGGCGGCGTGATGCGAAGCGGCGTGATGCGAGGCCGCGTGATGCGAGGTGGCGCGCGTGATGCGAGGCCGCGCGATGCGAGGTGGCGCGATTTCGGTGTTCGAGAGTTTTCTCCCGCGTAGAGCGCGGGTTGTCATGTGTGCGAGGGGAGTGCCCCTCCGATCTGAGAGGGAGGGGTTTCGATGAGTGCTCGTAGATTCACTTCGATGGTGCTGGTTTCGTTGTGTGTGGTGGCCGGAGGGTCGCTGCTTGTGAGCGCCCCGGCGCTGGCATTGAATCGGCATGTCTTCGACACCACGTTCGGCGAAGAAGGCTCTGGTAACGGCCAGTTCAAGCAACCGGACGGGATCGCTGTGAACGACACGACACATGACGTGTATGTCGTTGACAGCGGCAATAACCGTGTCGAGCAGTTCGCGCTCAACCCCGTGACGAAAGCCTATGAATACATCGGGCAGTTCAACGGGAGCGCAGCTCCGACCGGCGCGTTCGATGACCCCACGACGATCGCGGTCGATAACTCCCCCAGCCCGTTCGACCCCTCCGCCGGGGACGTGTATGTCGTCGATCGGGGTCATAACGTGGTCGACAAGTTCAGCGCCGCGGGCGTCTATGAAGGGCAGCTGACCGCGGGCGAAGGCGGCGTGCCGTTCAGCGAACTGGAGGGTGTCGCGGTCGACCCGTCCGGTGTGGTCTGGGTCACCCAAGACCTGGCAAGCTTTAGACAGCTTCAGCGACGCGCTCGTCAACGTGTTCCTCTCACAGGATGAAGAAGGCGCGCTCCGCGTCACGGTGAATCAGGGGCTGGCCGTGGACTCGGAAGATCGCTTGTACATCGCCGGGAACCAAGACTTCAGGAGGCTGCAGGGTGGCAAAAGCGGTGGCGAATTCTACTTCCCCGGAGAACAAGTGACCGGCATCGCTGTGGATACCTCGAACGACGAGGTGTATGCCGCGCTCGGGGAAAGTGGAGGGACAAGGGTCAACGCGTATGCCGAGAATGCGACCGGAGCGGAAGCGACCATTGAGCAGTTCGGCGCTGGGGATCTGACCGGTGGCAGTGGTGTCGCGGTCGACTCCTCCAGCCACACGGTCTATGTCGCGGACGCCGCCGCCGACAGGGTCGCGATCTTCGACAGCTGTTGTGCTGCCGGATGTCAGCACCGGCGCGGAAGTGACGAACTTGGAGCACGAAGGGACCGTGACGCTCAACGGCACGGTCGACCCCGATGGTGAACCGGTGACCAGCTGCCAGTTCGAATATGGAACCGAAACGTCATACGGGAGCACCGCTCCGTGCGAACCGGCTCCCGGGTCCGGGTCGGGCCCGTCGCGGTCCACGCCGACGTGAGCGGCCTCACGCCGCTCACCAGCTACCACTACCGTCTCGTCGCCGGCGACGCCAACGGGAGCGACCCTGGGTTCGATAAGACGTTCATTGCGCCCGCGCGCCCGCAGGTCGAAGGTGTGTCGGTCCTGAAGGTCACGTCGGGCAGCGCGGAACTGATCGCCCAGATCAACCCGGGCGGCAGCGACACGACGTATCGCTTCGAATACGGTCCGACGGCGTCCTATGGGACGAGCGTGCCTGGCGATGCGGGTGCTGGGACCAGCGCTGTGCCGGCGCGTCTGTTGTTGCAGGATCTGCAGCCCGGCAGCACTTATCACTTCCGGGTGGTGGTGGGCAATGCGGTGCAGCGAGAAGTCGCCGCGGTCGATCAGGAGTTCTCCACCCAGTCCGAGGGTGGTGAGTTCACGTTGCCTGACGGTCGTGCGTGGGAAATGGTCACGCCGCCGGACGAGCACGGCGCGGATCTGATCGCGCTCGGTAACGAAGGAGGGGGATGACATCCAGGCGGCGCAGGCTGGGGATGGGATCACGTATGGTGCGACGGCGCCGTTCGTCGCGAACCCTGCGGGTAGCAGATCGCCGGAAGTGACGCAGGTGATCTCGCTCCGCGGCGCTCCGGGGGTGTGGAGTACGCAGGACATCACGACGCCGCACAATGAAGGGGCCACAGAATTGGCGACCGGCCACACTGCCGAATACAAGCTCTTCTCCTCGGACCTGTCGCTTGGGTTCGTCGAACCGGCGGGTGATACGCCGTTGCCGCCGTTGCCGGCTGGGTCGGAAAAGACGGTCTATCTGCGCGAAGCCGGCGGCGGATATGAGGCGCTTGTCAGCTCGGGGAATGTCCCACCCGGCTGCGAATTCGGTGGCGACAGCGGCCCAGACATCAGTGATATAAATTACGAGGGCAGTACGCAGGATATGAAGCATGTGATCCTGGGCATCAACCCGAAGTGTCCGCCGCCCAGCGTCTTCGGCGGTCTCTACGAGTGGTCGGAAGGCAGGCTCGCCCCGGTCGATGTGCTGCCCGACGGTGAAGAAACGCACTCCGGTGGGTCCACCGGCGTTTCGAACGACGGCTCGCTGGTTGCATGGGAATACGCAGAGCCGTCGCCTCCTGCGCCTCAGGAAGGTTTCGAGGCGCTTTACCTGCGCGATATGGCCAGGGGCGAAACGATCCAGGTCGCGGAAGGGAATGGGAGTGCGAGTAGTTTCCTCGATCGTGATGGCTCGAGGCTGTTCTACTCGAGCGGCGGGAGCTTCGATGTGTTCGAAGTGAGCAGTGGCGCGGGCGAACCGCTCGCGGGTAAATCGACCGCGCTTGTGGGCAGCGGCGGCATCGAGGGTCTGCTCGGGACCAGCGAAGACGGAACGTACGTGTACTTCGTCGACAGCGAAGTCCTCGGCGACGGCGCCGACCATGGAGCCGAAAGCGGCGGCCCGAACGTCTACCTCGAGCACTATGACGAAGCGGAGAAAGCGTGGGCGGCGCCCGTCTTCGTCGCGCTCCTCTCCGGCGAAGACAGTCCGGACTGGAACGCGGGCGGAATATCTGAACACTAAGACTTCGCGTGTATCGCCGAACGGTCGGTATCTGGCGTTCATGTCGCAGCGGAGCCTGACCGGGTATGAAAACCGTGATGCGAACAGCGGTGTCGCGGACGAGGAGGTCTTCCTCTACGACGCGGATGCAAGCCGCCTCGTGTGCGCGTCGTGCAATCCGACCGGGGCGCGGCCGGTCGGGCTGCACGAGGGCGGTGGGTATGAGGAAAACCTTGTCGACTATGCCAAGACCTGGGAAGGGCGCTGGTTTGCGGCGAACATCCCGGGGTGGACCTCGACGAGCCTTACGTCCGCGTTGTATCAGTCGCGGTATCTGTCGGATAGTGGCCGGTTGTTCTTCAACAGCTCCGATGCGCTTGTGCCGGCTGATGTGAATGGCAGGGAGGATGTCTATGAGTATGAGCCGGTCGGGTTCGGCAGCTGTCGGGCGCCGGGTTATGGGCAGAGCGCGAGTGTTGTGTATGTGGAAAGCCAGGGGGGGTGTGTGGGATTGATCTCGGCGGGGACGTCATCTGAAGAATCGGCGTTCATGGATGCCAGCGAAACGGGCGGGGATGTCTTCTTCCTGCAGGCTCACGATAGGAGCCTTGCCATCTACGATGCGCATGAATGCTCCGTGGCCGCGCCGTGCGCGCCGCCGTCGGCGGCGGTGCCGCCGCCGTGCGCGACGGGCGATTCGTGTAAGGCGGCCCCCTCGCCGCAGCCGGCGATCTTCGGGGCGCCCGCGAGCGAGACGT
This sequence comes from uncultured Solirubrobacterales bacterium, assembly GCA_963744135.1. Taxonomy (GTDB): domain Bacteria; phylum Actinomycetota; class Thermoleophilia; order Solirubrobacterales; family Solirubrobacteraceae; genus Palsa-744. Next base: position 336,434 of record CAVUSE010000004.1, on the reverse strand, counting down.
TCACGGGCACGGGGAACCTCGCGCCGTCCACGTCTACGCCAGCGGTTGTCAAGAAGGCCAAATGCGCCAAGGGGAAGGTGCGCGGCAAGCGTGGGAAGTGCGTGAAGCGAGCAAAGGCGAAGACTAAAACCAAGGCGAAGAAAGCCAGCAACGGTCGGAGGGGTAAGTAAAATGTGTAAGCGATTTGTACCTGCTCTCGTGGCTTCTGCGGTGCTGGCCTGTGCCTTTGCCGCTACGGCGTCCGCTGAAGTGGAATGCGCCAGTTGCAGGCCGTGGTGGAGTATCAGCGCGGGGTCGTTCCCGACGAATCTGCCCCCTGGTGGTGAAGCTCAGGTAACGGTGTTGGCCGAAGACCGTGGCGATGGGGGGCTGAGTGGCTCGGCGGTGGTCCTGAACGACAAGCTGCCGTCCGGTTTGACCGCGCAGAGCGTGAAGCTCGCCACCGTCGGTGGATTCAGCACCCCGAGCGAATTGCTCGGCAGCCTTTTCTGTACCGTGGAATCTCACGAAGTCACGTGCACGATCCCCGAAGCGTTTCTGCCGCTGGTGTTCGGCGCCGAGGCCTATACACATATCGAGAGCTTCGTGGAGGTCAAGGTGGGTGGTGGCGCGAAATCGGGCGAAGCGAACGAAGCGAGCATCTCTGGAGGGGGTGCACCGAGTGTGTCCGTCAACCGGCCGATGCTGGTGGATGGCGAAGCGACGCGGTTTGGCGTGGAACAGTATGAACTGAGACCGGAAAACGCGGATGGATCGCCCGATACGCAGGCCGGCTCGCATCCTTTCCAGTTGACCAGCGTGATCGCCCTGAACCAGGCCGCCGAAGCGAAAAAGCCACCCGCGGCGGTGAAGGATCTTCATTTCAACCTGCCGGCGGGCTTGGTCGGTAACCCGACACCGTTTCCGCAGTGCCCCCTGGTGAAGTTCACAGGGCAAGCGCGAAACGCACAGAACTTCTGTCCGGATAACACGGTGGTCGGGGTTGCGTCGGTCAGTATCTCGTTCCCGGCGAACGAAGTCGGTCCTCCTTATACGCTCGCCGTGCCGTTGTTCGCGTTGGTGCCGTCGGTTGGTGAGCCGGCGCGGTTCGGCTTCGATGTCGGTGGTGCGCTGGTGTATCTCGATACGTCGGTGCGGACTGGTGAAGATTATGGGGTGACTGTGAGCGTGGACAACATCACCGAGATCGCCGGGTTCATCTCCAGTCGGGTGACGTTCTGGGGGGTGCCGGGCGATCCGCGTCACGATTCGGTGCGGGGATGGAACTGCCTCCAACCCGGAGAAGGTACTGGTACTAACGGGCTGCCGTGTGCCCCCCTGGGGGAGGAAGATCCGCCGCCGCTGTTGACACTGCCGACGTCGTGTGAGGGGCCGGTGAACACAACTGTGCAAGCGGACTCGTGGCAGGAAGAGGGGGTGTTCACCGCGCCGTTTGAATACACCTTCCAGGATGAAGTGGGGCGGCCGGTCGGGATGGATGGCTGCAACCAGCTGCCGTTCTCGCCGAGTATCCAGGTCGCGCCGGACGGGCAGGCCGCGAGCACCCCGACGGGATTGACGGTCGATGTTCACGTCCCGCAAGACGTGAGCTTGAACGCCGAAGGCCTGGCCGAGGCCAACGTGAAGGACATGACCGTGACGCTGCCAGAAGGAATGGTGTTGAGCCCGGCAGCCGCGGACGGGCTGATGGCCTGCTCGCAAGCGCAGATCGCGCTGGACAGCCCTGGCCTGTCGTCGTGTCCGGAAGCGTCGAAGGTGGGGACGGTGGCGATCACGACGCCGCTGTTGCCGGAACCGGTGGAAGGCGGGATCTATCTCGCTGAACAGAACAACAATCCGTTCGGGAGCCTCGTCGGGCTGTATATCGAAGTGCATAACCCGAATTCTGGTGTGGTCGTCAAGCTCGCGGGCGAAGTCGCGCTGAACCAGGTCACGGGGCAATTGGTAGCGACGTTCCCGAATGGCCCGCAGCTGCCCTTCGAAGAAGCCAGTCTGCATTTCTTCGGGTCCGACCGTGCACCGATGACGACCCCGCCGTCGTGCGGGGCGTACACGACGAGCGCTTCGGTGTTGCCGTGGTCGGGCAATGCGCCGGTGGAAGCGTCCTCGACGTTCGATATCACGAGCGGCCCGGATGAAACACCGTGCGCGAGCCCCAGGCCGTTCAATCCCGGGTTCGCGGCCGGGTCCACGAACGTGCAGGCCGGCGCGTACACCCCGCTGACGCTGACGATGAGCCGCCCGGATGCCGACCAGACGCTCGCGAAACTCTCGGTCGTGTTCCCGCCGGGTGTCTCCGCCGGGTTGCAGGGCGTGAAGCTCTGCGAGGAACCGCAGGCCGCGCAGGGCAACTGTCCGGCGGAAAGCCAGATCGGGCAGGTGACCGCGAGCGCCGGTCTCGGCGGGGACCCGTTCTCCGTAGAAACCGGCAAGGCGTACATCACCGGCCCGTATGAGGGTGACCCGTTCGGGGTGGAGATCGTCGTCCCCGCGATCGCCGGCCCGTTCAACCTGGGCACCGAGGTCGTGCGCTCGAAGGTCGACGTCGACCCCACCGATGCGCATCTGACGGTTGTCAGTGATCCGTTCCCGACGATTCTGGATGGGATCCCGTTGCAGTTGCAGCACGTGAACGTGACGGTCAACCGTCCGGGGTTCGTGTTCAACCCGACCAGCTGCGAACCGATGAAGCTCACCGGGGAGCTCCAGAGCACGGAAGGTGCGACAGCGGATGTGGGGGTGCCGTTCCAGGTGACGAACTGTGCGGCGCTGTCGTTCAAGCCGGTGTTCAAGGCGTCGACGAGCGCGAAGACCTCGCGGGTGCAGGGCGCGAGCCTGCACGTCACGCTGACGCTCCCCACCGGCGCGAGGGGAACCCTCTCGAACGTCGCGAAAGTCAAGGTCTCCCTGCCCAAACAGCTGCCGTCGCCGTTGAAAACGCTGCAGAAGGCGTGCACGGAAAAGGTGTTCGCAGAAAACCCCGCGAACTGCCCGGTCGCCTCAAAGGTCGGCGAGGCGACGGTCGGCACCCCGGTCCTGGAAGGCCCACTGTCGGGCCCGGCGTACTTCGTGTCGCATGGTGGCGCGAAGTACCCGGAACTGATCATGGTCCTGGTTGGCGAGGACGGCGTGACGGTGCAGGTGCATGGGGAAACGTTCATCAGCAAACAGGGGATCACGAGCGCGACGTTCAACGACGGTCCCGGACGTGCCGTTCTCGACCTTCGAACTGACGCTGCCCGAGCGGGAATACCCGGCGCTCAGTGCGAACGGGAACCTCTGCAAGGGCACGCTGCTGATGCCGACGGAACTGGTCGGGCAGAACGGGCTGAAAATCAACCAGAGCACGAAGATCTCGGTCACCGGGTGCCCGAAGACGAAGCAGACTCGCTAAGAAGAAGGCCAAGGCCAGGAAGAAGAAGGCCACCCACGCGAAGAAGCATGGGTCGCGCGGCAGGAAGAGGCGGTAGGCCGGGGGCAGGGCGTGGGTTGCGGGGCATGGATGCCCAGCGCTCCCATCCGTCCGGCGGGGGCGGCGCCTTCTCGGCGGGCGGGGGTCATGGTCAGCGTCCCCGCGGGTGGCCAGCGTCGTGGTGCGGGGGTTGGGGCTTGACAACTGGTTGCTGGTGTGGTTATAGTCGTGTTGTCTGGATGTGTCGTGTGCGGCTCATCTGGTCAATACATAGAGGATCGGGTTGGGGTCGGTCGCGTTCGTGGTTGACCTTGCTGGAGCGCTCTCATGGGGCGTGGGTTGGGAGAGGGGCCGGGTCGTAGGGCTCAAGAGGGAGCATTGATCAGCGTGGTTTCGAGAGGGAAAAACGTGATAGGGGTCGTTGCGCATCGCCGAACGGGTGATGCTAGATGCGCCAGCTTGGCGCTGTCGCATCTCTCTCTCTCTCTCTCTCTCTTGCTCTCGGGCATTCGAGGCTGAGCGCCCTGAGTGCCATGACTGCCCGTCGCTGACGGGCAGTGCGCTACCCCGTCTCGCGGGGAGGGCGGCGTGATGCCCGCGGGTACGCGCCAGCGGTCGTCGGTGTCGCGTTCGCGGGGGGATGCGCCGCGGGCTCGGGTTGCGGGGATTCAGCGTTCGCGGCTGCTTTCGGCGGCGATCCGCGCGGTCGACGAGCTGGGGTATTCGGATACCTCGGTGGCGGACATCACCTCCCGTGCGCGGGTCTCGCGGCGCACGTTCTACGAGCAGTTCCCCGACCGCGAAGCGTGCCTGGCAGCGGCTTTGGAGGATGCGCTGGGGGTGCTCACGCGCGAGCTCGCCACGGCGCGCGTGGAGGGTTTGGGGGGGCGCGAGCTCGCTACGGCGGGCTTGGGGGGGCTGGTATGGCGCGAGCGGGTCCGGATGGGCCTGTGGAGGATTCTTGCGTTCTTGGATCGTGAGCCGGTGTTGGCGCGGGTGTGTGTGGTGCAGGCGTTGCGTGGTGGCTCGCGGGTGTTGGAGCGTCGCGAGGCTGTGCTCTCGCGGCTGGTGGGTGTGGTGGATGAGGGTCGTCGTGAGGGCGCGCGTGGCGGGGGGTGCACGGCGCTTACCGCGGAGGGCTTGGTCGGCGCGGCGTTTGGGATCGTGTATGCGCGGCTGTTGCGCGGGGAGCGCAAGCCGCTCACGGGCCTGTTGGGGGAGTTGATGGGGATGATCGTGCTGCCCTATCTGGGGCCGGCGGCGGCGCGTCGCGAGCAGACCCTGCCGCTGCCGGCGATTGCCGCCCTGTCAGCGGGGGCGGGGCGTGACGCGGCTGGTCCTGTTGGTGTGGTGGACCCGTTGGAGAGTGTGCCGATGCGGTTGACGTATCGCACTTCGCGGGTGTTGGCTGGTGTCGCTGAGCTGGGGGGGCATGGCTCTGACCCGAGCAACCGTCAGGTCGGAGAGTACGCGGAGATCACCGACGCTGGTCAGGTCTCAAAGCTCCTGCGTCGCCTGGAGCGCCTCGGGCTGCTAGCCAACAGCGGCGCGGGGCACGCCAAGGGCGAGCGCAACGCGTGGCGGCTCACCGACAAGGGCGAGCAGGTCGCGCAGAGCATCCGCGCGCACAGCCGCGTCGAGAGCGAAGCCGCGTGATGCCAAGCCGCGTGATGCGAGACCGCGTGATGCGAGACGGCGTGCGTTCGGCGTTCGAAAGTTTTTCTCCGCGCGTGGTGCGCGGGTTGTCATGTGTGCGAGGGGAGTGCCCCTCCGATCCGAGAGGGAGGGGTTGCGATGAGTGCTCGTAGGTTCACTTCGATCGTGCTGGCTTCGCTGTGCACGCTGGCCGGAGGGCTGGTGTTGGGGGATGCACCCGCGCTCGCGCTGCCCTACCACAAGTACGAAGCGCAGATTGCCGGCAGCGGCCCGATGACCGTGGATGGCGGGGATCTGCTTGTGAACGAAGGCAGCCGCCTCGCGGAGTACGACGCCTCCTCGGATGCGCTGGTCGCGCAGCTGGGGGCATCCTCGGTCGGGCTGGAAGGGTTCAGCCTTGGTGTCGCCGAGGGCCATGCGACGGGTGAAGGCGAGGTGTACGTCGGCGCGAGTAACGAAGCGGTCGGTGTGCTTGGTGTCGGGGGGTGCGGCACGGTGGAATGCGCGACGTTGCAGCAGGAATGGAAGGGCGCGGATACCCCGAACAAGTCGTTCATCTACAACGAAGGCAGCGAACAGGTGGGTCTGATGGAGGGTATCGCGGTGGACAATTCGACGAGCGCCGCGGACTGGGCCAAGGGCGACGTATTCGTCGCCACCACGAGCAACTACGCGGGCGCCAACCAGAACGTGGACGTCGTCGACGTGTTCAAGCCCGAAGCTGGCGGCAAGGAGAAATACGTCACACAACTGACGGGCGCATCGATCGAAGGCGAAGCTTTCGAACCTTATGCGAAAGGGGGTTCTTCGGGTGCCGTGGCCGTATCGCCAGCAAATGGCGATGTGATGGTGGTCAACGATCAGAGTGTGGTCGATGTGTTCGAACCAAAGGGCGTAGGTGAATACGCGCTGGTGCATGAGCTGACCGGGCCGTACGCGAATGCTCCGTTTGGGTCGATCAGCGGGGTCGCCGTGGCTGGTGGAAGCGGCCTGGGGGCGGGAGACGTGTTCGTCTCCTCGTCGGGTGGCGTGTATGAGTTCAGTCCCAGCGGTGAATTTCTGGATCGGGTCGCGGGCACGCCGAGCGAAAGCTTCGCCAGCCCTGGGTCCGTGGCGGTCGATCCAGGGTCGGGACGGCTGTTCGTCGATGCGGCTGGCGCGATCGACGTGTTCAGCGGGCCACTGGTGGTCCCCGATACCGCGATGGAAGGTGTCGCAAACGCGAAGTACGACTCGGGATCGGGCTCGTGGGCGCTGGATTTGACAGGCTCTGTGAACCCTGATGGAGCGGGTCCGGCGACGTGCCGGTTCATGTGGGGCAGGACGCCGGCGCTGGGCAGCGAAGCGCGCTGCGAGGGGCCGGGGGAAAGCGCCGCGAACCCGGTGCCGAACGGAAGCAGCCCCGTTGCGGTGCACGCACGTGTGAGTGCTCTGGCGCCCGATACGACCTACTACTACCGTTTGCAGGCGTTCAACGCCAACGGCCCGAACGAAGGCGAAGAAGCCGAGGATCAGCAGTTCACGACGGGTGGCCCGGGGGTGCATGGGGAGTCGGCGTCGAGCGTGACGTCCTCGTCGGTGACGTTGAACGCGGAGATCGACCCGGACAATGCTCCCACGAGCTACTACTTCCAGTACGGCACGAGCACAGCGTACGGGGAAAGCGTGCCGCTGGCACCCGGTGTCGCGCTGGGCTCGGGCAAGGGCGACGTCGGCGTGAGCGTGCACTTGCAGGGGCTCGCGGCGGGCACCGTGTATCACTATCGCGTTGTCGCGGTCGGCGAATCGGGCGGCGAAGTCGTGACTGTGGGGGGGCCGGATGAGACGTTCACGACGCAGGCTGTGGGCAGCCTGTTCACGCTGCCGGACGGTCGTGCGTGGGAATTGGTCACCCCGCCGGACAAGCAGGGCGCGGGGATCGCCTCGATCGGCGAAGAAGACGGGGATGTTATTCAGGCGGCGCAGTCTGGGAACGGGATCACGTATGACGTGACGGCACCGATCGTTGCCGATCCCGCGGGCAGCAGATCGGTGGAAGCGACGCAGGTGATCTCGCTCCGTGGCGCTCCGGGGGTGTGGAGCACGCAGGACATCGCCACTCCCCATAACGAAGGGGCAGCAGAACTTCCGATCGGGGAAACTTCCGAGTACCGGCTTTTCTCGGGCGATCTGTCGCTCGGGTTCGTCCAGCCGGTTGGTCATACGCCGTTGGGTTCGCTGCCGGCGGGCTCGGAAAAGACCGTTTATCTGCGTGAGGCCGACGGTGAATACGAGGCGCTCGTGACCTCGGGGAACGTCCAGCCCGGGTGCAAGTTCGGTGGCCGCAACGAAATCTACGGTGGGGTTAGATTCGTGGATGGCACACCGGATATGAGTCATGTTCTCGTGACTGGCCCCGGGTGTCTGTCGCCTGGTAGCGTCGAAGGGCTCTACGAGTGGTCCGAGGGCAAGCTGAATCCGGTCGACGTGCTGCCCGATGGGGAAGCTGAGGGTGGGAGTCTGGCTGGTGTGAGGCGTGGGATCTCCAATGATGGCTCTCGCGTGGTGTGGGAATCGGGGGGTGTGCTTTTCCTGCGTGATATGGTGAGCGGCGAAACCGTCCAGGTCGCGGAAGGGGCGTCTTTTCAGATCGGGGACGGCGAAGAGTCGCGGCTGTTCTTTACGAGCGGCGGGAGCCTCGACGTCTTCGAAGTGACCAGTGGGAGTGGTGAGCCGCTGGCGGGTGAAACGAGGAAGCTCGCGGAAAGCGGAGTTGAAGGTGAAGTGCTCGGCGCCGGCGAAGACGGCTCCTACGTCTACTTCGTCGACAGCGGTGTCCTTGGTGACGGCGCGGAGCGCGGCGCTGAAAGCGGCGGCCACAACCTCTACGTCGAGCATTACGACGAAACGGCGAAAGCGTGGGAGCCGCCTAGCTTCATCGCGCTGCTCTCAAGCGAAGACTCCCCCACCTGGGCACCCCAGAACGGACGTCTGGCGAAGATGACGTCGCGTGTCTCGCCGAACGGTCGGTATCTGGCGTTCATGTCCGATAGGAGCCTCACGGGGTATGAAAACCGTGACGCGAACAATGGCGCGCCTGACGAGGAGGTGTTCCTCTACGACGCGGGCACGGGCCGGCTGGTGTGCGCCTCATGTGACCCTACAGGGGCCCGGCCGGTGGGCCTGTTCGTGGGAGAACACGTGGCAGAAATCACCCTTGTCGACTTCATCAAGACCTGGGAAAACCACTGGCTGGCGGCGAATATCCCGGGGTGGACGGCGTCAAGCCTGAACTCTCCTGCGGTGTATCAGTCGCGGTATCTCTCTGATAGCGGCCGGTTGTTCTTCAACAGCTCCGATGCGCTCGTGCCGGGTGATGTGAACGGCAAGGAGGATGTGTACGAGTACGAGCCTTCGGGGGTCGGCAGCTGTCAGGCGCCCGGTTATGGGCAGAGCGCGAGCGATGTGTTCGTGGAAGGTGAGGGTGGCTGTGTCGGGCTGATCTCGGCAGGGAGCTCATCTGAAGAATCGGCGTTTCTGGATGCCAGCGAAAGCGGTGGGGATGTCTTCTTCCTGACCTCTTCGAGGCTCGCACCGCAGGACGTCGATACGAGCTACGACATCTACGACGCGCATGAATGCACCACGGCTGTGCCGTGTGCGCCACCACCGGTGGCGGTCCCGCCGGCTTGTACGACGGCGGATTCGTGCAAGCCGGCGCCGTCGCTGCAGCCGGCGATCTTCGGGGCGCCCGCGAGCGAGACGTTCGCGGGCTCGGGGAACGTCGTTGCCTCGGGGTCCGCGCCGGTGGTGACGGGGAGGTCGCTGACGCGGGCGCAGAAGCTCGCGAAGGCGTTGAGGGCGTGTGGGGGCAGGCCGAGGCGCAGGCGAGCGGGGTGCCGGCGGCTGGCCAGGAGGAGGTATGGGGCGAGCGGCGCCCGTGTTGAGAAGAGCGTGTCCGTCAAGGCCGAGCGCTGAGCGAACGGGGAGAGATGATGATGATCAACGACAAGCTCAAGAGCATCAAGCGCGGGTTGGGTCTGCTGGCCGCGGGTGTGCTGCTGCTCGCGATGGCGGGTGCGGTGGGTGTCGCGTCGGCGTCGGCGGAAGTGGAATGCTCCAGTTGCAGGCCGTGGTGGCGTATCAGTGTGGGGTCGTTCCCGAGGAACCTGCCGCCGGGTGGTGAAGGCACGGTCTCGGTGCTCGCCGAAGACCGCGGGGATGCCGGCTTGGGTGGCTCGCCGGTGGTGGTGAGGGACAGGCTGCCGCAGGGGCTGGTCGCGCAGAGCGTCTCGATCGGCCTCGGCGTGCACAGCGAGCCGCTTGGGGACGCGTCGGTGTGCAACGTGGAACCTCATGAGGTCACGTGCACGATCCCCGAAGGATTGGTTTCGGCCGATCTCGCCGAGGCGTATAGCCATGTCGAAGTCTTCGTGACGGTGAGGGTGGAAGGTGCGCAGTCCGGTGAAGAGAACGAAGCGAGTGTCTCTGGTGGGGGTGCGCCGAGCGCGTCGGTGCAGCGCCCGATCGTGGTCGATGGGGCACCGACGCCGTTTGGGGTAGAACAGTATGAAATGAGACCGGAAAACGCGGATGGGTCGCCCGATACGCAGGCCGGCTCCCACCCGTTCCAGTTGACCACGGTGATCGCACTGAACCAGGCGACCGAAGCGAGGCGGCCGCCCGCCGCGGTGAAGGATCTGCACTTCAAGCTGCCGGCGGGCCTGGTCGGTGACCCTGTGCCGTTCCCGGAGTGCCCGCTGGCGAAGTTCACGGCGCCCGCTGCAGAAGGACAGAACTTCTGTCCGGATGACACGGCTATCGGGGTCGCGTCGGTGAGTTTCTCGTTCCCGGTGAACGAGAAACTGCCCGCGACGGTCACCGCGCCTCTGTTCAACCTGACGCCGGTGTATGGAGAGCCGGCGCGGTTCGGGTTCGACGTCCTTGGGCTGCTTGTGTATCTCGATACCTCGGTGCGCACTGGCGGGGACTATGGGATCACGGTGAGCGTCAACAACATCACCGAGATCTCGGCGTTTATCTCCTCGCGGGTGACGTTCTGGGGGGTACCGGGCGACCCACGGCACGATTTGGTGCGTGGATGGAACTGCCTCAACCCAGTTAAAGGCATTTCGTCGCCCTGCGCCGCTATTGGGCAGGAATCCCCGCCGCCGCTGTTGAGCCTGCCGACCTCGTGCACGGGCCCGGTGCACACGAGCGTGGAAGCGGACTCCTGGCAGGAACAGGGCGTCTTCACCGCCCCCCTTGAATACACCTTCCAGGACAACCTCGGGCGGCCGGTGGGGTTGGATGGCTGCAATCATCTGCTGTTCTCGCCGAGCCTTGAAGTGGCACCGGATGGTCATGCGGCGAGTACCCCGACGGGGTTGTCGGTGGGGGTGCGTGTGCCCCAGGAAACGCTGCTCTCGGCCGAAGGGCTTGCGCCGCCGAACGTGAAGGATATGGTTGTGACGTTGCCTGAAGGGGTGCAGATCAGCCCGGCGGGCGCTGGTGGGCTGCAGGCGTGCTCGCAGGCGCAGATTGGCCTGGGTAGCCCCGGCGCGTCGTCGTGTCCGGAAGCGTCGAAGGTAGGGACGGTCGCGATCACGACGCCGCTGCTGCCGGAAGCGGTGGAAGGCGGGGTCTACCTCGCTGAACAGAACAACAACCCGTTCGGGAGTCTCGTCGGGCTTTATCTGGAAGCGCAGAACCCGAAGTCTGGTGTGGTCGTCAAGCTCGCTGGCGAAGTCGCGCTGAACCCGGTGTCCGGGCAGCTGGTGGCGACGTTCCCGAACGACCCCGAGCTGCCCTTCGAAGAAGCCAGGCTGCACTTCTTCGGCTCCGACCGCGCGCCGCTGAGCACCCCGCCGTCGTGCGGGGCGTATACGACCACGGCGTCGGTGTCGCCGTGGTCGGGTAACGCGCCGGTAGCGGCGTCCTCGACGTTCGATATCACGAGCGGGCCTGATGAAACGGGGTGCGCGAGCCCGCGACCGTTCAACCCCGGGTTCGCGGCCGGCTCCACCAACGTGCAGGCGGGTGCGTATACGCCGTTGACGTTGACGATGAGCCGCCCGGACGCCGACCAGACCCTCGGGAAACTCTCGATCGTGTTCCCCCCCGGTGTCTCCGCGGGGTTGCAGGGCGTGAGGTTGTGCGAGGAACCGCAGGCCGCGCAGGGTGCGTGTCCCGCGGAAAGCCAGATCGGGCAGGTGACCGCAAGCGCCGGCCTCGGTGGGGACCCGTTCCCGGTGGAAACCGGCAAGGCGTATATCACCGGGCCGTATGAGGGTGACCCATTCGGGGTGGAGATCGTCGTCCCAGCGATCGCGGGCCCATTCAACCTCGGCACCGAGATCGTGCGCTCGAAGGTCGATGTGGACCCGACCGATGCGCACCTGACGGTCGTCAGCGACGCGTTTCCGACGATCCTGGATGGTATCCCGTTGCAGTTGCAGCATGTGAACGTGACGGTCAACCGTCCGGGGTTCGTGTTCAACCCGACCAGTTGCGAACCGATGAAGCTCACCGGGGAGCTAGAAAGCACCGAAGGCGCGACGGCGGACGTCGGGGTGCCCTTCCAGGTCACGAACTGTGCGGCGCTGTCGTTCAAGCCGGTGTTCAAGGCGTCGACGAGCGCGAAGACCTCACGGGTGCAGGGCGCCAGCTTGCGCGTCACGCTGACGCTCCCCAGCGGCGCGAGGGGCACCTTGTCGAACGTCGCGAAAGTCAAGGTCTCCCTGCCCAAACAGCTGCCCTCCCCGTTGAAAACGCTGCAGAAGGCCTGCACGGAAAAGGTGTTCGCGGAAGACCCCGCGAACTGCCCGAAGGCCTCGCGGGTCGGCGAAGCGACGGTCAACACCCCCGTCCTTGAAGGCCCGCTGTCTGGGCCGGCGTACTTCGTCTCGCATGGTGGCGCGAAGTACCCGGAACTGATCATGGTCCTGGTTGGCGAGGACGGCGTGACGGTGCAGGTGCATGGGGAAACGTTCATCAGCAAACAGGGGATCACGAGCGCGACGTTCAACACGGTCCCGGACGTGCCGTTCTCGACCTTCGAACTGACGCTGCCCGAGCGGGAATACCCGGCGCTCAGTGCGAACGGGAACCTCTGCAAGGGCAATCTGATCATGCCCACCGAAATCACCGGCCAGAACGGGCTGAAGATCAACCAGAGCACGAAGATCGCGGTCACGGGATGCCCGAAGGCGAAGAAGGCCACCAAGAAGAAGAAGGCCAAGCACACGCAGAAGCACAAGAAGAAGCGGGCGAAGCGGGGGCGATAGGCTCGCGCTCGGGGCTCGGGCCGTCGCGGCGCCCGGGAGTGGGCGAGGTGGCTGCCGGTGTGCGCCGGTCGTGGGGCATGGATGTCCCGCGCCTGGGCGGATGGGACGTGCGGTCGCGCGCGCGGATGCGCACCCGATAACTGCCGGTACCCTCCGCGAGGATGATTCTTGCGATCGACTCCGGTACCACAGGCTGCACGTGCATCGCCTTCGACGAGCGCGCCGAGCCGGTCGGGCGTGCGTATCGCGAGCTTGGGCAGCACTTTCCCCAGCCGGGCTGGGTCGAGCACGATGCGGGGGAGATCTGGGAGCTGACGCGGGCGGTCGCGGGCGAGGCGCTGGCGGACGCGGGGGTGCGGCCGGGCGAGCTCGCCGCGGTGGGGATCACCAACCAGCGCGAGACCGTCTGCGTTTGGGATCCACAGACGGGGCTGGCGCTGCACCCGGCGATCGTGTGGCAGGACCGGCGCACGGCCGGGCGCTGCGCGCAGCTGCGCGACGCCGGCGTCGAGGAGCTGGTGCGGGCGCGCACTGGGTTGGTGCTCGACCCCTACTTCTCGGCGACCAAGATCGAGTGGCTGCTCGAGCACGTGGAGGGGCTGCGCGAGCGTGCGCTCGGCGGCCGTGCGCTGTTTGGGACGGTCGATTCGTGGCTGCTGTTCAAGCTCACCGGGCTGCATCTCACCGATGTCTCCAACGCGTCGCGCACGATGCTGTTTGACATCGCCGCCGGGCGCTGGGACCCGGAGCTGCTGGAGCTGTTCGGGGTGCCGGAGCGCGCGCTGCCCGAGGTGCGCCCCAGCGCCGGGCCGTTCGGCGACACGCTCCCCGAGGCGCTGCACGGCCACGCGGTGCCGGTCGCGGGCGTCGCCGGCGACCAGCAGGCTGCGCTCTTCGGTCAGGCGTGCGTCGACCCGGGGATGGGCAAGAACACTTACGGCACCGGTTCGTTCGTGCTGCTCAACGCCGGTTTCACCGCGCCTTCGCCGGCGCCCGGCCTGCTGGGAACCGTTGCGTGGGGGGTCGGCGCTCCATCCGCGGGCGCCCCGCCCGGGCAGCGGTCTCGCCACTCGCTCACCTACGCCCTGGAGGCCTCGATCTTCGTCACCGGTGCGGCCGTCCAGTGGCTGCGCGACGGCCTCGGGATCATCGCCGACGCGGCCGAGTCCGAGGCGCTCGCGGCGTCGCTTGACTCCAACGAGCAGGTCTACTTCGTGCCCGCCCTCACCGGGCTCGGCTCGCCCCACTGGGACCCCCATGCGCGGGGGACGATCGTCGGCCTCACGCGCGGCTCCACGCGGGCGCACCTCGCGCGCGCGGCCCTGGAGGCGATCGGCTATCAGACCGTGGACGCCGTGCGCGCGATGGAGGCCGGCGCCGGCATCGAGCCGCTGCGCGAGCTGCGCGCCGACGGTGGCGCCACCGCCAACCGCTGGCTGATGCAGTTCCAGGCCGACATCCTCGGCGTGCCCGTGCTCGTTCCCGAGATTTCGGAGACCACTGCACTTGGCGCCGCGCTGCTCGCGGGCGTCGGCGCCGGGCTGTGGACGCTCACCGACGTGCGCGACAGGTGGCGCCTGCGCGCACGCTACGAGCCGCGCATGGCGGAGGACGAGCGGGCCGGCCTGCTCGCGGGGTGGCATCGGGCGCTGGGGTTGGCTCGCGGCGTGGGGTGAGTCCGCCCGGCGGTGCTTGGGGGTTGACAGCTGGTGATGGCCGTGGTACGGTCTGGTCGTTCCTGGCCACCCCCTCTTGGGGTTGGCGGGCACAGACATAGGGTCTGGTTTGGGTCAGCCGTCCTTGCGGTCTGGCTTCAAAGCGCTAGCAGGGTTTTGTTTTGGGAGTGGGGCCGGGTCGCGAAGCGTTATGAGGGAGATTTTTTAACGTGGTTTCAAGAGGGAGACACATGACGGTTGTCGCCGCGTCGCCTGGGAAGGGCGATGCTAGATGCGCCAGCTTGGCGCTGTCGCATCTCTCTCTCTCTCTCTCTCTCTTGCCTTGGGGTTCCCCAGGCGCAGTGCGCTGATCGCCGGGTCTTAGAGGGCCGGCGGGCTCCCCTTCGCGGGGTTGGGTTTTTCGCGGTCCGGGGGGCGGTCTGATGGCCGCTCGTGCTGCCGCTCGTCGCGGTGCTCGGGTGTCGGGCGTCTCGGTGGGGGTTACGCGCGGTTCTCGCGGCTCCGGTGGGCGTGTCACGCATGCGCGGTTCGCGGAGATTCAGCGCGCGCGGTTGTCGGCGGCGGCGGTTCGTGCGGTTGAGGAGCTGGGGTACCCGGATACTTCGGTGGCGGATATCACGACGCGTGCGCGGGTTTCGCGGCGCACGTTCTATGAGCTGTTCGCCGACCGCGAGGAGTGTCTTGCCGCGGCGCTCGAGGATGTGCTCGCGCTGATTGTCGCGGAGCTCGCCGCGGCGGGCCTGGACGGCTTGGTGTGGCGTGAGCGGGTGCGTGGAGGGCTGTGGGCGATTCTCTCGCTCTTCGATCGTGAGCGGGCGCTCGCGCGGGTGTGTGTGGTGCAGGCGCTGCGGGGTGGCCCGCGGGTCTTGGAGCGCCGCGAAGACGTTCTCGGGCGGTTGGCGGCCGTGGTCGACGAGGGTCGCCTGGAGGGTGAGCGTGCCGCGCGGTGCTCGCCGCTGACTGCGGAGGGCGTGGTCGGTGCGGCGTTCTCGATCGTGTACGCGCGGCTTTTGAAAGGCGAGCGCCGTCCGCTCACCGACCTGTTTGGCGAGCTGATGGGGTTGATCGTGCTGCCCTACCTCGGCCCCACGGCGGCGCGGCGGGAGCAGGAGCGCCCCGCGCCTGTGGTGTCCGCGGCAATGGCGCGCAAGAGCGAGGGGCTGGCGGAGAGTGTGGCCGACCCCCTGGGTGGCGTGTCGATGCGTTTGACGTATCGCACGGCGCGAATGTTGGAAGGGATCGCTGAGTATCCGGGGTCGAGCAACCGTCAGGCCGGTGAGTGCGCGGGGATCTCCGACCCGGGGCAGGTCTCGAAGCTGCTGGCGCGCCTGGAGCGCCTGGGGCTGCTTGCCAACCGCCGGGGCGGCGGGCGTGTGATGGGTGAGCCGAACGCGTGGACTCTGACCGCGAAGGGCGTTGTGGTCGCACGGAGTATCTGCGCGCACAGTCGCGTCGAGAGCGAGGCGGCGTGATGTGGAGAGGCGTGGTGTTCGGTGTTCGAGAGTTTTTCTCCGTGCGTGGGTGCGGGTTGTCATGTGTGCGAGGGGAGTGCCCCTCCGATCTGAGAGGGAGGGGTTGCGATGAGTGCTCGTAGGTTCACTTCGGTTGTGCTGGCTTCGCTGTGTGCGTTGGCAGGGGGGGCACTGTTTGCGAGTGCCCCGGCGTTGGCGTTGAATCTGCACGTTTTCAGCAGCACGTTCGGTGAAGCGGGCTCCGGAAACGGCCAGTTCAATAAACCGGCCGGGGTCGCCGTGAACGATGCGACGCACGACGTGTATGTGGTCGATCGGGGCGACAACCGCGTCGAGGAGTTCACGTCCACCGGCTCTTACATCGGGCAGTTCAACGGGAGTGCCGCTCCTACTGGGGCTTTCGATGAACCCACGACAGTCGCCGTCGATAACTCCGGGAACCCGCTGGACCCTTCGGCCGGGGACGTGTATGTGGTCGATGCGGGTCACGAGGTGGTCGACAAGTTCAGCGCCACGGGTGTCTATGAGGGGCAGATCACCGGCGGCGAAGGCGGCTCATCTTTCGAAGCGCTGGGGGGTGTCGCTGTCGACCCGTCAGGCGTGGTATGGGTCACTGCATTCGGTACGACATATGAGGTGGACAGCTTCAGCGACGGGCTCGTCAACGCGTTTCTCTCACAGGAGTACAGTACCCCGTCTAGGCTGACGCAGGGGTTTGCCGTAGATTCAGAAGGTCGCCTGTACTTCTCCAGACTTGAGGGCGTAGAGAAGTTCAAAGGCACCCACTATGAAGAAGAACTCGCTTATCTAGAAGAAGTGAGTGGCATCGCTGTGGACACTTCGAGCAACGAGGTGTATATCGGGGTGGGGGAACAGGTCAAGGCGTATAACCCGAGTGGGGTGTTCGCCGAACAGTTTGGGTCTGGGGATCTGTCGGGCAGCAGCGGTGTCGCGGCCGACTCTGCCAGCCATGCGGTGTATGTCGCGGATGCTGCCGCTGACAGGGTTGCGGTCTTTGACGACGTCGTGTTGCCTGATGTCAGCACCGATGGGGAATTGAGCGATGTGGAACAGGAAGGGACCGTGACGCTGAACGGCACGGTCGACCCGGACGGCGAAGCGGTGACCAGCTGCGAGTTCGAATATGGCACCGAAGCGTCCTATGGGAGCGAGGTCCCGTGCGAACCGGCTCCCGGGTCGGGGTCGAGCCCCGTCGCGGTGCACGCTGTGGTCAGCGGCCTCACGCCACTGACTGCTTACCACTACCGGCTTGTCGCGGGGGACGCGCATGGGAGCGATCCGGGGCTCGATCATACGTTCATCGCGCCCGCGCGGCCGACGATCGAAAGCGAGTCGGTCGTGAAGGTCACGTCGGAAAGCGCGGAACTGCTTGCGCAGATCGATCCGGGGGCGATCGATACGACGTATCGCTTCGAATATGGTCCGACGTCCGCGTATGGGACGAGTGTGTCTGGCGACGCGGGCTCTGGGAGCAGTGCTGCGACGGTCCGTCTGCTGCTGCAGGGTCTGCAGCCCGATACCACCTATTACTTCCGTGTGGTGGCCGGCAATGGGTTGCAGCGGGAAGTCATAGGTCTGGACCAGGAGTTCTCGACTCAGTCGGGGGGTGGCGAGTTCACGTTGCCCGATGGGCGTGAGTGGGAAATGGTCACGCCGCCGGATAAGCCGGGCGCGAGGATCCTCGGACTTGGTGACCAGGCGGGTGATGACATTCAGGCGGCGCAGTCGGGGGATGGGATCACGTTTGGGGCGACGGCGCCGTTCGTCGCGAACCCGGCGGGCAGTCGGTCGCCGGAAGTGACGCAGGTGATCTCGCTCCGAAGCGCTCCGGGGGTGTGGAGCACGCAGGACATCACCACGCCTCACAACGAAGCGGCGTCGGAACTTGCGATCGGGCACGAGGCCGAGTACAAGCTGTTCTCCAGCGATCTGTCGCTTGGCCTGGTGGAACCGGAGGGTGATACGCCGTTGCCGCCGCTGCCGGCTGGAGCGGAAAAGACTGTGTATCTGCGTGAACCGGCCGGTGGATATGAGGCGCTTGTGACCTCGGGGAACGTGCCACTCGGCTGCAAGTTCGGCGGTGACGGCGAAGGCGCGGGCGGCGTGGGGTTCATCGATGGCACACCGGACATGCGTCATGTGATCTTGCGCACCAATGAAAACTTCGGTCCTGTGTGCCTGGCTCCAGGTTTCGACGGCGGGCTTTATGAGTGGTCTGAAGGTAAGCTGGGTCTCGTCAGCGTGCTGCCCAACGGACAAGCTGTAAATCCCAACCGTGAATCTAACTCCGATGGGTTCGGGTTCGCCGGTGTGAGGCACGGGATCTCGAACGACGGCTCCCGCGTCGTGTGGCAGTACAAAAATGCGCTCTATCTGCGCGACATGGTGAAAGGTGAAACGATTCTCGTCGCGGAAGTTGGGGAACACGAAGAATTGGCCTTCCAGGTCGGGAATGTCGAAGGTTCCAGGGAGTTCTTCACCGATGACGGCAGCCTCGAGGTGTTTGAAGTGACCAGCGGCGAGGGCGAACCACTGGCCGGGAGAGCGACGAAGCTCACTGAAGCGGGTGGGGTGGATGGTGTGATCGGGGCCAGTGAAGACGGCTCCGATGTTTACTTCGTCGACAGTGGTGTCCTCGGCGACGGTGCAGCGCATGGCGCTGAAAGCGGTGGGGACAATCTGTATGTGGAGCAGTACGACGGGGCGTCGAAGGCGTGGATGCCGCCGGTCTTCATTGCGCTCCTCTCCGGTGAAGACATTTCGAGCTGGGCTCCTCCAATAGGCCTGGGGAGCCTGACGTCGCGTGTTTCGCCGAACGGCCGGTATCTGGCGTTCATGTCCGATCGCAGCTTGACGGGGTATGACAACCGGGATGCGAACAGCGGCGTCGCGGACGAGGAGGTCTTCCTCTACGACGCCGATACGGGCCGTCTGGTGTGCGCGTCGTGCAATCCGACCGGGGCCCGACCGGTCGGGCTGCTCGAGGGCGGTGGGGTTCAGGAAAACCTTGTCGACTACGCCAAGACTTGGCAGTACCGCTGGTTTGCGGCGAATATCCCGGGGTGGACGACGGCATCGCTGACCACCGCGTTCTATCAGTCGCGGTATCTCTCTGACAGTGGCCGGTTGTTCTTCAACAGCTCCGATGCGCTGGTGCCGGGTGATGTGAATGGCCAGGAGGATGTGTACGAGTACGAGCCGGCAGGTGTCGGCAGTTGTCAGGCGCCGGGTTATGGGCAGAGCGCGAGTGATGTGTTCGTGGAAGGCGAGGGTGGTTGTGTGGGGTTGATTTCGGCGGGGACGTCTTCTGAAGAAGCGGCGTTCTTGGATGCCAGTGAAGGCGGGGGGGATGTCTTCTTCATGTCGCTGTCGAGGCTCGCGCCGCAGGACGTCGATACGAGCGTCGATATCTACGATGCGCATGAATGCACCGCAGCGGTGCCGTGTGCGCCGGCGGTGGTGGCGGTGCCACCGCCGTGTACGACGGCGGATGCGTGCAAGGCTGCGCCCGCGTTGCAGCCGGCGGTCTTTGGGGCGCCGGCGAGCGAGACGTTCGCGGGCTCGGGGAATGTGGTGACGTCGGTGTCTGCGCCGCAGGTGTCGGGAAGGTCGTTGACGCGGGCGCAGAAGCTTGCGCAGGCGCTGAGGGCGTGCCGGAGGAGTCCGAAGCGCAAGCGAGCCGTGTGCGAGCGGCAGGCCAGGAGACGTTACGGGGCCAAGAGTGCCCGTGTCGGGAAGCGCTTGCCTGCCGGGCCGGTGCGTCTAAAGGGAAGGGGAGAGCGATGATCAATGGCAAGCTCGATATCAGGCGTGTGGTCGGTGTGCTGGCCGTGAGCGTGCTGTTGGTCGCTCTGGCGGGTGTCGCGTCGGCGTCGGCTGAAGTGGAATGTGCGAGTTGCATGTCGTGGTGGCGTGTCAGCGAGGGGTCGTTTCCGAGGAATCTGCCACCGGGTGGTGAAGGTCAGGTCACGGTGCTGGCCGAAGACCGTGGGGATGCGGGGTTGGGTGGTTCGCCGGTGGTGGTGCGTGACAGGCTGCCGCAGGGTCTGGTGGCGCAGCGCGCAGCGGTCGGGCTCGGTGTGCGCAGCCAGCCGTTGGACACGTCGCTCTGCAAGATGGAACCGCATGAAGTGACGTGTACGATCCCTGAAGAAATGGTCGCGCTGGATGTGGTCGAACATGGTCTTGGCAAACCCTACAGCCATATCGAAGTGTTCGTGACTGTGAGGGTGGAAGGCGCGAAGTCGGGTGAAGTGAACGAAGCGAGCGTCTCCGGTGGGGGCGCCCCTGGCGCGTCGGTGCAGCGCGCGATCGTGGTGAGCGGCGAAGCGACCCCGTTCGGTGTGGAACAGTACGAATTGAGACCGGAAAACGCGGACGGGTCACCCGACACGCAGGCCGGGTCCCACCCGTTCCAGCTGGCCGGTGTGGTCGCCCTGAACCAGGCCGTGGAAGCGAAGCATCCGCCGGCGGCGGTGAAGGATCTGCGTTTCAGGCTGCCCGCGGGGTTGGTCGGTGACCCGGTGCCGTTCCCGGAGTGCCCGCTGTCGAAGTTCACAAAACTGGCTCCAGGTGGTCAGAACGCCTGTCCGGATGACACCGCGGTCGGGGTCGCGTCGGTCAGCATCTCGATCCCGGTCGGCGGCACTCCCGCGACGGACGCGGTGCCGCTGTTCAACCTGACACCGGTGTATGGCGAGCCGGCACGGTTCGGATTCGATGTCCTCGGGGTGCTCGTGTATCTCGACACCGCCGTGCGGACCGGTGAAGATTATGGGATCACGGTGACCGCCACGAACATCACCGAGATCTCGGGGTTCATCTCCAGCCGGGTGACGTTCTGGGGCGTGCCGGGCGACCCCCGCCACGACGCGGCACGGGGATGGAACTGCCTCATCCCCGAAGAAGGTGCCTTGCCGTGTGCTGTCTCGGGGCAGGAATCCCCGCCGCCGCTGCTGAGCCTGCCGACGTCGTGCACCGGCCCGGTGCACACGAGCGTGGAAGCGGACTCCTGGCAGCAAGAGGGAGTGTTCACCGCCCCGGTGGAATACACCTTCCAGGACAACCTCGGTAAGCCGGTGGGGTTGGATGGCTGCAACCACCTGCTGTTCTCGCCGAGTCTCGAAGTTGCGCCGGATGGTCATGCGGCGAGTACCCCGACGGGGTTGTCGGTCGGGGTGCGCGTGCCGCAGGAAACGCTGCTCTCAGCCGAAGGGTTGGCGCCGCCGAACGTGAAGGACATCGCCGTGACGCTGCCCGAAGGGGTACAGATCAACCCGGCCGGTGCGGGTGGGTTGCAGGCGTGTTCGCAGGCGCAGGTCGCGTTGAGTAGTCCGGGTGCGTCGTCGTGCCCGGAAGCGTCGAAGATCGGGACGGCGGAGATCACGACACCGCTGCTGCCCGAACCGGTGGAAGGCGGGGTCTATCTCGCCGAACAGAACAACAACCCGTTCGGGAGCCTCGTCGGTATGTACCTGGTGGCACAGAACGCGAAGGCCGGCGTTGTCATCAAGCTCGCCGGCGAAGTGGCGCTGAACGCGGTATCGGGGCAGCTTGTGGCGACGTTCCCGAACGAGCCGGAGCTGCCCTTCGAAGAAGCCAGGCTGCACTTCTTCGGGTCTGACCGTGCGCCGTTGAGCACCCCATCGTCGTGTGGGGCGTATACGACGATGGCGTCGGTGTCGCCGTGGTCGGGGAATGCGCCGGTGGCGGCGTCTTCGACGTTCGATATCACGAGTGGCCCGGATGAAACGGGGTGTGCGAGCCCGAGACCGTTCAACCCAGGGTTCGCGGCCGGGTCCACGAACGTGCAGGCCGGGGGGTATACGCCGTTGACGTTGACGATGAGCCGCCCGGATGCCGACCAGACGCTCGCGAAACTCTCGATCGTGTTCCCCCCGGGTGTCTCGGCGGGCCTTCAGGGTGTGAGGCTGTGTGAGGAACCGCAGGCCGCGCAGGGTCAGTGTCCGGCGGAAAGCCAGATCGGGCAGGTGACCGCAAGCGCCGGTCTCGGCGGCGACCCGTTCCCGGTGGAAACCGGGAAGGCCTATATCACTGGGCCGTATGAGGGTGACCCGTTCGGGGTGGAGATCGTCGTCCCCGCGGTCGCGGGCCCGTTCAACCTCGGCACTGAGGTCGTGCGCTCCAAGGTCGACGTGGACCCGACCGATGCGCATCTGACGGTTGTCAGTGATGCGTTCCCGACGATCCTGGATGGCATCCCGTTGCAGTTGCAGCACGTGAACGTGACGGTCAACCGTCCGGGGTTTGTGTTCAACCCGACCAGTTGCGAACCGATGAAGCTCACCGGCGAGCTGCAGAGCACTGAAGGTGCGACGGCGGATGTGGGGGTGCCGTTCCAGGTGACGAACTGTGCGGCTTTGTCGTTCAAGCCGGTGTTCAAGGCCTCGACGAGCGCGAAGACCTCAAGGGTGCAGGGCGCCAGCCTGCACGTCACGCTGACGCTCCCCACCGGGGCGAGGGGCACCTTGTCGAACGTCGCGAAGGTCAAGGTGTCGCTCCCTAAACAGTTGCCGTCGCCGTTGAAAACGCTGCAGAAGGCGTGCACGGAAAAGGTGTTCGCGGAAGATCCCGCGAACTGCCCGGTCGCCTCAAAGGTCGGCGAGGCGACAGTCGGCACCCCGGTCCTGGAAGGTCCACTGTCGGGCCCGGCGTATTTCGTGTCGCATGGTGGCGCGAAGTACCCGGAACTGATCATGGTCCTCACGGGCGAGGACGGTGTGACGGTGCAGGTGCACGGCGAAACGTTCATCAGCAAACAGGGGATCACGAGCGCGACGTTCAACACGGTGCCGGATGTGCCGTTCTCGACGTTCGAATTGACGCTCCCGGAGCGGGAATACCCGGCGCTCAGTGCGAACGGGAACCTCTGCAAGGGCACGTTGTTGATGCCCACGGAACTGGTGGGGCAGAACGGGCTGAAGATCAACCAGAGCACGAAGATCGCTGTGACGGGGTGCCCGAAGCAGCACGTCAAGCACAAGAAGAAGCGGGTGAAGCGGGCGAAGAAGCACGGGGCGCACGGCGGAAAGAGGCGGTAGGCCGGGGGCTCGACGCCTACGCGCTCGTCGCGTTCATGGTCGGAGGGCCGGCGACGCCGATGGTCCGCACGGTCCTGCGCATGTGCTCACCGTGGCCCGTGAGGAAAAGCTCGATCTGCTGGTTCTGCCCGAACAGGGGTAGGGCCGAAAGGCAGCCTGGCTGTTTGGGTGTTGACAAGGGGGCGAGGTGTGGTGTACGATTGCCTTTGGCATCGTCATCCCTTGGGGTGGTGGTGCGGACATAGGATCGGATTGGGTAGGCGTGCTTCGCGGTTGACATCTAGCGCTAGCGGAGTGTATGTTGGGTAGAGGGATCGGGTCGCAATCTTGAGAGGGAGCTGATTCAAGCGTGGTTTCGAGAGGGAAAAACGTGACAGGAGTCGCAGCGCATTGCCTTGAGGCTGATGCTAGATGCGCCAGCTTGGCGCTGTCGCATCTCTCTCTCTCTCTCTCTCTCTTGCTCTCGGGCATTCGAGTCTGAGCCTCTCAAGAGCTCCCGTCGGTCGGCCCTAGCGGGCCGGCCGGATTCCCACGTAGGGGGAAGGGGCGATGAGCGGCGTCTGGGCCCGTCGCGTGGGTGCGGGGCTCCCCTGGCGTGGGGGGTGGCGTGATGGGCGCGCGGGCGGGTGTGGGTGCGTCGCGTCGCCCCGGTGGCGCTGGTGTGCGCAGGGGTACGCGTGCCGGCGGGCGGGATGTGCGGGGCCGGGAGGCGCAGGTCGCTGAGATTCAGCGTTCGCGGCTGTTGGCGGCGGCGGTGCGGGCGGTCGATGAGTTGGGGTGGGGGAATACGACGGTGGCGGACATCGTCGCGCGGTCGCGTGTTTCGCGGCGGACGTTCTATGAGACGTTCGCTAACCGTGAGGATTGTTTGGGGGCGGTGTTTGAGGATCTCCTCGGTGTGATCGCCGGTGAACTCGCGGGGGCGGGCCTTGAGGGCTTGGCGTGGCGTGAGCGGGTGCGCCGGGGTCTGGGGGTGATCCTTGGGTTCTTCGATCGTGAGCCGGTGCTCGCGCGGGTGTGTGTTGTGGGCGCGTTGAGTGGCGGCCCGGGTGTGCTGTTGCGTCGTGAGGAGGTCCTCGGTGTTCTGGCTGGTGTGGTGGATGAGGGCCGCCGGGAGGGCGCACGTAGTGGGGAGTGCACCGCGTTGACGGCCGAGGGCCTGGTCGGCGCCGCGTTCGGGATCGTGTATGCGCGGTTGTTGAAGGGGGAGCGTAAGCCGCTCATGGACCTGCTGGGTGAGTTGATGGGGATGATCGTGCTGCCGTATCTGGGGCCTGGGGCGGCGCGGCGCGAGCAGGCCCGCCCGGCGCCGGCCGCTCCTTTGGGTGTGGGGTCAGCGGAGGTGGTGCGCGATGCGTCGGGCTCCGCGAGGGCAGTGGACCCGTTGGAGAGTGTGCCGATGCGGTTGACGTATCGCACCTCGCGGGTGCTGGCCGGTGTCGCTGAGCTTGGGGGGCGGGGCTCGGATCCGAGCAACCGCCAGGTGGGTGAGTACGCGGGGATCGCGGACGCGGGGCAGGTCTCGAAGCTCCTGCGCCGCCTGGAGCGCTTGGGGCTGCTGGCCAACGGTGGCGCGGGGCACTCCAAGGGCGAGCCCAACGCTTGGCGGCTCACCGACAAGGGCGAGCAGGTCGCGTGGAGCATCCGCGCGCATAGTCGTCTAGAGAGCGAGGCGGCGTGATGTTCGGTGACCGAGAGTTTTTCTCCGTGCGTGGGCGCGGGTTGTCATGTGTGCGAGGGGAGTGCCCCTCCGATCCGAGAGGGAGGGGTTCGATGAGTGCTCGTAGGTTCACTTCGATCGTGCTGGCTTCGCTGTGCGTGGTGACGGGGGGGTCGCTGCTCGCGAGTGCCTCGGCGTTGGCGGCGGAAGCCCCCGAAGCGCCGGCGCCGGTGGTGGTGGGAGCGGTGACGGGGAGCGCCGCGACGTTCCACGGCGAGTTGAACCCCGGTAAAACGGGTGGCCCGGGGATCTATGAAGTGGACACCTACGAATTCCTGTACAGGCAGTCCGCGACTGAATGCGAAGGGGGCTCGACCGCACCGGAATCTCCGGGGATCTCGCTGGGTGGAGGCCAGGAAGTGCTCCCGCCAGTGGAGGTGGGTGGTCTGCGTCCGAACAGCGAGTACACGGTGTGTCTGCTCGTGCGCAACGAAGCGGGCGAAACGGCGCTCGGCCAGTCGGTGACGTTCAAAACAGAGCTGGTGGCACCGGTGTTGGGTGAAGCGTGGGTGAGCGATGTCGCGTCGAGCAGCGCGACGTTCAACGCGCAGGTCAACCCGGAGGGCGCGGAAACGACCTACCGCTTCGAATACGGCACCAGCGAAGCGTACGGGTCGAGCATACCGCTCGCCGTCGCCGGGGTCGGGTCGGGCGCCGGCGTGGTGACGGTGCAGGCGCACGTGCAGGGTCTGCAGCCGAGCGCGACTTACCATGTCCGTGTGGTCGCCGCCAGCGCGGGTGGAACCGAAGACAGCACTGACCATGAGTTCACGATGCAGGCGGCGGGCGGCGCGCTGACGCTGCTCGACGGCCGCCAGTGGGAACTGGTATCGCCGCCTAACAAGCACGGCGTCCGGATCGAACCGTGGCATGAAGATGGCGGGTTGATCCAGGCCGCGGCGAACGGCGGCGCGATCTCCTACTTGGCGAGGGGGCCGGTGACCGGTGAACCGGCGGGTAACCGCAGCCCGGAAAATATGCAGGTCTTCTCTCGGCGAGCCGTGGGCGGCTGGGCGACGCAGGACATCGTGACACCGGACGATGTCGTGCGAGGGATCACCGTCGGCGTCAACAGCGAATACAGATTGTTCTCGGCGGATCTGTCACAAGGTATCGTGGAACCGCCGGGTTTGACGCCGCTGTCGCCCGAAACGACGGAACGTACGCCCTACCTGCGTGACGACGGAACCGGCCTCTATCAACCCCTGGTCACGGCAGCCAATGTAGCGCCGGGCACCGAGTTCGGCGGACCCCCCGAAGACGTTTTCGGTAGCGTCCGCGTCGCGTCCGGCACTCCCGATCTGAGTCATCTGGTGCTGGATTCAGAAGTGCCACTGACCGAAAACGGTGGTCGTGGTACAGGGATTTACGAGTGGGAGGCCGGGAAGGAGCTGCAGTTCGTCGGAGTGCTTCCGGGGCCCGGCGAAGTACCCGCGACGGACTCCTACCTCGGCAGCGGCCAGGGCAATGTCCGTAACGCGATCTCCGCTGACGGGTCGCGTATCGTATGGGAAGGGAAGGTGGGAGAAGAAACGCATCTCTATCTGCGGGATATGGCTAAGCATGAAACCATTCAGCTTGACGCGCCCCAGGGAGGTTCGGGCGAAGGGCGAGACGAACCGGTGTTTCAGATGGCCAGCAGCGATGGGTCGAGAGTTTTCTTCACCGACCTGCAGCGGCTTACAGTAGATTCGAAAGCGGAAGGACTCAGTCCCGATCTCTATGAGTGTGAAATCGTGGAAGTGGCTGGCGGGCTGGCGTGCGATTTGAGCGACCTGTCGGTGCCCGAGAACCCGGGGGAATCCGCCAACGTGCTGGGTTATGTGTTCGGGGCGAGCGAAGATGGTTCGTATGTGTACTTCGTTGCCGACGGTGTCCTCGCGGAAGGGGCGACCCCCGGGAACTGCCAGTGACTCACCAGCAGAGACGACGTGCAATCTCTATGTGCGCCACGACGGAGTCACCACGTTCATCGCGGCTCTCTCGGATGGAGACGCGAAGTGGGGCACTTTCGCTGATGAAGCCCTTTTTCATCTCTCGGCGCGAGTCTCCCCGAATGGGAGGTTCCTGGCGTTCATGTCTGACCGCAGCCTGACGGGGTATGACAATCGGGATGCCGTAAGCGGCGAACCGGATGAGGAGGTCTACCTATACGATGCCGTGGCGAATCGTCTGGTGTGTGCGTCGTGCAATCCGACGGGCGCACGGCCGGAGGGCATATATGACTCGGGGGAAGCACCCGATCCGCTGGTGGATCAGTCTCAAATCTGGCGGGAACGGTGGCTGGCCGCGAGCGTCCCTGGATGGACGAGGGGGATAAACGCTTCGAACGGAAACCCACCGTTGTATCAGCCACGGTATCTCTCTGACAGTGGCCGGTTGTTCTTCGACAGCTCGGACGCGTTGGTGCCGCAGGCCATCGACGGTTTGGAGAATGTGTATGAGTATGAGCCGGTGGGGGTTGGCAGCTGCTCGGGGTCGAGTGTGACATTCGGCGGAGCATCGGATGGCTGTGTGGGGTTGATCTCGTCGGGCTCTTCCAGCGAGGAATCGGTGTTCGTGGATGCCAGCGAATCGGGCGACGACGTGTTCTTCCTGACCGCGGGGCGGCTTGTCGCGCAGGACCAGGACGAAGCGTTGGACGTGTATGACGCTCACGTATGCGGCGGCGAAGGGGTGGCGTGTCCGAGTGTGGTCGCGTCGCCCCCTGCGTGCACGACGGCGGATTCCTGCCGGGCGGCGGTCTCGCCGCAGCCGAGTGTCTTCGGGGCGCCGGCGTCCGCGACGTTCTCTGGCGTCGGGAACGCGATTTTGGCGCCTGCGGTGGTTGTGAAGCCGAAGTCCAAGCGCGCAAAGTGCGGAGGAGGCCTTGTGAAGCAGAACGGTCGGTGCGTCAAAGCCAGGGCCAAGAAGGGTAAAACGAAGGCCAAGAAGCCGGCGAAGGGGAGGAAGTGACATGTTCAGGCGACCGACCTCTACCGTGTTGTTCATTCCAGCCCTGGTTCTGGCGATCCTCGTCTGCTCGACAGGGTCGGCGGTGGCGGCGGACCCGTGGTGGCAGGTGAGCTCCGGTGAGCAGCCAGCGAGCCTGCCGAAGAGCGGGGAAGGGAAGATCATGCTTGCGGTGACGAATCTGGGGGATGGGAGCGTGGAAGGAGCGAGCTCACCGGTGACGGTGATGGACAGGCTGCCGGCGGGGTTGACCGCGACGGCGATCTCGGGAACCTCCGGCCCGTTGACAACGTTCAGCGAGTACGGCGCGGTCGATTGCACGCTGGCGAAATTGAGTTGCACATACGAAGGGTCGCTGCCGGCGTATGAGCGGCTGTCGGTGACGATCACCGTCGAGGTGACAGGTGCTGTTTCGGGGGCGCTGAACGAAGCGAGCGTCGTTGGTGGCGGCGCGCCCAGCGCGAGCGTGAAGCGGCCGGTGAGCATCGGTGGAGCGAATGTGTTCGGGGTCGAAGACTATGAACTGGCCCCCGAAGAAGAAGGTGGGGTGCGGGCGACCCAGGCCGGCTCGCATCCGTTTCAGCTGACCAGCACGGTCGTGCTGAACCAGAGCGCGGAAAAACCGTTTCAACCGGCGCTGCCGAAGGATCTGAGCTTCCACCTGCCGGCAGGGCTGATCGGCAATCCGACGGCGGTGCCGCAGTGCACCGAGGTGGCTTTCTCGCATACCGTCAAACAGGGCTTCAACGAATGTCCCGAGGACACGGTGCTCGGAGTCGCGATGGTGACGATCGACGAGGAAAACTATTTTGGTCTGGCGACGCTTCCGGTTCCGCTGTTCAATCTTGAACCTGTGCGGGGTGAGCCGGCACGGTTCGGCTTCGAGGTGCTCGGTGCTCCCGTGCTGCTCGACACGTCGATCCGCACGGGCGGGGACTATGGGGTGGACGTCGATGTCGATAACGTCACCGAGTCGGCGGCGTTCGTGGCGGCTCGCGTGACGTTCTGGGGGGTGCCGGGCGATCCCCGCCACGACCTCTCGCGGGACTGGGACTGCCTGTACACCTACGGAACTGAATGCTCCCCATTGGGTGAGTCCAAGCCGCCGCCGTTCGTGACGTTGCCAACGTCGTGTGTAGCGCCGTCGTTCGAGTCGTCGGCCGCGGCGGACTCGTGGGCGCGGCCGGGAGCGTTCACGGCGCCCGTGGTCTACTCGCTGAAGACCGCCCTGGAAGAACCGGTGGAACTGGATGGGTGCAACCGGCTGCCATTCGATCCGTCGATCAGCGTTGCCCCGGACGGGCGGAGCGCGAGCACTCCGACAGGCCTGTCGGTCGGGATAAGAGTGCCACAGGAATCGATCCTGACGGCGAAGGGGTTGGCGCAGTCCGACGTGAAGGACACGACGGTCACGCTGCCCGAAGGGGTGCAGATTTCCCCGGCGGGAGCGGGTGGGCTGCTGTCATGCTCACTGGGAGAAGTCAGCCTGGAAGCTCCCGGCTCCCCGACGTGCCCAGAAGCGTCGAAGGTGGGGACGGTGGAAATCAAGACGCCGCTGCTGCCGGAACCGTTGGAAGGCGCGGCGTACCTGGCGGCGCAGGACGCTAACCCGTTCGGTTCGCTGGTCGCGTTGTACATCGTCGCGGAAGATCCGACGGCGGGTGTGGTCGTGAAGTTTGCGGGGAAGGTGTCGCCGGATCCTGTGACGGGGCAGCTCGTGACGACGTTTGAAAACACACCGGCGTTGCCGTTCAGCGAATTCAAGCTGCACTTCTTCGGGTCCGCGCGGGCGCCGTTGAGCACGCCGCCGTTGTGCGGGAGCTATACGACGAAGGCGGTGATGGCCCCGTCCTCCGGCGATGCGCCGGCGGAACCCACCTCGACATTCGATATCACCAGCGGCCCGGATGAAACACCATGTGCGAGCCCCCGGCCGTTCCAGCCGGGGTTTGAGGCGGGTTCGACGAATGTGCAGGCGGGTGCGTACACGCCGTTGACGTTGACGATGAGCCGCGCCGACCAGGATCAGACCCTCGCGAAACTCTCGGTCGTGTTCCCGCCAGGGATCTCCGCTGGGCTGCAGGGCGTGAGGTTGTGTGAGGAACCACAGGCCGCACAGGGTGCGTGCCCGGGGGAAAGCCAGATCGGCACGGTGACCGCGAGCGCCGGCCTCGGCGGGGACCCGTTCCCGGTGGAAACGGGGAAGGCGTACATCACCGGCCCGTATGAGGGTGACCCGTTCGGTGTGGAGATCGTCGTCCCAGCGATCGCCGGGCCGTTCAATCTCGGGACCGAGGTCGTCCGCGCGAAGGTCGACGTGGACCCCACCGACGCGCACCTGACGGTCGTCAGCGACCCGTTCCCGACGATCCTGGATGGGATCCCGTTGCAGTTGCAGCACGTGAACGTGACGGTCAACCGCCCCGGGTTCGTGTTCAACCCGACCAACTGCGAACCGATGAAGCTCACCGGCGAGCTTGAAAGCACCGAAGGCGCGACCGCGGATGTCTCGACGCCGTTCCAGGTCACCAACTGTGCGGCGCTGTCGTTCAAGCCGGTGTTCGAGGCGTCGACGAGCGCGAAGATCTCGAGGGTGCAGGGCGCGAGTCTGCACGTAACCCTGACGCTCCCCACGGGCGCACGGGGAACCCTCGCGAACGTCGCCAAAGTCAAGGTCTCCCTGCCCAAACAGCTGCCTTCGCCGTTGAAAACGCTGCAGAAAGCGTGCACGGAAAAGGTGTTCGCGGAAAACCCCGCGAACTGCCCGACGGCCTCAAAGGTCGGCGAAGCGACGGTCGGCACCCCGGTCCTTGAAGGCCCCCTGACCGGCCCCGCGTACTTCGTCTCGCATGGTGGCGCGAAGTACCCGGAACTGATCATGGTCCTCACGGGCGAGGACGGCGTCACCGTCCAGGTGCACGGCGAAACGTTCATTAGCAAACAGGGGATCACGACGGCGACGTTCGCGACGGTGCCGGATGTGCCGTTCTCGACGTTCGAACTGACGCTCCCCGAGCGGGAATACCCGGCCCTCACCGCGAACGGGGACCTCTGCAAGGGCACCCTGTTGATGCCGACGGAACTGGTGGGGCAGAACGGGTTGGTGGTTGCGCAGAGCACGAAGATCGCGGTCACCGGGTGCCCGAAGGCGAAGAAGGCGGCGAAGAAGAAGGCGCATCACAAGGCCGCCAAGGGCAGAGGGAAGGGAAAGAAGAAGCGGTAGGCACGAGGTTCAGTCGCGGGCACGGATGCCCTTGTGTACGCTGCGTACATCATGTACATTTAGTACATGGATGCACCGCTGAAGGTTTCGACGTTCCGCAGGGAGATGAGCCCGCGGTTGGATGCTGTGCTTCGTGAACATCTTCCGTTGCCTGTGCAGCGTGGCCGGGCGGAGCTGGCTGTCCTTATCGGTGCTCCCGAGGTCAAGGTGCTCGTCGGTGATCGCCGTTTCAACCCGGAGGTCTTTGGGGGTGGGAGCGGTGGTGTCAGCCTCTGGCTGGGGGAGTTGCAGCTCTACGGCGAGGGCGCAACCTACGAGGAGGCCAAGGAGGACCTGTTGGAGGAGGTGCGAGAGTATGTGGGCGAGTACCTGTCCGACGGCAGGTACGTTCGCGCGCCCAACCGTGCGCAGCATCTGCCCTACGTGATCCGTGCTTACATCGCCGACCGCGAGGGGGATCTCGCCTCCGTGATCTTCAGCGGTCCCCCGGGCCCGCTGAGTGAGCCGGAGCTCGGCGAGCACGCCGAGTAGGCGCGCGAGGGTGCCTGTTCCTGACAAGTCTGAGCTCAGGGCCTTCCTTCATGTCGACGCTTGGGTGGAGACGAAGCGCAGCGATCACCACCGCTATCGCAAGCAGCTCGCCGGTGGGAGGTCCTGCGTACGAAGGTCTCGTTCGGGCGTGGGTCCGCGTTCAACGACGCCGGTCTATGGCGACACGTCTGGAAAGACCAGCTCGGTTGGCCTCCGAGGATGAGTTCTGGGATGCGCTGAGAACCCGCAGGCCTCCACCACGAGGCCAGGTCGCCTCGACTGTGGCCCCGGCCGGCCCCACCAAGCCGGCGTGGCTCTACGAGTTTCTCGTGCATGTCGTGCATATGGAGGCCGAGGAGGCCCTTGCGCTCGGTCCTGATGAGGCGATGAAGATCTACATGGAGCGGATCCAGCGGTAGCTTGCGTTGGGGTGTTGACAGGTGGGCGCCGGCCTCGGCAACGACCCGTTCGCGGTGGAAACCGGCAAGGCGTACATCACCGCGGTTCCTATGAGGGTGACCCGGCTGATCACAGCCAGTGGCGCAGGCTTGTCGGCACGGCGTCGGGCTGTTCGCCGAGCAGCTTCTTCGAGCGCGGTGACCATCTGCCCGATCGTTCGTGGGTGGCCGCGGGGGTACCGGCGGGGGGTGACGAGAATCAGGCCATGGTGGGTCTGGCCGCCGCGGTCGTACCCGTCGGCGATCTCACTGAAGTCGTCGATGTTTCCGTGACCACGACGCGCTGCTCGCGCTGCGCCACCGCGAAGACGTCTGGATCCGCCAGCGCGCGAAGCTCGACTCGGGCCGTTACAGCGTGCGCGTCGTGGCCACGGCGGCGGAGCTGCTCCGCGAATCGCCGGCGGGTACATCTCATCGAGCAGGAGCTTCAAGCGAGTGCTGCCTACGCTCGCTCCCACGCCGCCTGTTGACGGTCGGCTTCAGCTCGGTTGTGGGAGATTCGCTCGTCCACCTCCTCGGGGTCTGCGTGTAGCGCACCGCCATGCGAACCTGCGCGTGCGAGAGGTTGCCCCACTCCGCGGTGGCCGCGATCGCCTGCTCGCCCGCGAGCTCGGTGCCCTTGAGCGTCTCCACGACCTCCCACACGTCTGGTCCGCCGGCGATCGCCGCGCGGCGGCCCGCTGGCCCATCCCTGAACAGGATGCCGGGATGGTCCTCCATGCGCAGGCCCTCCTCGATCAGTAGCTCGGCGGTTCTCGCCTTGGCCTCCCCGCGGCGTTTCGCATCACTGTCGAGACGGGCGAGCGTGCGCGCGCTCATGCGGATTGAGAATGGCTTCTGGGTCTTACGATCACTCATGTTGTGAACTGTAGGCTGCCCGACCGGAAATCGGCGCGCGGACGATCTCCAAAGTCGTTATGACGTTAACGTCATAGATCTATGGCATAATCGTCATAGATGCGAATACCTAGTCGCGCTCTCTTTCCGTCCGACGCGCCGCTCCCGCTTGACCGGATGATAGGCCGCCGTGGCGATGTGGACCAGCTCGTGCTGCAGCTCTCGGGCGGCGCGCACCGCGTGGTCGCGGCGCCCAGGCGCACCGGCAAGAGCAGCGTTTGCGAGGCGGCGGTTGGTGTGCTGCGCGCGAAGGGCTTCTACACGGTGTCCGTCAGTCTCTACAAATACACCAGCGCCGCCACGTTCGCGGAGGCGCTGGTGCAGGAGACGCTCGCCAACCGCGGGCCGCTGCACAAGCTCATCGAGAGGGTTCGCGAGGCGGGGGCCGCGGTGCTCAAGGGCGCCGCGCTGACGCTCGCGATGAAGACACAGGCCGACCTCGGTGACGCGGTCGAGCTCGCACTCCGCCCCGGCCGTGCCGCTGGGGACCCCGAGCGCTCGCTGCGGATGGCGCTTGAGCTGCCGCAGCGCATCGCTGAGCGCGACGGCAAGCGACTGGTCTTCTTCGTGGACGAGCTTCAAGAGATCGTCGATGGCGGCGGGTACGGCGATCCGGATGCTCTCATGAGGTTCATGCGCGAGACGCTGCACGGATCGGATCGGGTCACGGCGCTGTTCGCGGGCAGCTTGGAGCACATGATGCGCGAGCTGTTCACCAGCCGGCAGCGCGCGTTCTACGGTTTCGGCGGGTTCATGGGGCTGGCGCCGATTCTTGCCAGCGAGTGGCGCGTGGGGCTGGAGAAGCGCTTTGCGGAGGACGGGTGCAACGTCGGGGAGGATGCACTGGAACGCATCGTCGAGTTGGGCGAGCTCCACCCGCGCACGATCATGCTGATCGCGCAGCAGACCCATCTCGCATCCGTCGAGGCTGACACCACCGAGATCGACCTTGGGCTGACGCTCAGCGGCTGGCACAGCTCGCTGCAGGCAGAGCGTGCCCGTCACGTCGATACCGTCGAGGCGATCCGGCGCATGGGACGTTCCGGCGCTTTCGCGATGCGAATCGTCGACAATCTCGCCCACGGACGCTCGGTGTATCACGGGCTGGAGTCACAGGCCGTCAGCCGCGCGCTGCGACACCTGCAACGTGCGAGCATCGTCCACCGTTCTCCGCATACGGCAAAGTGGGAGCTTGACGACCCGCTGCTGGCCACCTACATCCGCGAAGAGATCGCCACATGAGTCGCTCGCCGACGCCGTTCGCGGCCGCCGCACGCAGCGTTCGCGCGGCGTAACCTCGACGCCCCCGCGAGGTAGAGCAGTCAGAGACCGATGCAGTGAGCCACAACCACCACCCGAAGAAATCCGGCGGGGGAGCATAGAGAGCAGATGAGCGAGCTGGCGCCGATGCGCGAGCAGGTGTATAGCGACCCGCGGCCGAAGGAGCACTTCGACCGCTTCCACGAGCGCGCGCGCACGCGCGAACCGGACTGGTGCTACGAGTTGACACGCTTCATCACCTCCCTGTACGCGTACGCGGGCCTGCGTACGCGCGCGATCGCCACCGACAACGTGCCGGGCAGCGGTGCGGTGATCCTCGCGCCCAACCACTTCTCGTTCATGGACCACTTCCTGATGGGCTGCTACATCCGTCGCAAGGTGCGGTTCATGGCGAAGTCGCAGCTGTTCAAAGGGCCGATGCAGTTCATCTACACCCACGGCGGCGTCTTCCCGGTGCGCCGCGGGGCGCGCGACGAAGAGGTGTTCGTCACCGCCAACGCGATCCTCGCGCGCGGGGGAGCGATCACGATGTACTGCGAGGGGGGGCGCTCGCGCGACGGCCGCCTCGCCGAGCAGGCCAAGCGCGGGATCGGGCGCCTGGCGCTCGAATCGGGGGCGCCGGTGGTGCCGATCGCGATCCACGGCTCTTCGCGCATCCGCAACTGGAAGCGTCTGCGGCTGCCCTCGATCACCGTGCAATACGGGCCGGCGCTGCGCTGGGAGCAGGTGGCCGATCCCACCGCCGCACAGCAGCAGGCCGTCGCCGACGAGGTGCTCGTGGAGATCAAGCAGCTGTACGCCGGTCTGGAGCAGCACGGGCGCCGGGGCGCGCTGCGGCGCGTACGCGAACAGCGCCGTGCGGCCAGCGTCGGCATCCCGTACTTTGGCCAGGACGCCGCGGCCGGATCCACTGAGCTTCGGACGGGGCGTCGGACTTGGGTCTGGTGCTTGTCGCCGCAGCCGCGTTGCGGGGCCGATGACTAGGCGCACTTTATTTCTCGGCTCGACGTCGGCGGATCATCCGCCGCATGTCAGATCTATGCGACCAGGCGCCGTGCTGTGCGGCGCCGCCGTGTATTCGTCTCCTCGTCGTTCACGTCGCTGATTCGCCTCTCCGACGCGCATCATCAAAGCTGCTCGTCATGTCCTCGCGACCACGCTGTTCACCGGCTGTGGTCGCGCTTGTCTGGACGTCATACTGGCCGGCTTTCACAACGCCAGCCCTGCTGCGCCGGTCTCCCGGTTCTCGCACTGATCCTGGTGCGGATCGTCGCCGGCTCGGCTCCTGATCGGCTTCATCCTGATCGTGATCCCGGGTTTGATCCTCGCGATGTTCTGGTCGGTGGCGGCACCCTCGTGGAGCACGAGCGCTGGTCGCACGCGCGACGCCGCCGGGTTGGAGCGCGCACGCTGAACCGGGTTCCCGGTGTCCGGCGCGGTTTCCTCTCGCCCTCGTCGCCGAGTCAAAGTCGCCGTCGGCGCGACACCGGCACGCGTGGCCTGGTGGTGCGCGTTCTAGAAGCTTCCTCACCGCACGATCTCCGCGCTCGCCGCCGCGGTCTGTACTTCGGCCCGGCAAAGCACACAGGGATGCGGGAGCGGGAATACCATCCAAGCGCCGGCACTGCCGTCGTTCCAGACGGGCGGCTTCCAGCCCGCGGCCGAGTACCGTCGCCGCCGGCGGCCCCAGCGGCGCGTTAACCGGAAGGGGCCCGGATTAGTACCCGGGCCCCTCGGAGGTTGCCGACTGAGCTTCACGCCCTCGCTGTTGCAATGTGCGTGCGGAGTCCCCTCAGCTGGTCATCCCCACGAACTGCCCGCCGGTGACGTTGAGAACCTGGCCGTGCACGTAGTTGGACCACGGGGAGCAGAGGAAGAAGATGCCTCCCGCCGCCTCCTCCGGGGTGCCGGGACGACCCAGCGGGATCAGCATCGAGGCCATCTGGCGCATCTGCTCGGGGATCCCAAGCTGCACTTTCTCGCCGCCGATCTCCATCGTGTTGTCCTCGACCTTGGCGGCCGTCAGACGCGTGTCGATGAAGCCAAACGCCACGGCGTTGACGTTGACCTTGAACTGGCCCCACTCCTTGGCGAGCGTCTTCGTCAGACCGGTGATCCCGGCCTTCGCGGAGGAGTAGTTGGCCTGCCCGGCGTTGCCCATCGTGCCGGAGATCGAGGAGATGTTGACGATCTTCCGGAACACCTCCTTGCCTTCCTCGCGCTCCTTCTTGGCGGGCTCGCGCAGGTGCGGCGCGGCAGCACGGATGATGCGGAAGGGGGCGACGAGGTGGATGTCGAGCATCGCCTGGTACTGCTCGTCGGACATCTTGTGGATCGGCGCGTCGATCGTGTAGCCGGCGTTGTTGACGATGATGTCGATCCTGCCGAACGCGTCCACGGCGCTCTGCACGAGCTGGTCGGGCACGCCGGGCTTGGTGAGGTCGCCGGCGAACACCGCCGTCTCGCCCGCGATCTCCTCAGCGGCCTGTTTTGCGACGTCGCCGTCGAGATCGTTTATGAGCACCTGCGCGCCGTTTGCGGCGAGCAGCTCTGCGGTGGCGCGCCCGATGCCGCGCGCGGACCCTGTGACGATGGCGGCTTTGCCGTCGAGAACTCCCATGGTGTGTGTTGCTCCCTTCGCCGTTTGTTTTGATTGAAAACCCACCCGCCCCGGAGGTTATCCGTCCGGAGCCCGCGGCGACGTGGCGTGAGGAGTGCCCGGCGGGGATGATCACGCCGAAGTCCTGGGTGTACAGCGCCCCGGGCTGCCCTTCGGCGAGCGAGGCTGGGGGCCGCGGCTCGACTCCGACCCCCGTTTCGCGATAGGCGCCGTCGAGGATGTTGGCGCGGTGCCCGGGGGAGGCCATCCAGGCGCTCACGATCGACTGGGGTGTGGCCAGCCACATCGTGCCCCACGCGATGTTCTCGCCCACCACATACCCGTCCTGCGAGTTGGGGAGGTAGCCGCTCGAGCGCATCCGCTGCAGTGGCGTTTCGCCGTTGGGTGCGATGTGCGAGAAGTAGTCCTCGTTGGCCATGTCGCGGCTGTGAGCCTGCGCGGCGTGGGTGAGCTTCACGTTGGCCACCAGCGCGCCCTCGCCATGGCGTTCGCGTTCCTGATTGATCAGGCACAGCACCGCGGTGCGCACCTGTTCGACGTTGCCGGAGGTGGGCGTCAGGTTGGTGCCCGCGCAGGAGGCCGCAGCGGCGGAAGCCGGCAGCATCGCCACAGCCGCGACCGCGCACAGACAGGCCGCGCGGGCAGGCAGCGACGTGATGGGCAGGCGTGCCACGTCCGTGGCATCGGCTCATGGGCGCCCGCGCCTGAGCGGTGGGCGGAGGTGTGGACACCTCTACTGCTTACAGTGCCAGCACGCGTCCGAGGATCTCGCGCAAATCTGAGCGGGAGGGGGGCGGGCCCCTCCCGACCTCCCCCGGAGGGGTCAGCCACGAGTCAGAGTGCCAGCACGCGCCCAAGGATCTCGCGCATGATCTCATCCGAGCCGCCGCCGATCGGGCCGAGCCGGGCGTCGCGGGCGGCGCGCTCGACCCACTGCTCGCGCATGTAGCCGGCGCCGCCGTGGATCTGCAGGCAGGCGTCCATCAGCTCGTAGGAGGCGCGCTGGGTGAGCAGCTTCGCCATCGTCACCTCGCGCAGCGGTTCCTCGCCGGCCATGAAGCGGCGCAGCGCGTCGTAGGTGACGCAGCGGCAGGTGTACACCGAGGTGGCCAGCTCGGCGAGCTTGTGGCGGGTCACCTGATGCCCCGCCAGCGGCCGCCCGAAGGCGGTGCGCTCGCGCGCGAACTGCGCGGTGCGCTCCCACGCGAGGCCCATCGCGGCGCAGGCGCCGAGCGCCATCGCCAGGCGCTCCCACTGGAAGTTGGCCATGATCAACTTGAAGCCCTCGTGCTCGGGTCCGAGCAGGTTCTCCTCGGGAACAAACACGTCCTCGAAGGCGATCGTCGCCGTGTCGGAGGCGGCCCAGCCGAGCTTCTTCAGCTTCGCCGAGCTGACGCCCTCGCCGGGCTCGACGATCAGAAAAGAGATCCCGTGGTGGCCGCCCTCCGCGGTGGTCTTCACCGCGGTGACGAGGAAGTGCGCGCGCACGCCGTTGGTGATGTAGGTCTTCTCGCCGTTGACCACCCACCCACCGTCCACCGGCGCGGCGAGGGTGCGCAGCGCGGCGACGTCAGACCCGGCGCCGGGCTCGGTGATCGCCAGCGCGCCGATCTTCTCCCCCCGGATGGCGGGCACCAGGTAGCGCTGCTTCTGCTCCTCGGTGCCGAACTTCCAGATCGGGGGCGTGGCGATGTTGACGTGCGCCCCGATCCCCGCCGCGGTGCCGCCCGAGCCGGTGCGCGTCAGCTCCTCGATCAGGATCGCGTCGTGCAGGTAGTCGCCGCCCTGGCCGCCGTACTCCTCCGGGTACTTGAGGCCGAGGAAGCCGTGCGCGGCGAGCTTCGGAAAGACCTCGTCGGGGAACCATTCCGCGCGCTCCCACTCCTGCGCGTGGGGCGCCAGCTCGCGCTCGACGAAGCGTCGGATCGACTCGCGCAGCTCCTCGTGCTCGTCGGTGAAGGGGGGATCGGGCCGGCTCACGTGCGGTGGGTTGCTGGGAGCCCAGCCGGGGTGCCGGGATCGTGCATTCTAGAGCCATTCCTTAAGCTACCTGCGACCCCCGGAGATGCGATGATGCCTGGCGTGCCGGCGACTCAGAAGGAATGGATCAAGCGCCTTCAAGAGGCAGGCTGGACACTGGACCGTGGTGGGAAGCATCAGGTCAAGATGACCAAGCTGGGGCAACGACCAATCACGCTCCCAGAGAACAAGCGCCGTGCCTACTCCAAGTGCGGCGCTCGTCCCTCGGGATGCTGCCGCCGGCTCGCTTCGCGGCCCGGGCGGTCGCTCAGCCTGGACTCAGGTGGAGGGTCGCGTGTGCGGCGGCGTCTTGCAGGGCGGTTACGGCTCCGGTGATCAACGGACGGTAGGATGGCTGCACCAGCTGCAGGTCGCGGTCGAACTGCTGCATGAGGGCGGGTGACGTCGGCGCGCCGAGGGAGACGATGTCGCCTGCGAGCTTTGATGCGGCATTTGCGGTGGTGATAGCGTGTTGGCGCTGGAGTGCGGACAGTATTTGTAGGACGCCACCGAGTGTTGTTTCGTCCGCGATTTGTTCGACGCCTTCGAGGGGCAGGGTCGGCGCGAGGAGCTGTGCCTGACTGCCGCCTGTCAGTTTTCGAAGACTGGGTCGCAGCAGCTTTGTGAGGCTGGGGATGTGTTGACGGGCCTGGAGCGCGCGGAGCCCGGGAGGGAGCCGGCGGGACAGGCGACGGTAGTCGCCGAGCAACTGATGACTGGTCACGTGCGCGGTGAGACCGGCTGCGGCGAGCGTGCGGTCCGCCACGGCCGCCGCCGCGTTCTGACGTCGCAGGGCTGGGAGCAGCGCGCCGGCGTACGCGTAGATCACGGCTCGTTGGAGTACTGCGGCGGACGAGTTTTGTTTGCGGACGGCGGTGTCGAAGCGATCGACCGATTCGGCCTGTGCG
Organism: uncultured Solirubrobacterales bacterium; assembly: GCA_963744135.1. Lineage (GTDB taxonomy): Bacteria > Actinomycetota > Thermoleophilia > Solirubrobacterales > Solirubrobacteraceae > Palsa-744. The sequence goes on along the minus strand of CAVUSE010000004.1, from coordinate 297,262 downwards.
AGTGCGATTGCGGCGGTCACTTCGCTGGCCGAGAGATAGCTATGTGTTCCGCTGGCGATTCGATGACATTGGCGTGATCGTGCCCCGCGCGAACGCGGGCAGAGCGCGCGGGCATGGACGTGGTGAATTCCTGGGATCGTCGTCACTCGCGAGTCTGGCGGGTCGTCGCCGGTGACCGCCTCAATATCGACCGAGAACAGTGTACTGAGGAGGCATGCGCCGTCGGCGAACGGATCCTCTGGGCCTCCACCTGTGGCGATCGCGACGCCACAGTCGTAAAGGGTGTGCCCGATGTCCAGCGTCTTTGTGGCTCCCTCGAGCGTCACTGTCGGCCCGTGCGGGACCGGCTGCGTGTGGGGTGGGAAGGGCCTTGTGATGACAACCGGGGTCAGCATGGTCGCGAAGCTGCCGGCGCTGTCTGTGACGGTCACCCAGGTGTCGTATTCGTTCTCCCCCGGCGCAACGTTCGCGAAGTCGTGCGCAGGCGCGTCGACGGAGAAGAGTGAGCCGTTCGGGAGCGACGTGGTTGGGGCTAGCGACAGCGTGCTCAATGTCTGAGTGCCCGATGTGGTGCCCGCTATTCCGGGGATGCTCACCGGCGCGAGCGCGGCCGACGCCGTACCGGTTCCGTCCCCCCAGTCGATGCTGGCGTGGAGATCGGAGGCCACGGCGTCTGGGTTGGAGTCCTGGAAGGATGCGTAGCCCTGCTCGCCTGGGAAATGGGCTGTGGTGAGCGAGATGGAGGTGCCGGCGCCGGCAAGCGACGCGTCTCCCGGGGCCTGGTAGGTCGCATCGAAGTCGAACGTCACATGCGAGGGTGAGGTATGGATATCGAGGTTTCCTGATCCGGCAGTGATCGCCTCGGTGGATATCAGGTAGGGCCCGGGCGAGTCCGAGACCGGTCTCGGTGGAGTGGTCGCGCGAAGCGTGGTCCCGTTGACCACAGTCGCGCTCGTACAGACCCCCCCATACGAACCGACCCTCTTGAAGCAGACCATGTAGCCGTAGCCGCTCCCAGACACGAATGGTCCACCGGTGATCGTGATCGGTGTACCACCGCTCTGCGGACCGAAAGTCGGCGCCACGGCGCACACCCCAGCGGCACACGGTGGCGGAGGTGGCGGTGCGGAGGCGAAGCCCCCGAGCTGCTCGCCGCGAACGCGACCTCGCCGGAGCTGCCCCAGTACCAGCCGACCGCGACGCAGGTGCTCGCCGAGCTGCAGGAGACACCCGTCAGCAGGACTTCTCCCTGCGCGCCGCTCGGCAAGGGGACGCTCTGGAGCGTCCAGCTCGAGCCGTTCCAGGACTCCGCGAGCGGCCGCACTTCGCCGGGGCTGTCCTCGTATAAGCCGACGGCGGCGCAGGTGCTTGCCGAGCTGCAGGAGACGCGCGCGAAGCCCCCTTGCGCGCCGCTCGGCAAGGGTACGCTCTGGGGCGTCCAGCTCGAGCCGTTCCAGGACGCCGCGTCTTGCACCTCTCCGCCGGAGATGCTTCCGAAACGGCCGACCGCGACGCAGGTGCTCGCCGAGGTGCAGGAGACGCCTCCGAGGAAGTCGGGCCCTTCCCCCAGTCCGCTCGCCGCGGGGACGCTCTGGGGCCTCCAGCTCGAGCCGTTCCAGGACTCCGCAAGTGGCCCCCCTTCGCCGGGGCTGATTTCGTACCAGCCGACGGCGAGGCAGGTGCTCGCCGAGGTGCAGGAGACGCCTCCAAGCCCGCTCGACTTCGCGCCGCTCGCCGCGGGTACGCTCTGGGGCGTCCAGCTCGAGCCGTTCCAGGACTCCGCGAGTGGCACCTCTTCGCCGGGGCTGATTTCGTACCTGCCGACCGCAACGCAGGCGCTCGCCGAGGTGCAGGAGACACCGTCAAGGTAGTCGATTCCGCCTGCCCTCGCGCCGCTTGGCGCGGGGACGCTCTGGAGCGTCCAGCTCGAGCCGTTCCAGGACTCCGCGAGCGGCACACCTTCTCCTTCGGTCACCCCATAGCTGTACATGCCGACGGCGGTGCAGGCACTCGGCGAGGTGCAGGAGACGTCCTCCAGCAGGACGCCCTTCGCGCCGCTCGGCGCGGGGAGGCTCTGGGGTGTCCAGCTCGAGCCGTTCCAGGACTCCGCGAGCGGCGCCCCTTCGCCGGAGGTGCTCTCGTACCAGCCGACTGCCTCGCAGGTGTTCGCCGAAGTGCAGGAGACGCCTCCTAGCCCGCTCGACTTCGCGCCGCTGGGCATGGGGAGGCTCTGGGACGTCCAGCCGTCGGCTGCGGCGCCTCTTGGTGCTTCCCACGCAAGCGCCAGGCCAGCGAGTGCGAGAGCGAACGCGAAGGCCCGAAGACGCGCCCACTGGCTGCCTGCACTTCGCATGGGGCTTGTGCGCGTCCGTGTGGACGCCCTGTCCTCCCTCATCTCGCCGCAGGCGAGGAGGCCATCACATGCGGCTCGACCATACGATCAAAGCCCGTAAGACCGCCCGATCACCTCGAGCATCACCTCGTCGGTGCCTGCGCCGATGCGGTTGAGACGCAGGTCGCGCCATGCCCGCTCGATCCCGTACTCGCGCATGTAGCCGGCGCCGCCGTGGATCTGCAGGCACTCGTCGGCGACCTCGCAGGCGATCCGTGAGGCGTACAGCTTCGCCATCGAGATCTCGCGCACGGGGTAGTCGCCGTTGGTGTGGCGCCACGCCGTCATGTACACCATCTGGCGGGCCGTCTCGATCTTCGTCGCCATCTCCGCGAACTTGTGGCGGATCACTTGGAAGTTGCCGATCGAGCGGCCGAACGCGGTGCGCTCTTTGGCGTACTCCAGCGTCCGCTCGAAGCAGCGCTGCGCGCCCGCCACGCAGCCGGCGGCGCCGATCAGGCGCTCGCCCTGGAGCTCCCACATGATGTGGTAGAAGCCCCTGCCCACCTGGCCGAGCACCGCGGACTCGGGCACGCGCACGTCCTGGAAGGCCAAGAGCGCCGTGTCGGAGGCGTGCATCCCCATCTTCTCCAGCTTCTTCTCGCGGATCACCCCGGGGGAGTCCATCGGCACGAGGAACAGCGTGAAGCCGTCATACCCGGCGTCGGCGTCGGTCTTGGTCACCAGCACGATCACGTGCGCGCGGTGGCCGTTGGTGATGTAGGTCTTCGACCCGTTGATCACGTATTCGTCGCCGTCTTTGACGGCGCGCGTCTTGATCCCTTTCACGTCGCTGCCCGCGTCGGGCTCGGTGATCCCCAGACAGAGGATCTTCTGCCCCTTGATCGCCGGTTCGGCCCACGTGCGCTTCTGCTCGTCGGTGCCGAACGCGAGGATCGGGGGCATCGCCATGTCGGTCTGCACCGCCACCCCCATCGCAAGGCCGCCCGAGTTGGCGTGGCCGATCTCCTCGGCGAGCACCAGTGCGCTGTAGTAGTCACCGCCCTGGCCGCCCCACTCCTCGGGCTTGTCGAGGCCGAGGAAGCCCAGCTCGCCCATGCGCGCCAGCACCGAGTCGGGGAACGTCGTCTCCTCCCATTCCTCCGCGTGCGGCGCCAGCTCTTTGATCGCGAAGTTGCGGATCGACTCGCGCAGCTGTTCGTGCTCGTCGGTGAACAGGAAGTGCTTGCGCTTAGCTGCGAAGTCCGGCTTCAGTACGGGCTCGGCGGTGGCGGCCATCGGTGGGGCTCCTTGTCGTGTCTCGTCGCGGGGTGTGCTCGGGGGCGTAGCGTCTGTCGGGCGGCGCCGCGCCGCGCTTGGGTGCGGCCCGGGGTCGGGTTCGCTTGTGCCCGCAGAAACTAGCGCTTCAGCCAGGAAAAGGAAAGCGGCTGACGCCAACCCCCTCCGGCCGGCCCTGGGCGGGCCGGCCGGGTTCCCCGGGGGGAGGGTGAGGGAGGGAAAAACGGGCGAGCGTTCCGTCCCAAGGCGCGCGTAGCGTGCAGACAATGAGTTTCATTTGCGACCGCGGCGTCGGTGCGTGGGCGGTAGAATCGGCCCTATGCCGACGGTCATTCTCGATCCGTTGCCGGTGGAGATCGATGAGCTGCTGTATCGCCGGAAACGGCTCGGTCTCGATCGCGCCGACGAGATGTGGGACGGGGTGCTGCACGTGAACCCCACTCCGCACGGTCGCCACGGTCGCGTACTGCAGCAGATCACTGCGCTGCTCGATGGTCCCTCACGGGCCGCGGGGCTGCTGCCCTTGGCGGACTTCAATCTCGGGACCAAAGGCAACTACCGCGTGCCCGACGGCGGCATTCATCATCCCGGGCCCGATCGGCTCTACTACCCGACCGCGGCGCTCGTCGTGGAGATTGTCTCCCCCAAGGACGAGAGCTGGGCCAAGCTCCCCTTCTACGCCGCCCACGATGTCGAAGAGGTCTTGATCGTCGATCCGAAGAAGTGCGAGGTCCACTGGCTCGGGCTGCGCGGCGACCGCTACGAGCCGATCGAGTGCAGCTCCCTGATCGACCTCGGCGCTGAGCGGTTGGCCAAGCGGATCATCTGGTTGTAGCTCAGCACTTGGTCGTAGGCTCAGCGACACTCCCCCAGGCTCCAAGCCTGCCGCGTTCACACAGTTGATATAAGCTGGCTCGCTCACCAATCGGGAGGCCTTGAGATGCGGGGGACGTGTGTGCTGTTCGGAATCGTGCTGGCGCTGGCTGGGGCGCCCGGGGTGGCGTCCGCCGCCGAACCTGCGGCGGCACCTGCCTCAGCACTTGTCCCTGCGCCGGCACTTGCCCCAGCAGTTGCACCTGCGCCGGCACTTGCCTCAGCAGTTGTACCTGCGCCGGCACTTGCATCAGCACTTGTCTCTGCGCCGGCACTTTCCCCAACACCCGTCCCTGCGCTGGCACATGCGCCGCTGCCCGCATCGTTGCTGGCGCTCGAGCAGAAGATGGAAGAACTGCAGGTGACCAGCATGCGCTTCTCGGCTGAGACCTCTTTTGCTGTGTCGCGTGGCAGCCACCGGCTCAAGAAGCTCCTGAAGCTGCTCCTATCTACGGGGATCTCCGGGGAAGAGACCTTCTCCCCGGCGGCGGGAAACGTCACGTTCACCCTGTTCGGGCACCCGTTCAAGTTGCGCTTAGTGGGCAACACCACCTACCTCTATTTTCGCGCGCTCGCCCGCCACGACCACGGCCGTCCCTGGATCAAGCTCGGTCCCGGCGGCCTCTTCGAACTTTTCAAGGTCAACGGAAAGCATGTGAAGCCGCCCACGACCCCTGAATCGAAAGTGGACCAGCCAGCGCTCGCAGAACCGCCGTTCACGGGCCTGCGTAAAGCGTTGGCGGGAGCAGAGGAAGTGCGCGAAACCGGGAACTCGACGCTCTACGGGCAGCCGGTCACGAGCTTCCTCGCGATCCTCGAACCCGAACAGCTCGAGCACGAAAAAGGCCTGGCGTCCACCTCCCGACGGCTCCCCTCGCCGCAGCCGCCGATGGTCACGCTCGAAACGTCGCTGGCGCAGAACGGCCTGCCGGTGCGCACCGTGATCGCCGAGCACGGCGGAGGGTTGACGGTCTCCGCCACGGTCAACATCCCCGCGATCAACTTCCCGCTCGTGGTCGAAGCGCCACCGGCCTCGCAGACGATCAGCATCGCGCGGCTGCGGAAGATCGAACGGCGCGACCGCCGTCGCCGACGCTCAAAAACGCAAGCAGCGACGAGGCGAGCAGTGATGAGTGGTGTTTCAGTTTGAGGCATAACCACCAACTGGACCTGTGGGCAGCAGCAAGATGACGGCTATGAGAGGTCCAGTAGCTGGTAGGTGCGCCAACACATATATGGAGTCTCGCCGGGCCGGCGGATCTCGGCCAAGCTGAGACACTGCCGGTGACGGGCGAGCCGGGTTGGCGCCTGGCCAGTCAGCCAGCCCGGGGCGCGGGTGCCGCGCCGGCCGGGTACGATGCCCAGCGTGTCCGAGCAGCCCGCCGCCCCGCAGTCCCCGTCCGTGCCCGACACTCGGTCGGGACCTGTGCTCTACGAGGTCGCCGACGGCGTCGCCACGATCACGCTGAACGAGCCCGCCACGCGCAATGCGCTCTCCGCGGAGCTGCTGGGCGGGCTGATCGCGGCGCTCGAGCGCGCGCGCGATGAGCAGGAGGTGCGCTGCGTAGTGCTGGCGTCCTCGCACGAGAAGGTGTTCTCCTCCGGCGCCAACCTCGGCGGGTTTGCCGGCGATGTGCCGCTGGTGTACAAGCACTTCGGCAGCGAGCACTTCGTCGGGCTGTTCAAGCTGATCGGAGCGCTCGGCAAGCCCGTGATTTGCGCGGCGCGCGGGCACGTGCTCGCCGGAGCGCTGGGGATCGCGCTGGCGTGCGATCTGATCGTCGCCTCGGAGGCTGCCACATTCGGCACGCCGGAGATCAACGTGGGGGCGTTCCCGTTCATGATCATGGCGCTGATCTACCGCAACGTGCCGCGCAAGCGCGCCAACGAGCTGCTGCTGCTCGGCGAGCGCTGGTCCGCACAGGAGGCGTTGGCGGCGGGGATCGTCAACAAGGTCGTGCCGGCGGAGGAGTTCGATGCCGCCGTCGCCGAGTGGGCAGCCAAGCTGGCCGCCAAGTCGCCTTTGATCATGCGCCTCGGCAAGGAGGCGATGCGCCGCCAGCTCGACATGCCGCTGGATGATGCGCTGGACTACCTGCGCGCGCAGTTGACGCTGGCGCTCTCCACCGAGGACATCGTCGAGGGCGTCACCGCGTTCTTCGAGAAGCGCGACCCGGTGTGGAAAGGTAGGTAGCACCGCGATGGACGACCAAGCGACATCCACCCCCACCGAGGGCCCCCCACCAGCTGCCGCCATCTCGGATGCGTCCTCCCATGTCGTGCGAGCCCCATCCCCATCCCCATCCTCTCCCTCGTCAACCGAGACACCCACCTCCCTGCTGCGTCCGCTGGTGGAGGACCTCGAAGCGCGCCGCGCGAAGGCGATGCTGGGCGGCGGCGAGGAGAAGATCGCCAAGCAGCACGAGCGCGAAAAGCTCACCGCGCGCGAGCGGATCGCGCTGCTGATCGACCCCGGCACGTTCGTCGAGCTCGGCATCCACGGCCGCCCGCACTCCGCGCAACGTTCGATGGACGGCGTGGAGGCCCCCGCCGACGGGGTGATCACCGGCTACGGCAAGATCGACGGCCGCCTCGCCGCGGTGTGCGCGTACGACTTCACCGTGATGGCCGGTTCGATGGGGATGACGGGTGAGATCAAGGTGACCCGCCTGCGCGAGCTGGCGCTGACCAAGCGGATCCCGTTCGTGTGGCTGCTCGACTCCGCCGGCGCGCGCGTGCAGGAGGCCGCCGGCGCGATGTTCGCCGGCTCCGGGCATCTGTTCCGCGAGGAGGTGATCATGAGCGGCGTGATCCCCCAGGTCGCCGCCCTGATGGGACCGTGCGCCGCCGGCACCGCCTACATCCCTGGTCTCGCCGACTTCGTTCCCATGGTCAAGGGCCGCGGCTCGATGGCGCTCGCCGGCCCCCACCTGGTGAGGGCCGCCGTGGGGGAGGACGTCACCCAGGAGGAACTGGGCGGCTCGCGCGTGCACTGCCGCAAGTCGGGTGTGGGGGATATGGAAGTGGACGACGACGAGGAGTGCATCGCGCGGATCAAGGAATACCTCTCCTACTTCCCCTCCAACTGCGAAGAGCGGCCGCCGGTGCGGGCAGGCGGGCCGGGCGGGGCCGAACCGGACCCGATCGAGCGCGCCGAGGAGGCGCTGCTGGACGTGCTGCCGGAGTCCAACCGCAAGCCGTACGACATGTACGACGTGATCAAGCTGATCGTCGACGACGGCGACTACCTCGACATCAAGCGCCAGTGGGCGCGGACGATTATCACCTGCTTTGCGCGCTTCGGCGGGCGGCCCGTTGGGATCGTCGCCAACCAGCCGCGGCAGCTGGGGGGGATCCTCGACAACGACTCCGCCGACAAGGCCGCGCGCTTCGTCAACCTCTGCAACGCGTTCGCGATCCCGCTCCTCTTCATCCAGGACGTCCCCGGCTTCATGGTCGGCACCAAAGTCGAGGCCGAAGGGATCATCCGCCACGGCGCCAAGATGCTGTACGCCGTCGCCAACGCCACCGTCCCGAAGATCACGGTGATCACCCGCAAGGCGTACGGCGCCGGCTACTACGTGATGAACGGCCGCGCCTACGAACCCGACCTGATCGTCGCCTGGCCCTCCGCCGAGATCTCCGTGATGGGCGCCGAGGGCGTCGTCGAGATCGCCTTCCGCAAAGTCGTCGAGGAAGCCGAGGATCCGGCGGCCAAGCGCGCCGAGCTGATCGAGGGCTTCCGCAAGCAGTTCGACGTCTACATCGCCGCCGGCAACGACCTGATCGACGACGTGATCGACCCGCGCGAGACGCGCGTCACGATTTGCCGGGCTTTGGAGATGGCGCAGAACAAGCGGGTCGAGCGGCCGTGGAAGCGGCACGGGGTGGTGCCTGTATGACGCGGCGAACGTTCGACACCGAGGAGGCCCGCTCGCATGGCCGTTGAGGACCCCGTCGTAATCACCTGCGCGATCTCAGGTGTGCTGGCCAACCGCGCCCAGTGCCCGGCGATCCCGTACACCCCAGCGGAGTACGCCGCCGAGGCGCGGCGGATCGTGGACGAGGGCGGCACGATGATCCACATCCACGCGCGCACCCCCGACGGCAGGCCGAGCTTCGAGGTGGAGGACTACAAAGCGATCAGCAACGCGATTCGCGCGGAGGTCGGGAACGCCGCGATCATCAACTTCTCCACCGGCGCCATGGGCGTGAGCGTAGAGAAGCGAGTGGCCTACCTGCGCGAGTGCCGCCCCGAGGTGGCGGCGCTGAACATGGGCTCGATGAACTACGCCAAGTACTCGCGCTCGCGCAAAAACTTCGTCTTCAACATGGTGTTCGCCAACCCCTTCGACGAGATCATCGAGCTGCTGGGCGCGATGCGCGAGCTGGGCATCAAACCGGAGCACGAGTGCTTCGACCTCGGCCACGTCGGCAGCCTGGAGCCGCTGATCGACATGGGCGTGCTGGAGGCGCCGCTGCACGTGGACTGCATCATGGGCGTGCTCGGCGGGGTGCCCCCGGGCGCGCGCAACCTCGCGGCGATGGTCGCCAACATCCCGGGGGTCGAAGACGGCGGCGGCGGGCAGGGCGGGTCCAAATCTCACTGGGCGGTGATCGGGATCAGCCGCCGGCAGTGGGAGCTGGCGGCCGCCGCGCTCACCCTCGGCGGCTCGATCAGGGTCGGCCTCGAGGACAACCTCTACCTCCCGGATGGCGAGATGGCGCGCTCCAACGGCGAGTTGATCGCGAAGGCGCGGCAGATGACCGAAGACGTCGGCCGCCGCCCGGCAACGGTGCAGGAGGCCCGCGGCCTCTTGAACATCCCGCAGCGCGATGGCTGACCTCCCGCTGGCGGGCATCCGCGTGCTCGACCTCTCCCGGCTGCTGCCCGGCGGCTTCTGCTCGCTGCTGCTGGCGGACTTCGGCGCGGACGTGCTGAAGGTGGAGGACACCGGGATGGGCGACTACATCCGCTGGTCGCCCCCCTACGTGGAGGGCGCCGAGCCGAGCGCGAAGTCGGCGCTGTTCCTCGCGCTCAACCGCAACAAGCGTTCGATTCGCCTCGACCTCAAGAACGAGCAGGGGTGCGAGGCGCTGCTGCGCCTGGTGGCGGAGCACGACGTGGTGCTCGAGTCGTTCCGCCCCGGCGTGCTCGACAGGCTCGGCGTGGGCTACGAGCGGATGCGCGAGGTCAACCCCGGGATCGTGTACTGCGCGATCTCGGGGTACGGCCAGACCGGCCCCAAGCGCGAGGCGTCCGGGCACGACATGAACTACCTCGGCCTCGTCGGCCTGCTCGGCCTCACCGGCGAGCGGGGCGGCCCACCGGTGCAGGCCGCCGGTCAGATCGCCGACCTCGGCGGCGGAGCGCTGATGGCCGCGTTCGGGATCCTCGCGGCGCTACGCGAGCGGGATGGTGCCCCCGCCCACCCGGCGCTCGCCCAGCGATCTCCCGGTGCCGTCGCGAGCGCGGGTGGCGAGCCTGCAGCGCCGGCGCGTACAGGCTCGGGCGAAGGCCAGGTGGTGGACGTCTCGATGGCCGACGGCGCGCTCTCGTGGCTGGCGATGGTGGCCGCTGCCTACTTCGCCGACGGCAACGCGCCCCACCGCGGCGAGCTACTGCTGGCGGGCTCCGTGATCTGCTACCGCCCCTACGAGTGCGCCGACGGCTGGGTCACGCTCGGCGCGCTGGAGCCCAAGTTCTGGCAGGCGTGGTGCCGGGGCGTCGAGCGCGAGGAGCTGATCGAGCGCCAGTTCGAAGCGCCGGGCTCCGACGCGCACGCGCAGGTGGTGGCGATCTTCAAAACGCGCACCCGCGCCCAGTGGGAGCAGTTCGCGCGCGAGCACGATTGCTGCCTGGAGCCGGTGCTGGAGCTCGAGGAGGCGCTCGACTCAGAGCTGGTGCGCGCCCGCGAGATGGTCGTCAACCTCCAGCAGCCCGGCGTCGAGGGAGGTGTGCGCCAGCTCGGCGTGCCGGTCAAGCTGGAGCGCACCCCCGGTGCCCACGACCGCCTACCAGGTCCCGCGCTGGGCGAGCACACCGAGCAGGTTCTTGCTGCCGTCGGTTACTCCGCCGAGGAGATCGCCGCGCTGCTGGAGTCGGGCGCCGCCGCCGGTCCCGCCGCCACCGCGGGGCAGGGCGCCACTTTCCGGGCGTAGGACGTCAAGCTTGGTCGAGCCGACCGAAGCGGTCGGTAGAACCAGGTGTCATGAAGACAAGTGAGGTCATCAGTCTGCTGGAGGGCGAAGGCTGGAGGTTATGGCGCACACGCGGGAGCCACCGCCAGTACAAGCACCCAGCCGATCGGGCAAGGTCACCGTACCCGGCAAGCCCAGCAGCACCATTCATCCCAAGACGCTCGCTAGCATCTTCAAGCAGGCAGGAATGGAGAAACCATGACCCATCGATATCTGATCGTCGTCGAGGGTGACGGCACGACCAATTATTCGGCGTATAGCCCGGATGTACCCGGAGTCGCCGCTGTGGGTGCCACGCGCGAGGAGTGCGAATGCGAGATGCGCGAGGCGATCGAGTTTCACATCGAAGGGCTTACCGAGGACGGCGAACCGGTCCCCGAGGCGCACAGCACGGCGGGCTACGCCGTCGTCCAGGTTGCATGAAGCTGCGAGTCGGCAACCTCGCCTTCGAGAATAGCTTCCAGTCCTGTTGCGCGTCCTATCCCGGTTCTACCACCGCGCGCAGTGGTGCTCCACCACGCCCATGCCGTGCGCCAGCTCGACACCGCCCGGGAGGGTTCCGCTGAAGGTCCCGAACGGCGCGCGGTAGTCGCTGCGCACCAGCAGCAGGTTCTCGCGGCGGCTGCGCTGCGCCTCGGTGGTGAAGTGCAGCTGCGAGCCGTCGGCTGAGTCGATCCGTGAGAGATCGGCCGCGAACTGCACGGCGGCCACCTCATGCGGCTTGCCCGCCACCCACACCGCACGCTCGCTGCCGGTCGGAGGGTCGTTGACGCCCTCGACGAGATTGAACGCCAGCGGTGTCCCCGCGGGGTCCACGCCGACCCCCGCCGCCCAGCGCCACTCGGTCACGCGCGCGTGGTAGCCGGCAGTGTCGTCCACCACCGCCAGCGCCTCGATCTGGTGTGGGGGGCCGCCGTCAAGGGCCAGGGTGCCGCTCGCCGGGATCCCCGCCTGCTTGCGTGTCCACACGTAGCCTCCACCGTGGGGGCACAGGGCCTCGACGCCCGTGTCTTCCAGTAGCATGAGGTCGAGTGCTACGCCGTCGTCGTGCACGTGCAGCCGCCCCGGCGCGAGCTCCACCGTGCCTCGGCGGGTGAGCGTGTGTGTGCGCTCCCGCAGTCGGCGATCCTTGCGGGAGACGACCGCCCAGAACGCCTGGTGGGTCGGTCCCACCTGCACGGTGGCTGCGCACGCCATCAGCTCTTCGCAGAAGATCGCCACGTAGCGCCAGCGCTTCAGCGGGCGGGTGCCGCGAAACAGGGGCATGCGGGTGGGCGGAACCGGCCCCGCCGGCGCTATGCTTGGGATTGTTGACTGACTAGTCAATCTATTCTGTGGGGAGACGCTCATGGAAGGGAGTGCGCTTTTGAGGGTCGCCGCGGTCCAGCTCAACTCTACGGCCGAGAAGGCCGCGAACATGGCTGCTGCCGATCGCCTCACGCGCGCCGCGGCGGCGGATGGGGCGCGGCTGATCGTACTCCCGGAGAAGTGGTCGGTGCTCGGGGCCGACGCCGATCTGCGCGCGGGTGCCGAGGCGCTCGACGGACCCGCGATCTCGTGGGCGCGGGCGATCGCGCGGGAGCTTTCGGTCGACCTCGTGGCGGGGTCGATCGTGGAGTCGCCCACGACCGATCGAGGCTCGGCTGGCGGGAAGCTCGCCAACACCTCCGTGCACATCGATCCGCAGGGGGAGGTGCGGGCGGTGTACCGCAAGCTGCACATGTTCGACGTGGAGGTCGAGGGCCGTGCTTACCGTGAGTCGGCCGTCACCGAGCCCGGGGAGGAGATTGTGCTGAGCGCCACCGCCGAGGGCGTCGAGCTGGGGATGTCGATCTGCTACGACCTGCGCTTCCCCGAGCTGTTCGGGGTGCTCGCGCTACGCGGCGCCCGCGTGGTTGTGCTGCCCTCCGCCTTCACGCTGCCCACCACCCGCGACCACTGGGAGATCCTCGTGCGCGCACGGGCGATCGAGAACGAGGTATTCGTGATCGCCGCCAACCAGGTCGGTTCCCACCCCGGCGGACACTACTCTGGGGGACGCTCGATGATCGTCGATCCGTGGGGGGTTGTGCTCGCGCGCGCCGACGACCACGAGTGTTTCGTTGCGGCCGACCTCGACCTCGACCGCCAGGTGGAGATTCGCGCCCAGCTGCCCGTCCTCGCCCACCGCCGCCCGCAGGTGTACGGCTCTCCGGCGGAGGCGCACGCGTGAGCGTTGCACGCACCAAGAACGGCCTCGACAAGCGGCGCATGATCCTCGATGCCGCCGTGCGGGTGTTCGCGCGCCAGGGCTTCCACGCCTGCCGCGTCTCCGACATCGCCGACGAGGCGGGGGTGGCGTATGGCCTCGTCTACCACTACTTCGCTTCCAAGGACGAGATCCTCGACACGCTGTTCCTCGAGCGCTGGAACGTGATGCTCGAGACGATTCGCGCGGTGGACGCGCAGGACGAGCTGGGCGCGCGCGAGAAGCTGCACGAGATCGCCTCCTTCATCGTGGACTCCTACCGCCACGATCCCGAGCTGATGAAGGTGATCATCGTCGAGGTCACCCGCGCTGCCAACTCCTTCGGCCAGACCCACCTCGCTCAGATCCGCCAGGCGTACGAACTGATCGCCGAGATCGTCACCGCCGCTCAGGCCGAGGGCACGTTCAAGGCCGAGATCGACGCGCGCTTCGCGGCGATGTCCTTCTACGGGGCGATCGAGCAGATGCTCACCGGCTGGATCTTCGGGCTGCTTCCCCGCGAGGAGGGTCAGTACGAGCGTGCCAAGTGGCTGGTGGTGGAGACGGTGTGCGGGGGGCTGGAGACCCGCGCGGCCGGTGGTTCTGGGAGGGGGACGTCAAAGACGACCACCGTGGGCAATACACTCCCGTGATGATGGAGAACGAGATGGTCAAGCGTCTGATGTGGTCGGGCATGCTCACCGCGCTCGGCGCCCTCGCGAGCGTCCTCGTACAGCGCGCCGCCGGCGTGGTGTGGCGGCGGGTGTTCGACGAGGAGCCTCCAGAGTGAGCGCGGCGCCCGGAGGGGGGCAGTGGGCGAGTGGGACGGGCGGGCCTGGAGCAGGCGCGCCCGGCGGGGCCCCGCCTCGGACAAGCGCCGGGGCGGGCGGGCCTCGGACGGACGGTCCGCAGAACATCGCCACTGCGATCACCGACGTGTCCGAACGCGTCGCGGTGTTGGTGCACGAGGAGGTCGAGCTCGCCAAGGCCGAGGTCACCGAGAAGGCCGCCAAGCTGGCGCGCGGGGCGGTGGTGGCTGTCGCCGCGGGCATCTTCGTCGTGACGGCGCTCTTCTTCGTGCTGATCGGCCTTGCCTGGCTGCTCTACTACGAGCTGCCGATCGGCAACGACTTCACGTACTTCTGGGGCTTCTTCGCGATGGCCCTGATCCTGCTGGTGCTTGGTGCGCTCGCGGGGCTGGTGGCCGCCAAAGTCGTCAAAAAAAGCTCCCCCCGTGCCCACGATGGCGATCGAGGAGGCCCGCTTGATCCGCGAGACGATGGGTTCGGGCGCTGCCGAGATGATGGGCTCCGGCGCTGAGCACGACGGCAAAAGGGTGGGGCAGTGATGGCGCAGCGCTCGCCGGAGGAGATCCGCAGCTCGATGGAGGCCAACCGCGCGGAGTTGGCGGTGTCGATGGAGCGTCTGCACGTCGAGGTGGTGCGGCTCACTGACTGGCGCGCCCACGTCGAGCGCCACAAACGCGAGCTTCTGATCGGCGCCGCCGTCATCGGCCTCACGCTCGGCATGCGCAGCCGCCGGCGGCGTCGTCGGCGCTAACAGGGTGGCGCAGCAGCAGCAGCAGGCGGCGGCGGCGTCGTCGGCAGGAGGATGGCGCAGCAGGCGTCGTCGTCGTCGGCAGCGTCGGTGTTATTAGCTCTCACGCCCGCGGTGCGGGGCGGGCACCTCGGGCGGACAAAGGGCGCCGGAGGGGGCGTGGCGGTCGGGGCGTGTTGTGTATGGACTTTTCGGGCTCCAACCCTTTACTTTGTGAAGTAGTACGGCGCGGTTTGAATGTTTGTTTTGGGACCCAAACCCTTCATTTTGTGAAGTGGTTGGGGGCTTGAAAGAAGACATCTCCGCCCGCCCCCTCAAAATGGTGCATCACGCCAGCAGCGCGCGGGGGATCCCGCCGACTCCGACCAGGCCCGGGCCCACGTAGGTGCCGATCACCGGGCCGACCTCGGAGACGAACAGCGGCTCGGAGCCATAGATCTCGCGTCCGTGGTCGATCAGTCGCTGGGCCTGGTCGGGGGCCTGGATGTGCTGCACCACCCACGCGTCCGAGCCGGCCTCGCGCAGTTCGTGCATGTACTGCACCATCCGCTCAAACGCCCTGCCGGCGGTGCGCACACGCTCGACGGGCGTGATTTCGTAGCCCAGCGTGAGGATCGGCTTGATCCGCAGCGTTCCCCCCAGCCACGCCTGCGCCTTGCCGACGCGTCCGCCGCGGCGCAGATACTCCAGGGTGTCGATGCAAAACCAGATTTTCAGCGCCGCGCGCGTCTCGCGGATGCGCGCGATCACGCCCTCCTTGTCGGCGCCGCCGCGCGCCGCGGCGGCGGCCGCCAGCGTGAGCAGGCCGAGTCCGCCGCAAGACGTCTCCCCGTCGATCACCCCCACACGCTCGCCCTGACCGCGCTCGGCGAGCAGGCCACGGGCCTGTCGGGCCGCCTCGCAGGTGCCGGAGATGCCCCCCGATAGGTGCACCGAGACGATGTCGTGTCCCGCCTCAAGCAGTGGCTCCCACACGGCGAGGAAGTCGCCGATCGACGGCTGAGAGGTGGTGGGCAGGTCGGGGTCGGAGCGCAGCCGCTGATAGAAGGCGTCAAAGCTCTCCATCTCACTCTCGCGCTGTTTGTCCTCGCCCCACCCCACGTACAGGCTCACCTGGTGGATGCCTTCGCTGTCCGCCAGCGCGCGCGGCAGGTATTGGGTGGTGTCGGTGACGATCGCTACCGGGGGCATGGGGTCGGCACCCTACCGCAACCGGCCGCGGCCCATCAGATCTACTTCAGCGCTTCTGCAAGCTCGCCAGACTCGAACATCTCGGTGACGATGTCACAGCCCCCGATCAGCTCGCCGTCGACGAACAGCTGAGGGATCGTCGGCCAGTTGGAGATCGCGGAGAGCTCCTGGCGGATGCGGGGATCGGGCAGCACGTCGACCGCCGCGAACGGCGCGTCGAGCGCCTGCAGCGCGGCGACGGTGCGCCGCGAGAAGCCACACGCGGGAGCGTCGGGTGTGCCCTTCATGAAGAGGATCACGCGGTTCTCCGCGATCGCCTGCTCGATCGCGTCGCGAATCGGGTTGGGCCCGCTCTCTGTGGGTCCGGCGTGGGTGTCGAGATCGTTGTCGATCATGGGAAGCGGCTGGTGTGCCGGCATGGGAGGCTCCTGGTTCTCGGGTGGGGTCGATCGGCTTGGGGGTGGGGTCAGTCGACTTGGGGGTGAGGTCAGTCGACTTTGGTCTTCAGCGACAGCGCATGGATCTCCCCGCCGAGCTCCTCGCCGAAGACCGCGTAGACGAGGCGGTGCTGCTCGATGCGGCTGCGGCCCGCGAACGCCTCGGCGGTGATGGTGGCCTTGAAGTGGTCGTTGCCGCCGCTGACCTCCGCGCGGGCCCCCGGGATCGCGGCTTCGATGCGCTGCTTGATTTCCTCTGTGGTGGGCATTGCTGCTTAGGATAGCCGCCCGCAAGGCAGCGCTATACTTTGGATAGCGATGGTCGCATTCACCGACAAGGGAGCCGACAAGGTGCGCGAGTTCCTCGCCGCCCAGAGCGCCGACGTGGCACTCGCGGGGCTGCGCGTCGGGGTGCGCGGAGGCGGCTGCTCGGGCTTCCAGTACCAACTCGCCTTCGACGAGCAGCGCGAGAACGACGCTGTGTTCGAGAGCCACGGGCTGAAGCTGCTGGTCGACCGCTCCAGCCTCCAGTACGTGTACGGCTCGGAGATCGACTACGAGGAAAGCCTCCAGGGCGCCGGTTTCAAGGTCAACAACCCCAACGTCGTCGCCGCCTGCGGCTGCGGCTCCTCGTTCAGGGTGGCCGAGGAGGAGCAGGTCTCCGCCGTCTAGTTCGGCTCGTTGTCGAGCGAGCGCCACAGATAGCGGCAGGCGAGCGTGCGGTGCGGGCGCCAGGGCTCGGCGATCCGTTCCATTGTGGGGGCGTCGGGGAGAGCGTCCAGTGCGTAGGCCCGCTCGATCGCGCGGCGGATGCCGAGGTCGCCGACCGGCAGCACGTCGGGGCGCTCGAGATGGAACATCAAGAACATGTGCGCCGTCCACATGCCCAAGCCCTTGACCGCGACGAGCTCGGCGATCACCGTGTCGTCGTCCAGATCGTCGAGGCGCTCGAGCTCCAGCTCGCCCGAGAGCACGTGCTCGGCCAGCGAGCGCAGATAGCCGACCTTCGCGCGCGAGAGTCCCGCGGCGGCGCGCAGCTCTTCGGGCTCGTCCGCGAGCACCTGCTCGGGTGTCGGAGTGCGGCCGTCGAAGCGCTCGGTCAGGCGCAGATAGATCGAGCGCGCCGCCTTCGTCGAGAGCTGCTGGCCGACGATCGCGCGCACCAGCGCCCCGTAGTGATCGGCGGGGCGCCCGGCGCGCGCATCGCCCAGCTTTGGCCCCACCGCCTCGATGATCGCCGCCATTGCCGGATCGGCCGCGCGCAGATGGGCCAGGGCCACCCGTTGTGAGGGACGGCGGCGTGCGGCGGGGCGTTTTGCGGGGGCTGGTGGGGTCACGCTCGGGCGTGTCGGTTTCAGACGCTCGCAGCCGTCTCCAGCGCCACCGGCTCGCCGTCGAGCGCGTTCAGCGCGCGGCCTAGCGAGACGGCGATGCAGGTGAAGCTCGGCGTGTCCCTCACGGTGAAGCGCGAGGCCTCGGTCGTGCGCAGGCGCTGCACCAGATCCAGGAACGTGCCCACGTCGTCGGTGTCGAATGCGACCACGAACTCCTGGTCGTCGAGGCCGAAGGAGTAGGTCGTGTGGTTGTCCACGCCCGGGTATTCCCGTCCCACCGCGATGTGTCCCTGCATAATCCGCCAGCGCTCCTGAGCGGGCAGGCCATACCACTCGCGCGACTTCACAAACGGGTACACGAACACGTACTTGCCGCGGAACGCGCGCGGGGCGGCGCGCTCGTCTTCGGAGTACTCCGAGCTCTTGCGCATCCCCAGGAACGAGTAGGGGGTCTGCGCCCACTTCATCAAGCCGCTCTGCAACAGCACCACGTGGAACTCGTGGATGCGATCGAGGTTCTCCGCCTCGGAGATCAGCAGCAGCTCCGCATCCCCGCGGGTGCCCACCAGCGAGAAGCTCTGCAGCAGGTGGCCATCGGCGAAGTCCTCGCACGCCGCCATGAACTCGCGCTTGTCCTGCACACGCTGCTCGGAGTCCAGGCGCCGCCACGCCGGGTCGAGCTGCAGGAAGGTGTACTTGACGAAGTGGCGCTTGCTCACGCTCACAGGCTAGCGGCCCTCCGCCTGGACCTTGCGCGACGGCAGGTCACCATGGCTCGGCGGGCCCGGCCGCTGGTGCGTGATAGCCGAAGCGCAAGTGGACGAGGCGACCGCGGGGAGATGCCGGTGCCGGAGGGGTTAGAGTGGGGGCGTGCGGATCGCACTCGTCTCGCCCTACTCGTGGACCTATCCGGGGGGCGTCACCCGCCACATCGAGGCGCTCGCCGACGAGCTGCAGACGGTCGGTCACGAGGCGCGCATCCTCGCGCCCTTCGACCCCGACGACGCGCTCGCGCGCAGGATGCACCGGGGGGCTCGCCCGCAGCCGATGCCCCTGCCCGACCGGGTCGTGCCGCTCGGGCGCACCGCGGGGTTCCCTGCCAACGGGGCCATCTCCAACCTGGCGCCCACCGTCGACTCGGTGCTCGCGCTGTGGCGGGAGCTGCAGACCGGCGGCTACGACCTCGTCCACGTCCACGAGCCAGTCGTGCCCCTCGTCGGCTGGTATGCCCCCAACTGTGCGGGCGACCTCCCGATGGTGGGCACCTTCCACAGCTTCTCCGAGAACGCCTTCACCAACGGGATCGGGGTGGCGCTCGGGGCGCGCCGGCACATCAACCGCCTGCACGCGCGGATCGCGGTCTCCGAGGCCGCCGCGTGGACCGCGAGGCGCTTCTTCGGCGGGCGCTACCGGATCGTGCCCAATGGGGTGCAGCTCGACCCGGCCGGCCCCTGTCTCGCAGGGGAGTCCGATCCGCACCTGCTGGCCGCTGGTGGGGATCGGGGTGCGAATGCCGATGTTGCCGATTGGACACAGGCCGGAGGGGATCGCGATGCCCAGCAGATGCCGCTGCGCATCCTGTTCATCGGCCAGGCCGTCGAGCGCAAGGGACTGCCGGTGCTGCTACGCGCCTTCGAGGCGCTGCGCGAGCACGTGCCCGCCACGCTCACGCTGGTGGGGGCGGCGCCGGAGGAGATCGCTCCGTTGCTGCTCGACGACCGCGGGGTGTGCGCCTTAGGGAAGGTCACCGACGACGAGAAGGCCGATCAGCTGCGCCGCGCCGACGTGCTCTGCGCGCCCTCACTGGGGGGCGAGAGCTTCGGAATGGTGCTCACCGAGGCGTTCGCCGCCGGCACGCCCGTGGTGGCGTCGGACATCGCCGGCTACCGCGATGTGGTACGCGACGGCGTCGACGGCCTGCTCACACCGCGCGGCGACGCACGGGAGCTCGCGGAGGCGCTGCGTGTTTTGGCGCTCGACCCAGCCCGGCGCGCGCGGATGGCGGCCGCCGCCCGCGAGCGCGCCGAGCGCTTCGCCTGGCCCCGCGTCGCCGCCGAGGTGCTCGAGGTCTATGAGCAGGCGCTCGCTGTGGTGGGGTTGGCCCCCGCCCACCCCGGACGGGCTGTGAGCACTTCGGGGCGGCTCGTGGGCCTGAGCGAATCGGGGCGGCTCGCGACTCTGAGCAAGACGGGTTCGTCCGCAGCTGCGTGCAGGTCGGGGCAGCTCGCGGGCTTGAGCGAATCGGGGCGGCCTGCGGCTCAGAGCAGGCCGAGGCGACTCGCTGTGCGCTTGGGCCTCGCTCCTGCCGACCTGCTGCCGCGGGTGCCCGCTCAGCGTTTGCCCAGCCCCGAGCCGGCGCTCGCGGTGGCGCCGGTGCGGCGCGCGCTGCGGTTCGCCCGTCGCGGTGCGCTTGCCGCGGCGTCGCTTGTGGGTCTGGCGCTTGCGCTGACCGCGCTGTCACGGATCGGCGTTGGTCGTGTGCTTGCCAGCCTGGTTGCCTCCAGCCCGGGCCTGATCGCCGCTGGGCTCGGCCTGATGTGCCTCTCGATGGTCGTTCGCGGCCTTGCCTGGTACGCGATTCTCAGGGCTGCCCCCACCTGGCGGCCGGCGCGGCGGCGCGACGCGCTGCAAGGGACGTTCATCGGCGTACTGATGTCCGCCACCCTGCCAGCCCGCCTGGGCGAGCCCTCGCGCGCGCTGATCGTCGCGCGCCGTCTCGGGCGCCCGCGCGAGACGCTGCCCGTGGTGCTCGGCACGATGGTGTCGCAGACGCTGCTCAACCTGCTTGCGCTGGCGCTGCTCGCGGCCGCGATGCTCTCCGGCGTACCGCTCTTGCATGGCCACGACGGAGCGCTGGCTGCCGCTGCGCTGGTACCCGTGGCGGCACTTCTGCTTGTGCTGCTCACCCCCGTGCTGCTGCCCCGCTCCGCGATCTCGCGCTACACGAGGCTGCACTCGCTGGTGCTCGGGATGCGCCGCTCGCTGCTGCGCGTGCGCGAGGGCCTGCGCATCTTCCGCCAGCCGCGCCGAGCGGCCGCGGCGACGACGGTGCAACTCTCGGCGTGGGCGCTGCAGTGCGCCTCCTGCTGGCTGCTGCTGATGGCGCTCGGCCTCGACCACCGCGTCGGGATCGCCGGCGCGGCCGGCGTGTTGTTCGCGGTCAACGTTACGGCGGTGGTGCCCGCCACGCCCGCCAACGTCGGCATCTTCCAGGCGGCGTGTGTAGCGGTGCTCGCCGGCGCCTACCACGTCTCGACCCCCGACGCGGTCGCCTACGGGATCGTGTTGCAGGCGGTCGAGGTGGCCGCTGCGGTGATCATGGGGATGCCCGCGCTCGTCAAGGAGGGCCTCTCCTGGAAGGAGGTCCGCCTGCGTACGCTGCACGCCACGCCGGTGCGCCTACCGCCGCTGCCGGGGGGCGGGGAGGTCACCTCTCGGGCGTAGCGATCCTCGCAGGGCGCCGGCAATCGCAAAGACGGGTGATCGCGCGTCGGGTTATTCGATCGACGTACTGCCACTCCCAGTACCAGTGTCCTGCGACGTGGTGCCGGCTTCCCTAGATCCAGCGCTGCTCGCCGGCGGGCCGGTGGTGCTTTCGCCTGATGTAGCGCCATGCGCCGGCGGCCCGGTGCTGTCCTGCGACCCTGTGCCCCCAGTGCTCGGCGCTTCGGTGACGGTTTTCGTAACGGTCCTGATCGGCAGCGTCACTGTCGTGTTCGTCGTCACCGTATGCCCGTCGACGACGGTTGTCACGGTGACGTGTGTGCTTGTCTGCCCGGCGTTGGCGCTGCTGTCGCTGCTGCTGCCGATCGCCCAACCGACGGCGCCTCCCGCCGCGACTGCCAACGCGACGATCGAGCAGAGCATCGACTTCGTGATCGATATCGGCCATTTTCCGTTGCCGACGACGGGCCGGCATTTGGTGGATATCAGCTCGTCGGCCTCGCGCAGGTGCTGTTGCGCCGCCGTGTGATCGCCGGCGCTTGCCGAGGTTGCGCCGAGCCGCTGCAGCACCCAAACCTCCGATCGCCAGTCCTTGAGCGCGCGCGCCGCGGTGCGGCCGCGTTCGAGGAGCGCCAGCAGATCCTCGACACGGTGCGCAATCTCAAAGCCCGCTTGAACCGTCTTCACCAGTTCGAGCAGCCCCTCCCACCGCTGCATCTCGGCCGCCCATTCGCTGAGGCCGAGGACGGCCTCGGCGTCGTCCAGCAGCCGCTCGGGCGTCAAACGGCCCCCCTTGGCCAACGTCGTGACGTACTGCAGCAGGCGTTCACCGGTCGAAAGGGCGTCGTCGGTCTTGCGGATCTCCGCGCCGACGCGCTCTGTGGCGGAGTGGCGCTGCTTCTGCTCGCCCTTGATCAGGCCGCGCCGTTTGAGGTCGTCGAGCAGCGGCGCGACATCGTTCACCTCGGCGAGCTCCCGCAGCTCGTCCGTCGACAGCGAGGCGCGACCGACGATCGCCAGCGCGGCCAGAATCGTACGCTCGGCCTCCATCAGATCTGTGATCCGCGTCGGCGGGAGCTCATCCCCTGGGCGGTCGTCGGCGTCGGTCACGCGCTTCCCGACACCCTCGCCGCTATTCCACCAGTTTGCACACCGCGGCGAGCTGCGCGGCGCTGTCTTTGATCAGGCCCTTGGCAAGCCGAGTGAGCCCTTCGATGTTGGCGGCGCTTGCATCGTCGAGGCTGTCGCTCACACCCTTCAGTTCCGTCTGAAAGCGGAAGTGACGCACGTTGCGTTCGAGCAACTGATCGAGCTGGTAGTCGACCGCCGCGCTGGTGCCGTCCATGATCACCCCGAGCAGCGGTCGAGCCCACTCCACGAGGCCCCAGTGCTTGGCCTTGCGGAAAGGAATCGTCTCGGTGAGACGGCCCGTACCGAGCGACACCACGAGGATGTCGGCGCCGGGGTGGTCTCGCATCGCCTCGGCGTACGCGCACAGCGCCGGGTTGTTTGCGAACGTGCCGCCGTCGAGGAGCGCGTAGTCGCTGGGTTCGCCGCTGCGGGCCGCGTGTGGGATCGCGTGCTCGGGCTCGAAGTAGGTTGGGGCGGCCGAGGTGGCGCGTGCCACCACTCGCATCGGATAGTTGTGCTCGGGTTCTTCCCGTGCTTGACGGCTCTTGAAGAAGAACGGTTCGTGGCTCTGAATGTCATAGGAGGTGATCAGCACATCGCTGAGCGCTTCTGAGAGACGCGCCTCTCGGAGGTTACGCCGCAGCGCCGCTTCCAAGCCGCTCACGGAGTACTTCTCCTCCAGCAGGCCGTCGAACGTCTTGACCGTTCGCAGCAGCGAGCGCGAGAAGATCGTCGGCCCGTCGGTGACGAAGAAGTCGGCGAGTTCTTGCGCGCTGTGGAGTGGCTTGCCGTTCTTCCCGGGCGCGGTCACGCCGAGTGTGATGATGCCGCCGGCCGAGGTGCCGGCGATCAGATCGAACAGTTCACACGCCGACCGCTTTGTTTGGCGCTCGATCTCTGCGAGCACGAGCGCCGGGATGATCCCGCGGATTCCACCGCCGTCGATCGACAAAACCTTGACAAGTGTTCGATCTGCCACGATCGATCATCATATGGGAAAGTGGCCTCGGGAGCGAGTGCTACTGGACTTCAGCCAGCCATCGCCGGCTCATCCTCGGCTTCGATCGCGCCGTCAGGCGGGTCCTCGTCGCCGAGCTCGCCGAACAGCGAGGGGTCGCTGTCGGAGCCCTTGATCAGGGCGTCGGGGGAGCCGTTCGGTAGGAGGCGGCCCTGGCGGGTGCCGAAGTAGATCGCCTGCGGGTGGTGGGCGATGAGCGCGAGCGTTGACTGCTCGGGTTCGGGGGCGTAGCCGTCGGTGATCTTCATCCCGATGTCGCCGAGCCCCAGCAGCTTCTCGACCTTCAGGTGCTCGGCCTGCTCGGGAACCGCAGGGTAGCCCCATGAGTAGCGCCGGCCCTGCGCGGCGGGGATACCGAGCATCGTGCGGGCCTCGTGATGCAGCCACTCCGCCAGTCCCTCCGCGGTCTGCACGCCGAGGCCGTGGACGAACAGCTGCTCGGCGAACTCGCCTTCGGCCTCCAGCTTTGCCATCAGCTCGGTCACTTCGCCGCCGACGGTCACTGCCTGCACGGCGATCACGTCGAGCTCGTCCGGTGGCGAGCCGTCCTCCTTCGCGGGGCGGAAGAAGTCGGCGAGGCAGAGGCGGTCGCCCTTCGGCTGGCGCGGGCACACGAAGCGGGTTAGCTCGCTTGCGGGGTCGGTCGGATCGGCGCCGCCGGCGGGGTCCATGACGGCGGGGTCGAGCACGACGATCTCGTTGCCCGCGCTGTAGCAGGGGAAGAAGCCCAGCAGCGCGCGGGGGTGCAGGTAGGTCTGCTCATTCCACATCCGCTCCAGCCGCGGGCGGAAGTCGCTCTCCAACAGCTCCCGCCATGCCTCGCCCTTCACGCCCTTGCCGCCCCAGTGCAGCTTGAACAGCACGTGCGTATCGAGGTGGCTGTACACCTCGTCGAGGTTGACCGGGATCTCGCGCACACCCCAGAACGGTGGCGTGGGGATCGGCGTGTCGGTGCGCGCGGCGGAGCGCACGGAGTCGTCGGCGAAGTTCAGCTCCTCCTGTGGCGCATCGCCCTTGGCGCGGAACTCCGTGGCGCCCGCAAGCAGCTTCTGCACGAGCGCCGTGCGCGTGTCGGCGTCGATCAGCTGGTCCATCACCGCCAAACCCTCGAACGCGTCCTTGCAGTAGAACACGCCGGGCTCGTACACCTCCTCGGAGTCTTTGCCGCCCGGGTACAGGGCGCGGTAGCCGAACGCGCGGTTGATCGCGGCGCCGCCGATCAGCACCGGATAGGAGAGGCCCTTGGCGTGCAGCTCCTGGATGCACGCCGGCATCTGCTTGGAGGTCGAGACGAGCAGCGCGCTCAGGCCGATCGCGGTGGCGTCGTGCTCCTGGGCGGCATCCACGATCGTTTGGATCGGCACCTGCTTGCCGAGGTCCACCACGGTGTAGCCGTTGTTGGTGAGGATCGTGTTGACCAGCGACTTGCCGATGTCGTGCACGTCGCCGAACACCGTCGCCAGCACCACGGTGCCCTTCGTGTAGCCCTCGATCTTGTCGAGGTATTTCTCCAGCTGCGCCACCGCGCGCTTCATCACCTCGGCCGATTGCAGCACGAACGGCAGGATCAGTTCGCCGGCGCCAAACTTGTCGCCGACCTCTTTCATCGCCGGCAGCAGCACCTCGTTGAGGGTGGGCACCGCGCCGATCTTCTCGACGCTCTTGTCGATCCAGTCCTCGACGCCGTCGCGGCGACGGCGCAGGATGTGGAAGTGCAGCGCCTCCTCTGGCTCCATGCCCTCGGTGGGGTCGGCCGCCCCCTGGGCAGTGTCCTCGGGACCCTTGGACTCGAAGTGCTCGATGAACTTCTCCAGCGCGTCCTCGCGGCGGTTGAACACGAGATCGTCAGCCAGCTCCCGCTCGATGTCGGGGATCTCCGAGTAGGGGGTGATGTGGTTGGGGTTGACCATCGCCAGGTCGAGCCCGGCCTGGACGCAGTGGTGCAGGAACACCGAGTTGAGCACCGCGCGCGCGCCGGGCGAGACGCCGAAGGAGACGTTCGAGACGCCCAGTGAGGTCTTCACCTGCGGGAATCTGCTCCTTGATCGCTTTGATCCCCGCGATCGTCTCCACGGCCGAGGGGCGCCACTCCTCGTCGCCGGTCGTCAGCGTGAAAGTCAGGCAGTCGAAGATCAGGAGCTGCGGGTCCATGCCGTGCTCCGAGCAGCAGAGGTCGCGAATGCGCTTGGCGATCTCGACCTTCCGCTCCGCCGTCTTCGCCATCCCGACCTCGTCGATCGTCAGTGCGATCAGCGCTGCTCCGTGCGCGAGCGCCACGGGAACGACGCGGTCGAGCTTGGCGCGGCCGGCCTCGAGGTTGACGGAGTTGACGATCGCCCGCCCGGGGATCTGCTCCAGGGCGCGTTCGATCACCTCCGGCTCGGTCGAGTCGACCTGGATCGGCGCGGGCTGTGTCAGCGACACCTTCTTGGCGACCAGCCGCATCTGTTCGTCCTCGTCGGTGCGCTCGGTTAGCGCCACGCACAGGTCGAGCACGTGCGCGCCGCCGGTCACCTGGTCCTCGGCGATCTGCACCAGCCCGTCGTAGTCGTCCGCCAGCAGCAGTTCCTTGGCCTTGCGCGAGCCCTGCGAGTTGACGCGCTCGCCCACCATTGTCGGCGCCGGCTCCTGCGCGAGCGGGGTCGCGGCGATCATTGAGGAGAGGTGGGGGGGGCGGGGGGCTGGACGGGGTCCGACCGCGCGCTTCGTGGAGCCGCCCGCGTGGTGGCCCGTCGTGGAGCCGCCCGCTTGCGCGCCCGCTGTGGAGCCGCCCGCCTGTGTGTTCGTCCTTGAGCCGCCCGCTTGCGCGCCCGCCGAGCTGCCGACGCGCTCGGCGATCGCGGCGATGTGCGCCGGAGTGGTGCCACAGCACCCGCCCACGATCCCCACGCCATAGCGCTCGACGAACTCCTTCAGCGCCTCCGCCAGCGGCTCGGGCTTCTCGGGGAAGATCGTCTCGCCGTCCGGGCCCTGGAGTGGCAGTCCGGCGTTGGGGATGCACGCCACCGGTACCGGGCAGTATTCGCCGAGGAAGCGGATCGCATCGCGCATGTCCTCCGGCCCGGTTGAGCAGTTCAGGCCGATCACGTCCACGTTGAGTGCCTCGAGCGTGGTCAGCACCGCGGAGATGTCGGTGCCCAGCAGCATCTTGCCGCCGTTGGGCAGCAGCGACACCGAGGTGTGGATCGGCAGCGTGCGCCCGGTGCTCTTGAACGCCTCGCGCGCCCCGAACACCGCCGCCTTCACCTCGAGGATGTCCTGCGCGGTCTCGATGATGATCAGGTCGGCGCCGCCGTCAATCAGGCCCGCCGCTTGCTCGGCGAACACCTCTACCAGCTCGCCGAAGCGGATCTGCCCGAGCGATGGGTCCTCGGAGGCGGGCAGGTAGCCGGTGGGGCCGATCGAGCCGGCGACGAAGCGGTGCTCACCGGCGGCCCTGCGGGCGATTTCCGCGGCCTTGGTGTTGATCTCGACGGTGTAGTCGGCCAGACCCCACTCGCCGAGCTTCAGCCGCGAGGCCTGGAAGGTGTCGGTCTCGACCACTTCGGCGCCGGCGTCGAGCATCGAGGCGTGCACTCCCTCGATCACGTCCGGCCTGTTCAACACGAGCGCCTCGTGGCACTTGCCCTGCAGCCCGCCGTAATCCTCGGGGGTGAGGTCGAACTGCTCCAGGGTCGCGCCCATGCCGCCGTCGTAGATGACGACGCGGCTGTGGATTGCCTGCAGGAAATCGCGCATACACCGATGCTACCGGCCTCCCTTGCCGCCCTCATGTGGGCGCGGCTCGGTGGACCGGGGGTCAACGTTTCTTTTTAGGCCTATACCAAACGAGACTAAGTCTTATTTTTGTTGGGTAGGGGCCCGGGAAAAGAGCATGAAGCTGGGGAGGGGGATCGAAGAGCGGTGTTTGGGGCTACACCAAATAAAGACTATTCACACGCCTGCACGGCCCACCCTACGCCAACTGCCCGCTTGGGACGCACCTGTCGTCCGTTTGGAACGACAAGTCAGTCTCACTCTTTGGGACAGCCGTCAACCACCCGTCCAAGACGCGTGAAACTCGGCGTGCGAGCGACCATTCTGCACGGCCACTGCCGGGCCACCCCTCGCCCCTCTACAGCCAGGAGAGGACCTCATGCCACAGCCCACCGCCTCCATTGCAGAGCCAGTCACCGTGCACGCCTCCTCCCAGGCTACCCGCCGTCGCGCAACTCCAAACCGCTCCAAGCGGGCCGGCCACACCGTCGTGGCCGTCGTCGGGCTCGGCTACGTTGGGCTGCCGACAGCGATCGCACTGCGGGGCGCCGGCTGCCGGATCGTCGGGATCGATGTCAGCGGCCCCCGCCTCAGCGCGATCCGTAACGGGGAGGCCGAGCTGCTGGAGTCCGAACAGCGCGATCTACGCCGCCACCTGGCGAGCGACGGGTTCGTGCTCACCAATCGCATCAAGGCACTCGACGCCGCCGACCTGGTGCTGATTTGCGTGCCGACTCCCGTCGACGAGCAGCTGCGGCCCGACCCGCGGATCCTGCGCGAGGCCTGCGCCTCGGTCGTGCGACACGCCCGTCCCGGGCAGACGCTGGTGCTGACCTCGACCACCTATGTGGGCACGACCCGCGAGCTGCTCGCCAACCCGCTCGCCGAGCGCGGTCTGTGCGTCGGTGAGGATGTGTTCGTGGCGTTTGCCCCCGAGCGGATCGACCCCGGCGTCAGTGACCACGAGCAGCTGAAGACCCCGCGTGTGCTGGGCGGCGTCACCGAGGAGTGCACCACGCGCGCCGCGAGCGTGCTGCGCCACACCTGCAAGCGGCTGCACCGCGTCTCCTCGCCCGAGGCGGCCGAGCTGGTGAAGCTGCACGAGAACACCTTCCGCGCCGTCAACATCGCGCTCGCCTTCGAGCTCGCCGAAGCGTGCGAGGCGCACGGGCTCGATCCGATCGAGGTGATCGAGGGCGCCGCCACCAAGCCCTACGGCTTTCTGGCGCACTATCCCTCCGCCGGGGTGGGGGGGCACTGCATCGCGGTCGATCCCCACTACCTGCTGCACGACCTGCGCGAGCGCGGTCGCCCCGCCACGATGGCGGAGGAGGCCCTGCGCAAGCTCGCCGGGCGCCCCCGGCACGTGGCGTGGCGCGCCCACGAAGTGCTGGTGGGGCTGGGGCGCCCGCTGCCCGAGGCGCGCGTGCTCATCGTCGGCATCTCCTACAAGCCCGGAGTCGCCGACACGCGCGAGTCGCCGGCCCTGGAGATCGTCGCCCGCCTGCGGGCCGAGGGCGCCCACGTCGAGTACCACGACCCGCTGGTGGCGGCGCTCGAGGTGAGCGGTGGGTGCCTGACCGGAGTGGCGGCTCCCGCCGGAGCTGGCTTGGAGCCAGCCGGCCAGGCTTCCCCCGGCGGGCGGTCTGGCGGTGCGGCCCTCGATCCCGAGAGCTACGACCTGGCGATCCTCACCACGCTGCACCCCAACCATGACTACCAGTGGCTGGAGCGCTGCCCCGCGGTGCTCGACTGCACCTACCGCCGCCGCGACGCCGGCCTGCTGCGCTTCACCCCGTGATGCTAACCACTTCACAAAATGAAGGGTTGGGGTCTGAAAAAATGCAAACACAACACCCCACCTCGCCGGTCGCATCTGCCCAACGATGCCGCCACGTGGGCGCCGACGCGGGCAGCTGAGCCGGTGTCCCCTCGCAAGATCACCACGCACCGCATCCTGAAGGGGCTGGCCGGCCTCTACCTGCTGCTGCTACTGGCGGCCGTGATGGCCTACAAGGCGGCCTTCGCGGGGCTGCTGTTCACCAACGTGTTCTTCGGCGTCTACTCGCTCACGGTCGCCTGCTACATCGTCTCGCGCTTCCTCTTCAGCCTCTTCTACCGCACCCGTCCGGACGCCGGCGTGGAGCCGCAGATCGCGATCGTGATGCCGGGCTTCAACGAGGAGGAGGCGATCGCTCACTCGCTGCGCTCGCTGCTGGAGCTCGACTACCCGCCCGAGAAGCTAGAGCTCGTGGCGGTCAACGATGGCTCGACCGACGACACGCTCGCGGAGATGCAGCGCGTCTCGGTCGAGTCGAAGGGGCGCGTGCGCGTGATCGACTTCCCGCAGAACCGCGGCAAGCGCGCGGCGATGGCGGCCGGCATTCGCGCCACCTCGGCGGAGGTGATCGTGTTCGTCGACTCCGACTCCACCGTCGAGCCGCAGGCGCTCAAACGGCTGGTGCAGCCGCTCGCCGATCGCCGCGTCGGGGCGGTGTGCGGGCACGCCGACGTGCTCAACGTGCGCGACTCCTGGATCACGCGCATGCAGGCGGTGCGCTACTTCGTCGCCTTCCGCGTCGTCAAGGCCGCCGAATCGGTGTTCGGCGCGGTCACCTGCTGCTCGGGCTGCTTCTCCGCCTACCGGCGCGAGGCGATCCTGCCGCGCCTTGAGTGGTGGGAGAACCAGACCTTCCTCGGCGTGGAGTCCACTTTCGGCGACGACCGCTCGCTCACCAACTGCGTGTTGCGCGACTGGCGCATCCTCTACGAACGGCGCGCCGTCTCGCACACGATCGTGCCCGTCACCTTCCGCGCCTTCCTGATCCAGCAGACCCGCTGGAAGCGCTCGTGGACGCGCGAGTCGCTGCTGGTCGCCAAATTCATCTGGCGCAAGCACCCCATCGCCGCACTGTTCGCCTACATGAGCATCCTGCTGCCGCTGCTCGCGCCGATCGCGGCGCTGCACTCGCTCGTGTGGGCGCCGCTGGTCACCCACCACGGCGTGCTGCCGCTCACCTACCTCGCCGGAATCTACGCGCTGGCGCTCGTCTACTCCTTCTACTTCCTGCTCTTCCAGGACCGCTACAACGTGCTGTGGCTGTACGGGATCCTGTTCGTCTTCTTCTACCTCGGGATCATGCTGTGGCAGACCTACTACGCGATCGCCACCTGCCGCACCGCCGCCTGGGGGACGCGACCCGCGACCGCTGGCCTCGGTGCCGGCGAGGGAGGGTAGGCGAGGAGGATGGCTGCGGAGCTCTCACGCAGGCGGCCGGTGGCGGCCGGGTTTTCCCCTAAAGGGTGGCGCAGGCGTCCCCGGGCAGGAGAGGCGGAGCGCGCGGGCTCGCATGCTTCAATCAAGCGTGGGCTCGCGATGCTGCTGCTGCCCGCCTCGCTGCTGCCGATCGTGCTCCTCGCGCCCTCGCTGGCGCGCGCACCGGAGACGCTTGTGGTGCGCCTCGGGCGAATCGTCGCACCGGCGCAGCGCCCTGTGCGCCGCGCGCCGCACGAACAGGCGCGCTACCCGCCCGGCGCCTCCCGCTTGGAGCGCGACATCTTCGCGCCGGTTGCTCGCATCCTTACCCCGCAGGTGGGCGTCTCGCCGCTCGCCGAACATCAGACGCGCGAAGAAAAGGCGCACGAGCCGATCCTCCTGATCACCGGTGAACCGGAAGGCGGCGCGCGGTGAGCGGCGTGCTGGCGGCAACGGTTGCTGCGATCTCGCTTGCTGCACCCGTCCACCATGGGCATCCCCCAACCGCGCGCGGGCAGAGCCACCATGGTCATCGCCATGCGGTGCGCCTGCCCGGCCAGGTGCGAGGGGTGCGCGTGCTCGCGGACACCAACACTGGCGTGCGCATCACGTGGCGTCCCGCGCGGCGCGGCGTGGCCCCCGTCGAGGGCTACCGCATCAGGTGCGACGGGGTGGTCGCCGGGCAGACGCCCGGGCGCGTGTACGTCGTCAAGTTCAACCTCTACCGTGCGCATCGCATCACGGTCACCGCCGTCGACACCCGCGGGCGCCTCGGCAGGCCCAGCCGAGCGCTGCGGATCGGCATACGGGTCAGCCGGGGCGGGAAACGGGCGGCCGCCGTCGCCGGCGACACCGGCCCCGGCGTGCCCGGCCAGCTGAGCGTCGCCGAAGTCAGCGAAGCGGGCGCCACGCTCTGGTGGACGCCTGCCACCCCCGGCGCGGCGCGGATCGTCGGCTATCGCGTCTACCGCGACGGCGCGCTGGTGGGGCAGACGTCGCAGGACTCGATGCGCCTCACCCACCTCTCCTCGCTGCGCACCTACCACCTCGCGGTCGCCGCCGTCGACGCCGACCACCTCGTGAGCGCGCACACGCCCGAACTCGCTCTCACCACCACTCACACTCCCCCCGAGGGCCCCGCGCTGATCTCCGCCGAGCACGTCACCGACACCTCCGCCACGCTCTCCTGGCAGGCGGGTGCCGCCAACAGCGGCCGGCTGGTTGGGTACCTCCTGTTCGAGGACGGCGTCCCCGAGGGCGTGGTCGACGGTCAGGTGACCACGGTCACGCTTGCCTCCGAGCGCCACTACACCTTCACCGTGCGTGCGCTGGACTCCTACGGCTATCTCAGCGCGCCCGCGCCCGAAGTGGCGGTGTTCACCACGCACACGCCGCCCTCCACGCCGGGGGATCTGCACACCACCGAAGTGACCGCCTCCTCCGCTGCGCTCGCCTGGTCGCCCTCCACGCCGGTCAGCGGCACGATCGTCGGCTACCGCGTCTTCCGCGACGAAATCCCCGTCGGCCAGGTGTCGGCGCCGGAAATCTCGCTCACCGAGCTCGCGCCCTCCGCCAGCTACCGGATCACCGTCGTCGCCGTGGACTCGCTCGGGGCGATCAGCGCTCCCACCGCTCCGCTGGCATTCGAAACCTCCGACCCCCCGCCCACGCACGGCAACGTGCAGGCCTTCCTGCTCGCCTCCACCGACCAGAGCTTCTTCGACCTCGAGGCCCACTACCAGCAGATCGGGGTGGTGTATCCCACGTACTTCAACTGCGGTCGTGGCGGCATCGTCACCGGCAGCGACTGGCCGCTCGTCACCGGCTGGGCGCGGGCGCGCCAGATCGCAGTGATGCCGCGCCTGAACTGCCAGAACCCAGCCGACGAGGAACAGATCCTCAACGAACCAGCGGCTGGGGAACACATGATCAACCAGCTCGCTTCGCTGTGCGAAAGCGACGGCTACTCGGGCATCCAGATCGACTTCGAGGGCGCCTCCCCCGCCGAGCGCGAACCCTTCACCGCCTGGATCACCGCGCTCGCCGCGCGCTTGCACTCGATCGGCGACAAACTCTCGACGGTCGTCACCGCCAAGTACTACAACATCACCAGCGGTCGCGCCGCGATGTACAACGACGCTGCCCTTTCGGTCCCCTCCGACTACATCTTCGTGCTCGACTGGGGCCTGCACTGGACGACCTCCACGCCGGGTGGGTTGGCCGAACTGCCGTGGTTCACGAAGGTGGCCGACTACACCGCGACGATGCCCAACAAGAGCAAGTTCGTCATCGGGATGCCGATGTACGGGATTGACTGGCCCAACGGCGGCGGCTCCGCCAACCCTGGCACGCCGCTGGAGTACGACGACGTGATGGCGGAGCAGGGCGAGTTCGGGGCGCTCTCAGAATGGGAACCGACGGCGGCCGAACCGCACTTCTCCTACACCGACTCCAGCGGTGTGCACCACGAAGTCTGGTACACCGACCAGCAGTCGCTGCAGGCGCGCGCCCAGCTTGCCGAATCGCTCGGCCTCGGCATCGGGCTGTGGCACCTTGGCGCCGAGGACCAGAGCATCTGGGAACTGCCCCAACTGGGCGGTTGAGGGCCCATGTCTGGGAATAGGCGGCGCGGCCTGGGGCGTGCATGCCTTGACCAGCTGGTGCGGGCGGCGCGGCCGGGGGCGTGCCTTGACCAGCTGGTGCGGGCGGCGCGGCCGGGGGCGTGCCTTGACCAGCTGGTGCGGGCGGCGCGGCCGGGGGCGTGCCTTGACCAGCTGGTGCGGGCGGCGCGGCCGGGGGCGTGCCTTGACCAGCTGGTGCGGGCGGCGCGGCCGGGGGCGTGCCTTGACCAGCTGGTGCGGTTGAGAGCGCTCGTGCGGTTGAGAAGGTTGAGAACGCTCATGCGGTTGAGAACGCTCGCGGCATGGGCGGTGGGGCTGGCGCTCACCCTGGTGGCGCCATCGGCGTGGGCGGGCTCCGCTCGTCCCGTCGCCCCCTCTGTCGCCCCCAAAGGGGGGAAGGCCAGTCAGAATCCCTCCTCCTCCTCCTTTCCCCCCTCGCCGCTGCAGGCGTTCCTGCTGACGAGCTCCCCAGACTCCCTCGTCGATCTGCGGGCGCACGTTGGCGCGATCGGGGTGGTGTACCCCACCTACTTCGCGTGTGCGCTGCCGGGCGGCGAAGTGGTGGGGGCCGCCGACCCTGAAGTCGACGCCTACGCTGCCGCGCACGGGCTCGTCGAGATGCCCCGCTTCACCTGCCAGAACGGGGCAGTCGTGCACCGCATACTCACGCGACCCGTGCTGCGCGCGCGCATGCTCGCGCAGCTGGCCGGGCTCGCCGACGATCCCTCCTACGCCGGGCTCAACCTCGATCTCGAGAACGACGGCGCTCGCGATCGGGGTGCGCTCACCGCGTTCGTCGCCGCGCTCGCAGCGCGTCTGCACGCCGAGGGGCGCAAGCTCGCTGTCGATGTGGTCGGGGTCACGCACGAAGCAGTTCCCCGTCCTGCGACCGGCTTCTACGACGACCGCGCGTTGGCCGTCGCCGCTGACACCGTGTTCGTGATGGCGTGGGGCCCTCACTGGGAAGGCTCCGGGCCCGGGCCGATCGCGCCGCTTTCCTTCGTGCGGGGCGTCGCCCGCTACGTGGCTTCGCTCCCGCACACGCAGCGCTTCGTGCTCGGGGTGCCGATGTACGGGCTTGACTGGGCGGGACATGCACGGGCCACCGCATTGCAGTACGCCGGCGCGCTCGCGCTCGCCCAGTCGGCGGGCGTCGTACCGGTGCGGGAGCCCTCTTCGGGTGAGATGACCTTCACCTACGTTCGAGGTGGCGTACCCCACCGCGTCTGGTACATGGACGCGCGCGCGATCCTCGCCCGCATCGCGATTGCCCGCCGCTACGGGCTCGCCGCCGGGGTGTGGCGGCTGGGCGAGGAGGACCAGGCGCTGTGGAGTGTGTAGGAGGCTCGCCATATCTCACGCTGCCTGGACGGATGTTCGATCATGCAGCCCCTCCATCAAGACCGGCAGCCGGTGGCCGAAGAGGTCCTCACACGCGCGGAGATGTACGGACGACCTCGCGCTCGTGGACCACATCAGCAGCGCGTGAAGGAGGCCATGATGCCTAGCTCGGCCCAGACGTTCACCCGTTCACAGCCCCCGGTTCCCGGGGCGCGAACGGCAGGTGCGACAGTATTCGAGATCGTGCAGCGCCCGCTCGACGAGCACACCTGCGTGATCGCCATCGAGGGCGAGCTCGATCTCTCGACGGCCCCTCGTCTGAAGTGGGCGCTGCTCGACGCGTTGCATGCCGGGCACAGCCTGCTGGTCGTCGACCTCTCATGCACAACCTTCATGGACTCAACCGCGCTGGGCGTGCTCGTCGCGGTCAAGCGGGGGCTCGACGCCGGTCAGCGACTGGCGATCGTCTGCCCCCAGAGCGACGTTCTGCAGATCTTCGAGTTTGCCGGGATGGATGGTGCCTTCACGATCTTTCCCGCGCTCGACGGAGCGCTCGCAAGCGCGCGGGAACATGGCGCGTCTCTCGGCTGACCGACGCAGACGGTACGGCGCGATCGCGGTCGGCTGTGCGCTTGCCCTGACCTGCATCCCGATCGCCAGCGCCCACCCGGAAGCCCACGGGCAAGGAGGTTTGGGGGGTCATTCCCAGCAGGGCGTCGAAGGCTCTGAACAGCGGGGTGGGGGCCCCGAACGGTCGCACGGCGGGGGGGCCGGCGAACAACAGGGTGGCGGCGAACAACAGGGTGGCGGCGAACAGCAGGGCGGCGACGGACAGCAGGGTGGGCAACCTCAGGGGCAGGGGGCTCAAACCCAGACGCAGCAAGCGGAAACGCAGCCGCAGGACGGTGGTCGCGGACAGCAGGGCAGTGGCCACGATCAGGCCAGCGGCACGGGTGGTGGCGGCCGATCCGCGGGCGGTAGACAGGGTCATGGGAGCGCTGAACGGGTAGGTGGCACGGGGAAGGCGCAGGGAGACGCAGACGACCGCGAACAGCGCGGCGGCGGTGGTGGTGGGCAGCACGAAGCGCAGACCGAGACACAGCAGCG
This sequence comes from uncultured Solirubrobacterales bacterium, assembly GCA_963744135.1. Classification (GTDB taxonomy): domain Bacteria; phylum Actinomycetota; class Thermoleophilia; order Solirubrobacterales; family Solirubrobacteraceae; genus Palsa-744. Next base: position 262,137 of record CAVUSE010000004.1, on the reverse strand, counting down.
CACCAAGAGCCATGAACGACGGGACGCGGAAAGCCAGTCGCAAGCCACGCCAACGGGCACCTCGAGCTCGGGCTCCGCCACCGGCTCCACCTCAGCGACCACCACCTCGTCAGCCACTGCCTCGACGCCGGCACCCACCACTTCCGCGCCGACCGCGGCTGTCTCGTCGAGCACGCCCACCACCACCGCGACGCCAACGACTGCCGCAACGCCGACGAGCGCCGCGACGACATCGCCGCAGGGCAAAGGCGGCGCTCAAACCGGCGTTCCCGCTCACGCCCACCATGGTGTGAGGCACACCGATCGCGCACGCCACCAAGCCGCGAAGCGGGGTGGGGACAGAGGAAATGCCGCTCACCGCATGACGGGGCACCCCGCCGCGTCCTCGTCGCGAGCGCTGTCCGGCGCCGGTGCCGTGGGCTCGGGCACGAAGGCGCCGCGGCGGGGAGCGACACGTGGCGCGGCACCCCCGCATCCTTTGTCGCACGTGCGCAGCTCGCCGCTGGTCACCACGATCACCACGATCGCCGACGTGGTGCCCCTGCCGGTGCGGTTCCTGCTCGGGCTGTTGCTGTCGCTCTCGCTTGCGCTTGGCACGCGCTCGTGGCTGGCGGCGCTGCGCGCGCGGCGACTGGAGCGCCAGCGCGGCGAACTGCTGGAGGACGTCGGTCTGCTGCAGGCAGCGTTGCTGCCGGAGACCCCGAAGCACCTCGGCGCGGTCGGCACCTCGGCGGCCTACCGGCCGGCCGACGGCCCCGGCGCGGGGGGTGACTTCTACGACGTGTTCGCGCTCGGGGACGGCAGGGTGGCGGTGATCCTCGGCGACATCTCCGGCCACGGGCGCCAGGCGCTGCCGCACACCGCGCTCGTGCGCTTCACCCTGCGCGCCTACCTGGAGGCCGGCCTCTCGCCGCGGGTTGCTGTGCAGACGGCGGAGAGCGTGCTGGAGCGCCAGCTCGGCGGATCGTTCGCCACCGTCGTGGTGGCCACCTACGATCAGGATGAACGTACCCTGGTATATGCCTGCGCCGGCCACCCGCCGCCGCTGGTGGTCGGTTCGCCCTCGATAGGGTCGATCGAATCGGGGAAGTCTGCGGGATCAGCGGGATCGCGAGGGTCCGTCGGGTCGACTGGGCCGATGGGGTCGGTGGGGTCGATCGGATCGGTGGGGTCGATCGGATCGATCACGCCGATCACGCCGATCACCGTGTGCGCCGCGCCACCGATCGGCGCGGGCATGCGCACCGGCTCGCGCCAAACCACAGTGGCGATGCCGGGCGAGGCGCAGGTGTGCTTCTTCACCGACGGTGTCACCGAGGCGCGCACCGGGGGCGAGCTGTTCGGCGCCGGACGGCTCACCCGCGCGCTCGCCGCGCTTGGGCCGACGGCGAATGCATCCCAGCTACTTGAGCGCGTGGCCGAAGCGACCGATACACGTCCTGACGACATGGCCGCATGTGTGCTCAACATCGCAGGGAACCCTGCCGCGCCGACGGTGCTCCTCGAGGAGTTGGAGTTCGACCGCGAGACGCCTTCCAACCGCCGCGCTGAGCAGCTGCTGCTCGCCTGCGGGGTGCAACGGGGCGAGATCCCCGAACTGATCGCCAACGCGCGTCACGCCGCGGGCCAAGCGGGCACCGCGATCGTCGAGCTGCACCTTGCAGCCGCCGGCGGGCCGCCATGCGTCAAGCTGCGGCGCGACGGCGTCACCCATTTGCCGACCGCGCTCGCGCGCGGGCAGGCGAGGGTTGGGGCCATGGTGGGGGCGACACCGTGAGCATCACCGCGACGCTCGCCCCCGACGCGGCGATGGCGCTCGGGATCGCCGCCACCGCGATGCCGTTCGCGCGCACTGCCGAGGGCGAGGCCGAGCGCTGGCTGCGGGTGCTGCGCCTGCACGGCGAGGCGGGGATCGCGCTGCAGGCGCTGGGCGTCAGCGAGGGACCGTTCGAAACGGAGGATGGCGAGAGCCACGGGCGTGAACCGGCCGCCCCAGCCTCTGCCGCCGGCGGCGTGGAGCGCGACCCCGTTGCGCTGGTGAGCGAGCAAGCGGTGGAGATCGCCGCTCAGCGGGGCGCCGGGGGCGTGGGCACCAAGGACCTGCTCCTCGCCGTCATCCGCATCTACGGCGAGGAGTTCGATCGCGTGCTCCGCGCGCACGGTACCGACCGCGCGGAGGTGCTCGCACGGCTTGCCGCAGGGGACCGCCCGGCCTCCACCGACCCTTGTCCGTAGTGTCTTAGTTTTTGGAGATCTACCACCAACTGGACCTGTAGGTCGCGGCCAAATCACAGCTATGAGAGGTCCAGTAGCTGGTAGGTGCGAGCTACTTGATGAACAGCATCTCCGAGTACTTCGGCAGCGGCCACAGGTCGTCCGGCACGATGCCCTCGAGGTGGTCGGCGACTTCGCGCACATCGTCCATCGCGGGCACCACCTTGTCGCGCATGTAGGCCGCCCACTTGGGCGCCGAGGAGTCGGGCTGGTTGTCGGCGAGGTTGGCGTCCTCGAGCTTGAGCATGTTGAAATGCAGCTCCTTGACCAGCGGCTCCAGCTCGCCGATCAGCTCCTGCAGGCCGCTGGCCTTCAGTTCGTTTAGATAGCGCACTGCCGCCGGCAGCAGCATCGTGCGGGCGATCGCCGCCGCGGTCTCGGCCTCGATGTTGAGCTTCACCGCGTACTGCTCGGTGAACACCTCGCAGCGCGACTCCAGCTCGCGCTTGGAGAGCACCTTGTACTTCTTGAACAGAGCCACCGTGCCTTTGTCGATCAGCCACGGCAGCGCCTCCGGTGTGGAGCGCAGGTTGGCGAGGCCCCGCTTCTCGGCCTCCTTGTGCCACGCCTCGGCGTAGTTGTCGCCGCCGAACACGATCTGCTTGTTGGCGGCGTAGCTCTCCTTGACGACTTTGGTGAGCGCCTTCTCGAGGTTGGCGCCCGAGCCTTTCATCGCCGCCGCGAGCTTATCGGCGAGGTCGTCGATCGCCTCAGCGACAATCGTGTTGAGGACGGTGTTGGGCAGCGCCAGCGACATGCTGGAGCCAAGCGCGCGGAACTCGAACTTGTTGCCCGTGAACGCGAACGGGGAGGTGCGGTTGCGGTCGCCGCCGTGCATCGGCAGCGGCGGCAGCACCGGGGTGCCGAGGCCGAGGAACGAGCCGGGCTTGGAGGTCTGCGCCCGGCCCGCCTCGATCGCCCCGAACACGCGCTCGAGCTCCGAGCCGAGGAAGATCGAGATGATCGCCGGCGGCGCCTCGTTGGCCCCGAGGCGGTGGTCCTGGCCGGGGCTTGCGATCGACGCCCGCAACAGCGCCTGGTGGGCGTTCACGGCCTGGATCACCGCTGCGCAGAAGAACAGGAACTGCAGGTTCTCGTGCGGCGTGTCACCCGGCTCGAGCAGGTTCATGCCCGTGTCCGTGCCCATCGACCAGTTGTTGTGCTTGCCCGACCCGTTGACGCCCGCGAACGGCTTCTCGTGCAGCAGACACACGAGGCCGTAGCGGCGCGCGACGTTCTGCATCACCTGCATCGTCAGCTGCTGGTGGTCGGAGCCGACGTTGGAGTTCTCGAAGATCGGCGCCAGCTCGTACTGGTTGGGGGCCACCTCGTTGTGGCGCGTCTTCACCGGCACCCCCAGCTTCGCCAGCTCCCGCTCGGTCTCCATCATGTACGCGAGGATCCGCTCGGGGATCGAGCCGAAGTAGTGGTCGTCGAGCTCGTGGCCCTTGGGCGGCTTGGCGCCGAACAGCGTGCGCCCGGTGGTCAGCAGGTCGGGGCGCTCGAAGTAGTACTGCTCGTCGATCAGGAAGTACTCCTGCTCGGGGCCCACCGTCGTGAACACCCGCCGCGCGTCATCCACGCCGAGCAGCTTCAGCGCGCGGATCGCCGCGCCGGAGAGCGCGTCCATTGAGCGCAGCAGCGGGATCTTGTGGTCGAGCGCCTCACCCGTCCACGACGTGAACGCCGTCGGGATGCACAGCAGCGCGCCGTTGGGGTTCTCCAGGAGGAACGCCGGCGAAGTCGGGTCCCAGGCGGTGTAGCCGCGGGCCTCGAAGGTGGCGCGGATGCCGCCGGTCGGAAACGATGAGGCGTCGGGCTCGCCCTGGATCAGCTCCTTGCCGGAGAACTCCGCGATCGCCGTGCCGTCGCCGACGGGGCCGTAGAAGGAGTCGTGCTTCTCCGCGGTGGAGCCCGTGAGCGGCTGAAACCAGTGCGTGTAGTGCGTGGCGCCCCGCTCCAGCGCCCACTCCTTCATCGCCTGCGCCACAGCGTCCGCCAGCGAGGTGTCGAGTGCCTCGCCGCGCTCGAGCGTCTTCTTCAGCGCCTTGTACACGTCCTTCGGCAGGCGCTGACGCTGGACGACGGGGCTGAACACGTTCGACGCGAACACCTGGTTGCCGGGGAGGGTGAGGTCGAGCGAGCCGAGGGCGCTGCCGTTGGCGCTCCACTGTGCGGCTGTGACGTTCTGCTGGCGTGTGCGGGGCATGGGGGGGTTCTGTTCCTCCTCGTCGCGAATCTATATGTGGGTGGGCGCCCGAAGCCTGGGGGCGTCGCCGCCCGGCCCTGCGCAGGCCGATCCCGCCGAGGATCGGGCCGACCATGAATCGTAGACCCCTGCGTCGGGCAGGGCATCGCCCCTTTGGCGAAATCCCGGCTGCGATCTTTCGACAGCGGGCCAAAACGACGGGCGGGGATTTTTTGGGATCGTCCTCAGTGTCATCGTTGGGGTTGCCGGACGGTGGTGTCCGACCGACACGTGGGCCGGTTGGGCAAGCCGGCGCGTGGGGCGCCGACCGATCGGAGATCCCGTCGATCTCCGATCGGTATCCATGCCCCGCGACCGTCGGTGGTGTGTTGCTTTTTTCGGGCCCTAACCAAATTGGTGGGGCCGCTTGCGAAAGACCTAATCTTCGGAGGGCACGTACGGGCCGGGCACCACCTTGCCGGTCGCCGGGTCCACGTGAGCCTGCGGCGGGCGCCCGGCGACGTGCACCGTGAAGCTTCCCGCGGGCGGGGAGCCGTCGGCGAGCTGCGCCTGCGCTTTGCCGTTGAGGCCGGCGTACACCCGGTAGTGGACCTGATGCACCCCTGGCTTGACGGGGGAGAGCTGCCACACGAAGCTGCCCGTTGCGCCGGGTGCCAGTGGGCCAAGCGCCCAGACGTCGTAGTTGGCGGTCGTTCCGCTTCCCGGCGGGTCCACCTCCACCGTTTCGACCGGCGGCTTGGGGACCGTTCCCGGGCCCTGGTCGATCACCCAGATCGGGCGCCGGCGGCTGGCCAGGTTGGAGTAGTCGCTGAGGTAGTCGAACGAGTTCACCGCCACCGTCACGTCGGGCAGCGTGCGTGCGCTCGTGTTGCGCACGTCCACCACCATCTGTGTCGGCCGCGCCACCGCCTGCACAGCCGGGAAGCTGGCGTGCGTGACCTGCACCGTGTAGTGGGCCTTCAGTTCGCCGGCGTCCTGGTGGCGCGATTCCCCGCAGCCAGCCGCCAGCACCCCCGCCAGTGCTCCGCAGAGGCCGAGCGCGACCATCTTTAGTACACGACTCCCCCTCACAGCGCGGTCACGATACCAGCGCATGGCGACCCTCCGCATGGCGACCCTCCGCACGGCGACTCTTCGCATGGCGACCCTCTGCGTGGCGACCCTCCGCACGGCGACCCTCCGCATGGCGACCCTCTGCGTGGCGACCCTCCGCACGGCGACCCTCCGCACGGCGACTCTTCGCATGGCGACCCTCCGCACAGCGCCCACCGGGAGCAGCGGGTCGTGACCGTGGCGTCGGCGCAGGAGTTGGCGGTGGCTGAAGAGGGAGCGGCGTGGCCGCAAGGGGGGAGCAGTGTGGCCGCGAGGGAGAGCAGTGTGGCCGTGGCGGAGCACCTCGCGTGAGGCGATGCGACGAAAAGGGGTGGCGCGACGCCAGCACATCGCGTAGAGTTCCAGTACCGGCGTACACTGCCGGTGTACTGTCCACCCGAGGAGGGGTAGGTAGCGCAGTGGTACGTAGTGCGGCGGAGCGGGCGTTCCTCCCGACGAGGAACTTCATCGAGGAAGTTGGCGACATGATGATCCTGACTGGCAGGACGGTCAGGTCGGCGCTTCGACCTCCCTACCCGTATGGCGGCGAGTTCGTCTCGCAGTTCCTGTTCGCGCTGCGCCTGTGCTGGTTTCCGCTGCTGGTGTCCACGGTGTGCATCGACTACGCAGCGCCCGGTCTGCAGGCGGCCAACTTCCTCACGCTGTTCGGTGCGCTGGACCGCCTCGGGGGGTTCTTCGTGCTCGGCGCGGTACGCGAGATCGGCCCCGATGTGACCGCGATTGTGCTCGCCGGGGTCGCCGGCACGGCGATCACCGCCGATCTCGGCGCGCGCAAGATCCGCGAGGAGCTCGACGCGTTGCAGGTGCTGGGCGTCGACCCGATCAAGAACCTCGTGGTGCCCCGCTTCCTCGCGTTGATGCTCGTCACGGGGCTGTTCAACATCTACGCGATCCTGTTCGGCATCTTCGGGGGTCTGCTCGCCGAGCTCGTCAACGGCTATCCGCTGGGGCCGTTCTGGAACACGTTCTTCGCAAACGCCGACACCACCGACATGTGGGGCTCTGCCTTGAAGGCGACGTTGTACGGGGCGATCATCGCGATCGTGTGCTGCTACAAGGGCATGACCGCCTCCGGCGGCGCCGAGGGCGTCGGCCGCGCCGTCAATCAGGCGGTCGTCATCACCTTCCTTGCGGTGTTCGCGTTCGACTACGTCTTCGAGCAGACGCTGCTCGCCACCCACCCCCAGATCCTGGTGATCAAATGATCGGGGGCGGTGTGCGATGAACGAATGGTTCGCCCTACCGCGTGAATGGATCGCCTCGTCGGGCGAAATCGCCGGCTTCAGCGGCAAAATCATCGGCGACGTCTACAGCCTGCGCGTGTTCCGCTTCTTCGGCGAGACGCTGCGCCAGGCGGGCATCCTGATCATCTCCTCGACGCTGATCATCTGGGCGCTGATGTTCATCCTCGGGCTGCAGTGCGGGATCCAGGGCGCCTACTTCACCGAGGCCTCGGGCGCGCCCGCCTACTCCGGCGTGTTCACCGCGTGGTGCGATCTGCGCGAGATCATCCCCTATGCCTTCGGCTACATGATGTCGGCGAAGGTCGGCACGGGGATCGTGGCGGAGCTCGGCGCGATGCGCATCTCCGACGAGATCGACGCGCTGGAGGTGATGGGGATCGACTCCCTCACCTTCCTCTGCGCCACGCGCCTGCTCGCGGCCTGGCTGGTGCTGCCGTTCATGTACCTCGCCGGGATCGGCGGCGCCTTCCTCGCCTCCTACATCGCGGTCGTCGATCAGGTGGGGGTGGTGTCCTCCGGCGGCTACTTCTTGATCTTCTGGCAGTTCCAGAACCCCCCCGACTTCCTCTACAGCCTGATCAAGGCGATGGTGATGGCCACCGCGATCGTGCTGGTCGGCTGCTACTACGGTTACAACGCCTCCGGAGGCCCCGTAGGGGTTGGTACGGCCACGGCCAAGTCAATGGTCATGAACATCGTGCTTGTACACGTGATCGGAATGTTGGGGACCCAGATCTTCTGGGGAGCCAACCCCCGCGCCCCGATCGGGGGTTGAGCATGGCCATGCACTCCCACGTATCCGACCATTGTGGCCGCCGGGCCGCCGCACACCCAGGGATCGGGGTCTGAGCATGGCGATCGAGCCCGACATCGTCGACGAGGCCGAGGCGGAGGACTTCCAGTACCACGCTGGTGCCAACCGTCCCAGCGAGGTCCCCGACGCGATCGAGTTCATCGACGTGCACAAGGCGTTCGGCTCCAACCGTGTGCTGCGCGGGCTGAACCTCGGCATCCCCGAGGGCCAGGTGTCGATGATCCTCGGCCCCTCCGGGACGGGCAAGTCGGTTTGCATCAAGCACATTGTCGGGCTGCTCTACCCCGACCAGGGCGACGTGATCGTCGCTGGGCAGTCGATCCCTTCGCTCGCCGACGACGACCTCTTCGAGCTGCGCAAGAAGTTCGGTGTGCTGTTCCAGGACGGGGCGCTGTTTGGCTCGCTCAACCTCTACGACAACGTCGCCTTCCCCCTGCGCCAGCACACCGAGAAGGGCGAGGACGAGATCTCGGAGATCGTCACCCGGCGCCTGCGCGAGGTTGGCCTCGGCGAAGCGAACGAGAAGATGCCGAACGAGCTCTCCGGCGGGATGCGCAAGCGCGCCGGGTTTGCCCGCGCGCTCGTGCTCGACCCGGAGATCGTGCTGTTCGACGAGCCCGACTCCGGCCTCGACCCCGTGCGTACCGCCCTTTTGTGCGAGCTGATCAAGGAAGTGCACGCCGAGAACGGTGGCACCTATGTGGTGATCACTCACGACATCCTCAGTGCGCGCCGCGTGGCCGAGCACATCTCGATCCTGTGGCGCGGGCGGATCGTGGAATCGGGCCCCGCCGATGAGCTGTTCGCCTCCGAGAACCCCTTCGTGCGCCAGTTCCTCTCCGGCGAATCGGCTGGCCCGCTAGGCATGGAGTAGGCAGGTGGCGCTTGTGTGCCGCCGCCGGGCTAGCCTCTCTTCGTGAGCACCGCTCCTCATCCCGGCACCGTTGCCCAGCCTGGCACCGTCGTGAAGCTCCTCTCCGCCCTCGCCGGCGGCGCCGCCCGCCGACCGCTGCTGGTCGTGGTGGTGATGGGGCTGCTCGGGCTGGGCGGCGCTGCACTCGCGCTGAGCCTGCGTCCGAGCGCCGCGACCGACACCTTCGTCGGGCGCTCCAGCACGGGCTACCGAGCGACGCAGCGCTACTACGGCTCGTTCGGGGAAGAGCCTGTGGATGTGCTGGTGAAGGGCAACCTCCAGGACATGCTGCTGAGCGCCGACATCGACCGCCTGCTGGGCCTCGAGGGGTGTCTCGCGGGCAAGGTCCCCGCCGCCGGGCTGCCGCGCGAGGGAGGAGCGAACGGCCCCTGCGGCCAGCTGGGGCGGCTGGGCACCGTGAAGGTTGTGATTGGCCCCGGCACCTTCGTCAACGAGGCCGTCGAACAGATCGATGGGATGCTCACCACGCAGGGCGGCCGGGCGGAGAAGGAGGCCTCGCAGAACGAACGGGCAGTCAGCCGCCTCGCGCTCAGCCAGGGCCGCGGCACCGCCGAAGCGAGCAGGCTCGGCGAAGAAGCCGGGAAGATCACACGCGAACGCTACGCCCAGCAGCTCGAGCTGCTGGGAGCCGAGTACGGCCTCAGCGCGCCACCCACGCTCAACGATCCGGGCTTCGTCTACACGCTCGTGTTCGACAACACCTCGAAGCTGCCGGGCACCCCCAAGCAGCGCTTTGCCTACCTCTTCCCCGGCCGCGAAGCCGCGTTGATCTCGGTGCGGATGAAGGCGGGGTTGAGCGAAGCTCAGCGCACGCACACGATCGCGCTGATCCGTCGCGCGCTGGCGATGCCCCAGTGGCGACTGCAGCACGGCGAGCACTACCTGCTCACCGGCCAGCCGGTGATCGTCGCCGAACTCACGGGCTCGATCACGCACTCGATCGAGCTGCTGCTGGTGGCGGTGCTGCTGGCGATGGCGCTCGCGCTTGGCCTCGTCTTCCGCGGGCGCCCGCGGCTGCTGCCGCTGGCGGTGGCCGTGCTCGCCGTCGCGCTCACGTTCGGGGCGCTCGCCGCGGTGGGCGCCCCGTTGACCGTCGCCCAGGTCGCCGTCCTGCCGGTGCTGGTGGGACTCGCCGTCGACTACGCGATCCAGTTTCAGTCGCGCGTGCAGGAGGCACGCGCCGAGGGGGCGCCGGACATCCCAGCCGCGATCCGCCGCGCCGCCGTCGCCGCCGGCCCCACGATCGCCGCCGCCGCGGCCGCCGGAGCTGCCGCGCTTCTGGTGATGACGCTCTCGCCCGTGCCCACCGTGCGGGGCTTCGCGCTGCTGCTGGTCGTGGGCATCGCGATTGCCCTGCTCTGCGCGTTCACCGCCGGATCGGCCGTGCTGGCGCTCGTCGGGGAGCCCACCACTGCTCTGCGTCCCCGTCGTGTCGGAACGTCGTTGACGCCCGCCTGGCGCGGAGCGCAGGAGCTCCTGCGCGACAACCCCCTCACCCGCCTGATCTCCAGGGCCGCGCTCGTGCACGCGGTGCGCAACCCCGGCCGGGTGATCGCCGTCGGCCTTGCGCTCGCGGTGCTCGGCTGGGGGCTCGACACGCAGACGCACGTTGAAACCAACCTGGAAAAGCTGGTGCCTCAGAGCCTGCCCTCGCTGCGCAACCTCGACGCGCTCGAGGGTGCCTCGGGGGTCGGTGGCGAAATCGATCTGATGGTGTCGGGCAAGAACGTCGCGAGCCCCAAGACGATCGAATGGATGGGCCGCTATCAGGACGCAGTGCTCAAGCGCTTCGGCTACACCTCCACCCGCGGCTGCGGCAGGGCGCGGCTGTGCCCCGCCTTCTCGCTGCCGACGCTGTTCGAAGGGGGCACGATCGGCTCCAGCGCGCCCGCGGCCACCTCCCCCGCCAAATCCTCCAAGTCCCCCTCTAAATCCTCCTCCAAATCCTCCTCCTCCTCCTCCTCCTCCTCCGCGCCCTCGACGCCCACCTCCACGACCCCGAAGCTCACCGCCGCCGAGGTGAACGGCCTGCTGCGGACGATTCCCGCGTACTTCTCCCAGAACGCGATCACCGCCAACCGGCGGGTCGCCACGCTCGCGTTCGGCATCCGCCTGATGCCGCTCGACGAACAACAGCACGTGATCGAAGCGATGCGCGCCGCGCTGCACCCCCCGCGCGGGGTGAGCGTGCAGCTGGTCGGCCTGCCCGTCCTCGCCGCGCAGTCGGGTGCGCTCGTGGCCTCGCCGTGGCGGCGCGTGCTGACGCTGCTCGCGGGGCTTGCCGCGGCGGCGCTGGTGCTGCTGATCGCCTTCCGCGGCGATCGTCGGCGGGCGCTGGCGCCGCTGCTGCCGGTGCTGCTCGCCACCGGGTGGTCGGCGCTTGTGGTGTTCGCGATCAGGGTGCCGCTCAACCCGATGTCGGTCACCCTCAGCGCGCTCGTGATCGCGGTGTCCACGGAGTTCAGCGTGCTGCTCTCCGAGCGTCTGCGCGAAGAGCGCAGCGCCGGCCGGTCGCTGCCCGAGGCGCTGCGCCTCACCTACGCCCGCACCGGCGCCGCGGTCGCGGCTTCGGGTGTCACCGCGATCGTCGGCTTCGGCGTGCTCGTCCTCTCCGACATCGACATGCTCCGCGACTTCGGCGTGGTGACCCTGATCGATCTCAGCGTCTCGCTCATCGGCGTGCTCGTGGCGCTGCCCGCGGCACTGCTGCTCGCCGAGCCCGGCGAACTGGCGAGTCGGGGAATCACCCTGCGGGCGGGTGGGAAACGATTCCGCGCGCGCCGCGCGCGCCGACGCCCGCGCCATGAGCCCGCCTGAGCGACACGGCGGGCTGTTCGCCACTCAGCGCCAGGGCCGCTGGATCGGGCTGCTGGCGATCGTGATTCTGGTGCTAATCACGGTCAACACGATTGTCACGCCATCCAACGGGCTGGCGGGCGTCGCGCCCGGCCGCCCCCTGCCGCCCTTCGCGGCGCCGCTCGCCACCGGCAATCTGCAGGGCTCCGTCAATCTCGCAACCCATCCCGACGAGGGCCCCGCCAAGCGGGCGGCCTGCACAGTGAGGGGCCCGCAAATCCTCAACATCTGCCAGCTCTACGAACAGGGCCCCGTGGTGCTGGCGCTGTTCTTCGACGCGAGCGCCTGCGATGGGGTGCTCGGCGAGATGCAGGCGCTCGTCTCTCGGTTTCCGGGCGTACGCTTCGCCGCGGTGGCGATCAAAGGCGAACGTGCGTCGCTGCGTGCGCTGGTGCGCTCCCGCGGCCTGACCTTCCCGGTTGGCGTCGACAGCGAAGGGGATCTGCCCGCGCTGTATGCGATGGCGAGTTGCCCCCAGATCACGTTCGCCTACCCTGGTGGGACAGTGCAGAGCAAGGCCCTGCTCACCACGCCCTCGCCCGCCGTGCTGCGCCAGCGCGTCAGCGAGCTGGTGTCGGCCGCCGTCGCGCGCGGATGGAGGCCGCCGCGGTGATGCCCGAGCCCTCCGCCTCGGCTGTCGGGCGCAGTCAGAGCGAGCGGCCGGAGCTTGCGTGGGGCTGGTGCGAGCGCGAGGTCTCCGATGAGCTTCCGGGGCTGCATCTGATCCATCTCCGCTCGAACGTCGCGCGCGCCCTCCGGGCTTCCCCACCGGCGGTGAAGCGGCGCTTGGCGGCGCTCTCCAACCGCTGGGGAGGGGCGCACGCGGTCGGCTTGCGGCAGCGTCCCGTGCCGGCGGCCTACCGCGTGTTCTTCCGGCACATCGGGCTCGATCCCGACGTGGTGCGGACGCCGATCGAGGAGGCGATGTTCGCGCGGATGATGCAGGGCGGCTTCCACTCCAACCACCTGCTCGCCGACGCCCTGCTGATCACGCTGGTGGACACCGGTGTGCCGGTGTGGGCGCTCGACGCCGCCATGGTCGAGGATCCGCTCGGCATCCGTGCCAGCCGCGAGGGCGAGAAATTCGGAGGCCTCCTCGCCCAGTCGCCAGGCGACTCGCCCACCCATATGCTCGCCAAAACGCCCGCGCGCACGGCTGCCCACAAACCCGCGCGCACGGCCGCCCACAAACCTGCTCGCACGGCCGCCCACTCAGTCAGCGAGCGCCTCCTGCCGGCGGGCCGGCTGGTCGTGGCCGATGCCCGTCGCGCCGTGGCGGTGCTATTCGGCGAGATTGCTCCTGGCCATGCCGCCGGCGTGGAGGCCAACGAGGTTGTGCTGTTCACGCTGCAGGTTCCCGGCGTGCCCTCGCTGCACGTCGAGGAGGCGTTGTGGATGTGTCGCGCGATGCTCGAAGGACCGCGGTAGGCGTTTTGTCAAGGGGTTCATCCCCGATCCCGCCGTCGATTGATTTGAGAACGCCTGGGCGCTGGTAGAATCGGCGAAGCGTAAGAGCCGAGGAGGAGCTGGGCAAGTGGTCGCAACGGAGATCACGATCGATCGCGAGACATCGCTCACCCGCGCGGGGACGAAGGCGCGGGTTGCGGACGAGCGCGGGCGCGCTCCGGACGAGCGCGCGGCGCGCGAGTCGCTGCGAGCTCAGGTGGCCAGGCTGGAGGGCGAGCTTTCGGGGATCGTCGCCCGCGGCTTTCCGCATGTCCTCCCGGCTCCGTTCGGGGCTCCCGAGCACTACGCCGGCCCGCGGCTGCTCTCCCTGGCAGAGCTCGAGCGTGAGCGCGACCGGCTGGTGGCGTGCCTGCGCCGAGCACAGCAGCAGGCGCGCGAGCGCTCGGAGCTCGAGTTGCGCGCGCGCGATCAGCTCGAACGGATGCGGCTGGAACCAGGGCGCTACAAGTTCGTGCGCCTGCGCGTCACCGACCTCGGCGAACGCGGCTGCGGCGTGTGGGAGGTGCGTCCTCGCCTCGGCCTGATCGGGATGCTCGCCGGGTGGTGGCAGCTGAAGCTCTCCTCTGGCTGTCCGTTACCCCGGCCGCGCGCCCACGGCGCGCGGCTGACCGGTGCCCGACAGAACACCTCGTCTCCGCGGATGCGAGCGCTGCGTGGCGGGCGGGGCCCAAAGCCCCGCGCAGGAGGCCTGCTCACCGGCTGAGCGCGGGTAGGGCGCACTGCTCGCGGCACACCGTGGCGAGCGTGTGTCTCTGGCGGTCGGTGAGCGATCCGAGGGTCTTGGTTTCGGACATCTGCAGCTGCGCGAGCAGCTTGCGGCAGCGGCTCTCGCCCCAGCGGCGCTGGCTCATCAACAGGTCGGCGACCGTCATGCTGTGGGCCTCCCACGGGCACTGGAGGATCACGTCGGCGGCCGGGAGTTCCCCGGTGGCGATTCGTCGCTTGAGGTCGGCGCGGGCCAGGCGCACCTTGTTGGCGCGCTCCAGGGCACGCATGTATTGAGGGCCGGCAGGGGCCAGCGTCGCTGTCGCGCTCATTGGATCTCACTCCCCGTTGTCCGCCACGGGGGGTCCACCGCAGCGCACAACATACTTGCTTGATTTTTAACGAGTAGCGCGCCCGCAACGATCGCTCATCGTTTGCTCCACCGGACGTCCCATCCGTCCTCGGCACCCCTCTGCCGGCGACACGGAGCGAGTTCCGAGCGTTGATGCAAAGCGCCCTATCAAGCTACGCCAGCGGGACGCTGCGGTCAATACATTTCAGATAGATCGTGCGCTAAAAGCGACCTTTTTCTTTTCTCATAGGCCCTATGAGGATTATTGGGCCCCTCGGTGGGGGCCGGGCCCAGCTGCCTCGCTCGGTGGCGCGCTCAGCCGCGTCGTGCGCCGTCGCGCTCAGCCGATGATGGCGCGACCCTACTCGGCCCCGGCAGCGGCCCGTGCTCGGCCTCGAACGCGCGCTTGACCCGCGCGAAGGCGTCGAGCGCGCGATCGATCACGGCCTCGTCGTGGGTGGCCATCACGCTCGTGCGCAGCAGCGCGCCACCCGGGGGCACGGCGGGGTGCAGCGCGGTGTTGACGAACACGCCCTCGTCGTACAGCGCACGCCACAGCAGCGCCGCCTTCCAATCGTCGCCCACGAGCACCGGCACGATCGGGGTGACGATCGTCGGGGCGCCGGCCGCGTCGGGCCGCACTCCGGGCGCCGCCGCGACGGAGGGGCGCGCGGGCAGCGGCTGCGGGGCGACCACGGCGAAGCCCAGCTGCTCCAGCCCGTCGCGCAGGCGCCAGGCGTTATCGAGCACCCTTGCCAGCAGCGCCGCGCCGTCGGGCGAGCGCAGCACGCGCAGCGCGGCGAGCGCCGCGCCGAGCGCGGCGGGCACGGCGGAGGCGGTGAAGATGAAGGCACGCGAGTAGTAGCGCAGGTACTCGAGCACGTCGGCGGGTCCCGCCACGAAGCCGCCGCAGGAGGCGAGGGACTTCGAGAAGGTGCCGACGCGCAGGTCCACGCGGTCCTCCAGCCCGAGCAGCTCGGCGGTGCCGGCGCCGCGCGCGCCCAGCACCCCGGCGCCGTGGGCCTCGTCCACCATCAGCCGCGCGCCGTGGCGCTCGCACAACTCGCAGATATCGCTCAGCGGGGCGATGTCGCCCTCCATCGAGAAGACGCCGTCGACTACCACCAGCACGCCGCCGCCGTCGCCCTCGGCGCGCCCGAGCATCTTCTCGAGCTTCTCCAGCCGGTTGTGGCGGAAGGGGCGCAGCTTGGCGCGCGAGAGCAGGCAGCCGTCGAGGATCGAGGCGTGGTCGCCGGAGTCGGCGATCACGGTGTCGCCGACTCCGAGGATCGTGCCGAGCGTGCCGAGGTTGGCCTGGTGCCCGGTGGTGAACACGAGCGCGTCCTCGCTGCCCATCCACTCGGCGATCTCGGCCTCCAGTTCGAGGTGCAGCGGCGTGGTGCCGTTCAGCGGGCGGCTGCCGGTGAGGCCGGTGCCGTAGCGGTGCAGCGCGTCCTGTGCGCCCGCTAACACGCGCTCGTCGCCGGTGAGGCCGAGATAGTTGTTGGAGCCCAGCATGATCCGCTGCGCGCCCTCCATCTCCACCACCGGCATCGCCGGTGAGGTGAGTATGTGGAAGTAGGGGAGGATGTCGGCCTCGCGTGCCGCGGCCAGCAGCTCGGCGCGCTCATGGTGGCGGGCCTTGGCGAAGACGTCGCGGGGAGGCGGCTGGCTCTCGCCGGCGGTGGGGTTGCGTGGGGCTGGCGGGCTGTCGTCGGCGGTGAGGTCGCGGGAGGGCGGCTGGCTCTCGCCGGCGGTGGGGTTGCGTGGGGCTGGCGGGCTGTCGTCGGCGGTGAGGTCGCGGGAGGGCGGCTGGCTCTCGCCGGCGGTGGGGTTGCGTGGGGCTGGCGGGCTGTCGTCGGCGGTGAGGTCGTGGGGGGGCGGCTGGCTCGCGCCGGCGGGGGCTTTGGGGTCAGGCTGGCTCGCGCCGGCGGTGGGTGGCTGGTTGGTGCCGATGGCCATGCGATGGGGAGGGCGTTGGGTGTAGGGTGCCGTGGCTGTGAGCGTCGAAGTCAGCCCGGTGGCGGGCGGGAGGGACCTGAAGCGGTTCGTGGACCTGCCCTTTCGCCTTCATGCTAACCACCCGCTGTGGGTGCCGCCGCTGAAACTCGAGCGGCGCATCTTCCTCAACCGGCGCATGAACGCCTTCTTCAGCCACGGCGAGGCCGAGTACTTCCTCGCCCGCCGCGGCGGGCGCGTGGTGGGCAGGATCACCGCGCAGATCAACCACGCCTTCAACGAGCAGCACGACTCGAAGTGGGGCTGGTGTGGCTTCCTGGAGTTCGAGGAGGATCTGGAGGTCGTCCAGGCGCTGCTCGACGCCGCACAGGCGTGGCTGAAGGTGCGCGGCTGCGAGCGCATGGTGGGGCCGGCCGACTTCGCGATGAACGACGAGTGCGGCATCCTGATCGAGGGTTTCGACGTGCGCCCGATGATCCACCAGCCGTGGCATCCGCCCTACTACCAGCGTCTGCTGGAGGAGGCGGGGATGAGCAAGGCGATCGACTTGCTGATGTGGAAACTGGAGGTGACCGAACGCGATCGGGTGCTGCCGGTGATCTGGGAGCTCGCCGATAAGGCGCAGAGCGAGCACGGGATCCGCGTGCGTCCGATGCGCCGTCGCCAGCTGCGCAAAGACATGGAGTTCTTCGGCGAGGTCTACAACGAAGCGTGGTCGAAGAACTGGGACTTCGTGCCGTACACCAAGAAGGATCTGGACGCCCTCGCGCAGGAGCTGCAGCTCGTCTTCGACAAGCACTGGTTCATGATCGCCGAGCGCGAAGACACCGGTGAGGTGGTTGGCATGGCGATCACGATCCCGGATATCAACCAGGCGCTGGAAAAGATGAAAGGGCGCCTGCTGCCGCTCGGCTGGTGGCACTTCCTGCGCAAGGGCAGCATCATGACCCGCGTGCGCGTCGGCTGGCTGGGCGTGCGACCCGAGTACCAGCACACCGGGATCGCGGCGAAGCTCTACCAGATGCACTTCGACGCCGCCGAAGCGCGCCCCCAGAAGGGCGGCGAGATGGGCTGGATCCTCGAGACCAACACCGCGATGAACCGCGGCATGGAGGCGATGGGCGGCCGGGTCGTCAAGCGCTACCGGATGTACGAGCGGGTGTTCGACGGCACGCCGAGCGAGCCCGATCTCGCCGACGTGGCGCTCGCTTCGGCGTAGCCCGGGGCGCCGGCGAGCGCTGTTGGTCTGCGCGTGCGGCCTCCGTTGCACATCGCCCTGCGGCGAAGGGCGATGCTCGAGTGCGACCAGAGGGGTCCGGGGGGCTCCGTACACTTCGGCGAGTGAGCGACTCGCTCCAACCAGACGTGCCCCGACCAGTTGGTGGCGACACCGAGGAAGTGGACGCCGTCGTGGTGGCGCCTTCGGCCCGGCCGCTGCCCGAGCGTACGGAAGCCCGCGCGGTGGTGCCGGCCGTGCAGGCTGCGGCCGTGGCCGCCGGCAGCTTCGTCGCGGGCGCGGCGATGGTGGGGCTTGCCCACCGCCGCCGGCGACACCGTGAGCTGGTGCGCCTGGGAGGGCGGCGAGGCCTCGGCCGCGGCGGTGGCCGTCGCGCCGTGAGCGGAGGGCGCGGTTCGCGCGGCATGGGCGAGCTCGTGCAGATCGTGGGTAGCCGCTCGCTGCTCGTGGACGTGCACCTGCTCGGTGGCCGCAACTAGCGTCTGTCGAGGTGCGGCCCCCGTGGCCGTTTCGGCTGCCGCGACACGGCGGCATGGATGGGGTGCTGCGCTGCAAGGGGGGCGTGCTCGAACGGCTGCTGCATCATGGCGAGCAGCCGGTGGTGGTGCGCGTCGCGCAGCCGTCAGCCGATCGGGTGGTGTTCGATGCCAGCGCTCCCACCGATGAGGCAGCCGAGCACGGGATCGCGCGGATGCGCTTCGCGCTTGGCGTGGACGAGGACCTGCGCGCGTTCCACACCCGCTTCGCGCGCGACTCGCTGATCGGCGAGTCGGTGCGCCGCCGGCCGTGGCTGCGGGTGCGTCGGCGTCCGGAGCCGTGGGAGGCGCTCGCGTGGGCGGTGTGCGAGCAGCTGATCGAGTTCGAGCGGGCGGCGGCGATCGAGCGGCGGATCGTGCGGCGGCTGGGGCGCAGCGGAGGAGACCTACGCGACGTGCCGACTCCCGCGGCGCTCGCGGGCGTGGCGCCGGCACTGTTGCAATCGCTCGACTTGGGCGGCGCCCGGGCGCGCACGCTGGTGCGCGTGGCCCGTGAAGTGGCGCGGGGACGGATCGATCTGCACGCTCCCGATCACGAGCGAACGTGGCTACGGCTGCGCGCGATCCCGGGTATCGGCCCATGGACGGTGGAGATGCTCGCCCTGCACGGTCAGGGTCGCCACGACCAGGTGCCGGCGGGCGACGTCGGCCTGCTGAAGCTGGTGGGGCGCGCGCTCAGCGGTGGCAACCCCCACGCGCGGGCGCAGGAGCAGGAGGTGCGCGAGTTCTTCGCCCCCTACGAGGAGTGGGCGGGGCTGGCGGCGATGCACACGATGAGCGTCTGAGCAGGCTGTGACGACCCGGCCTGAGAACGGCGGGTCCTTTGAGGCGATTAATCGAGATCGAACGCGGCTCGGATCGCCTCGCTCAGCAGCAGCTCCTGATGATCGAGCAATACTCCGATCTGTGCTCCCAGAGCCTCGATCGGAATCGTGGTGATGTTGTCACAGCTGACGACGGAGGGACCTGAGAGCCCATTAGCTGTATCGAGAGGAGCCTCTGTCGAAAGGCCACGAATGGTGGATGTAATCGGTGCGACCGTGACAGTTGCCAGATGTGGACGTACGAGCTCGCGCGTGAGGATCAGCACAGGCCGAGCCTTGTCGAGATGCGCGACGTGGATCGGGCGCATCAAGTAAGCGCAGAGGGCAGAGTCGCGACGTGTGCGGCGAGTCCGGCAAGCTCCGGATCGGGGCCAGTGCGAGCGAGGATCTGGGCATCTCGTTCGGCGACGACGCGTCGGCGTTCGCGCTCGAGTGCGCGAGTGACGACTGACGCACGACTGCGCCTGGCACCGGAGTCGACGATCTCGTCGACGAAGTCCACCAGCTCATCGGGAAGGCGCACGGCTATCTGCTTGCTCATCCCAAGATGGTAGCAAATTGCTACCAGTAGGTCACGCGCGGCCGAGCCTCCTACCATCCGCGCCGCTGCGCCCATGAGAGCCCCTGGGTGGCGGCCTCACACCGTCAGTACCGCAGCTCCCGTGAACCGCCCGGCGCGCAGATCTCCCAAAGCGCCGTTGGCGTCCTCCAGCGGGTAGGCGGTGACCTGGGTCTTGACCGGCACCCGCGGAGCGAGCGCGAGGAACTCCTCGGCGTCGCGGCGGGTGAGGTTGGCGACCGAGCGGATCGTGCGCTCCTCCCACAGGTCGGCGTAGGGGAACGAGGGGATGTCGCTCATATGGATGCCGCCGCAGACGACCGTGCCGCCGGGGGCGAGGGCGCGCAGCGCGAGTGGGACGAGGGCGCCGTCGGGGGCGAAGACGATCGCGGCGTCGAGCGGCTCGGGCGGGGACTCGTCCGAGCCGCCGGCCCAGGTGGCGCCGAGCTCCAGCGCGAAGGTCTGCGCGGGGATGTCGCCGGGGCGGGTGAAGGCGAACACGCGCCGGCTCTGCCACAGCGCGACCTGGGCGAGGATGTGGGCGGCGGCGCCGAAGCCGTACAGGCCGAGGCGCCGTGCGCGGCCGGCCATCCGCAGCGCGCGGTAGCCGATCAGCCCGGCGCACAGCAGCGGGGCGGCCTGCGTGTCGTGGTAGCCGTGCGGGATCTCGAAGCAGAAGCGCTCGTCGGCGAGCGCGTACTCGGCCATGCCGCCGTCGATGTCGCGCCCGGTGAAGCGCGCCAGCGGGCAGAGGTTCTCGCGGCCCGAGCGGCAGTAGGCGCACTCGCCGCAGGTCCACCCCAGCCAGGGGACGCCGACGCGCCGCCCGTCGGACTCGACGGTGGCGACGATCTGGTGGCCGAGGATCCGCGGCGGCGCGGCGATGGGCACCTCGCCGTCGAGCAGGTGCAGGTCGGTGCGGCACACTCCGCAGGCGTGCACCCGCAGCAGCAGCTGGCCGGGTGCGGGCACGGGGATCGGGCGCTCGACCGCCCGCAGCGGCTGACCCACCTCCTCGAACACCATCGCTCGCATTTCCGACGCCTACACGGCCGGGGTTGTGTATCTACTTCTCAAGACGCAAACCCTTCATTTTGTGAAGTGAGGGGGTGGGGTTGGATGTTTTGTTTTGGGACCCAAACCCTTCATTTTGTGAAGTGGTTGGGGTCTTGAAAACATATTTACCCGCTCCAGCCGCAGAGCGGCTCCGTGGCGGTGTGGTAGGGGCCCGGAGAACATATCTACCCCAGGGCTCAGCCGAAGAACAGCTCCGCGGCGGTGTGGTGGGCCCGAGAACATGTCTACCAGGGCTCAGCCGAAGAACAGCTCCGCCGTGGCGTACAGCTCGGGGTCGAGCAGCTTTGGCGCTGACAAAGCCTGCGCGAGGTCGACCTCGGCGATCCGCGCGCCGTGCAGGGCGACCATCTTGCCGAAGTGCCCGCAGGCGACGGCGTACATCGCGGCGACGCCGAAGCGGGTGGCGAGCACGCGGTCGAACGCGGTGGGGGTGCCGCCGCGCTGCACGTGGCCGAGGATCGTGACGCGGGTCTCGTAGCCGGTGCGCTGCTCGATCTCGTGCTCGAGCGTGACGCCGATCCCGCCGAGGCGCGCGTGGCCGAAGGCATCGGTGGCGGTGCCCTGCACGGTCTGCATCGTGCCCTCGCGTGGAGACGCGCCCTCGGAGACGACGACGATCGAGAAGGAGCGCCCGCGCTGGTGGCGGCGGCGCAGGTGGGCGCACACCTCCTCGACGTCGAACGGGCGCTCGGGCACGAGGATCGCATCGGCGCCGCCGGCGATCCCGGCGTGCGTGGCGATCCAGCCGGCGTGGCGGCCCATCACCTCGACGACCATCACGCGGTTGTGGGACTCGGCGGTGGTGTGCAGGCGGTCGATCGCGTCAGTGACGATCTGCACGGCGGTGTTGAAGCCGAACGTGACGTCGGTGCCGCCGAGGTCGTTGTCGATCGTCTTCGGCACCCCGACGATCGGGATGCCCTCTTCGTGCAGCAGCAGCGCGACACCGAGCGTGTCCTCGCCGCCGATCGGGATCAGCGCGTCGACGCCGCGACGCTCGAGCGTCGCGCGGATCGCCTCGAGGCCGCCCATCTCCTCGGCGAACGGGTTGGTGCGCGAGGTGCCGAGGATCGTGCCGCCGCGGGGCAGGATGCCGACGGTGCTCTGCAGGTCGAGCTCGATCGCCTCGTCCTCCAGCACCCCCGCCCAGCCGTGGCGAAAGCCGAGAAAGCTGTGCTCGCCGCGCGCCAGCCCGCTGCGCACGGCGGCGCGGATCACGGCGTTCAGCCCGGGGCAGTCCCCGCCGCCGGTGAGCAGACCAACGCGCGCCATCGCCACAGGGTATGTGTCGTGGGCCGCGCCCGCCGGCTGCCCACGCCCTCCCCGGCGCGCCGTGGCGCGGCGAGCCCTCACACACGGCGCGGCGAGCCTCGCACACGGCGCGGCGAGCCCTCACACACAATCACCCGGCAGGGGTGACGGCCGCTCATCTCGCCGGCGGCGAAGCTCCAGGGAATGCGGGGCGCGGAGGGGGCATCACGATGATCGTCAACGTAGCCCTGCTCGGCGCGAGTTGCGCGCTGAACCCCGTGTTGCTCGCGGTCGTGCTGCTGACGCTCGCCTCCGAGCACCCGAAACGGATGCTCGGCGCGTACTTCGCCGGCGCCTTCACGTGGAGCGTGGGCCTCGGTATTGGCGTCGTGACCGTTGCGAGCAGCGCCGAAGTCTTCGGCGGGCACTCCTCGCAGTCGCGGCCGATCTTCGACCTCGTCGTCGGCGGTCTGCTGCTGGCGGGGGCCTTCCTGAAGGGCACCGGCCGGGCGGATCGATTCAAAGCGCGCAGAGCCGCCGCCAAGCCGGCGCCAGACCCCAAGGAGCCGAGCAAGCCCCCGCTCGCGGAGCGGCTTCTATCGGGCTCGCCCGCGCTCGCCTTCTTCGCCGGCGTGGTGTTGAACTTCCCGAGCGTCAGGTACATCGAGGCGATGAAGGAGATCGTCGTGGCGGAAGTCTCCAAACAGGAGCAGGTGCTCGCGATCCTGCTCTTCAACGTACTGATGCTCTCCCCGGCGATCGTCCCGCTCGCGCTGATGTCGTTCCGCCCCGAGGAGACCAAATCGGCGATCGCCCGCCTCGACGCGTGGATGCGCGCCAACGCGCGCGTCCTGATCACGGGGGTCCTCGCCGCGCTCGGGCTCTACCTCGTGATCAAGGGTGTCTCGGTGCTCGCATAACCAGGCCGCCGGGAGCGGAGGCGAGCTGATCGGGCTGTTCATCGAGGAGTCCCCGTGCACAGGAAACCGGCATCATGCGAAACGCGATGGAGCCCACCGACGAGCCGCAGGCAGACGCCACCCCCGCGATCAAGCTGGTCCTCTCCGATGTCGACGGCACGCTCGTGACGCAGGCGAAGGAGCTGACGCCGCGGGCGATCGCGGCCGTGGGGCGGCTCCAGGAGGCCGGCATCATGTTCGCGCTGACCAGCTCCCGTCCGCCGCGGGGCCTGCAGATGTTCCTCGCGCCGCTGGCGCTGAGCACGCCGCTGGGGGCGTTCAACGGCGGCGCGATGGTGAACCCCGACCTGACGGTGATCGAGGAGCGGGCGATCCCCGGCGAGCTGGTGGGGGAGACGATCTCGCTGCTGGAGTCTTTCTCGCTCAGCGCGTGGGTCTACCGCGGCGAGGACTGGTACGTGCGCGACCTGCACGGCCCGCGCGTCGAGCACGAAAGCCACACCGTGCAGTTCGCCCCCGCGCTGGTGGCGAGCTTCGAGGGACTGCACGACGGGGTCGCCAAGATCGTCGGTGTGAGCGAAGACCACGACGCCGTCGCGCGGGCCGCGAAGGCCGCCGCCGAGCGCTTCGGCGAGCGCCTGGCCGCGAGCCGCTCGCAGCCCTACTACCTCGACGTCACCCACCCCGAGGCCAACAAGGGCAGCGTTGTGCGCTTCCTCGCGGCCCGCTTCGAGATCCCGACCGAGGCGATCGCGACGATCGGCGACGCGGGCAACGACGTGGCGATGTTCGCCGCCTCCGGCCTGCCGATCGCGGTCGGCAACGCCACTCCGGAGGTGCAGAGCGCGGCGCGGCTGGTGAGCACCTCTAACGAGGAGGATGGCTTCGCCAACGCGGTTGAGCGGTTCATCCTCGGCAGCGCATAGGGCAACCCCGGCGTTCCGCTTCGGGAGACGGAGGCGGCCGAAAGGATCAGTGGTTCTTTGGTGCGCATCCGCGCGCCGAATTTGCCTCCCAGCCGGGTGGTCGCGGGGCATCCTACCCCGCGACCGGCGCGCACGGCCCCGACCGCCTCCGCCTCTTGGACTTGACAAGTGCCTCTCGCTGTGGATATAGTCGTCTTACCTTGTCGTCCAAGACCGGGCGGCGGGCCGTTTTGAACATAGGGTCTGGTTGGCGTCGGGGCCTCTGGTGGCCCGGCCTTTCACAGCAGCAGTGACAGGGGTTTCTCCGGGAGAGGGACCGGGTCGTCTCGATGAGGGAGTTGGTTTTCGCGTGTCTTTGAGAGGGAACAGCGTGCCGAGAGTCATTGCACCTCGCTCTGGGAGCGATGCTAGATGCGCCAGCTTGGCGCTGTCGCATCTCTCTCTCTCTCTCTCTCTTCGCCTAGGGCGCTAGCCCCCGGGCGGCCTTATCGATCGCATCGCGCCGCGCACCTTGTGCGGCTCGGTCTCACGCGCGTCCGGGGCGCGTTTTCAGCTTCACGTTCTTTCTTCGCCGCGGTGGGCCGTGTGCCCGCGGTGGCTTTGTGCTGCCCGGGGTCGGGTCGGCGTGGTGTCGGCTTCCTAGAGGAGGAGATGGTCTGATGATTGCTCGCCGGTCGGTCTCGTTGGCGTTGGTGTGGTTGTGCGCGGCGGCGGGCGCCCTGGTGTGGTGCAGTGCGCCGGCGCATGCACAGCGGATGCACGCGTTCAGTAAATCGTTCGGGAGCGAAGGCTCGGGCGAAGGACATCTCATGCGCCCCGGGCAGCTGGCGGTGAACGAAGAAACCGGCGATGTGTATGCCCTCGACAGGGGGAACAAACGGGTGGACATCTTCAACTCAAACGGCGAACCTGCCGGCCAGTTCAACGGCAGTGCTGCGCCGACAGGGGTGTTCTCGTTCACCGATGAAGACGGCATTGAAGGATCGATCGCGGTCGATAACTCAACGAATCCACTCGATCCGTCCAAAGGGGATGTGTACGTCGCCGACAACGGTCATAGGGTGGTCGACAAGTTCACCTCGACTGGCACATACATAGGACAGGTTGTCGGAAAATCGCCTGCGTCGCCGTTTGAAGAGGTATGGCGTATCGCGGTGGACCCCAACGGAGCGCTCTGGGTCCAGTTCTTTTACGGTGGGACGCTCGAGAAGGAATTCTTCGAAGGGGATATCGACGAGTTCGACGATGCGTCCCCGGTCAATGGTTATGTGACGCAGATACTGCCGAGCTTTCCACCTTCGCCGGGACGGACCGAGGTTCTCGGGGCCAGTGGCTTCGCGTTCGACTCGGAAGACAACCTGTACATCGGGATGTCGGAATTCCTCAACGGTAACGGGTTGAACTTCCCCGTTGAGTTCACCGATACTGGCGAAATCCTCAAGCAGGAACTGGACAGCGAAGAAACGACCGGCTTCGGCGTCGATCTATCAAGCGACGACGTGTATGTCGATCACCGGACGAGCGTAGCGGCCTATGGCTCGTCGGGATTTTCGGTCGAGCGGTTCGGGTCCGGTGAGATGCACGCCAGTGAAGGTATCGCGGTCGACTCCGCGACCGGGACCGTCTACACGTCAGACGCGACCAACCAGGAAGTCGATGTCTTCACTTCCTTCACGGTGCCCGACGTGCTGACCGGTGGCGTGTCGAGCGTTGGCGAAACCGGGGTGACGGTTGGCGGGGAAGTCAACCCGGATGGTCTGCCGGTCACCTCGTGCATGTTCGAATACGGCCCGAGCACCTCATACGGGCAGAGCGAACCCTGCGCGCAAGAACCGGCGCAGATCGGCTCGGGCAGTCGGGCCGTCGCGGTGAGCGCGCACCTGACGGGGCTCGAGCCGTTGACGAGCTACCACTTTCGGCTGAGGATATCAAACGCCAACGGCTCGAACGTTGGGCAGGATCGCAAGTTCGTTACCCCTGAGCCGGTCACGATCTCCGAAGCGAGCGTGTCCGACATATCCTCGACGGGTGCGTTGTTCGCTGCGCTGGTGGACCCCGAGGGCTCTGACACGACATTCCATTTCGAATATGGGCCGAGTGTGTCCTACGGTGAGAGGCTGCCCGTGCCCGATGGGGATCTCGGGGCGGGTCTGAGCAGCGAGCAGGCGGCGGTCCGCGCGCAGGATCTGATGCCGGACGCGACCTATCACGTGCGTATCGCCGCGAGCAATGTGCTCGGCACGGTATACGGGCCCGATCAGACGTTCACGACGCAGGCCGCCGGTGGCTCGTTCGTGCTGCCGGACGGCCGCCAGTGGGAACTGGTCTCCCCGCCGAGCAAGCAGGGCGCGAGCATCGAGCCGATGAGCGTAGGCGCGATCGAGACATCCGAAGACGGCAGCGCGATCACGTACTTCGCGAACGGGCCGATCGAAGGAAACCCTGCCGGCAATCCGAGTCCGCTCGGGCAGACGCAGGTGCTCTCCAGGCGCGGCACCGGCGGCTGGTCCTCAGAAGATATCGCCACACCGCACAACGCTGCGGGAGCCGGCAGCGTTCCCGAATATCGATTCTTCTCTCCCGATCTCTCGCGGGCGCTCGTCGAACCGGTCGGAGATATGCCGTTGTCGCCTGAAGCGACGGAAAAAACTACATACGTGCGCGACGATGAAAATGGCAGCTATGTCCCGCTGTTGACGGCGGGTGACGTGTCGCCTCCCGGCGCCAAATTTGGCGTCGGGGAAGGTGCGGTCGCTCTAGCTGGGACGCCGGATCTCTCGCACGTGATCTTGTCGTCAAGGGAGGTGCGGTTGACCAGGGACGCAATCGAACTCGAAAGCCTCTACGAGTGGTCGGGGGGGCAGCTGCAGCTCGTGAACGTCGAATCGGATGGCACGGTCACCCCTCGGGGCTATCTTGGGGGCCCCGGCCACAATTTCAGGCATGCGCTGTCGAGCGATGGCTCGCGCGTCTTCTGGTCACCCAGTGATGATGATGTCTATATGCGTGACACGGTCACGGGTAAGACGCTTAAGGTGGATGCGCCAGCGCCGGGAGTCACACAGCTGTCTGGCAATTTGGGCGAATTTCAGGCGGCGAGCGCCGACGGCTCGAAGGTGTTCTTCCTCGATAATGCTCCATTGACATTGGATTCGACATTGCCCCCGGGCGGTGGCCAGTACAAGGACTTGTACGTGTGTCAGATCGTTGAAGAAGCGGGTGAGCCCAGGTGCGACTTGACGGATCTATCGGTCGATCCCGGTGCCGGTGAACAGGCGAACGTGCAAGATGATGTCGTCGGTGCGAGCGAAGACGGGTCGATCGTATATTTCGTCGCGACGGGAAAGCTGGCGGAAGGCGCGCAAGTGGGCGGGGATAACCTGTATGTGGAGTCTGAGTCGGGTTCCACGTGGTCTGCACCGCGGCTCGTCGCGGTCCTCTCAGAAGAAGATCGTAACGACTGGAATGGAGATCCTTCACTGATGACGTCGAGGGTATCGCCGGACGGAGGGTATCTGGCGTTCATGTCGCAGCGGAGCCTCACAGGTTACGACAATCGCGACGCGAACAGCGGCAAGCCTGACGAGGAGGTATTTCTGTACGACGAGGCGACCGGCCACCTCGTGTGCGTCTCGTGCAACCCCACAGGTGGACGACCGGAAGGCGTCCACATCCCCGGCGAAGGAGAAGGCGGAATCCCCACCCCGCTGGTCCAGCTGGATGGACCGTGGGGGGGCCACTGGCTTGCCGCAAGCATCCCCACGTGGACGCAGACCTCGGTTGTGGGGCTCAACGAAGGCGCGTCCTACCAGTCGCGTTACCTGTCCGATGAAGGGCGGCTGTTCTTCGACAGCGCCGATGCGCTTGTCGCGCAGGACACGAACGGCAGGGAGGACGTGTATGAGTACGAGCCGGCAGGGGTGGGAGGATCGAGTGGCTGCACCACGACGGGGGTCAGCTATGTCGGGAGCGAGGCGGGCTGTGTGTCGCTGATCTCCTCGGGGACCTCCAGTGAAGAATCGGTGTTCATGGACGCGAGCGAGACCGGGAACGATGTGTTCTTCCTCACCGCGGCGAGACTCACTGCGCAGGACGTCGATACCTCCTTTGACATGTATGACGCGCATGTGTGCTCGGCGGGAGCGCCGTGCGTGGCCCCGCCGGTGCTTCCACCGCCATGCTCCAGCGGAGACTCGTGCAAGCCGGCGCCCACACTGCAGCCGGTGATCTTCGGCGCGCCGTCCAGTGCGACGTTCTCCGGGTTGGGCAACCTCGCGCCGTCCTTCACCGTGAACGTAAGCACGCCGAAGCAGGGCGCCAAGAAGAAGACATCGCACGGCAGGCGCAGACCCAGACCCAAGCCGAAACCCAGACGCGGGCGCGGGCGCAAGGGCGGGGGTGCGCGAGTGCATAAGAGCTTGTCCGCCAGGACCAGGCGTTAGAGGAGAGGTGGGAAAAATGGCTGTAAGAGGCAACAAGCTCGCTGTGTTCAAGCTGGTCGTTGGGCTCTTGGTGGCGTGTGCCGCGGTCGCGGTTGTGGACGCCGGCCCGGCGTTCGCGGAAGGCGAAGCACCATGGTGGAATGTGCTGGAGAATGCGGTGCCGAGCAATCTTCCCCCGGGGGGTATCGCTCAGATCCAGGTCGTCGCGACGAATCTCGGAGACGCGACGGCGAACGGATCGGAAACCCCGATCACGGTTTCTGCCAGGCTGCCCGCAGGGGTCGTGCCGATTGGGATCAAGGGATTGGCGGGGGTGCGGGGCAGCCTTGGGCAGGGGGAATGCTCCCTTGAAGCGGTGAGCTGTAAGTTCTCGAGCGGCATCCTGCCGTATCTCGCAGCAGTCCTCGAACTGACGGTGCGTGTGGAACCGAACGCGCAATCGGGTATCAGCGAAGGGATTGCAGAAGGCGGCGGCGCGGCGCGCGTGGTGAGCAGGCAGTCGTTGATGGTCAGCGCAACGGCCCCGACGTTTGGTGTGGAAAAGTTCGAATTGGTCCCAGAAAGCGCGGGGGGTGTGTCCGATACGCAGGCCGGCTCGCATCCGTTTCAGCTGACGACGACGGTTCATCTGAACCAGGTCTTGGAAGCCGGCGGGGTCCCGGGAACGGCGGGGGGCTTGGAGAAGGATCTGCGGTTCGATCTCCCGCCGGGCCTGATCGGCAACCCGCAGGCGGTCCCGCAGTGCCTGATTGGCGACTTCAACAAGGCGCTGGCCGGCGGGAATTCCTGTCCCCCGAACACGGTCGTCGGGGTCTCGAGTGTGACCGTGCTATATAATTTATTTGGAGGCTCTGCCGTACCGCTCACGGTTCCGGTGCCATTGTACAACCTGTCTCCGCAAGTTGGCGAGCCGGCACGATTCGGTTTTGAGTTCGCTGGCGATCCGGTGATCCTCGATACCGCGGTGCGGACCGGCGGGGACTACGGGGTGGTTGTTACCGTTCACAACATCTCCCAGAATCTGGATATTCTCGCGAGCCAGGTGACATTCTGGGGCGCGCCGGATGACCCGCGTCACAACTCCGCACGTGGATGGGACTGCCTGCGCAGCGGCGCGGGCGGGACCGGTCCATGCGAACCGTTGAACGAAGCGAGCTCCCAACCGCTTCTGACCCTGCCGGCGTCGTGCACGACGCCATGGACGCCGACGGTCGCCGCGGACTCGTGGGCGGAACCCTACGTGGAGAAGACTGCTGAATACAGCCTACACGACGACTACGGGCACGCGCTCGCGTTGAGTGGTTGCAATCGTTTGACGTTCGAACCGTCGATCAGCGCGGTCCCGGACGGGCAGGCGGGGAGCAGCCCGACGGGGTTGACGGTCGATGTGCACGTGCCGCAGAACGCGGGGTTGAACCCGACCGGGGATGCGCAGGCCACCGTCAAGGACACGACCGTCACGTTGCCGGAAGGCGTCGCGTTGAACCCTTCCGCGGCGGATGGGCTCACCTCCTGTGAGGAAAGCGACGTCGGCCTGCAAGACCCTGAAGAAGCGACCTGCGCGGAATCCGCAAAGGTGGGGACGGTCGAAATCCGCACCCCGCTGCTGCCGAACCCGTTGGTTGGCGCTGCCTACCTGGCGACACAGGACGCCAACCCGTTCGGGAGTCTGATCGCGCTGTACGTCGTCGCGCGCGACCCGGTGTCGGGTGTGCTCGTGAAGCTGGCGGGGGAGGTCACCCCGAACCCGATCACGGGGCAACTGGTAGCGACGTTCAAGGAAACGCCGGATCTCCCGTTCGAAGACTTCAGCCTGAACTTCTTCGGCGGGTCGCGGGCGCCGTTGAGTACCCCGCCGTTGTGTGGGAGCTATACGACGATGGCGTCGTTTGCGCCGTGGTCGGGCGACGCGCCGGTGGAATCCTCATCGACGTTCAATATCACGTCGGGCCCGGATAACACGCCGTGTGCGAACCCGAGGCCGTTTGAACCAGGGTTCACGGCTGGTACGACGAGTGTGCAGGCGGGTGGGTACACGCCGTTGACGATGACGATGGATCGCCCGGACGCCGACCAGCCGCTGGGGAAACTCTCGATCGTGTTTCCCCCGGGGATCTCGGCGGGTTTGGAGGGCGTGAAGCTTTGTGGGGAACAGCAGGCCGGGGAAGGGAAGTGTGGTGCGGAAAGCCAGATCGGGACGCTGACGGCGAGCGCGGGGTTGGGTGGCAACCCCTACCCGGTGGAAACGGGGAAGGTGTATATCACTGGCCCGTACAAGGGTGACCCGTTCGGTGTGGTGATCGTCGTTCCGGCGATTGCTGGGCCGTTCAACCTGGGCACGGAGGTCGTCAGGGCGAAGATCGACGTGGATCCGACGGACGCTCATCTGACGGTCGTCAGTGATGCGTTTCCGACGATCCTGGACGGCATTCCGTTGGAGTTGCAGCACGTGAACGTGACGATCAATCGTCCGGGGTTCGTGTTCAACCCGACCAACTGCGAACCGATGAAGCTTACCGGGGAGCTGGAAAGCACTGAAGGCGCGAAGGCGGATGTCTCGACGCCGTTTCAGGTGACCAACTGTGCGGCGCTGAAATTCAAGCCGGAATTCAAAGTGTCCACCAGCGCTCATACCTCGCGGGTGGACGGTACGAGCCTGCGTGTGAATCTCACGTTGCCGAACGCGCCACAGGGCACGCAGGCGAACGTGGCGAAGGTGAAGGTGTCGCTACCCAAACAGCTGCCCTCGCCGTTGAAAACGCTGCAGAAGGCGTGCACGGAAAAGGTGTTCGCGGAAAACCCGAGCAGCTGCCCGGTTGCTTCGAGGGTCGGGGAAGCGCATGTCAGCACCCCGGTGCTGGAAGGCGGTCTGTCGGGCCCGGCGTACTTCGTATCGCACGGTGGCGCGAAGTACCCGGAACTTATCATGGTGCTGACGGGCGAGGATGGGGTGACGGTGCAGGTGCATGGGGAAACGTTCATCAGCAAACAGGGAATCACGAGCGCGACGTTCAACACGGTGCCGGATGTGCCGTTCTCGGGGTTTGAATTGACGTTGCCGCAGCGTGAATACCCGGCGATCACGGCGAACGGGAACCTGTGCAAGGGGACGTTGATCATGCCGACTGAATTCGTGGGCCAGAATGGCGTGAAGATCACGCAGAGCACAAAGATCGCGGTGACGGGATGCCCACCCGCCCGCCCGAAGGTCAAGAAGGCGACGCACAAGAAGGCGAGTCATAAGAAGGCCAAGGCGAAGAGCAAGCACAGGAAGAAGGCGAAGGGTGGGCACTCCAAGAAGGGCAGGAAGAAGTAGGAAGGGGGATGGTCGGGCGATGTCCGCGCGCAGCGATCGGGTTGCGGTCCCGGGGGTCAACGGCTCGGCCCCCGTGACCTCGACGCCCGCGACCCAGACACCCGGATCCACCGTGTCTCGACCCGCGACGCCCGGAAGTGCGATGCTCGGGTCTCCGACACCCGGGCTCCCGACACGCGGCCGTGTAGGAGAGATCCAACGCGCGAGGATCGTCGCTGCGATGGGCGAGCTCGTTCGTGAGCGTGGCCCGGGCGCGGTGACCGTCGCGCATGTGGTGGCTCGCTCGGGGGTTTCGCGGCGGACCTTCTACGAGCTGTTCACCGACCGCGAGGATTGTTTCCTCGCCGCGTTCGACATCGCGATCGCCCGCGCCGCGGAGAGCGTACTCCCTGCATATGAGGCGCCGGGGAAGTGGCGGGAGCGAATCAGGGCGGGCCTGGAGGCGACGCTTTGCTTCCTGGACGCGGAGCCCGAGCTGGGCTACCTCTGTGTGGTGGGCGCCCTCGGCGGCGGCGATCGGGCGCTTGAGCGTCGCACCGCGGTCGTGCGGAGGCTCGTGGACGCGGTGCACGGCGGGAGCCTGGAGAGCCGCGCCATGCGGCGCCCGGAGCGCCTCGCAGCCGAGGGTCTGGTCGGCGCGGTGCTCGCGGTGACTCACGCGCGGCTGGTCGAACGGGCCGCGCGCTCGGGTGGCTCCCCCGGCGCGACGCAACCTCTCGCCGGCTCCCGGTGCATCGAGGGCTCCACGGTGGGCGCTCCGCGGCGCACGCCGAACGCGGCGAGGCCGCCAAGGCCGCTGCTCTCTCTGTTGAACCCGCTGATGGGGATGATCGTGCTGCCCTACCTCGGCGCGGCGGCCTCCGCGCGCGAGCAGCGCCGGCCGGCTCCACGGGCGCGGCGGCCGACGGCGCCGCGGGTCGATCCGCTGCGGGAGCTCGACATGCGGCTCACCTACCGCACCGTGCGGGTTTTGATGGCGATCGACGCACTCGGTGGCCCGGGGTCGCATCCAAGCAACCGTCAAGTCGCGACCGCCGCGGGGATCTCCGACCAAGGACAGATCTCGAAGCTCCTCGCGCGGCTGCAAGCCCTCGACCTGATCGGCAACGCCAGCGGCGACCACACCAAAGGCGAACCCAACGCCTGGGCACTCACCCCGCGAGGGCGCGACGTGACACAAACACTCCAGACCCAGACGGGGTGATGACGAGCGCCGGCGTGGCCACGGCCGCTGCCACCCGACCTCTCAGCGCTACCGCTGCGACCGATACCGCCGGATCAACGCATTGGTTGAGCTGTCATGGCCCAGGCTCGGCTCGGCCCCGCTCTGCAGCTCGGGGACGATCTTCCTGGCCAGCACCTTCCCCAGCTCGACGCCCCACTGGTCGAAGGAGTCGATGCCCCAGATCGCGCCCTGGGTGAAGACGCTGTGCTCGTACAGGGCGACGAGCGCGCCGAGCGTGTGGGGGTCAAGGCGCGTGGCGAGGATCGTGTTGGTGGGCTGGTTGCCGGGCATCGTGCGGTGGGGGACGATCGCCTCGGAGGTGCCCTCTTCGCGGACCTGCTCCGCGGTCTTGCCGAAGGCGAGCGCCTCGGCTTGGGCGAACACGTTCGACATCAGCAGGTCGTGGTGCTCGCCGAGGGGGTTGTTGCTTTGGGCGAAGCCGATCAGGTCTACGGGGATCAGCTTCGTGCCCTGGTGCAGCAGCTGGTAGAAGCTGTGCTGGCCGTTCGTGCCCGGCTCGCCCCAGTACACCGCACCCGTCTGGTAGTCCACCTCGGTGCCCGCGAGCGTCACGCGCTTGCCGTTTGACTCCATCGTCAGCTGCTGCAGGTAGGCGGGGAAGCGCTTCAGGTACTGGTCGTAGGGCATCACCCCGTGCGTCTCGGCGCCGAAGAAGTTGCCGTACCAGACGGCCAACAGTCCCATCAGCACGGGCAGGTTCTCTGCGAAGGGGGTGCTGCGGAAATGCTCGTCGATCGCGTGGAAGCCTGCCAGCAGCTCTTCGAAGCGCTCGGGGCCAATCGCGAGCAAAGTGGAGAGCCCGATCGCCGAGTCCATCGAGTAGCGCCCACCCACCCAATCCCAGAAGCCGAACATGTTCTCGGTATCGATCCCGAACTGCGCCACCAGCTCCGCGTTGGTGGAGACTGCGACGAAGTGCTTGGCGATCGCCTCCTCGTCGCGACTGCGACCCGGTCCCGACCCCGCTTGTGCACCCGACCCCAATCCCAACCCCGCCAGCAGCCACTCCCGCGCCGAGCGCGCGTTGGTCATCGTCTCCACGGTCGTGAACGTCTTCGAGCTGACGATGCACAGCGTCTCCGCCGGGTCGAGGTCGCGCGTCGCCTCGACGAAGTCGGTCGCGTCGACGTTCGAGACGAAGCGGAACGTCAGCTCGCGCTCGGAGTAGTGGCGCAGCGCCTCGTACGCCATCACCGGGCCGAGGTCCGACCCGCCGATCCCTATGTTGACGACGTTGCGGATCGCCCTCCCGGTGTGGCCCGTCCACGCGCCCGAGCGCACGCGTGCGGCGAACGCCGCCATCCGCTCCAGCACCTCGTGCACCTGCTTGACCACGTCGACGCCCTCCACCACCAGCGAGGCGCCCTTCGGCATCCGCAGCGCCACGTGCAGCACCGCCCTGTCCTCCGACACGTTGATCCGCTCGCCTTTGAACATCGCCTCCATGCGCGCTGCGACCCCCGACTGCTCGGCGAGCTCCGCCAGCAGCCCGAGCGTCTCGTTGGTGATGCGGTTCTTGGAGTAGTCCAGGTACAGCCCCGCGCCCTCCGCCGCCATCTGCTCCCCACGTGTGGGGTCCCCGGCGAACAGCTCGCGTAGGTGCGTCCCCTTGATCGCTTTGTGGTGCGCGGCGAGGGCTGCCCACGCGGGGCGCTCTCGAAGTGGGGATGCGTTAGGGGCGACCGTGCTCATGCTGCGCAGTCTACGGGCGGATCGCTGCGAGTGACGTCGGGTTCGATACGGGCCGATCGCGCTCGCGCCGGGCCTCCTCCCATTGCATGAGAGCTTCATCGCGTTCCACGCGCGCCTGGTTGCGTTCATGTTTAAGGCGCTGGGCGATGCGGACCAACCGGCCTTGCGGTTGGTTCCCAACGGAGAGATCATCGTAGATGGAGGACATTGGCCTTACCAGCCAAGATTAGCAACTAGGATGGTGAAAAAGGGGGGAAATCAGCGTGATTTTTGTGGTGATTCGAATACTTCCCCATCGCAGCCTTTTGTCTGATTCAAAAACACTGGTGGTAATTCAAATAGCCAAGCTATATATGTATGAAAGCATATCTCATTGGCAGCAGGGGTTGCCGTCCGTCGGGCTCACGCTGCACGAGAACGGAAAAGTGAAAGGAAGGAAAAGGGGATGTCAAAGAAAGTTCAAGCCATACCGCCTGTCGTGATGGCGGACATATGCGTGGATATAGCCTATATAGGAGGTTTGGATGTATTCGAAATACCTGAATATCGTAAGGACGGTGATCAATGCTAAGGAGGCCATCAGCCAGTCGATAACGCAACCTGAGGCCGACCTGCTCTGGCTCTTGGGAACGGCCGCATGTGAGCGCTGTGTCGAGTTCATCGAGTCTCACGGTCTGTCTCGGCTCAGCGATCAAGACATGCTGTACAGGGGTGCTCGCCTGCTCCTGATCTTGGCCGCTATGCAGAATGCCAACAAGTATGTCCAACGGGAGCAGCTCTGTAGCCTGGGCCCCCGCGGCGCGGCTTATGAATGCCAGCTCAGCGAACGCCGTAGAATCGCTGCTCTGGCGCGGGAGAAACCACTACGGGACAAGCGACACTATGCGCAGGAGCATGTGCCAAGAATCGAAAGGCGTATCGCTGGCGAGCTCGAAGCTTTGGTGGAGCATCCCGAGATTTTGGAGGAGGCTTTGTTGCTGAACGGCAAGATTGCGATAGTGAAGGTATCTTTAACTCTGTTTTTTACATTATGAAATAATTTACGCCCAGCATCGATTTGCCCATGATCGATGGCCTAGCCTCAGATCCCTTCCCCGGGCAGGAACTCGTTGGTGAACGGCGGCAAACCCGTCGTGTTGGGGTTGCTCTTGAGCAGGCCCTTGCTGTACATCCACGCTCCGAACGCAGCCCACTGGTTGGGGTTCTGGTAGCCATAGGGCTTGCCTTCGACCGGCTGGGCGGCCGGCAGCGTCCGTTCGATCGACTCGACCTGGAGCTTTTCTTCGAGGCTGGGGTTGGCGGCCATGATCAGCTTCGCCGCCGCCTGCGGGTCGGCGCGCACGGCGCGCTCGCCGCGGGTGAGCGCCTGCATGAAGGCGCGCAGGTCGACGCCGTCGTGGTGGGCCTCTTCGCTGCGCACGACCACCACCAGTTCGTCGTAGTTCGGCACCCCCGCTTCGTTGATCGGGATCACTGTGGGGTGCTTGTGCTTGAGCTGCAGCTGGATCGCCTCGTAGTTCCAGAAGCCGCCGAGTGTTGCGCTCACCTCGTGAGAGAGCATCGCCGGCACGAGGTTGAAGCCGACGTTCACTTCCTGCACCTTCGAGGGGCTCACGCCCGCGTGCTGCAGCGCCGCGGTCAGCTCGGCCGCCTGGTAGGGGATGCCGGCGGTGCCGACCTTCTTGCCGGCGAGGTCGGCGACGCTCTTGATGTGCGCGCTCGCCGGCGCGATGATCGAGGTCAGCGGACGCTGCACGAGCGCGCCGATCGACACCAGCCTCAGGCCCTGGTCGCGCGCGAGCAGCAGCTCTGGCTCGTAGGAGATCGCCATGTCGACCCGGCCGGCGGCGAGCAGCTTCAGCGGTTCGGCCGATTCGGAGGGCACCACCGGCTGCACGTCGAGGCCCACCGCGCGGAAGTCGCCGTGCGCGATCGCCGCGTACAGCGGCGCGTGGTCGGCGTTGGGGAACCAGTCGAGCATCACCGTGAAGCGCTTCGCGCTCGCCGGCGCCGTCGTCACGTTCTGCGCGGTGCCGCAGGCGGTGAGCGCGAGCGCGCCGAGGGCGGCCAAACCCCCCAGAAACAGCGCAGTCACGCGCCGGGAGGCGCGGGACCGCGCGAATGAGAGGCGGGGGACGGGCATTCTCAACGTGGTTCTCCTGTCGGTGGCGGGGTGTGTGTGTTGACTGACTTTTTTTGGCCCCCAACCCTTCATTTTGTGAAGTGGTGGGGGTAGTTGTGTGTTTACTTTTTGGCCCCCAACCCTTCATTTTGTGAAGTGGTGGGGGTAGTTGTGTGTTTACTTTTTGGCCCCCAACCCTTCATTTTGTGAAGTGGTGGGGCTGCGTTTGAATGACTTCTCACCCCAGCTCCCCTTTCGATCGGGCGGCCCAGGGGGCAAGCCTCCGCTCGGCGAGCGTCAGCGTGTGAAAGCAGGCGATCGCGAACACGAACAGCACGGCCGTGGCGGCGTACTCGCGCGGGGTCTGGAGGCTGTTGAGGTCGCTCATGATCTCCCGCCCGAGGCCCGAGTAGGGACCGGTGGTGGCAGTCGAGGTCTCGGCGATGAAGGCGCCGATCACGCCCACCGCGAGCGCGATCCGCGCGCCGCTGAGCGCCGCCGGCAGCGCGGCCGGCAGCTCGGCGAAGCGGAACGCCTGCCAGCGCGAGGCGTCGAGCGTGCGCAGCAGCTTCAGCTGGTCGGGGTCCACCGAGGCCAGCCCATCCACCGTGGTGACGACCACGGGGAAGAAGCAGATCAGTGCGATCACCACCAGCTTCGGGAAGATGCCGAAGCCCCACCAGAACACCAGCGGTGCGGCGATCACCGCGATCGGCACCGCCTGCGAGCCGACCGCGTGCGGGTAGACGGCGCGGCGCAGCCACTTGGAGAAGTGGATCGCCACCGCGAGCGTGAAGCCGGCGAGCAGCGCCAGGCCGAGGCCGAGCACCACCTCCTCGGCGGTGATCTTGAAGTTCTGCCACAACAGCCCCGCGTTGTCCCACAGCGCCGTCGCGATTTCGTGGGGGGCTGGCAGCACGGCGGGGTCGACGCCGCCGAGGTCCACGTACAGCTCCCACGCGCCGAGCACCGCCGCGCCCAGGAGGAGGGGGGAGGAGGAGGGCGACGCGGCGTCTCACCGGAACCCCAATGCAGTGAACGCCTGCTCGCGCAGCGCCGTCACCGCGGCGTCGGTGCGCGCCCGGGGGCGCGGCAGCCCGATCTTCAGCTCCGCGACCATGCGGCCGGGGCGGGGCGAGAGCACCACCACGCGATCGGCCAGCAGCACAGCCTCCTCGACGTCGTGTGTCACCAGCACCACGGTGCGCTGGCCGATCTTCGATCGGTCGCGCTGCAGCGCCCGCCCCAACCACCCCTGCATCTCCGCGCGCGTGATCGCGTCGAGCGCGCCGAACGGCTCGTCGAGGCAGAGGACGGGCTTGCCGGAGAGCAGCGTGCGCACGAACGCCACGCGCTGACGCATCCCGCCCGAAAGCTCGTACGGGCGCGCCGCCTCGAAGCCCCCCAGGCCGAGCTCGGCGAACAGCTCTCGCGCACGCTCCCGTGCCTGCGAGCGCGGCCGGCGCGCGATCCGCAGCGCCAACGCCGCATTGTCGACCGCGCTCAACCACGGCAGCAGCAGGTCGTGCTGGGGCATCAGCGCGGCGGGCTCGCTGCGCACGCTGCCGGTGTCCGGCAGCTGCAAACCGCAGATCAGCTCCAGCAGCGTGGTCTTGCCGCAGCCGCTGGGGCCCACCACCGCGACCAACTCCCCGGCCGCGACGTGCAGTGAGACGTCGGCGAGGGCAGGCACCGACCCGCCCCCGTCACGCGCCGGGTAGACCCGGCTGACGCCGCTGACCGCAACAGCATCCGGTAGCCCAGCTCTCTCAAGCGGCTGCGGTTCGGCTCTTAGTTCTATCGACACTCACGCCACTCCCTCCGCGGGCATTACCCCACAGGTTCGAAGGGTCGGCGCCGGGCTCTCTCGTTGGCGCCATCTCAGCCGGCCTTCCCGCCAGCCCCCCTGGTGTTGTCTGTTCCTGCAAAGCCTAGCGCGGGGTGCGCGGGTGCCGAGATGACCCTGACGCGCGCGTTACGGTCGCGTCGCCTCTCTAACGGATTTGGGCTTTTGTGTCAGGGACGCGTGGCGTTGCTCCAGCGTCCGGAAGCCTGACGGCTTTGAAACGCCGACGCAGGGACGCCCGACAGTGGCGTTGACTGCCGCATTTGCCATTAAGCAGTACAGTCCGACGCCCTGCACTGCGCGACTTGCTCCGGACGTCCGGAGCAAGCGGGCGTGTGCCGATCCTCGGTCGGTGCTGCCCAGAAGCTGTTGCCAGCTTTGGCGAGTAGGCTGGATGCTGTCGAGACCGGCTCTACCTTGAGATTCGATGCTTACTCACCTTGACAAGCACGGCGATCCCCTTGCTCGGCACTCGCTCTCACCGAGTGAGCTCCAGGAGCTGCTTGGGATCGAACGGGTCGGCAAGCCGTTTCTCGCGTTCAGGGATGAGGAGGGGCGACTCGGCCTGTTCGCGACCGGTCGTGGCGGGCAGACGCGGACCGTTGGGCGCCGGCCGGAGATGGACCTGCCGATCGCGTGGGACTCGGAGGTTTCCGGTCTGCACGCCGAGCTCCAGGGCCTGGGCGGCGAATGGACGATCGTTGACGACGGGCTATCGAAAAATGGAACCTACGTCAACGGCGAGCGTGTCAGCGGTCGCCAGCGGTTGCGCGACGGAGACCGCATCCGGATCGGGCAGACGATCCTCGCCTATCGAGCCGGGGCCCCGACCAAGGTGCAGGAGACGGTGACTGCCGGTAAGGCGCCCGCGCTCGCGGAGCTGACCGATACCCAGCGCCGGGTTCTGATCGCACTCTGCCGACCGTATCGTGACGGTCCTAGCTTCGCCACCCCGGCGACCAACCAGCAGATCGCCGCGGAGGTGTTCCTGAGCATCGACGCGGTGAAGATGCACCTGCGCAGGCTGTTCGCGAGCTTCGAGCTGAGCGAGATGCCGCAGAACGAGAAGCGGGCCAGGCTCGCCGAGTGCGTGCTGCGGTTCGGCGTGATCTCAGAGCGCGACCTGCGCCGAGAGCTCACTCCGAGATGACCGTCGGCGCCGACGGGCGTTGACGTGCGCCCACAGCTTGGCCGCGTCGTTCTCACGCGGGTAGGGGACCTCGCCGGTCAGGCAGTGGTGCAGCACACCGGCGAGCGCGTAGATGTCGGCGCTCGCGCCGACCGCCTCTCCGCGGATCTGCTCGGGGGCGGCGCGGCGCGGCACGGCGCTCGGGGCATTCCCCGAGCGCCGCAGCCGAGGTTCTCAGACCGGCGTGCTTCGGCCTAGGACAATGCGGTCCAGGCGACTGCGCCCGACGAGCACTTCACGTTACTGCCGTCTTCGTACTGGACTTCCTGACTATAGGAGCCGGATGCACGCTGTCGGTTGCTTGTATCCAGGCCGTGGAAGTGGCCCGAGAACGTCGACGTGATCTTCACGGCCTTGCCGCCGATCACGCTGCTTTCCGTCTGTGTCTTTTCGAAGGACAGGAGGCCGACGACCGGGATTGCTCCGATCACGATCGTCTGCCCCGTCAGCGTCGCTCCCGAGCTGCAGGAGAGCGTCACGTAGGTCTTCGAGACGTTCTCGACCGTGGCCCCGCCGGACGGGACCGTGAACGTCAGGTAGGAGCCGCTGTAGCTGCCCGCGACCGGGGTCGCCGCGGCCTGGTTACCCTGCGAATCGTATGACGCAGTCCACGCCACTGCGTTGGACGTGCAGCGGTTGCCGCCCGCATAGACGACTTCCTCTACGTAGGAGCCAGAGACACGCTGCTGGCCGCCGCTCGTCAGGCCGTGGAAGTGGCCCGTGACCGTCGCGCTGGTCGTGATCGCTTCTCCGTTGGGCGTGCTCCAGCCTTTTTCGGTTTCTGTCTTCGTGAACGTGGTGAGTCCCGTGATCGGGATTTCATTGATCACGATCGTCTGCCCCGTCAGTGTCGCTCCCGAGCTGCAGGAGAGCGTCACGTAGGTCTTTGAGACATCCTGGATGTGGGTGCCGTCGGGCGAGACATCGAACGTCAGGTAGGAGCCGCTGTAGCTGCCCGCGACCGGCGTCGCCGCGGCCTGGTTACCCTGCGAATCGTATGACGCAGTCCACGCCACTGCGTTGGACGTGCAGCGGTTGCCGCCCGCATAGACGACTTCCTCTACGTAGGAGCCAGAGACACGCTGCTGGCCGCCGCTCGTCAGGCCGTGGAAGTGGCCCGTGACCGTCGCGCTGGTCGTGATCGCTTCTCCGTTGGGCGTGCTCCAGCCTTTTTCGGTTTCTGTCTTCGTGAACGTGGTGAGTCCCGTGATCGGGATTTCATTGATCACGATCGTCTGCCCCGTCAGTGTCGCTCCCGAGCTGCAGGAGAGCGTCACGTAGGTCTTTGAGACATCCTGGATGTGGGTGCCGTCGGGCGAGACATCGAACGTCAGGTAGGAGCCGCTGTAGCTGCCCGCGACCGGCGTCGCCGCGGCCTGGTTACCCTGCGAATCGTATGACGCAGTCCACGCGACGGTCCCGCTTGTGCACTTGACGCCGCTGCCGTCTTCGTAATCGATCGCCATCGCGTAGCTGCCCGTGGCGGTTGAGCCTTCCAGGCTGCCGGCGAACGTCGATGTGATCTTGACGGCGTGGCCGGAGATCCATCCCGTTTCGGTTTCGGTGGCCGTGAACGACGTCGAGGAGGTGATCGGGATTTCATTGATCACGATCGTCTGCCCCGTCAGCGTCGCTCCCGAGCTGCAGGAGAGCGTCACGTAGGTCTTTGAGACATCCTGGATGTGGTTGCCGTCGGGCGAGACATCGAACGTCAGGTAGGAGCCGGTGTAGCTGCCCGGTTGGGCACCGGGCGGCGGGGGAGGCGGAGGCGGTGGCGGAGGCGGTGGAGGTGGCGGGGGCGGAGGCGGAGGCGGTGGAGGGGGGGCACGATGCACCCGTGATACGTGCGCGTCTCAGTCACCTTGCGCCCATCGCCAGCCTTGGCTGTGATCGAAAGTACGAACGAGCCCGTCGGAAGGTCATGCAGCGTAAAGCTGGCGGTGATATGTGCCCGCTTGACGCTGATCGCAGGCTTGCCATCGATCTTCACGACGGCACTGACGAACCTAACGCCAGGCAGCTTGTGAACGCGGACCGTCAGCTGACGCCCTTTGACGCATTGTGTGGC
Source organism: uncultured Solirubrobacterales bacterium (assembly GCA_963744135.1). Taxonomy (GTDB): domain Bacteria; phylum Actinomycetota; class Thermoleophilia; order Solirubrobacterales; family Solirubrobacteraceae; genus Palsa-744. Next base: position 220,959 of record CAVUSE010000004.1, on the reverse strand, counting down.
GGGCGGGAGCACGAACGCCGACGCGGCCGAGATCTGCCTTGACCGGTGCCCGAAGCTGCCACTTTTCCCCACGATTGGGGCGCCGCCAGAGCCGAACGCGCTCGTGGCCGCAATCGCAACGAGCACGGCAACCGCGGTGGCGACTGCACCCAGGCGCAGCGCTCTTGAGGTGGCCCAGCCGTGAATGTGTTTCGATGTAGCCCTCGACCAAACGCGTCGCGAGCCCCGTTGAAGTGGCGGCCGTCGTGGCTGATCGCCGGATGAGTATGCCTGCCTGGGTCTCGTATGCATCGCAGTGTCCCCCTTAGAGAGTTGGATTGTCCGACAAGCATCCGTCTGCGAAGCACCCGAGGTGGCCCACCCAAGGTGTAGGCGTCTGTTACCTGAGCAGCCAGCGTACCGGCTGGCGCTCTGAGACGTCTGGCCGAGACAGGCCGGGCCTCGAGCGGCGTCGGACGCTACCGACAGTACGCGCTGGTGGAGACGTGGAACGGGACAAGCTGGAGGGAGAGTGCCGCTTCCTCCCCTGGGACTGGTGGAGTGTCGTGCGTCCGTCCGCCGGCTGCACGGCCGTCGGCGACCAGCCTAGTGGTATTTACGAGGCACCCCTCGCGCAGAGCGACCTAGCGGCCACGAGCAGCTTGACGTCGGTTGCCGTGGTGGGTCCCGGTGGGTCGGCGACCGGTGAGGCCGTGTCGCGGGAAGCTCGGCCCAAGCCTCCCGCGATCACTTCATTCGAGCCGCCGCTGACAACCAACCTCGTGTCATCCTTCTTCGTTTGAGCTTTCTTCCTGCTGTTCTTGGACGCCCGTGCTCGCACTGGGGTGCTCCAGTTCGTGTTCTTCGTCCAGGCTCTTTTCTTGTTCCTGTTCTTCGCCGGCTGCGCAGGCGGATTTGGCTTCCTTGCCCGCTTTTTCGGCCAGGGGCTTGAGTGCTTCGGTGCCGACGGGCGGGATGCGGTTCTCGACGTATTTGACGTAGCAGCTCGTGTCGGTGACAAAGCTCGCCTGCAGCAGGTTTTCGAGTTCCTGCGTATTGGCCGTACTCCATTCGCCCGTGTGGCCCGACGGGATGGCCTCGGCCTGCTTGATGCAGGTCTGAGCCGCTTCCTTGCCAACCTTTGAGTCCTTCGAGCTTTCTTCCGTTTTTGCTTCCTTGGGCGATATGCGCGGCTCGGCGTACTTTGTCATGCACGCGGCCAACGTACTACTCACATGGCCGTCCGAGAGGATCCTGCTTTCGACTGCCTGTACATCTGCGTGAGACCATTCGGAGGCGTGACTCCCGGATCCACAGCCTGCTATTGCGATAGCTGCGACGACAGCGATACTCCATATCTTCCGCATCGGAATTCCCCCCCTTTGGGAGTTGTTGGATTCCTCAGCACTATCCGTCGCCGATGCCCCTATCGCCAGACACCCATGGTGTAGCTCTGTGTTACCACTGGAGAAGCCCATCAGGCTGGGATCGAGTTAGTTGACGGCGTCCGGTTCGGGAATCGCGGGGGTCGGCACGCCCGGCGTCGCGCCGCGCGTCCAGCGGGCTCCGTTCCAGCTCTCGAGCATGCTCATGTATTTCGACCGCGAGGCAGAACGAGTTCGAGACGCATGAGACGTCCACCGTGGCGCCCGGGCGCGGCAGGCTCTGGAGCCTCCAGCTCGCACCGTTCCAGACCTCGGCCAGAACAGCTTCCCCATGCAGGCCAACTGCGATGCAGTCACTGCTCGAGCGGCAGGTGACGCCGTTCAGTGCGTTGCCCGCGAGCGTCGCCGCGGGATTCTGCAGAAGGGCCCAGCTCGTCCCGTTCCATGTCTCGACAAGCGCTCGTTCGCTCGGCTGCGCGAACTGCGAGACGTTGCCGCCACGATCCGACTGGGTTCTTCCCACCGCCACGCAGAACACCGCCGACGCGCACGAAACGGAGTTAAGCGCCGGGTTCGGCCCGGCCGATTCGGGCGTCGGCACCCGGGTCCAGGCGGAGCCGTTCCAACTCTCGGCGAATGAGCCGAGGTTCGGCACTTCGTGGTTGGGGCCCGTATATCCGTCTTCGCATCCGGCGGGCCGCCCTCAGCCCAGCTGCACGACTTCAGAGCTGTTGATGCGGAAACCCTTGCCGGCTTCGGCACCCGCGGCGAATGTGCAGGTCACGCTTTCGCCCCGCCATCCGCCCTATGACCCGCACGGACATTCCCCCTTCTCGAACTCCAGCCGGCACCGCATCCGCGGCGCCTGGGAGCTTACCGAAGCGCCGCATCTAGAGCCTCGGCGCGACGTAGTGGCTTTTGCCTTTTGGGACGCACGTGTGGTAGGTCTGCGTACCGTTACCGATTGCCCGTTGCGCCGGACCCTTCCTGCACGCCGTCGGGCTTTTCTTCGAACTGCCTCAGTGTGTTGATGACGTGATGGGGCAGCAGTGACACGCCGATCTGGACGACGATGAGCACCAGGATCGCCAGCGCGACCCATACGATCCATTTGCGTCTCGCGAGCAGCGCGCGCAACGATTGCCAGGCGCTCGACACTCGGCTTACCTTCACCGGCTCCCCGTAGCCAGCTCCGGCCGCGTCAAGGCCCGCACGAAGTCCTCCAGCTGCGCCGTGGTCCAGCACTCGAACGCCGTGCAGTGCTGCTCGTAGGCGGCGATCACCGAGTCGCCGTAGTTCCAGTACAGGCGCGGCTCGGGGTTCAGCCAGAAGGTGCGCCCCGCCCGCGCGGCGATCGTCGCGAAGGCATCTGCCCGGGGCGGGCGGCCGTTGGTGCGGGCGTCGCCGAGCACGATCACCGTGGCGCGTGGGTTGAGGTCGTCGCCGATCTGCTCCAAGAGCTCCGACCAGACGCGCCCGTAGTCGGTGTAGCCGGAGATGTCGGCGACGCCGGCGTCGGAGGCGATCCGCTCGTTGACGGCTTTGAAGTCGCGCTCGCGTTCGAAGATGTCGGTGACCTCGGAGATCCGCTCGATGAACACGAACGAGCGCATCTTGCGGAAGGAGTCATGCAGCGCGTGCAGCACGGAGAGGAAGAACACCGAGGCGGACGTCACGCTGGTGGAGACGTCGCACAGCACGTACACCTCCGGCCGCCGTGGACGCCGCGGGCGGAACTTGAGCACGACCGGCACGCCGCCGGTCTGCAGCGAGGCGCGCATCGTGCGGCGCACGTCCACGTGCGCATGGTGGCGGTGCCCGCGGGTCTGGTGGCCCTGGGTGGCCAGGCGCCGGCGCAGCTGCGCCACCACGCGGTGCACGGCGGCGAGGTCGGACAACGGGCCGGAGGGCAGCGCGCGGTCGAGATCCCCCAGCGGCCGCGCGGGAGGGAGGGTCCCCGTGCGCTGCACCTGCGCGCGCTCGAGCTCGCGTCGCAGCATCGCCTCGAAGCGGCGCAGCGCGGCGCGCGGCAGGCCCTCGTGGCGGGGGTCGTCCTCGGGCAGCTCCGGCTGGGGCTCGGCGCGCAGGCCGAGCGCGCGGCGGATGCGTTGCACGTCCACGCCGATCACGCCCGAGCCGCCGTCGCGGCGGGCGAGCGCGGCGATCGCCATCCGCGCGAGGTCGCGCATCGCGCTGTCGTCGCCGTCGCGGAGCGCCGCTGCGATCTGGCGGCGCAGCGCGTCGAGCTGCATCTCCGAGAGCTCTTCGAGGTCGAGCTCGCCGTCGTCCCCGTCGCGCAACTGGTGGGCAGCGGAGTCCTCACGCACCCCCTGGCGCACGGCAGCCAGCTCGACGGCGCGGAAGAAGAAGCGCTCGAACACCAGCTCGAAGACCCGCCTGTCGTCCTGGCTCTTGGCGAGCGTCGCCGCCAGCGCCTCGCGGAAGTCCTGCTGCGCGGTCCACTCGATCTCGCGCAGCACCGCGAAGGCGTCGAGCAGCTCGGAGGTGCCGACCGCCACGCCCTCCCTGCGCAGCTCCTCGCCGAGCTCCAGCAGCCGCGCCGCGATGCCCTCTGGCGGGGTGGGGCCGGTGGGGTTTGGGGGCACGGCGGCGCGGGCGGATCGGTCTGGGGGGACGGGCGGGCCGGACAGGGCCATGGGCGGCCTCGCTCAGGCCGCGCCGGCGACGGTCCCGGACGCGTCGCGGCCCAGCTTCAGCCCGACGCGCTCGGCGACGACATCCATGTCGGTGCGGTGCTTGACGATCACCGACATCGTCTCCATGAAGGTGTCGGAGTCGATGTCCTGCGCGCCGAGCAGCAGCAGCGCGCGCGCCCAGTCGATCGACTCGGCGATCGACGGCGGCTTCTTGAGGTCCAGCTCGCGCACCATCCCCACCACCTCGACCAGCCGGCGGGCGATCGTCTCGGAGAGCTCCGGCGTGTGCAGGCGCACGATCGCGAGCTCGTGCTCGAGGCAGGGGTAGTCCAGCCACAGGTAGAGGCAGCGGCGCTTGAGAGCCTCGGTGAGCTCGCGCGAGTTGTTGGAGGTGAGCAGCACGACCGGGTGTGTGCGCGACTCCACGCGGCCGAGCTCGGGGATCGAGATCTGGAAATCGGAGAGCACCTCCAGCAGCATCGCCTCGAACTCCTGGTCGGTCTTGTCGATCTCGTCGATCAGCAAGACGACCGGCTGCTCGGAGGCGATCGCGGTCATCAGCGGCCGCGCCAGCAGGAACTCCTCGCCGAAGATGTCCTCCTGCACCTCGCTCCAGCCGGCGTCGCCGCCCTGCGCCTGGATGCGCAGCAGCTGCTTGCGGTAGTTCCACTCGTACAGCGCCTTCGCCTCGTCGAGGCCCTCGTAGCACTGCAGCCGCACGAGCTCGCGGCCGAGGTAGTGCGCGAGCGCCTTCGCCAGCTCGGTCTTGCCGACGCCGGCGGGGCCCTCCACCAGCACCGGCTTGCCCAGCCGCGTCGCCAGGTAGGCCACCAGCGCCGTCGACTCGGCCGGCAGGTACCCCACCGCGGTCAGGCCCTCCGCCACCTCGGCGGCCGAGGTCGGGGCTGGGGGGGAGGCGGGGGGCATCGTCATCGCAATGGTAGGGGCTCGCCCGCGGGCGCCGCCGGGAGGCCACGCTCTTACTGCTCGGCGACCGGGTGGGTGTCCTCGAAGGAGAGCTGATCGTCGCGAGGCGCCGGAGGGTAGCGGCTGCGCGGCTTCGCAGGAACCGGTGTCCTGTGGCGCACGACGACCGTCTCCTCCTGGTCGGGCGGGCGGGATGGGGCAGGGTCGCGAGCGGGCGGCTGGCGTTCCGGCGTGTCAGGGTCCCACCGCTCGGCACGTGGTGGATCAGGACTTGAGGAGTGCGGCGGGTCGTTGCGCGGCTCGCGCGGCGAGCGCCGATCGTCGATGGAGCGATCGTCGATCGGCCGGCGGCGCAGCAGCGGCGGCTCGGGCCGCTGCCCGGCGCGCATTCGCGATCCGGTGTAGGCGAGCAGGCCGGCGGCGGCGAGCGCAAAGAAGATCCCCCACTGGATGCCGACGTTGGCGGCGACTCCGTGCTGGGTGATCCCGGGCTTGTCGAACAGCCGCAGAATCAGCAGCAGCGCGCTCCACAGGCCGGCGGCGAGCACGACCGCGCCGTCGCCACCCGGCAGCTGGAAGCGGCGTCCGTCTGCGCGCATGTACAGCAGCACCAGCACCGCGACCGCCACCAGCAGCACGGCGGCCTCGACGAACGAGAAGACCTGGAAGGCGTTGAGGTTGCGGCTGACGAGCGGCTGGGCCTTCGCGGCGGTGACGACCGCGTTCTGCTGGTACCACGGCAGGAACATCGTCACGAACAGGGCGATCGCGGCGATCGCCGCCAGGCGCCGCTCGCGATCGAGGACGCCCCAGGCGTGGGCGATTCCCGAGCCCGTGGAGCGGCTCGGGTGGGCGGGGTCAGGATCTCCTGCGCCGCCACGGATGCGCGCTTCGCTGGGCACACACCGATTGTACGGAGGCTCTCAGCGGCGCTTGGGAGGCTGCACCGCAATCGTTGCGCTGGTGGTGGCGCTGTTGCCTGCGAGGTCCACCGCGTGGATGCTCACTTCATATGTGCCGGCCTTGCTCGGCGTCACCCACAGCAGTCGCGGCTTGCCGCCTTCCACGAGCTCGGTGTTGCTCCACAGGACCTTCCCGCCTCGGCTGACCGTCAGGCTGACCGTCGAGACCTTCGAGAGCGAGAGCTGGACGCCGCCGCGGACCCTGGGAGGCAGTGTGCGCGTCAGCAGTGCAATCGCCGGCGGGGTGTGCAGGTCGGTGGTGAAGCGCTGGGCGGTGGTGCAGTAGATCTGATCGCCGGGGATCGGGGTGGGCGGCGGGTTGGTTGTCGTGGCTGACGCCGTGGCTCTTCCCGAGGACCTGCCGCCGACGGTGGCTGCCGCGGCCGAGGCGGTGGCGCCGCCGGTGGTCGTGGACGTGGGCGGAGTTGTGGACACAGGCGGAGTGTTGGGGGCCGGGGTCGTGGAGGTCGGTGGGGGCGTGGCGGGCGTCGAGGCGGGCGGGGTGGGTGGGCCTTGAGCAGTGCGCTGGCAGAGGCTCTGCAGGAATTCGGTGAGCAACTCGTGGTAGTTGAGGTTGGATTCGGTGTACTGGTCGTACTTCGACCAGGCGCCGGTGTCGTACGAAGGCGTGATCGCGCGCGCCTCGGCGTCGCCCGTTTCAAAGAGCTGGCGGCCGAGCGGATCGCCGGTGAGCTTGGCGTATTCGTACAGCCCGTTGAGGGCTTGGATGAAACCGTTGAGGATGCGGTCGGTGGGGGCGTAGGTGTACTCCGCGTAGAGCGTGCCAGCGGGCTGTGCCACGCGCACGCCCGCCGGCGGCGGGGTCTGGAAGATGCCGAGCGCCTGTTTGGCCGCGGTGAGGAACGCCGGTTCGTGCAGACGCGTGTACCCGCGGGAGAGCGCTTGCAGCGCGGTGCCCTGCGAGAGACCGCTGGTCCACGGGGGCGAGCCGCCGTCGAAGTGGAAGAAGTACTCCCACGCAATGCCGCCCGCGCGCTGCGTGGCGAGCGGAATCGCTTCGTCGAGCAGTTCGCGCAGCTGCGTGTTGTCGTGCCCGTCGTCGTAGTAGCCGTTGGCCTCGCCGAAGGTGGCCAGCCACTGGAGCTCGATGCCCTGCCCGGGGTAGTACTCCCACACCAGGTGGCTGCCCGGAAAGCTCACGTGCTGGTCGGCGGCCGGCAGCGGCTGGTGGCTCCACCATTGGACGTTGTTTTCGAGCGTCAGCATCAAGGCGGGCAGCCGCGAGGGGATCAGCTGGTTGGCGGCGGCGATCTGCTGCACATTGGCGATCACGCTCGCCAGTTCGGCGCGGCGCGTACCGGTCAAGTGCTTGACGGCGACAAGCGCCCCGGTGTAGGTGGAGGCGTCTTCGCCGTACGCTTCGGCGCTCAGCCCCCCGCTGTGCCGCAGACTCTGCAGCGCGCCATACACCGTCGGTCCCCGCGCGGCTGCGGTGGCGGGGAGGGGGACGAAGAGCCCGCCCGCCCCGAGCGCGAGACCACACAACAACAATCCGCGCGCGAACGCGCCTAGCGTTGGCGAACGCATCGAGGGGATGCTACGCACAGGGCGCGACGGGTGCGCAGCTTACGTTGCAGCCAGAGAGCACTCGAGGGGGGCGCCTGACAGCGTCCGTCGCGCTGCTGATGCTGCGACTGTTGACTGGACCCGGGGGTCAGCTATTCATTTCGGCACCCTAACCAAATAAGACTGGGTCTTGTTCTCGTTTGGTTAGGGGCCAAAAAAGAAAGAACAAACCACAGCCGGGACGGGGACCACACGCAAACTGCGGCCGGGGCTGGGTCGCTACAAACCACAGCCGGGACGGGGGCGACCCTCAGGGGCTGAGCTCGGTCAGCGTGCGTTGCACCTCGGCCTCGACGTCGAGTGTCTCGAGACCCTGGCGGGCGCGGCGGTCGTTGCGGGCACGAACCATTTGGCGCACCTCCTCGGCGAGCGCGGGGTCGTGCGAGCCCGCGCTCGGATCCCGTCCGCCGCCATCGATGCGGGCCAGCTCTGCGTCGATGTCGAGCGGCGCCTCGCCGCGTCGCACGAGCCGTTCGCTGCGGGCGGTGAGCAGCTGGCGGATTTCGGCCTCGCGCTCGATGTTGTCGAACGGATGCGCCGTGTCTGGCATCGAAGCCGACGACGACGGCAGGCGGGAGCGGCTCTCGCTGGTGAACGCGCCATCCTGGCCGATCTGATCGTGGAGGCTGCGGCGGGTGAGCATCGACAGCACGCCAACCACGACGAACAGGACGATCGAGCCGAACAGCACGTCGGGGAAGAGCGTCTGCATCGATGGATTGTGGCGCAACGGCGCGCGCTCCGCTACCCCGGTCTGAAAAACGAGGGGCCCAACCGAAGCCGGGTGACACTCGCCTTCGACCGAAGCCGGGAGACACGCGCCTGCGGCGCGAATTCCCGTTTCGGCCAGCATCCCCGTTTCGGCTAGCCAGCCTCCGGCTGGCTTCGCTACCCTCTTGGGGTCAGCGTTGACTGACCAGTCAATCTACTTCGCGCGGCGAAACGGATCGCCCACCGGGGGGCCCGTCCCGCGCCAGCCCGAGGAGCCACGAACAGAACATGGTTGATTTCACGCTCACCGACGAGCAGAAGAATCTGCGCGAGCTGGCGCACGACTTCGCCGAGAAGGAGATTCGCCCGGTCGCCTGGGAGTACGACAAGGAGGGCACCTGGCCGCAGGAGATCCTGCAGAAGGCGTGGGAGGTGGGGCTGATGAACACCCACATCCCCGAGGAGTACGGCGGCCCCGGCCTCGGCTACCTCGACGGCTGCCTGATCGAGGAGGAGCTCTCATGGGGCTGCTCGGGCATCCAGACGACGCTCGGCTGCAACGGTCTGGCGACCGCGCCGATCGTGCTGGGCGGCTCGGAGGAGATCAAGAAAAAGTACCTGGGAGCCGTCACCGAGGAGCTCAAGCTGGTGTCGTTCTGCCTGACCGAGCCCGACGCCGGCAGCGACGTGTCGGGAATGCGCACGAGCGCCGTCAAGCAGGGCGACAAGTACGTGCTGAACGGCTCGAAGTGCTTCATCACCAACGGCGGCTACGCCGACTACTTCACCGTCTACGCAAAGACCGACAAGGAGGCCGGCCACCGCGGCATCTCCGCGTTCGTCGTCGAGCGCGAGTGGGGCGTGGTCGTCGACAAGAAGGAGGACAAGCTCGGCCAGCGCGCCTCCAACACCGCGACGATCAGCTTCAACGACGTGGAGGTCCCCGCCGAGAACCTGCTGGGCGAGGAAAACAAGGGCTTCAAGCTCGCGATGATGACGCTCGACCGCACCCGTCCGGGCGTGGCGGCGATGGCGACCGGGATCGCGCGCGCGGCGTTCGAGTTCGCCACCGAGTACTCCAAGGAACGCATCCAGTTTGGGGTGCCGATCGCGATGCACCAGGGCGTGCAGTTCTTGATCGCGGACATGGCCACCGACGTCGAAGCGGCGCGCCTCTTGACCTGGAAGTCGGCGGCGATGCTCGACAACGGCGAACGCAACACGCTGGTCTCCTCGCACGCCAAGCGCTTCGCGGCGGACGCCGCGATGAAGGTCGCCACCGACGCCGTGCAGATCTACGGCGGGTACGGCTTCATCAAGGACTACCCGGTCGAGAAGCTGTTCCGCGACGCGAAGATCATGCAGCTGTACGAGGGCACCTCCCAGATCCAGCGCCTGGTGATCGCCCGCGAAACGCTGCTGCCGCGGCGGGTCGAGGCCGCGGAGACGGTCGCCGCGTAAAAAGACCGAAGACAGCCTGAAAGACCGAAGACAGCCTGCAATCGCCGCGGAGGACACCACGCTCCGCAAACCGGAGACAGATCGATCGCCGAGGAGGCGCCATACCCGCGGCGAAGTCTGCTGGTCCGCGGCGTCTCAGTGGATCATGTCGTTGGCTTTTGGGGGCATCCGCGCGCCGCGGCGCGAAGACCAGAGGTTGTGGGCGCGGGGCATCCTTGCCCCGCAACCACCCATACGCAGCGACGCGCTCAGCGGATGAACAGCGGCTGACTGTAGTTGGAGACCTGCGCGCCGTTGGTCACCTTCACGAACACCCGGTAGAGCCCATGCCGCTTCACACGGATCACGCGGCTGAAGCGCGAGCTGGTGGTGTTGTTGTGGTGCAGCACGGTGCCCGCCACCAGCACTTCGTGTCCGCCGACAACCCGCATGATCCCGACTTCCATGCCGTCGATCGCGGGGCTCACGGTGCCGTAGATGCGCGCGTGATGGCGCCTGCGCGTGCCGGCCACGTGTGCTTCGACCTTCACCGCGACGTTCTCCGGCGCGACCGTGCTGACGAGGACCGGCTTGGTGGTGGTCGTCACCACGCGGAACTGCGTCGCCTCGGTGAGGCCCACGAACGGGAACGAGAAGCCGCCGGTGGCGCTCGTCAGCTCGGGGTTGCCAGTGTTCACGAATCCCTGCGTGTACGGGAAGGGGTTGCTCTGCAACGTCACGGGGACGTTGCCGTTGCCGGTGCCCGACAGGGTGCCCTGGATCACGAGCGTCCCCCCGAAGATCGTCGGGTTGGGCCCGGCCGTGATCGCCAGCGAGAGCGGCACCTTGGCGGTTTTGAACGCTTTGTCCCCGCCGGTCGCCGCCCCGCCGGTGTTGACCGCGATCAGGCGGTAGTGGTAGATCGTGAGGGGCAGCAACCCGCCCACCGGCACGGCGACTTTCACGGTGGCGGTGCCAGCGCCGGCGTCGGCGAGCGCGGTCTGCGCGCCGTACGCCCTGGTGGGCCCGTACTGGAAGTAGTAGGAGGTGTTGCTCCCGTGCGGGTTGACCAGCCCCCTCAACGTGGCCGAGCCGTAGCTCACGCTTGTCGCGGTGCCGGTGTAGATGCCGGGGATCGACACTGCTCCAGCCGCCACCGGCGGGCCGAGCAGCGCCATGTTTCCGAGACACATCGCGAGGCCTGCCGTCAGGGTCGCTGCCAGGGTCAGCCGGCGGTGGCTGTGCGCCAACCGCGCGCTTGCGGATGCGCGGCTTTCACCGCGTGGCCACACCGTGATATGGCGTGGCCATACCGTGAGTGCCTTCTCACTGCGCGTACGCTGCCCGTCGCCCCCGGAGGGGGGTCCGCCATCCAAGTCAGTTTGTTCGCTTCGCATATGCACACCTGCCTTTCACTCCGCCGAATACCCCCCATCCGCACGCTGTAACCCGCGGGTGGGCGGGACGATGCGGCCGACCGCTAGGCTCCCGCTCCCAGAGGGTGGCGCAGTCGGCTGACTCAGCTCCGCGGGCCGGGTGCCCCCGGCGATCCGGGCCCCTCTCTTTTTTTTCAGTCAGACAGAGCGACCCCGAGCGGGAAAGACGAGGAGGCCGGCATGTTCGTGTTCAAGGCAGCTGTGGTGGGCGCGGGGACGATGGGGGGGCAGATCGCGCAGACGATCGCCGCGGCCGGATTCCCGGTTGTGCTCAAGGACATCAGCGAGGAGCTCGTGCAGGCCGGCATCGACGAGGCGCGAGGCGTCACCGCGGGGCAGGTTGGCAAACTGGTCGAGCGCGGCAAGCTCACCGCCGAGCAGGGCGAGGCGCAGATCGCGGAGATCGTCGGGCGCATCGAGGGCACCACCTCCTACGCCAGCTTCGGCGACGTGGACTTCGTGATCGAGGCGGTGCCCGAGCGGATGGAGATCAAGCACGCGGTGTTCGCCGAGCTCGACGCGGCCACGCCCGGCCACGCGATCCTCGCCTCCAACACTTCCTCGCTGTCGATCACCGAGATCGGCGAAGCGACGCTGCGCCCCGACAAGGTGGTCGGCTTCCACTACTTCTACCCCGCCTCCGTGCTGCCGCTGATCGAGGTGATTGAAGGGGACGAGACCTCGCAGGAGACGCTCACCTCCGCGGTCACGTTCGCGCAGGCGATCCGCAAGCAGCCGATCGTCTGCGCCGAGGCCCCCGGCTTCGTTGTCAACCGCATCCTCAACTCCGGCATCTCGGAGATCTGGCGCGAGCAGGAGTCCAAGGGGCTCTCGATCAAATTGATCGACGAGGGCCTGGCGCAGAGCGGCCGCCTGCCGATTGGGCCCTACTTCCTCACCGGCCTGCTTGGGCTCGACACGGTGATGCACGTCGCCGAATACCTCGCCGAGTCCTACGGCGAAGATCGCTTCTACATCTCCAAGGGGATGCAGAAGCTGGTCTCCGAAGGCAAGCTCGGCGCGAAGACCGGTGGCGAGGGCTGCTACGACCCGCAGGGCCAGCCCAACCTACCCGGCGACGCCGCCCCCGACGTGGACGAGCTCGGGGATCTGCTCCGCTCGAAGGCGTTCGTCGAGGCCTGCCTGCTGCTCGAGGAGGGCGTCGCCACCCACCGCGACATCGACTTCGGGATGATGGCCGGCGCCGGCATGGACCCGCGGCGGGGGACCCTCCCGCCGTTCATGGCCGCCGACACGGAGGGCTTGGACGTCGTGCTCGAGCGCTTGGAAGGCCTCAGCGACAGCCACGGCGAGCGCTTTGCCCCGCCCACGATCCTGCGCCGTCTGGTCGCGCAGGGCCGCCTCGGCCAGAAGTGCGGTCAGGGCTTCTACGCCTACCCGCAGCCCGACGCCGAGCAGCCGGGCGAGGGCATCGTGAAGCTCGAGACGCGCCCCGACGGGGTAGCGATCGCGTGGCTGGCCAACGGCCAGATGAACGCGATCGCCCCGGCCGTCATCGAGGATCTGCGCAAGGTCTGGGAGAAGGTCAAGGCTTCCGCGGGAGGCGTGGATGGGGCCGAGGACGTGCGCGGCGGCGCAGGGAGCGGTGCGGGAGGTGCCGATGGGGCGGATGGCGAGAGCGGTGGGGATGGCGCGCACCCCGGTTCCTCGCAGCCGATCCGGGCGCTCGTGATCGCCTCCTCCAACCCCTTCCTCTACAGCGCCGGCGCCGACATCAAGGCGTTCACGCAGATGGACGAGGCGGGCGGGCGCAAACTGATTGACGACGCCCACGCCCTCTTCCGCGAGCTGGGCAGCGAGCGGATCGCCACGATCGCCGCCGTCAACGGCCTCGCCTTCGGCGGCGGCTGCGAGCTGGCGATGGCGTGCGACCTGCGGATCGTCGCGCGCGCCGCGATCTTCGGCCAGCCCGAGATCAAGCTCGGCATCGTCCCCGGCTTCGGCGGCACCCAGCGGCTGCCGCGCCTGGTCGGCCAGAGCAAGGGACTGGAGATGAACCTCGTCGGCGACCCGCTGCTTGCCGAGGAGGCCTACGAGTACGGTCTCGCCAGCGCGGTCGTTGACGACCACGAACTGCTCGACACCGCTCTGTCATGGGCGCGCAAGCTTGCCGGCCAGGCGCCGCTGGCGCTCGAGCAGATCAAGCGCGTCTCCGCCGCCGGCGACCTCGACGAGGGAATCGCGGCGGAGAAGGCCGCCTTCGCCACGGTCTTTGCCAGCGCCGACGCGCGCGAGGGGATCGCCGCGTTCCTGGGCAAACGCGCGCCGCGGTTTGAGGGGAAGTAGCTGGCGCATCGCGAGCCCCTCGGAGGGGGGAACTGACGGAGGAGGCCCTAACGGAGGAGACCTGGCAGACGAACCTGGCAGACGAACCACCTTGCCCTACGGTGTCTAGCGATTGCTCTATGTCGCGTGGGTTTTCACCAGATCGCGAGCGGGCTCGATCCGCCAGCGCGCCGCCAGCTCCGCCAGCTCGCCAGTGAGCGGCCAGCGATCCGGCTGCGGCTCGCCCTCGAAGTTGGGGTTGGCGCCCTTCAGCGCCATGCAGCCGGCGTTGTCGCCCTTCGCGCGCAGCGCCGCCACCTCGTCGTCGCTGAGGTGCGCCTCCGGCGTCGAACGCAGGGTGCTCAGCGCCGCCAGCTCCGCTCGCTTGCTCTCGATCGGGCGGGGGGCGAGTTGCGAGCCCCGCCCCCCTCCTCCTCCCCCCTCACCAGAGGCCTCCGCCTCCTGGATCAGCGTGGGTGCCACGCAGCGAACGGGGGGGTGCGCGAGAGCCCACTGGCAGGCCAGCTGCAGCATCGTCAAGCCGTGGCTGGCCGCGTAGGGGCGCATCCATTCGAGCGTCTCGCGGCCCTCCTCCACCCAGCCGTCGGGACGGAACTTGCGGTGGTCGTAGGCGGCGAACTCGTGACCGGGCAGCACATCGTCGTGGAACATCCCCCCGTAGTCCACCACCCGCGCGATCAGGCTCACATCGTGCGCGGCGGCCGCGTCGAGCACCAGCTTGCCCGGCCACGGCTCCAACGGGCCGAAGATGATCATCGCCCAGTCGACCAGCTCGCCGAAGCGCTCGACGCAGTCGATCAGATCGAGCGTAAACCCGTTGGCGGGCCCGGGCGCCACCCCCAGCAGCCGCGTGAGCCCGGCCTCGCGGACTGCCTGCATCCCAGCCCACACTGCGGCGCTCGTGTACCCGATGCGGTCGGGGTTGTGCAGCAGCAGCAGGTCGAAGCGCTCTGCGCCGATGCGCTCCAGGCTGCGCTCGGTCGCCATTCGGATGTACGCCGCGTAGTCCTCCTCACCACGCAGCCGCGGGTCGGTGAAGCGGGGGAAGCCTTTCGCGCCTTCGCGCTCGCCGGTGTAGAAGTCATGCCCGATCGCCCCCACCAGGCAGTAGCCGTCGCGATCGATCCCGTTTAGCGCCTCGCCCAGCAGTCGGTCGGCCGCGCCCTCGCCGTACACGTCCGCGGTGATCACTGTGTCGATCCCCGCGCCCGGTCGCAGCAGCGCCTTCAGCCGCTCTTCCTCCAGCGGCTCGCCGAAGTGCATGAAGCGCCCGCCGCTCCAGGTGCCGAGGGCTGTGGTGGTGGGGTCCATACTGCCCTACTTTACGTCGTTGCTACCCTTGGCCGAGCCCCGCCGCGGTACGAGCGCGCAGCGCCGATTCCAGACGCGTGAGCGCGTGGCGCAGCGCCTGCTCGTCGGATTCAGCTGGGGTCGCGGCGTTGCTCTTGCCGACGGTGGCACGGGCGGCGGCGATCACGCCGTCGCGCAGCTGCTCCAGCTCGGCGATCCGCCCCGCGAGGTCGGGGCGGTCCTCCGCCGGCAGCTCCAGCATTGCGGCGCTGTACGCCTGCTCGAGCTCGAGCGCTGCGTGTGCGAGACGGCCCTGGTCGAGATCGAGGCGGGCGCGCAGCGCGAGCTCCTCGCACAGCAGCGCCTCTTCGCGCGCGCCCAGCAGCGCGGCGAAACGCTCCTGCGGACGCAGCGCCCCCGAGCGACGTCGCGTGCGGCGCTCGCTGAAGCGCAGCTCGCGCGCGTGCGCCCACTGCCCGTAGGCGACCTGCTCGCCCTCACCCCAACCCGCTCGAGCCGTCAGCGCCTGCGCCGGGGAGAGCTCGCGCACGTGGGGGTCGGCGGTGGCGATGCGGTGGGCGAACAGCAGGCGGTTGATGGTCGCCGCGGCCGCGCCCGCCTCGCGCTCGGCGTCCAGCTGCGTCAGCCAGGCGCGCGCCTGGCGCTCCACCGACACCGACACGGGGTCGATCACCGTCGCGCGGGTGCTCGGCACCGTCGTCGGCTCGGGCTCAGGCTCCACCGGTGGGCGCCGGCGTGCCCCCAGCCGCCCGCGGCGTGGCGTGGCTCCCACGGTTTCCAGAACCACCACCCGCTCGGGCTCCTCGCCTGCGCCCACGCGCAGCAGGTAACGGCCGTCGGGCGGCCCAAGCTCCCACGGGAACTCCATCTGCACGAAGAGGAACAGCCGCTCAGCCACCCTGGCACCGTATCCTTTGCCCGATGTCCGACGAAGAGTCAGCCAGAGGTCTGCGCGAGCGCCTTGCCGGTGGAACGGAGGATCGCCTCGGCAAGGCGATCACCGACCTGTTCGACAACCCGCTCCTGAACGGCGCGCTCGGTCGCGCCTCCGACGCGCGTGAGAAGGCCGTCCAGGCGCAAGAGCTCGCGATGGGAGCGCTCAACCTGCCGTCGGCGGCCGACGTCGAACGGCTCACGCGTCGCCTGCGCTCGGTCTCCCAGCGGCTGGAGGGGATCGAGGATGGGGTGCACCGCATCGGTCGCACCCTCTCCGGTCCGTCGATCGAGACGCGCCTTGCGGCGATCGAGGAGCAGCTGAGGACGCTCTCAGGCAAGCTCGATGCCCGGCGACCCACCGCCCAACCGGTGGCGGCCGACTACCGTTCGGCGAGCCAACGTACTGCCGCCAAACCCTCGACCGCCGCGCAACCGACTGCTGCCAAATCGATGGTCCCTAAAGCGACGGCTGCCAAACGGACGGCTGCCAAATCGATGGCCCCTAAATCGATGGCCGCCAAACGGACGGCTGCCAAATCGACGGCTGCCAAACGGGCCTCCGCGAAACCGATGGCCGCGAAACCGATGGCCACCAAACCGACGGCCACCAAACCGACGGCCTCCAAACGGGTTTCGGCAAAACGCCCTAAGCCAGCGCGCTGACCGCCGCTCGCCCCATCGCCTCGGCCGCGGCCAGCAGGGTCTCGTCGTCGATCTGCTCCTGCTCCTCGGCGGGGTCCTCGCCGAGCACGTTTGACACCGTGAGCACACACGCCACGGGGACGCCGGCCCGTGCGCCGACCGCGAACAGCGCGGCGGCCTCCATCTCGACGGCGATCGCTCCTGCCGAGCGCCAGTCGCGCTCGCGCTCGGAGTTGTGCTCGTAGAAGAGGTCGGTGCTCACGATCGTGGCGTCGGGGTGCGTGTGCCTCTGCCTCTCGCGCTCCGCAGGCGACCGCCCCCTGCCGTTCGCTGCCCGCGCCGAGCTTGCGCCTCCGTCCGCGGCGTCCGCCAGCGCCGCCGTCAGCTCCCGATCAGCGGCGATCCGCTCACCCGCCCCGAGGGTGCGGCTGGTGCCGTCCGTGGCGAGCGACTCGTGCGCCACCACCAGATCGCCGAGCTCCAGGCCCCCATCGAGTGCGCCGCACGTCCCCACGCGGATCGCTCGGCGTGCGCCGAGCGCAATCAGCTCATGGAGCACGATCGCCGCCGAGGGCCCACCCATGCCGGTGCTTTGGATGCTCAGTGGCTGCCCGTCTGCGGTCGCCGGGCCGGTGTAGCCCCACAGGCCGCGGTGGTGGTTGAACATCAGTGGCCCCTCGATCAGCAGCTGCGCCAGCGCCAGCGCCCGTCCGGGATCCCCTGGCAGCAGCACGCGCTCGGCCAGCTCGGCGGTGGGACGCAGGTGGATCGGCTTGCGCGATGTCATCCGCCAGGACTTTAGGGCCCGTCGAGCAAGGGCTGAGATTCGGCACGGCCGGTACTGAGATTCGGGCGGCCGGTATCCCCTGGGTGGGTGGCCTTGGGCGCAACGGGCGGCTGGGTTGACGGGTTCCATCCATCCATCTCTTTCTCGAATAACGCAACGAGCCCACCACCGCCGGGGGAGGTCCATAGACTGCTCGCAATGGGAACGCGGGACACGGGAGGGCTCACTCTCACGCGGGTCGCCGCCCGCGCCGGCGTCTCGCCGGGGACCGTGAGGCGCTGGGTCGATGAGGGGCTGATCCCCCAGTACAACGGGGGCTGGAACGCGCCCGCCGCGAGGCAGGTGGGGATCGTCGCGCGCCTGCGCGAGCGCGGCTACACGCTCGAGCAGATTCGCGAAGCCAGCGAGAGCGGGCGCCTGGCGCTGGGGGACCTGGAGGACTTCCTCTCCGGTTCCGACGGTCGCCACACGCTGCGAGAAGCCGTGCGCGCAACCGGTCTCACCCCTGAGCTGATCGAGCGGATCTTCGTCGCCCTCGGCCTGAGCGCGTTGGCGGTGGAGGCGATATCGGACGAGGACCTGGAGATGTTGAAGTACGTGGCGGCCGTGCTGGAGGCCGGCCTGCCGGAGGTGGCGTTCATCCAGATCGCCCGCGTCTACGGGCAGGCGCTCGCCCAGATCGCCGAAACCGAGGTGCGGCTGTTCCGCATGTACATCCACGAGCCGCTGATGCGCGAGGGCGTCTCGGGCCGCGAGATCGGCGAGCAGATGGACGGCATCGCGCGCGAGCTGGTGCCGTTCACCGCGCCGCTGATGAACTTCGTGCATGGCCGCTTCCTCGCCTACTTCGTTGAGCAGGGGGTGATCGGCCACATGGAGGCCGAAACGATCGACGCGCAGGAGCCCGAAGCGGGACGCCTGCGGGTGGCGATCGCGTTCGCCGACCTGGCCGGCTACACCCGTCTCACCGAGGAACAGGGCGACGAGCACGCGGTGAGCGCGGTAGAGCGCTTCGTGGAAGAGGTCGAGCGCACGCTGCCGATCGATGCGCGCGTGCTCAAGACGCTTGGCGACGAGGTGATGATCGTCGCGGCCGACTCAGTCGCGTTGACGCGCTGGGCCGTCGGCTTCCAGGCCCGCGCGCCCGCGGGGGTGCCGCCGCCGCGCATGGGCATCCACTACGGCGAGGCGATCTACCGTGACGGTGACTACTACGGCCGCGAGGTCAACCAAGCCGCGCGTGTCGTCGCCCGTGCCGCCGGCGGAGAGGTGCTGGTGACGCGCGCTGTCGTCGACCTCGCCGAGGGCGTCGACGGCCTCGCCTTCAAGCTGATCGGGGAGGTGGGCTTGAAGGGCTTCTCCGAGCCCACCGAGCTGTTCCTCGCCTCGGGGGGATGAGCTTCCGGGCTTGAAGGGCTTCTCCGGGCCCATCGAGCTGTTCTTTGCTTCGAGGGATGGGCTTCCGGGCTTGAAGGGCTTCTCCGGGCCCACCGAGCTGTTCCTCGCCTCGGGGGGATGAGCTTCTGGGCTTGAAGGGCTTCTCCGGGCCCATCGAGCTGGGGGCCTCGGGGGGAATAAGCTTCCTTCTCGCTGGGCTCCGGGGGTTGTGTATCTACTTTTTGGGCCTAGAACCCTTCATTTTGTGAAGTGGTATGGGCGTGTTTGGATGACATCGTCCCCCAGCTCTGGTCATCGATCGGGCATCCTCAGGCGATCATGACCTACGAGGAAGTAATCGAACGGGTGTGGGCGGGCGGCGTGCTGCCGTCTGGGGAGCGGGACGAACATCGCGTTCTGGCGATGCTCTCCGGGGGGCGCGACTCCGTCTGCCTGCTCGACGTCGCCGTTGCGCTGCTCGGCGCCGACGCGGTCAGTGCGCTGCACGTCAACTACGGGCTGCGAGCGGAGGCCGACGAGGAGGAGCGCCACTGCCGCGCGCTGTGCGAGCGGCTAGAGGTGGGGCTGGAGGTCGTGCGCGCCGACCGAAGCCGGGAGACACGCGCCTCCGGCGCTGGCCGATTTGGGGATGCCAGCGGAGTGATTGTCTCCCCAATCGGTCCCCGTCTCGGCCGGCCTGTCGGGCCCGGCAACATGCAGGCGTGGGCGCGCGAGGTTCGCTACAGCGAGGCTGAGCGGATTGCGCGAGAGCTCGACGCGCGGCTGAAGAGCAAGCGGCAGGGAGGTGTGCGGCGGGTCGGCGAGCGGCAAGGGAACGAGCGGCGGGGCAACGAGCGGCAGGTAGGTATGCGACGGGTCGACGAGCGAAAGGGCGACAAGCGGTCGGGCGACGAATGGAAAGGCGACGAGCGGCCGGGCGACGAGCGGCCGGAGGGTGCGCAATCGGGGGAGGGAGATGCCCGTGGTGAGACCCTGATCGCCACCGGCCACACCGCCACCGACCAGGTCGAGACGATCCTCTATCGCCTGGCGGCCTCGCCCGGCAGGCGTGCGCTGCTGGGGATGTCGCCGCGCGAGGGTCGCCTCGTGCGCCCGCTGCTGGAGCTCACGCGCGAGCAGACCGCCGCCTACTGCCGTGCGCGTGGCCTGTCGTGGCGGGAGGACTCCAGCAACGACGACGAGCGGTATGCGCGTACGCGCGTGCGCAACCGTCTGCTGCCGGCGCTCGACGCGGTGCATCCCGCAGCGCGGGAGAACGTGCTGCGAACCGCCCGGCTGCTGCGCGAGGAGGCCGAGGTGCTCGACGGCCTCGTCGACACCGAGCTGGGCGGCGGCGAGGCGGGCATCGCGATCGGGCGCCTGCGGGCGCTGCCCGCCGCGCTCCGGCGTCTGGTGGTCGTGCGCCTCGCTGAGCAGGCCGCTGGCACCTATGTGCCGCAGGCCGGCGCCCGCGTCCAGGAGATCCTCGACCTCGCCGAGCGCGGCGGGCGCGCGGAGCTGCACGTCGGCGGGCTGGTGGGCGCCGTGATCGAGGATGGTTGGCTGCACATGGTGAGGCTTCCTCCGCGCTCCTGAGACCCCAGCCCCTACACTCCCCCGCGTGGCCGTCATGCCCCCGGAGCGCGTCGCCCCCGCCGACCCCAGCGATGCGTCCGCACGCCCGCGTGGCGCTCCAAATCATGCGGCCGAGGTCGGCGAGGTGCTGGTCGACGCCGAGCGGCTGCGTCTGCGCGTAGCCGAGCTCGCGCGGGAGATCTCGCGCGATTACGCCGACATCGCCCGTCCGCTGCTGCTGGTGGGAGTGCTGAAGGGGGCGATGTTCTTCCTCTCCGACCTCATGCGCCTGATCGAGATACCGGTGGAGGTCGATTTCATGGCGGTCGCCTCCTACGGCTCCGCCACCGACTCCTCCGGGGTGGTGCGCATCCTCAAGGATCTCGACGCGGCGATCGATGAGCGGGATGTGCTGATCGTGGAGGACATCGTGGACTCGGGGCTGACGCTGCAGTACCTGCTGCGCAATCTCGGCTCGCGCGACCCCCGCACCCTGGAGGTGTGTGCGTTGCTGATGAAGCCCGACCGCTCGAAGATCGACCGAAGCGGGGAGCCACTCGCCTCCGGCGAGCATCCCCCATTCGACCGAAGCCGGGAGACACGCGCCCCCGACGCTGGCCGATTTGGGGATGCGAGCGGAGCGAGTGTCTCCCCAACCGGTCCTCGTTTCGGTCAGCATCCCCGTTTCGGCCAGCGCAAGGCAGACCAACCGCTCCGCTATGTGGGCTTCGAGATCCCCGACCGCTTCGTGATTGGCTACGGCCTCGACTACGCCGAGCGCCACCGCAACCTTCCCTTCGTGGCCGCGTTGGAGGTCTCGTGAGGCCTGCCAGGACCCTTGGGAACCCCGGAAAATCCGAACCTTCGTGGTACGCTAGTCGGCTGGTGGCGGTCTTGGAGGGTGACGCGGTCGGCCGAAGGCTGACGGGCCGGGTTCCTCTTCTGGCAATCAGGCCGGCCGGCACCCCGACACCAACGATCTTGCTATGAGCCGTTTCTTCAAGAGCGCCGCGTTCCCGATCCTGATCGTGGTCGTGCTGGTGTTCTTCGTCATGAAACTCTTCCCGAGCGGTTCCAGCAATTCGCGTCCGCACTCCTACCACACCCTGGTCAGCACCGAAATCCCGAAAGACGAAGTCAAATCGGTCAACTTCAAGACCAAGTCGGACGCCCTCGAAGTCGAACTGAAGAACAAAGAAAAGTACGAAATCGGCTACGTCGATCAGGCCGCGCCCGAACTTTTCAAAAAGCTCGAAGCCGCCAACGTCCACTTCAACGTCGAAGCCAACAAGAGCAGCGTAATCCTGTCGCTGCTCGTCACCGTGCTGCCGATCCTGATCTTCGTCTTCATCTGGATCTTCCTGCTCAACCAGATCCAGGGCGGTGGCTCGAAGGTGATGTCGTTCGGCAAGTCGCGCGCCAAGCGGCTGTCGGCCGACTCCCCGAAGATCACCTTCCGCGACGTCGCCGGGGTCGACGAGGCGGTGGAGGAGCTGCACGAGATCAAGGAGTTCCTGGAGAACCCGAAGAAGTTCCAGGCGCTCGGGGCGCGCATCCCCACCGGTGTGCTGCTGTACGGGCCTCCGGGCACCGGCAAGACGCTGCTCGCCCGCGCCGTCGCCGGCGAGGCAGGCGTGCCGTTCTTCTCGATCTCCGGGTCGGACTTCGTGGAGATGTTCGTCGGCGTCGGCGCTTCGCGCGTGCGTGACCTGTTCGAGCAGGCCAAGCAGAACTCCCCCTGCATCATCTTCATGGACGAGATCGACGCCGTCGGCCGCCACCGCGGCGCAGGCCTCGGCGGCGGCCACGACGAGCGCGAGCAGACTCTCAACCAACTGCTGGTCGAGATGGACGGGTTCGAGGCGAAGGACAACATCATCATGATCGCGGCCACCAACCGGCCCGACATCCTCGACCCCGCCCTGCTGCGCCCCGGGCGCTTCGACCGCCAGATCGCCGTCGACCGACCCGATCGCAAGGGCCGCGCGAAGATCCTCGAAGTCCACACGCGCGGCAAGCCGCTGGCGAAGGTGATCGACATCGATGCGCTCGCTGGTCAGACCCCCGGCTTTACCGGCGCCGACCTCTCCAACCTGATTAACGAGGCCGCGCTGCTGTCGGCCCGCACCGGCAAGCGCGAAATCGGCCAGGAAGAGCTCGAGGAGGGGATCATGCGCGTGATCGCCGGCCCGGAGAAGAAGACGCGCGTGATGAGCGAGAAAGAGCGCCTGATCACCGCCTACCACGAGATGGGTCACGCGATCGTCGGCCACTACCTCGAGCACTCCGACCCGGTGCACAAGATCTCCGTGATCTCTCGCGGCCAGGCGCTCGGCTACACGATCTCGATGCCCCAGGAGGACCGCTTCCTGACCACGCGCGCCGAGCTCAACGACACGATGGCGATGACCCTCGGCGGGCGCGCCGCGGAGGAGATCGTCTTCGGCGAGATCACCACCGGCGCCTCCAACGACCTCGAGAAGGTGACCGCCACCGCCAAGCAGATGGTGATGCGCTTCGGCATGAGCGAGAAGCTCGGCCCGCGCGTCTTCGGCCACGAGCACTCCCAGCCGTTCCTCGGCCGCGAGTTCTCCACCGAGCCCGACTACTCCGACGAGATCGCGCGCGAGATCGATGACGAGGTGCGGCGCATCATCGAGGCTGCCCACCAGCGCGCGCGCGACATCCTCACCGAGCACCGCCAGCACCTCGGCTCGCTCTCCGAGACCCTCGTCAAGCGCGAGACGCTGGAGAAGGAGGAGTTCAACGCGCTGCTGGAGGGCAAGAGCGAGCAGGAAGTCTTTGGCTCCGAGGAGCCCCGTACGCCCGAGTTGCCGCCCGCGCCGCCCGCGCCGGCGGAGCGTCCCGGCCGCGAAGCGCCGCGTCCGCTGCCGCGGCCCGGGTTGGCGGGCGCCGGCGGTACCGCTGAGATCAGGGCGGCCGACCCTGAGCGCCCAGAGCTCGCCTGAGCGCGTAGAGCCGAGAGCGAAGAAAGGGTGTGATCGATGGCAGTGAAGCTCCACCGCTGCGGCGTCATGTTCGTCAAGGGCCCCCACCCCTGCTGGCAGGTGCAGAAGGCGCTTGACGAGTCGGGCGTCGAGTACGAGATCGTCAAGCACCCGGCCTTGCGTGGGCGCCGTACCGAGTGGATCGCCAGAACCGGGCAGAAGATGCTGCCCGCGATTGAGCTGGACGACGGCACCGTGATTCGTGAGCAGTCGAAGGATCTTGCCGCCCGAGCTCGCGCTGGCAACCTGACTGCATAGCTTCTGTGGAGGCGTCCTTCCGCCTGATGGGCGTGGTCAACGTGACGCCCGACTCGTTCTCCGACGGGGGGCTGTTCCTCGACCCCCGTGCCGCGGTTGCCCATGGGCTGAAGCTGGTGGAGGAGGGGGCCGCCATCCTCGACGTAGGCGGGGAATCGACACGGCCGGGTGCCGAGCCGGTGGATGCTGAGGAGGAGCTGCGGCGAGTGCTGCCGGTCGTAGAGGGGTTGGTCGAAGCGATGCCCACCACCCAGCCGCACGCTGCGCGCCCCGCCATCTCGATCGACACCGCACACTCCATCCAAGGCCTCCGTCGCCCAAGCTGCGCTGGAGGCTGGCGCGACGCTCATCAACGACGTCACCGCGCTGCGCGGCGATCCCGAGATGGCCGCGGTGGTGGCGCACAGCGGCGCGGAGTGCTGCTTGATGCATATGCTCGGCGAGCCGCGCACAATGCAGCGGGCTGGCGGGCCTCAATACAAGGACGTGGTCGACGACGTCAAGGCATTTCTCGAGCAGCGCCTGGCGTTTGCAGTGGGGGAGGGGATCGCCGAGGAGCGCGTGCTGCTCGACCCCGGCATCGGCTTTGGTAAGACGCTCGAGCACAACCTCCAGCTGCTGCGGCGCCTGCGTGAGCTCACCGCGCTCGGTCGCCCGCTGGTGGTGGGGACCTCGCGCAAGAGCTTCATTGGGCGGATCCTCGCCGGAGCTGAGGCTGGGGCCGGAGCTGGGGCCGGAGCCGAGGCTGTGGTTGGGGCCGGAGCTGGGGCCGGAGCCGAGGCTGTGGTTGGGGCCGGAGCTGGGGCCGGAGCTGGGGCCGGAGCCGAGGCTGTGGTTGGGGCCGGAGCTGGGGCCGGGGCTGCAGCCGGGGCTAGGGTTGGAGCGGAGAGCGAGCTGGCTGATGTGGCAGGCAGACTCCCGGGCACGATCGCCACGTGTGTGCTGGCCTACGAGCGCGGGGCGAGCGTACTGCGCGTGCATGACGTTGCCCCCGTGCATGCGGCGCTTGCAGTGGCCGCTGCTACGTTGGGCGCGCAATGAGCGATGACGCGATGAACGATGGGGATGCGGACGACGGCCCCGACGCCGATGAGGTGGCGGAGGGGGAGGAGCTGGAGCGCTTCGAAGACGAGGAGGAGCTTGACGAGGACGAGCGCGAGAGCGCCGAGTCGGTGACGATCGAGATCACCGGACTGTCGCTCTACACCCATCACGGCGTGAGCGCGGCCGAGCGCGAGATCGGCCAGCGGCTGATGCTCGACCTGCGTCTGGAGATCGGCGAAACGGACGCCACCGTCACCGATCGCATCGAGGACACCGTCGACTACGGCGAGGTGTGCCAGCTCGTCGCGCTCGTTGCCCAGCAGCGCTCCCACCGCACGCTGGAGCGGCTGTGCAGCTCGATCGCCGATCGCCTGCTCGCCGACTACGAGCTCGAAGGCGTGTGGGTGAAGGCCACCAAGCCCGAGCCTCCGATCCCGCTCCCGGTCGCCGAAGTCTCAGTCGAGGTGTGGCGCGAGGCGGAGGAGTAGTCCTACCGGCGTCGGTGCGCGGGCATGGAGGCCCGCGCCCCCACCGGATGTTGCCCACGGGCCGCGCGTGGACGATCCCCAAATAAATCCTTGACAATTAGTTAGCAGTCACTCATAATCTGCGAGATGGCTTGGCTCGAAGTGTCGCGGCGACAAATCGAGAGACGGCGATGATCGACCGTCTTGCGCAGCTGGCGACCGAGCGCACGCGACGGGTTCTACTGATCGCCGGCGCGGTGTTCCTGCTTGCCGCGGCGCTCGGGGCCCCCGTCCTCACGATCCTCAAAAGCGAAAACTCCGAATTCCAGGATCACAACGCGCAGAACCAGCAGGTGCTGCGCGCGATCGAACACGCCACCGGGCAGTCAGCCGAATACGGCGTCGCCGCGCTCGTGCCCGCCGCCGGCGACGTGCGCAGCGACCCCGCGGCCACCGCCGAGGCGCGGCGGGTGGCGGCGCTGCTGGCCACCCAGCCCGGCTTCCAGCGCGAGCTCGACTACTCCTCCACCCACCTGCCGGCGCTCATATCGCGCGACGGCCGCTTCACGCTCGTGCTCGCCGCGTTCGCCACCCAGGACCGCTCGGCCGCCGCGGTCGCTCACGTGCGCCCCGAGTTGGCCGGCAGTGGCGTGCTGTTCGGTGGCAACGACGTCACCTTCCACGAAATCAACGAACGCACCACCTCCGACCTCAAACGCGCCGAGACGCTCGCGATCCCGATCCTGCTGCTGCTCTCCTTCTGGGTCTTCCGCGGTTTGATCGCCGCCGCGCTGCCGCTGCTGGTGGGGGGCTTTGCGATCGTGCTCACGTTCCTGCTGCTGCGGATCATCGACCACGTGCTCGGACTCTCGATCTTCGCCGCCAACCTCGTCACCGGCATGGGGCTGGGCCTGGGGATCGACTACAGCCTGTTCGTGCTCTCGCGCTACCGCGAGGAGCTCGCGCGCGGCCTGCCAACCGGCGCCGCGATCGGGCGCACGCTGCAAACCGCCGGGCGCACCGTGCTGTACAGCTCGCTGGCGGTCGCCGGCGCCGCCGCATCGATGCTGGCGATGCCGCTGCGCTTCCTGTACTCGATGGGCGTGGGCGGCGCGATCGTGGCGCTGTCGGCCGGCGCCGTCTCGCTGATCGTGCTGCCCGCCGTGCTCGTCGCGCTCGGGCCGCGCATCAACTCGCTGGCGCCGAAGCGTCTGCAACGCAACGCCGAGCAGGCGGCGCGGCCGGCCGAGAGCGGCGCCTGGTACCGGCTCGCGCACGGGGTGATGCGCCGGCCGGGTGCGGTCGCGCTGGGCACCGCCGCCGTGCTGATCGTGCTCGCACTGCCGGCTCTGCGCCTGGCATTGACGCCCGCCGACGCCCACGTGCTGCCGGCCTCCTCGCAGCCCCGCGAGGTGGCGGAAACGATCACCCGCGACTTCGCCGTCAACGGCGCGCAGACGGTCGCGATGGTGGTGCACGCGGGGCCGTCAGGATCCACTTCCGGCGGGTCGAGCGTGGGCACGCTGGTGGGGCGGGCGCAGTCGGTGGCCGGCAACCAGGCACACCTCGTGGCTGCGCCGAGGTATCTCGGGCGCGACACCTGGGATGCCGAACTGGTGCCGCGCGGGAGTGTCGGCTCGGCCGCCAACCAGCGCCTGGTACACAATCTGCGGGCTCTCGCCAGTGCGCCGACACTGCTGGTTGGTGGGGGCACCGCGTGGTTCATCGACCAGAAGGCCGCGATCGCCGCGCACACCCCGCTGACGCTTGCGATCCTCGTGCTCGTCACCGGCGGGTTCCTGTTCATGATGACCGGCTCGCTCGTGATCCCGGTGATGGCGCTGCTGATGAACCTGCTGACGGTCGCCGTCGGCGCCGGCCTGCTCGTGCTGGTGTTCCAGGACGGCCGATTCCTCTCCTCGCTGTTGGGGTTCACCCCGATCGGTGGCCTGGAGGAGTCCAACCTCGTGCTGCTGTTCATCATCGCGTTCGCGCTTTCCACCGACTACGGCGTGTTCCTGTTCGCCCGCATCAAGGAGGCCCACGACGACGGGTTGCCTGCTCGCGATGCGGTCGCACACGGCCTCGAGCGCACAGGGCGCCTCGTGACCGCCGCCGCGCTACTGTTCTGCGTGGCGATCGGCGCGTTCGTCACCTCCGAAATCTTCTTCATCAAGGAGCTCGGCTTCGGTGCCGCGCTCGCGGTGGCGATCGACGCCACGTTCGTGCGCGCGCTGCTCGTCCCCGCGCTGATGGGGCGTCTCGGCGAGCGCGCCTGGTGGGCGCCGCGGCCGCTGCGCCGCCTGCACGACCGCATCGGCCTGCGCGAGGGTGGCGCCGGTGTCGGTGAGGCGGCCGCGGGGGCGTAGCGCCCGGGGGAGGGCGGTATACCACAAACCCCAAACTGAGACCACCCCACCGCAGCCGGCAACTTTAATCTTTTCGGCCCCACCACTTCATTATGTAAAGGGTTTGGGCCTGAAAATTAAGAGTTGCTGTCCCGGCGTCACGCAGGTCGCAGTAGCCCAAACGGTGATTGCGACCTCGGCCATGAGGCCGGGCGCGATACCGTGCCGCGCGTGTCTGCACGGATGGGCCTGCTCGGCCTCGGCTCCAACCTCGGTGATCGCCGCGCCCAGCTGCAGCGCGCCGTGGAAGCGCTGCCCGCCGCAGGGGTGGAGGTGGAGGCATCCTCCTCGGTCTACGACACCGACCCCGTCGGCGAGCTGCCCAACCAGGCCAGCTTCCTGAACGCCTGCCTGCGGGTGCGCACCGCGCTGGAGCCGCTGGAGCTGCTCGATGCGGTGAAGGAGCTGGAGCGGGAGCTCGGCCGCGTGGCCGGCGGGCCGCGCCACGGGCCGCGCGCGATCGACATCGACATCCTGCTGCTGGGCGAGCTGGAGCTGCGTCACGAGCGCATGAGCCTGCCCCACGAGCAGTTGCTCAGCCGCCGCTTCGTGCTGATCCCCGCACTGGAGCTCGACCTCGAGCTGCGAGCGCCCGACGGCAGTCGCCTCGCCGACGCGCTCGCCTCACTGTCGGCCAGCGAGGGCGTGCGCTGGGCGGGGCCGCCGCTTACGCCGCCGCGGGGGTAGCCGGCAGCCACTCCGCGGGCAGCGTCCCCGCCGGGATGCAGCCCACCATCGGCGGGAAGTACCGCGTGAGGGCCGCCGCAGGGTGATCGTCGATCAGGGGGCGCACGTCTTCGATTGTCTCCAACAGACGGATCGTGGAACCGATCTGCAGGTCGGCCGCGTTGGGTTCCTCCCCGCCGAGCAGCCCCTCCGCGATCCAGGCGTCGATCTTCTCGAGGTGGCCTGAGAGCGCGTCGAGGTCTTTGCGCACGGGCTCGTCCTCGGCGTGGTTGCGTTTCGCCATCAGTTTCGCCGTGAGCGGCAGCGCGGGGCGCAGCATGGCCCGCGGCAGCGGCAGCTTGGCGTCGCCCGCGTAGCTTTCCATCGCCCCGGGGTTGCGCAGGAAGCCGGCGTCGAGCACCCGCCGAGGGACGCTCTGAAAGACGTCATCGCCCCAGCGCTCGGCCTCCAGCACGCGCTCGCGCTCCGCGGGGTCGGCGGGCAGCAGCGGCGGCTCGGGCGCCAGCAGGTCGAGACGGCGCATGATCGTGCGCGAGCCAACCAGGCGCTCGCCGTCGATCCGCATGCCCGGGACCGTGCTGCCCCCGTACAGCAGTGGACCCGCCGCGACCTGAACCATCGGCAGCAGGTTGACCTGCTGAAACTGGATCCCCTTGCGCCGCATCGCCACTTCAACCGCCGCGCACGGGTGCGAGCCCGGCAGCACAAACAGCTTGATCTTGCTCATTGGAAACCTCCGAGGCCGATCCCGTGAGCATATAGGAGTCCACAGGGATACCCTTCTGCGCTCGATGCTGCTCGCTGTCGACGTCGGCAACACCCAGACCCACTTCGGGACCTTCCGCGAGGGAAAGTTGACCGAGCACTGGCGCTTTGCGACCGTGCGCCAGTCGACCTCCGACCAGCTCGGGGCCGCGCTGCGCAACCTGCTGGAGCTGCGGCAGGTGTCGATGCAGGAGATCGACGCATCGATCGTATCCTCGACGGTGCCCGTGCTGGGGCCGGAATGGTCGGCGATGGCGGAGCGCTATCTCGGGCACACGATGCTGGCGGTGGGGCCGGGCGTGAAGACGGGGATGCCGATCCGTTACGACAACCCCCGCGAGATCGGCCCGGACCGCCTCGTCAACGCGGTCGCCGCCCACGAGCGTCTCGGGGGCCCATGCGTGGTGGTGGACTTTGGCACGGCGATCACCTACGACCCCGTGTCCGCCGAGGGGGAGTACCTCGGGGGGATCATCTCCCCGGGCGTGGAGATCTCGCTGGAGGCGCTGACCGAGCGTGCGGCGGCGCTGCCGAAGGTGGACGTGACCGCGCCCCGCGCGCTGATCGGCAAGACCACGATCGACGCGATCCGCTCGGGGATCGTGTACGGAACCGCGGGCCAGGTGGACGCCATAGTGCACCGCCTGCGAGGCGAGCTTGGGCTGGAGACGAAGACGATCGCCACCGGCGGCCTTGCGCACGCGATCGTCCCCTACACCACCACGATCGAAGCGGTCGACGACCTGCTGACACTGACGGGCCTGCGCCTCATCTACGAGCGCAACTGCGCGTAGAGGGTGGGCTGCGCCGGCTTCGTGGGGGTGGGCTGCACCGGCTTCGTGGCGAATGTTGCTACGCCGGCTTTGTGGCGAAGGCGCCCACCACCGTCGGCCAGAAGGTGACGCGCCCGACCGGGCCGGTGTCGGCGCGCAGGCGGTCGGGGAGGGTGTCGATGTCGAGCTCCTCCTCGGTGGCCACCCCGGTGGCGAGGATTCCGGGCAGGAAGCTGCGGGTGAGGTCGACGATGCGGCGGATCGCCTCCTCGCCGACGCCGATGGCGACCTCGCTGTCGAGGTCGGGGTTGGGCAGCAGGCCGGCTTCGGCGAAGGTCGCCGGTAGCCGCATGCCCATGTCCCACTGCGTGCCCAGTCGGCGGTGGGTCTCGTGAATCCACTTGTTGAGCTGTTCAGCCGCTGGCGTAGATGGCCAGGACACCAGGCAGCGCTCAGGTCGGAACGAGTCCATGTGGAGGGACATCTCGGCGAACACCACAACCCCTCCAGGGCGGACGTGACGCGCCACGCTCGCCACCGCCCCGGTGGGGTCGCCCTGGTACATCAACACCAGCCGCCCTACCACTGCGTCGAACGGGCCGTCGGTGAGCTCGACGTCGCGAAAGTCCCCAAGCACGAACTCGACGTTGGAGAACTCGGGCGCGACTGCCCGCTGGCGCGCGGTGGCGAGCGCCTGCTCGTCGCGCTCGACGCCGATCACCGAACCGCCCGGACCCACCAGTTCGGACGCGAGGAAGCTGACGTCGCCCGGCCCGCAGCCGACGTCGAGCACACGCATCCCGGGCTCGACCCCCGAGCGCTCCAGCAGACGGCGCGTGAACGGCTCATACCAATCCGCCTGGCGGCTCAGCCGCTCGTGCTCGTCCTCGGTGGACGCGCTCAGCGCGTACTCGGGGTCTCCCGTCGCCGACACGTTTGGGCAGTCTACGGACCTCGTGCCGATCTGGTTCCTCACGGGGGGCGGCCATAATGGGCTCATGTCCGCCCCCCGCCTGACCGACCCCTGGGAGCTCGGCTCGCTGCGGGTCCCCAACCGGGTGCTGCTGGCTCCGCTGGCGGGGATCGGCAACTGGTTCGTGCGCCTGCAGGCCAAGCGCCACGGCGCCGGGATGGCTGTATCGGAGATGGTCTCCAGCCACGCCATCCACTACCGCAACGAGCGCACCCTGCGTGAGCTGCTGCGCATCCACCCCGAGGAGCGCACTCTCGGCGCAGACGCCACCGACCTGCAGCCAATCCCCCCGACCTCGATCCAGCTGTTCGGGAGCGACCCCGACGTGATGCGCTCGGCCGCCGCGGTGGTTGTCGCCGCCGGCGCCGACGCGATCGACCTCAATATGGGTTGCCCGGTGCCCAAGGTGTGCAAGACCGGCGCCGGCGCCGCGCTGTTGGCTGAGCCCGAGCTTGCTGTCGCCGTGGCCCGCGCCGCGGTGGAGGGCGCCGCGGAAGCGCGCGAAGCGGGGGCAGGATCGCGAGCGGAGGGTATGTCTTCTCTGCGGACCCCCACCAACCCGCGTGAGGGCTTCCCCGCGGCGACGCAGAACGGGACCGCAGTACGGGCCGAGGTGGGAGTGCCAGTTACCGTCAAGCTCCGCTCCGGCCAGCGCCCCGGGGACACCTCGGGCTTCGAGCTGGCCCACCGCCTGGTGGAGGATGCGGGGGTCGCGGCGATCGCGTTCCATCCGCGCTCGGCTGCCGTGCACCACAAGGGCGTTCCCGACTACGGACTCGCCGCGCGGCTGGCCGACTCGCTGCCGGCCCCGGTGATCCTCACCGGCGGCATGAACGACGCACAGGGGGTCCGGGAGACGTTTGCGCGCACCGGCGTGGCGGCGGTGATGCTGGCGCGCGGCTGCCTCGGCAACCCCTGGCTGTTCGAGGAGCTCGTGCGCGGGCGCGAGACCGCGCCCACCCCGGCGGAGGTGCTGGCGGAGCTGGAGTGGGTGATCGACCGCGCTGTCCTGCACCTCGGGCCCGAGCGCGCGGGGCGGTACCTGCGCAAGTTCTACCCGTGGTATCTCCCCAGGCTGGGTCTCGATCGGACACATCTCACCTCCCTGCAAGAGGCGCTGCAGGCTACCCCCGACCTGGCTGAAGCAAGGCGCCTGCTGGGCTCGCGCCTTGCTCTCACAGGCGATTCCCGCCCGCCTGGTGTCGCCGCCCGCTCAACTGCGGCGCTCGCCGCCTGAGTCGCCGGGTTCGGGCTGCAAGATTTCGTCTGGCCTATCTGTCCCTCGCTATACTGCTGCGCTCGCTGCAGCCCGCCGAACGCGGATCCGCTTGCCCAGCCCGTGGCAGGCCCGTTCAACCGGCGGGTTTCGTTCGTAATCGACTCACCCATCACGCGGAATCGAATCCCACCCGCCCATATGCCGAAGGACGTCATCCTCACCCCCGAAGGTCTCGAGAAGCTGAAGGACGAGCTGGAGACGCTCTCCACCGCGCGCCGCCGCGAGGTTGCCGAACGGATCAAGGAGGCGCGCGAGTTCGGAGACATCTCCGAGAACTCCGAGTACGACGACGCCAAGAACGAGCAGGCGATGCTCGAGAGCAAGATCGCGCAGCTGCAGGAGAGGCTGCGGATGGCGACCGTGATCGACTCCAAGGAGCTCTCGACCGAGGTCGTGCAGGTCGGCTCGGTGGTGCACGTCAAAGACGAAAAGACCGGCAAGTCGGTCAAATACACGATCGTCGGCTCCGCCGAGGCCAACCCCGAAGAGAGCAAGCTCTCCAACGAGTCGCCCGTCGGCCGCGCGCTGATCGGCCACCGGCGGGGCGACACCGTCGCCGTACAGGTGCCGCGCGGCCCTGCGCGCAAGCTCAAGATCACGAAGATCGACGTCGGGCTCAAGTAGCCTGCCCGCATGAGCGGGACCGAGGAGCCCGAGGGTGGCCAACGTCACGGCCTCCCAGAGCTGATCGCCGAGCGGCGCACGAAGGCCGCGCGCCTGCGTGAGCAGGATCAGAGCGCGTTCCCGCACTCGTTTGCGGGTGCCGAGCCGATCGCCGAGATCCTGCCCAAGTACGAGGACCTGGCGCCCGGCGAGGAAACCGACGAGCGCCATCGCGTCGCGGGTCGTGTCGCCGCGCGGCGCGGTGCGGGCAAGGCAGCGTTCCTGGACCTCGTCGATCGCACGGGCAAGATTCAGCTGCACGCGCGCCTGGACGTGCTCGGCGCTGAGCGCTTCGAGCTGTTGGGGAGTCTCGACCTGGGCGATCTGATCGGTGTCGACGGTGCCGCCATGCGCAGCCGCCATGGCGAGGTGTCGTTGCGCGTGGCGAGCTTTCAGATCCTCGCCAAGGCGCTGCGCCCGCCCCCCGACAAGCATCACGGTCTCGCAGACGTGGAGACGCGCTACCGCCACCGTGAGCTCGATCTGATCGCGAGCGCCGATGCCCGCCGGCTGTTCATCGACCGCGCACGCATCGTCTCCGCTGTCCGCGCCCACCTCGACACGGCCGGCTTCATCGAGGTCGAGACCCCCGTGCTGCAGCCCCTCTACGGCGGCGCCATGGCGCGCCCGTTCACCACCCACCACAACGCGCTCGACCGCGACCTCTATCTGAGAATCGCGACCGAGCTCTACCTCAAGCGCCTGATCGTCGGCGGCCTGGAGCGGGTGTACGAGCTCGGCAAGGACTTCCGCAACGAGGGCGTCTCGCACAAGCACAACCCCGAGTTCACGGTGGTCGAGTGGTACGAGGCGTATGCCGACTACGAGGGCGCGATGGCGCGCACCGAAGCGATCGTCCGCGCGGCCGCGGCGGCGAGTGGGTATGCCGGCGAGCTGGACTTCTCAGCGCCATGGAGGCGGGTCGGCTTCGTCGACGCAATCAGGGAGGCGTCGGGCATCGACCTCGCCGAGAACACCACCGCCGAGGCGTTGGCGGCTGAGATCGGACGAGTTGGCCTCGAGCTGAAGACGGAGGGATTCGCTTGGTTTCAAATGGCCGACGACCTGCTCTCCAAGTGCGTCGAGCCCAACCTCAAGCAGCCGACGTTCGTCGTCGACTACCCAAAGGAGCTCTCGCCGCTCGCGCGCGAGCGTCTTGACGATCCCAAGATCGTGGAGCGCTTCGAGGCGTTCGCGGCAGGGATGGAGATCGCCAACGGCTTCAGCGAGCTGATCGACCCCGACGAGCAGCGCACGCGCTTCATCGAACAGGACCGGATCGACACGTTGACCGAGGGCGAGGCTGAGACGATGCCGTACGACGAGGCATTCGTGCAGGCGCTCGAGCAGGGTATGCCGCCGACTGCGGGCGTCGGCCTCGGCATCGACCGGTTGGTGATGCTGCTCACCGGGCGTGACTCGATCCGCGAGGTCGTGCTGTTCCCGGCGATGCGCTCGTAGTTCGCGGGCGCGGCGCTTGGCCCTGGGCCGCCTGCGTTTTGGCTTGCGGGCTACGCGCCCGCGACAGTGAGGGTCGATGCGAGGCTCCCGGCTCTTGGCCATCCGTAGAAGTCCCGGAGCGGCGATCTAACGGTCACTCGTGAAGGTTCGCGGTCGGTTCCCGCTGGAGCGCCGGGGGACCCGTTGGTAGACTGTCCTATGGCGGCGACGAGACCTGGAGGCTCATCTTTCTCGCGGGTTGCGACGAAGAGATGGGTGGGGAACCAACCCACCCCGGGATCACTGTCCCCGCAGACCGGACCTACACCCAGATCGTAGACGGAGAGGTCGTAACAGCATCATGTTCGAGCGATTTACAGAACGGGCCCGCCAGGTTGTCGTTCTCGCGCAGGAAGAGGCGCGCACGCTCAAGCACAACTACATCGGCACCGAGCACATCCTGCTCGGGCTGCTGCGTGAGGAGGAGGGGCTTGCGGCCAGAGTGCTCGAGAGCCTCGACATCACCGTCGAGCGCGTGCGCGCGCAGGTCGTGCGGATCGTCGGCTCCGGCGAGGAGGTCACCTCCGGGCAGATCCCGTTCACACCGCGCGCCAAGAAGGTGCTGGAGCTCGCGCTGCGCGAGGCGCTGTCGCTCGGCCACAACTACATCGGCACCGAGCACATCCTGCTCGGGCTGGTGCGCGAGAACGAGGGTGTCGCCGCCCGCATCCTGCTCGACTTCGATGCCGACTCCGAGAAGATCCGCAACGAGGTGATCCGGATGCTCTCCGGTCCCTCCGGCCGCCGCCAGGGCCAGGGCGCGGGAGCGCCCGGTGCCGGCGCGGGAGCGGGCGCCGGCGGCGGCGCGGAAGGCAAGAAGTCCTCGAAGCTGCTCGATCAGTTCGGGCGCAACCTGACGAAGCTCGCCTCCGAAGGCAAGCTCGACCCCTGCGTCGGGCGCGAGACCGAGATCGAGCGGATCATGCAGATCCTCTCGCGGCGCACCAAGAACAACCCGGTGCTGATCGGCGAGCCCGGCGTCGGCAAGACCGCCGTAGTCGAGGGCCTGGCGCAGCGGATCACCAACGCCGACGTGCCGGAGCTGCTCAAGAACAAGCAGATCTACACGCTCGATCTCGCCGCGCTGGTCGCCGGCTCGAAGTACCGGGGCGAGTTCGAGGAGCGCCTGAAGAAGGTGATGAAGGAGATCACCCAGCGCGGGGACATCATCCTGTTCATCGACGAGCTGCACAACCTCGTCGGCGCCGGCGCCGCCGAGGGCGCGATCGACGCCGCCTCGATCCTCAAGCCCGCGCTGGCGCGCGGCGAGCTTCAGACGATCGGCGCGACCACGCTCGACGAGTACCGCAAGTACCTGGAGCGCGACTCCGCCCTGGAGCGTCGCTTCCAGCAGATCCGCGTGGAGGAGCCTTCGATCGACCAGACCGTGGAGATCCTCCAGGGGCTGCGCGATCGCTACGAGCAGCACCACAAGGTGCAGATCACCGACGACGCGCTGCGCGCCGCCGCCGAACTGGCCGACCGCTACATCTCCGACCGCTTCCTGCCCGACAAGGCGATCGACCTGATCGACGAGGCGGCCTCGCGGATGCGCATCAAGTCGATGACCTCCCCGCCCGCCAACCGGGAGCTCGAGGAGCAGATCGAGACCACGCGGCGCGAGAAGGAGAGCGCGATCGAGGCACAGGAGTTCGAGAAGGCCGCATCGCTGCGCGACCAAGAGCGCAAGCTCACGCATCGCAAGCGCGAGCTGGAGGAGGAGTGGGAAGCGGGTGAGTCGGGCGACCGTCCCGCGATCGGCGAGGAGGAGATCGCCGAAATCGTCTCGATGTGGACCGGCATCCCGGTCTTCAAGCTGACCGAGGCCGAGACCCAGAAGCTGATGCGCATGGAGGACGAACTGCACAAGCGCGTGATCGGCCAGCACCCCGCGATCGAGGTCATCTCGAAGGCGATCCGCCGCTCGCGGGCGGGCTTGAAGGACCCCAAGCGGCCAACCGGCTCCTTCATCTTCCTCGGCCCCTCCGGGGTGGGCAAGACCGAGCTGGCGCGCACGCTCGCCGAGTTCCTGTTCGGCGACGAGGACGCGATGGTGCGGATCGACATGTCCGAGTACATGGAGAAGCACGCCGTCTCGCGTCTGGTCGGCTCGCCCCCGGGGTACATCGGCTACGACGAGGGGGGCCAGCTCACCGAGGCGGTGCGGCGCAAGCCCTACTGCGTGCTGCTGCTCGACGAGATCGAGAAGGCCCACCCAGACGTCTTCAACATCCTGCTGCAGATCCTCGAGGACGGCCGCCTCACCGACGCGCAGGGGCGCACAGTGGACTTCCGTCACGCGATCGTGATCATGACCTCCAACATCGGCGCCGCTGAGATCGCGCGCAACACGCCGCTGGGCTTCGCCGTCTCCGACGATGAGACCGGGATCACCTACGACGACATGAAGAACCGCATCATGGGCGAGCTGAAGAAGGTGTTCAGACCGGAGTTCCTGAACCGCATCGACGACGTGATCGTCTTCCACAAGCTCGGGAAGGACGAAATCAAGCAGATCGTCGAGCTGCTGCTGCTGCGGATCCGCGAGTCGATGGCCGAACGCGAGCTGCAGCTGGAGCTCACCGACCCCGCCAAGGAACTGCTCGTCGAGAAGGGCTGGGACCCGGCGATGGGCGCCCGTCCGCTGCGCCGTGCGATCCAGCGCTACATCGAGGACCCACTCGCCGACTTCGTGCTGCGCGAGCAGGTGGTCCCCGGTGCCACGGTCGTGGTCAACCCCGCCGCCGAGGGCGAGGAGGGCGAGGTCAAACTGACGATCGTCAAGCCCAAGAAGCAGAAGACCCCGGTCGGGGTCGGTGCGGGCGCTGCCGAGGCCGGTGGCTCCTCTTCGGCGGGCGAGGGCGACGGGCTGTCCTCTGGAGACGGGCTCCCCGAGGCAGATGGCGAGGACAGTGAGGATGACCACGACGCCGTGCCCGACCTGCCCGCCGACGGCGGCGAGTAGTCGATCGCCTACAGCGGGCGAGCCCGACAGCCTGCCCAGTCCGGACGGTAGGGGTGTGGTGGATGGTAGGGGTGTGGTGTGAGGTTCTCTTTTGGCTTCATAACCAAATGAGACTAAGTCTCGTTCTTCTTTGGTTAGGTGTGGAGGGGAAAGGTTGTGGCGCGCGGTTCGCCTGTCCGCCCTACCCGGCTGGGGGTGGCGTGGTGTGATGTTCTTTTGGGCCCCATAACCAAATGAGATTGAGTCTCGTTCTTATCTGGTAGGGGCCGAAAAGTTCGGTGTCCCCACCAGACCGTAACCTGCGAGGGTGCCCCGCGCGCAATCGATTCACGTCTGCTCCCAGTGCGGCTTTCAATCGGCCCGCTGGTATGGCCAGTGTCCCGGTTGTGAGGCGTGGAACACGCTCGTCGAGGAGCGCGCGCCGGCGGTCGCGGCGGGCGCCCGGGCCGGGGGCCGGAGTCGCGGCGGCCGAGCCGCCGGCGGCAAAGGAGGCCCGGGAGGCAGAGACGGCTCCCCGGCGCTCGTGCCGGTGGCGCTCGCCGAGGTTGGGGCCGCGCCGGTGGCGCGGCTCTCGACCGGCATCGGGGAGCTCGACCGCGTGCTCGGCGGCGGCCTCGTGCCCGGCTCGCTGGTGCTGCTCGGTGGCGCACCGGGGATCGGCAAGTCGACACTCACCAACATGGTGCTCGGCCACCTCGCCGGGTCGGGCCGGCGGACGCTGTACGTCAGCGCGGAGGAGTCGCCCGAGCAGGTGAGACTGCGCGCAGAGCGGCTTGACGGGAGTCCCGCCGATCAAGCAGGCGATCCCGCTGCGCCGCGCGGGATTGGGGCGTTGCGGGTTCCGATCGTGGCCGAGACCGACCTCGACGCGGTGCTCGAGGTGCTCGATGCGCACGCGCCCGAGGCGTGCGTGATCGACTCCGTGCAGACTCTCCACGCGAGCGAGCTCAGTGGCGCCCCCGGCTCGGTGGGCCAGGTGCGCGAGGTGGCGGTGCGCGTGATGGAACTCGCCAAGGCACGGGGCATCGCGACGATCCTCGTGGGGCACGTCACCAAGGACGGCGCGCTCGCCGGTCCACGGGTGCTGGAGCACCTGGTGGACTGCGTGCTGCAGTTCGAAGGCGAGCGCGAGCGCCCCTACCGCGAGCTGCGTGCGCTGAAGAACCGCTTCGGCTCGACCAACGAGGCGGGGCTGTTCGAGATGCGCCAGGGCGGTCTCGTCGAGGTGCTGGACGCCTCGGCGCGCTTCGTCGCCCAGGCCACGCGCGCGCCCGGCAGCGTGATGCTGGCGGCGATGGAGGGCTCACGGCCGCTGCTGGTGGAGGTGCAGGCGCTGGTGGCGCCTTCGGAGCTCGAGCAGCCCCGCCGCGTGGCCTCCGGGCTCGACCGCAACCGCTTGGCGTTGGTGCTGGCGATTCTCGCTCGCCACGGCCGCGTGGGGCTCGGCAACGCCGACGTGTTCGTCAATGTGGTGGGCGGTGTGCGCGTCGATGAGCCGGGTGTGGACCTTGCGATCGCGCTCGCGGTCGCCAGCGCCCGCCGCGGCGTGCCGATCGTCGGCATCGAGGGTGGCGGCTCGGGATCGGGCGGCAGCGTGAGCGAGGTCGGCGGCGTGAGCGAGGTCGGTGGCGTTGGTGCTGCGAGGGCTGGCAGTGGCGTGAGTGGCGTGAGTGGCGCCGGTGGTTCGGGGGGTGTCGGTGGTGCCCCTCTGGCGTGCTTCGGCGAGCTTGGCCTGACGGGAGAGCTGCGCTGGGTCGGCCACCCCGAGCGCCGTCTGCAGGAGGCCACCAGATACGGGCTGCGGGATGTCCTCGCACCCGTCGGCAGCGGTGCGGGCGCTCGCGAGGTCGGCACCTTGCGGGAGGCGCTCGGTGCGGCGTTGCCGCGGCAGGGGCATGCGACCGTCAGGGCGGCCGCGTGAGGAGGAGCTAAATCTAGGCTCAATGCCGTAAAATGCCTGTTGTGGCTCCACGATCCGGCGAAGATTTCGATAGCGAAGCTCGCTCGGAGCCCGGCCTGATGAGGGCGCTGGAGATGGTCGCGCCGGGGACCGCCCTGCGCGAGGGGATGGAGAACATCCTGCACGCGCGCACCGGGGGGCTGATCGTGATCGGCGACCCCGAGGAGCTGAGCTTCCTCTTCTCGGGGGGGATCAAGCTCGATATCGACTACGCGCCGGCGCTGCTCTACCAGGTGGCGAAGATGGATGGCGCGATCATCCTCAACGCCAACTCCACCAAGATCGCGCTTGCCAACGTCCAGCTGATGCCCGATCCGACGATCCTCACGCTCGAGACGGGCACCCGCCACCGCACCGCGGAGCGCATCTCCAAGCAGACCGAAGCGCTGGTGGTCGCGATCTCCCAGCGCCGCGAGGTGGTGTCGCTGTACTCGGGCGGCACCAAGTACATCCTCCAGGACATCCCGGTGGTGCTCGCCAAGGCCAATCAGGCGCTCGCCACGCTGGAGAAGTACCGCACCCGCCTCGACCAGGTCTCCACGCGGCTCACTGCCCTGGAGTTCGAGGGCGGCGTCACGCTGCACGACGTGCTCACCGTGCTGCAGCGCTCGGAGCTGGTGACGCGCATGGCGGTCGAGATCGAGCGCTACATCGTCGAGCTCGGCACCGAGGGGCGCCTGATCGAGATGCAACTCGAGGAGACGATGGTTGGCGCCGCCTCAGAAAAGGCTGCGCTCGTGCAGGACTACCTGGCCGGCTACTCCGATGAGGCGTTCGCCTCCGCGCTCGACCAGATGGGACGACTTGGTCATCAGGATCTACTCGACTTCGGCCGTCTCGCCGAACTGCTCGGGTATGACCGCAAGCTGAACACGCTCGACTATCCGGTCTCGCCGCGGGGCCACCGCATCTTGGGGCGCATCCCCAGGCTGCCGAAGCTGGTGGTGGCGGAGATCATCAAGGAGGTTGGGGGTTTGGACGAGCTGCTGGCGGCGACGGACGCCGAGCTCGAGGCGATCGAGGGAGTTGGGGAGATACGCGCGAAGGACATCCGCGAGGGCCTTCGTCGCCTGCAGGAGATCAACCTCGTGGACCGTTATCTGCAGACGTGAACCCAGAGCGAAGGTCACTCCCGACCGGCTCGATCACAAAGGAGGACAGTCATTCCCATTCCCCAGGCAATCGAAGCGGAGTTGATGGAGGATCTCGACGTCGTCAGCGAAGTCGAGTGCATCGAGTTCGAGTTGGGGGACCATGTGGTCTATCCCCATCACGGCGCTGGCAAGGTCCTCAAGAAGGAGGAGATGGAGGTGCTCGGCGAAAGTCGCGAGTACCTGACGATAAAGATCCTGCACAACGACATGACCGTCAAGGTCCCGACTGAGAACGCGGGGATCGCCGGTCTGCGCAGGGTGATCGACGAGGACACCGTCAAGAAGGTGCTGGACGTGCTCCAGGACGAAGTCTCGGAGATGCCCAAGAACTGGAACCGACGGTTCAAGCACAACCGCGACAAGATCAAGACCGGCGACATCTACGAGCTCGCCGAGGTCGTGCGCAACCTCGCGCTGCGCGAGAGCGAAAAGGGGCTCTCCACCGGCGAGAAGCAGATGTTCACGCGCGCCAAGAAGATCCTTGCCTCGGAGCTGATGTATGCGCTCGACAAGGACGAGGACGAGGCCGAAGGCTATCTGGACGAGTTGCTCGCCAACTCGGCCTCCAGCAAGATGGCGATGGCCGAGTAGCAGGGCTCTCGCGCACGCGGCAGTTGATCCCTGCCGCGTGCGCGACAGTCGTCCTCCATGTTCCGCCGTGTGGGCGATGACGCTGTTGGCTTCCGTGGCGTCTCCCTCGCGACCCTCACCGGCTGTGAGCGCTTCGGCGTGATTCCCGCCCCGAGTGTCGGATTGCCGTGACGGTCGCCTTGATCGTCGCAGCCGGCCGCGGGGAGCGCTTGGGAGGCGACGGCCCCAAGGCGCTCGTGCCGCTCGCGGGTCGCCCGCTGTTGCAGTGGAGCGTCGATGTGCTGCGCTCGATCCCTTCGATCGAGCGGATCGTGGTGGCGCTGCCCCCCGACGCAGCGGCCCCCGTTGGCACGACCGGAGTGACCGGAGGCGAGGTGCGCTCCGAGTCGGTGCGCCTCGCGCTCGCCGCTGCCGGCGAGGGTGACCCGGTGCTCGTGCACGACGCTGCTCGTCCGCTGCTGACGGGCGAGCTCGTGGAGCGGGTGATCGCGGCCGCGATGGCGGAGGGGGTGGATGCCGCGATCGCCGCGGCCCCCGTCACCGACACGATCAAGCGGGTGGCCGAAAAAAAAAGAGAGGGGGAGGAGGAGGGGGGGATTCGGACTCACGACACGGTGGCGGAGACGCTCGACCGCGCGGGGCTGTGGGCGGCGCAGACCCCGCAGGTCTTCCGCCGCGCGGCGCTGGAGCGGGCGCTCGACGTGCCCGACGAGGTGCTGGCGCAGGCGACCGACGACGCCTGGCTGGTGGAGCGCGTGGGGGGCCGGGTGGTTGTGGTGGAGGCGCCGCGCGAGAACCTCAAGGTGACCACTCAGCTTGACCTTGCCCTCGCCGAGCTGCTGATCGCGAGAAGCGCTCCGGC
Organism: uncultured Solirubrobacterales bacterium; assembly: GCA_963744135.1. Classification (GTDB taxonomy): domain Bacteria; phylum Actinomycetota; class Thermoleophilia; order Solirubrobacterales; family Solirubrobacteraceae; genus Palsa-744. The sequence goes on along the minus strand of CAVUSE010000004.1, from coordinate 179,583 downwards.
CAGATGACGAGCGGCGGCCGGCGGACGAGGGCGGTGGCCACGCTGTGTGGCAGAGGCAGGCACCGATATGAAAAACTCCAAGCCCGTATGACAATCGCGCACGGCTTTTGAAATTGATATACAAACCCCCGCGCCCTGCGGCTTGAACCGGCTGCCCCACCCTCGCAGGTGCCATAGGCCGGCGAGCCTGGCCCACTCGATCCTCGATCAATCAGATGCTCACCGACTACCACCTCCACCTGCGCCCCGACGAGCTCGACGCGACCGCGTCCGAGCACTTCACCGCCGCCAACGTTGAGCGCTACCGCGAGGTCGCCGAGGAGCGCGGGATCGCCGAGCTGGGCGTCTCCGAGCACGTCTACCGCTTCCGCGAGGCGCTCGGGGTGTGGCAGCACCCGCTGTGGCGCGAATTCGCGCACGATGACCTGGAGGAGTACTGCCGGTTCGTGCGCGAGCACACCGACCTGCGGCTGGGCATCGAGGCAGACTTCATCCCTGGCAGCGAGGACCGCACGGCCAACCTGTTGGAGGCGTACGACTTCGACTATGTGGTCGGGTCGGTGCACTTCCTGCGCGAGGAGTCGCTCGACATGCAGGAGTACAGCGTGTGGAGCACCACTCGTCGCCCGGAGGAGATCTGGCGGCGGTACTTCCTCACCCTGGGGGAGGCGGCGCGCAGCGGCCTGTTTGACATCCTCGCCCACCCCGACCTCGTGAAGGTGTGGGGCAGGGAGCGCCCCCAGCCGGAGGGGGACCTGCGTCGCTACTACGAGCTGGCGATCGATGGCATCGCGGAGTCGGGAATCGCGGTGGAGGTCTCAACCGCGGGCCTGCGCAAGCGCGCGCGTGAGATCTACCCCGCGCCAGCCTTCCTGCAGATGTGCGTGGAAGCCGGCGCGCCGATCGCGCTCTCCAGCGACGCCCACCGCCCACAGGAGGTGGGGGCCGACTACGAGCAGGCGCTCGAGCTGCTGGAGCGCGTGGGCGTGCGCGAGCTGTGCCTGTTCGAGCGCCGCTCCCGGCGTCTGGAGCCGATCGGCGCGGGTGTGCGATGAGCCTCAGCGGGATCGGCTGTGACTGCCACCGCTTCGCCGCAGGGCGCAGGCTGGTGCTCGGCGGCGTGGAGGTCCCCCACGACCGCGGTCTGGAGGGGCACTCCGATGCCGACGTGCTCACGCACGCGGTGATCGACGCGCTGCTCGGGGCAGCCGGGTTGGGGGACATCGGCGAGCACTTCCCCGACACCGACGAGCGCTACCGCGACGCCGACTCGCTGGCGCTGCTGGAGACAGTTCTCACGATGGTGATCGCGGCCGGCTTTGAAGTCGAGAACATCGACTGCACCGTGATCATGGAGGCCCCCAAGCTCGCTCCACACCGTCAGGAGATCCGCGAGCGTCTCGCTTTGGCGCTGAATTTGCCCATCACGCGTGTCAACGTGAAGGCCACGACGGGCGAGGGCATGGGTTTCGTCGGTCGCGGCGAGGGCGTCGCGGCGCTGGCGGTCGCAAGCGTGAGCAATCGTTAGGCGGTCGGCCGCTGCATGGCGCGCATTGTGAATCGTTAGCCATCTGCTGCTTCTTCATGGCGTGCATCGCCGTGCCGTCTGGCGGGCGCCGGTGCTCGCCGGCATCCGCGCCGCCTGGCGGGCGCTGCCGCTCGCCGGCATCCGCGCCGTCCGGTGGGCGCTGCCGCTCCGCTAGGGTTGGCGCGCGATGCGCGAGATCCGCCTGCACGACACTCGCAGCGGCGAATTGCTGCCGCTGCGCCCGCGCGAACCCGGCCGGGTCGGTATCTACGCGTGCGGGCCCACGGTGTACAGCCGCATCCACATCGGCAACGCCCGCCCGTTCGTGATCTTCAGCTTGTTGAGGCGCTTTCTGGCACATGAAGGCTATGAGGTGAAGCTCGTCATCAACGTCACCGACGTGAACGACAAGATCTACGATGCCGCGCGTGCGTGCAACCGCTCGAGTGCCGAGCTGGCGAGCGAGATGACTGCGCTCTACCGTGCCGACACCGACGCTCTGGAGTTGGGACGCCCGGATGAGGAGCCACTGGCCTCTGAGACGATGCAACCGATCGTCGACTACATCGGGGTGCTGATCGAGAGGGGCCACGCCTACGAGAGCGGCGGCGACGTGTTCTTTCGCGTGCGCTCCGACCCAGAGTACGGTTCCCTGTCGCATCGGCGGGTGGACGACATGGAATCGGAGCCCCACCCACCCCAGGGGGTGGAGGGGACCGAGCGCAAGGCCGATCCGCTCGACTTTGCGCTTTGGAAGGCCCACAAGGAGGACGAGGATGAATCGTGGCTCTCGCCCTGGGGTGCGGGTCGGCCCGGCTGGCACATCGAGTGCTCAGCGATGGCTGAGAGCCTGCTCGGGGTCGGGTTTGACGTCCACGGTGGCGGCTCCGATCTGGTGTTTCCTCACCACGAGAACGAGGCTGCCCAGACGCGCGCTGCGCGCGGCGAGGAGCTTGCGCGGATCTGGATGCACAACGGGATGATCCAGTTCACCGGCGAGAAGATGGCCAAGTCGGTCGGCAACATCGCGCTGCTGCATGAGGTGCTCGAGCAGTGGGGGCGCGACGCGGTGGTGATGTATCTAGTCGGTGGCCACTACCGCCAGCCGCTGGCGTTCGGCGAGACGGAGCTCCAGGACGCCGATCGCCGTGTCCAGCGCATCCGCGACGCCCTGCGCCGGCTTGGGGCGGGCAGCCCGAGCCCCGCTGACATGGCGCACCATAGGGATGCCTTCTTCGCCGCGCTTGCCGATGACTTCAACACCCCGCGGGCGCTCGCGTCGCTGTTCGAGTGGGTCCGGGAGGCCAACCGCCGGGGCGAGGGTGTGGTCGGTGACGGCGACCTGCGCGAGATGCTCGAGGTGCTCGGCATGGGAGGTCTGCGGCCGCTGGCAGCCGCCGGCAACGTCGAGGCGATCGACCCGGAGGCCATGGTGCTGCTGGCTTCGCGCGAGCATGCCCGTCGCGAGCGCGACTTCGAGCAGGCCGACCGCCTGCGTGAGGAGATCAGGGCGCGCGGCTGGGAGATCAGGGACGGCTCCGAAGGTCCCGAGCTGGTACCCCTCTCGCGGTGATCCTGTACGGCCGTAACCCCGTGATGGAGGCCCTGCGAGGTCGTCGCGCGCACACGGTGGGTCAGGTGTGGGCGACCACCGGCGCCGCCAGGGAGCCGTGGTTGGAGGGAGTGACGGTGCGAACGGCCACCCCCGAGGAGATCGCCCGGCGCTGCGGCTCGGGCGCCCACCAGGGGATCTGTGCGGAGGTTGGCGGCTACCCGTATGTCTCCGCGGACGAGATGCTCGGCGAGGCGGATCCCCTGATCGTGGCGCTCGACCAGGTGCAGGACCCCCAGAACCTCGGCTCGATCTGCCGCACCGCCGAGTGCGTTGGCGCCACGGGGGTGGTGATCCCCGAGCGCCGCGCTGCCGAGGTCACCCCGGCGGTGTGCAAGGCCTCCGCCGGCGCCGTCGAGCACCTGCGGGTGGCGCGCGTGCGCAACCTCGCCGACTTCCTCGGCGTTGCCCAGCGGGCGGGCTGCTGGTCTTATGGCGCGAGCGCCGGCGCCGCCACGCCCTACGACCGCCCGGACTACCGCGGCGGGGTGGTGCTGGTGCTTGGCAGCGAGGGCCACGGTCTGCGTCCCCGCGTCGCGGGGGCGTGCGATGAGCTGATCGCGCTGCCGCTGTTGGGGCGGATCGAGTCGGCCGGAGTCAGTGCCGCCGCGGCGGCACTCCTGTACGAGATCTTGCACAATCGTCGTCGCGCCCTTGACAACGCGTCATAACTGTGCGAGGCTCGCGCCTGTAACGCTGAACCTGAGCTTTAGCCGTAGGTGATTTTGCCGTGTTGATGCTGTAAGCAGTTGCCTCACCGTAAGTAATTCCCAAAGTTGATTTCGAATAGTCGTTGGCGCCGGGGGAGGAGTGCGCCACTGAGCGATCCGGGCTGCTCTGCACCCGAGAAAGGCTTGCTCGTGGCACGTATCTCCCGTAACCCTCAATCTGAGGTCAAGGTTGACGATGGTTTCCTGATCGCCCTCGCGAAGCAGGGCGACCGCACCGCCTACGACCGCCTGGTGCGCCGCTACCACGGCTTCGTGCGGTTGAAGGCCTCCTCCTACTTCCTCGCCGGAGGGGACTCCGATGATCTCATCCAGGAGGGCCTCGTCGGCCTCTACAAGGCGATCCGCGACTTTCGCACCGATCGCGAGTCCAGCTTTCGCAACTTCGCGGAGCTGTGCATCACCCGTCAGATCATCACCGCCGTGAAGACCGCGACGCGCAACAAGCACACGCCGCTCAACCAGTACGTCTCCTTCTCCGCCACGCCAGCCGGGGGCGGGGAAGATGTGCCTACGCTCGACCAGGTGCTGCCCGGCCCCTCCGTGCACGACCCCGCCAACCAGGTGATCTCCTCCGAGGAGCTGCGCTCGCTGGTGGGTTGCCTCTCCACGGCTCTCTCGGAGCTTGAGAGCCGCGTGTTGTCGCTCTACCTGGACGGCTGCTCCTATGAGCAGGTGGGGGAGCGCCTGGCGTGCGACACCAAGACCGTGGACAACGCCCTGCAGCGGGTCAAGCGCAAGGTGGGCGCCCATTTGGACGCACGCGCGATCGCGGCGTAGGTTGGGGGCTCGGCTTCGCTCCCGAGCCCATACGTCTCGGGCGTCGTCCGCTCTTCTGTCCCGGTCCCGACCTCGCCATCCCGGTTGTTTTGGCCGCCGTCCGTCGCGATGGCGGGCGCAATGACTGCCTACGACCGAGGCCGCCCGTAGGCGGCCTCGGCGTGACCAGGTTGGTGGCGTGCCGACGGTGCTACCGGTGGTGGTGATGCCTGTGGGGAGCTTCTTCGGTTTTGCCTTCGCCTTCTGCGCCCCCCCGTTCTTCGCCTTCCTTTTCCACTTCGGAGGTCGTGGTCGATCCTTCCGAGGGCGTCGAGGAGTTGCCGGGGACTTCTTTCAGCGATGCCGCCGGTGCCGGGCTCACGTTGATGGTGAACGTCGGGCTCGCCGTGCCCCCGTTGTCGGGGCCGCCAGGTATGTACACGCGGAAGACATCGGTCCCTACGCTGAACACCTGGTAGGGGATCGAGAACGTCGCTTCCGGGGTGACCCTGCCCACCCGCACCACGTGGAAGCCCGTGCCGGCGGCGTTCTCGCGCTGCAGGTAGATCAGGTGACCGGGACGGCTGGGCGTGGGCGCGACGGTGCCCGAGAAGGTCACGACCTGACCCTCCATCACCGACGTCGCCGACGCTTCGGCCGTGAGCACATACCTGACTCCCTCAAACAGCACCGCCGAGGACTTGCCGTCGCCCTGCACCTTGTAGTAGGTGCTGTTGACCGGTGTCTGCGCGGGGAAGGTGTATACGCCGCTGGTGCTGGTGCTCACCTGAGCGACCGGCGCGAAGCCGTGCTGATGGATCGTGCGCGCCAGCAGCGTCACCGGCTGGCTGGTGGTTACGCCCGCGAGCGTTCCGCCGATGACCACCGACTGCCCGTAGAGAATCGGATCCGGGGTCGCTTCGATCGTCAGTTCTTTGTTCTGGGCCTGCGAGATCTCGTAGGTGAGCGGGCTCGACGTTTCGGGGACGTTGCGGCTCTGACTGAGCACCAGTACGCGGAGGTTGGCGTCGCCGGGCACGAGGAAAGTGTGGGGGATCGAATAACCGCCCCCGGCTTCCACGACCCCGAAGTCGATCCTGTGCCATTCGTTGCCGGTGAGCGCGTTCTGGCGCTGGAGTACAACTCGCGCGCCGATGTCTGCCGGAGTGACTTTGCCGGTGAACGTGACTTTGTTGGCGACTCCCGTCAGGATCTGGGTGCCTTCTGGTGGCCCTTCCAGCGTCACCTGGGGGGCGACGTGGATGCTTCTGTTGACGCTCTCCGCGCCGTGCGAGCTCACATGCCACACGCCGCTGTTTTCCACGACGCTGCCCGTGAGTGGGAACTGATAGGCGCCGCCGGCGCCGGTGGTGGTCGTGCCCTCGAGGGTGAACCCGGGAGCGCCAGGGACATGACGGAAGAGCCTCACGGTCTTCCCTTCGGTTCCCACGTTGTGGCGGCACACGAGCTGCCCGAAGACGGTGGCCGATTCTCCCGCCGTGATGCGCACGGGTGCGTGAATGGTCACCCGGCAGCGGCCGCCCGGGCTGGGGTGAAAGAACGCAGACGCTCCAGTCGCGGACAGCGCCAGCGACGAGGTGGCGACCGCGCACGCCAAAGCGAGAGATGCTCTCGGGCGCATGTGATCCTTCTCCTTTGAGTAGATGGTCATCGACTATTCAGGTGGGCCTTCCCGCCGGTCCTAATCCCCCCGGTCGTGGCCGATCCCGCCGGGCTCTGCGACTCGTGCTCCCGGTTGATCTGTGATCTACGACCCCAATAACCCGACCGCCTCGGGATCGATGCGGTGTTGGCTCACGTGAAAGTTTGGGGTGCGGCTGTTGGGAGTGCGGCCGCATGGTTGTGGTTCGGCTGGGGGAGTCGAGTGGGCTGAGGAACTGGGTGGGTTGGGGAAGCCGGTGGTTGGGTGAGCTGGGTGGGCTGGTGGTTGGGGAGGCTGGTGGGTTGGGTGAGCTGGGAAGGCTGGGTGAGCTGAGGCTGGTGGGCTGGTGAGTTGGGGAAGCTGGTGAGCTGGGTGGGCTGGTGGCTGCATGAGTCGTGATTGGACCGCGTGAAGTTTGCGGCGTGGCGGTGTCGTAGTGATGTCCGCTGGCAAGACCAGGCATAAGCGCGGAAATCCGCTCTCGGGCCTGCCGATGGCGCTCCATCCTCCGTCGGCAGGACGAGTTCCGCGCCAGGCGCCCCACCCCACGGGGCGGGACAAGGTTTCGGGGCGGCCCATCCTGGCGGGCCGCCCCGAGCCATCCCAGGGGTGGCACCGGCGGCTTGTCCCGCGCATCCGATTCTTTGCGCCTTTTCGTCTATTTGCGTGAAGAAGTTTGGTGGGGGGTGTCTACAATGCCGTAAGGATGGTGGGCGCCAGTCGCCGCCAGGGTCGTCCGGCCTTGGGACACGGCGCCAACGGTGTGCCATGAGTCCAGGAATCCCTACCCGTCTGCTGGCGACTCAGTCGGATGAGCGGCTGCTCGCGTTGGTCCGCGAGGGCCACGAACGCGCGTTCGAGGCGCTCGTGCATCGCTATCGCAAACCGCTGATCGGCTACTGCCGGCGCCTGCGGCTGTCGGATGCCCGTGCCGAGGACATCGTCCAGCTCGCGCTGCTGAAGACCTGGATCGCCGTGCGCGAGGGCGCTGAGGTGCGCGATCTCAAAGCGTGGCTCTACAGGGTGGTGCACAACACCGCCGTCAACGCCCTGCGGGACTCCGCCCATGAGGGCCAGCCATTTGCGGACCCGGCGCATGCGCTGGAAGCTCACCCACCCCACCAGCCCGTGGATGACTCGCAGCTCGACCGGGGACTGGCGATGCGCGAGACGCTCGCCGAGGTCGCCGCGCTGCCACCGCTGCAGCGCGAGGTGATCGTCCGCACCGCAGTTGCGGGTCACAGCCACGAGCAGGTCGCCAGCGACCTGGGGATCACCAACGGCGCCGTGCGCGGTCTGCTCTATCGGGCGCGCACCACGCTGCGCACTGCCATCACCGTGCTCACCCCGCCGCAGCTGCTCGGCTGGTTGGCGGGCCGCTCCGAACAGGGCGGCCCCGCGCCCGAACGGCTCGCCGAACTCGCGGGTGGCGGGGGAGCGGTTGGCATCGGGGGAGCGGCGGGTGTCGGCGGGCTGCTGCTGAAGGGGGGCGCGGTGGCGCTCACCGTTGGCACCGTGATCACGGGCGCCGCGGTGGTGCACCTCAGCGCGTCCACCCACCACGGCACCCCGCGCCGGCTGATTGCTGCGGCGGTGGCCCCGCACGATGCAGGTGCGGGCTCTGTCGCGAACCCCGCCTCGGACGAGGCGCGTTCGGTGGCACGCGATGGCGGGCTCACCACCGGCCCAGGTGCGCATCGTGGCGCCTCTGCGCGTCATGGCGGGAGCCGTGCGGGCTCCAGGGGCGCGAATGCCCGCGCCAAGGTCGACGCTCCCGGTGGGGGCTCCACCGGCGCTCCCGCCACCTCCCACGGCCACGGCGCGCCGCGACCGATTACCGGCGACGCGCACAACAAAGCTTCAGCCAAGGCGCCGGCCGAGCAGGGTCCGGCGCCCGGCTCGACCCAGGGGTCTGAGCAAGCCGGCGCGGGCTCCAGCCAGAGTGGCGGATCGAATCAGGGCGGGGAATCGGGTACGGGATCGGCCGGGCCTGTCGGCTCCGCCGCGGGTGGCTCCCCGGGCAGCACCGGCGCGAGCGGCTCCTCGGGGGGCTCCTCGGAAGGGGGCGCTTCCGGCGGCGGGCAGTCGGGCTCCGGGTCCTCCGGTACGGGGTCTGGCTCGGGGTCGGGCGCCGAATCCAGCCCGGGCAGCTCGGAAGGCACGGGCAGCGGTAGCTCATCGAGCGGGGCGAGTAGCTCCAGCAGCTCGGAATCCTCGGGCAGCGAACAGTCGGGCTCGCTGGTGGGCGCCGTCGTGCACGAAGTCGGCAACATCCTCGAACACCTGCTGCACTGAGGGGCGTCTGTCAGGTCGAGGACACACTCCTCCCACGCATGCGCATCCGCAGCGGCTCGGCGCGCAGACTGCCCGCCCACGCCAGCGCGATCAGCGCGGCGCCGATCGTGAACACGATCCAGGCGGTCGCGTCGGGAGAGCCGGAGGCTGCGGTGGGGGCCCGTGCGCCGCGCGGGATGCTCAGCGGGTGGCTGGCAGCGGCCGCCACGTGCTGGACGGCCAGCAGTGCGGCGGTGCCGAGATTCGCGCCTGCGACTGCCCGTCGCAGGCCGGCGAGCGCAGCCTGCTCGGGGCCGAGCGATCCGTTGAGGCGATACACACCGAAGCCGGCGGGCATGACGACGAGCAGCGTCCCCTTGTACACGAGTGAGAGCTCATCGCCGAGGAAGTCGGCATAGCTCTGGGGCTGGCCCCACAGTTCGGTCACCGAGCCGAGGTCAGCCGAGGACGCGATCAGCGCCACGCGCAGCGGGTAGCCGTCGTGTTCCGCCTCCCTCAACATCGCAGTGAGCTGGGCCTGCTGACCTGCGGAGACGCCGACATCCCAGGGCAAAAACAGGGTCTGCGCGACCAGCACATCGCTGGCGGGGTCGCCATCGGCGCGCACCGATCCGGGAACCCAGCCCGCCGTCAGGGCGACTACGAGGATAGATGCCGCCGCCACCGACTTCAGGCGAGTTGCCACCAGCGAAGTGTAAGTGCCTCGTGCGGTGTAAGCGCCTCGTGCGCGGGCCTGGGTCGGCGTTCGCGCGGCTGGGCGCGGTGGCATTGGCGAGCGCGTTCCCCGCAGCGGCCAAGGCGCACGGGCCAGTCGCCCCGTCCGCGACTAGCTACCTGGCGCGGGTCAGCCGGGCGCCGGCGGGGGTCGACGCGAAGGTGGTTGACGGCTACCTGCGAATGTGGCTGCGGGTGCCACCGTCGGAGACCATCGTGGTGTTGGACTACCGCGGTGCCCCCTACCTGCGCTTCTCGCGCACCGGGGTGTACGTCAACGAAAACTCGGAGATGTACTACCTCAACCAAACCATCCCCGAGATCCCGCCGCCGCACCTGAGCCGCGACACCCCGCCGAAGTGGCAGCGGATGAGCGAAGGGCACGAATACGAGTGGCACGACGGCAGGATCGGCTCCCTCGCGGCCACCGTGATTGCGCCTGGTACGTCATACGTGGGCAAGTGGAGCATCGCCGTGCTCCGCGACGGACGCCTGGGCGCGCTCGCCGGCGGCCTGTGGCATGCGAGCAACCCCTCGCTGGTGTGGTTCTGGCTGATCGTGGTGCTACTCGCGTGCCTGCTAGCCGCGTGGCGGCTGCCCCGGCCCCAACTGCACGCGCGTCTCGCTCGCGTGCTCGCCGTCGTGGTGCTGATCGCGCTCGCCGTCGGCGTCGTCGGTCGGGAGCTGCACGGCCGACCGGGTGTTTCGATCGAACAGCTCGTTGTAGCGGTGGCTTTGCTCGCCTTCGCGGCGTGGGGAGTGGGTCGGGCGCTGCTGGATCGGGTTGGCTTCGTACTCGACCTGGTGGTCGGATTTGTCGCACTGTGGATGGGCTTCGAACTCCTTTCGACTCTCCTGCACGGCTTTGTGCTCGCGGCGGTGCCCCCGTTCGTGGCGCGGTCCGTGGCGGTGCTCTGCATCGGCGGCGGCCTGGGACTCATTCTGTTGGCGGTGCGCATCGCCGTCGACGACTCCCGCGTGCCTGGTGGAATCCAGTCCTGACGGTGCGGCCCCACGCCTCGGTCGGTCTCCTCGCGGTGTTGCTCCTCGCGGCGGGCGCGCTGCCTGGATGCGGAGCAACCAACCGCCCCGGAACGACACGACCCCGCGCGGCGTCTGAGTTGGGGATTCCGAGGTCCCTGCTCCTGCAGGCACGCCCAATCGGCGCCGGCCCGCGCTTCCATCCGGCGCCAACCGGCGTGGTGCTCGGTCGCTGCGAGCGCCGGCTGGGACCACGCAGCGCTGTGCACATCGAGGTGTTCGCCGCCAACCGGGTCGTGATCGTGCCGGCGGGCATCGGCACACGGCCGCCAGTGACCCTCGCAGCAGGGCGGATCACCGGCGCTCGCTGCTACGGCGAGCTGGTGACGCTCGACCCCACCGGAGTTGTGTTGGTGCGCACGGGCACGCGCATGTCGCTCGCCGACCTCTTCCGCGCCTGGGGGCAGCCGCTGTCGCCGCGGCAGCTCACCTCGTTCGCAGCACTCGCCGGCACGCGCGTGGCGGTGTTCGTCGACGGGAGACGCTGGCGGGGGGCACCGGGGAGCGTTCCGCTGACATACCATGCCGAGATCGTGCTCGAGGTCGGCCCGCATGTCCCGCCGCATGCCTCCTTCATATTCCCGCCGGGTGGGAGCGAGTGACCCGGGTAGAGAGCGAATGATCGGGGTGGAGACCAACAAACGTGCGTTGGCACTTCTCCTCGTTGCACTCGTCGCGGTGGCGGGCGCGCTGTTGCCCTCGGCCGCTGGTGCGGATGGCGATCCCGCCAGCGATGTTCTGCTCTCCCAGAGCGCTTTCCTGCCGGCTGACGCAGACATGTCCGGCTCGCAGGAAGCCCAGCTCGACGCGCTTCTGCGAGGGGCTCACAAAGCCGGTCTTCCAATCCGGATTGCGTTCATCCCGAGCGGCTACGACCTCGGCTCGGTCACCGTGCTCTGGCTCAAGCCGCGTACCTACGCCAGCTTCCTCGGCATCGAGCTGTCGCTGACATTCAAAGGGCCACTGCTCGTCGTCATGCCGAACGGGTTTGGCCTCAACTGGCCAGGGCACTCGACCGCGTCGGCGTACAGACTCCTGGCGAAGCTTCCGGTGAAGCCCGGCGGAGCCGGGCTGCTCAGCGCCGCGCAGGCGGCAACGACCCAGCTCGCAGGCGCGGCGGGCATCAAGCTCGCCTCGCCAGCTCACGTGACGAACGGTGCCTCGGCGACTGCGCAGCCCGACGGCGACGGACAGCTCGGGCGCGATCTCCTGATTCTTCTGCTGCTCCTGATCGTCGTGGCGGTCGCAGTGGCTATCACCTTTGGCTCTGTGCGCCATCGTCGGCGACATACCTACCCACAGAATGCGAATGAGCCGGCCTCGAACGAACTGGTCCCTCATAAGCTGATCCCTCATGAACCGGTGCCTCATGAACCGGTGCCTCATGAGTATGAGTCGTTCCCGAACCAACCGTTCCCGAACCAGCCGGCCAGCATCAGCCCAGGCGTCCGCCCCGCCCGGTTGCGGTGGGCGATGCCGAGCTTCGTGCTGCTCCTTGGCGTTCTCGTGCCGGTGCTGGCTTTCGTCGGCCCTCCCAGCGCCAAGGTCGTGGCCGGCACACCGGAAGACCCACCCTTCATCTGGCCGGCGGGCCGCCAGGCGGCGCCCAACTTCCTGCTGCGCGACCAGAACGGCGATCCCGTCTCGATCGCCGCCTACCGGGGCCGTCCGGTGATCGTCACGTTCATCGACCCGCTCTGCCGCGAAGTCTGTCCGCTCGCGGCGCAGGAACTCAGCAGGGTCGACCGCCAGCTCCCCGCCTCGCAGCGGCCCGCGATCATCGCCGTCAGCGTCGATATCTACGGCAACGCGCGCGCCAACCTGCTCCAAGACTTCGACAAGTGGCATCTCGTGCCGCAGTGGCGCTGGGCCGTCGGCTCACCCAGGCGGCTGGGCGAGGTGTGGAGTCGTTATGGCGCGGAAGTAGAGGTGAAGACGAAGCGGATCGCCGGTACCACGGTGCACTACATCACCCACTCGGAGATGGCGTACGTCATCGACGGCAGCGGCCACGAGCGAGCCCTCTTCGCCTGGCCCTACACCGCCGGGCAGGTGGAGCACACGCTGCGGGGCCTGTCGCGCTCTTGATCATCGCTGCTCCCGAACGTAGACAAGTTGCCCGTTGGCGAGGCGGTAGACGGTGCCGATCGGTCGGCCGTGGCCGCTGGTGGCCGGCGCACTCGTTGATGGTGAGGGCAGCGTTCGGGTGTTCTGGTTGGTTGGGGTGCGCTGTTGCAGGCGGTGGGTGTGCTGGTTGAGGCCGAGGCCGAGCCCGGCGATCAGGAACGCGACGGCGAGGACGATGCCGATGTCGAACAAGTTGACCAGCCCGTCGAGTGGGTCTCCGACGCTGTCGTCGATGTGCCCGTGTCTGCCGAGCCCGGTGCGGCGGGTCATGAGTCGGTCCCCGGCGGGATCGGCAATCCGGTCTGGGTTCTGGCGAGGGCCGGTGCGAGATGCCCCAAGGCAGGCGCTGGAGTCTGCCCCGGCTTCGCACTGGCTGTTGGTGTGGCTGCCGGGCCCACGGCACGCTCCAGTGCGGTGAGGTCTTCGGTGTACATGCGGGTTCGCGTGAGTGTCAGCGCAAACGCGACGGTGCCGACGAGCAGCCCAATCGTGGTCGCGGCGAACGCCGTGCGCAGATCCGTCGCCAGGGTGCTGACTTCACCGCGGCCGAGCGCCGCGAGGCCTGGCGCCAGTGGGATCAGGGTGCCCATCAGCCCGAGCGCGGGTCCGGCGCGAACGAGAATGCGGGTGTGGTCCAGGCGCCGCTGGACCGCGAGCTCGTAGTCGGCGAGCGCGTGCTCAATGCCGGCCTGTTCGTCGGCGAGGATCGCGCGGGCTATGTCCAGCAGCGCGTCTCCCGCAAAGGAGCTGGGTGCGCGGACCGAGAGTGCGGCGGCCTGGCGGGGGTTGGCTACGACCTGACGGGCGAGGTTGCCAAGTGCGCGGCGTCCGGCGCGGGCGCGAGACCACAGCTCGATCGCGAAGCGCCCAACCTCGAGGGCACAGACGAGCAGCACGAGCAGCGCGAGGACGAGGACTGGGATGCGCAGGGCCGAGGCGATCCGCGCGAGCGCTTCGGCGAGGCCACCACCGGCGGCGGCGAGTGTGGTCACTGGGTCACCTGGGGGCGCCGGTGCTCCAGCTGGAGGCCGAGCAGGAAGGACAGCAGGAGCGCACCCGCGATCGCGGTTGCCGGCCACGGTGGCTGGTTGTGCCCCGCGCCAGCGCCGTGCAGGCCTGGAGCACCTGGTTTGAGCCCGTCGGCGCTCGCCCCGATCAATACGCCCTTGACCTCTCGATCGCTGGCTTGTGCTCCCCCGCCTGCGCCTCTGCCGGTGCCGGTCAGGGCGACTGCGCCGGCCTCTTTGCGACTGTGGTCGCTGGTCTTCTGTGAGCGGTGCAGGCTGGTCTTTTTGGGTCTGTGGCGCCCGGCTTTCCTGGGCCGGTGGAGGCTGACACCAGCGATGGTGGAGACGAGGGTCTTGTGTTGAGAACCCGGGTTGCGATGACGCTTGATCGTGCGCTTCTTCGCGGCCTTGACGTGTCTGTCCTTGAGCTGCCGCACGCCGCCGGGGGTGTGCCCCATGCTGCGGGGCTCGGGGCGGCTGAACAGCGGCGCGCCGTTGCCGCCGCCGCCGGCGATCACGCCGCTGCCGGCCTGGGAGCCCACACCTTCCTGACCCGGAGCGCTCGGCGGCGTGGGTGGGTTGGGATTACGAGGAGGGGGTGGGATGGGCAGTGGCTGGCCGGCATACGCGGGACCGGTGTAGGCGGTCATCCACACACCGTTGGATTCTTCGCGCACGCGGTAGCGGATGTGCCCGTCGGGCTGCTGCATCGATTCGAGGTAATCCAGGGGTTCGCGGCCCGAGCTCTGCGTCCAAGTTTCGGGGTTTTCGCCGGCCGCCCAGATGCCCTGCACGACCCACGCGGTGGACCCGGAGTTGGATTCTCCTTCGCTGGGGTACTCCGGGAAGCCACCGTCGGGCTCCTGCACTTCCTGCAGATATTTGATGGCTTTCTGCTGGGCCTCGGTGTTGCGCAGACCGGCGGCGTTGAGTGCCTCGATCGCGGCGCCGGTCATGTCGGATTCGCCCGGGCTGCCCTTGTCTTGCCAGGACCAGCTGCCGTCGACGTTCTGCTGTTCGATCACCCATTTGGCCGCGAGCTTGACGGCTTCTCGTGCGGCGGGTTCGTCGAGCGGGCTGAGTGAGAGGATCGCAAAGATCGTGTCGTTGACTTCGCCGTGGCCTCCCGGCACGAACGGAAACGAGCCGTCGGGGAGTTTGCGGGCGAGCAGTTCGCTCACGAGGTCGATCCCGCCGAAATCATGCGGCGAGGTACCGGAGGCGTCGACGACGAGCAGTTCCCGCTCGAACGCGGTTGTGCAGATGGCCGACCCACAGAGTTCCGCGCGTATGGCGTGCGCGACGTGTTCGGCCAGATAGGTGTATACGCTGGCGCCGCCTGACTTTGCCTGATCTTGTGGATTGATCGCCGCGGCCGCGAGCGCCAGCGCGACCCAGGCGCTGAACAGCTGGCTCGATTGTTCTCCGGCCTGGCCGCCGAAGCCGCCGTCCATGTTCTGTGCGTCCTGCAGGAAGCGCACGGTTCGGTCCAGACGGCCTTCGTTGGTCGAGTTGTCCGGCTTCGCCAGCGCCGAGCTCCATGGGCTGGCGAGGGGGCACAGGACACACAGGCCAAGGATTGCCGCGGATCCCCGCGATAGTCGGCGTACATTGCTCGACACGCCATCGGGATCCGCCTCTGCGCCCATGACACGAAGTCGCACTGCGCTCGCAAGCGACGCCGCGCGGCCCGCGACCACGGATATGAGGGCGAATGCTGCGATGCCCACACCCGTCATCTTCAGTGGGTTACTGTCAGGGTCTTCGTCAGGCTGTTGGCGCCTGCGAGGCCGACCCTCACCCGGTAGTGGCCTGCGGCCAGTCGCGGGAGCCTGACCTCGAGCTCGCCGGCCTTGCCAACCTTTGCAACGATCGTCTTGACGACCAGCCAGCGGGGGTGGTGTCTGCTGCCCTCTTGGCGGGCGATCGTCACGGTGGTTGTGCCCGCTGCGGTGAGCTTCAACAGCAGCCGCTTGGGGGTGACGCTCTCAAACGCCAGATGCGCGGCGGGAACGCTTGCTTTGTGTTCGGTCGTTTGCGTCGAGGTGGCCGGCGACTTGGCACTGGAGGTGGCCAGTGATGTAGCGCCCGACTCGCCGCCAGACTGCCCACCCGGCGGATTCCCGTCGCCGGTGCCCGTTTCTCGGGGTTCGTGGTGTTCTTCTTCGGGATCTCCGGCAAAAGCTGGTGACATGCGGACGTCGTCTTCGGCAGGCGGGGAGCCGCAGCCCGATGCGCCGTGGGCGGGCACGCATACGTCGAGGCGGTTTGAACGGATCCCCCCTTCTTCGCCTTCTTCGTCCAGCGTGGTTCCCGCCTTGATCCTGTGCCACCCCGCGGTGGTGAAGGTGATGCTCGCCTTCCCTTCGGAGTTCGTTGTGACCGCTTCGGGGCTTTCGGTTTGGACCTTCTCGAAGCCCTTGGCCGATGTCAGCACTGGGGAGACCTCGGCGCCTGCATAGGGCGTGGCGTCTTCGCGGTTGGGTTCAGCCGGAGGATTGTCTTCCTGGCTATCGCCATAGACCTCCACCTGTACTTCGAAGGGTGCCCCGAGCTGGGCGGTCGCCGTCAGCGGCGGCCTGGAAGCCGTGTCGTCCGCGGGGAACAGCGCCATGTTCGCTCGGTGCTTGAACGCGTTGTATACCCACAGCACTTCGTCGCCTTCGTGCAGCTCGTACTGGCAGCCGCCGACGTCTGTGAACACGTCGTTGACCAGGATGCCCCAGTAAGCACCGGTGGCGGGGTTCTGTTCGTCGGGCCCCCAGCGTGTGATGAAGTAGTCGTTGTAGCCCTGATACCAGTCCCCGTCGAAGGTTTCCCCGATCAGGCTCATCGCGTCCGCCGACGCGGCCGTTGGCGTCAGCCCGGGCGTCTTGTTTTCTGGGTCGAGTGAGTTGATCCCGTCACATGGGCGCTCCTGGGTGTCCGAGGAGGCCCGCACGTCGTGGCCTTCGGTCGCGACCGGTCCTTCGAACAGCGTTTCGGTCTTTCCCTCGATCCGGACGTCGACCGTCGTCGCCGCCTGAGCGGCGGCGACGACGGCGAGGGTACCGACGAGCGCTGCGACGGCGAGTGTCGCGGCGGCGGTGCGCATGGGTCAGGTGAACCGCAGGTAGATCGTGTCGCCCAGATGGATTGCGGTCGTTAGCGTCGCTTGTTTTTCTGTGCCTCCGTCGATGCTGTAGTCCCACAGCGCTTTGGGCGTGGCGGGGAAGCCATTGATCTGGCTGATCGCTCCGCCTTCGGCTGCGTGTCCTGTTACGCAGCCTGTCGGGGACGAGCTGCCTTCGGCGGCGATGAGCACCTTTTCGAGCGGCACCGTTTCCGCTTCGGTTGCTGTGGATGACACGGATGCCGAGCAGACCTTCAGGGCTTCGCTTTCGTTGTTGATGATGAGCATCAGCGGGCTTTTCGTGGTTTTGCTGAAGCCGGATGCGGCGGACCATTGAGCTGGTTTCGGGCTGCCTGTGGGCACGGGGGGCGACACGGTGAATCCGGCGCCGGCAAGGGCACGAACTGCGTCCTGGCTGGAGTATTCGTTGGCTGTCGTTTTTGCGGGTTGATACTTGAAGGCGCCACTCGGGCTCGTCAGCTGCTCGGAGATCAGGAAGTCGATCGGCGTCTTTTTGGTGGTCGGAGCGGTGAATTCCGTGCCCTGTGGTTCGATGCCGCAGGCATCCAGGCCCTGCACCGCCCAGGCGTTTGAGTCTGTGTTTTCGCCGAATTCATATTCGAAGCCGCCGGTGGAGGCGATCAGTATCGACTTCAGATACGCCTCACCGTTTTTGACTGCTTCGCTGGATTTCGAGACCCCGGCTCCGCACAGCGCGGCCATCGCGGCCCCTGTCATGTCTGGTTCGGCGGTCGCTTTGCGCTTTGTTTCGTTGCCTTCGACCTTTTCCCAAGCCCAGCCACCGTCGGTGTGCTGGTTTTTTTCGATCACTCCGATCGTCTTTTTCAGCAGCGCCGTGGGGACACGCTGAACTCCCCCGGTTGTCTTTGCCTGGGTGAGCGCCAGCAGCGCGAACACGGTGCCGTTGAAGTTTTCGGGGGGACCGTAGTAGCCGGGGCTCGAGGGTTCGTAGAAGGAGGCGATCCCCGCAAACATGTTCTGCGCTTTGGAGAAGCGAGCCGGGTCGATTCCGGCAGCGTAGCCCACGAGCGCCGCCCGCTCGTATTCGGTCACGATCGCTTTTTCTGGCCATTTTGTGGCGAGTTCGTTGGAAACCAGTTTTTGGTACCACGACCGTGCGTCCGTTTCGGCTCCGGCTATCTTGAGGTTCGCCGCGGCGACGCCGGCAGCCGCAATCGAGTCGAGGTCCCAGTCGCTTTCAAAGCCGCCACTGGTTTTCTGCAGCCCCTCGAGGTAGGCGAGGCCTTTGGTCTTTGCATTCAGGATTTGTTCTTCCGATGAGGTCGCCAACGCCGTTGCCGGCATCAGCAGTCCGCAGATGCCGATTGCGATCAGGGCGAGTCGGCAGGTCAGGCTACGCATAGGGTGGAGCTCCTTCTTGTAGGGACGGAAGGAGATCTGCGTTCCCACTCGGCAAAGAAAAAGGCGGTGAGAGCGATGAAGACCTAGCCGTCCGTTCGCGAGAACAGGGTCCGTATGTTTGGCGTCATGCGGCGAGTATTCGGACTCGGGCTCAGCCAATCCAATTGGAGCGGCTGCCCATACCGTTGCGCGTCAGTCCCGGATTCCCACCGGGTTCCCTCGACCGCGTGACGGTGGGCACGATAGCACCCGGTGCAGCGGTGGGCAATCACGTTGGGTGCGGCGGGCAAGTGCACTGGGTGCTGCAGTGGGCAGCGCGGCGGGTGTGGCGGGCAAGTGCACTGGGTGCCGCAGTGTGCAGCGCGTCTGGCGCGGCGGCAGTCAGCGCCCCGCGGGCGGTGTGGCAGGCAGGCCGGGCGCGTGTACTATGCTGCCCGCCGACAATTCACGGATCGGTGGACGGGGAAGCCGGTGCAAGACCGGCGCGGGCCCGCCACTGTGACCGAGCGAACAGCCCGCCGCACGCCGATGCGGCAGCCACTGGCCCTTGGGGGCTGGGAAGGCGTGGCGGGAGGAGGCTCGGAAGCCAGGAGACCTCCCTCCGATCCCTCCCATCTAGCACCCTCGTGGAAAGGGGTCCCCGGATGTCCCAGTACAAGCTGGCTCGTGTCGCGGCGCTGAGGCGCAACGCGATTCTCTCGATGATACTGCTGGCGCTCGGGCTCCTCCCGTGCGCGCAGAGTGCCCACGCGGCGAGCGATGAAACGATTGGCGACACGTTTCCCGTGTCGCTCACGCCGGCCGGTGAATTCGCCGACACCGGCACCGGAGAAAACCCGTCGATCTCCGAAGACGGCCGCTATGTCGCGTTCCTGAGCGCCGCCGAAAACCTCGGCGAGGAAGGACCCCCCGGCGTCAGGGAGGCTTACGTGAAGGACCTGCACACCGGGGAGCTCGAGCTCGTCAGTCGTGCGAATGGGGTAGACGGCCAGCCCGCCGACGAACCCGTCGAAGACCTCGGCATCTCGGGAGATGGGAGCTATGTGATCTTCGCCTCCACAGCCACAAACCTGATCGAAGGACCGCCCGTGGAAGGACTGCACGTCTACCGGCGCGACCTGGAAACCGGGGAAACTGTCCTGGTGGATCGTGTGAGCGGGGTCAATGGGGCGATCGTGACGCGCGAAGCCTCGGCCGACGCGATCTCTGATAACGGCCGCTACGTCGTCTTCAGCGCCGACGTGGAAGATCTCGAAGATCCCGCGGGCGCTCACACGACCACTGGCGGATACACGCTGTACGTTCGCGACATGCAGACGGGAACCACGACGACGGTCGGTCGCGCCAGCGGCGCGGCGGGTGCGATCGCCAACGAACCGAGCATCGCGAGCTCGATCTCCCCCGACGGGCGATACGTGGCGTTTGAAAGCGCCGCGAGGAATCTCGTCCCCGGCATGGCAGCCAACACGGTCTCGCAGATCTATCTCCGCGACCTGCAAACCGACACGACGACTCTGGTCAGCAAGACCGCGCCGAGCGAAGCCGCGCCCTCCGGGGAACCGGGCAACGACTCCTCCGAAGCGGGAGTGCTCGTCGGCGCGGCCGGTTGCGTGGTGGCATTCGAGTCTGCGGCGAGCAACCTCTACCTATTCCAGGGACAACCGGTATCCACCCCGCAGATCTATCTGACCGACCTCTGCTCGACGCCGGTGAGGACAACGCTGATCAGTCGCGCTGACGGGGAAAATGGCGTGCCCGCCGGCGAAGACGTCGTGGCTGTGCCCCGGCTGTTCGGAGCGAGCGCCGATGGGCGCTACATCCTCTTCAGCGCCCTCTCCTCGTTGCTTGGGGAAGCCTCCAATCACCCCACTCAGCTCTATCTTCGCGACCTCGATACGGGTCACACGACGCTCGTCGACCGTGCAAGCGGTGTCATCGGAGAACCCGCCAACAGCAACCCCAAGGGGAGCGCGCTCTCCGCCAACGGCTGCCGGGTGGCCTTTGCCACCGACGCCACCAACCTCAGCGAGCTGGAAGTTCCTGGCGATCCCAGCGAGATGTATGTTCATCAGCTCGCCGCATGCAACGAAGAACCCGCAATCACGCCCTCCGGTGTGAGCTTTTCCACCCAGCCACTTGACACGATCAGCACCGGCCAACTCGTCACTGTCACCGCAGGTTCTGAAGCACTGCAGATCCATAACGTGCAGCCGAGCGGCGCCGACGCCGCGGACTTCATCGTAACGGCAGACGAATGCACTGGCGAAACACTGCATCCGGCTGGGACATGCACCCTTACGATCAGGTTCGCACCGGTAGACGTGGGACCGCGGTCGGCGTCGCTGGTCGTGCATGCCGCCAACGTCGCCGGCTTGGAAATTCCCTTGACCGGCGAAGGCGGCCAGCCACCGTCCGGCGAAAGGGGTCCACAGGGTGAAACGGGCAGGCAGGGCGCCCAAGGTCAACAGGGTCCCCAAAGTCAACAGGGCCCCTCTGGCGCCAAGGGCGACACCGGGGCGCGCGGGGCTGAGGGTCACCGGGGCGCGCGTGGTCCTGCCGGGCGTGAGGCGAAGGTGACCTGCCGCCGCACCAGGAGGCACCGAAGGAGGATCTGCTCGGCGACCTTCAAGGGCAAGCAGGCTGCGCGCCGTGCGCGGAGATCATTTCGACCCCGATCGCTCGGCGCGGTGGCTCGCGCTCAGCTGGTGGTGCGACGACGGTACAGGCTGCTCGCCAAGGGAGCGAAGATCGCCACTAGCACGACCGACCAGAGCAGCGAGGCGAGGACTGCGTGCTGCATCGGCCAGACGTGGATGCTTGCCGACGGGTTGGGGTTCCCAAAAAGCTGACGGCAGGCGGTGGTGACCGCGCTCACCGGGTTCCAGTTGGCGATCGCCTGCAATACCGCGGGCATGTGCTCCGTGGGGACCAGGGCATTGGAGACGATCGCGAGTGGGAACAGGATCACGAGGCCGATCCCCTGTGCCGACTCGGGGCTCTTGCTCACCATGCCGAGGCAGGCACAGCCCCAGGAGAGGCCATAGCTGAACAGCAGGAAGATGCCGAAGCCGGCGGCGATCGACGCCGCTCCCGCATCTGGCCGCCAGCCGACGACCAAGCCGGTTACGCCGACGAACGCGGCGCAGATCGCGGCGGTCGCGACGTCGGCGAGCGAGCGCCCGACGAGCACGGCGGGCCGCCACATCGGGAGGGTCCGGAAGCGGTCGATCACGCCGCTGCCCAGATCTGTGCTCAGCCCGACCGCGGTCCCCATCGCCGAGGTCGTCAGGTTCATCGCGAGCAGACCTGCGATCGCGAAGTCCGTGTAGCTGGCACCGCCTGGCAGGGCGACACCGGAGCCGAACACGTAGACGAACAGCAGCGTGAACAGCACCGGCTGGACGGTGACGTCTGAGAGCTGCAGCGGCTCGCGTTTGATGTGCACGAGGTTGCGCTCCGTGAGTACGGCGACGTCGCGGATCCGCTGGAGGAGGCCACGGGATCGCGGAGGTCTCGAGACCGCCATGCCCGGAGCGGGTATGGCGTCGGTCGGCGTGACGGGTGCGGGCGTGGTGTGGGGCGGCATGACGGGTGCGGGTGTGGCGTCGGTCGATCGAGCGGAGGCAGATGTGGCGTCGGTCGACGGGGCGGGGGCGGATGTGGTGGCGCTCATGGGCGGGCGACCTCCAGGTCTGAGGTGGTGGACGGTCCGGGCTCGGCGCTGCTCTCGGCCGCGTCGGTGGGGTGGCCGGTGAGGGCGAAGAACACGTCGTCGAGCGATGGCTGGTGGACCTCCACGTCATCGACGGTGAGCCCCGCCTCGTCGAGCGCGCGCACGACCGTGCTCGCCAGCCCGACGCCATTGTTGACCGGCGCGCGTAGGCGGCGCCCGTCGTGGCTGACTTGCACGGGTCCCGCCGCGAACGGAGCGAGTGCGGCGGACGCGGAGGGGTGGGCCTCGCTGAGTGTGAGCTCCAGGCGTGCACCGCCGACCTGCGTCTTCAGCTCGGCTGCCGTGCCGCCGGCGATCACGCGACCGTGGTCGATCACCACGATCCGGTCGGCGAGCTCGTCGGCCTCGTCGAGGTACTGCGTCGTGAGCAGCAGCGTCACGCCGTCGGCGACGAGCGCTCGGATCACGTCCCACATCCGCACCCTGCTCGTGGGGTCGAGGCCGGTCGTCGGCTCGTCGAGGAACAGCACGGGGGGTCGCGTGACGAGCCCGGCCGCGAGGTCCAGGCGCCGGCGCATCCCGCCCGAGTACTCCTTGAGGATGCGGTCGGCGGCGTCGGCGAGATCGAACTGCTCGAGCAGCGCTGTCGCTCGCAGCCGCGCCTCCGCGCGTCGCAGGCCGCTCAGGCGTCCGATCATCACGAGGTTCTCGCGGCCGGTCAGAACCTCGTCGAGCGTGGCGTCCTGAGCGGTGACGCCGATGTTGCGCTGCACGTCCGCCGCTTCGCTGATCACGTCATGGCCCGCGACGCGCGCCGAGCCGCTGTCGGGGAGCGCGAGCGTCGTCAGGATGCGGACCGCCGTGGTCTTGCCAGCGCCATTCGGTCCGAGGACGCCGAGGATCGCGCCGGCCGGCACCTCCAGGTCGATCCCGTCGAGTGCGATCGTTGCGCCGAAGCGCTTTGTCAGGCCATGGGCTTCGATCGTGAACGTATTCGTCATAAGGGGTCCTTCATCAGGTGGTCTTCGTCGGCATCCTTGCTTACCGGTCGGCAAGCAAGTCGCAGCATCATACACGCTGCTAGCCGGTCGTCAAGTAAGCTGCTGATATGCGACAGTTGCGACCAGCGGAGCGGGAGGGTCAAGGGGAGGGGGAGGCTCGAAACCAGCGTGCTCCCGATGGCCAGACCGGCTCCACCCGTGAGCGCATCCTCGACATCGCGCTCGAGTTGTTCACCGAGCAGGGCTACGACAAGACCTCGCTGCGCGACATCGCCGAGCGGCTCGGCACCACGAAGGCCGCGCTCTACTACCACTTCGAGCGCAAGGAAGACATCCTGCTCGAGCTCCATCTGCGCCTCCACGCGCTCGGTCGGGAGGCGCTCGAGCGGCTTGGCGACCTCGAGGATGGGCCAGAGCGCGCCGATGCGTGGCCTGGGCTCCTCGATGACTTCATCAACCAGGTCGTCAACAACCGCGAGCTCGTGCTGATGCACCAGCGCAACCACCGCGCGCTCGAGCAGCTCCAGGACAACGAGCGCCATCGGGCCGAGAACGAGGACATCGAGCAGCAGTTCCGCCGTATCTTGCAGAGCCCCGCCATCCCACTCGAGCGGCGGGTGCGGATGGCGTGCTCGATCGGCGCGGTGGTTGGCACCCTGGCCAGCGGAGAGGCGGTGTTCGGGGAGGTGCCGATGGACGAGCTCGCCGAGCTCGTGCGCGACGCCGTGCGCGACCTCCTGGGGTTGAGGGACACGGGCGTTGCAGGCGACGGCAGCTCGGTGGCCCTGGCGTAGGGCTCATCGGCAGGGGTGGTGTGCTCCGTGTGGCCCCACACGGCGAGGCCTGTCCGGGGTTTTTTTTCTCTCTCTCTCTCTCTCTCTCTCTCTCTCTCTGTGGTTGGCTGCCGCTGAGCGTCAGGCCAACACTTGATCTCGTCCCGGCAGCAGCGGGAAAGAGCGCTCCCGTCTGGAGGGCAGAATGTAGTTGGCGCGTTTGAGGACGAAGATGAACGCGTTGATGCCGTTGTTGACCGTGTCGGTGATCGCTGGGTTTTCGAGCTGCGCGGAGCTCGCGTTCATCGCATTGCGGGTGGTGATGAAGTCCTCGATCGTGCGCTGCAGCGAGAGGAAGTGGAGGCCGGCTTGGCCGCCGTCGACGGTGTTGAAGTCGCGACGGATGATCAGCGGCTTGCCGTTGCGCCGGGCGCGCGCTGAGGTCTGTGCGTGCCCGATCACGCCGTAGCGGTTGATCGCCTGGCCCAGCAGGGCGGGGTCGCCGGCGGCGTCGGTGGTGAAGTGGCTGACCTGCTCTGGGGTGACCTGGGGCGCATACATGAGCGCCACTCGCTCGCGCTCACCGAGCTGTTCATACCAGCTGTCCAGTCGCAGGCGCATGTAGCTGACCTGCATCGTCGTGCCTCCCGCGAACGGACCCCCGGGGATCGCCACGCGATCCTCGGTGGCCTGGTTGCGACGCAGGCTCGACTTGAACCCCATGAACAGCGGCGAGCCACGCGGCACGGGGTTGCCAGGAGGGATCCCATCGACGTCCTGGTGCGCCGCTGGCAGGCCGGCGCCCACGAACCCGGTGCGCGTCTCGCGCCAGCGCAGAGCGGCGTGCGAGAGATCGAGCGGCCCGTTCGCGCCGGGGAGCGGAGCGCCGCTCCTCAGCGCCGCCTCGACGGCCGCCAGCCGCGGCTCGTCGTCGCACGCGAGGTGCAGGCAGAGGTCGTAGTCGTCGATCGCGGGCAGCTCGAAGTCCGACAGGCCCTTCGCCGCTGGAATCGGCGAGGGGACTCCGAGCGTGCGCTCGAAATAGCTTGGTCCCCAGCCGGCGGTGAACAGCAGCCCCGAGGGGCCCCACGGGTAGGCCCGCTCCAGCGTGCGCAGCGCGGCCTCCAGCATCCGCGCGGCGGCCGGCGTCGGGGCGCCCTCGACGTCGAAGAACAGCAACCGGTCGAACCGCGGTGAGATCGGGTTGCCGTCGGGGTCGCGCGCGAGCGTCGCATCCCAGGCGTACTGGCGCTCGGGCAGGCCAGCGGGCTGGACGCCGAGCGCCACCAGTGGCAGCGGCTTGGGGTTGCTGAGTGCCCGGTCGATCCCCAGGCCGACGGCCGCTCCGCCGGCGGCCAGTGCGGCCGCGCGCAGCAGCAGGCGCCTGCGCGTCAGCGTCGTCATTCAATCTCCCAAGGCGTCCCTCGCCTCATCCGCTCTGGCACGGCGTCTCTCACCCCAATGTCGCGCAACCCGCTCTCGCGCACAGCGCCTCCCGCCTCAGATCGGTTTCCATGGGAAGGTGAAGCTGACCTGGTGGGGTTTCAGCCACACGTTCTGGTATTCGATGTGCCGCGCGGAGACGGGCGGGCTGATCAGCAGGCTCAGCTTGTAGGTGCCGGCCTCGGGGAGGGTGACGTCGTTGCCGTAGTGTGGACCCATGTAGCGGGAGATCATCGGCCACTGGCGCTCGTCGAAGACGACTTTGCCGTTCCTGGTGATCGTCGCCCACACGGTCGCGTAGGGGATCGGCACGTCGGTGTCGGCGTCGTTGAGCATGACCATCAGATGAAAGCTGGCCTTGCCGGGCCTCACCAGCTGACTGTTCGTACCGTTGTAGACGACGAACGGCACCGGGGTCATCGCCTGCGCGGTGATCTTCATGCCCTGCCACGTAGCCGAGCCGAGGATCTGGGTCGGCACCGGCTTGATCCCGTTCGCCGTCACGCTGCCGGAGGAGGAGTCCGTGCCTGCCTGCGCGGACCCCGCGCTCATGTTCATGGCCGCGGTGCTCGCCGTGCCGCCGGTCGCGCCCGCAGCGTTCGCCGTGCCGCCTGCGCCTGTGCCGGAGCTCGAGCTGACGGTGGAGGTGGAGGTGGACATGGACGATGTGGACATGGCCGTCTGCTTGTCGGCCTTGGCGCAGCCGGCGAGCAGCACGATCGCCGCGAGGATGCCGGCTGCGAGGCTGGCACGCCGCGCCGTCTGGCCAGGCAGGGGCTGTCCTGCGGGGGTGAGCGGGTACAGCGCAAGCGCGAAGAGGACGAACAGCAGTCCCGCGTTGGGGTCGGTCGCACCGCCTTCGAAGATCCCGCCGAAGCCCTGACCGAGCGTCCAGTAGATGAGGTTGAGCACGATCGCGAGCACGAGAAACTGCCGCGGGCGCCAGTCGATCGCAACGGCGATCCCGATTGCGGCCGCGATCGCCGCGAGCACGAGCGCGATCGGCAGGCCGTGGCCCTGTGCGCCTTCGGCGGCCCAATCCTGCACGGTGCTCAACCAGCTCATGCCCGACGGAGCTGCGTTGATCGCATCATGGGTGGCATTGGC
Source organism: uncultured Solirubrobacterales bacterium (assembly GCA_963744135.1). GTDB lineage: Bacteria > Actinomycetota > Thermoleophilia > Solirubrobacterales > Solirubrobacteraceae > Palsa-744. The sequence goes on along the minus strand of CAVUSE010000004.1, from coordinate 153,617 downwards.
GCTGCTGTTGGGACCGAGCAGCCACAGCCACGCCATCACCAACCACAGCGCGGCCCACGTCATCTTTGCGCCACGCACCCCGAGCAGCCCGCCGGGGCGCTCGTTCGGCCACACCAGCATGCCGACGATCGCGTACAGCAGCACCGCCCCGGGCGCGCCCGTGAGCGGGTTGGCCATATTCATGAACAGCATCCCGAACCCCTCGCCGAACCACCACACCACGAGCACCCATGCAAATGATCCGCCGAGCGCGAGCTTGACGGTGGGGCGGTAGAGCAGGCCGAGGCCGATCGCGACCTGCACCAGCGCGAACAGCGTGTTCCAGACTGCCAGGTTGTGCTGCGCCAGATGGGCCCCCCATTCGATGCTGCTCGCCAACCATCCCGGCTGACCCGATGCGCCGCTCTGCAGCATTTCGATGAAGCCCCTGGAGTACATAAACGACTGGAACTGCAGCCCTCCATCCAGCAGCCATACCAAACCAAGTGCAGTCTGGATCGCTCGACGGTGATCGGAAGCGAAATACGCCGACGCGCGGGCGAGCACGGCTCCACCACGCGCCGGCGCGATCCGCGCCTCCTCGATCGGTCCCACTTCGCTGGCCACGCCTGCACTCATGCTCTGACTCCTTTGCATACGATCTCGTCGCTCAGACGGGAGCCGCATCTGGCGCCCGCCGACTCTGCCCTGAGCCCGGGTCGCCGCCATGCGGCGACCATGAAACCTAGCCGGTGGCTTGCGGGCTCTGGATTAGTCGCGCCGGCTGTCGTCCCAGTTCCCGGCGCCCACGCGGTCCCAACACCGATTGGGTTGCTCCGGACGGCCGTCGCGCAGCCGTCGGCAGTATCTCGAACACCTGGCCGCGGAGTTCGCGCGAATGCTCGCTGCCGACGGCGTGCTGCCGGCACCGTTGCTGCAAAGCCGACGAGGAGAATCGAACTCCTAACCTCGCGCTTACAAGGCGCGCGCTCTACCAGTTGAGCTACGTCGGCCGATAGGGCCCGGTTGGATCGTATCGTCGCCTGCCCTGATCTCAAACGCCGCGGCCACATTCGTGGGGCCACTGCGAGATGGGTTTCTAGAGTCGCCTCCTACGATCCCAGTCTCGATAGTCTTGCTGCGTATGGCCAATATCGAGCTGCGTGAGCGTTTCTTTGGCGGCGGGCTGGTCGGAACAATCGAGACGGCGCCAACCCTGTCTTGGAGCGAGCACAGCGCCTTGATCGAGACCGCACGAGGCGCGACAGAGCTCGCATCTCAAACGCGTGCTATCGGACGGCATCTCGAGACCATTGGGCTCGACATACAGGCCACGGCCGCGAGCGTCGCTGCTCTGGAGTGGAGTCTCGGTCTGCGGCTGGACTCCCAGACACAATTGCTTGGCGAGCAGGTCTCGCTCCTGACCGGGATCGCGGAGGTTATGCGCACGCCTGCGAAGACGCGTGCGGCGGAGCGACTAGTTGACGTGGCAGAGCTGCTGCGGCGCAAGCGTTGGAAGCGAGCGTTGTCGATCGCGGAGACTGTGACCGAGGATGATCCGAACAACCCCGAGGGTTTTCTGGCGTGTGCGTGGGCGAACCTTGGGCTTGGTCAGATCGATCTCGCTCGCGACGCGTATGTTGAGGCAGCCGAAGCGACCGATGGCTTCCGAGCAAGCGAGCTCGGACGCCAAGCCGCGCGACTGGATCTCGCGATCAGGGATGGTCACGCGGCCCTCCAGACGCTCAATCGGTTCGCCGTCGAAGACGCCCCGGACTGGCCCGCGGTCTCCTGGCCCGACCGTGATTTTGTCATCGACTGCATTCGCAGGCGCACCGAGCTCGGTGCGGTCTGTTACGACCGCGCTGTCTACGCTGCGGCCGCGAGTGATATTGAGGGCAGTTCAGAGGCCCTTCGCCAGGCAGGAATGCTTTCGCCCGTATTTCTGGCGGCCGCGCACCAAGACTCCGTACTGGTCGAGAATCAGGTGCTGATCGACGAGGCAACAGAGCTGCTTCTCGCCGCGATAGATGCTCAGCAAAACCGGGTCGCGGCCCAGTTGGAGCGCGCCCTGTCGCTCCTGCGCGAGTCGCAGAAGTACCAGCTCAACGATCCTGAGAGCGACGAGAGCCTCACTGCCCTGTCGAAGCTCATAACCGATCTCAACGACCAATCCACGAAGCCTCAACCGATGATCGAAGGCGATCTCATTCTCAACGAGATGTTTCTCGATTACGTCGAGCAAATGGTGCTGCCCGCGCGCCGCGAACGAGAACGAGCTGAGATCGAAGCCCAGGAGCGCCGTGCACGCGAGGGACATGCGAAAGCGCTCCTAGAGCAAGTCCGCCAGAAGGCTCAGGAGCTCGCAGCCGAACTGCCTGGCGGGACGTTAATCATCACGAAACGGTCAACTGTCGTGGATGGGATAAGCATCCCCATCTGGGTCGTAGCCCAACCAGGCGGATTCCTCAAACCACCGAAGAAGTGGCACGTCTCTGCAGGCAAGGACCAGCCGGTCGTATCCCGCTACTACTAGAGTGAGATGGTGGGGACGGGATGATCTTGGCACCGGCGCCGCGGAATGCACGCTCGTCGCTGTCTGCTGCGTAGCTAATCGCGCGCATCCCGGCGGCAAACGGCAGCCATGATTCCCGAGGGCTGTCCTCGACGACCGCGCAGGCGAACGGCTTGGTGTTGATCGTCGCGGCGGCATGCCGGAAAAGCGCGGGGTCGGGCTTGGGGCGTGGGACCTCATGGGCAGAGAGCAGCGCGTCGGGAGCTCGCCTTTACGCTTGTTCCCGCGTGTAATGTCCAGCACGGTCCGGCGCTGGTCATATTGTTCGATCGTGGCGCGCACCCGACTGTACCGCGAGGGAAAGCTCGTGCTCGAGGACTTTCCGGTCGAGGACATCTCCGAGCACCTCAAGGACGAGGACGCATGCGTGTGGTTGGACTATTGCGACCCAACCAGGGCGGAGCTCGCGACGATCGCCGAGGAGTTTCAGCTGCACCCGTTGGCGGTCGAGGATGCGATCAGCGCGCATCAGCGCCCGAAGCTCGACCGGTATGACACGCATCTGTTCCTGAGTGCCTATGCCGTCAAGCTGGATACCGAGTCTGGTGAGCTGCGCACTCACGAAATCGGCGCTTTCATCACACCGCACGCGCTCGTCACCGTCCACATGGACAAGGGTGCCCGGGTCGACTCACTGCTCGCTCGCTGGGACGCGTCGAAGGAGCTGGCCAAGCACGGCGTGTCGTTCCTGCTCTGGGGCCTGTTGGACGACATCGTCGACGGGCACTTCGAGGCGGTGCAGTCGCTTGACAGCGAGCTCGAGGCGCTGGAGGATCTTCTGTTCGATGACGCGCCGCGCAACACCGAGGTTCAGCGTCGATCGTTTGAGTTTCGCAAGAGCCTGGTCCTACTTCGACGTGTGGTGCTGCCGATGCGCGAGGTCGTTAACTCGCTGATGCGCCGGGATTTGCGCGTTCTCGATGAGGGAATGGCCCCCTACTACCAAGACGTGTACGACCACGTGCTTCGCGCGACGGAGTGGACGGAGTCGCTGCGCGACCTCGTGAGCACGATCCTCGAGACGAACCTCACGATCCAAGGCAACCGGATGAACCTCGTTATGAAGAAGGTCACGAGCTGGGCGGCGATCATCGCCGTCCCAACGGCAATCACCGGCTTCTACGGACAGAACGTGCCTTATCCCGGTTTTGCGGCTCATTGGGGATTCTGGTTTTCGACGGCGCTCATCATCGTGCTGTCAGGTGGCCTCTACCGGGGCTTCCGACGTCGCGACTGGCTCTAGCACGCAGACAACACTCAAGGACAGCCCACACGGAGCTCAACTGCGACGCGCCGTCCTCACACCTGGCCGGAACGTCGCAGGGGAGATCGTCAGCTTGGATCAGGAAGGGCTCGTTTGGAGCGAGCGAAGCGTTGCTCAGTCTCCGCCATCTTCGCAGCGTCGTACCAGCGCGTAGCCCAATACGAGGTTGGCTTGGCTAGCCGGATCACGCCGGTCAACCAGACGAAGGGGATGAGTACACCCAAAAAAAGGCGAAACCCTGCTTGCCCTTCAGCCAGCAGATCGCCAGGAGACCGATCCCGATTGCAACGCCCACACGGCGTTTTCTGGACCTCCGTCAGCAGCTAGACAAGCACGCCTATGGAGGCCCTGGCACGGCTTCTCATGCGCCTCACGACTCCTCCGGCGGACGGCGCTCGCGCTTGCGCTCGCTGCCCCGACGCTTGGCGGCCAGGCGGCGCTCACGGGAGGCGGCGGTGGGGCGGGTGGCGCGGCGGCGCTTGGGTGTGGCAAGTGCCCGCGCGAGTCGTTCGCTCAGCCGCGTGAGGGCCAGCTCGCGGTTGCGTGTCTGTGAGCGCCCATCCTGGGAGATCGCCACAACTCGCGGGCCCACCCGCGCCAGCACGCGCTCCCGCTGGGCGTCGGTGAGCGTGGGGGAGGCGAGCACGTCGAAGCTGGCTTCCACGCGGGAGGCGGTGACGTTGGCGTGCTGGCCGCCCGGGCCGGAGGAGCGGCTGGTGCGTACCGTCACCTCCGCAAATGGGATCGCAAGCTCGGCGGTGATCCGCAGTCGTCCATGGGGGCGTTCTTCGGGTTGGGTCACGTGTGGCCAATCTACGCGACGTCCTTCGCCACAGCCAACCAGCCTCAAAATGCGACGCGGTGGACACGGCGCTCTGGAGCATGCCGGCGTGCGGACCAGCCTCAATGCGACGGCGCCGACACGCTGACGCGGAGCGTGCCGGACCGGTGCCACACCCCCGGTGTCCCGACGAGCCGCCAGTCGACGACGTTGTAGCCGTGCACCGCCAGCGCGTCGACTTTGCCGGCGCCTCCCAGCGCCACTGTCGCGGTGCCTGCGGGGGGGCGTGGGGTGGCCCGCCAGGGGGTGAGCGGGGCTCCGATCAGCAGGCGACTTCCGTGGGGGGCGGCGACGAGAAGGAATGTGCGGACGTGCGGCGCCGGGCCGGCTGCGAGCAGACTTTCTCTGGTGCCCATCACCTGCGGCGGGGCCTCGACCCAGCGGTGGCCGCCGTCGGTGGACCATGCGGCGAGGAGCGTGTTATGTGAGCCGGAGGGGAAGTCCACCAGGGTGAGCGTCGTGGCGCCGGTGGACACCAGCCACAGGACCCGGCTGGGGTCGCCCCGCAGCGCGGCGGGGGTCGGCGGCGCCGCCGCGCGCCAGCTGCCGTGCCCGTACGCGTACGCGCCGATCTGCCCCGGGCGGGTGCAGGTGCCGCCGGCCAGCACGCCTTCCGGGGAGGTGCCGGCGACCGCGTCGATGCTGGTCAGCCCACAGCCGCGAGCCACCGGCAGGGTGGCGAGCGCTCGCGCGGCCGTGAGAGATCGCCATTCACCTCCCGGCGTGTTGCTGACGACGATTTCGCCACCGTCCCGTGCGAGCAGCGCGTAGGCAGTGCCGCCGGAGCTCAGTGCCAGTGAATCGGGGACACTGACGAGCCCATCGGGCAGGAGGGCTGGCGTCCAGGTGGCGCCGCTGTTCGTGGTCAGCGCCAGCGGGGAGAAGCGGAGGTTGTAACTCGGCAGGAACCCGGCGAGCAGAGTGCCGCCAGCCGCGGCAATCGCGAGGCCGCCGTTGTCCTGCACACCCGGTGGGGTCACCACCCACCAGCGCGCGCTGGTCGCGCTCCGGTGGAGCAGCTCCCAGAAGTGTTCTTCGCCCGAGCTGGCCCCCGCCGGTAGCAGCGCCCAGCTGCCGCCGGCGCTCGGCAGCGATGTCGCCAACGGTGTCGAGAGGGCGTCGGCTGCGCCTCCGCCGCCACTGCCAGAGCCGCACGCGGCGAGGGTAGCTGCGAGCATGCTGAGCAGGAGCAGACCCGTTGCCGCTCGTCCTCGTACACGCACACTCGCGGCTGCCCGTCTTCGTGGTGCGCCCCGCCCCGCCGGGCGGCGCGAGGCGGGCGGGCAGCTCGCTCTCATGCCTGGTTGAGGGCCTGTCGGGCGGCCTGCACGAGGGTGACGGCGAACGAGGACTGCGTGCTTGACGTCGCGGGACCCGGGTCGAAGTTGGCGAGCCAACGGACCCGGCCTTCGCGGTCGATGATGGCCGCGCCGTCGGGGTGGGTGACCATCGCGCCGCCTCGCGGCACCCAGATTTCGACGCCGAACGCGCTCCACAACTTGCGCAGCTCCCCGACACCCCCGGTGAGGTAGACCCAGTTGGGCAGGTGTTCGAGGCGCTCCTGACGGTCGAAGGCGCGCAGGTCGGCGGGGGAGCGGTAGAGCGGGTTGGCGTTGATCGCCACGAGATCCACGTCGCGCGCTTCGGCGCCGAGCATGGTGTCGGCCTGCCTGAACTCCTGGGCGATGACCGGGCAGTCGGTGGTGCACACCGGGTCGAGATAGGTCACCAGCAGCACCTTGCCCTGGAGCTTTGCGAAGGTGAGGGGCCGACCGTGCTGTTCGACCAGGGGCACGTCGGGCGGCCGCACGTCCCCGGTCACCGGACTCGCGGGGCCGTCGATGCTTTCGGCCAGCAGCGGCGTGGCGTTGGGTGAGATGGCGGCGATCGCGTACGGCACGGCGCCCAGCGCGGTGGTGGCGCACGCTGCGACCACGGCGAGCACTCGCGCCGTCGGCCCCAGGCGCGGGAGGCCGTTGGCGACCGGTGCCGGCGGGGCGGTGACTGGGGGAGAACCGGCCCCGCTGGCAAAGGCGACCGCACGTTGGCTGCTGAGGGCAGATAGCGGAGTCGCACCGGCAGCCGCACGTTGGCTGCTGGCGGCAGGCAGCGAAGCTGCACCGGCAACCGCGAGCGGTGCGGGCGCGGTGGCGAGCGCGGGACGCACCAGCGCGAGGTAGGAGACGAGCAGCACCAGCAGCGTGGGGATCGCGCTGTTGGGGTCGGTGCCGACGCCACCGAACACGCCGAAGTCCTGCACCAGCACCCAGTCGGCGAGGCACAGCACCAGCCCGGCTCCCACAGCGATCCGTGTCGCGCGGCGGCGGCCGCTGAGCAGCGCGACTCCGATCCCCGCGAGGGCACACACCACGAATGCGTTGACCAGCACGGCGTGCCCCGCGGTGAAGCCGCCGAAGTGGACGAGCAGCCGCGAGAGTGCGTGCGGCTGCGGCGTGGCGGACATTTCCGTTGCCATCGCCTGCAGCGCGTTGCCCGACCCCGCGGTCCAGAAGCCGTTGCCCGGCCACGCCTGCAACACCGCCATCGCCACGAAGTACACGCCGCAGCCAACCATCAGGCGTCGTCCGAGTCGTGGGCTGCGCCACGCGCGCTCGGGCAGCGCGAGCAACGCGCCCGCGAGCGCATAGAGGAGCGCCGACCCCGGCACGCCGAGCAGCCAGCTTGGGCCCGGAGCGAAGATCCCGCCCATGCTCTCGCCGAACACCCACACGCACAGCGCCCAGCCGACGCTTGCGAGGCCGCCGATCCGCGACCAGCGGCCGCGGACGACCAGCAGCAGCCACAAACCCAGCCCGAGCTGGATCCAGACGACGGCGACGGCCGCCTGCACGGGATGGTTTTCCCACACTCGCAGCCCCCAGTGCACGACGTGCACAAGCCAGGCGGGACTGCCCTGTGTCGATGGCGCCACCACCCTTTCGGGGAGGCCGAGTGGCATGTGTGACTGAATCTGCAATGCGCCGTCCAGCAGCCACAGCAGACCGAAGCCGATGCGCAGTACCCGCCGGGCTGGCGGCTCGGGTGCAGCTCGCGTCGGGGATGCCACGGCGCGGGCGGGCTCACCCTTGCCATCCGACCCCCTCCCATTCCCTCCCTCTCCCATGCCCGGCACAGCCTCCATCTGGGGATCGGCGAGCAGCGCGACTATCAGCCGGCCGACGAGCAGCAGGACGGCGATCACGACGAACGCGAGGATCAGCGCCTGCGCCTGGTTGGAGAGGCTGTGATGGAAGGCCGAGACGATCAGGCTTTCATTGACACCCGTCTGGCCGGCGCCCATCCCGCTCATCGGCTAAAGCTCTCCTTCGGTAGGCGCATCGCAGGTGCCCTCGTCGGCTCTCCGAATTGTGCTCGGCAGTGCTCTCGTCAGCTCCCCTCGACATGCGCTCGGCGGTGCCCTCATCAGCTGTCCTCCACCACGCGCTCGGCCTCCGGCTCGGTTGTGGGGTCCTGCGCCAGCAGCCGCTCACGCAGGAGCTCCCCGGCGCCGGCGTTCACCGCGCGCACCGCCCGCTCGTCGCTGAGCGCCACGCCGTGGCCGGCCGCGAGATCGAGCAGCCCCTGGCGTTCCTCGTCCTGGCGGGCGAAGCGCAGGAACAGCCAACCCACCAGCACGATTGTGAGGAACATCTGCTCGATCATCATCGCCGCACCGGCGAGGTTCTGGTCGGAAAGTGGGTTGAGGCCACGGGCGGCGTCGCTGGTTTTGTACACGGGGTAGAAGAGCGTCTGCGCCCAGATCATCGCGTTGCCCAGCACCGCGCCGATCAGCCGGATGGCGGCGACGTACCCTACCGGGGCCCACCCGTGGAACCACGCCGGCTTGGGCAGCGGGCCGAGCAGCGCCAGCCACAGCAGCAGCCCAAACCACAGCAGGCAGGCGTGCTCCAGCGCGTGCACGAGGTCGTGGCGGATCGCCAGTTGGTAGAGCAGCGGCGTGTGCCACATGTACAGGTCGGCAGCCCACAGCAGCAGCGCGGGGATCGGGCTCGCCAGCCGTCGCAGCGGGCGGGTGACGCGGAAATGCAGCAGCGGCGCCAGCACCGGGCCAGTGAGCCCGAACACCATCAGCAGCGAGGCGATGTCGCCGATGATGATGTGCTGGATCATGTGCGCCAGCAGCACTTCGTCGGCGAGACTGTCGAAGGGGGGCAGCTGCACGAAGCACACCGTCAGCGCGCCCACCACGAACGATGCGATGCGCCAGCCGGCGACTGGCCGCCCCTCGCGCGCCAGTGTCTGCGTGCGTTTGCCGAACAGCGTCAAATAGGCCGCGGTGGCCAACAGCGGCGGCAGGAACTCGCCCAGGTGCAGTGTGTCGGCGGTGCCGAGCCGGAGCGCGAACATGCCGGTGAGGGGCACCAACGCCGGCAGGGCCAACACCACCTGCGCCACGCCGAGTGCCGCCAGCCGGGGGCGGGTGAGCGCGCGCGAGGAGCGGGGGGGCCGGCCGTCGGCGGTGGCGTGCGTCGCGGCAAGCACGCGCGGCGGGGCGCCCGGCAGCGCCTGCGCGGGGGCGAGGCGCAGGCGGCGGGTGACCTCGTGCGCCCCCTCCTGCCAGCGCCGGCAGGCCGCGCATGCGTCGAGATGCGCGTCGAGCTCCTCGCGCCGGCCGCCCGCCTCGCCGTCGAGGGACGCGGAGATCGCTTCGCGCGCAGACTCGCAGTTCATGTCCATTGGTCGCGTGAGCCGCGGCTACGGTTCCCGAGCGGCGGCTGGTGGCATCTGGTTATATGGGCCGCGATGGACGAGGCCACCCTGCAAGCGCACGCCGCCCGGCTCGGAGACCGGGATGCGTTGGAGGCGTGGGTCCGCGCTAGCTATCGGGAGGTGTGGCGGCTGTGCGCCGCGCTCGTGGACGAGCAGACCGCCGAGGACCTTGCGCAGGAGACGTTCGTGCGCGCCACACGTGCGTTGCAGGGCTTTCGTGGCCACTCCTCCGCGCGCACCTGGGTGCTGGCGATCGCCCGCCACGTCTGCATGGACGAGCTGCGGGCGCGCAGTCGGCGCAGGCGGCGCGACACCGAGATCGCGGCCGCCGCGGAGGACGCGCTCACCGTCCCCGACACCTCGGGCGAGGTGGCGGTGCACGAGCTGCTCTCGCTCCTGGACCCCGACCGCCGCATCGCATTCGTGCTGACCCAGATCTTCCGCTTCTCCTATGAGCAGGCCGCAAGCATCTGCGACTGCCCCGTGGGGACAATTCGCTCGCGGGTGGCGCGGGCGCGCGAGGAGCTAGTGGCCGCGCTCGAGGAGCCGGCCGAGCACCCCAGACACGATCGGGGCTCGCTTCGCTCCTCGGCCTGAGTCGATGCGTCGCCTTTACCTCCAGGCAAGCGTGCCCAGCTGTTTTGGTTCGGCCGGCGGCGCGGTTGGCTCAGCCTGTCGGGGCAGGTCGGCTCGGCCGTCGGGGCGAAGGCGAAGGTCGGCTCAGCCTGTGGGGCGAAGGGTCGGTTCAGCCCGTCGGGGCGAAATGCTCGGGGCGGGCGTGACCGTTGGTGGAGATCAGATGTGAGTAGTCGGGCGGATCCACGCGGTCGTCAGCGTTGAGGCGCCGCTCCAGCTCCCCCAGCAGCACCCCGAACAGCAGGTGGCGCCAGGTCGACTGTGCCAGCGCCCGTGGGTTGGCGAAGGCCGCGGGCAGCTCCTCGCGCGCGGGGTGCAGACGGTCGGCGAGCGCCACCAGCGGCCAGGTGGTGAAGTTCTCCGCCAGCCCCGCCGCCGGTCCTCGCGCCCACGAGGGCAGGGGGGTACGTGGAGCGACGTTGGCGTACACCGCGCCGAACAGCGCTCCGTTCTGCAGGTGGGTGAGCACACCCGCCGCCGGCCACCAGCTCCGGCGCGTGATCGCCTTGCCGAGCAGCTCCACGTCGTCGAAGTCGCTGCCGAACACGCGCTTGTCGAGGGGTATCTGCGCCGCCCATACGCCCGCCGCCAGCGCACCCGCCAGCGCTCCGCGAATTGTTCTGCCACGGTCGACCGCCATCGTCTCTCACTGTAACGGGCAGCGTGCCGACGGGTATCCAGCGTATGAGGTGTGGGCACCTGGCGACCCCGGCGGGAGCGCGTGCGGCGACCCCGGCGGGAGCGTGTGCGGGCAGCGGTCGAAGGGTGCCGTTGCGGAGGTAGGGTGCGATGAGTGGCCGAGCATGCAACTGGAGAGGAGGGTCCCATCCACCCCGTCGCCGGAGAGGTCTCCGCCCACCCCGGCTCGTCGGCCTCGGGCGCCAAGCCCAAGGCGCAGCTCGACGCCGAGTTCTCGGAGCTCTACCGCACCCACCTGCGCGACGTGTACAGCTATGCCTACTATCGCGTGGGCAATCACCACGACGCCGAGGACCTCACCGAGCAGACCTTCCTGCAGGCCTACCGCCACTTCGAGCGCGCCCAGCGGGAGTCGCGGGGGCGCCCGCTGCGGCCGTGGCTGATCAGGATCGCCCACAACCTCGCCGCCAACCTCTACCGCGACCGCTCCCGCCGGCCGGTGTCGCCGATCGAGGCGACCGACGCGCTGAGCGACCTGCACACGACCGAGGACCTGGTCGAAAATCGCATCGAGCTTGCCCGCGTGCTCGAGGGGGTGCAGCAGCTGCCCGACGACCGCCGCGAGGCGCTGATTATGCGCTTCGCCCTCGACATGGACAACCGCGAGATCGCGCGCGCACTGGGGCGCTCCGACGGTGCGACCAAGGTGCTGATCCATCGTGCGATCAAGCAGCTGGAGGGGTTGGTGGCGGATGCCTCCGATGAGCAGGCGGACTAGATGAGAGCACTCTCATGAGCGAGGCCGCACCCAACTTCGAGAGCCTGCTGCGGCGGGCGCTTGCCCCCGTCGAGCCGCCCGCCGACCTGGTTGGCAGGGTGGAGGAGACGCTGACCAGCATCACCGAGCTCGCCGCCGAGGAGCTGGAGGGTTGGGAGCTGTCGGCGATGCGCGACCCCCGCAACTGGGTGCGACCCGCGGCCGCGGTGACGGTGGGCGGCGCCGCCGGTGTGGCGCTCGTGCTGCTGCGAGCTCGCCGCCGGGGACGGCCCTCGGAGTCCCCTGCGCCGCCCGCCGGGCGGACGCCCGCCCGCGGCGAGCGCTGAGCCGTTCAGAGAGCTCGCGACGGGGAGTCGTTCGGAGCTCACCACGACGAGTTGTTGCGTCACCCTCCGGGGAGACGACCGCGAAAGCGGACTCGGAACTATTCTGCTATCTGGTTAAGACAGTAGAGCTGAGCGATCCGCTCGGTCCCGGGATGCGGAATTCTTGCTCGCCTCCCGGGTTGGGAAGTGTCGATGTCCAACATGGCTCTCTACAAGCGCTCCGCAGAGGCCCCCACGGCCATTCTGGGGACGCTCGACGACGATGAGCTGATGCGGCTGGTGTGCGAGAACGACTCCGCCGCGTTCGCGATCCTCTACAAGCGCCACGCACAGGCCGCCTACCTGCTGGCGCTGCGGATGTGCGGCAGGCCTGTGCTCGCCGAGGATGTCGTCCAGGAGACGTTCCTCTCGCTGTGGCGCAGCGCGCCGCGCTACGACTGCTCGCGGGGCACGCTGCGCACATGGGTGCTCGGGATCGTCCACCACCGCGCGCTCGATCTCCTGCGCCGCGGGGTGGTGCACGAGTGCAAGTGGGTGGACGTCGAAGCTCTCGGGGAGCAGTTGGAGGCGACCGAGCGCACCGAGCGGGAGGTCGGCCGCCGCGACGCCGCGCGGGAGGTGCGCGCGATCCTGCGAGGGCTGCCCCCCGAGCAGAGCCGTGTGCTCGAGCTTGCCTACTACGGCGGCTTCTCCAACACCGAGATCGCCGCGATGCTCGACGCCCCCTTGGGCACGATCAAGGGCCGCATGCGGTTGGGGTTGAAGAAGATGCGCTCGCAGCTGCACTCCGAGTACGTGCTGTGGTGAGGGCCACAGAGGTTGGGCGAGGTACGCGTAGGGGTCGGGGGGTGGGGGAGGTACGCTCTCACCCCGATATGGCCACCTGCTACCGCCACCCCTCCCGCGAGACCGCTGTCTCCTGCTCCTCGTGCGGGCGGCCGATCTGCCCCGACTGCATGACTCCCACGCAGGTGGGGATGCGCTGCCCGGAGTGCGCCTCCCAGCGCACCAAGGTGGTGCGGATGCGGGAGATGGCGGCCGTGCCGCGCGTCACCTATGCGCTGATCGCGATCAACGTGATCGTGTACCTCACCGAGAAAGGCCAGTTCACGCTCACCGGCGAGGCGTACGGCAAGGTGATCGTGGAAGGCGATCTGTATCGCGCCGCGATCTCCGAAGGCCACCAGTACTACCGGCTCGTCTCGAGCGCCTTCCTGCACGTCGATCTGCTGCACATCGGCTTCAACATGTACCTGCTGTACCTGCTCGGTCTGATGCTCGAGCCCGCGCTCGGCTCGGTGCGGTTTGCCGCGATCTACTTCACGGCGCTGCTCGCCGGCTCCTGCGGCGCGCTGATCGCCACCGCCGCACCCAGCCTCGGGGCCTCGGGGGCGATCTTCGGGTTGATGGGCGCCGCCGCCGTCGAGCTGCGCGCGCAGGGGCGCAGTGTGATGGAGGGAGGCATCGGGGCGCTGATCATCTTCAACCTGATCCTCAGCTTCTCGATCCCCAACATCTCCGTCGGCGCCCACATCGGCGGGCTGATCGGCGGCGCCCTCGCGGGACTCTCCTTCCGCCTCGCCACCGGCCGCTACGCGCTTGTGCTGGGGCTGCTCGCCTGCCTGGCGCTGTCGGTGGCGGCGGTTGTGGTGGGGATCGCCGCCGCGCAGTCCACAGCCGCCGGTATTGTCTGAGTCGTGGCGTTGCTTGCGGATGAGCAGATCCAGCGGCAGCTTGCCGGCAGCGAGTGGGCTCGTGACGGCGGTGCGATCGTGCGCGAGTGCAAGCTCACGGACTTTGCGGCGGCAATCGCCTTCGTCAACCGCGTGGCCGAGCTCGCGGAGGCTGCCAACCACCACCCCGACATCCTTGTGCACGGCTGGAACAGGGTGCGCCTGGAGCTCTCGACACACTCCGAGGGCGGGCTCACCGACGCCGACTTCGCGCTTGCCCGGCAGATCGACGCGCTCGGCTGAGCTGGCGGTGCCAGACCGGATGATGTTGCCCAGATGGGACAGTGGTGACCGTACCCCCTGCTACGGTTTGCAGAGGCGTCGGCCACCGATGAACGACGAAGAAGAACCTCCCCGAAGTAGCAGCGCCCTACGGCCGATTCCGGCGGGGGCGCGGCGGGCTGCCGTGCACGGTTGGGCGTGACCGGGCTGAAGCTGATCCTCGCGGCTCTGCTGGTCGCGGTGAACGCGTTCTTCGTGATCGCCGAGTATGCGCTCGTGCGCTCGCGGCGAGCCCGGCTGGAAGTGATGCGCGAGCAGGACATGCGCGGCGCCGCGCTTGCGCTCAGGCAGCTGGAGCGGATCAACGACTACATCTCCGCGGTGCAGATCGGGGTTACGATGACCTCGATCGGGATCGGCGCGCTCGCCACGCCCACGCTTGCCCATGCGCTGCAGGATGCGTTCGGAGGAGTCTCCCACGACGTCGCCGTGGTGATCGCGGTGGTGATCGCCTACGCGATCGTGATCTCGGTGCAGCTGATCTTCGGCGAGATGGTGCCCAAGTTCTACGCGATCGATCGCGCCGAGAGCGTCGCCCGCCGCATCGCGCCGCCGTTGCAGGGCTTCAGCGTCCTGTTCCGCCCGATCATCCGTGCTACCACAACCGTCTCCGCGCGGATCCTCAAGCTGCTCGGCGTCGACATGACCCGCGAGCAGGGCGGCGGCTCGCCCGATGAGCTCAAGCGTCTGATCGCCGAGTCCTACGCCGGCGGCCACCTCGACCCCGGAGAGGCGGGGATGCTCACCGGCGTCTTCCACCTGCACGAGCAGGAGGCCCGCCAGGTGATGACCCCGAGTCCCGCGGTCGTGGCGATCGACGTCTCCCGCGACGTCGAGACCGCTTTGAAGCTGTGCATCTCCTCTGGGCACACGCGGCTGGTTGTGACCGAAGGAGAGGATCGCGACCGAGTGCGCGGGCTCGTGCACGCCAGCGCACTCGCGCGGCGGCTGATGGATGACGGGCCGCACGCAACGCTTGAGCCGGAGGTGCACGACGCGCCGATCGTGCCCGAGACCAAGCCGCTCGACGACCTGCTCGCCGATCTGCAGCGCCAGCGCACCTCGCTGGCGGTTGTGGTCGACGAGTACGGTCGCGTCGCCGGGATCGTCACCGTCGAGGACATCATCGAGGAGGTCGTCGGCGAGATCGCCGACGAGACCGACCCCGCCGCGGGGGAGGTGCGACGGCTGCCCGACGGCGACCTGTTCGTGCGCGGTCACGTCCCGGTTGCCGATCTCGCTGACTACGGCGTGCCGCTGCCGGTCGACAGCGATGCCTACAACTCCGTCGGGGGCTTCGTGTTCGCCGAGCTCGGGCGGCTCCCGCGGCGCGGCGACACGATCACCGCCGGTCCCTTCTCGATTCGCGTGGAGTCGGTGCGCCAGAACCGCATCGAGTCACTGCGCATCCGCGAGCGCCGCCCCGTGCCGGCGCGAGAGACGGCCGCGGAGGAGTAGAGAGAAAAAGGGGGGAGGAGGGGGAGGGTGCTCGCTCCGCAGACCCCAGCCGGATGGAGGGGGAGAGAGACGCCAAAAAAAACCTCCCAGGCACACGTCCGGCCCGCGGGGGGAGCGGGCCGGAGCGTGTGCACTGGGAGGAGGCGGGTGTGCGTTGCGATCTGTGTCGCGCTTTCAAGTATCCACTTCTTGATCAAGCCCACTTAAAAGGTTTGCCTCCATTAAGAAGATTCTTGCCAATGGGTGACTTTGGTCACAAGCTGGCTGGCTCCAAGCTGGCTGGCTCCAAGCTGGCTGGCTCCAAGCTGGCTGGCTCCAAGCTGGCTGGCTCTAAGCTGGGCTGGCTGCAAGGTGGGCTGGCTCAATAGCTGTGGAACCCGCGCCCGCTCTTGCGGCCGAGGGCGCCTTCGCCGATCAACTGCTCGACACGCTGGGGCACCTGCTCGCCGAGCGTCTCCCCGATCGCCTGTGACACGTCGAGACCCACCAGGTCGAGCAGCGCCAGCGGGCCCATCGGGTGGCCGGCGCCCAGCTTCATGCAGGTGTCGATGTCCTCGGCCGGCATCCCTGTCTCTTCCAGCAGCCTCACCGCGCTGAACAGGTAGGGGAACAGCAGGCGATTGACGACGAAGCCCGGCACATCTGGCACCACCACCGGCGTCTTCTCGAAGGTCTCGCACAGCGCCAGCGTCCGTTCGCGAGTCCGCTGGCTCGCCGCCTGCGGGAAGATCAGCTCGACCAGTTGCATCCGGGTGACGGGGTTGAACACGTGCAGGCCCACGAAGCGCTCGGGAATGCCACTTGCCTGCGCGAGCTGCTCGATCGAGAGCGAGGAGGTGGTGCTGGCCAGCACTGCGTCTGCGCCCAGCACCGCGAGCAGTTCCGCGTGCACCCTCTCCTTCACCGCGTACTCCTCCACCACGGCCTCCACCACGAACGTCGCCTCGCTCAGCTCCTGCGGCTCGGTGACCACCTGCACGTGCTCGGGGTCGATTTCCACCGCCAGGCGGGTCAGGGTCTGATCGACCCTGGTTTGAGCCCGCTCGGCGGAGATCTGCGAGCGCGCCAGCAGCAGCACCGGTCCGTGGTGCGCGGCGGTCGCCGCCAGCCCGCACGCGATGGCGCCCGAGCCGACGATCGCCAGGTGCTCGTTCATGCGCGCCTCCGTGCTGCCACCGGCCAGTGCACGATGGCGCCCGAGCCCACGATTGTCAGGTGGTCGTTCATGCGCGCTTCTCCACGGTAGCTCTGCTCCTTCTGTAGCGAGACGGCTTCGGACGGCGATGCGATAGGGATGTGATGCGAGACGGATTCAGACGGCTTCGGGCGACGATGCGATAGGGATGTGGTGCGAGACGGATTCAGACGGCTTCGGGCGACGATGCGATAGGGATGTGGTGCGAGACGGATTTCGATCCCCGGGTCAGCGGGAGTCGAAAGAACTGGTTGACTGACCAGTCAATCTAAGGGTGTCACGCGGTAGAGTATGTGTTGGAGGCGCTGCGCGGCACGTGCCGATCAACCACTGCACACGGAGGACTTCAAAATGCGAGGCAAGCTTGAGGGCCGTGAGGTCGTGATCGTCGAGGCGGTGCGCACGCCGATCGGGCGCGGGCACAAGGAGAAGGGCTACTACAAGGACACCCACCCCAACGCGCTGCTCGGCAAGTGCTACAGCGAGGTGATCGCCCGCGCCGGGATCGACGCCGCCGAGGTCGAAGACGTGGTGGCTGGCTGCGTGCAGCAGTTCGGCGAGCAGGCCTTCAACATCGCCCGCAATGCTTGGCTGCAGGAGGGTCTGCCGATCGAGACTCCCGCCACCACAGTCGATCGCCAGTGCGGCTCCGCCCAGCAGGCAGTCAACTTCTCCGCCGCGCTGATCGCCGCCGGCGTGCACGACACGATGATCGGCGGCGGCGTCGAGCACATGGGCCACCTGCCCTTCGCCGCGGGGATGCAGACCCAGCAGGAGTTCGGCTTCGCCTTTACGCCCGAGCTGATGGCCAAGCACAACATCGTCGGTCAGGGACTCGGCGCGGAGATGATTGCCGACCAGTGGGAGATCCCTCGCTCGGAGCTCGACGAGCTGGCGGTGCGCTCGCATCGGCTGGCCCACCAGGCGACCGAGGAGGGCCGCTTCGAGCGCGAGATCGTGCCCTTCCAGGTCAACGGCGATACGTTCGTCACCGACCAGGGGATCCGCCCCGACACCAACCTCGAGGCGCTCGCCAACCTGAAGCCCGCGTTCAAGCCCGACGGCAAGATCACCGCCGGCAACTCCTCGCAGATCTCCGACGGCGCCTCAGCGGTGTTGCTGATGTCCGCGGATAAGGCGGCCTCGCTCGGCTTGCGCGCCCGCGCCCGGATCATCGATCAGACAACGGTCGGCTGTGATCCCGTGAAAATGCTGGAGGGCCCGATCCCCGCCACCGCGAGGATCCTCGAGCGCAACGGCATGAAGATCGACGACATCGACCTGATCGAGATCAACGAGGCCTTCGCCCCGGTCGTCGCCGCCTGGCGGCGGGAGCACAACCCCGACATGGACCGCGTCAACGTCAACGGCGGCGCGATGGCGCTCGGGCACCCGCTCGGCTCCACCGGCGCGCGGCTGATCACCACGCTGCTGCATGAGCTCGAGCGCTCCGACAAGGAGATCGGCTTCGTCACGATGTGCTGCGGCGGGGGGCTCGGGACGGCGACCCTGATCCAGCGGGTCTGACTCGCGGGCATTCATTACTTTTTGGCCTAGAACCACTTCATTTTGTAAAGGGTTTGGGTCTGTTTTGAATGTGCTTCCCCGGCCCACCGCTTCATTTTGTGAAGGGTCTACGCTGTTTTGGAACACTCACCGTGCGCCCCGACTCGTTCGTTTCAGGGCCGGCCGCACAGATCTGGCCGCAGGGCCGGAGCAGATCGGAGAGGCCGCGGGAGGCGGAGGCAGAGATCAGGTCTTCGGGCCGGCGGCGGTCCAGTTGACTGCAACCATCGGCAGCGCGAGGATGTAGCCCCACGTGCCGGCGTCGGTTTCCCCCGTCGCCGGCAGGCCGTGTTCGGCTTGGATCTGGCGCACGGCGGCGGCGGTCTGCGATTCGAAGATGCCCGTCGTCGGCTGCGTGGGGATCGCACCCGCGAGGTGCTCCTGCAGCCACAGCACCTGGTCGCTCTTGGCGCCTTCCTTGAGCAGCGGCGAGGTCAGCTCCGGCTGGGGCACCGTCAGGGTGGTGTTGAGCGGTTCGGTCAGCGCGGTCCATCGCGACCCAGAGGTTTCCTGCCAATCCCAGAAGGAGTCACCGGCCGCCCCGTAGACGCTCGCCAGCGAGCGGAAGGCCACGATTTCCGAGGCGCTCACGCCGCCGTAAGTCTGCCCCAGCGGCAGGATCGGCCGCCCGTAGATGAGGTTCTGTTCGTAGGTGTTCACGTACACCTGCGCGACGCTGGTGCCGATGTCGTGCCAGTACATCTGCGGCGCGTTGAACTGGGCTCCGTTGGGTCCGAGGAACACCGAGTAGGGGAAGGACGGGTGGTAGTTGACGTAGGGGAAGGACGCCAGCGCCAGCGGGTAGGCCGGGCCGATCTTCGCTCGCAGCGTGTCGATGTAGGTCTGCGCCGCCCCGTACAGCCCTTCGTACTGAGACTCCGCGTCGATCACCAAGCATTCCGCGCCTTCGGCGGTCGCCTTGGCTCCGAGTTCGGCCTCGCCCACCGGGTTGGTGCCGTATACGTACTGCCAGGCGCACACTTTCAGGCCCTGGGCGTGAACTTCTTCCACCAGTTTTTTGCTGAACTGGCTCCAGTAGTTGGTGGAGCCGTCGGAGCTCTTGATCAGCAGCGTCCCCACCCCCGTCGCCTTCGCCTGCGCGGCGATCGAAGCCACGTTGCCCCCGTTGGAGGCGCTCAGGTACCAGATCCACATGCCCTGCCCGGCGAGCGCCGTCCCGTTCGCGGTGCTCGCCACCCCGCTCGGCACCGGCGCCGGGGCAGGTGTCGGAGGGGCGGGTGGGTGCAGCGCGTGCGTCACCACTTTGATCGGGCCGTACAGGTTGGAGCGCTTGCCCTTCCCCAGCATCACCGCGATCTCCCCCGAGTGTGCGCCGGCGGGCACCGTCACGACCAGCCCCAGTGTCGAGGAGTGCAGGTGCGCGGTCGGCGAGTTGCTGGCGATCCGAGCCTCCCACGAATGGGGGAACGCCACGGCCTGTCCGCTCTTGAGGCCCTTCCCCTGCAGCAGCAGCGTGCCATGCGTCGAGACTTCGTGCTCCTTGGTGTCGCAGTTGCTCACCGGCACGCAGCGCGCGCTCGAGATCGCGACCGCCGGCTGGGGGGGCGTCTTCTGGGCTTTGCTCTTGCCTTTGCCTTTGCCTTTGGCCTTGGCCTGTGGCGCGCCCGTGGATTTCTTCTCCGCCGCTCCGCCCCCTGTCGAGGTGCCGCCGGAGGTGCCCGTTGCGTGGCCGGCCGACCCGCCGCCCCCCGAGGAGCCTGACCCGCCGTTCGAGCCCCCCGACCGGCCTGCCGGAGGGGTGGTGCCGCCGGTGATCTGGGCGGCCGTGGCGCTCGCCGGCAGCGCCAGCGCTGCTGCCACCGCTAGTGCGAGGAACCGAAATCGCTTGTTCGCCCGAGTGCTGTCCATGCAATGAGGGACCGATGCGCGTGACCGACCATAACGGCTAATGGGGTTCGCAACCTACTTGCGGGACGGAAGTTGCGCCAAGCCCGTGCGAATGGGCCTACGCCCAGCGAAACCCGAGCTGCGCAAGCGTCGGCGCAAGCGGGCTTGCAGGCAGACCCGAGGGGGGCTCGGGCAGGTTGAAACCGCTGGGCGCGACGTCGTTGGGGGCGTCCGCGTGGAACAGCGAAGCGAGATACTGGATCTGCCCGCGGCCCACGCCCAGCTCGAACTGGCCGCCGCCGTAGTTGCCGATGCCCCGCTCCGCGCAGTAGTCGAACGCGTCCATGAGGTTGCGCAGGCCGCCCAGACGCGAGGGCTTGATGTTGACCATCCGTGGGGGATAGCGCAGCGCCTCGATGTCCGCCACCGAGTGGATCGGCGCGTCCCACGAGAAGCGCTCCCGATGCTCGGCCAGCACCGCGTCGGTCTCGGGCGTCAGCGCGGGGTCCTCGATCCACGCCTCGGGCAGCGCCTCCACCACTCGCCGGTACAGCTCGGGGTCGGCCGGCTGGTCGACGATCGAGCCCGTGTAGTAGGCCTTGAAGTCGACCGACTCGACTGCGCCGGTCGCCACCAGCTCGGCGATCAGCGGCTCATCCCAGGAGCTCGTGGGGTCGAGCTTGAAGCGCAGCCCCGGGTAGAGCGCAAGGCGCTCGCGCAGCGGCTCCAACGTGGGAGGCTCGCCGAGGCGTAGCGACACCACGAAGCGCACCGGCGCGGGCTGGCGGCCGAGCAGCGCGTGCAGTGTGGTGTCCGCTTGGCGCAGCCCAAGATCGAGCGCTGCCGACTCGTAGGCCCACAGCCGGTAGCGCTGCGACACCTCCCGCTGGGGAGGCTCCGGGAAGAGCTGGAGCTCCCGCAGGCGCTCGGCGAATGAGGCGATCGTGAAACTGCCCGCCAGTGGCAGCCCTGGTCCGGCCGCCTGGAGGATCTCGTGGTCGACCGCGTCGTAGGTGACGTCCTCGCCCTGCCCCTCCTCGCCCGCGCCCCGCAGCCGGATCACCGTGGAGAGGCGCTCGAACTCGCTCGACACCTTCGCGCTGAGCGGCTCCAGCGTGTAATCCTCGACCCTGACCGGGAGCTCCGCGAGGAGCCCCCAGGTGCTTGGCCGGAGGGGGACAGGCGCTCCTCCGGACCTCCCCCCGTGCGGCTGGTGGGTGCTCACCCGCCGCCCTCGCCCTTGCCGGAGCCTTCGGCCTCCAGGCGCGCGACCAGCTCCTCCAGACGCAGCTCCTCGAGCGCGCCGCCAACCGCCTCCAGCTCGACGGCGCAGCGCTCAATCAGCTCCTTGCCCTCCTTCACGAGACCCAGGGTATCGGTGAGGCTGGCCTCGCCGGAGTCCAGCCGGCGGATGATCTCCTCCACGCGCGCCACGTTCGCCTCGTAGCTCCGCACGCCGGGTGTCTGCTCGATCGACGATCCCTCGCTCACGCGACCACCTCTCTGGTGCGCGGCGCCGAGCTCCTCACGGCCCCTCCTCGATCCGCGCGCCGACGTCGCCATCGGCGAAGCGCAGCCGCACGCGCGCCTGCTCGCGGGCGCGGGCCGCGCTCGACAGCGGCTCGCCCGTGGGGCTCTGCACCAAGACATACCCCCGCTCCAGCGTCCGCTGCGGGTCGTGCGCGGCCAGCGCCAGCGCGAGTTGCTCCAGCTCCTTGGGACGGCGCCGGTGGCAGTCGCCGACGGCCGCCTGCGTCTTGCGCTCCAGCACAACCGCGCGTCGCCGCGTCAGCGCGCGCTCGCCCTCCACCCGCCGGCGAGCACCGGCCCGGATCTCGCGCAGCTGCTGGTGCAGCCGCGTCCGCTGGCGC
Organism: uncultured Solirubrobacterales bacterium; assembly: GCA_963744135.1. GTDB lineage: Bacteria > Actinomycetota > Thermoleophilia > Solirubrobacterales > Solirubrobacteraceae > Palsa-744. The sequence continues at coordinate 131,895 of CAVUSE010000004.1, read as the reverse complement.
TCCAGCTGTTCGGTGGGCGCGCGCGAGAGCGCCGCCAGCGTGCGCGCCCGCCCCAGCACCGCGCGGCGGCCGTGGTGGTGCAGACGCTGCGCCGCTCTGGCAAACGCGATGCGCTCGCGTGCGCAGTCCACTCCCACGGCCTCCTCTGCGGCGTGCGTGGGAGTCGAGCAGCTCACCGCCGCCACGTCGTCCAGCAGCGTGCGGTCGGTGTGGTGTCCCACCGAGGCGATCACCGGCACTCCCAGCAGCGCCACGGTGCGGCACAGCGTCTCGTCGCAGAAGCACAGCAGGTCCGCCAGCGAGCCTCCGCCGCGCGCCACGATCGCCACGTCCACGGCGCCGACCGCCGCCAGGTCCTGCAGCGCGCGGGTGATCGCCGGGGCCGCGTGGCGGTCCTGCACGGGGGCGAAACCCCACACGATCGTGCCCGCCCAGCCACGGCGACGCAGGCCCGCGAGGATGTCATCGCGGGCCTTGCCCCCCTCGCCGGTCACCACGCCGATCGTGTGTGGCAGCCGCGGCCGCGGCAGGCGCCGCTGGCGCTCCAGCAGCCCCTCCGCAGCGAGCGCCTTGCGCAGGCGCTCGATCCGCGCGAGCAGATCCCCCTCGCCCGCCACACGCAGGTCGCTCACCGCGAAGCTGAAGCTGGGGGAGGCGCTGGCGCTGCCGGGGTAGTAGTCGCAGCCGCCGGCGAGCACCACCTGCATTCCCTCCCTGATGGCGCCCGCGCGGCGCACCATCGCCTCCCAATCTGCCTTCCACGCCGCGCATTGGATCGCGCCGTTGGCGTCGCGCAGCTCGAAGTACACCCGGGCCCGCGAAGGTCGCAGATCGGCAAGCTCGCCGACGAGCTGCACGCGCGCGAACGCTCGCAGCCGCGCGCGCAGCGCCGTCGCGTACTCGCCCACCCCGAACGGGCCCGCCAGCGTGCTCCCTGGAATGCCGGCTTGCTGGGTCGGGGCCGGCGTGAGCGTGTCGTTGCCAGGCATCTCCAGTGAGCCTAGAGGGTGGCGCAGACGGCCGAAGGCCGGCTGGCCGAACCGGGGATGCTCGCCGGAGGCGAGTGTCCCCCGGCTTCGGTCGGGCCCCTCTTTCTCCGGTCATTGCCGCTAGGATCGACTCCCCGTGGCACGTGCCCGCTCCCGCAAGCGTCGTCCCACCGGCGCCAAGCGGCCGCCGGGGAGCACCGCTCAAACGTCGGCACCCGCCAAGGCCCACAGTCGCGCCGGCTCCTCCGGTGGCGCCGGGAGGTCGCGCTCCCCCGCCGCCCCCACCTATGGCGAGCGCCCCAACGCGCCCTGGCACCCGCTGCCGATCTCCGAGCTGTTGATTCTCATCGGCGCGATCGCCGCCGCGCTCGGGTTGGCACGGTCGGGGCACGACATCTCCAATGGGGGGCGGCTGCTGCTCGCCGGTCTCGTGGCGGTGGGGGTCGGCACGATCGAGGTGACCCTCCGCGAGCACCGCAGCGGCTATCGCTCGCACACGATGCTGCTCGCCGGCCTGCTCGTGCTCGTGTTCGACTCGATCCTCGTGTTGGTGCTCACGTCGATCACCTCCCTGCCGCGGCTGTTCAGCGTCGTCCTGATCGCCATCGACTTCGCGCTGTTCGCGTTCCTCTTCAAACTGCTTCGCGCCCGCTTCCTCGATGCGCGCCACGCGCGGGTGATCAGAGAAGGGTGACGGCGGCTGGTGGTGCTTCGCGCGCCGTCCTCGATGCCGCGGCTGCCTCCGCGACCACCGGCACGACGGGCGCCGCCGCGCCACGCGCGGGCGATCAGAGCAGGGTGAGCGCGGCCGATGGGTCGCGGCTCGGCGGGGGCTCGGGCGCAGCCCATCCCTCGGGGGCCGGGACGCCGGGGACGTCGTAGTCCAGCCGGTTGTCTCTGCCGGCGATCACCGTCGGGTCGCCGCAGATCTCGATCAGCCGCGAGAACGTGCGCATGCCGATGTGGTCGGCCAGCTCGCGTGCGTCGTAGGCGAGCGGCCCATCCGCGTCGGAGTCGACGTCGGATGTGAACACGATCGCGCGCTGCTCCTCGTAGCGCGCGTTGACGATCAGGTACAGCTGCTCCAGCACCCACTCCGTGGGACGCACCACGCGCAGATCCTCGATGTGCAGCAGCTCGACTTCGGCGAGCGTCCTGATCACGTCGCTGCGACGCTCGCGGCTGTCGGCGTCGATCGTGTCCCTCAGCCTGTTCAGCAGCGCCACCGCATTGAAGCTCAGCACTGAATGACGCCCGCGCGCGGCGGTTGCCGCGATCGTGTAGCCCAGGGTCGTCTTGCCCGTGCCCGTGTGCCCCATCAGCCACAGGCCCCTGCCCTCGGCGAGGTTGCGCTGGATGTCGGCGCAGTAGCGCTTCACCTTGCGCACCGAGGCTGCGTTCAGCGGGTCACTGGCGAGCTGTGTGAGCGGGGGGCGCTCCCACGAGAGGTCCATATAGCGGCGCGGCACACGGTCACGCAGGTGGCGCGCCCGCGCGTTCGCCACCCGCTGCACGCGGCAGGCGCAATCCCGCGCGCTGTTGGTCTGCTCGTCGATCTCAAAGCCGCTGCCGTCGCAGATGTTGAGCGGGCAGCGTGGAGGATCGTCTGAGGTCCGGGGGCGGAAGGCGGGCATCAAGCCCTAGTCAAGCAAGCGCTCCGGCGCCAGGGAGGGCAGAACGTGCATCTTCCAGTCTTTTTCTCCCGTCTCCCCGCGCGTCTCCCCCTCGAACCCAAGCTGCTCCAGGCGCGCGATCTCGCGCTCGCCTTCGCTCCGCGCCGGGTGGCCCTCCGGGAGGCCTGCGATCATCTGGGCGATCCGCTCGCGCAACTGCAGCGCGAAGTGGGGGGTGGATGCGCCCATCAGCTGGCGCACGTCCTCGACGGTCACTTCGCGCGCGCTCGCACGCTGCAGGCGGTTGGGGTCCTCGGCTTGGCTCACGGTGTGGGGCTCCCGGGTTCGGCGACTGACGCAGATGGGGTCATGGTGTGGGGCTCCCGGGTTCGGCGACTGACGCAGATGGGGTCATGGTGTGGGGCTCCCGGGTTCGGCGACTGACGCAGATGGGGTCATGGTGTGGTGGTGGGCGACGGAGTGGAGGTCGTGGGTTCGGTGGAAGTCGATGGTTCGTTGCTTGCGGGCGCTGCGGGGGTGGTCGGGCTCGTGGAGCTTTGCGGGGCGATCTCGAGCATCGTGTCCAGCTCGGCCTGCACGATGGGCGCGATCGCTGTTTCGTCCCCGATCAGCCAGCCGCGATTGTACGTGCCTCGCACTGCCGGGTATTCCGATTCGGGCGCTTCGCTGTAGCCGGGTCGAATGTCGCGCAGGTATTCGCTGAGCACGGGGGGCACCTGGTTGGAGCGTTCCAGCAGCAACAGCGGCGCGTAGTCTCCGCTCGCCGACAGCGGCGCGGCGGCGGGGGCGTCCAGCGGGCGGGAGGCGTTGGCGAACACCAGGCCATGTCCGGGTTGGTCGACGCCCCACCCGAATGCGCCGTCGGAGAAGCGTGCCGCGGCGATCGCGTTGTCGGCCGGATCTTCGCCGCTCGTGCCCGGCCCTGACGCGCCGTCTGCGCCGGGCGTGGGGTAGATCCGCCGCACCGCGCCGAAGCGCATCAGCTCGGCAAGCGCGGTGTGGCTCACCGCCGAGGGAGGACCCATCGCGTAGATGATTGGGCGATGCAGGTGCGCCAGCACCGTGCGGGTCGCCGGCGGAACCGCCGCGGCGTTGACGGGGAGGATCGGCACCCCGGACTCGGCGGCGAGGCCGGCGGCGGGCATCGCCAGCGACGGCGGCCCATCCGCGCCGACCACGATCACGCGGTGGGGACGGCCGCCGTGGAGGACTGCCACCAGCCGCTCCACCTGTGCCGCCACGGCGGCCGGCCCGTTGCCACCCGCTTCCCCGGGCGAGTTTTCACCCGACGTGCTGCCTGTCCCGCTGCCCGTCGTTTCGGTCGGCTTGCTCCCCGGCGCGGCGCCGGTGGATGCGGTGGGGCGGCCCCTCAGCGCAAGCGCGCGGTAGCCGGTCGGCGCCGTCGCGGCGCCGACCTCGATCACCTGCGCGCCACCGAGCCGCGCGGCGCCCGTGGGCTTCAGCGCCGCCAGCGCCTGCGCGGAGAGCGCCGGCAGCGAGCTGCCTTCGCTGTACAGGATCGGCGCGCGCAGGGGGGCGCTCGCCAGCGCCGACGCCGCCAGCGCGGCCGGCCAGTCGCGGTCGTCCACGAGCACCACTGCTTGCGGGCGTGTCGCCGGGGTCAGCCCCGGGTAGGTCGCGAGCGCCACCGCCGCGGCGTCCGCTACGGGGTTGGCCCCGCCCAGTCGCATGGTGTTCCTGGTCGCCAGGCCGCTTGCCGCCAATTGGGAGGTGCCGGCGACCGTCGTGACCGACGCCCCACGGCCTTGGCCTTCGGAGGGCAGTGACTTGCCGCAGCCGGCGAGTGTCGCGCCCAGCAGCAGCGCGGCAACCAGTCGAAACGGGGGGGAGGGCATCGCCAAGACACTATCCGCGTGGCAGGCGGCGGGACACGCGTTCAGCCGCAGGTCGGAGCAAGCAGGAAAAACAGCGTCTACGTCCGGTCTTGCGCGCTGAACAGCTCTTCGAGAAAGAATCGCGTCTTCGGTGGCGGGTCCCGATGCGGGTAGATGTGTTTGAGCAGGTCGATGGCCTGCGCGGTGCTGTGCAGATCGCACTCCCGCAGCAGAGTTTCGATGTCCTCGTCGTCCTCGCCGAAGCGCATCGCCATGAGCTTCATCGCCAGGAGGTATCTGGCCGAGGCCGTTGTGACTTCGATCCCGTGGATGGCGACGGGGCGGCGGTTCTCGTCGTTGCCCGGCATGTAGCCCTTGGCTACGTCGTTCAACCAGTCCTCGGGCAGGCCGAGCTCGTCTGCCACGGTTGCGGCGGCGTCGTAGATGGCGCTCTTTGGCTCGAACACCGCGTCGATGTCCTTCGTGACCCGACGCGTCGAGTAGGCGAGGGCCATGGCGGCGCCGCCGACCACGAAGATCTGCCCGCGCACGCCCCGGCGGGTGAGCTCATCGCCGAGGGCTTGGAGTGCCTCCAGGATCCTGTCCTGGGTGAAGTGGCGCTCAGGCACGGTCGAACACCTCGCGCGCCATGAACACACCGTGACGCGCTACGACGGCCGGCGTGTTGGCCAGTGTGTAGGCATGGAAGGCGGGACGGCTCGCGACAAACCACCAGGGCTCGACAAACCGCTCGGGCGCCTCCACCCACGCAGGCGGCTGAATCGCGCTCTCGGCTGCAAACAGCTCCGCGACGCCCGCGAGGGCCGCATCGAAGCGCGCATCGCCGGTCGGCGGGGGCTCGCCTTGAAGGAGCGCGATCCGCCCGGGGCGGGATGAGGCCCTGAAATCGTCAGCGAATCCGAACAGCAGTCGCAGTGCGTCGCGCTCTTTCCCGTGCTCCAGGTCCTCTCCGATCGCTTGCCCCAGCTCGGCCAGTGATGCCGCCCCGCGGCGTACGCGAGGGTGGGCGAGCACCTCCACGTCGTGTTCGCAGGCGTCGAGCAGCCGCCGCAACGTGGCAAGGTTCGGGGTGCGGGCACCCGACTCGTATGCCGCTACCGCCGGCTGCGCGGTGCGGGCACGATTGGCGAGCTCTTGCTGTGTGATGCCGGCGGCCAGACGTGCGCCTCGGATCGTCGTCGCAAACTCCATTTCTCAACAGTATATACGTTTAGGTATATCCCTCTGGTGCAATGATCGCTGGGGCTCCCACAGCCCCAAAGTCCCCGCTATTTGCGGGCAAAGCGTGGGAAATGCGATGCATGTCGTGCAACCGTCATTGCGCTTTGCTAGGGTTCCGCCGCGAACGCCGAATCCATGGCCAGATGCCCTGGAACGGGGGAACCAAGTTGTTGGGGCGAATCCCACGGTGAATCCGTGGGAAGCGCAGGCTCTTTTAGCGCTAGCCCGTCAGCTAACCCCGCAGGCCAACGAAAGAGGAAGCCGTTTTGCGGGTACGAGCCTTTGGCTCAACGCTAGTCAGCTTGGTCGTTCTGCTTGCCGCTGCCCCGGCGGCGGTGTGGGCTCACGGCACCGCCAAAGTCTCCGGCGGCACCTCTGCCAGCTCGGCTTCCTCCACCTCGACGTCCACCTCCACCTCTTCCGCCTCCACTGCCCCGACGAGCCCGGCCACCACCGGGGGCTCCACCACGGAAGTCACCACGGCGGGCGGTGCGCAGCCCAAGCAGCACGTCCACACCGCGCCGATCACCGCGCGCTCTGCGAGCCTCCTCTACAAGGGCCCGATCTACGAAAAAACCGCCACCGGCTCGGTCGTGCCCTACACGCTCCCGCCTCCGGCCGGCACGACCAACGGCGTCACCGGCGGCAGCTCTGTCGACCTCGCGGCGAACGCCAAGCCCGAGCTGCTCGTGCCCGGTGTGACCGCGCGCTTCATCAAAGGGCTCGCCGCCGCGCCCATGTCGGCGCCCGCCTCGGTGCAGCAGATCATCTGGGCCGGCAACCAGCTGATCGGCCTTCCCTACATCTACGGCGGCGGCCACGGCTCCTTCATCTCTCCTGGCTACGACTGCTCCGGCACGGTGTCCTTCGCGCTGCACGGGGCCGACTTACTCTCCGCGCCGATGGACTCCTCGGAATTCATGGGTTGGGGCGAACACGGGGTGGGGCAGTGGGTCACGGTCTTCTCCAACCCCGAACACGCCTACATGACCGTCGCCGGCCTGCGCCTGGACACCAGCCCCGCTGACGACCCCTCTGACCGGGAGGGCCCCCGCTGGCGCCCGCTGCGCCCGGAAAACAGCGGCTTCGTCAAGCGCCACCCGGTTGGGCTGTAGGAAGAGGCCGCTCGTCGGGTGGGCGGCAGGTGTCTGCATTACTTTTCAAGACCCCTACCCTTCATTTTGTGAAGTGGTATGGGCCTTCAAAATGACATTGCCGCCCTGGACGCGATTCTCCCGGTGGCGCTGGCGACCTCGGCGCACCGCGGGTTCGACCGCCCCGCTTAGGCTACGCTTGAGCCTGCCTCGTACTGCTCAGAAGATCTCAGGAGGAACGCAATGGCCGGCCTGACCGGGCGCATGTCAACCGTGGTGAAGGCGAAGGTGTCCAAGCTGCTGGACAAAGCCGAAGACCCCGCGGAGACCCTCGACTACAGCTACCAGAAGCAGGTCGAACAGCTGCAGAACGTGAAGAAGGGGATCGCCGACGTGGTGACCGCCAAGAAGCGCCTGCAGATGCAGGAGGCCACGCTTCAGCAGCAGGTCGTCAAGCTCGACACCCAGGCCCGCCAGGCGCTCTCCGGCGGCCAGGAGGACCTCGCCCGCCAGGCTCTGGAGCGCAAGAACGTCGTGCAGACCGAGCTGCAGTCGCTCGACACCCAGGTCGCCGAATTGGAGGACCAGCAGACGAAACTGGTGGACTCCGAGCAGAAGCTGCGTGCCAAGATCGAAGCCTTCCGCACCAAGAAGGAGGTCATCAAGGCGCAGTACTCCGCCGCCGACGCGCAGGTGCGAATCTCCGAAGCGGCCACCGGGGTGGGCGAGCAGATGGCCGACGTCGGCCTCGCGATGCAGCGCGCCGTGGACAAGACCGAAAACATGAAGGCCCGCGCCAACGCCGTCACCGAGCTGGAAGCGGCTGGCACATTCGACGACATCACGGCGCTCGGCTCCGGCGAAGACGATATCGACCGCCAGCTCAAGCAGCTCTCCTCCACCTCCGCGGTGGACGACGATCTCGCCAAGCTGAAGGCGGAGGTCGGCGCTGGCCCCGCCGCGGCGGGCGAGATCCCCGCGGCGGCCGGGTCATCCGCCGCCGAGGATGCCGCGCAGGCCCCGAGTGAGGGTGGCCAGGGATGATCGTGCGCATCTCCGGTGAGGACCAGTACCGCCTTGAGGGGGTGGACGGGCGCGTCAACGAGCTCGACAACGCGGTTGTCGCCGCGGTCGAAGCGGGTGATGAGCAGCGCTTCCACAGCACCTACGACGAGCTGCTCGCCTTCGTGCGCACCAAGGGCACGGCTCTGGCGGAGGACGAGCTGGAGGGCTCCGATCTGATCCTTCCGCCGCCCGACATCTCGCTCGCCGAGGCCCAGAGCGAGTTCACGGGTGCGGGGCTTATCCCAGACTGATCAGATTGGGATCCCCCACAGGGGGAACCAGCGCTCCAGTTCGGGCTCCATCGGCAGTTCGGCTGCCATCTGCGCCTTGAGCTGCAGCTCGCGCTCGGTGGAGCGCTCCTGTGGCCCTTCGGCGGGTACGAATGGGTACCAGAAGCCGCGCTTGTAGTTGTAGATGAAGTACAGCTTGCGTTGCTGCGCGTCGTGGAAAGCGAACACCGCGCACAGCAGCCGCTCGCCGTGGCCGCCCATCTCGATCGAGCTGGAGACGGCGTTGATGCCCACCGCGAGGTCTTCGACGCTGGGGGCGCCGTCGGGGTTGCGCAGCACCATCCAGCGGTAGCCGTACTCGTCGTCTTTGCTCTTCACCTGGGTGCCGCTCTCGCCGCCGGTGGCGGTGACGACTTCTTCCATTTCGCGCATCGTCGCCTCGAACTCGCTGTTCTCCAGTTTCTGGAAAACGATCGCCGCCGCGCCCGCGGGGTCGATCTGGTGCTCGCTCTGCAGCGTGATGTACGCCGTGGCGATCGCGAACAGCCGGTCGGGCGCCGGGCCCTTCACCTGGTGGCGGCCCGTGAGGGCGTCGAGCAGGCCCATGGCTAGTCCTCACCTGGTGGCCGCCGGCGAGGGCATCCAGCAGGTCCACGGCCGATGGCCCTCGTGCGGGGATGGCTCTCGTACGGGGTCAAGACTTGTGTGGGACGGGTCACTACGCGGTGCCCTGCAGCTGGGACTCCAACCGCTCCAACGCCGCCAGTCGCTGCTCCAGCGGCGGGTGGTCGGCGAACAGGTTCATCAGCGAGTTCTTCGCGCGCGCGGGCACGATGAAGAAGGCGCTCATCCCTTCCACCGTGCGGAGGTCGCGGCTGGGGATCCGCTCCATCGTGCCGCTGATCTTCAACAGCGCCGACGCCAGCGCCGAGGGGCGTCCCGTCAGCACCGCGCTGCCGCGGTCGGCGGCGAACTCGCGGTAGCGCGAGAGCGCGCGCAGCAGCATGAACGAGATCGCGTACACCACTGCGGCTGCGGCGATCGCGGCGAACATCGCCTCCTGTGCTTCCTGGTTGCGCCCGTACCCACCGCCGAGGCCGCCACCGAAGAAGAAGCCGAACTGGACGATCAGCGATGCCACCATCGCAAAGAAGCTCGCCAGGGTCATCACCATCACGTCGCGGTTGATCACGTGGGTCAGCTCGTGCGCCATCACCCCTTCGAGCTCAGCGGGGGAGAGCAACTGCAGAATGCCCCGCGTCGCGCACACCGTCGCGCCCTTCTGGGAACGGCCCATCGCGAACGCGTTGGGCATCGGGTGCTCCATCACACACACCCGCGGCTTGGGTAGGTCGGCCTGCACGCACAGCCGTTCGATGATCCCGTGCAGCTCGGGCTCCTCCTGGGGCGACACCTCCTTGACCCCCATCGTCCCCATCGCGATCTTGTCGGAGGTGAACAGTTGCAGCCCCATCAGCGCGAGGGCTACAACGAGGATCGTCACGCCGCTGGCCCCTACCGCGAACAGCACACCTACCAGCACCACGTACACGACGACCAGCAGGAACATCGTCAGCACCATCCGTGCCTGCAGGCCGGTGTCTTTGCCGAACGCCTTGCGACCCTGTTTGTGGGTGGTTGCAGCCATTTGATGGGATTGTCGCAGACGGGGATTGCGATTCCCTAAAGTCCCGGGCGTGAAACCAGCCTTCGATGTCTTCGGCATCTCCATCAAGAGCTTCGGCGTGGTGTTCGCGCTTGGCTTCCTCGCCTGCGGACTGCTTGTCGCACGCCGCCTGCGCGAGCTCGGCAAGCCGGTGGATTGGGCGTATGAGATCGTCTTCGCCGCGTTGATCGGCGGGCTCGTGGGGGCGCGCGGGTACTTCGTGATCCAGAACTACAGCGAAGTCAAGGGGCATCTCTTCAAGAGCGTGATCTCCGGCTCGGGGCTGGTCTGGTACGGGGGCGTGATCGGTGGCGCGATCGGGGTGTTCCTGTGGATGCGCTGGCGCGACCAGCTGCGGCTGATCATGCTCGACATGTGCGCCACTGCGCTCGCCCTGGGGTACGCGATCGGGCGCATCGGCTGCCAGGTCTCCGGTGATGGCGACTACGGGATCCGCTCCTCGCTGCCTTGGGCGATGGGCTACCCGCACGGCACCGTCCCCACGCCGCCGGGGGTCACCGTGCAGCCCACTCCGATCTACGAGACCGTCACGATGGGCCTCGTCGCCTTCCTGCTGTGGCACCTGCGCGACCGCGTGCGCCCTGGGGTCGTGTTCGCGCTCTACTGCCTGCTCTCCGGCTTCGAGCGCTTCCTAGTGGAGTTCATCCGCCGCAACAAAGAGGTGCTGTTCGGCCTCACCGCGCCGCAGCTCGAGAGCGTTGTGCTGATGATCGTCGGCGCGGTGTGGCTATCGCTGATGATGCGGGGCGGTCGGGGCCTCACCGGTCTGCGGGCGGAGGGCGCCTCGGGTGGGGCCGGGTCGAAGCCAGCTCGCGCCGCCACTGCCTGACCGCGAGCAGCACGCGATAATCAAGCGCGAATGGCCACGGAGACGACAGCCGGCATCGCGGAGAGCCTCGCGCGGGTGTTCCCGCTGGGCAGCCGCATCAACGAGCGGGGGCGCCTGGAGGTGGGGGGGTGCGACACGATCGAGCTGGCGCGCGAGCTCGGTACCCCGGCGTACGTCGTCGCCGAGGACGACCTGCGCGCGCGGGCGCAGGCTTTCGTCGAGGCGGGGCGCGGGGCCGGCGCGGAAGTGCACGTGCTGTTCGCCTCCAAGGCATTCCCCTGCACCGCAGTGCTGCGTACGCTCGCGCAGGAGGGGCTGTGGTGCGACGTGGCATCGGGCGGGGAGATGCACCTCGCGCTGCAGGCCGGCTTCGCCCCCGAGCGGCTGGTGCTGCACGGCAACGCCAAGTCCGAGGCGGAGCTGCGGATGGCGTTGCAGCACCGCGTGGGGCTGATCGTGATCGACAACCTCGACGAGATCGACTGCCTGGAGCGGCTGCTGGGGGATTTGGACTCCACCTACCCGGAGCGTGCGGACATGCCCCCGCAGCCGGTGCTGGTGCGGGCGACGCCCAACGTCAGGGGCGACACGCACGAGAAGATCTCCACCGGCCAGGCCGACTCGAAGTTCGGCTTCGCGATGGATCAGGTCGCGGGCGCCGTCGAGCGCATCCGCGAGATTCCCGGCCTGACTTTGGAGGGCGTGCACGCGCACATCGGCTCGCAGCTGTTCGAGCTCGAGCCGTTCCGCCGCGAGGTCGCCCAGCTCGCCGGTCTGCGCGAGCTCGCGGAGGGCACCTTCCCCACGTGGGACCTCGGCGGCGGCCTCGGGGTGGCGTACACCGCCGACCAACGCCCACCCGCGATCGAGGAGTACGTGGACACGCTCGTGGAGACCGCACGCGAGCGCCTCGGCGACTGCCGGCGCCTGCTGATCGAGCCGGGCCGCGCGCTGACCGCGAACGCCGCGGTGACGCTGTACACGGTGCAGAGCGTCAAGCGCAACGTCTCCACGTGGGTGGCGGTGGACGGCGGCATGTCCGACAACCTGCGTCCGATGCTGTATGGGGCGACCTACGAAGCGCACGTCGCCGACCGCCTCGGCGGCAGCACCCCATGCGTGTTGGCCGGCAAGCACTGCGAGTCGGGCGATGTGATCGTGCGCGAGGCGCTGCTCGACGACCCCCGCCCGGGCGACGTGATCGTGACGCCTGCCACGGGGGCGTACGGGTATGCGATGGCCAATAACTACAACGGCGTCCCCCGCCCACCGGTGGTCTTCTGCAAGGACGGCGATGCGCGCGTGGTGGTGCGGCGCGAGTCCTACGAGGATCTGCTCTCCCGCGATGTCGGCTGAACCCTTCAAGATCGGCCTGCTCGGCCACGGCACGGTCGGCGGCGCGTTCGCGACCCTGCTCCAGGAGCGCGCCGATGAGATCGAGCGCTTCAACGGCCGCCGCCCGGTGATCACCGGCGTGCTGACGCGCACGCGCGGGGACTTCGCCGAGATCCTCCCCGAGGCGGACATCGTCGTGGAGGTGATGGGCGGGGTGGAGCCCGCACGCGAGCACCTGCTGGCGGCGATGCGCGCCGGCGTGGACATCGTCACGGCGAACAAGCAGCTGCTCTCCCAGCATGGGGAGGAGCTGTTCGAGACCGCGCGCGAGCACGGCGTGCGGCTGCGCTTCGAGGCGGCCGTCGCGGGCGCCGTCCCCGTGGTGAGGGTGCTGGAGGAGTCGCTGTCGGCGACCCCGATCGAGCGGATCCACGGGATCGTCAACGGCACCACGAACTTCATCCTCGGCGAGATGGACCGCGGTGGCACCTACCCCGAGGCGCTCGCCGAAGCGCAGCGCCGCGGCTACGCCGAGGCCGACCCCTCGGACGACGTCAGCGGCAGGGACGCGGCGGCGAAGATGGCGATCCTCGCGCGCCTCGCGTTCGGCGCTCCGGTGCACCTCGACGACGTCCGCTACGAGGGGATCGAGCAGTTGCAGCCCGAGGACCTGCGCTCGGCGCGCGAAATGGGCCTCGGCCTGAAGCTGATCGGCACCGCCGAGCGGCTCGGGGGCGGGCTGTCGGTGAGGGTGCACCCGGTGTTCCTGTACGCCGGCCACCCGCTCTCCTCGGTGTCGGGCCCGTTCAACGCGGTGACGGTCGAATCGGAGACGGTCACCGAGATCACGCTCTCCGGCCCCGGCGCCGGCGGCAGGCAGACCGCGAGCGCGGTGCTGGGCGACGTGGTGAGCGTGATGACCGGTGGCGCCCAGCCGCCCGCGCCACCGCTGGCGTTACCGTTGCTGCAGGACGTTGAGAGCGCCTTCTACCTGCACTTCGACGTCGCCGACCGCCCAGGAGTGCTGGGGGCGATCGCGCAGGTGCTGGGTGAGTACGGCGCCTCGATCAAGTCGGTGATGCAGCGTCGCGTGGGCGGCGACGTGGTGCCGCTGACGATGGTGCTGCACCCGCTGCTGGAGTCCCGTCTGCGTGAGGCGCTGGCGCAGATCGCCGAGCTGGAGCTGGTGCGCTCGGCCCCGCGCGCGATCAGGGTGATAGAAGAGGAGTTCGGATGAGCTCATCGGGTGCAAATGTGAAAGAGATTTTCAAGGAGGAGGGCCCCCACAAGGGGGGCCGGGGGCGGGTTGCGTGTTGGCGATCCCGGGGGGAGTTGGGATGAGACCGGCTCTGATCGAGCGCTGGCGCGAGCACCTCCCGTTCGCGCCCGATGACCCCGTCGTCAGCCTCAGCGAGGGGGACACGCCGCTGGTGCACGCGCCGGTGATCTCAGAGATGGTGAGGGCGGAGGTCTATATGAAGCTGGAGGGCGGCAACCCGACCGGCAGCTTCAAGGACCGCGGCATGACCTGCGCCGTGTCGGCGGCGGTGCGCGAAGGCTCCAAGGCGGTGATCTGCGCCTCGACGGGCAACACCGCGGCGAGCGCCGCCGCGTACGCCGCGCGCGCCGGGCTCACCTGCGCGGTGATCGTGCCGGACGGCAAGATCGCGATCGGCAAGCTCGCGCAGACGCTGATCCACGGGGGGCGCGTGATCGCGTTGTCGGGCAACTTCGACCGGGGCCTGGAGCTCGTGCGCGAGCTGGTCGAACGCCACCCGATCACGCTCGTCAACTCTGTCAACGAATTCCGCATCGAAGGCCAGAAGACCGCCGCGTTCGAGCTGGTCGAGGCGCTCGACGGCGGCCCCGACGCGCTGTGCATCCCCGTGGGCAACGCCGGCAACGTCACCTCCTACTGGCGCGGCTTCACCGAGATGGGCGCCGCCCCGCGCCTGTTTGGCTTCCAGGCGGAGGGCGCCGCGCCGCTGGTGCTCGGCCATCCTGTCGAGCATCCCGAGACCGTCGCCAGCGCGATCCGGATCGGCAACCCGGTGCGCTGGGAGGACGCGATGGCGGCGATGACCGACTCGCGCGGGGCGATCCGCGCGGTGGCGGACGGCGAGATCCTCGCCGCCTACCGCCTGCTGGCGGCCAAGGAAGGCCTCTTCTGCGAGCCGGCTTCGGCTGCCTCCGTGGCGGGCCTGCTCAAGTACGGCGCCGACGGCGCCGACCGCGTGGTGTGCGTGATGACCGGCAGAGGTCTGAAGGACCAGCAGACCGCCCTGGACAACTCCAACGGCCGCGTGATCCCGTGCGCGGCGGAAACGGTGGCGCTGGAAGAGGCGGTTTTGGGTGATCCGTAGGCGGCCGGGCCGTCCTGCCACCTCCCGCGAGCGGGCCTCGGTTGGAGGCGGTGCCGGGTGATCCGTCGCCGCGTCGTGCGCGCGCCGGCCTCCTCGGCCAACCTCGGCCCTGGCTTCGACTGCATGGCGGCGGCGCTGGCGCTGCACGTGACGCTGGAGGTGGAGGAGACCGGCAGCTTCGCGGTCGACACCGAGCTGCCGCTGCCGCGGGGCCGGGAGAACCTCTGCGTGCGCGCTTTCGAGCGCCTGCACCAGGCGGACGGCTTCACGTTCCGCATCCGCTCCGACATCCCGCTCGCCGGCGGCATGGGCTCGAGCGCCGCGGCGATCGTCGCGGGCCTGATGGCGGCCGACCACATCTTCGAGCTGGATGCCCCGCTGCTCGACCTGGCCACAGAGGTTGAGGGCCACCCCGACAACGTCGCGGCAGCTTTGCACGGCGGCTTCGTGGTGTGCGCCGACGGACAGACCACCCGCTTCGACCCCCCCACCGGCCTGGAGGCGCTGGCGGTGGTGCCGCACGACCCCGTGCGCACTCACGCCGCGCGCGCCGCCCTTCCCACCGACGTGTCGCTGAGTGACGCGGTGTTCAACGTAGCCCACGGCGCGCTGCTGACGCTGGGCCTGGCTCGCGGCGACTGGGACCTCGTGGCGCGCGGCCTGCAGGACCGCCTCCACCAGCAGCACCGAGCCCACCTCTTCCCGCGCTCGTTCGATCTCGCCACGCGCGCAAGCAAACTGGGCGCCCTCGGCGCCACGATCTCCGGCGCCGGCCCGACGGTGCTGGTGTGGTGCTTCTACGAGCAGACGGGCGCCGTGGTGGCGGCGCTCCAGGCGGAGATCGAGGGCTGGGCGGAGCTGCTGCGTGTTCCCTTCGAGCCGCAGGGGGCTTACGTCGGGGAGCTCTGACCCAACCGCTCCCGAGCCCCATCGAACCCCGGCATCCGCGCGAGCACCTCACCGGCGACCGCGAGATAGTCCGCGCCGAGGTCGGGGCGGTGGTCGAGGATCGAGACGGCGCGCTCGGCCGATTCGGCGTAGGCGATCGAGGAGCGCACGACCGTGTCGAGCACTCGTTCGCCCAGCTGCTCGCGCAGGGAGGCGAGCGCCTCGCGCGAGTGCACGGTGCGCATGTCGGCGAGGTTGAGCAGCACGCCGAGCAGCTCCAGCTCGGGGTTGAGCGTGTCGCGTGCCAGCTCGATCACCTCCAGCGCCTGCTCGACGCCCTGCAGCGCGAAGTACTGGGCCTCGGCGGTGATCAGCGCGAAGTCGGCGGCGACCAGCGCGTTGACGGTGAGCAGGCCGAGCGAGGGGGGGCAGTCGATCAGCACGAGCTCGTAGGCGTCGTCGGGCAGCTTCGCGAGCGCGCGGCGCAGCGTCAGCTCGCGCCCCAGACGTCCGCCGAGCGCGAGCTCGGTCTCGGCGAGGTGGAGGTTGGCGGGGATCACGTCCCCATGGATCGCCTCTGCGGCAGACGCACGCCCGCTCAGCACGTCGCCGATCGTCGGCTGCGCGTCGGGGGGCACGTCGAAGTAGTCGGAGAGGTTGCCCTGCGGGTCGAGGTCCACCGCCAGCGTGCGCACCCCCGCGCGGCGCAGCGCGTCCGCGAGCGTGCGTACCGTGGTTGTCTTGCCCGTGCCTCCCTTCTGCGAGAGGACCGCGATCGTCTGCGCCATGGCGCGATACTATCCCGGGCATGGAGGAGGACCGAAGCCGAGAGACACGCGCCTCCGGCGCGAATCCCCGTTTCGGCCAGCAGGGCGCGGATGTTCCGGTTGCCCAGGGTGCGCAGGTGCACGCCGGCGAAGGCGTGAGCGCGCAGGAGAGCGCGACGCTCGACGCGGCGGCGCACTTCGAGTACCACACGGATTTCGACTGGGACAGCGAGCACGGCGACGAGGAGTGGTCGATCCGCTGCTACGACGTGCACAAGCGCCTTGGCGGGGTGCCCGTGCTGGATGGGCTGAACGTGGCGATCCCCGACCAGACGATCACGACCGTGCTGGGCCCTTCGGGGACGGGCAAGAGCGTGCTGATCAAACACCTGATCGGCCTGATGTTCCCCGACTCCGGGAACATCGTCGTGAAGGGCCTGTCGGTGCCCAGCCTGCCGATGCAGGATCTGCTGGCGCTGCGCCGCAGGATCGGGGTGCTGTTCCAGGACGGCGCGCTGTTCGGATCGATGTCGCTGTATGACAACGTGGCGTTCCCACTGCGCCAGCACACCGACATGTCGGAGTCGCAGATCTCCAAGCTGGTGCGCGAACGCGTCAGCGACGTGGGGTTGTCGGACGCGATCGACTACTTCCCCAACCAGCTCTCGGGGGGGATGCGCAAGCGCGCCGGGTTTGCGCGGGCGCTGGTGATGGAACCGGAGATCGTGATCTTCGACGAGCCGGACTCGGGCCTCGACCCGGTGCGCACGGCGCTGCTGTGTGAGCTGATCCAGGAGATGCACGGCCTGCACGGGGGCACGTACATCGTCGTCACGCACGACATCGCCTCGGCGCGGCGGATCGGCGAATACATCGCGCTGCTGTGGCGCGGACGGATCGTGGAGGCGGGCGACGCCGCGAAGATGTTCTCCTCGGAAAACCCGTTCGTGCGCCAGTTCCTCAGCGGCTCCGCCGAAGGCCCGCTGGGGATGGATTAGAGCGGAGGGGGCAGGCCCCCCTCCCGAGTCCTCTCTTCCCCCGGTGGGTCGGGGAGGGCTGATGATTCCGCCTCGGTCGGGCGGGATTCATTTTTTACGCCCCATACCAAACGAGAACAAGACTCAATCTCATTTGGTAGGGGCTGCAAAAGGAACTTGTGCCCAAGTCGCCGGGCCAGGTTGTGTGCTTCTTCTCGGCCCTATACCAAATAAGAACAAGACTCAATCCTATTTGGTATAGGCGAGATTTTTATTGGTTGGTGTGGACCGGCCATCGTCAGCCGGTCGAGGTGGGCCGAATGACTCACCTGTCTGTTGCGGACGCCCCATCGTATGCGAACATACGTTCGATCATGGTCGTGTGCGTCCACCTCCCCCGCTTCGAGCTGACCGTCGCCGCCGGCGGCGCCGAGGCGCTGGCCGGGCACGCGCTGGCGATCGCGCCGGCCCCCGGAGGAGAGGCTCGGGTCGGGGAGGTGTCGGGGGCTGCTGAGGCGCAGGGCGTCACGCGCGGGATGGCGCTGGGGGAGGCGCTCGCGCGCTGCCCACGGCTGCGCCTGGTGGCGGGCGATCCGCTCGGGGTGGCGCAGGAGTGGGGGCGGGCGGCGCGGGCGCTGGAGGGGATCGGCGCCGCCCTGGAGCTGCCGCGGGCCGGCCTCGCCTACTTCGAGTCCGACGGCCTGCTCGGGCTGCATGGGGGGGAGGAGGGGGTGGTTGCTGCGGCGCGCCAGGCGCTGCGGCGCCCCGTGAGAGTGGGCGCGGGCCCGACGCGCTTCTGCGCGCTCGCTGCGGCGCTCGAGGTCCGCTCACGCCGCGCACGGATCGTCGCTTCCTCCTTCGCACAGGGCAGTGCCTCCGCGCTGCGTGGCTCCGCGCTGCATGGGTCCGCGCTGCATGGGTCCGCGCAGGGTGGTCACTCCGCGCAGCCCGACCACCGCGCGGCTCGCCGCTACCTTGCCCCTCGGCCGGTGGCACTGCTGGGCTTCCGCGCGGAGACCGCCGCGCTCGTGGAGCCCCTCACGCGACTGGGGATCGACACGCTCGGAGAACTGGCGGCGCTGGGACGCGATGCGGTGGCCGATCGCTTCGGCGCGCCCGGTGTGCTCGCGCGGCGCTTGGCACGCGGCGAGGACGACCCGCTGCGCACGCACATCGCCGAGGAGCGCCTGCGGGAGTCGCTGGAGCTGGAGGAGGCCAACTCCGGGCCGGCGCTGGAACGCGTGCTCGGCGTGCTCGTCGACCGCCTGCTCGCACGCCCCGAGCGGCGCGGGCGGACGCTGCGCGCGCTGAGCATCTCCGCGCGTCTGGTGGAGGGCGGCACCTGGCGCGAGCGAGTGGTGCTGCGCGAAGCGCTCGCGGACCCGCGGCGGATGCGCCTCGCGCTCGCGCCGCGCCTGGCGTTGCTACCAGCGCCCGCCGCCTACCTGCGCCTCGAGGCCGAGCGCTTCGGCCCCCCGGAGGGGGCGCAGGGGGCGCTGTTCGACTCTGATTCCGCGCGACCCGCTTGCCGGGAGGGGCGGCGAGGGCGCCTGCGGGAGGCGGTGGCTCAGGCGCGCGCGGTGGCCGGCCCGGAGGCGGCGCTGCGCGCGGTGTGCGTCGATCCCGACTCGCGCGTGCCCGAGCGGCGGGTCGTGTTCACCCCCTTCCCGGGGTGAGGGCCACGGTGGGCTCGTGAGCACGCGCACGACCAGCGGCGGGCATTTGGCCACTCGCGGACGCACCGCCGGCAGTCGCGCGGCCGCCGCCCCCCATGCCGCCGCCCCGCATTCCGCCGCCCCGCATTCCGCCGCCCCGCATGCCGCCGCCCCGCATGCAGTGCCACGGACGCTCAACTTGCCGCGGGCGGTGCGCGTGAAGATGGGCATCGGCGGTGTGCCCCGCACGATCGAGGGCCGGCGGATCGAGCAGGTACGCGAGTCGTGGCTGGTCGAGGATCGCTGGTGGACCGGCAGACCGCTGCGCCGCCGCTACTGGGAGGTTGTGAGCGCGCGGGGACGCAACCTTGTCGTCTTCCACGACCTCTGCTCTGGCGAGTGGTTTGCGCAGGCGGGGTGAGATGGTGGGCGCGGTGGACGTTGGCAGAGCGGGTGGTGGCAGGGCGGATGGGGGAAGAGCGGGTGGGGGAAGAGTGGGTTGGGGCAGGGCGGATGGGGGCGGGGTGGGCAGGGGGAAGGGAGAGCAGTACGTCGAGCTGCACTGCCACTCTGCCTATTCCTTCCTGGACGGGGTCTCGCTGCCGGATGAGCTGGCGCGGCGGGCTGGTGAGCTGGGGTATGCGGCGCTGGCGCTGACCGACCACAACTCCGTGTCCGGTTCGATGGAGCTGACCCAGGCCGCCGCGGCGTGCGGGGTGCGGGCGCTGCACGGAGCCGAGCTCGACGTCGTCGCAGCCGGTGGCGGCGTCCATAGCCGGCCCACCACCGGCGGCCCCCCGGGCGATCGCTGTCGCCACCTGACGCTGCTGGTGCGCGACGCGCGTGGCTGGCGCAACCTCTGCCGGCTGCTGACCCTCGCGCATGCGCACACGCGCGAGGGGCCCGGCCGCCGCGAGCGGGGCGAGCCCTCGGTGAGCCTGGAGGACGTGGTCGAGCACAGCGAGGGGCTTGTGTGCCTCACCGGCTGCGCCGCCCACGGGGTGCACGACGAGCCCACCTCGCGGCGGCTGCTGGAGGCATTCGGCCCGCATGGCCTGCGCGTGGAGCTGCAGCGCCCCTACGCCCGCCACGATCGCGCGCGCAATCGGGCGCTGGAGGCGCTCGCCCGGCGCCTCGGGGTGGCGTGTGTGGCGAGCGGCAACGTGCATGCCCATGCGCGCAGTCGCGCGGAGTTGCAGGACGCCTTCGTGGCGCTGCGCCATCGCACCACGCTCGACGCCTCAGAGCCGCTGCGGCGCGGCAACCACAGCCACGTGCTGGCGTCCCCCGCGGCGATGGTGGCGCGCTTCGCCGAGCACCCCGAGGCGGTGCGCGAGAGCGCGCGCCTGGCCGAGGAGCTGCGCTTCGACCTGACGCGCGACCTCGGTTACAGCTACCCAGGGTCGGAGGACCCCGACGCGATGCGCTGCCTCGCGGAGCTGTGCCACGCGCTGCTGGACGAGCGCTACGGCGCCCGGGCCGCCGCTCGCGGGGGAGGGGCGAGCAGACGTGGAGGGGACGGTGGTCGGAGGAGCGAGGCAGGCAGTGGGTGGGACGGACGCGCGGCGGGGGACCGCTGGCGAGGGGCGGGCGCCGCGGCAATGCGCTCCGAGGCCGCAGCGCGACTGGAGGAGGAGCTGCGGATCATCGACGAGCTGGGGCTCGCCGGGTTCTTCCTGCTGCACCATGAGCTGCTGGAGCTGGCTCGCGAGGTCGCCGCGGAGGTGCGTGGGGCCGACTCCGCCCGCGCGCTGCTCGCGCCCGGGCGCGGGCGGGGCTCCTCGGTGTCCTCGATCGTCTGCTACCTCACCGGCCTCTCGCACATCGACCCGATCGGCAACCGTCTGTTACTCGGGCGCTTCCTGCACACCGGCCTCGAGTCCCTGCCCGACATCGACCTCGACTTCCCGCGCGACATCCGCGAGGTGCTGATCCCCCGCGTGCATGAGCGCTACGGCAGCGAGCACGCCGCGCTGGTCGCCGCTTTCCCCACGTTCCGCGCGCGCGGGGCGATCCGCGAGCTCGGCAAGGTTCTGGGGCTGCCCCCCGGGGAGATCGAGCGAGTGGCGCGTGCCGCCGACAATCACCGAAGCGCGGCCGAGCACGACATCGACGGCGCGCTCGGCTGGGCCGAGGGACGCTCCGGGGCGGGCCCCCCGGCGCAGGGGGTCGGGGCGAGCTCCCCGGCGGAGGGCCCCCCGGCGCAGGGGACCGGGGCAAGCTCTCTGGCGGAGGGTCGCTCCAGCGCAGGGGATACGCCGGCCGCCTCCCCCCGCTGGGTGTGGCTGGCACGCCTGGCCGCCGAGGCGTACGGGCTGCCCCGCCACCTCTCCCAGCACCCCGGCGGGATGGTGATCTCCACGCGGCCGCTGATCGACTGCTGCCCCGTGGTGCCCGCGGCGATGGAGGGCCGCCAGATGGTGCAGTGGGACAAGGACTCCTGCGCCGACGCCGGCTTCCTGAAGATCGACCTGCTCGGGCTGGGAATGCTCTCCGCCGTGGAAGGGTGCGTCGAGCTGATCGCCCGCACCCGCGGTGAACGCATCGACCTCTCGCGCATCCCCTTCAACGACCCCGCCACCTTCCGGGCGGTGCGCAGCGCGGACACCGTCGGGGTCTTCCAGATCGAGAGCCGCGCGCAGATGCAGTCGCTGCGGCGCACGCTCCCCGAGAGCCTCGACGACCTCACGGTGCAGGTCGCGATCGTGCGCCCCGGCCCGATCCAGGGGGGCGCGATCAACCCCTACATCGAGCGTCGCAGCCGGCTGCGCGCCGACCCCGCCTACGAGGTGCCCTACCCTCATCCATCGCTGCGCCCCGTGCTTCAGAGCACGCTCGGCACCGTGATCTTCCAGGACCAGGTGATGGAAGTCGCCCAGGCGTTCGCCGGCTTCACGCCCCGCGAGGCCGACGGGCTGCGCCGCGCGATGAGTCGCAAGCGCTCCCACGAGGCGTTGCAGAACCACCGCGAGCGCTTCATCGCCGGCGCCCGCCGGCACGTGGGGGCCGACCTCGCCACCGCGCAGCGCGTGTGGGAGATGGTGGAGGGCTTCGCCGGCTTCGGCTTCCCCAAGGCGCATGGCGCCGCTTTCGGGCTGCTCGCCTACCAGTCGACGTGGCTGCGCGTCCATTACGGTCCTGAGTTCCTCTGCGCGCTGATGAACGAGCAGCCGATGGGCTTCTACGCCCCCGACACGCTCGTGCACGAGGCTGAGGTCCGCGGCATCCCCGTGCTCGGGCTCGACGTCAACGCCTCGGGGGTGGGGTGCACGGTCGAGGACGGCGGCGTGCGCCTCGGCCTCGGCTACGTCAAGGGCGTCCGCGCTGATCAGATCCACGAACTGGTTGCCGAGCGCGAGCGCGGCGGCCCCTTCCGCGACCTGGAGGAGTTGGCAGCGCGCTGCGGGGTGGGGCGCCCGACGCTTGAGCGGCTTGCGTGGTCGGGGGCCTGCGACCTACTCGTGGATGCCCCCGCCGACGCGATGCACCGCGCGGGCGGAGCGGGGGCAGCCGGGACGCACGAGACAGCGGTAGCGCACCGTGCAGTGGACATGCACCGTGCAGTGGGCCACCATTCAATGGGCACGCACCGTGCAGTGGACATGCACCGTGCAGTGGCCCACCATTCTATGGGCACGCACCGTGCAGTGGACATGCACCGTGCAGTGGGCCACCATTCAATGGGCACCCACCATGCAGCAGGTGCCGACGCTCGCCGCCGCCTCGCCCTGTGGCAGCTCGGGATCGCCGCCCCCGGGCGCGCGGCCGGTGAGAACGACACTCAGCTGGCGCTGCCGCTGGAGCTCCCCGAGGCGCCGCGCCTGCGCCCGCTCACTCGCTGGCAGCGGCTGATCGCCGACTACGCCACCACGGGAGTGACCGTGGGTGATCAGGCGATGGCGGCCCTGCGCCCGCGCCTCTCCACGCAGATGCTTGCCACCTCGCCCCAGCTTGCCCGCCTGCCCCAGGGCTCCGCCGTCACAATCGCCGGCCTCGTGATTGCCCGCCAGCGGCCGGGCACCGCGAAGGGCACGATGTTTCTGCTGTTCGAGGACGAGTGGGGCCACATCAACCTGATCGTCCCGCGCGCCGTGTACGAGCGCCACCGCTCTCTCGCCCGCGCCGAGCCGCTGCTGCTCGCCCGCGGCCGCCTGGAGCGCAGCGCGGTCGAGCGCGTCGAGGGCATGGAGGAGGTTCCCCCGGTGGTGAACGTGATTGTGCGCGAGCTGGCTCCGCTGGAGCGCTTCCTCGCGCCTGCCGCGGAGGAGCAGACCCCCGCGCAGGCGCAGATCCACCGCCTGCGTTCCGACCCCGCGGAGCAGGACGCCGCTGAGGTCGGCGCCAGCCTGCGCGCCGTAGCCCCGGCCGTGCAAAGTTTTGCGGCAGGGAGACGGAGGTGAGTTGCAGCGGGGAGACGACGGTGAGTTGCGTGTAGACGGCGGTGAGTGGCGGCAGGGAGACAGAAGTGAGTTGCGGCGGGGAGACGCTGTGAGTTGCGGCGGGGAGACGCTGTGAGTTGCGGCGGGGAGACGCTGTGAGTTGCGGCTGTGAGTTGCGGCGGGGAGACGGCTGTGTGTGCGGTGATGGCTGTGTGGCGGTAGGAGTCGATCGCAGCGAGGTCGGGTTGTTGTTGGCCGATTTTCGCCAGACAGCCGGGGTCCACGTCGTCATCATCGTGTGCACCCCAAAGAGAGCGGCTATATAGAGGGTATTTGGGGCGCCGTATCGCAGGCGAGGTGTCCTGGGCTGCCCACTCGCAAGCTCGTGAAGGCATTTCACACCCCAAACAGGCAGGAGACACATATGGCTTCCATCCGCAAGGAGATCAAGGTCGATGCGAGCCCGCAGGACGTGTGGTCTGCGGTTCGCGATTGGGGCGCGCTGCACGAGCGTCTCGTGCCGGGCTTCGTGGTCGATACCCGCCTCGACGGAGACGACAGGATCGTCACCTTCTTCAACGGTACGGTGCTCCGCGAGGTGCTTATCGACCTCGACGATGAGGTTCGCCGACTCGTATGGTCGGTGGTCGATGGACCGTACACCCACCACAACGCATCGGCGCAGGTCTTCCCCGAGGGCGAGGATGCCGCCAGGTTCGTTTGGGTGGCCGACCTGCTGCCGGAGGCGCTCGCCACTCCAACCAGCGAGATGATGGAGCAGGGGACGAAGGTCGTCAAGCAGACGATCGAGGCCCAGAGGAGCATGACGATGGGAGTCGCCCCGACCCGCTAGGCTCCCCGCAGCGTGAACTACCGCAAGCTCGGCACCAGCGACCTCGAGGTCTCGGAGATCAGTCTCGGCTCGTGGCTGACGTACTCGGGCGGGGTGGAGCGCGCGCAGTCGGAGGCGTGCGTGAAGGCGGCGTTCGAGGTGGGGATCAACTTCTTCGACACCGCCAACGTCTACGGGCGGGGGGCGTCGGAGACGCTGCTGGGCGAGGTGCTCGCCGGGTATGAGCGCTCCTCCTACGTGCTCGCCACGAAGGTGTACTTCTCGATGTCCGACACCGACCGCGGGCTCTCCGCGGCGCAGATCCACAAGCAGATCGACGCCTCCCTGGCGCGATTGCGCACCGACCACGTGGACCTCTACCAGTGCCACCGCTACGACGAGGAGACACCGCTGGAGGAGACGATGGCGGCGCTCACCGAAGTGGTGAAGGCCGGCAAGGCGCGCTACATCGGCTTCAGCGAGTGGCCCGCGCAGCGGATCGCAGAGTCGCTGGAGCTGCCCGACGTCGAGCGCTGGGTCTCCAGCCAGCCGCAGTACTCGATGATCTGGCGGGCGCCCGAGGCCGAGGTGATTCCGCTGTGCGAGCGTGAGGGGATCTCGCAGATCGTGTGGTCGCCGCTCGCGCAGGGGGTGCTCACCGGCAAGTATCCACCGGGCTCGGCGCCGCCCGGCGACTCGCGCGCGGCGAGCGAGAGCATGAGCGTGTTCATGGATCGCCTGCTCGACGACCGTGTGCTGGAGGCGGTGCAGCGTCTGGTGCCGATCGCCGAGGGCGCGGGCCTCACGATGGCGCAGCTGGCGCTCGCGTGGGTGCTGCGCGAGCCAAACGTCGCCTC
Source organism: uncultured Solirubrobacterales bacterium (assembly GCA_963744135.1). Classification (GTDB taxonomy): domain Bacteria; phylum Actinomycetota; class Thermoleophilia; order Solirubrobacterales; family Solirubrobacteraceae; genus Palsa-744. The sequence continues at coordinate 107,237 of CAVUSE010000004.1, read as the reverse complement.
GGCGATCGTCGGCGCCAGCCGGCCCGAGCAGGTGCACGCCAACGCCTCCGCCACCGGCATCGTCCTCGACCCTCAAATCCTCGCCGCGATCGACGAGGCTTTGGGGGTCGTGATGGTCAGGTAGGGCGCGTGAAGACTCGCGTGGTTGTCCTGGGGGCTGGCTTTGGCGGCCTCGAACTGGCGAGCACATTGTCGGAGGCGCTCGGCGAGGACGTCGACGTGACGTTGATCGACAAGAACGACTCGTTCGTTTTCGGGTACTCCAAGCTCGACGTGATGTTCGGTCGCACCACGCTTGACGCGGTGCGCCTCCCCTACAGCGCGATCGCCAAGCCCGGGGTGCGCTTCCTGCGCCAGACGATCACCGCGATCGACCCCGAGGCTCGCAGCGTCACCACCGACGGTGGCGTGCACGAGGCCGACGTCCTCGTGGTTGCGCTGGGCGCCGACTACGACTTCGACTTCACGCCGGGGCTCGCCGAGGGCGGCAACGAGTTCTACTCCGTCGCCGGCGCGCAGCGGCTGGGCGAGCTGCTTCCCACGTTCTCCCAGGGACGGGCGATCGTGGGTGTCTGCGGGGCGCCCTTCAAGTGCCCGCCCGCGCCGAGCGAGGCCGCGCTGCTGCTGCACGACCACCTCTCCACACGGGGCGTGCGCGGCGACTGCGAGATCTCCTTCGTCTTGCCTTTGGGCAGTCCCGTCCCGCCGTCTCCCGACACCTCGCGCGCGCTCGAAGCCGCCTTCGCCGAGCGCGACATCAGGTTCGTCCCCGGCCGCCGCGTGAGCTCGCTCGACCCGGCGCGTCGCGTGGCCGTGCTCGACGACGGCAGCGAGATGCCCTACGACCTCTTCCTCGGCGTCCCCAAGCACCGCGCCCCCGACGTGGTCATCGCCAGCGGCATAACCGAGGACGGCTATGTGCCCGTGAGCTCGCAGACGCTCCAGACGCGGTTTCCGGGGGTGTACGCGATCGGGGACGTCACCACCGCCGGGGTGCCGAAGGCGGGCGTGTTCGCGGAGGGAGCAGCACGCGTCGTCGCCGCCTCGCTGATTGCGAGCATACGCGGTGGCGAGCAGCCCCCACCCTACGACGGGATCGGCATCTGCTACATCGAGTTCGGCGCGGGACGCATCGGCCGCGTGGAAGTGGACTTCCTCTCCGGGCCAAAGCCCACGGGCACGTTCGGAGAGCCCTCCGCTGAGCTTGCCGCCGACAAGCGGCACTTCGGCGACAGCCGCCGCGCCCGCTGGTTCGGCCGCTGATTCGCTCCAGCCGCTGCGCCCGCTGATTCGCTCCCAGCTGCCGCCCCGGCTGATTCGCTCCAGCCGCTGCGCCCGCTGATTCGCTCCCAGCTGCCGCCCCGGCTGATTCGCTCCAGCCGCCGCGCCCGCTGGTTCGGCGGCTGATTCGCTCCAGCTGCTGTGCCCGCTGATTCGCTCCCAGCTGCCGCGCCCGCTGGTTCGGCGACAGCCGCTGCGTGCCCGTGACTTTTCGGCCGCTGACCTCTGTGGTCGGCGTCAGCCGGGCGCGGTGACGACTGTCGCCGCCAGCTGGTGCGTGCCGGCTACGCCTGCTTCACGGCGGACACGTCGACGAGGATCTTCACCTTGTCGCTGACCACCATGTTGCCCGAGCCGAGTGCGGCGTTGAAGCGCATCTCGAAGTCCGAGCGGTTGATCTGGGTGCTCGCGGAGATGCCCACGCGCGTGTTGCCCTGGTGGTCCTCCGGCTCGTAGCCCTCGAGCGTCGCCTTCAGTGTGACCGGGCGCGTCACCCCGTGGATGCTGAGGTCGGCGTCGATCTCGAACTCGTCCTCGCCGGTCGAGCGGATCGCGGTCGAGCGGAAGCCGATCTCGGGGTACTTGTCGACCTCGAAGAAGTCCGCCGAGCGCAGGTGGTCGTCGCGCTGGGGCTCGCGCGTGTCGACGCTCGTCGTTTTGACCGTGCCGTACGCGACGGCGCCGTCGGGGCCCACCTTAAGTGTCCCCTCAAACTCCTTGAACTGGCCCTTGACGGTCGCGATGCCGAGGTGTTTGACCTGGAACTCGACGCTCGAGTGGACGGGATCGACCTTCCATGTGCCGGCGGGGACAGAGAGTGCGGCGGCGGCTGGTGCGGCAGACTGTGTGGACACGAGAGCTCCTCTTGGAAAGGGGTGGTTGTGGGGCTATACCCGTTTGGGGCAAAGCGCCACTGGTAGTTGTGCACACAACCATAGCTGATATTTGCGTGCGCAACGATCTCGCCCGGGTCGAGTGTGGCGGGGTGCCGCGCGGGTGGGGGTGGGCAGGGTGAGGTGAGGGATGCGCGTCGGGGGTGTGGCGCGTTGGGGGGTGGCAGGGTGCGGTGGAGGGTGTGCGTGGCTGGGATGTGGCGCGTGGGGGGTGGCAGGGTACGGGGATGTGGGCGCGTGGGGGGTGTGCGCGGCTGGGATGTGGCGCGGGTGAGGGTGGCAGGGTACGGGGATGTGGGCGCGTGGGGATGTGGGCGCGTGGGGGGTGTGCGCGGCTGGGATGTGGCGCGTGGGGGTGTGGCGGTGGCGGCGGAGGGTGCGGCGCCGGGCGGCCGCTCAGCGTGGCTGTACTACCAGCGCCTGCGTCGCCAGCCCGAACGGCCCGCGCTCGTCGTGCATCACGCTCTGCGCCCAGGCGATGCCGCCGGGGTGCAGCATGGTGCGGGCGTCGAGGCCGATCCACTCGCCCTCGGGACGGCGGTTGAGCGTGATCGCGAGGTCGGCGTTGATGAACACGTACTCCTCGAACGGCAGCACTGCGGCGATGCCGTTGCCGAAGTCCGCCGCCGCCATCGTGTACACCAGCGGGGTTGGGGCCTCTCCCGGGAGCACGGGACGGCACAGGCGCATCCACACGCCGGCTGCCCCGACGGGCGCGTTTGCGCTCGAGACTCCCACCTCGGGGAGCTGGCCCTTCAGCGGGCGACCGTGCAGGAAGCGCATTTCCATCGCGCCTGCCGCGAAGCTCTTGTACTCCACGTCGTCGGGTCCGAAGCGCACCGTGTGCGCCTGCTCGGGGCCGGGCAGGCGCGGGGGTTCGCTCTCCTTCACGACCTCCACCGCCAGCGCGGGCGGGTCAGTGGGCGCCGGCATGATCCGCAGCGCGTGGGCACGACACACGAGCTCCCCCCCTTCCTCCTCCTCCTTTTTTCCCTTCTCTGTGCCCTCCTGCGCGTCGGCCGATGCGGCTACGCGCAGCTGCGCTTCGAGCTCCTGCACGCGGCGACCGGGGCGCACGATGCGCGTGCTCAACGTCAGCGGCGCGAGCGGCACCGGGCGCAGGAAGGAGAAGGAGAGGCGCGCGAACGGCAGCTCCCCGCCGGGTTGCATGCGCTCGAACGCCCCTGCGATCAGCGTCGCCGGTGCCCCGCCGTGCTGCGCTCGCGGGTCCCACGGTCCGCGCGCATACTCGGTCGGCGTGTAGCGTCCCTCCCCTTCGGGGAGGAAGATGCTCTCTGGGTGCTCGCTCACTGCGGCAGCCGTGCGACGAACTCGGAGAGCTTGCGGGGGTCGCGCAGCGGGGCGCCGTGGCCGAAGCAGGCGAGCGCCGGCTCCAGCGCCGCGAGGCGCCGCGCCGACTCGCGGTTGCGGGCGGGGTTGGGGGTGAAGATGTCGGGCGGCAGGTGCAGCCCGGGGACGCCGGTGATGAAGTGGACGTTGCTGAGCACGTCGCCGACGATCAGCGCGCGGTCCGGCTCGCGCCAGAAGGAGACGTGCCCGACGGAGTGCCCGGGCGTCTCCAGCACCGTGAAGCCGGCGACCTCGTCGCCCTCGTGCAGCGCGCGCGCCACGGGGTGGGGCGGGCCGGTCCAGAAGCGCTCCCGCGTCCAGTTCAGCCAGCCCGGAGCTTTGGGGTTTTTGATCGCTCCGGGCGTCTCCATCGCGGGCACGTCGGCCTCGCTGCACCACAGCGGGATGCCGAGCCGCTCGCAGATGGCGTGGCTCGAGCCCTGGTGGTCGGGGTGGGCGTGGGTGAGCGCGTGGGCGCTCACCGTCTGGCCCTGCAGTTGGCGCAGGATACGCCCCTCCGCCTGGCGGGTGCCGGCGTCGATCAGCACGTCCCCCACGAGGTAGATGTTGATCGCATTGCGCGGCCGGCCGTCCAGCTGATGAACGCCCTCGGCGAGCTGCTTCATTGCGTCCCCCTGTCGTGTCTCATGAGCGCTGCTCCCAGGAGAAGCCGCGCACGGCGAAGTACAAACCGAATATGCCCCACAGCGCGATCACGGCGAGCGAGCTGAGATTATCGCCCAAACCGCTGCTGCCCAGCATCGCCGCGTAGAGCCCGTCGATCAGGTGCACCAGCGGCAGCGCTTCGGCGATGTTGCGCACGAAAGCCGGCGCCGAGCGGTCGTCGAACACGTAGAAGGAGACGAACACCACCGGCAGAAACACGGCGTTGACGTACGCGGCGGTCGACTCGAAGTTGGGGATCACGTGGGCGAAGGCGACGCCCAACGCGGCGAAGCAGACGACGCCGGCGAGCGTGAACACCACCAGCTCGTCCCAGTGCCGCGGCCAGCCGATCCCGAAGAATACCCGCCCGGCGAGCACCACGATCGCGATCTGCAACGCCGTGTTGGTGACCGCGTTGGCGGCCACCCCCCCGAAGTACGAGCCCGTCGGCAGCGGCGTGCCGTGGATTCGCTTGAGCACGCCGCGCTCGCGCAGAAAGACGATGTTGTACGCCAGCGCGGTGAACGTCGTCGACATCACGCTCATCCCCGCGATCGCCGGCACGAGATGGTCGAGCTGGCGCTGGTTGCCGTGCAGGATCGCTCCGCCTGCGACGAGGAACAGCAGCGGCAGCAGGAAGTTGAAGAAGGCCGCGCTGGGGTTGCGCCAGAACATGCGCCGCTCCAGGCGGTACTGACGCCAGGAGAGAGCGATTGCCTCAGACATCTGCGGTCAGCTCCAGGTAGACGTCCTCGAGCGAGGGCCGCCCGACGGTGAGCTCCTCCAGCCGCTCCCCCCGCGCGAGCGCCTCGACGGTGAGCGTGTGCAGCAGTCCTGTGGGATCGTCGGTCTCGTGCTCCACCAGGCCGCCATCCGCGCCGCGGTAAGCGATGCGGTAGTGCGAGGCGCCGGGTGGGTGGGTTCCGGGTGGGTGGGTTATCAATTCCCGCGGAGGCCCGATCGCGAGCACCCGCCCATCCTTGACGATCGCCACGCGGTCCGCCAGCGCCTGCGCCTCGTCGAGGTAGTGCGTGGTGAGCAGGATCGTCTTGCCGAGCTCGCGCAGCGAGCGGATCGTCTCCCAGGCCGCCCGCCGCGCCTCGGGATCGAAGCCGGTCGTCGGCTCGTCGAGGAAGATCAGCTCCGGATCGCCGACGAGCGCCAGCGCGAAGTCCAGGCGCCGCAATTGCCCCCCGGAGAGCCGGCGGCTGCGCACGTCCGCCTTCTCCCCCAAACCGGCGAGACCGAGCACCTCCTCGACGTCGCGTGGGTGCGGGTAGAAGCTCGCCCAGTGGCGCAGCGCCTCGCGCGGGGTGATGTGGCTGTAGATGCCACCCGACTGCAGCACGATCCCGATCCGCCGGCGCAGCTCGATCGAGCGGCGGGCGGGGTCGTGGCCGAGCACCGACACCTCGCCGCCGTCGCGCGTGCGATAGCCCTCGAGGATCTCCACCGTCGTGGTCTTGCCGGCGCCGTTGGGCCCCAGCAGCCCGAACACCTCGCCGCGGTGCACCTCGATGTCGAGCCCGCGCAGCGCCTCGTACTCGCCATAGCGCTTGCGCAGGTCGCGCACCTCGATTGCGGGGCTGTCGCTCACGATCGCATCATCGCAGGAGCCCTGCGAAGGCGCCGCGATGATCCCGGTGGGGCCTCACGCGATGATCCCGGTGGGGCCTCACGCGATGATCCCGGTGGGGCCTCACGCGTCTGCCCAGCGCAGCGCGCCTGGGGGCGCTTGGGTGACGCCTGAAAACCCCCAACACTTGACAACACCGTCACGAGTGTCTATAGTGGCCTCGTCGTGTGCCCGCTGTCCGGGTGCCTGGCACGGTTTTCAAACATAGGATCGGGTCTGGGCCCGGCGCCTTGTGGCCGGCCTTCAGATGTATTGACAGGGTCTGCTTGGGAGAGGGGCCGGGTCATTCTGGTGAGGGAGTTGGTTTTCGCGTGTCTTTGAGAGGGATTGACGTGTTAGGGGTCGTTGCACCCCCAGTAGAGGGCGATGCTAGATGCGCCAGCTTGGCGCTGTCGCATCTCTCTCTCTCTCTCTCTCTCTTCGGCATCTAGCAGTCCCCGCCGCTCGGTCCTGACGGGCCGCCCCGGTTCCCCCGTGGGGGGAAAGGGGAGCGGTGGGCTTGGGGTTCGTTATTCAACCGGCTCGACCGGTCATGACGCTCGGCGTAGTAGTACTCCGCTCGCTCGGGGCGCGTCCTCGGCTTCATGTTCTCTCGCCGACGCGGGCCGTGTGCCCGCTGCGGTTTTGTGCTGCCCGGGGTCGGGCGGGTCTGGTGCTGGTTTCGGTTTCTCACAGGAGGAGATGGTTCGATGATTGCTCGCCGGTCGCTGTCGAGAACGCTGGTTGCGCTGTGCGTCGTGGTCGGTGGGCTGCTGTTCGCGTGGAGTGCGCCGGCGCTGGCGCAGCGCGAGCACGTGTTCAGCAAATCATTCGGCAGCGAAGGGGCGGGCGATGGCCAGCTCTCACAGCCGGGACAGCTGGCGGTGAGCGAAGTCGGCCCCGCGGCGGGCGATGTGTATGTGATCGATCGCGGGAACGATCGTGTGGAGGTGTTCGACGGCTCGACCGGCGCGTATGTCACGCAGTTCAATGGGAGCGCGTCGCCGACGGGTGCCTTCTCGTGGCCCAGGCCGGAAATAGAATTTCCGCGGGAAGGCGCGATCGCCATCGACAACTCCACGAATCCGCTGGATCCCTCCGCGGGGGATGTGTATGTCGCGGACATGGGCCACAAGGTGATCGACAAGTTCAGCCCGAGCGGTGCGTACATCGGCCAGCTGATAGGTACTCAGGCTGATTTCCCGTTTCTGGTTGTGGTTGGTGTCGCGGTGGATTCCAACGGCGCGCTGTGGGTGCAGGCCCGCAATTTCGATACAAAGGATTTGCATCTAAGGGAGTTCAATGATGCGGCAATGAATGAATTCGTATCGGAAACGCTCCTGAAGTTCATTCCCACGAATAGCGGAGTGGGGGAATTGAGCGCGATCGGGTTTGCGATCGATTCCGAAGGCGATTTCTATTTCGGGCATACGTCGGGCGAAGTTCGTCCTGAATCAAGGGATATCGCGAAGCTCAGCAGCGCGGGCACATTATTGGACGAAGAAGTGAGCGGCGAAGAATTGGCGACGGGCGTCGCCGTCGATCGCACGAGCAACGATCTGTACGTCGACAACGAAGCGTCGATCAGTGCGTTCACCCCGGCGGGAGGCTTCGTGGAGAGCTTCGGATCCGGTCGCGTGAGCGCCAGCAGCGGTGTCGCGGTGGATTCCTCGACGGGGACGGTGTACACGTCCGACGCCACCAACCAGGCGATCGAGGCCTTTACGGCCGTCACCGTTCCGGATGTGAGCACGGGCTCGTCGTCGAGCCTTGGGGAAACGTCGGCGACGGTGGACGGGGTGGTCGACCCGGATGGTCTGCCGGTGACCTCGTGCGTGTTCGAATACGGCACGAGCACCTCCTACGGGCAGGATGCGGCCTGCTCTCCGGAGCCGGGTTCGGGCGGAGCGCCGGTCGCGGTGAGCGCGAGCCTGTCCGGGCTGGAACCGTTGACGCGCTACCACTTCCGGCTGAAGGTCGGCAACGCGAACGGGACATTGGCGGGCGCCGATCGCACCTTCCTCACACCGGTACCGGTTGCTGTCGGCGAAGAGGCCGTCTCGGATGTCTCCGCGGCGAGCGCGCTGCTGAGCGCGCAGGTCGACCCGGGCGGCTCGGATACGAAGTTCCGTTTCGAATATGGTGCCACCCTCGCCTACGGACAGAGTGTGCCCGTGCCCGAAGGCGACCTTGGCGACGGGACCGGCGTCGAGCCGGTCAGCGTCCGTCCGGAGGACCTGGTGCCCGGCACCACCTATCACGTGCGGATTGCCGCAACGAGCGCACTCGGCACCGTGTACGGCGCGGACGAGACATTTACCACACAGTCCGGTGGCGGCGCGTTTACGTTGCCGGATGGTCGGATGTGGGAAATGGTCTCGCCGTCTGACAAGTACGGGGCGGGCATCGAACCGCTGCCGAAAGAAGGCGTTGAGGAGGCGGCCGAAGATGGGAGCGCGATCTCGTATGTCGCCAACGGTCCAGTGGTGGCAAGCTCGGTGGGCAATCCAAGCCCGTTCATTGTCACACAGGTGCTCTCGAGACGCGGTGCCGGCGGCTGGTCCTCGCAGGACATCGTGTCGTCGAACGCAACTGTGGATGCTAATAACGGCAGCGACGCGGAATTCCTCTTCTTCTCGCCTGACCTGTCGCAGGGGTTGGTCGCACCCACCGGCGAAACACCGCTGTCGCCCGAAGCGAGTGAACGGACGGAGTACGTGCGCAACGATGTCACGGGCGGCTATCGGCCGCTGGTGACCGCTGGCAACGTGCCGCCGGGTACGATGTTCAACGGATCCAACGGCGACGAACAGGTATACGGCATAACGGCCACGCCCGACCTCGCGCATGTCCTGCTGACATCCGATGTTGCGCTTACGAGCAACGCAAAAGGTGGCCCGGAAAGGGAAAACCTTTATGACTGGACAGGCGGCGTCCTTTCGCTCGTGAATGTGCTCCCGAATGGCGAACCGAGCTTCAGGGGAGTTTCCCTGGGCTCCAAACTCAACCCGGGCGTGGATATCAGGCATGCGCTGTCGAATGACGGCTCGCGCGTCTTTTGGACGAGTGAACCCGAAGGACAGGAACATCCTCTGTATATGCGTGAAACAGTGAGCGAAAAAACGGTGCAGGTGGACGAACCGGCGCCGGGAGTGCCGCGGCCGCCGGCATCGAAGGCGACATTCGAGATCGCGAGCGCCACGGGGTCGAAGGTCTTCTTCCTCGATTCGGAGCCGTTGACGGCTGACTCGAAGCTGCCCCCGACAGAAGCGGTGCACGGTGGCGTGGGCAACGATCTCTATGTATATGACACGGAAGCGAAGACCTTGACGGATCTGACAGTGGACCGTGACGGCAGCGAACCGGCGAACGTACAGGACGAGATGTTGGGCGCAAGCGAAGATGGGTCGGTCGTCTACTTCGTGGCCACCGGTGTGCTGGCGAGTGGCGCAGAAGCCGGCGCGGACAACCTGTATGTGGTGTCCGAGGCGGACTCGATGTGGTCGGCACCGCGACTGGTGGCCGTCCTCTCGCCCGAAGACGGTCCTGATTGGGGCGTGGGAACCGGCGGGACCGTGGGAACAGAGGGGATGCTGACTTCGAAAGTCTCGCCGAACGGGCGCTTTCTGGCGTTCATGTCGGACCGCGACCTGACGGGCTACGACAGCCGCGACGTGAGCAGCGGCCAGCCGGACGAGGAGGTGTTCCTCTATGACCAGGCGAGCGATCGCCTGACTTGTGTGTCCTGCGATCCGACCGGCGCCCGGCCTGCCGGAGTCTTCGATCCGGGGGACGAAGACCCGCTGGACTCCGACCGGGCGGCTCTGTGGAGTGGCCGGTGGCTGGCGGCGGACCTTCCGACCGGGGATCATGTGAACAGGTTCGCTTCGATGGCCTACCAGCCTCGGTATCTCTCCGGTGAAGGGCGGTTGTTCTTCAACAGCTTCGATTCGCTGGTGGCGCAGGACACGAACGGCAGGGCGGATGTGTATGAGTACGAGCCGCAGGCAATCGGCAGCTGCGAACAGGCCGGAGGCTGTGTGTCGTTGATCTCCTCTGGGACCTCCAGTCAGGAATCGACGTTCCTCGACGCTGGCGGCATGGGCCCCGGTGGCGCGGAAGGCGAAGATGTGTTCTTCCTGACGGCGTCGAGACTGGTATTGCAAGACTACGATACGAGCCAGGACGTGTACGACGCGCACGTGTGCTCGAGTGCGGTGGCGTGTGTGAGCGCGCCAGTGGCGCCGCCGGAATGCTCGAGTGGAGATTCGTGCAAGGCGGCGCCCTCGCTGCAGCCGACGATCTTTGGTGCGCCGTCCAGCGCGACGTTCTCTGGCTCTGGCAACATCACCTCGGCCGCCGGAGAAGGTGTGAGCACTCCGAAGGGAGCGAAGAAGAAACCTCACAGCAAGCGCAAGCGCAAGGCGAAACGCAAGGGCAAAGGCGCGAGCAGGGGCAGGGACAGAGGTGCAGGAATCCACAAGAGCTTGTCCGCCAGGGCCAGGCGCTAGAGGGGAGGGGAACTGCTATGGGAGGCAAGCTCAGGGTGTTCGGGACAGGGATCGCGCTGGCCGTGGCGTGCGTGGTGCTCGCCGGGATTGGCGTCGCGCCGGCGTGGGCGGAAGGCGGAGCGCCATGGTGGCATGTGAACTCCTCGGCGGCCCCGACGGTGCTGCCGGCGGGGGGCTACGGGCAGGTGTTCGTGACGGCGGCGAATATTGGCGACAGTGAAGCGAACGGGTCGAGTGCGCCGATCGTGCTAGCGGACAAGCTGCCGCCGGGGGTCGTGCCCGTCAAGGTATCCGGTGGGATTGGTCCGGAGGGTGCGTTCGGAAGCGGCGAATGCTCGCTCGAAACGGTGAGCTGCACGTTTCGTGACACTGTCAGGCCGTATCTGTCGGCGTTGATGACGATCACAGTCAGGGTCGAACCATCGGCTGTGTCTGGCGCTGTCAATGAAGCTGTCGCGGAAGGCGCGGGCGCGCCGCGGGCCGTCTCCAGGCAGGCCCTGCAGGTCGGAGAAGGGGCGACGCCGTTCGGCGTGGAAACCTACGAACTGACACCGGAAGGGTTGGGTGGGTTCCCCGACGTGCAGGCCGGCTCGCACCCGTTCCAGCTGACGGCGACGCTGAACCTGAACAAGTCGCTGGTGTCCGGAGGCGAGCGCGTGGCTGCGCTCGGGAAGGATCTGCACTTCGTCCTGCCGCCGGGTCTGATCGGCGACCCCAGCGCGATCCCGCAATGCACGACCGGCGAGTTCTCGACGCTTATCGACAACAGCGAAAATCTCTGTCCGGCGGATACTGCGGTTGGCGTCGCGCAGGTGACACTGATCATCAGCTACCTGGGGTTCACGCCGATAACGTCGCCGGTGCCGTTGTTCAACCTGGTGCCGCAGGAGGGTGAGGCGGCGCGTTTCGCATTCGAGGCAGCCGGCGACCCGGTGATCCTGGACGTCTCGGTGCGCACGGGCGGCAATTACAACGTGGTGGTGGATGTGCGCAACGTCACCCAGGCGGTGGAATTGCTCGGCAGCGAGGTTACGCTGTGGGGTGTCCCGGGCGACCCGCGCCACGACAGCGCGCGTGGCTGGGGTTGCGTGGCCATCGTTGCGAACAGCCCGTGCGTGCCGCAGGGGGAGACCAACCCGCCGCCGTTTCTGACGTTGCCGACAACGTGTGGGATGCCGTGGACGTCGATGTTGACGGCCGACTCGTGGGCGGAACCGACGGCTGAGAAGAGCGTGGAATACGCGCTGCGTGACCAGTATGAACATCCGTTGGGGTTGAGCGGTTGCAATCGGCTGACGTTCGCGCCGTCGATCGTGGCGGTGCCGGATGGGCAGGCGGGGAGCACTCCGACGGGGTTGACGACCACGATCCATGTACCGCAGGACGCGGCGTTGAACCCGACGGGGGATGCGCAGGCGACGGTGAGGGACACGATGGTGTCGCTGCCGGCGGGTGTCGCGTTGAACCCCTCGGCGGCGGATGGGCTCTCCGCGTGCGGGGAAAGCGAAGTCGGCTTGGAAGACGCCGAACCGATCTCCTGCCCTGAATCCTCGAAGGTCGGGACGGTCGAAATCCACACTCCACTGCTGCCGAACCCGTTGGTCGGCGCGGCGTATCTTGCGACGCAGAACGCCAACCCGTTCGGGTCGTTGATTGCGCTGTACATCGTCGCGCGGGACCCGGTGTCGGGTGTCGTGATCAAGCTCGCGGGGCAGGTCACGCCGAACCCGGTGAGTGGCCAGCTGATCGCGACGTTCGACAACACACCGGATCTCCCGTTCGAAGATTTCAGTCTGAACTTCTTCGGTGGGTCGCGGGCGCCGTTGAGCACCCCGCCCTCGTGTGGCTCGTACACGACGACGGCGTCGTTCGCGCCGTGGTCGGGCAACGCCGCGGTGGAATCGAGCTCGACGTTCGACATCACGAGCGGCCCGGACAACACGCCGTGCGCGAGCCCGCGGCCGTTCCAGCCCGGGTTCGAGGCCGGGACGACCAGCGTGCAGGCCGGCGGGTACACCCCGCTGACGTTGACGATGAGCCGCCCGGACGCCGACCAGCCGCTCGGGAAACTCTCGGTCGTGTTCCCGCCGGGGGTCTCGGCGGGCCTGCAGGGTGTGAAGCTGTGCGAGGAACCGCAGGCCGCGGAAGGCAAGTGCCCAGCGGAAAGCCAGATCGGGCAGGTCACGGCGAGCGCCGGCCTCGGCGGCGACCCCTACCCCGTTGAAACGGGCAAGGCGTATATCACCGGTCCCTACGAGGGCGATCCGTTCGGCGTGGAGATCGTGGTGCCTGCGGTCGCGGGCCCGTTCAACCTGGGAACGGAGGTCGTGCGCTCGAAGATCAACGTCGATCCGACGGATGCGCATCTGACGGTTGTGAGCGATCCGTTCCCGACGATCCTGGATGGGATCCCGTTGGAGCTGCAGCACGTCAACGTGACGGTCAACCGTCCCGGGTTCGTTTTCAACCCGACCAGTTGCGAACCGATGAAGCTGACCGGGGAACTGGAAAGCTCGGAAGGCGCGAAGGCCGATGTCTCCACGCCGTTTCAGGTCACCAACTGCGCGGCGCTGGCGTTCAAACCCGAATTCAAGGTCACCACGAGCGCGCACACCTCCAGGGTCGATGGCGCGAGCCTGCACGTCGATCTCACGCTGCCGAACGCCCCGCGAGGCACGCAGGCGAACGTGGCTCGGGTCAAGGTATCGCTGCCTAAACAGCTGCCCTCGCCGTTGAAAACGCTGCAGAAGGCGTGCACGGAAAAAGTGTTCGTGGAAAACCCCTCTAATTGCCCGGTTGCGTCGCGTGTCGGCGAAGCGCACGTCAGCACACCGGTGCTCGAAGGCGGTCTGTCCGGCCCGGCGTACTTTGTCTCCCATGGTGGCGCGAAGTACCCGGAACTGATCATGGTCCTCACCGGCGAGGACGGGGTGACGGTGCAGGTGCATGGGGAAACGTTCATCAGCAAACAGGGCATCACGAGCGCGACGTTCAACACGGTCCCGGACGTGCCGTTCTCCGGGTTCGAACTGACGCTGCCGGAGCGCGAAGACCCGGCGTTGACGGCGAACGGGAATCTTTGCAAGGGCACATTGTTGATGCCGACGGAATTCCAAGGGCAGAACGGGGTGAAGATCACGCAGAGCACGAAGATCGCGGTCACGGGGTGCCCGAAGACGAAGAAGGGGAGCGCCAAGAAGATCAACCATAAGAAGAAGGGGAAGGCGAAGGGCAAGGGTCATGGCAAGGGCAAGCGCGATAAGAAGGGTTAGCGTCCCGGACTCGGTGATTGCGGTGGCGGCTCGCGGTCGAGGCGGCGGCGCCAGTCGTGGTGGCGCTGCCAGCCGAGGTGGTGGCGCTGCCCATGGCGGTGTTGGCGCTGGCCGTGGCGTGGGTCGTCGTCCCGCTCACGAGGGTGTCGATCGCAACATCGCACGCAACGTGGATCGTGGCGGTGGCCGTGGTGGTGTGGCGGAGATCCAGCGCGCGCGGATGATCGCTGCTTTGGTCGAGGTCGCTGGTGAGCGGGGTGTTGGCGGCGTTACGGTCGGGCGAATCGTCGGGCGTTCGGGGGTCTCTCGCCGGACGTTCTACGAGCTTTTCGAAGATCGCGAGGATTGCTTCTTGGTGGCTTTCGACCAGGCCGTCGAGCGGGGCGCGCTGCGTGTGGTGCCCGCGTTCCAGGCGCCGGGGACTTGGCGGGAGCGGATCCGTGCTGGTTTGGGTGAGCTGTTGGGGTATCTGGACGATGAGCCGGGGATGGGTGCGCTGTGCGTGGTGGACGCGCTGGGTGGTGGCCCGGTCGCGCTCGAGCGCAGGGCGCGGGTGTTGGGTGCCCTGGTGGATGCGGTGCACGAGGGCCGTCGGGAGGTGCGGGTCTCCGCGAAGCCGACGCGGTTGACGGCCGAGGGTGTCGTCGGGGCGGTGCTCGCGGTGCTGCACACGCGGCTGTCGGCGGGGGATGCACGTCGCAACGGTGGTACGACGTCGATGGCGAGCCTGCTCGGTCCGTTGATGGCGATGATCGTGTTGCCCTATCTGGGGCAGGCCGCGGCACTGCGCGAGACTGCGCAGCCTGTCCCACGGCGCAGGCGCGCGCCGGTAAGCGGCGATCCGTTGCGGGAGCTCGGTATGCGTTTGACGTATCGCACGGTGCGGGTGCTGCTGGCGATCGCGGAGCTTGGTGGGCTGGGGTCGGGTCCGAGCAACCGCGCGGTCTCCGAAGCGGCCGGGGTCTCCGACCAGGGGCAGATCTCCAAGCTGCTCGCGCGCTTGGAGCACCTCGGGTTGATCGAGAATGGCGGCGCGGGGCCCGCGCGCGGGGAGCCGAACGTGTGGCGGCTCACCGTCAAGGGCGCGGAGATCGAGCGCGCGATCCGCCGCCAGGCCACGCCGGGTTAGGCCTGCGGCCCCGCTTCTGCGGGGCATTGCGCGGGAGCGTGTGTGGGGTGGTGTGACCGCGTGGCGAGGTCGCATGCCCCTTTGGGGTTGACAACACCGTCTGACGTGTCTATAGTGACCTTCGTCATGTGCCCGTTGTCCGGGTGCTTGGCAGGGTTTCAAACATAGATCGGGTTCGGGTCTGGTCGCTCTGCGGCCGGCCTCTGCAGGGATGTGTGCACTGGCAGGGTTGTTGCCAGGAGAGAGGGACCCGGGTCATTGATGAGGGAGTTGGTTTTCGCGTGAGTTCGAGAGGGACATACGTGCCGAGCACACTTGCGGCTGCGCCAGAGGCCCTGGCTAGATGCGCCAGCTTGGCGCTGTCGCATCTCTCTCTCTCTCTCTCTCTCTCGGCCTCTAGCGGCCATCGCCGTTCGGCGCTGACGGGCCGCTCGGGCTCCCCCGCGGGGGGAAGGGGCAGTGGCGGGCGCGTAGGCCCCGGCCGCGCGTTCTCGCGCCTGCGTGTTCCTGGCCCCGCGGACGGTGGGGTTGGGGCTCTCTTGTGTCGGTCTTCGCATTTTGTGCGTAGGGCCCGTTTGGTGTTCTCGCATGCGTGTGCGTGTGTGTGTCGTCGTGTGACCTGGCGAGGGGTCTTTGTCCCCTCCGTATTCGAGGAGGGGATGGTTCGATGCGTGCTGCTCGTAGACTGACTGTGGCGACATTCTGTGCGCTGGTGGGCGGGCTCGTGCTTGGGAGCGCGCCGGCGCCGGCGTTGAATCTGCATGTGTTCAGCAGCACGTTCGGTGAAGCGGGCTCCGGGAACGGCAAGTTCACCGAACCGGACGGGGTCGCTGTGAATGATACGACGCACGACGTCTACGTGGTCGATCGGGGTGACAATCGTGTCGAGGAGTTCACGTCCAGCGGCTCCTATATCGGGCAGTTTAATGGGAGCGCGGCTCCGACCGGCGCGTTCGATGAACCGACGACGATCGCGGTGGATAACTCCGGCAGCCCGCTCGACCCCTCCGCCGGGGATGTGTATGTGGTCGACGAGGGTCACAACGTGGTCGACAAGTTCAGTGCCGCTGGTGTCTACGAAGGGCAGTTGACGGCGGGCGAAAGCGGTGCACCGTTCTTTCATTTGAGGGGTGTCGCGGTCGACCCGTCCGGGGTGGTGTGGGTCACCCAAGCCGGTGAAGGTCAAGTCGCCAACGAGGTGGACAGCTTCAGCGACGCGCTCGCCAACGCGTTTCTCGCGCAGGAGGACAGCACCCCGCCCGATGTGAACCAGGGGTTCGCGGTGGATTCCGAAGGCCGCCTGTACATCGCCGGAAATGGGGGCGTCAACAGGTATAAAGGAACCAAGTTCGAAGAAGAAGTCGATAATGCAGAACAAGTGAGCGGTGTGGCGGTGGACACCTCTGACAACGAGGTGTATCTCGGAGTGGGGGAACAGGTCAAGGCGTATGCCTCGGACGGTGTGTTCGCCGAGCAGTTCGGTTCGGGGGATCTGACGGGCAGCAGCGGTGTCGCTGTCGATTCCTCCGATCACACGGTGTATGTCGCGGACGCGGGGTCTGACAGGGTCGCGATCTTTGGCAATGTCGTGTTGCCGGATGTCAGCACGGGCGCGGAATTGAGCGGCTTGGAAGAGGAAGGGACGGTGACGCTGAACGGTACGGTCGACCCGGATGGCGAACCGGTGACCAGCTGCGAGTTCGAATACGGTACCGAAACGTCTTATGGGAGCACCGTTCCGTGCGAACCGTCGCCGGGGTCGGGGTCGAGCCCCGTCGCGGTGCACGCCGTCGTGAGCGGGCTCACGCCGCTCGCCGGCTACCACTATCGTCTCGTGGCGGGGGATGCGCATGGCAGCAGCCCCGGGCGGGATCACACATTCATCGCGCCCGAGCGCCCGACGGTCGAAGGCGAGTCGGTTGTGAAGGTCACGTCGGACAGCGCTGAATTCATCGCGCAGATCAACCCGGGGGCCGCCGATACCACGTATCGCTTCGAATATGGCCCGTCGGCCTCCTATGGGACGAGCGTGTCCGAGGATGCGGGCTCGGGGAGTGCTTCTGTGCCGGCGCGGCTGCTCGTGCAGGGTCTGCAGCCTGACAGCACGTATCACTTCCGGGTCGTGGCGGGCAATGGGGTGCGGCGGGAAGTCGCGGGGCCCGATGAGGAGTTCTCGACCCAGTCCGGGGGTGGCGAGTTCTCGCTGCCTGACGGTCGCGAATGGGAACTGGTCACGCCGCCTGACAAGTATGGGTCGGAAGTCATCGCGCTCGGTAACGAACCGGGGGATGACATCCAGGCGGCACAGTCGGGGGATGGGATCACCTATGGTGCGACGGCGCCGTTCGCGGCGAACCCGGCGGGCAGCGCTTCACCGGAAGTGACGCAGGTGATCTCGCTCCGCGGCGCTCCGGGGGTGTGGAGCACGCAGGACATCACCACGCCTCATAACGAAGGGACCACAGAACTGGCGATCGGGCACAGCGCCGAATACAAGCTGTTCTCGAGCGAACTGTCGCTCGGGCTTGTCGAACCGAATGGTCATACGCCGCTGCCACCGCTGCCGGCGGGATCAGAAAAAACCGTTTACCTGCGCGAAGCGGACGGTGGATACGAGGCGCTTGTGAGCGCGGGGAATGTCCCACCGGGGTGCAAGTTTGGCGGCAACGGTGTGGGTGCCGGCGGGGTGCAGTTCGTCGATGGTACGCCGGACATGAGTCATGTGATCTTGAGCACCGATGAAAACTTTGGTCCGGTGTGCCTGTCTGCGGGTGTCTATGGCGGATCCTATGAGTGGTCTGAAGGTAGGCTGCGCCCGATCGGTGTGTTGCCCGATGGGGAAGTTACGGGTGGGGGACTTGCCGGTGTGAGGGACGCGATCTCCGATGATGGGTCTCGTGTCGTGGGGGTATCCTCGGCGGGCCTGTTCCTGCGCGACATGGTGAGAGGTGAAACCGTGTTGGTGCCCGAAGGGGAAGATTTTCAGATCGGCGACAGCGAAGAGTCGAGGCTGTTCTTCATCAACGGGGGGGATCTCGATGTCTTCGAAGTGACCAGCGGCAGCGGTGAGCCGCTGGCTGGTAAGACGACAAAGCTCACGGAAAGCGGCGGGGTCGAAGGCGTGGTGATGGGGGCCGGTGAAGATGGGTCCGATGTGTACTTCGTCGACAGCGGTGTGCTTGGCGACGGCGCCGAGCACGGTGCTGAAAGCGGGGGGGACAACCTCTACGTGGAGCGCTACGACGAAGCGGCCAAAGCGTGGGCGCCGCCGATGTTCATCGCGCTGCTCTCCAGCGAAGATGCCCACGACTGGCGCGTATCCGAGGGGAATCTCAGCGAACTGACTTCGCGTGTCTCGCCGAACGGACGGTACCTGGCGTTCATGTCGGAAAAGAGCTTGACCGGGTATGACAACCGCGATGTGAACAGCGGCATTCCCGACGAGGAGGTTTTCCTCTACGACGTCGATACGGGCCGTCTGGTGTGCGCCTCGTGCAACCCGACTGGGGCACGACCGGAGGGACGGACCGAGGGCACAGAGGGAGGCGACGGTCCTCTGGTCGACTTCGACAAAAGATGGGAAGGGCGCTGGTTTGCGGCGAACATCCCGGGTTGGACGACGACGAGCCTCAGCTCGGCTCTCTATCAGTCGAGGTATCTCTCCGATAGCGGCCGGCTGTTCTTCAACAGCTCCGACGCTCTGGTGCCGGCAGACGTGAACGGCGGGGAGGATGTGTACGAGTACGAGCCGACGGGGGTCGGCAGTTGCCAGGCGCCCGGCTATGGGCAGAGCGCGAGCGACGTGTTCGTGGAAGACACGGGCGGCTGTGTAGGGTTGATCTCGGCGGGGACGTCCTCTGAGGAATCGGCGTTTATGGATGCCAGTCAAAGCGGTGGGGACGTCTTCTTCCTGACGCTTTCGAGACTCGCGCCGCAGGATGTCGATACGAGTCTTGACATCTACGACGCGCACGAATGCACCGTGGCGGTGTCGTGTGCTCCGCCGCCGGTGGCGGCGCCGCCACCGTGCACGACTGCGGATTCGTGCAAGCCGGCGCCGGTGCTGCAGCCGGCGATCTTCGGGGCGCCAGCGAGCGAGACGTTCACGGGCTCGGGGGATGTCGTGTCCTCGGGGGCCACGCCCGTGGTGACGGCGAGGTCCTTGACGCGGGCGCAGAAGCTCGCGAAGGCGCTGAAGGTGTGCACGGGCAGGCCGAAGCGCAAGCGAGCTGGGTGTGAGCGGCAGGCCAGGAAACGGTATGGGGCGAGGAGCGCCCGGGTCGAGAAGGGCGTGTCCGCCGGGGCAGGGCGCCAACAGGGGAGGGGAGAGCGATGATCGATGGCAAGCTCAAGACGATCGGGCGGGTGGCCGGTCTCGTGGCCGTGGGTATGCTGCTGCTGGCGGTGGCCTTTGCCGTCTCGGCTTCCGCTGAAGTGGAATGCGCCGGGTGCAGGCCGTGGTGGCGTGTCAGCAGCGAGTCGTTCCCGACGAATCTGCCGCCCGCGGGTGAAGGCAAGATCTTCCTGGTGGCCGAGGATCTCGGCGATGCCGGCGTGAGCGGTCCGGTGGTCATAACCGATACGCTGCCGGCGGGTCTGACAGCGCAGAGCATCGCCGTGGGTCTTGGTGGCTATGGAGCTTCTGAAGTGTTCGGCCGTGCCTTCTGCGAGGTCCAGACCGATGAAGTGATCTGCACGCTGCCGGAATCCCTGACAAGCATCTTCCCCGTGTACGGTCGGGCGTATGCCGACGTGGAAGCCCAGATCAGGGTCAAGGTCTCTGAAACCGCGAAATCGGGCGAAGAGAACCGGGTGAGCATCTCGGGGGGTGGGGCGTTGAGTGCGACGGTGCAGAGGCCGATCGTGGTGAGCTCCGCACCGACGCCGTTTGGTGTCGAACAGTATGAATTGAGAGCGGAAAATGCGGATGGGTCGCCGGATACCCAGGCCGGTTCGCACCCGTTCCAACTGACCAGCGTGATCGGGCTCAACCAGGCCGCTGAAGCGGGGAAGCCCCCGGCCTCTGTGAAGGATCTGCGCTTCGACCTGCCCCCGGGGCTGGTCGGCGATCCGGTGCCGTTCCCGCAGTGCCCCCTGGCGAAGTTCACCGCACTCGCCCCCGGCGGGGGCGGGGAGAACCTCTGCCCGGACAACACTGTGGTTGGGGTCGTGTCGGTGAGTACAACTCTACCGACTAACGAGCTAGAGCCGCTGCAGACCTTCTACACGCCTCTGTTCGCGCTTGTGCCCACGGTGGGCGAACCGGCGCGGTTTGGTTTCGACGCGGCTGGCCTGCCGATTTACCTGGACACGGCGGTGCGTACCGGCAGCGACTACGGGGTTACGGTGACCGTCCCCAACATCACGGAGATCTCGGGATTCGTCTCCGCACGGGTGACGTTCTGGGGTGTGCCGGGCGACCCGCGCCACGACCCGGTGCGGGGATGGAACTGCCTCGCCCCCGTTCAGGGCGCCCCGCCGTGCGCTGCCCTGGGCCAGGAAGATCCGCCGCCGCTGCTGAGTCTTCCCACCTCGTGCACGGGGCCGGTGCACACCACCGTGGAAGCTGACTCCTGGCAGGACGAGGGGGCCTTCACCGCCCCGCGTGAATACACCTTTCAGGACGAACTGGGGCAGCCGGTGGGGTTGGATGGCTGCAACCACCTGCTGTTCTCGCCGACTCTCGAAGTTGCGCCGGATGGTCATGCGGCGAGTACGCCGACGGGGTTGTCGGTCGGGGTGCACGTGCCACAAGAACCGCTGCTCTCAGCCGAAGGGCTGGCGCCGCCGGACGTGAAGGTCATCGCCGTGACGTTGCCCGAAGGAGTGCAGATCAACCCGGCTGGCGCCGGTGGGTTGCAGGCCTGCTCGCAGGCGCAGATCGCGCTGGGCAGTCCGGGTCCGTCGTCGTGTCCGGAAGCGTCGAAGGTGGGGACGGTGGTGATCACGACGCCGCTGTTGCCCGAACCGGTGGAAGGCGGGGTTTACCTGGCCGAACAGAACAACAACCCGTTCGGAAGCCTCGTCGGCCTCTACCTCGAAGCGCAGAACGCGAAGGCCGGTGTGGTCATCAAGCTCGCCGGTGAAGTCGCGCTGAACCCGGTGTCGGGGCAGCTTGTGGCGACGTTCCCGAACGGCCCGCAGCTGCCTTTCGAAGAAGCCAGGCTGCACTTCTTCGGCTCCGACCGCGCGCCGCTGAGCACGCCACCGTCGTGTGGTGCTTATACGACGACGGCGTCGGTCTCGCCGTGGTCGGGTAACGCGCCGGTGGGGGCTTCGTCGACGTTCGATATCACGAGTGGCCCGGATGAAACGGGGTGTGCGAGCCCAAGGCCGTTCACTCCCGGGTTCGCGGCCGGATCCACGAACGTGCAAGCGGGCGCGTACACCCCGTTGACGTTGACGATGAGCCGCCCCGATGCCGACCAGACCCTCGCGAAACTCTCGATCGTGTTCCCCCCAGGGGTCTCGGCGGGGTTGCAGGGCGTGAAGCTGTGCGAGGAACCCCAGGCCGCGCAGGGGAACTGTCCGGCGGAAAGCCAGATTGGGCAGGTGATCGTCAGCGCAGGGTTGGGCGGGGATCCGTTCTCCGTGGAAACCGGGAAGGCATACATCACTGGGCCCTACGAGGGTGACCCGTTCGGTGTGGAGATCGTCGTCCCCGCGATCGCCGGCCCGTTCAACCTCGGGACCGAGGTCGTCCGCTCAAAGATCGACGTGGACCCGACCGACGCGCACCTGACGGTCGTCAGCGACGCGTTCCCGACGATCCTGGATGGCATTCCGTTGCAGTTGCAGCACGTGAACGTGACGGTCAACCGTCCCGGGTTCGTGTTCAACCCCACCAGTTGCGAACCGATGAAGCTCACCGGGGAGCTGCAGAGCACCGAAGGTGCGACCGCTGACGTGGGGGTGCCGTTCCAGGTCACGAACTGTGCAGCGCTCTCGTTCAAGCCGGTGTTCAAGGCGTCGACGAGCGCGAAGACCTCGCGGGTTCAGGGCGCAAGCCTGCACGTCACGCTGACGCTCCCCACCGGCGCACGGGGAACCCTCTCGAACGTCGCGAAAGTCAAGGTGTCGCTGCCCAAACAGCTGCCATCTCCGTTGAAAACGCTGCAGAAGGCCTGCACGGAAAAGGTGTTCGCGGAAGACCCCGCGAACTGCCCGATCGCCTCAAAGGTCGGCGAGGCGACGGTCGGCACCCCGGTCCTTGAAGGCCCCCTGTCCGGCCCGGCGTACTTCGTGTCGCATGGTGGCGCGAAGTACCCGGAACTGATCATGGTCCTCGTCGGCGAGGATGGGGTGACGGTCCAGGTGCATGGGGAAACGTTCATCAGCAAAGCGGGGATCACGAGCGCGACGTTCAACACGGTCCCGGACGTGCCGTTCTCGACGTTCGAACTGACGCTCCCCGAGCGCGAATACCCGGCGCTCAGTGCGAACGGGAACCTGTGCAAGGGCACGCTGCTGATGCCGACGGAACTGGTTGGGCAGAACGGGCTGAAAATCAACCAAAGCACGAAGATCTCGGTCGTCGGGTGCCCGAAGACGAAGAAGGCCACGAAGAAGAAGGCGAGCCATAAGAAGAAGGAGAAGAAGGGGAAAGGTGCTCATGGCAAGGGCAAGCGCGGTTAGAAGGGCTGGCGCCAGGGGCCCGGTGATCGCGGTGCCTTCGCGTGCTCGCGGTAGCGGTGCCCGAGGGGGCGGCACCGGCAGCGGCGTGGATCGTCGCCCGGTCCATGTTGACGTGGATCGGGGTGGCGGCCATGGTGGTGGGGTGGCGGAGATTCAGCGCGCGCGGATCATCGCCGCTTTGGTGGAGGTCGCCGGTGAGCGCGGTGTCGGGCGGGCGACGGTGGCGCATATCGTTGCGCGCTCTGGTGTTTCGCGGCGGACGTTCTATGAGTTGTTCGTCGATCGTCAGGATTGCTTCCTGGCGGCGTTCGATCAGGCGGTGGGGCAGGCAGCGCGGCGCGTGGTGCCCGCGTTCACGGCGCCTGCGCCGTGGCGGGAGCGGATCCGTGTGGCACTAGGTGAGCTGCTTGAGTATCTGGAGGAGGAGCCGGGGATGGGTGCTTTGTGTGTGGTGGATGCGCTGGGTGGCGGCCCGGTCGCGTTGGAGCGCCGCGCGCGGGTGATCGGGGTGCTGGTAGACGCGGTGCACGAGGGTTGCGAGGAAGCGCAGGCCTCCGCGAAGCCGACAAGGTTGACGGCCGAGGGCGTGGTCGGCGCTGTACTGGGGGTTCTGCACGCGCGGCTGTCTGCAGGTGATGCGCGCAGCGGTGGCAGTGCCGAGCCGATGGCGAGCCTGCTCGGCCCCTTGATGGCGATGATCGTGCTGCCCTACCTGGGTCAGGCGGCGGCGGCACGAGAGACCGCGCGACCCGCGCCGCGGCGCCGGCATGTGGTTGCGCCGCGGCAGGGTGACCCGTTGCGCGAGCTCGATATGCGCCTGACCTACCGCACGGTGCGGGTGCTGTTGGCGATCGCGGCGCTTGAGGGTGGGGAGTCGAATCCGAGCAATCGTCAGGTCTCCGACGCGGCGGGTGTCAGCGACCAGGGGCAGATCTCGAAGCTGCTCGCGCGCCTCGGGCACCTCGGTCTGATCGAGAACGCCGGGGTGCCCACGCGCGGAGAGCCCAACGCTTGGCGGCTCACGGGGAAGGGCCAGGAGGTCGAGCGCACGATTCGCCGCCAGGCCGCGCCGGCGTAGACGTCGCCCCGCTTCAGCGGGCGCGGTGTGTGGGGTGGTATGATGCGGCGCCGCGAGGCCGCACGGCCCTTTGGGGTTGACAACACCGTCTGGCGTGTCTATAGTGACCTTCGTCATGTGCCCGTTGTCCGGGTGTCTGGCAGGGTTTTCAAACATAGATCGGGTTCGGGTCTGGTCGCTCTGCGGCTGGCCTCTGTAGGGGATGTGTACTGGCAGGGTTGTTGCCAGGAGAGAGGGACCCGGGTCATTGATGAGGGAGTTGGTTTTCGCGTGAGTTCGAGAGGGAACATACGTGCCAGAGCACCACTTGCGGCTGCTGCCAGAGGCCCTGGCTAGTGCGCCAGCTTGGCGCTGTCGCATCTTTCTCTCTCTCTCTCTCTCTTCGGCCTCTAGCGGCCATGGCCGCTCGGCGCTGACGGGCCGCTCGGGCTCCCCCGCGGGGGGAGGGGTAGTGGCGGGCGCGTAGGCTCCGGCCGCGCGCTCTCGCGTCTTCGCGTTCCTGATCCCGCGGACGGTGGGGTTGGAGTGCTGGTATGGGTCTTCGCATTTTGTGCGTAGGGCCCGTTTGGTGTTTTCGCATACGTGTGCGTGTGTGTGTCGTGGTGTGATCTGGCGAGGGGTCTTTGTCCCCTCCGTATTCGAGGAGGGGATGTGTCGATGAGTGCTGCTCGTAGGCTGACTGTGGCGACTCTCTGTGCGCTGGTGGGCGGGCTCGTGCTCGGGAGCACCCCGGCACCGGCGTTGACGCTGCACGTATTCAGCGGCACGTTCGGCGAAGCGGGCTCCGGGAACGGCCAGTTCACCGGACCGAAGGGGATCGCTGTGAATGATCACGACGCACGACGTGTACGAGTCGATGGGGGTGACAACCGTGTCGAGGAGTTCACATCGGCCGGCGTCTACATCGGGCAGTTCAACGGGAGCGCGGCCCCGACCGGCGCGTTCGATGAGCCGACGACGATCGCGGTCGATAACTCCGGCAGCCTGCTCGACTCCGTCCGCAGGGGATGTGTATGTGGTCGACAAAGGTCACAACGTGATCGACAAGTTCAGCGCCGCGGGTGTCTATGAAGGGCAGCTGATTGCGGGTGAAGGCGGCTCTCCGCTCGTAGGGCTGAGAGGTGTCGCGGTCGCCCCATCGGGTGTGGTGTGGGTCAGCCAGGTCAGCCCAGGAGCTCCCGGTGGTCAGGCTACGGTGGAGAGCTTCAGCGATGCGTTGGTCAATGTGTTCCTTTCGCGGGAGGGAGGGGGGAAGTAAGTCCGCCTCCGACGTATGAAGGTCTCGCCGTGGACTCCGAAGGCCACCTGTACCTCGCCGGGGACGGGGGTGCCAAGAAGTCTAAAGACGGTAAATATGAAGCGGAACTCGGGGGAGAACACGCGACGGGTATCGCGGTGGACGCCTCGAGCAACGAGGTGTATGTGGGGGTCGCGGAACAGGTCAAGGCGTATAACGCGCACGGAGTGTCCACCGAGCAGTTCGGCTCCGGGCATCTACCTCCAGCAGCGGTGTCGCGGTCGACTCCGAGCCAGACTGTCTATGTCGCGGACGCTGCCGTCAGCGAGGTCGCGGTCTTCGGCAGTGTCGTGCTGCCGGATGTCAGCACCGGCGCAGAACCCACCAACCTGGAACACGAAGGGAGCGTGACGCTCAACGGCACGGTCGACCCCGACGGCGAACCGGTGACCAGCTGCCAGTTTGAATACGGGACCGAAACGTCCTACGGCAGCGTCGTTCCGTGCGACCGGTTCCCGGGTCGGGGTCGAGCCCGGTCGCGGTTCACGCCGACGTGAGCGGGCTGACGCCGCTCACCAGCTACCACTACCGTCTTGTCGCCGGCTACGTGAACGGCAACAACCGGGGTTCGATTGTACGTTCGTCGCGCCCGCGCGTCCGCGAATCGAAAGCGAGTCGGTCCTGGCAGTGACGTCTGGCAGCGCGGAGCTTCTCGCCCAGATCAACCCGGGGTGGAAGCGATACGGCGTATCGCTTCGAATATGGTCCGACGGCGTCCTACTGGTACGAGCGTGCACGGCGATGCGGGGCGCTGGGGCCAGCGGTGTGACGGCTCGTCTGCTGTTCGGGGGCTGCAGCCCGATACCACCTATCACTTCCGGGTGGTGGCGGGTAATGTGGTGCAGCGGGAAGTGGTGGGGGTCGATCAGGAGTTCTCCACGCAGTCTGGCGGTGGTGAGTCGACATTGCCGGATGGGCGTGTGTGGGAAATGGTCACGCCGCCGGATAAGTACGGTGCGGGTGTGATCGCGCTCGGCGAAGGGGAAGGGGATGACATCCAGGCAGCGCAGTTCGGGGACGGGATCACCTTTGGTGCGTCTGCGCCGTTCGTCGCGGACCCGGCGGGCAGCAGATCGCCTGAACTCACACAGGTGATTTCACGCCGCTGTCGCTCTCGGGTATGTGGAGCACGCAGGACATCACCACACCCCACAACGAAGGAGCCACGTCGGGCGTCCCGGTCGGGCATCTGGCTGAATACAAGCTTTTCTGAGCGATCTGTCATTCGGGCTCGTCGAACGATCGGGCAATACGCCGTTGCCGCCGTTGCCGGCAGGATCGGAAAAAACAATCTACCTGCGCGAGGCCGGCGGCGGATACGAGGCGCTTGTCAGCGTGGCGAATGTTCCGTCCGGCTGCAAATTCGGCGGCGAAAACAGGGCTGCAGGCGGGGTGGAATTCGTTGACGGCACGCCAGACATGAGGCATGTCATCCTGGACACCAATCAATACTTCGGTCCGGTGTGTCTGTCGCCGGGTGTTTATGGGGGCACTTACGAGTGGTCTGAAGGCGGGCTGGCGCCGATCGGTGTGCTGCCCGATGGCGAAGTCGTTGGCGGGGGGTTCGCGGGTGTGCGGGGTGGGCTCTCCAGCGATGGTTCTCGCGTGGTGTGGGTGGATGGGGGTGGGCTCTACTTGCGTGACATGGTCAGTCGTGAAACGGTGCTGGTTGCCGGAACCGAAGCCGAACCCGCTGATTTCCAGATCGGTGACGGTGAAGACTCTCCGAGGGTGTTCTATACCGCAAGCGAAGGCAGCCTCAACGTGTTCGAAGTGACCAGCGGGAGCGGTGAGTCGTTGGCCGGGAAGTCGACGGAGCTCGTTGGAGAAGGCGGGGTGGATGGTGTGATCGGGACCAGCGAAGACGGGTCGTACCTCTACTTCGTTGATGGAAATGTCCTTGGTGACGGCGCGGAGCACGGCGCTGAAAGCGGGGGTGATAATCTCTACGTGGAGCATTACGATGCGGCGTCGAAAGCGTGGGCGCCGCCCGTATTTATCGCGCTCCTTTCGGGCGAAGACAGCGCGAGCTGGAGTGGAAGATTGGAAGGGATGACATCGCGTGTCTGCCGAACGGCCGGTATCTGACGTTCATGTCGGACAGGAACCTGACCGGATATGAAAACCACGATGCGAACAGCGGTGTGCCGGACGAGGAGGTCTTCCTTTACGACGCGGCTGCGGGCCGGCTGAGGTGCGTGTCGTGCGATCCCACCGGAGCGCGACCGGTGGGACTGCACGAGGGTGGTGAAACCGATGAAAATCTCGTCGATTATGCCAAGACCTGGGCAGGCCGTTGGTTTGCGGCGAATATCCCGGGGTGGACCCGGAATCTCGGCCGTGCTGTGTATCAGTCGCGGTATCTCTCGGACAGCGGCCGGTTGTTCTTCAACAGCTCGGATGCGCTCGTGCCGGCCGATGTGAACGGCAAGGAGGATGTGTATGAGTACGAGCCTGTGGGGGTTGGCAGTTGTCAGGCGCCCGGCTATGGGCAGAGCGCCAGCAACGTGTTCATTGAAGGCATCGATGGCTGCGTGGCGCTGGTCTCGGCGGGGACGTCATCAGAAGAATCGGCGTTCATGGATGCCAGCGAAAGCGGCGGTGACGTCTTCTTCCTGACGCTTTCGAGGCTCGCCTCGCAGGACGTCGATACGAGCCTCGATATCTACGATGCGCATGAATGCACGGCGGCGGTGCCGTGTGCGCCGTCGCCGGTGGCGGCGCCGCCACCGTGCGCGACGGCGGACTCGTGCAAGCCGGCGCCCGCGCCGCAGCCCGCGATCTTCGGGGCGCCCGCGAGCGAGACGTTCACAGGTTCGGGGAACGTGGTGCCGACGGGGTCGACGCCGGTGGTGACGGCGAGGTCCTCGACACGGGCGCAGAAGCTCGCAAAGGCGCTGAAGGCATGCGGGAGGAAGCCGAAACGCGAGCGAGTCGCGTGCCGCAGGCAGGCCAGGAGGAAGTTCGGGGCCGGCGGCTCCCAGGTAGGGAAGAGCTTGTCTGTCGGGACCGGGCGCTGAGCGAGAGAGAGGATGAGCGAGATGATGATCAAGAACAGCCTCGAAAACGTCAAGCGCAGGGTGTGTCTGGCGGCTGCCGGTGTGCTGCTGGTTGCATTGGTGGGGGTCGCCACGGCGTCGGCTGAAGTGGAATGCTCGGGTTGCAGGCCGTGGTGGCGTATCAGCGCGGGGTCGTTCCCGACGAATCTGCCGCCCGGGGGCGAAGGCCAGGTCACGGTGCTGGCGGAAGACCGCGGCGACGCCGGGCTGAGCGGCTCGGCGGTGGTCCTGAACGACAAGCTGCCGCCCGGCTTGACCGCGACAAGCGTTGCGCTCGGTTTGGTCGGCTCATTACGCGAACCGAGTCAGTTCATTGCCAGCCTTTTCTGCAACATGGAACCCCATGAAGTGACGTGCACGATTCCCGAAGAAGTGGTTCCGTTTCTGTTGGGTTCTACGGCCTATACGCATATTGAGAGCTTCGTCAATGTCAAGGTCGAAGGCGCGCAGTCGGGCGAAGCGGAGGAAGCGAGCATCACGGGTGGGGGCGCACCGAGCGCGTCGGTGAAGCGGCCGATCGTGGTGAGCGACGAAGCGACCAGGTTCGGCGTCGAACAGTATGAAATGTTGGCGGAAAACGCGGATGGGTCGCCCGATACGCAGGCCGGCTCGCACCCCTTCCAATTGACCACGGCGATCGCTCTGGACCAGGCCGCTGAAGCGCAAAGGCCGCCGGCCGCCGTGAAGGATGTCCACTTCCACCTGCCGGCGGGTCTGATCGGCGACCCGACCCCATTCCCGCAATGTCCTCTGGCCAAGTTCACTGCACGCAGCAGCGAAGAAAAAAACCTCTGCCCGGATGACACGGCTGTCGGCGTCGCCTCGGTAAGCATCTCGTTCCCCGCAAATAGCTTGGGTGCTCCGATGACGCTGGCTGTGCCGTTGTTCTCGTTGGTGCCGACGGTTGGCGAGCCGGCGCGGTTCGGGTTCTATGTCGAAAAAAACCCCGTGTATCTGGACACCTCGGTGCGGACCGGCGAAGACTACGGGGTGACGGTGAGCGTCAACAACACTACTGAGATAGCGGGGTTCATCTCCGCACGGGTGACGTTCTGGGGGGTGCCGGGCGACCCGCGCCACGATTCGGTGCGGGGATGGAACTGCCTCGCCCCAGCTGCGAGCGACCCGCCGTGTGCCGCCCTGGGGCAGGAAGATCCGCCACCGCTGCTGAGTCTTCCCACCTCGTGCACGGGGCCGGTGCACACCACCGTGGAGGCCGACTCCTGGCAGGCGGAGGGGGTCTTCACCGCCCCGCTTGAATACACCTTCCAGGATGAAAGGGGGCAGCCGGTGGGGTTGGATGGCTGCAACCACCTGCTGTTCTCGCCGACCCTGGAAGTTGCGCCGGACGGTCAGACTGCGAGTACCCCGACGGGGTTGTCGGTGGGAGTGCACGTTCCGCAGGAACCGCTGCTCTTAGCCGAAGGGTTGGGGCCGGCGGATGTGAAGGCTATGGTTGTGACGCTGCCCGAAGGGGTGCAGATCAACCCGGCGGGTGCGGGTGGTCTGTAGGCCTGCTCGCAGGCGCAGATCGCGCTGAGCAGTCCGGGTCCGTCGTCGTGTCCGGAAGCGTCGAAGGTGGGCACGGTGGTGATTACGACGCCGCTGTTGCCGGAACCGGTGGAAGGCGGGATTTACTTCGCTGAACAGAACGACAACCCGTTCGGGAGCCTCGTCGGACTGTACATCGAAGCGGAGAACCCGAAGTCGGGTGTGGTTGTCAAGCTCGCGGGCGAAGTCGCGCTGAACCAGGTCACGGGGCAGCTGGTGACGACGTTCCCGGACGATCCCCAGCTGCCCTTCGAAGAAGCCAAGCTGCACTTCTTCGGCTCCGCCCGTGCGCCGCTGAGCACCCCACCGTTGTGTGGGGGATATACGACGAAGGCGTCGGTTGTGCCGTGGTCGGGTAACGCGCCGGCGGAGGCTTCCTCGACGTTCGACATCACGAGCGGCCCCGACGAAACACCGTGTGCGAGCCCCAGGCCGTTCCAGCCCGGGTTCGCGGCGGGCTCCACGAACGTGCAGGCCGGTGCGTACACCCCGTTGACGTTGACGATGAGCCGCCCTGACGCGGACCAGACCTTGGCGAAACTCTCGATCGTGTTTCCCCCGGGATCTCCGCGGGGCTGCAGGGCGTGAAGTTGTGTGAGGAACCGCAGGCCGCGCAGGGCCAATGTCCGGCGGAAAGCCAGATCGGGCAGGTGATCGCGAGCGCCGGGCTGGGCGGAGACCCGTTCCCCGTGGAAACCGGGAAGGCGTACATCACTGGGCCGTATGAGGGTGACCCGTTCGGGGTGGCGATCGTCGTCCCCGCGATCGCCGGCCCGTTCAACCTCGGGACGGAGGTCGTGCGCTCAAAGGTTGATGTCGACCCGACCGATGCGCATCTGACGGTCGTGAGCGACCCGTTCCCGACGATCCTGGATGGCATCCCGTTGCAGTTGCAGCACGTGAACGTGACGGTCAACCGTCCGGGGTTCGTATTCAACCCGACCAGCTGCGAACCGATGAAGCTCACCGGCGAGCTGGAAAGCACCGAAGGTGCTACGGCTGATGTCTGGATGCCGTTCCAGGTCACGAACTGTGCGGCGCTCTCGTTCAAGCCGGTGTTCAAGGCGTCGACGAGCGCGAAGACCTCAAGGGTGCAGGGCGCGAGCCTGCACGTCACGCTGACGCTCCCCAGCGGCGCGAGGGGCACCCTGTCGAACGTCGCGAAAGTCAAGGTCTCCCTGCCCAAACAGCTGCCTTCGCCGTTGAAAACGCTGCAGAAGGCGTGCACGGAAAAGGTGTTCGCGGAAAACCCCGCGAACTGTCCGGTCGCCTCAAAGGTCGGCGAGGCGACAGTCGGCACCCCGGTCCTCGAAGGCCCACTGTCCGGCCCCGCGTACTTCGTGTCCCATGGTGGCGCGAAGTACCCGGAACTGATCATGGTCCTGACAGGCGAGGACGGGGTGACGGTCCAGGTGCATGGGGAAACGTTCATCAGCAAACAGGGGATCACGAGCGCGACGTTCAACACGGTCCCGGATGTGCCGTTCTCGACGTTCGAACTGGAGCTGCCCGAGCGGGAATACCCGGCGCTCAGTGCGAACGGAAACCTCTGCAAGGGCACGCTGATCATGCC
Source organism: uncultured Solirubrobacterales bacterium (assembly GCA_963744135.1). GTDB lineage: Bacteria > Actinomycetota > Thermoleophilia > Solirubrobacterales > Solirubrobacteraceae > Palsa-744. Next base: position 76,327 of record CAVUSE010000004.1, on the reverse strand, counting down.
GACGGAACTGGTGGGCCAGAACGGGCTGAAGATCAACCAAAACACGAAGATCTCGGTGACGGGTTGCCCGAAGGCGAAGAAGCCCACGAAGAAGAAGGTGAGGCATAAGAAGAAGGAGAAGAAGGGCAAAGGCGCTCATGGCAAGGGCAAGCGCGGCCAGAAGGGCTGGCGCCAGAGGCCAGGCGATCGTGATGCCTACTCTTCCGGTGGGGGCGCCGGAGGTGGCGGTGCCCGCCGTGGGGGGGATCGTCGCCGCCCATCATGTTGACGTAGACCGGGGCGGTGGCCGTGGTGGCGTGGCGGAGATCCAGCGCGCGCGGATCATCGCCGCTTTGGTCGAGGTCGCTGGGGAACGTGGTGTTGGTCGCGCGACGGTGGCGGACTCGTCGCGCGCTCAGGTGTGTCGCGGCGGACGTTCTATGAGTTGTTCGTCGATCGTCAGGACTGCTTCCTGGCGGCGTTTGACCAGGCGATCGGGCTGGCCGCGCGGCGCGTCGTGCCCGTGTTCACGGCGCCTGGCCCTTGGCGAGAGCGGATCCGTGCGGCGCTGTTGAGCTGTTGGGGTATCTGGACGATGAGCCGGGGATGGGCGCGCTGTGTGTAGTCGACGCGCTTGGTGGTGGCCCGGTCGCGTTGGAGCGTCGCGCGGGGGTGATCAGCGCGCTGATCGACGCGGTGCACGAGGGGCGCGGGGAGGCGCCGGCCTCTGCGAAGCCGACAAGCCTGACGGCCGAGGGCGTGGTTGGGGCGGTGCTGTGGGTTTTGCACGCGCGGCTATCGGCGGGAGACGCGCGACAGCGGCGGCGGCGGAGCCGATGGCCAACCTGCTCGCGCCGTTGATGGCGATGATCGTGCTGCCCTACCTGGGCCAGGCCGCCGCGACGCGGGAGACCGCGCGGCCGGCGCCGCGGCGCAGGCGCGTGGTTGCGCCGCGGCAGGGCGACCCATTGCGCGAGCTCGACATGCGCCTCACCTACCGCACGGTGCGGGTGCTGCTGGCGATCGCGGCGATCCCGGGGGAGTCAATCCGAGCAACCGGCAGGTCTCCGAAGCGGCGGGTGTCAGGATCAGGGCCAGATCTCCAAGCTGCTCGCGCGCCTCGAGCACCTCGGTTTGATCGAGAACGGTGGCGTGGCCACTGCGCGGAGAGCCGAACGTGTGGCGGCTGACCGCCAAGGGCCAGGAGATCGAGCGCACGATCCGCCGGCAGGCTTGACGATCGTCACGCTGTGCCATGGCGGCGCCCAGGATTCTCGGCCTTCTCCTCGGTGACCGTGATCCGGATTTGAAGTAGGCAGCGGCCGCCGGCGACCGCCGACGTACGCATTGACGAAACTGCGCTGCCCTCGCCGCGGCGCAAACGCGCGGCGCCGCCGTGTCACGCTCCGGGTTGAGAGTTGAGCCTTCCCGACCATGTAGTACGATGCTACAACGATGTTGACCGTGCCACAGGTAGCCATGCGCACTGGTCGCAACCCCGAGACGATCCGCCGCTGGATCCGCGAGGGGAAGCTGCGTGCGAGCAAGGTCGGCACCCAGCACGTGATCGAGGAGCGCGATCTCGAAGCGATGCAGGCGGGCCCGTATCCGGACATGCTGCCGCTGCCGAAGGGGTGGGGGGAGAAGACCTGGGGGGGCAAGCCGATGCCCAATGTGGTGGCCTGGATCAGGGAATCGCGAGAGGGCCACTGAGACTCAGTGCTCGTCGTCGATGCCAGCCTGATGGTGGAGTGGTGCGTCGACGTCGAAGACAACCTCGCTGAGCTGGCGCCCGGCGAGCGTTGCGCGCCGGCGTTGATGTGGGCAGAGGCGCGCTCTGCCCTGCACGAGGCGGTATGGCGGGGCAGGCTGGACGCCGCTGAAGCCGATCGCGCGCGCACCCGCCTGCGGGATGCCGACGTCAAGCTCCGGAAGCACCCTGGCCTCGCGGACGAGGCGTGGCGGATCGCTGACGAGCTTGGCTGGACGAAAACCTACGACGCCGAGTACGTAGCGCTGGCTTCCCTGCTCGGCTGCCGGCTCGTGACCGTCGACGCTCGGCTGCGCCGCGGCGCGGACAGGCTCGGCTTCGTCGTCGGCCCGACCGAGCTCTGACGAACGCTGCGAAAGGCCGGGCCGCCGGCCCCAAAAGGACCACACGGCTGCTTTGCGGCCACCCCTCGCACCCCTCGACTTGACAACACCGTCAGGAATGTCCATAGCGGCCTCGTCACAAGGTCCCGGGGCCACCGCTATGGGCGTCCGGCGACTCGCGGTCGACCTCAGCCGGCGCCCCGACGAGCAGCGTGCGCACCGGGTACTTGGCGATAATCGCGTCCGCCGTGACGATCGGCATGTCGAGTAACTGGCTCTGCGCGATGAGCAGCCGGTCGAACGGGTCGCCGTGCAGTGGCGGCAGTGCGGCGACCGCGAGCGCGTGGCTGTGCTCGATCGCGCAGCGCGATGGCGCCGATCGCGCGCATCCGGCTTAGTACGTAGCGCTGCGGCGGTTCCGGCAGCGGCAGCCGCCCGAGCGCGTACTTGATTGCGATCTCCCAGGAGCTCGCGGCGGAGAAGATCCGCTCGTTGCTGAGGATCTTCGAGCAGCGAGAGGTGCTCGCCGAGGCGTTTGCGCTCGGTGTGCAGCCAGAGGAAGATATGGGTGTCGAGCAGAATCTTCACTGTCCGAATGAAGCGAGCAGACTCGTCCGGGAGCGGAGCGTCGAAGTCCTCCGGCACGACGAAGCGTCCTTCGTCGATCCCGAACCGCCGGGGGGCCTCGCTTGGCGGAGGGCCAAGGCTGGCGACGGCCTTGCCGCGGCGAGTGATCACGATCTCCTCGCCGGCGGCCACGTCCTCGATCAGCCGTGAAAGGTGCGTCTTGGCCTCGTGCACACCAACAGACTTAGTCATGAGACTTAGTCTAGCGCGATTGATCCTGGCGACCTCGCAGGTTGGCGCCCGGCGGGCTGCGCGCCGGCGTTGATGGTCGGAGGCCTGTCGGCGCTGCATGAGACGCTGTCGCGGGCCATGGAGGGCCCGCGCCTCGGCGGGTGGGGAGTAAGTCCGGCGCGCGGACGCTCCCCAGCCCTGCTACCAGTGCACCCCGCGTGTGAGCGTCGCCATTGCGATCTGCTCGAAGGAGGCTCGCTCCTCGGCGTCCTTCTGACCTCGGGAAGCGGCTGAATCGGGGAAGACGCGGTAGGCGAGGTGGAGGATGCGGTCGACCGCCTTGGGGGAGAGGGCGTAGAGAACCTCGCCCGCCGTGCCGAGGCGGGTGCCCATGTGCTTGGGGTGGGTGCGCAGCGCCTCGCAGATCATGTCGGCGGCCTCCTCGGGGGTGATCGCGGGGAAGGCGTCGTACATCTTCGTCGGGGCGATCATCGGGGTGCGCACGAGCGGCATGTGAATCGTGGTGAAGGTGACGCCGTCGCCGATCGTCTCCGAGGCGACGACGCGGGTGAATGCGTCGAGCGCGGCCTTCGAAGCCACGTAGGCGGAGAAGCGGGGCGGGTTGGTCTGCACGCCGATCGAGGAGATGTTCACGATGTGGCCCGAGCCGCGCTCGCGCATGTCGGGGAGCAGGCGGATGATCAGACGGATCGCGCCGAAGTAGTTGAGCTGCATCGTGCGCTCGAAGTCGTGAAAGCGGTCGTATGAGAGCGCGATCGAGCGACGGATCGAGCGGCCGGCGTTGTTGACCACCATGTCCACGTGGCGGTGGTCGGTGAGCACGCGCGCGACGAGGTCGTCCACCGAGTCCATGTCCGACATGTCGGCGGCGTACACGAACGCGGTGCCCCCGGCGGCGACGATCTCCGCGCGCAGCTCCTCGAGCTTCTCGACGTTGCGCGCGACCAGCAGCGGGATCCCGCCTGCCGCGGCGACCTGCAGCGCGGCGGCCCTGCCGATCCCGGAGGAGGCGCCGGTGATCAGCACGCGCCTACCGTCCACCGCTTCCTGCAGCGTGCGGTCTCTGCTGAGGTTGGGGTCCATCTCGCGCTCCCAGTAGTCCCACAGCCGCTGCGCGTAGGCTCGCAGCTCGGGCGGCTGCTCGAGACCCGAGCCGGCGAGCGCCAGCTGCGTGGAGCGGCTGTCGAAGCGGGGCACCAGCTCCATGTGCTCGATCACCTCCGCTGGGATCCCCAGCTCGCGCAGCGCCAGCCCGCGCAGCTGGCGCCAGGGGGGCAGCGCCATCGTCAGCGTCAGCGGCCACGTCGGCAGCGCGCGCGTCAGGCGCTTGTCGAGGCTGACCGCGAAGCGGGGGGCGTGCGCCGCGGTCGCCAGCTCGTTCACCAGCTCGTCCACGCGCTGCCCGTGCGGGTCGGTCAGGTGGAAGGCGCGGCCGTCGAGGTCGGGCACGTGCATCAGCTGCTCCATCGCGCCCGCCACCCAATCGACCGGCACCACGTTCGTGCGCCCGAGGTCCAGCCCCACCAGCGGCAGCCATTCCGGCAACAGCCCCCGCGCGCGCTGGATCGCCTTGAAGAAGTAGTACGGCCCATCCACCTTGTCCATCTCGCCGGTGCGCGAGTCGCCGACGACGATCGCCGGCCGGTACACCCGCCAGGGCACGAACGGCTGCTCGCGCACGATCCGCTCGGCTTCGAACTTCGTGCGGTGGTAGGGCGAGGGCAGCTTCTGGCCCTCGTCGAACATCTCCTCGCTGAACGTGCCCTTGTACGCGCCCGCCACGGCGATCGAGGAGACGTGGTGCAAACACCCCACCTCCAGCGAGCGCGCCAGCTCCACCGCGTGCGTGGTGCCGCCGACGTTCGCCGTGGTGTTCTGCTCCGCGGGCGCGGTCATGTCGTAGATCGCGGCTAGGTGGACGAAGTGGTCGATCTTGCCCCGCAGCTCGGTGATCTGCTCCTCGCCGAGCCCCAGCAGTGGGCGGCGCAGGTCACCCACCACGGGCGTGATGCGTTTCGCCGCGGGCTCACCGGTGGTCGTGGACCAGCGGTCGATCAGGTCGTCGAGGCGAGCCGTCGAGCCCTCGCGGACGAGCACGTAGATCTTGCCGTTGCGGTTCCCCAGCAGGCGCTCCATCAGGTTGCGCCCGATGAAGCCGGTTGCGCCGGTGATGAAGTAGGTCATGGTGTTGCGAGGATAGCCGCGGCTGCGGGATGTCGCCTCACGCGGCGAGCGGATCTTCGCGCTGCTTCTCGACGAGCGTGAGGGCGCGCTCGGCCTGAGCCTCGGTGAGCTCGTCAACGAGATCGTGCAGGCGCTTCTTGGTTGTCTTGGGCCGCTCTTTGTATTTGGCGATCAGCTTGAGCTTCTCTTCCGCGACCACAAGGAGGTCCAGGGTCAGGCCGAGATTGTTGAGGATCTCAACCATCTTGTGGTCGCCGTAGTCGTCGACGACAGTGCCTCGTGTCCCTGCGGGCCATTTGCCCGCGCTTTCGAACTTGTCGATCGCCTCCGTGAACTCGACGTAGTCGAATTCCCCGATCGTCTGCTTTACCGTGGCCATGGTTGCTCCAGTTTAGGGCTTTAGGTAGGCGCTCGCAAGCCGCGGGGCACTGGCTTGGTGGTCAAATGCCCACGCGGTCCTGACGGTTACGACGCGCTTGTTCTTTCCACCGCGTCCACGTACCGGCACCATGACCACACAGTTGATGGCCCACGGCAGGTTCTCCCGCACGGAGCTGACCGGCAGGGCCAGGACCCCGGTCTGGATCGCACCTTCGAGATAGTCGATGTCTTTGGCTGTGATGCCGAGGATCAGCTTGAACCCGCGGGCCTTGGACCCTCCGTTCTCGTTGGCCGGGTTCAGTGAGTATTTGGCCAGCTTTCGACGCACACCAGAAGCCTCCGCAGCGCGGGGGAGCAGCTCGCCGGCCCTCGGCGGCCAGTGGGCGCCAGGGCTCATCTGTCTGGGGCCTCTCGGGTTCATGCCAACCAACGTACGCCGCGCTTGGGACGGTACGCTCGCTCGGGCCGCTGGCTCGCCGCGCGCAGGTGGCTCGCGGCCCCGGCGGGTACGGGACCTGAACGCCAGGAGTTGACAACACCGTCCGAAGTGTCTATAGTGGCCTCGTCATGTGCCGCGGGCTTGGGCGCAGGGCATGTCTTGAACATAGGATCGGGTCTGGGCCGGGCGCCTTTGTTGCCGGCCTTCAGATGCACTGACAGGGTCTGCTTGGGAGAGGGGCCGGGTCATTTCGGTGAGGGAGTTGGTTTTCGCGTGTCTTTGAGAGGGATCGACGTGACAGGGGTCGTAGTACCCCCCGTGGAGGGCGATGCTAGATGCGCCAGCTTGGCGCTGTCGCATCTCTCTCTCTCTCTCTCTCTCTTCGGCTTCTAGCGGCTCCCGCCGTTCGGCCCTGACGGGCCGTCGCGGTTCCCCCAAAGGGGGAGAGGGGAGCGTTGGGCGCGTAGCTGTTCGTTGCGCGCTCCTGCGCTGTGTGTCAATTGCTCCCTTGGGGAGTGGGGTGGAGGCTGTCTCGGGTGGGTTCTCACGTCGTGCGTGCGCGGCCCGGCTGGTGTGCTTGCGTGCGTATGGGCGTGTGTGTCGTGGTGTGACCTGGCGAGGGGTCTTGGTCCCCTCCGTATTCGAGGAGGGGATGGTTCGATGAGTGCTGCTCGTAGGCTGACTGTGGCAACTCTCTGTGTGCTGGCAGGTGGGTTTGTACTCGGGAGCGCGCCGGCGTTGGCGGCGGAAGTTCCGGAAGCGCCGGCGCCGGTGGTGGTGGAAGCGGTGACGGGGAGCGCCGCGACGTTTCACGGCGAGTTGAATCCCGGTAAAACGGGCGGCCCTGGGACCTATGCGGTGGACACCTACGAATTTTTGTACAGGCAGTCCGCGACTGAATGCGAAGGAGGCTCGACGGCGCCGGAATCGTCGGGGATCTCGCTGGGCGGTGGCCAGGAAGCGCTCGCACCGGTGGAAGTGAGCGGTCTGCGGCCGAACAGTGAGTACACAGTGTGTCTGCTTGCCCGCAACGAAGCGGGCGAAACGGCGCTCGGGCGGCCGGTGACGTTCAAAACGGAGCTGGTGCCCCCGGTGCTGGGTGAAGCGTGGGTGAGCGATGTTGCGTCGAGCAGCGCGACGTTCAACGCGCAGATCAACCCGGAGGGTGCGGAAACGACCTACCGCTTCGAATACGGCACCAGCGAAGCGTACGGGTCGAGTATCCCGCTTGCCATTGCCGAAGTCGGATCAGGCGCCAGCGCGGTGACAGTGCAAGCTCACCCACAGGGTCTGCAGCCGGGAACCACCTACCACTTCCGCGTGGTTGCCGCCAGCCCAGGTGGAGTGGAAGAAGGGGTGGATCGTGCCTTTACGACCCAGGCCGCGGGCGGCGCGCTGACGCTGCTCGACGGCCGCCAATGGGAACTGGTCTCCCCGGTAAACAAGCACGGTGCTCGCTTTGAACCGTGGTTGAACGAAGGCGGCCTGATCCAGGCGGCGGCGAACGGCAGCGGGATCGCCTACCTGGCTAATGGGCCGGTGACCAGCGAACCTGCGGGCAACCGCAGCCCAGAATTTTCTCAAATTCTCTCTCGGCGGTCCGCCGGGGGCTGGGTGACGCAGGATATCGCGACACCGCACGATGTCTCAAGAGAACTATACATCGGCACCAACGGGGAGTACGAGTTGTTCTCTGCCGATCTGTCGCTTGGTCTCGTGGAACCGCGGGGCTTCACCCCACTGTCGCCCGAAGCGACGGAACGGACGCCATACCTGCGCGATGACGAAACGGGTGTCTATCGGCCGCTCGTCACGGCTGCCAATGTGGTGCCGGGCACCGAATTTGGCGGGCCCCCGAGCTACTATTTCGGTGAAGTCCAATTTGCTAGCGCCACTCCCGACTTGAGTCATGTGATGCTCGGCTCCGGGGTGCCGCTGACGGCGAGTGCGAAAGGGGTTGGCGGGGGGCTCTATGAGTGGACGGGAGGTAGGCTGCAGCTGGCCAGCGTGTTGCCGCCTCCCGGTGAAGAACCGATACCCGGTGGGCTTGGCGGCGGGGGTGCCCATCATGCGATCTCGGCCGATGGGTCGCGTGTCGTATGGAGCGGTGGGGGACGTCTCTATCTGCGGGATATGGTGAGGGGTGAAACCGTGCAGCTCGATGCGGTTCAGGGTGGCTCGGGGGGCGGGGGAGGCTCGTTCCAAGCGGCGAGCAGCGACGGGTCGAAGGTCTTCTTCATCGATGGGGGTCGGTTGACGCCTGGCGCGACGGAAGGAGATCTCTATGAGTGTGAAATCGTCGAAGCGGCCGGCAGGCTGGCGTGCGATCTGAGCGATCTGACCGTGCCTGAGAACCCGGGCGAAGCTGTCAACGTGCGGCTGACGGTCGGCGCGAGCGAAGATGGGTCCTATGTGTACTTCACCGCGGCGGGAATGCTCGCGGGGGGCGCAACGCCGGGGCAGGAAAATCTCTATGTCTACCACGATGGGGCGACGGCATTCATCGCGACGATCCCGGGGGAAGACATCAATGCTGGAGAAGGACTCAGTGGGCTGTCGATGCGGGTCTCGCCGAACGGGAGGTTCGTGGCGTTCATGTCGGAGCGCAGCCTAACGGGGTACGACAACCGCGATGCGGCGAGTGGCGAACCGGATGAGGAGGTCTACTTGTACGATGCCGAATCCCGGCGTCTGGTGTGTGCATCGTGCAATCCGACCGGTGCACGACCGAGCGGTGTGTATGACTCGGGCGAATACCCTGGGCTGTTCGTTGACCAACCTGGAATCTGGCGAGGTCGCTGGCTCGCGGCGAGCGTCCCAGGGTGGACGAAGAGGAATCTTTTCAGCAAAACACCGCTGTATCAGCCGCGGTATCTGTCCGATAGTGGCAGCTTGTTCTTCGATAGTGCCGATGCGTTGGTGCCGCAGGACATCAATGGGCGGGAGGATGTGTATGAGTACGAGCCGGTGGGGGTCGGCGGCTGCACAAGTTTGAGTATGACGTTCGGTGTAGCATCGGGTGGCTGTGTGGGGTTGGTCTCCTCGGGAGCTTCGGATGAAGAATCGGTGTTCCTGGACGCCAGCGAATCGGGCGACGACGTGTTCTTCTTGACTGCGGCGCAGCTCGTGGAAGAGGACAAAGACCATGCGCTTGATGTGTATGACGCGCATGTGTGTGGCGGCGAAGGGGTGCCGTGTGTGAGGGCGGTCGCCTTGCCACCCGCGTGTGAAACGACGGATTCGTGCCGGGCGGCGGTGTCTCCGCAGCCGGGCGTGTTCGGCGCGCCTGCCTCGGCGACGTTCTCCGGTGCGGGGAATCTCGTGCCGGTCGTCTCCGGCGCGGCGGCGAAGGCGAAGAGCACGAAAGAGAAGGCGAAGCGCAAGAAACACAGGAGGAGGAGGGCGAGGGCGGGGAAAAGTGGGCGGGCCGCGAGGTCGGGGCGGCGCGTTGCGAGGTCGTTGTCGGCGCGGACCGGACGCTAGAGGGAGAGCGAGATAATGATAAGAACCAAGAGTCTCAGGGGTGTGCGGGATCTGCGCGGTGGCATTGTGTGCGTGGGTGTGCTGCTGGCCATGTTGGTGTTTGCGGCGTCGGCGGGTGCGGTGGGCCCGTGGTGGCAGATCAGCTCGGGCTCCACCCCGTCGAGCCTGCCGCAGGGTGGAGAAGGTGAGATCACGCTTGTGATAACGAACCTTGGGGATGGGAGCGTTGAAGGCGCGGGCTCGCCGGTGACCGTCAGCGACAGGCTGCCGGCGGGGTTGACCGCAAAGACGATCTCGGGCACCTCCGGCCAATTGGCGTCGCGCAGCTTGTTTGGCCCGGTGAATTGCACTTTGGCAACATTGAGCTGCACGTATGAAGGTTCGCTGCCGGCGTATGAGCGTCTGGCGGTGACGATCACGGTGGAAGTGACGGGTGCGGCGTCGGGTGCATCAAACGACGCGAGCGTCGCCGGTGGCGGCGCCCCGGCTGCGAGTGTGAGGCGGCCAGTGAACATTGGCCGCGCGAGCGGGTTCGGGGTGGAAGATTATGAGTTGATCCCCGAAGAAGAAGGTGGCTTGCGGGCGACGCAGGCGGGTTCGCATCCATTTCAGATGACGGGCACAGTGGTGCTGAACCAGAGCGCGAGCAAACCGTTTCAGCCCGCGCAACCGAAGGATCTGCACTTTCGGCTGCCGGCCGGTCTGGTCGGCAACCCGACGCCGCTCCCGCAGTGCACCGACGCCGCTTTCTCGCACCTTGTCCAAAGCCAGTTCAACGAATGCCCGGCCGATACGGCGATCGGGGTTGCGATGGTGACGATCGACGAACCGGGGTTCTTTGGCGTAGTTACGTTTCCAGTGCCGTTGTTCAACCTGGAACCGGCCCGAGGTGAGCCGGCACGGTTCGGTTTCGATGTCCTCGGTAATCCGGTGGTGTTTGATACGTCGATTCGCACGGGCGGGGATTACGGGGTAGATGTGGATGTCAACAACATCACCGAGCTGCCGGCGTTTCTGGCGGCGCGAGTGACGCTCTGGGGTGTACCCGGCGATCCGCGTCACGATGCCTCGCGCGGCTGGCAATGCCTCTACCAGGTGCTGGGAGCGACGGGGTGCGCACCGTTGGATGAGTTCAAGCCGCCGCCGTTCTTGACGTTGCCGACGTCGTGCGCGGCGCCGTTTGAATCGTCGGTGACGGCGGACTCGTGGGCGCAGCCGGGGACGCTAACGGCGCCGATGGTCTACTCGCTGCAGACGGCGCTGGAAGAACCGGTGGGGTTGGATGGGTGCAACCGGTTGCCGTTTGAACCGTCGATCAGTGTTGCGCCTGATGGGCAGGACGGGAGTACGCCGACGGGTCTGTCGGTCGGGGTGAAAGTGCCTCAGGAAGCGATCCTGAGCGCGAGCGGGCTGGCGCAGTCCGATGTGAAGGACACGACGGTTACGCTGCCCGAAGGGGTGCAGGTCTCGCCGGCGGCGGCGGATGGTTTGCTGTCGTGTTCGCTGGGTGAGGTGAGCCTGGAATCGCCGGGGTCGCCGTCGTGTCCGGAAGCGTCGAAGGTGGGGACGGTGGAAATCAAGACGCCGTTGTTGCCGGAACCGTTGGAAGGCGGGGCGTATCTGGCGGCGCAGGACGCGAACCCGTTTGGTTCGCTGGTGGCGTTGTATGTCGTGGCGGAAGATCCGACGGCGGGTGTGGTGGTGAAGTTCGCGGGAAAGGTGTCGCCGGATCCGGTGACGGGGCAGCTTGTGACGACGTTTGAAAATACGCCGCCGTTGCCGTTCAGCGAATTCAAGCTGCATTTCTTCGGGTCCGCGCGGGCGCCGTTGAGCACGCCGCCGTTGTGTGGGAGCTACACGACGAAGACGGTGATCACGCCGTCTTCGGGTGATGCGCCGGCGGAACCGTCTTCGACGTTCAATATCACGAGTGGCCCGGATGGGTCGTCGTGTGCGAGCCCGAGGCCGTTCAATCCGGGGTTCGAGGCTGGGTCGACGAACGTGCAGGCGGGTGCGTATACGCCGTTGACGTTGACGATGAGTCGCCCGGATGCCGACGAGACGCTTGGGAAACTCTCGGTGGTGTTCCCGCCGGGTGTGTCGGCGGGGTTGCAGGGCGTGAGGCTGTGCGAGGAACCGCAGGCCGCGGAAGGGAAGTGTCCGGCGGAAAGCCAGATCGGGCAGGTGATCGCAAGCGCCGGCCTCGGCAACGACCCGTTCTCCGTGGAAACCGGCAAGGCGTACATCACTGGGCCGTACGAGGGTGACCCGTTCGGGGTGGAGATCGTGGTGCCGGCGGTCGCGGGCCCGTTCAACCTCGGGACCGAGGTCGTCAGGGCGAAGGTGGATGTCGATCCGACCGATGCGCATCTGACGGTCGTGAGCGATCCGTTCCCGACGATCCTGGATGGGATCCCGTTGCAGTTGCAGCACGTGAACGTGACGGTGAACCGGCCGGGGTTTGTGTTCAACCCGACCAGTTGCGAACCGATGAAGTTGACCGGGGAGCTTGAAAGCACCGAAGGCGCGGTGGCGGATGTCTCGACGCCGTTTCAGGTGACGAACTGTGCGGCGTTGTCGTTCAAGCCGGTGTTCAAGGCGTCGACGAGCGCGAAGACCTCGAGGGTGCAGGGCGCGAGCCTGCACGTCACGTTGACGCTCCCCACCGGGGCGAGGGGTACGAAAGCGAACGTCGCGAAAGTCAAGGTGTCGCTGCCCAAACAGTTGCCCTCCCCGTTGAAAACGCTGCAGAAGGCGTGCACCGAAAAGGTGTTCGCGGAAGACCCGGCGAACTGCCCGGTCGCCTCAAAGGTTGGGGAGGCGACGGTCGGCACCCCGGTTCTCGAAGGCCCACTGTCCGGTCCGGCGTACTTCGTGTCGCACGGTGGCGCGAAGTACCCGGAACTGATCATGGTCCTCGTCGGCGAGGACGGCGTGACGGTCCAGGTGCACGGGGAAACGTTCATCAGCAAAGCGGGGATCACGACGGCGAGGTTCGCGACCGTGCCGGATGTGCCGTTCTCGACGTTCGAACTGACGCTCCCCGAGCGGGAATACCCGGCGCTCACCGCGAACGGGAACCTCTGCAAGGGGAGTCTGTTGATGCCGACGGAACTGGTGGGGCAGAACGGGTTGGTGGTTTCGCAGAGCACGAAGATCGCGGTTACGGGATGCCCGAAGGCGAAGAAGGCGAGTCATAAGAAGAGGGCGAAGACCAAGGCGAAGGGCAGGGGCGGTGCTCATGGCAAGGGCAAGCGCGGCTCGAAGAAGGGCTAGCGCCCGAGACCCGGTGATCGCGGTGCCCTCGCGTGCTCGCGGTGGTGGTGCCCGAGGAGGTGGCGTACGCGACGGCGTCGGCCGTCGCCCGGCCCATGGGGATGTGGACCGTGGGGGTGGCCGCGGTGGTGTGGCGGAGATCCAGCGCGCGCGGATGATCGCGGCGCTGGTGGAGGTCGCGGGCGAGCGTGGTGTCGGTGGGGTGACGGTCGCGCATGTGGTCGCGCGTTCGGGTGTGTCGCGGCGTACGTTCTATGAGTTGTTTGAGGATCGCGAGGATTGCTTTCTGGCGGCGTTTGACCAGGCGGTGGAGCGCGGCGCGCAGAGTGTCGTCTCGGCGTTCCACGGTCAGGGGGCGTGGTGTGAGCGGATCCGCGCGGGGCTGGGCGCGCTGCTGGAGTACCTGGACGATGAGCCGGGGATGGGTGCGCTGTGCATCGTCGACGCGTTGGGCGCGGGCCCAGTGGCGCTTGAGCGTCGCACGCAGGTGGTGGGAGTGTTGATCGATGTGGTGCACGAGGGTCGCAGGGAGGCGCCGGGTGCGACGAAGCCGTCGCGGCTGACGGCCGAGGGTGTGGTCGGGGCGGTGCTGGCGGTATTGCATGCGCGGCTGGCGGCCGGCGACGCTCGCTCGAATGGCGCCAGTGCTCGGGTGGGCGGTGCTCGGGTGGGCGGTGCTCGGGTGGGCGGCGCGCAGCCGATGGCGCCTCTGCTCGGGCCGTTGATGGGGATGATCGTGCTGCCCTATCTGGGGCAGGCCGCAGCGGCGCGCGAGACCTGCAGGCAGTCCCCCCGACGCAGGCGCGTGGTGCCCCCGAGCGGTGACCCGCTGCGCGAGCTCGACATGCGCCTCACGTACCGGACGGTGCGGGTGCTGCTGGCGATCGGTGAGCTGGTCGCCCACGGTGCGGGTCCGAGCAATCGCCGTGTCGCCGAAGCGGCCGGTGTTGCCGATCAGGGTCAGATCTCGAAGCTGCTGGCGCGTCTGGAGCATCTCGGGCTGATCGCGAACACCGGGGCGGGTCCCGCGCGCGGGGAGCCGAACGTGTGGCGGCTCACCGCCAAGGGCGAGGAGATCGAGCGGACCATTCGCCGGCAGTCCGAACCCAGGTAAGACTTGACAACACCGTCCGAAGTGTCTATAGTGGCCTCGTCATGTGCCCGTTGTCCGGGCGCCTGGCACGGTTTTCAAACATAGAGGATCGGGTCTGGGCCGGGCACCTTGTTGCCGGCCTTCAGATGCATTGACGGGGTCTGCTTGGGAGAGGGGCCGGGTCATTATCGGTGAGGGAGTTGGTTTTCGCGTGTCTTTGAGAGGGATCGACGTGACAGGGGTCATTGCACCCCCGGAAAAGGGCGATGCTAGATGCGCCAGCTTGGCGCTGTCGCATCTCTCTCTCTCTCTCTCTCTCTTCGCCTAGGGCGCTAAGCCCCGGGTCCCCTCATCGATCGCATCCTGCCGCGCACCGTGCGCGGCTGGGTCTCTCACGCGCCGGGGGCGCGTCTTCAGCTGCTTGTTCGTCCGCCGCCGTGAGCCTGGTGCTCGCGGCGGTCTTGTGCTGCCCGGGGTCGGGTCGGCGTCGTGTTGGTTCTTCACAGGAGGAGATGGCTTAGATGACTGCTCGCCGGTCGGTCGCAATGGTGTTGGTGTGGTTGTGCGGGGCTGCCGGTGGGTCGTTGCTGTACAGTGCCTCGGCGTCGGCGCAACGCCTGCACGTGTTCAGCTCGTCGTTCGGCGGCACGGGCTCGGGGCCGGGCAAGTTCTTGCAGCCCGGTGCGCTGGCGGTGAACGACGCGACGGGCGACGTGTATGTGATCGACCGGGGGAATAGACGGGTCGAGGTGTTCAGCGCGACGGGCGCATTTCTCTCTGAATTCAACGGCAGCGGGACGCCCGCGAAAGCCTTCGCGTGGGAACCGGTTGCCGAAGGGTCTGAAGGCTCGATAGCCGTCGACAATTCGACGAGCCCCAGCGACCCGTCCCGCGGAGATGTGTACGTGGTGGACGCCGGCCACGGTGCGATCGACAAGTTCACCGCCGGTGGCTCGTATATAAACCAGGTCGCGTTGCCGGCCGGTAAGCCCCCGCCAATCGGCATCGCGGTCGACGCCAACGGGACGCTCTGGGTCGAGCTCTCGATTACAGGTGGATCAATCGGACTGTCAGAATACGCAGTGGAAGGGGACACGTTCGTCGATGAGTTCAACGATGCCTCCGCCAACGAACTCGTCAGGGAAGTATTGCCGGAGACCGAACACCTCGGTGGCGCCGGCCGGATGGGTTTGACGGTCGACTCCGAAGGCAACATCGACATGGGGTACTGCCCGAACTTCGCCACCTGTGACACACATGTCAATACTTACGACGCACACGAAGAAGAAGTATCGTTGCAGCTCGCCGCGACGTTCACGAGCGGCGGCGGATTCGTGACCGATGAATTCGATGGTGAAGACGCGACGGCGCTGGCGCTCGATGAATCGAACAGCGACCTGTATGCGGATGACAAAACGAGTATCGCGGCGTTCACTGCGGCGGGAGCGCCGATCGAGCGCTTCGGTTCTCCGCAGTTGAGCAGCGCGGTCGGTGTCGACGGGTTCTACGATCTTGATGAAGTCGCCTCTGAAGGTGTTGCGGTGAACTCCGCGACGGGGACGGTGTATGCATCCGATGCGGTCAATCAGGAAGTGTTTATCTTCACGGCGTTCGTCGTGCCGGATGCGAGCACGGGCTCAGCGTCGAATCTGGGAGAAACGTCGGCCACCGTGAACGGCGTCGTGAACCCAGATGGGCTGCCGGTGACATCGTGCGTGTTCGAATACGGCACGACGACATCCTACGGCCAGGAAGCGGCGTGTTCCCCCGGCCCGGGGTCGGGGAGCGCTCCGGTCACGGTGAGCGCAAACCTGTCTGGGCTCGAACCGCTGAGGACCTATCACGTCAGGTTGAAGGTCGCAAACGCGAACGGGTCCAACGTGGGGCAGGATGAGACGTTCACGACGCCTGAGCCGGTCGGGATCTCCGAAGAGACAGTGTCTGATGTCTCCTCGACCAGCGCGCTGTTCAGCGCGCACGTCGACCCAGAGGGCTCGGACACGTCGTTTCATTTCGAATACGGGCCGAACGTGGCGTACGGTGAGAGCGTGCCGGTCCCGGATGGTGAACTCGGTGGGGATGTGGGCGGTGTGCCGGTGTCCGTGCGTCCGGAGGACCTTGCGCCGGGTACGACGTATCACGTGCGGCTTGCCGCGAGCAATGCGATGGGTGTGGTGTATGGGCCTGATCAGGTGTTCACGACGCCGGCGGCCGGAGAGGAGTTTGCGTTGCCGGATGGCCGGGAGTGGGAAATGGTCTCGCCGCCTGCCAAGTACGGCGCGGCGATTGAACCGCTCGAATACGGGCTGGTCGAGGCGGCCGAAAGCGGGAGCGCGATCACGTATCCCGTGGATGGCTCGCTCGTGCCCAACCCGGCAGGGAATCCGACTCCGTCGGTACCGGCGCAGGTGCTCTCCAGGCGGGGCGCGGGGGGGTGGTCGACCGAAGAGATCGCGCTGCCGCGTGGCGATGAAAACATTGGGAGCCAGGATCTAACCGGTGAATATCGCTGGTTCTCCAGTGAACTGTCGAGCGCGCTGGTCGAGCCGTTGAGCGAAAAATTCGATCGGCTGCTGTCGCCTGAAGCGACGGGGCCGACGCCGTATCTGCGTGATAATGACACAGGTGGTTATCTGCCGCTGGTGACCGCGGGCAACACACCGGCGGGCACCCCCTCCGTCGGCATCGAAGCTCAGTACGAATGGCCGCATGTCGTGGCCGCCACGCCCGATCTCTCGCATGTGCTGCTGTCGTCTCCGTTGGCGCTCGCCGAAAAAGCCAGAAACGACCTGGATGAATATCCTAAGCAGAACCTCTATGAGTGGTCGGGGGGACGGCTGCAGCTCGTGAACGTGTTGCCGGATGGTGAAGCAGCCGCGAGCGGCTATGTTGGTCACAACGCTGACGTCAGGCACGCGGTATCGAACGACGGCTCGCGGGTGTTCTGGCAGGAAGACAGGAACGAAACCGCTGGCTTCGGTCCGCTGTACATGCGTGACACTGTGACCGAGCAGACGGTGCAGGTCGATACGCCGGCGCAGGGGGTGCCGCAGCCGCCTCACTTCGTGGCTTCGTTCAGTACCGCGAGCGCGGATGGCTCGAAAGTATTTTTCACAGAGAAGGAGCCGCTGGCGTCCAACTCAAAGCTGCCCCCTGAAGGTGAAGAAGCCGATCTGTACGTCTATGACACGGTCACCGGGACGCTGACGGATTTGACGGGTGGCGGTGGCGCCAGCGGGAGCGAACCCGGGAACGTGCAGGGTGAAGTGCTGGGCGCGAGCGAAGATGGATCGATCGTGTACTTTGTCGCGACCGCTGCGCTGGCGAGTGGCGCGCAGGCGGGCCAGGACAATCTGTACGTGGCGAGAGAAACGGGCGCTGGGTGGTCGCTGCGGCTGGTCGGGGTGCTCGCCCCAGAAGACGCAAAAGACTGGACGGAAGCTGGAGGTCAGAATTATGATCTGAGCCACAGCGCAACTAGCCGCGTATCGCCGAATGGGCGCTTCGTGGCGTTCATGTCCGAGCGCAGTCTGACGGGCTACGACAACCGTGACCTGAACAGTGGCGTGCCGGATGAGGAGGTCTTCCTCTACGACGAGACGACCAGCGGGTTGGTATGCGCCTCGTGCAACCCGACCGGGGAACGGCCGACCGGCATATTTGACAATGGCAGCGAACACAACAGGACGGAACGACTGCTGGCCGATCACGCGGCCCAGTGGCGGGAACATTGGCTCGCGGCGATCATCCCCGGCTTGACAGGTGTCGCCGGCCACGAAGGCAGTCTCGGCGAGTTGGTGCCCTACCAACAGCGGTATCTCTCCGATGAGGGGCGGTTGTTCTTCGACGGGTTCGATGCGCTCGCTCCGCAGGCGACGAACGGCAAGGCGAATGTGTACGAGTACGAGCCGCAGGGGATCGGCAATTGCACACGGATGGGGGGGTGTATCGGCCTGCTCTCCTCAGGGACCTCGAGCGAAGAATCAGCGTTCATGGATGCCAGCGAAAACGGGAACGACGTGTTCTTCCTGACGGCGTCGCAGCTCGTGCCGCAGGATGTCGAAACCAGCCTCTCGCTGTATGACGCGCATGTGTGCGCTGCCGCGGAGCCGTGCGTGAGCTCGCCGGTGTCTCCACCGCCGTGCTCGAGCGGGGATGCGTGCAAGGCGGCGCCCTCGTTGCAGCCGGCGATCTTCGGGGCGCCGGCGACCGCGACGTTCTCCGGGACCGGAAATCTGCTCGCGGTGGCGCCCGCGATCAAGCCAAAGGAGAAGCCCGTGAAATGCAGGAGCGGCTTCTCGGTGAAGAAACGCAAATGCGTAAGGAAGCCCAAGCCCAAGAAGAAGAGGAAGGCCACCAAGTCGAGCCGTGGAGGTAAGAAATGAGCGTGCTCCGATCAAATAGCCTTCGCCTGCTCATCCTGCTCGCTACGGTTTGCGCCGCGGTGCTAGCCGTGTCCGCAGCTCCGGCGTTCGCGGAAGGGGGCGAAGCGCCCTCGCCGTGGTGGCATCTCAGCGTCACGGCGTTGCCGAGCGAGCTCAAGCCCGGTGGCTACGCGCAGATCACGGTCACGGGGATCAATGTCGGGGATGGCGAAGCGCAGGGCGCAAGCACGCCGATCGTCGTGAGTGACAGGCTGCCGGCGGGTGTCGTGCCGCTTCGCGTCGAAGGACAGGAAGGGATCACGAGTGCGACAGGTGGGACATGCTCGCTGAAGACGGTCAGTTGCACGTTCGAAACAGGCCTCGTGCCGTTTACCAACGTGGCCATGGTTATCTCGGTGCGGGTGGAACCGTCGTTAGCGCTTGGTGCGGTGGGCGACGAAGCGATCATGGAAGGTGGGGGCGCGCCGCAGGTGCGACTCGTGCACCAGCTGAGCGTTGGGAATGGCCCGGCGCCGTTCGGCGCGCAGGGTTTCGATCTGGTGCCAGAAGCTGTCGGGGGAGCGCCGGACGTGCAGGCCGGGTCGCACCCGTTCCAGCTGACCACGACGCTCGACCTGAACGAAGTCAAGGGCGAAGGAGAACATGTGGAGGTCGCTGGAGGCAGCTTCGCGAAGGATCTGCACTTCGCCCTGCCGCCGGGTCTGGTCGGCGATCCGAGCGCGATCCCGCAGTGCACGACCGGTCAATTTGACGCGACAAGCGGAGCGTTCGGACAAAGCAACGCGTGTCCCGAGGATACGGTGGTCGGGGTCTCGTTGGTGACGGTCCTCCTCCACAATTTTTCCAACCGGTGGGTGGTCCCCGTGCCGGTGTTCAATCTGGTGCCGCAGCCGGGTGAGCCGGCGCGGTTCGCCTTCAATATCCTTGGTGAGAATGTGACTCTGGATACGAAGGTGCGGACGGGTGGCGACTATGGCATCGATGTGAATGTGGACAACATCTCGCAGGTGGTGGAGCTGCTCGGGAGCGAGGTGACGCTGTGGGGTGTGCCGGGGGATTCGCGTCACAACGACGAGCGCGGCTTCGACTGCCTGAATAATGGAGTCTTTGGAAATGGGCCGTGTGAACCGTTGGGGCAGGCATCCACGCCGCCGCTGTTGACGTTGCCGACCTCGTGCGCGGTGCCGTGGACGGCGGGTGTTTCGCTGGATCCGTGGGCCGATCCGTCGGCGCTCGTGAGCGGCCCGGAATACGCGCTGCGTGACCAGTACGGACACCCGCTGGGGATGAGCGGCTGCAACCGGTTGAGCTTCGAACCGTCGATTGTCGCCACACCCGATGGGACGGAGGGCAGCACCCCGACGGGGTTGACGGTCGATGTACATGTGCCTCAGCAGGGGGGATTGAGCCCGTTCGGTGACGCGCAGAGTGCCGTGCGGGATACAACGGTGACGCTGCCGGAAGGCGTCGCGTTGAACCCCTCCGCGGCGGACGGATTGTCGGCGTGCGGTGAGGCGGAAGTTGGCCTGGAAGACGCGGAACTGCCGTCGTGTCCCGAATCCTCGAAGGTCGGGACGGTCGAAATCCACACGCCGCTGTTGCCGAACCCGGTGGTCGGTGCGGCGTACCTGGCCGAGCAGGACGCGAATCCGTTCGGAAGCCTGATCGCGCTGTACGTCGTCGCGCAAGACCCCGTGTCGGGTGTTCTTGTCAAGGTCGCCGGGCAGGTCACGCCGAACCCGGTCACGGGCCAGCTCGTGGCGACGTTCGAAAACACGCCGGAGCTGCCGTTCGAAGACTTCGCGCTGAACTTCTTCGGCGGATCCAGGGCACCATTGAGCACCCCGCCGCTGTGCGGCTCCTACACGACGACGGCGTCCTTCACGCCGTGGACGGGGAACCCGTCGGTGGAATCCTCCTCGACGTTCGACATAACGTCAGGTCCGAGCGGGACGCCGTGCACCAACCCGCGGCCGTTCGGTCCAGGGTTCGAGGCGGGCACGACCAGCGTGCAGGCCGGTGGATACAGCCCGCTGACGATGACGATGGATCGCCCGGATGCCGACCAGCCGCTGGGGAAACTCTCGATCGTGTTCCCACCCGGGATCTCCGCAGGCCTGGAGGGGGTGAAGCTCTGTCAGGAACCGCAGGCCGCGGAAGGGAAATGCGGCGCGGAAAGCCAGATCGGAACGCTGACGGCGAGCGCTGGGCTGGGCGGCAACCCCTACCCGGTGGAAACGGGCAGGGTGTATATCACCGGCCCGTACGAGGGCGACCCGTTCGGTGTCGTGATCGTCGTGCCCGCGGTCGCGGGGCCGTTCAACCTCGGCACCGAGGTCGTGAGGGCGAAGATCGATGTCGACCCGACGGATGCGCACCTGACGGTGGTGAGCGACCCGTTCCCGACGATCCTGGATGGGATCCCGTTGGAGCTCCAACACGTGAACGTGACGATCAATCGTCCGGGGTTCGTGTTCAATCCGACCAGCTGCGAACCGATGAGGATCACAGGGGAAATCGAAAGCACCGAAGGCGCGAAGGCGGACGTCTCCACGCCGTTCCAGGTCACCAACTGCGCGGCGCTCTCGTTCAAGCCGGAATTCAGGGTCTCCACCAGCGCCAAGACGTCCAGGGTGGATGGTGCGACGCTGCACGTCGATCTGACGCTGCCGAAAGCGCTGCAGGGCACGCAGGCGAACGTCGCGAAGGTCAAGGTTTCGCTGCCCAAACAGCTGCCTTCGCCGTTGAAAACGCTGCAGAAGGCGTGCACGGAAAAGGTATTCGCGGAAAACCCGAGCAGCTGCCCGGTCGCCTCAAGGGTCGGGGAAGCCCATGTCAGCACCCCGGTGCTGGAAGGCGGCCTGAGTGGCCCGGCGTATTTCGTTTCGCATGGTGGTGCGAAGTACCCGGAACTGATCATCGTGCTGACCGGTGAGGATGGCGTCACCGTGCAGGTGCACGGCGAAACGTTCATCAGCAAAGCGGGGATCACGAGCGCGACGTTCAACACGGTCCCGGACGTGCCGTTCTCCGGGTTTGAACTGACGCTCCCCCAGCGTGAATACCCGGCGATCACCGCGAACGGGAACCTCTGCAAGGGCACGCTGATCATGCCCTCCGAATTCCAGGGGCAGAACGGTGTGAAGATCACGCAGAACACGAAGATCGCGGTCACTGGGTGCCCGAAGGTCAAGAAGGCGACGCATAAGAAGGCGACGCATAAGAGGGCGAGCCATAGGAGGAAGACGAAGGCGAAGGGCACGGGTCGTGGCAAGGGCGAGCGCGGTGACAAGAAGGGCCAGCGCCGGTAGGGGTCCGGTGGTCGCGGTGGCCTCACGTGCGCGCGTTGGCGGTGGTGGCACCCGAGGGGGCGCCACCGGCGGTGACGTGGGGCGTCGCCAGGCCCACGGTGACGTGGACCGTGGCGGCGGCCGCGGCGGCGTGGCGGAGATCCAGCGCGCGCGGATGATCGCGGCGCTGGTCGAGGTCGCCGGCGAGCGCGGCGTTGGCGGCGTCACCGTCGCGCATGTGGTTGCGCGTTCGGGTGTGTCGCGGCGCACGTTCTACGAGCTGTTCGAGGACAGGGAGGATTGCTTCCTCGCGGCGTTCGATCAGGTGGTGGAGCGCGGTGCGCGGCGCGTGGTGCCGGCGTTCCGGGCTGCGGGGTCGTGGCGTGAGCGGGTCCGCGCGGGGTTGGCGGCGCTGCTCGAGTACCTCGACGATGAGCCGGGTATGGGCGCGTTGTGCATTGTCGATGCGCTTGGGGCCGGCCCGGTCGCGTTGGAGCGCCGTACCCAGGTGGTGGGGGAGTTGATCGATGTGGTCCACGAGGGTCGCGGGGAGGCGCGTGGCGCGACGAAGCCGACGCGGTTGACGGCTGAGGGGGTGGTGGGTGCGGTGCTGGCGGTGTTGCACGCGAGGCTGGCGGTCGGCGAGGCCCGTGCGAACGGCGCCGGTGCCCGGGCGAATGGCGTACGAGCGGTTGGTGCTCGGGCGGATGGCGTGCAGGCGATTGGCGCCCGTGTGGGTGGCGCCCGTGCGGGCGGTGGGCAGCCGATGGTTGCCCTGCTGGGTCCGTTGATGGGGATGATTGTGCTGCCCTACCTGGGGCAGGCTGCGGCGGCGCGCGAGACCTCGAGGCCCGGGCCGCGGCGCCGGCGGGTTGCGCCCCCGAGCGGTGACCCGTTGCGCGAGCTCGATATGCGCCTCACCTACCGCACGGTCAGGGTACTGCTGGCGATCGGCGAGCTGGAAGGCCGCGGGGGACCGGGTCCGAGCAACCGTCGCGTCGCCGAAGCAGCAGACGTCTCAGACCAGGGCCAGATCTCAAAGCTGCTCGCGCGCCTGCAGCACCTCGGGCTGATCGCGAACACCGGGGCGGGCCCCGCGCGTGGCGAGCCGAACGTGTGGCGGCTTACGACCAAGGGCCAGGAGATCGAGCGGACCATCCGCCGGCAGGCGGCCCCGGGGGGCTCGTAGGGCCGGGTGGGTTGGGATCCCGTCGGCGGGTTCGTGCCTGCCGAGATTTGATCCGAAGGCTGGGGCCGCCGGTGTCTTGACGTGCTCGGCACTTGACAACACCGTCCGAAGTGTCTATAGTGGCCTCGTCATGTGCCCGTTGTCCGGGTGCTTGGCACGGTTTTCAACATAGGATCGGGTCTGGGCCGGGCGCCTTGTTGCCGGCCTTCAGATGCACTGACGGGGTCTGCTTGGGAGAGGGGCCGGGTCATTATCGGTGAGGGAGTTGGTTTTCGCGTGTCTTTGAGAGGGATCGACGTGACAGGGGTCATTGCACCCCCGGTGGAGGGCGATGCTAGATGCGCCAGCTTGGCGCTGTCGCATCTCTCTCTCTCTCTCTCTCTCTCGGCTAGGGCGCTAAGCCCCGAGTCCTCATCGATCGCATCAGGCCGCGCACCGTGCGTGGCTGGACCTCTCGCGCGCCGAGTGCGCGTCTTCAGCCTCAAGTTCTTCCGCCGCCGCGGGGCGTGTGACCGCGGCGGCTTTTGTCATGCCCGCGGTCCCGCGGGTTTCGTGTGGATCGCTCTCTAGGAGGGGATGGGTTTGATGAATGCTCGTAGGTTCATCTTGGCGACGGTGGCGTCGCTCTGCTCAATCGCAGCGGGCGCGCTGCTCGGGGCACCGGTGGCGTTAGCCGAATCGTGCCCGAACGCCGCTGCACGTCAGGGGCCTTCCCTCAATCTGCCCGACTGTCGCGCATATGAGCAGGTCACGCCCGTGAACAAGGGTGACGCGATCGACCTGTTTGGGAGCAATGGCTACCTCCCTCTGGGCGCCGACCAAGCATATGCGGCCGAAGACGGCAACGCGATCCTGATGACAGCGACCTCATCGATCGGACCGGTTGCCCCGACAACCCGTGCCTCCTATGTGTTCTCACGCGGCATCGACGGGTGGAACACCAGCGTCGTTTCCCCACCGATCAACCAGCCGCAGGCTGCGAACGTCGAAGTGTATAACCCTGTGAGCCTCGCCGAGGTTGGCTTCCAGGACTACATCGGCACGCAGGGCGCTCTGCTCACGGGCAACGAAGCTGGGTTCAAGAGCGAGAATCTGGCCGGTCAAGTCGGTGGCTCGTACGCGACATTGACCTCGACGAGCGGCTTCGCCGCGCTCGCAACCTCAACAGAAGTCCACATGGTGGGGGGCTCTGAAGATCTGAGCCACGTTTTTCTGGAAAGCGAAGATCACGAACTCGCGCCTGGCGCATCGGCTCAGGACGAAGGCAGCCTTGCGCTGTACGAATCGATTGGTGGGGCGGCGTGTGAATCGTCGACTTCGTCCTGCAAACTGGTCGATATCGAACCGGACGGGTCGCCCTTCCAGTGCGGGGGAAGCATCGGGCAGGGAGGAGGGCAGAGCGTGCTCGGCGACGCCTACAGTGCGGTGTCGCGCGACGGTTCAAGGGTCTTCTTCACCGCCCCCGATCCGGGCACCTTGGGATCCCCTCCGGTAGGGCCAGGCTGTTGGAATTCGCACGCAACTCCCGCCGAGGAAAATCCGCCGCAACTGTATATGCGCGAGAACGGAACCTCGACCGTCGAGATCTCGGCTCCCGAAGAAGGTGTGACGGTGGGCACGTTGGCCAACCCGCTATTGCCGGCCGTGTTCGTCGGTGCCTCCGCGGACGGTTCGAAGGTGTTCTTCCTGACGAGGATGGACTTGACGCGGGGCGATACGACGCACGCGGGCGAGCTGTATGAGTACAACGACGCTCCCGGTCCGGGAGAAAAAAAGTTGACGCTCATCTCAGGAGGGGAATCGGGAACGATCGAAGGCAATGTCGATTTTGTGGGAGCTGTCTCCAGCGATGGCTCGGAGGTTTACTTCAGCGCGGAGGGGCAGCTTGCGCCTGGAGCGCCGGTGCCCAGCGGGGGATCTGTCGATCTCTACCGTTATGACACGCTCACGGGAAAGACCTACTTCGTGGTGGAACTCGGCGCCGACGACTTTCCACTCCCTATGAAAGGTGCTGACGTCAGCGGGGTCTGGTTCCGTAATGAATTCGGTGAAAGCCAGGGAATCAGCTATGAAAAGGAGTGGTACACAACCGCGAACGGACGCGACTTGGTGTTCGGCACGATCAGGCCTCTCACCGGGTATGACAACAATAAGGCGCCGGGGGCGCCGAACTGCATCAGCAATTATCCGGGTGGAGCTGAACCAAACGAATGTCTGGAGCTCTTTCGTTACGATGTCAAGGCTGAAGAAAACCGAGAAAAAGCGATCGTCTGCGTATCGTGCGCCGGTGGCGCTCCAGTCGACGGTGCTTACTTCACTCGTTCGACGTATGGAGCGCTGGCCAGTGGTCCGCCCCGTCCGATCTCTGAAAATGGCGAATATGTGTTCTTTGATTCGGCGAATGGGCTTGTGCCGCAGGCGACGTCAGGCAGGGTGCATGTGTATGAGTGGCACGATGGCAATCTCTCGTTGATAAGTTCGCCGAACGATCCAAGTAGCGCGTTCTTTCTCGGTTCGAGCGCCGACGTCAACGCTGAAGGTGAAACGGCCGAAGGCGGCAATGTGTTCTTTACGACGCATGCGCAGCTTGTGCCGCAGGACACCGATCAATCCGCCGATATTTACGATGCGCGGATCGATGGGGGTTTCGCCGGGGTGGTGGCGCCGCAGTGCACGGGCACTGGTTGTCAGGGTCTGCCGGCGGCTCCGCCGATTTTTGCGACGCCCGCGAGTGTGACCTTTGAAGGTGTCGGCAACTTTGCGGTTGGGCCGGTGGTGGCGAAACCCAAAACTAGGTCGAAGCTTGCGAAGTGCAAGCGGGGCTATGTGAGGAAGAGGGGTCGGTGCGTAAAGAGAGCTAAAGCTAAGAGGGCTAAGAAGGCAAAGAAGTCAACGGCGAAGGGGAGGAAGTAAAAAACATGTGCAAGAGATACGCGTTTCTGCTCTTGGCTGTGTGTGTCCCGGCGCTGATCGCCGCCTTGGCTCCGGCGTCCGCGTCCGCAGTCGCGCAGAGCCCACAGTGGACCGTGACGGCTTACTCCGCTCCGACGAACCTCAACCCGGCGGCCGGTAGCACTGGTGTCTACCGAGTGCATGTGCAGAACACGGGCGGCGCGCCCAGCAATGGCGAAATGGTAACCGTGACCGATGTGCTCCCGGCGGGCTTGGGGGCTTCTGGCGAACCCGCTGCGGGAGTGGATTTTCAGACGGGCATTCCAATGAGTTGCGTGGACTTGACGTGCACGTACTCAGGTGTCGTGGCGATGGACGATACTCTCGAACTGACGATCCCCGTCGAAGTGCAAGCGGGCGTCGGCTCGAGCGTGACCAACCTGGTCACCGTTTCGGGTGGGGGGGCGCCTGAGGCGAGCCGTGAAACACCGACTGCGATCAGCTCGACGCCCGCGTCGTTTGGTATCGCACCCGGTTCGACGGCGAGCGTGCTGTCGAGTACGCAGGCTGGCGGGCACCCCGATCTGACGACGACGCTCCAGTTCAACAGCTTGAACGAAGGGCTGCTCATCGGGAATCCGAGGGACGGCGGTGCTCTCCTGCCACCGGGCTTTGCCGGTGATCTCGCCGACACGCCGAAGTGCCCGATCGCCGGGTTCACCGAAGAGGGTCAAGGGAACCGTTCCCCGCTGCATTGCTCGTTGAGCAGTGTGGTGGGATCGGTGAGTCTGTATCTCAGCTTCGGGCCTTTGCACGACCATTTGGTGCTGCCCTTGTTGAATCTGACGACGAACCCTGGTGAAATCGCCAGATTCGGCTTCAATGTGTCAACCTACGGCATCCAGGGGACGGTGTCGCTGAACCCCTCGGATTACCGGGTGCGCGCCTACTTCCAGAACATTCCCGACAACATCTTGCAGCTCGATGGCATCTCGTTGAGCGTCTGGGGTGTACCCTCTGCAGCAAGTCACAACTTGATGCGGGGGCGCGTGTGCACCTCCCCCGGCGAATGTGAATACGTGAATGAAACGAGGGGAGGAAACGATGCGATCACGCTCTCGGAAGCGCCTGAAGGTCAGGCGGTGACGACTCCTGCGATTCCGTATTTGACGAGCCCGACCGACTGCACGGGTGAACCGTTGCAGACGACGTTTGAAGCGAATTCGTGGGAAGAACCGGAACAGCAGGTGCGTGTGCCGTCTGATCTTGGTCCGATGACGGGTTGCAATCTGTTGGAATTCGCTCCTGCGGTGTCGGCCTCCCCGGATACGACTCGTGCGGACACGCCGGCTGGGTTCACGTTTGATGAGAGTATGGGTCAGGAGGGCCTTGTTAACCCTGAAGGTCTGTCGAGCGCGGATATTGAGAATACGACTGTGACGTTGCCCGAAGGTATCGTGATCAACCCTGGTCAGGCCAGCGGGTTGGGGGCGTGTCAGCTCTCGCAGGCGGGGATCGGCGTGGAAGGTCCCCCGTCGTGTCCATCGGACTCGAAGGTGGGGCAGGTGGCGGTCGAAACGCCGATCCTGCGCAACAAGCTGGAAGGCAACGTGTACGTGCTGCAATCGAACCCGCCGGACGTGAAGCTGCTGGTCGCTCCGGAAGATCCGCCGGACGGGATCTACGTGAAGTTTGTGGGGGATGTGCATTTGAACGAAGTGACGGGGCAGCTGACGACGACGTTCGAAAAGACGCCGCAGCTGCCGTTCAGTGCTTTGAAATTCTCTTTCTCGGGTGGCGCGCAGGCGGCGCTGGCGACACCGACTGGTTGTGGGGTGTATACGACCACGAACGATTTCACGCCGTGGAGCACGCCGTTCGTGGCGGACGCGTTCCCCTCGAGCAGTTTCGCGATCGAAGCGGGTCCAGGTGGCAGCGCGTGCTCCTCGCCGCTGCCGTTCACACCGGAACTGATCGCGGGCTCAACAACCGACCAGGCGGGAGGGTTCACGGCCTTCTCGATGTTGTTGCGGCGGGCGGACGGGCAGCAGCGGATCTCCAAACTGCAGTTCAAGACCCCTCCCGGTCTGCTGGGGATGATCAGCCATGTCGCGCTGTGTGGGGAACCGCAGGCCGCGACGGGGGATTGCCCGGCGGGTTCGCAGATCGGGCACACGATCGTTGGCGCGGGGCCGGGGCCGTATCCGTTGTTCGTGCCTGAAGCTGGTCGTCCACCGGCGCCGATCTACATCGGCGGCCCGTACGAGGGTGCGCCGTACAGCTTGGTGATCGTGGTCCCGGTGGTCGTGGGCCCGTTCAACCTGGGGACGACGGTTGTGCGCGGCAAGATCGAAGTGGATCCGCAGACGTCGGCGTTGACGATCACGACCGATGCGCTGCCGACGATCCTCGATGGTGTCCCGGCGGATCTGCGGACGATCGACGCGGTGATCGACCGTAAGGAATTCATGTTCAACCCGACCAACTGCGGCCGGCAGTCCTTCAGCGGGACGGCGACCAGCGTGGAAGGGACCAACGCGCCGCTGTCGAGCCAGTTCCAGGTCGGGTCGTGTCGCAGCCTTGGGTTCAAGCCGACGTTCAAGGCGTCGACCAGCGCGCACACCTCGCGCGTGGACGGCACGAGCCTGCAGGTGAGTCTGACGCTCCCCGACGAAGATGGCTTCAGCAGCGAGGCCAACGTGCAGCGGGTGAAGGTGTCGCTGCCCAAACAGCTGCCCTCGCCATTGAAAACGCTGCAGAAGGCGTGTCTTGAAAAGGTGTTCGCGGAAAACCCCGCGAGTTGCCCGGTTGCCTCGCAGGTCGGGCAGGTGAAGGTTTCCACGCCGGTGTTGCCGGGTGGCCTGACGGGCACGGCGTACTTCGTCTCGCACGGTGGCGCGAAGTACCCGGAACTGATCATGGTGCTCACGGGTGAGAACGGGGTCACGGTGCAGGTGCACGGGGAAACGTTCATCAGCAAAGCGGGGATCACGAGTGCGACGTTCAACACGGTGCCGGACGTGCCGTTCTCCAGTTTCGAACTGGTCTTGCCGCAGCGCGAATATCCGGCGGTGACAGCGAACGGGAACCTCTGCAAGGGCAGCCTGATCATGCCGACGGAAATGGTGGGCCAGAACGGCCTGGTGGTCGACCAGAACACGAAGATCGCGGTCACGGGGTGCCCGAAGATCAAGAAGGCGACCCACAAGAGGGTGGCGCATAAGAAGAAGGCCGGGGCGAAGGGCAAGGGTTATGGCAAGGGCAAGCGCGGCAACAAGAAGGGTTAGCGCCGGTAGGGGCCCGGTGATCGCGATGCCCTCGCGTGCGCGCGACGATGGTGGTGGTGGTGCCCGACGGGGCGCCACCGGCGGTGGCGTGGAGCGTCGCCCGGCCCACGGTGACGTAGACCGTGGCGGCGGCCGCGGCGGCGTCGCGGAAATCCAGCGCGCGCGGATGATCACCGCGCTGGTCGAGGTCGCCGGCGAGCGCGGCGTCGGTGGCGTCACCGTCGCGCATGTGGTTGCGCGTTCGGGTGTGTCCCGGCGTACCTTCTATGAGCTGTTCGAGGACAGGGAGGATTGCTTCCTGGCGGCGTTCGACCAAGCGGTGGAGCGCGGTGCGCGGCGCGTCGTCCCGGCGTTCCAGGCAGCGGGGTCCTGGCGTGAGCGGATCCGCGCGGGGTTGGCGGCGCTGCTGGAGTACCTCGACGATGAGCCGGGGATGGGCGCGTTGTGCATCGTCGACGCGCTCGGCGCGGGCCCGATCGCGTTGGAGCGCCGCACGCAGGTGGTGGGGGCGTTGATCGATGCGGTGCATGAGGGCCGTCGGGAGGCGGCCAGGGGTGCGACGAAGCCGACGCGGCTGACGGCCGAGGGCATCGTGGGGGCGGTGCTGGCGGTGCTGCACGCACGCCTCGCGGCCGGTGAGGCCCGTGCGAACAGCGCTGGCGTCCGTGCGAATGGTGCGCGAACGGCTGGTGCTCGTGTGGGCGGTGCGCGGGCGGACGGCGTGCGGGCAGGCGGTGTTCGTGCGGGTGGCGCGCGGGCGGACGGTGCGCGGGCAGGCGGTGTGCGTGCGGGTGACGCCTCGCCAATGGTTGCCCTGCTCGGCCCGTTGATGGGGATGATCGTGCTGCCCTATCTGGGCCAGGCCGCCGCGGCGCGCGAGACCTCCCGGCCCTCCCCGCGGCGCAGGCGGCCGGCGCTCCCCAGCGGTGACCCGCTGCGCGAGCTCGACATGCGCCTGACCTACCGCACGATCAGGGTGCTGCTCGCTATCGGAGAGCTGGTCGCCCACGGCTCGGGTCCCAGTAACCGCCGTGTGGCCGACGCGGCGGACGTCGCCGATCAGGGCCAGATCTCGAAGCTCCTCGCGCGTCTGGAGCACCTCGGGCTGATCGCGAACACCGGGGTGGGCCCTGCGCGCGGCGAGCCGAACGTGTGGCGGCTTACGTCGAAGGGCGCGGAGATCGAGCGGACGATCCGCCGGCAAGCGGCGCCCGCCGAGATCTGAAAGAGGGTTCCACTCTCGGAATGCATCGCGAGAGGGGTTCCCACTCCCTGATGCATCACGGCGGGAGCCCAAAGTGGGCCTTTCGTACCAGAGTGTGACGTATGTGCCCGGAGTGTGCCTGGTTTGTGCACACACTGTTACAATTCTTGTATGGCTCTTGAGACTGGCCGTAATACATGCGAGGGTGTCTATGGTGAAACGAACGACGATCAATCTGGACATGGAGCTGGTGGCTCAGGCGCGCGGGGTGCTGGAGGCGAGGAACACCACGGCCACCGTGCACGCGGCGCTGCGCGACGTGGTTCGCCGCGACCGCTTGCGCCGGCTGGCGGAGCGAGATTGGGAGTGGCTGACGCCTGAGCGTCTGCGTGCGATGCGTGAAGGCGCGCTTCCCGCGGACCTCTGACGATGCAGGCGCTGGCCGATACGACCGTCTGGTCCTGGCGCGGACGTGCGGAGAGCGTCGCCGTGGAGCTGGTGGCAAGGCTGGAGCGCATGGAGATCGTGACTTGCTCGATGGTCAAGTTCGAGCTGCTGGTAAGTGCGCGCAACGGCAGTGAGTTCGACGAAATCAGGATGGACCTGGACGAGCTCGACGATTGTGCGATCGGCCCACGCGAGTGGCACCGCGCGCTGGATGTTTACCGCACGCTGGCCCACCAGGGCGGCGCGCACCAACGCAGTGTGGGGCATCAGGACCTGTTGATCGCCGCCGCCGCGGAGTCGGCGAGCGTGGAGCTGTTGCACTACGACGAGGACTTCGAGCGCATCGCCGCGATCACCGGTCAGCCCACGCGCTGGATCGCCCCGCGGGGGAGCCTGTAGCGCGGGGTCCCCTGGGTCGGTGGCTACGCCCCGGCTCCAGCCCCGCCGCGCCCCTCGCCCCCGGCGAAGCGCGCCGCTCCGCGAATCGCATCCTCGAAGACGTCGGGGCCGGCGCGGGACTCCAGCGCAAGGCCCTCGGGGAGCGGCATCCCGAGGCCGTGGATCGCGGCGGAGCGGTCGGCGAGCATCGTGCGCTGCGGGAAGCGGGCGAGGTTCTCGGCCAGCTCCAGCGCGCGCTCGAGGTGGCGGCCGGGGGGGACGAGCTCGTTGACGAGGCCGATCGCGTGCGCCTCGGAGGCGTCCATGATGCGCCCAGTGAGGATGATGTCCAGCGCCCGGCCGAGGCCGACGATGCGCGGCAGGCGCTGGGTGCCGCCGTCGATCAGCGGGACGCCCCAGCGGCGCTCGGGGAAGCCGAGACGCGAGTCCTCGGTGGCGATCCGCAGGTCGCACCACAGCGCCAGCTCCAGCCCGCCGGCGAGCGCGAAACCTGAGATCGCGGCGATCGTCGGCTTCAGTGGCGTGAGGCGGGTGAAGCCCATCGGGCCCTCGGGCGCGGTGAGGCGCCCGCCGAAGGACTCGAGCGCCTTCAGGTCGGCGCCGGCGCAGAAGGAGACGCCGCCCGCGCCGGTGAGCACCAGCACCCGCGCCTCATCGTCGGCTTCGAAGCGCAGGTAGGCCTCGTGCAGCGCGACCGCGGTGGGGCCGTCGACGGCGTTACGCCGCTCCTGTCGGTCGATCGTCAGCAGCGCCGCCGAGCCGCGGCGCTCGTAGGTGACCGGTGCCCCACCCACCGGCGAGTCGGGGTCGGGCTCGCTCGGCTCGACGCTTCCGCTCATCCGCGCCGCCCCGCCGCGACTACCAGCCGCCGCTGAAGCGGTCCCCGTCGGGATGCGAGCGCGCCGCCGCGACACGCGCGTCTTTGCGCTTTTCCAGGTGTTTCTGCAGCAGGCTGGCGAGCAGGATGAAGGTCGGGAAGAAGATGATCAGGATGAACCCGGCCTCGGTGACGACCTTGTCGTCGGTGGCCCCGTAGAAGCCGCGACCGTCGTTCATCGCGAGCGCCGCGGGCGCGGAGAGCAGCAGCAGGGCGGCGGCGGTGGGGAGGCTCCAGAGCAGGCGGCGCATCAGGACCCAAATGGTATCGGAGCGCTCGGCCGGGCGGTGCGCCAGCGCCCACGCCAAGCCTCGGCCGGGCGGTGCGCTCGCGTGGCCGGTCGTGTGGTGCGCTCGCGCCCACGCCAAGCGGCCGCGGGGTGAAGGTCGGGCGTCGCGGCGGCGGCCCCACCCAACGGGATGCCCGCGCCCGCCTACCATGCGAGCGATGGCTGTGCTGATCGCATCGGATCTCCACAAGGAGATCGCCGGCAAACCGCTGCTGCGCGGGGTGTCGTTCAAGCTGGAGCGGCGCGAGCGGATGACGATCGCCGGGCGCAACGGCGCCGGCAAGACGACGCTGCTGCGGATGCTGGCGGGCGAGGAGTCGATCGACAAAGGCGAGCTGAGCCTGCAGAAGGGCGCGTCACGGGTGGCACTGCACGACCAGCGCCCACCGATCGGCGATCAATGGGATCGCCGATCGGCCAGCAAGCGCGGGATGGCGCTGCGCGAGTACGTGCTCTCCGGCTGCGCCCAGGAGCTGGCGGCGGAGCGCGAGCTGGCGCAGCTGGAGCAGAAGATGGGGGAGGGCGGGGCAGCGGGCGCCGAGGAGGCGACGCTCGACCGCTACGCCCGCGCGCAGGCGCGGCTGGAGGCGCTCGGGGGCTACCTGTGGCGCGACCGCGCGACCGTGATGACGCGGGGGCTGGGCTTCGCCGAGGAGGACCTGGAGCGCCCGCTGGACACCTTCTCCGGCGGGCAGCTGACGCGCGCCTCGCTGGCGCGGGCGCTGGCGACGAACGCGGACGTACTGCTGCTGGACGAGCCGACCAACCACCTCGACATCGAGTCGCTGGAGTGGCTGGAGCAGACGCTGACGGGCCTCGACACCGCGATCGTGCTGGTCGCCCACGACCGCTGGTTCCTGGAGGCGGTCGGCACCGCCGTGCTGGAGCTGGAGGCCGGCAGGTCGCGCTTCTTCGCCGGCAGCTGGCACAACTGGCGCCGCGAGCAGGCGGCGCGCGAGATCGCACAGGGCAAGGCGATCGACAAGCAGCAGGCGGAGATCGCGCGCATGGAGCGCTTCATCGAGCGCTTCCGCTACAAGGCGACGAAGGCCAAACAGGCGCAGTCGCGCGTGAAGAAGCTGGCGAAGATCGAGCGGATCGAGCGCGACCCGCGCGACGGGCAGGGATTGGAGTTTGCGTTCAAGGTGCCCGAGCGCTCGGGCAGGGTGATCTTCGAGCTGAGCGGTGGCCTCATCCAGGTGGGAGAGCCGGCGATCACCCTGCTGGAGCACGCCGAGCTGTGGCTGGAGCGCGGCGAGCACGTCTCGCTGGTTGGGCCCAACGGCAGCGGCAAGACCACCCTGATCGCGACGCTCGCCGGGCAGCGGCCGCTGGCGGCGGGGCGGCTCGGCACCGGGCACAACGTGCAGGTTGGCTACCTCTCCCAGCACGCGGATGAGCTGGGCGCGGGCGGCCCGCCGGGCCAGAGCGTGCTCGACGCCGCGCAGCGCGCGACCAGTCTGACGCCGAACAAGGCGCGGGCGCTGCTCGGCCAGTTCCTCTTCTCCGGCGAGGAGGCCGAAAAACCGCTGGCGGGCCTCTCCGGCGGGGAGCGACGCAGACTCTCGCTCGCGGTGTTGGTGCACTCCGGCGCCAACGTGCTGATCCTCGACGAGCCCACCAACCACCTCGACATCGAGAGCCGCGAGGCGCTGGAGGACGCGCTGCGCGCCTTCCAAGGCGCCGTGCTGCTCGTATCCCACGATCGCGCGCTGCTCGACGCAGTAGGCACGCGCACAGTCGCGGTGGAGGGCCGCACCCTGCGCAGCTACGAGGGTGGCTGGCCGGAGTATGTGCGGGTGCGCGAAGAGCGCCGTTTGACCGGAACCCGCCCGCCCACGGCGCTGGACGGGTCAGGCGGCTCCGCCAACGGCGCGGCCGCGCGACAGGTCGGTCCCAACGGCGCAAGCGCCGGCGACGGAGCGGCCTCCGCGAATGGTGTTGCTCCCGGCGAGACGGCCGGCGCGCAGCCGAAGGCGGCCAAGGCCAAACCCAAAGCCAAGCCCAAGGGCCCTTCCAAGAACCGCCTCAACGACCAGCAGCAGGCGGAGCTCGCGATCGAAGCGGCCGAGGCGGCGCTGCGCGAAGTCGAGGACGCGCTGGCCGACCCGGCGGCATGGGCGACAAAGTACGAGTCAGCCAAGTCCGAGGCCCGTCACACCGCGGCGCGCCGCGCGGTCGAGGCGGCGTATGCACGTCTCGAAGCGCTGGTGGGGTGAGTAACCCGCCATCTCCCCACCACCGCTCGAACTCGCGTGGCGGGACGGACGGTGTTTCAGTTTTGGGGGTATACCACCAACTGGACCTGTGGGGCAGAGACAAGATGACAGCTATGGGAGTCCAGTAGCTGGTTGTCTGCCAAATGCAATCTATATGCCTCTAGCCCGAAGTTCCTCCCAGGAACCTCGGGCTAGCTGGGCATGGGCGCGTCCCGACCAAACTGAGACCCTGCCGAGGGCCGAACTAAACTGGTCCACGATGGAAGACCGCAAGAAGACCGTGCGCAACGTGGCGATCCTGCTGGTGCTGGCTGCCGCGGTCGCCTACCTGCCCGGCGGCGCGCGCGCGGCGGCGACATTCCAAACGATCCTCGGCGTCGCCTTCATGCTCGGCATCGGCTTCGCCGGTCTGTGGCTCTACCGCCAGCACCACGTCGCCATCTACAGCCTTGGCGACCGCCGCCGCGGGCTGCTGTACGGGTCGATCGGCGTGGCGGTGGTGACGTTTGCGGCCAAACCGCGGATGTGGGAAACAAGCTTCGGCGAGTTCGCCTGGTTTGTGCTGATCGGGCTCGTCGCGTACACGCTGTTCTCGCTCTACCGCTACTCGCGCAGCTATTGACCCCGCGCCCGCTGCCGAGCACGCCGGCCTCGCCGAGCCCATCCGCGCCGGTGCCCTGTTCCGATCGTTCGCGCCGCCGATGACCGCGACGCTCGCCGAGCAGCGCCGCGGGCTACCCGACCAGCCGGGGGTGTACCTCTTCCGCGACGGCAAAGGCCGCGTGGTGTACGTCGGCAAGGCGAAGTCGATCCGCAAGCGCGTCGCGTCGCACTTCGCCAAGGCTCAGGTGGGTGGGCGGGGAATCAATTCTCCAGGCCACGCGGAGATGGTCGCGGCCGTCGAGCAGATCGAGTTCGTCGTCGTCGGCTCCGAGGCCGAGGCGCTGCTGGCGGAGCAGAGCTTCATCAAGCAGTACCGCCCGCGCTTCAACATCCGCCTGCGCGACGACAAGTCATACCCGTTCATCGCGATCTCGCTCGATGAGGACTTCCCCCGCGTGTACTTCACCCGCGAGCGCCACCGCCCCGGGAGGGCCTACTTCGGCCCCTACTCCAACGCCAAGCGCGTGCGTGGCACGCTCGACCTGCTGACGAAGATCTTCATGTTCCGCTCCTGCACCGGCCCCGAGCCGGGTCGGCGCAGTGGCAGCCCCTGCCTGGACTACTACATCAAGCGCTGCGAGGCTCCCTGCGTCGGGTATGTCTCGAAGGCCGACTACCGCCGCGGCATCGACGGCGTGATCGACTTCCTCTCCGGGCGCTACCGCACGATCGAGCGCGATCTGCAGGCGCGGATGCAGGCCGCGGCGGAAGCCCAGGAGTACGAGCAGGCGACGCTCGAGCGCAACCGTCTGCGCGCGGTGCGCTCGCTGCTGGAGCGCCAGCGCGTGGCGAGCGATTCGATCGGCACGCTCGATGCGGTGGCGGTCGCGCTCGACGGCACCGAGGCCAACGCGCAGGTCTTCCAGGTGCGCGACGGGGTGCTCTCCGATCGCCAGTCGTTCTACCTCGCCAACGAGGCCGAGCGCGAGCTGCCCGAGGTCGCGGAGGAGTTCATGCTCCAGTACTACGCCGGCCACTCCTCGATCCCCGCGCAGATCGTCGTGCAGCGGGAGCTGGTCCAGCCGCGTCCGCTCGGAGGGCCTGACGCGGGGGACGCCAAGGCCGCGCGCGCCCACCCAGCCCACTCAGATCCCTCGCCCGATCCACGCCGCCCACCTGGCCAACCACCCGGCGCGGACGATGGGCCCTCCGGGCTGGAGGCCCTCGCCGAGGCGCTGGCCAGCCGCCGTGGCGGCCCCGTCGAGCTGCGCGCCGCCGAGCGCGGCGACAAGCGCCGCATCCTCGAGCTCGCCGAGCGCAACGCGCGCCTCGCGCTCGATCAGGAGCACCTGCGCGCCGAGCGTCGCCGCCAGAGTCGCGTCGAGGCGCTGGAGGGTTTGCAGCGCGCACTCGGGCTCGACGTGCCGCCGGTGAGGATCGAGTGCTTCGACATCTCCAACCTGGGCGGCACCCACACGGTCGCCTCGATGGTTGTGCTGGAGGGCGGCGCGCCGAAGAAATCCGACTATCGCCGCTTCAAGATCCGCACGTTGAATGAGGGCGAGCCCGACGACTACGCGGCGATGGCGGAGGTGCTCGGTCGGCGCTTCGCCCAGTGGGAGCGTCAGGCCGACCTCTCCCCGCACGACCCCGACTACGACTCGAGCTTCGCGGCGTTGCCCAATGTCGTCGTGATCGACGGCGGCAAGGGCCAGCTCGCTGCCGGGATCGAGCCGCTGCGCGGCTTTCGCGAGCGCGGCGTGGCGGTGATCTCGCTCGCCAAGCGGATCGAGGAGGTGTTCATCCCCGGTCGCCGCACGCCGCTGGTACTCGACCACTCCACGCCCGAGCTGCAGCTGCTGCAGCGCGCTCGTGACGAGGCCCACCGCTTCGCGATCACCCACCACCGCAACCGCCGCGACCGCGCACTCACCAGCTCGCTGCTGGACGAGCTGCCGGGGGTCGGCCCGGCGCGCAAGCGCGCCCTGATCGCCCACTTCGGCTCGCCCGAGGCGGTGGTGGGAGCCTCACGCGAGGAGCTGCAGGCGGTGCCCGGGCTGCCGGCGAAGGTGGCGAGGGACCTGCACGCGCACCTCAACAGGACTGGGTGAGGAGAGGCCGGTTGAGAGACAATGCTCGCGCAGATGGCGAAGGTGGCGAGGGAGCTGCGCGGGCACCTCAACAGGAGCGGGTGAGGAGGCCGGTTGAGAGACATTGCTCGCGCCGACGGTGATGGTGGGTGGGAGACGGGAAGGGAGCGATTGGGGCGGGGGGCGGCGAAGCAGCGCCCGGCGTCCGCGCGACGCGGCACAATCAGGGGGTGTCCGTATTCCGACCGCTTCGAAGTCCGCTGCGCTCCCAAGACAAACCGGTCGTGAAGTCGAGTCTCAAGGAGCTCGTGGTGATCACCGGCTTCTCCGGCGCCGGCAAGTCCACCGCGATGAACGTGTTCGAGGATGCCGGCTACTTCTGCGTGGACAACCTCCCCCCGGAGATGATCCGCTCGCTGACCGAGCTGTTCATGCACGAGGGCTCCAAGGTCGAGCGCGCCGCGGTTGCCTCCGATGTGCGCGGCGGCGTCTACTTCGAGGCGCTGCAGGCCGTCGTCGACGACCTCGCCTCCGCCGGCCTCGCCCACCACGTGCTGTTCCTCGAAGCCGCCGAGCAGACGCTCGTCAATCGCTATAAGGAGACCCGCCGCCGCCACCCGTTGGCGCCGGACGGCTCGGTCGCCGTCGGCGTCGCGGCCGAGCGCGCGCTGCTGGAGCCGCTGCGCAACCGCGCCGACGTGGTGATCGACACGACCGGCATGTCCGCGGCGATGCTGCGCGGCAAGATCGCCGACGAGCTGGTGCCGCGCCGCGCCGCCGGGCGCCTGGCGCTGACGTTCATGAGCTTCGGCTTCAAGCACGGCCCGCCGCGGGAGGAGGACCTCGCCTTCGACGTGCGCTTCCTGCCGAACCCCCACTACGTGCCCGAGCTGCGCGAGCTGACGGGCATCGACCCCCGCGTGGTCGAGTACGTCGCGCGCGACGGGCGCCTGGAGGAGCTGTACGAGCGGCTGTACGCGCTGCTCGACTTCCTGCTGCCGCAGTATGTCGCCGAGGGGCGCGCGCACCTCGTGGTGGCGATCGGCTGCACCGGCGGGCGCCACCGCTCGGTGGCGATCGCCGAGGGGTTGGCGGCACGCTACCGCGAGCAGGACGACCTCACGGTCGCGGTCACCCACCGCGACATCGACAAGCGCTCGCGCGACGCATAATCCCGCCGATGATCGACCACCTTGGAGTCGAGGTCGCCGACCTCGCGCGCTCGGCGGCCTTCTACGACGCGGTGTTCTTCGCGATCGGTGTGCGCCGCATGCACGAGGGGGAGCATGCGATCGCCTACGGCATAACCGCCCCGGTCTTCTGGATCGTCACCCGCGGGCTTGCGCCGGCGCCCGGCTACGGCCACGTCGCCTTCCGTGCCGCCGGGCGCGTGGCGGTCGATCACGCCTATGAGGCCGGCCTCGCCGCGGGAGGGCGCGGCGACGGCGAGCCGGGTCCGAGGACGCAGTATGGGCCGCTCTACTACGCCGCCTACCTGCTCGACCCCGACGGCCTGCGCGTGGAGGTCGTCGCCAACTCGCGTTGAATGGGGGCGCAGTACCGGCGCAGTACCGGCCGTGGCACGGGCCGAGCGGTGAGATGGCGGGCGGGGCGTGGGTATGTGCATGAACTTTTCACAACCCGTGCGCCATTGCTATCGGGCTTTGGATTTTTTA
Organism: uncultured Solirubrobacterales bacterium; assembly: GCA_963744135.1. Lineage (GTDB taxonomy): Bacteria > Actinomycetota > Thermoleophilia > Solirubrobacterales > Solirubrobacteraceae > Palsa-744. The sequence continues at coordinate 37,732 of CAVUSE010000004.1, read as the reverse complement.
TATATGTACCCCAGCTCCCATCGACGCATATATACAATCGCTATACATCCTTTTGGGGTGCGGGTCAGGCGAAGTCGCCGCGCGACGCTGGTCCGATAGCCTTTGGCGTGCAGCCGGGTCGTCGGGGTAACGCTCCCACGGTCCGGCATCGCTCGTTTTCGTGCTCATCGCCCGTTGTTGGTGTGCGCCTGCCGAGGAGGCTTGAGAGGAAAAATGCCCGTACGTGTTGGAATCAACGGATTTGGCCGCATCGGCCGCAATGTGCTGCGCGCCGCGCAGACGCGCGCGGACGCCACCGAGATCGAATGGGTCGCGGTCAACGACCTCACCGACGCCCGCACGCTCGCGCACCTCTTGAAGTACGACTCCATCAAGGGTCCCTACCCGGGTGAGGTGCGGGCGCTCGACGGTGCGATCGAGGTGGACGGTCACGAGCTGAAGGTGCTCGCCGAGACCGACCCCGCGAAGCTGCCCTGGCAGGAGCTCGGGGTCGACGTGGTGATCGAGTCCACCGGGCGCTTCACCGACCGCGCGCACGCCGCGATCCACCTGGAGCGCGGGGCGAAGAAGGTGATCATCTCCGCGCCGGCGACCGACCCCGACGTGACCGTCGTGCCCGGGGTCAACTTCGAGACCGCCTACGACCCCGCCGTGCACCACGTGATCTCCAACGCCTCCTGCACTACCAACTGCCTCGCGCCCGTGGCGAAAGTGCTCAACGACACGGTTGGCATCAAGCACGGGCTGATGACCACGATCCACGCCTACACCGCCGACCAGCGCCTGCAAGACCTTCCCCACAAGGACCTGCGCCGCGCGCGCGCCGCCGCGATCAACCTGATCCCGGCCTCGACCGGCGCGGCGAAGGCGATCGGTCTTGTGATCCCAGCGCTGCAGGGCAAGCTGCACGGCTTCGCCGTGCGCGCCCCGGTGCCGACCGGCTCGGTCGTCGACCTGACCGTCGAGTGCGAGCGTGCCACCACCGTGGAGGAGGTCAACGCCGCGCTGAAGGCCGCGAGCGAGAGCGCACCGTTGCGGGGCATCATGGCCTACACCGAAGATCCGATCGTCTCCAGCGACATCGTCGGCTCCCCCTACTCCTCGATCGTCGACTCCCAGCTCACCGCGGTGGTGGACGCTACGATGCTGAAGGTCGTGGCCTGGTACGACAACGAGTGGGGCTACTCCAACCGGCTCGTGGACCTCGCGCAGAGGGTCCTGTAGAGAGAGGGTCCGGGGGGATCGCGTGAGAAGCCTCGACGACCTCGACGTGCACGGGCGACGCGTGCTGGTGCGCGTGGACTTCAACGTCCCGCTCGCCACCGGCGCGGGCGGGGAGGTGGAGCTCGCCGACGACACCCGCATCCGCGCGGCGCTGCCCACGATCGAAGAGCTGCGCGGCAAGGGCGCGCGCCTGGTGCTGGTATCCCATCTCGGCCGCCCGCAGGGGCAAGTCGACGAGGCGCTGTCGATGGCGCCGGTGGCCGCGCGCCTGAGCGAGCTGACCGGCGCGCCGGTCGCGCTGGCGCCGGCGGTGGTCGGCGAGGAGGTCAAGGCGCTCACCGAGCAGCTCCACGACGGCGAGATGCTGCTGCTGGAGAACGTGCGCTACGAGGAGGGCGAGACCGCCAACGACCCGGCCTGCGCGCGCGCGCTGGCGGAGCTGGCCGACGTGTACATCAACGACGCCTTCGGCGTCGCCCACCGCGCGCACGCATCCACCGAGGGCGTCGCCCACCTGCTGCCGAGCGCCGCCGGGCGGCTGCTCGAACGCGAGGTGAAGACGCTCACCGGGATCCTCGAGCATCCGGCGCGGCCGCTCGTGGCGATCGTCGGCGGCTCGAAGGTCGCGGACAAGATCGCCGTGATCGACCGCTTCCTGCAGGTCGCCGACGTGGTGATGATCGGCGGCGCGATGTGCTTTCCGTTCCTCTGCGCGCAGGGGCACACGGTCGGCGAGTCGTTATGTTGCGAGGAGGACGTCGAGCACGCCCGCCACCTGCTCGCGCGGGCCAGCGACACGCATTCCCCCCAACCCGGCCGCGCGCGTCTGCTCGTGCCGAGCGACCTCGTGCTCGGCGATCGCCTCGCCGACGACGCGCAGCACCGCGCGCTCGACGGCGTGGAGGTGCCCCCCGGGTGGATGGGCCTCGACATCGGCCCCGGCACGGCGGAGCGCTACGGGCGCGAGATCGAGCGCGCGGGCACCGTCTTCTGGAATGGCCCGATGGGCGCGTTCGAGTACGCGCCGTTCGCGTCGGGCACCCGCGCGGTCGCCGAAGCGGTGGCGAAGGCGCCGGGCATGACGGTCGTCGGCGGCGGCGACTCGGCCTCCGCGCTCGCCCACTTCGGTTTGGAGAACGCCGTCGATCATCTCTCGACCGGGGGCGGCGCGACGCTCGAGCTGGTGGAGGGCCGCACGCTGCCCGGCATCGCTGCCCTAGAGGGTGGCGCAGCCGGCCAAAGGTCGGCGAGCCGGGCCCCTCTTTCTCGATCAAGAGGCGCCTGCGTTTCGTGAGCGCGCGCACCCCCCTCATTGCGGGCAACTGGAAGATGTACAAGACCGAAGCCGAAGCGGAGCAGTACATCCAGGCGCTGCTGCCGCTGCTGGCCGCGGTGAGCGGGTGCGACGTCGGCATCTGCGTGCCCTTCACCGACCTGCGCGCGATGGTCGACTCCGCGCGCGGCTCGCGTGTGGAGGTGTACGCACAGAACATGCACGCCGAGCCCGAGGGCGCCTACACGGGCGAGATCTCCCCGCCGATGCTCGCCGAGACCGGCGCCCACGGCGTCGTGCTCGGCCACTCCGAGCGGCGCGCCCTGTTCGGCGAGACCGACCGCGCGCTCGCGCTGAAGCTGCCCGCCGCGCTGAACGTCGGGCTGCGCCCGATCCTGTGCGTGGGGGAGAGCGAGACCGAGCGCGCCGCCGGCGACACCGAGCGCAAGCTGCGCCAGCAGATCCGCGACGACCTCGCAGGGCTCTCCGACGAGCAGCTCCCCGAGGTCGCGATCGCCTACGAGCCGATCTGGGCGATCGGCACCGGCCAGACCGCCACGCCCGAGCAGGCCCAGGACGCCGTCGCCTTCGTCCGCGCGCTGATCGCCGACCGCGCCGGCGCCGAGCTCAGCGAGCGCGTGCGGATCCTGTACGGGGGTTCGGTCAACCCCGACAACGCCTCGTCGCTGCTGGCGCTCCCCGACGTGGACGGTGCGCTCGTCGGGGGCGCCTCGTTGCAGGCCGACACGTTCTCGGCGATCGTGCAGGCAGCGTCGTGAGCGGTTGGCGTGGGCACGACGGGTCGTCGTGGGGCAGGATGCCCCACGCCCGGCAGCGTGTTCCTGAGATGCGTCGCGCGGACGCGCCCCCAATGACAACGTGGACGTCGGCTTGAGCGAGGATCCTCCGACGCTGCCCCTGCCCTGCGTCTGCCTGGTCGTGCTCGATGGCTGGGGTCTCGCCGGTCCCGGCCCTGGCAACGCCGTCTCGCTGGCGCGCACGCCGGTGTTCGACGAGCTGTGGGGCTCCTACCCGCACACCACGCTGACGGCCTCCGGGCGCGCCGTGGGGCTGCCCGAGGGGCAGATGGGCAACTCCGAGGTCGGACACCTCAACCTCGGCGCCGGCGCCGTCATCCGCCAGGACCTCACGCGCATCAACGACGCCGTGCTCGACGGGGTGCTGAGCGAGAACCCCGCGATCGTGCACGCGCTCACCTGCTCCGAGCGCGTGCACCTGATCGGCCTGGTCTCCGACGGCGGCGTGCACTCCAGCCTCGGCCACCTGCAGGCGCTGCTGGAGCTCGCCGGGCGACTCTCGGTGCGCGACCTCGTGATCCACTGCTTCACCGACGGCCGCGACACCCCACCCGAATCGGGACTCGAGCACGTGGCCCTGCTCGAACGCTGGTGCCTGGAGCTCTGGCCCCCCGGCCGCAGCCGCGAGACGCCCGCCTCCGGCGAGCATCCCCGTTTCAGCCAGCGCAGCCGGGTGCGCATCGGCTCGGTCGTCGGCCGCTGGTATGCGATGGACCGCGACCGCCGCTGGGAGCGCATCCAGGCCGCCTATGACCTGCTCGTCCATGGTCGTGCTCCCCACCACGAGGCCACCGCCGTGCAGGCCGTGCAACATGCGTACGAGCGGGGGGAGACCGACGAGTTCATCGCCCCCACCACGGTCGGCGAGGAGGCCCTGATCCGCCCGTGGGACTCCGTGCTCTGCTTCAACTTCCGCCCCGACCGGATGCGCGAGATCGTGCGCGCGCTGGCCGAGCCGGGCTTTGGCGAGGGCGAGGAGCAGTTGCCCGGCTGGGAGGGGCGCCGGGGAATCGAGCCGGTCGACCAGCTCACCACGCTCACCGAGTACGAGGAAGAGTGGGACTACCCCGTCGCCTTTCCCCCCCAGCGCCCCGCCGTCACGCTCGCCGGCGTGCTCGCCACCGCGCGCGCCTCGCAGCTGCACGTCGCCGAGACCGAGAAGTACGCGCACGTCACCTACTTCTTCAACGGCGGCGACGAGGCGCCCTACGACGGGGAACGCCGCGAGCTGGCCCCCTCCGTACGGGACGTCCCCACCTACGATCTCTCCCCCGAGATGAGCGCCCGCGCGGTGACCGATCGCTTCCTGGCCGCCTGGCGCGAGCACCCGGAGGGCGGGTTTCGGTTCTCGGTGATCAACTTCGCCAACCCCGACATGGTCGGCCACACCGGCGTGATCCCCGCCGCGGTGCGCGCGATCGAGACGGTCGACACCTGCCTGCGTGAGGTGCTCGACGTGGTGCTCGCCGCCGGCGGCGCCTGCCTGATCACCGCCGACCACGGCAACGCCGAGCATATGCTCCAGCCCGATGGCTCTCCCAACACCGCCCACACCTCCAACCCGGTGCCGCTGATCGTCACGCTCCACGGCGTGCGGCTGCTGCAGGGCGAGGGTATCCTTGCCGACGTGGCTCCCTCCGTGCTCGCGCTGCTCGGCATCCCCCAGCCCGAGGAGATGTCCGGGCGCTCGCTGATCCTATGACGGAACCTCTGGCTCTGCGGCTGCGTTTTGACGGACCTCTGGCTTTGCGGCTGCGTACGACGACCTCTGGGCTTTGCGGCTTCGTATGACGGGACCTCCGAGCTTTGTGGCTGCGTATGACGGGACCTCTGGGCTTTGTGGCTGCGGCCCACCCTTATCAAATTGTGATGATTGTTGCAATGTTTTGGGGAATTGGGGTGGGAGGCATTGTATTTTTTGCGCCCCAACCACAATTGGTTAGAGAGCATTTTTTTTATGACGCCACCACCCACCGATCGTGATGATTGTTACAACTCGCGGGAGTCGAGCGTGAGCATGCGCGTGCGGGGGCGCCGGCGAGGCTCGCGACTGCTGGGCTTGGTGTTCGTCGTCGCCGGCGTCAACCACTTCGTCGTACCCCGCCCCTACCGTCAGATTGTGCCGCCCTGGACGGCTCGCTGGGCGGAGGCGGACACGATCGTCGCCGTCAGCGGCGTCGCCGAGGTGGCCGGCGGGCTGGGTGTGCTGGCGCCCTCCACCCGGCGCATCTCCGGGCTGTGGCTGATCGCGCTGCTTGTCGCGGTGTTCCCCGCCAACCTCCACATGGCGCTCAATCCCCAGGAGTTTCGCCGCATCCCCCGTTGGGCGCTGTATGCGCGGCTGCCGCTCCAGCCGCTGGCGATGTGGTGGGCGTGGCGGGCCACGCGCCCGCAGCTGCCCACCGAGTGACCTGTGGTTTGGCTGGATAGGCCCATCTGGCCGACCCGGTTGGCCGCTGTCGGCAGCCGGTGAGCGGAACCGCTCGCTGCTATGTTCGATTGAGTAGGGAGGGTGCGGATCGTGTCCGAACCGAGCGTAATGGCAACAGCGACAGCCATCAATACCGAACCACCGGTGCCGGCGAGCATCCTCGCCGTGGGGGCGCAGGCGCTCAGCGAAGGCACGAGCGGGCAGACGCTGAGCGAAGGCGAGCTCCGCGCCTGGCGTGGGCTGAAGCGGGCGCACGCCTCACTCGCCAAACGCGTGGACGCCGAGCTCGAGCGCACCCACGGGCTGCCGCTCTCCTCCTACGAGGTGCTCCACCATCTGGTCGAATCACCGGGCGGGCGGATGCGCATGTGCGACCTCGCCGAACAGGCCCAGCTCTCGCGCAGCGGGCTCACCCGCCTGGCCGACCGCCTGGAAAAGGAGGGGCTGCTGGAGCGCTGCTCGTGCGAACACGACGCCCGCGGCGCCTACGCCTGTCTCACCGAGCTTGGCCGCGAGCGGCTCTGTGCCGCGCGCGGCACCCATCTCGCGGTTGTGCGCGAACAGTTCCTCTCGCGCTTCACCGAGGACGAGCTCGGGGCGCTCGCGGAGCTGTGGGACCGCATCGCCCCCTGCGGCGGCTGCCGCGCGCTCTAGGCACTAGCTCCCGTCAGCCGTCTCGACAGCCTGCTGGGGGCGCTTGGACTCCTCCACTTCATGCTGGAGACGTTTGGGCTCCTCTGCTTCGTGCTGGGGGCGTTTGGGCTCCTCTGCCTCATGCTGGAGACGCTTGGGCTCCTCCGCTTCGCTCTGGGGGCGTTCGGGCTCCTCCGCTTCGCTCTGGGGGCGTTCGGGCTCCTCCGCTTCGCTCTGGGGGCGTTCGGGCTCCTCCGCTTCGCTCTGGGGGCGTTCGGGCTCCTCCGCTTCGCTCGCCAGCTGATGGCGCATCTCCTCCTGTGCCCGTTGATGACGGCGGTGGCGGCGGTGCAGGATGAACCCCCCTCCAAGCGCCAACACAACCGCCACCAGGCCGTAGATCCCGAACGTCGCGATCGCGTTGCTCGCCGACTGCCCGACGAAGTAGGCGATCAACCCCACGCCGGTCGCCCAGCAGATCCCCCCGAGCGCGTTCCATAGGAAGAACGTGCGCCACCGCATGTGGTTGGCCCCCGCCAGCCACGATGCCCACGTACGCAGACCGAGGATGAAGCGCCCGAAGAACACCGCCTTCGGCCCATGGCGCTCGAAGAACGGCTCTCCCGTCTCCACCACCATCAGACGCTGGCGGCGGAAGGGGCCGGGCCGTTCAAGCAGCCACCGTCCGCCCTTGCGGCCGATCTGGTAGCCAATGTTGTCCCCCACGATCGCCGCCAGTGCCGCCACCGCGATCACCAGCTCGATCTGCAGTTTGCCCCGGCTCGCCAGAACCCCGCCGACGATCACCGCGGTCTCCCCCGGCACCGGCACCCCGCCCGACTCCGCCATCACCAGCAGGAACAGGATCGGGTAGCCCGAGACTTCGACCAGGTGGTTGACGTCGATCAGCGAGGCCAGCATTGTCTGTCTTGTGTCGCGTGGGTGGGGCGGATCAGCGAAGCGGGCATCGCCTGGTGCCGGCCAAAAAGGCGGGTGGGATCAACAGCGATGGGCATTGCCTTACGATAGGGCCCCCGCCAAGACCCCCTAGGAGGGATTGGCGAAACGGTTGGCGAAAGGGGTTGACGGGGCCACGAGGGAAACCTAGCGTCGGGGCATCTACCAATTGACCCCCGCGCCGGTTGGAGCCGACCGGGGGTCGTGACACAGGAGTGTGACCTCCCATGCACGACCAGAATACCCCTGTCCCTACGGCCGCTGAGCGCGGCGACGCGCTGGAACGCGACACCCTCTATCTGATGACCGACCCCGACGGCCCGCCGATTTGGAGCGTCGAGGACATCGGCCGCGAGGCCGAAACCGATGATCCGATGGTCCCGGTCCACGGGCTGCTCCGCGCTGGACTGATCCGCCAGACCTCGGATGGGTTCGTGTTCGCTACCCGCGCGGGCTGGCGAATGGTCGAGATTGTCGGCCAGGTGGCTTGAATGGCCCATGACGCAGACACACACGCGATCGTTCTCGCGTTCTCCTGGCGGCTGCGCGATACCCGCACGGCGTCCAGGCTCACGCAGGATCGACTCGCGCGACGCTCGGGGGTCCATCACACGGAGATAAGCAAGCTGGAGCGCGCGCTGACCGACCCGCGTCTCTCGACCGTCGTGCGGCTCGCGCGCGGCCTCGACGTGCCGACATCCACGCTGGTCGAGGACCGCTACAAGGACCCGCAGTTGACGCTTGAGGACTGAGGCGAAGGTTTGGCGGCCGGGGTGTGCGCCCCGGCCGCCGCCGCTAGCGGTTGGAGTACGCACGAAGCGCACAACCATCCTCCCACGCGCCACGGACACGTCCGGGGCGCCTGAGAACATCCGTTCGATCTGTCGGGTTATCAATGACCTGTGTGCGCAGGCGACCCGGCGGGAGAAACGGAGTACAACACGATGGCCAAGGTTCTCGACTTCCACACGGACACCGTTGAGGCATATGAGCCGGAGGAGAAGTGGCGCTACCACGACAACGATGAGTGCTACTGGGGTAACAAGATCAAGGCCGATGGCAACGAGGAGCCCGGCGACGCCGGGCGCAAACTCTGCGACCGCTGCGCAACGTTGGCGGCGGAGGAAGCGAAGGCGGCAAGCGGGGCTTAGCATTTCGCACGCCACCAGAACGCGATTTCCCACTCGGGGCCATGCGGGTGGCCGTCTGTATCGACGGTCCAGATGCGCCGCACGGCCCTGATCGGGAAGCCATGTTGTAGGGCGATGGCAAGGGCACGGAAGCCCTCGCCGCGCCCCCCGTAGAACCTGATCGCGGGCTCGGCGTAGGAGTGCCCCTCGCCGCCTTCGCAGGACTCGTACGTCTTGATCCCGGCGGTGTAGAGCGCGTCCACATACGGGGCGACGCCGGTGTCCAGTAACGCGAGCCAATCTGCCCTATACGGGCGGTTTTTCCGTCCGACGCGACCTGTAGTTTTCCTTGTAAGGAAGCCAAAAACGACCCCCGCGACGCGCCAACGTCCGGGGGTCCGGATCAAGGAGATAGCGCTCCATGACCACGCCAAAAGTACCACGGCGCTCCGTCGCCGAAGACCTGTCGCACATCCTCGCCTCACCGGAGGTCTCCAGCCTCATCGACGAGCTTCAAGCCACCCGCCTGACGGGCCGTCCCGGCTACCCGCCCCGGGCGATGGTCGGCATAGCGCTGGTGAAGTCCCTCTACGCGCTGCCGACGTGGACGCGCACAGTGGCGCTCGTGCGCGAGCACGCCGCACTGGCGGCGGTGGTCGCCCCGGACGGCGACGTGCCCTCTCTGTGGTCCTGCTACCGCTTCACGGCGAAGCTGCGGGAGCACATGACCATGCTGGAGGACTGCATCGCGGCCGTCATCCGCGCGTTGAAGAAATCCAACCCGCTGCTCGGGTGGGACGTGGCGATCGACGCCTCCGACATGCCTGCGTACGCGAACGGGCAGCGCTACAAGTACAAGGGCGGACCGGAACGTGAGAAGTACAGCGACCCGGACGCATCGTGGGGCCATCGCTCCGCAGTGTCCACCCGGAAGGGCGGCGGGTTCTACGGGTACCGCATCCACATGGCCGTGTGCGCCAAGACCGACTTGCCGTTGGCGTGGAAGGTCGAGACGGCCAAGATGAACGAATCCCCCACGGTCGCGCCGCTGCTCGACAAGCTCCACGGGCTCGGGATCAACCCCGAGACGTGCGCGCTGGACAAGGGGTACGATGGCGAAGCGGTCTACCAGGCGTGCTCGACGCGAGGGATCGACCCTGTGATCTGCCTCAAGAAGACCCCGGCCGGTCGCGTCCCACCAGCCGGGGGAATTGAAAAGACGGGCGTAGCCTCCGCTTTGTCCTGAGAAGACCAAGCGATGGAGGTACGCCCGCATGGAGAAGGTAGCCCCGAGCGAGAGGTTCCGCTCTGAACTGGATGAGGTGCTGGCCGGTGTCGGTGGCGAGGAGGATCCGATCGAGACGGTCGGGCGCCTCGGTGCTCGGCTGATTCTGCAGCAGGCGCTGGAGGACGAGGTCAGCGAGTTCCTCGGCCGCCGGCGCTATGAGCGCGCTGAGGAGACGGTCAGTCACCGCAACGGCTATGAGCCAAAGACGGTTAGGACGACGAGCGGGGCGATGCGCCTGGAGCGCCCCAGGATCCGTGACGCGAGCAAGCTCGGGTTCGAGAGCAGGATCCTCGGCAAGGGCGTGGCGCGCACGCACGCGTTGGAGTCGCTGGTGATCAGTGGTTTCCTCCGAGGACTGTCGACGCGGGATGTGGAGGCTGCCCTGGAGGAGGTCTTCGAGGAGTCGATCGTGTCCAAGAGCACGGTCTCCCGGATCTGTGAGGACACCCGGGAGCGATACCGGCAGTGGTGTCGTCGAAGGCTGGAGGGGCACGACATCGTCTACTGCTTCTTGGACGCGATCTACCTGAAGCTGCATCCCGACGACACACCCTCGGAGGGCGTCCTTGTCTGCTGGGGAGTGACGCTGGAGGGCCGCAAGATCCTGCTCGGATTGGCTCTGGGAAGCCGCGAGAGCTATGACGCGTGGCTCGCGTTCGGTCGCGACATGATCGCCCGTGGGCTCAGAGCGCCAGCGCTCGTGGTCGCCGACGGCGCACCGGGGATCTGGAAGGCCACCCGTGAGCTCTGGCCCAATGCTCTGGAGCAGCGCTGTACCGTCCACGCGCTCAGAAACGTCACGAGCAAGCTCCCGGAGCGCCATTACCAGGAGGTCAAGGCCCGCTGGTGGAAAGCGTTCGATGAGGCCCGCTCGGAGCCTGTCAAGTCGATTGAGACACTTGGTCGTCGAATTTAGTGAGCGGCCTCCTGTGTAGTCGGTTTGTTGATCCAGGCGGCGGCTGGTAGCGCTGGTGGGTGTGGTGGGCGGCGGACGAACCGTTCGGGTGTCGTGGCGTAGGCGGCGGCGAGGACGCGTTGGCGTTCGGCGTGGAGTGCTTGGGCGTGGCCGTGGTGGACGGCGGCTGGGGTCATTAGGCCGATCCCGGAGTGGCGGTGGGTGTGGTTGTACCAGTCGAAGAATGTGCGGCAGAACGCGCGTGCTTGCTGGATGTTCTCGAAGCGCCGGGGGAACTCGGGGCGGTACTTCAGGGTCTTGAAGTGCGCCTCGGAGTAGGGGTTGTCGGTCGAGGTGTAGGGCCGGTTGTGCGAGCGTGTCACGCCGAGGTCGGCGAGGAGGAACGCGACGGGCTTGCTGGTCATCGAGCTGCCGCGGTCGGCGTGCACGGTCAGCTGCCCTTGCGGGATCTGCTGCTGCTCGCAGGCTTGGCGGATCAGCGCCTTGGCGAGCTTGGCGCCCTCGCGGTGCTGGACGGTCCAGCCGACGACGTAGCGGCTGAACACGTCGAGGATCACGTACAGGTAGAAGTACGTCCACTTCGCCGGACCCTTCAACTTCGAGATGTCCCAGCTCCACAGCTCGTTCGGGCGTTCGGCGAGCAGCTCCGGCTTGGCGTACCCGGGGTGCGTGCGCTGGTCGCGCCGCTCACGCACCTCCCCGCGTGCGTCAAGCAGCCGGTACATCGTGCGCTCCGAAGCCAGGTAGCGGCCCTCGTCCAGCAGGGTCGCCCAGACCTGGGCGGGCGAGCAGTCGAGGAACCGCGCGGAGTGCAGTTCGGCGAGGACGGCCTCGCGCTCGGGCTCTGAGAGCGCTCTGGCCGGGACGGCCCGCGGACTCCTCGGCCTGGGCTCCGGCGGACACCGACGACGGTAGATCGTCGCTGGCGAGGCACCAAGCGCCCGGCACGCCGGGCGGGTACCGACGATCGGGGTGAGTTCCTGCACGGTCTGCTCGATCATCGCTCGGTGCTCCCCGGCCCGGTAGCGCCCCTGGGCTCGAGCAGCTGCCCCAGAAGCGCGGAGACGTTTCCCTGCACCTCGATCACCTTGCGCGCCTTCCGGAGCTCCGCCTCCGCGCGTTCCGCGCGCCGCTCCAGGGCCACGATCTGCGCATCACGCCGGTCAGCGGGCTTACGCCCCCGCGGCCGCGAAAGCGCTTTGATCGACCCGGCGTCGCGCTGTTTGCGCCACGTCGCCAGATGCGAGGAGTACAGGCCCTCGCGGCGCAACAGCGCCCCGACCTCCCCCGGTTGCGTGCACCCGTCGGCCTCGCGCAGGACCGCCAGCTTGTACTCAGCCGTGAACCGCCGGCGCGTCGCACGCTCGACGAGCTCGGGATCGGGCCGAGGCCCCCCGGGCGCGGCGCGCCCGGCCACCCCTCCGTTGCGGTCGCCTACGGCTCCCTCCACTCCGGGGTGGCCGGCACCATCGTGCTCCATCTCCAACATCGTGTCGTGCTCCGTTCTCGCCCTCAAAGGTCAGTAATTCCTTGATCATGAGCGTCTCACACGACATTGGCAGAGAGGGGCTCACCGGGCGAGGCCACCAGCGAACTGCAGGGAATCATCGCTGACTACCGTACGGCGTACCCCTCAGCGATGGCGGTCATCGAAACGGACCTGCCGGCCCTCGTCACGCACCTGCGGTTCCCGTCCGAGCACCGCAAGCGAATCAGGACCACGAATCTCCTTGAGCGAACGTTCGTGGAGGTCCGCCGGCGCACCAAGGTCATCGGCCGCTTCCCCGGCGAGACCTCAGCGCTGTCCCTGATCTGGGCCGTGCTCGAGCTCTCATCCCGCGGATGGCGCGGAGTAAAGATGAACCCCAAGACCGTCGCTGAGATCGAGCGCCTACGCCGTCAGCTGCGCGAGGACCCAGCCCCACCCATGACCAGCGACGCCAAGGAAGTGATCGCCGCATAAGATCCGCAGCCAGCGGAGCTACGCCTCGGTCAATTCACCCGGAAAACGGGACGCGACCCCCCGGCCGTCAAGCGCGGCGACCACAAGCCCCCGACGTGCGAGCACGGCGAGTGGCAGTTCGCTGGGGCCGACCGCAAGCGCGGCGCGTGCAAGTGGCGCTGCCCGACCGGCGAGTGCCACCCCGCGTCCGTGTGGATCAAGGCCGACCGGCTGCACCCGTTGATCCCACGCGAGACACTGCGCTGGAAGGGCCTCTACCGGGGTCGCGCGTCCGTGGAGCGCGCGTTCGGGCGCCTGAAGAACGAATGGGCGCTCGCGCCGCTGCGAGTGCGCCGGATCGAGCGTGTTCGGCTTCACGCCAATCTCACGATCTTGACGCAGTTGTCAACCGCACTCGTGCGCGGAGGCGTTAGCGTGCCGGCCGCATGACGCTCAGCCTCGACCTCCGCTCCTGCGACGCTAAGCTCGCACGCGCCCGTGAGAACGCGCGTACGCTGGAGCGAGAGACCGTGGCGCACATCGGGAAGCAGGAGGCAACGCACGCGGTTCGGTTTTCCCAAGTCGATCCACAGACCGGCTGGTGCTCGATCACCCTTGTCCCGCAGAAGATCGAGGAACCACGCCTCAGCGCGATCCTCGGAGATGTCATACACAACCTCCGGTGCGCACTCGACTACGTTGTCACGGCGCTGGTGGACGCAAGCCAGACAAAGCTCACCACCTCCCACCAGTTCCCTATTTTCAAGGATGCAGCGTTCTACGCGAGCAGAGTCGGGACCAAGACGGAAGCCCTCCCCGACGGCCCCCTGCGCTGCATCGCTCACGGCCTCAGCGTCATCGAGGGATGGCAGCCATACAACGCCCAGAGCAATCCGCGAGCGGACCCCCTGTGGGGAATCCATCGTTTCTCGAACGCCGACAAGCATCGGCAGCCCGCGATCTTCGGCCTCGTGCCCGTCGGGCAATTCCACATCGACTATCGGGGGCACGTCGTCGAGGAAGACTGGCTCGACGAGGTACGAGACTGGCAGCCTGGTCAGGACATTCCAGTGGGGCGTATCCGCTTCGACCCTCCCGTCGCGGTAAACCTGCGTGCAGACGGCAAAGTCAAACTCCGGATTCTGTTCGTAACGCCAGAGTGGCAGGGCGACGACGCGCTGTCGATGGGACTCGGATCGATCCCCGTCGTCATTGACCACATGGCGAAGTTGCTGGATACGTTCCGCCAGCTCTAGTTCCCGGCGCCGACTCATCGGCCCTCACCGGGCCTATCCACAAGTGGGGTACGATTACCCCCAACGTGAGGTATCCGACCCCCCCGGCCCCACTCAACCCCGCATGGATACTGGGCTAAGGGGTTTCGCCAAGCCCTCCTAGGATGCCGCGGTGGCCGCTCTCACTATCGAAGCCCGCGATCCTGCGTCGAGAGCCCGCGCCGCGACGCTGCACACCCACCGGGGCGACGTGCGGACGCCGGCGTTCGTACCGCTCGCGACGAAGGCGACAGTCAAAGGCCTGCTGCCCGAGGAGGTCGCCGCGCTGGGGTATGAGATGGTGCTGGGCAACACCTTCCACCTGCTGCTCAACCCCGGCCCGGAGCTGATCGAGCGGTTTGGCGGCGTCGGCGCCTTCATGGGGTGGGAGGGGCCCGTCATCACCGATTCGGGCGGCTTCCAGGTCTTCTCGATGGGCCATGGCACGGTTGCGGACGAGGTCAAGGGCCGCGCCTCTCGCGGTGTGCGTGGTGGCAGCACCGTCCAGGCGGGAAATGGTGAGGATGCCTGGACGGCGCCTGGAAGCGGCGGGAGTGCCAAAAGACGTGGCCGGGGGCGTGAGGCGTCCCCCGAGCGCACCGGGGCGATCCTCTCGATCGAGGAGGAGGGGGTGCGCTTCCGCTCCTACGTGGATGGGCGCGAGCGTTTCCTCTCACCAGAGGGCTCGATGGAGGTGCAGGCCGCGCTGCGCTCGGATATCGCGCTCGTGTTCGACGAGTGCACCCCGTTCCACGTCGATCGCGCATACACCGAACGCTCAACCGAGCGCACCCACCGCTGGCTGGGTCGCTGCCTGAGCTGGCACGCCGAGCACGGCCCCCCCGAGCAGCTGGTGTACGGGATCGTGCAGGGCGGCGTCCACCAGGACCTGCGCCGCGCTTCCGCGCGCACGGTCGCGGCGAGCGGCTGCCACGGCGTGGCGATCGGCGGCTCGTTGGGGGCAACGAAGGAGCAGATGTACGAGGTGGTCGGCCACGCCACGCGCGAGCTAGGCGGCGAGCACGAGGCACTGCCCCGCCACCTGCTGGGGATCGGCGAGGTCGACGATCTGATCGCGGGCGTGGAGCTCGGGATCGACACCTTCGACTGCGCGATGCCCACCCGCCTCGGCCGCCACGGCACCGCGCTTGTGCCCGACCCAGCCAACCGCTGGCGCCTGGACCTCCACAAGGGCCGCTGGCGCGACTCGCGGGAGCCGCTGCTGGAGGGCTGCCCCTGCCCCGCCTGCGCGCGCGGCCTCTCGCGCGCCTACCTCTCCTACCTCGCCCGCGCCAGCGAGCTCACCGCGATGCGGCTGCTGACGCTCCACAACCTCACTTTCCTTGCGCGCCTGATGGCCGACCTGCGCGGCGCGATCCTCGCCGGGCGCCTCCCCAAGGTGGCCGCTGCGCTGCGTGCGGGGGCGGCGCCGGGGGAGACGCGGTCCGAGCCATAGTCTGAGCCGACCAGTGGCGGTCGAGCGGATGGCTCGCCCAAAGCGGGCCTTCCGTCTGGCGGTCGAGCGGACGGCTCGCCCAAAGCGGGCCTTCCGTCTTCTGCTCGAGACCTGCCGTTCGCCTGCTACTTCATGTTTTGGTTGACCAGCTGCTGCAGCGCGGCGGAGGTCTGTTCGACGTCGTGGTAGGAGACTTCGCGCAGCATGATCTTGGTGGGGGTGGGCGCTGTGGCAACGATGATCGCCACAATCACCACCACGATCAGCAGCAGGGCGAAGATCGTCACGAACAGGCGTCGCCCGCGCGAGGAGCCGCGCCCCGCGCTCGCGGCCGCGACCGGTTCGTCACGGCGCGGCGCCGGTCCAGGGCGTGGCTGACGAGGGGCAACATTGCCGCCGCGTGTCAGCGCGCGAGTCCGCGCGGTGGCGCCTCCCGCCCCCGCGCCCGCGGCGCCGGCGGCGAGCAGGCTGGTGGCTGCCGTGGCGTGACGCGGGCGTGCCGTGCTCGCCCTGCCCGTCCCGCCTGCGCCGGGCTCCATGGGCGGAATGCCGCGCTGGGCGTCGCTCACCGCGCGGCCCATTTCACGCGCGTCGCGGTAGCGATCGCGGGGGTCGAGCGCAAGCGCGATCGCCACCGCCTCGGCGAGCTCGGGGCGGGCGGCGGCGACGAGTGTGTCGAGCAGCGGCGGCTCCTCCTGTTGCTGCTTGAGCGCCAGCTCGGTGAGTGAGGTTGCTTCGTAGGGCAGGCGACCGGAGATCAGCTGGTAGGCGACCACGCCGAGCGCATAGAGGTCGGCGGGTGGGCCGGCTTCCTCGCCACGCGCCTGCTCGGGAGCCAGGTAGGCGGCCGTGCCCAGCACCGAGCCCACTTGGGTGATGCTCGACTGCTCGGTCGCCTTGGCGATCCCGAAGTCGGCGAGCTTGATCTCCCCCTCGAGCGATCGCAGCAGGTTGCCGGGCTTGACGTCGCGGTGCACCACTCCGTGGCGGTGGGCGTAGTGCAGACCCTCGCACGCCTGCTCGATGATCGAGGCGGCCTGCTCCACCTCCACCCACCCCTCATCGCGCAGGATCTCCGCGCACGACTGGCCCTCGATGTACTCCATCACGATGAAGTGTTGGTGGGCGCGCTCGTCCAGGCCGGAGTCGAATACCTGCACGATGTTGGGATGCACGAGGCGCGCTGCCGCCTGTGCCTCGCGTTGGAAGCGTGAGACGAACGTGGGATCCTCGGCGAGGTGCTCGGCGAGCAGCTTCACCGCGACACGGCGCTCCAGGCGCAGGTCGAAGGCTAGGTGCACGGTGGACATGCCCCCGTAGCCCAGCCGGCTCTCCAGCCGGTAGCGGCCGGCGATCTCGGTCGCGCTCACTGCCCGCTCCCCGTGCCTCCGCTGGGCCCCGCGGCGCCGCCGTTGTTGGCGCCTTCCGCGCCTTCCCCGCTGCCCAGCCCTCCTTGGCGATTGCCGGCGGCGCCTTCCCCGGCGTTGCCTTCGCTGCCGCCGACTTCTGGCGAAGTGCCGCCTTCGGTGCCAGAGCTCGGGGTGGTCCCGGTGGGCGCGGTGCTGGCCGGAGTGGTGGAGGAGGTCGGTGGGGTGGTGCTGGTGGGTGGGGTCGTCGTGGTGGTTTTAGTTGAGGCGGGGGGAGCCGTGGTGGTGGCGGAGGTCGATTCGCCGGTCGTGGTCGTCTGGGCGAGCGGTTCGGCGCAGAGTTCGAGGGCCAGTGCCTGAAGGTGCGAGATGCCTTCCCGCAGCTTTGCGCGCAGACCGGCGTTGACGCTCACAGGCAGTGCCTGGAAGTCACGTTCGGTTGTGCTCAGTGCCGCCTTGGTGGGCGCGCAGTCGCCGTCGCCTTTCGACGCCGCGCGTTCAACGGCCTGGAAATCGGCCACCAGCGGTCCCGCGTTCTCCGAGGGAATCAGTCCTGCCCCGGAGCTGCCACAGGAGACGAGCACGGCCGCGCCCGCGCCGAGCAGACCGGCGCAGAGAAGGCGCAGGATGCCCGCCGTTCGCGACCGCGATGCGCCAGCCCGGATGGAAGGCGAGTCTGTCGTGCCGGAGGGCGATCCTGTGGCGGTGCCCCCACCTTCCGCTTCGTGGGAGGTCCGGCGGTGCTGCGGGGAGCGGCCGGCATCGGGGCGGCGCACCGTCACTGACCGTACTCCAGCCGCTCGGCGAGCGAGTCAGGCAGGCGCGCGGCGCGGATCGCCGCCGAGGCGCCGGCGACGTCGTAGGGGGTGCGCCGGTAAGAGGCGGCCCAGTTGTCGGTGTCGAGCAGCAGCCACGCCGCGCGCGGGTCGCCATCGCGGGGTTGGCCGACACTGCCGGGGTTGAGCAGCCACTCGCCGTCGCCGAGGTCGAGCTCGGTTCCGTCGCGGTGTGGCCCGCCGCTGGCGAGCTGACCGGGGATGCGCCCGAACGAGAGCGCGACGTGCGAGTGTCCGATCAACCCAACCCGCTCGCGCAGGCGATCGAGGCAGAGTTCGGCGAGCAATGTGGAGAGCACGTACTCCCACACCGGATCGCGAGGACTGGCGTGGTAGAGCCCGACAGGCCCCTCGTGCCCCTCGGAGCGCAGTCCGGCGAGGAACGAGCGGCTGTCGGCGTCGAGCACCTCCTGTGTCCACTGCAGCGAAAGGCTGGCGCCGCGCGAGAAGTCAGACAGTGGCAGCTCGCCGATCGCGGCGAGGTCGTGGTTGCCGGCGAGGCACACCGCGGCGTGCTTGCGGGCGAGCGCCACGCAGGCGTCCGGGTTGCCGCCGTAGCCGACGAGGTCGCCAAGGCACCACAACTCGGCGGCGTCGCTCGCGGCCACGGCCTCGAGCACCGCCTCGAAGGCGTGCCGGTTGCCGTGGATGTCAGAGACGATCGCGACCTTCATCGTTGCAGGGTAGGGAACACGGAGGCGCGGTCTGGTGGTGCGGGCGCTGGGTTGCGGTTGCGGACGCTGGGTTACGGTTGCTGGGGCAGCGGTTGCGGACGCTGGGGCGCGGTTGCTGGGGTGCGGTTGCGGGCGCCGGGTTGCGGTTGCTGGGGTGCGGGTGCGGACGCTGGGTTACGGACGCTGGTTGGGGTTGCTGGGTTGCGGGTGCTGGCGCTGACGCGGGCGCAGGGGCGCGGGGCAATACTTCTTTTTGCGACCCCTACCATATGAGACTGAGTCTTATTCTTATTTGGTATAGGCCCAAAAGTAAACACAACACGGCCCGGTGTGGGCAAGCCCGCGGGTGGTCAGCCCTCCTCGCCGTCTCCCGCTTCTCCGCCCCCGTACTCGGGCAGGTTCTTGATGCCCTCGCGGGTGCGCCACTTGGAGTAGTTGTCCTCCATCGCGTCGATCAGCTCGCGCATGAAGCGCGGGGAGAGGTTGACGCGGGAGACGACCACGCCGGGGACCTCTTCGGCCTCGACCTCGTGGTCGACGCGCGCGAAGGTCACCGTGAACTCGTAGTCGGAGTGGCTGACGTTGGCGAAGTTGGCGTATACGCCCCCCATGATCTCGGGGGAGAGGTGGATGTTTATGTGGCGCTCGGCGCCTGGGTCGTCGTCGTTCACAGGGCTAGTATCGCAACCCGTGCGGGCGACCGTGGGCAGCCGGTGTTGATGACCGTCCTGGGCGAGGCCCGGGTGCGGCCTCCGTTCGCCGACGACGTGGCCCACTACAGCCGGCTGCTCTCCCGTTATGTGAAGCTGGAGCTCGTGGAGGTGCGACCGAAGTCGGGGGATGCTCGCCTCCGGCGAGCATCCCCGTTTCGGCCAGCCGAGGCGGTGCAGCGGCGCATCCCGCAGGGGGCGTTCGTGTCGCTGCTGGCCGCCGAGGGGGTTGCGTACGACAGCATTGCCTTCAGCGCCTTCGTGGAGGAGCGCCGCCAGGCTGGTGCCGACGTGACGTTCGTGATCGGGGGCCCCTTCGGCCCGCCGCCGCTTGAGCGGGTGGATCACCGCCTGTCACTGGGGGCGATGACGCTGCCCCACCAGCTCGCTTGGGTGGTGTTGCTGGAGCAGCTCTACCGCGCGCATAAGATCATTGCTGGCGAGCCCTACCACTATTGAGATGACCAGCCACTGCCCTCGAGCCCCCGACCTTCTCCGCAGGTGCGATCCCCGCATGAGAGGGTGTCTTGCGATGAGCGACATTTCCCAGAGATGACCGACCCCGGCAGAGAGCCCCGATCGTGAGCGATCGAAGCCGGGAGACACGCGCCTCAGGCGCTGGCCGATTTGGGGATGCGAGCGGAGCGAGTGTCTCCCCAATCGGTCCCCGTTTCGGCCAGCGCACGCCGCTGGACGGCCTGCGCGAGGCGGTGCTCGCGGCGGCGGCGGGCTTGGCGGGCGGCGAGGATGGCCGCGAGCCCGACGGGGTGACGCTCGAGCGCCCCCCGAAGGCCGACTTCGGCGACTACTCAACCAATGCGGCGCTGCTGTTGGCACCAAGGCTGGGCGTCCCACCGCGCGAGGCTGCGCAGCGCCTGGGGGCGGAGCTGGCGGAGCTGGTGGGGGAGGACCTCGAACGCTTCGAGGTGGCAGGGCCGGGCTTCGTGAACCTGTTCATGGCGGATCGCTGGCTGAGGCTGGCGCTGGCGGCGATGCTGCAGGCCGGCGAGAGCTACGGAGCGAGCGGCGCGCGGCGCAGCGAAAGGATCCTGGTCGAGTTCGTGAGCGCCAACCCCACCGGCCCGATGCACGTGGGCCACGCGCGCAACGCGGCGTACGGGGACGCCTTGGCGCGGCTGCTGGCGCTGCACGGGCATGAGGTGACACGCGAGTTCTACGTCAACGACGCAGGCTCGCAGGTGGGCAAGCTGGGCGAGTCGATTCTCGCGCTGGCCAACGGGGTGCAGGTGCCGGAGGACGGCTACAAGGGGGAGTACGTCGGCGAGCTCGCCGAGCGCCTGACCACCGACACCGCCACTGCCACCCCCTCCGACGGCGGTGCCGGGGCCGCGACGATGGACGCGGCGCAGCTGGGGAAGGCGGCGGTGGGCCTGATGGTGGAGCGGATGCGCGCCTCGCTGGGGGCATTCGGAGTGGGTGACTTCGACCGCTGGCAATTCGAGAGCGAGCTGCACGAAGGAAGCCCGAGCCGGGTGGAGCACGCGCTCGCGCTGCTGGAGGCCCAGGGCCACACCTACCGCAGCGAGGGGGCGCTGTGGCTGCGCACGACGGTGTACGGCGACGACAAGGACCGGGTGCTGGTGCGTTCCAGCGGCGAGCACACCTACTTCGCTTCGGACATCGCCTACCACTTGGACAAGCGCGAGCGCGGATATGAGCGCCAGATCGACGTATGGGGCGCCGACCACCACGGGTATGTGGCGCGGATGAAGGCGGCGTATGTGGCGTTGGGGGGTGAGGAGGGGCACCTGGAGATGCTGATCATGCAGCTCGTCCATCTCGTGCGCCGCGGCAAGCGAGCGCAGATGTCAAAGCGCTCGGGCGAGTTCGTGACGCTCGACGATCTCGTGGGGGAGATCGGCGTGGACGCCGCCCGCTGGTATCTGCTGTCGCGCTCGCACGACACCACGATCGACCTCGACCTCGACCTCGCACGCGCGCAGAGCAGCGAGAACCCTGTGTACTACGTGCAGTACGCGCACGCACGGATCGCCTCGATGCTGACGAAGGCGGGCATCGCGCGGGTGGCGGCGGCGCTGGAGGAGGCGGGCGCGGGCGAGCCGCTGCGCGTGGTGGCGATCGGCGGCGCGGCCGATGAGCGCCAGGCGCAAACCCCTGGCATGAGCGCGGGGGAGGAGTCCCTGCACCACTCCGAGCGCGCCCTGATCAAGCGGCTCTTGGAGTTCCCCGGCGAAGTGGCGGAGGCAGCTCAGCGCCGCGCGCCGCACCGGATCGCGGCGTACGCACTGCAGGCCGCCCAGGACTTCACCGCGTTCTACCGCGACTGCCGCGTCGTGGGTGCCGAACCGGAGGCGGTGGAGCGCCAACGGATCGCCCTGAGCGTGGCAGCGCGCGGCACGATCGCGCGCTGCCTGGAGGACCTCCTGGGCGTCGGCGCGCCGCGGGAGATGTAGAGAGGAGAGCACCCGGGAAGGGCACCCGGGGAGGCATCTGAGGAGGGCACCCGAGGAGGGGCTCGTCGCTCTATCTCCGTTGCGGAGCGCCAGTCGATCTCGGCCGCCGAGCCCACCAGTCGATCTCGGCGTCGTCCTGCGCCTGCGGGCAGGGTCAGTCGAAGCGCGCGATGTCCGCGTCCAGCCGAGCCTCGTCGGAGGGGCTGAGCACCGGGGAAGAGCCAATCCCTTCGGCGGCCCGCCCGGCGCGGGCACGGCGGCGCCAACGTGGCAGCAGCAGCGCGAGCAGACCGAGCAATGCGAGCACGACGCAGGGTGGGACCACGTAGACCGCGAGGTCAAACCCGTGCGTGCTGGGAAGGGCGAGCACCTCGGGCCCGTATTCGCGCACCAGCGCACGCTTGATCTGCGCCTCGGTGAGCCCCGCGTCGATCAGGCGCTGGATGAAGGCGCGCTCGCGATCGGCCTGCGGCGACTGGGCGACGGTGAGAGGGATTTTGCACGTGACGCACATCGCCTGGCTTTCCACGGCGGGCAGCGTGGTGCGGGCCGTGACGGCCAGCGCGGGTGGGACGGCGGCCCCAGGCAGCGCCACGGTGAGCAGCGACATCCCCAGCGCAAGCGCGGCCCGGGCACGCACGCGTACGCTCACGCGCTCTCCGCGAGCCGCAGTGCCTTCTGCACGAACGGCGCTTCGATCTCGCCACGCGAGTCGGCTGTGATGTGCCCGGAGGGGTCGATCAGGAAGCTCTCGGGCAGCTCGGCGGTGCCGTAGACGCGGGCGAATTCCCCGCCGGCGTCGCGGAGGTTGGGGTAGGTGAGATGGTGTTCGTCGACAAACTTGAGCGATTCGGAGGCCACGTCCTCGTCGGTGATCCCGAGCACGGTCGCGTGGTGGCGTTCGAGTTGGCGTTGCAGCCGCTCCACCGCGGGGGCCTCGGCCTGGCAAGGCGGGCACCAGGAGGCCCAGAAGTTGAGCACCACCACCCTGCCGCGGTAGGCGGCGAGCGAGCTATCGCCGTGACCGATGAGGATAGGCAGAGTCGTGCTGGCCTGCGGCGCAAGTGGCTGCTGGCCGTCGGCAAGCGCCTGATCGATCGTGTGGCTGGGCGCCTCGTGGGTGACCCCATAGATCAGCAGCCCCAGGAAGGCGGCGCAGAGGAGCGAGGCGACGATCGGCAGGAGCAGTCGTTTCACGAGCAGAAAGGGTAGAGGGCCGCCATCGGCGGTGGGCCGGCGTGGTGGAGGCAGCTTGCGTGGAGGGCCGACGGGTTGCGCGATACGTGGTGGTACCGGCCCTGGGTGCGGGGGCCGCGGGTTGCGGGCCGGCGGGGTGGAGGTGGTGCCCTTCAGCGAGCCGGCTCGACCGCCGGGAGGGCGTAATATGCATTCGGGTGCGGTGGTAGCTCAGTTGGTAGAGCGCAAGCTTCCCAAGCTTGAGGTCGCGGGTTCGACCCCCGTCCGCCGCTTGCAAGCACCAGAGCGATATTTGGCTCTGGCAGCCGTCTCCGGCCTCAGGCTGTGCCGGGAAGCGCACGGCCAGACACGGACAGTAGCGGGTCAGGCGGACACCGATTTGCAGTACCACCGCAGTATCGGCCGCCGCTTCGATTTGCAACGGAGGCCGTCCGCCTGCACATCAACGACTGCGGCGGTGCGCTTCGTGTGTACGGGCATCTCGCTCGTCTTTCCATCCTCACTATCAGCTACAAACTGTCCTGCGTGATGTCGTTGCCGATCGCGCGGGTAGGGTCTTGCTGTCCGCGGCCCGTGCTTTGCTGCTCGCTGGACCCGTGGCGATAGTCGCCACCCCGACCGGCACCGCAGGAGGCGGACCGTGCGATGGAATGGCTCAGTCTCAGCGGCGACCTGACTCGCGAAAACGCGGTCGAGCAGCTGCTCGCGCCGAGCACCTCCGCAGATGTGGACAGCGAGCTCTGCGTGCACGCTGGCTCCGTTCAGCGCCTGGACACGGTCACCGCAGCCGCCGTCAGGCTGCGCATCGCCAGGCACCATCGCGAGCACGAACAGGGGACGGTCACGCTCGTGCTGCCGAGCGCGCCCGACCTGGCAGCGCGACTGTCGGCGCTCCTCGACCCACTGCCCGATCGCGTGAAACTCACCGGGCAGGTCGATGAGCGGCCGCCGGCGAACTACGCACTGGTGCCGGCGACAACCGTCGAGGATTCCCACGCCGCGGTCGCGCTCGGCGGCTGGACGTTGGATGCGTGCGAACGGGCGAGGATCTCCCGCAGGCGCAGCGCATTCATAACGGCGGCCGCGATGGAGCTCGCCGACAACGCCGTGGTTCACGCCCAGGCACCGAGCGATCCGCCGGTAGTGGCGCTGACGAGCACTGCTCGCGGCCGGTTCGTCGAGCTCGCCGTCCTCGACACTGGACGCGGCATCGCCGAGAGCGAGGACCCGCGAGATTTCCTGCGGGCGATTCCTCGGCGTGCTCTGGACGCCGAGCCTGGATTTCTCGGGTACATCCTTCAACGAGCGCGCGCCGCGCGCGTTCAGGCCCAGGTGCAGATTCTCGCCGGCACCGGAAGGCTGCTGTGGACCTCGATGCAACACCGCACCGTCGTGGGCCGCTATCTGCCGGGCACGACGGTCATCGTGCGCATCGCGGGCGAGCGGTCGGTCGATCGTCCGTCCGGTTCAGGCCAGGACGGGTAGCAAGAGAGGTATTATTTCAGCGATGTCAGTGAAACGGGATGCGCTGGCGTTCAAGGTGCCTGGAAAGGTCCTTGGTACGCGTGCGCTCGGTCGTGAGGTCGCCGAGCAACTGCGCGAGCGTGCAGGCGACGGCGCACAGGACCTGTTCGTTGAGTTCACCGGCGTGCAGGTCGCCTCCTCGCCGTTTCTCGACGAGCTTGCCCTTGCGCTGCGCGCGTGGAACGCCGACCATCCCGATCGCTTCGTGGTCCTGACCAACCTGAACGAGGACGTGCAGGACACGCTCGGGCTGGTGCTCGAGCGTCGCGACATGATGCTGGTTGCGGTGGAGAAAGGAACGCTGCGGCTGATCGGCGGGCGTGCGCATCTCGACGAGACACTTAAGGCGGCGCAAGAGCTAGAGGTATTCACGGCCTCTGAGCTCGCTGAGCAGCTGGAACTCAAGCTTCCAAACCTTCATCAGCGTCTCGTCGCGCTGCAGGCCACCGGCGCGGTCGTGCGCGTGCGCCCTGACGGAGCCCCGCAGCGTCCCGTCGTGTTCGCCACACCGCAGTCCGACGAGCTCGCTGCCTGCTCCTAGCTGCCGAGGCGGCCCGTGACGAGTCCGGAGATCGGCCGTGCTACATTAGTTCAATGAGTTCATTGAACTAAGGAGCCGCGCATGACCGACAGCACCCTCAGCCCAGAGCCGAACGCCAGACAGGCCGTCACGATCCTCGTCAACGACCAGCCGGTGACGCTCCAGAAAGACCACGCGACCGGCCATCAGATCAAGGTCGCTGCCGGACTGCCCGAGGGCCTGCAGCTGCATGGCCCCGGCGGTGAGCTCATCGCAAACGACGAGCGAGTGGCGCTTCAGGAGAACGAGCAGTTCACGACCGCACCGAAGGCCGTCAAGATCTTCGTCAACAACAGGGCCGTCGAGGTGCCCGGCCACGAGGTCAGCGGCGCCCAGATCAAGCACGCCGCGGAAGTCCCTGCCGACTTCAAGCTCTATGGGCCCGACGGCACCGAAATCACCGACGGACAGACCGTCAAGGTCAAACACGACGAGCGCTTCACGGCTATCTCGGGACAGGACGTCTCGTGAGCGTCGCGACGATGCCCGCCGAGATCGCCGGTGCCGTCGCAGAGCTGCAAGCCGCGTTCCCCGATCGCGTCCAAGTTCACGAGGACTCCGCCGGTGTGATCGTCGCGATCACCGACGTGACACTCTCAGAGCGCTGGAGCCCCCGTCCCGGGGCGCTGTGGTTCCTGATCCCCTACCACTACCCGGACGCAGCGATCTACCCCTTCTACCTCACCGGCGCACGCCCGACCGGCGGCATGATCGGCGGTCTTCAAGACGTCGCGTGGCGCGGCGAAGCGGCAATTCAGGTCTCGCTGCGCCACACCGCTTGGAACCCCAAGCTCGACACCGCGCTCGGCTCGGCGCTGCAGGCACAGGCATGGCTCGCGGCGAACTGAGCGAGCTGCGCATCTCTGCAGGCGACTACAAACGCCTGCACGCGCACCTGTTCCCCGGCGACCACGACGAGCACGGCGCGATCCTGCTCGCCGGCGAGCACCACTCCGCCGGCCAAAGCACCCTCGCGGTCCGCGAGACCCATCTGCTCGAGCCGGACGAGTTCCCGCCCGGGACCCACGGCTACCGACAGTTCGCCGCAGGAGCGCTTGCGCGACTCGGCAACCGCGCCGCGCAGGAGCGTCTGGCGCTGGTCACCGTGCACAGCCACCCCGGCGCGCACGAGCGCAACGCTCTGTCTGGCGACGACTTGGCCGCACACGAGCGCGTCTTCCCGCATCTGCTCGACATCACCGGCGCCACCAGCGTGACCGGCGTCGCGCTCGGCGAGGCCAGCGCCGCCGGAGAGAGCTGGTACGCCAACGGCAACCGCCGAGAGCTCACCCGCGTGCAGGTGATCGGCGCCAGCATGCGGACCCTGCGCCCGCGCCCGCCCGAGGACCGCAGTGGCGATCTCGAGCGCTTCGATCGTCAGGTGCTGCTGTTCGGCGCCACCGGACAGGCCCGGTTGCGCAGCCTTCACGTCGGCGTGCTCGGTGCCGGCGGCGGCGGCTCGATCCTGATCGAGCAGCTCGCGCACCTCGGGGTCGGGCAGATAACGGCCGTCGACCCCGACATCGTCAAGCACCACAACCTCTCACGGATCATGGGCGCCTCAGAGCGCGACGCGCGCGAGAAGCGCAAGAAGGTGCACGTCGCACGCGATCATGCGCAGCGGATCGACCCGAGCATTCACTTCAACGCGATCGACGGCGACATCAGCCACTCCCACGTCGCCCGGCGGCTGCTCGACTGCGACTACCTGCTGCTCGCGACCGACACCGCGACCGCACGCTTGGTCGCAAACGCGATCGCGCAGAGCTTCCTGATCCCGCTGATCCAGATCGGCGCGAAGGTCGAGCTCCGCGCCGGGGGTGAGATCGAGCAGATCTACACCGCCGTGCGTCCCGTCCTGCCTCGTCACGGATGCCTCTCCTGCGCCGGGCTGATCGACCCCGTCCTGCTTCAACAGGAGACCGCGACGCCCGAGCAGCGCGCTGAGCAGAACTACCTCGGCCAGGAGGACGTCGCCGACCCGTCCGTCACCACCCTGAACGCCGCCGCCGCGGCGGGCGCCCTGAACGCGCTGCTGATGTCCGTGATCGGCCAGGCCGACCCATATCTCGCCGAGCACCGGATCACGCTCATGCGCGAGGGTCGGGTGCTGACCACCACCCCCAAGCCCGACCCCGACTGCCGCTGGTGTGGGGAGGGCAGCGGCTCTCGCTACGCCCGTGCCGATGTGAGCCTGCTGCCGTTGCGCCCGACTGTCGAGCCGAGCAGCACGAAGCGCTCCCTCGCCCGGCGGCTGTTCGCGGCGATCCTTCGCCGCTGAGCTGGCCTCCGGCTCGGACGCCACACCACACGTCAGCGGCCCAGAAGCTACCGCTACGGGCTGCGCCCGTCTGGACGCTTGCTCGCGCCTTCAGCTCGCTTCCGTTCCGAC
This sequence comes from uncultured Solirubrobacterales bacterium, assembly GCA_963744135.1. Classification (GTDB taxonomy): domain Bacteria; phylum Actinomycetota; class Thermoleophilia; order Solirubrobacterales; family Solirubrobacteraceae; genus Palsa-744. The sequence continues at coordinate 10,675 of CAVUSE010000004.1, read as the reverse complement.
GCTATGCGTCGGACTCGGCCTGCGGCAGCCCGCTCGCGGCTCGACGACGCTCCCCCGACTCACGCAGCCGGCGCACAGGCATCAAGCTCAAACGCACAGGCATCAAGCTCAAACAGACTAGATGCACAGCCGTGCCGGCGCTGTGTCCGCGCCATGTAATTCGTTGGCCGGTCTGAGGGCTTGGGGGTCTGTACCCCTTGTGATGACCGCAGCCAGCATCGGCGCCGCCAAGGGCGGCGGCTACGCCCGCTACCTGGAGTCAAAGACCATCGAGCCAGAGCGCGGCGACTACTACCTCTCGCCCGAGGGGGAGCCCACCCAGGCCCCCGGCCGGTGGCTCGCCACCCCCGACGCGCTCGCCAAACTCGGGATCGAGGGCGCCACGGTCGACGCGCGGGACTTCATCGCGATGATGGAAGGCAAGCATCCCCGCACTGGCCGGTGGCTTCGCCGTGCCGGTGCCGACGGCAGCCGCGCCGGCGGGATCGACCTGACGTTCTCCGCGCCGAAGTCGGTGTCCGCCGTGTGGGCGCTCGCGGGGGAGACCCAGCGCCGCGAGATCGAAGCTGCGCACGCCGCCGCCGTCAGCGAGACGATCGGCCACCTGACCGAAACGGTGCCGACCGTGCGCCGCCGCTACGGCGGGCAGGTGGTCGAGGAGCCGGCCCGCGACGTGGTGGCCGCCGAGTACCGGCACACCACCGCCCGCGGCGTCCTCGAGGGAGACGTACCCGACCCACAGCTCCACAGCCATGTGGTCATCACCAGCGCCATCCGTGAGGACGGTCGCATCGTCGCGGTTGCATCGCGTCCCGTCTTTCGCTCGGCCCGCGAGCTCGGCGCCTACTACCGCTCGTCGCTTGCGCACCAACTCCAGCAGCGCGGTTATGCGATCGAGCGGGGCACCGGCAAACATGGGCGCTACTTCGAGATCGCCGGTGTGCCGCGCGGCCTGCTGGACTCCTTCAGCGCCCGCAGCCGCGAGGTCGCCAGAGCCGCCGAGCGCTTCCGCGCACAGTGGGGCCGCGCGCCCGAGCGCGGCGAGCTACGAGCACTCAAGCTGGAGAACCGCAGGGCCAAGGTGCTCGTCACCCGCACCGATCTGCAGCAGGCATGGAACGACACCGCCGCACGCTTCGACTTCACCGCCCAGCAGCCCGGACAGCGCTCCATCGCGGAGGCGGTGCAGGCGCCGCTTGAGGATCGCGTCGAGCAGCGCCTCACCGAGCGCACCGCGACCTTCGAGCCCGGCGAGTTTCGGGCAGTCCTGCTTGAGCAGTCCGTCGGCGAACTCTCACCCCGCGAGGCCCTCGACCTCTCGCGGGCGATGATCGCCGAACGCCGCGTGCTCCCCCTCGAGGGCGGTCTGATGACCACGCTCGCCGTGCGTGCGCGCGAGCAGGCGATCGAGCGCCGCTTCACCGCGCTCGCCGCCGGCGGCGGCCGAGACGTTGGGGTCGAGGCCCGCGCGCTCGCCAGCGATCAGATCGCCGAGCGGATCGGCGGACGCCTCAGCGGCGAGCAGGCCCACGCCCTTGAGGTCATCACCGGCCCCGAGCGCGCCGCGATCCTCGTCGGCCCCGCCGGCACCGGCAAGGGCGTCGTCATCGACGCCGCCGCCCGCGCCGAGCAGTACGGCGGCCACCAGACCTTGGGGATCGCCGTGTCCGGCTCCACCGCGCAGCGCCTCGGCCAAGACAGCCCCGCGCTCGCCGGGCACACCCTGACCCTGGACGCGCTCGTCTCCCGTGTCGAGCGCGGCCAGCTCGCCGTCGGCCAGGACACCACGATCTACTTCGATGAGGCGGGCATGGCCGACACCGACCGGCTTGAGCGGCTCACCGAAGTCGTGGAGCACAGCGGGTCAAAGCTCGTGGCGATCGGTGACGCCGCGCAGCTCCCCTCGATCGGCGCTGGCGGCATGTTCGCGCGCCTCGGCGACATCGCCCCAAGCGCCGAGCTCTCGAACATCCGCCGGACCCTCGACCCCGATGAACAGCGCGCGTGGGCGGACCTGCGGGCCGGGCGCTCCGACCGCGCGATGGCCCACTACCTACGCCGCGGGCAGCTGCACATGGAGGACACCCGCGATGAGGCTGTCGAGCAGGCCGCCCAGGCGTGGGCGGCGCTCACCGAGACCCACGATCCGAGCGAGGTCGCCCTCATCTCAGATGCCTCAAACCAGGAGATCAACCGGCTCAACGCCCGCGCCCAGCACTTCCGCTCAGAGCGCGGCGAACTCGGCGACCTCGAAGTCCCGGTGCCCGGCGTCCACTACGGCATCCGCCAGGGCGACCGCGTGGCGCTCATCGACCAGCACCACGAGCCCGGCGTCGAGCGGATCGAGAACGGCAGCCGCGGCGAAGTCCTCGACATCACCCAGGCCGGCGACGTGTTGGTCGAGTTCGACGTGACCGGCCGCAAGCGAACATTGGCCGGCGATGACCTCGGCCGCCTACGCCTCGGCTATGCCCAGCACATCCACCGCGCCCAGGGCGCGACCGTCACAAGGACCCTCGTCGTGACCGGCGGCTGGCAGACCAGCAAGGAGCCCGCCTACGTCGAGGCGTCCCGTGCCCGCCAGGGCACCGAGTGGTTCGTCTCCCGCGAGGATCTCGGCGTCGAAGGGCACGACACCGACCGCATCCAGCGCCTCGCGCAGAACATGCGCCGCAGCCACGCACAGACGCCATCGCTCGCACACTCCGAGCTATCTGACCGCGACTACGGCACCCACTTTCACCGCTCGATCGCACCCAGCCGCACCAGCCGCATACCGGGGATCGTCCGCGCGATCAACCGGATCGTCAACCCACCAGCACAGGAGCGAACACGATGAGCCAACGACGCCAGATCGTCCTCCCCGACCCCGTAGACCAGCAGCTCCGCGAGCTGGCCGCCGGCGCCGACACGCCACCCTCCACGCTCGCCGCGCAGATGGTGCAAGGCGGCGTCGCCCAGGCAGCCAAGGACGGCAAGGTCCGACCCCTGCGCCCAACCGCCGTGCTCGTAGGCGGCGAGAACGGCGAGCGCGCGCCCTGGCTTGAGCCCTACGGTGGCGACAGCGAGTGGCGCCGGCAGATGTGGGGCGCGATCGTCGCGCTGCACGGCCGCTACCCCGTCCAGCTCGGCACGCTCAAAGACAAATGGTGGACCGACGAATCAACCACCGAGACCCTGTGCGCGCTCGCCGTGTGGCGAGCCGAACTCGACGACACCGGGCAGGACCCGCGCGACGAGCTCGCCTTCCAGAACCAGCTCGCCGACTACTCCCAGGTGCTGCGCCAGCAAGGCGGCGGCGTCACCAAGGCATGGAAGCCCGGCGCCACCCCGCCCGAGTGGGCCGGCGAGTAGCACCCGCCCGCCAACCCGAGAGTTACATCTTCGACTCGCTCTGTGTCAGCTTTGCGTCACGGGCTCGCAAGCTGACACAGACTATGTACTGTCGTCCACAACTACACATTTGGCGCCGGCGGACAGCAGTAACTGCCCCCGACGCCGTGGCACAAGGAGCAGTAACTCCCCATGCACGCACACCGTACCCCAGAGGGGTTGAAGGAGCACGCGCTCCTCGACCGAGCCGTACTCAACCTCATGCTGGACTCCGAGCGCCAGCGACCGTGGGCCGAAGACGAGATCGCCCGCGCACTGAAGGTCCCAGGCGATGTCCGCGAAAGCCTGCGGCGACTGCGCGCCTGCAAACTCATCCAGCGCTGGAACGACCTCGCCGTCGCAGCGCACGCCGCCGTGCGCTACTGCGAGATCACCGAAGGCGGCGCTGAGAATCCAAACGACGCCGACGAGCGCCACCACGAGAAAGCCGTACTCGAAGGACTGCTCGTGCGCGCCGCAGACGGCGAAGGGCCGCGGACGGAGGAGCAGATCTTCGACGCCCACGGCGCGCGCAAGCGCAAGCAGCGACTGGCGATCACCGACGCGCTCGATCGTCTGGACGCGGCCGGGCTGATCGAACGTCGCGCAGGCCGCTCGATCGCCTCGGAGGTCGCGCTGCGCCTCGACGAACTGATGACCGTCTGACGCGCGAGCTCATTCCCCCACATGCGCGTCAACGAGCTGGCCTTGAGCCAGGCTTTCCTCCCGAGCCTGGCCAAGGCCGGCATCCACACGGTAGAGCAGCTCGCCGAGCACGACCTCGGCGAGCTGCTCCGCCAGCCCGAGTTCAGAAGCGGCGTCGAGCTGTACGAGCTGGTCCGCGAGCTTCACCGCCGCGGCCTGGCACCGTTCGCCGCCCGCGGCAGTCACGTCCAGACCGAGCGTGAGCTGGAGATGTTCCGTCTGCGCGCGGTCGAGGGGCTGACCCTCGCGCAGATCGGCGCGCAGTTCGGCATCAAGGGCGAGCGGGTGCGCCAACTACTCAAACTGCACTTCGGCCTCGGCGGCAGGACGCCCGCGGCGAAACGCCGACCGCCCGTCAAGCCACGGCCGCTGACAACCAGCGAACGCCGGCGCATGTACCGGCTCGCGCGGCTGACGGTCATGCGCAGCTACCACCGGCCCTTGACCTTGGAGGAAGTCGCCAGGACCGTTGCCGCTTCCCCTCGCCAGGTACAGCGCGCCTACGCCGAGTTCGGCAAAAGCACCTTCCACGACGACCTCACCCGCAGGCGCCTTGACGCCGCTGCGCGGCTTCTGCAGGGAGCTTCGATCCCCGTGTCCGACGTGGCGCGAAGGGTCGGCTACCGCCAGTCCGGCCACTTCGCTCGTGCCTTCCGGCGCCGCTACCGGGTCTCACCCTCGACGTACCGCGCCCGATCCCGCCAGGCAGGACGCCCGGAGGGAAGGGAGGCGATCACCGCATGATCGCCTCGCTGCTCACCGTCAACCACATCATCGACGCCCTAGCAGTGGCTGTGCTCGCCGGTCTACGGGCCGTGCTCGCGGTCATCCGCATACGCAAACGCCGCCTCGAAAAGCTCCTGCAACGACTCGAACAAGAAGACCGCGAACGCAGGAACAGCGATGCCCTACGCTGACATCAACCGCGTCGTCCTCGTAGGACGCCTGACACGAGACCCCCAGCTACGGGCGCTGCCCTCCGGCGCCAAAGTCTGCGGACTGCGCATCGCCTGCAACGGCGTCCGCAGGGACGGAGATGTCTACAAGGAGCGCCCCCACTACTTCGACGTACACGTTTTCGGCGCTTGTGGAGAAAGCGTCGAGCGCAATCTGCGCAAAAGCTCCCGCGTGGCCCTCGCAGGCAGATTGGATTGGCGCGAGTGGAAAACCACCGACGGCAACAAGCGCCAGGCCGTCAGCATCGTTGCCGACTCCGTGCAGTTCCTCGACACCCCCGGCGGCCCCAAGGGCGACGGACAGGATGAGGACGGCACGCTTGACGAGAGACATCGAAGGTGAGCACGACGAGCAGCAGCCGGGAGCCGATCCTCGTCGTCGAGGCCGACACAGACCTGGGACAGGTGCTAGTCGCACAGCTCGCCGCCGACGGTCATCCAACAGAGCTTGCCCGCACCGCAGGTCACGCCTGTTGGATGGCCCAAGCACGCCCGCCGCGGCTGCTGGTGCTCGGAGAACTCGACGGGCCAAGAGGCACGATCGACCTGCTGGAGAGCATCCGTGCCGACCCACCGGAGCGTGACAATGGGCAGATGCCCTCACCGTGGCCGGACAGGCTGCCGGTGATTGTCCTCAGCGCTCGAACCACGCAGGCCGACCTGCTGCGAGCGTTCGAGGCTGGCGCGGATGACTTCCTGCGACGCAGCGCTGGCTACCTAGAGCTGCGAGCGCGTCTGCGGGCGCTGCTGCGCCGCGCCGAGAGCAAGCCCGAAGCCGAGCCGCTACGCATAGGTGCTCTGACGATCGACCCGGCCGCCCACGCAGCGAGCCTCCACGGCAAGCCCGTTGAGCTGCGTCGCCTGGAGTACGAGCTGCTGGTGCATCTAGCCCGCGATCCACGACGGGTGTTCAACAAGCACGAGCTACTCAAAGCAGTGTGGGGATTCCGCTCGTCAGGGACGACACGGACGCTCGACAGCCACGCCAGTCGCCTGCGCCGCAAGCTGGGCGTCGCAGGCGAACGCTGGGTCATAAACGAGTGGGGAGTCGGCTACCGGCTCATCTGAACAACGGCGCTCTCGACCGCTCGGGAGATACGCGAGCGGGCGCTTCGCATCTCGTGGTCGCGTCCCGCGCCCAGGCGCGAGCGTCAGCCATCGCGGGGCGAAACCGACTCAGGAGTAACCATTTGAGAGATACAGACCAAGCCACACGATTGCCAGCGACAAAAGAAAGATGACAGCCTCAAGGACATGCCAGTTTGGCCGGCGGATGTGCCACACCAGCAGTACCCCGACAGCAAGGACGAGCGCGAGCTTGACGTGAAATGTCGAGTCGCCCCACAGGTCAAGATGGAACGCCATCGCGGTGCCGGTCGCCACCAGGACGAGCAGCGCGACGAGCGTGCCATAGCCGAACCTCCGCGCGATCAGGCGCAAGCTCTCACGATCGCCTGAGCGCCGTCCAACCGGCACCACCACGGCCGCGAGCATCATCTGGCCGCCCACAAAGAACGCCATCGCCAGCACGTGCAGCCAACGCACGATGAACCAAACATGGCTCAACTGACGCAGACCCCTATGCCGCGGCGGTGTGGCTCGGATGTCCGGGGCCGGGCCACGGCGCCAAGCACAGAACGAGCTGGCACTCGCTGATCGCGCGTACCTCGTGGCGCTCGCCGGGGTCGAAATGGATCAGGCTCGGCGCGGACAACGTTCGCTCGCTCGCGCCCGCGCTCACCAACAGCTCGCCGCGTAGGACGAACACGAGCGCGTGCTCATGGACTTGGTGCTCCTGCAGAGCCTCACCCTGGGGCAGCAGCAGCGCGATCACGCGATTCGCGTCCTCGTCGGAGCGAAGGATCTGTGGATGGTGCGCCGCGACACGCAGACGATCTAGCTCCCAAACCTGCACCCGCCCGATTCTAAGCGCAGGCAGAACCCAGCGGATAGCTTGTGCGGCCAGATGCCCGACACGGCCATCAAGATCGAGGATCTGCATGTCGTGCGCGGCGGGCGCCCCGTGCTCCACGGTCTCAACCTGCAGGTCGCCAGCGGGTCGGTGACGGGTCTGCTCGGCCCAAGCGGGTGCGGCAAGTCCACGCTGATGCGCGCGATTGTCGGCGTGCAGATCATCCAGGCTGGCCAGGTGAACGTGCTCGGCGAACACGCCGGCTCCCCAAAGCTGCGCCGGCGCGTGGGGTATCTGACACAGGCCCCGTCGCGTCTACGCCGATCTCAGCATCGGCGAGAACCTGCGCTACTTCGCCGCGATCCTCGATGTCGGCGAGCAGCGGATCGGCGAGGTCGTCCAGACGGTCGGCCTGGCCGGTCGTGAGCACCAGGTCGTCGCCTCGCTCTCTGGCGGGGAGCGCTCGCGGGTGTCGCTTGCCACTGCTCTGTTGGGCGACCCCGAGCTGCTGGTGCTCGACGAGCCCACCGTCGGCCTTGACCCCGTGCTGCGCGCCGAACTGTGGGGCACCTTCCGCGAGCTCGCCCAGGCGGGCAGCACGTTGCTGATCTCAAGTCACGTGATGGACGAGGCCAGCGAGTGCGACGAGCTGCTGCTGATGCGCGAAGGGACGCTGCTTGAGCAGAGCACGCCCGAGCAGTTGCGCGAGCGCACCGGCGAGCAGGACCTCGGCCGCGCGTTCCTTGCGATCATCGGGCAGGCGTCCAGGTGAGCGCCCACGGATCACACTCGCCACGGCCAGGCGTGTGCTCTGGCAGATACGCCGCGACCGGCGCACGATCGCGCTGCTGCTCGTCGTGCCTGTCGGGCTGCTCGTGCTGATGCGCTACGTCTTCGACGGGCAACCCAGCACGTTCCAGGCGATCGGGGCGCCGATGTGCGGCCTGTTCCCGTTCATCATCATGTTCCTCGTCACCTCGATCGCCATGCTGCGCGAGCGCACCAGCGGCACGCTTGAGCGGCTGATGAGCCTCCCACTCGCCAAGACCGACCTGCTCGCCGGCTACGGCATCGCCTTCGGTCTGCTCGCCGCGCTGCAGGCGCTCGTCGTGTGCCTCGTCGGGTTTCTCCTGCTCGGCCTGCACGCCCCGCACGGCGCATGGCTGGTCGGGTTGCTCGCCGTCGGCAACGCCGTGCTCGGCATGGCCCTCGGCCTGTTCGTCAGCGCGTTCGCGCGCACCGAGTTCCAGGCCGTGCAGTTCATGCCCGCGATCATCTTCCCCCAGCTACTGCTATGCGGGCTGTTCGTAGACCGGCACGAGATGGCCAGCGTGCTCTACGGGCTCTCAAGCGCGCTGCCGCTCACCTACGCCTACGACGCGCTGGCGCGCGCCACCCATCCCCTCCCGCTCGGCGGCAGGGTCGCGCTCGATGTCGCCGTGATCGTCGGCGCGACGCTGATCGCACTGACGCTCGGCGCGCTCACTCTGCGGCGGCGGACTGCATGAGCGGCGCACCAACTTGCGGCTCGGCGCTCAGCGGCACGGTGATCACGGGCACCGGCGAGCTTCGCAGCAGCTCGGTAGTGACCGTGCCAATCGCCTCGTGCAGCCGCGAGTGCGGCTTGGCGCCGAGCACGATCGCGCGAGCATCGTGGCGCTGAGCGGCGTCGATCAAAGCGGCGGCGGGGTCTCGGTCTGAGACCTCCGTCTCCAGCTCGATGTCAAACAGCGCTGGGTCGCCGTCGAGCATCAGCTCATCGAGGATCGCGCGGCCTTCGTCGTGGCGCTCGCCGCTGCTACTCAGCGGCGTGGGCGGCATGTGCTGCGCTCGGCAGGCGTACACGATCACGAGCTTGCCGCCCGAGAGCAGCTCGTTTGCTGCCCAGCGGGCGGCGTTGCGCGAGCCCTCGCTGCGGTCATAGCCGAGCACGAGGCACGGCCCTCCCGCGTCGCTGCCGGTGGCGGCTGAGCGGGTCATGCCGGCGTCGTCTCGCGGTCCAGGGCGTCCAGGTAGGGCGCCAGGTACTTCGTGGCGATCTTGCTCGGCGGCTCCCACGCCGGGGTGTCGCTGATCTCTGAGCTGAACCCGTGCCCGCCGGTGATCTGCGCCGTCAGATACAGCGGCTTATCGCCGGTCAGCAGCATCCCGTGGATCACGGGGTGAAACCGCTCGGGTGTCACCTGGGCACCGGCGCCAGCAGCGATCGACAGCGCGACCGTATCGGCCTGCTGGGAGCTAACGCCGCCGTGCTTGACCGGGAACTCGGTGCAGTCCCCGGCCGCGTAGATGTGCTCGACATCGAGAACATGCCCGTAGGGGTCCACGCGCAAGAAACCGTGTTCGCTCAACGGGATGCCGCGCACGCTCGGGCCGTACAGCTCGGGCAGCGCGATCACGCGGTTTACGTGCAGGCGCCGGTCGCCGGGGTTGATCACCAGCTCGCCGGCACTAGGGACTTCGGCGTAGGCGGAGTGGATCGTCTGGATGCCCGCGCGGCCGAGCAGCCCCGCGACGGTGCCGCTCACGTTCTGCCCGAAGATCGCCAGCGGGCGTCCTCGGGGGTGACGAGCGTGACCGCAAGCTCGACGCCCATGTCATAGGCGCGGCCGGCGGTCATCAGCGCCAGCTCATACAGCGGCAGCGGCCAGGCCATCCGGCCAGGCGCCAGGAATGCCAGGCTCTTGATGTAGCCGCCCTCGACATCCTGAATGACGCCGTGCAGGATCTCGTCCATGTGCGCGGCGTCGATCGTGACCGCGTGCTGATAGCGCGGGACAGCCTTCGCGCCGAGCGCGAACACCAGCCCGTCGTACTCCAGCTCCACGTCTCCCTTGGTGTGGGCGACCTGCTTGTCCGGGTCAACCCATGCCAGCTCGTCGCTCATGAGCCGCGCGCCGGCGTCGCTGATGATCGGCGCGAGCGGGTAGCGGCGTGCCTGTCCCTGGGCGAACGGCTCACGCACAGTCATTGGCCGGTAGTGGAAGTCGGGGTTTGGTGCGATCACCGTCACGTCGGTCAGCTCCGGTGCGAGCTCGTGCAGCGCAAGGACGGTCTCCAGCGCCGCTACGCCGCCGCCGACGATCAGCACTCGCTGCCTGTTGGTGTTGGTGGTTTGAGTGGTCATGCTCTGCAGGTTACGGTCGGGTGTTGGCTTTGGCAGTCGAGTAAATCCGTGCGCGCGATCGGGGAAACTACGGAGCTGGGAGCCTTGTTCGACGGACGCACCCCCCACACGAGTGCGCGGGCCACGTCCAGGCTTGAGACGACGCCGAGCGGGCGGCCCGAGTCGGGGTCGGTCACGATCAGATGCGAGCACTCGTGCTCGCCCATCAGCTGCGCGGCGCGCTGAACTTCCTCGCCGCGCTCGATCGTGACGATCTCGGTCGCGGCGATCTCGCCCGCTTCGCCGTCCATGCCGCCCGTGCCGACGGCGCGCATAAGGTCGATATCGGAGATGGCGCCCCACACCAGTTGCTCGGTGTGATGGGGGCCAGGCGCGAGGCCGTCGACGATCACAAAGTGGACACTGTTCTCGGCCATCAACGATGCGACCTCATGTAGCGGTGTCTCGGGCGGGCAGTCGATCACCCCGGAGTGCATCACCTCGCAGACGGCGAGTTCACTGAAATGGGCTGGCAGCGGCATTGACTTTCTCCTTGTAGTGGGATTGGTGTGATCTGAGGTTTTCACCACGCATGCGCTGCGCCATCCGCAGTAGCCGCGCGCA
>CAVUSE010000003.1:0-472607 GCA_963744135.1 uncultured Solirubrobacterales bacterium | reverse complement strand
CTGGTTCGAATCCAGTCTCCCCGACTAGAGGAAAAGCAAGTAATAGAGCCAAAAGCTGCGGTCGGCTCCATCGAGAAAGAGAAGGCCCCACGGGGAACAATTTCTCGGACAACTTGCAAAGTATGGCGATTGCCTGCCACGCTGGCCGGCGATCAAGCCAGGGGTTGGGATGGCCCTTCTCAAATCTCTGGCCCTCCGGAGCGGACGGCTCCGACCAACAGCTCGGAGGCCTTATCGGCACGGGATTATTTGACTTTATGCTCTGGGCAAATACAGCCATATAAAGCTCATGGGCCGGCAAGGTACGCCCGGTCGGGCAGCGCAGCGGCGGTCTCACACGTGTTCAAGCTGAGCGCGAGATGGCGCGCAAGCGCGAGGAGGAGGACCGCGCGCCGCGCCCCGCGCCGGGAGCTGAGATCCCAACCGTCGATGAGATCGCCGACGCCAGCGCCCAAACGCTCGCCGATCTTCGCACACGCGAAGAGACGGAAGTTCATCAGCGACAACCCGGTGAGTGAGGCGACCCGTCCGGGCCGATAAGGAAGTACCTGTAAATTGGCAGGTTGTGGGTTTTGGCTAAGCGGCCAGTTTTGGAGTTGGGGTCAAATTTGGGGTCCAAAGTCCGCTCAATGCTGGAAGTTGCCTGTAGGGACCGGGTGGTCGCAGGTTACAAAATCAGTATGTTGGGATCGAGCGGGGCGTTCCCGGGTCTCACGATCGCTCGCTTGGGTTTAGTGCAGCCAGTGGCGATATGCCTCGATCCACTCCGAGCCCTTGGGCGGCGGGGTTGGTAGAGGCAGGTCGAGGAGCGGGATTGACTGTCGGAGCTTCTCGCGCGAGCAGATCGCCACGATCTGGTCCTCGCCTGTCAAGTCAACGCGCTCAACCTTGACGTCTACACCCAGTACCTGCGTCGTGAAGGGCACCTTGAGCTCGTCTTCGATCACGGTGAGCAGGCCGGTAACCTGCTCGCTCTCGTTGTAGCAGTCGACAGTGGCCTCCTCGACCATCGCGTCGAGCTGCGTCTTGCTCATGCTCATCGAAGCCACCGCACAAGGATATTCTCCTGGGCAGACGGTCGTATGGTGGTCTGAACGGTGCGTACGTGTCCGCAAACGTCCGGTGGGGATTCTACGCTGCGAAGGTGTTTGGGGACGGGGATTCGAGGCTCGAAAAGCTGAGGGCGATCGAGGATTCCGAGGAGCTTTGCCGGCAGTTGCTGGCTTCGCCGGACGGTTGGGGGTCGAGCACCAGCCATGTCGAGGCAGTTGAGCTGCTCGGCAGAGTTCACGGCACCGGAGAGCTGCCGGGTTCGTTCGTCGCGTTGCTGTTGTGCACGTGCCGGCGGTGGGATCGGTGCACGGCCAGGCTGATCGTCGCGATCGAGGACAGCGGCTTACTGAGCGACGCCGACCTCGATGAGCTGGCGGAGTGCTTCCTTGCGCACGAGCACGTGATCTCCTACCCGCTGGCATGGGTCTCGCCGCAGTGGCTGGAGGTAGATCTCAGCGACGGAACGAACCGGACCTACACCGTTGATGAGGAGACGCTCGCCAAGCATCGTCTCTCCTTCGAGCCGCCGCTGCGCCGCTGGGGGGCGCGGCGTGCACTCCGGGTTGCCCCGGCGAGGCTCGATGAGCTTTTGGACGGTGCCGAGGCGTTTCAGCCGCGCCAATGCGATGCGCTCATCCATGGGTTGCTCGACGCCGCCGAGGTGCTCGAGGAAGCTCGGCGGCGTCGTCTCATACGGCGTGGTCTGCAGACGGCGCAGGCCAGCGTGCGGCGCACCGCACTCGACCAGTTGTGCGAGCTCGACGGGTCCGAGACAGCGCGGCGTCGTGCGCACGCGGACACCAACGCGTCAGTGCGCAAATGGCGACCCCGGGGATTGGAGAGCCAGACGCCGAGCCTGTTCGGTACGTAAGCAAGAAAGGCAAAGGTCTGGCCGTCCGGCCGAAGCTCCAGAACCTGGTCCGGCGCGTCGACGCCGCTTCCTTGCGCACCCGTCGTACTGGGCGGATGGATGTTCAGCTCGCTCTTGCTCTTGCAAGCTTCTCGAGGGTGAGTGGTGAGCAGCGGATCTCGCCGGTGTGAAAGCGTCCGACGGGGCGGTGCAGGCAGACGGTGGCCCGTTCGTCGTCGAGCTCGACAACGGTGCCGTGGAGACCTTGGAGGTAGCGGGGGCTGATGGTGTGGTTGATGCGGACCTCGTCGCCGACGCACAACTCGGCCAGCGCGGTCGCGGAGCGGACGGTGTGCAGGAGATGGTGGCGGGCGTGGATGGCGTCGGCGAGAGCGGTAAGGTGCTCGTCAAGCTCGCCGTTTGCCACCGCGTCAAGCAGCGAGCGTGCGGGAGAGATCGACGCGGGTGGCGAGAGCGGGGGCTGCTTCTGCCCGGCTGGGAGTGGTGGCTGGTGGCCTCCGCGGGAGCGCTTGCCCATCCTGGCATGATCGCCTGGCGGGCGGACTGAATCGTTCAGGGGGGTTCGGCTGACGGGAGCCATGGGTTCGCGCCGGTCGTGGTTGGAGAATCCGGCCATGCCATCCGGAATGGAGCTGGACGTGGCGATTGCCGCAGAGGAGACGAGGCTCGCCGAGCTCGACCGGTTGAGCGAGGCCGCACGCGGGCGTCTTCTGGAGCTGCGTGTCGCACGCGAGCGGGCGGAGCGCAAGGTTGATGATGAGCGCACCAGCCCTGGGCCGGGGGCGGCGTGGTCCGCGGAGCGTAAGGTGGCGCTGTTCGCGAGCCTCTTCGGGGGCGCGAGGATGTGTTTCCGCTGCGGTGGGAGAACAAGGGGAAGGGCCGCAGCGGGTGGGCGCCGCGTTGCTCGAATGAGTGGGTTCGAGGCATATGCTCGAAGCCGCGTGTGAGGTGCGGGGAGTGCTCAAGCCAGTCGTTTCTCGCGCCGGTGGACGCGGAGCTGCTCGCGCATCTACAGGGTCGGCAGGTAATGGGTGTCTATCCGCTCATGGCGGATGACACGTGCTGGCTGTTGGCGATCGATCTCGACGGAGTCTCCTGGCGTGGTGATGTCGCGGCGCTGCGCGAGACATGCGGTGAGCTGGGGGTGCTCCCGGCCGTCGAGCGCTCGCGGTCGGGGGATGGCGCGCACCTCTGGTTTTTCTTCAGCGCGCCGATCCCTGCCGTATTGGCGCGGCGCTTTGGGCTGATGCTCTTGACGGACGCGATGGGGCGTTGCTCGACGCTCGACATGGCCTCCTACAACCGTCTGTTCCCGAGCCAGGACACGCTGCCCAAGGGCGGCTTCGGAAACCTGATCGCGTTGCCCTTGCAACACGGCCCACGTCAGCAGGGCAACTCGCTGTTCGTGGATGAGCAGCTCGAGCCATATGAGGATCAGTGGTCGTACCTGGAGTCGCTGCCTCGCATCGCGCCGGACCGCCTGGAGGCTCTCGTTGCGCAGGCCGACATCGACGGTCGCGTGCTTGGAATGGCCGGCGAGGATGTTGACCGTGAGGCGCCGTGGCGGCCACCTCGATCACTCTCCAGCAGGCTCGCTGCGACGGCGATGCCGGATGTCCTCAGCGCGACGCTTGCGCAGTGCCTGTACGTACGCGCTGATGGGCTCCCTCCGGTCTTGGCGGATGCGATGCGGAGGCTCGCGACGTTCTCCAACCCGCTGTTCCTCGAACGCCAGCGGCTGCGGCTCTCAACAGGGCGCACACCACGCGTGATCGCATGCTTCGAGCAGCAGGGTCGATTCCTGGTGCTTCCCCGCGGCAGCCTCTTGCCACTGAAGAAGCTGCTCGACGACCTCGGTGTAAGGCTGGATCTGGCCGACGAGCGCATCGACGGGATCGAACTCGACGTCCGGTTCACCGGCAAGCTCACCGACGTCCAGGCCGATGCCGCGCGGGAAATGCTTGCCCACGAGCTCGGAGTGCTGTGTGCGCCTCCCGGGATCGGGAAGACCGTGATCGCAGCGCACCTGATCGCCGCCCGCCGCCGCTCGACGCTCGTGATCGTGCACAGCAAGCCGCTGCTGGAGCAGTGGATTCAGCGCCTGACCCAGTTTCTCGACGTAGACATCAAGCAGATCGGGGTAATCGGTGCCGGGAGGAGCAAGCCAACCGGTCGCCTGGACATCGCGACCGTCCAGAGCCTTGTCCGCAAGAAAGGCCTGCAGGAGCTGCTGGCCGGGTACGGGCACATCGTCGTCGACGAGTGCCACCACGTCCCCGCGGTCACGGCTGAGCGGGTGCTGCGATCCGCTGCCGCGCGTTGCGTGACCGGTCTGACAGCAACGCCTTATCGGCGCGACGGGCACCACCCGATCATCGCTATGCAATGCGGCCCAATCCGTCACGAAATCGAACGTCGCACGGAGCGCGCGGGGGAGGAGCTGCGCCTGTGCATCGTTCGCCGCGAGACGACCTTCGATCCGGCCGTGCTCCCGACCGATGCCGGCATCCAGGAGATCTACGGGGCACTCGCTGTGGACGAACGCCGCACCGACCTCATCGTGAAGGACACCCTCCAGCTGATTGTTGAGGGGCGCTCGCCAATCATTCTCACCGAGCGGCGCGAGCATCTACAGCGACTCGCCGCGCGCCTGCGCGATCGAGTACCAGTGCTGATCGAACTGCACGGCGAGATGCGTCCCCGTGCACGCCGCGCCGCGGTTGAGCAACTCGCCACCACCAGCGAGGACACGGCGCGGGTGGTGCTCGCCACGGGCCGCTACATCGGTGAGGGCTTCGACGATCCGCGCCTGGACACGCTGCTGCTCGCGATGCCGATCGCCTGGAAGGGCACCGTCGTGCAATACGCCGGGCGCCTGCACCGCGCGCACCGCGGCAAGCACGAAGCGCTCGTCTACGACTATGTAGACGCCGAGCTGCCCGTGCTGCGCCGCATGTTCGCCAAGCGCCTGAAGACCTACCACGCTCTCGGCTACACGCTCTCCGAGACGCCGGCCGGCTACAGCATCCAGAGCGACGAGGCGACCCTGGGGCCAAGCGGGTGATTCCGCCGGAGATGGCGTGACGGCCTATAAGCACCACGCTTTCCATCCGCTGTGAGTCGTAGCTTGCATCTGATGGGAGCGCATTCGCGTAACGCCCCGTGTCCCTGTGGAAGTGGCCTGAAGTACAAGCGTTGCTGTCTTGAGGTCGCGAACCGTGAGCAGGAGACCGCGCGCTTCGAGAGCGCTGTCGGCAAGCGCATCTCGAAGTGGGCGGCGGCACAGTTTCCGGATGAGCTGAGCGCGGCATTGGGAAGCTTCGGCGGGGATTCCGGGGCCGGGCTGAACGACCGCGACATGACGATCTTCGTCACGTGGTTCTGCTCGGATCGAGAGCTTGCCTGCGGGGAAACCCCAGCGGCGAGCTACGCCGCGCGCTCCGACATTGATGTGCGCGAACGGGATGTGGCTGCACGGATCGCCGCCGCGCGACTGCGCCTGCAGCGCGTGCGTAGCGTTGAGGCGGGCCGCTGGATCGAGCTCGAAGACGTGCTGAGCGGGGCAGTGACGCGCGTGCGCAGCGGAGACGTCTCGCGCGAGGCGACGCGTTGGGACATCCTGCTCTGCCGCGTGATGGAAGATGACTTGATTTCCTCGCTGTGGGGTCCCGTGCAGTTCTACCGGCCCGACGAAGAGCCGGACCTGCTCGCCGAGTGTGAGCGTCTCGCCGGTGTACATCGCATGCCGATCGGCAGCGACTGCCTGTTCAGTGCGGCTGCGCTTGAGTTGATGCGCTTCGTGCCCGCCGGCCGCTGTGCCGCTCAGAGCCTCTTCACGGCTGAGGGCGACCCGCTCGTCGACGGCCGGACGAGCTGGCGAATCACAGAGGCCGCCACCGCACTGGAATTGTTGGACGACCCGCCGCAGCTGGCGTGGGTTGGTGAGAGCGAAGACGGGTCGGGGGAGGCGTTTCAGTGGACCGTCCCGCGGGAGCAGCTACGCATGTCGGAGACGCCGCTGCCGCCGGGTGCGCTGCGTTTTGAGAGCAGCCTCACCGAGCTGCCTGGGCGGGTCTGCCTGGCGACGTTCGAGCTGACCGACCAGGAGCTGCGCTGCACGGCGGTCTCCGAAGCCAGGCTCGACGCCGCGAGCGAGTTGATCAGCCAGCGCCTCGGCGCGCTCGCGGTGCTGCGTGACCGGAGCATCCTGCCGATCGAAGCCGACCCTTCTTCGCCGGGACCCGACCACTCGCAGCAACGACGCAAGCCTCGGACCGCGCTGGCGGCAGCGGCGGATCGAGATGTCGAGCGTCAGCTTCTCAATGACTACTATCGCCGTTGGCTTGACGAACCGCTTCCCGCGCTTGAAGGCCGCTCCCGCGCGAGGCTTCGCGCCGCGTGAGCCCGTTTCTACACGAGCGCATCTACGCGGACGCAGTAGCCCTGTGAGGGGCGAGCGCGCCTATCTGCTCCACGCGATAGCGGCCTCTGTCGAGTCTCAAACTCACTGCGAGCCAGCGGTCTACGTTTGTAACCCCGTGGGTGGGGGCGGCGGCTCATCGACGCGGCGCGGTGGAGAAAGCGCCTTGGCGCCGCGCACACCGCGCTTGTCGCGGAAGAGACACAGGATCTTGCCTTCGGGGCGGGCGGCGCTGGGTGCGAGCAATCCCGCCCAGCCCTCTTTTGAGAGCTGCTCGCCGATGCTTTGATAGGCGGGCCAATTGCGACGGCCCGGCGCGGGCGTACTGAGTCCGACGGCGGCAAGGCTCTCTCGTGTGGAGAGGTCGGCGACCACGATGTCTACCTGCCAGGTCCACAGCTCGCGGGGCATCTGCGCGAGTGGAGGGATCATGCGCTCGGCCAGGTGGCGGTACCACTCGGCCCATGCGGTCGCCTCGCTGTCGGCGAGGTAGAGCGCATCGATGACGTCGCCGCGTTGCCAGCGGTTGTCTGGGGGCGGTTCGCGGTCGGGCAGCGGCGCCGAGCCGGGGTAGGTGTGCTTGATCCAGCGTCCGCGCACGGCGAGCGCTGTAACGCTGAGCGGCACTTCAGCTTGCGCCCGGGTCCTCGATGCCGGAGATGAGTCGGGCGACAGCGCGGTAGTCGCCGGCGGCGATGCGGTCGATGGGCTTGTCGTCATCGAGCGCGGGGACGGGCTTGTTCAACCAGACCGGGATGTAGGTCGGTCGGATCACTCGCCCGAGGCGTTCGACGAGCGATGAGAGCTCGACCAGGCGCTCTGCGCGCGGGCCGCTCGGGGAGCTGCGACGTGCGAGCCATTCGCGTACGGTGCTCGGGGCCGCGCCGGTTGCGCGTGCGATCTCGCGGTCGGAGAGATGGCCGCTGTCGTGGACGTGGATTGCCTCTTCGGCGTATGCAAGGGTCATGTCGCCAAGCTTAGCATTCCGGCGCTATTTCGACAAGTTATCGGCATGTGGCGGGTCCGACTGCTGTCTGCTCTCGTAGCTTCGCCTCGGTGTCGTCGTACGCCGTCGGTGCAACTTGGCCGATCGGACGGGGAACAATCCGGGGAACAAATTGAGCGAAAACGAGAGCAACTGAGCTACACTCAGGGCTAGTAATCACGGGGCTTTGGGACCTAGCCGCATGGCATCCCTCGGGCTGGGGGCCGGGCGGTCGCTGGTTCGAATCCAGTCTCCCCGATGAGAAAGTACCTGCAAATTAGCGGTTTTGCGGATTTTGGCTATGTAGCCAGTTCTGGGGTTGGGGTCCAATTTGGGGTCCAAAGTCCACTCAATACTGGAAGTCGCCCGTAAGGACCGGGTGGTCGCAGGTTCCAACTTCGGCATTTGGGATCGGCCTGCGCCGTAAGTGTTGGTCCCGTTGCAGCTACATAGGAGCGCTTATCGAGCACACTCTCCCTTCCTTACCATGGTGGTACATGCCAACGACGGTGTCGCCCGGGGACACAACACGCAGGGGCCAATGTCTAGGCGCAGGCTGCGTTAGGAGGCGCTGCTGCCTGGGCGTAAGCGGGCTTAGCAGAGCGGCCTTGGGCGACCAGGTGTGCCCTCTGAATACCCCCTCGGGGCGTCAAGGGCTGTTTCGGACCATCTCGGACGCCTTCGCGCGCTCAGGGCGGGCCCACCGGCGGGCCCATCAAAGAGCTTTTACTGCTAGGCGGACCAGCTCGTGGCGCACGCGCTGAGCGGCGTTGTCTGGCCCCAATATCTTCGCTCGTCGTGACCGCACCGCCGGGTACGGTCAGCTAATGGAACTCGATGTCTCGGCGCGAAGTGACGTGGCACGTATCCGCGCTGTCTCTGGAGATGGCCACCGCATCTACCTGCAATATCCGAGCGGACAGACCGCCACCGTCGACCGCACCGACGAGCCGTTCGACTGGCCGCCCGGCAGTGTCGTCCTCGTGCGCGCTCAGGAGAACCCTCACATCGAGCTGGCTCCCGACGCGCTCTGGCCCGATGAGCCATGGGTAGGTGTCGTCCGTCTGAGACTCCCCGACGTCACGGTCTTTGACTCCGCAGGCCACCTGCGGCTCGTCGACACCAACGACGTCGACTACAAGGTCGGCAACACCGTCGAAGGTCGCGACTCGGTCGGTGTGCTCCGCGTGCTCGACGAGAAGCCGATTCGTTTCCTCGACCTCCCCGGCATCGACGACGCCGTTGTTGAGGCATTCCACCAGCCCTCTTCCGGCAGCGAGAGCTTCGCGGACTTCGGCGGTCTGCCCGAGGTTGTGGCCCGCGCACGCGAGCTCGTCGAGACCCCGTTGGAGCACGCCGACGACCTCGCCAACATCGGCGCCCGTCCGATCAAGGGCGTGCTGTTCACCGGTCCTCCCGGTCTTGGTTCACACTGCACCTCCGTAGTTACTCGTTGATCATTCGGTCCAATTGGGCGCCGGGAACCTCGATTCTTAGGCCCTTTCGCCGTCCTTGGGTGACTTGAACTGCTCGTAGCTCGCCGCGTTGGACCTTGTGCAACACGGTCTGGCGGGCGCAGCCGAGTAGTTGCGCGGCTTGGTCGAGTCGCACGTATCCGTCGGGTACGTCGGGCTGGAAGCGTGCGCGGGTCTCGTCGTTGAGGCGGATGCGCCAGGGTGCGCCGGGGGTGGTTTGCTCGCCGGGGAGTAGCCCGTCGCGTAGCCAGCGGTGGATCGTGTTGGTGGAGACGCCGAGCTCGCTGGCGGCCTGGAGGATCGTGAGTAGCTGGCTGGCGGGGTCCGGTGGTGGCGCGGCGGGGATGGTGGCTTTGGCGCGGACGCTTTGCACGCGTGCTTGGGTGAACGGCAGTCCGCTGGCGGTCAGGCGTCCTTGGCGGGAGAGGGTCTGGGCGATCTGACGGTCGGGGTAGTGCGCGGCGAGGCGGCGGATCAGCTCGATCGTGTCCTCGCTCGTGCGCCGGCGCTCGAAGACGTTGGCGCCGAGGGGCACCTGGAGCTCGGTTCTGGCGCCGCCCTCCCAGCAGATCTCGAGTGCCGCGCGGCGCTCTGAGGTGTGGACGGTGAGGACGATCTCGTTGATCAGCGTGCGTAGGAGCTCCTTGCGGTCGCGGTCGCTGGTGCTCTTCGCGTCCCACAGGCGGGGTAGGTCGCGTGCCAGGCGTGTGAGCGCCTGACGCTCTTGGTCGGTGAGCGGCGCGGGACGCGAGCGCTCGAGCGTGGCGAGCTTGACGCGCTCGTGCTCTGCGGCGGCGAGTGCTTGCTCGAGCTTTCCCTCCAGCGTCCTGGCGACCAGCCGGTTCTCTGGCTCGCACGCGTCGTACTGGCGCTCTGCGCGCTCGGCCTCGAACTCGGCGCGCTCCAGCGCGAGTCGCTGACCGGCCAGGCGCTGCTCGTGTTGTTGCTCGAGCTCGTGGATCGCCCCGGCGGTCGCCTCGACCCCGGCCGGGGTGACCGCGTCGAGAAAGCACGCGACTACGGCGCGCTCCAGTCGCTTGCCGCCGAGGGATTGGCACGCTTTGCCGGTGGCGTGCAGGTCACGGCCACGCACGCACGCATACCGGTGGCTACGGCCGCCCTTGCCGGCGTAGGCGATCTGCATCCGTCGCCCGCAGCACCCGCAGCGCACGAGGCCCTGCAGCAACGCATGACCCTCGCGCGCGACGCCGCTCCCTTGGCCCTGGCAGGTCATGTTCGCTCGCAGCCGCTCGCGCGTGGCGAGGTACTCATCCCAACTGGCATAGCCGGGATGGTGCCCTGGCAGGCAGACAGACCACTCGGCCATCGGCACCTCGACATCGCGAACGCGTATCCGCCCGTCCTCTCCCATGCGCTTCTCGCGGCGCTTGCGGCCGAACACGAACGCGCCCGCATACGCAGGATTCGTCAGGAACTTGTGCACCGCGCCGTAGCTCGCGCGCGCCCAGCGGATACGCCGCTGACCGACCGTGCGCCGCGGCAGCAGCTGCTCCTCGCCGGCGAGCTCCATCACCACCTGGCGCGCCGAGCCCAGCCGGCGCCACAGCGTGAACACCCGCTCGATCGCGTGACGGACCTGCTCATCAGGGCACAACACGATCAGGCCGTCCTCGTCGCGATCCAACCCGACCGGCAGCGCCAAGCGCAGCTCGCCACGCTTGGCCTTGTTGCGCAGCCCGCCGTCAAGCCGCGCGCGGATCAGGTGCAGCTCAGCCTCGCTCATCGTGCCCTTCAACCCCAGCAGCAGCCGGTCGTTGAAGTCCGCTGGCGAGTACACGCCGTCAGCGTCAGCGATCAGCGTGCACGTGAGCGCGCACAGGTCCAGCAGCTGATGCCAGTCCGCCGAGCTGCGAGCGAAACGCGATACCTCGAGCGCGAGTACCAGCCCGACATGACCGAGACCGACCTCGGCGACCAGCTCCTTGAAACCGAAGCGGCCCTCCGTCGAGCTGCCCGACCGGCCGGTGTCCTCATCAACGACTACGACCGACTCCGCGGGCCAACCCAGCTCAATCGCACGCTCCCGCAACGCGTACTGGCGCGCGGCGGACTCCACGTTGCGCTCCACCTGCCCAAGCGTCGACTGGCGCACATACACCACCGCCCGCCGACGAAGGTGCGCCTCGGTGACCTTCCCATGCTCACTCATCGCGCTCCTCCTCCACCAGGCCAGCCAACAGGCGCGCCAACGCCACCACGATCGCCTCCTGGGCCTGTGACGGCAACGTCTCCCACACCGCCGCCCCGACCACACTCTGCTCGCCCATCACGAGCGCCAACTGTCCAGACACGCTCACCTCCGTTTTCACCGAAGGCTGCGCCCCGCGCCGGACACCGCGCGGCCCTCAACGCCCCGAGGCGCTCACCCAAAAGCCGCCACGCCCCCGGCGTCGCGACCACGCCCAGCGAACGCTCCCCCACCATCCGCCGCGGCAGATCCGTCCACCGCGCCGGGATCTCACCCACACTGCCATCCACCAGCCGACAGACCACGACCGTCTCACCCGAAGCGTCATCCGTCGTCCAACCACGCACCTCAAGCTCAAGATCACGCAGCCCCCCCGGCGCAGCGATCAGCCGAACCCGCTCCGGCAACCGATCCACAACATGAGTAGTGCAACGCCTATTCGCCCGGCACCGGTAAGACGATGCTGGCCCGCATCATCGCAAGCCAGGCTCACGCAGAGTTCTACGAGATCAGCGGCCCCGAGGTGTTCAGCAAGTGGTACGGCGAGAGCGAGGAGCTTCTGCGCCGCATCTTCGAGCATGCCTCCGCGCAGAAGCGCTCGATCGTCTTCTTCGATGAGATCGATAGCGTCGCGGGACAGCGATCCGGAGACGCACACGAGGTCTCCCGCCGGGTCGTAGCGCAGCTGCTGACATCGATGGATGGGTTCACATCGGAGCAGAACGTGGTCGTGATCGCCGCCACGAACCGTCCCCAAGACATCGACATCGCGCTGCGGCGACCGGGCCGCTTCGATTGGGAGATTGAGTTCCCTCTCCCTAACCGCCACGACCGCGAGCAGATCCTTACCATCGCCGCCGAAAGACTCGCCACCCACGGAGAGCTGCCGCACGCGCTGATCGCCGAGCGAACCGATGGTTGGACCGCGGCGGAGCTCACCGCGATCTGGAGCGAGGCCGCGTTGCTCGCCGTCACCGACGGGCGCGCCGCGATCGTCCGCGAGGATTTCATTGGCGGGTTCCTGCGTGCCGGCGCCAATCGACGGCGGATCGCGGCCGAGGAGCCACGGCAGGCAGCCGCGTGAGCAGCATGCGGACATGGCTCCGGCGCCGGTTGAGGCGCCTTCGTCGGAAACGTGCCGCAAGGCGCGAGCGCGACGCCCCGCTCCGCGAGTTCGCCTACCTGGATGAGGTGAGCGTCTACAGCCTGATCGCCTCGCGGCTTGGCGCGGTGGCCACCGAGTTCACCGCCACCGAGTCCTCCTCGCTGCGCGGCGAGGCCGGCAGCTCCCTCGCGCTCTCCGCGGGAATCCTGCATGGCGAGGCGGGTTCGCGTAGCGAGTCCTCGCACAGCACGGGTAGCCAGGTGATACGGAAGTCCGTCGTGCAGAGCACGTTCAAGGAACTCGTGGAGATCGAGAAGGACGCAATGCCCCTGCGCACTCCGGCGCCGGACGCGCGTCCTCCGCGCGTGGATCGCCCCGAGGACCTCCTCGCCCTGGGCGAGTCCGGGGGTGCTGGCGGATGGGTCGTCGACACGGATGCCTTGACGCGCGGCCAGCTAGTCGAGCTCGAGGTCGAGCTACAGGCCGAGGACATCTTCCGGGTCAACGCGATCCTTTCGGCGGCGCTTGAGATCTTCAGTGAGACACCGGAGCTCGCGGCGATCGCCGAGCGGCAGGGCCTCGTGCAGGCGATCGCGGCCAACAAAGTGCTCGACCAGTTGCTCGTCGGGCTTGTCCCGGTGCGTGGCAGAGCGGTGCACTACGCCCACGTGACGCTCCGAGATCGGGAGCTGGTAGTCCACCGACGTCTGCTCGAGCGCCTCTCCGCCAGCTCCGACATGTCGATCCGGCCGCTCGATCTCGTCGGCGTCGCTGAGCAGCAGCTTTTCTGGCGCGACATCCGCCGGGTCCTTTTCTCCCAGGCGCGCTACGTCGTCCTCGGAAGGGTCGGGCGCGACGGCGTGAGCGACGAGTGGACCCCTGTCAAGCTCGTCGATGTCTTGCGGGATGTTGCACCGGAGCTCGCAGGCCAGATCGACAGCGCTGGCGGGATCCTGCTGACTGCCATGCGCAGCGGCGCTGCCCCGGCGGTGCAGCAGCCGCCGCAGAGCCAGCCGATGCGCGATGCTCTCGTGCGCTACGCATCAGCCCTCGCCGAGCACCAAGGGAAGAGCGCCACCGAGCAACAGCTCGCCGCCTGGGGCCTGCCGACCCAGGCCCAGTGCGAGGCGGCGGGGACGCTGGAGACTAGGCGCGCGGCGTTCGATCAGCTGACGACACAGTTGGAGGCGACCCTTGAGCTCACGCCCGACCGCCTGTTCGCCGCAGAGCTGCGCTCGTGCGCGCTTAGGGCCTATCCCGGTTGGAGGGTGGCGAGCTGCGCTTTCTTGAATGCGATGAGGCCGCTGGAGAGTTGTAGGAGGGCGAGGTGGTTCTCGTCCTTCTTTGACCAGCGGATGAGTATCCCGCGGTTGCGGTTCAGCCAGGAGTGGCAGGCCTCGACGACCCAGCGGCGTGCTTTCCACGCGGGGTTCTGGGCCTTCTCCTCGATCTCCTCGCCGCGTGCGCGGATGTGCGGCGTGAGCGTGTAGTCGCCGATCAGTTTGCGGACTTCGGCGTTGTCATACGCCTTGTCCAGGCAGATGCCCTGCGGGTGCTCTGGGGTCGGCTCGGGCCGCTCGATCGGGATCGAGTCCAGCGTCCCCTTCAGCAGCTTGTGGTCGTTACGGTTCGCGCCGTCGTGATCGAGCCCGACGGGGACGCCCGCACCCTCCGTGAGGACCGAACGCTTCGCCCCCCCTTGGCACGGTCAGTAGGGTTTGGGCCGGTCTTGGCTCCTCCCAGCGGGGCTTTGGTCATCGCCCCGTCGCCTGAGAGGAACGACCAGTCGATACCCACGACCTCGTCGTACTCCAGCAATCCTTGACGCCAGATTTCGTGGAACACACCGGCCTGCTCCCACTCCTGAAAACGCCGGTGCGCCGAGGATGAGGAGCACACCCCGGTCGCGTTCAGCGCGTTCCACTGCATCCCGGTCCTGAGCACCAGCATGATCGCGTCCATCGCGTCACGGTCGGGTACCCGCGGCGCGTGACAGCCCAACGGGTGAAACGGCGGCGCTGGAAGCAGCGGCTCGATCCGCTCCCACAACCAGTCCGGCATCCGCCAACCATCATCCTTACTGACCATGTAGCCCACCACAGACCTCCTGATCGAACGGTATGACAGCCGTCAGATCGAAGTTCAACGCTAGGCCACATAACCCTTCCGGGATAGGCCCTTAGCGAGAGCGGCCTTGAGCTCGATGACGCCGTCGACGCGCCTCCGGTCGAACAGCCCACGCTAGAGCAGAGTGACGGTGCCGCGTTCCTCGACGTTGAGATCGTCGCAATCTATTGGTGAGGATTCGGCTGGATTGGGTCCAATTGGCGTCCAATCTATTTTCGACGGGCTTGGGGTCCCTCCGCCGCTGCCGCCATGCTTATCGGGTGTCCGACCCGATCGTCTGGAAGCGCGAGGATCACACCAGAGCCAAGCATGAGGTCCTGCGTGCTTTCTTCACGAAGTGGGTGAGCATCCATAGCGAGTGGTTCACCAGCCGAGGCGGTAGCCTGGTGCGCATCTACGACGGGTTCGCCGGCCCGGGGGTGTACACGGGCGGCGAGCAATGCTCACGTCTCCAGCGTGAGCGGTTCCGCCATCTCCATTTCTCCCTTCTTCGGTGGTCAGCGGCCGGGCTGACCAGAGCATCCTACGCTCTACCAGGGGGCCATCGGACGGTGGTGCTCGATGGTGCAGGCCGTCTTGATTGACCGCGATGATTGCTGGATGCAGCCCCGGCGACTTGGTGGCATGGCGGTTCGGCCCGGCTCGGTGACCCGCAGCGGGCTCAGCTTCGGGTCGGCTGCTTTCAGGCGATACGCAACCCCATCGGTCATCTCCCGAACGATGAGCATGAGCTGAGCGAGCAGGAGGCGTTGGAGCGCCTGGCGGCGCTGTCGCTGCTGGCGCGCTGGGTCGAGCAGGCCGCCGTCGAGCGTTGACCCGCCGGCTGGTGGGCCCGCGGGCCGCCCGCTACTTGGCTCGCGCACGTACTCTGGCGGTCAGCCGGATCGCGGCGAGCTGGCAGTAGAACACCCACTCAAGGAAGATGTCCGCGTCGTAGTCGCCGTGCTGCTTTGAGTCGCGGTGACGTAGCCCGAACTGGTTCGCGATTTCGAACAGTCGGTTCTCGTCGGCCGTGAACAGTGCCGTCTTGGTCGCCTCGCTCTCCCGCAGGGCTTCGAGGACGCCGGCGAGGCGAACGCATGCGCTGTGACGGTCGGCGCTGCTCGCGTCACGCCCTCGGAACTGGGCGATCGCCCCACGGACATCGTCGGCGATGTCTTCCGCGGCGATCTCTGAGGGGAACGGATGCTCGATCAGCGGCTCAAGTGCTGTCGGTGTCATCTGCACGATGCTTCCGTCGCCCGCGAGCCTGAGCGCCGGCTCGAGGAGACCGAGCGCGGGGTCGATCAGCTCACGCATGCGTGCCTGCCCCCGCGCTGCACCGCCTCTTTCGATGGCTCCTCTTCGTCTGCGTCGAGGATGCTCGCGGCCTCGTACAGCGCCTGCAGGAAGTCGAGTAGCTGATCCGTTGAGCGTGGCGCAGTGCGCCTGCGTTCTTCGGAGCAGTGGTCGACCAGGTACCACCATGGGTCGACCGATCTCACCCGGGTCAGGAAGTACGGTGCGGGGTCGACGCTCTGACCTCGCAGTTCGATCGTGTCGTCCTCATTGATCGTGCTTGTTGCGGGTCCCCGAAGTACGCTGCGAACACGTACTCGTAGAGCAGTGTTCGCAGTGCCGGGTACACGAGCTGGACGAGGTCTTTCGTGTTGAGCCCGCGTCGCCGGCCGTGCGCTTCGGAGTAGGGGCGTGGGGGCATCGTGGACTATCGGCTCAGCTTCTCGCGGGACGGGGACACGCGGCATGGAGGTTGTCGGGTGCTGTCGGGACGATCGGCACGTCGCCGATCGTCGCTTCGATGCTTGCGTCGATCGTCTCCCACAGCGTCTGGTCATTGAGCGCTCGGCGCAGTGTCCGGGCTAGGCGAATGGGGTTTCTCTCCTCGGCGAACACGTCGCGAAACTCTGACAGCCGGCGGTTGATCGTCGCGACGGATTGGCCCGTGTCGTGGGCGAGCATAGGGATCGTGGGTTCCTGGCCGTGGCTTGCGGCGCACGCCCCGTACTCTTCGATGAAGGCGAGTATCCGCCGAGCCTTTTGCTCGTCACCGTCGAGCTGGTCTGTCAGCCAGTCGCGCAGCGGTAACCCGCCGTCGATGACCTCGATCGCCGGTGGCGCCGCAACCCGGGCGAGGTGCTGATCGATCAGTCTCCGCAGCTTGAACAGCTCCACTTTTGGGATCTCGGAGAGTTCCGCGGCGACCTCGCTCTCGGGCCGTCCCGCGCGCAGGTCGCCGATCACCCGCTCCAAAAGGACTTGCGCGCGAACCAACTCCTTTTGATACGACATGAGACGGATCGTATCAGTCCAACAGGGGGCGACCGTCCTTCAATAGCGACCTGGCTTCTTACTGTAGGTGGGGGCCGAGTTGGCCGGTGAGCAGCATCAGCGTGACGATGCCGGCACGAACACGCGCCTGGATGACCAGGCGCCGATCGAGTTGTTGCGAGTGGCGGAGTCGCCCGAGCAGTTCACGGCCATCGTTCGCGCTGCTCGCCATCTGGCGAGCTTTCAGACGTGACGCAGTTGGCACGCCGGATCGGCCTGCCTGTTGCTGAGCCAGGCGCCGCTTGCCGTGGAGTGTGTTCCGTCTGCCTCAGGCGTCGCTTGCTGCTGGCATTGGGGCGTTGGGGTTGCGAGATGTCTTGGCTGCAGCGGCGGATCCCCTGCGCGTTCGCCGGCGATGCATCGTGGCGGCTGTCCCCACGCTGAGCGCGACGGTCTCCTCTGGGAATGCCGCTCGGACCTCCAGGTGTCCGCCGAGGGCCTCGACGTATCGGCTGAGTGTGGATAGTCGAACGTCGGCCTCTCCGCGCTCGATCTGGGAGATGTTCTCCTGGGTGACGTCGAGTCGGTCGGCGATGATTGCCTGGGTCAGGTCGAGCTTGCGACGTAGCTCGCCGAGCATCGCCGTCTTGTGCTCCTCGACGTTTGCACGACGCGCCGGGTCGGCATCGATCTGCTTGCGCAGTTCGTCAAACCCTTTGCGGCTCTTCGTGGTCTTGGCAGTGGTCATGGGATTGCTCCTTCGTCGCGCAGTGTTTGTAGGTGCTCGTCGTAGAGCGCGTCAGCGGCTGGGATCGCCTCGGCGTACCAGCTGCTCCAGCGCTGGCTCTTGTCGCCGCCCAGGAGCAGGATCGCCATGCGGCGGGGGTCGAAGGCGAACAGCACGCGCATGTATCCGCCGTGGGGACGCAGCTCCTTCATGTTCGGGTGGCGGGAGCCTTTGAGGGTGTCCACCAGCGGGCGTCCGAGAGCAGGGCCGCCGTGCTCCAGCAACTCGACCGCGGCGGTGACGCGGTCTTGCGCGTCTTCGGTGAGCTCATCCCACCACGATCCGAACGTGTCGGTGTACTCGACTTCCCACACCCAGCGAGTATAAACCAAAGCTTGTAGAAGTCAAGGCTTATGCTCTGGGGTCCAATTTGGGATCCAAAGTGAGCGCAACTCAGGAGCACTCAGAAGCACTCAAACCCAGTAAACACGGGCTGCGAGCATCCAGCGACACCAGAACGTGCGGGCTGGGGGCCGGGCGGTCGCTGGTTCGAATCCAGTCTCCCCGACTACAGGAAAAGCAAGTAATAGAGCCAAAAACTGCGGTTAGCTCCTCGAGAAAGAAAGGCCCCCCACGGGGAACAATTTCTCGGACAACTTGCAAGCATGGCGATTTGCCTGCCACGCTGGCCGGCGGCAAGCCAGGGGTTGCGATGGCCCTTCTCAAATCTCCAAAAAGCAGGCAACGACGGCTCGCTCCAGTCGCTTGCCGCCGAGGGACTGGCACGCTTTGCCGGTCACGTGCAGGTCACGTGCAGGTCACGGCCAACGCACGCACGCGTACCGGTGGCCGGTGGCGCCCTTGCCGGCATAGGCGATCTGCATACGCCGCCGGCGATGAGCTACCTGAGCATCTGCGAACCCGTGAGGGGCAACGTGCTGCATTGCGCGAGGCCAAGCAGAAGCTCGCGCGCGAGCGTGCGGGCAGAGAAGACGCGAAGGTCGAGGCGGCTGACGCGGAATCGCAGGGCGTGAAGCTTGTGCTTGATCCCGAGGTGATCGTCGCTCGGATGCAGGGCCGAGGGGTGGGTGCGCGAGGCGCGCCACCAGCTCGATGAGTACCGGCGGCTACAGGCTCAGCCGATTCCACGCTCGCGACCCGAGCGGCTGCTCGAAGCAGAGCAGCGCCTTCAGGAGAACCTCCGGGTCGAGCGCGAGGCAAACGACGCCTATGAGCATCATCGTGCGACTGCCGTGACCAAGGACGGCCGGCGGTTCGGGGCACGCCCGAACCCCTACGTGGCGCCCGAGGTGCCGCCGGGGAAGATCAACGTCACCGACCTCGATTCACGCAACGTGAAGACGCCGCGCAGCTACACCCAGGGTTACAACGTGCAGGCTGCCGTGAACGAGCATCAGATCGTCTTGGCGGCCGAGGTCACCCTGACCTCACCAGACTTCGGGCAGCTCGAGCCGATGATCAAGGCTACCCGGCGCGAGCTAGAACAGATCGGTGTGAGTGACACGCCCGGGGTCGCGGTCGCGGACAGCGGCTACTGGCACGAGCAGCAGATGGACCAGGTCGTGAACATGGGCACCCAGGTCCTAATCCCGCCCGATGCCGGCAAGCGCGACACACCGCGCTGCGGCTGGAATGGCGGCCGCTACGCCTTCATGCGTACCGTTCTTGCCGGTAACCACGGCGGCGGGCTTTACCGAAAACGCAAGGCGATGGTCGAGCCCGTATTCGCTCAAACCAAGCACAACCGGCGCATCAACCAGTTCCAGCGGCGAGGCAGATCCGCCGCACGCTCGGAATGGCGGCTAATCACCGCGACACACAACCTGCTCAAGCTCCACAAGCACCACCTGGCAGCCCAGGCCACCTGAAACGCCACCAGGGCCTCACCAACATCCCACCAGGCCCGCAGAGCCGACCCCCACGGACACCACCATCACCGCCGCTGGCATTCACCCATCGCCCGCGGCAACTTTACGCGACACCCACGACGAGCTGCGGGCGTATTGGCGGAGGATCGGTATACGCCCGCTTGTGCCGGGCGAAGTAGAAGCGCTTGCTTCGTCGCACCCCACCCTGTCCTTGTCCGGAGTCCCCCGCACCCGGTTTCGACCGGACATAGTTGCCTGTCAGTTGAGCCGTTCTGGAATGAGCGCGAGTCCTTCGGCACCGGCAGCCGCGTGGAGGCGGCGGTCCCAGGTGGCGAGGAGAAGATCGTCTCGGGGGAGCATGAGGGCCGCGGCGAGATGCAGGGCGTCCAGGCTGCGCAGCTCGCGGTCGATCGCGAGCTTGGCGGCGTCCTCGACCAGGCGCTGGTCCACCTCGATCGCGCCGAACGCGGGCCACTCCTCGCGCACGGTCTTGGCGGCTGCTTGGCCTGCGCTCAGGCCGACGGCGCGGACGGTCTCCACGAAGCCGGCACGACACATGAACCAGCCCTCGGCGTGGTCCATCGCGTCGCGGACGGTGTCGCTGCCGGGCTCAGCGACATAGCGCTTGACCAGCGCGCTCGCGTCGAGGTAGAGGTTCAGCGCTCGGCTTCCCGCTCGGCCAGCACCAGCGCCGATGCGCTGCGATTGCTCTTCACGAGTCGGGGTGCCCGCGTTGGCCGCGCGCGCGCGGGCGCAACCAGCCGCCCTTGGGCCACCAGCCCGCGCAGGCGATCGTCCTTGGTCGAGGCACCGGCTGGGACGATGTCGGCCAGCGGCCGACCGCGGAGGGTCACGCGCACCTGCTGACCGCGAGCGACCGCTCGCAGCGTCTGGCTCAGCGTGGTCTTCAACTCGCGGACTCCCATCTCACGCATGTGGCCACCTTATCAGCTATGAGCCCACAATGCGAACAAACGAGCACCAATGCGAGAGCCACGGACGGCGCCCGAATTGGTCTGGCGGCGCGGGGTCGGGACATCTCGCTGGGACGCGTAGGCTCACTGCTGAGATGTTCGTGCTTGTTCTGATCGGAGCGTTTGTTCTCGAGGTGTTCGTCTTCGTTGAGGTCGGACGCGCGATTGGCTGGCTGCTGTCGGTCGTCTTGCTGTTTGGGACCTCGGTGCTCGGCGCGCGGCTCCTGCGCATCCAGGGACGCTCGGCGATCGAGCGCGTCTCACTGGCGGTGTCTGAGCATCGCGCGCCCGCGCGTGCCGCGATCGATGGCGCACTCGGCTCTCTGGGGTGCGTGCTACTCGTGGTGCCCGGGTTCGTCACCGATGCCCTTGGCGTACTGCTCCTGTTTCCGCTCACCCGAAAGCTGACGCGCCGCTGGATATCACGCCATTACGCCGGTCGCATGATGAGCTTCGTGGCAACAGCAGGACGCTTCGCGTCAAGCGACCGCGGTCAGCGTCCGGCTGACGTCGAGTCAACTGTGGCCGACGACGATCGCGACCAGCTCGGCTGCTGAACAGTGCACCGCCGACGACTGCGGCAGCCGCCGGTCGGCGGACCGCGCAGCACGAGCGGGCTGTCCGCGCGTGAAGTCGTGTGGGATATTGTCCTCGTCACCCATCGCGAGGAGACCACCATGGCCGATTCAACCA
The DNA here is from genome assembly GCA_963744135.1 of uncultured Solirubrobacterales bacterium. Lineage (GTDB taxonomy): Bacteria > Actinomycetota > Thermoleophilia > Solirubrobacterales > Solirubrobacteraceae > Palsa-744. Next base: position 451,811 of record CAVUSE010000003.1, on the reverse strand, counting down.
GCACTCCTACTCGCCTTGTCGGCGTCGAGGATCTCGACGAGCGGCAAGTCACTGTCATCGAGACACCACACGGCACGCTCGCCGTCGGTCTCAGCGGCGGTGAGCCGTTCGCGGTTTCCAACCGCTGCCGCCATCTGTTCGCCTCACTCGGGGAAGGACACGTTGCCGAGGATGGATGTCTCCAGTGCCCGTGGCACGCGGCTCGCTACGACATACGCTCCGGCGCGATGACGCGAGGCCCGCAAGGCGCATTCAAGGCCTTGGCAGGCCTTGTGAAAGGCACAACCGGCGCCCGGGCACTCAAGACCTTCCCGGTAGTACTACGGGACGGCGCGATCTGGTTGGAGGGTTAGGGAGGCCGAACTCGGTGAGCGCGCGTCGCGGTCCCAGTAGAAAACGGGTCTGATCACCTTGCCACCGCCCTGGCTCACCGTGTGCGAACGCCGTATGCCTCACGTCTGTCCTGGGAGCTTATTGATAAGCCACCCAGCCGCCGTCTTGCTCAACGTGACCCGCCTCGAGTGGAAGCTTCCCACTTTGACGGTCACTGTGGCGGTAGCACCTGTGATAGATACCGCACTATCGACCCACCCTATGACGGCTCGCCAGCCGGCTGGGGTCGTTGCGCCGCCGGCGGCGTGCAACGCGGCACGGTAGGAGGGCTCGCCGACGAACGTGTCCGGGTCGATCGCGCCGCCACCGGCCAGCGACAGCTCCTTGATCCTCTGCACATGCCTGGGGCTGTGGATCAATTCCAGCTGCGCTTTCTCGGCAGGCGGGGCCGCGCGGTGCTCCCAACCCGACCAGCCATGTTCGGCCAGCATCCTCTCGATCGTCTGGAGGCGCTCAGGCGTGTCCGGGTGCTCAGGCATGTATGCCCGCGGATAGTGTTCGAGGCAGGCTGGGTGATGGAAGTAGAGGCCCATATTGCTCCTGCGACCGCGAAGGGTCAGATGCGTTCAAGGAATGATCGTCCATCGTCTTGCTCGCCGGAGGGAGCCTGAACTTCGTGGCACTGTGGGACCAGCCCCACGCCACTTTGTCCGTCATCGAAAGGAAGTCGTCATGATTGCCCCTACAGCCGCCTCGAATGAGGATCTGCTCACCGCGGCCGAGGTCGCGTCGCTGCTTCGCATGACTTCGGGCTGGGTCTACGCCGAGACCCGCGCGAACCGAATCCCGCATCTGCGACTCGGACGCTACGTACGCTACCGGCGCTCCGCGATCGAGCGGTGGATGGGGGAGATCGAGACGGGGAAGACGCTCCCTTCAATCGTGTCTCTGTCGGCTCGAAGGACAGGGTCCGTAGGGCGGCCCAGAGTACGCGTGTAACGACTCGACCGGGGCGTATAACACTGTGTCATGGGCAAGCGCAAGTACGGCACGGGCCACGTCTACATCAAGTGGGGCTCCTACTACGGGCGCTGGCGAACACTTGACAGGCGGCTCGTCAATCGCAAGCTCGGCAAGGTGCGCCCGGTCGGGCAGCGCAGCGGCGGCCTCACCCGTGTTCAAGCTGAGCGCGAGATGGCGCGCAAGCGCGAGGAGGAGGACCGCGCGCCGCGCCCCGCGCCGGGAGCTGAGATCCCAACGGTCGATGAGATTGCCGACTGCGCCAGCACCCAAACGCTCGCCGATCTTCGCACACGCGAAGAGACAGCAGTTCATCAGCGGCAACCCGACGATCGCCCCGAGACGACCGCTAAGGCAGAGGCCCCGGGCGACCCTACAGACGCGACGGGGAACAATCCGGGGAACAAATTGAGCGAAAGCGAGGGCAACTGAGCTACACTCATGGCCAGCAATCGACGGGGGTTTAGGATCCAGCCGCACGGTATCGCTCGGGCTGGGGGCCGGGCGGTCGCTGGTTCGAATCCAGTCTCCCCGATGATGAGCAAAAGCCCGAGTTCTTGGGCATTTTGTGCGTCTGTGGAGCACACGCCGCTCTTTTGGGGTCCAATGTTTGTTCGCGACGTGTAGCCGGGCTGCTGAGTGCGCCCGGCTCGGCCAAGCCAAAGTGTTGCCACGCCACGCTGGGGCATGGGCGCTCATAATGCGCCCATCGATACGGCAGCCCAATGGCCAGACCTAGAGCGACTCGTTGATGCTGGTGTGCCGACGGCGGCGCTGGCCTTCTATGGGCGCTGGTGGCAACTCGAGAACTGGTTGCGCGAGGTCGTCTATGTCGAGCTTCGGGCACGCTACGGCGTGGGCTGGGTAGAGCATCTACAGGGCAGGGCACAGAGACGACTTGCTGGCGACCAGCAGAACAGCTACATGGCCTCCGCCGACGCCGACGAGCTGCTCGCGTACACCGACGTGAGCGCCCTTTTCGAGCTGGTCGAGGACAACTGGGAGCTCTTTGAGCAGATCCTGCCACCCAAGCAGCGCTGGCGGGGACGAGCGGACGAGCTGCGCGAACTCCGGAATCGCAACGCCCACTGCCGGCGACCACACGCAGATGATCTTGTGAGGCTCGAGCAGACCCTGCGCGACCTTGAGCGGGGAGCATGGCTGTTCTACAGCAGCTACGTCGATGCCCACTTTGCCCACGCCAGCCGAGATGCGGTCGGACGGGCGTGGATCCGTGGACGGCATCCCACGGCAGAAACGTTGATCGGCAGCGGACATGCCGAGCGTCAGTACGAAACGCGGTTCTGGCTTGGATGGACCGCTCGGCCCTGGGCCGACGCACCAGATCCGAAGCGCATCGCGGGGACCCCTGGAGTGCTCTGGCATGCGCGCTGGAGCGTGGCCGGGCACGAGCTCAACGTCGCCGACCTTTGGCGACAAATCCAGCGCCACGACAAGCCGAGCCGTATCTCATCCATCTGCTGTTCGACCTCGGGAGCGTGGCCGCCACGTTCGCAGCTGTCGATGACCCGCATGTCGTGGCCGATGCGATCGGCGAAGTCTTTAACGCCGTTCTCGAAAGCACGCACCCATTCCGACATGGGCAACCGGAGGAGTGGGCACAAAGGAGCTTTCGCGGAGCCGACGCACTACCGAGACAAGTGCAGGTACAAGCTCCATTTACAGTCGTCGACCCGCACCAGCCACCATTTTCGTTGTTCGATTGCTGGCCACGTGGGTTCGGCTGAGGTCGCGCTCTCCGACGCGTCCTATTGGCTAAGATAGCGCGGACAAGCGTCTCGGTGAGCGGGAGGGAGGTTCACAATGGCAGCGGCGAGCAACGGTGGCGGTGGGCTCGGGAGTCGGTCCAACTACGCGGGGCGTCCGGCACCGGAGGACTTGCCGGGGTACAGGCCGTCGCTCTCTGGGTCGGGAGAGGGTCGTGTGGCTCGGGGCTCGCGGCTCTCTCGCGAGGCGTTTGGGGTGATCAGTCGTGATCGTGGACTCCTGTCGCTCGCGCTCGCCGCCATTGCGTTGGACCTGCTTATCGCCGGCACGTTTCTGGGAGTCGCGGCCGGTGTCGCCGGTGGGCATCACCGCCGACTCGTGTTGCTGGTGGCGATGGGGGCTGCGTCCTACCCGGCGACGGTGGTCGGGACGTTCCTGAACGTGGCGTTGCTCAGCACGGTCGCCGGGCGCTGGAGTGGGGAGGAGGTCGGGGTTCGCGATGGTCTGGCGGTCGCGCGTGCTCGGTGGCGGTCGATCCTTGCCTGGTCGCTGGTCGCAGCGACGGTCGGAACAGTGATGTCGATTGCGGAGCGGGCCGGCCACTTCAGTTGGCTGGAGCGGCTGTTGGCGGCGCTGCTTGACATCGCGTGGGGAGCAGCAACATTCTTTGTGATCCCTGCCCTCGCCGCCGATGGGGTGGGGCCTGGTGAGGCGTTGCGGCGCTCGTTCGCGACTGTGCGGCGAAGGTGGGGCGAGGCGGCCACGGGAACGGTGGTGATTGGCTCCGCCACCGGCGTGTTGTTGATACCTGGTGTCCTGATCTGCATGGCGGGCTATCAGCAGTTCGGGTTGCATCCTGCCACGGGAGTTCTGCTGCTAGCGATCGGCATCCTGGCGGCGGTGCCGGTCATGGTCTACGGGAACGCGACCTCGGCGGTGTTCACCCTCGCGGTGTACAGGCACGCGCACGACTCAACTCGGTACGGCCCGTTCGCGCAGGCCGATCTCGAGAACCCGTTCGTTGGCGCTCTCAAAGGCTCGAGAAGGATGCGTGCCTGGCTTGCGCGGCGACAGGGGCGATAGGCGGGGCGGCTCGCGCTTAGTGGCCAAAACGCGGTTCGGCACTCGCGTTGTGCGGACGCCGGCGGGCGTGGAGTGGCGGGTCGGCCGTCGCTGGATCAGTCGTCGTCTTCCGCGGTGGCGCAAGGTGCGGGTGGGAAAGCCGCGCGAGGGGGAGTTGCCGAAGCGGTGCTGACGATTCCCGACCCCGGCGACCTCGACGACATCGGCGCCGCGATCCTCGTGTTCGTCGCGCTGGTGGTCGTCGTCTTCGTCGCTGTTCCGCTGCTGTTGTTCGGGTTCGAGCTGATCATCCTCGGCTTGGTGCTCGCAGCGAGCATCGCTGGGCGAGCGCTGCTCGGCCGACCGTGGATCATCCAAGCGTGCCCGGTCGAAGGTGACGCTCAGGTCATGGTGTGGAAGGTGAGCGGCTGGCGGATGTCGGCACGCGTAATCGGTGAAGTCGCGATGGCGCTGAACGCCGGACGCGATCCCGTGGCCGGCGAGGCCATCGAACGGGTGACTGACGTCTCGGTTTCCTAGCAGGGGCGCTATCGACGCGCGCCGGCGTCAGGCTACTCGTCGATCCCGAGCCTCGCGTTCACCGTCTTCGCGTGCAGCGATCGTCCTCTTGCGATGTTCTCGGCGGCGCTGTCGTTCTCGCCACGCTTCGAGATCCAGCTCCAGGGTCCACCACGCTCGCCAGATCCCGAATCCGAGCAACACGACCGGGAGGACCAGGAGACCCACACCCCAGACCGGGGGAGCAGCGCTCCTGTGCGCTTCCCCGAGAGCCCAGCCCGCGATGGGATGCCACAGCGACAGAAGACCAACCGCGAGTGCGGCAGACGCCGTGAGCGCATAGGAGCCGATCCTCTTCGCGGGCCCGGAAGCCGGAGTCTGATCAGGCGCATCGGCTGCTCGGTGTGACTGAGTGGATGATTCCTGAGTTGCGTTTGGGGCGTCGGGTGTCGTCTCTTCGGTGGCGACATCGACGTTCCCAGCAGTTGGTGAACTATCCGCCTGTGCGCTGTGAACCGATGGATGCAGGCCGGCTGGCAGCGGGCTACCGTGGCGGCTGGCGGCGTGCTCCAATTCAGCAAGGGGCACCAGTTCAGCGCGATAGTGGTCTGCGATCCGCTTCAGCTCGTGGAGCGCGTTGGGCGGTGTATCGCGGTGGCCCCCCACACGGGCGCGTCGTACCAGATCTTTCGCGGACGACGCCATGAATACAACCCACACCGACAATCAGCGTCGGGTGCCGCGTGTGCCGGCGCTTTGCTCGAGTACGCGCTGCCCCTCAAACCACGACCATTCGAAGCGAAGACTGTTCGGGGTCCAGCAGTTGCACTGGGCACGTTGATGCCCGGCTGCCACGGCCGGCGGCCCGAGCGCAGAGGCCAAAGCTGTCCCTCAGCGTCGGCCCTCCACTCGCGGTAGCCGATCACGCACTCGGAGAACGTCGGCACCTCCCACTGCTCCGCGGCGGAGATCACCTTGCAGGCTCCCGATCGGGATGCCTCGGGCCAGACGGAACGGGCTCCGGTTCAACTGGCCGCTCCTTGCGTTCCGGGTCCCGGGCGGGAGCCGGCAGCTCGAGCGGCTCGACGATAATCGGGATCGACTTGCCGGGGAGCCCCATACGATCGCTGAAGATACCGGCTTCACGCTGGCCATTACGCTTCAGCTCTCAACAGATCGCCGCCTGATTCCAGACTGCCGACTCCAAGAAAACCGGGTCAGATCAGACTGTTCACGAAACCGGATCCACTCCAGACACGTAAGCCCTCGGGCTGGGGCCGGGTGGTCGCAGTTGGTCATGACCCATGCTCGGCGCTTCGCGAGTCAGGTCGAGGCGCAATTCAGCGCCATGAGTTGTTTGCGTCCACGATTGGAGAGGCTGAGTCGTCACTTGGCAGAGGGCGATGTCGTCGGCCGCTAAACGGCACCAGCTTCGGGCACGGAGCCGTCGGAGGCCGGAACACGCACTTGTGGAGGGTTTGTCTCGACCTGTGCTTCGCCAGCCGATTTTTCTTCGGGCTGAGCCCAATCCTCGGGCGGCTCGATCTTGGCCGTGATTCCCGCGTGCTCCTCTAGCAGGTAGAGCAGGTTGCTGCCGCTCAGCAGCTCCAGCGGCTTGTTCTGCGCGAACTCGAACGAGGCTTTGCCGTATCCGCTTGTAGTGACGAGGATCCCCTTGCTCGCTCCCTCGTTCTGCATCGTCCCGAACAGATCTCGAACAGCGCTCACCCCGACCGTGTTCTTGTAGCGCTTTGCTTGTATGACGACCTTGCCTCCCAAGATGGGCCGCGGATCGTAGGCGACGCAGTCAACCCCGCCGTCACGGGAGGCTTGCGTCAACCGTGTCTCCAGGCCCATCTTCTCGAATAGGTTGGTAATTAACGTCTCGAATTCGCTGGGTGTCAGCTCCATGAGGTTTGGTCGTTGGTCGATCGAAGACAGGACGTCGGTACTCTCGACGAAGCGTGGATCGACCATACTGAATTCGAGAACGGGACGCACGGGGGCAAGCTCCGCTGGGTTGCGTGAGATCGATGCGTTGAGTCCTTGTAGGCAGGCACCTGGCTCAACTCGTGTGAGATCGAGGCTGTCGAAGAGGTCGCGAGTTGTGCGGAGCGTGATCAGGCAAGGGTGCGTTGGCTTTCCGGTGCGAGGGTCGATGGTGTCGACGTGTCCGTTGAAGACGACCGACTCAATGTGGTCGGCTCGATCTGCTCGAAACATCTCGTACACCGACCGCAGTGTCACTTGTGCGACGACGTTGGCATAGAGCGCCCTGTTTTGGGTGGCTGGTCGCGCTTTGGAGGTGATTTCATCTTTGGCTTTGACGTAGCGGTATTCGGCCACGTCTGGAACGACGTCGAACGTTGGTAGATCCATCTCGATAACGAGCTGTCGCGACTCCGGCACGTAAGCGACCTTGTTTTGCTGGGGAAACCCGTCCGGGTATCGACTCGCGGCGAGCACCATGGAGCAGTAAGTGACGACCGAATCGGGATCACGCGCCTCATAGCCAGCTTTGAACGCCTCCACCTCCTTGTTCTGGGTCACCACCCGCTCCGCCTCGGCATCGACGCGTGCTTCGTGGTCGCGTTTGGCTGCGGTCAGGGCCGTCAGCCGGTTACGCTCGGCCTCGACGGCCTTGGCGAGCTCCTCGGCGTACCGAGTCTCAGCCTCGGTCACTGTCTGTGCATGCTTCGCTTTTGCTCCAGGGAGAAGCTTCTGCAGGCCCGACGGGGGTGGAGGTAGTTGTTTGATGGGAGGCTCGATTGGGATTGCAAGCTCGCCGGGATCGAACGGGATCGTGGCGGGCTGCTCCTTCAATGTCTGGACCTCAAAAGATGTGTCTGTAGACAAGGCGGCGGTTAGAAGTCCGTCGAGTTGCCCGATACGCTCTGTGATCTCCCGGGTCAGCTGCTCAGCTTCGTGCGCGCGCTGCTCAGCATAGAGTCGCTTCTGCTCTTTTTCGTCGTATGACCGCTGACGAGCCGCTTCTTTCAGCCGGCGCTGTCGCTCATGTTCGAGCGCGCGAGCTGCTCGCTCGGCGTCGCGCCGACGGCGCTCGGCTTCGCGCTGCATTTGTACCCAAACGCTTCGGCGTGCCATACAGTTGGCTCCTCGTTTGTTGTGGCTCTCTATGGGTAAGCCGTCCGATCTTAGTGTCTGGAACTTGTGGGTGCCCGCGCCGAGTAGCGCTGTGCGAACATATGTTCGCCTGATTCGCTTTGATTGATGTAGCTTGGAGTGCACGTTGGGGATGCCGATGGATAGCGCTTCTACTGCCTCGGTACGTACATCGCAACTCGGGCAGAGGGCTGGCTCGTGGTTGAGCCCGCTAGGTGGCTCAGCTACGCCATTGCGTACCGTCCCGCCGCCACGCGGACTAGGCGTCGCGAGGAGCCCGAGGCGTTTGCGATCAGCGCGGTCTTGACTGAGGACACCACCGGCTCGCCCAGTGCCGCCTCAACGGCCGCGTGGATGTCCTTGGGCGCTCTGGTCGGCCAGAACGCCGACCATGGCCTTCACAGCCCCCAGCCCGGCTGCCCTACGCGACCGCGGCCTAGAGTTCTTTGGTGCCCGTGACCGCGTCGGACGGCTCGTCCGGGCCGTACTTCTGGTGCCACGCGGCCCACGCTGCTGCTCTGGCCGCATCAGGATCGGCCGCAGGACCAGTCCAATGGATGCGCCTCGACCTAGGATCGCCGACTCCCGAGTAGTCGCCCGTCTGCTCATCGGCCGCCATGATGTCGATGGCCCATTCGGCGACGGGCTCAGCCTCGGGATCGACCTTCAGGTGCGCGCGTAGCGCCTCCTGGGGGTCGAGGCCAGCGAGGGAAACTCGATCCTCGTCATCGTTCATGCGGACCAGCGTAGCGCCGTGGAGGTCGGACAATCTCCCGACGAACGAGCGTTCGCAATAATAGGGGGTACGTGCTCCTGATTACAGCGGCGCTGATCTGCCAGTCCCGCCGCATCGCTGAGTCTCTGGCGCATTGTCAGGCCATATGTTCCCACCCTCCTTCGGGTGTGGTCATCAACCAGCCGACACCACAGCTCTCCGGGCTGAGGGCCGCGTCACGGTCACCCGGCGGGTGGCTGGTCGATGCGCACCAGATTGCCGGAGGGGTCACGCACGGCACAGTCCCGCGTGCCCCACGGCTGATTGGTCGGCTCCTGCACGATCTCGGTGTCTGAGGCGCGCAACTTCTCGAAGGTGGCGTCGAGGTCGTCGGTGTGGAAGTGGACGCCGTTCAAGGCGCCCTTGGCGAGGAGGGCGGCGAGCGCGTCGCTGTCGGCAGGGCTGCCGTTCAGGTAGTTCGTGAGGACGATCGCGACGCCGGGCTGGGAGGCGGCACCGACGGTGATCCAGCGGAAGTCTTCGCGGGCGACATCGTTGCGCAGCTCGAGGCCGAGCGTGTCGCGGTAGAAGGTTAGTGCAACCGCGGGGTCATGGACTAGGACGAAGCATTGGGAGAGAGTGAGGTTCATGCCCCCAACACTACGGAGCCAGCGCCCCGCGCGCTTCTCTGATCCTGCTTGGCTTTGCTGATCCTGCTCGGCTTGCTGGCCGGCTTGCCGGTCGGGCGTGTGAGGTCCTTGGCGACGCAGCCCGGCACGCTCGCGAGCGCGCGGTGGTCGCGGGCCCGGTAGGCCGTCGGTGTTGAGCCCACCAGCTGGGTGAAGCGGGCGCTGAACGAGCCGAGCGACGTGCACCCGACCGCGATGCAGACCTCGGTGACCGACAGGTCGCCGTGGCGCAGCAGCGCCTTCGCCCGCTCGATTCGCCGCGTCATCAGGTAGGCGTACGGCGTCTCCCCGTACGTTGCGCGGAACTGCCGCGAGAAGTGTGCGTTCGACATCAACGCGGTGCGGGCGAGCGCGGCGACGTCGAGCGGGCGTGCGTACTCGCGGTCCATCAGATCGCGGGCGCGGCGCAGATGTGCGAGGTTGGCGAGCTCCTCCGGCGTCACGATGCGAGCGTAGCGGCGTGCCCCGGCGGGAAGCAGCTCGCCCCGCTCAGGTCACGATCGTGAACTCGAGGCCGATCGGCTTGGAGCTCGTCCCGTTTGCGGCCTTCGCCGTGATCGTGACGGTGCAGCCACCTGGCTTCAGCTCACTCCCACCGGAGAGCTTGCCGGTGAACTTGATGGAGCTCTTGCCGGCCTTGCCGGCGAGTGTGACGGTTCCAAGCGTGAGCGCGCAGGACTGCTTCGTGAGGTTTGTGGCGTGAACCTCGGGCTCCAGAAACGCTCCTCGATCGGGTCAAGCGGTGTCGGCGTCGACGTCGGCGACGATATGGCGCTCGCCGTCCTCGAGCGTCAGTCGCGCGAGGATCGTGCCGTCGCGGTCGCAGATCTGGGACTCGCCGAGCATCTGCGTCCTCCACGGAATGCCCGGGCCGAGCGTCCCGCTTCGTGTCATCCCCGGTTGTCGTCGCCGACGTAGAAAGGCTGCTCCCACGCCGTCGGAATGTCCTTGTGGTGCAGGTGCACAGCGCCGTCCAGCTCCGCGAGCACGAACGTGCCGTAGGTGTGCACCCCGCGTACGGCGAGGAAACCGCCGCCGATCACGCAGTCCAGCTCGCGCGCGAGCGCCCGGCATCTCCCGCCGGCGCCCGGCCGGGACCGGAGGACGCGCAGAAGATGCCCTCGACTACGACGCGCGCCCAGCGGATCTGCGAGGGCTTCAGCGCGAGTATCCGAGGCAGCGCTCCGAGCTTCGCCAGCTCGCTCGTGCCCGCGGGCATCAGCAGGTGGGTGGAGAGCTGGTCGGACGGGAATCCCATCCTGTCGAGCACCACCACCCGGCGCCCTGCCCGTGCCAGCGGGGCCGCCACCGCGCAACCCGCCAAGCGCGCTCCCACAACCACCGCGTCGACTCGCTCCACGGCTGCGAGCCGGCAGCTCGGGGCATCCCGGGTTGTGGCCCCGCCGCTCGTGCTGTCAGGCGGGCGATTCACGGTCGGGCCGTTTCTGCCAGCGTCGCTCCATCGTGCGGAGCATCTGTGGGTAGACGACCAGGTACCGGAACGGCTTGATTGCGGCCATGTATGTATTCCCGAGGAGGCCGTTGGGCTTCACGTAGATCGTCATCTGACCCCGGTAGCCTCCGCTCTCGACGGCGACCCAGCCGAAGTGCAGAATGCCGTGCATCGTTTGGTTTGCGATCTCGGCGGCGAACTCGTCGTCGATCAGATAGAGCGAGGTGAGTGGGAGGGCGTCGAATTTCGGCCCGGTCGCGGCGCGCAGGTCATCGGGCAGCCGCTCGCGAAGTGTCGTCACCCTCGCCCCGATTCCCTCGCCCTGGTCGTCCAGGCCGAACAGCTCACCGAGCTTCCACCGCAGCGACAACAGCGCCCGCGTCGCGCGGGACGCGGTCTTCGCCGGATCAGCTGCGGCGAATCCCTCGACGAGGATCGGGAACTCGTCGGCTCGACCGGGCGTCGGCAGCGCCCAGACATCCTCGAGCCGAAAGTCACCCGCGATCTCGTGGATCCGCCAGGGCCGGGAGGTGTGCGCCGTGTTCGGGAGCTTCATCGCGATCTCCATGTCCCAGCGGGCGAGTTCCGCGCCGAGAACCTTGCCGTCTCCAAGTGTGGACATCCAGAATGTCCATCCATACGGCAGCGTATAGCCGCATGCTAGCATCGTCATCGGGAGTGTCGACACCTAACCGAACGCGATAGGAAGGCGATGGCGCCCCCGACCCGAACGCCTCGCAATAGGTGGATCGAGGAGGGGCTGCGCGCGCTCGGCGACGGCGGACCGGAGGCCGTGCGGATCGAGTCTCTGGCCCAAGCATTGGGCGTCAGCAAGGGCGGATTCTACTGGCACTTCAGCGATCGCCAGGCACTGCTCGAGGAGATACTGGACGCATGGGAGCGCGCCTGGGTCGACGAGGTGATCGAGGCCGTCGAGGCCGAGGATGGGGACGCAAGGTCGAGATTGAGGCGGCTGTTCGCGCTCGCCGTCGCCTCAGGCGGCGAGCTGCTGAAGATCGAGCTGGCGATCCGCAATTGGGCCCGGCGCGAGGAGGCGGTTGCCGAGCGATTGCGTCAGGTGGACAACAGGCGAATGAACTACATGCGCTCCCTATTCGGAGCCATCTGCGAGGACGACGACGATGTCGAGGCTCGCTGCCTGCTGGCCTTCTCGCTGTTCATCGGCGGCCACTTCGTCAGCGCCGATCACGGCGGGCGCAGCCGGGCGGAGGCGCTGGAGCTGGCTCTGGAGTGGCTCACGCGATAGGGGTGTTCACTGACGAGCCGCTCTACTGCAAGACCCGGAGTTGGGGCCAGCGCGTCGCGAGCGGCTGTGCTCATAGCCAACTGCCGACGGGGTCTGCCGCTGCGTTAGAGTCCGTCGCATGGATGCCTCCCGGCTTATCCTCGGGCGCCGCTGGAGGTGGCTGACTGCGATAGTCCTCCTCGTTCTCGTGGCCAGCCCGAGCGCGCGAGCGGACCGGTTGGGCATCTCGCTTTTCTCATCTCCGACGTCGGCCGACTTGGCGGTGCCTGAATACGAACTCGATTTCTTCTTCACGCACGACGCGGAACCTCCGCCTGATTATGGGCCTGAGACGGTCTATGTGTTCGCACACGGACCGCCACCGGCCTGCGGGCCGCAGGCCACAGAATGCTCGCTCGTCGTGACTCGCGACGGCGCCACGATCGCGTCCGGGCCCTTCCAGCAGGTCGAGGGAGCGCCGCAAGCCGAAGCGCGTCTCAGCGTCGTGAATACTCTGGAGCCGGGTGATATCGCCACGCTGATGAAGCAGGGAGCAGCCATCGTCTCGATGCCCTACGACGGTAACCCGTCCGTTACGGAACCCGCATGCGGAACGAACGCCTACTCAGGGACAGCAGACCCAGGAGCGCGTCTGACGGCGGGCAGAGACGACGAAGGGACAGCCGAAGAAGGGACAGTTACCCAGACAGCAGGCACCTACTCGACCAAGTTTGCCAAAGCCGGTAGCGGCCACTCGATCGATACGGTCACCAGCTACTCCGAGGCTCAGAGTACACCAGGTGTGATCACGGTGGAGTCCGACTACATCGGGGGTGAGTGCGACGCATCGCCCACCCCACAACCGCCAGCACCCACATGTTCAGCCAGAGGCGAAGCAGGCACGTATCCCAATTGCCACTTAGCCTTCTGCGAAGGAAGCGAGCCGACCGCTTCCCCAGCAAACTATCAAGCGAAGGTTGAGTCACGGCTTGCAGCGGCGCTGTCTGCGAAACCAGGTGGAGCACCGATCGCTCGATGGAACCTCCTTCATCAGAGCTTCGGCACGGGCTCCTGGCACTTTCGATGGAAAGGCGACGGTTCCTTCACGATCATCCCGCCCAGCCTCAGCGAGGTGACGTTCGAATACAGCGTGACTGACTCGAGGGGGTGTACCTCAGGGGCCACTAAGATAACGATCAACGGACCGGTGGCGAGCTTCGCGAGCGTGGAGCCGGCGACGCAGGCCACGCCGATCTATGAGGCTCTTGGCGATTCATTCTCGTCTGGCGAGGGAAACCCATCGTTTCTCCCGGGCACCGACACCAAAAGCGACCAATGTCATCGCTCATCGGCCGCGTACGGATCTCGTGAGTATTACCAAAACCTTCTCCCGAAGATTCCGACTTTGCACTTTCTTTTCGTGGCCTGCTCCGGCGCGGTCATCGACAACATCCGTGACGTGGACTCCAAAGTTCAATATCCGCACGGCCTTCCTATTGACCGACAAGTACAGATCACCCAAGTTGACAAATACCAGCTAGACCCAAGCCAGTACGTACGCTACATCTCTCTCACCGCTGGTGGAAACAACGCGAACTTTCCCGGTATTCTCGAATACTGTATTCTCACGCATCTGTCGGGTCCCTCCCCTTGCCTCAATAAGGCAAAGCAACTCGACGAATATGACCCATCTACTGGCACGTACGGTGTCCTCAATACGCTTCATGTCGAGCTGCGATCGCTTTACCAGCGCCTACTCGAAGCGGCTCCAGACGCTGACATCTTCGTGTTGGATTATCCAAGGTTATTCAACACGGGCGACGGAATTGACGGCTGCCTAATCAACCCACAAGCCAGGTCTAAGCTCGATGAGCTGGAGTCGAAAGTCGACGCGACCATTAAGTCTGCCGCAACGTCTAGCTTGCCTGGTGGGAGTCGGTTGCACTTTGTCGAGCTCAACAGCGGGAGCAGCGAATTCAATGAACACAATCTATGCCGTCCGGTGCAGAACCAGAACAGGCCCTGGATCAACGGTTTGAAGGTTCCCACGGTGTACACAGCGCATCCAGACGGTCGTGGCCACGCCTGGATGGAGCGTCAGTTGGACGCCGTGATGAAGAACTATCTCCCCGCCGGCCATCTCCCGGTGCATTAGGTTCTGAGGAAAGCCGAGGCCGGTGGGACCCTACGAGGCTGCGCTGGCAGGACACCCTGGCGGCTGCTCCAGAGTCTCGAGTGACCACGAGATCCCAACGCGCTTGCTGAACGGGCTGTTGAACACGCCGCTGGCGTTGAGCACGGCGTGGATCGCCTGCCAATCCTGGTAGCGGGGGTACAGGGCTTCCACCAGGCCGTGGCTTCCGGTGAGCGTGTTCACCTGCCCCCAGTGCGGGCGCCCTTCCAGCGCGTGGAGCGCGCTTTCGTGCGCGGCCAACAGCTCCATTCCGCCCACGGTGTGGGTGGCCATGATCAGCTCGATCATCATCGTGTCCCGCCCCTGCATCATCGCCATGTGGGCGTCGCTGGCCTTTACGAAGCGCAGCGAGATCGGCGAGCTGTGGTAGGCGTTGCCGAGACGTCGGCGCCGCGCGGCGACCTCGACGATCCGCTCGACCGCCGCGAGGTGCAACCGGCGCTCGTCGATCGGGACGCCGATCTCACACGAGTAGGCGGGCAGGTAGTTGGCCGCGCCGATGTTGAACACCCGGTAGCTGATGTTGACGTAGTCGTCGTTCACCAATGCTTTGAGCGCCTGTTTGAGCAGGAACGGGGAGATCTGCGGGCGCAGGCCGACGGCGAGGTTGATCAGCAGCGGGGTGAGCGGAAAGCGTGCCACCAGTTCCATCAGCAGGCTGCGGCTGCGGCGGTGGTCGTGACGGTATTCGGAGGGAGGGATCGGGTTGCGCGTGGTGAGAAGGCATTCGATCTCCCCATCCCCGTTGGGGTAGGGGCTGAAGATCAGCTCGTAGTGCGCGTTCTGTTCGAGCGCCTCGCCGCGCTCCAGCTCCTCGCGCACCTGCGACCAGGTGCTCATCGTGCGCACCTCGCGCAGGTAGAACAGCGGCCCCACCTCCAGGATCACGGAGTAGATCAGGCCCATGCACCCCATGCCGACAACGGCGGCGTGGAACCAGCGGTCATCCTGGTGGAGCTGATGGTCGGGGTAGCGCGCCCGATAGGCCTGGGGGTTGCTCGGCCCGTCGCTCGGCTCGATCCGGTGGATGGTGCCGCCGGCGGCGACGATGTCGAGTGAGCGGACCATGTCCGACAGCGGCCCAAAGCCGATCCCCGATCCGTGGGTGGCGGTCGAGATCACCCCCGCGACGGTTTGACCGTCGAAGCCCCCCATGTTCGGCAGGGCCAGCTTCAGCCCCCGCAGGTGGGCGTTGAGGTCGGCGATCGTCATACCGGACTGCACCTGCACAAGGGTGCCGCCGTCGCCGTGTGCGTTGGCGCGCAGCAGGTCCACCTCCAGGTCCAGCGGCCTGTTCAGCCCCGTGGGACGGACGAGGAAGCCGTCGGTGAGCGCCACGTCAGACCACGAATGACCCGACCCCACCGCGCGCACGGTGCAGCCTTCAAGTTCCGCTTCGCGGACGATCGCACGGAGCTCCTGGAGCGTCGTCGGCGTCACCTGGCGCAGCGGGTCGATTCCCTCGTTGCCGGTGTCGTTGCGCCAGCGCTTGCGCAGGGTGACACGCTCGCGCAGGCCCATTGCGCTCAGGCCCTCAGCTCGCCGACCAGCTGCTCGACGCCGCGCTCGGCGAGCGCGGCGATCGTCTTCGACGGATTCACTCCAAGCGCGGTTGGCACGATCGACCCGTCCAACACGCGCAGGCCCTCGTAGCCGTAAACCCTTCCGACGTCGTCGACCACGCCCGACGACGGATCGTCGGCCATCGGGCAGCCGCCCAGCGGATGCACGGTGACGTAGCCGCTGAGCGGCCACGTGTCGAGCGCGAAGAACGGCTCGGCGCCCACCCCATTGGCGAGCTCGTAGGCAACCTGCTTCATCGCCGCAAACAGGGTTTCGCTGCCCTGCCTGCTCCAGCGGATGTCGAAGCATTTCAGCAGCGGCGTCAGGCGCATCTGCCCGTCGGCGGCGTCGCGGCCGATCATCAGGAACACCAGCGAATCGTCGATCGGCCGCTCGGGAGGGAGTGGGCGCAGGTGGCGGTGGGTGATGTGCTGGTCGCTGAAGCCCAGGTATGCCGCCAGGCGCTTGGCGCGCAGCAGCAGCGTGCGCCAGCCGTGGATCCTGTCCACGACACGCACGATCTCCAGCAGCCCGCCGAAGTTCGAGGGCAGTCCGCCGTCGGCCAGCAGGAAGCCGTGCTCCTCGGTGTAGTCGAGCACGCTCGTCATCGACGGACCGAAGTCGGTGCGCGGGCTGCCGACCTCGCTCGCGCGCGGGTCGAACGCCGCGCCGAGCGCATCGCCGTTGCCCGAGAAATTGCTGCCCAGCGCAGCGGAGAGGCGGGGAAGGCGCCTGCGGTTCTTCAGCAGCAGCCGCGTCGACCCGAGCGTCCCGGCCGCGAGCACGACCGTCGGCGCTTGCACTGTGCCGCTCTTGCGACGCTCGAGGTCGCGGAAGCCGATGTTCCACACACCGCCGGCGTGCCCGGGCGGATCGAGTCGGCGTACTTCGTGCAGCGGATATACCTGTGCGCCTCGCTGCTCGGCGCGCGCCACGTAGGTGATGTCGATCGTGTTCTTGGCGTGGATCGGGCAGCCGATGTCACAGCGGCCGAGGTTTTCGCATCGCTGCTGCTGCACGCCGCTGAACGGGTGCGCGCGATCTCCTTCGAAGTTGACCGCCAGCGGCAGGCGTTCGGCCTGCCTGCCGATGCGCTGGCCGGCGGCGGCGAACGCGTTCATCTTGGGCAGCCCGGGGGGCGTCTGCATCGGCAGCAGCGCCTCCTCGGTGCGGTCGTAGTAGGGGTCGAGCAGGTCGCGATCGATGGCCTGTGGCCAGCCCCTCTGGAACACGTCGGCCGGTGTGCGCAGTTGCACGTTGGCGTACACGAGCGAGCCCCCGCCGACGCCCGCGGCGGTCACCACCGAGAGGTCGCGCATCAGCCGCAGGTCGAACAGCCCATGCGGGTTGAGCGTCGGATGCCACAGTGCCGCGGGCGCCTGCGCGGGCGTGGCCGGGAAGTCCGCTGCCGCGAAGCGCCGGCCCCGCTCGAGCACCGCCACGCGAAGCCCCGCTTCGGCCAGTCGGCAGGCCGCGATCCCGCCGCCAAAGCCCGATCCGACCACGATCGCGTCATAGGTCGCATCCATGCGCGCGACCCTACACCATTTTCACATCGATTGCCCGACAGGTGGGAGCTCTCGGCTCCTTGGAGTTTGGCGGGAAGAAAAAAGGGGGAGGGGGAGGGGGAGGGTGCAGCTGCGGCAGCCCCGACGTCACTGCAAGGGTGACGACGATTCATGATAATGGATCTTCCAAGAAGGTGGCAAAAAATGGAGGCCCGGATGTTCGAGGAGATCGAGGAGCGCTTTCGCGAGGTGCTCGCCCGGCTGCGGCATCGCGACGTGCCCGCTGGCGGCTCTGTGGGTGCACCGCCTGCCGGCGGCTCTGTGGGTGCACCACCTGCCGGTGGCGCTGATGGTGCACCGCCCGTCGGCGGCTCTGCGGTTGGTGCGGCTGCCGGCGGACCCGCGGCAGACGGGCCAGTTGGTGGGCCTCCGGCCGGCGCGCCGGGTGGCGGGCGGGTCATCCGCGACGTGATGGACCCCGCCTTCCTCAAGCGCCAGCTCGATGTCATCCAGGCGGCCGGAGCACGGAGCCCGGGTGGCAACCAGCTCTCGAAAACGGCCTACGAAAAGGCATACAAGGAGCTCGAGGAAGCCCAGGCGGGCGATCAGACGACGCCCTTCATGCCGCGCACCGCCACCAACAGCAACCTGCAGTCGGTGCTCACGACTTGCATCGAGTCGAGGTTGGAGCACCTGCTGAAAGCGCTCCCGGAGGGGCTCGACCGGTTGGCGCACGCGATCATCGGCGACATCGAGATCTTCCGCAAGTTCGGTCCCTGCGACCCACTGTGGATGGAGACCACGCTCGCCGAGGAGCTCGCCAAGATCGACGGCCGACCCGACTTCCCGGACATCCCCGCCGGCCCGGTGGCGCTGGCCCCGAACGCGCGGGTGATCCTGGTCGGGGATTGGGCCACGGGTCTGCCCGGCGCGGTCGCGGTTGCCGCGCAGATACGCCAGCGGCTCGAACAGGGGCGGGGCCGCGAGCAGCACCTGATTCACCTCGGCGACACCTACTACTCCGGCTGGCAGGAGGAGTATGAAACGCGCTTCCTGCGCTACTGGCCGGTGGATCGCTCCGAGCGGGACGTGCTCTGCTGGTCACTGAACGGCAACCACGACATGTACTCGGGCGGTCACGGCTACTTCGGCTACCTGCTGCACGATCCGCGCTTCCGCGGGCACTGGCTCGGGGGGCATCCCGAGCAGACGCCGTCGAGCCACTTCAGCCTGGAGAACGGCGATTGGCAGATCCTTGGGCTCGACAGCGCTTACAACGACCACGACCTCGCCGGCTCACAGGCCGAGTGGGTGGCAGGCAAGCTCGGGGGCACGCGCAAAACGATGCTCCTCACCCACCACCAGCCGTTCAGCGCCTACGAAACGGTCACGCAGAAGATGACGAAGAAGATCCAGCCGCTGTTCAACGAGGCCAAACGGCTGGACGCGTGGTTCTGGGGCCATGAGCATCGCTGCACCGTGTACGGCCCCGACCAGGAACACCCCGTGTACGGCCCCGACCAGGAACACCCCGTGTACGGCCCCGACCAGGAACACCCCGATGGCCCTGTGCCGTGGCTGCGCTTCGGCTCATGTGTGGGCAACGGCGGCGTGCCGCAGATCCTGCCCGACCCGCCGCTGTCGGGCAACGCGCGCGACGTCGAAGGCTATGCGCCGCTGAGTTGGGCCTACGACGGGGAGGAGGCGGCCGACGGCAACAGGTGGCTGCGCTTTGGCTTCGCCGTGCTCACCTTCGATGGTGCCCAGGTCGAAGTGGAATATGTCGACGAGCAGGGCAACCAGGTTTACCAGCTCGTGCTCGCCTGAGAAGACAGGCGCGTAGATGCGCTCGCTATCTTGTGGCGATGTGCGCCGGCGCCCTTCTCCACGCCGTGGAGACGCTGCAGCCAACCGTGCAGTGAGTCTGCGCCCGCTGGCTGTGAGCTGTCGCTGATGGACTTCGCCCTAAACGACGAGCAGCGCGCCTTTCGTGACGCCGTCGCCGCCTTTGCCCGCGATCGCCTGGTCGGCGACTACGCCGGCGCCGACCGCCGCGGGGCGTTCCGCGAGGGGCTCGTGCGCGAGATGACCGAGCTCGGCCTGGTGGGGCTGCGCATCCCGCAGGAGCACGGCGGTCAGGGCGCGGACGCGCTCAGCGCCGGAATCGCCGTGGAGGAGGTGGCGCGCGCAGATCTGAACGCGTCATACCTCGTCTTCCTGCCCGCCCTGGTGGCGGAGGTGCTCGTGGGGGCGGCCGACGCGCATCAGCGCGAGCGCTGGCTGCCGGCGATCGCGGCGGGGGAGACGCTCCCCTGCTTCTGCCTCACCGAGCCCGAGCACGGCTCCGACGCGGCGCGCCTGGGGCTGCGCGCCGAGCGCGACGGCACGGGCTGGCGGCTCACCGGAGAGAAGACCTCGATCTCGCTGGGCATGGGCGCGCACACGGCGCTCGTGTTCGCCCGCACCGGCGGCGAGGGCGCGCGCGGCATCAGCGCGTTCTACATCGAGCTCGACGATCGCTTCGTGCAGCGCTCTCCCTTCCAGGATCTCGGCGAGCGCGCGATCGGCCGAGCATCGCTGGCGTTCGACGGCCACCCTGTCGGCGAGGAGTGCCTGGTTGGGCGCGAAGGCGAGGGGTTTGTGCGCTGCATGCAGGGCTTCGACTACTCGCGCGCGCTGATCGCGCTGATGTGTCTGGCCTGCGCCCAGCAGTCGCTCGACGAGGCGATTGCTTACACGCGCGAGCGTCGCGCCTTCGGCCAGCCGATCTCGCGCCAGCAGGCCGTCGCCTTCCCGCTGGTCGAGCTCACCGCCCAGCTTCGCGGCGCGCGGTTGCTCAGCTACGAAGCGCTGTGGCGCAAGGATCAGGGGCTGCCCCACACCCTGGAGGCCAACATGGTGAAGTGGTGGGGTCCGCGGCTGGCGGCCGAGGTCTGTCACCAGGCACTGCTCGCCTTCGGGCACGCTGCCTACAGCGAGGAGCTGCCGCAGGCCCAGCGGCTGCGCGACGTCATCGGCTTGGAGATTGGCGACGGCACCGCTCAGATCGCCAAGCTCGTGGCGGCGCGCCACCTCTTCGGGCGGGAGTTCGCGCCGTAACACCCTCCCGCCCCCGCCCGGGCTCTGCAGGCAGGCTTGTGCCGTTCTGAGCCCGGCGAGCGACCGCCACGGCCCTGCTTCTTGTGCACACGCCTCGCGCTGCCCCGCGCGCCGCCCGCGCATCGTCTACCGTGCCACGGGGATGAGGGCGGCGCCACACAGATCGGCACCCTGAGAACGTGCGCAGCCGCACGACGATCCTGATCCTGGGCACGGCGCAGTTCGTGATGGTGCTCGACAGCACGGTCATGAACGTCTCGATCTCCCAGGTCGTGGCGGATCTGCACACGACCGTGTCGGGGGTGCAGCTGGCGATCACCGCCTACACGCTGGTGATGGCGGCGTTCATGCTCACCGGCGCGAAGCTCGGGGACATCTGGGGGCGCCGGCGGGCCTTCTCGATCGGTCTTGCGATCTACGGGGTGGGGTCGCTGACGACCGCGCTCAGCCCCAACCTCGGCGTCCTGTTGATCGGCTGGTCGGGCATCGAGGGGCTCGGCGCGGTGCTGGTGATCCCCGCGATCGCCTCGCTCACCGCGGCCAACTACACCGGCCGCGAACGGGCGCTCGCGTACGGCCTGCTCGGCGGGATCGCCGGCGCCGGTGCGGCCGCCGGGCCGCTGATCGGGGGCTTCATCACCACCGAGTTCAGCTGGCGGGTGGTGTTCGCCGCGGAGACCGTGATCGTGCTCGTGCTGCTCACGTTGGTGCGCCGGATCGGCGACCGGCCGTCGGAGGAGAGGGTCAAGCTCGATGTCGTCGGGGCCGCGCTGTCGGCGCTCGGCCTCGGTCTCACAGTGTTCTCGATCCTCAAGATCAGCACCTGGGGCCTGTTCAAACCGATCGGGGCGCTCACGATCGGCGGCACGGAGATCACCCCGTTCGGCTTCTCGGTCGTCCCCTTCCTGATTCTCGCCGGCCTCGTGATCCTCGGCCTTTTCGCCCGCTGGGAGCAGCGCGTGGCGGCCGCCGGGCGCACGCCGCTGCTGGCGCCCGACCTGCTGCGCATCCCGCAGCTGCGCGCCGGCCTCTCGACGCTCGTCTCGCAGTACCTGATCCTCGCCGGCACCTTCTTCGTGCTGCCGCTCTACCTGCAGCTGGTGCTCGGCTACAACGCGCTGGAAACCGGGGTGAAGATCCTGCCGATCTCGGTGACGATGATGCTCGCCGCGGTGCTCGGCCCGCGCCTGGCAACTCGCACCTCACCCCGCAAAGTCGTGCAGATCGGGCTTGGCTTCCTGTTCGTCTCGATCGGCTGCCTGATGGCGAGCATTACCCCGTCGCTTTCCTCTGTTGCGTTTGCGCTTTCGCTGGCGGGCTTCGGCGTCGGGATCGGCCTGGCGTTCTCCCAGCTCGGCAACGTCGTGATGTCCTCCGTGGGGGAATCGCGCTCCAGCGAGGCCGGCGGTGTGCAGGGCGCTGCGCAGAACCTCGGCCAGTCGCTCGGCACGGCGCTGATCGGCGCCGTCCTGCTCACCGGCTTGACGACCGGCTTCCACCAGCGCGTGCTAGCCGACCCCGCGATTCCCTCGCAGGTGCAGCAGCAGGTGGTGCACGGCACCGAGGATGGCCTGCCGATGGTCTCCAAAGCGCAGTTCAAGGCCGAGGTCGAGCAGGCCGGGCTGCCGCCCGAGCAGGCCGCCAAGCTGGTCGGCTTCTACAACGACGCGCAGATCGAAGCGCTCAAGCGCTCGCTGCTCGTGGCCTGTGCGTTCGCGCTCATCGGGTTGTGGTTCGCTCGCTCTCTGCCGGGCGAGGCGCTTGCCACAGCGGAGGACCGGCCGGTGGCCTCGACATCTCAATCGCAGCCGGCGGTGTAGGGTGCGCCGAGCGCCTCATCCCTGGCGGGCGAGGACGGATCACCTTCGACGCGGGGAGGCTGCAAGCGGATGACGAGCGCAGGTCCCACCGGAGCGAGCCCGTCCCCTGAGGAGGGGGGCCCTGCCGCGACCGGAGTTCCTGCTGCGACCGGAGTCCCTGCCGCAACCGGTGGGAGTGGGGTCGCCGGTGGTGCGGTCGCTGCGAGGCGACATCCGCCGGGGTTCTGGCGCGCGCGAACGCTGGTGATCGTGGCCAGCATCCTGATCGTCTTCTCGATCATGGCGACCTGGATCCGCGCGCAGATCATCGACACCGAAGGCTGGACGCAAACCAGCGTGCGGCTGCTGCAGAACGAAAAGGTCCGCGCAGTCGTCGCCAGCGACCTCTCCGAACGCTTGCTCACCGTCGTGGACGTCCAGAACCTGGCCGCCGAAAAGCTGCCGAAGGTGCTGCGCCCGCTGGCGCCGGCGCTCTCCACAGCCGCGGCGCAGGTCGTGCCCCAGGCGATCGAAAAGGCGCTCGAAGTCCCTGCGATCCAGGAACTGTGGGGGCGTGCCAACCACATCACGCACGAACAGGTGACGAGGATCCTCAACGGGGGCAGCGGCGCGCTCTCGACGTCGGGGGGTGTGGTGAGCATCAACCTCGAACTGCTGGTTGACCGGATCGGCGAACGGTTGGGGGTAGGCAGCGAAGTCGGCGCGAAACTGCCCGCCAACCGGCGCAAGCTCGTGCTGCTGCGCTCCTCCCAGCTGAAGCTCGCGCAGGACGGCGTGAAAGCGATGAAAGGCCTCTCTTTCATCCTGCCGCTGCTGGTGATCTTGATGTACGTCGGCGCGCTCGCGCTCGGCGCCGGCTACCGCCGGCGGGTGCTGCTGGAGATCGGCGTGGGGATCCTCGCCGGCGCGCTCATCTCGCTCGTGCTGCGCCGCTGGATCGAGTCCTACGTCGTCAGCAGCCTCGTGCACAACGAAGGCTTGCGCCCGGCGATGCGCGAAGTCATGGAGATCTTCACCGCCGGTTGGCGCAGCCGCGCGCTGTGGCTTTTGATCACCGGCGTCGTGGTGATCTTCGCCGGCTGGCTCGCCGGCCCGATGCGCTGGGCAAGGCGCCTGCGCGAGCTGATCGCCGAGCCGCTCGAGCACCACCCTGCCTGGTTTGCCACGGGGGCGGCCGCGATCGTGCTGCTGATCGCCACGCTCGGCCCGACGCGCACCCCGGGTCAGGCGCTGCCGCTTTTGATCGAGCTCGTGCTGGTCATCCTCGGCGTGCTTGCGCTGCGCCGCCAGATCGAGCAGGAGCGGGGGGAGGCGGCCGGCCCGCCTACCTGAGGCCGCTCAGCATTCGACCGGCGTGAACGCCTGCTTGTAGCCGGCTGCGAGCTTTTCGCCCACGGTCAGCACCTTCGTCAGTGCCTGCGGGAGCGAGAGGCTGGTCAGTTCGTGCGAGATGCTGCTCAGTTCCGCGGACATTTGGGTGGTCGCCTTTTCGGCCGCTTCCCTGCGTGAGCTGCTCAACTGCCCCTGGGCCCCTTTGACCTTCTGCAGCCCGGCTTCGATCCCTTTGATGTCGTTCTGCACCGTGCTCGCGCTGGCGGTGGTGAGGGTCATGCTTTTCAGGCTGTCCACGCTCGTGCCGATTTCCTTCTTGCCTTCGCACACGGTCTTTTCGGCCTTCGCCTGTGCGGATTCGCCGCACCCTGTCGCAAACGCGAGCGGCAGCACCAAGCCGAGGAGGGCAACGCGATAGCGCACGCCGTCACGCTACGCGCGGGGCGGGTGAGCGACCCTCACTCGGCTCGGGTGAAAGCGGTTCGTTCTCGGGGGGTGAGGACCGCTCACCCCGCGCGGCGTGAGGATCGGGCAGTCCGTCCCCGCCCAACCCGGAGGCCGCCCGCGGATGACCAACGACCTCGCGCGCTGGCAGTTCGCGACGACGAGCATCTACCACTTCTTGTTCGTCCCGGTGACGATCGGGCTGGCGTTCCTCGTCGCGATCCTGCAGACCGCCTGGCACCGGGGCGGCAACGACGACTACCGGCGCCTGACGCGCTTCTTTGGGACGCTGCTTTTGATCAACGTCGCCGTGGGGGTCGTCACCGGCCTCGTGCAGGAGTTCGAGTTCGGGATGAATTGGTCGACCTACTCGCGCTACGTGGGCGACGTGTTCGGCGGGCCGCTGGCGATGGAGGGGTTGGCGGCGTTCTTCCTGGAGTCCACCTTCCTCGGGCTGTGGCTGTTCGGTTGGGGGCGGCTGCCCAAGCGCATCCATCTGGCCTGCATTTGGTTGGTGGCGGGCGGGGCGATGCTCTCGGCGATGTTCATCATGGTCGCCAACTCGTGGATGCAGCACCCGGTCGGCTACACGATGAACAGCCACGGCGAACCGCAGCTCAACAACATCGGGGCGCTGTTCACCAACCCGACCTTCCTGTGGGGCTACGTGCACGTGATCCTCGCCTCGCTGATCACCGGGGCGCTCGTGATGCTCGCCGTGGCGGCCTGGTACCTGCGCAGGCAGCGCGAGGTCGCCGCCTTCCACAAAGCGGCGCAGCTGTCGGTCGCGGTGCTGCTGCCCTCGATCCTGGTGACGATGTTCGTGGGCAGCGAGCTGGGCGTGGTCGAGACCAAGTACCAGCCGATGAAGATCGCCGCCGCCGAGGCGCAGTGGGAAAACTGCAAACCGTGCTCGTTCTCGCTGTTTCAGATCGGCGGCGGCAACAACGACAAGACGCCCTCGCAGATCATCGAAGTGCCCTACCTGCTCTCGCTGCTGGCGACCAACTCCTTCAGCGGCGGCGTGACCGGCCTCAATCAGCTGCAGCGCGAATACGAAAAGAAATACGGGCCGGGCAACTATGTGCCCGACGTGTTCATCCAGTACTGGTCGATGCGGGTCATGGCCTACCTGGCGTCGTTGATCGTGCTGCTGGCGCTGTGGGGCGGGTGGCTGCTGCATCGTGGGCGCTTCGATCGCTCGCAGTGGTTCCTGCGATTGTCGATCTGGGCGGTGGTCACGCCCTTCCTGATGAACACCGCCGGCTGGCTGCTCACCGAGAGCGGGCGCCAGCCGTGGATCGTGCAGGGCCTGATGAAGACCGCCAACGCCAACTCGCCCTCGGTGAGCGCCACCGAGATCGGAATCAGCCTGGCGGCGTTCGTGCTGGTCTATATCGCGCTCGGGGCAGTAGAGGTCGTGCTGATGACGCGCTACGCGCGCAAAGGGCTCGAGCCCGAGGGGGCCGACGGTGGCGAGTCGGGCTCCGCGCCTGACGTGCCCCAGGCTCCGGGGGCCGCCGGGGTGGGCGGGACCTCGATTCCGGCGTTGACCTACTGAGGAGTGGTGGTGGATATGTCATCCAAATGCACCCCTACCACTTCAGAAAATGAAGGGTTAGGGGGTGGGGAGTGTTGTTTGTTTTCGTCCCCACCACTTCAGAAAGTGAAGGGTTTGGGTCCCAAAACAAAGCATCCAACTGCTCTACCCCACTTCATAAAGTAAAGGGTTTGGGCTCGAAAACAATGCATCCAACAGTCCCCACCACTTTACAAAATGAAGGGTTAGGGTCCGGAAAATACATGTACAACTCCGACGTCGCCGCGACTGAGGCAGTATGCACCTGCACACGCTCTGGTTTGTGATCCTCGCGATCCTGTGGGTGGGGTTCTTCGTGCTGGAGGGCTTCGACTTCGGCGTGGGCGCGCTGCATAAGCTCGTCGGGCGCACCGAAACCGAGCAGCGCGTGGCGATCAACACGATCGGCCCCTGGTGGGACGGCAACGAGGTGTGGCTGGTCGTTGCCGGCGCCGGCACGTTCGCCGCCTTCCCGGCGTGGTATGCGACGATGTTCTCCGCCCTCTACCTGGCGCTGCTGCTGGTGCTCCTTGCGCTGATGGCGCGCGGCGTGGCGTTCGAGTTCAGAGGCAAGAGCGAGGATCCGCGCTGGCGAGCGACATGGGCGTGGTGCACGACGCTCGGCAGCCTCTTGATCCCGCTGCTGATCGGCGTCGGCCTCGGCGACCTGCTGAACGGTCTGCCGATCGACTCCCACCACGACTTCACCGGCAACTTCTTCGACCTGCTCACCCCCTACGGGCTGTGGACGGGAGTGACGCTGCTCGGGCTGTGCCTGCTGCACGGCGCCACGTTCCTGAAGCTGCGCACAACGGGCGAGGTGCGCGAGCGCGCGCGCGCCGCCGCGCGGCCGCTGGGCTGGGTGGCGATCGCGCTGGTGGTCGGCTTCGTGGCCTGGACGCTCTCCGTTGCCGACCACACCCAGGTCCCGGGACCCGTGCAGGTGCTGGCGGTGATCGCGGTGGTGTTCGCCGCGCGCCTCGCGAGCAGCGACCACGATGGCTGGGCCTTCACCGCCTCAGCGGTCGCGATCGCCTCGACGGTCGGCTCGATCTTCATCGACCTGTATCCGCGCGTGATGGTGTCGAGCACCAGCGCCGCTTACAACCTCACCGTGAACAACGCCGCTTCCGGGCACTACGCGCTGGTGGTGATGTCGATCGTCACGGTGCTCTTCCTGCCGCTGGTGTTGCTCTACCAGGGCTGGTCGTTCTACATCTTCCGCGCCCGCGTCAGGTCTCCAGCTCCCCCTCGATCACCTGATTCTGGAGTTTCCCCAGCCGCGAGGTAGCCCAGTCGATCAGCACCTTCACTCGCTGCCCGGGGACGCCGCCGAGGTAGTACATGTGCACGGTGAGGTACGTGAAGAAAGCAGGCCGACCGGAGAGCTCGAGGCCGCGGATCGCGCACACCGCCCGTCCGCGCCCGACCACCGCGAGCGCCCCCTTGTCGAGGTAGCGAAACGGTGTGGAGGCGCTGGGCGCGCCGGCGCGGATCGCCTTGGCGACGTGGCGGGCCTGCTGGATCGCGACCGTCGCCAGCCCGGGCAGCGGCTTGCCGTTGGATCCACTCAGCAACGTGGCGTCGCCGATCATCGAGATCTCGCGGTGCCCGGGGACAGTGAGGTCGGGTTCGATCTGCACGCGCCCGCCGCGGTCGGCGCTCGCCCCGGTCGCGGCGGCGAGCGTGGCGGCGAACGGCACGGCCTGCACGCCGGCCGCCCAGATCACCGTGCGTGCGGCGATCCGCTCCTGCGTCGCCTCCCCGCCCTCGGGGGCCTGGTGGTGCTCGCTGCTCCCGGATGTCCCTCCGCGCTTGGGCGCGCCCATGACCTCGACGCTCACGCCACGCTCGTCGATCCCCGTGACACGGGTGCGCTCGCGCACGGTGACCCCGATCGAGGCGAGCTCCTTGGCGGCCTTGCGGGAGAGGCGCTCGCTGAACGCGGAGACCACGCGATCGCCGGCGTCCAGCAGGATCACGCGGGTGTCGCGGGGTTGGATACGCGCGTAGTCGCGGCTCATCGTGTCTTTGGAGATGATCGCCAGCTCTCCGGCGATCTCCACGCCGGTGGGCCCACCGCCGATCACCACGAACGTCATCAGCTCGCGGCGCTCCTGCTCATCGTCGGTGCGCTCGGCGCGCTCGAACGCACCGTAGATGCGGTTGCGCAGCTCGATCGCGTCGGCGAGCGTCTTCAGGCCGCAGGTCACCTCGCTCCAGGCATCGTTGCCGAAGTAGGAGGTGTGCGCTCCGCAGGCAACGATCAGGCTGTCGTAATCGAGGCGCTCGCCGCCGTCGAGCTCCACCTGGCGGCGCTCTGCGTCGAGGCCGGTGGCGGCGGCCATCAGCACCGTGGTGTTGTCGTTGCGGCGCAGCGCGGAGCGGATCGGCGAGGCGATCTCACCGGTGGAGAGGCCGCCGCAGGCGACCTGGTAGAGCAGCGGCTGGAAGAGGTGGTGGTGGACGCGATCGACGACCGTCACGTCCACGTCGGCGTGGCGCAGCTCGTGCGCGGCGGCGAGGCCGCCGAAGCCACCGCCGACGATCACCACTTTACGGCGGTCACTCACCCGGTATCGCGGCCCCCAGCCGCTCCAGCAGGTGGTCGCCGACGCGCACGGCGTTCGCGATCGCGGTGAGCGCGGGGTTGACGGCGGAGATGCTTGGGAAGAAACTGGTGTCCACGACGTAGAGGTTGTCGAGCTCGTGCGCGCGACAGTCGGTGTTGAGGGCCGAGGTGGCGGGGTCCGAACCGAAGCGGCAGGTGCCGGCCTGGTGGGCGACGCCGGCGACGGGGATCTTGTTCTCGAGGTAGGCCCAGCGGGGGATCAGGTGGTGCTCGTGCATGCCGAGGTGCCCCAGCAGCGAGCGCAGCTGCTCGAGCAGCCGGTCGCGGGCGCCGTCGTTTGAGGAGGAGTAGGCGAGCGTCAGCTTGCCGTCGCGATCGACGGTGACGCGGTTCTCGGCCTGGGGGATGTCCTCGGTCGAGAGCCAGAAGTCCACGGCGTGCTCGGCGACCTCCTTCAGCGAGAGGCCGAAGGGGGCGAGTTTGGTGATCAGCGGCTTCTCGCCGCGGTACATGTCGGGCACCGACTTGCCCACCATCTGGATGTTGCCCATCGGGAACTCCCAGGCGTCGGAGGCGAAGTAGTAGTCGTTGACCCCGAGCGTCTTCTGGAAGACGGTGGGGTTGGGCTCCTTGGAGATCGCCAGCACCGCCTGGCTGTTGTGGAACATGTAGTTGCGCCCCACCTGGTCGGAGCCGTTGGCGAGGCCGGCGGGGTGCTTGTCGGTGGCGGAGCTCAGCAGCAGCTTGGCGGTGTTGGCGGCGCCGCAGGACACCACGACGATGTCGGCGGCGTAGGTTTCCCGCGTGCCGCCGCCCGACTCGTTTCCGTCACCCGCCCCACTCAGGCCGCCCTTCCCGCCCCCGTCTCCATTGCGCTCCACGACCACTTCCGTGACGGCACTCCCGGCGGCGTTGGTGCGCAGCTCAACGGCGGCGGCGCCGGTGAGCAGCGTGACGTTGGGGTGCTCGAGGGCGGGGCGTACGCCGAGCACCTCGGCGTCGGACTTGGCGTGCACGAGACAGGGGAAGCCGTCGCAGGTCGAGCAGCGCACGCAGGCGCTGTAGGGCATGTTGTCCTCGCGCAGCATCACCCCGCAGGGGGCGTGGAAGGGGTGCAGTCCCGCCGCGGCGAAATCCGCTGCAAGCTGCGCGATGCGCGGCTCGTGCGAGACGGCGGGGTGGGGGTAGGGCGCGCTCGCCGGCGGTTCGGTGGGGTCCTCGCCGCGTGCGCCGTGCACTTCGTAGAGCTGCTCGGCCTTCGTGTAGTAGGGCTCCATCTCCTCGTAGGGGATCGGCCACGCGGGCGAGATGCCGCCGTGGTGGCGCAGCTCGCCGAAGTCCTCTTTGCGCATCCGATACAGCGCGGCGCCATACAGCTTGGTGGCTCCCCCGACGTAGTAGTGAACCTGCGGCTGGAAGGGCTTGCCGGCGCCGTCGTACCAGGTGTCGGGCGAGACGTAGCGGTTATCGACGAACACGTCGGCGGCCGACCAGTTGGCGGGCTCGCGCGGCAGCCAATCGCCGCGCTCGAGTAGCAGGATGCGCTTGCCCGACGGCGCGAGGTGGCGCGCGAGTGTGCCCCCGCCGGCACCGCTGCCGATGATGATGACGTCGTAGGAGTCCATCACGAGATCTCCGCGAGGCGCTCGGCGAGGATGATGCGCGAGGCGGCCTCGATCAGGGCGAGGTGGGAGAAGGCCTGGGGGAAGTTGCCGAGGTGCCGGCCGGTGGAGGTGTCGAACTCCTCGGCGTACAAGCCCAACGGGGAGGCGACGCGCAGCAGCCGTTCCATCAGGTCGCGGGCGCGCTGTTCCTCGCCGACGATCGCCAGCGCCGAGACCAGCCAGAAGGAGCAGATCAGGAAGGAGCCCTCCTTGCCGGACATGCCGTCGTCGGTCTCGCCGGTGCGGTAACGCAGCACGAAGCCGTCCTCGGTCAGATCGTCGGCGATCGCGAGCACGCTGGCGCGTAGGCGCTCGTCGCCAGGGGGCAGGAAGCCGAAGATCGCGGCGAGCAGTGTGGAGGCGTCGAGCGCGTCAGTGTCGTAGTGCTGGCGCAGGACGCCGTCCTTGGTGAGGCCGTGGGCGAGGATGTCGGCGCGGATCTCCTCCGCGGTGGCGCCCCAGGACTCCTGGCGCTTGGCGTCGCCGCGCATTGCGGCAAGCTTGGCGGCGCGGTCCATCGCGACCCAGCACATCAGCTTCGAGGAGACGTAGTGCTGGGGCGCGCCGCGGGCCTCCCAGATGCCCTGATCGGGTTCGCCCCAGACGCGGGTGGCGCATTCTGCCTGGGCCTCGACGATCGGCCACAGCCGCCGGGGCAGGCGCTGGGAGCGACGGCTGTGCAGGAAGATCGAATCGAGGGCGGACCCGAAGACGTCGTTCTGGCGCTGGTCGAAGGCGCCGTTGCCGACCCGCACGGGGCTCGCACCGGCGTAGCCGGAGAGGTCGTCGCGGGTGGTCTCGGTCAGGTCGCGCCGTCCGTCGATCCCGTACATGATCTGCAGCGCACCGTCCCCGTTGCACTCCAGGTCGGCGATGAACTGCATGAACTCCTGGGCCTCCCAGTCGAGATTGAGGTAGTGCAACGCCTGCAGCGTGAAGGTGGAGTCGCGCAGCCACGTGTAGCGGTAGTCCCAGTTGCGCTCGCCGCCGGGGGTCTCGGGCAACGAGGTGGTGAGCGCGGCGACGGTCGCGCCGGTGGGCATGTAGGTGAGGCCCTTGATCGCCAGCGCCGAGCGCTGGATCGGCTCGCGCCAGCGGTGGTCGGGCAGCCGCGCGCGGCCCAGCCAGTCGCGCCAGTAGCGCCCGGTGGTGGCGAGGCGGGCGTTGGCGTCGTCGACGTCGGCGGGCCCCTCCAGGTGCCCGCCCCAGGAGAGGGAGCAAAAGATCTGCTCGCCCTGTTTGAGCACGTGGCGGGCCCTCACCCAGTCGCCCTCGACGCCGAGGGCCATGTCGGTGTGCAGGCGGATCGTGAGCCCGGCGCCGGAGGCATCGGCCTGGTGGCCGTCCTCGGCGACTGTCCACTCGGCGGGGACGCGCCCGTAGTCGAAGACCGGTTCGCAGGTGAGCTCGACCTCGACTTCGCCCTCGATGCAGAACGCAACCCGTACGAGCAGGTGCTCGGCGTCTTCGTCGGTGGGTGGCCGCGTGTGGGGTGTGACGATGTCCACGCCGCGGCGGGGCCCGAGGGTGAGGGCGTCGCGCACTGCTACCCACCCGCTCGACGTCGTCCAGGTCGTGAGCAGCGTGTTGGTGCCGGGCTCGTACACGCGCGCGGTCGGCACGTTGATCCCGAATGGCCCAAACCGGAACGCCCCGGCCTCGCGGTCGAGTAGCGTGCCGAACACCGAGGGCGCGTCGAAGCGCGGCACGCACAGCCAGTCGATCGCGCCGTCGGGTGCCACCAGGGCGCCGGTGTGGCAATCCGACAGGAACGCGTAGTCGGCGATCGGCGGAAACGGCGAGGGCGCGGCGGCGCTCTGGGGGGCGGTGTCGCTCACTTCGCCACCCACGGTCCGTGCCACCCGCCGTAGCTGGCTACCAGGCGATCGGCCTTCTCGGGT
Source organism: uncultured Solirubrobacterales bacterium (assembly GCA_963744135.1). Lineage (GTDB taxonomy): Bacteria > Actinomycetota > Thermoleophilia > Solirubrobacterales > Solirubrobacteraceae > Palsa-744. Next base: position 420,247 of record CAVUSE010000003.1, on the reverse strand, counting down.
CCCCAAGACCCCGGCGCGTAGGGGTGGACGGGCGGAGGAGCGTTCAACAGAGGTTCGAAGATGCGCCACGCCTCTTCGACGCCGTCCTGGCGGGTGAAGCGGGTGCTGTCCCCGCGCATGGCATCCAGCAGCAGCACCTCGTACGGGGTGGGGGCCTCGCCGCCCTCCTCCGCGAACTCCATGTCCAAGGTGATCGCCTGAGGGCCGCCGGTGTCGGCACGGTGCGCGTCGAGGATCACCCGCGTGCCGGTAGAGGGGTCGAGCTTGACCACGAGCTGGTTGGGTTCAGGCCGGCGGTGCCCGTGTTCCATGAAGCCGAGCCGGGGGGGATGGCGAAAGACTACGCGCAACTCGGTCTGGGTGACGGGCAGCTTCTTGCCTGTGCGGATGAACCACGGCACCCCCGACCAGCGCCAGTTGTCGATCTCCAGGCGCATCGCGGCATAGGTCTCGGTGGTGGAGTCCTTGGCGACGCCGTCGATGTCGAGGTAGCCGTCGTACTGCCCGCGCACGTAGTGGGCCGGGTCGGCGTCGGCGGTGGAGCGGAAGACGGCGTACTTGGCGTCCTTGAACGTCTCGGCGTCATTGCCGGCGGGCGCCTCCATCGCGGCCACGGCGACGACCTGCATGAGGTGGTTGACGACCACGTCGCGCACGGCGCCGACGGGATCGTAAAAGTGCCCGCGGTCCTCGACGCCGAAGCTCTCGGCCATCGTGATCTGCACGCAGGCGATGTGGTTGCGGTTCCAGATCGGCTCGATCATCGTGTTGCCGAAGCGCAGGTAGAGGAACTCGTCGGTGCCCATCTTGCCGAGAAAGTGGTCGATCCGATACAGCTGTGACTCCTCGATCGACTGGTGGATTTCGGCGGCGAGCTCGCGCGCGGAGGCGAGGTCGTGGCCGAAGGGCTTCTCGACCACGACGCGCCCGCCCTTGGTGAGACCGGCGGCGGCGAGCTGTTTGATCACCGGCCCGAACAGGAAGGGGGGGATCTCCAGGTAGAAGACAGGGCTGCTCACGTCGCCGACGGCGGTGGTGAGGCGCTCGTAGGTGGCGGCGTCGGTGAAGTCGCCGCTGAGGAACGACAGCCGTGCGGAGAAGCGCTCGAAGACGTCGTTGTCGACCGTTTCGCCGGTCCCTTCGATGCACTTGCGGGCGTGCTCGCGCAGGTGCTCGACGGTCCAGTCGTCGCCGGCCACCCCGACGATCGGGCAGTTCAACAGGCCGCGGCGCTCCAGGCGGTAGAGCGAGTGGAAGGTCATCACCTTGGCGAGGTCACCGGTGATGCCGAAGACGACGAGCACGTCCGCGGGCGGAGCCTCATTGGAGATCGGTCCGCGCTTGGCGGTGCGTGTGCCGGTTTTTACCGCTGTGCTCATGATTTTGCTCTCCAGCCGTCTGGTCGATTGCGGTTGTGCGCGGTTCGCGGGTCGATCCGGCGCTGCCGGGAGGCTATATGTCTCCCGCCGCGGTGGGTGGTCCCACATCGCCCGATCGGGGTGAATCTCAGTTTGATCCATGCAGGGTCACGATGCTGTGTAATGTCGGCGTGGTGGACGATCTGAGCGGAGGGGAAGCTTGCCGGGCGGGCGGCCGGTCCCGCACTCGCAGCCGGCGCGCGAGCCACCGGGCGAGGCGCGATGCCCGAGCCTGAGGTCTCGCCCGAGCAGGTCGAAGCGACGATCCGGAGTAGGAGTTTCGTCGTCCTGTTGTTTGTCGCGGCGGTCGCCGGGGTCTTCATATCGCTCGCGGCGTGGTGCCTGCTCGAGCTCATCAACCAGATCCAGAGGGGCGTGTACGTCCATCTGCCGAGCGACCTCGGCTACCACCACGGTCCACCGCTCTGGTGGTCGCTGCCGATACTCGCGCTCGCCGGCCTGATCACCGCGTTTGCGATCGAGCGCCTACCTGGCGAGGGAGGACACCTCCCCGCAAACGGGCTCTCCACGGCCGGTGGCCCGACTTTGCCGGGCCACCTGCCCGGGATCATCCTCGCGGCGCTCGCGTCGATCGGGCTCGGGGTCGTGATTGGCCCGGAGGCCCCGCTGATCGCCCTGGGCTCCGGCCTGGGCACCCTGACGATCCGGCTTGCGCGCAGGGACGCGCCACCCCCCGTGGTTACCGTGCTCGCCGCCGCCGGCTCCTTCGCCGCGGCGTCGTTCCTGTTCCAGTCGCCGCTGCTCGCGGCGCTGATCATGATCGAGGTGATCGGTCTGGGTGGCCCGAAGCTGACGCTCGTGCTGCTCCCCGGTCTGCTCGCCTCGGGTATCGGCGCGCTCGTCTCCGTTGGGATGGGCTCATGGACCGGGCTGAGCACGAGCGCCTACGCGCTGGGCTCGGTGGAAGGGCTCGCCAAGTTCCCTCGCCCCGACATCGCAGACTTCGGCTGGACGATCGCGCTGGCGCTCGCGGTCGCAGTGGCCTGCGTGCTCATGGTTCGCGGCGGCAAGCGCACCGCCGGCATTGTCGCGGCGAGGCGGTTCGTGCTGCTGCCCGCGGCCGGGCTGATCGTCGCTGGGCTTGCGATCGCCTTTCAGCAGACCACCGGCAAGCCCTTCCAGGAAGTGCTCTTCTCCGGTCAGAGCTCCATCCCGCAGCTCCTCGGCAAAGCGGGCACGTGGTCGATCGGGGTACTCGCGCTGTTGATCCTCTTCAAGGGCATCGCCTACTCGCTCTCGCTCGGCAGCTTTCGCGGCGGCCCGACCTTCCCCGGGCTGTTCCTCGGAGCTGTGGCGGGGCTGATGGCCGGACAGCTGCCGGGGTATTCCATCACCCCGGCCATCGCCGTGGGCATGGCCGCCGCGGTCGCGGCCGTGTTGCGCCTGCCGCTCTCGGCGATCGTGATCGCCACGGTCCTGACGGTGGGAGCCGGCGCCGGAAGCCAGCCACTGGTGATCGTCGGCTCGATCGTGGCCTACCTGGCCGCAAGCAGGCTCCTGCCGCCAGCTGCTACCACGACGCCCGCCGCGGCGCGGCCCCAACCAGGCTGAGCGACAAGGTCATCCCGAAGGGGTGATGAGCCCTCACCCGCCGCGCGGCAATGCTCACTGACGGAGGCGGGCAACGGCGCCCGAGAACGAACCGGAGTGAGCAATGCCGCCCGGCCGGGCGGCGCAAACATCTTTGTAAGGAGGACTGCCAATGTCCAGCACGATTCCCGAGCCAGGCGCTGGTACGCGCTACGACCGCGAACCCGCCGGGGTGGGCGGCTGGATCGTCTTCGCCGGTGTGATCATGCTGATCATGGGTTTCCTCGACGCGATGTGGGGTCTCGCGGCGGTGATCAACAACGAAGTGATCACGGTCGGCGGCCACGGAGTGGTTGTGTGGGACATCTCCGCCTGGGGTTGGGGCCACCTGATCCTCGGAACGCTGGTCGCCTGCACCGGCCTCGGCCTGCTGGCGGGGGCGACGTGGGCGCGCGTGCTGGGGATCATCTTCGTGTCGCTCGACCTGCTGGTGCAGTTCGGCACCTTCACGCTGTTCCCGCTGTGGTCGATCATGATCATCGCGATCAACATCGTGATCCTCTACCAGCTCACGGCGCGCTGGCCGGAAGGAGCAGCGCGATGATGCGCAGGCGCAGGCCCCTGATGCGGGGCGCGATGGTCGGTGGGGTGGGCTACATGGCCGGCAAGGCCGGCGCCAACCGCGCCTCACAGGAGTCCTCGCAGGAGCAGCGGATCGCCGAACTGGAAAGCCAGCAGGCGCCGCCGAGTGCTCCACCGCCGGCGGCGCCGGCGGCCGGCGGGAGTGTCGTCGAGCAGCTCAAACAGCTGGGGGAACTGCGCGACAGCGGCGTGTTGACGCCCGATGAGTTCGAGCGCGAGAAGCAGAAGATCCTCGCCGCGGGTTGAGCGATGGGGGGCCGAAAAACGCGGGCTGAGGCGGAAAGCGCGGTTCGTACAGACAACAAGGAGATGACGCAATGATCGGTCCCGTGCAGCTGCTCGTCGTGGGTTTCGACCAGCCCGACTTTCAGGGCGAGGTGCTCGCCCACCTGCAGAGCCTCAGGGAGCATGACGTCGCTCGTGTGATCGACGTGCTGGTGGTGAACAAGGATGCCGACGGCGTCGTCACCACCGCCCAGATCAGCGACCTCTCAGAGGAGGAGGCGCAGGAGTTCGGCGCGGTCGTGAAGGCGCTGGTCGGTCTGGGCGAGATGGCAGGCGGCGATCCAGAGGGCGCGGCGCGGCTGTGGTCGCAGGAGGGCGGCGGCCTCAGCGAGGAGGACCTGCTCGACGTGCTCGAGGAGATTCCGCCCGACACGGCGGTGGCGATCGCGCTGCTCGAGCACCGTTGGGCGATCCCCCTGCGTGAGGCGATCGTGCGCGCGGGGGGCTTCCCGATCCTCGACACGTGGGTGCACCCCCGCGACCTCATCGAGGTCGGTCTGCTCGCCGCCGAGGAGGCCGAGCAGTCGCTCAGCTGAGAGGCATTCAGCTCACCTCCCGCGGGTGAGGTCCGATGCTCTCGCGGCGCGAGCGCCACGGCAACTCGACGCTCTCGCCGGCTTGAGGCAGTTGCTCGGACGGCACGAGCAGCGGCACCAGCCGGCCTAAATCGATCCCGTCCCACCATCCTCGCGGTCGCATGAACGACCTGTCCTGCGATCCTCGCGATGCTCATCCCCGTTGGGTGACGACCGCTCATCCCCCTTGGGCCTAGCTTGGCCTGAATGTGATCGACCACCGCGTTTGCAGCGGCGCCGCATCGACGCATTGACGCATGACGATCCGGGCGGGATCGGACGGCAAACGACGACTCAAGGAGATTGGTGGCAATGGCGACTCTCACTGTCTGGAAGTTCCCCACCGCGGACGCGGCTGAGGAGGCGGTGCGCACGCTGGAGCAGCTGCAGAGCCAGGAACTCATCAAAGTGCACGACGCCGCTGTGGTGAGCTGGCCCGCCGACAAGAAAAAGCCGCGTACCCGCCAGCTTCACAACATGGCCGGGGCGGGCGCCCTGGGCGGGGCCTTCTGGGGGCTGCTGTTCGGGTTGATCTTCTTCGTGCCGCTGTTCGGGCTGGCGATCGGCGCCGCCGCCGGCGCAATCGGCGGATCGTTCGCCGACGTGGGGATCGACGACGACTTCATCAAGCGCGTGCGCGAGCAGGTGACCCCGGGCACCTCGGCGCTGTTCGCGCTCACCTCTGACGCGGTGGTGGAAAGGGTCCGCGAGTCCCTCAACGGCCTCAAAGCCGAGCTGCTGGAGACCAACCTCTCCAAGGAGGACGAGGCCAAACTGCGCGAGGTGTTCGCCGAAGACTGACGGGGTCCAGTCGAGGGTAGACATGCGGCGTGGTCGGCGTGAGACGCACGAGCTATGAGATCCACATCAAGGGCCGGGTGAGCGAGCAGCTGCTCGGCGCCTTCGAAGGCATGGATGCCACCGTCCAGTCGGTGGAGACGGTGCTGCGCGGTCCGGTGCTCGACCAGGCCGCGCTGCACGGCCTGCTCGACCGCATCCAGGCGCTCGGCTTGGAGCTGGTCGAAGTGAGGCGCCTACCCGAGGAGGGCGACGACTCACAGTGAGGTCCTCACACCCGTTGCATGACCCGCGGGCGCTTGATCCCCGCGGGGAGCAAACCCAGCCGGCGCGCCCGCTCCACCGCGTCGGCACGCCCATTGGCGTCGAGCTTGCGGTAGATGCTGCGCAGGTGGGTCTTGACGGTGTTCAACGACACGAACACCTCGGCGCCGATCTCGGCGTTGGTGAGCATCGTCGGCAGGTAGCGCAGGATCCGCTGCTCGCGCTCGGTCAGCGGCTCGGCCAGCGTGGCACCGCTCGTGGGACCCTCGCCGACGCCGTCGAGCAGCACCTCCAGCAGCGCGGGGTGGGCGGTGCCGTCGCGCGCCTGGAGCTCCAGCAGCTCGCGCACCGCCGGCCCGTTCAGCAGGAAGGCGTCGCGGAAGGGCTCACGCTCGGCCAGCGCCAGCGCGCGATCGAGCGCTTCGGAGGCGGCCTGGGGCTCGCCGGCGGCCCGATCCGCGAGGGCCTGCAACAGCCATGCTTCGAGGAGCACCGTTGGATGCGGGTGTGGCTTCTGCTGCTGCTCCGCGCGCGCTCGTGCGAGCGATGCGCGGGCCAGCTTGGGCTCGCCGTCGCGCAGCTCGAAGCTCGCCTGACGCACCAGCAGGGCGACGCTGTCAGGCGCCCCCTCGAGTGCTCCCGCAAGGGTCGCGCGCGCCTGCTCCACCTCTCCAGCGGCCATCAGCACGCGCGGTTCGGCGTCGTCGAGCACCACGCGCACGAAGTCCGGCGTCGGTGCGCCATCCGCCAGCTCGGAGCGGATCGCGCTCAGCTTCAGCGCGCCGCGGGCGGCCGACTGCTGCCCGGTGGCGGCGAGCGTGAGTGCCTGCAACAGGCCAACCGTCAGTCTCACCGGCGTCTCAGCGGTGTCGGCGGCGACCGCGGCCAGCGCCAGCGCACCCTCGGCGCGCTCGAACTCGCCCCGCTGATAGGCGCAGGTGGCCGCCGCCAGATGCGCGCACGCTGCCGCGGGGCCCTCGCACCAGCCGCGCTGCTCGGCCAGCTCCACCGCGCGGCCGCTGCGCTCCTCTGCCTGCGTCAGCTCGCCGCGCAGCACGTTCACGACCGCCAGCTGTGCGAGGCAGTCGAGCGCGATCTGCTCATGCCGGTGCTCGGTCGCGAGGGCGAGCGCCTCGTGCAGGTGGGCGATCGCCGTCTCGCGCTCGCCGCCGCTCCACAGCAGCGTGGCGCCGAGATCGCAGAGCGCGAAGCTGCGCAGTGCCGTCCAGCAGTGGCGCGTGCAGTCGTGCGCGGTCGCGCTGAGCTCGTGCGCGAAGCGCTCGGCGTCGGCGGGGTGCACCCGCAGGCGTGCGTGGCGCAGCGCGACCGCGGCGATGATCGCCGCGGTCTGGCTGGCGTCGGTGTGGCTGGTGTGGGTATGACTCGTGCCAATCCGACCGGTCTCCACTTGGCCGGCCACTGTTTGGCTTGCCTCGTTTTGGTGCGTCTCCCCGCCGGCCTCGCGCGCGATCGCCAGGTGGCGCTCGGCGTCCTGGAGGTCGCCGTCCTGCAGGCGGCTGCCGGCGACGGCCGCCGCCAGACGCGGGTCGGATGCAACGACTTCGGGCGGCAGCTGCGCCATCGGGCCGCGCATCGTCGCCGAGCCGCCGTGCAGGAACAGCTCCAGCCAGTGCTCGGCGATCAGCCCGCCGGCTTGCCGCCAATCCTCACCCGCGAGCGCGTGGCGGATGGCGGGCATCGCCTGCCCTTGCTCCGCATACCAGCTCGCCGCACGTCGGTGCAGCGAGGGGATCTGCCGCGGGTGGGCGTGGTGCAGGTGGGCGCGCAGCAGCTCCCTGAACAACGGGTGGTAGCGATACCAGCGGCCGTCGGCGGTGGTCGGCTGCACCGGTGCGCCGAGGCGCTCGAGTTCCGCGAGCGGCAGCGTGCCGCCCTCGCCTCCGGTGAGGGCATCCGCCAGCTCGGGGCTCACCGCGTCCACCAGGCAGGTGTGCAGCATGAACTCGCGGTTGTCCTCCGGCAGGCGGGCCAGCACCTCGGCGATCAGATAGTCCGCCACCGCCCTGTCGGTGCCCGCGAACTCAGCCAGGAAGCGCCCTGGCTCGGGGTGCCCCCGCAGCGACAGCGCCGCCAGCCGCACGGCCGCGGGCCAGCCCTCGGTGCGCGCCCACAGCGAGTCGATCTCCTTCTCGGAGAGCGCCAGCTCCAGGCGTCCGCACAGCTCGGTGGTCTCCGCGCGGGTGAACGCAAGCTCGGCGATGCGCAGCTCGGTGAGCGTGCCGCTCGCGCGCAGACGCTCGGTCGGCAGCGGCGGGTCGGCGCGGCCGGCCAGCACGATGCGCAGCTGCTCGGGGGCGTGGCGCACGAGGAAGTCGATCGCGGCCGTTGCCCGGGGGTTGGTGAGCTCGTGAATCTCATCGAGCACCAGCACGACCGGCGAGCGCAGCTCGGCGAGGCCGTTGACCAGCAGGGCGAGGAAGCGCTCGGCGCCGGCTCCCGCGGGCGCGAGGAGGTCGTCGAGAGGGTTGCCGAGTTCGAGCGCTCCCGCGCCGCGCAGCGAGCTCAGAAGGTTCTCGAGCAGCCGATTGGCGTCGTTGTCCTCGCCGTCCAGCGACAGCCAGCAGGCGGGGCCGGGCAGCCGGCGCGCCGCGATCCACGCGGAGAGCAGCACGGTCTTGCCGGCGCCGGCCGGCGCCGAGAGCAGCACGATGCCTCCTCCGACACCCTCGTCGAGGGCGTCGTACAGGCGCCCGCGCTCGATCAGGTGGCGCGCGGGCGGAGGGATCAGGAACTTCGTGGCAACCGTCGGGATGGGTGTGGCGGGGAGGGCGACGGCTGGGACCGGTACGGCTGCGAGCGACGCCGCGGCGAGGGGTGCGGCCGGCACCGTGAGCGGGGATCGCGGCCGACGCGCGGCTCCCGGCGGCTGGTCCGGCTCAGAGGATGGGGTTGACATCACGCTGGACCTCCTCATGCGGGTGTCCGATCTCGATGCGCACGGGTCCATCCGGCAGCGGCGAGGTTCACTGAACGCAGACTCTGGCAGCTTGCCTGTGGCACCTTATCCGTAAAGGGCCGCAATCGAGGACAGTATATGCGTGCATATCAAAACTTGTCAGTACGCAGAATAAACAGTATGTTTTCGAATATATGAAAAGGCAGGGCGGAGAGGGGGTCGATCGCCGCCTGCTGCGCGAGAGCCGCGCCGCGCGTGCGCAGCTGTGGCTGGCGGCCGGGCTGGGCGTGGCAATGGCCGCCACGGTGGTCGCGCAGGCGGCGCTGCTGGCGCACGTGATCGCGAGCGCCGCCGTGCACCACACGGCGCTGGCCCGGCTCAGCGGTTCGCTGGCGGCGCTGGCCGCCGCGATCGTGGCGCGGGCGCTGCTCGCCGGCGCATTCGAGACCTCGGGGCGGATCGGCGCAACGCGCGTGATGTCGGAGCTGCGCGGGCGCCTTGCCGAGCAGCTGCTGATCCGCTCCCCCGTAGGCCGCGTCGATGACCGCACCGGTGAGCTCGCCGCCGCGGCGGTGCAGGGCGTGGACGCCCTGGAGGCCTACTTCGCCGGTTATCTGCCCCAGCTGGTGCTGGCCGCGGCGGTGCCCGCGGCGATCCTGTTGTGGGTGGCGCCGGTGGATGCGATCGCCGCCGGCGTGCTGGCGCTGACGATCCCGCTGCTGATCGTGTTCATGATCCTCGTCGGCAGCGGTGCCCGCGCGCGGGCGCGTTCGCGCTGGCGGGCGCTGGCGCTGCTGAGCGGACACTTCCTCGACGTCGTGCGCGGCCTGGCGACGCTGCGCGCATTCCGCCGCGAGGCCGCGCAGGCGCAGACGATCGAGCGCGTCAGCGAGCGCTACCGCGCGGAGACGATGGGGACGCTGCGGGTGGCGTTCCTCTCCGCGCTCGTGCTGGAGCTGTGCGCGATGGTCGGCACCGCACTGGTGGCGGTGACGATCGGCCTGCAGCTCGACGGCGGTCACCTCAGCCTGCAGGCGGGTCTCACCGTGTTGCTGCTGGCGCCCGAGCTGTACGGGCCGCTGCGCGCGGTCGGCCAGCAGTTTCACGCGAGCACCGATGGGATGGCGGCGGCGGAGCGGATCTTCGCGGTGCTGGACGCGCCGCCGGCGCTGGTGGCGCTTGCGAGCGGCGGCGGCCGCGTGCCGGACCCGGCGGTCGAGCCGCTGCGCTTCGAGGCGGTGTCGTTTGCCTACCCAGATCGTGGCGAGCCGGTGCTGAGCGGACTGGACCTCGAGCTGTGGCCGGGCGCCACCACGGCGCTGGTGGGCTCCAGTGGGGCAGGCAAGAGCACGGTGGCGGCGCTTGCGCTGCGGCTGGCAGACCCGACCGCGGGGCGCGTCAGCTGCGGTGGGCGCGATCTGCGGGAGATCGCACCGGAGGGGTGGCGCGAGCGCATCGCCTGGGTGCCGCAGCGCACGCGCCTGTTCGCAGGCACAATTGCGCAGAACATCGCGCTCGCCGTCCCCGACGCCGCGCGCGAGCGGATCCTCGCGGCGGCGCACGCCGCCGGGTTGGAAGAGCTGTTGGATCAGCTCCCGGATGGCCTGCAAACGCGTGTCGGGGAGGGCGGCCGCGGCCTCTCAGCGGGCCAGGCGCAGCGTGTGGGACTGGCGCGGGCATTCCTGCGCGACGCTTCGCTGGTGGTGCTCGACGAGCCGACGGCTCATCTCGACTCCGTCACTGCCGTTGCGGTGGGCGAAGCGATCACGCGGCTCGCGGAGGGCCGCACCACGCTGCTGATCGCCCACGAAGCCCGGCTGACGGCTCGCGCCGAGCGCATCGTGACTCTCCGGCACGGCCGTGCGCTGGTCGCTCCGCTGGAGGTGGTCGCATGAGCGGCAGCTACGCAAGTCTGCTCGCCGCGGCGCGTGCCGGCCGCGCGGAGCGCCGCCGGCTGGGGTTGGCGATTGCGCTGGGCTTCGGTGCGGTGGTCGCATCCGGCGGTCTGCTGGCGACCTCCGGCTACCTGATCTCGCGCGCCGCCCAGCGCCCGCCCGTGCTCGCGCTGAGCGTTGCGATCGTGGGCGTGCGCGCGTTCGCGATCAGCCGTGCGCTGCTGCGCTACAGCGAGCGGCTGGCCTCGCACGACGCCGCGCTGCGGCTGCTGGGGCGCGTGCGCGCGCGCTTCTACCGGCGCCTTGCGCCCCTCGTCCCCGGCGATGTCGGCGGCCCGGGGGGCGGCGATCTGCTGTCGCGCTTCGTGGGAGACGTGGATGCGCTGCAGGATCTCTACCTGCGCGCGCTGGCGCCGCCGGTGGTGGCGGCGCTGGCGATCTGCGCCGCCTCGCTGACGGCGTGGGTGATCCTGCCGGCGGCCGGCCCGGTGGTGTTCGTCTGCCTGCTGCTCGCCGCAACCGTGGTGCCGGCGCTCGCGGCGCTGCTGGCCTCGTCGTCGGGCCGCCGTCAGGCGCCGGCGCGCGCGGCGTTGACGACGGAGCTGGTGGAGACGATCGAAGGCGCCGCCGAGCTCGCCGTGGCGGGTCGTGCACGGGAGCGGATCGCGCGGCTGCGCACTGCCGACGGGCGCCTTGCGACACTGGGCCGCCGCGACGGGATGGCGGCGGGCGCCGCCACTGCGCTCGGCTCGGCGGCGGCCGGGGCAAGCGTGGTGGCGGTGCTGCTGGTGGCGATCCCCGCGGTGCACGGCGGCGCGCTCGCGGGCGTGCTGGTGGCGGCGCTCGCGCTGATGGTGCTCGCCGCGTTCGAAGGGCTCGCGCCGCTGCCGCTCGCGGCGCGGCGTCTGCGCGCCTGCGCGGAGGCGGCCAGCCGTCTGGAGGAGCTGTGTGCGCGCGAGCCCTCGGTGCGCGACCCGGAGCGTCCGCGGATGCTTCCCGACGACGGCGAGCTGGTCGTGGAGGATCTCAGCGCGCGTTACGGACCCGCGGAGCCGTGGGTGCTGGAGCACGCGTGTCTGCGTCTGGCGCCCGGCCGCCGGGTGGCGCTGATGGGGCCGAGCGGTGCCGGCAAGAGCACGCTCGCGCAGCTGTTGGTGCGCTTCCGCGATCCCGACGCCGGCAGCGTGCGCATCGGCGGCGTCGATCTGCGCGAGCTCTCCCAGGACGATGTCCGTCGGGCCGTGACGATCGCCGCGCAGGACGCGCACCTGTTCAACACCACGCTGCGCGAAAATGTGCAGCTCGCGCGGCGCGAGGCGACCGAGGAGGAGTTGTGGGCGGCACTGGAGGCAGCCGGCGCCGCCGAGTGGGTGCGCAACCTGCCCGACGGCCTCGACACGCTCGTCGGCGAGGACGGCGGGGCGCTCTCCGGCGGCCAGCGCCAACGCATCGCGCTCGCCCGCGCGCTGCTGAGCGACGCGCGCTTCCTCGTGCTGGACGAGCCCACCGCCCACCTCGACGCTGCCACGGCGGAATCGGTGATGCGTGCGATCGTCACGGGCGCAGGCGAGCGCGGGGTGCTCGCGATCACCCACAGCGAGCTCGGGGTGGAGCTGTTCGACGAAGCGCTGGAGCTGCGCGGTGGTATACTTCATAAAGTAAAGTAATGGAGCGGTGTAGGCTGAGCGCGACGGTCAGAACACGCGCGAAAGGATGAGCATGGCGGACATCGAGAACACGATCATCGTCGGCAGCGGCCCCGCGGGGTACACCGCCGCGCTGTACACCGCGCGCGCCAACCTCGCGCCGCTGGTGATTGAGGGGTTTGCGTGGGGCGGGCTGTTGCAGCAGACGACCGACGTCGAGAACTACCCCGGCTTCCCCGACGGGATGATGGGGCCGGAGCTGATGGGCAAGATGCGCGCGCAGGCCGAGCGCTTCGGGGCGCGGCTGGAGACAGACCAGGCCGAGCGCGTGCTGCTGGCGAATGAGCCCGGGGGCGTGCACAGCGTGTGGGTGGGGGACACCGAGCACCGCGCGCGCACCGTGATCCTCGCGATGGGCGCCGAGCACAAGCGGCTGGGGGTGCCCGGCGAGCAGGAGCTGGGCGGCAGGGGCGTGAGCTACTGCGCGACGTGCGACGCGGCCTTCTTCAAGAATGCGCCGACGATGATCGTCGGCGGCGGGGACTCGGCGATGGAGGAGGCGATCTTCCTCTCGAAGTTTGCCTCCAAGGTCGCGGTCGTGCACCGCCGTCCCGAGTGGCGCGCCTCGAAGATCATGCTGGAGCGAGCCCGCGCGCAGGAGAACATCGAGTTCCTCACGCCCTATACGATCAAGGAGTTCCTGCCCGGTGAGAGCGGCGCGCTCGACCGTGCGTTGCTGTTCGACATCGGCAGCGGTGAGGAGCGGGAGCTCGAGATCTCAGGCGCCTTCATCGCGATCGGGCACGAGCCCCAGTCAGGGCTGGTGCGCGGGCAGGTGGAGGTGGACGAGAACGGGTATGTGGTCACCGCCGGCCGCTCCACCCGCACTGACCGCCCCGGCGTGTTCGCCGCGGGGGATCTGGTCGACCACACCTACCGCCAGGCGATCACCGCCGCCGGCTCGGGTTGCCAGGCGGCGCTGGACGCCGAGTGGTATCTGCGCGACACCCCGGAGGTGCCCACACCCGAGGGCATTCCGATTGGGGATCTAGCCGAAGAGCAGTGGGCGTCGCCCGCTGTGGTTCAGACGGCCGGCGGGGGCGAGTAAGGCCGCTGCATCTCGTCGACGGCCCGACGTTGGCGCTTTGAGGAGGAGTGGGTGGTGCGGATGTCTTGAAAAACGGCCCCTACCACTTCAGAAAATGAAGGGTTTGGGTCCCAAAACAAAACATCCAACTGCTCTGCCCACCAAAACATCCAACTGCTCCGCCCACCTCAAAAATAAAGGGTCATTGCTGCACCAGACGGTGCAGCGCGGGCGCCATGCGGTAGCGCTCCTCGCGGTACTCCTTCCATAGTGCATCCAGCGTTGCCCTCACGTGCTCCAAGCCGATCGCCTGAGCCCACGCGAAAGGGCCATGTGGGTAGTTCATGCCGAGCGTCATCCCGGCGTCGATGTCCTGCGCACTGCCAACCCCTTCCCCCAGCGCGAACGTGCACTCATTGATCACCTGGCAGACGATCCGGGGGAGCACTCCGACGGCGGAAGGCTGCACCCGCGCGGTGTGCAGGCCGAGCCCCGCAAACGCTCGCTCGCCTGCTTCGCCGGTGACCTCGACGAGTCCCAAGGGCACGAGCGCGTAGAAGGACTCGCCCGCAACGGTGCCACCCAGCCCTTCGACCACAATCTCCGGCCCGGAGTCGCCGGGAGCGAGCTCGCGTAGGGCGTCGGCGACGGGGCCGCTGCCCCGCACCACGGCGTCGCCGTCGCGCGGGGGCGGCTCGGGATCGGCTGGACGGTGGGGCCCGTCGCCCGAGTAGTCGTAGTAGCCGTGCCCGGTCTTGCGCCCGTGCAGGCCCGCGGCGACGCGCTGGGCCTGGATCGGGGAGGGCCGCCAGCGGGGCTCGCCGAAGGAGAGCTCGTAGAAGCTGCGGGCGACGTCGAACCCGGTGTCGACGCCGACCAGATCGGAGAGCTCGAAAGGGCCCATGCGAAAGCCGCCGCCGAGGCGCACGATGCGGTCGATCGTGGGCACGTCCGCGATGCGCTCGCCCAGGATGCGCAGCGCTTCCAGGCCGAACGGGCGGTTGCAGCGGTTGACGAGGAACCCGGGGCCGTCGGTGGCGCGGATCACGGTCTTGCCCATCGCGCGCCCCATCGTGTCCGCCACCGCCAGCGCGCTCTCGCTGGAGCGCAGACCGGCGATCACCTCGACGAGCGCCATCAGGGGGGCGGGGTTGAAGAAGTGCATCCCCACCACGCGCTCGGGGTGCGTGGCGCCGGCGGCGATCCCGGTGACCGGCAGCGAGGAGGTGTTGGTCGCGAGCACGCATGCGTCGCCGACGATGCCCGACAGCCGCCCGTAGATCTCCCGCTTGAGCTCCACCAGCTCGGGCGCTGCCTCGATCACCAGCTCGCACGGCGCAAACGCCTCCATGTCCGCGACGACCTCCAGCCGCCCGGCGGCCGCGCGGGCCTCCTCCGCGGTGATCCGCCCTTTGGCGGCTTCCTTCTCGAGCCCCCCGCGCACGCGCTCGGCGCCCCGCTCGAGGGCCTCGGGGATCGGGTCGTGCAGCAGCGTGCGCGCGCCGGCGCGACAGGCGAGCTGGGCGATGCCGGCCCCCATCGTGCCGGCGCCCAGCACGCCGATCACCTGCGCCGGTGGTGTTTCTGCTGTCATCTGTGATCGTCCACGTATGTGGGTTGGGCGCCAACGGCGTGGGTGCCGGGCATCGGGGTGGGTGGGCCGCAATACCCTCCGTGGTGGGGCAAGCCAGGGGGGTTCATCTCAGGAGGGCACCAGTGCGTTGATCCCGGTGAGGGCGCGCCCGATGATCAGTTTCTGGATCTGGGATGTCCCCTCGTACAGCGTCGTGACGCGCACGTCGCGGAAGTAGCGCTCGACGGGGTGGTCGTCGACGTAGCCCGCGCCGCCGTGCACCTGGATCGCGGTGTTGGAGCACTCGACCGCGGCCTCGGTCGCGTGCAGCTTGGCGATCGAGGTCTCGGTCGTGTTGGGGCGGCCCTTGTCCTTGAGGAAGCCGGCGCGCCACACCAGCATCCGCGAGGCGTCGGTCTTGACGGCCATGTCGGCGATCATCGCCTGCACGAGCTGGAATGAGGCGATCGGGCGCCCGAACTGCTCGCGCTCCTTTGCGTATTTGACGGACTCATCGACGCACCCCTGGCAAATTCCGACGCAGCCGGCGGCGACGGAGTAGCGCCCGGAGTCGAGGGCTGACATGGCGACTTTGAAGCCGTCGCCGACCTCGCCGAGCACGCCGTCCTCGCCGACCTCGACGTCGTCGAGTGAGATCGATGCGGTGTCGGAGGCGTGCAGGCCCATCTTGTGCTCGATCGTCTGGGGCTGGAAGCCGGGCTGGTCGGTCTCCACGAGGAAGCAGGCGAGGCCACGATGGCCCTTCTCGGGGTCGGTCTGGGCGAAGATCAGCGCGAGCTTCGCGTAGTTGCCCATCGAGATCCACATCTTCGCCCCGTTGATCCGCCATCCGGAGTCGGTCTTCGTCGCGCGGGTGCGCTGGTTGGCGGCGTCCGAGCCGGTGTCGGGCTCGGTGAGGCCGAAGCACCCGAGCCACTCCCCGGAGCAGAGTTTGGGCAGGTAGCGATGCTTCTGCTCCTCGGTGCCCCACTTGAGGATCGCCGAGCACACCAGCGAGGTCTGCACGGAGATCACGGTGCGCACGGAGGAGCAGCCGCGGCCGATCTCCTCCACGACGAGCCCATAGTCGAGGTAGCCGAGGCCGGCGCCGCCGTACTCGCGTGGGACGATCGCCCCGAGGTAGCCCTGGTCGGCGATCTTCTTGACGAGGTCGAGGTCGAAGTGGTGGTTGCGGGCGTTTTCGCGCGCGCGCTCGACGATCTCCTTGTCGGTGAACTCCCTGGCGGTCTCCTTGATCAGGCGCTGCTCGTCGGTCAAATCGAAGTCCATGTCGCTCCTATCCGGTTTTCAGCTTTGGTGTGGTCCACGGCGCCTGCACCCGCCGCTGCAACTCCTGCGCGAGCCCCTCAATCGGCAGGCGTTCCTGGGCGAGCGAGTCGCGGTCGCGTACGGTCACGGTGCCCTCTGTGACGCTTGCGTGGTCGATCGTCACACAGAAGGGCGTACCGATCTCGTCCTGGCGGCGGTAACGCTTGCCGATCGCCCCACCATCGTCGTACTCGGCCGGCACGATCCCGCGCACCGCGCGGTGCACATCGCGCGCCAGCTCCGGCTGGCCTTCCTTGCCCACCAGCGGCAGCACCGCCACCTTCACGGGCGCCAGACGGGGATGCAGGCGCAGCACCGTGCGGCGCTCGCCCGCTCCGGCGCCCTCGCGCTCGACCACTTCCTCGTCGTAGGCATCCACCATGAACGCCAGCGTCGCCCGGTCGGCGCCCGCGGCCGGCTCGATCACGTGTGGCACGTAGCGCTCGCCCGTGGCTTGGTCGAAGTACTCGAGCTTCTCCCCCGAGAACTTGGCGTGCTGGGTGAGGTCGAAGTCGCCGCGGTTGGCGATCCCCTTGAGCTCCGACCAACCGATGGGGAAGAGGTACTCGACGTCGGAGGTGCCCGAGGAGTAGTGGGAGAGCTCATCGGCGTCGTGCGCGCGCAGGCGCAGGTGGTCGGGACGCAGGCCGAGCTCGGTGTACCAACGTATCCGCTCCGCCAACCAGTGCTCAAACCACTGCTTGGCCTCGGCGGGGGGGACGAAGAACTCCATCTCCATCTGCTCGAACTCGCGCGTGCGGAAGATGAAGTTCCCGGGGGTGATCTCGTTGCGGAAGGACTTGCCGATCTGGGCGATCCCGAAGGGCGGTTTCTTGCGCGAGAACTGCAGCACGTTCTTGAAGTTGATGAAGATCCCCTGGGCGGTCTCAGGGCGCAGGTAGGCGGTTGCGCCGGACTCCTTGACGGGCCCGATCGTGGTCTCGAACATCAGATTGAAGTCGCGCGCCCCGGTCAGGTCGCACTCCTCGGTCTCGCCGGGGTGCTTGGAGGGTTTGCGCCCGCACGCCAGGTCCCCAAGGTGGTCGGCGCGGAAGCGCTGCCCGCAGGTGCGACAGTCCACGAGGGGGTCGGTGAAGCCGGCGAGGTGGCCGGAGGCCTCCCACACGCGCGGGTGCTGCAGGATCGCCGAGTCGAGCGCCACGATGTCGTCGCGCTCGGAGAGCATCGCGCGCCACCACTCGTTCTTGACGTTGCCCTTGAGCAGCACCCCGTAGTGGCCGAAGTCGTAGGTCGAGCCCACCCCGCCGTAGATCTCCGAAGAGGGGAAGATGAAGCCGCGGCGCTTGCACAGCGCCACGATCTTGTCCATGCTCACGATGTCTGCGGTCTCGGCCATCGGCGCCGGATGGTATTCGAGGTCGGCGAGACTTGGGCTTAGGGCCCGCGAATCAGCATCTGA
The DNA here is from genome assembly GCA_963744135.1 of uncultured Solirubrobacterales bacterium. Taxonomy (GTDB): domain Bacteria; phylum Actinomycetota; class Thermoleophilia; order Solirubrobacterales; family Solirubrobacteraceae; genus Palsa-744. Next base: position 402,847 of record CAVUSE010000003.1, on the reverse strand, counting down.
CGATCCGTCGCACCGTCCGGACCAGGGCCCATTTCTCCCCTCAAGCTCACACGCCGGCGCCGTGGCCGCCCTCTTCTTCCCTCGAGGTCGGCGAGACTTGGGCTTAGGGCCCGCGAATCAGCATCTGACGATCCGTCGCACCGTCCGGACCAGGGCCCATTTCTCCCCTCGAGCTCACACGCCGGCGCCGTGGCCGCCCTCTTCTTCCCCTCATTCTTCCTCTCAAAAAAACTGCCTTTGACATATCCCTCTTGACAAGACTCTCATTTTGTGTTTTCATTTGAGCGGATGGCAGGGATCTACCCGAGGGACAGGCAGGGGAGGGCCAGCCAAGGCTGAACGTCTTTGCTGCCGGAGCTTGCTCGAGCGCCGCTACCCATACCTCTCCGGTGGCGCTCGAGGAAGCCTCGGCACAAGACTGAGGCTGATTGCCGGTCTCCTCACAGGGCGCCGTGGCCACGTTGGCCGCGGCGCCCGTTTTTTCAGGGTGCGGATAGGCTCCCGCTTTCGGGGGTGCGGATAGGCTCCCGCTTTCGGGGGTGCGGATAGGCTCCCGCTTTCGGGGGTGCGGATAGGCTCCCGCTTTCGGGGGTGCGGATAGGCTCCGGCTTCAGGGTACGGATAGGCTCCGGCGGTGGCAAGAGTGCTGATCGTCGGGGGCGGCTGCCGGGGCCTGCGGCTGGCGGAGGAGGCTGGGCGGGAGAGGTACGCCGTGCGTATCGTCACCCGCACTGAGGATCGCCGCCCGGAGATCGAGGCGGCGGGCGCGGAGTGCTGGATCGGCGACCCCAACCGCCTCGGCACACTGCGGGGGGTGCTGGACGGAGTCACGATCGCCTGCTGGCTGCTGGGCGGCGCCACTGGCCCTGAGGAGCAGCTGCAGGCGTTGCACAGCGACCGCTTGAGTGCCTTCCTGGAGAGCGCGATCGACTCAACTGTGCGCGGCGTCGTCTACGAGGCCGTCGGGCCCTCGATGCCTACCGACACCTTCATGCCAACGATTTCTTCCATCTCCGCAGGTTCTTCCATGCCCGGGGCCCTTGCCGAGGGTGAGGGGATCGCGCAGGAGATTGCCAAGCGCAACTCGATCCCGCTGGCCGTCCTGATCGCCGATCCCGCGGATGTTCCACGCTGGTTGGGGCAGGCGCTCGGAGCGCTGTCCGAGTTGTTGACGCCCTGAAGCGGGGGTCGCGCCGCGAAGGGCGCTGAAAAGAAGGATGACTCAGGCGGGTAGGATCGCGTCGATGTGCTCGTAGAGGTCGTCGAGGATCCGCGCGGTGGCTCCCCAGATGAGGTGCTCGGCGACGATGTAAGCGTCGGTTTCGAAGGAGATCCCGCGGCGTTCCATCGGCGTGCGCGTCTTGCTCTCGCGCAGCGTGCGCAGTGGGAGCTCCAGCACGGCGTCCACCTCGCGCGGAGAGGGGCGCCAGCGCTGACCGATCGAGGATCGGCCAGCGGGGATCAGTCCGACAAAGGGATGGATCAGGTAGCCGGTCACGAACGTGGAGACGGGGGGAAGCTCCCCGAGCATCCTCACCTCAGTGCGCGGCAAGCCGATCTCCTCTTCGGCCTCGCGCAGCGCCGTCTCGCGCAGGTCTGCATCCTCGGGGTCGCGTCGCCCGCCGGGGAAGGAGATCTCGCCCGCGTGGCGGCGCAGGTTGGCGTGGCGGCGGGTGAGCACCGCGTGGGGCTCGCCGTCCACGGCGAGGAACAGCGGCACCAGCACCGCCGCTGCAACCTGATCAGCCGGTGTGGCCAGGGCGCTCAGGCCGCCGCGCTCGACGCGGGCTGGAGGGGCGCGATCCGCTCGAGGCGTTCCTCGAACATCACCTCCCCGTCGAGCGTGCGGTGCACGGGGCACTTCGCCGCGATCACCCGCAGACGCTCCGCCTGCTCGGAGGGGAGATCTTCGGGTAGACGCACCACGAGCTCGAACCTCGTCGGGCAGCCCCGCTCGGCGGGGGTGTACTCCACCGCCACCTCCACCTCTCCGATCTCCCAGCCCTTGCGGGCCGCATACATCTCCAACGTGATCGCCGTGCACGATGCGAGGCTCGCCGCCAGCAGCTCCTGGGGGTCGGGGCCGACATCGCCGCCCCCCGCCTCGGTGCCCTCGTCGATCGTGAGCTCATGGCTGCGTACCCGCACGCTGTGCCTGAACAACCCATCGCTGCGCTTCGCTGTCGCCTTCATCGCTCTACGCCTTTCCGATCCGGTCGTCTCTCCAATCACCTCCCCACTACAGATGGTAGTTATGTAAGAACCTTTTCCAAGGGGTGGCATCTGACTCAAAGAGGGTTGAACAGGAGCCCCGTCAGCAGCTTGGGGAAGAAGAAAGTGGACTTCGGCGGCATGTTCTCGCCGGCCGCCGCAACGTCTCTGACCTGCGCCACCGGGGTCGGTCGCATCAGGAAGGCGACGTCGTACTCGCCGCTGCGCACCAGCTCGATCGCCTCGCCGGCGTCGCGGGCATAGCGGAAATTGCGCAGGTGGGAGATGTCCTCGTCGGAGAGCCCCAGCGCGCCCTTCAACAGCAGCGTCTCCAGCACCCCCGTGTCCAGGCCCCGGTAGGCCTCAGAGAAGCCGGGCAGGGCGGTGTCGGCGATCGCCTGATCCTTCAACGTCAGCCGCAGTGGGCGCTGCGATTGGGAGTCGATGTAGCCGAGCTGCAATGGGCCCATGCCGGGCATCGGCGCAAGCTGCTGCAGCGGCACCTCGGTGAGCTCGAAGTCACGGTGCAGCGCGTCCGTCAGGGCCTCGCGGCGTACGGCGTCGAGGCCCTTGACGAGGCGGTGCGTGGGAAACACCGTCAGCCCCGGATCCTCCAGCGCCACCAGGCACATCAGCACGTAGCGGTGATCGCCCTCTCCGCCAACCTCCTCGGCATAGGCGCGCGCGGTCTCATAGCGGTGGTGGCCGTCGGCGATCAACAGCTCGGAGTCGCGCGTCGCGGCCCGCACGGCGGCGATGGCGGACTCGTCGGTGGCCCGCCACAGGCGGTGGACGGTGCCCTCCCCGTCCGTGGCTTCGCCCCACGGCGCTTGTGCGGTGACGGGCGCGAGCGCACGCCAAGCCGCCCCGGCGGGGTCGGAGTAGAGCGAGAAGATCGGCGACATGTTGGCGCGCGTGGCACGCGTCAGGCGCAGCCGATCCTCCTTCGGGCCCGGATGCGTGCGCTCGTGCGGACGCACGCGCCCCGGCCCGTACTCCTCGACGCGCACCCGGCAGAAGAACCCCCGCCGGGTCTGCGCCACCCCGTCGGGGCCGGTGTACTGCTGCGTGTGCGCCCAGATCGCGGGCTGCGAGTCGCGCGCCACGGCGCCCTGCAGCTGCCAGCTCTCGAACAGCTCGCCGGCGGCCCGGTAGGGATCGGCGCGCTCGCTCTCAACGCTTGCCTGTCCGTCGGCGCCGCCCTTGCCGGCAGTGGGCGCCCGAGGGAGATCCACCGCGACCACATTGAACGGGGAGCGTGCGATCAGCGCGGCCCGCTGTGCGGCGTCGATCACGTCGTAGGGAGGGGCCACCACGTCGCCGAGAGCTCCCACCACGGAGAGGTCATAGTGCAGCGCGCGCAGGGGTTGAACGTCAGCCATCGCGGGGCGGGACCCTAGCAGCGGGTGGGTGCTGGTGGGTGTTTTGGTTGAGGATGGGGTGGGAGCTCGTGCTGGGTAGACAGCCGTCTGAGCGGGGATGGATGTGCGCGGCAGTAGACTTGGGTGCGCGTCGGGGCGTGGCGCAGCCTGGTAGCGCGCGGCCTTTGGGTGGCCGAGGTCCCCAGTTCGAATCTGGGCGCCCCGATTGGGAGGTGTTCACGTTTGAACGCCTCTTTTGTTCACGTTTGGGTCTGTTGGTGCGTGTTGTGGCGGGTGGTTGTGCGTTAGGGGCGCTGGTTGGGCTGTTGGCGGGTCGTTTGGGTGTCTTGGGAGAGGATCGCGGGCGACTCGGACGGTCTTTGGGGTGTTGCGGGGCGTGGTTGTTCGGTGGTGTGTCGCTGGGAGTGTTTGCTTGGGCGTTTTTGGGGTTTAGGCCGCTATGGCTGGTGGTGCGTTGGCTTGGTTGGTGAGGTTGTGGGGGGTGCGCTGGCGTTTGCGTCTGTGCTTGGGCGGCAGCCCGCGGGCTGCGCGCCGCTGATTCTCGGCTTGGCGTGCGGCGAAGGCGTCGGCGATGCGCGTGTTGGCGATGATGAGCGCGGATGCGAGGAAGAGTGTGTTGGGTGTGAGTCCTATCAGCCGGCACCATCCTCGCTTGATGTCGTTGCTGGCGGGGTCGTGGAGGTGGGAGAAGCTGCGCTCGGCTGCGCTTCGGCGGGCGTAGGAGTGCCTGTGTGCTTGTGAGGGGTAGTCGTGCTTTTGGGCGGTCTTGGCGCCCACGCTTGGTGGCACGGTGATCGTCTTTTGGGTGCAGCAGATGGGTGCGTTCTCGGGTGGGGAGAGGATCGTGGGGCGCTCGTGGGAGAGCGCTATCGATTCTGGCTTGTGTGGGCAGCGGGTCTTGCCGGCCGCGGCGGGGCAGATGGCGCGGTGGTAGCCGTCTCTGTCGTGGGCTGAGAGGGCGCCGAGCTTGTAGCGGGAGAGCTCTTGTGTTTTTTGGTCGTGGGTTTGAAGTTCGGGCTCTGTTGCGGCGGGGGCTGGCGGGCCGAGCTCAAAGAGCGTCCTGGGCGTGGCTGGGCAGTAGAGGTTGCCGTTGGCGATGATCGCGCCTTGGTGGGTGCCCTTCATCCCGCGGTCGTTTGGGTGCAGGTCCATGACGAGTTCTGCGCCCAGTGCTCTGGCGGGCGCTGCGAAGGTCTCTGGGGCGCGGTAGGAGTAGCCGCTGTCGGCGAGTAGGTCGCCGAGGTGGATGCCGTCGGCGGCGATGCGTTGAAGCATCGGCACGATCTGCGCCGGCGGGTCGTGCTTGCAGGAGGAGAGCGTGATCCTGCGCACGAGCTCTGGGACATCGCCGCTGGCGTCTTCGGAGACGATCGTGGCGGCCTGCAGGTAGTAGCCGAAGAACGTCTCGTTTTGGCCGGGATGGTTGGTGTTGCGGTGGCCCCATGCCGCCTCGGGGTCGGCGCAGCGCCCGTCTTTGTGTGATGGGCGGGCGAAGCTCTCGTAGTTGCTCCAGTCGATCGCGAGCGATGAGCTCTGTGGGCAGCCCAGCACTTTCACGCTGGCCTCCAGCAGGCAGTCCACGATCTCTGAGAGGGTTTGGCAGGGCTTCCCGTCGGGTTGCTGCTCCGAGAGCGCCCGTACGACCAGGCCGAACGTTCGCTCGAGCTGCCGGTAGGTGAGCTCATGCGGCCCGGTCTTCCACTGGGCGATCACGCCAAGGCGCCGCTTGTCGGCCTCGCCCAGGCAGAACAGCGCCCGGTGCACTCTGCTCAGGTGCGCGGGACGGTCGTCTGAGAGCGTTGCCAGCATGCCGATCAGCAGCGTGCGCACCGTAAGCTGGCGGGGCCTGACGCCGATCGGCAGGAGCATCTCGATCCGCTCGCTCACGCCGGAGGCGTCGAGGATCTCCTCGAGACGGCAAAGCTCGCCAGCGCTCACGGTGATCCCCCCAAAAGCATGAGCATCTCCGCCTCGCTGAGGGCGGGCAGGGATGCGGCGATGTCCCCGAGGCGCTGGCTGCAGGACACGCCCGCCGCGGCCATGAACGCGCCAAGGCCGATCGCCTGCGCGGCCTGATGTAACCAGGTCGATCTCAGTCGCCCTGCCTGCAGGCGTGGCAGGGATGGATCGGCGCAGAGCGCACGGCAGAGCGCGTCGGTGATGTTCCTGCGCTCGGGATCGCGCCCGCCGATGATCAGGCGCTCTCCCGCGAAGACGGCGCCGGCGAGCAGCTGCGCCCGGTAGCGGGAGAGCACCGGCACTATGCGCGTCCTGCCCCCGGCAACCCTCACGAGCACCCCACGCGGGCGGCAGACGACATCGCATCCGCGGATCTGGCGCAGCTCGCCGGACACTATGCCCGCGCCCGCGCCCAGGCAGATCAGCGCCGTGGCGCGCATCCGGCGTGCCTGGGTTGACTGCGCTTCTGCCAGGCGCAGGTACCCGTCGATCTCGGCCTGGCTGTATGGCGCCTTCGCGCGCTCGCGGGGCAGCGGCGTGGGCGCCGGCTCGGGGTAGGCACTCAGCGCGCGAGCCAGAGCGCGCAAGTTGGTGCGCAGCGTGCGCACCGAAGCCGGGGACAGTCCTACGCAGCCACAGAGCGTGAAGCGCTCGATTACCGCCTCTGCCAGCAGTTTCTCATCAAGCGCCAGCCCCACTTGCTCGGCGAAGGAGGCGAGGCGGCCCGCGGCGAACAAGAGCGCCTTCGCGCGCCCCGCGCTTGAAGGTGGGACCCCCGCCACGAGCTCCCGCGCGCACGCAGCCGCTGCCTCGGAGAGCGCGCAGGGCGCATAGCGCGCGATCGCCGCCGCCGCCGCTTGCTGGGTGGCGTCGGTGCGGCTCGCTTGCGGGCACAAAGCAGGGGTCATCGCAGACCTCCTATCCTCCGGTAGTTCTACCGGAGGAATCGGACGGAACCGGCCGCAGCGCCTGCCAGACTCAGCCGATGAAGCTCGACCCCGCCCAGCGCGAAAAGACGCGCCAGATCGCACGAGAACTCGCGGCGATAGCCCGCTCAGGCGAACTGCTGCCCGGCACGATCAGCGAGCGGCTGACGCGCTGCGGCAGACCAAACTGCGCCTGCCACGCCGAGCCACCACGCCTGCACGGCCCCTACTGGCACTGGACGCGCAAGGTCAAAAACAAGACCGTCGGCAGCTACCTCAGCACAGAGAAGGCACGCGACTACCAGCGCTGGATCGAGAACGACCGACGCGCACACGAACTGATCGCGGCCCTCCAGGCAATCGCGGTTGAACACCTGGAAACCGAACAACATCACGACGACTGAGCCCCCACCAATGTGGTCAAAACGCGCTTAACGCGTGGTCGGCGCCTCAGACAATCCCAAAAACGCCAGCCACCACAGAGGATCCCCCAAACGTGAAGACCTCATTGGTTCATTTCTTGACCGCAAAACGACCGCAGACCTCCGAAACCCACATCTGAAGCCAATCTGAACCGTTCGCTGGCGCCCTCGAGGTTTCCATAACGGACGAGCTGGGTAGTGGTAGCGTGTAGCAGGGCGATTCGATCGTCCACGGGCAAGTGAGCCACGCATGAGTAGGTACGCCAAGCGAGCTGTCGGCACGGCAATCGTTACGGCCGCTGTAGTGGCCGCAACAGTGCTCTACATCGCGCTCTACCTGACGAACGTACCGGGATCGGCTGCGGCCACCCGCACCCCCATCGGCGCCCAGCTCTACCTCGCAACCGTGCCGGAAGCCGGGCCGAGCGATCCCCACCCGACGTGGGTCTCGTTCTTTGCGGTCAACGCGAGCGCCGGCGACTGGCGCCACGTCACGACCTACGAAGTTCCGGCCAACTCGCTGGTGCGCATAACGATCTACCAGTTCGACGGCCCCTCGGGTCTGCGCAACCCGTTCATCAGCCAGGTCGCCGGCACCGTTGGGGGCGCGATGACGCTCGACGGGAAGCTCACGCGGACGATCCCCCCCGAAGAAGCCTCGCACGCGTTCGCGATCCCGCAGCTGGGCATCTCCATCCCGCTCCTGGGCGTGGAAGAAGAAGCCAAGAACCCGTGCGAACACGCGCCCTGCTCGCTCGCCAACGCCCACCACACGATCTCCTTCGTGATCCACACGCCGGGAAAGGGTCTCTACCGCTGGCAGTGCTTCGTGCCGTGCGCGGCAGGGTTCATCCAGGGCTTCGGCGGCCCGATGCAGACGGTCGGCTATATGGGCGGCTTCCTCAAGGTCGTATGAGCGGATACGGCCGCATGCGGGAGGGGGGCGCGCGTCACGACGCGCGCAACGTCACGCTGTTGTGGCTGCTCGCGAGCGCGATCATGACGCCGATCGTCGTCTTCGTCTTCGGGCCCCACCTGCCGCCGGGGCACGGGTCCAACGAAGCCGCGGGCCAGGTCGTGGACAACACGGTGCTGCTCGCCACCGCGACGCCGATCGCGCTGGGTGTGCTCGTGTTCATCGCCTATTCCCTGTGGGCCTTCCGCGAGCGCGAACCGCAGCTACAGGCGGACGGCGTCCCGCTTCGCGGCAACTCGAGCGTGCAGTTCTGGTGGATCGTCGCAACGACTACGGTGGCGCTCTCGCTCACCGGCTACGGGACCATCCGGCTGCTCGAAACCGGCGCCGGCGGCGGCCAGGGACCGGAACCGATCGCGCTTCCGCCGAACGCCTCGCGCGCGCTGCAGGTGCAGGTGATCGCCCAGCAGTGGCAGTTCACCTACCGCTGGCCCGCCTTCGGCGGCGTCGAGACACGCGAAATCGAGCTCCCGGCCCACACGCTGATCGAGTTCAACGTCACCTCGCTCGACGTGATCCACTCCTTCTGGGCGTATCAGCTCGGGGTCAAGGCCGACGCCAACCCGGGCATCAACAACATCGCCTACGTCACGACCAGGGGGCCGCTGGCGTTCGAGGTCCGCTGCGCCGAGCTCTGCGGGGTGTGGCACGGGTACATGTACAACGGCGGGCAGGTCGTGCCACGCGCGACGTTCGCCTCCTGGATCGCGCGCCAACGCCTCCAGTACGCGCCGGCGACGCGCAACCTCTCGCCGTACTCGAAGGGCTACTTCCCCGAACCGCAGAGGAGGGGCGGATGAGCACCACCGAGTCCCTGGGGACGTCCCCCGGATCGATGTCCCCCACCGCGCCGCTGTGGCGACGGCTGATCGGCTTCAACCTCCTGACGGGGATCGTGCTTGGCACCGGCGGCTGGTTCCTCGGCTACTGGATTGGCACCAAGGTGCACGGCCAGAACCTCGTCTACTACTCAACGGAGGCGGGCGAAAACGACATCGCGGTCATGCTCGGCTACCTGTTCGGCGTGCTCGGCTTCCTGATCGGCCTCGGCTTCGCCGTTTACCCGGTCCAGCGGCTGCTTGGCCATCAACCCACACTCGCCGAGCGGGAGTCCCACGAACACGGGCTGCTGCGTTACTTCAGTCTCTCGACCGACCACAAGGTGGTCGCGAAGCAGTACATGATCGGCATTGGGTTCTTCTTCTTCATCGGCGGGCTGAACGCGATGCTGATACGCACTGAGCTGCTGCAGCCCAACACCCATGTCTTCGGTGCCAACCAGTACCTCACGCTCGTCGGGATGCATGGTTCGATGATGATGGGCATGTTCACCTCGGGCGTGCTCGGGCCCTTCGCCAACTGGCTCGTCCCGATCATGATCGGCTCGCGGCGAATGGCCTTCCCGCGTATCGAGTCGCTCACCTTCTGGCTGCTGATGGCGGCCGGCGTGGTCTTGATCACGACGATCTTCTTCGGCGGCTTCCAGACGGGCTGGACGGGCTACCAGCCACTCGGCGGCCAGGGCACGGCGGGCTACGACGCCTACATCGGCTTCTTCGCGCTCGTCGGTGTCTCGATGACGCTGCTGGGCTTCAATCTGATCGCGACGATCGTCACGATGCGCGCTCCGGGCATGACCTGGTCGCGTCTGCCGATCTTCGTCTGGTCGGTGCTCGCGACGTCCGGGCTGATGTTGCTCGCGGGGCCGACGCTGATCGCGACGCTGCTGATGGCGGCGATGGACCGCACCGTGCAGACGGCGTTCTTCATCCCCGGCCAGGGCGGGAGCCCCTATCTCTTCCAGAATCTCTTCTGGGTGTTTGGGCACCCGGAGGTCTATGTGCTGGCGCTCCCGGGCTTCGGGATCGTGCTCGAGCTGCTGCCCGTGTTCACGCGCAAGCCGCTGTGGGGCTATCGGCTCGCGGTCGCGGGGATGCTCGGCGTCGGGATCCTGAGCTTCTTCGTCTGGCAGCACCACCTGTTCGTGTCCGGCCTGAACGCCGACCTGCGGCCGTTCTTCTCGTTCTCCACCGAGCTCATCTCGATTCCCACCGGGTTCATCTTCCTGTGCGCGCTCGGCACGCTCTGGCGCGGTCGCATCCGCTTCACGGTGCCGATGCTCTTCTGCCTCGGGTGGGCGTTCAACTTCCTCTGGGGCGGTGTCTCGGGCATCTTCCTCTCGGACGTGCCGAGCGACGTGACGACGCACGGCAGCTTCTTCGTGATGGCCCACTTCCACTACACGATCATGGGCGGGCTGATCTTCACGTTCTTCGCGGCGATCTACTACTGGGTGCCGAAGATGTACGGCTACAAGCTCTCCGAACGCCTCGGCAAGTGGCATTTCTGGATCATGTTCCTGGCCTTCAACTCGACCTTCGCGCCACTCTTCGCGCTCGGCTTCATGGGCATGCCGCGGCGTGTGGTCACCTACGCGACGAACCTGCAGGGCTTGAACGACTGGGTGAGCGCCTCGGCGTACGTGCTCGGGCTCTCACTGCTGCTGTTCCTCGTGAACGCGGTCTGGTCGCTCCTCTTCAAGCGCGAGCCCGCCGAGCGCAACCCGTGGCAGTCGAAGTCGATCGAGTGGCAGCTGCCGACGCCGGTTCCGCTGCACGACTTCGAGCGGCTGCCCGTGTTCGACGGCGATCCCTATCCCTACGGCGACGAACGTGCGCCGGTGCCCGCGGTGGCGCCGGCCGGGGAAGGAGCGTAGGCGATGGAGGCCTCGGCTCCACTCGACGAGCGCTTCCAGGCCGAGCCGCCCGACTGGCAGCCACATGCGCTGCGGCTCGGCGGACGGCTGCTGTGCGGCTCGATCACGTTCTTCTTCCTCGCGTTTCTGTTCGCATACTTCTACCTGCTCGCGCTCAACACCAATGGCCACTTCAGGATCGGGAGCACGCAGCCGCCGGTGGGCCTGGGTACGCCGATCGCCGGGCTGATGCTGATCGGTGCGATCGTCTATCGCCTGGCCGCGCGTCGCCGGTTTGCGGACGTGTTGGGAGCCGGGGTCGTTGCGCTGGTGTGCACGCTCGCCGCGGTCGCGCTGCAGTTCTACGAGTACACGACGCTCAGCTTCGGTGCCGCGAGTGGGGGATATGCAGCCGTCTTCTTCGGCTGGACCGCGTGGTATGCGGTGCTCGCGCTGATCGGCGCCTGCTGGATCGAGATCCAGGTCGCGAGCCTCGCGCGCAGGCGAGCCGGTGGGAGCGAGCGACGCTCGCGGCGCGAGGGCGTGCCCTCCGACGACGACGAGCTGCTGCGCGCGGGCATCGAGGCATCCTCCTTCTACTGGGCCTACTTCGCGGCGATCGGCGTGATCGCGTTCATCGTCCTGTACCTGGTATGAGGCGATGAACCTGAGCCGCTGGTCGTGGGATCCCTCGCTCGTGTACGTGGTGCCGGCAGCGGTCCTCTACGCGCTGGGGAGCCGGCCGAAGGCAGGGCGGCCGAGCGCGCTCCAGGCGGCCGTCTTCTACACAGGGCTGCTGTCGATCGTGATCGCGGTCGCCTCTCCGATCGACGCCTATGCTGACGAACTGCTGTGGGTGCACATGCTCCAGCACATCATCCTGCTCACCGTCGCGCCGCCGCTGATCCTGCTCGGGCGCCCGTGGCCGACGATGTGGCGAGCGCTGCCGCTGCACTCGCGTACCGTGCTCGCGCGCGGAGTCGCCAAATCGCACCTCGCCGCCCCGCTGCGCGCCCTCGCGGTGCCGCTCGCGGCGTGGATGCTCTTCAACGGGGCGATCGTCGTCTGGCACATTCCCGCCGCGTACGACCTCACAGAGCGCAACGGCGCGGTGCACGCCGCCGAGCACGCGATGTTCTTCTTCTTTGGTCTGCTGTTCTGGGCGCGGGTCATCGACACCGGCCCGCTGCGGCCGCACCTTGCGTGGCCGGCCCGGATTGCCTACATCGTGGGTGCGATGATCGTCGGCTGGGTCCTCGCGATCGTCTTCGTCGTAGCGCCCGAACCGATCTACCAGCACTACGCGGACCTTCGGACCCGTCCCGGCGGGATCAGTGCGCTCACCGACCAGCAGCTCGCGGGCGGGATGATGTGGGTCGGGGGCTCGATCGCATACACGATCGCGCTGCTGATCGGGCTGTATCAGTGGGTCGCCCCGGAGCCGCCGCCGCGCGCGCCGGTACTCGACGCGGTCGGCTTCCCAGGTTCCCCCGACGGCCCAACGCCTGCCCCGAACGGCTCCCCGATCCCGGTGCTGGTGCAGGACACGCAAGCGAGATGAGGAGGCCAAGCGGATGACAACAGTGGTGTTGGGCTCGTCGTTCCTGTCGGCGTCGCTGCTGACGATGCTTGTCCCGATGGCCGCGGTGGTCGCCATGGTCGCCTGGGGCGTGTTCCTGATACGGCGTCACGAGCGTCACCGCGTGCACGTCGATTCGCGCAACCGACCGCCAGCAGGTGCGGACGCGCCCCAGGGTTCGCGCTCGCCCCAGGAGGGCTGATGGACCCCACTTCCGCGCCGGCGACGCCGCTGGGAGTATGGCGGTCTCGGAGTGTCCGTGGCTGGCCCTGGCTCGCCGCCGCGGCGGCGGCGTAGGGGCGATCGTGCCGCGGGCTCTCGGCTCGGACACGCGGCGGGCACTTGTGCTCGGTGTCCTCCTCGGCGCCGGCATCGCCGCGCTCGTGGTGGGCGCCCTCGCGTTCACCCGGCCGTCACCGTCGCCACCGTCACAGATCGGGGCGCTCGCGAGCAACCCCACGCTCGACCCCGGCACGCCGATCCACGGGGCCGCCCCCGACTTCACGCTGACCGATCAGTTCGGGCGAGCCGTGTCGCTGTCCGCCTTCCGCGGCAAGGTCGTGATCCTCGCCTTCAACGACCCGCAGTGCACGACGATCTGCCCGCTCACCACCAGTGCGATGGTCAAGGCCAAGCGGCTCCTCGGGCCGGCGGGCGCTCGGGTGGAACTGCTGGGCGTCGGCGCAAATCCCGCCGCGACCGAAACACGCTGGGTGCGCGCGTACTCGCAAGCGCACGGGATGATGCAAGCCTGGCACTTCCTCAACGGTCCGCTCGCACGCCTGGAGCGCGTTTGGCACGCGTACGGGATCGAAGCGCAGATCGTGGCTGGTCAGGTCGACCACACCCCCGCCGTGTACGTGATCGGCACGCAAGGGAAGCTCTCACGCCTGTTCATGACCCAGATGTCCTACGCGAGCGTGGGACAGCTCGCATCGCTCTTCGCACGGGCGGCCGCGAGCTTGCTGCCGGGGCATCCGCCGGTGCGTTCCGCGGTCTCCTACGCCCAGATCCCCTTGAGCGAACCGACGACCAACGTCACGTTGCCGCGAGCCGGCGGTGGCAGCGTGCAGCTCGGCCCGGGCACCAAACCGCGGCTGATCCTGTTCTTCGACACGTGGGACTCCGAGGTGACGGGCCTCGCGCGGGAACTCGAGGCACTCGACGCCTACGCCGAATCCGCGGGACGCGAGGGACTGCCGGCGCTCACGGCGGTCGACGAGGCGAGCGTCGAGCCATCGCCCGCCGCACTCCCGCGCTTGCTCCGATCACTGCCCCACCCGCTCTCCTACCCGATCGCGATCGACTCGAGCGGCCGTCTCGCGGACGGCTACCGGGTTCAGGACGAGCCGTACCTGGAGCTGATCTCGCCGTCGGGCGGCTTCCTCTGGTACCACGACGTGAGCACGGGAGGGTGGCTCACGCGCGCCGCGCTGGTCAGCCAGATACATGCCGCGCTCACCCCCGCCCCAAGTTCCACGGAGACGGGCGCCGATGCGCGTCAGCAGCTGGCGAGCTCGCCCCCAGCGCTTGCAGAACTGCACCGCCAGGCCGGTCAGCTCATCGGCTCCGAGTCGGCGCTTGCGGCTCGCCTGCGTAGCCTGCGCGGTTATCCAGCGGTGCTCAACGTGTGGGCGTCGTGGTGCGGGCCCTGCCGCTCGGAGTTCCCGCTGCTCGCGAACGCATCCGTGACGTACGGACGGAGGGTCGCGTTCCTCGGCGCAGACACCGAAGACCAGGCGGCGAACGCCCGCTCGTTCCTAGCCGACCACCACGTCGCATACCCCAGCTACGAAGCCAGCACGGAAGCGCTCAGCTCGCTCGCCGCATTCGAGGGCGTCCCCACCACGATGTTCTTCGATCGCGAAGGAAAGCTCGTCTACGTGCACTCCGGCCAGTACGAGGCGCAGGGGACGCTCGATCACGACATCGAAAGCTACGCGCTCGAGGGTTGACCATTCATTCTTCTTCGCCGGCAGATTCCTTCTCGTGCGAGGATTCGATGAGGTGGAAGTCATTCGAGCGAGTGGGGAAGGAGCAGTATGCCTCCAGCGTCCCGACATCGCGGACGCTTCCGCCATCGTCGTCGCAGCGACCTTCGTTGGCGTCGTATTCGCGCATCTCTTCAAGAGTCAATGGCTGCGCGCCGGGTTGGCGCCGTCCGATCGGCGCTCGCGCGCCGCGACTGACGCTGGTGCTGCCGACGGTGAGACTGTGCGTGCTCTCGGTTGCGGACCTAGAGCCTGCGCCGCATCCGGCGAGTGCCGCGCTCACCGCAAGCGCGCTCAACGGCAGGCTCAGCGATAGCCCACGGGCCACTGCGAACTCCTCTACCCCCGCCTCGGAGGCGCTGCCGAAGCCATCCGCTGCGAACTTTCGCTCATGGTCTGATGTCGAGAGTACCGCGGGAGCACCCTCGAAGGTCGCGAGCGAACGGCGCGACTCTGGAAAGCGCGCGGCAGCTCTCGGCTGGACCGTCGAAAAGCGCACACCAAACCGGTCATCAACCGATATATGTCGGGCAGTGCCCGAACGAGCAGGCCAGCAGAAGACCACCGCGATCCGCGCCGTCGTGCGCGGTGAGGTGCAGGGCGTCGGGTTCCGAGATGCGACGGTGAGACGTGCGCGCGAGCTCGCTGTGTGGGGTTGGGTGCGCAACGGCGAGGAGGGCACCGTGGAGGTCCACGCGGAGGGGCCGGCGCACGCGGTCGAAGAGTTGGTGACCTTCCTGGGTGAGGGTCCTCCGTCGGCGCGGGTCGCCGGGGTCGTGGTCGACAAGGTCGCGGTCGAGGGTCACGAGCAGTTCGCCGTGCGCGGAGTTGCCGCCGGGGTGTTCGTCGTACAGGAGCATCTGGCGCGGGCTCACCACTTCGATCTGCGCCTGGAGGTCGGCGGGGTGATGCGCTCGTGGGCGGTCCCGAAGGGGCCTTCGCTCGAGCCGGCTGTGAAGCGCCTCGCCGTGCAGGTGCCCGACCACGCGATCGCGCACAACTCCTTCGAGGGGGTGCTCGACGGGGGTCGGGTGATCGTGTGGGATCGCGGCGTCTACGAGCAGGGCGGACGCGTCGCCTGGCCGTCGGCGCTCGAGCGCGGCCACGCCGTCTTCGTGTTGCACGGTGAGAAGCTGTGCGGTGGCTTCGCGCTGCAGCGCACGGGTGGGGGGCAGAAGGCGCAGTGGCTGTTGATCAAGCGCCGCGACGATTGCGCGCGCCCCGGGTCGGACGTCGTCGCCGAACACCCCCGCTCGGTGCTCAGTGGGCGCACGCTCGATGAGGTCGGCGAATGATCAGTGCGTGGTGCCGCTCACCGGCGCGGTGCGCCGCCGCTGCCGACGGCCGTGCTTGCGCTGGCGGCGGAGCGCCTCGTCGACGATCGCGCACACCTCGGAGGGGTGCTCCACCACGCGCAGGATCGCGAGATCCTCGGCGTCGATGCGGTGGTCGGCGAGCGCGCGGGCGCGCAGCCACTCGACCAGGCCATCCCACTCCCCGTGGCCAACCAAGATCGCCGGGACGTTGGGGATCGTGGCGGTTTGGATCAGCGTGAGCGACTCGAACAGCTCGTCGAGCGTGCCATACCCGCCGGGGGCCACCACGAAGGCGCATGCGTAGCGGACGAACATCACCTTGCGGGCGAAGAAATGACGGAAGCGCAGCCCGATGTCCACGTAAGGGTTGAGCGCCTGCTCATGGGGCAATTCGATATTGCAGCCCACCGACAGCGCGCCGGCGTCGCGTGCGCCGCGGTTGGCGGCCTCCATCAGGCCGCCACCGCCGCCGGTGATCACCGTGTAGCCGGCCTGGCCCAAACACCTGCCGACCTCGCGCACCATCGCGTAGTGGGGATGGTCGCGAGGAGTGCGCGCCGAACCGAACACGGTCACCGCGCGCCCGATCTGCGCGAGCGCGTCGAAGCCACCCGCCAGCTCGGCGGCGATGTCGCGCACCCGCTCGGCGTCGGCGGCGCGCACGGCGGGGGGCTCGTCCTCCAGCCACAGGAACAGCTCCTCGTCGAAGGTCGGCTCGTGGAGGGAGTCGTCCGTCATCGCCGGCCAGCGTACGCGACGCGGCAGGCGGCAAATCGCCAGCGCCTACTTCTCTTCCGAGCGCCACCGCCTGTAGAGCGCCGCGAACTCTGCGCTCATCTCGGGCGTCAGGTCCTCGGTGCGCAAGCTGCCCGTCAGCCGGATCGTGGCGCGCATCTGCTCCAGGTACTCCGTGCAGTGCTCGCACTTGGCGATGTGTGCCTCGAAGCGGCGCCGCTGTGCCCGCGACAGCCCCCCCTCCAGGTAGTCGGTGATCAACTCGACCATCTCCTGACACACGAGCTCTTTGCGACGCAACAGCATCCTCATGCCCTCCCCAACTCTGCCTCGAGCGCCTGGCGCAGATGGCTGCGGCCCCGGTGCAGCAGCACGCGCTGGTTGGCCTCACTGATCTCAAGCGCCTCGCACACCTCGCGCGCACTCAGCTCGGCGACGTCGCGCAGCATCACAACCTCGCGCTGGCGCTCCGGCAGCTCCCGCATGGTTGCTTGGATGCGATCCGCGAGACCTTCGGCGAGCAGCCTGCTCTCGCTTTCCTCCACCCAGTGCCGTGGCGGGGACATCCAGGCGCCCGACTCGTCGAACCTGGCGCTGTCCACGGCCGGCCCCGCGTCGCCGATCGCCACGCTTCGATGCTCGCGCACGCCTGTGCTCCTGGCCCTGTTGACGAGGATCGCCAGCAGCCACGTCTGAAACGACGAGTGCCCTTTGAAGCCGTCGAGGCCGCGCAGCACCGCGAGCCAGGTGTCCTGCACGACCTCCTCGGCCACCGCGGCGCTCGCCACGTGGGTGCGGGCGATTCGCTGCATCGTTGAGTGGTGGCGCGCCGCCAGCGTGACGAACGCCTGCTCCTCGCCCGCGCGCACACGCGCCACCAACTCAGCGTCCCCGTCCACTAGCCGGCCACGATACCCTCGCCGCCGACGGCGCCCGGCACGGTGACCGACCCGATCCGGCTCGGCGTGCCACCTGCGCCGATCGCGAACTCGTCCACGATCCCCGCCGCGCCGGTCTGCACGTAGAGGAAGCGGCCGTCGCCGCTCACGGTGGCGTCGACGGTGCCCCCGTCGGTGGGCGTGTCACCCAGCGAGGTCAGCAGCGACCCGCCGTCGCTCGACTGAAAGCCCGTCAACGACGCGCTGGCGGCGTTGGAGGCGTAGAAGCGCCCGTTCGTCGCGACCACCCAGCAGGTCGCTTCCTGGCCGGTACCGACCGCGTCCAGCGGGGTGAGCGTCCCGTTGTCGTTCAGCGCGAAGTCCGCCAGTGCGTTGGTGCCGGCCTCCGCCACGATCAGATGCCCCTCCTGGTCGAAGGTCACCGCGAACGGAACGGCGCCCGGCTCGGGGTTCACGACGGGCGTCGTCGACAGACGTCCAAAGGGCGCCACGGCGAATACGTCGATGTCGCTGCCGTTGCCCTTGGTTGTGACGATCAGCTGCCGGCCGTTCGGCGAGAAGGCGACCTGCCCGGGCGTGTGGGTGAACTGCGGTTCTTCGGTCGGGTTCAGTCCCAACGCGCGGCCTGATCTGGGCAGCGGCAGCAAGTGCCCAAAGAACGACACGAACCCCTGCACCTCACCGCCGTTCTCGGCATTCAGCACATACACGAGACCTCGATGGACGGCGACGCTCACGGGGAACGTTCCCCCCGAGCCGATCACCTGGCGCAGCGCCAGATGGTCGCCGAACACGGCGAACACGGAGATCGTGTTGCTGCCCGCGTTCACCGCATACAGCTCCCCGGTGGCGGGGTCGTAGGCGAGCGAGCCCTGCGAGGCGAGGTGGTCGACGACCGATCCCGCCAGCACGCCGCCGAGTCCTCCGGTGTTGTACACGCCTGCCTGGGTGAGCACGCCGTCGGCGGCGCTGTCGTAGACGACCACCTGGTTGCCGGCCGTGTTGTCGGTTTGCACGAACACGGGCGCCGAGCGAGCGCCGAAGCCGCCGCCGAAGGGTGGGCCGCCGGGGCCGCCGAACGCACTCGCGGCTCCAGCGGCGCTGCTCATCACGGCCAGGGCGGTGGCTGCCACCATGCCGCAGCGGGTAATTGCTTTCATCGAGGTCTCCTTCGCTTGGGTGGGCTTGTGCCGTGCAGTCCGCTCACCCGGCGGTGCGTTACAGACTCGTGGCCGGGTCGGGGCCTGCTTGACGACCCGCGGCTGGTTGAGGGCCTGCCGTCACAGGCCCGTCACGGCACAGCGCGCCCTCAAATGCGCCCGCGGCCGGGTGGGGTCTGCCTTACATTGGTATGCGTGAAGCTCTCGACCGCCCAGGTCAAGCAGGTCACGCTCGCGGCGTGCATCATCGGGTCTGGGATCGCGGTGCTCGACGGCACCGTCGTGAACGTGGCGCTGCCCACAATCCAGCGTGGCCTCGGTGGTGGGTTGGCCGGCCAGCAGTGGGTCAGCAACGCTTACCTCTTGACGCTCTCCTCGCTGATCCTGGTGGGCGGCTCGCTCGGCGACCTGTTCGGCGAGCGGCGGATCTTCGCGCTCGGCGTCGGCGGCTTCGGGGTCGCCTCGCTGCTGTGCGCGCTCGCCCCCACGATCGGTTTCCTGATCGCGTTCCGCGCGCTCGAGGGCGTCGCCGGGGCGCTCTTGATCCCGAGCTCGCTGGCGGTGATCGTCGCCACCTTCCCGGGTGGGGAAGGGGGCACCAAATCAGAGCGCGGTGCCGCGATCGGCACGTGGACCGCCTTCGGCGCGATCGCCGCGGCGATCGGACCGCTCGGCGGGGGCCTGCTGCTCGGGATCGGCTCGTGGCGCTGGATCTTCCTGATCAACCTTCCGTTCGTGGCGCTCTGCCTGGTGCTGATCCTCGCCGTCATCCCCCGCGCCGCCCCGCGGGCCGCTGGACCCGCGGTCGATTACGTCGGGGCGCTGTTGTGCGCGCTCGGCCTCGGCGGTCCGGTGTTCGCGCTGATCGAGCAGCCGCGTCTGGGCTGGTCGAGCCCCGCGGTGATGGCGGGACTGATCGGCGGCGTGGTGCTGTTCGCCGCGTTTCTGCTGTACGAGTCCCGCTACGCCTCGCACCCGATGCTCGCGCTGGGTCTCTTCAAGCGGCGCAACTTCGCGGTAGGCAACGTCGAGACGTTCGCGATGTATGCCGGCCTGTCGGTGCTGTTCTTCTTCCTCGCGCTCTTCCTGCAGCAGGTCGCCGGCTACTCGCCGCTGCGCTCCGGCCTCGCCACGCTGCCCGTCACGGTGGTGATGCTTGTGCTCTCGCGCCGCTTCGGGGGGCTGGCCGATCGCCACGGGCCACGGCTGTTCATGGGCGGCGGGCCGCTGCTGGCGGGCGTCGGGTTGCTGCTGCTCCTGCGCGTCGGCGTCAACGTCGACTACTGGACCGAGGTCTTGCCGGGCCTGTTGGTGTTCTCGCTGGGCCTCTCGATGACGGTCGCCCCGCTCACCGCGGCGGTGCTCGCGGGCGTCGAGGAGCGCCAGGCGGGGATCGCCTCCGGCGTCAACAACGCGGTCGCGCGGGTCGCCGGCCTGCTCGGGATAGCGGCGCTCGGCGCCGTCGTCGCGGTGCAGTTCTCCGCCTCGCTCGACTCGCATCTGGCGGGGGTGCGGCTCGACCCGCGCGCCGAAGTGGCGGTGGAGCAGGCCAAGCGCCTCACGCTCGGGCGTCCCTCGGTGGCGGGTCTCCCGCCGCGCCAGGCCCGCGCGGTCACCGACGCGGCGAACGCCGCGTCACTGGAGAGCTTCCGCGCCGGCATCGCGATCGCGGGGGGTCTCGTGCTGCTCGGGGGCGTAATCGGGGCAGTGGGCATCCAGAACCCGCGCCGCGCGGTGTGCGCGGAGGAGTGCGCCGGCGGCCCACTGGTCGGCGCCTCCCCCGACGCGGCCGGCCTGCACGAGGAGCCGCGGCCGGCGCACGAGGGCGCGCTCGCCTGATCTCCGCCGGGTGGAAGGGCACGTGCCTCGCTGTCGCTGGGAAGGGCACGTGCCTCGCCGTCGCTGCGTGTTCCGGTGAGGGCTTGGCCTGCCTGGCACGGCCACGCCCCATAACCAAATGGGATTGAGTCTCATTCTCGTTTGGTTGGGGTCGGAAAAGAAAGACATGGGCGCACCGGGGAGGCGGGGGTCAGATGTTTCATTTTTGGCCCATAACCAAACGGGATTGAGTCTTATTCTATTTTGGTTGGTGCCTCGATTGATGGCTGGGTGAGGGCCGGCCAGCGGTGGAGGCAGGGCTCAAGCGGCCCACTGCCAACGCCGATGGAAGGGCGTGGGTTGCATCGCCTCGTCCCGCCGCGTTTCCCTGGTGCGTCGGCTCGCGCCGATGTGCGTGGTTGTGGTGCGTCGGCTCGCGCTCATGTGCGTGGTCGTGGTGCGTCGGCTCGCGCTCATGTGCGTGGTCGTGGTGCGTCGGCTCGCGCTGACCTGCTCGGTCGCCTCCGTGGCGGCTGCCCTGGTGGCCGGACCACTCGCCGGACCCGCCGCCGCCAAGAAGCTCACCGCCGCCAACTGGGACAGCGCAGAACAGCGCCTCGTGGTGCGCGAAACGGTGATGAGCGAAGAAGGCACAGGCTTCGCGGGCGCCAGCCCGCTGAGCGCCGCGGCCGAGAGCTCCGCGCTGGCTGCGATCGCCGCGCGCGAGGGCATCGCCCCGATCGCCTTCGACACCGGTCGGCCGCTCACCGTCGTACGCTTCGACGCGCTGCTCGTCGACCAGCTTGGGCTCGGCGCAGTCGCCGAACACGTCCAGCAGGTTGCCACGGGGGCGGGTCTCGCCCCGCCCAGCTATTTCGGCAGCGAGGTTGTGGCCCGCTACTTGGGTCTGCGCTACACCCATCCTCCCGGCGAACAGAAGCTTGCGCTGTACCCGTGGAACCCGATCACGCGCGCCGAAGCCGCCCATTCGTTCGCGGTCGTGCTTGGCATGATGGGTGGCGCGAGCGCCAAGCAACCAGCGAGCGGGGGCGAAGGGGGTACCGAAGGGAGCATCGACGGGGAAGCAACCCCGGCTCCCGCACCGGTGGCCCCACCAGCCAGCTGGGCGATCACCGCGGCGCGCGAAGCGCTGATGAGCTTCGCGCTGCCCGCCTACACCGCCGCGCAGCGCGAGGTGCTCCACATCGCCGTCGCGAAGATCGGCATGCCCTACATCTGGGGCGGCACCACCGACAACACCGCCGACGGCCTGGAACACGGCGGCTACGACTGCTCGGGCTTCGTGTGGCGCGTCTACAAGCTCTCGGGCCTGCCCTGGGGCAGGCAGATCCTCGGCCGCACCGCCGCCCAGCAGGCTGGCGAAATCCCCAAGCGCGAGCGCATCCGCTCGCAGGACGTGGCGGGTGGCGACCTCCTGTTCTTCGGCTCGGCGCACTTCGACTCGACCGCCACCGAGTCCAACGTGATCCACGAGGCGATCGCGATGAGCAGCGCATGGGCGATCAACTCCTCCGCCCAGGGCGTCTACGTGCTGCCGCTCACCTCCGGCTGGCTGGCCGAAAGCTTCACCTGGGCCCGCCGGGTGCTGTAGGGCGGGGGTCTTTGGGGGCGCGTCCGCGCGGCTGCTGGCTTGCGACCGCCGCGTGGGCGCGGGGCATCGTGCCCCGCGACCTGCCCATCACCGCGGTAGGGGCACGATCACGCGGCGGGGGGCACCCTCACCGCGACGTGGGGCACACCCTCACCGCGGCGGGGGGGCACCATCAGCGCGGCGGGGGGCACCATCACACCGGCAGGGGGCACCCCCACCGCGGCAGGGGGCACCCCCACCGCGGCAGGGGGCACCCCCACCGCGGCAGGGGGCACCCCCACCGCGGCAGGGGGCGCGTACCGCCCTTGAGCGTCTCGCGCGGCGCTGTCATGCTGCGCGGATGAGCCTCTCGCCAGCGCCCTCCGATCTCGCAACCCCGCGCCGCGTCTCCGCCGAGGAGGTCCCGGCGCTGGCGCAGACGCTCGCACGGGCGTTCCTCGACGATCCGGTGGCGATGTGGTCGTGCCCTCCCGACCGCCTGCGCCCCAAGGTGCTCGAACGTTTCCACACCGCCCGCATGCGCCAGCTGCTCGTCGATCGCGAGGTGTGGACCACGCCCGAGCTTGCGAGCGCCGCGCTGTGGGCGCCGCCGAAGCGCTGGCGCACGACGCCACGCCAGGATCTCGCGCTCGCGCGGATCATGCTCCACCCACGCCTGCTTGCCCGCGCCCCGCTGATCGGCCGCGGGCTGTTGGGGCTCGAGCGCAAACACCCACATGTCCCACCGCACTGGTATCTGGCGGTGCTGGGCACCGATCCCTCGGCGCAGGGGCGGGGCCTCGGCTCGGCGGTGCTTGGGCCCGTGCTCGAGCAGTGTGACGTCGACGGTGTCGGCGCCTACCTGGAGTCCTCCAAGGAGCGCAACATCGACTTCTACGCGCGCCACGGCTTCCGCGTCACCGCCGAGCTGCGCCTGCCGCGCGGGCCGCGGATGTGGGCGATGTGGCGCGAGCCACGCGTGTAGAGAGGCTCTGACGAGGGCGTGAGCCGGACGGGACCGGCCGATTCCGTAGAGTCTGGGGTATGCGCGTCACCGCCAAGGCCGACTACGCCGTACGGGCGACCGTGGAGCTCGCGGGCAGCGGCGCCGACGCTCCCCGCAAGGTCGACGAGATCGCGCAGGCTCAGGGGATCCCGTTGTCGTTCCTGGAGAACATCCTCACGCAGCTGCGCTCCGCGGGGATCGTGCGCAGCCAGCGTGGGCCCGAGGGTGGCTACTGGCTGGCTCACCCCGCCGCGGAGGTGACGCTCGCCGACGTGATCCGCGCGGTCGAGGGCCCGCTCGTGGGGGTGCGCGGCCAGCGCCCCGAGGAGGTCGCCTACAGCGGCTCCGCGGAGGCCCTCCAGCAGGTGTGGGTCGCGCTGCGCGCCAACCTGCGCAAGGTGCTGGAGCGCGTCTCGGTCGCCGACGTCGCCGCTGGGAAGCTGCCCAAAGAGGTGATCGCCCTGACCCGCGGAGAGGACGCTTGGCAGACGCGCTAGGGCGTCGTTGACCGAAGCCGGGAGACACTTCGTGTCCCCGTGTCGGCCAGCACACTTCGCTCACTGCGTCCTCAGCCCTCCGGCACCCGTCACCGGGACGCCCCAGAAGGTGAGGGCGGCAAATCGGCCCAAAAACGCCATCCTTCCAGTAGACTTCGTCCCTGTGCGCGTCGGCTTGGGTCGCTCCACGCGTACTCCGAGCAGCGCCCGGGATCGCCGCTCGCCGACCCATTCATCTTCAAAAAAAGCAAAAGGAGCCCTTCTCGATGTCAGCCACCTCCGTCGCCGACAACACCGAGGCAGCCGAGGCGGCTGTCGAGGCGATCGCCAGCGCGGCCAACAAGGAGGCCACCTTCTCGCTGGCGCTCTCCCAGGACCAGAAGGATCTGCGCGACTGGGTGCACGGCTTCGCGGCCGACGTGATCCGCCCCGCGGCGCACGAGTGGGACGAGAAGGAGGCCACGCCGTGGCCGATCATCCAGGAGGCCGCCAAGATCGGCCTCTACGGCTTTGAAGGGCTCGCCCAGTTCTTCGCCGATCCGACCGGTCTGACGCTGCCGATCGTCAACGAAGAGCTGTTCTGGGGCGACGCGGGCATCGGCATGTCGATCATGGGCACCGCGCTCGCGGTCGCCGCGATCTTCGGCCAGGGCTCTGGCGAGCAGATCGGCGAGTGGATTCCGCGCTGCTTCGGCACCGAGGACGACATCAAGGTCGCGGCGTTCTGCGCCTCCGAGCCCAATGCGGGCTCCGACGTCTCCGGCGTGCGCACCCGCGCGAAGTTTGACGAGGCCACCAATGAGTGGGTGATCAACGGCCAGAAGGCGTGGGCCACCAACGGCGGCATCTCCGACGTGCACGTGGTGATCGCCACCGTCGACCCCGAGCTTGGCTCCAAAGGCCACGCCGCGTTCGTCGTGCCGATGAGCGAAGCCAAGGGCATCTCCCAGGGCACGAAGGTCTCCAAGCACGGCCTGCACGCCTCGCACACCGCCGACGTCTTCCTCGACGACTGTCGTGTTCCCGCCGGCTACGTGCTCGGCGGCAAGGAGAAGCTCGACGAACGTATCGCCCGCGTGCGCGAGGGCAAGAAAGGCAAGTCGCAGGCCGCGATGCAGACCTTCGAGGCATCCCGCCCGACGGTCGGCTCGCAGGCGCTCGGCATCGCCCGCGCCGCCTACGAGTACGCGCTGGAGTACGCCAAGGAGCGCGAGCAGTTCGGCAAGAAGATCATCGAGAACCAGGCGATCGCCTTCACGCTGGCCCGTATGAAGATGGAGATCGACGCCGCCCGCCTGCTCGTGTGGCGCGCCTCGTGGATGGGCCGCAACCAGGTGCCCTTCGAGAACGCCGAGGGCTCGATGTCAAAGCTGAAGGCCGGCGAGGTCGCCGTGTGGGTCACCGAGCGCGCGATCCAGATCCTCGGCGGCAACGGCTACACGCGCGAGTTCCCCGTCGAGCGCTGGCACCGCGACGCCAAGATTTACGACATCTTCGAGGGCACCGCCGAGATCCAGCAGCTCGTGATCTCGCGCGCGATCTCGGGGATGCATATTCGCTGACCCCTCGCAAAAAGGCTTGAGAGCGGCCTTCGGTTGTGGTTGTCTGGGGTGCGCTCGGCCGCCGCGATTCTGACGCCTGACGCCTCAAGCTCCGACGGGTGGCTCATTGGCGGCGGGCCGATTTGGCTGCTGGCGTTTCGCGGAGGGAGCTTGGAGCAGATCGGCCAGACGAGCGTGCTGTGCGGAGTCCGCTCCGAGCAGGCCATCGATCCAGCGGAGGACCTCGACGGCGTCGATCGATGTGCCCCAGGCGATCATTTCTTCTATGTCCACCCAATCCTTGGGGCGGTTGAAGATTGCCTTGCACACGATCAGGTGCTCAGGGGCGAGAATCGGTATCTCCACAGGGCCGAAGTGGACCTGACGTGAGCGCTGCGCCATATCCAGATGGAGATCGATGGTGGCGAAGAAAAGATCAAGGTACGAGCCGTCCCAATCGAGCCTCGTCTGACCGTCTCGCGCGATCGCCGCACGGTTGGCTTGGGAGACGGTCACGCCCAGATGGGTGAGGGCCCCGAGCACTGGTCCGGCATCCTCGGGGGGGAGGGTCACATTGAGGTCGATGTCCGTCGTGGCGCGGGGGTTGCGATACCACGCCAGCGCCACCGCGCCGCCGAATTGGTGGGTGACCCTCATCGAGTCGAGCATCTCGTGCACCGCCACGATCCTGGCCGCCAGTCCGTCGAGTCCCCCTGGGCCACTCATCCGCTGTGCATACCGGCAGCTCCGCGGCGGTTGTCGACCAGCTCGCGCAGCACCGGGAAGGTCAGGGGCTCAAACGGCCTGGCGGGCTTACCCCGGGCGACGGAGTCGGCGAAGCCCAGCAGGTCGATGAGCGCCGTCCCTGGGTTCGTCTGCCTGGATCCCCGCGCTGGTCTCAGCGTGAGGGCCATCCGGCGCGAGGACTCCACGAACCGGCCCGCCGCCGAGCCGCCACCCGCTGCCCCTGTGGCGGTCCCGCTGTGAGCGCCGGCGGCTTTTCCCGCGCCGGCTGGCCTCTCGGCGCCGGTGGACCTTTCGACGCCGGTCGACATTTCGACGATGGCTGGCCTCTCGGCGCCGGTGGACCTCTCGACGCCGGCCGACATTTCGACGCCGGTCATTGCCATCACGGGAGCCCCAGCCCGTCGGCTCGAGGTCAGCACCGTGCGCACGTCGAACGGTCGCTCGGCCTTCGCGGCGGCCTTCGCCAAGATCTCGTCGGTGAGGACATCGAAGCTGGCGAGCGTGCGTGCGCGGGGCCCGTTGGGCGTGTGAAGCGACTCCCGAACCTCGAATCGCCCGTTGCGCCGGGCTACGACATACGCCATACCCACTAGCCTACCACTACGTCTGCCACTATATATGCAGTGGGCCAAACCGCAGGCAGCAGGTCGGGTGACTACCAAGCCTGCGGCGTGCTGCAGTGCGGGCACTCCACGGTGGTGCTGACCGGGGCCGCGAACACGTAGCCGCACTGGCAGGCGTAGCATGCCAGGTCGGTGGGGCCGCCGGACTCGCGCACGCGCTTGGCGGCTACGTCCGGGCGCGGCGGGGCGACACTGGGTTCCTGCGCCGGGGCGGCGGAGCGGTGCTCACCGCGGATGCGCCGCGCTCGGCGGCGCTCGGCGCTGATTGGATGCAGAAGGCTACCTCTCATTGCTCTCCACTTGATAAGACCCGCCGCATGCCTGAATGTTTCGCCCCCCATCGGCGAATCCCTGGCGTCTGTTTGAGATACTGGGCGCGATGAACCCCGCCCGCAAGCGCACCATGCGGCTGGTGGTGGCGCTGAGCGCCGCCGTGCTGCTGGCGAGCGCGCTGATCTACACGAGCTTCAACGCCGCCAGCCCGGCGCTTACGCCCAGTCAGCTGCTGCGCGAGGCCCAGCCTGGGCGCAGCTATCAGCTCACCGGCACCGTTGTCAAGGGGTCGGTGCGCCACGACGGTGGCGTGCTCCACTTCAGCGTCGCCGACCGCGCCAATGGGATCGACGCGGTGCCGGTCGCCTACACAGGCATCGTCCCCGACCCCTTCAAAGAAGGGCGCGAGATCATCGTCACCGTGCAGAAGGACGGCGCCAGCTACACCGGGGAACAGAACTCCCTGATCACCAAGTGCCCCTCCAAGTACACGGTCGCGCCGCCCTCCGAGAAGCAGAACGCCTGAGTGTCCCTCTCCGCGCACCCCACCGCGGTTGGCGCCGGTAGATCGCGGAGGGCGTCCACCGATGCGCCGCCAGCGGGTGGCGAGGCCTGATGGCGCTGCTCGGACACGTCTGCCTGGTGCTCGCGCTGATCGTGTGCGCGTACGGCATCGTCGTCTCCGTCCACGGGGCGCGCAGCGGCCGGGCCGAGTTCTCGCTGGCGGGCCGCCGCTCGGTGTACGCGCTCGCCGGCCTACTCACCGTCGGGATGATCGTGCTCGAGATCGCGTTCGTGGGCGACGACTTCGCCTTCAACGCGGTCGCCGACACATCCTCGCGCACCACGCCGCTGCTCTACCGCATGGCGGCGCTGTGGTCATCTCAGGAAGGCTCGCTGCTGCTGTGGGCGTGGTTGCTGTCGATGTGGTCGAGCCTCGTGCTGTTCCTCACGCGCAAGCGCCTGCGCGAGGTCGCCTCTTACGCGACCGCGATCCTGCTCGGCTTCGGGGGGTTCTTCGTGGGGCTGATGGTGTTCTACGCCAACCCGTTCACGACCACCAACCCGGTGCCCGCCGAAGGGGTCGGCCTCGACCCGCTGCTGCGCTTCCCCACGATGATGATCCATCCCCCGATGCTGTACTCGGGGTACACGCTCTGCACGATCCCCCTCGCGTTTGCGATGGGCGCCCTGATCGCTCGCAAAGTTGATGGGGAGTGGATCGCGATCGTGCGGCGCTTCGCGCTGGCCGCCTGGCTGTTCCTCGGCATCGGCATCCTGCTTGGCGCCTCCTGGTCGTTCTCGGAGCTCGGCTGGGGGGGCTACTGGGGCTGGGACGCGGTCGAGAACGCTTCGCTGCTGCCGTGGCTGACCGGCACCGCCTTCCTGCACTCGCTGATGATCCAGGAGCGCCGCGGGATGCTGAAGGTGTGGAACGTATCGCTCCCGCTCGCCACCGGGATCCTGGCGATCATGGGCACGTTCATGGTGCGCAGCGGGATCCTCGACTCGATCCACGCCTTCGGCGGGGCGACCCTCGGCATCCCCTTCCTGCTGCTGATCGCCGCATTGCTCGCCGGCTCGATCTACCTGGTCGTCTCCCGCCGCGCGAGTCTTGCCAGCACCCACCACCTCGACTCGCTGCTCTCGCGCGAGGCGATCTTCCTGTTCAACAACCTCGTGCTGGTGGGCCTCGCCTTCGTGATCTTCTGGGGCACCTGGTTTCCGAAGATCTCCGAAGCCATCACCGGTCAGGCCGCCTCGGTGGGGCCGCCGTGGTTCGATCGCTACACCGTGCCGCTGGCGCTGATCCTCGTGCTGCTCTCGGGCATCGGGCCGGTGATCGCATGGCGGCGTGCCACCCCGCGCGGGGTGCTGCGCAACCTGCTCGTACCGATCGCCGGCGCGGGGCTCACGCTGGCAGCCTTGATCGCTGCCGGTGTCACTCAGAAGCCAGCAGCCATAGCGATGTTCTGTTGCGCGGCCTTCGCGCTCTGCAGCGTCGCGCAGGAGCTGTGGCGCGGCACGCGCGTGCGCCGCGACGCCTCCGGCGAGGCGCCCCCGGTGGCGCTGCTGGCGCTGATCCGCCGCAACCGCCGGCGCTACGGCGGCTACATCGTGCACGTCGGGATGGCGGTGCTGTTCATCGGCGTCGCCGCCTCCTCCTCCTTCCAGCACGTCTCCCAGCTCTCCCTCTCTCCGGGGCAGTCCGCGCGCGTGGGCGCCTACACCGTCCACTACCTGCGGCCCACCGCGGCCCTCACTCCCCACGACGACCCCACCCACACGGGCTCCACGCTCAACGTCGGCGCCGTGCTGCCGGTGACCAAGGATGGGCACTACGTCACCACGCTGCGCCCCAGCGAGGACTTCTACGAATCCCAGGAAGAAGGCCAGGGCTCGGTCGGGCACCTGATCGGGGGGCAGCCGGTGAGCAACGTGGGCATCAACGCCAGTCTCACGCGCGACGTATGGAGCGCGATCGCCCCCGAAATCGAAACCCCGCGGCTGAAGCACATCATCGAAGTCGGCAACAAAACCATTCCCTTCTCGCGCCCCGACGAGGGCCTGTTCGTGATCGACTTCCTCGCGCATGAATACCTCAAGCACCCGCCGCCAGCGCAGTTCCGCCTGATCGTCTCACCGCTGATCATGTGGATCTGGCTCGGCGGTCTGATCGTCTTCGCCGGGGGCCTGCTTGCGCTCTCGCCCTCGCCGGGCGCTCTGCGCCGCCGTGTCGCCCTCGGCCTTCCTCGGGTTGCCGAGCCCGGGCTCGCGGGCAGCCTCGCGCCGCGGGACATGCTCGCGCTGGAGCTCGCCCGCGAAGTCAAGTACCGCGAGCTGCGGGACCTGGAGCTCGACCTCGCCACCGGCAAGCTCTCGCGCGAGGATTACGAGGCCACCAACGCCACCCTGCGGGCGGAGGCGCTGGAGATCCTCAACCAGCTCGAGCCCGAGCCAGCGGCCGACGCATCCGCTCCCGCCAACCCCGCCTCGGCTCCTGGCAACCCCGCCTCGGCTTCCGCCAACCCCGTCTCCGCTCTCGCCAACCCCGTCTCCGCTCCCGCCAACCCCGTCTCCGCTCCCGCCAACCCCGCCTCTGGCCGGCCGAATGGGCGCGCGGGGTCGCTACCAGGGCTTCTTCAGCAGGATGATGGTGTTTCCGACGAACAGGATCGCGAAGAAGACAGTCCAGCGGTTGAGGTTGCGCTCCACGAGTGAGCCGCCCCCCAACGGGCCCTGGCCGGTGCCGACTCCGAATGCGCCGGAGAGCCCCGCGTCTTTTCCGGAGTGCATCAGCACGAGGAAGATCAACACCACCGCGATGATCACCTGCAGGATCGAGAGAATCGCTTCCATTGCTTAAGCGTACAGAACCACTGGCACATGCTGTCGCGGGCAGCCCCTACGGACAGGGAACCGTCGCGGTGCTGGTGCTGGTGGAGCCGTCTTCGTAGGTGAATTCGGCGGCGAACGGGAAGCCGCCAGTGGGACAGTGGGAGGGGAGCAGCGCCGTGTTGGGGTTGTGATGCTTTCTGGCGGCCTTCCCGCCGATCGTCACGGAGAAGGAGACCGTCGAGGCGTTGGGCTCCAGGGGGACCGTGGGAATCGCCGGCACCGACATCACGAGCTTTTCGCCGTACGGCGGGTTGTCCGGCAGCGCCGTGCCGGTGATCACCACGCGCTCGTCCAGGGGCGAGTAGCCCTGGCCGAGGATCTCGACCGTCGGGTTGAGGCCCTGCGGCGGACCCACGAAGACCGAGATCGCCGCTTCCTCGCTTTCCACCGAGGAGCCCACGTGCACGTCCGCCAGAGCGCGTCCGGTGCCGATCTGCGACTGCGCCGGGCAGCCGCGCGCGCCGCGCGCCTGCAGCTGAGCTTTCGTGCAGCTGCGGAGCTTTGGCACGTCGAGCGTCAGACCCGGAGGGAAGTGCACCACCGCCCTGCGCACCGGCGAGGGCACGCCGAGTTCGCCACCGGCGAAGTGGGCGGCGAACGTGAAGGCCGCCTTCGCGCCCAGCTTGTCGGGTGAGAACGACGGTCGGATCGTCGCCGTCGTCGCTTCGGGCGGGAGTGGTGGCGTCGGGTTGAATTGGGGGGTGGACGAC
Organism: uncultured Solirubrobacterales bacterium; assembly: GCA_963744135.1. Lineage (GTDB taxonomy): Bacteria > Actinomycetota > Thermoleophilia > Solirubrobacterales > Solirubrobacteraceae > Palsa-744. The sequence goes on along the minus strand of CAVUSE010000003.1, from coordinate 372,391 downwards.
GCGTCCACGACCGCCGGCAGCGCGACCCCGAGTGCGAGCAACGCGCCCATGACTGCCAGCGAGAGGGAAAAGCGCAGGCGAGCCGTCCCGAGGCCGCGGGCGCGGATTGTGGGGATCGGGGTCATCGCCGGCTGCTCTCTCTACTTGTGCGGACAGGGGATCGTGCCCTTGACCGTGTTGTTCGTGCCGTCCTCGAATGCCAGCTGCGTCTCGTAGGGGAAACCGCCCTTGGGGCACGTCTTGGGGACGATGATCCCCTTCACGTGCACCAGCTTGCGCTTGCCGCCCACCTGCTCGTAGTAGGCGGCGTTGGGCGCACCCAACGTGATGTAGATGCTCTTCGCCGTCGCGTTGGAGGCGCCGGGGAGGGATTCGATCGGCGGCACCTTGAACGTGAAGCCCAGCCCGTAGGGCTTGGGCTCGTTGACGACCTGCGCTTTGAGCACGAGCTGCACCGAAATCGGCGACACCGCATTGAGGTAGGCCAAGATCACGAGATGCCCGTCTTCATTGGGGCCGCGGTAGAAGTTGAGCGTGAACGGCTCTTCGTTCACTTCGCCCGCCAGTTCATAGGCGCCCACGCCGCCGCCGAAGCCGGCTTTGGAGTCCTTGGGGCAGACCGCCGGGTTCAGTGTGGCTTCGAGCTTGACGGGATTGCAGATGCCCACGCCCTTGGTGTCCACCTTGAGGCCCGCCGGCCCCATCACCGTCGCTTCGGAGATCGGCGACGGAAGGCGCGCGGAGTTCGAGCCGATCGTGGCGGTGCCGTGGACGTTGGTGGGGGCCCCGAGCTTGTCGGGGGAGAAGCTCGCGGTCACCGTCAGCGTCTGCGCCGCCCACGCCGCCGTGGCGACGATCAAGCAGATGCAGGCGACTGTTGCTGCGACGAGAACTCTGGTTCTGGACATGCGGCTTCACCCCTCACTCTGTGGCTCCTCGATGACCCGGCGCCGACTTCGGCTGGCGCTGCGGCAGGCCGCAGTCTCCAATCTCGGCCACCGGAACCTACCGGCAGCCGGCTTCGATTGCAACTCATGATGCATGTGCGTCCCATTGCGTAGGTTTCGATCTCCCACTGCTCATCGATCTTGCGATCTCCCATTGCTCATCGATCTCCTATCTCCATCAACCACCGAGCTCCGGGAACGGAGCGGAATCGACGCCGACTCGAGGCAGCCGCCGGAATCCTGCAGCCACGGCGGAGAGGGCGTGGGGAGGCCAGGCAGCAGTTTTCTGCAACGGATCCTGCGTGGCCCGGCAATCCGGCCACCTTCGGGGCTCCGCCTCAAGCCTCTGTACAGTGCAGCGGCCTTGGCTGCCACCCTGGGGAATCTGCGCGCGAAGCTGGGCCCCTCCCGTAGCCTTGCGTGCGAGGGAGATTACAAATCCTTTACCGCGGGGTGCTTGGCTGCCGATATGAACCTTGGCCAGGGTGGTCGGTCCAGTGTTTGTGGCCCCGCCTTGGCCTGCATATGCGAGACGACCACCAGCCCACCCCACTGATGACCGCCCTTGCTCGAGCCCGCGCAGGACGTGCCATGACCGCCCGCGGAGGCCGCCGATGAGCTCCCCGCGCCGTTGGGCGCGTCGCGCCGTGCTCTCGATGCTGGCTGGCGGCGGCCTCAGCGCCGCCAGCTTCGGCGGGCCCCTCGCGAGTGGGGCGCTGGGCGCCGAAGTATCGACGGGCACCACCACCACCGAAGACCAGTCTCCCGCGGTCACCGAAACGACCCCTCAGGCGCCGGCCCCGGGGCAGGAAGGGAGCAGCGGCGCGGGCGACACGACCGGGACCAGCGCAACGGGCTCCAACACGACCTCGACCGTCCCCGCCGCAACGCCGCCCAGCACCTCGACGGCCCCCACCGCGCCGGCTCCGGCGAGCGGCGAAGTGACCGCCCCGACCGTGGTGGTGCAGCACAGCCAGCAGATCACTCCCGGCCGGCGCCACGGCGCGAGCGTCACCGGCTCCGGCAAGGGCAGCGCCGGCGGTGCCGGCTCCAATGAAGGTGGCGGCAAGGGCCGGGGCGAAGGCGCCGCCAAAAGCGGGCCCACCACAGCCCCCGCCGGTACTCCCAACGGCGTCGCGCCCGCGCCCCAGACGGCCGGCGAAGAAGCGGGTGCACTGGCGACGCTGCTCGCGGGCTCGACGGTGTCGGCGCAGGCGCTTGACTTCTACCGCATCCCCCTCTTCCTGCTGCCGGTCTACCAGGCCGCCGCCTTCCAGTACGACGTGCCCTGGCAGATCCTCGCGGGGATCAACGAAATCGAGACCGACTACGGCACCGACCTCTCCGTGTCGAGCGCGGGCGCGCTGGGGTGGATGCAGTTCATGCCCGGCACCTGGCTGCAGTACGGGGTGGACGCCACCGACGCCGGTTACGCCGACCCCTACAACCCCGTGGACGCGATCTTCGCCGCCGCGCGCTACCTGCACGCGGCCGGCGCCTCCCACCACCTGCGCGCTGCGATCTTCTCCTACAACCACTCCCAGGAATACGTCGAATCGGTGATGCTGCGCGCCCGTCTGATCGCCAGCTACCCGAGCTCGGCGATCGCCACGCTCACCGGCCTCGTCGACGGGCGCGCGCCGACTGCCGGCGCCCGCTTGGCCCCGGGGGCGGCGGCCGTGCTGGAAGCCCAAGCGGCGGGCATGGTGCCTGGCAGCGGCGCCTCTGGCGAAGGCTCCACCGGGGGGAGCGCCGGAACCGCCGCCGGCTCCTCCAATGCGACTGCGGGAGCAGTGCCCGCTGGCCTGCCTCCGACCCCAGCCGCGGCTGGGGCACAGGCGGGCGGTACTCAGCAGGGCACCGCGGGCACCGCCGGCGCTGCGGCTGGGGCGCAGCCCGGCGACAGCGCTCAGCAGGGCGCTGCGGGCACTGCCGGCACCGCGGGGCAGGCGGCTCAGGCCGACACCACCGCGGATCCCGCCGCCACGCCCGGCTCCACGCCCGCGCCGTCGCCGCGGGTTGCGGCGGCCCGTGCGCAGGCCGCCGCCAACGCGCCCGCCAAACCATCCCAGCTGGTCGAGCTGCTCGGCGACCCCGGCGCGCCGGTGGTGGCGGTCGAGGATGGTCGCATCGAGCACCTCGGGCACTCACATGCGCTCGGGCGCTACCTGGTGCTGCGCGACATCTACGGGGACCTCTTCACCTATGCCGGCCTCGGCAACATCGCCCCGCGCTACCGTCCCACGGTCCCGTCGGTCAAGCCCCGGATTGCGGCATCGCGGGAATCCAGGCCCACCCAGGCGGCGACCGCCGGGCACCAGTCGCCGCTGACCCTGAAGGTGAAGGCGCACGCCGCAAAGGCGCTCGCGCCGGCGAGCACGCCGGTCGAATCCGAAGGCGAAACGGCGCCCGCGGGGATGGGCAGGGTGCGCCTGTTCGCGCACCCCGACAACCCGGTTGCGCGGGCGGCGGCGCACGTCGAGAGTCCGGCGAGCGGGAGCGGTGGCTGGGCAGCGCTGAAAACCGGCTCGATCGTCTCCAGGGGCACGGTGCTCGGCCATCTCGACACGCCCCCCGGCGCGAGCGCCGGGCAGCTGCGCTTCGCGGTGCGTCCCGCGGGTGACAGCGCCACGATCGATCCCCAGCCGTTGCTGCAGAACTGGCGCCAGCTCGATGCGGCGCTGCACCCAAAAGGCTCCAAGGGCACCGACACGCTGCTCGGGGCGACCGCCACCGATGCGCTCTCGATGTCCAAAGGCGTGCTCGAGCGGGCGGTGCTCGCCGACCCCGGGATCCAGCTCGACGCTTGTGGCCGCCGGGACGTCGCGGGAGGCACGGTGGATAGGCGCGTGCTGGCGGCGCTCCTGTTCCTCTCGCGCAGCGGCCTGCAGCCGACCGTGTCCGGGCTGCGCTGCCCGCGCGGCGGAGACACCCCGTCCGGCTTGAGCGTCGTAACCGGCACCGCCGCCGGCGGGGTGGCGAGTGCGGGCGCCGCGCTGCGCTCGGCTGCTCAGCAGGTGGCGGCTCACGGTGGCGGCATGGCGGTGGACATCACCGCGATCAACGACATCCCGATCGCCGGCCACCAGGGCCCCGATTCGGTCACCGACGCGGCGATCCGCACGCTGCTGGCGCTCCATGGCCGGTTTGCGCCCCACCGGATCGTGAGCCTGATGCAGTACCCCGAAGCGCCTTCGACACAGGCGCTGTCTGCTGCCTGGAACCACATCCACATCGAGTTCCTGCCCGTGCGCGCGGCAGCGACGGCGAGCACTGCCGCGGCCGGTCCGACCGCGGCCTCGCCGCTGGCGGCGAGCGGCGAGCTGAACGAGGCTCAGTGGAGCCAGTTGGTCGGGCGCATCGCCGCGCTGCCGAAGCCCACCGTCTCGGTCACGCCCAGCTCGGCGGCGATCCGCGACCCGCAGGCGGCGCCCACCAACCGCGGGCTCGGCGCCGGCTGAGACGGGCTTGGTGTCCGCGCCTTGGCGTCGGCTGAGACGGGCTTGGTGTCCGCGCCTTGGCGTCGGCCGAGACGGGCTTGGTGCCCGCGGCCTCGCCGCGGGCACCTGATCAGCCGGGTTCGACCCCGTCGCTAGTTGACTTTGCTGGTCCCAGGGTGGGCCTTGCCCGATTTCAGGGCGCCCAGCAGCGTGCTCCGGCAATTCACCGACGCCGCTTTGAACTGCGCGCTGCCGGTGTTGATCCCTTTGGTGTCGAAGATCGGGCCTTTGCCCGAGGTGTTGGGTTCGCCAACGTTGACTCCGTTCTGACGCATGCACGCCGCAAAGCGCACCAGCACGGCATGGAAACGGGCGTTATTGAAAGGGTTTTTGAAGCCGTTGGCGCCTTTGCTGAAATGGCTGCCTTTGAAGCCGGCGCCACAGCTCCTGAGCGCTTCGGCGAACTGCGCGCGCGACATGCCCTTGGGCAACTGCGCGCCGCCGAAGCCCCCGGCTCCGCGCTGGGGGAGCGCGATGCCTTTTTTCGAGAGACATGTGCGCACAGCGGCGAAGCGCGCCGCGCGCGCGGCGGGCGTGGCGCCCGTGGTGGATGTGCCCGAGGTGGCGGTGGACGATGTTCCAGTGGATGAGGTCCCGGTGGATGTGGTGCCCGAGGAGCTCGTGCCGGCGGTGGTCGTGCCGGTCGCCGCCGCGTTGGCTGTGGTCTGGGTGGTCGTGGTTGTGTTCGTAGAGCCGCCGCATGCCGCCAAGCCGAGCGAGGCGGCCACGAGCGTGGCGGTCAGCGCAATCAGCGACGGAAGCGCCGTCAGCTTGCGGCGTGGGGTCCTGTGGGGGGACATGAAGCTCCTTTGTCGGTCATACGGATTCTGCGTCCTGCGAGTCATGTGGATACGAACACTTTGATCGATCTACCTAAAGGGTCAGTCAAGGACAAGGCCACGCGTGACACAAGGCGATCACCCGCCGAAGAGACCACCGCCACCAGAGCCTCCGCCGGCCCCTGAGCTGCCGCCACCGCCCGCCCCGCCCCCGCCAAACAGCGCGCCGAGGCCGCCGCCACCCACGCCCGCGGCGCTGACGCTGATCGATTCGGCGCTGACGGCGCCGCCCGAACCTTTGGTGCCGCGGACAACCACGGTTTCGCCGGGGTGGATGCTGTGTACGTCGGCTTTGACGGTCTTGGTGATCGTCGCTGCGGGGGAGGTGGTGACCTTGACCGTATTGCCTTCGGCGTTGGTCACATACAGGGTGCTGCCGGAGATGTAGGACACTTCGCCGATCGTGGCGCCGCCCGCGCCGCCGAGGCTCCCGAAGCGCCCCGCGAAGCCACTGCCGCCTGCGGGCACCGACCCACTGCCGCCTGCGGGCACCGACCCACCGCCGCCTGCGGGCACCGACCCACCGCCGCCTGCGGGCACCGACCCACCGCCGCCTGCGGGCACCGACCCACCGCCGCCTGCGGGCACCGACCCACCGCCGCCTGCGGGCACCGACCCACCGCCGCCTGCGGGCACCGACCCACCGCCGCCTGCGGGCACCGACCCACCGCCGCCTGCGGGCACCGACCCACTCCCGCCTGCGGCTCCACCGTCGGTCGCACTGCTCGGGCTGCCGCTGCCGGTCGCGGTGGACCCGGCGCCGGCGGCGCCGCGCAGAGCCGCAAACCGGGAGGTCAGCCCGGCCGCGCCGGAGCTGGCGCTGGGTGAAGTTTCGCCCTTCTCGACGAGCACGCCGCCGATGAAGCCGCAGGCGATCAGCAGCACCCCGAGCAGCGCGAGGAAGATCGGGTTCCCGCCCGTCCCGAGCAGGCGCCGACGCGGCCTCGGAGGCAACTCCTTCGAGCGGCTCCTGCGCCCATGTGTCAACCAGGGGCTCCCAGAGGTGGGCAGGGGCCTGCGCCTCGGCGGAGGCGGGAACGTCGGTGGTGGTGTCCTCGACTGACATGACTGGCTCCTCGTTGGGAATTGGGGGTGCGATGCGGCGCTCCTCGCCGTCCCCGCCGCGGGCGGGTGTGACCGGGGGCTTCTCGCCTGCCTGGGGCTCCTCGCCTGCCTGGGGCTCCTCGCCTGCGAGATGAGAGGGGTTCTCACTCAAAGCGCAGTGCCTCGATCGGTCGCAGGCGGGCGGCGCGCCCCGCCGGGTAGGTGCCGAAGAAGAGGCCGGTGAGCACGGCGGCGCCGAAGGCGAGGAAGATCGAGTAGGTGGCGATCGCGGGGTGCACGCCCGCGATTTCGGACTGGCTGCCCACCACCCCGAGCAGCACCCCGGTGAGACCGCCGATCAGCGACACAAGCACGGCCTCAGTGAGGAACTGCGTGAGGATGTCTGAGCGGCGTGCGCCAACCGCCTTGCGGATGCCGATCTCGCGGGTGCGCTCGGTGACGGAGACGAGCATGATGTTCATCACGCCGATGCCCCCCACCAGCAGCGAGATCGCCGCGACCTCGCCGAGCAGCGTGGTGAAGACGGAGGTGGTGGAGCTGGTGGTTTCGAGTAGCGAGCCTTGGTTGATCACCTCGAAGCCCGGTTCGGCGGTGTCCTGTTCCTGGCCGAAGCCGATCCCGCCCGCCCCGGCTCGCCGGCCTTCGGCCGGCTGCGCCACCCTCTTGGTGTGGCGCTGCTCGAGGATCTGCGTCACCTCGGCTTCGGCGGAGCTGAGCGAGGACTCGGAGGTGGCCTCGACGGTGATCGAGTCGATCGGACCGTAGCCCGAGAGGGAGTCCTGCACGGTGGTGATCGGGGCGGCGACGATTTCATCGAGGTTGGACACCCCGTTTGAGCCCTTGGCGGCGAGCACGCCGATCACCTCGAAGTTGACGCCGTTGGCGCGCATTGTCTGCCCGATCGGATCCTGCCCGGGGAACAGCTCTTCGACGACGGTCTGCCCGATCACTGCCACACGCGCATGGTGGGCGACGTCGGCTTCGGTGAAGGCGGTGCCTTCCTGGAGGTGGTAGCCGTGGGCGGCGAGGTAGGAGGGGGTGGTGCCGACGAACGTGCCGGGCTCGTAGGAGGTGCCGTCGAAGACGAGCGTCACGCCGGTGGCGTTGACGACGGGCGACGCGCTCTTGACGTCGGGAGCTTCGGAGTGGCTCTGCAGCGCCTCGGCGTCCTGTCTTGTGAGCGACACGGCGCTCGACGACCCGCCTCCGAAGCGGGCGCCGCCGCGGGTGGCGCCGGACTCGACCAGCAGCACGTTGGTGCCGAGGCTCTCGATCCGTTCCTCGACAGCTTTGGAGGAGCCGTTGCCGACCGCGATCAGGATGATCACGGCGGCGACGCCGATCGTCATGCCGAGGATCGTCAGCCCCGAACGGAGCTTGTTGGCAATGATCCCGCCCCAGGCGATGCGCAGCGTCTCGGCGCCGATCATCGCCTGGCCTCGGGGTTGGCCAGGCGCCGGCGAGCGCGCGAGCGTTGGCGACGGGGGACGAGCTCGATCACGGTCGACGTGCTTTGACGTGGGTGGCGTGGGGTGGGCCTCGTCATGGCTGCACCTCGACCGGGGCCGCGAGGTGGGCGGACTTCAGCCGGCGGGAGGGGGGCGGGGGATCGCGGACGCCGAGCGAGCGCCGGTCTTCGATGATCTGCCCGTCGCTGAGGCGCACCACGCGCTTTGCCTGCGCGGCGACGTCGGGCTCGTGGGTGATCAGCACGACGGTGCGCCCTTCGGCGTTGAGGTCGGCAAAGATCTCCAACACGTCCTCGGTGGAGTGCGAGTCGAGGTTGCCGGTCGGCTCGTCGGCGAGGATCAGCGAGGGGTTGGTGACGATCGCGCGGGCGACCGCCACGCGCTGTTGCTGGCCGCCGGAGAGCTCGGAGGGCAGGTGGTGCAGGCGATTTGCCATGCCAACCGAGCCCAGCGCCCGTTCGGCGCGGTGGCGGCGCTCTGCCCGGGGCAGGCCGGCGTAGGCGAGCGGCAGCTCGACATTGGCGAGCGCGGGGGTGCGCGCGACGAGGTTGAAGGACTGGAAGACAAACCCGAGCTTGCGGTTGCGCAGGTCGGAGAGCTCATCCTCGTCGAGGTCGTGGGCGTCGGTGCCGTCGATCAGGTAGCGCCCGCTGGTGGGGATGTCGAGGCAGCCGAGGATGTTCATCAGCGTGCTCTTGCCGCTTCCCGAGCTGCCCATGATCGCGACGAAGTCACCACGCTCGATGCGCAGCGAGACGCCGCGCAGTGCGGGCACGCGGATCATGCCGATCGCGTAGGTCTTGCTGACGTCGCGGACGTCGATCACAGGGTGAAGCGTGGGCCGCATCAGCCGCCTCGGAAGGCACCGCCTCCGCCCGCGCCCCCGAAGAACGCCGCGCCGCCGCCGCCGAGACCACCGGTGGCGCCGCCGAGCGCCCCCGTGCGGCTGCCCAGCCGCGACAGGAGGCTGGAGGCCGTGGAGGAGCTGCGGGCGACGGGCAGCACAATCTGTTCGCCGGCGGAGAGGCCGGAGAGGATGATCGTGGAGCTGTTGCCTGCCAGCCCGGTAACGATCCGGCGGCGGGTTTGGGTGCCGTTGTGGACGACCGTGACGGTGTCGGCGGCGATCGCGGAGGTTGGGACGTTGACCCCTTCGGCCTGCTTCACCACGACTTCCGCGGTGGCGCTCATCCCCGGTTTCAACCCGCTTTCGAGCTGGTCGAGCTGGAAGGTGACGTCGTAGCTGACCACGCCACTCGAGGATGTCGGGAGCGTGGCGACGCTCACCACGTGCGCGGCGAGCTTGAGCCCTTCGAGCGCTTCGATCGTGACGGTGGCTGGCTGGCCGTCGCGTACGTTGATGACTTCTGACTCGCTGAGCGCCACCACCAGCTGCATCGATGAGAGGTCGCTGAGCACGGCGAAGGAGGAGCTCGAGGAGCTCCCCGACCCGGACGAGCCCGAGCCGGAGGCACCTGTTGCCGCGGAGGAGGCTCCGAAGGCCGACGCGGCGGAGGAGCTCGACCCGGAGCCGGAGGAGCCCGACCCGGATGAGCTGGAGGAGCCTTTGGTGGTGCCGCTGGCAGAGACGGCTTCGCCCACCTCACCCGAGAGCGAGACGATCGTGCCGGTGGTGGGGGCCAACAGCTTCGTGTCGGACAGCGCCTCCTCGGCACTCTGCACGGTGAGGCGGTCGCTCTTGACGGCGGTGCGGGCGGAGGCGATGTTGGCTTCGCGGGAGGCGGCGCTGAGCGTGGCTTTGGCGGCGGAGGAGCCCGAGTCGGATTCACGGCTGCTCGAGGAGCTGCCGGTGCCCACTGCGCCGGATTCCGAGGAAGTTTCGCCGGAGTGTGTTTTGGCGTGCTCGGGGTGAGCTGGGGAGGTCGTGCTGGGCGCGACGTGCGAGGGAGTGGTTGTGTCCGGCGTGGTGGTCGTCGACGTGGTGGTGTCCGGCGTGGTGGTCGTCGATGTGGTTGTGTCCGGCGTCGAAGCGGTCTCGGTGGGCGTGGTGGTGGTCGTGACCGGCGTGGTCGTCGGCGCGGTGGTCGTCGGATTGGTGGGGCTGTAAGAGACGTCCTCCACCGAGGCAGCAGACGCGGTGGCGTGACTGGAGCCGGTGCCCGAAGAGCCTTCGCCGTCGGTTTCTTCTTCCTGCACAAGACTCGCTTCGGCGGCCTGCAGCGACGCTCGGGCCTGTTCCAGCGTGACTTCGGCGCTGTCGGGGTTCAGTTCGGCGAGCAGCTGCCCCTCGGTGACGTGCTGACCCTGGTGGACGTAGATCTGGGTGACCACGCCGGAGGTCTTGAAGCCGAGGTCGAGCTGGGTCGCCGCCTGGATGTTGCCGCTGCCGGACACGGTCGACTGGACAACCCCCTCGCCGACGGTGATCGTGCGACCGGTGCCGCTCGCGGTGCCGGAGGATGGTCCGACGACGAGCACAGCGGCGAGGATCGCGCCGATGCAGAGCGCGGCCAGCAGGTAGGTCGGCCAGGGCCGTTGGGCACGTGGACGCATTGTCTGATCTTGTGTCGAGGCCATAAGAGGGGGCGAAGAAAGGCTGCAAGCGCAGATAAAGAGCGTGCAAGAGCAGTGTGAGCGACGGCCTGGACGACGTCGCGCGCCGGACGCGGGACAGGAGGTCCCCGCGCCCATCCGGGTGGGACATGCTGCGACTTGCGCGGATGCGACCCAACCCCCACCCACGAGCACCACCCCGTGGTGGGTAGACGTTGCGCGGGCGGAACCTCCGCTGGATGCCCTAACCTACCGGGAGCATTGGCCGAGCCAGTGATGCACCTATCGATGCTGCTGCACAGTCCGCTGCTCGACCGCACGGGAGAGCGGTTGGGCAGGGTGGAGGACGTGATCGTGCGTCTCGCCGACGGCGGCTACCCGCCGGTGACGGGGCTGAAGGCGCGGATTGGTGGCCGCGAGCTGTTCGTGCCGATCGACAAGGTCGCCAGCCTGGAGGCGGGTGCGGCGCGGCTGTCGGGCCAGAAACTCAACCTCGGGAAATTCGAGCGCCGCGAAGGCGAGGTGCTGCTGCGCCAGGACGTGCTGGGGCGCAAGCTGGTCAACGTCGAGGCCGACCCACCCCGCCTCGTCAGCGCCCACGAGATCGAGTTGGCGTGCATCGAGAGCTGGTGGCGGGTCGTCGGCGTGGACCCCTCCTTCCGCGCGCAGCTGCGCCGCGCGCTGCCGCGCTCGCTGCGGCGGCTGGTCGCCGACCGGCCATTCCTCGACTGGACCGACATGGAGCCGTTCGTCGGCCACGTGCCCACCGCGCGCCTGCGCTTCTCCCACCGCAAGCTCGCCAACCTGCATCCGGCGGAGATCGCCGATCTGGTCGAGGCCGCTTCGCACGAGGAGGGGGAGGAGCTGATCGAGGCGGTCGGGCAGGACCGCGAGCTCGAGGCCGACGTCTTCGAGGAGCTCGACGAGCACCACCAGCTCGAGTTCATCGCCGAGCGCCCCGACGCGCAGGTGGCGGCGGTGATCGCGCGGATGGCGCCCGACGACGCGGCCGACCTGATCGGCGAGATCGACCAGGAGCGCCGTGGGCGGATTCTGGAGCTGCTGCCGCTGGCCGGGCGCCGGCGGATCGAAACGCTGCTCGGCTACAACCCCTCGACGGCGGGCGGCATGATGAGCCCGGACTTCATCGCGCTCGCCGAGCAGGCTACGGTCGGGGACGCGCTCGACGCGGTGCGCCGCTCCACGATCCCCCCGGGGATGCTCACGACGGTCTACCTGCACGACGACGCGGGCGCTTTGAGCGGCTCGGCGGCGATCGTCACGCTGCTGCGCGCCGAGCCTGACGCACCGCTCACCGAGGTCGCCGAGCACGAGCCCGAGTCGGTGCCAACCGACGCCGACCTGCCGGAGGTCGCGCGGACGATGACCGACTACAACCTTGCGATGCTCCCCGTCGTCGACGACCACCAGCGGGTGGTCGGGGTCGTCACCGTGGACGACGTGCTGGAGCAGACGCTGCCCGTCGGCTGGCGGCGGCGCTTCGGGCTTGTGAGCGACTGAAAACGCACGCACAGTGATACCCTGAGCCCGGAACGGGCCAGATCATCACGCGCGGAAAGGAGGCTGGGATGGATCGAGAACAGCCGCGAAGTACCCAGCCGCTCGCGCGTACGTCGGGCCCGTCTCCGCTGGATTGAGAGCCGTCTTCTCGGGGCAGGGTCTGCGCGACGCGCGTCGCTTTGACGTGTCCGCATGCCCGCCCGAAGGAGGTGAAAAAGATGGCCGACAACCCGACGACGCTGGACGAGACGCAGCTGCCCGCGCAGCCCCAGTCGCCCGTGCTCGAGGGCGTGCCTCCCGTCCTCGACGAGGCTCACATCGGCGATATCCGCGGGGCGCTCGGCACGATCCGGATGGACGACACCGGCGCACGCCATGGCTGGCGCTCGCGTGCGATGGCGCTGCTGGCGATCATGGGCCCGGGTTTGATCGTGATGGTGGGCGACAACGACGCCGGCGGCGTCTCCACTTACGCGCAGGCCGGGCAGAACTACGGCACCTCCCTGCTGTGGGTGCTTGTGCTGCTGATCCCGGTGCTGATCGTCAACCAGGAGATGGTTATCCGCCTCGGTGCCGTCACCGGCGTCGGCCACGCGCGGCTGATCAACGAGCGCTTCGGGCGCTTCTGGGGCTGGTTCTCGGTTGGGGACCTGTTCATCCTCAACTTCCTCACGATCGTCACCGAGTTCATCGGCGTCAGCCTCGCGCTGGGGTACTTCGGCGTAAGCAAGTTCGTCGCGGTGCCGGCCGCGGCGGTGGCGCTCGTGGCGATCACGGCGACGGGCAGCTTCCGCAGCTGGGAGCGCTTCATGTACGTGTTCGTGGTCGCCAACTTCCTGGTGATCCCGCTGCTGGTGCTGGTGCACCCCGACTTCGCCACAATCGCGCACGACACCGTGACCCCCTCGATCGCCGGCGGCGCCAGCTCGACGGCGGTGCTGCTGATCATCGCGATCGTCGGCACCACTGTCGCCCCGTGGCAGCTGTTCTTCCAGCAGTCCAACATCATCGACAAGCGCATCACCCCGCGTTGGATCAATTACGAGCGTGCCGACACGGTGATCGGGGCGTTCGTTGTGGTGATTGGCGCAGGGGCGATCATCTCGGTCGCGGCGTTCGCCTTCGCCGGCACGCCGGCGGCGGGGCACTTCGGCAACGCGGGCACGGTGGCTTCGGCGCTGCGCACCTACGTGGGTCCGGCGGCGGGGGCGTGCTTTGCGATCGTGCTGCTCAACGCTTCGCTGATCGGCGCCGCGGCGGTGACGCTCGCCACCTCCTACGCGTTCGGGGACGTGTTCGGCGCCAGCCATTCGCTGCACCGCGGCATCCGCGACGCGAAGATGTTCTATGCCACGTTTGCGTTGATGGTGTGCGCGGCGGCAGGGATCGTGCTGCTGCCGGGTGCCCCGCTGGGGCTGATCACGACCTCGGTGCAGGCGCTTGCGGGAGTGCTGCTGCCGAGCGCCACGGTGTTCCTGCTGCTGCTCTGCAACGATCGCGCGGTGCTGGGCCCGTGGGTCAACGCCCCGTGGCTGAATGCGCTGGCGGCGGTGATCATCGGCGTGCTGGTCGAGCTCTCCCTGGTGCTGGTCGCCAGCACCGCCTTCCCGCACGTCAACGTCACCCACCTCTTCATCGACCTCTCGATCGCGCTGGCGGTGGCGCTCGCGGCGATCGGGGGTTACACGCTGCTGCGCCGGCGGGGGCCCGCGGGGGCGGGCGCTGCTGAGGAGGCGGCGGCGATGTCGAAGGAGCGCCGCCATGTGTGGACGATGCCGCCGCTGGCACTGCTGGAGCGGCCCGTGTGGTCGCCCGGCCGGCGCGCGGCGATGCTGCTGCTGCGCGGCTACCTGGTGGTCGCGGTGGCGTTGCTGGTCGTGAAGACCGTGCAGCTGGGCGGCTGAGCGCCCGCCGAGCCCTATGTTGTGGCGATGCTGCCCTTCTGGCTGTCGATCGGCGTGCTCTCCGCCACCCAGGGCGCGCTGGTTGCCTTCCCGGGCACGATCTCGATCCCATGGGTGCAGCGGCGCAGCAGTCGCCTGTGGGCGGCGATCCCGCCGCTGTCGGTGATCGCCTTCGTGTTCGTCGCCCGCGCGGCGGAGCAGGCAAGCGCGCAGAGCCTCACCTACCTCGCGCTCGTGGCAGTGCCGGTGCTCGCCGCGCTCGCGCTCGGCTGGTGGGGTCACGGCGCGCGGCCGGCGCTGGCGCTGGCCGCGCCCGTGCTGTTCGCACTGGCGTGGGCAGACCGCGGCGGGCTGGCGGGGCAGGGGGCGGCGCTCGCGCTCTCCGCGCTCAGCTGCGCCGCGCTTGGGGTGCTGCTCGCCGCGGTCACGCCGCCGCGGTGGCTGGCCGCAGGGATCGTGCTGATGGCGTGTGCCGATACTGCGCTGGTCGCCTCCGAACTGCTGCAGCACCCCAATGAAGTGCTCAACGCAGCGCACCCCCCGGCGGGCCTGCCGAAACTGCAGGCGGAGGTGTTCGGCTCAGCCGCGATGGGTTATGGCGACCTGTTCGTGGCGGGCCTGCTCGGTGGCTTGCTCGCGCGCGGCTGGCCACCCGCGCGCGAGGGCCGTTCCGTGCGGGCGCAGCAGCTGCGAGCGGCGGCGCTGGTGGTTGGGCTCGCGCTCGTGTTCGATCTGCTGTTCTTCGCCGTCGACGAGCTGCCCGCGACGGTGCCGGTGGCTGTTGGCTTGATCCTCGTGCTCGCCGCGTGTCGCCGCGCCGAGCGCTCCCGAAGCGGCGTAACCGCGCGCAGGGTGCATGTGTAGAAGAAGACAGACATGTCCAGTGGTATGAAGCCACAGGTGTACGTGGACGAGCGCTCCCCGGAGCGCTTCGACCGCTACTACGAGTGGGCCTCCACGCACGGCCCCGACTGGGTGTACACGCTCGCCCGCCTGCTGCTCACACCGCTGTGCCTGGTTGTATACCGCGCCCGTTGCGTCGACGCGCCCAACGTGCCCCGCTCGGGGCCGGCGATCATCGCGCCCAACCACTTCTCCGCGATGGACCACTTCTTCTGCGGGGTCTTCCTGCGCCGGCGCGTGTCCTTCATGGCCAAGTCTCAGCTGTTCAGCGGCGTGCTGAGCTGGATCCTGCGCCACGGCGGCGCCTTCCCGGTGCAGCGGGGCCGTCACGACGAGCGTTCGATCGCCACGGCGCTGGCGATCCTCGCGCGCGGTGGGGTCGTGGTGATCTACCCCGAGGGCGGCCGTTCGCGCAGCGGCCACATCAGCGAGCGCGCCCGCGCAGGCGTCGGCCGCCTGGCGCTGGAGAGCGGCGCGCCGATCGTGCCGGTCGCGATCCACGGCACCGAGCGCGCGCGCAACTGGAAGCGCCTGGAGTTCCCGCGAGTGACGGTGCGCTACGGCGAGCCGCTCTGCGTCGAGCGCGTCGCCGGGAGCACGCGCGAGGCCCAGCAGGCGGTCGCCGACGCGACGCTGCAGCTGGTGCGCGAGCTGCACGCCAGCCTCGAGCGGCCCGAACCGGCGGCGATCCCGAGCTACTTCACCTCCGCCTCCGCGTTGCGCGCCGCGCGCCCCACCCGCAGGCTGGGCAGGCGGTAGTCGGGACGCAGCCGGCGCAGAACCACCAGGCCCATCGCGGCCGCGACGATGCACGTGATCGCGCCCAGGCCGAGACCGGCGCGGGCGCCCAGCTGCGCCATCACGAAGCCGACGATCGGTCCGCCGATCGGCGTGGAGCCCTGGAAGGCGACAAACCACAGCGCCATCACCCGCCCCCGCATCGTCGGCTCGGAGTTGAGTTGCAGCGTCGAGTTGCCGGTCGCCATGAATGAGATGCTGCCCCACCCCACCAGCGCGAGTGCGAGCAGCTCCAGCGGCAGCGTCGGGGCGAGCGCCGCGAACGCCAGCACGAGCCCGAAGCCCGTCGCGGCAAGGATCAACGTGGGCAGCCCGGTGCGCCCGCGCGCCGCCACCACTAGGCCGCCCGCGACCGCGCCGACGCCCATTGCGGCGGTCATGAAGCCGTACCCTTCCGCGCCTACGTGCAGCCCCTCGCGGGCCATGAACGGCAGCGAGACCTGGAACTCGTAGGCAAGGCAGCCGACGAGCGCCATCATCAACAGCGGCGTTGCCAGCGCCGGCGTGCGGCGGATGTAGCGCAGCCCTTCGCGCAGCTGGCCGGGGGCGCGGGGCGTCGGCGGGCTGGGATGAAGCGCCGTGCGGTCGAGCGTCATCAGCGAGAACACCACCGGCACGAAGCTGACCGCGTTGAAGAGGAAGCACACCCCCGTGCCGACGGTGGCGATCAGGATGCCGCCGACCGCCGGGCCGATCGTGCGCGCGACGTTGACCAGCACCGAGTTGAGGCTGACCGCGTTGCGCAGGTGCCGCTCGCCCACCATCTCCAACATGAACGACTGCCGTGCGGGGTTCTCGAAGGCGTTGTTGAGCCCCAGCAGCAGCGCCAACGCGCCGATCTGCCACAGCGCCACGGCGCCGGTGACGGTCAGCAGCCCCAGCGCCAGCGCCTGCAACCCCATCAGGCTTTGCAGCGCCACCATCAAACGGCGCTTGTCGACGCGGTCGGCCACCACTCCGCCGTATGGGCCCAGCAGCAGCACCGGCAGCGTCTGCAGTGCCACGATCGCCCCCAGCGCGGTGGCCGAGCCCGTGATCGTCAGCACCAGCCACGCCTGCGCCGCCATCTGCATCCAGGTGCCAACCAGCGAGATCGTCTGGCCGGAGATGTAGCGGCGGTAGTTGGGCACCGCCAGCGCCGCGAAGGTGGTGCGTGCCGCGCCTTGCACGCGCTCTGCTCTGAATGCCATCAGTGCGGGCGGAGGGACTCGAACCCCCAAGGGCTTTCGCCCACCGGCTCCTAAGGCCGGCGTGTCTACCAGTTCCACCACGCCCGCTTGGCGCGCTCTCCACACGGGTTACGCTTTACGGGGACCGCTGAAGATTGTATGGTCATCCTTGACGATGTCCACTCCACCCGCCCGTCGCGCCACTGCTGGCGTCCGCATCACCCATCCCAACCGCGACAAGCCGGTTGTGCAGGCCACGCGCGCCACGGTGATCGTGCTGCTGCTCGCCACCGCTGCGCTTGTGCTGCTGATCACGATCGGCGGCTTCGAAGCGCTGGAGGGCATCGGCCCGGTGATCGTGCAGTGCCTGTTCGTGATCTGCTATCTGCTGCTGGCGTTCTACGCGGGGCGCTGGAACCGCGGCGTGCTGCCCGTCGCTTCGGTGCTGGCGGTGCTGCTGGGCACCTTTGCGTTGATCGCCGCCCCCAGCTGGTTCGCGCGCGACTCCTCCACCTTCGCCCAGCCGGCGCTCGAATCCAACCTGCTGGGCGTGCTGACGCTGCTGGTGATTCCCGTGCAGATCCTGCTCGTGATCTTCGCCATGCGCGGCTTCTCGCAGGGCTGGAACGTGGAGCTCGAGCAGCGTGACCCCGGCGCCCAAGCGGGTGGCTACGGGGACGCGGTTCCGCACCCGGCTTGAGACGGCCGTCAATGGAAGCGCTGCTCAGAGCCCCTGCGGTTGAGGGTCCTGGATTCCTGTGGAGTCCCAGGTGAGGCCCTGCATTCCCTGTGTGAGCCCAGAGCGCCTATATTGAGGACCCGGCGTGCGGCGGTGGCGGAACGGTAGACGCGGGGCCCTCAAAAGGCCCTGTCCGTAAGGGCGTGTGGGTTCGAATCCCACCCGCCGCACCTGGTTGTTTCCTGCTGCCTCTTCCAACCTGCCTGCGCGCCGCTCCCACTGACCGTCGGCGCGCTTGGCGTTTCTCGTGTTTGCGCAGTGGTCTTTGTGTGCGCGACTCAAGAGTATGGGCGCATGCGAAGTACCGGAGACCGCGATCTTGACGAACAGTTAGAGAGATTTGGCCAGAACATGCGCGAGGCCCGCAAGCAGGCGGGCCTTTCGCAGATTGATCTGAGCTTAAGAGCCAATCTCGACCGCGCTGCCGTCAGCTTCCTCGAGCGCGCCGAGCGTGCGCCCGACCTCTCGACGATCGTGCGCGTCGCCGGTGCCGTCGGTGTCAAGCCCGCCGCGCTGCTGAACGGCATCGGTCCCGACTCGGCCGTACGCGGCCCCCGCTGCGGGGAGGAGGAGCTTACGCCCGCCGCCCGCTTCGGCGTCAACCTGCGCTGGGCGCGCGAACGCGTGGGTATCTCCCAGGAAGCGCTCGCCAACAACGCCCACGTCGACCGCGCGGCGATCAGCGTGTTCGAGCGCGGCAAGCGCAACCCCAACCTGCGCACGCTCCTGCGCCTCGCCAGGGCTCTGGAGATCCCGCCCGGAGTGCTGCTGCGGGGAGTGGGGGCGACGGTCGCGGTGCGGGTGCGCTAGCTGGTCCCTCGGCGCGGTCTTCGGAGTGCTGTGCGGCCCTGTGTGGGCCCACATCAGTGCGGCCCTGTGCAGGCCCACACTGGTCGCCGGGCCCGTCTTTCCGACTGTGCGTGGGCTCTCCCTACCCCGGGTTCGGCGCCGTCTCGCGCGCTACCTTCCAACCGGCGTTGATCGGGTTGAGGAAGTAGGGGGGCTCGTCCACCGCGAGTCGCTCGTCGTATTTATAGTCCTTGATGTAGCCGGTTTCGCCGCCGAGGGACACGATCCCGCGGAAGCGCTGGGCGATCGCTCCGTAGACGTTGAGGTTACCGAGAAGTTTGCCGCATTCGTAGTTGTCCACGGCGAACGAGTGGTTGGTTGAGAGGATGGCCGCGTAGATCCACGGGTTTTCCAGCGATTCTTTGCCGTTTGCGGCTTTTTCGCAGTTGGTGTTGGTGACGGGGTGGTAGACGCGCACATAGTGGCCCGCGATCAGGCCGAGCGTGTCGGTGCCGGTCGGTTCTTCGCCCAAGGTTTTGACGCTGGTCGGGTAGATGCTGCCGTTGATGATCAGGTCTTCTTCGGCTGCTATCGTGATTGGCTTGCTGTAGGTGCCGCTGACGTACACGTTGCCGCAGTAGGCTTCCTTTGAGACCTCGGTGGCGTTGTCGGTTTCGCTCGTGGCGTCGTTGAAGGCGTAGGTGCACGGCGTTTTTTCATTTTCGCTCGCGCGGACGTAGACGAGACCGTTGGTCGGCCATTCATACGTTTTGGTTTCGTTTTTCGCGTTGGTCACCGCCATCGTGTTGCTCGCGCCGTTGAGCACGATGTGCGTCGAGCCGGTGAATTCGTCTCCGCCTTCTTTGACGTAGGTCCCCAGTGTCGTGTCGCCTTCGGGAGTGACAAGTTCTTCACCTTTTTCATATTTTCCGGTGGCCGTGTAGAAAGTGCCGTTGGGATTGCCGCATTCGGAGTAGACCCCGTCGTCCATCTGGACCGTATCGGGCGGGTTGTGGCCTTTGCGCCCGAAGTATGCCGGGGCACAGATATCGGCCGCGTCATCGGTGTGCATCGGGCCTTCCACGACGTCTCCGTTCGCGAACTGAATCGTCACGCATTTGCCGTTGATGCCCAGCGACACACGCTTGGGGTAGTAGTTTTCGCATTCTTTCGGCCCGCCGTAGAGGGCGGGGTCGCCGTCCTCATACTGGGTGAAGTAGATGAAGTTGAGGAAGCCCACCACGTGGAAGGTGGCCACGATTGCGCGGCTCGCATAGACTCGAGCCGACAGCTTTGTTGCCGGCTGTGCCGATCGACTCGATGCGGAAGGTGTTCGCCTCGACACCCGAGGACTGGATCATTGTCGCGAACGGGCTTGTCGTGCTGCATTCTTTGGTTTCTTTTGGGGCGGTGCTGGCGACGAGCAGCTTGATTTCGTAGTGCTCGGTCACTTCTTCCTGCTTGGGAACCGTATTGGAGGGTGCGGCGCAGGTCTCCCAGTAGTCGGGGTTGGCTTGCAGATGGTACTCGTACTCCTGGATGCCGGCGAGCGCCGCGTAGTAGGCCTCCTTCTGCACGGTATTCCTGTGGGAGAGCTGGATGTCGCCCCGGGCTGCCTCGAAGGCCGCGCCCAGCAGCAGCGAGGTCACGAGCAACACGCCGAGTGCAACCATCAGCGTGAAGCCCTCCTGGGACGCCAGCCGGGCGCGGACTCCGCGCAGCCGTGGTTTATTTGGAAGTTTTACTGGCATGGCGTATCGACGCTTTCTGCTTCGGATGCGGGAACGGAGAACGAGAGTGTCACCTGGCTTTGCTGGCCGTCGCCGACGTCTTTGGCGGCGGCTTTCCCGAGTGTGTTGGTCAAGCTGGTCGTGGTCGCGCTGGAGCCGATGTTGAAGCTGATCAGCACAGCGGCGGCCGTTGGCGCGACTGCTTTTGCGAGTGGGGTTGTGAGCGGCGCCGGGTTGAGCGTGTTGAGTCCCGAGCTCGTGCTTTCATTGGATTCAAGGTTGTAGCTGTAATACTGGAAGATCGGTAGTTTGGATTCCAGCTGTGTGACGTTGCTGGCGATCAGCACCTTGCTGCTCGGTTTCGAGGAGTATTCGAAGCTGGGCCATGTTTCTTCTTTGACGGCCGGGTAGGTTTCGTCGACCAGGGTGCCTTCTTTTTCGTTCCACACGATCCTGTGCTCGTTGACTTCGGTTTTTGAGATCGTGGCTTCTTTGCTGTAGGAGTTGACGAACCTCAGTTCGTTGGGGCCGCTGCTTTCCTGGATCGGCGCAAAGCCGGGGGCCAGGCAGGCCGAGTGCAGTTCGTCGACGACCTTGGTCATCGCGAGCCGGCCCAGCTGCGTGGCCTGCGCCAAGTTGGTCAAATGTGTCTCCTGGCGGGTGGAGAAGACGAGGACGGCGACTAGCGCCAGCATGACCACGATGCCGGAGATCATCGCGACGAGCAGTTCGATGAGACTGTAGCCGCCCTCGTCGGCGAGGCTGGGGCGCGCGCCGAGACGGGCAGGTACGCAGAAGTGGGGGCGTTTGGTCAACATGGGTTTTTACCCAGAGCCGACTGCACTTCAACGGTGGGGTCGGTGCCTTCTGTGTAGGATTTTCCCGCGGCTTCGCCCAGATAGATCGGGATCGTCGGGCCGGCTGCCTTTTCGTCTGCGTATGTAGTGACGTATGCCTTTTTAGTGAATTCATCAAAGAGGCACAGCTTGAACGACATGCCAAAGGGCTGGAAGGGGGCTTCGAGCTTGCCGGTGGTGGTGGTTGTGTCTTGTGTGTGGACAATGCTGTACTGAGAGGCATTGTTCGGGAGGAACGTCGTTTTGTTTTTTGCTTCTTCTTTTTCTTTTGTCTTCAGGCATTCGGTGTTGGTGATCTTGACGGGAAGGAGATGCGTTTTTTCGACTTCGAGGCTGCCTTTCGCGCCCTTGTAGACGGTCAGTGCCACTTCCGAGGTTGGAACTTTGATCGTCGGGTCTTCGCCGGGTTCGAGGGCGGTCGAGATCGAGCTTTCGCTGATTTCCCCTTTGGTGACGACGGCTGGGTTGTTCGCGGGGCAGTCCCCCGCGTATACCTCCCAGGGGCCTTTTTCGAAAGGGAAGAGATCGCCGGTGGGATAGTATTCCGAGCTGATCGGGGTCGTAGCCGTGGCTCGGTAAGATTCGGGGACTTCTTTGGTTGGGGGTTCGCCGGGAAGCGCGTCGTATGCTCCCGTTTCGCTGGCGAAGGCGCCGTACCGCGTGCTCCCCACCTCGAAGTCGGGCGCGAGGTTCATTTTGGGGTTGTAGGCGACGAGTGTGTCACCCGTTGCTTTTTTGCCTTCGTGGGTGAATTCGGCGGTGATGTACGATCCGGTGTTGAGCACGACTTCTTTGTGCGTGGTGACGTTTGGGGCGATCGCGAATTCGGGTGCGATGTTCCTGACAGCACCCGCTTCGGTGACGTCGCCGACCTTGAAGACTTCCACGGTGATGGTGGTGGCGGGGATCCCGCCGAGGATCGCGCAGCCGGCTTCGCCGGTTGTCGCTTCAGCTTCGCCGGCGAGCACGGTCACACCGGCGACCGGCTGCTCGGGGGTGCGGCCGTTGACCACATCGACTTCCAATGCCGAGCCGTCGGGTGGGGTGATGATGCCGTACTGCCTCAGCGGCGGTCGTTTCTCGACTTCGAGCTGATGCCAATCGACGGAGGTGGCGAGCCGTAGATAGTTTCCCGCCTGGCGTGAGTGTTCTTTGCTGGAGGCGCTGCAGCTCCCGCTCGGGTTGTTGTCGGCGACCCATTCGGCGCTCTGGGCGATCGTGTACTTCTGGCCGCCGATCGTCTGCGTGTAGACGTGTTCGTTGCCGATCCCGTTGACCTTCTCGATCGTGTCGAGCGTGGCCGCGGAGTCGCTGCGCATCTCCTCCAGGGACTGCGCGGCCACCTGGGCCGCCTGGTCGTGGGTGCGCTCGTCGGCCGTGGTGTGGTTGGCGGCGTTGAAGCCCGTGACGGTCGCGATCACGATGAACCCGACCATCAGCGCACTCACCATCACTTCGATCAACGAAACCCCGTCCTGCGCCGCTAGCTCCGTGCGGGCATGGAGTCCCGTGCGGGCATGGCTGTGCCCGAGTAGCCTCTTGGGTGCTCGCCGTCGGCGGAATAGGTTTGTGTTTATCATCACAATTGCCGTGCGCTCGTCTTGAGATCTCCCCTCGACAGGCAGCCATTCGAGCTTTAGCCCTCGCGGGCCCTTTTCGGCGCCGGTCGTACGGCGTCCTGTGACCCATGACGACACTCGCGTGCGAGTAGTCGGCAGGCGAATGCGCTGGTGGACGCCAGTGGCGTGACGGGCATCGAGATGCCGGGCGTGCATACACGCCAGTGAGCGTGGAGCGCCCGGGGACAGACGCGAAGCATGCGAGCCCAAGCCAGGCCCGTCGTCCAGCGCCTACAATCCTGTCCCCCGGGGGACTGGTGTAACGGCAACATGGGGGTCTCCAAAACCCTTGCTCGAGGTTCGATTCCTCGGTCCCCCGTCTCAGTAAACAAGCCATATATAAACCAAACGCTCCATTTGCGGGCCTTATTCCCGAGGGCGATCTACCCCACTGAGGCCTGTCAAGACCCGCTGAGACGTGCAAAAAGTGCAACCAAAAGTGCAACGGGGCGAGCCTGTGCTGACCCATCTCGGGCGTGGTCCAGCGCTGAAATGAGCTAGGGCTCAATGGGCCGTGTCGTACGGCGCGCTATGCCAATCCGACCGTTCGCTCATGCTCGCGCTAGGCCCAGCCGTCGTGGAACCGATGAGCGTCCGATACAACGGAGCGAGCTGTCCCGTGAGCTGGAGCGCGAACGCATCGGCGGCGGGCGGGCTGCTGATGGCCACAAGACGCCTGCGGACTCAACGCGGCTGATCATATTGCGTCCCCGCCCGCAGCCTCGGCGGTTTCGCCTGGGGGCTCGCACATGGATCGGGACGCGCCCTGCCCGGGGTCGGCCTGGGCGCGTCGCGCGGCTTTTGCGGCCCTCCTCTCGGCTTTCTTCTGTGCCAGCTGGCGCGCGTGCTGCTCGATCGGCACGACGATCTCGGGACGCTCGCGGCCGAAGCGCTTGTGGTAGAGATGCTCGATGAACTGCGGCAGCGGTTCCTTCCAGGGCTCCTGGTCGTGATTGTCGATCGAGCCGAGCTTCTTCGGGTTCATGCCGAGTTCCCGGGCCATCTGCACATGCGCGTGCGAGAGCCGGTGGCGTCTGCGCGCCTGCCCCCAGGCCTGGTGCTTCGGCGGGAGCGCCTTGCTCGTCTTCTTGCTCATCCTCCCAACGTCCCATGCCGGCTTGCGTCCTGGTGCTCTCAGCCTTGCCAGTGGCGGTAGGCGTCGATCCACTCCGCGCCTTCGGGTGGCGGGGTCGGGAGTGGTAGATCGACGATCGGGATGGCCTGCCGCGCCCGGTCGCGGGTGCAGATCGCCACGATCTGGCCGGCGTCTGTCAAATCGACGCTCTCGACGGTGACGGGCACGCCCAGCACCTCCGTGGGGAACGGCACCGCGAGGTTGTCCTCGATCAGCGTGAACAGGCCCGTCGCCTGCTCGTCCTCGTTGTAGCAGTCGACGGTGGCCTCCTCGACCATCGCGTCGAGCTGCGCCTTGCTCAGCGAGCCCACCGCGAGAGGATATCCATCGGCCGGCGGGGGTCGGCCCGCGGCGTCCAGCGGCGGCGACGATCAGTCCGCCAGGTCCGACACGCCCTCCTCGCCCGTGCACCAGACCTCGGACTCGCCCGGCACGTCGGAGTGTTCCCGGGTTGCTCTGGAGTCGGACCGCATGGACCTCGGGCCTTCTCTCGGCGCCTGGCGCGCCCGTCGGAAACCTCGCGAACCGGACGCACCCAACGACGCGCGCCTCCGCGGGAATGCAGCAGCACGCAAACCGTACGATGGCGGTGCTGTGCGTCGTCCGAAGGGAGAGCGCGAGCGGCGGGACTGTACGCGCCCGCTTGGTTGGCGAAGCAGGAGTGATCGCCGTCTGATTCCAGATCAACTCCACCAAACTAGGACCAGATCACGGGTCTAATAAAACGGGACAGATCACGCGTATGTGAGGGACGAGCGCGTGAACACGAGGAGCTGTCTCGCCGGTCGGACTGAGGTTGCCTGTTGAAACCGCAGCAGCCAGATCAGCTTCAAGCGGACGCGGGCTCCAATATCACTCTAGTGTAGACAGTCGCTGCGCACACGCATGTTGGACCGCAGACAGGACACTGATAATGCTTGCTCTGACTGTCTTGCGTCCAATAGTTATCGATCCTCTCTACCAAAGTGAAGCCTGTATGTTCCAGGACACCGGCAAGCTGCGGCATGGCCTGCTGGGGGGTGGCCTGCTGGGGGGTGGTATGCGGAAGCCAGGCAAACGCCAGCATAGTCGAGGCACCATGCTCCGTGCACCAACTGATGCAGGTTTCCGTTAGATCGGTTGCCACTCCACGCCGACGATAGTTTGGCGCGACCGCGATGCTCCGAAGCAATCCGATTGACGTATTGAACTTGAACACTCGGAGACGATTGACCATGTCTCCTTGGCCGTACGGTAGGAATCGATCGAGTGAATCTGGGGTAACTATGTGGCAAGTAACCGCACCGAGGAGCAGGTTGGATGAATCTACCTTGACCAAACAGGTGGCAGTTCCGTCGCCGGTTATCGCTTCTCCGACGGTGCCAAGGTCCACATAAGACTCTCCGAGCGCATCGCCCAGCAGTGCGCCGACCCGCCCAGCTTCGTCAGGTGTAGCACGTCTCACTGCTCCATCGGGCCGCTCGCGCAAGGTGTATTTTCCACTGACAACTTGGCGACTCTTTGAATCGTACCCAGACCACCATCCGTGCATGTCGCGCCCCTCGATGTTAAGAAAAAAGGTTCCATTGCCGGTGTCGTATGGATCATTTGCTCGGTATATGCCCGCCAAGAATCCGGCGGCATCCATAGTACCCTCTAGTTTCCATGCTCGCCCTTCATCGGTGTTGCGTTCCTTACCACTGATGTGGTCACGCTTCCAACTCAACGTTGCCTCGCCATTGCGCGTGATCTTTCCTGTGTCGGTGACATCCTGATACTCAGTAACGAACCGACTGCCGATGGGGTACCTGCGCCGCAGTCGGCGGTTCTGAATCAAACGCAGAATCTGCGTGGTCGCGGCGCCAAGGATCGCAGCAGCGACTGCGACCACTAGAGGGATGATGACGTCCGCAGCGGACCCACCGATGCTGATGGTCAAGGCTGGAGTATCACCGTACATAACGAAATCGTAAATTACGCGCCGTGGACATCGGGACTGGCCACGCACGTGCGCTCCACCCACAATGGATGGTCGCCGACGCTCTTGTTCTGGTCCACTGAGGCACTGCGGAGATCAGCTTACTGGACGCGCCACCCTATTGAATGTCGGGGCCGTTCCAACCATCACGCGATGCCCACTGACGAACCATCCACCAGCGTCCACCGGTCCGGCGCCGCAAACCGGTCCGCGCGACTGCCTTTCTGCGAGGATGCAGTCGTCTCGATGGAGGAATCACCGGCTTGCGCTCAGGACGAGTCTCGATCGCGTCGGCTGGGGCTCGTCAGACGACCGCTCCCGCGGGGACGAAGCAGAAGCCTGGGCGGTGGCGGCGACTGCGCCCTACGAACGCTCGGCCGTGGGCGGTGCGGTTACGTGTAGCGTTGGTCCTAGCGTTGGTCCTAGCGGTAGTGACCGATGCGAGGAGGTTGTCCCGTTCGCCGTAGAAGTTCTTGGTGGCGGCTGGTGTGATGGTTACACGGTGACGGGTGTGAGGGCCTCTTCGTGGGTGGTGGTGTGAATGGGCGCGCGGCGGGTGGCGAGGTCGCGTTCGACGGCGACGGCGAGCTTCGCGAGGTCTGTGTAGCCGACGACCTTACGGAACTGGGTCTCGGGCGTGATCGCGCGCCGCGACCAAAGACGCCGGCCATCCCTTCAGGGATACTTATCCTCGCTCAGACAGGCTGAACTCCGTCGGGTTGGCGAACTGACCGCCTTTCGTTGGAGGCCATTCAGCTCGGCCGCTGGGGTAGCCCGGGACGCGAACACGCATCGATCGGCGGTTTCGCGGAGGCTCGTCATCGGGGCGGGTGGGGGTGGGGTTCGTAGAGCTTGCGGGTTGTCCGGGGCCGGTCGTCGGTGCGTCGGCGCAGGGTCCCCGAGCCACCGCCGTTCTCGCAACTGGCAGAGAAATGCGCTGCGACCGACCTCCCATCAACGTCGTCACCGCCGCGATTGCGATGATGCGGCGCATGTCCTGCGATGCGAGCTCCCGCGCCGAATCTGGATCGGACCCGTCGTGAGCGAGATTCCCGAGGCGCTGCGGCGGCTGAACTTGCTGCTCGAAGCTACGTTCGTCGCCCACGAGACGATCTATGACCTGTACTCCGATCTGGCGCAGGCCGATCGGGCGACGCCCACTACTCAGAGCTTGCTGGCCGAGTCGGCTCGCATCGTGCTGCACAGCGCCCCTACCGCGAGCGCGGCGGCCCGGCGACTCGCCAACCAGTGGCTCGAGCAGTCGCTGCTGGATCCAGACGCGGCCGAGAACACGGCATTCGAGCTTGAGACCGAGCTTGCCCACGCCGAGCCCGTATTGCGAGCGCTGCTCGACCGGGAGACCGCGATCGCCGCGCAGCTCAAAGCCTGACAGCAGAGGAACGCTGACGCTCAGGAACTCGTGACGCGCTCGGCCGCAACCTGCTCGAATCGCGCCGCGAGCCTCAGGGCGCCGGCGCGATAGCCCTCGATGTCAGTTGCCGCAGCCTTCGCGCGCAGCTCGCGAGCACGATCGAGCAGCTGCTCAGACGTACGCGTCGTATTGGCGAGAAGCTCGTCCATGATCTCCGTCGCCCACCGCCCCTCCGGGGCGACACCAGCCCAATGATCGACTGAGGACATGGCCGGATTCTACCGCGCGTCTAATACGAACTCTAGGCGTCGCGCCGTTAGATACCTCCCTACGTGAGCGTCAGGTCCCCGGCGCCCGACGGATTCGCCTCAGGGGTATCCGTCGGGAAGCAGATCCATCCTCATCCCATCGGCACGATCAGGCATGGGGAAGCGAGTCGCGGACACGCCTTGGTTGTAGAGGTCTCCGGCGATAGCGCCGGCCTACTGCGGATGCGCCGTCGCTCCGCGGGCTAACGGATCAGGCTCCGCCGGCACGCGGGTGTGATTGCCGCTGAGGCGAGGCGGCGTTCCCGGTGCCAGAAAAGTGCAACGAAAAGTGCAACTAAGGAGACGGCCTTTGGCCTGGTTGAGCCAGATACTGGGGTTTGCAGAGTGGTCTCCAAAACCCTTGCTCGAGGTTCGATTCCTCGGTCCCCCGCTTCAGTGCAGGCCGCGAAATCCGGCATGAACAGTAGGTTTCACGAGCTCTGTACCGATGTTTCTCGGAGCAGCTCCGCCAGCGCCTCGTCGATGTCGCGGGCGAGTCCGTCCGCGTGGGGAAGCGTCTCCCGGTCGGCGTAGATACCGAAGCAGGCCAGATCGCGCACCGTGGTCATCCCAATCGACAGGGCGTGGTGGTCGGCGAGCGGAACGACCGGGTAGGTGGCCTGCAGCGGGCAGCCAAGCATGTAGAGCTGCTCCGCGGGGCCCGGGATGTTCGATACGACGAGGTTGAACGTACGTGGGCTGGCGATGAATCGGGAAAGGGTGTGCTGTACGGACGGAAGGGTGAGAGCGGCGGCCTTCAGTGCCAGGTCGGCTCCTTCGGGCTCGCCATCACGCTTTCGTTGGCTCATCGTGTCGTGCACGCGGCGCAGCCGGATCAGCGGGTCGGGCTCGTCGCACGGCAGGTGCGCGAACACAAACGAGACGTGGTTGCCGAGAACGTCGCCGGGGCTGCGCACGTTCACCGGGACCATTGCCTTGAGCGCAACGGGCTGCTCGCCCTCGCGGATCAGATAGGCGCGCACCGCGCCCGCGACTGCGGCGAGCATGACATCGTTGACCGTCGTGCCGTAGGCCCGCTTCACCGCCTTCAGGTCCTCGAGCGGGTGCTGGGTACGGACGAGGTGGCGCAGCGGCGAGAGCTCTGTGTTGAGCACGCTTGCGGGCGCGGCGCACACTGAGTGGCTCAGTGCCCTGGTCACTTGCAATGCGCCCGCCACCGCCTGCCGCGCTGCCTGGGCGGGCGAGGTGAATACCTGCATTGGTCCGCGTAGCAACCCAAGCTGCTCCCCCACCAGATCGCGCACCCCCCGCGCGAGCAGGCGCTCGGCGCTCGGTTCCGGTGCCGCGTGCCAGCCATCGCCCGAGCAGGCGGGCGGCTCGGGCGTTGGGTCGAGCAGCAGGCAGCCCAGCTCGACGGCTGCGATGCCATCGACCATGCAGTGGTGGACCTTGCCGACAAGTCCGATCTGCTGGCGCTCTGAGTCCTCACAGATCCACATCTCCCAGAGCGGGCGGTCGCGCCGCAGCGGCATTGAGAACACCTCATCGGCGAGGTCGTCGAACGGGCCGGGAGCCCGGTAGACGTGACGATCGACGGAGAACCCCGGGTCGTCGACCCACTCCGGCGCGTGCAGGCCGAGCGGGACGCGTGCGAGCTTCTGGCGGTAGCGCGGCGCGCGGGCGAGCCGCCGCTCGATGTGATCGCGCAGCTGCGGGAAGCTCGGAAGTTGGCCCTGCGCGGGAGCTGACAGCGTCGCGGCCCAGCCGACGTGCATGTGCGCGGTGGGCGTCTCCACGGCGAGAAAAGACGCGTCGAGCGCCGATAGGCGGGAGCTGCTTGTCATCTCAGCGCCACGCCAGCTGGAGCTGCGGAGCCTTGCGCCAGGCGCCGGGGACGCGGTCGCGCGCCGCGGAGGTGTGGCGCGCGCTGGAGGAGGGCGAGGCGGTCGTATGGGAAGGCCGCGGCTGGGCGCACGAGACTCGCTCGTGGTATCGACCGCCGCCCCCACTCGGCGGCGAGCGCGAACTCGACCAGCTGGTCGAAGTAGCGGGGCAGCGGTGTGGGCGCGATGCCGGTTCCACGAAGCGCCACTCGCGAGCGACGATCGTCGAAGGTGACCGCCATCTCGAAGTATGGGAAGAAGACCTCACTGCGTGAGAGCGCTCGGCGCCCCCGCTCATCGCGGGCAGCTTGCAGCAGCAGCGGGTGCACCACACGGCGGTATACGCCAGGAGAGATCAGGCGCGGCGCCGGCCGCCTGAAATACGCCGCCGCCAGCTCGACGAGCTCACCGACGCTGCTCACGTGGGCGCCCGCTGTGAGGTGGAACGTTGCGCCCTCGGCCTCCCGGGCCTGGCTGAGCGCAAAGATCGCATCGGCGACGTAGTCGACTGAAACCACGTCGACCGGAGCGTCTCGGCGCGCGGGCAACGCGGCATAGGCGCCACGTGAAAACGCCCGCAACGGCCAGTAGAGCACGTTGAACGATTGCGTCCAGCCGGTGTCGCGCTCGCCGACGATGATGCTCGGGCGCAGTACCGTCGCTGGTAGCCGCCGGCGTGCGCGGGTGACGAGGCACTCAGCCTCGAACTTCGACTGCTCATAGGCGTTGCGGAAGCGCTGGCCCACATCGAGGTCGTCCTCACTGAAGCACCCGACACGCTCACCGGCGACGTACGCCGTGGAGATATAGGAGAAACGCCGCAGACCGCCGCGCGCCTGGCAGCGCTCGGCAAACTCGAGCACGCGCCGCGTGCCCTCCACGTTGACCTGGCGCAGATCCTCCAGCCCGAGTCCGAAGGACACAGACGCCGCCCCGTGCACGACCTCGCTCACCCGCTCGGCAAGCTGATCGCGCCTGGAACCAAGGCCGAGGCCGGGACGTGTGATGTCGCCACGCACGGCCACGACGCGCCGCGCGTAAGGATGATCGGCGCCGAACAGGCAGAGCAGCGTGTGCTCCACCCGAGCTGTGACGTCGCGCTCGTTCGCGCCCCGCACCAGCGCGTACACGCGACGGTCGGTGCGCTCCAGATAACGGGCCAGCAGCTCCATGCCGACGAACCCCGTCGCGCCCGTCAGCAGCACCCCGTCGGACACCGAAGCATCGCTTCCTGCGTCGGGGGGAAGGACGCGGTCACGATTCGCGCTCACCGATTCGCGCTCGCGTCGGTCGGACTCAGCTGAGCACCGCTCGTTGTCGTAGCATCAACTCCTCTCCGCAGTTCGCGGAGATGCCGTCCGAAGCCGGCATCCGGGATATCCGCTTGGTATACCCAGCACCAACCGCCGGACAACCCTCGGCAACCGAAAAAACACAACTGCGCTGGCCGTCGACTCATCGCGAATAATCTTCGCGCGCACGGGTCAGGAGCGCGCTGGCCCGCGGTCCCAAATCAGCGCCTTGCGTCCTGGACAGTCGATCCACCCAACCGACGGTGTCGCAGCGATACTCTCCAATACGACCCCTGCCTCCCCACCCGCACCGCGAGCGGCGAGAGAGCTGGAGCTTCAGATGCCGCCTCGAATAAAGCGTAGCCTCGAAGACGTCAGGCACACGACCTTGCACGGTCACGACGTGGCTTACCGTCAAGCGGGCAGTGGCCCCGTCGTCGTCCTCGTGCATGGGATCACGTCCAGCTCGGCGACCTGGGAGCGGGTGATGCCCTACCTCGCCGACCGCTTTACCGTGATAGCCCCCGACCTGGCCGGTCACGGCGAGTCGGCCAAGCCCAGGGGCGATTATTCACTCGGCGCGCACGCGAGCAGCTTGCGTGATCTGCTGCTCGCGCTCGGACACGAGCGAGCGACCTTTGTGGGGCATTCGCTCGGCGGAGGGATCGCGATGCAGTTCTCCTACCAGTTCCCCGAGCGCTGTGAGCGGCTCGTCCTGGTTGACAGCGGTGGCCTTGGCCGCGACGTCAACTGGCTGCTCCGGGCCGCAACGCTTCCCGGCTCCGAACTTATTCTCCCCTTGCTCGCGGCAACCCGCCTACTCGACGCTGGCGCGCGGGCCGGTGGCTTGCTCAGTCGGTTGGGCCTGGGTCTCGGGACGGATCTCGAGGAGATGGCGCGCGGGCACTCGACGCTGTCCGACAGCGCCGCCCGTGCCGCCTTCGTCCACACGCTCCGCTCGGTCGTGGAGCCCGGCGGCCAGCGGGTCGACGCCTCAAACCGGCTCTATCTAGCCGAACATCTCCCGTTCCTGCTGATCTGGGGCGAGCGCGACTCGATCATCCCTGTCTCCCACGGTCACGCGACCCACGAACGGATGCCCAATAGTCGCCTGGAGGTGTTCCCGCACTCAGGCCACTTCCCCCAGCTCGACGAGCCCGAGCGCTTCCTCGACGTGCTTGTCCAGTTCGTCGACTCGACCGAGCCGGCCCCACCAGCACCAGACGCAGTTCGCGGTGGATGTTGAAGTAGCGCAGGCGGGCGCGCAGCATCTGAAACACTTCGATCTCCCCCGCGGGAAGCAGAGGGGTCGCTTCCGCGGCTGAGGACGGTCCAGCGAGGTGGGGCACTATGGTCACTGCGCTTCTGGTAGCAGCACGAAGCCCGCGCGGCTGGCGGCGCGTCGCAGCTCGGTGTCGAAGCAGGCGAAGTGGCTACAGCGAGGATCGAGCTCACGGACCGCGAGCGCGCTCGCAAGCTGTACCGCGTCATATGCTCGCAGCGCGTGGCGCGCTGCTTCTCGCGCGCCCGCGACGAGCACCGGCTCGGTCGGGGAAACGATCGCAAAGCGCGAGCCGGAGTCGAGATCGCCGTGGAAATCGAGCTCGAAGGCACTGACCAGGGTGCTAGCGGCTGCGTCCTCCAGCTCGCCCGTTCGCGCCTTGCGCCACAGCGCTGAGGGCACCTCCACACGCGCGAGCGCCGAAACGACGAGCGCGTCGAGCGCGCGGATTGCCCGATGCCCAGCCTCGTCGGCGTAGAGCTTGACGAGCGCCGACGAATCGGCAAAGGTACTCAGCGACGACCCTCTGCGACGAAGTCCGACAGCGGCCTGCCACGCCCGGCGGCGGCGCGGGCACGACTGAGCGCTCGCGCTGACGGGCGCTCAGTCGGGAGGCGCTCAGGGCTCAGCAGAAGTCCGGCTCGCCCCAGGCGCTCCCTCAAGCCCGTGATCTCATCGCCGGCGAGGTCTGGGTCGACCGCGGCTGAGAGAACCTTGACGGCGTAGCCGTTGACGCTCTCCTCGTGATCGCGTGCCGCTCCCTTGAGTCGCTCGGCGAGCTCTTCGGGCACGCGCAATGTCAGCTGACGCATAATGTCATGGTAGCAGGCGTGGGTCACATGGGAGTCGTCGCCCAGCCCAGACTGCATACGGTCTCCGGTCATCGAGGCGGACCCCCGGACACCGCAAGCTCGCCGAACGCGCGGTTCCGCGTGGACGCCTTCGGTCAGAGCCGCGGTTGCTCTGGCTGACGAGTAGAAGTCGTCTTGGAACGAGCCGCTTGCCGCAAGTGGTCTGATCCCCGAGTGCGGGCACTCTCCAAAAGCAGCGATGCTTCATCGAACCACAGCACGCCGCCGTTGACGATCGCCAAGCCCCGATTTTCGAACGGTCTAGGCGGGACCATAGCCAGGCCTTCTGAGGCCGCCGTCAAGCCGACAGTGAGCGTCGCCGTCAGAACGCAGCTCACAAGCGCCAGCCGTCGGAGCCAGCGGCTTCCCAGGTGAGGCGGCACCGCCATGTCGCTAGGTCTCATATCCACGCAGGGTCAGAGAGCCGCCATGTCCGAACTCTCGGTCACGACGGCACCAGCGGGCATCACAGGGCGCGGAATTGTGCTGCCGAGGTTATCGCTCCCGCGCGGTAGTGTCACGCGTTTGGAGGCAGTCGCCGCGACTCCCTCTCCGCCCCGAAAGCGACAGTCCAGATCCGCCCTCGAGGGTCAGTAATTCCTTGATCATGAGCGTCTCACACGACATTGGCAGAGAGGGGGCGCCCGATGCGGCGAAGTGGTCGGTGTCATCGATCGCGATAACCGCACGGTGCTCCCGCGCGACTAATCGTACAGAACGTTTAGTGCATCGTGAGGGGATACGGTGACGCACGAAGCAAGCCGCCGTTCGAACCGTGCTCTACGGGAGCACGGGATGGCAACGCCTGAAGGCTACGGCTTAAAGGATGCTCAGAGCGGTGGTATCCACCGTCCACCGATTCGCATTCCCTCCTCGTCGGTTCGGTGATCGGCGAGGGGGCGTTCATGTGCACCGTAGACGTGCAACTCGACGAAGCCGTCTGGTCCATCACGCAACACGAATGCTCGCGGACGCCTGATCCTCGCCCGATCCTTCAGTTCGTAGGTTGCTTCCACCTCGGCGATCCAGACATCGTCTTGGTGCCACTGGGCGCTGATTCGGTGAGTGGTCTGAAGTATCGTCGCAAGGAAGTCTGAAAGCAGCTCGCGCACTGCGGCCGTCCCTTCGGCGCGGCGGCCGTCTACCGCAAGCATCTGGCAATCAGGCGCCATCAGCGCGATCGCCGCCTCCCCGTCGAGCATGTCGATGGCTCCGAGTAGCTGGTCGATGGGCGACTTGGTCAACAGACCCGATCTTAGCTTGTCGGTCCCCAAACGCAGAGCCAGGTGTGGTCCTTCATGACGGCGCTCCTCGCCGCTCCGGTGCGCGCCCGGGCGGCTGTCCAGGGGTCTCGCGCGAGGGTGCGGGAGGGATGGGACAGGTCTGCGGCCGTCGCGGGTCAACCGTCGCTTGCTTGCCGTGATGGACGATCTCGAGGGAGGCGCCCTGAAGGAGCGAGTACGCCGCCTGCTCGGGACCGACCTCCACCAGCAGCCTGCGCCCACGGAAGCAGAGGCGGAACGTGAGCCGGGTGAGCGCCTGCGGGAGGCGAGGGCTGAAGCTCAGGATCCCGTTGTGGTCTCGCATCCCTCCAAACCCCGCGACGGCGGCGATCCATGTCCCCGCCAGCGACGCGATGTGCAGGCCGTCGCGCGTGTTGTGCTGGAGGTCGTCGAGATCGATGAGGGCGGCCTCACTGAGGTAGTCGTAGGCAAGCTCGAGGTGTCCGACCTCCGCGGCGATAACCGCCTGAGTGCAGGCCGACAGCGAGGAGTCGCGAACCGTCAGTCGCTCGTAGTAGGCGAAGTCGCGCGCCTTCTCCTCGTCAGCAAAGACGTCACCGCGCAGATGCAGCGCGAGCACCAGGTCGGCCTGCTTGACGACCTGCTTGCGATAAAGGTCGAAGTAGGGGAAGTGCAGCAGCAGCGGATACCGCTCGGGGGCGGTCGCGTCGAAGTCCCAGATCTCGTGCTCCGTGAACGCCTCCGCTTGAGGGTGGACACCCAGCTCCTTGTCGTAGGGGATGAGCATCGCCTGAGCGGCATCACGCCAGGCGGACGCCTCCTCGTCGTCGACTCCGAGCTCAGCGGCGCGCTGGGGATAGCGCTTCGCGCGCTCGAAGGCCTCGCGCAGGTTGCGCTCGGCCATCAGGTTTGTGTAGACGTTGTTGTCGGCGATTGCGCTGTACTCGTCGGGACCGGTCACGCCGTCGATGCGGAAGTGGCCGGCGGCATCGTGGTGCCCCAACGAGCGCCACAGCCGGGCCGTCTCGACGAGCAGCTCCAGGCCGACGCCGCGCGCGAACTCCTCGTCGTGATCGCTGGCCGCCTCATAGCGGACGACGGCGTCGGCGATGTCGGCATTGATATGGAATGCCGCGGTCCCTGCCGGCCAGTACCCCGAGCACTCCTGTCCCCGGATCGTCCGCCAAGGAAACGCGGCGCCCTCCAGCCCCAGCGAGGTCGCTCGCTCCCGTGCGAGATCGAGCGTGAGATGGCGCCAGCGCAGGGCATCGCGCGCGGCGTGCGGAGCCGTATACGTCAGGACCGGCAGGACGTAGGTCTCCGTATCCCAGAACGCGTGTCCGTCGTAGCCCGGTCCGGTCAGCCCCTTGGCCGCGATCGCCCGCCGCTCCGCCCTGGCGCCGGCCTGAAGCGTATGGAAGAGGCCGAAGCGAACCGCCAACTGCAGCTCGGCGTCACCCTCGATCTCGACGTCGGCGCGATCCCAGAAGTCGTCCAGGTAAACGCGTTGGTCGGCGAGGAGACCGTCCCAGCCACGGTGTCGCGCCTCCGCTAGCGCGGCCGCAACCTGGTCGACGATCGCCGGCGCCGAGCGCCTGCGCGACCATCCGTAGCTGATGAGCTTGACGATTCGAAGAGGCTTTTTGGGCACGAGGTTGGCCGTCACGAGCAGGCGACCTAGGTCCTCGAAGCTTTCCGAGGTGGCCGTCGTGTCCGCCGGCCCGTCGATGAGGTGATCCATCGCCGCGGCCATCGTCAGGCCGCTCGCGCGTGTGGAATGCTCAAGGATCACGCGGGTGTCATGCGCGGCAAAGAGCTCGGATTGCAATGGTGAGGAGAGCGCCGACGCGGCGCGGGGATCGCGCTCGGCGACCGGGAGCTTCTCATTGGCGACGAGCTCAGACTGCACGACCGCCGGCGTCTGACCGTCAAGCGCCTCGACTTCGTAGAGGAT
The DNA here is from genome assembly GCA_963744135.1 of uncultured Solirubrobacterales bacterium. Taxonomy (GTDB): domain Bacteria; phylum Actinomycetota; class Thermoleophilia; order Solirubrobacterales; family Solirubrobacteraceae; genus Palsa-744. The sequence continues at coordinate 336,789 of CAVUSE010000003.1, read as the reverse complement.
GGCCGCGACCGCTCGCTGCGTGAACGACACCAGGCGGGTGGAGGCCACCCGCACGGAGCGTCCCGTCGGAGACACCCACTCGACCGTGCGGCGCAGCACTCCGGCGCGAAGATCGAGCACCCGTTCGTGGCGGCGCAGCTCGCCGTAGCGGATGTCAAACGGCTCGTCGTCCACCAGCAGGCGGATGATCTTGCCGTTGGTCACGTTGATGACGGTCTGGCCGGCCTCCGGATCGCCATAGCCGGCCTCGGCGTAGGGAAGCGGCCGCACCTCGTAGACACCGGCCAGATAGGTGCCCGGCAAGCCGTAAGGCTCGCCCTCGTCGAGGTTCCCGCGCAGGCCGATGTGACCGTTGGCAAGCGCGAACACCGACTCTGTCTGTGCGAGCCTGTCGAGGTCCAGGGCGGTCTCGTGTACGGCCCAGGGCTCGACCGCGAAGTCCGGGTGCTGGATCATGGCGCCGGCAACAGCTCGGCAAGATCGTCCACGACGAGGTCGGCGCCGTGGGCCCTCAACGCCTCGGCCTGGCCGGCTCGATCGACGCCGACCACGAAGCCGAAGTGCCCTGCTCGACCGGCTTCGACACCCGCCAGCGCGTCCTCGAACACGACCGCCTCAGCGGGCTCGACGCCCAAGGTCCACGCCCCTGCGAGGAATGTGTCCGGCGCAGGCTTGCCCTGCAGGTGCTCGCGCTCGGCCACGACCCCGTCGATGATCGCTTCGAACAGGTCCTGAATTCCAGCGGCGGCGAGCACGTCACGACAGTTGGTGCTGGAGGAGACAACGGCGCGTCGCAACCCAGCCGCTTGGACCGCTTTGACGTAGCGAACCGAGCCCTCATATGGCTGCACACCCTGCTCGCGGATCAGCCTGAGCACGATCTCGTTCTTGCGGTTGCCGAGACCGTCGATCGTCTCCGTATCCGGCGTGTCACTCGGGTCGCCGTCCGGTAGCTTCACTCCGCGTGAGGCAAGAAACGCTCTTACACCGTCATAGCGAGGCTTGCCGTCTACGTATTGGTCGTACTCGCGGATCGGATCGAAGGGAACGAAGGCTTCGTCGGTCCGTTGGGCGCGCTCGCGCAAGTAATCGTCGAACATCTGCTTCCAGGCGGCGGAATGCACCTTGGCCGTCTGCGTCAGCACCCCGTCGAGGTCGAATAGACACGCGGTCACCCCTGTCGGCACACCAAGCACGCCTCAGAGCTAATCAGCTTTGGGCTCTGTGGGCATTTACCCGCAGACCACGGGAGGCATACTCGATCGCGAGCGATTTGGTGACCCAGGCGGAACATTGAGCTCGAACTTGACTAGGAACTCCACAGTGTCCTCCTTCGGTGCCCTTTGAGGGCTTTGCCCGCCGTCGCGCGATTCAGTCCCACGACGCATACTGAGCCCGGACAGGAGCCTCGCTTGCCACCACCTGGAGGCGCGTCGTGGGCCCGAGCGTCGTAGGCCCTGAAGTACATCAATTGTCCTGCTCGGCGAGGTACGGTGCGAGGTACTTCGCGGCGATCTTGCTCGGGGGCGGGGAGGTCGGGGTGTCGGTGATCTCGGAGCTGAACCCGTGTCCTCCCGTGATGTGAGCGGTGAGGTAGCGAGGCTTTCCGTTGGTCAGCAGCATGCCCTGGATCGTGGGGTCAAAACGCTCGGGCGCCACGGGTGCCCCGGCCAGGGCCGCGATCGACTGCGCGGCAGCGTCGGCTTGCTGGGAGCCGATGCCGCCCTGCTTGATGGGGAAGTCAGTCGCGTCGCCGGCTGCGTAGATGCGCTCGACGTCGGGTACTCGGCAATGCGGGTCCACGCGGATGAAGCCGTTCTCGCCGAGCGGAATGCCGCGCACGGCAGGGCCGTAGAGCTCGGGCAATGCGATCACCCGATCCACCTCGAGGCGTTGGTCGCCAGGGTTGATCACCACTTCGCGGGAGCTCGGGACCTCGGCATAGGCGGAGTTGATCGTTTCGACGTTTGCGCGGGCGAGCAGTTCGGCCACGGTGCTGCTCGCCGATGCTCCAAAGATCGCGAGGGGGCTGTCCTCGGGGGTGACGATCGTCGTCTGCAGCTCGATGCCCATGTCGTAGGCGCGCCCCGCTGTCATCAGCGCAAGCTCGTACAGCGGCAGCGGCCACGCCATGCGACCGGGCGCAACGAACGCGAGCTTGTGGACGTAGCCACCCTCGACGTCCTGGATCAGCCCGTGCATGGTCTGCGCCAGATCACGGTCGTCGATTGTGAGCGCGTGCGGGTAGCGTTTTGTGACGGTCGCCCCGAGCGCGAGCATCAGCGCGTCGTACTCGATCGCCTCATCGGCCTTGGTGTGGATGGTTCGCGTGGCTGGGTCGATCCAGCCGAGCTCGCCACAGAGCAGCGTGGCGCCGGCGTCGTGGACGATCGACTCGAGTGGATAGCGGTGCGCGGCGCCGTAGGCGAACGGCTCGCGGACGACCATCGGGCGGTAGACAAACTCGCTGTTGGGAGCGATGACGGTCACCTCAGTGCGGTCGGGCGCGAGATCGGCCAGGGCCAGCGCCGTCTCCAGGGCGGCTACTCCTCCGCCGGCAATGACCACATTGAGCTTGTCCGAACGTGAATTGGTTGTTGGCGTGGCGCTGGGATTGCGGGGCATGACTACCGGCGGGTCTTCCCGTTCGTTGTTGTCGGTGGGGCTGGTGTGTCTGGGAACTCGTCGGTGGTGCCGATCAGGATCGTGAGCAGGTCGCTGATCCGTTGCACGCGGCCGAGACGGTCGGGGAGGGGAAGGCCGGCTTGGATCGTGTACTGGTTGCGGCGTCCGTTGCGCTCGCGTGTGATGTAGCCGCCGTCCGCCAGCTCCGTGACGATCCGGTGCGCGGCGCGTTCGGTGATCCCGACCCGTTCGCTGATCTCTCGCAGAAGCACGCCTGGGTCGTGGGCGATGCAGGCGAGGACCTGGGCGTGGTTGGTGAGGAACTTCCAGCGGTGCGCTGTGGTCTCGGTCATGTATCAAGACTAGCGTATCTGGACATCCAATTCATAGATATATATTTCATGCTATGTTGTTCAGGTCCGCCGGTGCTTCTCAGATTGCTGGCGCTCATGCGCACATCCAACGAAACGAGGAACACCATGCCCAGCTCAGTCGTGCCGCACCCATCCGCTCCGACCACCGGCAACGGCGTAGCGCCCACCGCTATCGCCGATTCCATCTCCAACGGACGCCACCAGAACCCACAGCCCGATCACGCGCAGCGCAGCCCGCTGCTCGCGAAACTGACCAGTCTGACCTCGATCGCCACGGTCGCCGCGGCGGGCATGATCGTCGTCGGCGCGCTCGCGCTCGTCGGCGGTCACTACGACAAGCAGGTCGTTCACGACCAGCTCGCTCCGCAGAAGATCTTCTTCCCGAAGCCCGCGACAAACCCGGCCCTCGCGGCCTACGCCGGCCAGCAGGTGCTCACCGGCAAGCAGGCAAAGCTGTACGCCCAGGACCAGATCGGCGTGGACCTGACCAAGGTCGCAGGCGGCAAGACCTACTCCCAGATCAGCGCCGAGTGGATCGCCGGCGGCATGAAGAACACGACGCTCGCAAGTGAGCGCACCACCTTGTTCATGGGCGAGACACTGAACGGCCTACTGCTCAACGCCTGGGGCTGGTCGGTTATTGGCGGTATCGCCACTCTCGCCGGATTCATCCTGATCCTGCTCGGAGGAGCCCTGTTCCTGCTCCCGCTCGCCAACTGGCAGGTCAACCTCAGGGGCCGCCGCCCGGCGGTCGCCGGGGTCTGACATGAAGGCGCTCGTTTACCACGGTCCCAGCCAGCGCGGCTGGGACACAGTGGCCGACCCCACGCTCATCGACTCGACCGACATCGTCGTGCGGATCGACACCTCGACGATCTGCGGGTCAGACCTGCACATCCTCAAGGGTGATGTGCCCGAGACGACTCCCGGCACGGTGCTCGGCCATGAGGCGGTCGGCACCGTGCAGGAGATCGGTCCGAGCGTGAGCACGGTGGCGGTCGGAGACCGCGTGCTGATGTCGTGCGTCAGCGCCTGCGGACGCTGCCGCTACTGCAAAGAAGCCCGCTACGGGCAATGTCTCGGCGGCGGCGGCTGGATCTTCGGTCACCTGATCGACGGGCTGCAGGCGGAGTATGCACGCGTTCCGTTCGCGGATAACTCCGTCTACAAGATCCCCGAGGAGCTCTCAGACGAGCAGGTCCTGTTCCTCGCCGACATCCTTCCGACCTCCTTCGAGGTTGGTGTGCTCAACGGCAAGATCACGCCAGGCGATGTCGTGGCAATCGTCGGTGCCGGGCCGATCGGACTCGCGGCAATTCTCACCGCCAGTCTCTATACACCTGAACGGATCGTTTCGATCGATCTAACCGATGGTCGGCTGGAAAGCGCCAAGCGGTTCGGCGCCGACACGACGATCAACAACGGACGCGAGAACGCCCTTGCGCAGATCATGGAGCTCACGGACGGCCTTGGCGCGGATGTCGCGTTGGAGGCGGTGGGCATGCCCGACACGTTCGAGCTTGCGACCGAGCTGATCCGCCCGGGTGGACGCGTGGCGAACATCGGCGTGCATGGCAAGCCCGCGACGCTGCATCTGGAGAAGCTGTGGACCCGTGACGTCACGATCACGACGGGTCTCGTCGACACCAACACGATTCCCCAGCTCATGAAACTCGTAGCCAGTGGTCGCCTGGACCCGACCGTGTTCGCCACACACCACTACGCGCTGGGAGACACGATGACGGCCTACGACACATTCGCCGACGCAGCAAACACCAACGCACTGAAGGTCGTGCTCGATGGAAGCGAGAGTAACCACAACTCAGATGTACTCGCTCTGGCGGCGGCTAGGTCATGAGCGCTATAGATGCAAGTGTACGACCGCAGCACTCCAAGACCAAAGGCGCTGGGATCTTGCAGCGCGTTCGCGCGAACGCGCTCAGCTCCGATCAGCCGCCGCGATCTGCGGCTGCGGAGCCGCTACTGACGTCGCGGGCTGCCTCCTACGTCAGCCACCATTGGTGGCCGTGATGAAGGCGGCGGTGTCTGCAAGCGGACCGTCGGCGCCTGCAACCAGGCCGTCGGCGCCCGAGATGGTGACGCTACGGGACGGCTCGTCGGTGACGGTCCGCGCGGTGGGGGCCGGCGATCAGGCTCCACTACAGGTGTTCCTGACAGGCCTGTGCGCGAACTCGCTTCGCCTGCGGTTCTTCACCGGCGGCGCCAACGTAGCCGATGCCGCGCATTGGGCCGCGTGCATGCCCGCAGATTGTTACGGGCTGCTCGCACACGATCAAGCGGGAGTGCTCGTCGCTCATGCTGTCTACGTACAGCTCGATCAGACGCGCGCGGAAGTCGCGGTCGAGGTCGCCGATCACCTGCACGGCTGCGGCCTCGGGACGATCCTCATGCAGCGGATCGGCGCCGTTGCGCAGGAGCACGGCATCACGCATTTCGTGGCCGAGGTGCTACCCGAGAACCGGGCGATGCTGGATGTCTTCCGGGACGGGTTCGACGCGGACGTCGAGTTACACGAAGGGATCGACACGGTCGAGTTCCCGACCTCGACCTGGCGACTGGCGCGCGAGCGCTTCGGGTCGGAATCTCTCCAAGCTACGAGTCGGTTCTTGCCGGTGCCGCTGGGATGCTCACGCTCGGAGGCGCGCCCGCCTCTGAACCATTGCAAGCCCGACCTCGCCTGAGTGGGTGGTGGTAGCCATCCGTGGACGCGCGCCGGGGTGCGATCCGTCCGCTGTTACGGTGGAGGGGTCCATCGCGCCCTTGTGGGTCGGCGATTGTGCGTTCGCTCGGTCCTTCTTGACCTCTCTGCCTCGCGACCGCAGCCCCTGAGAGGCTTCGTGAGGAGCGCCCGTGAGTGTTGTGGCTGCAGGGCCTGAGAGCAGGTCGCGTCGCGGGTCGGTGGGACGCCTGCCGGCCCGCCCCGTCGCCGCGAGGTCTGCCCGGTCGGCTGGGGCGCCGCTGCGTCTCGCGATGCTCGCTCCACCCTGGATCTCCGTCCCTCCGCCGGGATACGGGGGTGTGGAGTCGGTGGTCGGCGTGCTGACGGACGCGCTGGTCCGCAGGGGGCACGCGGTGACGCTCTTCTGCGCCCCGGGCTCTCGGTCGAGCGCGCGGGTGGTGCCCCTGCTCGAGGAGTCCCACCCCGAGGAGATCGAGCGTTCGCTGTATGAGGTCGACCACGTCGCGCGGGCGTTCGAGGAGATCGACCTCGCCGCCTGCGATGAGTCCTTTGACGTGGTTCACGACCACTGCGGCTTCACGGCACTCGCGATGGCCGACCGCCTCGACACGCCGCTCGTGCACACCCTGCACGGCCAGTTCACCGCCAGCACCGCGGCCTTCTACGCCCGCCACGGCCACAAGGCGGCGCTCGTGGGCATCAGCCGGGCGCAGCTCGCGTCGGCGCCGGTGGGCGTGGAACCGGTTGGCGCGATCCCGAACCCCATCGATGTGCGGGCCTGGCCGCTGCGTGAGCACAAGGACGACTACCTGCTGTGGATCGGGAGGATGACCGCCGAGAAGGGCCCCCACCGCGCGATCGCCGCCGCCCGTGCCGCTGACGTGCCGCTCGTCCTGGCGGGGGTCATCCAGCCCGGCCAGCGGGCGTTTTTCGACCGCGAGGTCGCCCCGCACATCGACGGTGAGCGCGTCCGCTTCGTGGGCGAGATCGGTGGGTCGGTCAAGCTTGCGGTCTTCGCGGGCGCCCGCGCGCTGCTGATGCCGATCCGTTGGGAGGAGCCCTTCGGGATGGTCATGGTCGAGGCGCTGGCCTGCGGGACCCCGGTGATCGCGTTTTCCGAAGGCGCCGCCCGCGAGCTCGTCTGCGACGGGCAGACCGGCTTTCTGGTCGAGGATGAGCAGGCGATGGGCGCGGCGGTCGGTCGGCTGCCCCACATCGCCCCGCGGGACTGCCGTGCGTGGGTCGCCGAGCACTGCGACGTCGACGTGGTCGCCGCCGCCTACGAGCAGACTTACCGGTCGGTGATGCACCGGCGAGTCGCGGAGGCCGTCGCGCTTGTCTGAGCGCACCCTGAGCGTCTTGGACGGCAGCACCTTCGTCGTCGGGGACCGCCTCGGCGACGTGCGGATCGACGCAGGTCGCGAGCACGGCTTCTTCTGCGACGACACCCGTTTCCTCTCGCGCTGGGTCCTGCACGTCGGCGAGGCGCCGCTGGAGCTGCTTGGCCTCGACCAGAGCACGCATTTCGCCGCGCAGTTCTTCCTGACCCCCCGCGTGGGGCCCGACGAGGAGGCGCCGTGCTCGATCATGCGCCGCCGGCTCATCGACCACGTGTGGATGGAGGAGGTCACAGTGACCAACCACCGCCACGAGCACAGCGAGGTGCGAGTGGTGCTGGAGGTGGACACCGACTTCGCCGACCTGTTCGAGGTCAAGGACGGCGTGGTGGCCAAGCGCGAGGTGAGCTGCCGCCACGACGACGGGACCCTCACGCTGGCCTACGAGCGCGCGGGCTTCCAGCGCTCGGTCACGATCGCCGCCAGCCGCACCGCAGTGGTCACCCGACGGGGCTTCGCCTACTCGCTGCGGCTCGCGCCCGGCGAGCAGTGGTCGACCACCTTCACGCTCACGCCCCACGCCGCACAGCCGGGGGTCACCTTCGCGCAGCGCGAGCCGCGCGGCAGCCTGACGCAGCTGAGGGCCTCCAAGTCGGCCGAGCTCGAGCAGTGGCTGGCCAGGGCGCCGGTGTTGCAGACTCAGGACACGGCGCTGGCGCGCACCTACCGCGCGAGCCTCAGCGATCTCGGCGCGCTGCGGCTGCACCCCGATCTCGGCGAGGGCGCGACCCTCCCCGCGGCGGGGCTGCCGTGGTTCATGGCGCTCTTCGGCCGCGACAGCCTGATCACGAGCTTCCAGGCGCTGCCCTACCTCCCCGGGCTGGCCGCCACCACCCTGCGCGTGCTTGCGGCCCGCCAGGCCGAGGGGCGCGATGACTTCCACGAGCAGGAGCCGGGCAAGATCCTGCACGAGCTGCGCTTCGGCGAGCTCACCGCGCGCGGTGAGCGCCCGCACTCCCCGTACTACGGGACCGCCGACGCCACACCTCTGTTCCTCATCCTCCTGGACGAGTACCACCGCTGGTCAGGCGATGCAGAGCTCGTCCGGACCCTGGAGCCCAACGCCCGTGCTGCCCTGGCATGGATCGAGGACAGCGGGGACGCCGACGGCGACGGGTACGTCGAGTACGCCTGCCGCAACCGGGCCACCGGGCTGGTCAACCAGTGCTGGAAGGACAGCTGGGACGCGATCCAGCTCGCCGACGGCACACTGGCCCATGGGCCGATCGCGACCTGCGAGATCCAGGGCTACGTATACGACGCACGGCGCCGCTGCGCTCGTCTGGCCCGCGAGGTGTGGGGCGATCCGGTGCTCGCCGAGCGCCTCGAGCGCCAGGCGGCCGACCTGCGCGAGCGCTTCCGCCGCGACTTCTGGATGCCCGAGCGTGGCTGCCACGCGCTCGCGCTGGACGGCGAGAAGCGCCAGGTTGACAGCCTGACCTCCAACATCGGCCATCTGCTGTGGTCGGGCCTGCTCGACGAGGGCGAGGCGGCCGCGACTGCCGAGCGGCTGCTCGACGAGCAGCTCTACTCCGGCTGGGGCGTGCGCACCCTCGGCACCCACGAGGCCGGCTACAACCCGCTCGGCTACCACACCGGGACCGTCTGGCCCCACGAGAACTCGCTGATCGCCGCCGGCCTGGCGCGCTACGGCCACCACGCGGCGGCGAGCACCATCGCCTCCACGATCCTCCGGGCGGCGCCGTACTTCGAGCATCGCCTGCCCGAGGTCTTCGCCGGCTACCCCGCCTCGGTGACGTCGGTCCCCGTGGCGTTCCCGACGGCCTCGCGTCCCCAGGCATGGGCCGCCGGCACCCCGCTGCTGCTGCTGAGCACACTGCTCGACCTCCATCCCGGGAGCGCCGACGCGGACGCCGAGGTTCCATGCGGCATCGGTCACCTCGCGCTGCGCTCGCAGAGAGACTAGTGTGGGCACAATGGACGACGACGCGATCCGTGCCTTGGTGACGCGGTTGGCGCGTCCTCACTCCTCTGGTGGCGAGGTCATCGAGCGTGCCGCGATCCTCGCCGAGGGCGCCGACTTCGCAGCGGTCATGGAGTGGATCACCGCCCACGACGGGATACCCGAGACGCAGGTTGCCAAAGCCTCCAGCCACGGCCTGCACGGCTCGCGGCTGAGCTACAGCGGCAGCGCCGAGCCCCGGACACCGCTCCGCTTCGTGCTGCCCGCCGGCGCGCTGGCCTGAGCCTGTCAGCGCCGGGCGAGCCGACGTCCACTTTCGGTCTTGGGCGGTGTGTAGTTGAGCTCGAAGTGGTGGTACAGGCTTGACTCATCTGCCTGGGAGAGCTCCTCACCGTGCTGCTCAATGTTGGGGGCGTCTTCGACCTGCGCCTTGGAGACCGCCGCTTGGAGGCTATCGGGCCCGACCTTGATTCCGCCGAGCGGCACAAAGGTCAAGTGGCGAGCGATAAAGCCCTCCTTGACGGTCGCGAACTGCGGCTCGTCCGTCTCGACGTCGACATAAACGTCTTGGAGCTTGCCGATCTTCTCGCCGTCGCGGTCTACCAGCATCTTGCCGTGCCACTCGGCAACGCTCCACTTAGCATCCTCCTGGTGTTCGGAGGTATCCGGTCCGGCATCTTGCTCGTGCTCAGCGGCATCGAGCTTGGGATCTTGCTGGTTCTCGGTCATCGTCCTACGCCTCCTCGTTTCCTGTCGGCTGTGAGCTTGCCCCTTCACACAAAAGCAGAGCAGCCGCGATCGACTGTGTGGCAACGTCGGGATTGCTAGAGACACGCCGCCGGCGGCGTGGTGGACGAGTCTCCGGTTATCGCTGTTTGCCAGCGGTGATCTCCGCCAGCTGCGCAGCAAGACGTTCGTCGCTCCGGAGGTTCGTGGCCGGTGCGAATGCGCTCAGGTCGTCGATGATGCGGCCCTCTCTCACGATCACGCCGTCGAGCGCCCACGCGTATGACCGGCCGCGGTAGCTGAAGGGAACCTTCACCTCGCCGACGAGTGCACCCTGCCCGATGGGCGCCGAGGTGAGGCGGTCTTGTGGCGGGCCAGGGTGAGCGCGGCGCTCGCGCAGCACCGATGCGAGATACCGTGCGAGGCAGCTCAAGGCCGCCGGCGTCGCGTAGCGCGCCAGGGCCCGCCGGGCGGCGGCGTCGCCAGCGTAGACGTGGGTCCCGATTCGCAGTCCCAGACCATCGCCGTAGTAGAGCGATTCAGAGAGCGCCGAACCGGTCTCCCCGCCGTAGGCCCCGCTCGTGTTCGCGCACCCGCCGGGGTCGCCGTCGCCCCCTCCCGATTCGCCCCCTGGGAGCCGGCGTCGCAGCAGCACAAGCTGTTCGGCGAGCGTCTGCTGTGCGAGCGCCCGATCGTTCTGCGGATGGCACGCGGCGCCGGGCAGGGCGCACGCGAGGCCGTTCACGAGCGAGAAGGCGGTGCGCCTGCCGGCTGGGGTGGAGCTGGGACCGGCCCCGGCGCGCACGACGCTTACGAGGTAGACGCGTGGGCCGCGAAGCAGGTACACGTCCTCCTGGGCAAAGCGATCGGGGTTGCGCCACGCCAGGTCTCGTCCACCCGGTGGGGAGGATGCGGCGAGCGCGACGCTCGATGGTCGGCAGTGGGTGCTTGAGGCCCGCTCGAAGAAGTCGTGCGCTCGGCTTGCGTCGGCGAACACGAAGACATCGGCCACCACGTCGTCGCGGTCGGCGGCCCACCAGCGCAGCTCATAGCCCCCGGGATCGCGCGGGCCTGACGGCAGCGACATCCGCGTGCCCGGTTCGTCGTCCGACCACGCGTAGCTCGACGCCACGACACCCTGTTCGTATAGGCGACGGCCCCTGTCGAACATCACGCCGCGCAGATCTTCACGGAGCCCCCGGAGCGTGGCGTGGCTCACGGTCTCCACAGACGGGGCGCTCTGGGCGGGGCAGCTCGCCGCCGTGCTTGCGTCCACTCCGGCGGCGCCGGCAGCGATGTTGAGGGCCTCGGTTCGCGTGGCGAGGACGTATACGACGAGCGCTGCCAGGAGTCCCAGCAGCAACATCAGTCGCACCCGCCCGTCGGTCAACCATGCAAGGGTACGGTGCACGCGATTATTCCCCCGGGCGAGGTACGGCGGAAAGGTGTGTCCCGACAACTGCGTGGAAGAGGTGGGGGGAGAGGTAGACCTCGACAAGCGCAGCGGCCAGCAGCACGGGTATCGCGACAGCGACTGTCACCAGTGTCGCCGCGAGCAGCTGGTCCCACTCGCCGCGACGGCTGGCCATGATCCACGCGGCGAGCGGGAGGAACAGCGCCATCAGCTCGGGCACAGCATGCGGCAGAACGGCGAGCAACAGCAGCGCCGCGGGTATGTCGAGCTCGTGCGAGAAGGCGGCGAGCCGATCACCGAGCAGGTAGGCCTGGGCGGATAGGGAGAATGTGGTTGCGCATACTACGAATGCGATCGCGATCCGCCCTCCGTGTTCGTGCACCCAGCGCGAGATGCCGTGGTGAGAGTCGGCCTGCAGCGGCAGCGAGCTGCCGGCGATGAAGCCGGCCACGCACGCCATCGCATGCAGTGCCAGCACGAGCAGGTTGTGGCCGAGAACGCCCGCCACCTCCGCTGCGTCCCCGACGGCGAAGGGCGGTTCGGGGGGGATCGCTTCAGCGCCGGTGCTCGAGAGCCCGGAGACAACCAGCACCGCGGCCAGCAGCCCAAGCGCTGCGATCGCGGAGCCCGCGGTCCAGCGGAGCAAGATCCTCCATCGCCCTTGCTGCCAGGCCCGCAGTGTGCTCCGCGTCCGGCGCACACCGTGCGTGAAGGCGTACGCAGAGGCGTCCATCCTCTTCTGATCGGCATACACCTTGGCCCAGCTGAGCTGGTGGCGGTCGAGTGCACGTGTTCGAGTCCGGAAAGGTCCCGCCGGGAGCGATCTCCGAGCGGACGTCTCTCCGTCTGTCAGCTGGCCATCGGCGGTCCCGCGCCGAGGACCTCGGATGCTGCCGCCACCTCGCCGCGGAGCCCCTTCAGCGCGGCGACGTAGATCTCCGAGAACGTCGGGAACGGTTGAATCGTGTCGGCCATGACATCGAGTGGGATGTGGGCGCGAATCGCGAGCGTTGCCTGTTGCAGCCACTCGCCCGCCTCGGGGCCGAGCGCGTAGGCGCCCGTCAGCCGCTCGCCGTCGCTGAGGAGCGTCAGGAAGCCGTTCTGCGCGGCGTACGCGCGTGTGTAGGTGGCCGTCTTCGACACCTCCGACACCGGAACCATGGTGCTGAAACGGCTGGCGGAAGCGCCCACCGCCGCGGCTTGCGGGTCCGTGTAGACGACGCGCGGAACGGCCTCGTAGTTGGCCTTTCGCGGCTCGCCGAGGATGTTCGCGGCGACCACTTCGCCCTGGTACTTGCCAACGTGGGTGAGCGGCCAGAGGCCGTTGACGTCGCCGATCGCCCACAGGCGCTCCGCCGCGCGCAGGTGCGCGTCGACCGGAACTCCGTGCGGGTTCGCCTCGACGCCAACGGTCTCGAGGCCGAGCCCGAGCACCCGCGGACGCCGGCCGGTGGCGACGAGCAGCCGGTCACCGCGCAGCTCGCGCCCGTCGTCGAGCTCGAGGACGTAATCCTCGCCCTCGCGGCGTGCGGCGCTCGTGTTCGCGGACAGGACGAGCTCGACGCCCTCGCGGCCCAGAACCTCTCCGAGCGCCTCACCCAGCGGCGCCGGCTCGCGCCCGAGCACGTGCTCGGCCCTGTCGATCACCGCCACTTCGCCGCCGAGTCGACGAACGGCCTGCGCCATCTCCACGCCCACCGGCCCGCCACCGAGGATCAGCAGGCGACGCGGGATGGCTTTCATGGAGGTCGCCTCGCGGCTGGTCCATACGTCGTCGAGCTCGCGCAGGCCCGGTACCGGCGGCACGACCGGATCGGCGCCGTTCGCAAGGACCACGTGATCGGCGGTGTGCCGCACGCCGTCGACCTCGACGACGCCCGGGCCGGCGAGCCGCCCGTTGCCGCGCAGCAGGTCGATGCCGTGGTCGGCCAACCAGCGCTCCTGTCCGGCGTCGGAGTAATCGGAGACGATGAAGTCACGCCAGGCAAGCGCCGCCTCGATATCGACCTCGGCGCTCGCGGCGGCCTCGCGCGCCCCGTGGACTGCCTCGCCCGGTCGCAGCAGCGTCTTCGACGGGATGCAAGCCCAGTACGAGCACTCGCCTCCCACGAGCTCGCGCTCTACGACGGCCACGCGCAGTCCGCCCTCCGCCAGAGCGCCCGCGCAGTGCTCGCCCGGCGATCCGCCGCCGAGCACGATCACGTCATAGTCGCTGTTCATGTCGGCAGCTCCTCCATCCGGTTGGTGGTGCCACAGCACGGCGGCGCGATCTCGCCCTCGACCGAGGTGCTCTCCCTGGTCGCACACACTCTCCTCTCATCCGAGCGGAAGTCAAGCGGCGCCTCGCAGCTGGCGGTTCTTCCGCTCGACCCGTGCGCCACAATTGCCCGATTCGGGCAGCTGGTTCGACAGTTTCGGACAACATGCATGTATGGCCTTCGGGGAGGTTCCTAATTCGTTCGTCCAACACCCCTGCAAATCCGCGGTGGGGCGAGCATTCTTGCTCTCCTTCGAGTGCGCGCCGGCTGCGCCTCGAGTGCGTCTCGCGAAATGTTAATCGACCGCACGCACCAACGAGCGACGACTGAGTCAGGAGACCGTTTTATGCGACCGCTTCAAGCTCTCAAACATTCACTGCAACACGTTGCATCCATCGGCCACGTCACGAGCCCGCAGAGCATCGCGGCACCCGCGCAGGATGCTCCGAGCCTCACAGCGAGCCGCCATGACGCGGACGTGTTCACGAGACGCATCGTGCCGGCCGACCCATACACGGTGTGGCTCCAGCAGCGCGAAGCGGAGCGCGAACGGGAGGAGCGCCGTCTGAATCCCCGCGATGCGTGGGATGACCTGCGGAGTCAGAGCTTCTGCGCGACCGGGCGTGGCTGAGGGCTCGCGCTGCCGAGGGGCCCCTCACGTGCTCTCTCTCTCGTTTGACAAGAAACGACATGCGAGCTACGTTGACTTGACATAACGAGCGATCGCGGCGGTTGGCCGCCAGCAGAGCGACCGACGGCACGGTGTGTGCTCGTGGTGGACCAACCCACGCTCGAGGAGGCATGCGATGGCTGTCAGGTTCCGTTCCCACCTTCGGCTTGGTCGGCGCCGGCTGGCGCTGCTGGGTGTTCTCTGCGTGGTGCTCGCCGCCGGCGCCGCGCTCGTTGCCGGCCCTGCGGGGGCGCGGGGGCTGGGGGGCCCGACGTGGCCGGGCATCAGGCCGCCGGCGACGACCTCCTACCTGGCGCTCGGCGATTCGCTGGCGTTCGGCTACTCGGAGGCGAAGTTCAACGAAAACTTCCCCGAGGAGAACCCAGCCGACTTCGAAACCGGCTACGTCAACGACTTCGCCGACGTGCTCAAAGTCTTCAATCCCGGCCTGCAGATCGTCAACGACGGCTGCCCGGGAGAGACCACGGAATCATTCATCAAAGGACCCTGCGCCTATCAGCTGGAGTTCCCGCTCCACCACCCCTACGCCGGTGGGGTCGACTCCTCGCAGCTCTCCGACGCGCTTGCCTACCTGGAGGCGCACCCGGGGAGAGTCAACCCGATCACGGTCGACATCGGCGCCAACGACGCGCTGGGGCTGATCGAGGGCACCTGCAAACTGGAAGCGGCCTGCATCGCCGCCGGGGCGCCTGCCGTGTTCGCGAAAATCGGCGCCAACCTCGGCCTGATTCTCGGTGAGCTGCGCGCCGCCGCGCCGCACGCGCAGATTGTCGTGCTCGGCCTCTACAACCCTTTCGGGGAAACGATCGTGGGCGGCAACGCGCTCACTGCGGATCTCAACGAAGTCGAGGCCAAAGTCGCGGCTGGGGTGGGGGCCCGCTTCGCCGACCCGCTGCCCTTCTTCAACCCGCCGGGGGCGCTCGAAGCGCCGACGATCTGCCTGCTCACCAACATGTGCACGCCGCTCGTCGACATCCATCCGACCGACCTCGGCTACAAGGTGCTCGGCGGGCTGGTGCTGCGGCAGTACGTGCTCGGCTTGCCGCCACTTTCGCGGGGGCCCTGGGGCCCCTTCCACATCGGACCACGGCGGTTGCCGTAGCCCAGCGAGGCTCTCCTCACGCCGCCGCGCGCTCGGCTTGTAGCGGCCGCTCGCGCGCGGCGGCAGCCTCTTCGAGGATCCGCAACATCGCCGAGGCGGCGGGGATCAGGCGGATCCGCGAGCCCACCTGCCCCGGCAGCGCTGCGATCACGCCGCGCACCGGGGGGCTGGGGGAGAGGGCCCTGACCACGATGTCATCGCGGTGAGGGTGCAGCAGCGCGAGCTCGGGGATCAGCGCCACGCCGACGCCTGCCGCCACCAGCCCCTGCACGGTCTGGTAGTCGTCGCTCTCGAAGGCCACGTTCGGCTCGAACCCCGCCGCGTGGCAGCAGCGCACCACGTGGCGCGCGCATGGGCTCGCCTGCGAGGTTTGCACCCACGCCTCGCCGCGCAGCTCCTCCAGGCGCAGCGCGCGCTTGTCAGCCAGTCGGTGGCCGCGGGGGAGCGCGAGGTACAGCGGGTCCTCCAGCAGCTGCACCCGCTTGAGACCTTCGCTCTGGCGCTCCTCGAACTCGAACAGCAGCGCGAGGTCGAACTCGCCGGCGCGCAGCCGCGGGGCGATCTCCTGCGGCTCGCCCTCAGCCAGCGTCAGCTCCACCTCGGGGTAGGCGGCGCGGAACGCGGCGATCGCCACCGGCATCAGCGTCGCGCCCGCGGTCGGGAACGACGCCATTCGCAACTGTCCCCCGCGCAGGCCCGCCAGCGCCGCGAGCTCCTCCTCGGCGGCCTCTAGGCGGGCGAGGATCCCGTCGGTGTGCTCCACCAGCGTGCGCCCGGCGCCGGTCAGGCGCACCCCGCGGGGCAGACGCTCCAGCAGCGTCAGTCCGGTCTCTGCCTCAAGCGCCGCGATCTGCTGGGAGACAGCCGACTGGGTGTAGGAGAGCGACTCCGCCGCCGCCGAGAACGAGCCGCGCCGGGCGACCTCTCTGAGGACTCGCAGGCGGGCGACGTTAAGCATAAGTGAAGCTTATCACGCCCATCAAAAGAATCACTTGTGCTGATGGCAGGAAGGTGTCACGCTGAGAGCGAAATGAAAAAACAGTGGGCGGGCGGCCCAGGTTTCCGTGACACCCGCCACGGCTCGCAATTCCGACCCAGCCCCAGCGAAAATTTCCCACCACCAACCACCAGGAGCCATTGCCATGCCTGCCACCAAGATCATCGTCTCCTACGACGGCACCAACAACGAGGACGACGCGATCGCTCTCGGGCGCGTCTTCGCCCGCGCCGGCGCGGAGGTCGCGCTCGCGTACGTGCGTCACACCCAAGAGCCCGAGCCCGAGCGTGAGGTGCTCGCCGAGCAGGAGGCCGAGGGGCTGCTGAAGCGCGGCGTCGAGTTGCTCGGGGCGCCCGCCGCCACCCATGTCGTCGCCGACCGCTCGACCCCCGAGGGGCTGCGCGCGCTCGCCGAGCGCGAGAACGCTGACGCGATCGTGTTCTGCTCGGACTCCCACACCGCCCCGCGGCATGTGACGGTCGGCAACTCCGCGCAGCGCCTGCTCGACGGCGGCCGCTTCGCGATCGCGATCGCCTCCGCCGGCCTCGCCGGCACCGAGGGCGAGCCGGTGCAGCGGATCGCCGTCACCGAGGATCCCACCGACCCCAGCGCCCAGGCCACCGCGGATGCGCTCGCGCAGGCGCTTGGGGCGAGCGTCAGCCCCGTCGCCAGAGGCCACAACGCCGACCTGCTCGTGCTCGGCTCCCGGCCCGAGGCCGGCCAGGGCCAGGTCGCCCTCAGCGCCGCCGCGCTCAGCCTCGTCGAGGACGACGCTGGCGCCGTGCTGGTTGTGCCCCGCGGTGTGGCGCTCTCGTTCGCCGCCGCCGCGCTCAGCGCATAGAACGCGCCTTTTGGCGCTCAGCATCGCCACTGGTGGCCCTTCTCTGCAGCCCACGCCGGCAAGGCGGGTTGCAAGGAGAAGGGCCACCGGCATGCTGCGGCGAATTGTGCGTCCACGGCGCGTTCGCGCTGTTCGTGCCGCGCGGCTCGTCCTGAAGCGCGGGCGATGTAAATAACTCCAATCGCTCGATTCAAGACAATGACCCCCGGTACCGATGATGCCCTTCGAGGCCCCATGTCGGCATCACCACGTCACACCGACGATGCTCTGGGTTGGGTGCAGCGCATCCGTGCCGCGCTCGAGCACGACCGCTTCGTGCTCTACGAGCAGCCGCTGCTGGAGCTCTGCAGCGGAGCCGTGGCGCGCCACGAGATCCTGCTGCGGATGGTGGCCGAGGATGGCGAGCACATCGCTCCGATGGCGTTCCTCCCCACGGCCGAGCAGGCCGGCCTTGTGCAGGCGATCGATGCCTGGGTGATCCGGGGCGCGATCGACCTGATCGCCCGTCAGGCGCGCCGCGGCCAGCGCCTGCAACTGGACGTCAACATCTCCGGCGCCTCCGTCACAGACCCCGAGCTGCTCGCGGTGATCGAGCACGAGCTGGCGCTCGGCGAGATCGACCCCGCCTGCCTGATCTTCGAGATCACCGAGACGGCCGCGATCGAGGACATCGAGTTCGCCCGGCAGTTCGCCCTGCGCCTCGGCGAGCTCGGCTGCGGCTTCGCGCTGGACGACTTCGGCGCGGGGTTTGGCTCGTTCTTCTACCTCAAACACATCCCCTTCGACACGCTCAAGATCGACGGCGAGTTCATCCGCGGCCTGGTGCACTGCGAGCGCGACCAGATCATGGTCAAGGCGATCGCCAGCGTCGCGCGCGACCTCGGCACCGAAACGGTCGCCGAGTTCGTCACCGACGATGCCACCCGCGAGCTGGTGCACAGCTACGGCGTCCACTACGCACAGGGCTACGGCATCGGCCGCCCGCGCCCGATCACCGCCACCTGGCCCGGCGCGTTCGCCGAGCCTCGTGCAGCCGGACCCTCCATCGCGGCGCCCGCCACCGAACCGGCCCTCAGTGGGACCCTCGCCGCCGACCGGTCGGAGATCGGCCAGCCAAGCGCAGGCGTGTATATCGCGCCAGCGCCTGCGTGAAGTCCGCGCCGACGCCCACGAGGTGGCCGATCGGCCCGGTCCACCACCATCGCTCCGCTCGCCGCAGTGCTCGCATCGAGCAGCACGGTATCGTGCCGGGCACGTTTGCCCGCGAGCACCCGGAGGCGAACGCTGCCGCCATGCCCAGCACCCTTACGACGACCGTCACCGAGCTGCCCGAATCGCGCGTGCGCGTACAGGTCAGGGTGCCCCCCGAGGAGATCGAGCGGCGCGTCGAGGGCAAGGCGCGCGAGCTAGGCAGCAAGCTTAAGCTCGCCGGCTTTCGGCGCGGCAAGGTGCCAGCGCCGCTGGTGATCCAGCGCGTCGGCCGCGAGGCCGTGCTCGAGGAAGCCGTACGCGACACGCTCTCGCACTGGTATGTGGATGCCCTGGAGGACACCGGGATCGTGCCCGTCGGCGACCCCGACGTGGACCTCGGCGAGCTGCCCCCGCGCGGGGAGAGCCTCGAGTTTTCCTTCGAGATCGGCGTGCTCCCGCGCGCCACGCTCGGGGAGTACCGGGGCCTGGAGGTCGGCCGCGCCGAGCCGGCGGTGCAGGAGGAGCAGCTGCAGCGCGAACTCGACGGGCTGCGCGAGCGGCTGGGGCGCCTGGAGACGGTCGCACGGGCGGCCGCCGAGGGCGACTTCATCGTGATCGATTACGTCGGTGAGCTCGTGGGGGAGGATGGCGCTCAGGAGCCATTCGCCGGCGGCGAGGGACGCGACCAGCTGGTGGAGCTGGGGTCGGGCAATCTGATCGAGGGCTTCGAGCGGGAACTGATTGGCGCGTCCGCCGGTGAGAGCCGCACGCTTGCGCTCACCTTCCCCGCCGACTACGAGCGCGAGGATCTCGCCGGTCGCGACGTTTCCTTCGAGGTGACGGTCAAGGAGGTCAAGCGCCGACAGCTCCCCGAGGTCGACGACGACCTGGCGATCGACAGCGGCTTCGACACGCTTGAGGATCTGCGCGCGGACATCCACGGGCGCCTGCTGGAGGCCGAGGAGCGGCGGATCGAGGAGGAGTTCCGCGCCGCCGCGCTCGACGCCGCCGTCGAGCAGGCGCAGGTGCAGGTGCCCGGAACGCTGATCGAGGCCCGCGCGCGGGAGATGTGGGAGCGCATTCTGCACACGCTCTCTCACCGGGGGATCACGCGCGAGGCCTACCTGCAGCTCACCGGTCGCGAGGAGCAGGAGATCCTCGCCGAGAACGCGCCCGCCGCGGAGCGCGCGCTGCGCCGCGAGGCCGTGCTCACTGCGGTTGTGGAGGCCGAGCAGATCGAGCCCGGCGAGGAGGAGCTGCTGGAGGCGCTGCGCCCTGCGGCTGAGCGCGAGCAGTTGCCGGTCGAGCAGGTGCTGCAGCGGCTGCGCGACGCCGGGCGCCTGGAGGAGATCCGCGAGGATCTCGCCGCGCGGGGTGCGATCGATCTGATCGCCTCCACCGCCGTGGCGATCCCGCTCGAGCAGGCTCGTGCGCGCGAGCAACTGTGGACGCCCGAGAAGGAACGCGCCGAGCGCGCGCGCGAGGAACAGCAGGTGGGGGAGGAGGCGTCGCAGGAGCACACCCGCGGTGCGCAGGGGCAGGAGGTGGGGGGACTGTGGACGCCGGATCGGTAGCCTTCCCTGCCACCCGCCCGCGCCGGCCCGCTAGCCTCTATGGAAGCATTCCGGATCAGCGGTCGGGTCGGTGGAATTTCGGGTGCTGTCCGTGGAGGAATCCCGCAGGCGAAGCGAAACTGAAGCGAGGACGATGAGCCCACTAGTGCCAATGGTCGTAGAGCAGACCTCCCGGGGGGAGCGCGCTTTCGACATCTACTCCCGCCTGCTCAATGAGCGGATCATCTTCCTCGGCACCCCCGTGGACGACCAGATCGCCAACCTTGTGGTTGCGCAGCTGCTGCACCTGGAGTCAGAGGACCCCGAGAAGGACGTCTCGGTGTACATCAACACGCCCGGGGGCTCTGTGTACGCGGGACTGGCGATCTACGACACGATGCAGTTCATCAAGCCCGACGTGCAGACGATCTGCGTGGGGATCGCGATGTCGATGGGCGCGCTGCTGCTGGCGGGGGGGGCGCACGGCAAGCGCATGGCGCTGCCCAACGCGAAGATCCTGATCCACCAGGTCTCCTCCAGCTTCCAGGGCCAGGCGACCGACATCGAGATCCACGCCAAAGAGATCATCGACGTGCGCCACCGTCTCGATGAGATCATCGCCAAGCACACCGGCAAAGAGCTCGATCAGGTGCGCAACGACACCGAGCGCGACTACTTCATGAGCTCCGAGGAGGCCCGTGAGTACGGGATCATCGACCGCGTTATCTCCGAGCACTAGGTTCGAGCAAGCGGCCACCCAAGAAAGAGATCGAAATGGCCCGCCCCACTGATTCCAACGAGCAGCTCCTCTGCAGCTTCTGCGGCAAGTCCCAGCGCCAGGTCAAGAAGCTGATCGCCGGCCCCGGCGTGTACATCTGCGACGAGTGCATCGACCTCTGCAACGAGATCATCGATGAGGAGCTCGCGCCCACGCCGATGTTCGACCTCGAGAAACTCCCCACCCCGCGGGAGATCTACGACGTGCTCGACGAGTACGTGATCGGCCAGGAGACCTCCAAGCGCACGCTCTCGGTGGCCGTCTACAACCACTACAAGCGCGTGCAGATGATGCAGAACGACGACTCCGACGTCGAGCTGCAGAAGTCCAACATCCTGCTGCTCGGCCCCACCGGCTGCGGCAAGACGCTGCTAGCTCAGACGCTCGCGCGGATCCTCAACGTGCCGTTCGCGATCGCCGACGCCACCGCGCTGACCGAGGCCGGGTACGTGGGGGAGGACGTCGAGAACATCCTGCTGAAGCTGATCCAGGCGGCCGACTATGACGTCAAGAAGGCCGAGACCGGGATCATCTACATCGACGAGGTCGACAAGATCGCGCGCAAGGCCGACAACCCCTCTATCACGCGCGACGTCTCCGGCGAGGGCGTGCAGCAGGCGCTGCTGAAGATCCTCGAGGGCACGCAGGCCTCGGTTCCACCGCAGGGCGGGCGCAAGCATCCCCACCAGGAGTTCCTCACGATCGACACGACCAACGTGCTGTTCGTGTGCGGCGGGGCGTTCGCCAACCTCGACAAGGTGATCGAGAAGCGCATTGGGCACAAGGGCGTGGGCTTCGGCTCGGTGATCGACGCCCCCACCGACCACGACACCGGCGAGGTGTTCGAGAAGTGCCTGCCCGAGGATCTGATCGAGTACGGGCTGATACCAGAGTTCATCGGCCGCCTGCCGGTGATGAGCGCCGTGCACCAGCTCTCGCGCGAGGACCTCGTCTCGATCCTCGTCGAGCCGCGCAACGCGCTGGTGAAGCAGTTCCAGCGCTTCTTCTCCTTCGACGGCATCGAGCTGGTGTTCGCCGAGGAGTCGCTCGCGGCGGTCGCCGAGCGGGCTCTGGAGCGCAACACCGGCGCGCGCGGGCTGCGCTCGATCATCGAGGAGATCCTGCTGGAGGTCCAGTTCGAGCTGCCCTCCCGGCGCGACGTCAAGAAGTGCGTCGTCACGCGCGAGACCGTCGAGCAGCACCGCACCCCCACGCTGGTCACCGAGGCCGCTCCGGAGGAGGAGGCCCCCGCCGTGGCCGAGGCCAAACCGCGCACGCGGCGTCTGCGCGAAGAGTCCGCCTAGCATTCCATGCACGACGAGTTCCGTGTACAGGTCCGTGCGCAAGCGCCCGGCAAGGTGGTCGATGCGCTGAAGACCATTCAGGTCGCCGACGACGCCAGCCACGAGCTGCCGCGGCTGGCGATCACGCACGAGGGCGACCACGTCTTCCTGTACGCCGACTCCGCCGACGCCGCCACACACGCGCGCGAAGTGGTGGAGCAGGCGATGGCGCAGCACTCGATCGCCGGGGAGGCGAGCGTCATGCGCTGGCATCCGCTGGAGGAGCGCTGGGAGGATGCCGCGGCACCGTTGCCCGCCACCGAGGCCGAGCGCTCCGCCGAGCACGCCCACCTGGAGGAGCTCGAGACCGAAGAGTCGCTGCAGGCTCACCACGCCGAGTGGGAGGTGCGCATCACGCTGCCCACCCACCACGACGCGCGCTCCTTCGCCGAGCGCCTGCGCGGTGAGGGGATCCCCACCAAGCAGCTCTGGCGCCACCTGTTGGTGGGCGCCAACGACGAGGACGACGCCGCCGCGCTGGCGACGCGCCTGCGAACCGAGGCGCCCGCGGGCAGCGAGATCGCCACGGAGGGCAATGGCTTGGAGTACTGGCAGATGCTGCACCCCTACGCCTACCTTGGCGGAATCGCCAACTGACTTACACTCACGCTCCTATGAGTGAGCGTTCCGACGATCTGGAGAGCAGAACCCGCTTCGAGCCCGCGGAGGTCGAGCCGCGGATCGCCGCGCGCTGGTTGGAGAGCGGGCTGTTTCACCCCGAGCCCGAGGGCGAGGCGGGCGAGAACTACTCGATCGCGATCCCCCCGCCCAACGTCACCGGCTCGCTGCACATGGGCCATGCGCTCAACGGCTCGATCCAGGACGTTCTGATCCGCTACCACCGCATGGCCGGCCAGCGCACGAAGTGGATCCTCGGCACCGACCACGCCGGGATCGCCACGCAGGCGCAGGTCGAGAAGGCGCTGCGCGCTGAGGGCCTCACCCGTCAGGAGCTCGGGCGCGAGGAGTTCGTGCGCCGCGTGTGGGAGTGGCGCGAGCACTACGGGCACACGATCGTCGAGCAGTTCAAGCGCCTCGGCGCCTCCTGCGACTACTCCGAAGAGCGCTTCACACTCGACGAGGGCTACCACCGCGCGGTGGTGGATGTGTTCGTCGCGCTGTACGAGCAGGGCCTCATCTACCGAGACCGCTACATCGTCAACTGGGATCCGGGCAGCCACTCGGCGATCTCCGACCTCGAGGTCGAGGAGCGCCGCGAGCGCGACACGCTGTACTCGATCCGTTACGACCTCGACGAGGGTGGCGCAGCCGGCCAAGGGCCGGCTGGCCGAACCGGGGATGCGCAAGCGTCTCCCGGCTTCGGTCGGGCCCCTCGTTCTTCAGATGCCGGCGGCAGCGTGACGATCGCCACCGTGCGCCCCGAGACGATGCTGGGCGACACCGCGGTGGCGGTGCACCCCCAGGACGAGCGCTACCGCGAGCTGGTTGGGCGCTCCGCGATCCTGCCGCTCGTCGGGCGCCACCTGCCGGTGATCGCCGACGAGTACGTGAAGATGGAGTTCGGTACCGGCCAGCTGAAGGTCACCCCCGCCCACGACCCCAACGACTTCGAGATCGGCCGCCGCCACGAGCTCGACCAGGTGTCGGTGATCGGCGAGGACGGGCGCATGTCCGCCGAGGCCGGCGAGCGCTTCGCCGGGCTCACGGTGATGGAGGCGCGCGCGGCAGTCGTCGCGGCGCTGCGCGAGGAAGGCCGGATCGTGGGGGAGGAGGAGTACGAGCACGAAGTCCCCTACTCCCACCGCTCCGGCGAGCGGATCGAGCCGCTGATCTCGCTGCAGTGGTTTATGCGCATGGACGAGCTCGCCGCGCCCGCGATCGACGCCGTGCGCGACGGCAGCGTGCGGATCGTCCCCGACAACCACCGCCGCGTCTACCTCGACTGGATGGAGAACATCCGTCCGTGGTGCATCTCGCGGCAGCTGTGGTGGGGGCACCGGCTGCCGGTGTACTACTGCGGCACCTGCTCCCACCTCCATGTGTCGGCCAGCGCTCCGGAGCGCTGCGAAGCGTGTGGCGGGGAGCTGCGCCAGGAGGAGGACGTGCTCGACACGTGGTTCTCCTCCGCGCTGTGGCCGTTCGCCACGCTGGGGTGGCCCGAGCAGACCCCGCAGCTGCGTGCCTTCTACCCAACCGCGGTGCTCTCCACCGCGCGCGACATCCTCTTCCTGTGGGTGGCGCGGATGATCATGATGGGGCTGCGCTTCACCGGGCAGGCGCCGTTCTCCGACGTCTACATCCACTCGGTGATCCAGGCTCCCGACGGGCGGCGCATGTCGAAGTCGCTCGGCACCGGCATCGACCCGCTCGATGAGATCGACCGCCACGGCGCCGACGCGGTGCGCTTCGGCCTGCTGGCGATGTCCTCATCGCAGGACGTGCGCTACTCCGCGGAGAAGGTCCGCCAGGGGCAGGCGCTCGCCAACAAGCTGTTCAACGCCACCCGCTTCGCGCTGCTGCGAATCGCCGGGTTGCCCGGCGTGGAGCTCACGGAGATCGAGCCCGCGCCGCGGCCCACCACGATCGAGGACCGCTGGATCCTCTCGCGCCTGCAGGAGATCCTCGCCGACACCGCCGCTCGGATCGAGGACTACGACTTCTCCCACGCCGCTTTGGGGCTGTACGACTTCGTGTACGCCGAGCTGTGCGACTGGTACCTGGAGATCGTCAAGCCGCGGCTGGCCACCGAAGCCGGGAGACACTCGCCTCTGACGAGCATCCCCGTTTCGGCCAGCCCCGCGGCGCCGGGCAGCGAGGAGGACCGCGCGGCGCTCGCCGCGACACTGCTGTACGTGCTGCGCTCCACCGTGGCGCTGGCGCACCCGGTGATCCCGTTCGTGACCGAGGAGCTGTGGTCGTACCTGGACGGCACGGGAGCCCTGCTGGCGGGCGCCCCCTACCCGCGAGCCGACGCATCGCTGATCGACCGCGACGTGGAGATCGAGCTGGAGCGCGTCGTCGAGGCGGTCACGCTCGTACGCGGCTGGCGTGACTCCGTGAACGCGCCGCCCGGGGCGCTCGTGCGCGCGCGTGTCGACGCCAGCGGCTACGAGTCGACCGCGGCGATCCTCGCCAACCTCGCGCGGCTGGAGCTCAGCGACGCCGACGCCGGCGCGCCGTCGGTGGCCTCGATCTCGGTGCCGTGCGGCACCGTCGAGGTGCTCTCCGCGGAAGGACTCGATCTCGATGCCGCCGAGCGGCGGCGCGCGGCCACGCGGGCGAAGCTCGACAGCGAGATCGCCCGCGTCGAGGGCAAGCTCGCCAACGCCGGCTTCGTGCGCAACGCGCCGGCGGAGGTGGTCGAGGGCGAGCGGGTCAAGCTGGCTCGCCTGCGTGGAGAACTGGAGGCGGTGTGAGCGAGTCTTGGAGCGGCGAGCGCGCCGAGCGTCACCTGCGCTCGCTGGAGCTGTTCGGGATGCGCTTCGGCCTCGATCGGATGCGGCGCATGATGACCGTGCTGGGCTCCCCGCAGCGGCGCTTTCGCTCGGTGCACGTGGTCGGCACCAACGGGAAGACATCAACCACCCGGATGATCGCGGCGATCCTCGAGCGCCACGGGCTGCGCACAGGCGCCTACTTATCCCCGCACCTGATCTCCTACGCCGAACGGGTGCAGGTCGCCGAGCGCGACCTTGCGAGCTCCGCCTTCGCGGCCGCCGTCGCGCGCGCGGCGTGGGCGGCTGAGCGGGTCAATCGCACGCTCGCCGAGGACGACCACGTCACCCAGTTCGAGCTGCTCACCGCCGCCGCATTCTGGGTGCTCGCCGAGCGCGAGGTCGAGGTGGCGGTGGTCGAGGCCGGCCTTGGCGGCCGCTACGACGCCACGGCGGTGGTGGAGTCGGCGGTGACGGTGCTCACCAATGTCGGTCTCGAGCACACCCGCTGGTTGGGTCCCACGGTGCGCGACATCGCCACCGAGAAGCTCGCGGTGCTGCGCCCCGGGGCGACGCTCGCGCTCGGGGCCGATCTCGACCCCGAGGCGCTCACCGTCGCCCAGGCGGTCGCAAGTGAGCAGCGCGCGCGCATCGTGCAGGTGTCGCCCGAGGAGCTTGCGGCGGCGCCGCCGCCTGCGCCGATCTTCCAACAGCGCAACTTCGCCCTCGCAAGGGTTGCGGCGGAGGCGTATCTCGCGGACGCGGGAATCGCCGTGCGCGAGGAGGCGGTACGCGAGGCGGCGCTTGCGGCGGACGTGCCGGGACGTATGCAGGTCGTTGCCGATCTCCCGCTGACCGTGCTCGACAGCGCGCACAACCCCGATGCAGCGAGGGCTCTGGTGGACTCGCTGCCGGCGCTGCTCGCAGGCCGGCCGCTGGCGATCGTCATGGGCGTGCTCGAGGACAAGGACGCCGCGAGCATGCTTGCCGCGCTGCTGCCGCTGTGCGCGAGGGCGTGGTTCACCGCTCCGCCGAGCAGCCGTGCGCTCTCGCCGGCCGCGCTGCAGTCGCTCGCCCGCCAGCAGGGCTTCGAGCAGACCGTCTGTGAGCCCCACCCGCGGCGGGCGCTCGCGCAGGCGCGGGAGTGGGCGCGTGCGCAACCCGCCGAGACGGCGGTGCTGGCAACTGGCTCGGTCTACCTGGTCGGCGACCTCTTGGCTCAGCTTGCCGAACGCGAGGCAGCCCCTGGCAATGCGCACGCAACCGATGCCGCGGAGAGGCGCGCATGAACGACGACGGCCCGTCGGTGCTCGCGATGGTGGGCGCCGTTGCGCTGATCGTGGCGCTTGTGATCCTGCTGTTCTTCGCCGCGGGCTACCTCGTGGGCCGGGTGCTGCTCGGATGACATTTTGCGCGCAATTGCAGGCTTCTTCCGTCAGAATGTCTAAACTCGGCACGCCATGACCCGGCCGGGACACCCCTGAGCACTGAGGCATCGATGCTGCCGCTCGCATACTTCGGAATCGAAAGCAACGCCTTCACCACGGCGATTGACCTCCTGATCGTGATCGGGGTGGTCATCTACCTCTCACTGATCTACTGGACCTACGCCGACGCGCGGCGGCGGATCGCCGATCCGATGCTGATCGGCTGCGCCACGGCGGCCTCGCTGTTCCCGTTCGTCGGCACGCTCGTGTACATCATCCTGCGCCCGCCGGAGTACCTGGAGGACGTGCAGGAGCGCGAACTGGAGATCCAGGCCGCCGAAGCGCGCCTCAATGGGCTCGAGCGCACGCTCTGCCCGCACTGCGACTACCCGGTGGAGCGCGACTTCATTCGCTGTCCGAGCTGCCTGCGCAAGCTCAAGGAGCGCTGCCTGAGCTGCTCCAAGCCGCTTGACCGCGCGTGGACGATCTGTCCTTATTGCGAGGCGGAGGTGCCGCCGGAGGCCTCGCCTCGACGACGCACGCGGCGGCGGGCTGGCGCGGCTGATCCGTCCACGGAGGCTGAGGAGCTGACTATGGCCGCCTCTGAGGAGCGGCCTTCCGTGGCTGCGTCCGAGCCTGCTTCTCGCCGGCCGGTCGGCGACCGGCCGGGACGTGCCCCTGTTGCTCGCGCGCGTCCCAGCGCTGGGCCCAGCGAAGACCTCGTTTAGTACGCCTTGCCTTGGAAGAGATCGACCTTCGGGTTCGCGCTGCGGGCCCACGACTGAAAAGGAAGCCATGGACCGTACTCTGATCCTCGTGAAGCCGGATGCCTTTGCTCGCTCGCTTACTGGCGAGATCATTGCTCGCTTTGAGCGTAAGGGACTTCGCCTTGTGGCTCTGCGCCATATGACTGTTGAGCGGGCGCTTGCTGAACGGCACTATGCCGAGCATGCTTCGCGGCCTTTCTTTGGGGAGCTTGTGGAGTTCATCACCTCTGGGCCTCTGGTGGCTATGGTGCTTGAGGGGTTTGAGGCGGTTCGGGCTGCTCGGCAGGTGATTGGGGCCACTAATCCTCTGGAGGCTGCGCCTGGGTCTATTCGGGGGGATTTTGCGGTGGAGACTGGGCGCAACATGGTTCATGGGTCGGATTCTTCGGAGTCTGCTGCTCGTGAGGCCTCTTTGTTCTTTCCTGAGCTTTCTTCCTGATCTTCCTTCTCTTTTGAGGGAGGGGGGCCAGGCCCCCCTCCCTCGCCCTCCCCCCCTGTGGGAGGGGGCTTGGCCCCCTCCCACGCCCTCCCCCTCTACTCGTCGTTGGGGGACTTGCGTTGGTTTGCCGGTTGCTGGCGTGGTTAGATCCGCTGGTGCTGGCTGACGAGACTCCTCGGTTGATTCTTGCTTCGGCTTCGCCTCAGCGGCGGGCGATTCTTGGACGGCTGGGGGTTCGGTTTGTGGTGCGCCCTTCGGGTGTGGCGGAGCTTGCGGAGGGGGATCCTGGGGAGGTGGCGGTGGCTAATGCGCTTCGCAAGGCTCGGGCTGTGGTGGAGGCTGAGGGTTTGTCTGGGCTGGTGTTGGGGGTGGATACGGTGGTGGCTTTGGCGGGTCGCGTTTATGGCAAGCCCTTGGATGAGCACCATGCTCGGGAGACGCTGCGTGCCTTGAGCGGCTCTACGCATACGGTTCTCAGCGGTGTTGCGCTGATTGGGGGTGGGGAGGAGCGCACGGCGCTGGCTGCTACTGAGGTGGTCTTTCGGACGCTTGATGAGGGGTTGATCGATTGGTACGTTGCTTTGGGGGAGTGGCGCGACCGGGCTGGCGGCTATGGGATCCAGGGGGCGGGGGCGGCTCTGGTGCGCGAAGTGCGGGGCGACTATGAGAATGTGGTGGGACTTCCGCTGGCGACCTTGCTTGATTTGTGCCCGGAGTTGCTGAAGACGTGAGGATCTCTGGCCCTGGAGTCGCCGAGGACGTGATTTTCCCCTGCAAATAAGCTGGCAAGGGGGTCGAAGAGGTGGGGGGTTCCGCTAGACTGCCCGCGGACGCACGCTTGTCGTCAGGCGGCGTAGGACGGCGGTGCAGGCAGGCCGTGTCCGGCCCCGCACCACCGGCGAGGCGTCCTCTCCTCGATTCGATACATGGGCATCTTCAGCTACCTCACCGGGTTTGGCGGCCGCGACATGGCGGTCGATCTGGGCACGGCCAACACGCTGGTGTATGTGCGCGGGCGGGGGATCGTGCTCTCCGAGCCGAGCGTGGTGGCGATCGACTCGCGTACGGGCGAGGTGCACGCCGTGGGGATCGAGGCGAAGCGGATGCTCGGTCGTACGCCGGGCACGATCCAGGCGATCCGGCCGCTGAAGGATGGGGTGATCGCGGACTTCGACGTAACCGAGGAGATGCTGCGGCACTTCATCCAGAAGGTCCACCAGAACCGCTTTGCGCATCCGCGCGTGGTCGTGTGTGTGCCGTCGGGTGTCACCGGGGTGGAGAAGCGCGCGGTCGAGGAGGCCTGCCTGTCGGCGGGCGCGCGCACTGCCTACCTGATCGAGGAGCCGATGGCGGCGGCGATCGGCGCCGGCCTGCCGGTGGGGGAGCCGACCGGCTCGATGGTGGTGGACATCGGCGGCGGCACCTCGGAGGTCGCGGTGATCTCACTGGGGGGGATCGTCGTCTCGCAGTCGATCCGCGTCGGCGGCGACGAGATGGACGAGGCGATCATCAGCTACGCCAAGAAGGAGTACAAGCTGCTGATCGGCCAGCAAACCGCCGAGGAGCTGAAGCTGGAGATCGGCTCGGCGTGCGCGATGCCCGAGGAGCTGCAGGCCGAGATCCGCGGCCGCGACATGGTGTCGGGGCTGCCCAAGACGGTCGTGCTCACCAGCGAGGAGATCCGCCAGGCGCTGGAGGAACCGGTCGTGCAGATCGTGGACGCGGTCAAGGAGACGCTCGACCGCACGCCGCCGGAGCTTGCGTCGGACATCATGGACCGGGGGATCATGCTCGCCGGCGGGGGCTCTTTGCTACAGGGCCTCGATGAGCGCCTGCGGGAGGAGACGCAGATGCCCGCGCACCTGGCGGAGTCGCCGCTGACGTGCGTGGCGGTCGGCTCGGGGCGCTCGCTCGAGGAGTTCGAGACGATCCACCGCGCCAATCGCAACAACTCTCACCGCAGGCGGCGCCGGTGAGCGGTCGCGCAATGGGGCACGGTGGGCTGTGGCCGGGCTCGACGGGCAGGATGCGGCGACGGGGTCGGCGGGGGCCGTGCCGGTGATTGATGCGATGAGGAAGCCTGCGGGGGGCGCGCGCGGGGAGATCGGGCAGGCGTGAGGACCCGGTGGTACGTGAGGCGGGCGGTGTGCGTACGCTTTGACAAAGCTCAGGAAGGTTTCCGCTCGTGCACGACAAGACTGCCCGGCGGCGGCGCGCAGTGCTCGTCGCCCTCGTGGCGCTTTCCCTGATACTGCTCACCGCCTACTTCGGCGAGTCTCCCAACGGGCGCCTGCACGACGTGCAGCGCGGCTTCCTGACGGTCGTCTCGCCGATCCAGGAGGGCGCCAACGCGGCGCTCAAACCGGTGCGCAACCTGTTCGGCTGGTTTGGCAACGCGCTGCATGCCAAACACCAGCTCGCCGAAGTGCGCAAGCAGAACAACCAGCTGCGCGCGGAGCTGCTCTCGCGCATCGACGACGAACGTGGCTATAAGCAATTTTTGCGGCTCTACAAGCTCGACGGTGGCCTGCATCTCTCCGACTACCGCCCGGTGACCGCTGAAGTGATCGCGCAACCCGCCAACCTGTGGTACCTGACGGTCAACATCGACAAAGGCAGCTCCGCCGGGGTGCAGGTCAACGATCCGGTGATCGATGGCGAAGGCTTGATCGGGAAGGTCACTGCCACCGCCCCCGACGGGGCGCAGGTGAGTCTGATTACCGACAGCGCGGTGGCGGTGGCGGCGATGATCAACGAAACGGGCGCTCCGGGGATGGTGTATCCGAAGGTCGGCGAACCCAACACGTTGGTGATCCGATACCTGCCGGCCAATACGCCGGTGAGCGTCGGCAACTACGTGGTCACGTCGGGCACGATCTTCGAGCAAAGGCCCTTCGTTGTTCCCGCGCGGGATCCCGATCGGGCAGGTGAGCTCGGTTGGCGAAGAAGCGCCATACAAGACCGTTGAAATCCGCCCGCTCGCCAACCTGCGTGGGCTGGAAACGGTGCAGGTGCTGACCTCGGCGCCGGGCTCGGCGCCGGCGCAGGCCAACAGCGTGACCGCCTCGCTGCCCCCCGAACAATCCTCCGAAGCGGCTGGCGCAACCAACGGTGGACAGCTGGCCTCGACAGGGAGCGGTGGCTGATGGCGAGGACGCTCCGCGGGGGTCTGTGGCTGATGGAAGCCACGTTCGCAGGGGAGGGTTGCTGATGGCAGGCCAGCCAAATGGCGCCGTGGTGGCACGCGTGGCGGCGCTGGCGGTGGTGGTCGTGTTCCTGCAGACGGGCGTCATCTCCGAGGTGCCGGTGTTCGGGGTCGCGATCGACCTGACGCCGCTGGTGGTGGCCTTCGTGGGCTTGCAGTGCGGCTCGCTGGCGGGCGCCGTTGCCGGCTTCGGAATCGGGCTGCTGGTCGATCTCACGCTGGTGCAGACGCTCGGTCTCACATCGCTGATCTTCACGGTGATCGGCTACGGAGCGGGGCGTCTGCGCGAGCTGCGCGATCCCCGCGCGGCGCTCACCCCGCTGCTGGTCGGCGCCGCCGCTGCCGCCACCTCGATGATCGGCTACTCGGTGATGGAGATCGCGCTCGGAGTCGATGCCCCCGTCAGCCTCGAGCTGCTGCGCCAGATCGTCGTCGGGGTCGCACTCGACACAGTCGTCGCGCTGCCGGTGTGGGCGCTCGTGCACCGCTGGCTGGCGCCCAGTCTCCCCGATGACCCGCGCCAACGCCGCCGCAGCCGTCGTGCGTACACCACCGGTGGCCTGAGCCCCTTGTCCAAAGCATGACCCCTCTCGAGCGTGTCCGCACGCCAGAGCCCCGTACGCCGCCTCCGATCTCCTCGCAGCTGGGACTGCGCGTGGCGGTGCTGGGCGGCGTCGCGCTGGTGATGTTCGGGATCATCTTCTTTCGCCTCTGGTACCTACAGATCCTGACCGGCGAACAGTACGTCGAGAAGGCTGCCAAGAACACGCTGCGCGAACTGCCGATCGCCGCACCCCGCGGGCAGATCGTCGACCGCAATGGCGAAGTGCTGGTGACGAGCAAGGTCACCAACGCGGTGCAGCTCGTCCCTTGGGAATTGCCCCCGAAAGGACCGCGTCGCAAGGCGCTCTACCGAAGGCTGGGCAAGCAGCTTGAGATGAGCCCCCGCACGATCAGGGAAATCCAAGAAAAGGGCGAAAAAGAAGTGCCCTACGCCCCTGTGACGATCAAGACCAACGCCGGTCGTGGCGCGCTGACGGTGCTGGCCGAGCGCCAGAACGAGTTCCCTGGCGTCAAGCAGGAAGAAGTCTCGGTGCGCGAATACCCGCACGGGGAAATGGCCGCGCAGGTGTTCGGCTACGTCAGTCAGATCAGCGAAGCGGAGGAGGAACCGCGCAATCCCCTGCACGCTAACTTCAAGGACGTCAAGCCCGGGACGATCGTGGGGCAGCAGGGGCTCGAGTACGAGTACGACCGCTACCTGCTGGGCACTCCTGGTGAGCAGCCGGTGGAGATCGACTCCGAAAATCAGGTACAGCCGGCCAAATTGCCCGTGACCAAACCACGCGCGGGCTACACGCTGCGGCTGACGCTCGACTTGGCGCTGCAAAAGGAGGGCGAAATCGCGCTGCGCAAGGGTATGGAGCTCGCTCACGCGCTTAGCAACCCGGGTAACGGCGGGGCGTTTCTGGCGATGGAACCGCGCTCGGGGGCGATCCTCGCGATGGGCTCCTACCCGAGCTTCAACCCCAACCGCTTCACCGACGCACTCTCCAACCGGGAACTGGACGAAATCGAGCAGGTCGGGCAGGGCGCGAAGAGCGGCGAGCCGGAACCGGACCCGCTGGTCGACCGCGCGACCGAAGGTGCCTACCCGACCGGATCGACGTTCAAGCCGATCACCGCGATCGGGAGCCTCGAAGCGGGTGTGCTCGACCCCTACGCCGGCCTTGGTGCAGGGACGTGCATCTACGTCTCGACGGTGAAATTCTGCAACGCGGGCGACGCCGAATACGGCGCGGCCAACCTCGTGGACGCGCTCAAGGTCTCCTCCGACACCTACTTCTTCACGGTCGGCGAGATGGACAACAGCCACGGCCCGGTGATCCAGAATATGGCGCATGAGCTGGGGATCGGTCGCCCGACCGGGATCGACCTGCCCAGCGAACGGGAAGGCACGGTGCCGAGCCCGAAGTGGCTGGAAGCACAGAACGCGCTCGAATTCAAATGCCAGCGCGAACACCACGGCCACCAGTGCGGGATCGTCGCCGAACCGGGCGCGCCCTGGAGCGTCGGGCACAATATGGACCTCGCGGTCGGCCAGGGCGACCTGCAGACCGACCCGCTGCAGATGGCGGTCGCCTACTCGACGCTCGCCAACGCATACATGAACAACGGCGAAGGCTGGGTCCCGACCCCGCATCTGGGAGAGGCGATCGAAAGCCCCAGCGGGGGGATCGTGCAGACGCTGAGCTTCCCACCGCGGCGCAAGGTCAAATTGGACCCCACCAACCTCGGCCTCGTGATGGAAGGGATCCACGATGCGACCTCCGAGTCGGGCGGCACTTCGCAGGACGTGTGGTCGGGCTGGAACCAGGCCAAGTACCCGGTGTACGGCAAGACCGGCACCGCCGAACGTCCGCCCTACGTCGAACAGGCGTGGTACATGTGCATCCTGCCCGACGCCGGCCGGCCGATCGTGATCGCGGTGACCGTCGAACAGGGTGGCTTCGGCGACCAGGCAGCCGCGCCGGTGGCGCGGCTGATCGCCTCGAAGTGGTTCAACCAGCCACTGAAGCTCGTCAATGGCTCGAGCGTGGACAAATGATCCGATGAGCCCGCTCAGCCCGATCACTGCCCCCGAGGCCGAACGCCGCGCGCAGGGAGCCTCCCAGGAGCCTCGCCGGGGCCCGCGCCTGATGCTCGACCCGGTGCTGACGCTGACCGTGCTCGGTCTGGGGATCTGCTCGGTCGTCGTGCTGGGGTGGGTGACGGCCAAGGCGGTGCCCGGCCAGCCGCGCTACTACTCCGAGCGTCAGATCGTCTACCTCGCGATCGGCCTGGCGGCGATGGTGGCGCTGGCGCGGATCGACTACGCGCGCCTGCGCCACCACAAAGTCGCGATCTACGCGGTCTTGGTTCTGAGCATCCTCGCGGTGTTGGGCGCCGGGAGCTCGGCTCAGGGCTCGGTGCGCGCGATCAGCTTCCCACTGTTCTCCTTCCAAGGGTCCGAGCTCGGCAAGGTGCTGCTGATCCTCGCGCTCTCGGCGCTCGTGGTCGATCGCTCGCGCCAGCTGCACGAGCGGGAGACGACCGCGCGGGTGATGCTGGCGGCGCTGCTGCCGGCGATGCTCGTGATCGCCCAGCCGGACCTCGGCTCGGGCCTCGTCTACCTGACGATCGCAGTGACGCTGCTGTTCGTCGCCGGAGTCCCCTGGAGGCACCTGGCGGGTCTGCTGGCGCTGGGCGCGACGGCGATCGCACTCGTGCTGGTGGCCGCCCCGGCGGCCGGGGTGCAGGTGCTGAAGCCCTACGAGGTCGAACGCCTTACGAGCTTCCTAAACCCCTCCACGAACCCGGAAAAAGAAGGCTACCAACAGCTCGAGTCGAAGATCGCGATCGGCGCGGGACAGCGCACCGGCAGCGGTGCCAACAGCACCCAGATCCAGGGCGAATTTGTGCCCGAGGACAGCACCGACTTCGTCTTCGCGGCGGTCGGCGAGCGCTACGGCTTCGTCGGCGCGGCGCTCGTGCTCTCCCTGTATGCGCTGCTGATCTGGCGCACGCTGCGGATCCTCACGCTGGCGAAGGATCTGTTCGGGGCGCTGGTTGCCGGGGGCGTGGTGGCTATGCTTATGTTTCAGGTGTTCGTCAACGTGGGCGTGGCTGTAGACATCATGCCCGTCACCGGCGTGACGCTGCCGCTCATGAGCTATGGCGGCTCGTCGGTGATCGCGACGCTGCTGGCCGTCGGCCTGCTGCAGTCGATCTACGTCCAGGCGCGCGCCACCGAGGCTTTGAAGGGCCGTGT
This sequence comes from uncultured Solirubrobacterales bacterium, assembly GCA_963744135.1. Classification (GTDB taxonomy): domain Bacteria; phylum Actinomycetota; class Thermoleophilia; order Solirubrobacterales; family Solirubrobacteraceae; genus Palsa-744. Next base: position 301,830 of record CAVUSE010000003.1, on the reverse strand, counting down.
GTTGCGGTCCTAGAGGGTGGCGCAGCCGGCCGCAGGCCGGCGAGCCGGGCCCCTCGAACATCAAATCAATCGGCAGGACAGACAATGCTCACCGAGAACCCCAGAACACACGCTTACGGACCGCCCGCACCGGGCGGCCTCCTCTGGGGCTCGGCCACAATCGATACCGAAAGACCGATCTACATTGAAAAAGCAAGTGCTTGTCAGCGTCGACCGCGCGGAGACGCGCGTGGCGCTCATGGAGGCGACCGGTGCGCCGGCCGCAGCAGGGACATCCTCCGACCGTCGGCGCAAACGCGGAAGCGCCCCCCCGGGCGCCGACTACCGGATCGCTGAGCTCTACATCGAGCGCCGCGGGGCGCGGTCGATCGTCGGCAACATCTACAAGGGCAAGGTCGACAACGTGCTGCCCGGCCTGGAGGCGGCGTTCGTCGACATAGGTCTCGAGAAGAACGGCTTCCTGCACGTCGATGAGATCGTGCTCCCCGGCGTCGAGGCGCCGCGGCGCGGGCGCGGCGGCGGGCGCAAGATCACCGAGCTGCTGAAGCCCGGCCAGGAGGTCGTGGTGCAGGTGATCAAGGACCCCCTGAAGACGAAGGGGGCGCGCCTCTCGATGGAGCTGGCGATCGCCGGGCGCTACATGGTCTACCAGCCCACGGGCGAGGGCGTCGGCGTCTCGCGGCGCCTGGAGGACAAGGAGCGCGAGCGCCTGCGCAAGCAGACCGCCAAACTCGACCTCGGCGGCGGCGGCGCGATCGTGCGCACCGCCGCGCACGGCGCCAAGCGCGAGGATTTCGAGCGGGAGCTGCTCTACCTGCACAAGCTGCACGAGGTGCTGGTCAAGCGCGTCGAGGACACCATCGCGCCGGAGATGGTCTTCCAAGAGGCCGATCTCTCCGTGCGCGTCGTGCGCGACATCTTCTCCGAACACTTCGAGCGCGCGATCGTCGACGACGAGCAGCAGTACCACCGGCTGGTGTCGTTCTTCACGCGCACCGCCCCCGAGCTGGTGCAGCGCGTCGAGCTGTGGCAGGAGCCCCAACCCCTGTTCGAGGTGTACGGGGTGGAGCGGGCGATCGAGGGGGTGCTCTCCCGCCGCGTGGATCTGCCCAGCGGCGGCTATCTGATGATCGACTACGCCGAGGCGCTCACCGTGATCGACGTCAACTCCGGCAGCTTCACCGGCCGCGGGCGCAGCGCGGGCCTGGAGGAGACGATCACGCGCACCAACCTCGAGGCCGCGGAGGCGGTCGTCGACCAGCTGCGCCTGCGCGACATCGGCGGGATCATCGTGATCGACTTCATCGACATGGCGCGCGCGCGCAACCGCGACGCCGTGATGAAGACGCTGCGCAAGTCGCTCGACGAGGATCGCACGAAGACCTTCACGGCGGAGATCTCCAAGCTCGGCCTGGTGGAGATGACCCGTCAGAACGTCACCGAGGGGGTGCGCGAGATCATCAGCCGCGCCTGCCCGGCGTGCGACGGGGACGGGGTTATCCGCTCGGAGGAGACGATCGCGATCGACTTCGAGCGTCGCCTGCGCGACATCGCCACCGAGACCCCGGACGCGGAGGCGTTCCTGGTGCAGATCAATCCGCGCGTGACCGCGCAGTTCACCGGCCAGCACTCGCGCGTGCTGCACGCCCTGGAGGAGCAGACTGGCCGCTCCTTCCACTTCGAGGGTTCCGAAGGGCTGGCGCTCGACCATTTCGCGATCACCTTCCAGGGCAGCCGCGAGGAGGTCGAGGAGCGCGCGCTGCCGTTCCACGCCGGCGACGAGGTGCTGGTGGAGATCGTCGAGCCGCACATGTACGACGTCGACGACGCGGTGGCGAAGATCGACGGCTACATAATCTCGATCTCCGGCGCCTCCCCGCACGTGGGGGAGAAGCGGATGGTGCGGATCGAGCAGGTCGGGCGCACCGCCGCGAGCGCGCTGCTGCTGGACGAGAACGGCGAGGTGGTGCGTCCGGCCCCACGACCGACTGCGCCCCCCCGGCGCCGCAGCCCCCGCAAACCGCGCGCCGCGGCAAAACCCAAGCCGGCTCCGGTCCCGGTCGAGCTGGTCGTGGAGGAGCCCTCGGCGAACGGTGCGTCCGAGCACACCGAGCCGTCGGCCGAGGATGCCGAGCCGTCAACCGCGACCTCGGAGCTGTCGGCCGAGGTCGAGCAGGAGGATGCCGTACAATCCAAACCTCGGCGCCGCGGCCGCAGGGGCGGACGGCGCCGTTCGGCTGCCAAGGCAGAGGCGGGGACCGAGTAGCTGGCGGCGCTCGCGCCGAGAACGAGAACCACAAGGGTAAACATGTATGCAATCGTGAAGACAGGCGGCAAGCAGTACCGCGTCGAGCGCGGCCAGTACCTGCTGGTCGAGCGTCTCCCCGAGGAGGTGGGCGCGAGCGTGGCGCTCAAGCCGCTGATGTACCGCTCTGAGGAGGCCGTCTTCGACAGCAAGGGGCTCGAGCAGGTGCAGGTCACCGCCAAGGTGCTCGCCCACGAGCGCGGCGAGAAGCTGCGCATCGTGAAGTTCAAGCCCAAGCGCGGCTACAAACGGCGCACCGGCCACCGCCAGGAGCTGACGCGCATCGAAATCACGGAGATCAAGCATGGCGCATAAGAAGGGCCTCGGCTCCAGCCGCAACGGCCGCGACTCCAACGCCAAACGGCTTGGCGTGAAGACCTTCGCCGGCCAGGCTGTCACCGGCGGCGAGATCATCGTGCGCCAACGCGGCACCCGCTTCAAGCCGGGCGAGGGCGTCGGGATCGGCAAGGACGACACCCTGTACGCGCGCTCAGCGGGCACCGTGCAGTTCACCGCCGGCCGCCGTGGCCGCGTGGTGAGCATCGTGGCCGACAGCACCGGCTGACCCCGGCTCGCATGCTCCACGACCGCGCGCGCATCCACGTCCAGGCGGGCGCGGGAGGTGAGGGCTGCTCCAGTTTCCGCCGCGAAGCGCACGTGCCGCGCGGCGGGCCCGACGGCGGCGACGGCGGGCGCGGGGGGGACGTGGTGCTGTTGTGCGACGACTCGCTGCGCGACCTGCAGAGCTTCACGCGCCGCGCCCACCACCGCGCCGCCCGCGGAGGACGCGGGGAAGGCTCGCTGCGCCACGGCGCCGACGGCGAGGCCCTGGTCGTGCGCGTGCCGCCGGGCACCGAGGCGATCGGCGAGGAGGGCGACCTCGAAGGGCGTCGCTGGGAGCTGCTGCGCCACGGCCAGCGCGCGCCACTCGCGCGCGGGGGCTCGGGGGGAAAGGGCAACAAGCGCTTCGCCACCCCCACACGCCAGGCGCCGCGCTTCGCCGAGCGCGGCCTGCCGGGCGAGGAGGGGTGGCTGGCGCTGCGGCTGCGGCTGCTCGCCGACGTCGGCCTCGTCGGCCTGCCCAACGCGGGCAAGTCCTCGCTGCTGGCGCGCCTCACGCGTGCGGCGCCGAAGGTCGCCTCCTACCCGTTCACGACGTTGGAGCCGGTGCTCGGGGTGCTCGAATCCGATGAGCGCCAACTGGTGGTGGCCGACATCCCGGGGCTGATCGAGGGCGCGAGCGACGGCGCTGGCCTCGGCCACGAGTTCCTCGCACACGTCGAGCGTACGCGCCTGCTGGTGCACGTCCTCGACCTCGCCCCCGAGCTCTCCGGCGAGCACGACGCGGACGCGGCCGCCAACTACACGACGATCGAGCAGGAGCTGGCCGCGCACGACCCGCGTCTGGCGGCCCTCCCGCGCGTGCTGGCGCTCTCCAAGGCCGACCTCGTCCCGCCCGAGCGCGCGCAAGCGGCGGTCGCGGAGTGGTCTGAGTGCCTCGGCGGCGAGGTGCCGGTGATCGCGACCTCGGCTGCCACCGGCGCGGGCCTCCCCGAGCTGGCGGGCACGCTGCTGCGGCTGGTGCCGGTCGGCGATCCAGCCGTCACGGGTCAGTCCGCGCAGGGGACGGCTGGTCCCGGGGAGCTCGCGGAGCCCGAGCAGCTGGCCGAGCACATGGTCTTCCGTCCCGCCGAGCGCACCGGCTTCAAGGTGGAGCGCGTCGGCGAGAACGCCTTCGCGGTGCGCGGCCCCTCGGTCGAACGCCTGCTGGCGCGCTTCGACGTCGAGAACGACGACGCGATGGCCTACGTCGAGGGTCGACTGCGTCGCCTCGGCGTGCTCCGCGCACTCCAGGACGAGGGTTTCCAGCCGGGCGACGAGCTGCAGATCGCCGGAGTTACGCTGGAGTTGGACGCTGCGGGGTGAGACGCCCGCTCAGCCCTGCTGCGCGGTGGGGCGGATCAGGATCTCGTTGACGTTGACGTGCGGGGGCTGGGCGATCGCGTAGAGGACGCCGCGGGCGATGTCCTGCGCCTCCAGCGGGTCGGTTGGACGGTTCTCGAAGAAGGGGGTGTCGGTCATGCCCGGCTCGATCACGGTTACGCGCACGCCGCTGCCGTGCAGATCCTGGCGCGCGGCCTCGCCCATCGCGGTGACCGCGTGCTTGGTGCACGAGTACAGCGACCGGGCAGCACGCGCCGCCCGGCGACGCTCGATGTCAGCAGCAGGTGACCGCGGCTGACGGGCTGCTCGGTGGCGCGCGTGGGGTTCTCGCTGCTCATGGCTTGTCGGCTCCTTGGCTTGGGTCGGGGTGCATGCCTCTGTAGATAGCCGAAGTGGCCAAACGCGCCCGAATTCACCCTCAGCGGGCGCGCGTTACGCGGCGCACCAACTTGCGCAACCGCACGGGAAGTTGCCGCATCCAGGGGGACAGCGTGATGAGCGAAGGTACGGTGACGGATTCGAAATGAATGAGCGGCTCACGTGAGCCCAGCATCTCGGCCGTGACGATACCGTCGTCAGGTGGTTTCACGGTTGGCCGTTGGTCGACCTTCTTGTAGCCCATAAGCATCAGTGTACTCCGTCCGCCAGCGTGAGAATGGCGGCGATTGCAAGGAGGACAAACGCCCTCATCAGCCACGGGGCCTTGCAGGCCAGAGCATGTCTATTGGCATGTACATCTGCTGCGAGGTCCGACAGGATTGAGTCTTCCAGCACGCGATTGCTGTGGGTCCCGTGAGCCGCGAGCACATTCGTGACCGACGGGCCGAGATGTGGGGTGCCGTCGAGAAAGAGTGCGCGAGCGGCGAGGCCGGCGGAGAGGCCAAGCAGCACCAGCACGACCCGCGGTGACGGCTGGGGGGATCTGGAGACGAGCACGATCGCGGCCACGGCCACGTCGATCGCCATGACGCCGATTGCGCCGGCGTCCACGGCGGCCGACCGCGACGCCTGCACCTGCAGCTGACTCTCGGCCAGCGAACGCAGGGCGTTGGCGAGCCCGGGGCTCACGGGCCCTGGGCTCATGCTGTTGGTGTCCTGATCGGGCATTGGCCAGAACGCTACGCGCCGCTTGGTACGGAACTCTCGGCCGGCCTTCCGAGGGCCATAGCTGGGCCGCGGATGCAGTCTCTGGGTGCCTTCCAACCCAGTCTCCGCAGGGAGTCTACATAGGGGACTTGACGCGGGCCTATGAATGTGTCTATGATGGGCAACATACGGTGGTCGATTAGGACGGCTGTGTTTTTTCAACATAGATCGGGTTTGGGTCGGGCCTCCATGTGGTCGGCCCTACGCAGCGCTTATGGAACCGTCTAGGGAGAGGGAGCCTTGGTCGAAGAACGCTTTGAGGGAGCTGTTTTCCGCGTGAGTTCGAGAGGGATCGACGTGACGGGGGTCATCGCACCCCGGAGAGAAAGTGATGCTAGATGCGCCAGCTTGGCGCTGTCGCATCTCTCTCTCTCTCTCTCTCTCTTCAGCTTCTGACGGCCTCGCCCGTTCGGCCCTGACTGGCCGAACGGGTTCCCCTATAGGGGGAATGGGGAGCGGCGGGCCCGGGGCTGCTCGCGGGGCGCGTTTGCACCCTCTCGCGGAATCTCCCGTGGAGTGGGGTAGCCGCGGCTGCGCGGTCTTGCGTCGTTCTCTTGCACACGCGGTCGGGTCGGCGTGGTGCTCTGTTCTGCCGCCTGGGCGCTGGGCGCCCGGCGTTGGGTTCGTCGACCGGGGCCCGCATGTGCGCGTGGCCGAGGAGGGGATGTGTCTATGAGGGTTCCTGTTCATGCCGTTGCGCGGTCCGGTGAATCGCGGGGGGAGCGGTCGAGGGTTGCGCGTGGGCTGTTGTTGGTGGTTCTCAGTGTGGTGGGTGTCTTGGCGATCTCGGCCTCCGGTGCGTTGGCGCTCAAGACGCATGTGTTTCAGTCGAATTTCAACGCGAGTGACGCGCCGACTGGCGCTCATGCGCCGTTGCGAGCCCCGTGGGGTGCTGCGGTGGATAACTCGACGAGCTTGATGGACTCGTCGGTCGGGGATATCTATGTAGCCGATTCGGCTAATAACGTGGTCGACAAGTTCAATTCCTCCGGGGCCTATCTCTCTCAGATCGAAGTTCCCTCTCCGTTCGACGTCGCGGTTGACGAAGCCAACGGCGACATCTATGTCAGTAGCTATCGGAATGGGGTGGTCGATAAGTTCGATTCCTCAGGGAATGTGGTCGCGAGCTTCGGCACGGGTGGGCAGCTCAACGGCAGCGGCACACCCCAGGAAGCTTTCGAGCCGGAAGGTGTCGCGGTCGCCCCCGCGACCGGCGAACTGTTCGTCGCCGACATTAAAAACAATGTTATCGATGTCTTCAGCTCCTCCGGTGCGTATCTGCGCCAGTTTCCCTCCATCAGAGAACCGGAAGGTGTTGCGATCGACTCCGCCGGCAACGTATTTGTCACCAGCTTCAGTGCGGGGACGGCTGTCTATGACCTCTCGGGAGGCCTCGACACCGCGTATGGCGGCGGCACGGGGCTGCTGAGCACGTTCAGCTCGCTCGGTGTAGCGGTCGATCCCGTTGACAACGATGTCTACGTCGCCGACTATGAAAGCGGCCAGGTCGTGCAGTACGACTTTTCTGGCGATGAACTCTCGCGGTTCGGCTCAGAACAGCTCGCACTTCCGATCGGTGTCGGCGTGAGCGCCGCCACGGGCGATGTTTACGCCGTGAGCCGCACACACGCTGACGTCGCTCTCTACGGGCCGTTGGTCACGCTGGCGGAAGTGACCACGGAAGCGTCATCGGGTGTCGGGAAGACGACTGCGACGTTGCACGGGAGCGTGAACCCCGAAAAAGTCGCTGTGAGCAAATGCGCATTTGAATACCGCAGCGAAGCGGAAGCGTCCTTCACGCACACGGCCGCGTGCGACCCCGAACCGGGCTCCGGCGACGTGCCCGTGGCGGTCAGTGCGAGCCTCAGCACGCTCCTGCCGGGCACTACCTACCGCTACCGTCTCGCGGCGGTCAACGCCAACGGCACGAACCGCGGCCAGGAAGAATCGTTCACGACCGAAGTGGCGGTGCAGGGTGTCAGCACGGGCGCCGCGGAAGATGTCACGGGGAGGACGGCGAAGCTGACGGGATCGCTCGCGCCGGATGGGACGGACGCGCACTACTACTTCCAGTACGGCACGGAAGCGGGTGTGTACGGGTCCACGAGCCCGGCGCCGCCCGGGACGGACGCGGGCAGCGCCGAAGAAAGCGTGCCGGCGCACACCGAATTGAGCGGTCTTGAACCGAACACCACCTACCATTACCGGCTGGTCGCCGAAAATACGTTCGGTCCGAGCTACGGCGAAGACGAGTCGTTCACGACCAACGCGTATCCTGCCGTTGCCGCCGAGTGGGTTGCGAACGTGGCATCGAGTAGCGCGACGCTGCAGGCGCAGCTGAACCCCGGGGGAGGGGACACGACGTACCACTTCGAATACGGTGCGACGTCGGGCTATGGTTCGAGTGCGCCGGTGCCCGACAGTGATGCCGGCGGGGGCCGGGGCGAGGTGCTCGCGGGGGTGCATGTGCAGGGTCTTGCGCCTGGTGCGGTGTACCACTACCGGGTGGTCGCCACGAACGGTGTCGGGACGGTCGATGGTGCCGATCATGTGTTTGACGACGGAGTCGGCGGGCTCGGGGTTCGTGTTGCCGGATGGTCGTGCGTGGGAATTGGTCTCTCCGGCGGATAAGAACGGCGGCCTGATCGACTTTCACGAAGCGTACAAGACGGAGATGCAGGCTTCTGAAGATGGCAGTGCGATTGCGTATTTGACGAGTGTGCCGGTCGGCTCCGGGGTTGTGGGTAATGAATATCAGTCGCAGATTCTCGCGCGGCGGGGCGCGGCTGGCTGGTCTTCCCAGGATATCGATGTCCCCAATGAAAAGCCGACGTAGAAGCGCCGTCGGTGGAAGGGGGAAGGCAGATCGGCATTTTTGCGCCGTATAGTTTCTTCTCGTCTGATTTGTCGATGGCGCTGACGGAACCGGCTTATGCGTCGCCTGTGCTCTCGCCGGAAGCGTCGGCGTCGGAACGGACGTTGTACATACGTGATAACTTGGATGGGAGCTATCGGCCGGTGGTGACTCCGGGGAACGTGCCGGCGAACGTGAAGTTCGACGAACGTCCGATGCAATTCCTGTATGCCTCGCCCGATTTGAGTCACGTCGTGTTCAGCTCACCGGGAGTCCTGACAAAAAACGCCATCGCAGCCAATGGCGTTGGACCGCGGGAAGGAAATCTTTACGAGTGGGCGGGTGGGGATCTGCAGCTCGTCAACGTGCTGCCGAACGGTGAAGCGACGGCTGGCGACGCGCGTCTTGGCCGCAACAATTTTCTCGCATGCTGGTCGCGCACAGTGTCTCAAGCGACGGGCGTTTCATCGTATGGACACGTGGAAACATAGAATACAGCCTGGGTGAAGAACATGCGCTGTATCTGCGGGATATGGTGAAGGGCGAAACGGTCCAGCTCGGTGGGGCCTCACGCGTTGTTTCAGACGGCGAGCAGCGACGGGTCGAGGGTGTTCTTCAACGAATCCGCGAACCGGGGCGCCGTCGGCGATCTGATGGTGTATGACACGGAAACGGGTCGGCAGACCGATCTGAGCGTCCCCGGTAACCTGGGTGAAGAAGCGGGGTGCAGGCCGGGTTGATGGGTGCCAGCGAAGACGGCTCGTATGTGTATTTTGTCGCGAATGGCGTTCTCGGTGAGGGAGCGAAGGAAGGCGCGACGCCCGGGGACTGCGCACCGGAATCCACCACGGGGACGTGCAACCTGTATGTGGCGCACGAATCGGGTGGGGTGTGGAGGACGACGTTCATCGCGACGCTCTCGGGCGAAGACCAGCGCAGCTGGGAGGGCCCTGAAGGGTTCGGGACCGTGGGCGCTCTCCATGGTGAGTTCGCGGGTCTCGCCGGATGGGCATTATGTGGCATTCATGTCGGATCGCGACCTGACGGGGTTCGACAACACCGACGCTGTCAGCGGCCAGCCGGATGAGGAGGTCTATCTGTACGATGCGAGCTCGGGGCGCTTGGCGTGTGTGTCGTGCAGCCCGATCGGTGAACGACCGGTCGGCGTTCTCGACGAAATTGGGCAGTCCGGTAGACATGAACCCTTTGTCGATTACGAAGGTGCTTGGAGCTCGCGGCATGGCCCTGGGGAATCATCAGGCTCGCGGGCAGTCTTCCGGGGTGGGCGTCCGGCGATACTAATGCTGTGGGGTCCGACTATCAGCCGCGGTATCTCTCCGACAGCGGCCGGTTGTTCTTCGACAGCCCGGAGGCGCTGGTCCCGCAGGACACCGATGGGGTGGAGAATGTGTACGAGTACGAGCCCGCGGGGATCGGCAGCTGTACGGGTGTGAGTGGGACGTTTGACGCGGGCGTGGGTGGCTGTGTGTCGCTGATCTCCTCGGGGACCTCGAGTGAAGAATCGGCGTTCTTCGATGCGAGCGTGAGCGGTGATGATGTGTTCTTCCTGACGACGAGCCAGACTGGTACCCGAAGACCAGGAAAGCAGCTACAGCTTGTATGACGCGCATGTCTGCTCTGCGGGTTCGCCGTGTGTGGTCGCGCCGGTGCTGCCGCCGGCGTGTGACAGCGGGGATTCGTGTCGGCCGGCGCCGTCGCCGCAGCCGGCGATCTTCGGGGCGCCCGCGAGCGCGACGTTCTCCGGCACGGGCAACCCCGTGTCGCAAGTGTCCAAGCCGGCGGTGAAGGTGAAGAAATCGAAGAAGGCGAGGACGGAGCGGCATCGGGGGAAGCCCGGCACGCGCGGCAGGAAGAGCGGTGAGGGCAGAGGGCGGAGGGCCGTGGCGCGTTCCAGGGTTGGGAAGATCTTGTCCACCGGGTCGGGGCGATAGGAGGATGAGCGCGATGAGGATCAAGGGCAGGCTCACGGGTACCGGGTGGATTGCGGGTGTGGTCGCGGTGGGGATGTTGCTGGTGGTGATGGTGGGTGCGGGGTCGGCGTGGGCGGCGGCGCCGTTGTGGCGGGTGACGGCGGTGACCGCGCCGACGAGTCTGCCGGCGGGCGGTGAAGGCGAGATCGTTGTGCAGGCGACGAATCTCGGTGCCGGGCCGGTCGAAGTGGCGGGTAACCCGGTGACGCTCGGTGTGAAGCTGCCGGCGGGGTTGACCGCGATCGCGGTGAACAGCCAGTTCAACGGGTTCCTCAATACCTCGTATGAAGAATTTGGTTGTTCGTTGGCGGCGTTGACGTGCACGTACGACGGGGAAACGTCCGGGCATGCCGGTGGGATCAGTCCCCTTGTGCTGGGGGCTGTCCAGCCGTATTTCGGGTTGGAGATGGTCGTCACGGTGAAGGTGGGGGCGGTGCCGGCGGGGTCGGGGTATGAAGCTGTGGTCTCGGGTGGCAGCGCGCTGAGTGTGTCGGTGAGGCGTCCGGTCGTGGTGGGCGGCGGTGGGACGCCGTTCGGTGTCGAGGACTATGAACTAGACACCGCGAACGAAGATGGCTCGCCCGCTACGCAGGCCGGCTCTCACCCGTTCCAGCTGACGAGCACGGTCATGCTGAACGCATCGGAGCAGCGCAATACCGGGGGTATAGAAGGGGAGGTGCTTGAGCTTCGGAGCCGGCTGCGTTGGTGAAGGATCTGCATTTCGAACTGCCGCCGGGTCTGATCGGCAATCCGACGCCGCTGCCGCAGTGCAGCGAGCAGCGGTTCACCACAGAAAACCACACCCTGGCGAACGAATGTCCGGCGGATGCCGCGGTGGGCGTCGCGACGGTCATCACGACGAATCCCCTCAGTCCTTCGAGTGGTGCCGAGTGTGTTCACGGTCCCGTTGTTCAATCTGGTGCCCTCGCCGGGGGAGCCGGCGCGGTTCGGGTTCTCGACCGCCGGTAAAATCCAGGTGCGCTCGACACCGCCGTGCGGACGGGTGGGGACTATGGGGTGGACGTGGACGTCAGCAACACCGCGCAGGTCGCGGGGTTGCTGGGTTCGCAGGTGACGTTCTGGGGTGTCCCGGGCGATCCCAGTCACGACGGCTCCCGCGGCTGGGAATGCCTATATGAAAACCAGATCGGCGGCGCACACTTCAAGGGGTCGCCGTGTCACCCGGAGGGCGAGGAACACCCGGTGCCGTTTCTGACGCTGCCGACGTCGTGCACGGGTCCGCTGCATACGACCGTGCACGCCGACTCGTGGGCGGAACCGGGGGTGTTCAGCTCGCGGGAATACACGTTCGCGAATGGGGCGGGCGAATCGTATGGGCTTGATGGGTGCAACCGGCTGGGGTTTGAACCGTCGATCAGTCTCACGCCGGATGGGCAGGCAGGGAGCACCCCGACGGGGTTGACGACGACGATCCATGTGCCGCAGACCGGGGGGTTGAGCCCGACTGGGGATGCGCAGTCCACCGTGAAGGAAACGACCGTGACGCTGCCCGAAGGTATCGCGTTGAACCCGTCGGCGGCGGATGGGCTCTCCGCGTGCGGGGAGAGCGAAGTCGGCCTGGAAGACGGCGAAGAAGCTGCGTGCCCGGAATTCTCGAAGGTCGGGACGGTCGAAGTCAAGACGCCGCTGCTGCCGAACCCGTTGGTCGGCGCGGCGTATCTGGCGACGCAGGACGCGAACCCGTTCGGGAGCTTGATTGCGCTGTATATCGTTGCGCGGGATCCGGTCTCCGGGGTGCTGGTGAAGCTCGCGGGACAGGTGATGCCGAACCCGGTCACGGGGCAGCTGGTCACGACGTTCAAGGAAGTACCACCGCTGCCGTTCGAAGATTTCAGCCTGCATTTCTTCGGTGGCTCCAGGGCGCCGCTCTCCACGCCGCCGTTGTGTGGTGCGTACACCACGACGGCGTCGTTCGCGCCGTGGTCGGACAACGCCCCGGTGGCATCCTCTTCGACGTTCGACATCACGAGTGGCCCGAACGACACGCCGTGTGCGAACCCGAGGCCGTTCCAGCCGGGGTTCGAGGCCGGCACGACGAGTGTGCAGGCTGGTGGGTACAGCCCGTTGACGTTGACGATGGATCGCCCCGACGCCGACCAGCCGTTGGGGAGACTCTCGGTTGTGTTCCCGCCGGGGATCTCGGCGGGCCTGGAGGGCGTGAAGCTGTGTGGGGAACCACAGGCCGCGGAAGGGAAGTGCCCCGCGGCAAGCCAGATCGGGCAGGTCACCGCGAGCGCCGGGCTCGGCGACAACCCCTTTCCCGTGGAAACCGGGAAGGCGTACATCACCGGCCCCTATGAGGGTGACCCGTTCGGGGTGGAGATCGTGGTTCCGGCGATCGCGGGGCCGTTCAACCTGGGGACGGAGATCGTGCGTTCGAAGGTCGACGTCGATCCGACCGATGCGCATCTGACGGTTGTGAGCGACCCGTTCCCGACGATCCTGGACGGGATCCCGCTGGAGCTCCAGCACGTGAACGTGACGGTGAACCGTCCCGGGTTTGTGTTCAACCCGACCAGTTGCGAACCGATGAAGCTGACCGGTGAGCTGGAAAGCTCAGAAGGTGCGAAGGCCGATGTCTCCACCCCGTTCCAGGTGACCAACTGCGCGGCGCTCGCGTTCAAACCGGAATTCAGGGTGTCGACCAGCGCCCATACCTCCAGGGTGGACGGTGCGACGCTGCATGTCGATCTCACGCTGCCGAACGCGCCGCGGGGCACGCAGGCGAACGTCGCGAAGGTCAGGGTGTCGCTCCCGAAACAGCTGCCCTCGCCGTTGAAAACGTTGCAGAAGGCGTGCACGGAAAAGGTGTTCGCGGAAAACCCCTCCAGCTGCCCGGTCGCCTCCAGGGTCGGGGAAGCGCATGTCAGCACCCCGGTGCTGGAAGGTGGTCTGTCGGGCCCGGCGTACTTCGTCTCCCACGGCGGCGCGAAGTACCCAGAACTGATCATGGTTCTCACCGGCGAGGACGGCGTCACGGTGCAGGTGCACGGCGAAACGTTCATCAGCAGACAGGGCATCACGAGTGCGACGTTCAACACGGTCCCGGATGTGCCGTTCTCCGGGTTCGAATTGACGTTGCCGCAACGTGAATACCCGGCGATCACGGCGAACGGGAACCTCTGTAAGGGCATCCTGATCATGCCCTCGGAATTCGTCGGGCAGAACGGCCTCAAAGTCAACCAGAGCACCAAGATCTCGGTCACCGGGTGCCCGAAGGAGAAGAAGGTTACCCACAAGCACAAGAAGAAGGCGAAGGCCGGTCACAAGTCCAAGAAGAGGGCGAAGAGGGTCAAGAAGAAGCGGTAGGCGAAGCCGATGCCCTCTGTGCGCAATGGGGTCTCGTTCACCCGGGGGCAGGTGGATGAGATCCAGCGCGCGCGAGTGCTCACCGGGCTCGGCGAGGTCGTCGTCGAGCGCGGCGTCAGCGACACGACGGTCGCGCACATCGTGGCGCGCGCAGGGGTCTCGCGGCGGACGTTCTACGAACTGTTCGCTGACCGTGAGGACTGCTTTCTGGCGGCTTTCGACCAGGCGGTCGAGCGGGCCGCCGCCCGAGTGGTGCCGGCGTTCGCCGGGCCGGGGCGTTGGCGTGAGCGGGTTCGCGCGGCGCTGGTCGCCGGGCTTGCGTTCCTGGATGACGAGCCCGAGCTGGGCGCCCTGTGCGTCGTGCATGCGCTCGGGGCGGGCCCGCAGGCGCTGGAGCGCCGCGCGGCCGTCGTGCGCGTGCTCGTGAGCGCGGTCGAGGAGGGGGGGCGGGAGGCGCCGCGTGGTCGAGCGCCGGCGCGGCTGACCGCGGAGGGCGTCGTCGGCGCCGTGCTCGCGGTCTTGCATACTCGTCTCACTGAGCGTGGCCGCAAGCCACTCTCTGGTTTGGCCGGCCCGTTGATGGGGATGATCGTGCTGCCCTACCGGGGTGCCGCTGCGGCCGAGCAGGAGCGGCGGCGTCCCGCGCCAAAGGGTGTGTCCTCAACGCACAGGGTCATGCGCGAGGACCCGCTGAAGGGACTCGACATGCGCCTCACCTACCGCACCGTGCGGGTGCTGCTGGCGATTGCCGGCGAGCCGGGGGCGAGCAACCGTCAGGTGGGGGACACCGCGGGGATCGCCGACCAGGGGCAGACTTCGAAGCTGTTGCAGCGCCTGGAGCACCTCGGGCTGATCCGCAACACGGGGCGCGGCGGTGCCGGGAAGGGCGAGCCCAACGCGTGGCGACTCACCGCGCGCGGCGAGCAGCTGGAGCGCACGATCCAGACACAGGCCCCAGCGGTGGGCACCTGAGACGCGTGCCCCGTCTTTGCACCGCCGGACTTCACACCACGCAACCCATCCCCGACCCCCCTTGTGGGGGTCTTCATAAAAACCAGCACCCCCGCTGTGGGCGGGCGTCGGGGAGAGCAAGCATCTACGCTCCGGGATTCATGCGAACAACCGTGATCAAGCTGGGCTCGTCGATCGTCGCGCGCGAGGACGGCGAGCTGCGCGCCGAGGTATTGGGGCGGATCTGCGACGCCGTCGCCGCGCTGCACACTGCCGGCGAGCGGTGTGTGCTGGTCTCATCCGGGGCGATCGCGCGCGGGGTGCGGGTGATGGGGCTGCCCGCCCGCCCGACGTTGATCCCCGAGCTGCAGGCCGCCTCCGCCGTCGGGCAGGGCAAGCTCTACCGCTCCTACGACGAGCTGCTGCGCGCGCGGGGCCTGACGTCGGGGCAGGTGCTGCTCACTGCCGAGGACCTCGGCGCGCGCGCGCAATACCTCAACGCGCGGCGCACTCTGCGCACGCTGCTCGACTGGCGGGTCGTGCCGGTGATCAACGAGAACGACACCACGGCGACGGACGAGATCTCCTTCGGCGACAACGACTTCCTCGCCGCGCAGGTCGCCGTGCTGGTGGCCGCCGAGCTGCTCGTGCTGCTCACCGACATCGACGGCCTGCACAGCGCCGACCCGCGCACCGAGCCCGGCGCGCGGCTGATCGGCGAGGTGCGCGACCTGCGCGAGCTGGATGGCCTCGAGATCGGGGATTCGACCTCACCGCTCGGTTCGGGGGGTATGCGCTCGAAGGTGCTCGCCGCCGAGATCGCCGGCGCCGCTGGGATCCCCGCCGTGATCTGCAACGGCGTGCGCGCCGGCGCGCTTGAGACGGCGCTCGCGGGCCAGCCCGAGGGCACGCGCTTTTACCCCGGCCCCGCCCGCCACAACTCGTTCAAGCTGTGGCTGCGCTACGCCAAGCCTGCGCACGGCACGCTCGTGATCGACGCGGGCGCCACGCGCGCGCTGCGCGAGCAGGGCACCTCGCTGCTGCCGGTCGGCGTGGTTGAGGTCCGGGGCGAGTTCGACGCCGGCGACGCGGTGGAGATCGCCGAGCTCGGCGGCTCTGTGATCGCCAAGGGCCTCTGCAACTATTCCGCCTTGGAGCTGCGCCGCGCGAAGGGCCTGCAGTCCGAGGCGGTGCGCGAGATCCTGCCGCACGCCACGGACGAGGCGGTGCATCGGGATCAGTTGGTTTTGGCATAACCGGGGGTTGTGAGGGGTTGGGATAAGGACCCCCACAAGGGGGGTCTGGGATGGGTTCCTGTCAGTGATTGATGCCGGTCGGAGGTCACGAGCCCATGCGCGCCCTGGGACGGCTGTCGTACCCTGTGTGAGACATGGCCACCGCCACAACCACGACGGCATCGATCCCTGACCTCTGCGCCGCTGCGCGCCGTGCCGCCCGGCGACTGGCGACGATGGACACAGCCGTCAAGGACGCCGCGCTGCTGGCGATCGCCGACGCGCTGATCACGCGCACGCCGGAGATCCTCGCCGCCAACGAGCTGGACATGGCCGCTACCGATCGAAGATCGGCCAGCGAGGGGGAGATCAGCGCCGCGCTGCTCGACCGTCTCGCGCTCGACCCCGCGCGGATCGCCGCGATCGCCGCCGGGGTCCGCACAATCGCCGCGCTGCCCGACCCTGTCGGCGAGCTGATCGAGGGGCGGCGGCTGCCCAACGGGCTGGACGTGCGCAAGGTGCGCGTGCCGCTGGGCGTGGTCGCCGTCGTCTACGAGGCTCGGCCCAACGTCACGATCGACGCCGCCGCGCTGTGCCTGAAGGCGGGCAACGCGATTGTGCTGCGCGGCTCCTCGATCGCCGCTCACTCCAACGCGGTGCTTGCCGCGATTGCCGCCGAGGCGGCCGTCACCGCGGGCCTGCCCGAGGGGTGCGTCAGCCTTGTCGCGGGCGGCGGGCGTGAGGAGCTGGCAGAGCTGGCGACGCAGAACGACACGCTCGATCTGATCATCCCGCGTGGGGGGGAGGGGTTGAAGGCGGCGCTCAAAGAGGTCGCCACGGTGCCGGTGATCTACGCCGCCTCGGGCAACTGTCACGTGTATGTGGATGGCTCCGCCGACGTGAACGAGGCTGTGGCGATCGTGCTCAATGCGAAGACGCAACGCCCCGGGGTATGCAACGCCGCGGAGACACTGCTCGTGCACAGCGATGCCGTCCCGGCGTTCCTGCCGGCTGTCCTGCTCGCGCTCGGCGATGCCGGTGTGCTGGTGCGTGGGGACGAGCATGTCCTCGCGAGCGCGGAGGTGAATCGGGGGATGCTTGCCGCCGAGCACTCTTCGAGAGGGTTGGCCGTCGTGGTCGAGCCCGCCACCGAGGAAGACTGGGCGACCGAGTACCTCGCGCTGACGCTCGCCGTGCGCGTGGTGGGCTCGCTGGAAGAGGCGATCGAGCACATCGGCCGCTACGGGTCCGGCCACTCTGAGGCGATCCTCACCCGCGACACCGCCGCCGCGCGCGCCTTCCAGCTGGGGGTGGACGCCGCCTGCGTGTATGTCAACGCCTCCACGCGCTTCACCGACGGGGGCGAGTTCGGGATGGGCGCCGAGATCGGAAACTCCACGCAGAAGCTCCACGCGCGCGGGCCGATCGGGCTGCGCGAGCTGTGCACGTTCAAGTATCTCGTCGAGGGCGACGGGCACGTCCGGGCCTGAGCGCACGTCGGTGCGGAGGACCCCTCACGATGCGTTCGTGGGCACCGGTGCGCCTGCGGGTGCCCCCAGCCCGGCGGCTGCCGTCGGTGCCGGCGATCCGTCACGAGGGGGTCTCGGCATTCTCGGCGGCAGCTTCAACCCGCCCCACTGCGGGCATCTCGAGCTCGCGCGCCACGCCCTGCGCGAGCTCGGCCTGGAGCGCGTGCTGCTGATGCCGGCCCACGTCTCGCCGGGCAAGCCGGTCGAGGAGGACCCCGGACCGCACCATCGCCTGGAGATGTGCCGCCTGGCGGCGGCTGGCGTCGAGGGCGTCGAGGCGTGCGGGCTCGAGATCGAGCGCGAGGGGCCGTCGTACACGGTGGATACTCTGAGGGCACTGCATGACCGCCACCCCGACACCGCGCTCACGTTCATCCTCGGCGCCGACATCGCTTCGACCCTGTCCACGTGGCACGAGGCTCCCGAGCTGCCCGGGCTCGCCAGCTTTGCCGTCGCGCTGCGGGCGGGCGGGCGTCCAATCATCGAGCCCACCCATGTCGGCTTTCCGATCGTTGGTCTGCACATGCCGATGATCGACGCCTCATCCTCGCTGGTGCGCGAGCGCGTGCGCCGCTGCCTGCCCGTCGAGGAGCTCGTCGGGCGGCCGGTTGCGTCCTATATCGCCGAGCACGGCCTCTACCACGCCCCGGACGTGGCTGGGATGGGCGGGGCAGGGGGTATTGGTGCGCCCAGCGGCGATGCGGCGCGGGAGCGCGCGCAAGGGGGAGGCGCGTGAGCCCCACGGCGCAAGTCCTCCCGTCGGCCGAGCTGGCTCGCGAGCTGGCCGGATTCGCGCTGGAGAAGAAGGCCCACGAAGTGCTCGAGCTCGACATGCGTGGCCTTGTCGGCTACACCGACTTCTTCCTGATCTGCTCCGGCAACACCGACCGTCAGGTGAAGGCGATCCACGACGCCGTCCACGAGGGCGCCAAGCGTGGGCTTGGCATCCTCCCCCGGCGGGTGGAAGGTGCGGGGCGCGCGCAGTGGGTGCTGATGGACTACCTCGACGTCGTCGTCCACATCTTCACGCCCACCACGCGCGAGTTCTATCGCCTCGAAGCGCTGTGGGGCGAGGCGCCGACGCGCGCGGTGGACGAGTCGCAGTCGGAGGCGGCCGAATAGGAGGGACGGCTGCGGCGGTCTCCGGCGGGCCGGCGTTGTCCATCGCTGCGCGTCAGGCGGCGATCGGCTCGACCACCGGTGGGGTGCTCACGCCGCGCTTGGCCGTCCGCTCGCGCAGGATCACTTCGCATCCCCTGGTGGGGCTGACGGTGATGTTGCGCCTGCGCGCCCGCTCGCCACGCGTGCCCACTGGGTGCAGCTCGCAGCGCTCGAGCACTGCGCGCAGTGCCAGCTTCATCTCTAGCAGCGCGAAGCTCGCGCCGAGGCAGCGCCGCCGGCCGCCGCCGAACGGGATCCAGGTGTAGGTGCCAGGCGCTTTCCCGCCCTCGCTCTCCAGGAAGCGCTCGGGACGGAATGCGTGTGGTTCGGGATAGATCGCGGGGTCGTGAT
This sequence comes from uncultured Solirubrobacterales bacterium, assembly GCA_963744135.1. GTDB lineage: Bacteria > Actinomycetota > Thermoleophilia > Solirubrobacterales > Solirubrobacteraceae > Palsa-744. Next base: position 283,033 of record CAVUSE010000003.1, on the reverse strand, counting down.
GCACGAGGTGGGCGAACGCCGCCAGCATCACGCCGGGCTGGTAGGTGAAGCCGCCGATCTCGATCGGCTGCTTCACCAGGCGCGGCTCGGCGTGGGGGAGCACCGGCCGGTGGCGCAGGATCTCCTGCACGGTCGCCGTCAGGTAGGCCTCGTCGGAGTCCCCGTCCAGCTCCCCGTACAGACGCTCCAGCACCGCCGGCTCGCGGGAGAGTCGCTCGAAGCCCCACGCCAGCTCGGAGGCGGTGGTCTCGTGGCCGGCGACCAGCGCCGTCATCAACTCGTCGCGCAGCTCCTCCGGGCTCATCGGCGAGCCGTCCTCATGCCTGGCGGCGAGCAGCATCGCGAGCACGTCGTCGCCCGCTCCGTCCTCGCCGGCGCGGCGACGCTCGTCGATCAGCTCGAAGATTAGCTCGTCGTTGCGGGCGTGCAGGCGATCCTGGCGGGCGATCGGGCCGCGCAGCGTGAGCGGGCGCGGCGGGCGCGGCAGCATCGAGAGCGGGTTCTCGGAGAACGCGAGGATCTCGCTGAGCAGCGCGCGCAACTCATCCAGCTGTGCCCCGCGTTCCAAGCCGAACACTGCGCGCAGGACGATCTCGAGCGTCAGCCGCTGCAGGCGCCCGTGCAGCACGATCCGCTCCCCGCGCGGCCACGATTCGACCTCGCGCTCGGCCAGCTCTTCCATCAGGCCCGTCAGGCGCTGCATCCGCTCGCCGTGGAAGGCCGGCAGCAGCAGCTTACGCTGCTCCAGATGCGGCGCCTCGTCGAGCAGAATCACCGAGTGGCGCCCGACGAGCGGTTCGAGGATCCGCGCCCCCTCGCCTGGGTACAGGACATCCGGGGGCGCCTGGAAGACTTCCTTGATCTCGTCTGGATCCCACAGAACCACGAACGGGGGCTGCGCGACGATGCGCAGCGTGAAGCGGCGACCGTAGCGCGCGGCACAGCGTTCGACGAAGGCGTTGGGGCGACTCCAGAAGGCGAGCGTCTGCAACGCTGTGGGCATGCTGGGACCGGGGGGCAGCTGGGTCTTCATGGCACCACTCCTTGAAGCTCTAGAATCTTGGGGGTACCGATGAGTATATCTACTTATGAGTATATGTCAAGGGAGATGTTCCGGCAAACCTCGCCGGGGCGCAGGCGCTGATGCCGCGGGGTAAGTTCGACCGCAGCGCACGCAAGGCCCACACGCGCTCGTGTCTGCTGGAGGCCGCCGCGCGGGTGTATGCGCGCTTCGGTTTTGCCGGCGCCACGCTCGAACAGGTCGCCTCCGATGCGGGCTTCACCAAGGGCGCCGTCTACGCGCACTTCGGCAGCAAGGAGAACCTGCTGCTCGCCCTGGTGGAGGAGCACCTTGCGGGGCAGGTCGCGGAGCAGCTTGAGCTGTTCGACCGCGAGCAGGTCACCTGGGAGCGCCCGCTCGCCGGCAGCGAGCGCTGGATGGAGAGCCTGCAGCTGGAGCCCGACCGCTTTCGCCTGTTCGTCGAGCTGTGGGCGCAAGCCCAGCGCGACGAGCAGCTGCAGCTGCGCCTGGCCGCGGCGCTGGCGCAGCTGCGCACGACGTTCGCCGGCTTTGCCGCCACCAGCTCCACCGACGCCGGCTTGGAGCTGCCCTCGAGCGCCTACGAGCAGTTCGCCAACGTGATGCTCGCGCTCGGCCTCGGCCTCGGGATGCTCGAGCTCACCGACCCGGGCACGGTGTCACCCACGCTGCTTGGCGCCACGATCTCGATCTTGATCCGCGCGATGGAGATCAGCCCCGAGGCGCGCGAGCTGGTCACCGACCTGTCTGCCGTGCGCGAGGGCAGCGCCCAGTAGAGCCGGCGCCTGCTCGCCGAGCACCAGCGGCGCCAGCACGCGGTTGGCGAGCAGCCCGAGACAGCCGAGGTTGGCGAAGCCCGGCCCCTGGCTGAGCGCCGCCAGCCCCGGTATATGGAGCCGCGGGCGCATCCCCTGCAGCTCAAGCGCCCGCCCGATCGCCACCTCCGCTTCGGGGGGGCGCTCCCACACCGGGCCCGCCTGGCGCTCGATCTCCGCGCGCAACGCGGGGGAGAAGAGACCGCGCAGCTGCTCCAACAGGTCAAACCCAGTGCAGTTGATCAGATAGTCGTGGCGCGCGCTGGTGAGACCTTCCGCCGAGGCGTAGTCGACGTACACCCCGCCGCCCCTCCTGTCGTCCCCGTCGCATTCGGTGTGCGACCCGACGTGCATCACGCGACCGGTGACGAAGCGACAGCGCTCGTCGTAGGCGATGCTCGCCAGCGTCCCCGGGTCGAACACGCCGCGGTCGCAATGCTTGACGAAGTCGCGACGCGTCTGCGGGTCCAGAGCGCTCCAGGCGACCTCGTCGGGGTTGGAGAAGACGCGATTCTCCAGGAAGCTCTCGCCCCGGCTCAGCGGCAGCATCGGCGTGTACACCGTCATCCGCGCCGTCGGGCGGAAGTCGCGCAGGAAGGCAACCGCGCTGAGCGCGCTCTCGCCACCGCCGACGATTGCGATGTCCGAGCTCTGCTCGACGGGGATACGCGCCAGCTCGCCGCGCCGGCTGTCGCAGTGAAAGATCCGCGCCGCGGCATCGGGGTCGTGGGGGAGGGCACGGTGGACGCCCGGGCCGGTGAGCACCAGCGCGTCGCACCCGTACTGACTGAGATCCACCGGCTCGGAGCTCCGGCGGCCGATGTGCCCCGTCGTCGCCGAGCCGTTGGCCGGCTCCGGGCGGCGCCCGTCGGTCTCGGCGTGAGCAGAGGGCTCCATCACCTCCACCATCCACCGCCCGCCGTGCTCGGGAAGCGACACCTGCGTGACGCGCCCGCGCACGACCGTCACACCCGCGGTTGCCTGCGATAGCACCCACGTGAGGTAGCGGCCGTAGTCGCGGTGCTGCACCGCAGGCGAGCCCGCGTTCACCCAGCGCGCATACTCGCCTTTGTCGATCATGTACTGCTGCCAGGTGAACGGCATCATCGCGCGGTCGAGCTCCGCGCCGAGCTCGCCGAAAGTCTTGCTGCTCTGGTAGGGGAAGCCGATGTCCTTGATCGGCGGGATCGCCAGCGGCTCCTCGCCCGAGGTCATCCCGTTGCGCCCCAACCACGACGCCGCCAGTTCGGTCGCCTCGACGATCGTCAGCGCGAACGGCCCGACGCCGAGCGTGTTGAGCGCGTGGACCTTCGCCGCCAGCGCCGTGGCCTTGGCGCCGGCGCCGACCACCAGCAGGTCGATTTTGCCGTCCGCGCCCACCTGGCCGCCCACCCCAAGGTCCAGCGCAGCCACCCTTTTGTGCGCACTCATGTCTGAGTCCACCGTGGCGTCATCTCGGCGGCCGCCGCGCTCACGCCGTAGCGAGCGTTGGGGCGTTGGCGCTGCCGCTCCGCCGGCGCGTGACGATCACCGGTGCCTGGTCGCCCGGGGCGAACGCGACCGAGCTGCGCGTCGCCCGCTGCGAGCCCGTGGCCGGCGCCGGCGCCAGCTCCACCTCTTCGAGCACGGTCTGCATCACTCGCTTCATCTCCAGCTGCGCAAACGCCGCCGCCACGCAGCGCCGCACGCCGCTGCCGAACGGGATCCACGTGTAGTTCTCCGGCGGGCGTCCGAGGAAGCGCTCGGGGGCGAAGCTGAAGGGCCGGGGGTAGATGTCCGCGCGGTGGTGCACCAGGTAGATGCACGGCGCCACCGTCGTGCCCGCGGGGATCTCGTGGCCGCCGAGGCGCATCGGCTCGACCAACCCGCGCATCACCAGCGGCACCGCTGGGGCGAGGCGCAGCGTCTCTTTCACCACCGCGTCCGTGTAGGACTCCTCGCCGCCGCCGAGCACCTCCGCGCGCAGGCGCGCGAGCTTCTCGGGATGGCGCAGCAGGCGCTCGAAGGCCCACGACAGCGAGGTTGCGGTCGGGCCGTCGGAGAGCAGCGTGATCAGTTCGTCGCGCAGCTCCTGCTCGGTCATCGGCGCGCCGTTCTCGTCGTAGGCCTGCTCGAGCATCGAGAGGATCCCCTCATCCCCCGCGTCGCCGGGCGCGGCGCGGCGACGGCGCACCTCCTGCATCAACGCTGCTTCCACAGGCGCGATCGCTTCGCGGAAGCCCGCGTTGCGCGACAGCCAGCGCGAGCCGAAGGTGGCGAGCAGCGTCAGTCGTGAGGAGTCGTTGAGGAAATCGGTGAGGCGCTTGAGCAGCACGCGCAGGCGCTCCATCCGCTCGCCCTCGGTGCTGCCGAAGGTCGCGCGCATCACCACCTCGTTGCTGATCGCCTGCATCCGCGGCCACAGCGCGAACGGCTCGCCCACCGGCCAGCTCGCGATCTCCGCGCGCGCAACGTCCACCATCATCTCGCCGTAGGCGCGCATCCGCTCACCGTGGAAGGAGGGCAGCATGAAGCGCCGGTGGGTCATGTGCTCGGGCTCGTCCAGCAGCATCACCGAGCGCGGTCCCAGCAGCGGACCGAGCAGCGGGTTGGCCTCGCCGGCGCCGGCACGCACCAGCTCCGGGGCGATCGTCAGCACCCTGCCGACGTCCTCCGGGTCACTCAGAAACACCCACGGCCGTCCGCGGCGCACGTGCAGGGTGAAAATGTCTCCGTAGCGTCTACGGCAGCTTGCCATGAACGGCAGCGGGCGCAGCGCCCAGCCGAGCGCCTGCATCGCGCTGGGCATGCGGGGGCCGGCGGGCAGCTCCCCGTTATTTTCACTGTTTTTATGCAAGCTTTGCGTGGCGCTCATGACGTCCTCACCGCAGTTATCTGTGAATGTCTCTTACTTCGAGTCGCTCGCCGATGTCTCTCACTTCACCTCTGTATTTGCTTGCTCTGCTCGGTTGGGGGGCTCCAGGCGATCATCGCGCTCTTTGCTCTGCTGAATTGAAATGGTCGTCGAGTTGAAGTTATGGTATCCAGTAAGCTCAACATAGCGGACTCGATCGAGAGCGCGATCAAAGGAAAATCTCTGGGAGAAAACCCGTCGGGCGCACAGCTCGGCCAGCGCACCAGTACCTTAATCGGTTAAGGGGCGGCCTTAAACGCCGCTGATCCGGGTTCGAGCCCCGGCTGGTGCATGCAATGAAGATCCGGCATCTCACCCGCGTATGACCACGCATGCAATGACGATCCAGCTTCGCACCCACGCATGACCAGCAATCTCTTTGACTACTTCGAGGAGGCTCCCGCCAACGGCACACCTGCGCGGTGGGCCGCCCGCGCGCCGCGTCGCCCGCACGAGAACTTCGACATCAAGCTCACCCCGCGCCTGCCCGACTGGCGCGAGGATCGCGAGTCACTCGCGGTGCTCGATCGGATCGAGCGCGAGCCGTGGGTCAAGCAGGTGCGCCGCGAGGGCGACTGCGTGCAGCTGCGCCTGGACGACGGTTGGATAGAAACAATCGGGGCTGCTCTGGAGGCCGGCGCCAGCACCGGAGCGGCGCTCGCCGACCTCGCGCACGGGCAGCGCTTCTCGGTGCAGTTCTGGGACGCCAACGCCACCAAGGCGCTGCACATCGGCCACCTGCGCAACCTCGCGATCGGCAACGCGCTCGCCGCCGCGCTCACCCAGGCGGGCGGGCAGGTCGAGCGGCGCAGCCTGATCTCAGACGCCGGCCGCAGCATGGGCGAGGCGATGGCGGGCGTGATGAACAGCGGCCGCCACGGGCACTCCTGGCCGGACGGCGACGAGAAGAGCGATCACTTCGTCGGTGTCTGCTACGCCGACTACGTCGCCGCCAACGGCTCCTTCAGCGGCGCGGAGATCGAGTACCCCGAAGATTCGCTGACGCGCGAGCTGGCGCTGCGCGACGACGCCGCCGACGAGCTGCTGCGGCGCGTGATGAGCGGTGAACTGGAGGCGCTGCAGCTCTGGTACAAGACCCGCGCCTGGGTGATCGCCGGCCAGCGCAAGACGCTCGCGCGGCTGGGGGTCGCCTTCGACCGGGTCTTCTTCGAGTCCGACTTCCTCGCCGACGCCGCCAAGCTCACCGCCGCCGGCCTGCGCGACGGACGCCTGCGCCGGCGGGAAGACGGCGTCGTGATCTACGCGACCGGTCTGAAGGACTTCGAGGAGTTCCCGCTCGTGCGCGCCGACGGCGTGCCGACGCAGCACATGCGCTCGCTCGCCTACTGGATGGCGGCGCCCGAACTGGAGGACATGACCTCGATGCAGGTGTGCGGCACGGAGTGGGTCTCGCACGTCACCTGCCGGCGCAAGCTGATGAGCGAGCTGCTGCCGGCGGGGAATGGGCTCGCGGGCAGGGCCAATGGGGCGGGCGAGGTAACCGGATCGAATGGCGGAAATGGGCCAGGCGGGGTGCGTGGGCCGAACGGTGCCAGCGTGTCAAACGGCGCGGGCGATCCGAGCGGCGCGGGCGATCCGAGCGGCGCGGCGATCGAGCGGCGCGGCTCCAGCGTCGGTCACCTATGCACCCGACGCTCGACATCTTCAACGGGATGGTGTCCCGCCAGAAGCGCGCGCTCGCCTCCAGCGAGGGGGCTCTGCTGATCGACGATCTGATCGAGGCGCTCGACAAGCAGATCGACGCCTCGCCCGCGGGCCGCGCCGTGCGCCACGGGCACCCCTTCCCGGAACGCCTCGCCTCGGAGATCGCGCTCGGGTACTTCGTCTCCTACCCGGTCGCGCCGCCGATCGATTTCGAGCCCTTGCAGCTGCTCGACGACGGCGAGAGTCTCGGTTGGGACGTGGTCCGCGCGCGTGCCCGCCACAGCGGCGCTCCCGCCAACGGGGGGCGATCGAAGCCGGGTGACACGCCCCTTCGGCGCAAGTCTCCGGTTCGGCCAGCGGACGATCCCGACTACCGCTTCGCGGTCGTGCAGGCCGAGCTCTACCGGCGCTACCTGCGCCTCGCGGTGCAGCGCTATGACGTCGGCCCGCTGGCGCTCTACCTCAAGCACCTCGCGCGCTGGTACATGGAGCGCCCGCGCGGCGAACACGTCGAGCGGGTGGTGCAGACGCTGCTCGACCGTGGCGCGCGGGGGTTGGGGATGGAGGCGGTCCGATGAGCCTCCTCGGATCCGTCGCCGGGCACGAGGCCCGGCGCCCGCGCGGCCGTGCCGTCAACCACGCACGTGGATGATCTCCCATGAGCACTCTTCTCGTCGACAACTACGACTCTTACACCTACAACGTCTTTCACCTGCTCGCCTCCGTCAGCGGCGAGGAGCCGATCGTGATTCACAACGACATGGTCTCCTGGCGGGCGCTCTCGCGCTGGGATTTCGATGCGATCGTGCTCTCGCCCGGCCCTGGCCACCCGGGGCGCTGGCATGACTTTGGGGTGTGCGCGGACATCTTGCGCTCCAGTGAGATCCCGGTGCTCGGCATCTGCCTCGGCCACCAGGGACTCGGGCGCGTGCTCAGTGGGCTGGTCGGGAGCGCGCCGTGCGCGATGCACGGGCGGCTCAGTCAGGTCCACCACCTCGGCAGCGGCCTGTTCGAGGGGCTCCCCCAGGACTTCTCGGTGGTGCGCTACCACTCGCTGGCGGTCACCGGCCCGATCGGGCCCGAGGGTCGGGTCACCGCCTGGACCGACGACGGTGTGGTGATGGGGATCGAGCACTGTCGCCGGCCGCTGTGGGGGGTGCAGTTTCACCCCGAGTCGATCGCCACGGAGTACGGGCGGGCGGTGGTGGAGAACTTCTATGCGCTCGCTCGCGCGCACCGCCCCGCGCGGGCCTTTCCCACGATTCGCTCGCCCACCGCACCCCGCACTCGCACACGGCGCGCGCTCGTAGCGCGCGTGGATGGCGTCGGGGCGCCGCGGCTGAGTATGCGCACCCTCAAGGGCGCCGCCCCCACCGAGCCGCTGTTCGAAGCGCTCTTCGGCGCCTGCGACCATGCCTTCTGGCTCGACTCCGCCGACGCGCCCTCGCGCCTGGCGCAGTGCTCCTACCTCGGCACCTCCGCCGGCCCCGATCGCTGCGTGCTCACCTACGACGTGCACGAGGGGCGAGTCACGCGCAAGGACGCCACGGGAGTCTCGGTCGAGGAGGCTTCGATCTTCGACGTGCTCGACCGCGAGCTCTCCGCGCGCGCGCTGCCCTCGCCCGAGGGTCCCGCTCGGGGTCTGCTCTGCGGCTTCGTCGGCTACCTCGGCTACGAGTGCAAGGCCGACTGCGGTTCCCCCAACGCCCACCGCTCCGACGTGCCCGACGCGGTGCAGATGCTCGCCACGCGCGTCGTCGCCGTCGATCACGCGCAGGGCTTGACGCATCTGCTCGCGCTCGGCCGCGAGGGGGAGGCCGAGGTCGAGTGGTGGCTTGACGAGGCGCACGCCGCGGTGCGCGAGGTGCTCGCGGCGCCGGCCGCGAGTGCGGACGTCGAGTGCGACTCGGGCGCGCCCCCAATCCGCTTCCGCTGCGGGCGTGGCCGCCGGCAGTACCTCGCCGACATCCACCGCTGCCAGGCCGAGCTCGCCGCGGGGGAGTCGTATGAGGTCTGCCTCACCGACCAGCTCTCCACCGCGGCCTCTCCGCCCCCGTTCGCGCTCTACCGCACGCTGCGCCGCTCCAACCCCGCGCCGTTCGCGGCCTATCTGAAGCTCGGCGACTTGGCGGTGCTCAGCTCCTCGCCGGAGCGCTTCCTGTCGGTCGACCGCGATCGCGTCGTGCAGGCGCGGCCGATCAAGGGCACCGCGCGGCGCGCCGAAGATCCCGGCCGGGACGAGGCACTGCGCGCCGAGCTGCAGGGCGACGAGAAGACCTTCGCCGAGCACCTGATGATCGTCGATCTCCTGCGCAACGACCTCGGTCGCGTCTGCGTGCTCGACTCCGTCGGCGTGCCGGAGTTGATGATCATCGAGTCCTACCCGACGGTTCATCAGATGATCTCCACCGTCACCGGCAGGCTCGAACCGGCGCGCACCTCGGTCGAATGCGTACGTGCCTGCTTCCCCGGCGGCTCGATGACAGGCGCGCCGAAGCTGCGCACGATGGGCATCATCGATGACATCGAGCGCGTTGCCCGCGGTGTCTACTCGGGTGCGATCGGCTACTTCGGGCTCGACGGCGTCGTCGACCTCTCGATCGTGATCCGCACGATCGTGATGCGGGCGGGCGGGGGCCCCAACAGCACCACGATCGGCGCTGGCGGGGCGATCGTGATGCAGTCCGACCCGGCTGAGGAGTTCGACGAGATCCTGCTCAAGGCGCGCGCGCCGATGGCCGCCGTCGCGCAGGTCGTCTGTGGCCGCGAGGGCCCCGACGCTTTCACCGTCGAGCTCGAGCCCTCCACCGGACTGGCCGAGGCGGCATGAGCGGGTTGGCCCCGATCGAGGCCGGGGTCGGGCCCGGAGCGGGGTTTGCGAGCTGGCGTGTTCGTCGCGCCGCCACTGGCGATGCCGCGGCGGTGGCGGCCGCGGTTGGAGAGCTGTTGCTCGAGCTGGGCGGCGTCTCGCCCCCGCTGCCCGCGATGGAGGTCGCCGTACTGGCGCTGCTTGACGATCGCGAGGCGGGCGCGGTGTTCGTGGCGGACAGCGTGCTGGCCGGCGCCGAGTCTGATGGTGCCAAGGGCGTTGCGGGTGGGGGTGGTGGGGCTTCGGCCACATCAATCGGCGGTGCGATCGCCGCCCCCCTCGTCGGCGTGCTCGGCGCCAGCTGGCAGAGCGCGATTCACATCCCCGGCCGTTACGCCTTGATCCAGGATCTGTGGGTGCACCCCGCCTGGCGGGGAGCCGGCGTCGGTGCCGGGCTGCTCGCGGCGCTGTTCGATTTGGCGGGCGAGGGGGGGATCGCGCATGTCGAGGTCGGCCTGCCCCGCGTGCGCTTCGCGGGGCTCGCCGCCACCGAGGCCTTCTATCTCGCCAACGGCTTCGCTCCGCTCGGCGCGCGGATGCGACGGAGACTCTCATGACCGCGCGCGGACGCGGCGGAGCCTCCCGTGAGGGGCGCGGCTTGAGGGGCGTCAGGTGAGTGCGCTCGCGACGTGGCGAGGTCGCGGGTGAGTGAGCTGCTGATGGTCGAGCAGCGCCCCAGCCGGCGCGATGCGGCGCCGTGGGTGCTGGAAGGCGGGCGCCGACTGCCCGGCCACGACGACAACCGCCGCCTGGCGGCGCTGCGGCACGGGCTGCTGCGCCACGCGGGGGTGCACACGATCGGCGCCGACGCCCGCGGCGAGCAAGTCGAGCTGACGCTGAGCGCACTGCACGAGCCGGCCTACCTGCAGGCGCTGCGGCAGGTTCGCTCTGACGAGCCGGTCGTGCTCCCCGAGCTCGCGCCGCCCGGCCTGCCGCCCGACATCCCGGTGCGCGCCGGCCTCGTCGCCGCCGCCCACGAGGCGGTGCGCACGGGAATCACCGCGGCCACTCGCCTCGCGGAGGGCGCGCGCTTCACCTACGCGCTCTGCCGCCCGCCCGGCCACCACGCCGGCCCCGGATGGCTGGCGGGCTACTGCTACCTCAACACCGCGGCGGCCGCGGTGTGGACGCTGCGCGAGAGCGGGGTTGCGCCGGTTGGAGTGCTCGACCTCGACCTGCACTACCCCAACGGCACCGCCGCGATCCTCGCGCCGATGGCCGACGCCCACCTGCACTCGCTGCACGCCTTCCCCGTCACCAACGTGCCGGCGCTCACCGTGCGCCCGTGCAGCGAGCGCGAACACGTCGTCGAGCTCGCCGGCAGCCCCTCGGTCGAGGTGTACCTCGATGCGGTGGCCGCCTCGATCGACGCCCTCGCGCACTCCTGCCGCGCGCTGGTTGTGTCGCTCGGTTACGACACAGTCGCGGGCGACCCCCACGGCTCGTGGAGCCTCCCGCCGGCGATCTTCTTGCCGATCGGCCGCCTGCTGGCATCTTGCCGGCTTCCCGTTTGTGTGATCCAGGAGGGCGGCTACGCCCTGCACACGCTGGCGGCGTGCAGCGACGCGTTCGCCGCCGGCCTGCTCGGAGCCCCGGTGTGAACGGTCTCGATCCCTTCCGCCGCCGTCTCGACGCCCTCGACGAGGAGATCGCGCGTCTGCTCGGCGAGCGCTTCGAGGTGTGCCGGGAGATCGCGCGCTACAAGCGCTCCCACGATATCCCGATGATGCAGCCCGACCGCGTTGCCGAGGTGCGGGCCCGTTACCTCGCGCGCGGCGCCGAGGTCGCTCTGCCGCCGGACTTCACCGCCGCGCTCTTCGAGCTGGTGATTGGTGCCACCTGCAAGATGGAGGACGAGCTGATCGCTGCCTCCTCCAGAGCGCAGGCGTGATGGCACGCCCGACGTTCATCACGCTTGGGCCGTCGGGCACCTGTCACGAGAACGCGCTGCTTCACTACCTCGAGTTCCAGGGCCTCGCCGACTTCGATGTCGTCCTTGTAGAAGACCTCCTGGGGGCGATCGGCCGGGTACGCGAGCAGCCCAACACGTTTCTCGTGCAGTGCTCCGCGCACGTGCAGGTGCACCTCGTCACCGAGCGCTTTCACGAGGAGGTGTTCGTGGTGGACACCTTCATCTACCCCACGAAGGCGCTTTCACTGTTGGTCCGCACCGACGTCGGCGAGCCTCGCAGTCTCGGGATCGTATCCGCCACACGCGGCTACCTCGACCTTGCACGCTTTCCCACAGTGGTGGACGAGCCCTCCAAGCCAGTGGTCGCCCGTCACCTGCTGGAAGGCAGCTACGACGCCGGTCTGACACACGTCCACCACGCCGAAGAACACCCCGACCTGCTGCGCGTGGAGGAGTACTACGGCCCAGTGGACACCACCTGGGTGGTCTACGGGCCGCGCAAGCGCTTCCGCGGAGTCGTCATCGGGCAGCGCGTCCCCTGGCTTTTCACCTCAAACGACAAAACCCAACCGCGATTGGATGGATCGATATGGAACTCGTCCCTGATAGACACCACCGCGGCCCCCGGCGCCTAGCGCCGCTGGCCGCCCTGCTACCGCTGCTCGCGGGCGTCGCTCTCTCCTCCTGCGGCGACTCCTCGGCGCCGGCCTACTCGCTCAACGGCGCGGGCTACCCCAACGGCAACCTCGCCAACACCCGCTTCGCGGGCGGGCCGATCAACAGCTCGACGGTGAAGAAGCTCGGCGTTGCGTGGCACATGCCACTCACCGCCAAAAGCCTGTATGGCGCCTACTCCTCGACGCCGATCATCAGCAATGGGGTGGTCTACTCGGAGGACCTGGAATCCAACGTGCAGGCGATCTCGTTGCAGACGGGGAAGGTGCTGTGGACGAAAACCTACGAATCCGCCGACCAGGGGCCCAACGGCCTCTCTGTGGGGGGAGGGCGCGTCTACGGGGCCACTGCTACCTCGGCATTCGCGCTGAACGAGAAAACCGGGGCGCAGCTGTGGTCGGTCGAACTGGTGCGCAACGCCAGCGAGGGCATCGACATGGCGCCCGGCTATCACAACGGGATCGCCTACATCGCAACGGTGCCAGGCAACAACAGCAAATTCTACGCCCCCGGCGGCGTCGGCATCCTGTGGGCGCTGGAAGCCTCCAGCGGCAAGAAGCTGTGGCACTTCGACACCGCGCCAGAAAACCTGTGGGGACACCCCGAAGTCAACTCCGGCGGAGGCGTGTGGTATGCGCCCGCGTTTGACCAGCAGGGTTCGATCTACTTCGGCACCGGCAATCCGGCGCCATTTCCCGGCACCGCGCGGTACCCATGGGGCTCGAGCCGACCCGGCTCCAACCTCTACACCGACTCATTGGTGAAGCTCAACGCCGCCACCGGGAAGCTGCAGTGGTACTACCAACTGGCGCCGCACGACCTCTACGACCACGACCTGCAGGACCCGCCGATCCTGATGAGCGTGGGCGGCCGGCAGGTGGTGATCACGGCTGGCAAGGGCGGCACCGTGGTGGCACTCGAACAGGGCACCGGCAAGGTGCTGTGGAAGCGCAACGTGGGGTTGCACAACGGCCATGAAAACGACGGCGTCTACGCGATGAAACACGAATACTCAAAGCTCCACATGCCCGAGACGGTCGAACCGGGGCTGTTGGGGGGCGTGATCGCGCCGATGGCCACCAACGGGTCGACCGTGTTCGTGCCCGTCGTCAACATCCCTGTGCACTACACCTCGCAGACCGAAAACACCGAAGGTCCCGCCGCCACCGGAGAACTGGTCGCGATCAACGCGGCCACGGGAGCGGTGCGTTGGGTGCAGAAGCTTGCCTCCCCGGCCTTCGGAGCGGCCACGGCGGTCAACGACGTCGTGTTCATGCCGATCGCCAGCGGCACGCTGTACGCATTCAACGATTCCACCGGCGAAGTCGCCTGGCAGGCGCAGCTCCCCGCCGGCTCCAACACCGGCGTGGCGGTCTCGGGTGACACGGTGATCGCGCCCGCCGGCCTTGCCTCGGCGGCCGGTCAGACCCCGGAACTGGTGGCCTACCGGCTCGGCGCCACCGGCGGCGGGGAAGAAGCGGGGTGATGCGTATCCGGTTAGCTCCAGATGGGGTTTTAGGCGGCTCGGCGGGTGATTTGCTGATAGGTGGTGGGGTTGTGCAGGGCGCCGAGTCCGAGGAGGGTCTGGAACGCCGCCATTGGTGTGCTGCGGCGGTTGTGACGGAAGACGTACTCGTCGAGATAGACCTGTAGGTGCTCGTCAGAGACGCCACGGTGTGTGCCGTGCATCCAGGCCTTGAGGTTGGAGGTTGCGCGGTGTGCTCGAGGGAGTAGCTGATCGGGCGCAGCGGTTTGTTTCGGGTGTCGGCGGTGCTCGTAGCCGTGCTTGCTCAGGACGCGGTAGGACTGAAGCCCGTCGGTATGCACGATTGCGCCGGTGGTGGTGGTCGCCTGGGTGAAGCTGAGCAGTATCGGCCCTGAAGCGTCGGGCAACACCCGAAGGCGCAGCCGCCCGGAGCCGTGTCCGCGGACCTCGATCGCGATGCCGATCAGCGCCTTCTTTCCGCGCTGGCGGCCGCCTTTGAGGCCCTCCTCGCGCCCACCGAGGAAGAACTCGTCGATCTCGACCTCACCCTTCAGCAGCTCGCGCTCAGGGGCGACCATCGCCCTGCGCAGCTTCTGCAGGATCAGCCAGGCAGTCTCATAGCGCGAGAGCCCGAGCTGGCGTTGCAGCTGCTTGGCCGATATGCCCGGGTGGTGAGTGGCGACCAGATAGGCCGCCCAGAACCACGTGCGCAGCGGCGTGTGCGTCTTGTGCATCACGGTCCCCGCAGTCACCGACGTCTGGTGCCCACACGCGGTACATACCCACAGGTGGCGGCGCGTCTGGCCACCGGCCCGCCCGCCGCCACACCCTGGACAAGCAAACCCCTCCGGCCAGCGCGAAGCGAACAGATACTCGCGGCAGGCCTCCTCGGTCGCAAAGCACTCCTGAAACTCCAAGATGCTCAGAGGATACGTAGGCCGCGACACCCAACAAAACTACGAAACCACCCGGATGGAGCTAACCGGATACGCATTAGCGGGGTAGTCACTCGACCGGGGAGAGGTCCACCGTGGGGCGGGCGTGTGAGGTGTTCACGCGCCCGCCTCGCTTCGCCCCGGCGCCGTCCGACATACTCCCTGTTGTGTTGCGACTCATCACGCTGCCGATCAGTCATTACTGCGAGAAGGCGCGATGGGCGCTCGACCGGGCGGGGGTGCGCTACCGCGAGGATCGTCATGTTCAGGGCATCCACCAATTCGTGGCGCGGCGTGCCGGTGGCGGGAAGACCGTGCCGGTGCTTGTGACCCCCGACGGCGTCATCGGAGACTCGGCGGAGATCCTCGCGTGGGTCGACGAGCGCACGCCACCAGAGCACCGGCTGTTCCCGGCGGAGTCCGCTGCATGCGAGGATGTCGAGCGCCTCTGTCGGCGCCTGGATGAGGGACTTGGGCCGGACGGGCGGCGGCTCTTGTACATCCACATGTTCACCCATCCCGAGCTCGCGCTGCGCTTCAACAACCAGGGCGTACCGCTTTGGGAGGACCGTACGATCCGTCTCGGATGGCCGCTTGCCCAGGGCTTCATCAAGCGTGAGCTGGGGATCCATCCGGGGGGCGAGGCTGACGACGAGGCGGCGGTCTTCAGCGAGTTCGACCGTGTGGCAGAGCTGCTCGCGGACGGCCGTCCGCACCTGTGCGGCGAACGTTTCAGCGCGGCCGACCTGACGTTCGCGGCGCTGTCTGCCCCGCTCTTGGTGCCACCCGTTTACGGCGTTCCGCTGCCGCGGCCCGAGATTCTGCCACCACGCATGAGGGCGCTCGTCGAACGCGCACGCGAGCACCCCGCCGGACGCTACGCGCTCACCCTGTTTGCCACCTGCCGGCGGGAGAAGATCCCCGTCTCGGCAGGGGAGGAGCCGCGCGGCTGAAGCCATCGCCGTTGGCGTGGGGAACGCAGAACTCAGCGCACCGGAACGAAACGCTCGCGCGCCAGCGCTCGCAGCCGTTCGATGTCCTCGCGTCGCGAGACCGACAACGGAACCGTGGCCGCGAGCTCGTCGAGCAGAAGCTGCGTATCGAGCGGTCGGTGCTCCTGGAGCGCGCGCAGCAGGGCGACGATCACAACCTGCTCGAGCTCTGCGCCGCTGAAGCCGTCAGCGGCCCCCACGATCTGGGTGAGGTCCAGACGCTCCGGATCCTGCTTGCGCAGCGACAGGTGGATGCGCAGGATCGCCTCGCGCTCCGCGGCGTCAGGCAGGTCGACGAAGAAGATCTCATCGAAGCGGCCCTTGCGCAGCAGCTCCGGCGGCAGCGCCGAGAGATCGTTGGCGGTCGCCACCACGAACACGTCCGCACGCTTCTCCTGCAGCCACGTGAGAAAGGACCCGAACAGGCGCCGGCTGAGCCCGCCATCGGCGTCGCCATCACCGCTCGGCGCCATGCCCTTCTCGATCTCGTCGATCCACAGAACCACGGGAGCCATCGACTCCGCGGTTGCCAGCGCGTGACGCAGATGCTTCTCGGACTCGCCGACGTACTTGTCGTAGAGGCGGCCGGCATCCAGCTTCAACAACGGCAGTCGCCATTCCCGCGCGACGACCTTCGCCGCGAGCGACTTGCCGCAGCCCTGCACCCCCACCAGCATCACGCCCTTCGGCGCCGGCAGGTTGAGCGCCGCCGCCTCCGCGCCGAAGGCCACGTGGGCGCGCTCGAGCCAGCGGCGCAGGTTGGCGAAGCCGCCGAGCTCGAACTCGTTCTCGAGCGCCGGGAAGTATTCGAGCGGGCCTCCGTCGCGGATCGCCCGTGCCTTGAGATCGACCACACGTCCGAGGTCCTCGATTGTCAGCTTGCCGTCGTCGATCGCCACCTGCGCGACCGCCTGGCGCGCCTGCTCGAGCGTCAAGCCACTCAACGCGGCCGCGAACGCGTCGTAGTCGGCCGCCGCGATCGAGACCTCCGCGCTGCTGTTCAGGCGCAGCGATTCGACCACGGTTTCGATCGCCGCGCGGTACTCCTCGCGACCGGGAAGCCGCAGCTCATAGCGCACCACCTGCGCCTCCACCTCCGCCGGGAGATCCACCGTCGCGGACACCAGCGCGATCGTCGAGTGCTGCGCCGGCGCGGCAAAGCGCTCGAGCAGTTCGCGGAACGCGCGCGAGGCGGCGGGGTCCGCTACGTGCGCGTCGAAGTCCTTGAGCACATACAACCCGTCGACCGCGAGCTCGCCGATCGCGGTCAGCATGCGCAGCGGGTCGGTGGTGCCATACACCGCCTGCGCGCCCGGCTGGCGCACCAGGCCCTGCGTGATCGTCCATTCGAAGATCGTCAGATGCGTCTCGGCCGCGACCGCCGCGAGCAGCGTGTCGAGACGCTCCTCCTCGGTCGTCTCGATCGCAATCGCCGGATGGCGCGAGAGGATCAGCGTTTTCAGCTCATGCGCGCCGCCCGGCTCGGCCGAACCTGCGACGGCCGGCGCCGACGGTGCTCCGAAGGCGGGCGTACTCATCTGCACAGAACTTCGGCACCGCGCGCGCAGGGCTTGAATCACGGTTTCGCGACGAGTCGATCACACCCCGCCGCGCTGTGGCAGCGCCGCCGCACTGGCCTTGCCACCAGGCCGACGCGCGCCTTTCATCTGCGCCAGCAGCGCCAGGCGCAGGCTGCTCACCCCGTGCCAGCTGCGCGCCACGAAGCCCGCGAACAGCGCCACGTACAGGCCGCCCCAGTAAACGAATGGCAGCAGTACGATCGGTCGCGGCAGCGTGCCGTTGCGCAGCGCGTAGACCAGCGTGCAGAGCACGAGCATCAGCACCGCCGTCTGCGGCAGCGTCTGGTTCCAGTGCCACCGGGGGTCGCTGTACTTGCGCGTCACCTTGTAGACCGGCTTGTGGTTCGGCCCTCCGAGGATCGCCTGGATCGAGGCCTTGATGAACACCGGCGCCAGGCCGCTCCAGATGATCCGCACCCGCCACAGTTCGCGGATCGGGTGACGCTGATGTCGCCGGCGGTCGTTGTACGGGCGGTTGATCGCCATCAGCCACGCCTCCGTCGCCAGCACCAGCGGGACCACGTGCGCCGCGAAACTCGCTCCCGTCGCCCGGAAGGGCACGTAGCCCAGCAGCGCAAACACGATGCACGGGATGTACACCAGAACCGTGAACGCGTGCAGGTAGTAGCACAGCAGCTCCGCGAACTGCACTCGCTGGCGCAGCCTCAACCCCCGCAGATCCCCCCAGATCATCAGCCGCACCGTGTCGATCGCCCATGTTCCCCGCTGCTTGTACACATTCGGCACATCCTCCGGCGAGTGCTGTCCCACCGCACCCACGATCGGCAGGTAACAGCTGTCCCAGCCTCGCCGCAACGCCTCGATGCCCGACTGCAGATCCTCCACCAGATTCCACGTCGGGAACAGCCCGATGTCCTCCAGTGCCGCCCGCCGCCACACCAGCCCCGAGCCACACGGGAACGTCGCATTCGCCGCGTTGCGCGAGAGCATCTGCCCGCGATAGAACATCGCCTCGCGGTTGTTGAACGGGTCCCCCGCGCTCACCTGGGCTTCCTTGATCGTCTGCACATACGCCAAGCGCTCGTCGTGCTCGAGCTGCCCTACGGCCTGGCGCAGGAAGCCGTTGGAACCCAGCTCGTCGTCGCAGTCGCGCGTCTCGATGTAGCGAATCTCCGGGTGCCGCGCGACGAGCATCGCAAACGCCGAGTTGAGATTTCCGGCCTTCGCCGCGCCGTCGCGACCAGGGGCGAAGCGTGGGGGAGGGGAGTGGTGGAGCACAGGCCAGCTCTGCAATGCCAGCGCGAGCGCCGGATCGTGGCCGTCGTCGCTCACCACGATCACCATTCGCTCCCGTGGCCAGTCCTGTCGCATGATCGAGGAGACCGTCCGCAGGATCATCCCCACCGGCTCCCCACAGCATGGGACGATGATTCCCACCTTCGGCTCACCGCCGTGGGGGAGCGGATGGGGCTCGGGCACGGCGCGCCACCAGTGATTCGCGACGCTCAGGAACGTCGTCAGCAGGGTGAACAGGTTTGCGGCGAAGAACGGCCACGACAGCCACGGGATCTCGCGGTTCAGCGCCGCATACAGCCACGGCACGTAGACGAGCGCGGCCAGCAGATACGCCAGTCCTGCACCGCGCACCAGCCAGTGACGGCGGATTGGCGGGTACTCGTCGCCGAACGCTCGCGCCGCCCTCGCCATCTGGCCCGGCGGCGCGATCGCCACACGCGCCGGCTCAGGGTTGGGGAGGCTCGTCGCACCCGGGTCCGCCGGCGCGCGCTGCGGGTCCTCGCGACGACGCAGCGGATGTGAGGCGATAGACACCACCTCGATATCGACCCTGCGCAGCCGCGTACTTGAGCGCTATCGCCTGGGCCTGATCCCTCCACGCGCGTTGGTTCGGGTCTTGCGTTAACCTTTGCCCGCGCTTCGAATGGAGGCAGGCCGTTCGCAGCGCACTGCGACGGGTTATTCAAGAGGATAGGGGGGGACGATGGGGTACACGCTGAAAACGGCGTCACCGCAGCAGCAAGGGATGCGCAGAATGGCGCTGGCGGTCGGCGTCTTGCTGGCGCTTGCGGCCTGCGGGTGCGGGTCGAGCTCATCCAAGACAAGCTCGACTGGAAGTGCTCCCGCGACGACGTCATCCTCCACGTCGACCCCGACCCAGACAGCCAGCACGAGCGCCTCCACCAGCGCCAAGCTGCCAGCCGGCACGACTGCCGCTGGCGCGAAGCTCGCGCTTGGCACCCCGGCCATCGTGGACTATGAGCCCGGGGGGCCACCGAAGCCGACGTATCATCTCCAGCTGACTGTTCTCAGCATCACAAAGGGCTCTCAGGCTGACCTCAACGGCGTGGAACTCGAAAAGGCCGAGCGGGGACAGACCCCCTACTACGTCTCGCTGCGAATCCAAAACGTCGGCTCAGGTGACGCTGCGGCCGAAGAAAATCAGCCGGCAGCCAGCTTTCAGGCTACCGATGATCGTGGACAGCAAGGTCAGGAACTGACTGTGCTCGGCACCTTCAGGCCGTGTCCAAACGTCATCCAGCCGAAGCACTTCACCCACGGCGTCACCTATCAGACCTGCGTCATTTACATGGTTGGAGGCGGCGGCTCGATCGTCCAAGAGGAGTGGACCGGGAACGGCGTCGACGCCTACGCGGAAAACCCAATCGTGTGGAAGGCGGGCTGAGCGAGCAGCACGCGGCTTGTGGTCGTTGGCTACCACGTCCTGCCGAGTACCAGTCGGGCGTTCAGGCCCCGCCCGCGGGTGCGAGCGAGGTCTCTTCCCGCCGGGCGGCCGCGGAGTGTTCGCGGCTGTCTCGCGAGGAGATCAGCACCGCGGCGAGGATCGCCCCGGTGATCGCGAAGCCCGCGCCGACCAGGAACGCGCGGTCGAAGCCTTGCGTCAGAGCGACCGCGCTGCTGTGTACCCCTGAGTGAGACAGGCTCTGGGTGCGGCTGTTGGCGACGGTGGCGAGGATCGCGAGGCCGAGCGCGCCCCCGACTTGCTGGGCGGTGTTGATCAGCCCCGAGGCGAGACCGGCCTCGTGCGGCTTGGTTCCCGTCACCGCCGCGATCGTCACCGACACGAATGCCAGACCGAGTCCGATCGCGGCGAGCAGCGAGGGGCCCAGGACGTCCGCCGCGAAGGAGCCTCCCAGCGCGGGGACGCGCGAGAACCACAGCAGAGCACCCGCGATGAAGAGCAGCCCCGCGATCAGCGTCGGCTTGAACCCGACCCGCGTGGTGAGTTGCGAGGCGGCGCCCGCAGCGAGGACGATCCCGCCCGCGAGCGGGAGGTAGGAGACGCCGGTCTTGATCGGCGAGAAGCCGAGCACGTCTTGCAGGTAGAGGGAGATGAAGAAGAACATCGAGAACAGCGACATGCCGATCAGCAGGCCGACGATGTTCGCTCCCCTGAGTGTCCGCAGGCGGAAGATCGAGAATGGCATCAGCGGGTGGCGCTGACGGCTCTCGATGACGACGAACGCGAGGAGTAGCGCGGCGGACCCCGCGAGGCGCAGCAGCGTCCCGGTCGAGCCCCAGCCGACGTTCACGGCGTCGACGACCGTGTAGACGAGCAGCGCGAGACCGGCCGTGACCGTCACCGCCCCGGGGACGTCGAAGCCTTCGGTGCCATTCTCGGCGCGGCTCTCCAGCAGCAGCCGCGGGGCGAGCGTGGCGGCGATCAGGCCGATCGGGACGTTGACGAACAGCACCCAGCGCCAGCTCAGCCCGCTCGTCAGGATGCCACCGAGCAGCACGCCGGCGGCGCCGCCGAGGCCTGCGACGGCGCCCCAGATGCCGAGCGCGCGGTTGCGCTCGGCCCCTTCGGCGAATGTGGTGGTGATGATTGACAGCGCCGCCGGGGAGACGATCGCCGCGCCCAAGCCCTGGATCGCACGCGCGATGATCAGCCACGCCTCCGACTGCGCCAGGCCGCCGGCGAGCGAAGCCAACGAGAACACCACGAGGCCGAGCATGAACATGCGCCGGCGCCCGAGCAGGTCGGCGAGACGCCCGCCGAGCAGCAGGAACCCGCCGAAGGTGAGGGTGTAGGCGTTCACGACCCAGGAGAGGTTGTCGCGGGAGAAGTGCAGAGCCGCGCCGATCGAGGGCAGCGCGACGTTGACGATCGACGCGTCGATCACGACCACGAACTGCGTCATCGCCAAAAGCATCAGGGCGAGGTTCTTCGCACGGGGCGTGTCGAGCGACGGCGCGTGGGCTTTGGCCTGGGCGAGCGAGCTCATCAGGAAGCTGACCTCCGGTTCCGGTTGCGTCGGCGACTATAGTGAACTAGGATTCCGCTTTCAAGGGGAGGGCGAGAAAAACGTCGACCAAGACCTCTACGGACACCGAGCTGGAGAACGAGCGCCCGTTGCGCGCGGATGCGCGCCGCAACCGCGAACGCATCATCGATGCGGCGCGCGAGCTGTTCGCGGGCGAGCGACCAAACGTGCAGATGGACGAGGTCGCGCACGGCGCCGGCGTCGGCGTCGGCACCGTCTACCGACACTTCTCCGACAAGGAGGCGCTGATGGGCGAGCTCGTCCGCCAACGCTTCGATCTCTTCAACGAGAACCTGCGTCAAGCGCTCGCGGACGAGCACTCCGGCGCGTTCGCCGCGCTCGCCGCGGCGCTGCGCGCGAACTTGGTGTCGGTCGCTGAGGACGCCGCGACACGCTTCGCGTTCATGAGCGGCGGCGAGCGCGTCTTCGCCCATGCTGCCTCGGAGATGGAGGAGTTCATGCTCCTCGCCAACGAGCTCGTCCGGCGCGCCCACCTCGCCGGCGAGCTGCGCGGTGACTTCCAGGCGAGCGACATCCCGATGGTCATGTGTGGCATCTGTGCCACGATCGACGTGAGCAAGCCCGGCTGGGACTGGCAACGCTACCTCACCCTGATACTGCAAGGCATGCACGCGTAGGCACAGAGCCAGCGTTACCACCGGTTGGACGGCTGCCAAGGCTGCGGCGCACAGCTATCACTCGGCGCAACTTTGCGCGAGCACCGAGCGGAGACGGCTCGGGGATCCGACAACGCGCCAGCGGGCGGCTGTCGTCACAATGTCTGCGATGCCCGAGCTGCGCTACACGACGCCATCCGGTGAGCTGGGCGGCTATCTGGCCACGCCGAGCGATGCCGGGTCGCACCCGGGCGTGGTCGTGATCCAGGACGCGCTCGGGCTCTCCGACGACATCCGCGCGCAGGCCGACCGGCTGGCGGGCGCCGGTTATGTCGCGTTCGCGCCCGACCTGTATTCGGGCCGCGGGATCCGCTGCGTGGTGGCGACGATAAGCGCCTCGCGCTCGGGCAGCGGGCCCGCGTACGAAGAGATCGAGGCGGCGCGGAAGCTGCTGGCCGAGCGCGAGGACTGCAGCGGGCGGATCGGCATTATCGGTTTCTGCATGGGCGGCGGCTTCGCGCTGCTGTGCGCGCCACGCGGCTTTCAGGCCGCGTCGGTCAACTACGGCGAGGTGCCCAAGGACGCGCAGCGGCTCGCCGGAGCGTGCCCGGTAGTCGGCAGCTACGGCGCCACGGACCGCACCCTGCGCGGTCGCGCGCAACGGCTGGAGCAGGCGCTCAACTCGCTCGGCGTCACGCACGACATCAAGGAGTACCCGCAGGCCGGCCACAGCTTTCTCAACCATCTGAAGGTCGGGCCGCTGACGCCGCTGTTGCATGTGACCGGCTTCGGCTACAACGGAGAAGCGGCCGAGGACGCTTGGCGGCGGATCCTGGCGTTCTTCGGCGAGCACTTGAGCTAGACGGGCACCGCCCGGGCGGGCGCCGCTACCCGCGGTCCCGCTCTCGAGGAATGCTGGCGTCCGCGGTTTCGCCTCAGACGTGGCTGGAACTCGTCGTGGGTGTCGCACAAACCAGGGGTTTGTCCGGGGGGGTTGAGGACCATTCTGGGTATGCCCCAGAACGTTCTTGAGTGTGATCGTGAGCAGGTGTTTTTGATGCCGCCGGGACCCGCGGGATTGGCTGCCGGAGGGTCATTTGGCGTGGTTTGTGTTGGCGTCGGTGGGGGGGCTGGACTTGTCGGCGTTCTATGGCTCCTACCGCCAGGATGCGTGGGGCCGCGCGGCGTTCGAGCCGTCGATGATGGGGTGGATTCAACTGGTTGTCGCAACGCCTGATGATGAGGAGTTGCTATGCCGAGGAGAAACCGGGCGTGGAGTCGTGCCGCTGCAGCTGGAACGCGTTGGGGTGGACATCCGCCTGCGGGGCGGCGGGAGCATCGGGTCCGGTTCTGGGAAGCGATCGCTCGAGGTGCATCAAGCGAGAAGGCTGCGGTCGAGGCGGGTGTGTTGCCGAGCATTGGTGTCCGGTGGTTCCGCAAGGGTGGCGGGATGCCGCCTCTCGCCCTCGTGCTCGTGTCCGGGCGTTATCTGTCGTTCACCGAGCGGGAGGAGATCGCGGTCCTGCTCGCCCGTGGTTCTGGGGTGCGAGAGATCGCGCGTCGGCTCGGCCGTGCGCCGTCGACGATCTCCCGAGAGTTGCAACGCAATGCCGCGATCGGACGTGGCCGCGTTGAATATCGAGCCTCGACCGCCCAGAGACACGCTGAACGTCGCGCTCAACGTCCCAAGCCAGCGAAGCTCGCGGTGAATGCGCAGCTGCGGGCTTATGTGCAGGACCGGCTTTCTGGCAGGGTGCAGCGGCCTGATGGGAGCGTCGCTGGTCCAGATATCGCATGGCGGGGGCGGCGTCAGGGGCCGCGAAAGGATCGCCGTTGGGGACAGTGCTGGAGCCCGGAGCAGATCTCTCAACGGTTGCGCCTGGACTTCCCCGATGATGAATCGATGCGCGTGTCCCATGAGGCGATCTATCAGTCGCTCCCACCTAATTGTCCAGCGTCTCTCCGAGGTGGAAATGGCGCTGAGGCATGTCCGCCTTGGAGGTCCGCTGGCCGTGAAGCGCGCCACCGAAGCCCTCATGGGCGCGGTGGACGTCGCGAGGGCAACCGACGAGAAGGCGCGAGCGGCTCCTAGCCTCAAGCGCGTGTTTGCTATCGCAGGCGTCGTCTGGACTATCTTCACCGTGCCAGCCCAGATCCAGCCAGCCTTGCAGGTGTGGGAGGGATTCGCGCACGAGCTGACCCC
The DNA here is from genome assembly GCA_963744135.1 of uncultured Solirubrobacterales bacterium. GTDB lineage: Bacteria > Actinomycetota > Thermoleophilia > Solirubrobacterales > Solirubrobacteraceae > Palsa-744. The sequence goes on along the minus strand of CAVUSE010000003.1, from coordinate 259,087 downwards.
GGCGCATGTGCATGTCGTGCCGCAGGCGGCGCCGCTCCAGCTCGAAAGCGGGCCGCAGGCTGAGGAGGTGCTGGACGGGGAAGCATTGGACGCCACGGCGGATGTCGGTCAAACTCCGACGCGCTCCGGCTGATGGCCGCCGTCGCGACTTCTGGCGAACCCAGGCTCGCCTCCGAGGTCAGAGGTGCGTCCAGGTCGCCGTCCGGTGATGCACGTATGTCGCGAGTGTGAACGCCGCAGCCAACGTCAGACCGCCGGGCCGGCTTCTAGCCTCAAGCTTCATGCCGTCACGCAGGCGTATACCCACCGTTCCTTCGGGAACTCGTGCTCGGACGCTACGAGGGCGGATACAGGCGGTCTTCTATCGAGACGCCAAAGGTCGCGAGCCGGTCGACATCTTCTTGGAGGAGTTGTTGAAGACTCAGCCGCTCGCGGCGGCGAAGATCGACGATGCGATCGAGGAGCACCTGAACGGGAGGCACGGAGTGGAGGGAGCCGTAGGCGACCGCAACGGAGGGGTGGCCGGGCGCGCCGCGCCCGGGGGGCCTCGGCCCGATCCCGAGCTCGTCGAGCGTGCGACGCGCCGGCGGTTCACGGCTGAGTACAAGCTGGCGGTCCTGCGCGAGGCCGACGGGTGCACGCAACCGGGGGAGGTCGGGGCGCTGTTGCGCCGCGAGGGCCTGTACTCCTCGCATCTGGCGACGTGGCGCAAACAGCGCGACGCCGGGTCGATCAAAGCGCTTTCGCGGCCGCGGGGGCGTAAGCCCGCTGACCGGCGTGATGCGCAGATCGTGGCCCTGGAGCGGCGCGCGGAACGCGCGGAGGCGGAGCTCCGGAAGGCGCGCAAGGTGATCGAGGTGCAGGGAAACGTCTCCGCGCTTCTGGGGCAGCTGCTCGAGCCCAGGGGCGCTACCGGGCCGGGGAGCACCGAGCGATGATCGAGCAGACCGTGCAGGAACTCACCCCGATCGTCGGTACCCGCCCGGCGTGCCGGGCGCTTGGTGCCTCGCCAGCGACGATCTACCGTCGTCGGTGTCCGCCGGAGCCCAGGCCGAGGAGTCCGCGGGCCGTCCCGGCCAGAGCGCTCTCAGAGCCCGAGCGCGAGGCCGTCCTCGCCGAACTGCACTCCGCGCGGTTCCTCGACTGCTCGCCCGCCCAGGTCTGGGCGACCCTGCTGGACGAGGGCCGCTACCTGGCTTCGGAGCGCACGATGTACCGGCTGCTTGACGCACGCGGGGAGGTGCGTGAGCGGCGCGACCAGCGCACGCACCCCGGGTACGCCAAGCCGGAGCTGCTCGCCGAACGCCCGAACGAGCTGTGGAGCTGGGACATCTCGAAGTTGAAGGGTCCGGCGAAGTGGACGTACTTCTACCTGTACGTGATCCTCGACGTGTTCAGCCGCTACGTCGTCGGCTGGACCGTCCAGCACCGCGAGGGCGCCAAGCTCGCCAAGGCGCTGATCCGCCAAGCCTGCGAGCAGCAGCGCCCGACGCGCCGCTGCCCGGAGTTCCCGATCACCTCGCAGATCGACGGAGAGCTACGCGAGCTGCGGGTTCGGTTTGCGCGCACTCGCTACCGGTTGCTCTATCAGCGATCCGGCAACCTGGTTGTCCTGCTCCACGCCTTCGAGAAGAACACAGGCGCTGTGCCGGCGCGTGACCGTGAGACGGCCCAGAGGCGGATGGCCGACTTTTGGGCGAGGATGGACGCGGAGCGCCGTCATCCTCCGCGAGCGGCTGGCCAGGATGCCCGCCGAAGTCGCGGCGAGGCTAACCGACTTATCATTCGTGGTAAGGTATGGCTCGTGAGCAACGCCGTCCAAAGTCCTGTCGGCCATTCCGCTGTCGAGGCGGCGGGTGGCCGCGCCGATCGCAGCGAGGCGTACCGTGACGCCCGTGCTGAGTACGCGCGCATTCGTGCTTTGCGCGAGGTCAGCCCGATCGCTGCGCATCTGCGTGAACGGCGGTTCGAGCTGGGACTGACTCAGGAGGAGGTCGCCAAAGCTGCGGGGACCTCGCACAGTGCGGTGTCGCGGCTCGAGAAGGGCACGCATATCCCGCAGCTGCCTACCTTGCAGCGAATCGCCGCCGTGCTGGACGAGGAGCTGCTCGTCTGCTTTCAGCGCACCGTGGACGGTGAGGTTGAGCGGGAGTTCGCCGCTGTAGCCTGAGCCGCCGATTGGGGACGGCGAGCCTGGCCAATGCACTTGGTAGGACAGCTCTCAAACCCCTCTGGACCCCTGGCGACGACGGTGCTCGAGGCAGCGGGAGGCGCGCTGCGACGGCCTGCGGGGTTGCAGAGGCCGATCGCGGTGGAGCCAGCGTCGCGTCGGCTGGGCAACGGTGTGGTGCAGCGGGCCGTCGTCAAGGTGTTGGCGGCTGTCAGTGGCCCGATGCGCGGTGCAGAGGTGTAGCAGGCGGTCGAGCGTCTGCTCGGGCGTCCCGTCTCGAAGAACTCCGTGAGCTGGTCCCTGGCGGCTGATGTTCGGAGCAAAGAGCCGCGATTCGAGCGCACCACGAGGGGTCACTATCAGCTCAGACGATAGTCTCATCGATCTCGCTGTGTCCGGCGGTCGAGGCGCTACTGTGTGCCCATGTTGCCCTCGATCGATTTCACGATTGCCTTCGACGAGCCCGACGAGGAAGGCTGGGTCGTCGCACGTGTGCTGGAGATCCCGGGAGCTCTCAGCCAGGGCCGCACGCGAGAGGAGGCGCGGAAGAACGTGCTCGACGCGCTGCGCACAGTGCTCACGCCGGACGATGAGCTCTCAGGGCGACGCTCGGGCGAGGACCTGGAGCATCTTCGGTTCGTCGCCGCGGCGTGAAGCGGCGCGATCTGGAACGTCACCTCCGCGAGCATGGCTGCCGTGAGGTTGGCGGCTCAAAGCACGCCAAGTGGCGTGGGCCGAACGGCGAGGTCTCGGCCCTCCCGCGGCACAAGCAAATCGGGCCGGGTCTGACGCGAGCCATATGCGAACAGCTCGGAGTTTCGGTGCCGCCGAATCCGCGCTGACGGCTGCCGGGCGGGCAGGCTCGGATTGGGACCAATGCACTTGGTAGGTCAGCTCGTGAACCCCTCGGCACCCCTGATGGCAGTGTTCGAGACGTTGTCGGATGGGCTGCTGCCACCGACTGAGCGTCTCCAGCCGCAGCTCGAGACGGGTCGGCTCGGCAATGGCGTGGTGCAGCGGGCTGTCGTCAAGGTGTTGGCGGCGGCGCAGCGGCCCATGCGTGTGCTGGAGGTCCACGGAGCGGTCGAGGGCTTGCTTGGGCATCCCGTGTCTAAGGACTCGGTCAGCTGGTGCTTGGCCGCTGGTGTCCGTGGGATGGCCCCAAGGTTCGAGCGGGTGGCGCGGGGGCGGTATGTGCTGGCGTAAGGATGTCGCGCACACGGCTCCGCGCCTTTTGGGACTATGAGCTGCTGTGTAGCTGCTCCCAAGCACGCTGCATGTCGCGGTGGATCAGTTCAGGGTCAGACTCGGCTTCGACCGTAACGGGCACATCGCTAAAGTTGAATATGATCGGGCGGCCTTCGTGCTTGGATCGCTCGATAGCTTCGGCAATGGTTGCATCTATGTCCGCGCCGGGCGTAACATCGAAGATACCGTTGCGCTCTTGCATGAGGTTGTTGGACTTGTCGGCCATGTATCTACCATACGATGAAATGGCGAAGTGAATCAAGGGCGACCACGTCGCACAAGCGGCATTAGACGCAGGCAAGAGATCCCTCGCTGGTAAAAGGATGTTGTGGCCCTGCCCACGAATAGTAGGAGATGTCCATGTCTCAGCAGGACGCCGACAAGGCGCTCAACGATGCTCTCTCAGAGATAGAAGTGCTCGCTACTACGCATAGGCCAGGCTATGCACCACTTGAAGCAATTTACCGCGCTTCGACATCGACACTCCGAGCCTGGGTCTATGCGCACGGTTTGGAGGGACGCTCGTTGCAAGGCCGAGAGGAGCCGCTGCGCCGCGACACTGTCAACACGCTTCGAGTTGCTCAGCTAACGCTTGTGGTAAGCGTGATTGCGCTTACGGTCAGTTTGATCGTTGCGTTTACGAAGTGATCTACGATCGCCAGACGCGGCCTGCTTCCCCGCCCGACCCCATTCTTGACACTTTATCCACCCGATATGCGGTACGGTATAGCGCTGTCGCACAATGACGTTGGACGGCGCACGTCTCAGCACCCATAGGGCAGGATTCAGTTTTCGTCAGTGGCTGGCAATCCGACCGATGACCGCTGCCGACGCGACCACCAGTAGGGTCATACCAGGTACTGTTAGTGCGAGCCAGAGTGGCTGGGTGCCGGGATTATATGAAGCTCGAGACCAACCAGGATTCATTGCTGGTATAAACCAGGACGTCGCGGACAGGATGCACCAGACGAAGATAGCAAGTAAGATACCGTGTCGGAGATCGGTACGCTTGACCCAGCGACTCGTGGCTGCGGCTGTGAGCGCAGCAAGCAGGGTAAAGAGGACGTAGTTGGGGATAGCGAGTGCCGTGGCTATGGACGGGTGCTTTGGCTCGCCCCATCCAAAGCCCCAATAGGCCAGCCCGGTCCATGGTTGTGGGCTGAGAGTATGGGGGTTGTAAAGCGGTGAGACGCAGGTCGGATCAATAATGCAGAGCGGGTCAACTCGCTCGTAGTCGGAAAAGGTGAAGCACTGCACATTACAGCGGTCTATGAGCCGGATTTGCAAGGCAAGGCTTAGGTACCACGCACCTATTGTGAGTGCGATGATGACGCCAATGACACCTACGGCTTTACCTGCCATAGTGCCATTATCTCATATTTATTTTTAGATCTAGGGGTTCCAACTAACGACATGATGATATGGCCAAGGCGGACAATGGCCCAATGAAATCGGGGCGCTGTTCATCCACTTCTTATAGGCCACCCACATACTTTCATGATCGATAGTGTCATAGTTACAGACCACCACTTGACTGCGGATATTGCGGTGCGGCGGATTGTTGCGAGGGTTCTTGACTTCGGGGAACAGGTAATTCTGGATACCGGCGTGATGATCTTTGGCCGTTACTTCCCCGGCCAGCACGACAAGTTTGTTGTTACTGTGCGCGGCGAGCCAAGTGGCTAGTATCTTGGAGATGTTATAGCTTTTACCGCACGCACTTGATTTGTATTCCTTGGCGTCGCCGGGATCGATTAGCAGAATGTAGTTGATATCCCCGGCCCAAGGTGGGTTATCGGCCAAAAATAGGAATGGTGCTGTGCGGCCCAGACTCCACGCAGCGAGCGTCGTAATCTCCGTAGTACCAACGACCCCGTTGTCCGATGGAACGCTGTCCGACGGCGGCGGACACTTTTCTTTTTCGGTGGGATGCCAATGGTCGTAATTGAGCGTTTCGGTCGCGGGTGAGGGGGCGTAGGCCGCACCGCCACCAGCGACCGTAATATAACCATGTGAGCTTGTCGGGTATAGCGAGAAATACAGGGAGCCGCCGGGCGTTGGGCTGGCACTTATAGAGCCAGTCGCTCCACCGTTTGCGGCTCCGCCGATCCCGAGCCTCCCCCACTTGAGCTACCGCTTGACACGGCTCCTGGGATGTTCGATTCACACATCGGCTCACCTGAGATAAAGGCGTCGTCTGGCGCTCCGTCATTGATGAAGTGCTCATCAACCCAACCATCACCGACCGGCCGACTGAGATTGTTGACGTAGCTCCAGGCTGTGTCGTTGAACGGGCCGACTGGATCGCCAAAGGCACCACAGATCAGTTGCACCTGATCGCCGTTGTAGACGCCGACACCCGGAGTCGCCGACGTGTCGTCCCAATGCGGTGAGTTACGGTAGTAAATACCACCTTCGGCATTGAAGATCGGGAAGACCAGCCCACAGCACCCACTGCTACTCGGATGTTCTTCCCGAGGTGGTGGCGAATGTTCTTCTGGAGGCGGTGGTGGGTTGCAAGGTGGTACTCCTGGTGATGGCTGGTTGATCGGCTGGCCGTCGTTGATGAAATGCTCGTTGAGCCACCCGCTGCCGTAGCCTGAACCACCGACATCGGTCGCCTGCTCCCACATCGTGTCAGCCGAGCCTTCCACTGCCGTGCCACTCTGGTAGCAGTGGACTTCGATGATCGTGCCGTTGTAGACGCCGAAGCCCGATATCCGCTCAGCCGCAGCCCAGTTGGGTTCTTAGCGCCAGTAGACCCCTTCCGGGGCATTCATCACTCCGTAGCGCGGATCGGCTGCGGCCGTGGAGGCTGCCAGCCCAAACAGCATGGCGATCATCGCTACTACGATGGCCTGCGTGCAACGAGCGTGTCGCATGGTCGGTCGCCCCTTCCCGGCGTGGTCAAGTGGTCGGTACTGTACCAGATAGGGCTCGGCGGCGGCATCTCGCCCAAGCGCCATAGGGCGCTCATTGGCTCCCGGCTCAAATCAGCCTATACCCCACCCCACGCACGTTGATGACCCATCGCCCGCCGATGGCGTTGAGCTTGCTGCGCAAGCGGCTGGCGTGGCTGTCGAGGGTGCGGGTACGGTTAGGCTCCGGGTAGCCCCAGATGGTTCGCAGGATCTCTGACTTGCGGAAGACGCGAGTGGGCTCGCTGGCGAGATGGACGAGGAGGTCGTACTCCATCTGACGCAGAGCGAGGCAGTTGCCGTGGAGGGTGGCGCGGTGGGCGCGCCCGTCGATCATCAGCGGGCCGACTTGGAGCACTCGGTTGGTCGTGGGGCCTGCTGCCCGCCGTAGGACGGCCTGCAACCGGGCTCGTAGCTCCAGGTAGCTCGGCGGGGACTCCAGAAAGTCATCGGCGCCGGCGTCAAAGGCCCTGAGCATGTCGGTCTGTTCGCACTCCTCGCTGACCATGATGATCGGAACGTCGGGATGCCAGGGGGCGTCGGGGCCACTACTGCGAATGGTGCGCAGCAGCGCGAGGGCGCCGGTGGTCGTTTCGAGTTCGCCGAGGATAATGAGCGCCGGGGGCTCATGCCTGGCCAGGACAGTGGCGTGGTTGGCGCTCTTGGCGAGCTTGGCCGGGTACTCGTCGGCGAGGAGCTGGTCGATGATCGCGGGGCCGAGGCAGTCGTCGGCCTGGATGACGAGGATTAGTTGGCGCCTCATAGCGACGTTGTCCGATCCAGCTTGGCTCGATAGGTCGAGGGTGAAACGCCGTAGCGGCGCCGGAACGCACGAGCGAAGTGAGGCGACTGGTGAAAGCCGACTTGCTGTGCCACATTACGCACCGTGATAGAGGGCGTGGATAGAAGCCGGGCAGCGGCTTCCAGGCGCCTACCAATGAGGTCATGGTGGAAGGTGGTGTCGCCGAACTGTGCGTAGATGCGCTGTAGCTGGCGAGGGGAAATGGCGAGAGTCTTTGCAACGTTCTCCACAGTCAGCCCGCTGCGGTAGTAACGCTTAACTATCGCCCGTGCGAGCCGGTATAGTCGGCGTCGTTCAGCGAAGGTAGACGGCCGCTGAGGCATGTGCGCTACAACCAAATCCGATGAAAGTGGATGGCGGCCCGTGTCGGAAAGATGAAGAATCCCTTGCGACAGACCAGCCCGGCACGGCGAAGAGCAGTCAGAGCATCGGTTGTCATAGTCCAGTCGCCAATATCCCGGATCAGCGCCTCGACTTCGATGGCGTAGGTCAGCAAGGCGGCTGTGGTGTCGAGCGCTAAGGCGAGCCGGTAGAGCGTTGTCCAGGTGGGATCACGCAGGCCGTCCTCAATCCTTTCCAGCTGCTCGGCGCTCATGTCGGTCTTGGTGGCGACCTGCTCGATTGTCAGGCCCTTGGCAGTGCGCAAGCGCTGGATGGCGCTCCCGAGCTGGGAGCAATCAGGGGTCATGCTGCGTGTGCGGTTCCGGCGGGGTTGGACTTTGGCGGCCGGGGGTTCGCCGTGCAGGCCGAAGTGTGCGGCGAGGATTTGGCGGACGCGCTCGATGCCGACGCCAACTTGTTCGCCGACCTCCCTGAGCGTGCGGCCATCGACCACACGAAGGCGGAAGATTGCGAGGTTGCGCTCGGTCAGTGGTCGGGCGTTCTTCCGGGTGTTCGGTTTCAGTGTTTTGCCGTGTTGGTGAAGGACGCTGAGGATGTCGTAGACGGCGGTGGCTGGTATCTGTGAGTGCCAGATCAGCTCGCGGCAGGTGTGGTCGTCCAGCTCCCAGGGGGCATCGATGTCGGCGTTGTGCAGGCAGGCGAGGGTGGCGGGCTTGAACCCGTACTCGGAGAGGCGCATTGGCGGCCTCTCAGATGCTGATGAGTTCGAGGGAGTCCAGGTACTGCGCGCAGCGGGAGGCGCCGATGAACTCGTCCAGGCAGCAGATGACACCACCCGCCTCTAGTCGGACAATGGCTTTGCGGATGGCTGCGGGCTTGAAGTCGGAGATGGCGCGTTCGATCTGCTTGTCCGACCAGCGCTCGCGGTGGTCAGGACGTAGACCTGGAGGACGATGGCGCGCTCTACGAGCTTGGTGGCAGCATTGGGCAGTGGACTATGATGAGCCGGCATGGGAGATGTAACCTCCTGTGTAGGGCCCTCGGTCGTCGCAATCGGCCGGGGGCCATTTTTTTCACATTTTCACCCAAATGGTCTACCAGCCCCCGAGGACGGAACCCGGACGGGTTTCACCGTGCCGGATTGGGTCGGGTTTTATCGGATTTTGCGGGTGTTACTGATGGTGGTTTTTATCTCGCCGATGTCGCCTGTGAGCTTGCGCAGGTCGTGGCCGAGGGAGTTGAGGCGGGCCAGGACGGTCTCCTCGAAGGTCTGGCCGCTGGTGTAGCGGCCGGCGGCACGCAGCAGCTCGGCGTGATCGACTTCCAAGGCGGACGCGATGCGCTCGATGATCTCGTCCGGCGGTGGGCCCTGTGCGCCCAGCTCGATGCGGCTGAGGTTGGAGGCCGACATCGGCACCCGGTCGGCGAGGTCGCGCAGCGTCAGGCGGCGGTCGCGGCGCAGGCGACGGATAAGAGCCCCGAGGGCCAGGGCTCGGCTGGCTTCCGTGCTTCCGCGTGGGGTGGGCATCCCCCGAGGCTACGGCCCGGACGGCCGGGCTCCTTGCCGGTTCCCGTGATATAGGATATGGCCCGTCAGGACGGGACGCCGGGCCGGAATCCGCGTCTCCGACAAGCACGAGAACGAAAGGCAGGAGCTACGTGAGCATCAACCCCATAGAAGGGCTGCGTCCTGTGTGGACGCTGATAACGCAGGTCGTATCGCGCGGACGTACACGACTCAACCGAAGTGGGCTGACGACGAGGACGGTGCTCGTTGCCTCGCTCGCTGTGCTCGACCTGGTTGGCGGGGCATCAATCGTGGGCTGGGTGTCGATCGCCTCGGCTTCAACCCCAACGCCTACGGTCGTGGTTACGCCGTACTCGCGCGTGGTGAACGGCAACATCGGGACGGCTACGGCCGGTGTGGAAGTACAGGTGGCCTTGGAACGGGACGGAAGCGTGATCGATACTGCGCCGGCGGTTGCAACAAATAGCAGTGGAGCTTGGACTGCCACTTTGCCGACACACGCTCCGATGGCGCCAGTGAATAGCTTGGACGATGAGGTCATTGTTACCTTTCTGGCGCGGGAGCACCATCACCGAGCAGCAGTCGCTATGACGTAAGTTCTTCTTGGGGAGGTCGGGTGCAATCATCAGCTCGGATGGCAGCACGATCACTATTTACTGTGGCGATTTTTCTGGTTGTGGCTCATCCATTCCGGTGTCGGTTCACTATGCCAACGGCAGTATAGGAAACGTCAACGCCACACCTGTCGGTGGAACTGGTTTGTACGCGCCTTACTCGGCCACTCTTTCGCCGGCTGTTACTACCCACGACACGGTGCAGTACACGCCGACTGAGGTTTATGAAGATGGCACCAACCTGTCGTTCGTGTTCACTGCCGGGTTGCCAGGAGTCGGCAACAGCAATAGTGCTACTAATTTTTCCGGTGTTCGCCTGCCGTTCTGTTTTGCCGATCTGGCGAATGGCTATCTGTCATGTGAAGGTCTGAGGATCGGCGCAACCTATGAAGTACAGCAAGATCGGAACGGTGCAGTGGTAGCTAGTCAGAGCTTAACTGCAACTGAGTCCTATGAAGCATTCGGCGAAATAGTCGGTACGTTCGCTGGTCTGGAAGCTGGCGACACTATCAATGTGATCGTGCCGGCTGAAAGCAGTGAACCGGCCCGCACCGTCTCGGTAGTACATATCCTGCCGTTGCGGGTGGACGCAACCAGCACGGTTGGGGGAACAGCGCTCAGTAGCATCAGCGGCAGTTGCCAGCCTGGAGAAATGGAAGAAGAAACATTCACGCTGTGCCCGGCCAGTGGCTTGTTTGAAGACCAGCAGCCAATAGCAAGACCTTTCTCCGAGTTTCAGGATGACCTCAGCGGTAATTACGTCGGTGTTTCGGTATCGCAGTTTACGGGAGAGTATCCCGCCAATGAAGCTACCGTGCCGCCGTCGTTCACTGCCACGGCCACGCTGACAAATCAAAATAAGCCCGACACGACCTCAACAGTCTCGTTGACCATCACTCCAGCAGCGGGCGGGACTCCGCAAACACTCACCGGCAATGCCAACTCGCCGGGTGGTATCTCAGTCGCCAATTTGGCGCCAGGTCGTTACGCCGCCTTGTGGAAGATGACTGATGCGCATGGCGATACTGACAGCCTGACCACAGATTTTATGGTGCAGGCAGAGAAAATAAACAGCCACCGCCAAGCGCTGGAACGCAACCTCCTTCGTCAAGCACTGGCGCACCAGCTCCGACGGGCACCACCACAATCCCCTCCGAGCCCAGCAGCACGACGCGCGTAGTCAAGCCTCTGACCAAGGCCCAGCGGCTCGCTCGTGCCCTGAAGCTATGCGAGCGTCTCAAGCCACGCCATCGACGGAAGGCCTGCGAAGTGCAGGCGCGGAAGCGGTATAAGGTAGGAACGCGACGAGGTAAGGGCCAAAGGTGAAGCTGATAATTTGGCTAAAGGGATATGTAAAGGCTGCTGCCCAAGGGGACTCAGGGGACTTGGCTTACGCCTTGTGGCGGGAGCAGACCGGATAGCAAGGCTGGCCACGATTCCGGGTCTTCATCGTGGCTGCGCCGCCCGCCGTAGATTGGGACGAACTCGTTTGCGAGCGTGCCAGCGACGTACCCAAAGGCGTCGATCATGTTCAGCACCAGCATGAATAGCTCTTTTATGTTGCCTTCGTTGAAGAAATCAGACGGATAACGAGTTCGCCATCCGTAGGCGACGGTGCCGTCTCGGCCGATGCGCGCCCAAGGGCCACCGTGATCGAATCGCCAAGTGCCGGTAGCGAGCGCCTGAAACAGCGAACCGTGCGGTTCAGCGCCGTATCCGCCACCGGCATGAATGTCAAGGAGCGTCTGGTGTGGTCCCGAGTCTGCAACCGATGCCTGAACTATCCATAAAGCTGATCGTTGGCCCATGTCGCCAACCAGTTGTCATCCTCATCAATCACTTTAGCTATGCGGTAGCCGTGTCGGGTGGCTCCATCGGCGAGCAGATTCAGCGTTTCTCTGAACCGTGGATATGGTAGGCCTCCAGTTACACAATACCTATGGTGGCGGTTGGTGCAAATAGCTGTTCAGTCATGATGGCCTCATGGGAGTGTCGGATTGAACAAGTTAAGGTTACTGCTCGTCTGGTCGCTGCCCTGCCACCCTGACCAGCACGTCTAACCCGAGCTGGTAGCTGTCGGGGAAGCATAGTTGTCCTTCTGCGTCGACCATCTTGAAGTAGGCAACGGAGGTGCAGTCGTAGGTCGGAGCCTTCAAGGGCGTCTATCTCGGCCAGCTCGCCCGGCTCGTGCTCGGGATCTCGGCGTGGCGCAGGGACGTGATGAGGCCCGGCCCGGTCAGCGGCCCTTGTCGTTCCAGGCGCCGGTCATGCCACGGGGCGGTGCCGCTGTTCTTGATGCGCCAGACCTTCTCGAAGCCTTGACCAGGTGCCATCAGCGTGCCGTGTGGGATGGTGTCGCCTACCAAGGTTGAGGCGTCGCCGGGGATGGCTCTGTGGAGCTTGGGGCGTTTGCCGCCTGCGCGTCGCCGGTCTTGCTCGGGGGCGTGATCGGTGACCTCGAAGATGCTCAGCAGCAGGCCCTCGGCCTCGAACGTGTCGTCGTAGAACTGGACCAGCTCGCGGCTGGGCATGGCGCCACCCTCGACTCGGGAGATATGGCTGGGGCTGCAACCGAAGGCCTCGGCGACCTGCTTGCCGGTCCAGCCGTTGACCAGGCGGAGCTTCTGCATCGACCAGCCGAGCACCGTCTTGGGCTGGCGGGGCGCAATGCGGCGGCAGTTGAGGGCGTGGCATGGCCCGAAGAATTGCAGGTTGCTCAATAACTCGGTCGCCTCCGATCCTGTGCTTCAAGCCCGCCGCTGGCGGGAGTCCCAGCGAAAGGAGTCTTGAGCCATGAAGTCGTCCCCGTCCGGTTGGCTCTACCGATTGTTCGGCCTGGCCTTCTCGATCTTGGCCGTGGCCGTGATGCTCTACGTGGCAGCCCGGCTGATCGTGGCAGTCCTGCCCGTCTTGGTCGGCATAAGGGTGGTTGGTTTCGTGCTGTTTTTGGGCTGGTCGGCGTACCAATTTTGGCGGTCGCGTTGGTGATGATTCTCCTTGTGGTGGAGGTAATCGTATCGGTGTTGTGAAATAGACAATCCCTATTGACTGATGCGTAAAAGCATCATTTACTAGGGCGAACTCCTGGGCGCTGCTTGTAACTGGCGGTGCGGGGTACCAATTGAGCGTGGGGTTTTGCTCCGTGAGATCATCGCCACTCGATTAGCGAGGTGATGGTCTGCGCTCTTTTCGGTCCCAGAAGTGGGAGTGAAAGGAGGTATGACCATGAGTAGAACTTTTCATCAAGGTGATAGGCGAATCCGAGTAAAGGGCGTCAGACGCTCGAAGACAGATTTGCGTCGTTTGGCGCGGGTCTCTATCGAGCTGGAGGCAGCCAAGACGGAATCACAGGCCGAAGCCGAATACCAACGGAGCGCCAAGACTTCGGCGGGCCGCAACGGCGGTGGGAGTAAAGCAAAGACATCAAAGAGGACCAGAGGTAAGGGGGAGAGCGCGTGAGGTCGAGTCCGCTGGTTTGGTAACGGCTGCGCTGGCCCAGGGAGGTGATGGCCGAGCAGATGGCATTGATCTTCCGTCTGCTGGCGACGACGGCCGGTACGCCGGTCATCATTGAGGCGATAAGCGAAGCGGGATCGGTGTCGCATCGACTGGCAGTGCCCGAAGGCCGCGCCGGCAGTGTTGTTCAACAGATGCGCGCTGCCTTGCCCGGCCTGGACGCACGGGCGGGTCAAAAGCGGATGGTTGAAGGGGTGAACCGGGCGGTCGAACTTCACCTCTCGACTCGCCGCCGACCTCTACGCACCGACGATCCCGAGGGTGTCAGCCGAGCAGTATTGACGGCTCTGGCGCACGTCGGCCGCGGTGAGATGCTTGGCCTGCAATGGGTGCTGTGCCGCTCGGTGATTCCGAGGACGGTGCCCAACCAGATCGATGGTCTGGCGCATGAGTCCTGGCTTTCTGGCATGGTCGCCGCGCCTTTCGGAGGGCCGAGACAGCCGGATGCCGAGCTGCGTGGTGCGCTACGGGCAAAGCACAGCGAGCCGGCTGGCAGCTTGTCGGACGGCTGGCGGTGGGTGCCGCCTCCAAGAGCCGCCAGCGGCAGTTGATCCGGCAGGTACTAGGGGCGCTGCGGACCGCCGAGGCGCCTGGGTCGGTTCCGTTTCGCTCGGCTCATCCCCGCCGTTTCATGCGCCCGGTGATTCCGTGGAGGGCACCGCTCAGGTTGAACGTCAGCGAGCTTGCCGCGCTGTCGGCCTTCCCGGTGGGGGAGACGGCCAGCTTGCCGGTGGACATGATCGGCAGCCGCTTGATGGCGCCGTCCGGTGCGATCCCACGTAAGGGGCTGGTGATCGCAGAGAGCACGTTCCCGGGTCGGGAGAGGCCGATTGCGTTGTCGCCGACGGATGCCAGACGCCACGTTCATGCGCTCGGCCCTAGCGGGTCGGGCAAGAGCACCCTGCTACTCAACATGGTGGTTCAAGCGATGCAGGCCGGGCGGGCGGTTGTTGTGATTGAGCCGAAGTCGGATTTGATCGCGGCTGTCCTCGAGCGGGTGCCCGAGCACCGCGTGAAGGATGTCGTGGTGATGGACCTGACCGACACGGAGCGGCCGGTCGGACTGAATCCACTGGCGTCCGGCGGTCGCTCAGCGGAGTTGGTGGCCGATCAGTTGCTCGGGTTGTTTCACTCGCTATACGCGGCGCACTGGGGTCCTCGGACGCAGGACATACTCGGCGCCTCGCTGCTGACACTGGCGCGCGTGCGCGGCATGTCGCTGGCGGCGCTGCCGCTGCTTTGACCAACGCTGGTTTTCGACGCCGGGTGGTGCCGCTCGCCAGTGATCCGATTGGCCTGGGTCCGTTCTGGAGTTCGTATGAGGCCTGGAGTGAGCAGGAGCGCACGACAGCGATCGCACCGACTCTCAACAAGCTCCGTCCGTTGCTGATGCGACCCGAAATCCGGGGAATCGTCGGACAGGGTAAGCCGCGTTTTGCCCTGCGCCAAGTCTTCACGCAGCGCAAGATTCTGCTGGTTGATCTGGCGAAGGGGCAGCTTGGGCCGGAGACGGCGGCGCTGCTCGGCAGTCTGCTCATCGCGCAGCTATGGGCGGCGATTCTCGGCCGTTCGCTGGTTCCGCCCGAGCGGCGGCACACCGCCCTGATCGTCGTCGACGAGTTCCAGGACTACATGCGCCTGCCGCTGGACTTCGCGGACGCGCTGGCTCAGGCCCGCGGCCTGGGAGCCGCGTTTCTACTGGCGCATCAGTACATGCACCAGCTGGACGGGCCGATGCGCTCGTCGGTACTGGCCAACGCCCAGTCCCGCGTCGCCTTCCGTCTACCGAGCGAGGACGCCCGGATCATCGCTGCCGACAGCACGCTCGCGCCCGAAGACTTCCAGGGCCTGGCGGCGTTCGAGTGCTACGTCCAGCTGGTCGCCAAGGACACCGTTCAGCCGTGGTGCAGCGCTCGCACACTGCCACCGACGCAACCCATCAGCGACGCGGGCGTGGTACGGGCCGCTTCACGCGAGACCTATGGCACACCGCGCGAGGAGATCGACGCCGACCTACAGCGGTTGATCCTCGGCTCCCAACCTAGTGCAGAAAATGACCTCGGACCTCGCCGGCGAGACGATGGAGAGAGTCGATGAGCCGGTGTCGTGTCGCTAGTCGCATCGCGTCGAGAGAGGCGGGCCGTTTCGCCTGTATCCAACCTGTATTGCGCTCATTCCTTGCGGCGAAACTCTCTCCTTTCCAACTCCCTCTTTCTCCTTCTTCACGGCCCGGTCGTCCTGGCCGTGCCAGCCATCCCCGGCTGCGATCTGCCGACGTAGGGGCGGGCGGCAGCGGCGCGGCGGCCGGGCGTGCTGCTTGGGGTTGCGTGGGAGGAGCTGGCCGTCGCGTCGCGTCGAGCCTGACGCTGCCACCAACACCTCTCATCATCACCATCCTTGTAACGAATGGGGATTTTTTGGGGGATGCCTCGTGAGCGTGGATGCACCACGACCGAAGGGGTACGTCTCGGCCAAGGGTCTTGGGCGCCTGCGCGAGCGGCTATCCGAGCGGGACCTACGGATCATCGAGCAAATCTGCGAGCTGCGGCTGATCAGCGCGCGTCAGATCGAGGCCGTCCACTTTCCAGTATCCGAGCATGACAATCTACAGGCCGCCGCGCGGGCACGTCAGCGGGTGCTCAGGCGGCTGGTCAAGGACGGGCTGCTGCGCAGTTTGGAGCGTCGTATCGGAGGCGTGCGGGCCGGGTCGGCCGGATTCGTGTTCGCGCCGTCCGCGCTGGCGCATCGGCTGTTGCGCCCCGAACGATCCCCACGGCGGGAGTACGAGCCAACCGTTCGGTTTGTCGATCACACGCTCGCCGTCGCGCAGCTAGTTGTGGACCTGACGCTGGCAGCCCGGCGAGGTGGCTGGACCTCTTGGACGCTCAGGCCGAGCCGCGCTGCTGGCGCGAGTCTCGACCCTCGGCGGTCCTCAGGTCGTGCGGCCTGATGCCTTCGTGGCCGTCGGTGTCGGCAACTACATCTGGAGCTGGTTCTGCGAGGTAGACCGGGGCAGCGAGTCGGTCCCGGTGATCCTGCGAAAGTGCCACCTCCTCACCGACTACCGGCAGACTGGGATCGAGCAGACCAAGCACGGCGGGACATTCCCCCGCGTGTGCTGGCTGGTACCGGACGAGCTGCGCGCCGAGCGACTACGACGGGCGATTGCCGCCGACCGGCATTTGCCCGAGCGGCTGTTCACGGTCGCCACCAGCGAGCAGGCCGTGGCGGTGCTGTGCGGAGGCACCCCATCAACCGAGGCGTACCGCGTAACACGATCCTTGTGGGGGATGCCCGCGAGTGTCTGGCAGAGTTGCCCGCCGGGTCGGTGGACTGCGTAATGACCTCGCCGCCCTACTTCAACCTGCGCGACTACGGGCAACCAGGGCAGATCGGATTGGAGCAGCACGTCGATAGCTGGGTGGACGATCTGCGGCTCATCATGGAAATGGTGGCGCGGGTGCTGAAACCTACCGGGTCGGTGTGGTTGAACGTCGCGGACAGCTTTAGTCGCCATCCCAGCTACGGGGCGCCGCCCAAAAGCCTGCTGCTCGGCCCGGAACGCCTCGCACTCGCCCTACTGGAGGATGGCTGGACTGGCGCAACCGTGTGGCATGGGTGCAGCAGAACAACATGCCCAGTAGTGTGCGCGACCGCCTGACCTGCACCTGGAGACGGTTTACCTGCTGACACGTAATCGTCGTTATTTTTTCGACCTCGATGCTATCCGTGTTCCACTGCGCTCGACTCGGCGAATGCTGCAAGCGAGGACGCCGCTCGGTTATCCGCCACGGGCGTCACGACGTAAAGCTGGAGCGGGCTGCTGGCCGGTTGCAACATCGCCCTGTCGCAGATGAAAGCGTGCGTCTGGCAGGGCATCCGCCGGGCAAGAATCCCGGCGATGTGCCGTCGCTGGCTATCTCCAACTTCCGTGGCCAGCACTTTGCCACCTTCCCATCGTCGTCGTTACCAGGCCGCTGCTGGCGAGTTGCCCTGAGCGTGTGTGGCGTGCCTGCGGTCAACCGTGGAGCGCGCCGTAAACCGCGCATCACTGGCCAACTGCTACCAATGTGCAACTGCGGTGGAGGTTGGCAACGGACTTGTCCTTGACCTGTTCTTCGGGGCTGGTACGGTCGGGGTAGCCGCTGAGCAGCACGGTGCGACTGGCTGGGGATCGAATTCAACCCCAGCTTCGCCGAGATAGCCCAGAAACGGATAAAGGTAACTCGTCTGACCTCACGGAGTGGGTCAAGGTGAACGCTCGTCGGTGTACTGTGACTTCACTAGGAGATTCCAACCGGGAATCGCTGTCGCACAACACCGAGGAGGAACCCGAACAATGGGTGACACACTCAGTCAAATCATCGGCCAGGAGGTTAGCTTGTGCCCAAGACACTAGCGATCCGCATGGACGATGACACACACGCTCAGCTGACCGCGCTGTCACAACTCCAGACATCCTGGTCTCCAACGCGCTGCAACGGCTCGTCGATGATTACATCGAGTCCAGAAAGGGCCAGACCCAGTTCGCTGAGCAGGCGGAGACAGTGCTCGCCAACATCGAGCGCGAAGCCGCCACCCGACGCGATGCCATCGCCTCGCTATCCGGTGAGGACAGGGCAGCGTCGGACGCTGGCAAGTCCGCTGACCAGCCGAACCGGTGTCCACGCGGAAAGGCTGCACAAGGTGTACCAGCCACCAGCCTAAAGCGACCCTCCTAACCCTATCCAGGCAGGGGTTCCCTCGAAGCTCATCTAACCATGAACTCGGGAACCTCTGCCACTTACACCAAGCGACAGAAAGGAGGTGGTCAATAATAATGAACAAATTAGTATCAGCAACGCGCAGCGAAGCTCGCTAAAAAACCAATTCAAGACCTGAACAAATATCCCACCCAAATTGCCAAATTGTCAATAAAACAATGCGTTTACGCATCAAGTTTGATACTATGGGCGGGCAAGGGAGTAAGACTCATGAGTCAGGCACAAGCCACTGAACTCGGCGCACTACTGCGCCAAAGGCGCCAATCGCTCGGGCTGTCCACGCACCGCCTGGGCGCACTCGTTGGCGTCAGACAATCCACTATCACCCGTCTGGAACGAGGTGAGATCGCTGCGCCCCGGCCTGATAAGCTGGCGCGCATCGCCAAAGCCCTCGGCGTCAGCTTGGCCGACCTCTACGCTCTCGCCGGCTACCACGTACCGGACGACCTTTTGCCGAGCTTCCCAATTTACCTGAAGTCCAAATACCACCGCCTCCCGCCCGAAGCCATCACCGAACTTGTGCAGCACTTCGACGCGCTCATAACGCGCCACGGACTATCCAGTGAGGAACCTACGAAAGGAGCAATACATGACAAGCCCGCAGAAACGTAACGCCGATCAGCCAACGGCGATTGTCTACATCAGGACTGCCTCCAAAGACCCAGCTTACCAGAGTGGCGCCATCACCGCGCAGCGCGAGGTCTGCCGGCAAGAAGCCACCCGACTCGGCGCCGAGGTCGTCCAGGAGTTCACCGACGAAGGCGCGTCCAGCAGTACCACCGCCCGAAACGGGCTGCGAGACCTTCTGAGCTTCATCACCAAACACGCGGTGAACTACGTGATCGTGCGTGATCCGGCCCGCCTGTCGCGCAACCATGATGATTACGCCTCTATCCAGCAGGCCATCGAGCGAGCGGGCGCCACCGTGGCCGTGGCGCATGAGCGCGTGGTTGAGGCTCCAGCGAACGCGGTGATCTATCTACGAGTCTCCAGCAAGGAGCAGGCCGAAAAGGACGGCGAGACAGAGGGTTATTCGCTGCCGGCGCAACGCGAAGCCTGCAAGCGCAAGGCAAGCACACCTCAAGGCGGCGGTCATTGAAGAGTTCGTAGAGCGCGGCGAATCCGCCAAGACCGCCGACCGGCCGCAGCTACAGCGGATGCTCGCCTACATCGCCGAGAACCACGTCAACTACGTCATCGTCCACAAGATCGACCGCCTGGCCCGCAACCGCGCCGACGACGTCGCGATCAACATGGCCATCAAGCAGGCCGGCGCCCAACTGGTGTCCGTCAGCGAGAACATCGACGAGACGCCCTCGGGTCTGCTGCTGCACGGCATCATGTCCTCGATCGCTGAGTTCTACAGCCGCAACCTGGCCACCGAGGTCATCAAGGGCTGCGTGCAAAAGGCCAAGAACGGCGGCACGCCCGGCCGAGCGCCGACCGGCTACCTGAACGTCCGGCGCTTCGAGAACGGCCGCGAGAGCCGCACCGTCGAAATCGACCCTGACCGCGGCCCGCTCATGGCCTGGGCGTTCCGAGGCCTACGCCACCGGCGAATGGACGATCCGCAACCTGCTGGCCGAGCTGACCGCCCGCGGCCTGACGACCGCACCAGGACCGAAAGGGCCGGGCAAACCGCTGGCGCTCTCGCACCTGCACAAGCTCCTGCGCCACCCCTACTACATGGGCATGGTCCGCTACCGCGGTGCGCTCTACCCCGGCAAGCACGAGCCGCTCGTCGAGCCCGAGATCTGGCACGAGGTCCAACAGCTTGCTGGCTGCCAACAACTTCGCCGGGGAGAAGCAACGCGAGCACCCCCACTACCTCAAGGGCACCATCTACTGCGGCCAGTGCGGCAGTCGCCTGATCGTCTGCCATGCCAAAGGCCGCAGCGGCATCTACCCGTACTTCATCTGCATCGGTCGCCAGCATGAAGCGCAGCGCTTGCAACGCAGCGAGCCATCCGCATCGAGCGCGCCGAGGAGTCCATCGCCGCCTACTACGCCACCATCCAGCTCCCACCCGAGGCGAGGTCGCGCGCCCTACGGTCCTTCCTGCGCGACGAGCTGGCCCAGCTCCGCGCCGAAGCCGACACGCGAACGGACCACCCAGCAGCAGCGACTGCGCAACCTCGAGTACGAACGCAAGAAGCTCCTGGACGCCCACTACGCCGAAGCGATCCCGCTCGACCTCCTCAAGAGCGAGCAAGACCGCCTGACCAGCCGAGATCACCCAGCGCCGAAAGCCGCCTGTCTGAGATCGACGCCGACTTCCACAACGGCCGAAGCCAACCTCGAGCGCGCCCTCACGAGAGCCGGCGACTGCGAGGCCGCATACCGCGAGGCCACTCCCAAGATGCGCCGCCAGTTCAACCTCGCCTTCTTCACGCGCCTGCTGATATGGCGACGACTACACGGTCACGGGCGAGCTCAAAGAGCCCTTCGCCACCCTGCTCGGCGACGATCTACGCCGAGTCGTCTCGGCTCACGCAGACGAGGAGCTACGCCGCGCCGTCATCGACCAAGAAGCCGAGGAGCTGACCGACGCCATCAGGCAAGCAGAGCGGCAGCGAGACATCGAGGACCGAGAGGCACCAGACGAGCAGCGCCCACCAGAGCCGACGCCGGCCCTCGTGGGCGCAGGGGAACCCCCGACCCCTTCATTTCGTGGAGATTTTAGTCCGAAGATTTTGGTGCGCCCGAGTGGACTCGAACCACCACGGAGAAAATTCTCCACAAGGCCCTCAACCTTGCGCGTCTACCAATTCCGCCACGGGCGCCGGGAAGCGGCGAGTATAGCCCGCCTAGCCCTGCTGCTGGTCGGCCCGCGGCTCCGGCCGACGCTGCGCCCCCCCGGGCGGTCGAGCTTGCCAGCCGGCATGGCCTGTCCGGCTCCACATTGCACGGGTGAGGCCACGGCTCCCACGGGCCAGGCAGTCGCGCGGCAGCGAGGCGGTCGGAGGCCGCCGAAGCTTGCATCCGTCCGGGGACGGCGCTACTGTGCGAACACACGTTCGTTCCACCCTTCCGTCCAGCCAACCAGGGGACCAGAGATCATGGATCTAACCAAGCGACAGCAGGAGATCTTCGACTTCATAGGCAAGTACTCCGCCAAGTACGGCTATCCGCCGACCGTGCGTGACATCGGCAAGGCGGTGGGCCTGGCCTCCTCGTCGACCGTGCACGCCCACCTCGCCAACCTGGAGAAGATCGGCCTGTTGCGCCGTGATCCCTCCAAGCCGCGCGCGATCGAGCTGCTCGACCGGGCGGTGGGCAACGCTGTGGACAGCGTCCGCTCGATCGTGCGCTCCGAAGGCCTGCCCTTGGTGGGCTCGGTCGCGGCCGGCCAGCCGATGCTGGCAGAGGAGAACATCGAGGAGTACATCTCCGTCCCGGAGGTCGCGGGAGGCGGGGATGGCGAGTATCTCTTGCGCATACGCGGGGACTCGATGAAGAACGCCGGCATCATCGAAGGCGACATCGTGGTGGTGCGACCCCAGGAGACGGCGCGCGAAGGCGAGATCGTCGTGGCGCTGCTGGGCGAGGAGGCGACGGTGAAGCGGTTCTTCCGAGAATCCGATCACATCCGTCTGCAGCCCGAGAACGAGACGATGGAGCCGATCCGCAGCAAGGAGGTCAAGGTGCTGGGGCGCGTGGTAGGGCTGCTGAGGAGCCTCTGATGGGTGGCACCCTCCTCCGGCGGCGCGGACACCCGCGGCTTCCCCCCGGGCCCCCCGGGCGGGAGCGTTTGCGGCCGGCAGGTTTCAGGCCCGCGGATC
This sequence comes from uncultured Solirubrobacterales bacterium, assembly GCA_963744135.1. Taxonomy (GTDB): domain Bacteria; phylum Actinomycetota; class Thermoleophilia; order Solirubrobacterales; family Solirubrobacteraceae; genus Palsa-744. Next base: position 237,404 of record CAVUSE010000003.1, on the reverse strand, counting down.
ACGTGGCACGCCTGCGCGCGGCAGCGTTGAAAGGCGGTGGCGTGGAGGCCCTGACGCTGGACGATGTGATCGTCGGCGCCTGGCAGGCGCTGAGCGAATCGGAGACGGTTCGATGCCCTCTATGCGGCGGCGAGATGAGGCGCGCCGGGAAGGCGATTGCTCATACGGACGCCGACGAGGAGCCACACGGGGAGTGCGTGGACTGCGGAACGCGGCTCTCGTGAGGCTTCACAGCGAGCTTGCCATACGCTAAGTTGAGCAGGCAGGTCAAGCAGCCGCGGAGGTGGAACCTTCGAGGAAAGTCCGGACATCACAGGGCAAGGTGGTCGAGCTATCGACCCGGGGAAACCCGCGGGAAAGTGCCACAGAAACAAACCGCCGACGCCGGCCGTCCCACGTGAACGGCCGGCGGGCAAGGGTGAAATGGTGCGGTAAGAGCGCACCAGCGTCGCGGTGACGCGGCGGCTGGGCAAACCCCACCCGATGCAAGGCCAAACCGGACCGTTTGCAGGCTGCCCGCCGAGGTCCAGGTAGGCCGCTCAGATGGATGGCTGTTCACGACAGAATCCGGCTTACCGACCTGCTAAGGAAAAGCCCCGCTAACGCGGGGTTTTTCTATGGGTCGAGTCGCTGGGTTCTCGTCACGCTAGGAGTTGGGCCGAATGTCGCGGGGCGATCTCTATGGAATCGCTCGGCGCGGGCGCCCAGGAAAACCCCGGCAGCGCTCCATGCCGCACCGAGAAGGCTACCAGGGCGGCCCGCCGGAAAGGGCTGAGCGTGAGCTTCTCGGGGCGGGCTTCCTGCGCGGGCTGGCTTATGCGCTCGGCGGGCGCGCTCATTGCGCCGGGCGGTCTTCCTCGCCGTCTTGGCCCCCGGCGGGGCGGGGAGGAGCGTGGGGCACGCAGGCCTGGTCGGCTAGCGTCTGCACGGCGACGTGCATCTCCTCGCTGGCGACATGCGCGTAACGGCTGACGGTCGAGAGATCAGCGTGCCCCAAGTACTCGGCGACGAGTCGGGTGTCGCCGGTGGCTTGGCGCAGCCACGTGGCTGCGGTGTGGCGCAGCGTGTGCGCAGTGATGTGCTTGGGGATCCCGGCGCGGGTGGCGCTGCGGCTGATGACGCGGGCGAGCGCGGTGGCCTGCAACCGGCCGCCCTTCAGGCCGCAGAACACCGGCTCCTGCGGGGATGACTGGCGCTCGCGGCGTAGACACTTGAGCTCCGCGGCGAGCTGGGATGGCAGCGGCTGGCGACGTGGCTTCCCGCCCTTGCCGCGCGCGACCAGCAGCGAAGGGCGCGACCCGTCGAGATCGAGATCACGCCAGCGAACGGCGATCAGCTCCGAGCGCCGTAACCCGGTCAACACTAGCGCCAGCAGCACAAGGCGGTCGCGCTCCACCATGCCGGCCCTGCGCCTCTGTGGACGCTCGGCGGCTTGAAGCAGACGCGCGAACTCCTCGTGAGTAAGCCACTCGCCCTCCTGCCGAGGCTTGGGCGGCGCCTCTAGCTCAAGGAACGGGTCGGGTGTCCCTTGCCGGCGGCTGAGCCACGCCATGAAGCGCCGCAGCAGCACGAAGCGCCGGTAGTAGGTCGCCGGCGCGGGTTTGGAGCGTTGCCGATAGGCGTCGAGGTAGTCCACGATCGTCTGCTCGTCGAACAGTTCCTCGGTTCGCTGTTGGGACTCCGCCCATGCGAGTAGGTCGTCGATGGCGATGCGGTAGGCGCTGATCGTGCTCTCGCTGCGCTGCGCGCTTCGTAGGCGTCGCAGCCATGCTTCGCGGTCGCGGGCGACCAGGCGCCCGGAGCGCGCGGCGGGGACCGCTCGCACGCCGAGTTCGACCAGTGAGGCAGCGAGCACTTCCAGCGCCGGGCGCTCATCGTTCGTGTCACGCGCCTGGGCAAGCGTGGCCTCCAGCGCTCCGAGCGCAAGCCGATCGCCAGGGGTCAGTACTGTCGGTGACGGTGGCATCTCAGGTGGCCCTTTGGCCCCAGCCGAGTCGGTCGAGGAGTCGGGCGGGGTGATCGGGTTGGCGCCAGTGGTCCGTCCGACGTTGAGACAGGCTGGCTGGGGAGCGGTGTCGACCCGACATTGTCTTGGCTGGCCCCCCAGGGCCGGCGCGTCCTGGTCGGCGGCAAGACGTCGGTGCCTCAAAAGACGTTGCGGACATCGCCTCTATTCTTGGGCCACGGGAGTGATTTGCCTCCCAAGGCGCAAGTCCGAGTTATGGGATGGACTCGGCAGCGGATCAGCAAGGTGCTCGACGAGATCGAGGCCGAGGGGCTGGGTCAGCGCCCGCGATGAGCGCCAGACCGTCCGCGGGTTCTCAGGTCCCACCGTGGCGATTTCCACGATCAGGCTCTCCGAGCGGTTTGGAAGCCGCTTGGAGAGCAGTTCCCTGCGCTGCTACTCGTTCAGGCGGGCGGGCTCGACGACGACCCCGGTCACGCGGTATAGGCCGTGGGTGCCCGCGGCGGCTACTCGACGTGGCGGGGGAAGAAGGCGTCGGCCGGCGCCTCCGACCGGACGAGCGGGGATGTGTCAGTCGCGTTGTCTAGGAAGGTTGTGGGCCCAATTGCTCCATGTTGCATAGATTACCGGGTAGCAAGTGTCGCGGCGAGCGCGATCGGGAGCATGCGTGCGGCGAACGTGCCGCCGGAGATCGGTTGATGGTCTAGGACGAGGAGGTTTGTGAGGTTGGACCCGGGGAGGTAGAGCGAGGATGCGTTTGCCATGTAGACCGTGCCGTACAGGAACGCCTCCTCCTCGATACCGCGTCCGCGAGCCGCATGAACCAAGACCGGCGTGAGGAACACCACTGCGGTGTCCAGGTTGAGCACGGCGGTCACGACCGCTACCAGCAGCAGGCAAGCGGCGAGCAGCACTACCGGCCCTCCCGCGAGCCCTGCAGGGATCGCCCGGCCTGCTCGAACAGACCGTCACGGTGGGCTACCAAGCCGATCAGCAGCAACCCGGTAACGAGCACGAACGGCGGCCAGGCTACTTCTACAGCAGCGCTCAGCATCCGGCGAAGCCTGCCAGATCACCCACCAGCCGAAGCCACCGCATCGTCACTCGCCGCTGCCGGCTCGCGCACAGCTCCCCACGCGAAAACCCTCCGCCGGTGAGAGCGATGCCCGCACCGAGTGCGGGCCCAAGTAGCCGTCTGACGGTCCGTCTCCGTGTTGGAGACGACGCGAGCCAGGCCCTACGGCTACGGCCTGCCAACTCGGCAGCTAACGGACGGCGGCGCCCGCGCTCGGCTTCGCGTTTACGTTCGGTTAGGGCTCAAGCTCAGCAGCGTTTCAGCTGCGGGGATTTCCGCTACAGTCGCCTCTCGTGTGCCGCCATGCCCGGCGGCGAGTTCAAGCAAGGGCGGAGGTAGACGGCCGATGGCGCGTACTATCGATGAGCTTCCGGGGCCTCCGGGCCTCCCGCTGCTCGGCAACGCGCACCAGCTAGCGCGCGCCTCCCGCCTACACACGGTCTGCGAACGATGGGCGGATCGGTATGGGCCGATCTTGCGTGTCGATATCGGCCGGCGGCGCATCGTCGGCATCTCAGACGCCGACGCGGTGAACATGATCTTGCGGGAGCGTCCCGAGGGTTTCCGCCGCTGGTCAGTGCAGCAGGTCGTCTTCGATGAGATGGGCCTCTCGGGAGTGTTCACCGCCGAGGGCGAGCAGTGGAAGCGCCAGCGCCGGCTAGTTATCACGGCGCTCAACACCAATCACCTGCACCGCTACTACGGGGTGATCCGCACGAGCGCCGAGCGTCTGCACCGCCGGCTGTCCGAGGCGGCCCAGGAGGGCCGGGTGCTCAAGATCGGCGAGGAGTTCACCTCCTACAGCCTGGATATCACCTCCGCGCTCGCGTTCGGGCACGACCTGAACACGCTGGAGCGCCGTGAAGGGGAGCTGCAGGAGCACATCCAGCGGGCTTTCGGGATGCTCATACGGCGTATGTCCGCCCCGTTTCCGTACTGGCGGCGGGTCAAGCTGCCTGCCGACCGGGCGCTCGATCGCTCGCTGGCGGAGCTGCACCGGGCGACGGAGCAGTTCATCGAGCAGGCCAGGCAGAGGATGCGAGAGCGACCTGAGCTGCGCGAGGCACCCGAGAACTTCTTGGAGAGCATGATCTCAGCTCAGGAAAACGACGGCGCCTTCACCGACGGCGAAATCATCGGCAACACCTTGATCCTGCTGTTCGCCGGGGAGGACACCACCGCGCACACGCTCGGCTGGACGATTTGGCTGTTGGCGACCCACCCCGATGTCCAGGCGCAGCTCGCGGCTGAGGCGAGCGAGGCGCTGGGCGATGATCCGTTCCCCAACGACTACGGGGTCATTGGGGGTCTCGACTACACCGACGCGGTGCTGCGCGAGTCGCTGCGGGTGAAGGGCGTGACCCCGCTCATAACCGCCGAACCCTTGGCGGACACCACGATCTGCGACACCCACATACCCGCCGGCACCCAGCTACTGATGCTGCTGCGCTATCCCAACCTGGGCGACGGGTTTGACCCCGGCCGCCTGCTGCGCAGCGATGAGTCGAGCGCACCAAAGGTCTTGACCTTCGGCGCCGGCCCCCGCTTCTGCCCAGGACGCAACCTCGCGTTCTTGGAGGCAAAGAGCGCGCTCGCGATGATCGCCCGCAACTTCCACATCGAACTCGATAGCACCGCCGGCCCCGTGAGCGAGTACTACAACTTCGTGACCATCCCCAAGGGTCTGCGTGTGCGCCTCACCCAACGCAGTCGCCAAACGGCAGGCGCAGTCACCGCAACAGGCGCATAGACGTGAGCCAAGCCAGCGCGACGAGCACGTCCACCAACCCGCCCGACCCCGACGCCACTGCCACGAGGAGCAGAGGAATCGAGCGGGAGCTCAACGCGAAGAGTCGCCGGGCAGAGCATCTGCTCCTTGCGAGGCGCCCGCGACCGCGCTGAGAGTCGCTGGTGGCTGGTGGCCGCCCGTGTCCTCGGCGGGTGCGAGCACGATCACCCGCTCGCCCGGATGCAGTTGGAGCTCGGGGTCGGCGGCGTGGATCTCGCGGTCCTGGGTGACGGCGACGACGATGCAGCCCGGTGGCCACCGGACGTCGGCGACGCGCCTGCCCTGCGCGGGCGAGTCTGGGGGGATCCGCAGCTCGAGGGTCTCATATCCGCGCAGCGGGTTGTTGGGCTCGTGGATCGCGCTGGCGGGGTCGGTGGCGGCGAAGCCGGCCGCGAGGGCTCCTTGCTCGATCTCCTGCTCGGAGGCGCTGATCCTGGTGGCCAGCGCGCGGAGAACGTCCGCACGGGTGAGCCAGCCGCGCAGCCGGTGATCGCGTGAGAGCACCGGGAGCCCGTCGCGCCCGTAGAGGACGAGCTGGCGGCGGGCGTTCTCGAGGTCTTCCTCGGCGAACAGCACCTGCGGGCGGCGCCTGAGCGTGACGGGGCCGACGAGCCGCTCCCACTGCGACTCCTCCACCGCGAGCCGCTCGGCGCTGTCGCCGGCGGCAACGAGTTGGCCGTTGGGGCTGGTGAGTGGTTGCATGACCTCGCCCACGGTCATAGCCTGCAGCGCCCCGAGCGCCTTGGGGCGCTCGATGTCGATCCCGCGGCGCAGCAGCTTGGTGGTGTAGATGCTTCCGTGGGTGATGTGCTTGGCCAGTTGCGCCGCTATGCCGCAGGCGAGCATGATCGGCAGGGTGAGGGTGAAGTTGCCGGTCATCTCCGCGACGCTTGCGATCGCGGTCAACGGAGCCTGTGCCGCGCCGGCGAACACGCCGCCCATCGCCACGACCCCGTAGAGCACGGGCGGGCCGGCCGCGGCGCCGAAGATGTGATGGGCGACCGTGCCGAACGCCATCCCGGCCGCTGCGCCTGTGAACAGCGAGGGGGCGAACACGCCGCCGGATCCGCCGATCCAGAGCGTGAGACTGGAGGCGAGGATCTTGCCGGCCATCAAGAGGAGCACGAACCAGAGCACGTAATGGTTGGCCAGCACCCGGTCCATCACCGGGTACCCCACCCCGTACATCTGCGGCAGCGCCAGCAGCAGCACCCCGAGGACTAGGCCACCGGCGACCGGGCGCAGCCACGCGGCCCGTTTGCCCCAGAGCGCGTCCGCTGCCTCCTCGCCCTTGTACAGCGTCTTCTGGAATGCGACGCCGATCAGGCCGGCGAGCAGGCCGAGCAGCGCGACCAGCAGGTAGGTGAAGTCGTTGGACACGCTCATGTCGTGCGGAACGCCGGCGAAGAACGGGGCGCCGCCGAAGAACGCGCGGCTGAGTACATCGGCGCTCACCGCTGCGAGGATCGTCGCGGCGAGCGCGTCGAGCGAGAACTCCTTCAGCACGATCTCGAAGCCGAAGAACATGCCGGTCACCGGCGCGTTGAACGTCGCCGAGATCCCGCCCGCGGCCCCGCACGCCACGATCACCCGCAGCCGGCCCTCGCTCATCCGCACCAGCTGCCCAAGCGTGGAGGCCAACGCGGAGCCGATCTGCACGATCGGCCCCTCGCGCCCAACCGACCCGCCGCTGCCGATGCACAGTGCCGAGGCGAGCGCCTTCACCACCGTCACCGGCGGGCGGATGCGTCCCCCGTTCTCCGCCACGGCGAGCATCACCTCCGGCACGCCGTGACCGCGCGCCTCGCGGGCGAAGCGCTGGATCAGCGGGCCGTAGAGGGCGCCGGCGATCACGGGGACAACCAGCACGAACCAGATACCCAAAAACGGGAGGTGCAGGCTGGCCGTATGCCCCTGCTGCCCGAACGTCTGACGGCCGGTGAACAGCCAGGTGAAGAAATAGATCAGCTCGCGAAACCCGGCCGCGCCCAGCCCCGCCCCGACCCCCACCACCAGCGCCATGACCACCAGGCCGAGCTTTGACGCCGCCAGCCAGTCCGCCGCGCGCCGGATCGATCCTCGCTCGTCGCCCCCGCCGCTGACCGGGCGCGCCGAAGGGGAGCAACTGGTCATCGGTCGCGCGAGCCGGCCTGACCGGGATCCGCGAACCCGGTGAGCAGCGCCTGCAGCCCGAGCTCCCAACCGGCATCGGCATCGAGCGCCGCCAGCTCTCGTGCGCGACCGGCGAGGATCGGGAACTCCGATCGGGGCAGCGCAGCCAGCCGCCGCCGGCCGCCCGGTCGCGCCGCGTCGACGGTGAACCCGGTCGCCTCTGCCAACGCGTACCCGCGGGCGTAGCTGACCGTGGCGCGGTAGACCGCAAGCGCGGCCGACGGGGTGAACCCCCGGGCGACCAGCACCCCTAGCACGCGCTCCACCGGACCGAGCGAGCTCGGGGTGTCAAATGGCTGCAACCCGAGCAGCCGGAAAGTCGCGGGCCGTGCGACCGCGACATTACGCAACGCGGTAGCGAAGCGCCGGCACGCCTCGCGCCAATCATCACCCAGCTCCAGCTCTTGCAACGGCTCGAGCAGCCGATCCCCGATCGCGCCGAGCAGCTCCTCGCGGCCGCTGAAGTGGTGGTAGATCGCCATCCCCTCGACCCCGAGGCTCGAACCGAGGCGGCGCATGCTCAACGCGCCAGGCCCCGCCTCCTCGATCAACGCCACCGCGCGATCGAGGATCACGGCCCGGCTCAGTGGGCGCCGGATCTGGCGGCTCTGAGGCTTTGATGCGGCTGCGGAAGGCATCGCAAATCTACTTTACACTGTAAAGTCGAGCTTTATGGAGCACACCGAACTGCTCACGCGAGCCCTGCGGGAGATCGCCAACGCCCGGGCCGCGATCGCCCTCGGCTATCAACGCCTGTGGCGCCTCGCCGTGCAGGGCATGTGGCATCCAGGGCGGAACCTATCGTCGCGGTGGGCACCGATGAGCGGGCACGCTCGTCAGGCTCAGCTATGGATAGCGACCATGCAGACGCTTGTGAGCCCGCTCGTAGACGTTGCGGGTTCTCTTATCGGCGGGATGACGCTCGCCGAAGGCGACCATGTTCCAGGCGAGGCTGTCGTCGGGCTTCTGGATCAGCTGGAACACGAATCCGTAGGGTGCCTCTGAGGCTCCCTGCCTGCCAAGCGGTACGTGGAGCTTGCGGCAGCCAGGCAGTCGTGTGGCGCCTGGACCGTCAGCCTTGCAGCGCTTCCAATCCAGCTTTCCCGTACCGGCCTCAATTGTCTTGCGGGCGCTCTGCGCCCGGGCGCGAGCCGGTGAGCGACGGTCGTAGCGCTCGACCTCCTCACTCCACTCGACTGCGCCGAACTCGACCGGAACGGGCGGCAGGCCGCCCGCCGGAGTATCCGACACCGCTAGCCCTCGTCGTCATGGGGGACATCGGCCGAGAGACGCTCGAAGTCCTCCTCGGAGGCAGGCTTTGTCCCCCGATGGGCGTGCAGGTGTGCCGCGGGAGTGATCGGCGGCTCGAGCGTCACGCCGCCCACGCGATCCGGGACGACCTCATAGCGGCGCCCGGCGATCTCCACGATCTCACCGACCGTCAAGTCGAGCCTCTTCACCGCAGTCGCCATATACCAATCCTAGCTCGGCAAGCCAGCGGACATGAGTTGTGCCCCGTGAGCCATCCTGTGTTTGGCGGACTTTGATCTGCCCCGGGTTTAGTGGAGTTGTGTTTCTGGAATCCTCCGGCGTTTAGCGAGGAGGAAGCAATGCCCAGCAGGTATCCAGTAGAGGTGCGCAAACAGGTTGTCGAGCTCGCCCGCTCCGGGACGCGGGTCGCGCAGCTCGCCGAGACGTTTGGGATGAGCGAGGCGGTGATCTATGGCTGGCTGAAGCAGGAGCGCATCGACCGCGGTGAGGCGCCTGGGCTGAGCACCGAGGGGCAGATGGAGCTTGCGGCCGCAAAGAGGCGTATCCGCCAGCTCGAGACTGAACTCGCGGTCTCCCGGAAGGTCAATGAGGTGTTCCTGGAGCAGAACCTGCCCCCAAAAGCCTCTTCCCGGTGATCGCCTCCCTGACCGGGCAGGGGTTTGACGTGCAGCGGGCCTGCTTGATGCTCGGCGTGTCGGTCTCTGGCTACTACGACTGGAAGGTACGTCCACCGTCCGCCCGGACACTGAGACATGCCTGGCTTGCTGGTGAGATCGCACAGGTGCACAAGGACTCCGGCGGCACCTACGGGACGCTGCGTGTGACCGCCGAGCTGAGGTACGGCCGTGGGATCCACGTCGGCAAGGAGCAGGTGCATCTGCTGATGAGACGCCTGGGGATCTATGGGCTACCGAGGCGCCGGCTGCCGCGGGGTGCGAGGGTCGGCAAGGCCAGCTCGCTGGACCTGGTGCGTCGACGCTTCACTGCCGAGGGGCCTGACCGGCTATGGATGACAGACATCACCGAGCACCCCACCCGCGAGGGCAAGATCTACTGCTGCGCGGTCATCGACGCGTTCTCACGCATGGTCGTTGGCTGGTCGATCGACAGCCGCCAGACCGGGCTGCTGGTCACGAACGCGCTCGGCATGGCGTTGAACCGCAGAGCGCCGAGAGAGGGCGGGATCATACATTCCGATCAGGGGGTGCAGTTCGCGTCCTGGGTGTTCAGCCAGAAGGTCACAGAGGCCGGCCTCGCGCCGTCCGTGGGTGCTGTCGGTGCCCCGTTCGACAATGCGATGGTCGAGGCGTTCTGGGCCCGCATGCAGGTCGAGCTGCTCAACCGCAGAAGATGGAAGACACGTGTCGAACTCGCCGCTGCGATCCATGACTACATCGAGATCTGGCACAACACCCGCAGACGCCACAGCGCTCTGAACATGCTCACACCCAGCGAATACGAGAACCAACACCAACAACAAGAGATCGCCGCCTGATTCCAGAGCACCGACTCCGAAAAACCCGGGGCAGATCACGGTCTCCGTGGAACCCGGGGCGGCTCAGTCTGTCGTCATTGGCGCCTCCTTTCGCGCACCGAAGGAAGCCGCCAGCGAGCAGGCAACCTCGCCGCAGACACAGCTACGGTAGGCCCTGGCATCGAAGGTCGGTTCTTCGGTGCTAACAGGCCGCACGGGTGCGCCAACATCCGTGCGGCCGCTCGTTTTCTAATTGGCGCAGATGGGTAGCGACGCCCCCGGACAGACCGTTTGCGCCAAGTCGGCTACCGGACTTAGCCGGTGAGATTGGCGAACGGCCGGACTCCACCGTGTAGGCCGGCGAAGTGCGCGAGCAGTCGCTTCTCGTAGTCACGCGCCGGCTCAGCCCACGAGACTGCATGCCACGCGACCAGGAGTTGATCGGAGTCAAGGAGTTGCCAGATGTAGCGGCCACCCCAATGTCCGATCTTTTCGCCGGCCCCGAAGCGAGCAAACTGGCGCAGCCGCCGATCCGCGACGTTCGCCTTGCCGATGTAAACGACCTGCGAACTCGGCACCCAGTTCGCCGACAGCATTTCGATCGGCACCGTGGGGTCTTGCTCCTTGAACCGACCACCTGGATTCGTGTCGAGAAAGATCGGGGCTCCTGCCGTCGGGCGGAACACCACGTAGACGGCAGGGGCGCTCGGCACTTCGCGCAGGTTGCTACTGCGCAGCTCGTCCCACTTGCGCCATCCGACGAACCCCGCTGTCTCAAGGTCGGGGCGCTCGAACGATATGGGTAGCGGCGCTACTGCTCCCACCAGCGGGCGCCAAGCCGCGACAGTACGCCCACATCTGCCGCGACCTCATCCAGTAGTCGTTGCGCGCGAGCGAAGTCCTCGACCTGCTGCCCCGACTGTGCTGCAAGGCTCTCGTCCGTCCACGGCTGTTGCGGGCGCGCATTGGGCAAATGCCGCATCACCAGGATCGCCAGAACAACGAGATGCACCGGCTCGCCTGCGTCTACGACGGCGTGCCGGTCGCGGTCCTCGGGCTGCCGGAACCCGCCCGCCGTCAATGCCGCGGCGAACCACTCGCGCCCATTGATAGGCCCATTCCCGAACCCGACAGCAGGCGCCGGCACGCGCTCGTCAAGCAGCACACGTACACGAGCCCGCACCTCATCGTCCGTCAGCCTCGAAGGGTCGAGCCCCACCGACACGATGAACCGCCGAAGCTCGGGCACGGCGCCCGGATCGTCAATGTCGATCATCGCGCGACCATTCTACGGCGACCTTTAGGGCCGCTCGCCTCAGCCGACGCAGCATCACAAATGTGCGCGGGCGGCCCGCCGAACCTCGTCAGGCCGATCCGTGTCCACTCCTTTGTGACGATCCCTAGCCCGACTGGACCCTCCTTGGCACGGTCGATCATCTTTTCTCGACGCCGGTCACGACGCCTGGTCGGTCGGTGACACTGCGGCGAGCTTGTCGTCGGCCCTTGCTCGGTCGAAGTTGGAGTTGAGCCATGCTGTGCCGATTCGTTGTAGTCGAGCGAGCGTGTAGTCGATGAAGTAGACACCGTTTGCGTCGGGGCGAAGCCCGACCTCGCCGTACAGCGTCCATCGCTCTACTGCGCTCGGTATGCGGCGCACATACACGTTCAGGTTCATGGCACCGGGCCATTCGATCTTGAGTTCCAGATCACCGTCGATCTGCGTAGTTACTTGAAGTCCGGGCTTCGCCATCGCTGAAATGCGTGTGGGCGATTCGGCCCGCGCAATGACTGCGTCTACCCATGCGGCGGCTGAGTCGGGTTCTGCCTGTGCCCAGCCGTGCTGAGATTCTAGGTCGTGGATGTAGTGAGTGTCGATATCCCGTATTTGTCCTGCACATGCGGAGGTCATTTCCTCGCTAGTGTGCGCCCCGGTGACATCAATGATCGCACCGTCAGGGCGACGGACGCAGACATGTCCACACGCTCCTGTGTCATCGACCATCGCCACCAGTGACCAACCAGTTCTGTTGTGAAGCGCGAGTGCTAGGCCGTGGCATTGGCCGTAGATAAATGCCAACCATGCCCTGTCATCTAGCATTCCCTCATCAAGAAGAAAGACCTCGTTCGATGGACCACGCAGTTCGATCATCGCCGGGATTCTCGCGCGTATCGGAGTCGTGTGCCACGGCCACGAGTACAGAGACGGGCATGAGCTATCCCCAATGACGCGCACAGGCCCGCGCCATCCACGCCATGATCCTGCTCGCCCAAGACGAGTCAGTTACCGACGCCGGCAGCCTTTGCGGGTGGAGCAAAACCAGCGCGTTCATCGACAGCTTCCGATGCGCGGCGGGTCAGACCCCCGGCTCCTACCGCGACCTCGCCGCCGCGGATCGGCGGCGCCATTTGGCTCGGATAGCCAGATACGAACATCTGTTCGTCCGCGTGCTGTGCGAGAGTTTGCAGGTGCCGACTAAGCCGTCCCGAACCTTTCGACATGGCCGACCGTAGCCGCATCGAGTGGACCGAGGCCACCTGGAATCCAGTGACCGGCTGCTCGAAGGTCTCGCCCGGCTGCGCGCATTGCTACGCCGAGACCTTTGCGGAGCGCTGGCGCGGCGTGCCAGGGCACCCCTACGAGCAGGGCTTCGACCTGCGCTTGTGGCCCGAGCGGCTAGACGTGCCTTTGCGCTGGAATCGCCCGCGCGTCGTGTTCGTCAATTCGATGAGCGACCTCTTTCACGAGGACATCCCCGACGAGTTCGTCGCCGACGTGTTCGACGTGATGGTTCGCGCCAAACAGCACACGTTCCAAATCCTGACTAAGCGCCACGAGCGCTTGGCCGAACTTGCTCCGCAGCTTCCGTGGCCGCGCAATGTCTGGATGGGCGTGACGATCGAGAACCGCCGCTTCGTTCACCGCGCCGACGCCCTGCGGGAGGTGCCCGCGGCCGTGCGGTTCATTTCCGCCGAGCCGCTTCTTGGGCCGCTGGAAGGGCTCGACCTCGGCGGCATCGACTGGCTGATCGCTGGTGGTGAGTCCGGGCCGCGTCATCGGCGCATCGACTCGGCTTGGGCCACCGACCTGCGCGACCGCTGTGTTGACGAGGGTGTCGCGTTCTTCTTCAAGCAGTGGGGCGGTCCGCGCCCAAAGAGCGGCGGGCGAGAACTCGCCGGCAGGCATTGGGACGACATGCCCAGCCCAAAGCGGCGTCGGCCCACGCTCGCTATCGCGTGAAGCGCAGCTTCGTGCCCGTCGGGTAGTCGCCTTTTCGACGCCGCGAGGACTCGACCACTGCGATATCGTCCGCCTGCTCAAGCGGGCGCAGCGCCCATTGCCGCAGATGCGGCGAGTCTAGATACCTCGTGCGGCAAAGCGTGAAGTCCTCTGCCTCCGTGATCGTGAACACGCGCGCGGCGAACTCTCCGCGCAGCAACTCACCAAGGATGCTCGTGTCCGGCGGCACGACCACCGCATCGTCGCTGAACAACTGCCCCTGATCCGGCACGGTCTTGGCTTGCTTGAAGGCTTCGCCTGCGTGCTTGTCAACCTTCCACATGCCGCGCTTCATCTCGCGCAGGCCGTCCTTGTGGTCGGTGCCGAACAGCAGGTAGTAGTCGTTGTGGCGCTCGGGATCGACGTTGAAGCTCGTCACCCAGCCAAAGCGATCTCTGAGGCGGTCCCCGAATAGTCCAGCTAGCTTCTGCCCGATTCGCTGGCGCGACTGCTCGTCCTTAGCGTCCTCCCACGTTGGACCGCCGTAAGCCTTCGTCAGCGCCTCGTCCGTGATCCCCGTTGCCAGGAACCGTGCCATGAACGCCGCTGGCAGATACACCATGACCTCGCTCTTGTTGGGCAGCTTCTTCTTGAAGTCGGCGATGTGCGAGAACGGGTTGTCGGCGTAGCCGCGCGGGTCCACGAACGCGAACGTCGGGACGGGCTGACGATAGGCGCTCGCCAAATACGCGATGACCTTGGGGAACTCCGCCTCATAGCTGCCGTGGATCACGTCCACGGTCGCGCCGTGCGTGGTCGGGTAGCTCTCAACCTCGGCCTTCAAGTGCTGCGCGTAGTCCTTCCTGCGCTCGATGAAGATGAAGTGCGGCGCGCGCTTGAAGCGCGCACGGTCGCCGGCCGTGCGCCCGACGTAAGCGTCGAGCATCAGAAGCGGCGAGCCGCGCTGCCCGTCGCGGTAGCGCCCCGCGCTTGCGAACTGGCCCGCCCCCGTTCTCGTGGACACGGGTTGACTTGATGGAGTTTATGTGATCTGCCGGATATTCCTCGCGGAGCCGTAGGCGGAGCGAGGAATATCCGGGCGCGCCGCGCGCCGGGGGTCCCCGGTGTGGCTGGCGGTGAGGGCTGCTCATGCGATGGCTGGGGTGCTGAGCGGCGGGGTGTCGGGCGTTGTCGTGAATGGCTGGTTTTGGTGCTGGTGCTCGTATTCGGCGGGTGAGAGGTAGCCGAGGGTGGAGTGCCTGCGGCGGGGGTTGTACCAGCCTTCGATGTACTCGAAGACGGCGGTCCGTGTCTCAGCGCGGGTCGGCCATGAGTGGCGGTAGATGAGCTCCTTCTTCAGTGAGGCGTGGAAGCTCTCGCTGACCGCGTTGTCGAAGCAGTCGCCCTTGGACCCGGTCGACGGGGTGATGCCGGCCTGCTTGCAGCGGCCGGTGAAGAGGACAGCCGTGTATTGGCTGCCCTGGTCGGAATGGTGGATCACCCCGGGGTCGGGTTTGCGCCGGGAGATCGCCATCTGCAGCGCGCCTGTGACGAGCTCCGCGCGGAGGTGGTCGGTCATCGCCCACCCCACGATCCGCCGGGAGAAGAGGTCTTGGACGTGCGCGAGATAGAGCCAGCCCTCCCATGTGCGGATGTAGGTGATGTCCGCCGACCACATGCGGTTCGGTGCCGTCGGGTTGAAGTCGCGCTCCAGGAGATCCGGTGCGACCCTGACGCCCTCCACGCGGATCGTGGTGCGCCGCCGCCGGCGCCCTGGCAGCCCCGAGAGCCCGTTGCTGGCCATCAGCCGCTCCACGCGCTTGTGGTTGACCTCGACACCATGGGCGAGCCGCAGATCGGCGTGCACACGCCGCGCGCCGTAGGTCCCTTTCGAGGCGGTGTGGATCTCGCGGATCTTCTCTGTCAGCCACGCGTCAGCGAGGTCACGGTCGCTTGGTGCGCGGCGCTCCCAGGCGTAGAAACCCGCCCGGGAGACACCAAGCACCCGGCACATCACCTTGATCGAGTGATGTGCCTTCTCCGCTGCGATGAACCGGAATGCTGCTACCGGCTCGGCTCGCTCTCCCTGGCGAAGAAGGCCGCCGCTTTTTTTAGGATTTCCCGCTCTTCGCGGAGAATCCGGTTCTCCCGCCGGAGTTTTCGCAGCTCCTCGCGGTCCTCCGTCGTCAGGCCTGGTGCGCGCCCAACGTCGATGTCGGCTCGCTTGACCCAGGTATGCAGCGATTGGCCGCTGACCCCGAGATCCTTCGCGATCTCGTTGACCGGCCGGCCGCTGCTACGGACCAGCTCGACCGCCTCACGACGGAACTCCTCGGGGTACGGGGGACGAGTACGTGGCATGGACACCACATCCTTCCTGCCGGGTCCGACAGACCCAAGCGCTCAGGTGTCCACGAAAGCGGGGGCACTCCAAACCCATCCACGAGCGCGACTTGGCCATAGCTGAACCCGAGCTTGGGCATCCACACGTCCATGTAGCGGCGCAACAACTCGTGCTTGGCCCGGTGATGAGCGTGATATACGGGCAGCTTCTCGGGCGGAAGCTGCACGGCGGCGACTTGCGAGTCGAGTTCGGACATGCGGGCATCAAACCCTAAGCCCACGACCGGCGCGGGCAATGCTCAGAAGCGTGAACGGCTTACATTCCTCATCGCGGCTTCGCTCTCGGCCACGTCAGTCGCGTGAGCGGCGGGCGAGCGGAAGTCCAGCGGGAAGGGTGTCTCGCCGTAGCCGATTACTAGCTGCATCGTGACGTTTGCGATCGTGTCGATACCGATGGTCGTGAAGTCGGTGATGTTGCCTGTCTCGATTACGGGCGTCGTCTCCTGCACGCTGAGGATGTAGGCGTATGGAGGCATCGCCAGTTCGTAAACGAAGCGCGTCTCAGACGCCTCGGTCATAAAGCCGCTGACCTGCGCCACCCCGGAGGCGTACCGTCCGCGTGGCCCGGCGTAGAGCACCAGATAGAGCTGCAACTCAGGCGGCAATCCGAGCGCGTTCGGATCGTGCGCGTAGGTGCGTAGTCCGGGAAAGCTGTCGCCGAGATAAGGTGGGCTCATCGCAAGCAGCATCGTTGCGACCTGCTTGACGAAGCGTCCGGGCTTACAGCCCTTGATGGTCATCTCGGCATAGACGGTGTGGCGGTGCTCGCGGTAGCGGGCAGCTAGCCCGGGCTCGCCAAATAGGGCGTTTGCGCCGGAGCGCACCCAGGCGCTCAGCTCGGGCACGTACAGGCGGCCGGTCAGGTTGTTGCACTCCTCGCACAGCGAGTATGCGCCGGAGCCGCGCTGTAGGATTTGGCGCCTTGGCTCAGGACCAACCGGGTCGGCGTCGTGAGCGAGCCAGTCCTCGATCCCGAGCATCGAGACGCGGCTTTGGTTGTAAGCCGAACGGGGCGGGATGTGCTCGAAGGTGAGCGGTCGCTCCTCGCCGCACAGACGGCAACGCTTAGGGTCGTCCTTATTTGTGGGTCGGCGGGTCTGCACGGGTGCAGCATGGCAGCCGGATCGCGATACCTGCCGTGCGCGCTGGAGAGCTATGGTCGCTCTGTCTGCGGCCCGCCGCCTGGGGACGTGACCGCGCCTGATTCTTGCCCACTGGCTCGCTCGGCTACCAAGCGGCTGGGTTGTGATCCCCCGAGTGGGCGACAATGCACAAGCGACCGGGGTTCGTCGTCTGTCTGGGCTAACGGGCGTCCACGATGGCATACGGCCGGCAGGGGCGCCCGAGATGCCTGGCTTCGAGGCGGTTTGGCCGTAGGATATCCGTAGACGAAGGCCCGAAAACCGCATAGGCAAGCCAACTCTAACCGTTCGCCCCGATTACCCGAAAAGCCGCTAGGACAGGGGCTTTTCCGCCAATCGAGAACGCGATCCCGCGTGCGTGAAGGACCTTGATCAGCTTGTGGTTCTCAAACCCGGAGTCGGCGCGGATGATGATCTGCCCGGTGTGCCCGGCGCGTCGCACACGCGCGAGCAGCTCCTCAACGAACCTGGGGACACCGCGTTGGGTGTTCGCCTTGCCTTTGCGGTTACGGATGTGCAGCACCTCGCCGGTGTCAGCACGGACGGCGAGGATCGGGTGGTACCCGAGCTTCTTGGTGTACCCGTAGGACGCGCCCTGCTTCTGCTCACCATGAACCTCGCCGATGAAGCTGTCGATGTCGATCACCAACGGCCCGTCACCGGGACCAGCGCCGGCTGCCCATGCCCGCGCGAGCGCAACATCGAGAACCCGGTCGAGCTGGCGGACATGCCCGAACGTGAACGCCCGCAGAAACGTTCCGAGCGTAGAGGGCGCCATCACCCTGTGCCCCAAGATCAACCCCGTGCTTCCGGCTCGCAGGACGTTCATGTCATCGATGCTGTCCGCCCCAGCCAGCATGCCGTGCACCAACGACATCACCTTGCGGCCCGGCAGGCACGCGCCCGGCGCCCGTGGGTCAAGCCACACCGACTCGTTCACCAGCTCCTCGACCCCCAACCGCTCCGCGAGCGTCGCGCACACCAACAGTCCGGCGTCGCTGATCAAGCGCTCCTCGTTGAACACCACCCGCACCGAATCGAGGCAGCCCGGCCCTTCGGGAACGTCCGCAGCATCATGCACCATAAGGGTGACCTCCTGGTGCAGGCCCGCCGTCGCCGCATACGACAGCTTTCTGCCTGCTCAGGAGGTCATTTAAGAGTCACCGCCGGACGGAACCACCAGCACTACACGGTGGATCCAGGCTCATATGGATGAGGGCTTGTCAAGGGGCGGCGTTGGGTTGTTCGTGCGGAGTGTTGATCGGCGTCGGGGTTGGGTGCCGGGGGGGCGCTGAAGGAGACTGATGGAGCCGGGGTCAAGGCCGGCCGGAGGCCGCCCGTAGGGCTTGGCCTTGACCCTGGCGGCGCTCGACTTTGTGTGGCTGATAATGGGGATTCGCCGCCCATCGGGCGGCTATGGCCGCCGCTTTTTTCGTTTGTCGTTGGTACCGTCCGTACGCGCGTCGGGGTGTCGCGGCGTACTCGTTTCGCGAGTCCTTGACTGTGGTTCAGGGTGTGATGTCTGGGCATGGTGGCGGGGGCGGCTCCCGGGGCGCCACGAGCGGAGGGCCGGCATGTTCGACCGTGTCTGGTCAGGCTCATATACGAGGGCTGGTTACCTCAAGACCTTTGTTCGTCGCCGGGCTTGCATTCTAAAAGCGGGCGCCGCCCGGCCAGGGGTGGCTGGGTTGCCCATAGCCCGTGTTCGCGGGCCCGTGGATGGCGACGTAGCGGCCTTCGTGGATGCTCGTGTGCGCCCCGGCAGCCGCCGGCGCGCGGTGCGTTATGTGGGGTTCTCGTCAGTTGAGTGTGGCGGCCTCCCAGCAGAATGCGGCAAGCTCGCGGGCGCACGCGACCGCGACGGTGCCGGTGTGTTTACCGCGACGCTTACCGAGGTGTGTCCAGCGTCCGTGGAGGCGTTGCTGTGCGCGCCAGGCGATCTGCACGACCCTGGGGTCCTGGCCGGCCTGGCGAGCTGCGATGCCCTCCCCGACAGCGGGACGGTGACGGTAGTGATGCGCGGCCTCGACGAGCAGCCTCCGCGCGTGCGGCGGGCCGGCCTTCGTGATCGAGCCCTGCACGAGCTTACTGTCGGAGGTCTAAGCCAAAGAAGAACTAGAGCGGCCTCCAGAGCCGGATGTAGCCATCCCGCTTGAGAAGGCGAAGCCAGGCCCTTACGACGCCGCCGGGTACAACCCGCGCGCGGTGTCGCGGATGTGGTCCTTGGTGATTTGCTCTGGGAATGGGGGGCCGGCCTTGGCGAGGGCGATGTAGACGATCGTCAAGGTCTTGCGGAGGTCGCGCCCGAGTCGGTCATACTCGGCCTCCAGCCGGTCGATTGCGCTGTCATCGAAAACCTCGCCTCGCGCGACATCGCAGCTTGACTGGCCGATGCGCTGCGCAAGGATGCGCCCGAGTGCTACGGCGGGTGGTGAGAGTGCTGGGACTTCGAACTCGCGTAGAAGATCGCGTGCGGCGGTGTACTCCTTGAGTTCGCGGTAGTGATCGTGCACGGCGAGCAGCAATCGCAGGCCAAGGTTCTTCGCGAATGGACGCAGCACGTTGCTGAAGAACGCGCGGGCGACTTCGATGCCCTCCTGGCCGCGTCCGGCCCAATGATCGGTGTCGTCGATTACGAACACCGGCTCGATGCCCTGGTGCTCGAAGATCCCGCGCAGGCTTTCGAGGCCACCGTGCACGGAGCCGACATCAACCTGCTCCTGGATCGACTGGGTCGCTGTGCGCAGCTCGAAGGCGACCTGTATGTCCAGTCCCTTGATCGGCACGCCGAGCGCCGCGCTGGCCCCGGCGCCACCGGATTGCCGCGTGCGCATGAGTCCCCGGCCTTGGCTGATCTTCTTGAGTTGATGCGCCTGCAGGTGCGAGCTGAGCAGTACATCGACTTGCGCGAGGACGTGGCGGCCGAAGTCCGGCGTGTTGCGCACGGTCTCATCCGGCAGGCCCCATACGGGGATCTGCAGCAGTATGAAGTCTGGCGGTAGGTTCTCGCCGACGGTGGCGATTACGCTGCTCTTGCCGGCGCCTGGTGGCGCCCACACGACGGTGACGCGTGGCTCTTCGTAGGTGACCATCTCGAGGACTTGCGCCTCGACGTCATCGCCGCCGAGCTCTTTGTGCGGCACGTGGTCGGCGGGTAGCTCGGTGAAACGTTGCGTTGGCTCAAACGCCTTCTCTTGCGCGAGTAGCTGAAGGTCGGCTGCGCTCATGAGGGCGCCCACGGCGCGGTCACGCGGTACATGCGCCGCGGGCGACCGCGGCCGGTCTGGCGCTCATCGCGGGCGCTAACCAGCCCCTCGGCCTCGAGCTCCTCGAGCACCTTGCTGATCCGTTGCCGAGTCCATCCCATCCGACGCGTCAGCTCGGCGTCGGTCGGACTGGCCTCCCCGATCGCCTCGAGCTCGGCGAACAACATCGAGTGCGGTCGCCCGAGCTGAACGGCGCGCTGGATAGCGTCGAGATTCGCAGCGACAGATAGCGGCGTCTCGTCGACGAACACGCGTCGTGCCACGTCGAGCAGCCGCCGCGGGTTCTCAGGTCCCACCGCGGCGATTTCCGCGATCAGACTCTTCGAGCCGTTGGGTAGCCGCTTCGAGAGCAGCTCCTTGCGCTGCTGTTCGTTCAGGCGGGGCGGCTCGACGACGACCGGGAAGAACGCGTCGGCAGGCGGCGCGCGCACGATGTCGGCTGCGACCGCGTCCACTGCGGCGGCCCAGGTGAAGGGCAGCTCCCACAACCGGTCGCGCATCCGTCCGAAGAGGTCATAAGTGACCTTTGCGTCGAGCAGTCCGTCGATGAGGATCACAAGGTCGGGCTGCTCGCGTCCGAGCTTGGCCAAGGCTCCAAGTAGGTTGTTGTTGGTGCCAGCGATGCGCTTGAGGACATCGGCGGCATTCTCCACGTCGGCGACGTTCAGCAGCCGCCCCTGACGCTTGCGCTGGCGTAGCTCGAACGAGAGGGCGTTGAGCAGCGTCGTCTTGCCCGCCCCGCGCTCGCCGAGGATCAGGACGTTCAGGCTGTTCTCGAGCGCCCGCAGTGCCTGATCGAGCGCCTCCGACCGGACGAGCAGGCGTGTGTCGGCTGCGTTGTCGTAGAGGGGTTGTGGGCCCAAGTGCTCCATGTTGCATAGATTACCGTAATAAAAGCAACATGGGTTTGCCTTGGGCACGAAACTGACGCATGCTGTGCCGGCAAGGGACCTCGGCACTCCTGCGTCTTTGGATGGAACGTGGGTCGCGTCTCATGAGCCGGGGGATTTGAAGTTGCGGGCGTAGCCTCCGCTTTGTCCTGAGAAGACCAAGCGATGGAGGTACGCCCGCATGGAGAAGGTAGCCCCGAGCGAGAGGTTTCGCCAAGAGCTGGATGAGGTCCTGGCCGGTGTCGGCGAGGAGCAAGACCCGATTGAGACGGTTGGGCGGCTGGGAGCGCGGCTGATCCTGCAGCAGGCGCTCGAGGACGAGGTGACTGAGTTTCTCGGCCGTCGGCGGTATGAGCGTGCTGAGGAGACGGTCAGTCACCGCAATGGACATGAATCACGGACGGTCAAGACGACGAGTGGATCGGTGGCGTTGGAGCGTCCGCGGGTGCGCAACGCGACCAAGCTGGGGTTCGAGAGCAGGGTGCTCGGCAAGGGCGTCACGCGAACACACGCGCTGGAGTCACTCGTGATCAGCTCGTTCTTGCGGGGACTGTCCACCCGTGACGTGGAGGCCGCGCTGGAGGAAGTCTTCGAGGAGCCGATCGCGTCGAAGGCGACTGTTTCCCGGATCTGTGAGGACACCCGGGAGCGATACCACCAATGGTGCCGGCGGCGCCTGGGGCAGCACGACATCGTCTACTGCTTCTTGGATGCGATCTATCTGAAGCTGCACCCCGACGACACGCCGGCGGAGGGCGTCCTGGTGTGCTGGGGCGTCACGCTGGAGGGCCGCAAGGTCCTCCTCGGATTGGCTCTGGGAAGCCGTGAGAGCTATGACAGCTGGCTCGCCTTCGGCCGGGACATGATCGCCCGCGGCCTGCGCGCGCCGGCGCTCGTGATCGCTGACGGGGCACCCGGGATCTGGAAGGCGACACGGGAGCTCTGGCCCGGGGCGCTGGAGCAGCGCTGCACCGTTCACGCGCTTCGGAACGTCACCGGAAAGCTGCCCGAGCGCCACCACGAGGAGGTCAAGGCGCGCTGGTGGAAAGCATTCGACGAGGCGCGCTCCCCGGGCGAGGCCAGCCGCGAGCTGCAGGGCATCATCGCCGACTACAAGACGGCTTACCCCTCGGCGATGGCCGTCATCGACACGGATCTGCCCGCGCTCGTCACCCATCTGCAGTTCCCGTCTGGGCACCGCAAGCGGATCCGCACGACGAATCTCCTCGAGCGAACGTTCGTGGAGGTTCGCCGGCGCACCAAGGTCATCGGCCGGTTCCCCGGCGAGACTTCCGCCCTCTCACTGATCTGGGCGGTGCTGGAGCTCTCCTCCCGCGGCTGGCGCGGCGTGAAGATGAACCCCAAGACCGTCGCCGAGATCGAGCGGCTACGCCGCCAACTACCCGACACCACGGCCGCTCCACCAGCCACAAGGAACACCGAGGAGGTGATCGCCGCATAACATCTCCCTCAAGCGGAGCTACCCCGAACAAATTCACCCGGGAAATGAGACGCGACCGAACGTGGGCTGGCCCCCGGCTTTGTCCTAGAAGTCACCCGTCCAGCGTCCCGTGTCTGCTCTGGTCTCATTGAATGCGATCCGGGATTGGGCTCCCATGTACGGTCGCTGCCGGCAGGATCGAGAGCACGGAGCTGGGGGTGGCCTTGCTCCACACCGCGACCGTGATTGGGACCGCGGTGTCAGCGATAGCGTCGATCGCGGCTTGCGCTCGTGCGGGAGTAGGCACGGCAATGATGATGAGCGGGGTAGTGTGACCGAAGACGCTTCGCGGTATCGCGCGGGCGTAACGGATCGCCTTATCGTGCAGGCGTATGGCGGGCTCGGTCGCGCGGTCAAGCTCTAGCAGGATGTGCAGCGGCGCCTGCGCGGGAAGGCTCAGCACGCCGTATCCATCGGGCGTGATCGTGCCGTCAAAAAGCTGGTGGGTCGTACGTTCGCCGTACCACTCGGTGAGCGCGCCGCCCGCGGCGGCGGCCTCCTGGGTTAGCCGCGCGAAAAACTCGTTGATCTCGATGTGATGGCTCAGCTTCGCCGAGTTGGCGAGAGCCAGCGCTGTTGAGTGGCGCCATTTCAGCTCCCGGCGCTCGATGCCGCGCAACCCGGACACGATGTGCGCGCCGGCCTCGTCCAGTATCCAGTAGTTGGGGGTGCTGCCCTCGCCGCGTCGCCAGGGGGGACGGAAGCGGTCGAGTATTCGCAGTGTGTAGAGGGCGTGCAGTCGAGCGCGCGCGGTTCTTATGCCGGAGAAGTGCAACCGTTGGAGTTGCTCGGTTGTGAGGACGTGGTGCTCGTAGCAGTCCAGCGCGATTTGACGGTCTCGCTCGGTAAGACGGGACCCGAGGTTGACGACATGCGCCAGCGTGACCTTTCCCGGCCGGGTACTTGGAGGGGCGCCTTTACTCATGTGAGGTCCACTGCAGGCGCTTGACGGCGCCTCGTAGCTGGTGGGCGTTTACGCGTGTGTAGCGCTGCGTAGAGTCCAAGTGCTTGTGCCCGAGCAGCTCCTGGATCTGGCGCAGGTTGGCGCCTGCGCCAAGCAGCTCGGTGGCGAAGACGTGGCGCAGCGTATGGGGCGTGATGCGCTTGCGCCTGTTCACGCCCGCCGCGGTGGCGTAGCGGCGGAACGTCACCGCCATGATGCTCGGCGTCAGGCGGCGGCCCTGGATGCCGAGGAACAGCGCCGGGTCGATCGTCGCCGGGCGCGTCGCAGCGTAGGCGGCGAACAGCGGCACGAGGCCGGGATGGATCGGCACGACGCGTTGCCGGCCGCCCTTGGCGTTGCGAACGCGAATCAGGCGCCGGTCGAGGTCAACGTCGTCGCGGTCGAGGCCCAGCAGCTCGGAGCGGCGCAGGCCGCCGTAGGCGAACAGGGCCAGCAACAGACGGTCGCGCTCGCGCTTGCCGGCGTGCAGGCGCTTCCAGACGCCCTCCTTGCCGGGTACGTCCAGCAGGCGGGAAAGCTCGACGCGGTCGAGTACGTCGGGCAGCGCCTCGCGCTTCTTCGGGGTGCGCAGGACGTGGGCTGGGTCCCGCTCCAGGTAGTCGTTCTCGACGCAGAAGCGAAAGAAGCAGCGCAGCGCCGCGACCGTGCGCGCCTGGCTTGAGGGCGCCGGCCGGTGGGTGGCCTCGTCGGCCAGGAAGCAGCGCAGGTCGGGCGTGCGAATCTCCGCAAGGGCGACGATTCCCTGGGAGCGAAGGTGCTCGAGGCAGGCACGCACGTCGCGCTCGTATGCCGTGCACGTGAGGTCCGCGAGGCGACGCTCGACGCGGCAGTAGATCAGGAAGTCGGATAGTGCGGTGAACATTGGGGCCTCCGTTTCCGGGCAGGCCCCGCTAGTTCGGTGCTTCTTAGTGTGTCGAGTCTCCGGCTTACCGACCTGCTAAGGAAAAGCCCCGCTCCGGCGGGGCTTTTCTATAGGGGCAGTAGCCGGGTTCTCTTCACGCTGAGGCTTGCAACCCCAAGCCGGGACGATCTCTATGAACCGCTCGGCGCGGGTGGCTTCCGTCGAGGATCGCATCCACGACAGCGCTCGAACAGGCGTCGCTGTCGTTTCGTCGGACCACTGTCGGAACAGCCCACGTCCAAACCGCGCCCACTTGATCCCTCGCCCAGCTGGGGTCCGTGTGATCTCTGCAGGTATCGTTAGGATCCGGTAGATGAGTTCGGTGGGTTACGCGGCAGGTCTGCCTGCGAGCCGCGCCCAGACGCTGTTCGGTCGGGTGATGGCGCTCGTCGCGCTGACAGTGGGGTTCGCGACGCTGGGGGTGTACCTGGGCCGGAACTTGGGCGGAGCCGAGTGGTTCGTGGCGTGGTTGATCGCGCTCGGCTGCCTGGTCGGGCTGAACGTCGCAAGCGCACGTGGGAACCATGGCCTTGCATTGGCACTGCTGCTCGCGTTCGGCCTGCTGATGGGCGCGAGTGTGGCCAGCACCATCAACTACTACTCCGCGACCGATCCGACCGCGGTCCGCCAGGCATTCGGGGCGACCGCGCTGTTCGTGGGCGGCCTCGGCTCCGTCGGTTACGCCATCCGGCGCGACCTGTCCTTCCTGTACCGAACGTTGTTCTGGCTGCTGCTGGTGCTCATCCTCGCCGGCATCGTGCTGATCTTCGTTCGTATACCCGCCGCCTACACGATCTACGCGCTCGCGGGGCTCGCGATCTTCGGCCTTTACACCGTCGTGGACTTCAACCGGTTGCGCCACGCCGGGACGAACGAGGCGATCCCGTTGGCAGCCGGGATCTTCCTGGATGTCCTGAATATCTTCCTGCTCTTCCTGCGGCTGTTCTCGCGCTCGTCTTAGGAGCCCCAGCAGCGTCATCCCAACTCGTTGCGGCGGGCTCCCTCCACGTCGCAGCCTGGCGACTGCGAGTGCCGCCGGCGTTCGACGGGTAGTTCGCCTCGTTTCGTCTACGGGGTGTTGCGGATGCGGGGCGCCGGCGAAGCGGGGAGATTGGGATCGACACCGGCTGGGCTGGGTGATGGCGGTAGTCTTGATACGGAGGGCAGATGGCCGACAAGCGCCAAAAGAGGGTTGCCGAGTTCATTGAGCCGTTTCGGGTCAAGCCCGGTGCGAAGGTGACCCTCACCAAGGACTTCGACCCCGCCTTCAAGGGGGGCGTGAAGAAGAAGCGGGAGGGTCTTGCCCTCCTCGCCGAGGGGGTGCGGCTGCTGTCCGAGTACCAGGCTCGGCTCGCGGCTCAGGGTACGTGGGGGGTGCTGGTGATCTTGCAGGCGTTGGATGCGGCCGGCAAGGACGGGACGATCCGCCACGTGATGAGTGGGGTGAACCCCCAGGGTGTCGAGGTGCACAGCTTCAAGGTGCCCTCGGCGGAGGAGCTCGACCACGACTTCCTCTGGCGCTACGCGCAGCGCCTCCCCGCTCGCGGCAAGATCGGCATCTTCAATCGCTCCCATTACGAGGAGGTGCTCGTGGTGCGGGTGCACCCGGAGAACCTCGATCGCCAGAAGCTGCCGAAGGCAGCGAAGGGGGGCGATGTGTGGCGCCGGCGCTACCGGGAGATCAACGACTGGGAGCGCTACCTCACCGACAACGGTATCCGGGTCGTCAAGCTGTTCTTGAACATCTCCAAGGAGGAGCAGCGCGCCCGCTTCCTGCGCCGGATCGACCTTCCCGACCACAACTGGAAGTTCTCCACGGCCGACGTCAGGGAGCGCGAGCACTGGGATGAGTACCAGAGGGCATTCTCCGAGACGCTTTCGCACACGAGCACGGAGTGGGCTCCGTGGTACGTGATCCCGGCAGACCGCAAGTGGTTTGCCCGGATTGGTGCTGCGGCCGTCCTGGTTGACACGCTGATGGAGGTCGACCCTAGCTTCCCGCCCGTCACCGACCAACAGCGCCAGGCGCTGCTCGAGATCAGGCAGCGCCTCGAGGAGCAGGCGCCCAAGGGGGCCGCCCCCGACCCCTTCGAGCAGGAGCGCCAAAACGCAAAAGGACGACGAGCCCCGGCGCGATGGTCACCGGGACCGCCACCGGTCGCCTGACCGGATCTCCTCGAGCGCGGCCTCGAGCGTCGGGTAGAAGTGTTCGCGGTCGAGGGTCTCCAACAGGCCGTAACGCAAGGTGAGATCCTGGAGGCGACTGCGCATCTCAGCGAACGCCAGGTGAACTCCCGCGGCATTGAGCTCGTTGTCAAGCTGCTCAAGCATCTCGGCGGCGGTGACATCGACGTCGGTGACGGCCTCGCACTGGATGACCACCCATTCGGGCTGGCGCTCATGCACGAGGTGGCGGATCTGCTGGCGGAACGAGCCGGCGTTGGCGAAGAACAGGGGGGCCTCCCAGCGGTACACGACGACGCCCGGGAGCTGCTGGGCATCTGGGTGCGCGTCGACGTCGTGCCACCCTTCGACACCCTCGACCGTGCCAAGGACGGCCCCGTGCGGCCACCAGTTGCGGCGAAAGAACAGCAGGATCGCCAAGGTGACGGCGACGACGATCCCCTGCAACACGCCGAGCAGCATCACCCCGGCCGTGGCGACCAGCGACACCGCAAAGGCGCTCCTACGCACACGCAGATAGCGGCGCAGGAGGCCCAGGTCCATCAGCGACAGCGCGGCGACGATCACCACCGCGGCGAGCGCCGTCTGCGGGAGGTCGGCGAGCAGCGAGCTGAGAAACAGCAGGAGCACCGCGACCAAACCGGCGCCCACGAGACCGGTCACCTGGCTCTTGGCTCCCGACTGTTCGGCCACCGCGGTCCGCGAGCCGCTCGTCGACACGGCGAAGCCCTGGAAGAGCCCCGCGGCGATGTTCGCCGCGCCCATGCCGATCATCTCCTGGTTGGGCTCCACCTCCTCACCCCGCCGCGCCGCAAAACTCGTCGCGGTGGCGATCGTGTCGGTCAGGGACACCAGCGTGATGCCCACCGCGGCGATCAGCAGAGGGACGACGTCGCCGGCGGTGGTCCAGGGGACTGCGGGCGTGGGAACACCCTGGGGCAGAGCGCCGACCGTGGCGACACCGCTTTCGGCGAGTCCAAACACCGCCGATGCCACGGTGGCGCCGAGCACC
This sequence comes from uncultured Solirubrobacterales bacterium, assembly GCA_963744135.1. GTDB lineage: Bacteria > Actinomycetota > Thermoleophilia > Solirubrobacterales > Solirubrobacteraceae > Palsa-744. The sequence goes on along the minus strand of CAVUSE010000003.1, from coordinate 210,176 downwards.
GCGACCAGCACCGCCGGCAGCCGCGTGGTGATGCGGGGGAGCACCAGCAACAGGACCAGCACGGCGACGCCGACGAGGAGCGTCGTCGTTTGCGTCTGGTCGAGGTGCTCGACGAATGCTCGGAGCTCCGCGAGGAACGAGTCGGCGTGCGTGGAGAAGCCGAACAGCTTCGGCAGCTGTCCGACGATGATCGTGATGGCGAGACCGTTCATGTATCCGACCTGCACCTCCTTAGATAGGAGGTCGGCTACGAACCCGAGCTTCCCGAGTCCGAGCCCAATCTCGGTGAGCCCCACCAACACCGCCAGCATCCCGGCCAGGGCGATCGCTCTCGCGGGATCGCCCGTCACCAGCAGGGGCGTGATGGCGGCCAGGATCAGCGGCGAGATGGAAGAGTCCGGTCCGAGCACGAGCACCCGGGAAGGGCCCAACACCGCATAGCCGACCAGGCAGGCGATGGTCGTGTACAGACCGGTGACCGCCGGAAGCCCGGCCAGCTCGGCATAGGCCATGCCCTGCGGAACGAGGATCGCGGCCAGCACCGCACCGGCGAGCAGGTCCGCTCGCAGCCACGCGCGCTGATAGGTGCGCAGAACGCGAACGCCCGGTACCCGGCGTTCGGCTCGGGTTGAGGTCACCTGACCGAGGCCTCCCGCATGCAGTGCGCGACGAACACCGCCCAGCCCGTCCCGAGGAGCACACCGGCGAGGACGTCCCCCGGATAGTGCACGCCCAGGTAGACGCGCGAGAGGGCGACCGCGAGCACGATTACCAGCGCCAGCCCGGCGGCCACGCGGGTGACCAGCGGCGCGACCCCCGCCGCCGCCAGCGCCAGCACGAGCGAGAACCAGAACGCGCTCGCCTGTGTGGAATGTCCCGAGGGAAAGCTCGAGCCGGTCACCGTCTGCAGGTGCTCCACGGGGGGCCGTGGCCGGGACACGAGCAGCTTGACGACGTCCGAGAGCAGCATCGCGCCGGCGAGGCTCAGAGCAACCGCGAAGGCCTCCCGGCGCAGACCCGCCCGGACGAGCAGCAGACAGCAGACCAGGGCGAGCGGGACCAGCACGAATGCGCTGCCCGCCCAGGTCACCGCGCGCGCCACGGCGGTCAGACCGGCCGAGCGCTCACCGGCGACGTCGCGTACCACGTCCAACCCACCCGACCCGGCCAGCGAGGTCACAAGCGCCCCAGCCACCCAACCGACCAGCACGAAGACGACCAGGCCGAGCGCCAGACGTGCCGCGGGAAGCCTCACCTGCCGACAGCCACCCGCAACAGCGCGCCCAGGTTGTTCGGGGTCAGCGCCGCGGCGCGGGCGCCCGGCGCGAGGCCGATCGTACGGGGCAGCCGCACGCGCAGCGCGCCTGGCATAGACGTGAAGCGCAACGGGGGCGCCAACACGAGCGCCTCGCCGTCGAGCCCGACCTCCACGGGGCCCCCGGAACGGACTTCGAACTCCAGGGTGCGCCACGACACCACGCCGGAAAAGCGCCCCACCTGACCGACCATCTCGAGCGTGACGAGCTTTGACGCATCCGCGGCGGTGCGTACCCGCGCGGCCACCACGCCGAGCAGGCCCATGTCGAGCCGCGCGCGCGTGCCGGCACCGGCCAGACTCGTCAGCTGATACGGATTGTTGGAGACGAGCACGAGCGGCGCGTCGTCGCAGAGGCTCCCGTCCGGCGCGGTGAACTCAAGGTCGATCGGCTCGGCGTCGGGTCCGAGCAGATCGGGGAGCATGTGCGTCCAGGTCTCGAGCTTGGCGTCGCGGTACGCGTCGGACTGGACGACCTTCGCGTAGACACCGAGTGACGCGTTGTTGACGAACACGCGGTCGTTGACACGCGCGAGATCGATGCGTCGCTCGACGGCGTCTGTGAAAGCGTCCAGTGCGCCCACGACATCGTCGCGGTTCAGGCCGAGGTCGAGAGCGAAGTGGTTGCGTGTTCCTGCGGGAATACAGACGTAGGCGATCTCGCGCCGTGCGGCGACAGTCGCCACGAGCGCCTGCGAGCCGTCGCCCCCGGCCATCCCGACCACCTGTGCGCCGCGCTCGATGGCGCCTTCGGCGAGCTCGAGCAGGTCATCACCGGGCTGCAGCACGATCGGCTCGACACCCCGCCGCCGAGCTTCAGCAGCGAGGTCGAAGCGCTCGGCCTTCCCACCACCCGACTTCAGGTTGATGATCAGCACGGCCGAGCCGACGGCTCCCGCCGGCACGGCCGCGACAGTCTCCCCGTGAACCACGGCCTCCCCCGTGCGCCCCAGCGCATAGCGGGCAGCCAGGCCGAACACGGCGAGCAGCAGGAGCAGGCCCACCAGTACCAGCACGCCCTGCCAGTGAGTCGCCAATACCACGATCAGGCCGGCGCCGGCGAGTCCCGCGAGCGCCGCGCCGGCAGCTCGCCGGGGACCGCGACGGGTCAGGGCGAACCAGAGGGCGGCACTCACAACGACCACCAGCCCCACCGCGAGCGCGGCGATCACGAGGTCACCCACCAGCGCAACCGCGGCCACGATCGCCATGGCAACCGGCGCCAGGAGCGCCACCACCGCAGCGACACGGGTCGGCCATGGTGGCCCTGCCGCCAAACCGTCTGCGGGAGTCGCATCGCTCGCCTGCACGATCAGTCCATCTTCCCAGGATCCGGACGTGGTGTCATGCGGCGACCATGCCGTCGAAAGACACCTCGATCTTCGCCACAGCGCCGGTCTCTCCCAACCGGATGGACTTCACGGGGACGGTCCGGCCCGCATCGTGGACGGTGCGGTCCTTGTAAGGGCCACTACCCCCACACACATGACGGTGAACGCGAGCACGCTGCCGGCGATCACCGCCGGACTGCGCGAGTAGCGCTCCTGGAAGAGCCAAACGCTGAGGATGACGCTCACCGAGGGATCCACGATCACCAGCAGTGGCTGGGACACGCTGAGGGGACCGACGTGAAGGGCTGCCTGCACCAAGACGATGCCGGCGGCCCCACCGGCGGCCAGTGCGTAGACCGGCCAGTCGGTGAACAACGCGGGGACGCCCGATTCGGTCAGGGTCTCGGTGGCCGTCTTGATGAATGTGGCCACAAGTGCCCACACGATGGCGGCTGCCGCCGCGTAGAGGGCGGCCCTACGCCTCGGTGACCCCCAGCGAGCCGCCAGCGCCATGAGGGCCGCCGCGCCACCGAACGCTGTGAGCGCACCCGTCCATGCGTGAGCGGTGGGCGTGGGAGTGCCGCCCTGCGGCTGGTCGATGACCACGAAGGCGGCCAGTCCAACGCACGTGAGTGCAGCCGAACCCCATGCGACGGGACGAATCGACTGGCCTATCCAGACCTTCCGCAACAGCAGACCGAAGACCAGCTCGGTCACGAGCAGCGCCTGCACCATCGACAGCTGACCGCTCCTCAGAGCCACAGCCTGAAAGACGAACGCCCCGAGTGCGGCCGCCCAGCCGAACAGCCACAGCGGGCTGCGAACGAGATACGCAACGAGTCGCAGGCCCGACGCCTTGCCCACGCGGCCCCTCGTGCTCGCGACGTGCTGTGTCGCCACGTACAGCGCGTTGGAGAACGCTGCGCACAGAGCGAAGATCGCGCTCACCGGGCGGTGCTCCCGACTACCACGTCGCCCATGGCACAGGGGAACCCGGCCGTACCTGCGGGCAGGCGCTCGTCGGCCGCGATCCGCGGGTGGTGATCCATCTCCACGAGAGCAAGGTGGAAAGAATGATCCTCCACCTCGATCGCACCATCCAGCGCGCCCTGGTGAGTCGCGATGCCCGCCGCCGGCGAACGAGCTTCGCCCGCCCCGCCCTGGTCGTGCGTGTTGACGGCTGGCACGGCGGAGCACTCACCGATGCAGCTGTCGTCGCTGCTCTCGACCGTCAGGGTCTGCGGGGGACGCGAAAGTCGATGTTGCTGTGCGCAACAGGCCCTGTTGCGGGCGGCCGACTCATGAGATCGAGCTGGTGAGCCCGGCTATGCCATTGCGCATCAGCACTGCGGCGAGCAGGATGAGGATCACAGCCGCGATCGTCCTCGCGTGACGCTCCAGCTGTGCCCGTGCGGCTACGAGTGCCCGCTGGGTCGGGTCGCGTGCGACTGCCAGCATCACCAGCGCGAGTGAGAGTGGGAGCAGTGACACGAGCGCGAACGCCACCCACTCGACGATGTACTGGCTGGCGCTTGGATTTGTCTCCGAGATGTCCTTCAGCGCCAGCGCGATGAACGCGCCGGGGTTGGCGAGCGTGGCGCCCGCGGCGACGATCGCGATCACAGGCGAAGAGGCAACTTTGCTCATCTGCTCGATCATGGCGGCCACTCTTTTGGGGTCGCGGGGCCGCCGCATGAATCGAACCACGACGAACAGCACCAGCACGCCGGCAACGACGTCGATGACGGCGACCCACGTCTTCGGTGTGTTGGGCTTCGGGGAGGCGGCGGCGTTCCCGAGCACGAACGCTGCGATGACGCCAATGACGAGCGTCACGCCCAGCGCACCGAGATAGAACCACAGGCCGGTCCGCATCGGTTTTTCTCCCACGACGAGCGCCAGCACTGAGAGGAACAGCGTTGTGGGTGACAGCATCGCTCCTAGAGCGACCAGCGCCAGCTCGGTATCGACCGAGGTCATCGAGCCGATCCTATGTGATCGCCACCTGCGGTTCGTCTGCTGGGTGGGGGCGGCATCAGCTTGTGAGACCGGAGATGCCGTCGCGCAGGAGGGATACGGCGAATGACCAGGGCGATTGTCCGGGCGTGGCGCTCGCTATCTCTCCTGAGATCACGTGATGGCCGGTATGCCTATACCCCGCGACCCGGTCAGGCGGTCTTTGGCTCGCCGAGTACCACAATGCCGGAAGGACTCATGACCGAGAGCGCGGGTCAAACTCCCGCGGGGGGCCTTTCGGCAGCCGTCGTCGCGCCGGGGCTGATGGTACGCAATCACGACGCCGACCCTTCACCGGGCGGCTGCTCGCCGTCGTGGTAGTCAACGGTGTCGGCGAGGCGGAACATCGCCCACAGCCCGCCGCCTTGGGGCAGCCGCTCAAATGCGCCGAGCTTGCCGGAGTCGGGGTAGATCACAATGTCCGGCTCGCCGCTTGAGCTGAACGCCAGGAACCGGACCGTGCCCTCGGTGCGGTTGACGAGCTGGTGGCCCCCCTGCTCTCCACGCGGGAAGGCGACGACCTCACCCTCGGACAGCTCGCGCCAGCCTTCGGGCGTGCGCAGGCTCGGCGTGCCTTCGAGGACGACAACGAGCTCCTCCTCGGCGAGATGGTGGTGGTATGGGTAGGCGGCTTCGCCGGCCGGCAGCTCCCACAGGCTCAACCCGAGACGCTCGCTGCCGGCCTGGCGGCCAAGCCGTGCGCGACCGCAGCGGAAGCCGGGGTGCTCGCGTGGCTCGTCGAAGAGGGGGTCGTTGATGTTGGTCACGCAGCGCAGCGTATCCGCCCCTCACGCCGGCGGTTGTGCGTGTCACCGCGTCTCGCAGCAGCCTGACCGAGGACCGGCGCCGCGCTACTCTGCCATTGCGATGCGCTTCGCGGTGAAGTTCCTTGGCTGCAAGGTGTCCCACGCCGACGCGATGCTGGCGCGCCGACGCCTGCTGGAGGCGGGGCACGAGGAGGCGCCCGAGCAGGAGGCCGAGCTGCACGTGATCAACACGTGCTGCATCACCGGCGAGGCGGAGGCGAAGTCGCGCCAGTCGGTGCGCCGCTCGTTGAACACGGCGCGGACGGTGTACGTCGGCGGCTGTGCGGTGAACCTGCGCGCAGCCCAGTTCGCGGAGATCGACGCCGCGGTGCGCCCGTTCACGGGTACGGCGGAGGATGTGGCGCAGGCGATGGCAAGCGCGCTCGGGGGGTGTGTGGATCTGGAGCACGAGCCGCTGGTGGGCCGTGCGCGCCGTGGGTCACCCGCGGGTCGCACACGGCACCCGCAGACGAGCCGTTTGCAGCCGCACCCGCCGGATGACGCCACGCGGCTTCCCCGGCTGGAGGGCCGACCGATTAGGGAGACACTCGCTGCGCTCGCATCCCCGAATCGGCCAGCGGCGGCACGCACGCGGGGCTTCGTGAAGGTGCAGGACGGGTGCGACTGTCACTGCGCCTACTGCATCATCCCGACCGTGCGAGGAGCTGCCCGTTCGCGCCCTGCCGCGGCGGTGCTGGAGGAGGTGAGGGCGCGCGTGCGTCAGGGTCAGCCGGAGGTGGTGATGACCGGGATCAGCGTGGGCGACTACCGCGACCCGCAGGAGGGATGGGAGTTGGGCGAGCTGATGATGCAGGCCGCCCAAGTGGATGGTGTGGAGCGTGTGAGGCTCTCCTCGGTGGAGGTGATCCACGTGCGCGACTCGCTGATCGAAGCGTTGAAGGAGGAGCCCAAGGTGTGCCCGCACCTGCACGTGCCGATGCAGTCGGGCGACGACGGCGTGCTGCGGGCGATGGGGCGCCACTACACCGCAGGGCAGTACATGCGGGCGATCGAGTCGCTGCGGGAGGCGGTGCCGGAGGTCAACGTGACCACGGACATCATCGTCGGCTTCCCCAACGAGGACGAGTCCGCATTCGAGCGGACGCTTGGGCTGGTGCGGGAGGCGGGGATCAGCAGAGTGCACGCGTTCTCCTACTCGCCGCGCCCCGGCACGGCCGCGCAGGCGCTCGGGGACCGGGTGCCGCCGCAGGAGAAGAAGCGCCGCTCGCGGGAGCTGAGGGGCCTCTCGGAGGTGCGCTCGCGCCACCACCGCGCGGGGAAGCTGGGCGCAACCGAGCGGGTGCTGGTGGACAAGGTGGCGCAGACGCAGTGCTCGGGGTACACCGCCGACTACACGCGCTGCTACCTGCCGGCGGACGCGGCGAGCGCGGGCGAGTTGGTGGAGGTGAGCGTGGAGGAGCTGCACGCCGACGGCCTGCGTGTGACGCCGGTGTGAACTACGCGGATTCCAAGACCCCGCCGCGCGGCTATCCTTGGCCCCACAGGTGAGTATCGAAGAGCAGCTCAAGAGCGATCTGGCCACCGCCATGAAGGCGGGGGAGAAAGAGCGCGTGGGCGCGCTGAGGATGGTGCTCTCAGAGCTGCAGAAGGACGCGAAGCTCGGGGGAGGCGACGAGCTGGCGGTGCTGCGCCGCGAGCGCAAGCGACGCCTGGAGGCCGCGGAGGCCTACCGTGAGGCGGGACGCGAGGAGCTGGCGTCGAGCGAGCAGGGCGAGGCGGAGCTGATCGCCGGGTACCTGCCGGCGGAGCTGCCCGAAGCCGAGTTGCGGGAGATCGTCGAGCGGGCGGTCAGGGACAGCGGCGCGGAGTCGGTCAGAGACATGGGACGCGCGATGGGGGTGGCGATGGCGGCGGTGGACGGCCGCGCCGACGGCAAGCGCGTCTCGGGACTGGTGCGAGCCGCGCTCGACGGATGAGGACGCAGATCGAGCTGCCGGGCGAAGTAGCCGCTGAGCTGGCGGGCAGCCAGGACGTCGTGTTGAGGGCGCTCGAGGGGCATCTCGAGTGCAGGGTGTTCCTGCGCGGCAACCTCTTGACGCTGGACGGATCGGAGGGTGAGATGCGCGCCGGTGAGCGAGTGGTGAAGGAGCTCTCGGACCTGATCGCGCGCGGGTACGAGATCGGGCCGGGGACGATCGCGGCCGTGACCGGCGCGCTGGATGCGCATGAGTCCCCGGCGAAGGTGCTGGAGGACGTGGTGTGGCGCCACCGCTCGCTGCGGGTGGCGCCGAAGACCGTCAACCAGAAGCGCTACGTGGACTGCATCCGCGAGCGCACGATCACCTTCGGGGTCGGCCCGGCGGGCACCGGCAAGACCTTCCTAGCGGTGGCGATGGCGGCGGCGGCGCTGTCGCGTAACGAGGTCAACCGGATCATCCTGACGCGCCCTGCGGTGGAGGCCGGCGAGCGGTTGGGCTTCCTGCCGGGGGACCTGATGGCGAAGGTGGACCCCTACCTGCGCCCGCTGTTTGACGCTCTGCACGACATGCTGGACCCGGAGAAGGTGACCCAGCACCTGGAGCGGGGGGTGATCGAGATCGCGCCACTGGCGTTCATGCGCGGGAGAACGCTCAACGACTCCTTCGTGATCCTCGACGAGGCGCAGAACACAACGCCCGAGCAGATGAAGATGTTCCTCACGCGTCTGGGCTTCGGCTCGCGGATGGTGGTCACCGGCGATGTCACCCAGGTCGATCTCCCGCCCGAGCAGCAGTCGGGTCTGATCGCGGTGGGGGAGGTGCTGGGAACGGTGGAGGGGATCGAGTTCGTGCGCTTCGGGGGAGAGGATGTCGTGCGTCACAAGCTGGTGCAGCGGATCGTGGAGGCATACGACGAGCATTCCCGCCAGGACGCTCGAGAGCTTCGTCCGGCGGATCGCCGCAGGGCCTAGGTCGTGATCGAAGTCGAGGTGTTTGGCGAGCAGGGGCGAACCGGTGATGCGCTGCCCGAGGCGCAGGTGCGGCGTCTGTGTGCGCTGGCCGCGGTGTCGGCGGGGGTCGAGGAGGGGCATGTGGCGATCGAGTTCGTCGACCCGGGACGCATCGCCCAGCTGAACGCCGAACACCGCGGCAAGCGCGGCCCGACGGACGTGCTGTCGTTCCCGGTGGATGAAGCCGCGCCGATGGACGGGGGGTCGAGGGAGCTGGGCGATGTGGTGATCTGCCCGGACCACACTGAGGACCTGTGTGAGGCGATCGTGCACGGGGTGCTGCACCTGGTGGGGATGGACCACGAGCGAGATGACGGGGAGATGTTGGCGGTGCAGGCAGAGCTGCTGCGGTGGGAGTCGCTGCCGGCGAGCCGGACTGCTCGGGGGGCGGGCTCATAGCCGTGGCCGCGGGGTGCCGATGACCCGCGCCGGCTTCGTGGCGCTGCTGGGGCGCCCCAATGTTGGCAAGTCGACACTCGTCAACGCGGTGGTGGGCGGCAAGGTGGCGATCGTCTCCGATCGCGCGCAGACGACGCGACGCGCGATCCGGGGCGTGCACACCGAGGGCGACAGCCAGATCGTGCTGGTGGACCTGCCCGGGGTGCAGCGCCCGCGTGACGCCTTGACGGCGCGTATGTCGCAGCGGGTGCGCGAGGAGCTGCAGGGCGCCGACACAGCGCTGCTGATGCTGAACGGCGAGCAGGGGGTGGGCCCCGGCGATCGCTTCATCGCACGCACGCTTCAGGGATCTGCCCCGGTGACGATCGCGGTCAACAAGGTCGATCGGCTGAGCCGCGCCGAGACGCTCGCGGCGCTGCAGGGCGCCGCGGACCTGGGTCTCGACGGAGAGGTATTCGCGGTGTCGGCCCGCACGGGGGAGGGCGTGGCGCAGCTGGTGGGGCATCTGCGGCAGATGCTGCCGGAGGGCCCCTTTCTGTTTGCGGCCGACACGCGCTCAGACCAGTCGCCGTGGCTGCTGGCGGGCGAGCTGATCCGGGAGGCGGCGATCAGGCGCACTTTCCATGAGCTGCCCCACGCGGTGGAGGTGGTGGTCGAGGAGATCGAGCGCGTGCGCGAGGGGATGACGCGGGTGCGGGCGTTGATCTGGGTGGAGAGCGACTCCCAGCGGGCGATCGTTGTAGGGGCGCGAGGGCGCATGATCAAGGCGATCGGCAGCGCCGCGCGCGGCGAGCTGGAACGGGAGCTCGGCGGCGCGGTGCACCTCGACCTGTCCGTGAGGGTGCGCCGAGATTGGCGCCGGGACGAGGGTCTGCTCGATCGTCTGGGGATCGGATAGCGCCTATCGGGGCATGGGTCCACGGCGTTGGTGAGCCGCTTGTCCAGGCGCCAAAAGGCGGTGTGTGCGGGCGCCGTCGGGCCATTGACGATACGGTCCATGTACGGGAAGTTATTCTCAAGATATCTGAACCGTTCGTTTAAAAGCTGCATTGAGGCGCGGTTTGGTGTACGGTTTATGTAACGTGTTGTTCGGGTGCGGGAAACGTTGTCCTACGGCAGTGAGGAACCCACAGAGCTAGTCATCAAAGGGGGCCGGCGGGGAGATGTCAGCGAAGATCGCAGTGCTGGGGTTGGTGATTGAGGAGCCCGGCCCCGCTCATCGTCTAACGGCGAAGTTACGCCAACGACTCTCCTCGGCAGGGTTTGTCGACTCAAACGTCTACTCGGCGCTCACCCGCCTGGAGCGTGACGGGCTGGTGCGCGCGATCGGTGAGGATCAAGCACCAGAGCGGACACATGGAATTTCTCAGGGCGGGGCGCCATTTTCCTCGGCGAGGAGGAGTGTTTCGAGCCCGCAGCTGGCCGCCGTGGGTGGGCGCGCAGCGGCGGTGGCGGCGTCTGAGCAGGCAGGCATGAGGCGCCAGCAGGCCGGCCCGGGCCGGCAGCGATCCGCCTCGCGGCGGGCTCCTGGCTCGCGCGCTGACTCGCGCTCTTTCGAAGCGACACCCGCGGGTGTGCGGCATTTCGAGGAGTGGCTGCTCAGATCTTCCACGGCGCCTCCCCTGCGTGACGAGCTGCACATGAAGGTCGCCCTTTGCCAGCCTCACAACCTGCCCCGGCTGGTGGAGCTGGTGTATGGGCAGGAGCTGATCTGCCTCGGGCGTGTGCAGGAGCTCAAGCACACTTTCGAGCGGATGCGTCCCCCGGCGCCCACCAGGTGGTCGGGGCTGGTGCTGGTGCACATCCGCGATGCGGAGCTCTCCTTCTGGGAGGCGCGGCTGACATGGCTGCAGGGCGTGCGGGAGTCTCTGGAAGGGATGCACGCCGAATACGAGCGTGCGACCCGCGCCAGGGGGCTGCCGGTGCAGCGCCGTGCGCCGGCAGCGCCGGCTGCGCCATCGTCTGCGCTGGCTCGGCAGGCTGGATGACCGCAGGTGAATGGCTCGCGGATCCCGCAGGCACTAGGCAGATGCTCACCGCATTTCCGGCTCGGGACACTGGCTGCACATTTTCTGGCGGGTTGAGTATGTTGTACGCGAGGTGCTGGCAAAACGCAGACCATCGGTCAGCGAGCGGGGGCCGTTCGGAGGGATGAGGGTGGGCGCTCTGCTGTCGCTAAAAGGCGTCGGCAAGAGCTACTGGCGGGGCGACACCGAGGTGAGGGTGCTGCGTGACGTGACGCTCGACGTGCGGGCGGGCGAGCTCACCGCGGTGTGGGGCACCCGCGGGTCGGGCAAGTCGACCCTGCTGAAGCTCGCCGCGCGCCTGGAGACACCGGACAGCGGCAACGTGTTCTTCAACGGCGTCGATCTTGCCAGCCTCTCTGAGCGCCAGCACGCGCGGTTGATGTTGGAGTGGATCGGCTGGGTGCGGCGAGTGGGGCCGCAAAGCGACCTGCGGATGCTCGACTATGTGGCGCTGCCGCTGTTGGCTGAGCATGGCCGCCGCCACGCGTACACGCGCGCCGAGGCGGCGGTCGAGCGAGTCGGGCTCGCGGCGCTGGCGCGCCAGCGATGGGGCAGCCTGTGCGATGGGGAGCGGGCACTGATCGGGATCGCCCACGGGATCGCGCGCGCGCCGCGGCTGCTGCTGGTGGACGATCCGACCGCCAACCTCGACGTGATCGAGCGCGAGCGGGTGACGGGGCTTTTGCACTCGCTCGTGGACGAGGAAGCGATCGCCGTGCTGATGGCGGTTCCCGACATGCCAGCGGCAATGCGCGCCGATCAGATCTTCTCGCTCGGCGGGGGCCGTCTGGGCAGCGCATCGATGCCGCCGCCGGCGCTGCCGCCCGAGGAGCTAGAGCGGGACAACGTGGTCCATCTGCGTGGTAGGCAGCAACTGGTGTGATGTTGCCGGCGAGCAACTCGTGTGATGTTGCCGGCGAGCAACTGGTGTGATGTTGCCAGCGCGCGATCCGGTCTGGTTGACGATGCGGTGGTGGGCCTGATGCTCGAGTTGCGCGACCTCGTCAAGCACTACCGGGTCGGCGAAGACGAGCCCGTGCGGGCGGTGGACGGAGTGTCGATGTCGGTGGCGGCAGGCGAGCTGGTTGCGCTGTACGGGCCGAGCGGCTCGGGCAAGACGACGCTGCTGATGTTGATCGCCGCGTTGCTGCGCCCTGACAGCGGGATGGTGTGTGTGGGTGGGCGCGAGGTGTCGGCGCTGTCAGAGCAGGAGGGCGCCAGGTACAGGCTGCGGGAGCTTGGGTTCGTACGACAGACTCTCAACCTGATCCCAGGCGTGGGCGCGCTCGACAACGCCGCGCTGAAGCTACTGGGGACCGACCTCACTCCGCGCGAGGCCCACCGCCGAGTGAGTCCGCTGTTGGAGCAGCTCGGGTTGGGAGATCGCCTGCGCCACCGCCCCGACCAGCTTTCGATGGGCGAGCGCCAACGGGTGATGATCGCGCGGGCGCTCTCGACGGAGCCGAAGCTGGTGATCGCCGACGAGCCGACCGGCAGCCTGGACTCGCGGCGCAGCCGCGAGGTGCTCGCCCTGCTGGCCGGTCTGTGCCGGGAGCGCCAGGTGGCGACAGTGCTCGTCACGCACGACCCGCAGGCGGCTGCGTACGCCGATCGCGTGCACGCTCTGCACGATGGCCACCTTCGCGATTACACGCCCGAGCCGGTGCTGGCATCGCTCGATGCCGGCGGGCCCTGACGGTCGCAGCGATGCGGCTGCGGAACATAATCCTCCTCTATCGTGTTCGTCTGCGGGCAAGGCTTGCGCACGAGCTGTTCGCGATCGTCGGGATCGCGGTCGGGGTGGCGCTGTTGTTCGCCTCGCAGATCGTCGGCGCAAGCCCCGACACCTCGATGCGCGAGCTCGTCAGCGGGGTCATCGGGACGATGCGCTTCCAGCTCGCCGCGCGCGGCCCGGAGGGATTCAACCAGGGAGTGCTCCGGGATGTGCAGCGCCTCCCCGGGGTGCAGGCGACGATCCCCGTGTTCGAGGAGCGCGCCAATCTGATTGGCCCGACGGGGCAGCAGCCGGTGGAACTGCTCAGCACCGACGCGCGCTTCGCGCATCTGGGCGGGCCGCTGCTGCGCCGTTTCAGCGCTGCCCAGCTCAACCACCAGCGGGCGTTGGCGGTGCCGCTGGAACTCGCCGGCTCGGTTGGTCTCTCCTCGCTGGAATCGGCGGAGCTGCAACTCGGTGGCCGCTCCGTGCACGTCTTCGTCGGCGCCGTTCTGTTCGAAGGCGGTCTCGGTGTCCTCGGGCACAGCCGCTTCGTGTTCGCCCCGCTCGGCTACGCCCAGCAGCTCGCGCGGTTGCCAGGACGCATCACGGGTGTCCTCGTGCGCCCGCGCGGCGGACATGAACGTGAGGTGCACGCAGAGCTTATGCGCCTCGCCGCGGGGCGGCTGAACGTGGAGCCCGCCAACTTCAGCACCACGCTCTTCAACCAGGCGTCAGCGCCGAGCAATCAGTCGGCGGAGCTGTTCTCGGTGATCGGCGCGCTGGTGGGGTTCCTGTTTGCCCTCAACGCGCTGATGCTCACTGCGTCTCAGCGCCGCAACCTAGTCGCGGACCTGCGCCTGGATGGCTACTCCCGGCGGATGATCGTCGAGGTGCTGCTGTTCGACGCGCTCGTGCTCGGCGTGCTCGCGTCGCTGCTGGGGTTGGCGCTCGGCGATCTGCTCTCTGCGGCGCTGTTCAACTCGAACCCCGGCTACCTGTCGTTCGCCTTCCCGATCGACGCGCAGCGCATCGTCACCTGGCAGAGCATCGTGTTCGCCACGTGTGGTGGGCTGCTGGCGGCGTTTGCCGGCGTGCTGATCTCGCTGCGCAGCGCGCTCCTCTCCCGGAGGCTGCTCGGGATGGCGCCAGCGCGCGTGAGAGCGAAATCGGGCCTGCGAGTCGTGCTGGGGGAGCTGGTGTGCTGGACGATCACCGCCGTCACGCTGCTGGCTGTTCCCAGCGCCGCGATCCTGGGGATCATCAGCCTCGTCGTCGCGCTGCTGCTGGCCCTGCCGTGGCTGCTCGGGGCCTGCCTGCGGGTGGCCGACCGGCTGCAGCACTCGCTCGGCAGCACCGCCGCTCACCTTGCGGTGATCGAGCTTAGATCCACCGCCAACTGGTCGCGCACGCTCGCGATCGCCGCGACCGGCGCCGCCGCGGTATTCGGCAGCGTGGCGGTCGAGGGCGCGCAGAGCAACCTCCAGCGCGGGCTCGACCGCACCGCCCATGACCTCGCGGCGCCCGCTGACATCTGGGTGACGGCGGCGGGGGCGCAGAACGTGCTGGCCACCACCGCGTTCCGTCCATCGCAGGCGGCCATGCTTGCGCGCCTGCCTGACGTGCACAGCGTCGGACTCTTCCACGCCGGCTTTCTGGACGATGGCGTGCGCCGGGTGTGGGTGATGGCGCCTGCGCCCTCGGCCGACCGTCCGATTCCGCCCGGCCAGCTGCTGAGTGGCGATATCGCAACGGTGACGGCGCGGCTGCGTGGCGGAGGCTGGGCGGTCGTCTCGCAGGGGCTTGCGAGCGAACAGCACCTGCGCATCGGCCAATCCTTCACGCTCCCGGCGCCGCGGCCGATCGTGCTGCGCGTGGCTGGGATGAGCACCAATTTTGGCTGGCCGCCAGGTGCGATCGTGATGTGCTCGAGCGACTACACACGCGCCTGGCCCGGTGGCGAAGTGAGCGCTTACGCGATCTCGTTGCGGCCGGGAGCCGCGCCACGGGAAGGCCGCCGCGAGATCCAGCGCGTGCTCGCCGCCGGCGGGGCGGGCCTCACGGTGGAAACCCGCTCCGAACGCGAACGGCGCCTGCGCGCGACCAGCCGACAGGGTCTCTCGCGCTTGACTCAGATCACCAGTCTCGTGCTGATTGCCGCGATCCTCGCGATGGCAACAGCGATGGGAGCGATGGTCTGGCAGCGGCGGCCGCTGCTGGCGGACATGAAGGTAGACGGCTTCGGCAAAGGGGTGCTGTGGCGATCGCTGCTGGTGGAGAGTGCGCTGCTGCTCGGCGTGGGATGCTCGATGGGCGCCCTGTTCGGGCTGTGCGGCCAACTGCTGTTGAGCCACGCGCTCGCGGTCGTGACGGGCTTCCCGGTGGTGGCGTCGATCGGCGTGCTGGTGGCGATCGGAAGCCTGCTTGCGGTGACGAGCGTCGCGGTCGCGATCGTCGCCGTGCCCGGCTACCTGGCGGCGCGGGTGCGCGCGGCCATCGTTCTGCAGGACTGAGCTCGACGCGGCCGCCTCGGGCCGTCCGGATGGGCACGCCGGCTTGCACGGCTACGCAAAGGTTGTACAGTGCAGCCAAACCCCAACACAAACCTGTACACTGATATACATATTGTCCAATCGTGTACAAGCCACAACGGCTGCCCAGGTTCCGAGAGGGATGGTCGATTTGAAGATTTTCACCTGTGCATTGAGAGGGTCCCAGCGGTCAGCGATGATCACCAGCGTAATGCGGGACGGAAACGTCAGCCTACGGGTCATGGCTCCCCGGCTGGAAGTGAGGTGGCGTCCCACAAGACGCCCGGCCGTGGACGCCAAGGGTGACGCGCTCCGCTCTCGAATCGTTCGATCGCGAGCCGGGCGCTGGATGCGGCGTCCGGCTCGCAGCTCTCTCGGCAGACGTCCGTTTTGCGGCGTCGGCGCGTGCACTCACGGAGGGCTGGGCGCATGAGCAGGCGAGCGACAGCCACCGACGGTGAGGTGACAGGCAACGCAGGCCTCGAGCTCCTCGAGGAGGAGCGTCGCGGACGGTTCTCCTCCTCGCTGCAGGCGGGCCTCGCGATCCTCAACTGCTTCAGCGCACAGAAGCCCGTGCTGGGAATTGCAAAGCTCGCCGACGAGCTCAACATGAGCCGCTCCACCACGCATCGCTACGCCTCGACGTTGGTGGCGCTGGGCTACCTCGAGCAGGATCATGCCCGTCGCTATCGGCTGGCACCGAGGGTGGCCGACATGGGGATGTCGGTGCTGGACTCGATGGCGCTGCGCGGCAAGGCCCGCGAGCCGCTGCGCGCATTGCGCGAGCAGACCGGTCGCACAGCCTCGTTGGCGGTGCTCGACGGCACGCAGATCCGTTACGTCGACCGGCGCCGTGGCTGGCGCCGCGGGCAGCACGCCGTCGACCTCGACCTCGGGGCGGGGGCGCGTCTGCCTGCGCAGTGCACAGCGATGGGCAAGGTGTTGCTGGCCAACCTGCCCGACCGCGAGCGCGAGCGGCTGATTGGCGAGCTGGAGCTGACCAAGCGTGGGCCAAAGAGCATCTCCAGCAAGAAGGCGCTGCGCGCGGAGCTTCAGCAGGTGAGCGAGGACGGCATCGCGCTGGGCGACGAAGAGCTGGCCGCCGGCGTGCGCACGATCGCCGCTCCGGTGCAGGGCCCCGACGGCGATGTCATCGCCGCGGTCGGCATTCCGGTGCCGGCGGACGACTACACGCTCGAGGATCTCCGCAAGGCCCTCGGCCCCACTGTGATCGCTGCCGCCAAGCGCATCTCCGCCGCACTGCAGTCCTGAGCCGCACTGCCGCCGGGTTCAATCCACGGCTTGCTTTGGCTATGCGGGTGCGACCGCGACCATGTCCGTGGCCGTCGTTGGCTCCGGAACTGGTTCGTCGTGCTCACGCAGACTCGCAATGTGAATCTCGATGCCTTCGCGGATCAAGCGCTCGACCTCGGCGCGGGTCTTGCCGGCCACACCCAGACCTGGCAGATCCGGACAGTAGCCGCCCCATCCCGTTGGACCCTGCTCGTAGATGACTGCGTACTTGGTCAATCTCGCGATCCTTTCAACCCAGCCTGCTTCAGGATGCTCCCAAGGGTACCGCGTGGCAAATCCTCTCTGGGCTTGCCGGCGACGACGACCGAGCCAGGCTTGCACGGATGGCGATAGACGCGGTGGCTCCCGCGTTGACGTTCGAACTGCCAGCCGTCGCTCTCGATCAGACGGAGCACCTCGCGTACCTTCACACCCTCCTTATCCGGCTGGGTCCGCCCGGCGGGACAGCCCGGCGTCCAGGCGGTTGGCGATCGCTTCAACGGCGGCGAGATTCAGCTCGGATCTGAAGAGGAATGGCACGCTCAGTGCGGGGGGAGCGCCCTGCTCCTGCGTGTCGCGACGCAAGCGGGCGATCTGGCGCTGTTGCGCACGCGTGCGCTCGTGTACCGCCTGTGCAGCACGTGCGGCGGAGCGGGTCACGGTGTCGTCGGTCTCGCCGACTCCGTTCCTCGTCGATGTCGCCTGCCCGCCGGTGCGAGCGCCGTCCAGCGCTGCGATGCGCTGCAGCTCCTGCCTCTCGAAGCGTCGCGGCAGGGTGCCGTTGACGATCACCGCATCGAGCTCCCTGCCCAGCTCGCGGCGTAGGCTTTCGCGCAGCTCCAGGGTCTCGGTGACGCCCATCTCCGTGGCGTGCGTCACCGCCAGGTAGGCGGAGCGGGCGGGATCCTCCAGCAGCGCACGCACCTGGCCGGCCTGGCGCGCGATTGGCCCCATGCGCGCGATCGCCCCGAAGGTGTGTGGCGAGCGCAGCATCGCCAACGCGTGGCCGGTGGCGGGCGCGTCGAACACGACCAGGTCGTAGGCTCGCTCGCCACCTCCGTCTACGTCGACGTTTGCACCGCGCTCGTCTGCATCGACGTTCGCACCGCGCTCGTCCACGGCAGCGCTCGCGCCGCGCTCGCTCGCGGTTGTGCTTCCGGCCGATCGTCGATCGGCCGACGCTCCTCGGTTGCCGGGCCGCCGGCCTTCGGCCAGCTCCCACAGCTTCACCATCGTGAGCATCTCACGCGCGCCGGGAGCCGCTGCGATCAGGTACCGAAAGCTCGAGCTGGCGGTGAGCACGCGCGCCGGCACCCGTCCCCCGATCGCCCGCAGCCATTCGGCGAGCACGCGGTCGCGGTCGATCGCAAGACCCCACAGCCCCTCGCGCAGCTGCGTCTCGACGCCGTGGGGGGGCGGCTCGGGATTGCCGAGCATCGCGGACAGCCTGCCCATCCCGGCGGTCTCGCCTCCCGTCTCGCCGCCGGTGACCTCGACCACGATCGTGCGCAGCCCGCGGCGGGCGCCGAGCAGGCCGAGCGCGGCCGACACCGTCGTCTTGCCAACGCCCCCCTTGCCACTCACCACGATCAGCCTGCGCTCCAGCACCGATGCCACGCCCCCACCATATGACGCTGGGCCGGCGAGGAGCGACTGAGCCAACCCAGGCGACGCCTACAATCCCGTGGGTGAGCGTCCCCGCTGACATAAAAACTGCCGGCAGTCCCGCTGCCGGCAACCAGATTGCGGGCAGTCCCGGAGCCGGCAACCAGATCGCTGGCACCCCCACGGCGGAGTCGGCCGACGCGCTGGCCGGAACGGGGATGCTGGCCGGAACGGGGATGCGAGCCGAAGGCGAGTGTCTCCCGGCTGCGGTGCACTATGACGAGCGCGGTCTGCTGCCATGCGTGGTGCAGGATTGGGGCAGCGGCGAGGTGCTGATGCTGGCCTATATGAACGAGGAGGCGCTGCGGTGCACGCGAGCCACGGGTGAGCTGCACCTGTGGAGCCGCTCGCGCGATGAGCTGTGGCACAAGGGTGCGACCAGCGGCAACACCCAGGCGGTGCGCGCTCTGCGCATGGACTGCGACGGCGACACGCTGCTCGCATTGGTGGAGCCCGCCGGTCCGGCCTGCCACACGGGCGAGCGCACCTGCTTTCACCGTGGGGCGCTCGACCCGCCGGCGCCCCACGAGACGCTGCCCGCGCTCGAGCGCACGCTCGCCGCGCGCGCCCGCGACCGGCCCGCCGGCTCCTACACCGTCGCGCTGCTGGACGATCCGCCACAGATCGGCGAGAAGGTGATGGAGGAGGCCGAGGAGGTCGCACGCGCCGCGCGCGAGGAGTCCGACGAGCGTGTCGACGAAGAGGCCGCCGACGTGCTCTATCACCTGCTCGTCCTGCTGCACAGCCGCGACCGCGCCCTCGCCGACGCCGAGCGGGTGCTCGATGCCCGCCGCCGCTGAGTCGCTGAGCGGGACCGCCGGCCTCCCGCATCCGGCGGAGGAGCTGGCGATCGAGCCGACGCTGGAACAGGTGCGCGCGCGCGTGGCGCCTGCCGCCGGCGACGGGGCGGCGTGCGAGCTGATCCCGCTGCGCCACAGCTTTATCGCCGATTGCGAGACGCCGGTTTCGGCATTCCTGAAGCTGCGGGCGCTCGCGCCGTCCGAACCGGCCTTCCTGCTGGAGTCCGCCGATCAGGGCCAGCGCGTGGGGCGCTGGTCGTTCATCGGCGTGCGCCCGCGCTCTGTGCTGCGCTGGTCGCTGGGCGACCCCGGCGACCCCTACGCGCTCGCGGCCCAGCTCGTTGCGGGATTCCGCCAGATGCCGCTCGCGGCCTGTGATTCCAACCCCGGCGGTGCCGGTGGCGTGGCGATGGTGGGTGGAGCGCAGGCGAACGAGGCCCCGTTCACCGGCGGCGCCGTGGGCTTCTTCGGCTACGACCTGGTGCGCACGGTCGAGCCGCTCGGTGCGCCCCCGGGCGGGGCGGGTGGGTCCGAGGCCGATCCAATTGGGCTGCCGGACATGGCGCTGATGCTCTCAGACGTGCTCGTGATCTTCGACCATCTCAAGCACACCGTCACGATCCTTGTGAACGTCGAGGTGGATGCCGGGATGGAGCACACCGACGCGGCGATCGACCGTCGCTACGCGGACGCCGCACAAACCATCGCCGAGATCCGCCAGGCGCTCGACGGCCCCGTGCCGCACACCGAGCACTCCGCGGGGGCGCGAGAGACGCCGCGTTTTGAGTCGAACATGCCGCGCGCGCAGTTCGAGGGCATGGTCGAACGGATCGTGCGCTACATCCACGCCGGCGACGCCTTCCAGGTCGTGCCCTCCCAGCGCTGGTCGGCGGCGGTGCCGGTCGAGGCCTTCTCGATCTACCGGGGCCTGCGCGCGGTCAACCCCTCGCCGTACATGTACTACCTGGACTTCGGCGACTTCCAGGTGGCGGGTGCCAGCCCCGAGCCGCTGCTCACGGTCAAGGGCCGCGAGGTCTCGACGCGGCCGATCGCCGGCACCCGTCCGCGAGGAGCCTCACCCGAAGAGGATCGCCGCATCGCCGCCGAGCTGCTGGCGGACGAGAAGGAGCGCTCCGAGCACGTGATGCTGGTCGATTTGGGGCGCAACGACCTCGGCAGGGTGTGCGAGTACGGCAGCGTCACCGTCGACGAGCTGATGGAGATCGAGCTGTACAGCCACGTGATGCACATCGTCTCCTCGGTATCGGGCACGCTGCGTGCAGACGTCGGAGCGATGGACGCGCTGCGCTCGGTGCTTCCCGCTGGCACCCTCTCGGGGGCGCCGAAGGTGCGCGCGATGCAGATCATCGACGAGCTCGAGCCGGTCAAGCGGGGCGGGTATGGCGGCGCGATCGGCTATCTCAGCTACGGCGGCGACCTCGACACCGCGATCCACATCCGCACCGTGGTCGTCAAGGACGGCGTCGCCCACATCCAGGCCGGCGGCGGCACCGTCGCCGACGCCAAGCCGGCGTACGAGTACGAGGAGTCGGTGGCGAAGTCCACCGCGGCGATGCGTGCGATCGCGCTGGCGTGCGAACAGGCGGACTGGGCCTGAAGGGAACCGATGAAGGTACTGGTCATCGACAACTACGACTCGTTCACCTACAACCTCGTGCAATACCTCGGCGAGCTGGGCGCCGACGTGCACACGGTGCGCAACGACCGGGCGACTGTCGATCAGCTGCTCGCCGGCGGCTACGAGCGCTGCGTGGTGTCTCCCGGGCCGTGCACCCCCGATGAGGCCGGGATCACGCTGGAGGCGGTGCGGAGGCTGCCCGAGGCGGGCATCCCCATCTTGGGCGTGTGTCTTGGCCACCAGGCTCTCGCGCAGGCGTTCGGGGGCCGGGTGGTGCTGCATCCGCCCGTGCACGGCAAAGCGACCACGATCGAGCACGATGGCCGCACGATCTTCGCCGGTCTCACCTCGCCGCTGACTGTCGGGCGCTACCACTCGCTGATCGTCGATCGCGAGTTGCCCGCCTGCCTGGAGTCTTCGGCCGAGGGCGACGGCGTATTGATGGCGCTGCGCCACCGCGAGCTGCCGGCTGAGGGTGTGCAGTTTCATCCCGAGTCGGTGCTCACCGAAGGGGGCAAGCAGCTGTTGAGCAACTTCCTCGCCTAAAGGAAGCTCGAGGCTCGCCTGGTGGACGCTCGAGGAGGTGGAGAGTCTCGCAAAACACCCCCCACCACTTCACAAAGTGAAGGGTTAGGGTCCGAAAAATGTATGCACATCCTCAACCTCTACGATTTCGTCCCGCCTTCGAGTACCAACCGCTTGGCGGGCATTGACGACTGATGCCCAACCCGATCCTCACGAGCGCGATCGACACGCTCGCATCGCGCAGGGACCTGAGCGAAGCGCAGGCCGCCGAGGTGCTTGCGCAGATCATGCACGGCGAGGTCTCCGAGACCCAGATCGCGGGCTTTCTGATCGCGTTGCGCACCAAGGGCGAGACCGTGCAGGAGCTTGCGGGCATGGCGCGCACGATGCGCGAGCTCGCCGTGCACGTGCCGAACACACAGGAGAACCTGCTCGATACCGCGGGCACTGGCGGGGGGCGACGCACGTTCAACGTCTCCACCACGGCCGCGCTGATCGCCGCGGGGGCGGGGTGCGCCGTGGCCAAGCACGGCAACCGCTCCGCCACCGGCCCCTCCGGGTCGGCCGACGTACTGGAGGCGCTCGGCGCGCGCATCGACCTCGCGCCCGAGGGGGTGGCGCGCTGCATCGAGGAGGCGGGCTTCGGCTTCATGTTCGCCCCCGCCCACCACCGGGCGACCCGCTTCGTCGTGCCGGTGCGCCACGAGCTGGGGGTGCGCACGATCTTCAACATGCTCGGGCCCCTCACCAACCCTGCGGGAGCCTCGAGGCAGCTGATCGGGGTCTCCGACCCCGGCTTCCTGGAGACGATCGCCGGTGCGCTCGCGCGGCTGGGCTCCCGCCGCGCGCTGGTAGTGCGCGGCGAGGACGGGTTGGACGAGGTGTCGAGCTCCGCCCCCACCACGGTCGTCGAGCTCGACGGCTCGGACATCCGCCGTTACACGATCGCCCCGGAAGAGTTTGGAATCGAGCCGAACGGTGTGGACCCCTCCGAGCTGGAGGGCGGCACGCCGGAAGGGAATGCGGCGGTCACACGCGCGATCGTCGAAGGCGAAGCCGGGGCCCGTGCCGACCTCGCACTGATCAATGCCGGCGCCGCGATCTACGCGGCAGGCGCGGTCGCTTCGATCGCCGAGGGCGTTGAGGCGGCCCGAGCGGCGCTGGCCGACGGGAGCGCCGCCCACGCGCTGCAGAGCTACGTGGAGGCCACTCTTAGGTATGCGCCCGCCGAGGCGGCCACATGAGCACCACCGTACTGGAGCGCATCCTGCACGCCACGCGCGAGGAGGTGCAGAGGCGCAAGCGCGCGCTGCCGATCAGCCGGCTCGAAGGCGGTGGTGATATTGCGACTGAGCGCCGGTCCCTCCGCGCGGCCCTGACCGGGCCGGGCGTTTCCGTGATCGCCGAGTTCAAGCGCCGCTCTCCCTCCGCCGGAGCGCTGCGGGAGCGCCCCGAGGTCGCGGAGCTGGTGCGCGCGTACGAGCGCGGTGGCGCCGCCGCCGTCTCGATCCTCACCGAGGGTCCACACTTCGATGGCTCGCTGGAGGACCTTCGCGAGGCGCGCGCTGCCTGCGCGTTGCCGGTGCTGCGCAAGGACTTCATCGTCGACCCTTACCAACTGCACGAGGCCCGCGTCGCCGGCGCCGACGCGGTGCTGCTGATCGTGGCGGCGCTCGAGGAGCCGACGCTGCGCGCTCTGCACGAGCAGGCGGGAGAGCTGGGTCTCGACGTGCTCGTCGAGGTGCACGACCGCGACGAGCTGGCGTGTGCGCTCGAGGTGGGGGCGCAGCTGATTGGCATCAACAACCGCGACCTGCGCGACTTCAGCGTCGACGTCGAGCGCACCTTCGTCCTGCTGGAGCACATTCCCGACGGCGTCGCCGTCGTTTCGGAGTCGGGGATCGCCACCGCCGAGCAGCTGCAGCGCCTGGAGGAGCGGGGCGTGCAGGCGGTGTTGGTGGGGGAGATGCTGATGCGCTCACCCAACCCGCAGGCCGCGCTGCGGGAGCTGCTGTCCGACGGAGGGGAGCGGCCGTCGAGAGAGTCCCCGTCGGGAGCGCCGTCGGGCGCCTGCGCCACCAGCGCCGACCGGCCGCCGGAACGGTCGGGAAAGTTTTAGAGACATCGCGGCCCACCTTTAGACCGCCTTCATCGCAACCGATCATCCTGTTCCCATGACCCATATGAGCTTGCTTCCCACGCCCCCCGTCGATCGGGCCCCCGCGGCCATCCCGCCGCGATGAAACGTCTCTTTGCGATCCCCTTCATCTCCGCCCTCATCGGGGGCGGCGTCGTCGTGGCGGTGCTCGCCGCCAGCGGCAGCCTCAGCTCCTCCAGCAAAACCGTCACCGAGGTGCAGGCGGCTGCCCCGGCCACCTCCACCTCCGCCTCTTCATCCACGGCGATCCCCACCAGGAGCGGCGGCGGGGGTGGGCTGAGCGCCCACGAAATCTACGAACGCACGGCGCCCAGCGTGGTCAAGGTGACCTCGACGATCGTGCGCCAGAGCGAATCGCCCTTCGGCTTCGGCGAAACGGCGCAGCAGGGTACTGCGACCGGCTCCGGCTTCGTGATCGATGCAAACGGCACGCTGTTGACCAACTGGCATGTGGTGGAGAACGCGAGCAAGGTGACCGTCAGCTTCGAACACTCGAAGACCGTCGAAGCGCACGTGGTCGGCAAGAACCCCTCCCAGGATCTCGCCGTGCTGAAGATCCCGACCGAAGGGCTCACCCTGCACCCGCTGACGCTCGGCGACTCCAGCGCGGTCGAGGTCGGCGAACCGGTGGTGGCGATCGGCAACCCCTTCGGCCTCAGCCGCACCCTGACGACCGGCGTGATCTCCGCTCTGCAGCGCGAAATCACGGCTCCCAACGGCTTCGCGATCGACAACGTCCTACAGACCGATGCGCCGATCAACCCGGGCAACTCGGGTGGACCGCTGCTCAACGCCAAAGGGCAGGTGATCGGCATCACCTCGCAGATCGAGACCGGCGGTGGCGGCAGCGACGGCAACATCGGGATCGGCTTCGCGGTGCCGATCAACACCGCCAAGGCGGAGCTTCCCGAACTCGAGAAGAACGGCTCGGTTCAGACCGCCTACCTCGGCGTCGAGATGATCCCGATCGACGGTTCGCTCGCCAGCCTCAACCTGCCCGTCAAGAGCGGTGCGCTGATCGAGAAAGTCGAAGCCGGCAGCCCCGCGGCCAAGGCCGGCATCCGCGCCGGCAACATCGAAGCCAAGATCGGCGGCAATGAAGTCTCCGTCGGCGGCGACATCATCGTCGGGTTCGACGGCAAAAAGGTGACGAGCTCCGAAAGTCTCGCCTCATACGTTGGCACCAAGAAGCCGGGCGACACCGTCACGATCGAACTGCTGCGCGAGTCGGGCAACGGCGGCTACACCAAGAAGAACGTCACCGTCACGCTCGGCCAGCGGCCCAACTCGATTCCCAACCCCAACACGCCGGAATAGCGGGCACCACGCCGGCGATGCAGTGGACAGACTCTGACTCACCGAAGCGCCCGCAGATGCGGGCGCTTCGGTGTGAAGGCCTCCCAGCGGCCGGCCGGAGCCAGTCGCTACCGTTGGGGCATGTCCGACACGCTCCCTCAGATCAAGGTCTGCGGCATCACGAGCCTGCACGACGCTCAGCTCGCAGTCGAGCTGGGGGCGTGGGCGGTGGGGATGGTCTTCTACGAGCCCTCGCCGCGTGCGTGCTCAATGGGCGAGGCGCTGCGGATAGTCGCGGCTCTGCGACGCAAGGTGGAGCTGTGCGGGGTGTTCGTCAACGCGCCGCTCGACGAGGTGGTGCAGGCCTGCGACGAGCTGGGGTTGACGATGTTGCAGCTGCACGGCGACGAGGGGCCTGCGTACTGCGCTGAAGTGGGACACCGCACGGGGGCAAAGGTAATCAAGGCGGTGCAGGTGGAGAGCATTGGGGAGGTGCGTGACGTGGAGCGCTTCCACACCGACTTCCACCTGCTCGACGCGCGCTCCGCAGCGCCCGGCAAGCGGGAGCTGCGCGGGGGCACCGGGGAGGCGTTCGACTGGGGTCTGCTCGCCGCGCGGCGCTCCAAGGTGCCACTGATCCTCAGTGGCGGCCTCGGACCCGGAGAACGCGGCGCAGGCGATCATTGCGGCCTCCTCGCATGGCCATCGCGCGCGACCCTTCGCGCTGGACACCGCCAGCGGCACGGAGGCGGCCCCGGGGCGCAAGGACCCCGAGCGGCTGCGCGCGTTCTTCGCTGCGGTGCGCGACTCCGCACCGGTGGATGCCGCACCAGTGGATGCCGCACCGGTGGATGCCGCGCCGCCGGTGGATGCCGCGCCGGGCGACGCCGCGCCGGTGGGGACAGCGCCCGTGGGCACATCGGTGTAGATAACCTCGCCGCGTGAGCACGATCGAGCACCGCTTCGGACGTTATGGGGGGCAGTACGTCCCCGAGACGCTGATGCCCGCGCTGGCGGAGCTCGAGCAGGCGTGGGTGCAGGCCCGCGACGACGCCGACTATCGCGCCGAGCTGGACGGGCTGCTGCGTGACTTCGGTGGCCGGCCTACGCCGCTCTATCTCGCGCAGCGGCTTTCGGAGCGCTGCGGGCGGCTGGTGTACCTCAAGCGTGAGGACCTCAACCACACCGGCTCGCACAAGCTCAACAACGCGCTAGGGCAGGCGCTCTTGGCGAGGCGGATGGGCAAGCGGCGGATCATCGCCGAGACCGGTGCGGGGCAGCACGGCGTGGCGACCGCCACCGTGTGCGCGTTGCTGGACATGCGATGCGAGATCTACATGGGCGCCGAGGACACCCGCCGCCAGCGCCCCAACGTGCAGCGCATGGAGCTGCTGGGCGCGACTGTGCACCAGGTGGACGCGGGCGCGCGCACGCTCAAGGAGGCGACCTCCGCGGCGATCCGCGACTGGGTGACCAACGTGGCGGACACCCACTACGTGATCGGCTCGGTCGTCGGGCCGGCGCCCTACCCGGCGATGGTGCGCGACCTGCAGCGGGTGATCGGCGACGAGGCCCGCGCGCAGCTGCTGGAGCGCGAGGGGCGCCTGCCCGCGCGGGTGATCGCCTGCGTCGGCGGGGGGTCCAACGCGCTGGGGATCTTCACCGCGTTCCTCGACGACGCCGCCGTCGAGCTGGTCGGGGTGGAGGCCGGGGGGGAGGGGATCGAGACGCCGCGTCACGGCGCCCCGCTCACGGTGGGCGGTCGCGCGGGGGTGCTGCACGGCGCGCTCTCGGCGGTGATGCAGAACGAGGAGGGCCAGATCATCGAAGCGCACTCGGTCTCCGCGGGCCTCGACTACCCCGGCACCGGCCCCCAGCACGCCCACCTGCGCGACACCGGACGCGCGCGCTACGTCGCCGTCCCCGATCGCGCGGCGCTCGCCGCCTTCGGAGAGCTGGCCCGCCTGGAGGGCATCATCCCGGCGCTCGAGACCGCCCATGCGCTCGCCTGGCTACTCGCCCAGCCCGATGGCGAGCTCGACCTCGTGTGCCTCTCCGGGCGTGGGGACAAGGATCTCGCCGAGGTGCTGGCTCTGTCATGAGTGTTGGGGATGGGGATGGTGCCTCCGCGCTGAAGCGCTCCGGCGGGCGGGTCGCCCAGCAGGATGCCCGGGGGCAGGGCATCGGCCGGATCGCGGCAGCGTTCGCCGGCGCGGTGAGTGAGCGACGCGCCGCGCTGATGCCCTACCTGATGGGCGGTTTTCCCACGCTCGCCGACTCGATCCGCATCGGCGAGGCGTGCGTGCAGGGCGGCGCCGACATCATCGAGCTGGGCGTGCCCTACTCCGACCCGCTTGCCGACGGGCCGGTGATCCACGAGGCCGCCACGCGTGCGCTCGCCGCCGGCGCCGGTCTCACCGGAGTGCTGGAGGTGGCGCGCACTCTCTCTCCGAGCGTGCCGGTCGTATTGATGTGCTACGCCAACATGGTGCTCGCACCGGGTGCCGACGCGTTCGTGGAGCGGCTGGCGCTCACCGGCGCGAGTGGGCTGATCGTGCCCGACCTGCCCTTCGAGGAGGCCGCCGAGGCGCTCGCCGCCTGCGATGCGCATGGGTTGGCGCTCGTGCCGCTGGTGGCGCCCACCACGCCGCCGGAGCGCCTTGCGGAAATCGGCGCTCGCGCGCGAGGGTTTCTGTACACCGTCTCGGTGGTGGGGACGACCGGGGAGCGAGCGGCGCTCGCCGAGAGCTTCGCCGAGGTTGTGGCGCGCGCCAGGGCCGCCACCGCGGTGCCGGTGGCGCTGGGCTTCGGGATCTCCACCCCAGCGCAGGCCCGCGCCGCCGCCGGTGCCGGCGCCGATGGGGTGATCGTCGGCTCGCGGTTGGTGCGCGCCGCCGGGGAGTCCGATGACCCGGCCGGCGCGGTGGGCGCCCTCGTCGCCGAGCTCGCCGCGGGGTTGCGGGGTTAGCTCTCGTGCCCGCGTGCGGATGAGTCGCCGGTTAGCCTTCGTGCCCGCGTCATGTAGTCGCGGGCTCTCGTGCCCGCGTGCGGTGTAGTCGTACCGGGTCGGGTGTCTTGTATGTACTTTTGCCCCTACCCTTCATTTTGTGAAGTGGTAGGGGCGCGTAAAAAGACATCTACGCCCGCCCTCGCTCCATCAGCGACACACGTCGCCCGCCCGCCAGGTAGGATGCTCTGCCGATGGGATTGATCGTAGCCATCACCGCCGGTCTGGTCGTCTGGATCGTGCTCTGGGCGCTGGGCGCCAAGGGGTTCGACGCATTCATGCTCGCCGCCCTCATCATGCTGGTGGGCGCCTGCGTGCGGATCGTCTCCGGCTACCTGCCCGGCCGCCGTCGCAGCGGCACCTGAGCGGCCCCGTGCGGCTCTGCCGGCTTGGTCTTGCACGAGCGGGGCTGGCGCTGCCCGTGCGGCTCGGCCGGTCCCGCGGGACCCGCGGCCCGTCTCGTGCGGGGTGGGCTCGCGCTGCTGGCGCTGCCCGTGCGGCTCGGCCGGCCCGCGGGACCCGCGTCCCGTCTCGTGCGGGGTGGGCTCGCGCTGCTGGCGCTGCCCGCTCTGCTCGGCATGCTCTCCGGCTGCGGGGGAGTGGGGGTCTCGACCGCCGTCACGCTTCCCGGCCAGCTCACCGTCTACTCCAGCCTCCCCCTCCAGGGCCCGCTCGCAGCCGACTCGCTGCAGATCGAAAACGGCGAGAAGCTCGCCCTCACCCAGGTCGGGGGGCGCGTGGGGCGCTTCAAGATCGACTACGCCTCGCTCGACGACGCCAACCCCAAGACCGGGGAAGCCGACCCCGGGATCATCGCCTCCAACGCCCGCGTCGCCACGCAGGACACCTCGACGATCGCCTACATCGGCGAGCTCGACTCCGCCGCCACGGCGGTCTCACTGTCGTTCGTCAACGGCGCCGGCATCCTTCAGGTGAGCCCCGCGAGCCCCTACATCGGGCTCACCTCCTCGCTGGACGCCGGGCAGGACGAACCGGAACGCTTCTACCCCAACGGCCAGCGCACCTTCGCGCGGCTGATGCCCGGCGATGAAGTGCAGGCCGCCGCCCAGGTGCGGCTGATGCGCGTGCTGCACCTGCCCAGCGTGTACGTGATCGACGACCTCGACCCCTTCAACGCGCCGCTTGCGTCGATCTTCGCCGAAGACGCCAAACGGGACGGCATCGCGGTGCGCGGCGAAGACCAGATCGAAACCACCGCGGGCACGGAATTCTCCGGGGAGGTTCACAAGGTGCTCGAAAGCGGTGCCCGCGCGGTGTTCTTCAGCGGCAACCCGGACGCCGGCGCGGTCGCACTGTGGCAGCAGCTTCACGCCGCCGCCCCCCACCTGCGTCTGCTCGGGCCGAGCAGCCTCGCCGAACCCTCGTTCGCCGCCCAGATCGGATCCGCGGCGGCGCACACCTACCTCACCACGCCGTTGCTGGCGCTCTCGCTCTACCCGCAGCCGGCGCAGCGGGTGCTCGCCGAATACCGCCGGCGCTTCCACCGAACACCCGGGCCCTATGCCCTGTATGGGTATGAGGCGATGAGCGCCGTGCTGCTCGCGATCCACCGCGCCGGGCGCCACGGCAACGACCGCGAGACGGTGATCCACAAGTTCTTTGGGATCAAAGACCGCGACTCGGTGCTGGGGCGCTACTCGGTGCTGCCCAACGGCGACACCACCTTCTCGCGCTATGCGGTCGATCGCGTGCACGGGGGGCGGCTGGTGTTCTACCGGGCGCTCCAGCTGTCGCCTGAAAGCTGAAGCCGCGTCGGCCACCACCGCCTGCGAGGGTCCACCGCCCCCAGCAAGGGCTCGGGCAGGAGCTCGGCGAGCGATTCAGCCGTGGCTCAGCGCCGCCCCCAGCGCCTCGTCGAGATGGGGGTGGTGGAACTCGTAGCCCAGCATCAGCGGCTTCGCCGGCAGCACGCGCGCGCCGGTGGTGACGATCTGTGCCATCTCCCCATACAGCAGCGCCAGCGCTGCCCCCGGCACCGGCAGCAGCGCGGGGCGGTGCAGCGCGCGCCCCAGCGCGTGCGAGAGCTCCCTGTTGGTGACCGGCTCGGGTGCCGTCCCGTTGACCGGGCCCGACCAGCGTTCGTCGCTCAACGCTGTCCGTATCACCCCCACCAGATCGTCGACGTGGATCCACGACACATACTGGCGACCCCCTGCCACCGGGCCGCCGACGCCCATCCGGAAGGGGGGCAGCATCTTCGCCAGTGCCCCGCCGCGGGGGTCGAGCACGACGCCGGTGCGCACCTGCACCGCGCGCATCCCCAGCTTTTGCGCGGCGCGAGCCTGCGTCTCCCAGGCGACGCACACCTGCGCCAGGAAGTCGCTCCCGGGCGGCGCCTCCTCGTCGAGCGGCTCTTCGCCGTGTGAGCCGTAGTAGCCGATCGCCGAGGCGCTCACCAGCACCGTCGGCCGACCTCCGTCCCCCTCACTGCCTGGTTGTCCCCCTCGACCCGAGCCCCCTCCTCCTCCTCCTCCTCCTCCTTCCGCAGAGGTTGCGCATGCGCTCAGCCCCTCCACCAGGTGGCGCGTGCCGCTCGTGCGGCTCTCGCGGATCGCCCGCTTGGCGCTCGCGCTCCAGCGCTGTGCCACGTTCTCGCCGGCGAGGTGCACCACCGCGTCGCGACCTGCGAGCGCCTGCTTTGGGGCCGGTTCGCTCAGCGGGTTCCAACCCACGGCTGGCACGCCCAGCTCTGCCTCTGCGCGGGCGGGGTCTCGCGAGAGCACGGTGACCTCCGCGCCGTCGCCCACCAGCTGGGCCACCAGCGTGGTGCCAATCAGACCCGTCGCGCCGGTGAGCGTGACCCGCATCGCCTCACGCCGGAGCGGGGGCCCCCGTGGCGGTGTCGCTGTGCGCGAAGCCGACCTCCTGGCCGGCGAGCGCCATGCCGCTGGCGCGGGCCTGCTCGGCGACGGCCGCCGCCACCGCGGGCGCGACGTCGCGGTTGAAGACGGAGGGGATGATGTAGTCCTCGCGCAGCTCCTCCTCGGGGACGATCGCCGCGATCGCGCGCGCGGCGGCCATCTTCATCGCCTCGGTGATCGCCGGCGCGCGCACGTCCAGCGCGCCGCGGAAGATGCCCGGGAAGCACAGCACGTTGTTGATCTGGTTGGGGTAGTCCGAGCGGCCGGTCGCCATGATCCGCACGTACGGGGCCGCCTCCTCGGGGATCACCTCGGGGTTGGGGTTGGCCATCGCGAACACCATCGCGTCGTTGTTCATCCGCGCGAGCGCCTCCGCTGGCAGCGCGCGCGCGCCGGAGACCCCGATCAACAGGTCGGCGCCGTCGATCACGTCGGCTGGCGTGCCGGCGCGGCACTCGGGGTTGGTGACCTCCGCAAACCAGCGCTTGACAGGGTTCATCGTGCCGTCGAGGTAGTCCTCGCGGCGCACGTGCAGCGCCCCTTTGGAGTCGGCGCCGATGATGTTGCTGACGCCCGCCTCGCGCATGATCTTGGTGACCGCGATCCCCGCCGCGCCGAGGCCGATCACCAGCACTTTCAGGTCCTCCAAGCGCCGCCCGGTGAGCTTCACGGCGTTCAGCAGCGCCGCCATCACCACCACCGCGGTGCCGTGCTGGTCGTCGTGGAAGACGGGGATGTCCAGCTCCTGCTGCAGGCGCTCCTCGATCTCGAAGCAGCGCGGCGCGGAGATGTCCTCGAGGTTGATCCCCCCGAAGCCCGGCGCCATCAGCTTCACGGTGCGCACGATCTCGTCGGGATCCTTGGTGTCGAGGCAGATCGGGAAGGCGTCGACGCCCGCGAACTCCTTGAACAGGCACGCCTTGCCCTCCATCACCGGCATCGCCGCCGCCGGGCCGATGTCGCCCAGGCCGAGCACCGCCGTGCCGTCGGAGACGACCGCCACGGTGTTGCGCTTGATCGTGTACTGCGACGCCTTGTCGGGGTCGTCGCGGATCGCGATGCACACGCGCGCCACGCCCGGCGTGTACACCATCGAGAGATCGTCGCGCGTCTTCAGCGAGTGCTTGTTGCGCTGTTCGATCTTGCCGCCCACGTGCAGCAGGAAGGTGCGGTCGGTCGTGTCCACCACCTCGACGCCGCCGAGCGCCTCGATCGCCTCGAGGATCTTGCCCCAGTGTTCGCGGTTGGCGGCGTCCACCACGATGTCTCTGACGCTGGCGCTCGCGTCGGCCTCCACCAGATCGACCCCCACCACCACGCCGCCAGCCTCGCCGACTGCGCCGGTCAGGAGCCCCACGACGCCGGGAGCGGTGTCGTCCAGCCGGACGCGGATCGTCAGTCGGTACTGCGCGCTGGGGGTGATGCTCACGGAAAGTGGCTCCTGGGTCGAGGGTTGCCGCCATGTTATTGCTCGTGGGCGGGTGGCATCCCGCCGTGAAGGGCGTGGGGGAGGAGGGGGGCTCGTGTATCGGTATGTGTCCGGCCCGTGAGGGCTCGGTGGTGGAGGGGCGGCCTGGCGTAAAGTGCTCGGGGATGAGTGCAGCGGCCAACGGCGAGGAGGCAGAGCGCCGCCTCTTCCTGATCGATGGTCCCTCACTCGTCTACCGAGCCTTCTTCGCGCTGCCCGAGTCGATCGCCACCTCGACCGGAGTGCCGACCAATGCGATCTTCGGGTTCGCCTCGATGCTCGTGAAGATCATCACCGAGTACGGCGTCTGCCCGACCGTCGTGGCGTGGGACGCCGGCACCTCTGGGCGCACCGAGCTGTTCCCCGAGTACAAGGCGCAGCGGCGCTCACGCCCGGACCTGCTCAAGCAGCAGTGGCCGGCGATGGAACCGCTGGTCGAGGCGTTTGGCTACAGCAATGTGAAGGTGGAGGGGTATGAGGCCGACGACGTGATTGCCACGCTCGCCCAGCGCGCCGCGAGCGCCGAGCCGCCCGTCCCGGTGACGATCGTCACCGGCGACCGCGACGTCTTCCAGCTGATCGACGAGCGGGGCCTCGTCGAGGTGATGGCCACGGCGCGTGGGATCACCGACACCAAGCTGTACGACCGCCAGGCGGTGATCGACCGCTACGGCATTCCCCCGGAGCTGATCCCCGACTTCTACGGGTTGAAGGGCGACACCTCCGACAACATCCCGGGGGTGCCCGGGATTGGCGACAAGACCGCCTCCGACTTGATCCAGCGCTACGGCGCGCTGGAGGAGGTGATCGCCCACATCCCCGACATCAGCGGCGCCAAGCGCAAACAGAACTTGACGGCGCATGCTGATGACGCGCGTGTCTCAAAGCGCCTGGCCACCGTCGATCGCAGCGTCCCGCTCGACTTCGACCCCACCGCCGAGGCCGCGCGCGAGCCCGACCGCTCGCGCCTGCGCGAGGTGTTCCGCGAGTACGAGCTGCGCGACCCCTTGCGCCGCCTGGAGGAGGCGCTCGGCGAGGCGGAACAGGCGGTGCCGGTGGGCTCCGCCGAGGTGCGGCTCACCGGGCGCGCGCGCGCCGGCACGGTCGCGGACATTGCGCGGATCGGCGATGGGGAGCTGTGCATCGCTGTGCGCCAGGCTGAGGTGCCCGAGGGAGCGCTGTTCGCGCAGGACGGTGGTTGGCACTTCGCCGTCGCATCGGGTGAAAATGTGCTCTGCGGCGAGTGCGAGGGCCCGGAAGCGGTTGCCATTGCCTGTGGGGAGCGCCCGGTGGTCGTGCACGACGCCAAGGCGCTCGGGCTGGTGCCGCCTGGCCTGGTCCACGACACGCTGCTCGGCGCCTACCTGCTGGAGCCTGCGCGGCGCGGCTACCCGTTCGCGGAGCTTTGCGAAGAGCGCGGGCTTGCCGCCGAGGTGTTGGCCGAAACGGGGATGCTGGTCGATGCGGGGATGCGAGCGCAGCGAGTGTCTCCCGAATCGGTCGCAGGCCGGTGTCTCCCGGCTTCGGTCGACGCGGCCGGCGAGGCACTGCTGGTGGGGGCGCTGGCGGCGTGGCAGCGCGAGCAGATCGC
This sequence comes from uncultured Solirubrobacterales bacterium, assembly GCA_963744135.1. GTDB lineage: Bacteria > Actinomycetota > Thermoleophilia > Solirubrobacterales > Solirubrobacteraceae > Palsa-744. The sequence goes on along the minus strand of CAVUSE010000003.1, from coordinate 176,763 downwards.
CGAGCGCGGCCTGGAGGGGCTGATGCGCGACATCGAGCTGCCGCTGGTGGGGGTGCTGCGCGCGGTGGAGCTGATCGGCGTGCGCCTGAACGTGCCGCGCTTGCAGGAGGTGGCGGCGCGCGTGCGCGAGGAGATCGCCGAGCTCGAACAGGAAATCTTCGTGCTGGCCGACGAGGAGTTCCTGATCGCCTCTCCCCAGCAGCTGGGTGAGATCCTGTTCGAGAAGCTCGGCCTCTCGCGCAAGCGGCGCGGCAAGATCGGCTACTCGACCGACGCGCGCGTGCTGCAGGCGATTCGCTCCGAGCATGTGATCGTGCCCAAGATCGAGCGCTGGCGCGAGCTCTCGACGCTGATCAAGACCTACTTCGACGTGCTCCCCGCGCAGACGGACGAGCGCTCGCGCATCCACACCACCTTCCTGCAGGCCGTCGCCCAGACGGGGCGCCTGTCGAGCACCAACCCCAACATGCAGAACGTCCCGATCCGCACCGAGCTGGGGCGGGAGATTCGCGGCTGCTTCGAGGCCGAGGAGGGGCGCGTGCTGATCTCCGCCGACTACTCGCAGATCGAGCTACGCGTGCTCGCCAACGCCGCGCAGGAGCCGGTGCTGAAGGAGATCTTCGAGCGCGGGGAAGACGTGCACACCGCCACCGCCTCGCAGGTCTTCCAGGTCGCTCCGGATCGGATCGACCCCGGGATGCGCGCGAAGTCGAAGATGATCAACTACGGGATCGTCTACGGGCTCTCCGACTACGGTCTTGCCGACCGCCTCAACATCCCGCGCGAGGAGGCGAAAGAGTTCATCGAGGCCTACCTCGCGCGCTTCCCGCGCGTGGCCGAGTTCATGCAGGAGACGATCGAGCGCGCCAAGGAGGAGGGGCACGTCACCACGCTGTGGGGCCGCCGCCGCCAGATCCCGGAGCTGCGCGCGCGCAACTACCAGGTGCGCTCGCTCGGCGAACGGCTGGCGGTCAACACCGTCGTGCAGGGCACCGCCGCCGACATCATCAAGCTGGCGATGGTGCGCTGCCACCGCGCGCTCGAGGTCTCCGGCCTGGACGCCCACCTGATCCTCACGATCCACGACGAGCTGCTGTTCGAAGCTAGCCCCCGAGCGACCTGCCGGCGGCGCGCGAGCTGATCGAGCGCGAGATGGTCGGCGTGTGGGATCTGCAGCCGCCGATGGCGGTCGAGATCGGCGTCGGGAGCAACTGGCTGGAGGCGAAGTGAGCGGTTCTCGCCTCGCCGGTACCGCCCGCACTGCATTGGGACGCGGGCTGTGTGGCCAGTACTGCCGCGGCGACGCGCGCAGCGGTGGATCGGAGGCGTGGCCGTGAGCCGCACGCTGGCGGTGCTGCTGACCGCCGGCGCCGGCGTGCTGGTGGGGATGCAGGCCCCGATCAACGCTCGCCTGGGACGCTCTGTGGGCAGCATCCAGGCGGCGAGCTTCTCGTTCATCGTCGGCACGGTCGCGCTGGTGAGCATCGCGGCCTTCTCGCGTCAGGGTCTTGGCACCCTCGGCAACGTCGCGCACGTGCCCTGGTGGGCCCTGATCGGCGGGCTGCTGGGAGCGACCTACGTGACTGTCGCGATCCTCACCGTACGCACGCTCGGCGCCAGCGGCCTCACCGCGGCGGTGATCACCGGCCAGCTCGCGGTCTCTGTCGCGATCGATCGCTTTGGCCTGCTCGGGATCGCCCGTCAGCCGATTGCGCTGCACCGTGTCATCGGATTGGTGCTGCTCGTGATCGGAGTCGCGCTGGTGGTGCGCCGGTGAGGTCGCTCGGGTCTGTCAGCATCACTTGGATGTCACGACTTCGATGGTTATGCGCAGTGGTCGTTGGAGCAATCCTGCTGAGCAGCGTCGCCACCGGGTTTGGCGCCGAGCGCAGCCAGCCGGCGGTGGCGGCGTCGCCGTTCGATATCCACAAGGTCGATTGGGCCAACGTCACGCTCCCCGGTGCGGCCTGCGACGCCTCAAAGCCGATTCGCCTTCATCACGGCAAGGCTTTCGTTACGCCGATCCCGCGCCGGTGGTCGCGAGATTCCTTCTATGGCAAGCGAGGCGTGACGGTCGACAGCGGCTGGGAAGCGGTCGTCTTTGGCGATCTCGCCGGCAGCGGGGAAGATGAGGCGGGACTCAACGTCGACTGCAACAACGGCGGCGGCACCGCCGACGGCGCACTGCTCTACTCGTGGGTCATCTTCGGCGGTCGCGGTGGCCGGTTGTCCGTGGTTGGCATCGTGACGCCCCAGGTGCAGCCCCACGAGGTGCTGCCGACGATTCTCACGATCGTGTTTGCGCCCGGGAAGATCACCGCGCACGAATCCTTCTATGGGCCCGACGACCCCACCTGCTGCTCGACCGGGCGCGCAACGACGACCTGGACCTATGCAGACGGAGCGCTGCGCCCCGGCGTGCCCGTGATCACAAAACACCCCAGCACGTCGCCGCCGTAGATCAACGCACCGCGGCGTACGCGTCCGCAAGCAGCCGCATGCCCTGCTCGATCGCGGGCTCGGAGAGGTTGCCGAAGCCGAGCAGCACCCCCGGGGGCCCGCCGGGGGTGAAGCGATGCCAGGAGAGGCCCTCCATGCCCACGCCACGCGCGGCGGCGGCCTTGAGCAGCCCGGGCTCGTCGACGCCGTCGGGCAGCTCCACCAACTCGAACAGCCCGGCCGCCGCGCCGCTCGCGCGCGCCTCGGGCAGGTGGCGGGCGAGGGCCTCCAGCAGCGCTTCGCGCCGGCGCTGGTAGTGCGTGCGCATGCGTCGCACGTGGCGGTCGAGCTCGCCACGCACGATGAAGTCGCGCAGCGCCAGCTGCCCCACCACCTCCGAGCCGCCGTCCTGCACGGCCTTGGCGGCGGAGATCTGCCACGCCAGCCACGAGGGCGTCAGCATCCAGCCGAGCCGCATGCCCGGCGTCAGGCGCTTGCTGGCGGAGCCGATGTAGAGGACGCGCTCGGGTGCCAGTCCCTGCAGCGCACCGACCGCGACGCGGTCGTAGCGGTACTCGGCGTCGAAGTCGTCCTCGACGATCAGCCCCTCATCGCGCTCGGCCCACCCGACCAGCGCGGCGCGGCGTGAGGGACTGAGGATCGCCCCGGTGGGGAACTGATGCGCGGGCGTCACCACCACCGCGGCGGCGTCGCTCGCGATCAACTCGTCCACCCGCAGCCCCTCGGCGTCGACGGAGATCGGCACGATCCGCAGGCCCGCCTGCTCGGCGATCAGCCGGTGCACGTGCCACCCAGGGTCCTCGAGTGCGATCGACTCCACCCCGTGGCCGCGCAATACCCCGCAGGCGAGCGAGAAGCCCTGCATGAAGCCGGTGCAGATCGTCATCTGCTCGGTGTCGGCCGCGGCGCCACGCACCCGCCCGAGGTAATCGGTGAGCGCCTCGCGCAGCTCGGGCAGCCCGCGCGGGTCGCCGTAGCCGAGCGCGTCCAGCGGCGACTCGCGCAGCGCCGCACGCAGCGAGCGCAGCCAGCGGTCGCGGGGGAAGCCCGCAAGGTCGGGCAGGCCGGGGTGGAAGTGGTAGGGGAAGCTCTCCTGCAGCGAGCGCGCGGGGGCGCGCTGGGAGGCGGTGCGCACCGCCGCGCTCACCTTTACCGGCGCGCCCTGGCGGGTGGCGAGATAGCCCTCGGCGGCCAGCTGGCTGTACGCCTCGCTCACCAGGCCGCGCGAGACGCCCAGCTCGGCCGCCAGGCCGCGGGTGGAGGGCAGCGCCGCGTCGGGTGGCAGGCGTCCCGCGCGAATCGCCTCGCGGATGCCGCCGGCCAGCTGCTCGCCCAGCGACAGCTCGCCGCCGCGGTCGAGCTCCACCAGCAGCTCAGGGCCGTCGTGGCCCCTGGGTTGTGCGCGTCGGCCCTGGCCGTCCCAGATACGCCCGGGCCCGCCCCCGAGCCAATCGTGCAATTCCCGGTCGCTGAGGGCTCGTGGGGGGAGAGATCTATTTTTTACTCCCCTACCAGCAACTGGTCTTGTACGGCGGGGCACAACTGGAACTTTACCGTAGGCCAGTTGCTGGTTAGCGTGTACTCGAGCAAACTCTCGACCCCGGAGGACACCATGAGTCAGATAACCGTTGTGGGAGGCGGGCTTGCCGGGCTGACGGCAGCGATCGCGTGCGCAGAGGGGGGCGCCAAGGTGCGGCTGCTGGAGGCGCACGAGCAACTGGGCGGGCGGGCGCGCAGCGCCGACGGCCCCTACAAAGCCAACCTCGGCCCGCACGCCCTCTACAGCGACGGCGCGATGTGGGGGTGGCTGAACGAGCGCGGCCTGCTGCCCAACCACGTCCGCCCGCCGCTCGGCGGCGCGCGCTTTCGCTGGGGGGCGTCGGTGCAGCGCACCCCACCGCTGGGCACGATCCCCGCGGTGCTGCGCCTGCGCGGCCGCCAGGCGCCGGTCGATACCGACTTCCGCAGCTGGGTCGCCGCGCACACCGACGAGCGCATCGCCGCGATGCTCTCTTCGATGGCCGGCGTCTACACCTTCCACCACGACCCCGGCGAGCTCTCCGCGGCGTTCGTGTGGGAGCGCACCGTGCGCCTGTTCCTCTCCACGCCGCCGCCCTCCACCGTGGTGCGCTACGCCAGCGGCGGCTGGAGCGGGATGGTCGCGCCGCTGGAGCGCCGCCTGCGCGAGCTCGGCGTCGAGGTGCAGACGGGCAGCCGCGTGGAGAGCCTGCCCGAGGCGCCGGTGATCCTCGCCACCGAGCTCCACCAGGCGAGCGAGCTGCTCGGGGGCGAGCCGCTGCAGTGGCCGAGCGGGCGCACGGTGTGCCTCGACGTCGGCCTCTCCCGCCGCCGCGGCGACCCGTGGATCGTCTCCGACCTCGACGAGTCGGGCTGGATCGGGCGCTACTCCTCCTCCGATCGCCATGATCGCCCCGGAGGGTCACGAGCTGATCCAGACGCAGATGCCGATCCGCCCCGGCGAGAGCACCGATCAGGCGGGCGCGCGCCTGGAGCGGCTGATCGACCAGTCGGTCGCGGACTGGCGCGAGCGCGAGACCTGGCGCCGCCGGCAGGTGATGGACGCGCGCTCGGGCGCGCTCGACCCGCCCGGGCAGCACCTGGCGCGACCGCCCCGCCGGTCGACCGCGGCGACGGCGTCTACCTCGCGGGCGACATGGTCGCCGCCCCGGGCCTGCTCGCCGAGGTCTCCTGGGCCAGCGGCCTTGGAGGCCAGCCGGCTGGCGCTCGCCGCGGTGGAGCAGCGCGCGTCCGCAGCTGCGGAAGGGTCGCGTGACAGCGGCCCGCCCCTCAGCGCACCCGCGGCCAGGGCGCAGGCTGCCGGCGGCGGTCTTCAACGCACGTATCACCGCTCGCCTGACGCCGCCGGGCGCGAGGGAGATCGTGGAGGTGCCGCGCAGCGGCTCGCTCGCCGAGATACGCGACTGCAAGCGCTCGCTGCTGGTCACCTTTCGCCGCGACGGAACGCCCGTGCCCACGCCTGTATGGGCAGCCGAGGCGGACGGGCGCTCTCTATGTGCGTACCGAGCGCACGGCCGGCAAGGTCAAGCGCCTGCGCAACGACTCCGCGCCTGCTGGTCGCACCGTGCACGGTGCGTGGCAAGCCGCTCGGCGCGCCGCTGGAGGCAACCGCCAGGATGCTCCCGCCCGACGACGAGCCGCTCGCCGAGCGGGTCCTCGCTGCCCGTTACGGATTCGGGCGGGTGATCTTCGAGTGGGCGATGGACGTCCTGCGCGTGGACATGGGCTACCTGGAGATCACGCCTGGGTGGTAAGGGGATCGGCAGTCCGCAACGACCGGGGAGTGACCCTGATGCTTGGTTGACGACTGGTGGGTCCTCGATGACGCAGCGTGTCGGTCGGGGGAAGCGGGGGACCCGAGTCCCAGCTTTTCTTAGGCCGTTTCAACGGTGGTGCGGGCGTCCTTCAGTTCTAGCTATCTAGCTAGAATGTGCTACGATCCGACCATGGCGATCAGCGTTGGCATGCATGAGGCCAAGACGACCCTGTCGCGATTGGTGGACGCGGCGCGGTCCGGCGAGGAGGTCGTGATCACCCGCCGAGGTGAGCCGGTTGTGAAGCTGGAGCCGGTGCCGCCGGCAAAGCCGCACGTCAGCCTGTATGGGTCGCTCAAAGGCCAGATCAAGATGGCGGATGACTTCGACGAGTTGCCCGACGACATCGCCAAAGCCTTTGGCATGATCGATTGAGGCTGCTCGTCGATACCCATACCGCGCTTTGGTTCCTGGACGGCAGCAGGCGTTTATCCGCAACGGCACGCGGCTTGATCGAGGATCAAACGATTGAACGCTGGATAAGCGCCGCCGCGGTCTGGGAGGTGGCGATCAAGCGCAGCACGGGCAAGCTGAGCGCGCCGGCCGATTTCCACGAACGAATGAGGGTGCAGGGAGTTCGAGGGCTGCCGGTTACCGACGCGCACGCCGCTGCGGTGGCCGAGTTGCCGATGCATCATCGCGATCCATTCGATCGCCTGATGGTGGCGCAGGCGATCGCCGAGGGAATGGCGATCCTGAGCGTCGACGAGATCCTGCGCGCATACGACGTGCCGGTTCTCTGGTAGCTTCGAGCGCCTCCGATCTCGCGCTCGCCTTGGGATCGCGAGACCAAACCCACCCCCGACCCCCCTTGTGGGGGTCCCCATTAAAAATCCCCTTCCCCGCGAGACGCCCGCTCAAGCGGTTGCGGCCGTCGCCGCCTGCCTGCCCGCTGCCGGCCGCCGCGAGCCTGGCCCGACGAACGACGCCGGGGCGATCCGCATGTAGTGCTCGAACGCCCACTCGCACACCCGTGGGCTTTCGAGGGCGCGCGCGAGCGCCGTGACCGCGGGGGTGGGGGTGAGGCGCCCGACCGCGCGCTGGGTGAACAGCAGCGAGCTGAACTTCCATTTGTGCGCATCGGAGAAGGCGCTGTAGCGGCTCAGCGCCTGCTCGTGGGTGCTGTCGCCCTCGATCACCGAGCGCAGCTCACGCCCGCAGGCGATCCCGAAGTAGAAGGCGGTGCGGATGCCCTCCGCGGTGAGCGGCAGGCAGTGCCCGGCGGAGTCGCCCACGAAGAACACGCCGTCCTCGATCGCGGGTCGCAGCTGGTGGGGGATCCAGTTGCCCTGATACCCGTCGGGGGGGAGATCGAGGTCGTGAGCGAGACGCACGGTCGGCTCCTTGACGTGGTGTGACGGCCAGAACGAGCCCACGCCGACGCGCACCTCATCGCGCGCGGGGAAGCTCCACCCGTAGCCCGAGCGGATGTAACGGGGGTCGATCCACAGCTCCATCTCCTCGCCGCTGCCGTGCGGGTGCACCTCGAGGCCCCGCGAGAGCCTCGCGTTGGGTGGTTGGATCGGAGTGGCACGCGAGAGCGTCCGGCGCCAGCCGAGCGCGTCGACGATCAGCGGGGCGCGCAGCTCGCCGCGATCGGTGCTCACCGTGTTGCCCTCCCTGCTCTGCACGGTGGCGGTCTCGAAGCGGGTGTCATCCGCCCGCGCCTGCTCCCACAGCAACGCGCACAGCTCGGGGTAGTCGAAAGTCGAAAACGTCCACGGCAGCCTCCACCTGGAACTCCTCCATGGGGTGTGCACCGTGAGCTCTCCAAAGGTCTGGCGCAGTGCGCCGCGCAGCTGCAGCGCGTCCAGCCATGTGGTGGGAACGCCGCAGGCGGAGGTCTGGCGCTCGCCGATCTCATAGCGGTCGATCACCAGCACCCGTGCGCCCGAGCCGGCCAGCTCGCGGGCGATCGTGAGGCCGGCGAAGCTGGCGCCGCACACCAGCACGTCGCAGTCGCCCTCCAGGCGGGTGCGCTCGATTCCCCGCTTGGTCGCGCGTACGGGCATAGCTCGCAATCATACGAGCGCGGCACCTCTGCGACAGTGCCGGCGGTGGGTGGGCATCCGCTGCCGATCGTGCTGCGCTAGGCTTCGAACGGTGCAAGCTCTGATCGAGAAACCCGACGCCCGCGTGGTCGAGGGATCCAACGGCCTCCTGCTCGAAATCGACGGGCAGATCGTCCCCAACTACGACGCCACGATGCAGCCCTTCGAGGAGGGCGAGGTGGTGACGGGCCGCGTAGTGCGGATCGACAAGGACGAGGTCCTCGTCGACATCGGTTACAAGTCCGAGGGGGTGATCCCCTCCGGGGAGCTCTCGATCCGCAAGTCCGTGGACCCGCGCGAGGAGGTCGAGCTCGGCGAGGAGGTCGACGCGATCGTCATGACCAAGGAGGACCAGGACGGCCGCCTGATCATGTCCAAGAAGCGCGCCCGCTTCGAGAAGGCGTGGCGGCGCATCGAGGCCGCGGCCGAGTCCGGACAGCCGGTCGAGGGCAACGTGATCGAGGTCGTCAAGGGCGGCCTGATCATCGACCTTGGCGTGCGCGGCTTCCTGCCCGCCTCGCTGGTGGACATCCGCCGGGTGCCCAACCTCGACGAATACATGGGCACGAAAATCGAGACGAAGGTGATCGAGCTCAACCGCTCGCGCAACAACGTCGTGCTCTCGCGCCGCGCGGTGCTCGAGGAGGAGCGCAAGGAGGTGCGCCAGCAGATCCTCGACCGTCTGCAGCCCGGTCTCGTGGTCGAGGGGCAGATCTCCAACATCGTCGACTTCGGCGCGTTCGTCGACCTCGACGGGATCGACGGCCTGATCCACATCTCCGAGCTCTCGTGGTCGCACGTCAACCACCCCTCCGAGCTGCTCAACATCGGCGACACCGTGCAGGTGAAGGTGCTCGACATCGACCGCGACCGCCAGCGCATCTCGCTGGGTCTCAAGCAGACCCAGGAAGACCCGTGGCAGCGGATCATCGACACCTACAACATCGGCGACGAGCTGGAAGGCACGGTCACCAAGGTCGTGACGTTCGGCGCGTTCGTGGAGATCCTCGACGGGGTCGAGGGGCTCGTGCACATCTCCGAGCTCGCCGCCCACCACGTTGAAAGCCCGCGCGAGATCGTCCACCCGGGCGATGAGATCCGCGTGAAGATCCTCGAGATCGACTCCGAGCGCCGGCGCCTGTCGCTGTCGGCCAAGCGCGTCGAGGACCAGATCCTGCCGCTGCCGCGTCCGGCAGACGCCTCAGGCAACGAGCTGCCCGCGGGGGAGCCCTTGGCGGAGGGTGCGGGCGAGACCGCGGCCGAGGTGGCGGAGGTTCAGCCACAGAGCTGAGGTGGCCGACGTCCAGCCACAGGCTGAGGCGGCGCCGGAGATTGAGCAGGCTGAGGTCGCAAGTGTGCCCGAGGCGGGGGTTGCGGAGCCCGCCACGGAGGAAGAGCCGGTGGCCGAGTCTGCGGCTGAGGTGCAGAGCGAGCCCGAGGCAGAGGTTGCGGAGCCTGTTGCGGAGGCCCAGCCGGTGGCCGAGGTGGAGAGCGAGCCCGAAGTGGGGAGCGCCGAGCCCGTCACGGAGGGGGAGCCGGCAGTCGAGGCGGTGGCGGCGCCGGAGAGCGTCGTGGTCGAGGAGGAGCCCGCTGTCGCTGTCGAGGAGCCGGGAGCCTCTGCTGAGGCCCCGGAGGGCGAGCCGGCGGCGGATGCCGACCTGACGCCTGCCGTGAGCGACGCCGCCCAGGACTGACCTCCGCCTCGTGCAGGAAGTTGAGTGGTCGGTCCCACTGGTAGGGCTGACCGGCGGTATCGGCGCTGGCAAGTCCACCGCGCTGGCCGCACTGGAGCGGTTGGGGGCGGTCGTGCTTTCGACCGACGCGGTCGTGCACGAGCTGTACACGGGCGACGCCCGCGTGCGAGAGGCGGTGGTGGGGCGCTGGGGTCCCGAAGTGGCGCCCGCGGGGACGGTGGATCGAGCGGCGATCGCGCGCCGGGCGTTCGCCGGCGACCAGGAGCGCAGCTGGCTGGAGGGGCTGCTGTGGCCGCTGGTGGGAGAGCGGGTGGGGGAGTGGCTGACACAGGCGCGCGCGCTTTCGCCTCCGCCGCCGGCAGCGGTCGTCGAGGTTCCGCTGCTGTTCGAGGCGGGGATGGAGCGGCTGTACGACGCCACAATCGCCGTCGTCGCGCCTGAGGAGCTACGGCGCGAGCGCGCGGCCGGCCGGGGCCACGAGCTGTTGGATGAGCGCGCCGCGCGTCAGCTCTCGCAGGAGCAGAAGGCGACGCGCGCCGCCTTTGTGGTCTGCAACGATGGCAGCGAAGCACAGTTGGCGGAGAAGCTGTCGGAGATACTTGACAAGCTGAAGGGGTGAACACCCAAACTCACGAGTTGTATGCGCGGCGCCCGCCCGCGCGCAGCGACCGATCGAAGATCGGCCAGCGTCAGCATGGCTCGGGCGGGCGGGGGTCGAGAGGGCGGCGGCGGCTGAGCACGTTCGTGGTGCTCGCGGCGGCGATCGGGCTGATCGTGGCGTTCGCCCCGCGCCTGGAGCACGCGGTACGCGAACTGGCGCTGCCGTTGCAGGACGCGAGCGTGATCCGCCAGCAGGCCACCGAAAAGCACCTCGACCCCGGCGCTGATCGCGGCCGTCATCTACGCGGAGACCAAGTTCGACCCGCGCCCCTCCTCCGCGGGTGCGCAGGGCCTGATGCAGATCCTCCCCAGCACGGCGCTGTTCCTCGCCCATCTGTCGGGCGGAGTTCGCTTCCAAGCCGGGGATCTCGCGACGCCGGCGATCAACATCGCGTACGGGAGCTACTACCTGCGCTACCTGCTGAACCACTACGAGGGCAACGAGATGCTGGCGGTCGCCGCGTACAACGCGGGTCTGACCAACGTCGACGAATGGGTCGCGAAAGCAGGTGCTGAAGGCCGGGAGCTGACCGTCGAAGCGATCCCGTTCGCGCAGACGCGGGAATACGTGCGGAGGGTTCTGAGCGCCCAGCGGGCCTACCGGGCCACGTACGCTCGCAGCTGGGGCTCAAGCGCTGAGGTTGACCGGCTCGGGGAGGCTGTCGGTGGGGAACAGCTTCGCGCTGGTCGTGTTCCCGCGCACCTTGGTCGAGAGCCGGTAGATCGCGGCTGTCGCGCCTGCCGGCGCCGCGACGCTCACCGTGAAGTGGCCGCTCGCGCTGGGCTTGAAGTGCGCGACGATCTTGGTGGCGTGGCACGACACCTGCTGCTGCACGGTGACCGTTGAGGGCGGCTTGGCGAGGGGCGGTTGCACCTCGCCGCTGAGCGACACCTTGCCGGCGGAGCTCTTGGGCGGATCGAGGATCAGGCGGCGGGTGAGCTTCAGGTCGAGCGACTTCAAAGAGCCCGACTCGGCGAGGTAGCGTGAACTGTTGCTGCCACGCAGCTGGGGGGGCGGCAGCGGAGCGCTCGCGCTGAATAGTCCGTCGGCGGCGACGGTGGCTGTGGCGATGAGCTTGTGGCCGTCGAAGAGGAGCTTCACTTTGTGGCCGGCGAGGCTGCTCTCGGCGGCGCCGTCGAGCAGCACGCGTCCGTTCTGCCCCACCACGTCGGTGAGCGTCAGCTTGCTGCCGGTGCACTTCAACACCAGTTTGGCGGCGGCGGCCCCCGGCGTGGGCGAAGGGGTTGTGGAGGTTGTGGGCGTTGACGATGTCTGAGTGGGTGTCGAGGTCGTGCCGCCGCCCGGGTTGGACGTCGTGGTTTCGGTTTTCGGGGGTTCGGTCGAGGCGCAGCCGGCGGAGCCCTTCGCCCCGAGCGAGATCTCGTGAGTGCCGTCCACGCCGCCCGCCAAGCCGGTGTTGCCGCTGCCGAGAAGGACGATTTCTACGGGTTCGTCGGCGGTGCTTTTCGAGACGCCGGTGCCGAGCTCGCCCTGTTTGTTGCTGCCCCACGCCCACACCCTGCCGCTCGAGTCGAGGGCGTAGCCGTCTTCTTCGGTGGCGGCGATCGCGACGATGTTGGTGAGATCGGCGACCGCCACCGGCAGGTCGGATTCCTTTTCTTCGCCGTTGCCGAGCTGGCCGTGTGCGCCGTCTCCCCACGCCTTCACTTTGCCGTTGACGAGCGCCAGCGCGAAGTTGCTCCCGGCGGCGATCTCGCTGACGCCTTCGAGCGGGCTGAGGCCGCCGACAGTCACCGGCAGTTTCGACGCTTCCGTTTTTCCGTTGCCGAGCTGTCCGCTCGTGCCTTCTCCCCAGGCCCTCACCTCGCCCCCGACCAACGCCAGGCTGAAGTTCGCCCCCTCGTCCACCGCCGTCGCGCCGGTGAGCGGTGTTTTCGCTGCGATGTCCACGGGACCCGGGGTATCGCCGCTGCCTTCGCGCCCCAGCGCGTTCCCGGCGGCTTCGCCCCATGAGTCGACTTGGCCATCGCCGAGCAGGGCGAGCGTCGCGCCCTCCTCGGAGGTCGCGAGTGCACCCACTCCGCTCAGAGAGGTGGCGATCGCCACCGGCGTGTTCGACCCTTCGCTGGGATCCGGTCCGTTGCCGAACTGCCCGGAGCTGTCGTGTCCCCAACCGACAATCGTGCCGTTTGCGAGCAGCACGTACACGTCTTCGTTGTCCGCGGTGACACCGACCGCGGTGGTGATGCCGGCTTCGTCGATCGGCACGGGCTTTGCGGTGAGCGGGAAATCCGATCCGTTGTCGCCGAGAAAGCCGTTCTTGTTGCCTTCGTCCGTGCCCCAACCCTCGACCGTCCCGCTACCGAGAACAGCGAAGCTGTCGGTGTCGTTCACGGCCGCCGCGACCGCGCACGTGATGCCGCTGACGGGCACAGGGGTACTGCTTTGGGCCCCCATGCCATCGCCGAGCTGGCCTTTGGTGCCTTCGCCCCATGCCTCCAAGCTCGACCCCGCCGGTTCGACGCCTTTGCTCGCGCCTGCAAACACGCTGGTGGCGGTGCCTGCCGCACCCACGAGCGCGAGCGCCATTGCGCTCGCGGCGATCCGTCTGCCCCTACCTGAGAGCCTCACGCGCAGCCTTTCGCCGAGTGGGCGCAAAACCCTTTCTCCAAGTACGCCAGACGCTACCGTAGAGCCGGTCCATGCCCCCCTTCCGCCTCGACTCCGTCTTCACGCCCACCGCCGATCAGCCGAAGGCGATCGCGGCGCTGGCGGAGGGGGTCGAGCAGGGCGAGCGCTTCCAGACGCTGCTGGGGGCGACGGGGACGGGCAAGACGATGACGATGGCGGGCGTGATCGAGGCGGTGCAGCGCCCGGCGCTCGTGATCGCGCACAACAAGACGCTGGCGGCGCAGCTGTGCAACGAGTTCCGCACCTTCTTCCCCGACAACGCGGTGGAGTACTTCGTCTCCTATTACGACTACTACCAGCCCGAGGCGTACGTGCCCAGCCGCGACCTGTACATCGAGAAGGACTCGGCGATCAACCAGGAGGTGGACCGCCTGCGCCACGCCGCCACCGCGGCGGTGTTCGCTCGGCGCGACGTGATCGTGGTCGCGTCGGTCTCGTGCATCTATGGGTCTCGGCTCGCCCGAGGTGTACGAGATGAACATGCAGATCCTCACGCGCGGGGAGGAGATCGACCGCGACAAGCTGCTGCGCAAGCTGGTGTCGATCCAGTACACGCGCAACGACACGGTGCTCGCGCGGGGCACCTTCAGGGTGCGCGGGGAGACGCATGGAGATCTTCCCGGCGTACGCCGAGACTGCCTACCGCGCGACGCTGTTCGGCGACGAGGTCGAGCGCCTGCAGCACTTCGACCCGCTCAGCGGCGAGCTGATCGAGGACGACCTCGAGCACGTGGCGATCTGGCCGGCGACCCACTACAACGTCAGGGAGGGCTCGATCGAGAAGGCCGTCGCGGACATCGGCGCCGAGCTGAACGAGCGCTGCGCGCAGCTGGAGTCCGAAGGCAAGCTGCTGGAGAGCCACCGCCTGCGCCAGCGCACGCAGTACGACATGGAGATGCTGCGCGAGATGGGCTTCTGCTCGGGGATCGAGAACTACTCGCGGATCCTCGATGGCCGCGGCCCGGGCGATCGGCCGTACTGCCTGATCGACTACTTCCCGAAGGACTTCGTGTGCTTCCTCGACGAGTCCCACCAGACCGTGCCGCAGCTGGGAGGGATGTACGAGGGCGATCGCTCGCGCAAGCAGACGCTCGTGGACTACGGCTTCCGGCTGCCGAGCGCGATGGACAACCGCCCGCAGCGCTTCGAAGAGTACCTCTCGATCACCCCGCAGCTGCTGTTCGTCTCGGCGACCCCAGGTGAATTCGAGCGCACGCGCTCGGGCAGGATCGTCGAGCAGATCGTGCGACCGACGGGGATCGTCGACCCGGAGGTGCAGGTGCGCGCGACGCGCAACCAGATCGACGACCTGATGAACGAGATCCGCGCGCGCGTGGAGCTCGCAGGAGCGGGTGCTGGTGACGACGCTGACGAAGAAGATGAGCGAGGACCTCACGCAGTACCTGCTGGAGATGGGCTTCCGCGTGCGCTACCTGCACTCGGAGATCGACACGCTGGAGCGCATCCAGATCATCCGCGACCTGCGCCTTGGCGAGTACGACGTGCTGGTCGGGGTCAACCTGTTGCGCGAGGGACTCGACCTGCCGGAGGTGTCGTTGGTGGCGATCCTCGATGCCGACAAGGAGGGCTTCCTGCGCGGGGAGACCTCGCTGATCCAGACGATCGGGCGCGCGGCGCGCAACGTCAACGGGGTGGTGCTGATGTACGCCGACAAGGAGACACGCGCGATGAAAGCGGCGATCGAGGAGACCGACCGCCGCCGCGAGATCCAGGTCGCGTACAACGAGGAGCACGGCATCACGGCGGCGTCGATCGTCAAGGGTGTCTCGGACATCGCCGAGTTCCTGCAGGGCGACTCCAAGGTGCCGCGCGGGCGCCGTCAGCGGCGCAGCGGCGCACGTGGGAAAGGCAAGGCGAAGGAGATGCCCACGCACGAGCTCGAGCGCCTGGCGGTGGAGCTCGAGGAGGAGATGCTCGCCGCGGCGGAGGACCTGCGCTTCGAGTACGCCGCCCAGCTGCGCGACGAGATCCGCGAGCTGCGCCGCGACCTGCGCGAAGCCCAGGAGCTGGAGGCGCCCGCAGGGGAGACGGCCGCGGCGCCCGCAGGGGAGATGGCGTAGGCTTGCCGGCACCTTTGCAGCTGGATCCTCAGAGCATCGAACGCAGCGACTTCCCACTGGTCCGGCGGGGATACGACACGGCTGCGGTGGGCGCGCACCTGCGGGCGTGGCGGCAGGCGGCGCAGGAGCTCTCCCAGCGCGTGGCAAGCGTGAGCGCCGAGCCGTCGCTGGGCTCCGCGGCAGCCGCCCAGGTGCAGGGCATCCTCGAGGCGGCGCAAACCACCGCCGTGGAGATCGAGCGCGAGGCGCAGCGAGACGCGCAGCGCACCCGTGAGGAGGCGGCGGTCGAGCTGGAGCGCGCCCGCGCGCACGTGGAGACACTCGCTGCGCGCCACCGCGGCGCTGCTCGCGCAGGTGCAGTCGCTCGACGGCGAGGTCGGCGCGCTCGCGCGGAGCCTCCGTGTCGAGGGCGGGTCGCCCGGTGGCGTGTCGCGTGAGGATGCGTCGCGCGAGGACGCATCACAGGCTGCTCCCGCGGCCGAGGAGAAGCGCGAGACGCCTCTGCCCGCCGCACTCCCCGCGGCCGCCGAGCTGCCCGATGCGATGCCACTGCGACCGGGTGCGGCGGCGGGGGAGGAGGAGCGCGAAACGGCGTCGCCGGGAGAATCCGCTGCTGTTGCTGAGGAGGTGCCCGAGACGGTGCCACAGAGGAGCGAGGATCTCGACGGGGCGCGGCTGGTGGCGCTGAACATGGCGCTCAGCGGCGAGTCTCGCGAGCAAACCGACCGCTACCTCGCCGACAGCTTCCAGCTCTCCGACCGCGCCAAGCTGCTCGACGAGGTGTACGCCGCGGTCGAGGGTTGAGTGCGGCGTACGGCGATCCACTGGAGCGCCGCCATCCGGGCACACGGCGGCCGCGCATCCAACTACAATCCGCGGTCCACAACCCATGCGCCTGTAGCTCAGTGGTCAACGGCAACCTACGGGGTGCCAAAGAGCAGCGGCCTTTCAAGCCGCAGGTCGGGGGTTCGATTCCCCCCAGGCGCATTACGAGAATCTCCTGTATGGGAGCGGAATTCGGAGGATCGGGGACGAGGCGGTTTGGGTGGTTTCGTCCCGTGGGTACCACTCGTGGGTACCAAACGGCCGGTCAGCGTGGCGGCTGCGCCTCGGGTTCGGCGGTCAGCACCGCTTCTATGCGCTGGCGGATGTAGAGCCTGCGGCGACCGACCTTGACGCTCGGCAGCACGCCGCGCCGCGCCCAATCTTCGACCGTGCTGGCGGGCGCGTGCAGCAGGCCGGCGACCTCGCGGGCCGTCATCACGTCGTCGGCCGTGAGGCGTACCGGGGCGGTGGACTCCCGGCGGCGGTTGTCCAGGAGGTTCAGTTGATTCATTGAGTTGTTATGCGACCAGAGAGAAGACTCAATATATAGGCCAAATTAGCAAAATAGCTTCTAAAAAGCAAAAGCTGGTTGTCTCGGCGACGTGTGACGTGGCGTCTGCACCGCAAATCGAGCTTGCCTTGTCCGGATAATGGAACTATAGTTAGCGTTGCGGGCGCAGCGACAGCGCTGGAGTTCTCCGGCGCGTTCGTCCTCCCGCAAGGCTGCGTTCCCGCGTCATGCACAAGGGATGCGCTGCCGACCAACTTTCAGGCAATACGCTGGATCAAGATACGCAGCACTCGGCTTTCCTTTCGATATGACGTCGATGAGCCAACCCCGCGGACAGAGGACGCCGCTGACCAGCTCGCCGCGGCGCTGCATGGAGAGTTTGACGCGCGTGTCGTCCAGGGTTCTCTGCCGGAGGTTGCGCCTGCCGAAGTGGTGTTCTTGATCCTTGCGGGGCGCGGAGCGCAGATCGCGTTCTCGCAGATCCAGGCGGACTTGGAGATTGAGTTCCGCGACGCGTACATGACGAGAGCGGACCTCTGCGCGCCGCACGTCGGGGAGAAGATGACTCGACTTTTGGAGGCGTGGGAACGCATCGGCGCCCGGCCCGTGTGGGAGGGGCTCGTCGTCACGCTCCGCGCTTCCACGAAAGGCGAACATGGGGTCCATGTGCAGCATATGCTCGAAACGCATCTGCGGCCGCAGATGGAGAGTGATGCGCTACACGACGCGAGGCTGCAGCTCGGGCTGCGTTTGTATGATCGGTACTTCGTGACGCTCGCGCTCGGGCACTACGAAGCTCGCTCCGTTCAGCGGCAGGTGGCGCCGGGTGTGGCAGCCGGTCCGATACGTCCGTGGGAGGGCGAAGTGACAGACGAAGGGCTGGAGCTGACGGTCGATATCAACAACCGCTACGGCGCGCTGCTGGAGAAGCGGCACACGCGGGTGACCGTGGAGGATCTTCGGACTATGAACGACCTCGCATGGCAGCTCATTGAGCACGTCGCGATCCCGTTCGCTCACGACGGTACCTTGGACCTCGGCGGGATCCAGCAGGCAGCGGTGTGATGAGCGCGGCCACCCTCGACTTCCAGACCGAAGGCCTCCGCGCGATGGACTTCTCGCTCTCCGCCACCATTGCGGGCGTGCGGATCTCGGGCTTCAACATCGACGAAGCGCAGATCGAACCGCTGCTGCGGTCCTCGGCGCTGCTCGACACGGGGACGATGCCGGCGAAGCGGGTCAAGAATAGGAGGCGCCTGCGGCTGCCGTGGAAGAGGGCGTCCGCGCTGTACCAGGTCACCCCGCTCGTGACGGTGGCGCTGGCGACTACCGCACTCGTGTTCCCGAGGTTGGCGAGCAGCGCACCGATCTCCGGTGTCACCCGTACGCCGATCTACCACTTCCAGCCTGCTGCTTACGACGAAGGAGGCATCGCGGACGACACCGTGACCGCCGCGCAGATACAGGCGCTGAACGAGCTCCTCGCGCTCCCGCTCGGGGCCGAGGCGGACATCCACATCGACGACTGGGCGTAGACGGCCTTGTGGTCTGCGGTGTGGAGCCCGAGGCTCCGGCAAGGCGACATCTTCGGTCTCGTTGACTCCCCGTCAGCGAAAGCCGGCTTGCAGCGGGCCACCTCACCCGCTGGGCATCCTACGCATGCGCCTTTCGGTGACCCCCAGCTCGCGATTATGGCGTGTAGCACACGCTATGCCGTCGTGGTGTCGCACGATTGCGACTTCAACGAAGGCAAGCGCGAGTACTTCCTCGCGGCAAGCATCCACGAGCTGGACCAGCGCGACCGTAAACCAGAGCGCACAGAGAAACTGCGCCTCGACAACGACGCTCGCAGGCACAGTCCCGCGAACCAGATCGCGCTTCGCGGCTTCCTGCTGGAGCCGATCCCCGGCTGCTTTGAGGAGCCGATGCTGGCGATCTTCGACACGATCACCCCTATCTCGATGCGGTTCAAGGCGGAGATGGTGAGACTGAAGCGCGCCGAGATGGAGCACGAGCATCGCGTGAGGCTGCGTGAGAAGCTGGCGCTGTTCCTTGCGCGCGGGGTCGACGACATCTCGCAGGAGCTGAAGGTGGACCCGCCAGAGAACTCGGCCGAGTTGGAGTGGCAGGATCTCGCCGTGGGCTAAAAGAGCGGGGAGCTACGCTGCTCCGTCGATCATTGCCTGACCCTCGGCCCGAGGCGGAAGGCCACACGCCCCGCGTTGGGTGCGAGTCGCGGAACAGCAAAGTCACGGTCGATCGTCCGCCGCTCCCCAACCAGGCTGGCGCCTGGCTGGGGGCCCCGAACGCGGCGGAGCGCAGTCCCCCGGCCCCCGTCCGCGGGGTAGCGTGGCACACCCTGTCAACCCACAAGGGGTGTGACAGGGTGTGCAGCGGGAGCCGGGCCGGGGGCCGGCCGACTGCTCGATCGACGGAGGGGGTGGCGGTGTGGCGGTTCTTCGCGGGGTGCTCACGTCGGGGGCTCTCAGGGCTGCGCACCCTACGGCGCCGGCGCCGCTGAGTCGCGCCGCACCCGAGCACTCGACGCCATGCGACGCTCGCCCACGAACTCCACCAAGGCTTCGCGCTCGGGTTCTCCCCCGTGCATCCACAGCGCCTGCTACCAACGCCCAGCATCCCCTCCGGCCGCGCCCTGCGCTCCGACTGCAAGATCACCCCGCCGCTCAGCGTCGCTGCGCTCCGCCTCACGCCACACAGTTGCACCAAAGGGTGCTTGCTTTGCTATTTTGCTCTGAGTTGTCTACGACCGAGCAGCAGATCCTGACCGTCCCCCAGGTCGCCGAAGAGCTCCAGGTGACCGCCCAGACGATCCGCAATTGGATCGACAGAGGCGCGCTGCCTGCGGCGAAGATCGGCCGCGCTTTCCGTATACGACGTGAGCACGTCGACGCTTTGCTCGCACGCGCGCAGGCCGACAGCAGCTCGCTGGCGACGCGCCGCGATCTCTGGGCGCCCGAGACCCTCGGGCTGCCACACCGCCGTCGCGGGGCGGAGCGTCCGGCGTCGGTGTGGGACGACACGGCCGCCCTCACGCTGCCGTCCAAGCGCTCCTGAGCCACCGGACGCGGCGGCGAATGACTCGCGCTTCAGGCTGAGCGGCGCGCGCGGGCTCGTGGCCGCCGGGCGCCTGCTCCGTCTTCCTGCTCGACCGCCTCTGCGAGTGCCGCGGCCGCCGCGGCAAGCTCGTCGTAGGTACGCGCGACGTCGAGCATGTTCTGGCCGGTCGCGGCGGTGTTCAGCTGCCTGACGGCTTCATCGAAGCGCCGCCAGAGGTCCTCGGGTCCGCGGCGCCCGGTACCGGGCTGCAGCTCGTACGGGGGCCGAGGGTCTGCGGCGCGATGAGGCGGCCAGTCAAAGCCGGCTGCGTCGGCCGCGCGGCAGGCACGCGCCTCTTTGCTGGCGGCCTCGGCGAGACGGGCCAGGCGAGCGCTGAAGCCGTGGTCGGGGGGCGCCATGCGGTGCGCCTCGAGCGCCTTGCGCCAGCCGTCGAGCGCGTCCCTGAAGTCACTGAGCGCACGCTCCTCGCCCTTGGTGTTGCTTGTTGTGTTCATTTGGGCATCGTAGCGGTGCTACTCGACGCTCTCGGGCTCGCTTGGGCCGACGGCGACGGCGACGCGCTCCTCGCCGAAGACGGCGGCGATCTCCAGATGCCCGCCAAGGGCCTCAATGTAGGAGCGCAGGGTGGAGAGGTATATCTCGCTGCGCGCCTCCAGCCGGGAGACGTTGCCTTGGGTGATCCCGAGCTGGGCGGCGAGTTGGATCTGGGTGATGTTCCGCGACTGGCGCAGCTCGGCGAGCGCGAGTGCGTCGACCATCGCGCGCCGGTGCTCGGCGACGTTGGCGCCCCAGTTGGGGTCACGGCGGCGGGCTCGCTCGCGCAGCTCGTTGAAGCTTTTGGTTTTGGTGGGCATCTATGGTGCTCCTTCCGTTTCAAGCTCTTTGAGGTGCTCGTCGAAGAGGTCGTCGGCGAGCGGGATCATGCGCGCGTAGAACTCTTGCCAGCGGTCGCGCTTGTCGCCGCCGATGAGCAGGAGTGCGGTGCGCTTCGGGTTGAAGGCGAACAGCACGCGGATCGTGCCCGCGCGCAGCTCCTTCATGTTCGCGTGGCGCGAGCCCTTCAGGCTGTCGACGAGTGGCCGTCCGAGTCCTGGGCCACGCTGCTCCAGCAGACCCACTGCGGCGTCGATCGTCTGCTGATCCTCGACGTTCAGCGTGTCCCACCACTGCTCGAATTGGTCTGTGACTTCGACGTCCCACATCTGGGCACCATACCTTACAGCGCATATGCTGTCAACAGCATAGTCGCCTCGCGGGCGTTCTGGGGCGTGTCCTCGAAGTCTGCCGGCGTGCGAAGCGCTGGTCCTGCGCGAGGCGATGCAACCCATCGCTGTCGTCGGTTGTCCGTAGGGACGTCTTCGAGTTCAGGCTGCCGCAAGCTCAGTCTCGCCCTCCACGGTGGACCGGAAGGCGCGCGTGAACACGCCGGCCTGCTCAGAAGCGGGGCGCGCGTGCAGGTAACGGCTCGTGGTGGCGAGCGCGCTGTGCCCCATCGCCTGCTGGATCGTCACCACATCGACGCCGCGCATCGCGAGCAACGACCCGAACGTGTGACGCAGACCGTGGAAGCGCAAGGGCCGCACGCCGGCGGCGGCCTGCGCTCTACGGTAGCGGCGACGCAGCGCCGAGTCATCGAGCGCTCGGCCGTACACGTTGCAGAACACGAAGTCTTCCGGGCAGGTGTAGCGCTCGCGCCTGCTCGTCCGGTCGAGCGCGGCGGCGGCCTGGTCGGCGAGTGGCACCCGGCGGATCCGCCCGGACTTGGTGGAGCACTCCTCGCCGGCGCTCATCGCGCGGGCGATGGTCAGCACCGAGCCCGCGAAGTCCACGTCGTGCCAGCGCAGCGCGAGGAGCTCCCCGAGTCGCAGTCCCGCGTATGCCGCGACCCGGACGATCTCGGCGTCATGGGAGTCCTCGGCCTGCCGCGCTGCGCGCTCACCATCGCTCATTGCGGGGTGCGCCGGGTCGCGGTGCCGGCCCTCGGCGAGTGCGCGCGCGATGGCCTCGACATCCTCCGGCGCGTAGAACACGAGCGCTCCGGGGTGCGGCTCGCGGCGGCGGTCAGCCGCGCGCGCCGGGTTCGCCGGCAGCGAGTACGTGGACGGCCTGCAGCCGTAGCCGAAGACGGCCGCGATGATGTTGCGGTACTTGTTCACCGTCCGCGGCGATGCGCCCGTCGCGCTGACCGTCGCCAGCAGATCCTCTATCTCCCGTGTGGTGATCTTTGCTGCGGGCCGGTTCCCGAGCGCGGCCATGACGTGCCCGGCCGTGGTTCCCTTGCCGCGCTTGTGGGGAATGCCCGGCTCGGCCAGCACGTAGCCGTGGTCGCGCAGCGTCGAAGGCTTGGCGCCGGCCACGTCCGCCAGCCGGCGGAGGTAGGCGTGCGCGACCTCGCGGAAGGTCACGCCCCGCGTGCGGCGCTCCCGCTCGACGCGCTCGACATTCGCGGCCTCGTCGACGTACTCGGCCACGAGCTGCGCGGCGGCTACGTGGGCGGCGCGCTCGTCGTAGGCGCCGTCAACGACACGCCCGCGGTGCCGGCGCCAGCGGCCCGTGTCGGGATCGCGTTCGAGCCATGCGGGGCCGATACGTCGCTTGATCTGCCGTCCGTTGTGTCGGAACTTGGCCTCGTAGAACACCTGGCCGCGATGCTCGCGGACGACGATGGTGGCGCTGGGCTTCGGTGCTGGCATCGGTCGATCTCCGGCGTTCGCGCCCCGGCGATCACGAGTCGCGCGGGGTTCTTGTTGGCTGACCAATGCGATCCTATCACCGTGGGTACCACGTGGGTACCACATCGCTCGTGGGTACCACTTTGGGTACCAAACCAGCCTGATCCTATGGTTATAAGCCGTGTTTGGGGCCGCTAAATCGCCCCAAAATGCGCGGTTCGTGGTGCTTCCAGCGGCCTTTCAAGCCGCAGGTCGGGGGTTCGATTCCCCCCAGGCGCATTTCTCGGAACAAGGATCGTCGCTGGGAGCTGGCGCCCGCACCGAACGTGCGGATCAACGTGACGCGATCCAGCAGCCATCCCGTCGAGTATGCGATCACGCTCGTCATCCTGCGAGATGGCGTATGGCACACGGTGCGCAGCTTCGACAACGCGCACCACCCGACCGAACACCACGAGCACCGCTACATCGGCGCCGAGAAGCAGGACCCGATCATCACCCACGGGCCGGTGAACGACGCAATGCATGCAGCCGAAGTCAAACTCCGGGGGAACTGGTCCGATATCGTTCGTAGTTGGGAGCGAACCCGATGAGCGCCAATCTCGACAAGACCTGGGACCTGTTCATGGCCGCGAAAGAGGACGGCTTGGGGTACCCCGACGATGTTGCATTCGTCCCCGATGAGGAGTGGGCCGACGAAGTTCTGTGGCGCAACCTCGCTGAGGGCCGAGCGACCGTGCTTGTCGGCGAGGAGGTGGAGCTGTTGATCGTCCCTCTCCGCCGAGGTCTGTTCGACCGACTCCGTGGGCGTGTCCCGGTCAATGTCGCCCAACGCATCCACGGGCACGCCACGCCGTACGCGACCGTCAGCCGGCTCGGCCGTCATCCCATGCGGGAGATGCGCCAGCTCGCGCACGTGTAACGTCTCGACCGACAGACCCCCCAGTGGGGGTTTCGGCGCTCGAACACTCATGCGGAGCGTTGTCCGTCCTTGAAGCTGTCGCGAACCGCGGCGTAGTGCGCGGCGAGCCCGATGCCCCACCCGAGCAGCGGATAGATGAACCAGGGGTACGACGCTCCTTCCGACTGCCACAGCAGGACCCACACCGCGACGATCAGGATCTGGACGGCGACGAACACCGTCGCGTGGATCCGAAATCCCTTTCGATGGCCGCGCGCCCATCGCTCGTGCCGGCGCTCTCGTGATTCCGCTTCCGCGCGCTCGGCGGCGCGCTCGAATGCATCGGTCATCAGTTTGCCTCCTTGGTTGTTGATAGCCCGTCGAGACCCTCGATGTCGGCCGCCGCTCGCTGCAGGACGGCTGCTATGGCTTGTGGGTCCACGCGGCCCGAGAGCGGCACCAGCCGCGCTCTGAAGCGGTCCAGCAGCGTTTCGATCGAGTCCGCATCGCCAAACCGCGCTCCGGTGCGAACTTCGAGCGCTGCGAGTGCGTCGCGGCGCGCCTCGATCGCCTGCTCCCCGGCCGGGGTGACGCGATACGTTGTCCTGCCGTCGTGGGCCTGACCGTCGATCAGCCCCTCGGCGCCGAGTGCCTCGATCGCGGGGTAGACGCTGCCGGGCGACGGGCGATAGCGGGGCCCAAAGAGACGCTTCAGCTCGGCCATGATCTCGTAGCCGTGCCTCGGGCGCTCGGCGAGAAGCGCGAGCAGGACGAGCGGCAGCTCGCCGTGTCGGAAGAATCTCCTGGGCAACGCAACTGCTCCTTAGACCACCGCTACGCCGATCGTCTCGGCGGCGGATTGCTTGCTGTGCTCTCGCCACCGCCGCTCGTTTTGGGAAAGCGAGTCTCGCGCCGTTGATGGGGCCGCTGCGGGGCGCAGCGCGGTAGCGCTCACTGGATCGCTGAGCCCCTTCAACGCGAGTGCACCGAGAGGCTCGAATGCGTGAGCGCTGGGGGGACCGGCGAGCCCGCGCACCGTCTCGGAAACGACAACCTGGCCGCCCTGCGCCAAGTCGCAAAGTCGCCGCGCGACGATCACCGGCCTGCCGAAGAAGTCGTCCTGCTCGCGCACGGCCTCGCCCATGTCGATCCCGATCCGCAGGGTCATTGGGTCCCCGCAGGTCGCCACTGCGCGCTGCATCGCCACGGCGCACGCGACGGCCGAGCGCGCGTCGGTGAATGTCACCATCAATCCGTCGCCCAGGCTCTTGACCTCGGTACCGGCGTGCTCTCCGATTGCCCTACGCAGCAGCGCAAAATGCCGGCGGCGAAAGGCGTGCGCCACATGGTCGCCGAGACGGTCGAGCAACGCTGTCGACCCGACCACGTCGGTGAACAGGAAGGTGTCGATCCGCGTCTCGGCGCGCTCATCCAATGCTTTTGCGCCGCCCGCTGTCGTCCTATAGGAGATTTCGCCCTCGCACGCCTCGCTCTCAATCAGGCCCTCAGCCTCCAGCGCACGGATCGCGCACCAGACCCTGTCTGGCGACGGTCGATAGTCGGAGCCCAAGCGGCGCGCGAGCTCGACCATGAGATCGTTGCGGCGCACAGGACGCTTCGCGCAGAGCGCCAATAGAACCAGCAGGAGCTCACGGTTGCGATGAGCCTTCGACGACATCTGGCGGCCTTTCTGCGGGGGATGGCTTACGGAACTGTTACGAATCTTATATCGAAAGGCTTACGAAGTCAAGGGCGGCTTGTGGCAGTGCGCCGTACGCGACCGTCAGCCGGCTTGGCCGTCACCCCATGCGGGAGATGCGCCAGCTCGCGCACGTGCAGCCGCTGCCGCGCCGCAGAGAGCGGCTCCCCTTGCGTTGGGGCAAGCGAGGGATTGGTCTCTGACCTGATACCGGCCAGTGGGAATTTGACTAGTCTAATAGCATGGACATTATGGCTTGGTCCACTCCGGAATACTTCCATGATGCTGTCGAGAAGGCAGAGGAAACGTACGTCGACTGCACCATGCCTACGTACCAGGTGCCGACGGCACTCTTCAGCGATGAGGAGGCAGGCCGGTCGTGCTCGGGGGAAAGCCCGGTATGAGTGCTCCCGCGGGGCCCCCGACCCGGAGGCCACTCGCGGAGGTTACGGAGCGCTACGGCCAGTTCGCCCGCTTCTACTGCGTCTTGGAGGTGCTGTACCTGGTCCTCCCGCGTGCCCGGCGCAGGGCGGTCGTGGCGCTCGACTTGAAAGACGGTGATGCCGTTCTCGAGATCGGCGCCGGCACCGGGCGCAACCTGTCCTACCTGGTCGATGCCGTTGGCCCGAGCGGCACAGTCATAGGAGTCGATGCGTCCGAGGGAATGCTGGCGGAGGCCCGCAAGCTCGTGGAGCGTCATGGCTGGTCAAATGTTCAGCTGCTCGAACAAGACGCCACCCAGCTGCTGGTCGATCACGACCTCGACGCCGTGCTCTTCAGCCTCAGCTACTCAGTCATACCCCAACCACAGTTGGCGCTGGCGCTGGCCTGGAAGCAGCTGCGTTCCGGCTCCCGGGTCGTCGTGATGGATCTCGGGCTGACCCACACCAGGCTCCGCCGAGTGCTCGAGCCGATCGCCCGCCTGCTGATCAAGCTCGGGCCTGGCGACCCCTACTCCCGCCCATGGGACGACCTCGCTGCATACGGATCGGTCACAACCGAACGCTTCCTGCTGGACCTCTACTACGTCTGCACCGTCGAGAAGACAGCGGACCAGTGAGCCCCAGCCGGCGCAGCCCGCATTGGGTATCTGAGGCCGTCGCCGGCGCACAACGGGACTCGGTGCGCCGCGCAGCTGTCCCGGGCTGGATCGACCGCGAGGCTTCAGCTGGGCGATATGCCGGCGCGAAGCTGAAGCGGGGGATCCGTCGATTGAAGATGAGCGGCGCAGTTTGAGGTAGAGATTCTGAGTGAGGTATGCTAGTCGAGCACCGTTGGGAACTAGTGCTCCTTCCGCCTCGCGATGCCGTTCTCAGCGAAAGGGCAAGGAAGACGATCATGGCGCCGTCCCCAGCGTCCTCGATGCTTGAGGATCCAGTCGCGACTCGTGTTTCCGACGTGATCTCCCGGCTTTACCTGGACAAGTTCGGCAAGGGTCCCCTGCGCGTCGAGACGGTGATCCACGGCGACTACGTGATGACGCTGCTGCGAGACGTTTACACGCCGGCCGAGAAGGCGATGATCGACGCCGGCAAGCAGGACAGCGTGCTCACCACCCGCATGCTGTGGCAGCACTCAACCGATTTGCTGTTCAAGGCGGGTGTGGCGCGTGTGATCGGCCGCGAGGTGCTTGTGGCCATCAGCGGCTTCGAGCTCGAGCACGACATGGCCAGCGAGGTCTTTGTGCTTGCCCCATCAAGCACCGCGCCCGAGATCTGCTGACCGCTGCCGATCAAGCTCGTCATCGGAGGCTGGCTCCAGGTCATCAGGAGGGTGGCTCCAGGTCATCAGAGGGTGGCTCCAGGTCATCAGAGGGTGGCTCCAAGTCATCAGAGGGTGGCTCCAGGTCATCAGAGGGTGGCTCCAGGTCATCAGAGGGTGGCTCCAGGTCATCGGAGGCTGTTGGAGGATGGCTCTCATCGGGCTCGAGCACGAACAGCTCGACCCTGAAATCCGGGGCCTGGTGGGAGGCGCTCATGAAGGCAAGCACCGTTCGATCTGTGAGATCCTCCACCAGAGCCTTCATCCTGATCTCGAGCGTATCCTGCAGCGCGTGCTGGGCATCGCGCACCGAGCCGCCACGCCCTGCGTCGAACAGGGTCTGCTCGGCGATCGTGAAGCCGCCGCCCAACAGGATCACAAGCATGTCGCCGCCGGCCCAGTAGGCCTTGCATCTGCTGGGACCCTTCCCCGCGAACTCGCGCAGCAACTGCACCACCCCGTTGCAGAGTTGGACGAGCATCTGCCCGCCCTGCAGCTGTGAATGCTCGAGCTCTGGCATCGACCCAAATCTTGACAGATGGCATCGGGCCACGCCCCAGCCGATCCGGCGCGAGGCGTATCCGACGGCGATCTTCGGAACGCGTTACGACAGCCTCCGCGATGTCGCCAACCTTACGTCTGATGAGCGAAGGGTGCCGTCCTCGCCGCAGTAGAATGACCCAATGCTCGGCGTCCTCGAAGAGTCCGACCCAGACCTCGCCCGCCTGCTGGTCCGCGAGGAGCGCCGGCAGGCCGAGTCGCTCTGCCTGATCCCGTCTGAGAACTACTGCTCTCCGGCCGTGCTCGAGGCCAACGGCACCGTGCTCGTCAACAAGTACGCCGAGGGGTACCCGGGCAAGCGTTACTACGAGGGCAACGAGGTGATCGACGAGGTCGAGCGGCTGGCGCAGACACGCGCGCTGGGGCTGTTCGGCGCCGAGCACGTCAACGTGCAGCCCTACTCCGGGTCGCCCGCCAACCTGGCGATCTACCTGGCGTTCGTAAAGCCGGGGGAGACGGTGATGGGGCTCTCGCTGCCCGCAGGGGGCCACCTCACGCACGGATGGGGAGTGTCGGCCACCGGCATCTGGTTCAACGCAGTGCACTATGGCGTGCGCCGCGATACCGGTCGCGTGGACATGGATGAGGTGCGGGAGCTCGCGCTCGAGCATCGCCCCAAGCTCCTCTTCTGCGGCGGCACGGCGGTGCCGCGCGTGATCGACTTCGCGGCCTTCGCTGCCATCGCGAGAGAGATAGACGCGCTGATGGTTGCCGACGTCTCGCACCTTGCGGGGCTGATCGCCGGTGGCGCCCACCCCTCGCCGGTGCCGCACGCCGATGTGGTGATGACCACCACGCACAAGACGCTGCGCGGGCCGCGGGGGGCGATCCTGATGTGCCGCGAGCAGCACGCGAAAGCCTTGGACAAAGCCGTCTTCCCGGGACTGCAGGGCGGGCCTCATCAACAGCAGACGGCCGCGATCGCCGTCGCGCTCGGCGAAGCCGCGACGCCGGCCTTCGGCGAATATGCGCATGCCGTCGTCAGCAACGCCAAAGTTCTCGCCGAGGCGCTCGTGCAGCGCGGCTTCACGCTGATCTCCGGCGGCACCGACAACCACCTCATCCTGATCGACATGACCTCGAAGGGAGTAAGCGGCAAGGAGGCCTCGAGCGCGTTGAGTCAGGCGGGGATCGTCACCAACGCGAACGCGATCCCGTTCGATCCGCGCAAGCCGTTCGACCCCTCCGGCGTGCGGATCGGCACGCCGGCGGCGACCACCCGCGGTTTGGGCGCCGAGCACATGGGGGAGATCGCGCGCTGGTTCGACGAGGTCGTCAGCGCGGTGGGCGCCGGCGAGAGCGAGCTGCTCGCGCGTGTCAAGACCGAGGTGCAGGATCTGATGGAGCAGTACCCCGCTCCCGGCTGCGCCTCCTCAGCAGCTGTTTTGTAGTACCTGGCTCTCGCCGCTAGGATCGGGCTCGTGATCGCGCTCACGGCAGCTCCCGGCGCCCCCGCCGTCTCCGACGCCCAGGCCGCGGCGTCGCCGGTGGCGCGTCACTCGTAGCGCTCGGCGAGCGTCTCCCAGTGGGCCATGTCGTGGCCGGGGATGATCAGCGCGTCGGGGTGCTCGCGGTCGTAGGCCTGGAGCGCCTGCAGGCTGCGCTCGAAGGCCTTGCGGCTCTGCGAGTGCCACGGCCGCTGGGCCTCGCGCAACGTGGCGATCGTGTAGATCGCATCCCCTGCGATCAGCGCTTCGCGATCGCGCAGGCGCGCGAGGATCGCGAGGTGTCCCGCGCTGTGGCCGGGCGTGTCGAGCAGCGTGAGCGAGCCGTCGCCGAACAGGTCGAGTGCGCGCTCGAAGGGGCTCCGCGCGTGCGCAGCCGGCCCGTGAAAGTCCACCGTGCGGTAGGTCAGGCGCGAGTCCAGCTGGGCGGGCGAGTAGCCCTGCAGCGATGCTCCCCGCGTGTTCGCCGCGCGCCACTCCTGCGCCGACACGAGCACCGTGGCGGCGGGGAAGTCAACGAGGGCGCTCGCGTGATCGAAGTGCAGGTGGGTCATCACAATCAGGCCGATCTCCTGCGGCTCGATCCCCCGCGCGAGCAGCTGTGCCGCCGCGGTCTGCTCCGCACGAAGCTCGATGTTGCGGCCGACCAGCCGCCTGAGCGGGCCGAGGTTGCGGTTGCGCTCGGCGGGCGTGCCGTCAGCGATCACGCGGTGAAAGCCGGTATCGATCAGGATCGGCCCCGCGGTGGGATGCTCGATCAGGAACGCCACGATCGGGACGCGGATCAGCTCGTGCCTGGGGACGCCTACGCCGAGTGCCCGCAGTGTGCCCGCGGGCCCCGGGTCGGCCTCGAACCAGCCAGCCGGTCCACGGATCTCGCCGCACCGCAGCGGCTGGAGTGTGACCGTCGCTCCGTCCTGTCCGCCCGGCAGCGGGAGCACGGCAGGGGCGGCGTGGAGGGCGGAGCGCACACGTGCAGTCTGCACGATCGGGCTCCGGCGAGTGGAATGGCGGTGGGCTGGGATCTCAGGTCGCCACCGCCTCGGGCGGCGCGGAGCGTGCCGGAGTATGGCTTGACCTGCTCCCCGGCTGGTCTGCGCGCAACCTCTTCACATCAGCCCACCGCGATCTGCGCTACGGTACTCACCGATGGGCGAGCGCAGCGGTTACACCCCCGGAACCTTCTGTTGGACGGAACTGACGACCACCGATCAGGCGGGGGCGAAGGCGTTCTACGGCGGCCTGCTCGGTTGGGAGGCCGATGATCGTCCGGTTGGCGACGGCGACTACGTCTACTCGATGATGCAACGCGACGGCAAGCCCGTCGCGGCGATCGCGACGCAGCCCGACCAGCAACGCGAGACGGGCGTGCCGCCGATGTGGAACTCCTACATCTCCGTGGAGAGCGCCGACGCGACCGCAGAGCGCGCGAAGGAGCTCGGTGCGACCGTGCACGCGCCGCCGTTCGACGTGATGGATGTGGGACGCATGGCGGTGATCCAGGATCCGCAGGGCGCCCACTTCGAGCTGTGGGAGCCGAAAGCGCACTTCGGCGCGGCGCTCGTGAATGCGCCGGGGGCACCTGTGTGGAACGAGCTCGGGACCCCCGACCTCGACGCCTCAAGCGCCTTCTACAGCAGCCTCTTTGGCTGGACCGTGGCGCCCTTCGAGGGCAGTCCCGAACCGTACCTCTCGATCAAGAACGGCGACGCCAACGCCGGCGGCATGCGCGCGGCGACGCCTGGGGCCCCGCCGTTCTGGTTGGCGTACTTCGGTGTCGAGGATCTCGATGCCGCGCTCGCCAAGGTGGGCGAGCTCGGCGGTGCCGTCCACGCCGGCCCGATCGACATCTCGATCGCGAAAATCGCGGTCGTCGCCGACCCGCAGGGCGCGGTGTTCGCGCTCTACGACGGCGAGCTCGAAGTCTTAGCGGCCGATCCGCGGAAGGCTGTCTGCGGCAGGGCGCGCTTGGGGCGAGCCATGGCTGGATCAGCGTAGAGCGGTTGGTTGCGGCGGCCGGACCCGTCGACCTCTCGGCATGTGTCAGGCGCACTGAAACCTCGCCATCGGTCCGTATCCTCGCCTGCCACAATGAGACGATGGCAACACAGGCTGCGCGTATCGCTCCCGCCGACTGCTCGCTCCCGCTCTACCGCATGGACGTTGACACCTATCACCGCCTGGTCGAGGCGGGGGCGTTGGAAGGCGTGGAGGTCGAGCTGCTCGAAGGGCTGCTCGTCAACAAGTGGTCGCACCGAGAGGACGAAATCCACCGACTCGCCGTGGGGACCTACGAACGGATGGTTGCGTCGGGTGCGCTGGAGGGCCGGCGGATCGAACTGCTTGAAGGGCTGCCGGTCGAAGTGAGCCCCCACGGCCCGGAGCACGCGCGCGTGCTCGAAGAGCTCACCGGCCGCTTGACGTCCCCGCACGTGCGGATACGCGTGCAGATGCCTCTCGAAGCCCGGTGGGACGCATTGCCCGAACCCGACCTGCTGCTCATCAAGAGCCAGCCCCCACTTGGCCGGCATCCCCGAACAGCGCTGCTCGCCGTCGAGGTCACGGTGACTTCGCACAGGGAGGATCGTGGCGAGAAGGCCGACCTGTACGCGGGTGCCCCAATACCCACCTACTGGCTCGTCGACGTCCCCGGCGGCACGGTCGAGGTGCGCACCGACCCCGGGCTCAAGGGTTATGGCCGCTGCGAGATCTACGGGATCGGCGCATCGGTGCCCTCGCCGGCCGAGAGTGTGCCCAACATCGACGTCGCGTCGCTGTTCGAAGGCCTCGGCGACTGACGAGGCACCGCGTGGCGCCCTCGGATTGGGGGGCGCCATTGGGTGGAGCTGTCGTGGTTGTCTCTCCGGGGCGGTACCCGGCTGGGCATCTTGCAAGATCTTCACAAGAAGAATCCCTTTAGCCTACGGTTTTCTGTAGCATCAATCGACGCCATCGCGGGAGAAATGGCAGGTTTCTGATGGGTGGCCTCGTTTCAGCACTTCGCGACAACTGGAGGTCCACATGAGCAAGCACTTCCGTCTCCGGGGCAGCAGCCGGCCGGCCACCCGGGCGATCGAGCCGGTGAAGCCGGGCGAACGGTTGACCGTCACGATCTACGTCCAGCGCGACCCGCAGGGCACGCCCGCCCCGACGGCGCACGAGCTGGGTCGTCTCGCGCCCCGTGCGCGCTCCTACCTGCGCCCCGAGCAGGCGGTAGCGGCGTTCGGCGCCGCCCCGTCCGACCTCGACGCAGTCGTCGCGTTCGCGAAGGCGCACAAATTGAAAGTGGTGGAACAGAGCATCGCCAAGCGCCTGGTGCGGGTGTCCGGCACCGCCAAGCAGGTGGACGCGGCGTTCGGCGTGGAGCTGCACCACTACAAGCACCCCGAGGGGGGCACCTACCGCTCCTACAAGGGCGAGGTGCTGCTCCCCGCCGAGCTGGCGGGTGTGGTGGAGGGCGTGCTGGGGTTGGACAACCGCAAGATGGTGCGCACCCGTCCGCACCGCTCCAAGCGTGCCGCCGAAGCCGAAGCGGGCGGCGAACCGCCCGCCAACGCCTACACGCCGCCGATGCTTGCGAAGCTGTTCGACTTCCCCGACGGCGACGGCGCCGGGCAGTGCGTGGCGGTGCTCGCGTTCAACGGTGAAGGCACCAAGGGCGGCTACGAGCCGCGCGCGCTCGAAGGCTACTTCGCGGACACCCTCAAACAGGCGGCGCCGAAGCTCACCGACGTGGTCGTGCAGGGCCCCGGCAACGACCCCGGGGACGGCAGTGAAGAAAGCGACGCCACCGGCGAGGTTCTACTCGACCTCTGCACGGTCGGCGGGGTCGTGCCGGGGGCGAACGTGGCGGTGTACTTCACCGAATTCACCGAAGAGGGGTGGGTGAACGCGATCAAGGCGGCGGTGGCCGACACCACCAACAAGCCGAAAGTGATCTCCTGCTCCTACGGCAACCCCGAGGACGAACCGAAGGGGGCGTGGACCGAACAGGCCGTCAAGCTGGTCAACGGCGCCTTCGAACAGGCCGCCGCCCAGGGGATCACGATCTGCTGCGCCTCGGGCGACGAAGGGTCGGCCGACGAGCCCGACACGAAAACCCCGCACGTCGATTTCCCCGCCTCGAGCCCGTGGGTGCTGGGCTGTGGGGGCATCCGCCTGGAAGCGGACTCCGCGACCGGGACGATCTCCTCGGAAAAGGTGTGGAACGACCTCGCCAAGAAAGAGGGCGCCACGGGCGGAGGGGTGAGCCGCCTGTTCGCGCTCCCCGAGTGGCAGGCCGCCGCGGACGTCCCCGCCAACGCCGACAAAAGCGGCAAAACCGGACGCGGCGTGCCCGACGTCGCCAGCCTCGCCGATCCCGAAACGCCGATGTGGGTGCTCAGCCCGAACGGTCAGCTGGGAGGGGTGGGGGGCACGAGCGCCTCCGCGCCACTGTGGTCGGCGCTGATCACGCTGCTCAACCAGCTCACCGGAACTCCTCTCGGGTTCTGCAACCCCCAGCTGTACGCGCACCTGAAGGACGGCCTCGTGGACATCGTCAGCGGCAACAACGGCAGCTACAAGGCGGGCCCGGGGTGGGACGCCTGCACCGGCTGGGGCCGCCCCAACGGCACGCAGCTGCTGCAGGCGTTGAAGGGCGCCGCGCCCGCCGCCGAACCTCCGACTCCCACCCCCGCCCCGCCGAAACCGGCCCCCTCGACGACGCCCCCGGTGCCGGGGCTCAGCTCCAACCTCCTGGGACCCGAAGGGCAGCTGTTCGCCGACCCCCACCCCGGCGAAGACGCGCACTCCTTCCAGGTCGACAACACGAGCGACGCCTACTACAAGTCGCCCTACTACGAGGCCCACGAAGAACAGCTGCAGCCGGTTCCGCCGCCGCGCGTGAGCCCGCCGCGGATGCAGCTCGCGCAGGTGATCGGCGCCGGCCCGCTCGCGCCATGCGTGGCGGCCAAGCGGATCAGCTTCCACGCGGCGGGCGACACCGGGCCCTCGGAAGGGTCGCACGTCTCCAACGTGGCGAGCGTGGCCGACGCGATGACGGCGGAGCTGGAGGCGTCAGCGGCGGGGACGGGGCCGATGTTCATGTTCCACCTCGGCGACGTGGTGTACAGCTTTGGCGAGCACCAGTACTACTACGACCAGTTCTACGAGCCGTTCCGCGGCTACGACGCGCCGATCTTCGCGATCCCCGGCAACCATGACGGGTTCCCCTCCGAAGAGAGCGAAAACACCGAATCGCTGTTCGCATTCCTGCGCAACTTCTGCGCCGCCGCTCCCGGCCCCTCGCCCGACTCCGGCGGGCTGGTGCGCTCCGCGATGAACCAGCCAGGCGTGTACTTCACGCTCGACGCGCCGTTCGTGTCGATCGTCGGGCTGTACTCCAACGTGCTGGAGGGCCCCGGGGTGATCTCCTCCGAGGGCGGGCGCTACGAAAAGATCGGGGAAACGCAGCTGGAATTCCTGACGGCGGAGCTCGAACGCCTGAAGCCCCAGCGCGAAGCGGGTGAACGGGCGGTGATCCTCGCCTGCCACCATCCACCGCTGTCGGTGGACGAGAAGCACGGCGGCGCGCGGGGGCTCGCGGAAGACATCGACAGGGCATGCGCGGCCGCCGGGCTGCGGCCCGACGCGGTGCTCTCCGGGCACGCCCACCTCTACCAGCGCTACACGCGCACGGTGGAAGGGGCGGAAATCCCCTACATCGTGGCGGGCAGCGGCGGGCACAACGTGACCAAGCCCAAGTCGAACGCCGCCGACGCGAAGCTCCCGGAAGGGTACGCACGGACCGTCGAACCGATCCTCGAGTACGGCTACCTGACGCTCACCGTGGACATGTCGGGCGCCCCCCCGACGCTCACCGTGGAGTTCAAGCCGACCCGCGGCAAATCCGCCAGGGACGACGAACCGCTCAAAGGGGACACGGTCACGATCGACCTCGCGGAACGGAAGATCGTGTAGCGACGAGGGCGCGCCGACCCCCGCGGCACGCCTCGTGGCCTGACCGCGCCGGCCTCCAGCCGCGCATGGCGGCCCCCCATCCAAATCCTTAAACCCTTCCCACGCGAACGTCTGTTCCCCCTCGTATGATGTGCAGAGCATGCCCTCGAGCAACCAGATCGTCGTTTCAGGCGCCCGCGAGCACAACCTGAAGGACATCTCCCTGACGCTGCCGCGCGACGCGCTGGTGGTGATCACGGGGCTGTCGGGGTCGGGCAAGTCGAGCCTTGCGTTCGACACGATCTACGCCGAGGGCCAGCGCCGCTACGTCGAGTCGCTGTCGGCCTACGCGCGCCAGTTCCTCGGGCAGATGGACAAGCCCGACGTGGACTCGATCGAGGGGCTCTCGCCGGCGATTTCGATCGACCAGAAGACGACCTCGCGCAACCCCCGCTCGACGGTCGGGACGGTCACCGAGATCTACGACTACCTGCGCCTGCTGTGGTCGCGCGTGGGCAAGCCGCACTGCCCGATCTGCGGCCGGCCGATCACGGGGCAGTCCGCGGAGCAGATCATCGACCAGGTGATGGAGCTGCCGGAGGGCGCGCGCTTCATGGTGATGGCGCCGGTCGTGCGCGGGCGCAAGGGCGAGTACGGCAAGCTGCTGGAGGAGCTGCGCGCCGACGGCTTCGCGCGCGTGCGGATCGACGATCGCATCCGCATGCTGGAGGAGTCGATCGTGCTCGACAAGCGCTACAAGCACGACATCTCGGTCGTGATCGACCGGCTGATCATGCGCCACGATGTGCGCAAGCGCCTCGCCGACTCGATCGAGACCGCGGTACGGCTTGCCGACGGCCTGGTGGAGGTGGAGATGATGGGCTTCGCCGGAGGGGCTCGTGCCTCGGAGAGCGGCCTGGAGGAGGCGGCCGCGGCGGGGGATGGTAGGCAGGGGGTGCAGGACATCGCTCGGTCCCCAGCGGGCGGTGCGGGCGCCGAAACAGGCAGGGCCAGGCACTCCACCGGAGCGCTCGGGGCGCGCGCGGCCAGCGCGCAGATCGTGTCCGGCGAGATGCCTGCGGAGGGCACGGTGTTCACCTTCTCCGAGCGCTTCGCCTGCCCCGAGCACGGCCCATCGCTCGTGGAGCTGGAGCCGAGGATCTTCTCGTTCAACTCGCCCCACGGCGCCTGCGAGCGCTGTCACGGGCTGGGGGCGCAGATGGAAATCGACCCCGAGCTGCTCGTGCCCGACTCCACGCTGTCGGTGAGCGAGGGGGCGATCGCGCCGTGGAGCAGGGCGGCCGCGTTCTCCAACTACTACGACCAGGTCGCCGAGGCGATCGCCGAGAGCTACGGCGTCGACCTCGATACGCCGTGGGAGAAGCTTTCCGAGGAGCAGCGCGACCTGTTCCTGCACGGGACGAAGGAGCCGCTGGCGATCACCTACCGCAACCGCTTCGGTAGACGGCGCTCTTACTCCACGCGCTTTGGCGGGCTGATCGCCAACCTCGAAAAGCGCTACCGCGAAACCGAGTCGGAGGGGGTGAAGGAGAAACTCGAGGAGTACATGTCGCTGCGGCCCTGCCCGGTGTGCGGCGGCGCGCGCCTGCGCGCGGAGTCGCGCGCGGTGCTGGTGGGGGGCACGCGGATCGAGGACTTCTGCGCGCTCTCCGCGCGGCGCGCGATCGAGTGGCTGGATGAGGTGGAGCTCTCCGACACCGACCGCCACGTGGCGCGGCTGATCCTGCGCGAGATCGCCGAGCGGCTGCGGTTCCTGGAGAACGTCGGCATCGGCTACCTCTCGATGGACCGCTCCTCCGCCACGCTCTCCGGTGGGGAGGCGCAGCGGATCAGGTTGGCCACGCAGATCGGCAGCTCGCTGGTGGGGGTGCTGTACATCCTCGACGAGCCCTCGATCGGGCTGCACCAGCGCGACAACTCGAAGCTGATCGCCACCTTGGAGCGGTTGCGCGACCTCGGCAACACGGTGATCGTGGTGGAGCACGACGAGCAGACGATGCGCGCCGCCGACCACCTCGTCGACCTCGGCCCCGGCGCGGGCGAACACGGCGGGCGGATCGTCGCGCAGGGCACCGCCGCGCAGGTGCAGCGCGTGAAGGAGTCGGCTACCGGGCAGTATCTCGCCGGCGCCCTGGCGGTAGCGGTGCCCGCCAAGCGCCGCACGCCGACCGGTTATGTGAAGGTCGAAGGCGCCACCCAGCACAACCTGCGCGACGTCGACGCCGCCTTCCCGCTCGGCACGCTCACCTGCGTCACCGGGGTGTCGGGCTCGGGCAAGTCCACGCTCGTCAATGAGATTCTCTACAAGGCGCTCTCCGCGCGCCTGCACCGCGCGCGCGCCCGCGCCGGCGCCCACCGCGCGATCAAGGGCCTGGAGCAGCTCGACAAGATCATCGCCGTCGACCAGTCCCCGATCGGGCGCACCCCGCGCTCCAACCCCGCCACCTACACCGGCCTGTTCGACGTGATCCGCGACATGTTCTCCAAAACGCAAGAGGCCCGCGCGCGCGGCTACAAGCCCGGCCGCTTCTCCTTCAACGTCAAGGGCGGGCGCTGCGAGGTGTGCAAGGGCGACGGGCAGATCAAGATCGAGATGCACTTCCTCCCCGACGTGTACGTCCCCTGCGAGCAGTGCGCCGGCAAGCGCTACAACCGCGAGACTTTGGAGATCCGCTTCAAGGGCAAGTCGATCGCCGACGTGCTCGACATGCCGATCGAGGAAGCGGTCAAGTTCTTCGAGCACATCCCCAAGGTGCGCCGGCGCCTGGAGACGCTCGACGCGGTGGGCCTCGGCTACGTGCGCCTGGGCCAGCCCGCCACCACGCTCTCCGGGGGAGAGGCGCAGCGGGTGAAGCTGGCCACCGAGCTCTCCAAGGTGGCGACGGGGCGCACCCTCTACATCCTCGACGAGCCGACCACGGGGCTGCACTTCGCCGACGTGCAGCGGCTCTTGGAGGTCCTGCAGCGCCTGGTGGACGCCGGCAACTCCGTGGTGGTGATCGAGCACAACCTCGACGTCATCAAGTGCGCCGACCGCCTGATCGACATGGGGCCCGAGGGGGGCGAGGAGGGCGGCCTCGTGGTCGCCGCCGGCACGCCCGAGGAGGTGGCGGCCGAGCCGGCCTCACACACCGGCCAGTTCCTCGCGCCGCTGCTGGCGGGGGCGGGTGCCTCCTCCAACGGCAAGCCGCGCGGGGTCGTCAAGAAGTCGCGCGCGACTGCGGCCACCAAACGCAAGCCACGCGCGAAGGCCGCCGCTTGAGTGCTCACGGGCACGCATGGCGGCGCCGGATCGGCGTCCTCGGTCGCTCGCGTGCAGAGTACGCCACGCTCCCTGCGTCCTTGCCCGGCTTGCCCTGCGTGCCCGTGAGTGGCGATGGGCTGCCCGAGCTTGCCCGCCAGGCCCGCCTGTGGGCGCAGAAGTGGCACTGGTATGAGCGCAACGCGCTCCCCTGGAACCGCGTGCAGATCCACTGGGAGCTGATGCGCCGCGGCGCGTTCGCGCGCTGGCCGTTGCAGGGCAACGTGCTGGAGGCGCTGCGCGAGGGTCGTTTGGAGGTAGGGGAGGGGGCGTTGTTCGAGCCGAACGTGTGGATCACCGCCCCCGGCCGCGCCCGTGTGCGGATCGGCGCCGGCACCTTCCTCAACCAGGGCGTGATGGTCGCCTCGCACGAGCTGGTCGAGATCGGCGAGCACTGCATGCTCGCCAACGGCTGCTTCGTCTCCGACGCCGCCCACCGCTACGACGACCCCGATAAGCCGGTCCCCTGGCAGGGCTTCACCTCGAAGGGCCCCACGCGGATCGGCGCCAACTGCTGGCTGGGCGCGCACGTGGTCGTCACCAGCGGCGTCACCGTCGGCGAGCGCTGCGTGATCGGCGCGGGCAGCGTGGTCACGCACGACATCCCGCCGTTCTCGGTCGCCGCGGGGGCTCCGGCGCGTGTGTTGAAAAGTGTTGACTACCGCTGATCCCGTCCAGTGGACGCGCTAGTCTTGCCAACGGCCCGCTCGGATGGCGCGGCTCGGCGGCAGGTGTAAACAACAGATGGGGGAAGCATGTCGGCTGTGATGTCGTTCACGTCAAGGACAGGCCACGTCGCGCCCCGCGTTGCGTCGCGCCATGTTGCTCGGTGGGCTGGTGGCTGCGCTTGTCGCCGTCGTCCTGGCCGGAGCCGCGGCGCTTGCGGCTTCGTCGGCGTCGGCCGCACCGATCGCGCTGGACGCCCCGGATAATGGCACCCCGCCGTTGATCGCTTACGACCCCTCGACGCAAACGACATACGTCGCCTGGGAAGATCCACACTTCCCCGGTGTCGACCTGTGCGTCCTACCGGCAGGCGCCGCCGCCTGTGAGGGTGGCACCCCGGTGCTGCTCGAAGACTCGAAATACGTAGGCTATTCAGGGACGAACCGTCCGGGGCTGGGGGGACTCGTCGTCCTGCCGAATGGCGAGGCTGTGGTGATAGGCACGCCCGTCAGCACCGGCAGCATCGCTTGGGCGTCGCCCGCCGGCGGTGCGGCCTTCCTGTCAGGCAGCCACGGCTTGCAGAACGGTGGCCAGTTCATCAGTCCCGTTTCGCTCTACTACACCGGTGGTAACGCTGTCGCGCTCAGCAATACCGATGTCGGCCTGCTGGACGACTACGGCAACTTCTTCAGCGACTCCCCGTTCGCTGGCCCCGAATCTCCCAACCCCGCGGCGACCACTAACGCGGGCGGCCAGTATCCAAGGAAGGCCCTCGACACCGACGGGCCGGAGATCGCCGCTGAGCCCGCGCCGGCGCCCGCGGCTCCGGGCACCGATATCGTGATCGGTGTTGGGTCCAACAACAGCAGCGCCCAGCTCACACCCGCGGGCTGTCTCAACGATGCCGCAACCGGTTACGGCGTCTCCGTCGGCCAGGTGGACGGAGCCTCGAAAGCCGCAGGCACGCTCAACAAGGAAGGTTTGCCGGCATACCAGCTCCTTGGCTGCTCAGCAGAAGCGCCGGTCCTGGCGCAGGGCGGCCAGGACGGGATTGGGGTGCTCGAGGAGGAAGGTTCTGGCTTCTCCGGAGCTGGCTCGGACTACCAGCTCGCCTACCGCCCGTTTGTCGCGACTGCCACCGGAGGGTCGTTCGGCGCCCCAGTCGAGCTGGCCGATGTGACCGGCGAAGTTCTCAACGGCGTCGATGCGCTCGACCTGTCCGAGGACTCCGGCACCGGCGTGTACGCCCTTTGGGAATCCGGCAGGGCCGTGATCGACTACAGCAGCAACGGGGGGGCTACCTGGGGTGGATCGGCCGTCACCTCGGTCCCGTACACCGCCAACGGCGTGATCGCCGGCACCGGCGGTGGCAACGCCGAGATCGCCTACGACAACAATCCGGGAACTGGGACGCAGGTCTTCGTGGAATCCCTGAACTACGCAGCCATCTACGCGGCTGACAACCCGCCGTCCACGAAGCCCGCACCGCCCCCGCCACCCCCCCCACCGACGCCGAGCAGCGAATTCAAGGTCGAAGCGATCGTCACCAGCTCCGGCGGGACGATCACGATCACGATCATCGTGACCCAGCCCGGCGAGGCAAGCCTAACGGTGACTATCTCGACCTCATCACTCGCGCACTCCGCGGCCGTGGACGCGAAGGCCAAGAAGTGCAAGCACGGGCAGATCAAGCTCAAAGGCAAGTGCGTAGCCGCGAATACCGTGGTCGGCAAGACCTCGGCCAAAGCTACCGCGGGCGTGCCGCTGAAGCTGACGGTCAACCTCTCCAGCAAGATCAAGTCGCTGCTGAAGAAGGGCAAGACCGTGCATCTGTCGGGGAAGCTGACCTTCCAGTCTGCTCTCGGCGGCAAACCCACGACGCACACCTACAACCTGACGGTCAAGGGCCACAAGCCCAAGCACAAGAAGTAGCGGCGGCCTGCGACTGAAGCAGACCAAGCCGATACCGGTGGCAGGCGCCGCCGGTATCGGCTAACCTAGTAGGCATGGGTAGGAGGCCGTTCTCGGGCGCGGTAGTGGCTGTGCTTGCCGTCGCCAGCATGGCGCTGGCAACGGTGCCGCAGGCCGCGTCCGCCAGGTCTGCATCGGACGTGGCCGCCACACAGGCGCTTGCCCGCGCGACCAAAACGCTGCTGCAGGCGGCCCTCCCCGACCTCCCCAAGGGACTCGCCAACGTCAACCACTATGCCGACGAGATGGCCGCTCAGTGTCCGAAAGCGGCAGCGGAATCGCCGCAGAACCACGGCTCCGAACAGCTCGACGACGAGGTCATCGCCACGTTGACCGTCGTCGGCTACCGCACCGGTGCCGGCCCGATCAAGTCCTTCTACCACGCTGTGAAGGGCCTGCACTGGAGCAACCCCAAGCTCACACGCGCGGTGAAGACCTTTGCGACGAAGCTCGACAAGCTCGTCAGCCTGACGGTTCCGAACCTGTGCGGCAACGTCAAGGAATGGGTCGCCAGCGGCTATCAGACGCTGGCCCCGAGCACCACCAAGTTTCTGGTGCAGTACAACGCGGTCGATCCCGAAGCCGAAGAAGGCCCGCTGATCATGAGGCTGGCCAGGCCGTATGCGACCGTCGGAGACATCTCGCTCTTCCACAGCATCGAAGACTTCGAATCGGAACTGGCCGAAACGGAAGCCCACGCCGTCTTTGCCTACAAGCACCTCATGAACACGATGGAACTGACCCAGTGAGGCTTGGGCGGCGGCACACCCGGTAGTCGGGTGCGCCGGCCGGTGGAGGTTTCAGCGCAGCAGCTCGTGCAGCTCCGCCAACTCGGCGGGGTCGATCTTGTAGGTGTGCTCGGGGCCGGGGTAGCGGCGGGCGCGGACGTCTTCCGCGTAGGCGGCGACGCCGGCGTTCATCTCCTCCTGGAGGTTGGCGTAGCGCTTGACGAAGCGCGGGCCGAGGCCGTCGCGGATGCCGAGCAGGTCATGGAAGACGAGCACCTGCCCATCGGTGGCGGGGCCGGCGCCGATGCCGATCACGGGGATCTCCATGCGGCCCATCAGCTCCTCGGTGACCGCGGCGGGGATCGCCTCGAAGACGATCGCGAAGCAGCCCGCCTCCTGCAGTGCCAGCGCCTGCTCGGCGATCTTCGCCGCGGCCTGGGCGCTGCGCCCCTGCGCCTTCCAGCCGCCGAGCGAGGTGGAGGTCTGCGGGGTGAGCCCGACATGGCCCATCGCGGGGATGCCAGCACCGACGATCGCGCGCGCGCGGCTCGCCGAGGCGGGGCCGCCGCCCTCCAGCTTGACCGCGTCGCAGCCGGCCTCCTGCACCATCCGCACCGCGGTCGCGATCGCCTGCTCATCGGAGATCTCATACGAGCCGAACGGCAGGTCGCCGATCAACAGGGGCGTGCGCAGCCCGCGCCGTGCGGCGGCGGCGAGCACGAGCATGTCGCCCAGCCGCACCGGCGTGGTGGCGCTGTAGCCGAGCACGGTGGTGGCGGCGGAGTCGCCGACCAGCACCAGGTCCACTCCGGCCGCCTCGGCGGCGCGGGCGGAGGGGTAGTCATAAGCGGTGACCATCACGATCGGATCGCCGAGTCGCTTCTTCTCCGCCAGCAGCGGCAGGGTCATCGGCAGACGTCCGGGATCGTGAGGGATCTGAACGCTCGACTGGTTGGTGGGGCGGGCGGAGGGGTGGCTGGACATGGTGTGGTGTTCCTCTCTGAGGCGGTTGACGCCCTTGGGCTGTCGCGTCAGGCGCGCACCTCGTACGCGCCTTCCGAGGCAGGCTCAGCAGAGGGGGCTCGGCTGAGCAGGGTCGCCACCGCGTCGTCGACGGTGATGATGCGGTTGGTGTTGGCCTCCACGTGCACGACGCGGGGCTCGTAGCGCTCCATCTCGGCCTGGTCGTACTGGCCGTAGGAGATCACGATGATCGTGTCGCCGCGGTGCACGAGGCGCGCGGCGGCGCCGTTGACCTTCATCGCCCCCGAGCCGCGCTCGCCGGCGATCGTGTAGGTCTCGAAGCGGGCACCGTTGTCGACGTCGACGACGTGCACCTGCTCGTGCTCGAGGATGTCGGCGGCCTCCAGCAGGTCGGCGTCGATTGTGATCGACCCAACGTAGTGCAGGTCGCAGTCGGTGACCGTGGCGCGGTGGATCTTGGACTTGAGCATTACGCGCTGCATGGGGTCTCATCTCTCCTCTCGCCGATGGTTGTGGCTGTCGTCGGGTCCGCTTCACTTACGTTGCTCGACCCTCGTTGCTCGCCCTTCGCGCCGCGATTGCCACTGCTCGAGCCCCGCTTCTTGTCTCGCCAACCACGCCGCTCATCTATCCCGGCGGCGCGCAGCGGCGCAAGCGTGACGTTGTCGATCAGCCGCACCGCCCCGACGTGCGCCGCGATCGCCAGCAGCGCCGGCCGATCGAGCCGCGTGAGGGGCTCCAGCGTGTCGGGGTCGACGAGTGCGACGTAGTCAGGTCGCACCCCGGCGCCCGCCAGCGCGCCGTTGGCGGCGTCGAGCAGTGCGGAGCACGCGCGCTCCCCCGTTGCGGCCAGCTCGCCGGCGGCGCGCAGCGCGGCGTGCAGCGCGAGCGCACGGGTCCGCGCCGCGGGGTCGAGCAGCGCATTGCGGCTGGAGAGCGCCAGCCCGTCGTCCTCGCGCACCGTGGGCAGCGCCTCGATCTGCACGGGCAGGTTGAGATCGACCACCAGGCGCCGGATCACCACCACCTGCTGGGCGTCCTTCTGACCGAGGTAGAGCGTGTCGGGCATCGTCATGCACAGCAGCTTCGTAACCACGGTGGTCACCCCGCGGAAGTGCGAGGCACCGCGCGCGGCGCCCTCGAGGCGGTCGGTCAGCCCCAGCACTTCCACGGCGGTGGCGAAGCCCGGCGGGTACACCTCTTCGACC
This sequence comes from uncultured Solirubrobacterales bacterium, assembly GCA_963744135.1. Taxonomy (GTDB): domain Bacteria; phylum Actinomycetota; class Thermoleophilia; order Solirubrobacterales; family Solirubrobacteraceae; genus Palsa-744. The sequence goes on along the minus strand of CAVUSE010000003.1, from coordinate 133,539 downwards.
GAGGGCGCAAACAGCAGGTCGGCGCCCGCTTCCGCTGCGAGGCCCGCGTCGTGGCGCTCGGATCGCGGATAGCGCTCCAGGTCCGAGCCCTCGTTGAACTGCGCGGGGTTGACGAACAGCGAAACCACCACCACGTCGCACTGCTCACGAGCCCGCCGGATCAGCGAAAGGTGCCCCTCGTGCAGCGCCCCCATCGTCGGCACCAGCCCGATCGTCGAGCCGCCCTCGCGAGCTGGCGCCAACGCGGCCCGCAACTCGCCGACGGAGCGCAGCGTTCTCATCGCGCCGCCCGGCCTCCGGTGCAGACCGACAAGACGAGCGGCCCGCTCATGCCGGCGTGTCCCCCGCCGTACAGACTCCCGATGCGCGCAGTGTGCTCATGCGCGTGGGGCGAGTCGGGTGATGATGTCGGCTCATGGCCTTCGGTCCAGTTCTTGCGGATACCGGCGCGAGAAAGAAAAAGCTCTGGTGCTTCGGGTCCATCCCGGGCGTGCCCGGTCGACGGCCTGCAACAAATCATACAGCGCTGCTTGGGGGCTGTGGGGGATCTGGGGCGCTGTGTGCCCAGTCGCACAGATGGAGGATGCATGCACTCCCAAGCACGGGAGAGTTAGCATCCGCCCGATGTCGGGCGAGGAGAGCCAGCTCTCAGCTGAGCAGCGGCGCGAGGCCCTCAAGGAGGTGTTCGCCCAGGCGCAGGGCTGCGTGCGCTGCGCCGAGCTGGCCGCCACCCGCAAGACTGTCGTCTTCGGAGCTGGCAATGCCGATGCCGACCTGATGTTCGTGGGGGAGGCCCCGGGGGCGAGCGAGGACGAGCAGGGGCTGCCGTTCGTGGGTGCCGCCGGCAAACTGCTGGAGAAGTTGCTGGGGGAGATCGAGATGGCGCGCGCGGACGTCTTCATATGCAACGTGCTCAAGTGCCGCCCCCCCGGCAACCGCGACCCCCAGCCGGTGGAGATCGAGAACTGCCGGGAGTACCTCTACCGCCAGGTGGAGCTGATCCAGCCGCGGGTGATCTGCACGCTGGGGAACTTCTCCACCAAGCTGCTGCGCGACGATCCGACCGGGATCACGCGCCTGCACGGGCAGCCGGAGGTGCTCGAGGTGGGGCGCCGCGCGGTGCGGCTCTATCCGATCTTCCATCCGGCGGCGGCGCTGTACACGCCGCGGATGCTCCAGACGTTGCGCGAGGACTTCAGTCGCCTGCCGGAGCTGCTGGCGCTGCCTGCGCCGGAGCAGCCGCAGTGGCTGGAGGTGCCGGAGGTGGCCGAGGAGTCCGAGGAGCTTCCAGCCCCCAGCGGGCCCGGCGCCGGCGTGGAGCCGGTGGCCGAGGTCGATCAACTCGGCCTGTTCTGAGCCTGGATCTACCGATCCCCGCGGTCCTGTGGGCGGGTTTCGAGACCAAATGACGCATCGTCGGGGGCTGGAGGGTCGATCACTCGATGGGCGGGTCCAGCCCCTTAAACGACGACCGGCCCACGGGAGAGGGGATCGTGGGCCGGTCGCACTGCTAGGGAGGAGGAGGTTTGTCCGGTATCGGCAGCAGCTCCAGCGGACTTGAGGAATGTTTTTGGGAGTGAGCTTGCAAAAAACCTTCTTGGGGTTGCGCTCTCCACGAAACATGATATTCTCGATCTAGTTTATGAGGTATAGGGGTTTGGCGGGTTCGCTCGCCGGCCTCCAAGACGATGGAGATGCCTTCGAGAACCATGCAGATCGACGTTCATCAGCACATCTGGACCCACCCACTGCTCGATGCGCTGGCCGCTCGGCAGACGCTGCCCTTCGTTCGGCGCTCGAATCGCCTGACGGTGCTGCATAGCGCGGGCGAGCAGCCCTACGTGATCGACCGCGAGGCCGAATCGCCCGAGCGGCGAGTGAGGCTCGTGGACGGCGACGGCCTCGACCTCGCGGTGGTGGCGCTGTCCAGCGCGATCGGCGTCGAGGCGCTGCCACGCGAGGAGGCCGACGCGCTGATCGAGGCCCACCTGGAGGGCGTGCTGGCTCTGCCCAGCTGGTTTGCGGCGTGGGGGCCGATCGCGCTCGACGATCAGGACCCGGACGATGTCGACCGGCTGCTGGCGCGTGGCTGCATCGGCGTCTGCCTGCCAGCGGGGGCGCTCGCCGGTCCCGGCGCGCTGGCACTGAGCGCGCCGCTGCTGGAGCGGATCGAAGCACGCGGTGCGCCGCTGTTCGTGCACCCCGGCCCCGCGCCGGGTCTGCGCGCGGCAGAGGCCTCGCTGAGCGAGCCGCTGTGGTGGCGGTCGCTGACCGATTATGTCGCCCAGATGCAGGCGGCGTGGCTGACGTTCGCCACGCTCGGCCGGCGCGAGCACCCACGGCTGCGGATCGTCTTTGCGATGCTCGCGGGCGGCGCGCCGCTGCTCAGCGAGCGGCTCGCCGCTCGCGGTGGGCCGCACTGCGACCTGCGCGACCAGCTCGTCTTCTACGACACCTCCAGCTACGGCCCGGCGGCGGTCGAGGCGATGGCGCGCAGGGTCGGTGGGGAGCAGCTGGTGTATGGCTCCGACCGCCCAGTCGTCGAGCCGACGCCCACCGGCCGCGAGGCGCTGCTGGCGGAGAACGGCGTCCAACTGCTGGAGCGCAGCGGCGCGATTCGCGCGATTCGGACGGCGCGCTCGGTGCGTGCGGTGCGCGCGGGGGTGGGTCTGTGAGCCGCTCGGCGTTGCTGGTGGATGCAGGGGTGGTCGCGGTGAACGTCCGCTCGGCACGGGGTGTGCGTGCGGGAATGGCGTTATGAGTCGCCCCGCGCGGGTGGTCTGGTTTGCGGCGGCGCCCGACCCGACCCCTACCGAGCCCCTGAGCCTCGCCGTGGAGCGGTTCGAGCGGCTGCTGTCCGCACCCGAGCCGGTGCCCGCCGAGGACCCGGGTGCGTTCCTCAATCCCGAGCAGCTGGAGCGCTTCGCCGCCGCCCTCGCGGCCGACCCGGCGCGCTGGCGCCACCTCGTCCGCCATCGCTCTGACGCGCGGGTGTACGAGCAGGTCTTCTCCGATGAGCGCGTCAACGCATGGCTGATCTGCTGGAGCGACGGCCACGACACGGGCTTTCACGACCACGACGACTCGGCCGGCGGAATCGCCGTGGTCGCCGGCCGAGTGCGCGAGGAGCGCCTTGCGGTCGGCTCGCCCACGGTGACGCGCGAGCTCTCCGCGGGCGAGTGCTTCAACGTGCCGGCGACTGCGATCCACCGCGTGCTCAACGGCGGCGCGCAGCCGGCGATCACGATTCACGCCTATTCGCCACCGCTCACCCGCATGGGCGCCTACCGGATCGGGCCGGGTGGGGCGCTCGAGCGCGAGGCGCTCTCCCACGAGCGGGACCGATCGAAGATCGGCCAGCGTGCGGAGGCGCTCGCCGCGTAGAGTTCTGCCGGTGCTCACTCGTGAAACCTCGGCCCCCGCTGAGACCGAGGCGGTGGGCGCCGAGATCGCGGCGGATCTGCAGCCGGGTGACGTGGTGCTGGTGCGCGGCGAGCTGGGCGCCGGCAAGACCACGCTGGTGAGGGGTGCCGCGCGGGCGCTGGGGGTGACCGACCCGGTCACCAGCCCCACCTTCGGGATCGGGCACCGCTACCGAGGCTCGAAAGTGACGGTTGCCCACCTCGACCTCTACCGGCTGGCCGGGCTCGGGCAGGAGGCTCCGGGCCTGCTGGAGGACTACCTGGGGCCGGACAGCGTCGCGTTCGTGGAGTGGCCCGAGGAGGGCAGCCCGGAGCTTGGGGGGGCGCGGGCGCGGGTGACGATCGCGCACGGCGGCGGCGACCGCCGGCAGATCGAGGTGGTGGAGGCGCACGAGTTGCAAGCCGACGCCGAGCGGCGGGGCGGGGGCGAGCCAGGTGGGGGTGGCTCGGGGAAGGAGGCGAGGCGATGATCGTCCTGGGCTTCGATACAGCCACGCCCGCGACCGCCGTGGGGCTGCGGCTCGCCGACGGGACCACGCTGCGGGCCTACGACCAACCTGAGGCAGGCGAGCGCCCGGGACACACCACGCAGTCGCTGACGCTGGCGAGCGAGCTGCTGGCGCAGGCGGGCATTGGCTGGGGGGCCCCGGAGCGGATCGCCGTGGGCTTGGGGCCGGGCACCTTCACCGGGCTGCGCGTCGGGATTGCCACTGCGCGCGGCCTGGCGCAGTCGCTGGGGATTGAGGTGGTGGGTGTAAGCAGTCTGCAGGTGCTTGCGCAGGCTGCCCTGCGGGAGCCCGACTCACGGATGCGCGGCGTGCTGGCGGCGATCGACGCACGCCGCGGGGAGGCGTTCGCCGCGGCGTACGACGCAAATGGCGAGTTGGCTCCGCCCCGGGCGCTGGCGCCCGAGGATCTCACCGCGATTCCGGGGGAGCTCGGCGGGGATCGCGAATGGTTGGCGGTGGGCGACGGAGCGCTACGCTTTCGGGGATATCTGGAGGCGATCGCGGTGGCGGTCCCAGTGGACACCTCGCCGCTCCACCGAGTAGACGCCGGGGTGCTGTGCGAGCTGGCCCTGGGGGTGCCGGCGGGCGATCTCGAGGCGGTGCTGCCCGACTACCGCCGCCGGCCGGATGCGGAGATTGCCCTAGAGGGTGGTGCGGCCGGCCGTCAGGCCGGCGAGCCGGGCCCTCTTCTTGCATCGAACAACAGAGGAACCAGGAAGTGAGCACACCGCTAGCCACCAACGTAGCTGCCGAGCAGCCACACCTGGAGATCCGGCGCCTGGCCTACCCGGACCTGCCGCAGGTGATCGGAATCGAGCGGCGGGCGTTCCCCACACCGTGGTCGCTGGCGATGTTCGTGCTGGAGCTCTCCAAGCCCTCGGGGATTTGCCTCGCGGCGGTGCTGAACACGGGGGGAAGCAGGCGGCTGGTGGGGTACATGATCTGCTCACGCTACGAGACGGTGTGGCACGTGATGAACGTCGCGGTCTCCCCCGAGCATCGTCGCGAAGGGGTCGCCTCGGCGCTGCTCAGCGAGCTGTACGAACGCGTCGATGACGAGCAGGCGCGCTACACCCTCGAGGTGCGCCGCTCCAACGACGTGGCGATTCGCCTCTACGAACGCGAGGGATTCCGCGCGGCGGGGATACGCAGGCGCTACTACCAGGACAACGGCGAGGACGCCCTGGTGATGTGGCGCACGCCGGCGACACTGGTGGGGTCCCTGGAGGATGTGCCCAACCCGGGCTTCCTGTGAGAGGCGCCGTGCCAGGTCGCGGAGACCCCGAGGGCTCGGGCTCGGGCATCCCTCGCCGTAAGGCCAGCTGGAGTCCGGCATGAGCATGATCTTGGCGCTGGAGACCAGCTGTGACGACACCTGCGCGGCGGTCGTGGATAGAGAGGGCAGGATTCATTCGAACGTGATTTCCTCGCAGGAGGTACATGATCGCTTCGGAGGAGTCGTCCCTGAGATCGCATCCCGCCGCCACCTGGAGATCGTCAACCTCGTCGCGAGTAGCGCGCTCGAGCGGGCGGGCACGACTCTCGATCAGATCGATCTGCTGGCCGCCACCCGCGGCCCCGGCCTGGTGGGGGCTCTGCTGGTGGGCTTCGCCACCGCCAAGGCGCTCGCCGCCGCGCGGGAATTGCCGTTCGCGGCCGTCGATCACCTGCAGGGCCACGTGGCGGCCAACTTCATTGCCGGTCCGATCCCCCAGGGTGCGGACAGCGCAGCCGGACCGCAGCCGCCGCGCCCCGCCCCAGCCGGCGAGGGAGGCCTACCGTTCGAGCCGCCCTTCGTGTGCCTGATCGCAAGCGGCGGGCATACGCTGCTGGCGCACGTGCGCGAGCATGAGGGCTTCGAGGTGCTGGGCAGCACACTCGACGACGCGGCCGGGGAGGCGTTTGACAAGGGCGCCCGCATGTTGGGACTCGGCTACCCCGGTGGTGTCGCGCTCGAAGCTCTCGCCAGGGAGGGCGATCCAGCAGCCTTCCCGTTCTCCGCGGGCGGGCCCCGGCCAGGGCTGGGAGTCGGTCGCCAGGCCTTTGCGCACAGCCTCGACTTCTCCTTCGCCGGCCTGAAGACCGCGCTGCTGTACAGGGTGCGCGAGCTCTCCGAGGACGAGCTCGCCGCGCGCGCGGCCGATCTGGCGGCCTCCTACCAGGCGGCGATCGTCGCGCGCTTGGTGGAACGGGCCGAGCGAGCGCTCGAGCAGACCGGCCTCGAGCGCCTCGCGGTCGGCGGGGGGGTCGCCGCCAACGGCGAGCTGCGCCGGCGCTTGAGCGAGCTGGGCGCGAGCGTGCATGTGCCCGAGCGGGTGCTGTGCACCGACAACGCCGCGATGATCGCCAGCGCCGCGCGCTTCGCCGAGCCGCTGGCCTACCCGAGCTACCTCTCGCTCGATGTGTATGCGACCGGGGAACGGCCGGGTGGGGTTCGGTCTCCCGGGGGGCTGCGGTGAGCACGGTGGGTGGGGTCCGATCTCTTGGGGGGCCGTAGTGAGCACTGTGGGTAGGGTCCGATCTCCCGGGGGGCTGCGGTGAGCACGGTGACGCTCTACACCAAGCCCGACTGCCACCTCTGCGAGGACGCCCTGAAGACCCTGCGCGAGGTGGGTGCCGAGCTGTCATTCGAGCTGGCGGTGCGCGACATAACCACCGACGAGGCGCTGCATCGTGCGTACTTCGAGCGGATCCCCGTCGTCACGCTCGACGGCGAGGAGCTGTTCGAGTACTTCGTCGACGCGGAGGCACTGCGCGAGAGGCTGCGGGAACCATCTCTATAGTCACGGGCGATGGCATTCGGGGAGCTCACAGAAGCCGGAGGACACGCGCCTGGGGCGGGCATCCCCGTTTCGGCCGGCACGGCGGAGGTCGAGCGCAACGGACATGAAGACCCCGCCGGCCCCGGCGAGCGGCTCTCGTTGGGGGTGGCGGCGCGGCTGTCGCGCTACCTGCAGGTGCTCACTCAGGCGCGCAAGATGGGCAAGGAGACGATCTCCTCCCAGGAGCTCTCCGACTACACACACGTCAACTCGACCCAGATCCGCCGCGACCTCTCCGGCTTCGGCAAGTTCGGCAAGCGCGGGGTTGGCTACAACGTCGAGTCGCTGGTGTCGCAGATCCGCAAGATTCTGCGCACCGCCGGGCAGCACAACATCGCGCTGTTCGGGGCGGGGCACCTCGGCAAGGCGATCGCCTCCTCGGACATCTTTGCCGACCACGGCTTCCGCGTGGTGGCGATCTTTGACGTGGACCCCGACAAGGTGGGCACCACCGTCGGCAACAAGGTGGTGCGCCACACCCGCGAGCTGCGCCAGATGGTTGAGGATGAGGACATCGTCGTCGGCGTGCTCGCAATCCCCGGCGCCGTCGCGCAGCAGCTTGCCGACGAGCTGGTGCAGGCGGGCGTGAAGATCATCTTCAACTACTCCGAGTCGCTGCTGGCGGTGCCCCCGGAGGTAACCGTCCACACCTCGAGCCCCGCCGTCGATCTGCTGTACGCGCTGTACTTCTACCTGACCTGATCGGCCGCTTCGCGGAGCCCTCCGTCCCATGTCCTGTCGCCCAGATCCGAGCACACCCCGGACGCCGCGTCGCCCGCGAAGGAGGGGCGCATGAGCGGCTTGGACCTCGACCGGGCGGCGGAGACCTTTGCGCAGGCGGTGGATGGCACCGTCGGCCTGGAGGAGGAGTTCTCGCTGCTGCACCCGACCACGCTCGACATGGTGCCCCGCTTCGAAGCGCTCCGTGAGGCCGCCCACGTGTGCGATCCGCTGCTCTACGAGCACATCACCGGCGAGCTGATCTCCGCGGAGATCGAGATCGTGTCGGGTCCCGGCGCCGACTTCCACGACGCCGTGGCGCGCCAGCGCGAACGCCGCAGGCGGCTGTTCGCGCTCGCCGAGGAGCAGGGGCTGGCGCTGGGCGCCACGGGAACGCACCCGTGGGCCGACTACCGCGAGCAGCGGATCATCGACACCGAGCACTACCGTCGTGTGGAGGAGGGTCTCAAATACGTCGCGTGGCGCAACAACACCTTCAGCATGCACGCGCACGTGGGGGTGCGCGACGCCGATCGTGCGGTGCGCGTGTGCGACCGCCTACGCGGGGTGCTGCCGCTGCTGCTGGCGGTGTCCGCCAACTCCCCCTACCTCGACGGCTGCGATTCGGGCCTGCACTCGGCGCGCACGCAAAGCTTCACCCGCAGCTTCCCGCGCTGCGGGGTGCCCGACGCGTTTGGTGGGTGGCGCAACTACCGTGAGTACATCGAGCAGCTGGTGCGCACCAACTCGATCGTGGAGTACACGCAGGTGTGGTGGTCGGTGCGCCCGCACTTCGCGTTCGGCACGGTGGAGGTGCGCATCTGCGACGCCCAAACCACCGCGGCGGAGTCGGAGGCGCTGGCGGGGCTGCTGGTGGCATGCGTGGCGCAGGCGGTGCGCGACATCGACGAAGGCGTCCCCTTCACCGACCCCCCACCGCGAATGGTTGAGGAGAACATGTGGCGCGCGATCCGCTTCGGCCTCGACGGGCGGCTGATCGACCTCGAGCGCGTCGAGGAGTACCCGGCGCGCGAGGCGATCGAGCGGCTGGCGGGCTGGAGCGCCCCGGTGCGCGGGGAGCTCGGCATCGAGCTGGCCTTCCCCGAGCGCAACGGCGCCCAGCGCCAGCGCGCGATGATCGAGCAGGGCGCCACGCGCGAGGAGGTATTCGCGGCGGCGGTGGCGGAGACCAGGCAAACCTACTCAGCGGAGGTGGCGGTGTGAGCAGCACGCGGGAGGCGCAACAGGACGAGACCGGTGGCGCGGTCGGGCAGCCGAGCGAAGCAGAGCTTCGCGCGGCGTACGAGGCCGAATTGAGCCGCATCACGAGCGCCGACATGGTGCTGCAGGCGACGGTATCCCTGCTGAATCTCGGCGCCCGCCGCCTCGGCCTGGTCGGCGGGCCGGACCCGGCCGTGCCCGAGCAGGGCACCCCCGAGCGCGATCTCGAGCAGGTGCGCGATGCGATCGACGCCGTGCGCGGGCTGATGCCCGTGGTGGAGCGCCGCGCCCCCCAGGAAGCGCGCCCGCTGCGCGACGCGCTCTCGCAGCTGCAGATGGCGTACGCGCGCGAGTCTCAGAGCGCACCCGCGCCCACACCCCAGCCGGCACAGGCCTCACCTCAGGCCGCGCCCGCTCCCCCTCAGCCGGAGCCGGACGCTGCAAAGTCCGGTCCTGGCCCAGCGGAGTCGAGCGGCAGACTGTGGGTTCCGGGACGCTGAACGCCTCCCGCCGCGCGGCACGATAGACTGCGCGCGCTTTTCCGCCGGGTAGGCGCTCGACCGAGCGATCCGGGCGGATGGTGACATTTGTGCGCGCGAACGTTCGCGCGGCACGCCAACCGACCGGAGGATTTCTGTTGAGCAGCTTCCTGATAAACCACGGGGTCGTCGTCGCCCTCGTTTGCGCCGTGTGCGCCGTCGTGTATGGGCTCCTGACGACGCGCTCTCTGCTCGCGCTTTCGCCCGGCAACGAGCGCATGCAGAGCATCTCGCTCGCCGTCCAACAGGGCGCACGCGCCTACCTGAACCGCCAGTACATCACGATCGCCGTCGTCGGCGTGGTCGTGTTCGCCGCACTGATCCCGATCCAGAACATCGCCGTCGCGTGCGGCTTCGCGATCGGCGGCATCCTTTCCGGCGCGGCCGGCTACATCGGCATGAACGTCTCCGTGCGCGCCAACGCCCGCGTCGCCGAGGCCGCCCGCGGGGGCGTCGCGCCCGCGCTGAGCGTCGCCTTCCGCGGCGGCGCGATCACCGGCCTGCTGGTCGTCGGCCTCGCCCTGATGGGGGTCGCCGGCTACTACGGCCTGCTCACCGCGGTCTTCAACGAAACTCAGAAGACGGCCGTGGACGCGCTGATCGGGCTCGGCTTCGGAGGCTCGCTGATCTCGATCTTCGCCCGTCTCGGCGGCGGCATCTTCACGAAGGCGGCCGATGTCGGCGCCGACCTCGTGGGCAAGGTCGAGGCCGGCATCCCCGAGGACGATCCTCGCAACCCGGCGACGATCGCCGACAACGTCGGCGACAACGTCGGCGACTGCGCCGGGATGGCGGCCGACCTGTTCGAGACCTACGCCGTCACCGCCGTCGCGGTGATGCTGCTCGGGGTGCTCACCTTCGAACAGTCAACCCGCGTGGTGATCTTCCCGCTGGTGCTGGGGGGCGTGGCGATCATCGCCTCGATCATCGGCACCTTCGCGGTGCGCACCACGACCGGCAACGTCGAGCGCGCGCTCTACCAGGGCCTGGTGCTCTCCGGCCTGCTGGCCGCCGCCGCGTTTGCGCCGGTCACCTACTGGCTGATGCACGGCGTCGCGCTGAAGAGCACCGGCGAGTCGATCAGCTGGTGGAAACTCTATCTCTGCGCGATTATCGGCATCGGCGTCACCGCCTGCCTGTTCCTCATCACCGACTACTACACCTCTACGCGCTTCTCGCCGGTGAAGAAGACAGCCAAAGCGTCGCTCACTGGCCACGCCACCAACATCATCCAGGGCTTCGGCTCGGGCCTGCAGGCGACATCGCTGCCGGCGCTGGTGATCGTGCTTGGCATCCTCGGCGCTTGGAAGCTCGCGGGCGGCGGCACCACCGGGATCTACGGCATCGGCGTGGCCGTGATGGGCCAGCTGTCGCTCACCGGGCTGATCGTCGCGCTCGACGCGTTCGGGCCGATCACCGACAACGCCGGCGGGATCGCCGAGATGGCCGACCTGCCCGAGGAGGTGCGCAACGTCACCGACCCGCTCGACGCGGTCGGCAACACCACCAAGGCCGTCACCAAGGGGTACGCGATCGGCTCCGCGGTGCTCGCCGCGGTGGTGCTGTTCGCCGGCTTCAAGCAGGAACTGGAAGCGCACGGCACCACTCTGAGCTTCGGCATCAACGAACCGCCCGTGCTGATCGGCCTGCTGCTCGGCGGGCTGATGGTGTGTCTGTTCGCCTCGATGTCGATCGAGGCTGTCGGGCGCGCCGGCGGCGCGGTCGTCGAGGAGGTGCGCCGCCAGTTCCGCGAGCACCCCGGGATCATGGAGGGCACCGAAGAGCCCGAATACGCCACCTGCGTGGACATCGTCACCCGCACCGCCCAGCGCGAGATGATTCTCCCGTCGCTGCTGCCGATCGGGATGACCGTGATCGTCGGGCTGATCGACACCCAGGCGCTGGGTGGCATGCTGATCGGCGTGATCGTCGTGGGCTTCTTCTTCGCGGTGATGATGACCGCCGGCGGCGGCGCCTGGGACAACGCCAAGAAGCTGATCGAGGACGGCGCGTTCGGCGGCAAGGGCTCCGACGCCCACGCTGCCTCGGTCACCGGCGACACCGTCGGCGATCCCTTCAAGGACACCGCCGGTCCCGCGATCAACCCGATGATCAAGGTCGCCAACATCGTGGCAATCCTGATCATTCCGCTGATTACCTGAGCATCGCCAGAGCCTGAGCGGGGGGGTCGCCGCGCTCGGGTTCATAACCTCAAGTGGAGAGGCGCGCGCTGGCGTGGGGCATGGAGGCCCCACGCAACGACGCCTGTTGACAACATCGCCGCGCGGACGATCCCAATGCCATACATCGCGTACACGACCAGCCGCGAAATCGGCCACTTCTCGGGGACGCCATGAGCACGCCCCCCGACGACTCCGACTGGGAGTGGCTGGAACCGCAGGGCTCCAGCGAGCCGGTGCGCGAGCGGCTCACCGCGTGGTCGGCGGCGACGCTGCGCCGCACGATCGGCTCGCCGATCCTGTTCGGGATCGTCTACACCTCGCTTGCGAGTGCCGTCTTCTTCTCGCTGGGGGTGGTCGTCGATCACGCGCTCGGGCTCACCCCGCTCGTGTTCCTGATCGCCGCGCTGCTGTTCGGGCTCACCGCGCTCACCTACGTCGAGGGATCCTCTCTGCACCAGGAGCCCGGGGGCTCCACGGTGTTTGCGCGCTACGCCTTCAACGAGCTCGTCTCGTTCATCGCCGGCTGGGCGATCCTGCTCGACTACATCATCCTGATCGCGGTCTGCGCCTACGCGGCGACGCAGTACCTCAAGGTCTTCTGGGCGCCACTCGGCCACCACACCGAGGCGCTGGTGCTGGCGCTGGCGATCATCGCCTACGTGGTGCTCTCCAACATTCGCGGCCTCTCCTCGCGTCGCGGGCTGCGCATCGGCGTGCTGGTCGTCGGCGCGTTGGTTCTGGAGCTGTTCGTGATCGCGCTCGGCCTGGTCCTCTACTTCAACCCCCACACCGTGTGGTCCTCGATCCACCTCGGCACGGCCCCGTCCTGGTCGGGGTTGATCTTCGCGCTGACGATCACCACGATGGCGTTCACCTCGGTCGAGTATGCCTCCGGGCTCGCGGGCGAGGTGATCGCCAGCCGCCGGGCGCTGCAGCGGCTGCTGGTGAGCGGCATCGCCGTGCTTGTCCTCGCCTACCTCGGTGTGGCGCTGCTCGCCGTCAGCGCCTTCCCGATCCACGGCACCTACACCGCGCTCGCCCACCGCTACCTCGACGACCCCGTGATCGGGCTGGTCGATCGCCTGCGCCCCCACGCGCTCTCACAGGTGCTGCGCTATGCGATGGGGGCGGTTGTCGCCGTCACGCTGATCGCCGCCGCCAACTCGGCGATGCTGGGGCTCTCACGTCTGGCCTACTCGCTTTCGACCAACCGCCAGATTCCCTCGGGCCTTGGGCGCCTGCATCAGCGGCGCTCCACGCCCTGGGTGTTGATTCTGCTCGCCGGCCTGCTTGCGGCTGTGCTGGTTGTGCCCGAGAACATCGACTTCCTCGTCGGCATCTACGCCTTCGGGGCGGTGCTCTCGTTCACGATCGCCCACCTCTCGGTGATACGCCTGCGCTACCGCGAGCCCCACCGCCGCCGGCCGTTCCGCGCGCCCCTGTCGGTGCGCTTCAGGGGGGGTCGGCTGCCGTTGCTGGCGGTGCTCGGGGCGCTGCTCTCCGGTGCCGGCTGGGTCGCGCTGCTGGTCGTCCACCACCCCGCCCGCTACGTCGGGCTCGGCTGGATGGCCGCCGGCCTGGTGCTCTACCTCGTCTACCGCCGTCTGGACGAGAGCTCGCCGCTGCGGCGCGTCACCGTCGCGCCCGAGGTGCTGCGGCCCGAGCAGCCCCGCGCGCGCGACTACGGCTCGATCCTCGTGCCCCTGCACGGGGGGGCGCTCGACGATGAGATCGTGCGCACCGCGGCGCTGCTGGTCGCCGGCGAGCCGACTGACGAGGCAGCGATCGACGCCGTCACGATCGAGGCGGTGTGGATCTTTCAGATGCCGATGGCGCTCACGCTCGATGCCCGCCTCCCCGAAGATCGTTTCCGGGGCGCCCGCGCGGCGCTCGCGCGCGCCAAGGAGCTGGGCGAGGAGCACGCCGGCGTGCACGTCGCCACCGCCACGGTCCGCACGCGCAGCATCGGCGCCGCAATTGTCGAGGAGGCCCGCCGCCGCGGCGTCGAAGCGATCGTGCTCGGCGCCGAGGAGCCTTCGCGCATCCGCGGCGGCGCCCGCTTCGGGGGCCGCCGGCGCCTTGAGAGCTACGTCGGGGACGTCGTGCGCTACGTCGTCGCTCGCGCCCCCTGCCGCGTGATCGTCACCGCCCCGCCCGAGCGCCCCGGCTCGGCCGCGGACGGCGACTCCGATCCCTCCCTCCCGCGCGGGACCCGACGTGCCGCCGGGGCCGGCATCGTCTAACCTGCGGCTCATGGTGCTCCGTCCGTACGTTCACGTCTGCGCGCTCGTCTCTCGCTGCTCGTGGCTTGCTCCAGGCTCATACCGCTCTCGCCAGGACAGGTCTTCATGTTCGTGCTGATCGTGGGTGCCGGGCGCGTCGGCTCGGCTGTCGCCAGATCCGCGCTGGCAGCGGGCCACGAGGTGTCGGTGCTGGACGAGGATCTGCTTTCGCACGAGCGCCTCAACGCCGGGCAGGCGACCAGCTGGGAGGAGGCCGGCGGGCTGTTCACAGTCGGCACTGCTCTGGAGGTCGAAGCGCTGGTGCAGGCCGGTGTGGAGCGTGCCGACGTGTTCATCGCCTCCACCAACGGCGACAACACCAACCTGATCATCGCTCAGATCGCCCAGAAGCGCTTCGAGGTGCCGAAGGTCATCGCCCGCGTAATGGACCCCGCTCGCGCGGGCTGGTATGGCGAACTGGGACTGCACACGATCTCCCCGACGCAGCACGCGATCGAGATGTTCGAGCGCGCGCTGACCGTTGAGCACGCCGCCTAGTGACACCGCAGGGAATGGTCAAGCGGATACCCATGCCACGCGTCGACAAGGTCGTTGAGTTGAGATTGCCCGGGGGACATCGCGGGGAGGATCGCTAGCGATGTACGCGATCATCGTCGGCGCAGGGAAGGTCGGGCGCAACCTCGCCCGCGAGCTGATCGCCAAGGACCAGGAGGTCACGCTGATCGAGTCCTCCCGCCCCCGCTACCTCTCGATCGAGGAGGAGTTCGAGCATGCCGCCCAGTACGGCGACGCCACCGAGCTGTGGGTGCTCGAGCGCGCCGGCATCCAGCGCGCCGACCTCGTGATCGCGGTCACCGGCGACGACGAGGACAACATGCTCGTCTGCCAGGTAGCCAAGGAGAAGTACCTCTGCGACCGCATCATCGCCCGCGTCAACAACCCGCGCAACCACGAGCACTTCAAGCTGCTGGGCATCCAGCCGGCGGTCTCCGCCACCGACCTGATTCTGCGTCTGATCGAGCACGAGGTGCCCCGCTATGGACTCGTCCACCTGCTGGCCCTCGAAGAGGAGCGCCTGGAGATCATCGAGCTGGAGGTGATCCCCGGTGCCCCCGCCGTCGGCCGGCGCGTTGCCGACATCGAGCTTCCCGAAGGCTCCCTGATCATCTCCGTACTGCGCGGCGGCGCGGGCTTCGTCCCGAAGGCCGACACCGTGATCGAGGCCGGCGATGAGGTCCTGCTCGTGCTCGACCCGGGCTTGGAGGGCTCGATCACCGGGTTTTTCGCGCCGAATGGGTCTGCGCCGGGGGGGTAGGGGGTTCTCCGTCTCGTACGCGCTGGGCGGCAGGCGGTCGGGCCCGTGCCTTTGCTGGGTTGGGTCAGGGTGAGCTTGGGGTGATGACCGGCAGCTCCTGTGCGCTTGCGGCTGCCAGCAGGCGATGGTCGTAGGCGAGCAGCTCGTCGGCTTCGACTCGCAACGCACTGGCGAGATGGATCGCATCGAGGGAGCGGACGGTCGCGGAGGTGAGCTGACGGCTGGCACGCAGTAGAGAGGCGCTCACAGCCACGAGCATGCAGGAGGACAACAGTCGGTCGACCTCCGCCTGCACCTCCTCGCTGGGGTTCGCCAGTTTCGTTGCGCGCGCGACCTCGACGACCGCGAGTCGGCTGGTGACCATGACGGCTGGATGATCCGCCAGGTGGCGTTCGAGCGCGGAGCTCTCCGGCTCGTCGATGACGAGCTTTACCAGCGCCGAAGAGTCGGCGTAGCGGAGGCGCCGTTCAGCGCTCAGCGCGATCTTCCTGGAGCGCGTCGCTTGCGGTGATAGCGCCTGTCACGGGGTGGCGCCGCAAGGGCTCGTCGAGGGGGACGCCCGGGGTGATGTCGCTCGCCTCGTGCAAGCGGTCGATCCGATCGACGGGCGCCGGCGCAAGCACCGCCACACGCTCCCGATGGTGAGTGATCTCGATCGTCTCCCCGGCGCGGACGCGACGAATCGTCGCGGTCAGGTTGTCGCGAAGCTCGCGTATGCCGATCTGCCCAGCCATTGTGTACACATGCTACCACAACTTGCAACGAGCTCAGCCTCACGCTCTGACGTTGCCGTCCACTATCCTTGATCGCCCGGTCCGGGATGGTGTAATCGGTAACACGCGTGCCTCTGGAGCACGAATTTGGGGTTCGAGTCCCTGTCCCGGAGTACGCTTGCGCCCCGTGTTTACGGGGCGTTTTGCGTTTTAGGGGGTTGCTCGGGCCAGGATTTGGGCCAGTCCTGCTGACCAAGAGTGCTCGGTCCGAGGCGCTGCATAAGCTCGTTCGATGACTCCAGCGAAACGATCCAGGGAGAAGACCGACTCTGCTGCCGGTGGGCAGCCTCCGATTCGGCGGCGCTGGCGCGACTACAAGACCGCAGCGGGTCGTAGTCCGGTCGAAGGGTTCATCGACAAGCTCTCCGACTCCGACGCGGCGGCCGTGCTCGCCGGCATGGAGGAGGTTCGCGATCGAGGTCTGCGGGCCGCCCGCCATCTTGGCGGGGATATCTGGGAGGTCAGGGTAGACGGCGATCGGGTCATCTACCGCATCCTGTTCGCGGAGGAAGGCAGCCGCGGACAGGTGCTGCTGGCCTTGGACGGGTTCAACAAGAAGACGCAGAAGACGCCCCCGGCCACTATCGAGCTGGCGAAGAGACGTCTTGCGGATTGGCGGCGGCGTGGGGATCAGAAGCGCGTTGCGCGCGGCAGGCGTCCGCTGCATCAGTGAGAGGTGCTATTCTTATCTCTCAAAAGAGATACCGCTGTAGGTATCGACGCCAATTTCAGAGAGTAGGACAAGGCAATGCCTGAGCGCGACTTCCTAGAGGAGATGATCAACAAGCGCGCCGCGCGCAACCCCGAGTTCCCGCGGTTGCTGGACGCCGCTCGCCGGCGGCGTGAGTTGCTGCGTGCTCTGGCCGGGCAGCGTGAGGAGCAGAAGCGCTCGCAGACCGTGATCGCCGCGGCGATGCAGACTTCGCAGTCCTTTGTCGCACGCTTGGAGAGCACGGCGGCCGATGCGAAGATCTCGACCGTCGATCGCTACGCGGAGAGCCTCGGCTTCGTCGTGCAGTACCACTTGATCCCGACGGCCGAGGCGGACAGCGCCCCGCCGGTTGTGGTTCACGCGGCATAACCCGGGTGCCGATCGAGGTCCATCAACATGATTTCGGACTACGGAACGTGCGATTGACTCGCGTGCGGTGATCATTCGCGACTCGCGGCAACGAGGCCGCCAGCGGTGGCTAGTCGCTGGTCTTGAGTTCTCCTGCTTGCTTTGCGAGTTCCCATAGCTCCAGTTCCAGGGCTTTGGCGATTCGCTCGACGAGGCCGTAACTGGGGTTGTCCCCGGCGTTCTCGATCCTGGATATACGCGCCTGGTCGGTGCCGACCGCGAGCGCCAGCTGCTCCTGCTTTAGGCCGAGATCCTCGCGACGGGTGGCGATGGCTCGCCCGAGAGCGGCCTGGGGTTCCGCGTGGCGTGCCATCGCCCCGAAGCCTCAAGGCACAGAGCCATGATTACCATGCGTCTATGACATATGATGTGTTGTGGTCTAAACACGATGCCCCGCAGGTGGTGGTACGGTACTTCGCGGGTCGGAGGCATATGGGAGCGCGATTTGAGACTAATGGTCGTTCGCAACGCCACATCGAGGGTGGCCTCTTTGCATGGGTTTGTCAGCCTGCCCACAGCAGCGTGTGTGCTGGCGGACGCCGCACGAGCGTTGGCGTTGCCCTCCGGCGCGTCGGCCTGGGCAAAGCCGGGCAGATTGGCCGGACCGCGCCGGTTGGCCCCCATCGCTTGCTCTCGCGCTCGCATCGTCGGAGCCCTGCTCACCAATGTCGATTGTCCATCATGCCTCACCCGTTGAGGCTCATTCAGGAGGTCTCGTAGTGTCGAGTAGGATCGCAGTCTCACGCCGTCCTGTCCGCGCCATAATCGCGGTGGCGCTCGGAGTGGCCGCGCTGGCTGCCCCCGGCACTGCGGCTGCCTACGAATCGTGGAAAGAACAGATCGACCCGGGGAACAGCCTGAACGCCGTGTCGTGTGTGCCGGCGAGCACCGAGTGCGTGGTGGCCGACAGCAAAGGGAACGCGATGTATTCGACGAACCTGAGCGCAAAAGGCCCCTTTTCGTGGAAATCCTGGAGCGGACCGGCCAGCCCAAGTGAGGCGATTGCGTGCCCGTCAAGCTCTCTGTGCGTGCTGGCGGATGGCCACGTCGAAGAAGGAACCCCCGAAGAAGGTGTTGGCGGCAGTATGTACTACGCGACCTCGCTGGACGGCTCGTGGACAGAAGCGTTCAACCCGGCGTTCGGTGTGGTGGCGGTTTCCTGCGCCTCCACGTCCTTCTGTGTCTCCGGAGAGGAAGAAGGCTTTGGTGCCATCCGCTACACGACAAAACCAGCCTCGCATGAATGGGTCGCCGTGGACGGGATTAGCTCGGGAGCGATGAACGCCGTCGACTGCCTCAGCGCGTCGTTCTGCGCGGCCGTGGACAGCAAAGGAAACGTCCACATCGCCAACACGGCGGCGAAGGTCACAGAAGAATTAGGCTGGACGCCAACGGACATCGATGGCTCGACGCCCCTTGACGGAATCGCCTGCATCTCTGCGACATCCTGCATCGCCGTCAACGACATTGGTGATGTCATCAACCTGGCGATCGACAGCAGCGGCGAAGCGAGCACCTCCATACAAGACATCGACGCGCCCAACAAGTTGACAGCGATCACCTGTATCGGCAGCAGCTGTGTGATCGTGGATAGCCGGGGTAACATCTTCGAGTCGGCGAACGCCGGGGCCACGTGGACCAAAGAGCAGGAAACGAGCATCGAAATGACGAGCGTCTCGTGCGCGAGCATTGCACTTTGTGTCGCTGCCGACAAGAGTGGCGACGTCACCGCGTTCACGGCCCTGCCGGCTGACCGCTACACGCTGAGCGTGCGCTTGGCGGGCGAGGGCAAGGTCGAATCCAACCCGGCCGGGATGCTGTGCGGAAGCGAAGAATGCGAAGGTCAGTTCGCGGGCCCGGTCACCCTGACCGCCAGCGCGAACACCGGCTACGTGTTCGCGGGCTGGCTCGGTTGCGAACACCTGATCGCTGAGAATTGCGAAGTCGATGTGACGGCTCAGGGTGAGGTGACCGCCGTGTTCCTGAAGGTCGGAGAAAAGGGCGAAAAAGGCGAAGAAGGTAAGGTCGGCAAAGAAGGTCCAACCGGTAATGAAGGCAAAGCGGGTGCCACCGGCCTCACTGGCGAAAAGGGTGCCACCGGTGCGCAGGGCCCCGCTGGCCCGGCCGGCGCCCAGGGTCCCGCGGGTCCCACCGGCAAGGTCGAGGTCGTCACGTGCACCACGAAGGGCAAAAAGCAGCACTGCACGACCAAGACAGAGTCGGGCACGGTCTCGTTCACGACCAGCTCCGCGCACGCGACGCTCTCGCGCCACGGCGCGGTATACGCCATCGGCAGTGCCGCGAGCGTGGGCGGTCACCTGAGCCTGCGGCTGACACCTCTGCGCTCACTGCGACCGGGCAAGTACACGCTCACGCTGGTTAGCGGAGCCGGCAAGCACGAGACGATCGGAAGCGAGTCGTTCACGCTGAGCTAAAAGAGCCTGGGGCACACGCCGCGCAGTTGTAGACCGGCCGTACATGCCTCCGGCGCCCTGTGACGCGAAGTTGACACAGAAGCAGCGCAACACGTAACTATCGGGCCAACGCGCAGCTATTGCGCCGCCCATTCCGCGGGCGGCGCACCTGGCTTCCATGCCTTGGTGACGCCGCCGCCTTGCTGGCGAAGGATTTGGGCGAAGTCGGCGAGCTGGTTTTGGAAGGCGAGCTCTTCGCGGGGGTCTTGGCCGGTGTCGTCGATTTCTGCTCGCCAGGTGGCGAGTGCACTGAGTGTCTCGGTTTGTGAGTCGTCGGTCCACCATTCTCCTTGGAGCCCGTCGAGGGCTTTGGGGTAGCGGCCGTGTAGTGCGACGATGGCGCCCCAGGTTTGGGTGCGCCAGTCGGGGTCGCCGCCGTAGGGCTCGAGCCAGGGTGCGCGTTCGGTGCTGGGGCGGCCGACGAGGGTGGGTGCTGGTTTGAGCGGGCGGACCTTGCCGTCTTCGGCGGCGAGCGCGACGCCGTTGCGGACGAGCTGCCTGGCGAGGGTTGATGGTGGTTCGCCGGCCCCTGCGGCCAGCTCCTCCAGCTGGTCGGCGATCGGGTCGGGTAAGACCACTTGGTACTTGTGGCTCATCGTGTTCGCTCCTGTGTTCGTGATGGTTGGATGACGTGATTGATCGCGCGGGCGAGTCCGGGGATCGTCCGCTGGCGGCTCGGCGCGATCGTCGGCCGGTAGCCCGGCCCGTAGTAGATGTCAGGCAGCTCGGGGTGCGCGAGCGAAGGGGTTTGTGCGCGACTGTGGCCCATGCGCTCCGTGAGGCGTTGGATGCGGTCGGTGTCGTGTCCTTCGACTCCGAGGTCCTCGCGGTTGACGAACCAGTGGGTGCCTTGGCGGGCGCGGGATGCCTCGACGTAGGCGGGCTCCTTGCTGGTTTGCCAGCCGCCGGTGACGACGAGGGTGCGGGTGACGGTCGCGCCTTGGGCGCGGTGGATGTGCTGGGCGTACCCGAGGCGCACGCGGCCGAGGTCGTCGCCGGCGAGTGTTCGCTGCCGGCCGGTGACGTCGAACTCGATGAGCGCCTCCCCGTCGGGGGTGACCTGGAGGACTTCTCCTTGGGTACCGTTCTCGATGCGCTCGGCGCCTGGCTCGTGGTGCTGCTCGATCATCGCTACTCGGTCGCCTTGGCGGATGCCGTAGTGAACCCCTGGGACCTCGACTTCCAGCTCGCCGAGCTCGCCGCGTTGTGCGCGGTAGTTCTGTGCGCGGGCGTTGAGGCGGTGGATCTCCTGGTTCGACGCATCCGAGATCAATGCGACCTCGCTGATTGGGTGGGTCTCGGTGAGCTTCGCCCAGCTCTTCACCGCGTGCTCGACGGCCTGATCGCGGGTGTCTGCCATGTGGAGTTGCCCGCGTGAGTGGTAGTGCGCCATCGCCCTGTCGGAGCGGCCGGCGCGCAGGTCCGCCCACGCGCGCTGTTCCTGGGGGTCCAACGTCCGGCGGATGTCTGAGAGCTCGGCGCTTGGCGCGATCTCGGCGAGCCGGTCGAACATCCCGCCGGCGCCGATCGAGGGCAGCTGCGCCGCGTCGCCTACCAAGACGAGCTTCGCCCCGGTGCGCTCCACCATCTCAGTGAGCCGATCAAGCCGGTCGGTGTCGGCCATCCCTGCCTCGTCGAAGTAGATCGTCGTGTCCACATCGACGCTGACCTGGCCGCGCTCCACACGCGAGATGAGCGCGTCGACGCTGAACACCTGTTGGGAGAGCGCCGGGCTGTCCCTACCGAGACGCTCGGCGGTCGACCAGGACACCGCGATACCCAGCGTTTGGTTCCCTGCGAGCTGCTCGGCCCTGGCGGCGGCGTCGAGCACAACACCCTTACCGGTGCCCGCGGGCCCGACAAGGATCGCGCCGCGCTCAGGGCCGGTGATGACCTGTAGTGTGTGGGCTTGCTCGTCGCTCAAATGCCCGCCGATCCGCTCGGCGACCTGGTCGCTTGCGATCTCACGTGCGACCGCGCCGACATCCCGGTCGGCCGCCTGGGCGAGCTTGGTGAACCTCCGCTCGACTGCCTGCTCGCGGGCGCGCACCGCGAGCGTCGTCATCAGCCCGCCCTCCAGCGGGATGACTCTGCGCTCGGCGATCATCGACCGCGAGAAGTCAAGCGCCTGGTGCGGTGCGAGCTCGCCGACGGACTGCTCGAGCAGGACCGCGCGGAACTCCCCTGGCTCGAACGTCGCTACGCGCTCGGTCAGGCGCTCCTCGACGCGATCCCCGAGCGTCCGCTCTGAGCGCGATCCCCTGGCGGCGGCGAGCGACTCCGCGACGTCGTCTTTCGTGAACTGGAAGCGCCCAGCGATGCCGTCCCAAGTCTGCTGCAGATCGCCGCGGGTGACGAGCACCTTCGCCTTGCGGTTCTCCAGCTTCAGCCGGCGCAGCTCCCCACGCTCCGGCGCCCGACCCCACTTCGCACGGAAACGCTCTGCGGCCCTCGCGACCTCACGGCTACGAGCAGAGAACGCCTCCAACAGCCCCTGCGGAACCCCAGCGATCTCGAAGTAACGGCCCTGCTTGCCGGTCCCAGCCTCGATCGCATAACCCCGCTGCTGGAGCTGGTGCGCGAGCGCCGAGCGGTAGTAGGCACCGACCTCCCGCGCGGAGCGGAAGATCGGCCTGGAGGCGACCGCGACGATCTTCCCGTCCTCGCGGATCGCGTTCGTGATGACCACGTGGCTGTGCAACTGCGGGTCCGGCGCGTCCCCTTCGAGGACAGCCCGCGAAGTGGTGTGGCGGTACTCGGCGGCCACGACCTCTCGCGCGTGCTCCTCGACCTGCTGCCCGTCGTAGCGGCGGCGCACGGTCGGCACCGTCTCGGTGAGATGAGCCATCGCTTCGCTCACCGCCGCAGCGTGCGCCGCCTCCATCTCACGACGCTGGTTCGCGTCGCCGAGCGCCCACACCGCAGACACCGACTTCGGGGCGCTGAACGTCAGGTCGATCCCGCCGCCACGGCCGCCGGTGGCGCCCGCCCGGCGAAGGAACCCACCGCTTCGAGGGTGACGACCTTCCATCAGCGCGATGAACTCTGGGCCCTCGATCGAGCTGCCCTCGATCCCCAAACGGGCGAGCGTGTCAGGGCTCGCAAGCCACTGTCCGGGGGCCTGGGTGGGCTCCCCGTCGGGGCTCAGGTAGTAGTCCCCGCGCTCTGGCTGGACGGTCTTTGACTCCAGGTAGCGCGCGTACCCGCCGCCCTTGGCGGCACCGATGCTGGCTGCGGTCATCACAACGGATACAGACCACGACCGCACGAAACCGGCCAACGAATTCACACAGCGCGTCAACAGCGCCCGCTCAGGTGAGCATCTAGTCTGTCTGTGACTTTTGCGCTGTGCGTCGGCAGCGGAGCCTGGAGCGATAGCGAGCGGCGAGCGAGCAGCCCGAAGGGCTGCACAGGTCGGAGCGACACAGCGCCGGGGACGGTAGGAGAGCCGACCAGTGGAGGCTCAGTCACTGGCGGGCGAAGCCCGCGTGCTCGCAAGGCCGTTCAATCGACAGCCGAAGGCGATCGGTTGCGCGCTTGTCGCACGAAGGCGTCGCGTCTGTACCTGATGCGTTGGCCGGTTCGGGCGGGTTGGGGTCTGTAACCGCGATGGCCTCAATCTCGTCACGTACGGCAGCCACCCTTATTGACCAGAATCGGAGCGCGCCCGCTCTGGCGCTCAGTGTCGAACAGGCGTGCGAAGCGCTGGGCGTGTCTTGGGATACCTGGCGCGCGCATATCGAGCCCGACGTGCGGCTTGTGCGCGTGGGGCGCCGCAAGCTGATCCCGGTCAGCGAGCTACAGGCCTGGCTCGACCGGCACGCCGAAAGCGTCGGAGCGGGGGAGTAGGATGCCGAGCATCTACAAAGCGCCCCCGCACCGTTGTCGCGGCCGGGGGCATGGCACAGGAGGTTGATCTCCCATGCAGTCAGCACCGTACACCGCGGCATCGCCTGGACGTGATTTCTGATGGCCACCGGAGTGTGTCAACGCCACGGTCTCAAGTGCAACCGGAAGGGGCGCTGCGACTGCCCGTGGCGAGCCGAGGTCTACTCGAAGCGCGACGGCTGCAAGCTGCGCAAGACGTTCCCGACGCAGGCTGCGGCGAAGGTGTGGCGGGCGGACAAGCTCGCCGCCGCGAACAAGGGCAAGCTCCGTGCGCCCACGTCGATGACCGTCCGGCAGGCCGCCGAGGCGTTCATGGCCGGTGCGAAGGCGAAGACGATCCCGACGGCATCGGGGGACGACTACAAACCAGCGACGCTCCGGGGCTACAGGGTCGGGCTCGACAAACGCCTACTGCCGACGCTGGGCGACATGCGCCTGTCGGATGTCGAGCGCCGTGACGTGCAAGAGCTCGCCAACCGGCTGACGGGCGAAGGGCTGAGCGCGAGCACGGTGCAGAACACGCTCGACCCGCTGCGCGTGATCTACCGGCGTGCGATCCGCGACGAAGAGGTCACGGCCAACCCGACCGAGCGGCTTGAGCTACGCCGGCCCGACGGTCGGCGGGAGCGGATCGCCGACCCTACCGAGGCGGCGGGGCTCATCGCCGCCGTAGATGTGGATGAGCGGGCGCTGTGGGCGACCGCGTTCTATGCCGGCCTGCGGCGTGGCGAACTGCGCGCGCTGCGCTGGAAGCACATCGACCTGGAGGCCCGCGTAATCCACGTCTCGCGCGGCTGGGATGCGATCGAGGGCGAGCAGGACGTCAAGAGCGCCGCCGGCAAACGTCGTGTTCCGATCCTCGACCCGCTGGTCGCCGCGCTGATCGCGCACAAGGCGCGCACTGGGCGCGTTGGCGACGCTCTCATGTTCGGCCGCACCGCGACGGACCCGTTCAACCCCGAAACGGTCCGCCGCAACGCGCTCGCGGCATGGGGCTGGAAGGAAATACCGAACCCGGCCTACCCCGACGCGGGCACGAAGACGATCCACGTCAAGGCGCGCGAGGACACGCTGGAGTCGATCACGCTGCATGAGGCGCGGCACACCTGCGCGTCGCTGCTGATCGCCGCGGGCGTGAACGCGAAGGCGCTGAGCGTCATCATGGGCCACGCGACGATCGCCATGACGTTCGACACCTACGGCCACCTGATGCCCGGCGGCCTGGACGAGGCGGCAGCGGCCGCGAACGCCTATCTGGCAGGCGACGGGAAGCGTCCGGCGCTCAGGCTCGTGGGGTGAAAGCTTGGGCCAATCTTGGGCCAGTCGTGTACTGATTCGGGCGGATTCAGCCGGACTCGGTCGGATGAGCGATCGGGCGTTTCGCCTGCACTGGAGCCATATTTGGCTCTGACACAGAGATTGCGCGATCCGCTGCCCACAGTTCGAGTCCCTGTCCCGGAGTACGCAAAGGCCCTGTCAATACAGGGGGCTTTTGCCGTTTCAGGGGACGGTGCGCGCCAGTTCTGCACGCGGGTGTCTAAGCCGGCCAAGAGCGGCCTGGGGACGTAGGATGCTCGGATGCTCTCGGCGGTTGACCCCCTCGGTCGGACAGTCCATCTCACCGCTGATCGCTGGGAGCACATCATCGACGGCCACCCTGAAATGGGGAGCCTGCGCGGCGAGGTGCTGAGGGCGATCCGGGAGCCAAGCGAGCTGCTGCGCGCGCCCTGCGAGTGGGCGAGGACTGGTACTACCTGCAGGGCGCAGGCCCTTCGCAATGGCTCAAGGTGGTAGTAGCCTTTGACGAGAACAACGACGGGAGCGTGCTGACGGCGTTCCCGAGGAGACGCAAGCCATGAGCATCCAGATCGGTCCGTACACCTTCGATCGTGTTCGCTACGACCACGACGCAGACGTGCTCTACCTCTCGATTGGCGACCCCGCGGGAGCGGTCGATTGGGATGAGACGCCGGCAGGGCACGCAGTCCGCTTCGACGAAAACGGCGATCTGGTTGGCCTGACGCTCATCGGCGCACGCAGGCTCCTTGAGGAGTCCCACGGCGAGGCGCTACTGCTAGAGCTGCCCGCCAAAGCGAGCCACGCCGAGCTTGAGCTCGCGGTCGCGTAGGCGTATCGCGCCGGCGCGGCGGCCGGCGTATCCATCTCCACCATCCTGAGCGTCTAGTACGATCGCCAAGTCTTCGTTCTCGTGGACATCGTCGGCCAACGCCCTGGGAAACCGGGGCGTTTGTCGCTCCGCCTAGCCGAGTCGTAACATCCCTGGGGCCAATGCACTCCACGATGCGCAAGAAGACATGGGACAGCCCGACGATCTGACGGCGGGGCCTGATAAGCCGATCGCCCTAGCCTCGGTCGCTGGTCCGAACGCCTTCATCCGGCGTGGGCCGCGCGACTCCGGCCCTGAGTCCGTGACCTCGGCCTTTACCGTGGGCCTCGCCTGCGAGCTGGCCGCCGAATGGCGCGCGCCCAACCGGTCGGGCTGCGCCGCCCGCCTTCGTCCACGGCTGCACATCGCCCGCGCTCGCCGAGCCCACTGCGGCGGACGGCGCAGACCCGGCGCGCGGCGCGGGCCCGGCGCAGCACTGCGCCACCCGGCGACCCCGATTTACCCGAACCGGAGCCGGCGAGAGGCCGGCAGCCAGCGAGGTACACCTACGGTTGCCTGACGCCTGAGCAGTGCGGCGCGGAGGTGGTGGTCATATGGCCGTGACGACTCCCGCGCGGTTCGTGATCGGCACGTGCCCGAGTTGCGCCGGACAAGGACAGGGTTCCCGGCGCCGCATTCGAGCGGAGCGGCCAATTCTTCCCATGCCTTAGGTGTGGCGCCACGGGCGACCTCGACGCATATCGTCTGTGGCTCGCCTACGAAGCCGGCCGGCAGGAGGTCTTGCGGTGGCTGGCCTCGGCCGCGCAGAACGCCTCGGAGCCCGAGCTGTCGATCGATGGCATCAAGCGCAAGGTCGATCGCCCGTCGGAGGCTCCGGCATGACCGAGGGCCTGCACCCGTTCGGCCTGCGGGTCCGCACGCCCGCCCTTGAGCAGGCACGGCCGCCGCGCTGGGCGTGGGATGGCCGCGTCGCGCCCGGCTGTCTGAACCTGCTGATCGGCAACGATGGTGTCGGCAAGGGCGTCCTCATGGTGTGGACGATCGCGCGGCTCACCCGCGGCGAACTCCCCGGCGACCTACACGGCAAACCCGTCGCGGTCGCCGTAATCGCCGACGAGGACAGCTTCGATTGCGTGTGGACACCGCGCCTACACGCTGCCGGGGCCGACCTCGCCCATGTACGCCATCTGGAGCGCGAGGAGGGCTGGACGATCGACCTCGGCAAAGCTCACGAGCGGCTGACGCTCGCCGCCGAGCTTGAGTACGTCCGCGTGCTGTTCCTCGACGCGCTGCTCGACAATCTCGGCACGGGCGTCGATGACTGGCGCTCGAAACCAGTCCGCGAGGCGCTCCAGCCACTCGGGCAGCTCGCGCGCGATTTTGCACACACCATCCTTGCTCGCGCAATGCTTAATGTATCGACAGAGCTCGCGAGATACGCGTCTCGGCGATTGCGTTAGGTGTGATTGCGGTGAGATGTAGGTGATAGCGTCCAATTGCAAGCCGGTGCCGGAAACGGCGTACCACAAGACCCGCAGCGTGAGCCGTCACTGTCACCTTGATTGATTGGCCCGAAGCCCCACGGCGGGCGTGGCGCTGTCGGTCGTCAAGAATTGGTGTGATGAGGATGTCGAGTTTTGTGGCTGAGGAGACCCGAAGCTTGAGGTGGGACCGTGACAGTTGGATATCGCTGACACGAGTTGCGCTTGACGTTGAAGGAGATGGATGGCTTGGCCCTGTCGATTCACTCGGTTTGGAGGGGTTGCCGGCGACCATAAAGATTTCGGCATGTCCGCACATGGGACCCTGGCCCCCGCCTTCGTTCATGCGAACGTAATTGCCGGGGATAGTCGGGTTAGAAAAGCCGACAGCCGGCCTACCAAGTTGTTCCAGTCTCAATGCAAGATTGTCGGCCGTTCCAGCCGACCCCTCAGCGCGGACCGTGATGCGGGCCATCCTTGTGCCGGGCGGCACCTTGATTTCGCCGGCGCAAGGCACCATGATTGTCGAGTTGAGTCGATCGCTTGGGGTCGGCGGGCCGTACTGATATGTAGTTCCCACGAGTTCGCCGACGCTGTTCATCAACTGCACGGTCATGTATGCACCGTCGGCACTGGAGCCAGAGCCCCCGAAATCGCCTTGCGCCCACAGAGTCTGCGTACCGGCTTCGATTGAGCTGGCCAAATCGGACAGACTATCGGTCTGAGTGATCGCCGCGCCGCCGGAAGACGCCTGAAACGCGGGGGTCGACGGAGCGCCCCAGTATGGACCCAACAGCGGCGCCGGATAGAGGGCCTGCCAGCCAGCATCGATGATGAAATCGCTGCCCTCCCAGCCTGCAAGCCCTTCAGCGTCCCCGTCGACGACTCGATTTTCTGCGGGATTACTGGGTGGTGGGTTGATTGATTCCTCGGCCGCCTGAGCCACACCCATCGATGGTCCCAGTGCGCTGGCTGTTGCCGTGAGCAACGCCGCCGCCGCCCACGATCGCAAGCTGAGCCAAGGACGCCAAATGCTCGTCATGTTCGGCAGGGTATCACGTCTCGAATTCTACGCCTAGCAGAGAGAGTGCTCGATTGATCGGTTCCAGCCAGTTCCTTTCCCCGGCATTCGCCTTCATATTTTTTGCCCCCATATCGCACTGTTAATACCGGCAGCTATTTCAATTGAGGCTAGGTCTGCGGGACCGCCGCTATCGCCTGGTAGGATACATGCGTTGCGGCCAACTTCGACCATTTCTTTGATGGTAGTTTTTGGCAATGGTCTCTCTGCTTCGTATTCGATCCCCGAAACGTCGTTATTTACTATCGTATCGCAGCTAGTCCCCGGAGCGTGGGCACCTCGCATGCACACGACGGTCCCATTCGGTACATGTGAGGTCTCAAATCCTTTGAGCGTACTAATAGCATGGGAATAGGTCCAGTTGACGTATCCCGGATAGATCCCGTACGAGTCCATCCTCTAGGAGCCCCGCATCACCGCCACCGTAGTAGTAATACGGGATCTGATGCCCATACCAACCGCAGCCACCCGTGCCGTTACATGTACCCCATTCGCCGTAGTTGCCTGCGACGACATCGCAATGCCCAGCAGTAAGTATCAGTGGATTAGGGTCGCTGGGAGAGCGCACATAATAACTCGATGTCTCCCCCGGAGACTCGCGCTGACAGGGCGCTTGTGCTCAGGACCTTCCAGCTGGAGGTGCGGACGGCAAAGGCGATTGCCAACCCCATCGACACCGCTCGCAAGCGTGTCGAAGCCGCGCTTGGCCTGACGGCTCGCGCAAGCAGCGAGGCTACGGCCAGTCGATCCGCTCGGCAAGCTGATCGCTGCCGAGGTCGATCAGCCCGCTGCGCTCGATCGGGCGGTACTCGCCGTCGGGAGTCCGAGCCAGTGGACGGCGTGCTTCTCGGGGTCGACAATCAGGAGCTCGTCAACGTGGTGGGCGGCATAGAACGGAAGCATCTGCCACGTGTCGTCGCCGGGGGAGACGATCTCCACGACGAGCGCGGCGGTGGGATGCCAGACACCGCTGGACCCGGGGTGGTGCAGACCTCCGTCGGGCACACGGTAATCCTTGGGTGTGCCCAGTCCGAACTCTTGTATGAGGGGCTCCATGCCGGCGTCTCGCGCCAGCCCGTCCAGCAGTACCGCGAGCTGTTGGGCGATCGCTTGGTGCTCGTGCGACGGCGGAGGATTCATTCGGTGGACGCCTTCCCACATCTCGTCGCGGTGGTCGAGCCCGAGGCGACGCCGATGCTCGAGCAGCGCGTCGATCTCGACCCGAGCAGGGTCCATCACCAGCGTGGGCATCGCACCAGGATAGCCGTCTCGCTGCTTACGCCGTCCTGGTCGCGTTTGAAGAGCCGCAGGTCCCTTCCAATTTTCATTTGCGCTGGTGCTCTCGTGGCGGTATCTGTACTGCTCGCCTGCGCGGGTGGTTTCGAGTGGCTGGAGCCCCCTCGGGCCCCCGTGCTGGCGGGCCGGAGGGGCTCCAACATCTGTGCTACGAGCTGACCTGCTGGCCGCGCCCGGGACTTCCCGCGTCCCATGGCTGGCCGTCGTCGGAGCTCCACGGATGCCACGGCGACCTGAAGCCGCCGGGATTCCACGGCAGCAGGTAGGCCCGGTAGGTGTTGACCCCGGTGGGGAGCTCGGCGTTGAAGATCAGGTTGCCCCGCGGGTCGAACTCCGAGAAGTACGGCAGCGCTCCCCAGCCCACGAAGAGATCTCCGTCGGCGGTTGGCTGGGCGTTGCCCTGCGACGCTGCCGACAGCCCCTCGGGCTGGTTCTCGGAGGACAGCAGCGTGGCGACGTGCGTCCACGGATTCAACCTCACCGTGACGGCACGGCTGTAGGGGAGCAGCGGTGTGCCGGAGGAGTCGTTGTCGAAGAATGTGTACTCCCCGTTGCCCAACGGCTGGGGGTCGTGCTGCCAGGCAAAGATCTCACCGGCGCTGTCGAGCACCTGTCCCGGGGCCGCCTGGAGGGTGAAGCTCGAGTCCTTGCCGCCAAGCTGCCAGACGATGTTTCCCGTACGCGGGTCCACCTCGTAGGTCGTCCAGGTGTCGCGGGCGTCGACCAACAGGTCACCGTTGGTGTCGACCTTCACCGCGTTGATGTGAAACCAATCCCACGGCGTGCTGGGCGATGCCGGCAGCGGCTGCTCGCTCTGGCTGAAGGGAACGTGGTCCTCACTGTTCCACTGGAACAGCACCCTGCCCGTGGCGATGTCGATCTCCTGCACGACGCCGTTGATCACGGTCTGGTTGGGTGGACCGCCGATCGAGGTGAGGTTGGCGGTGGCGGTGGTATAGGAGAGGATCAGCGCCGTGTTCCACGGGGTGATGAGGAACTCGTGCCCGTCTGCGCTGAGTCCATTGCCGGCGTTGACCGTGGCGATCTGCTGGTAGTGGTCGTTGTAGATGTAGTCGGTGCCGCTGGAGAGGCCGCCCAGCCCGGTGCCCTGCCACCACGTGAGGACGGGCTGGCCGTTGTAGGTCTGGGCGCGGAAGTCGCTCGCCTCCTCGCCGGCGGGGATCGCCTTGAACCAGACGACGTCACCCTGCTGGTCGAGGATCTCGGGACCGTTGGCATATGTGCTGGTGTCACCGAATGGAGAGATGAAGATGTCGCCGCGGCCGAGGTTGGGTTGTGAGGTGAGAATCGTCACCGGGGGTGGCGCCGTGGGCGTCGCCGCCTCGGCTATGCCGCTCGGAGCGTTGGCGGCGGCGCCGAGGACGACGGCGGCGCCGAGGGCCAACTGACGCCATCGCCGCCAACCGGTCTGGGATGCGGTGGAAGTGGTGATTCGGGGCATGGAACTTCCTCCTTGCAATAGGTAGGGCTTTGTGATGAGGGGGTCGTGGACCGCCCGGGCCGGCCCACGGCGAGCACCTTAGGACATAAACCTCATAAAGTCAACAGAAAAAGTGATCTTTCTGTGAAACCCCCAGGAAACCCCTTCGATCTGGCCTGGCGGCCGGCCGCGATCCCCTGCGGGGGAGGCGAGTGTGGAGTGTCCGCCTGGCGGTCGGCAGGCCCCCGAAGGGGACGCGAGTTTGGGGGTGTCGATTCTCCGCCGGCTGGGCTTTCCCCTGTCGGCTCGTCCGGGGTGGCCAGATGGAGGAGTTGAGGCCTCTACGCTGCGGCCTGCGCCGACCAGTCGCGGTAGAGGGCGTGGTAGCGGCCCTCGGCGGCGATCAGCTCGTCATGGGTGCCCTGCTCGACGATGCGGCCGTGCTCGAGCACCACGATCCGCCCGGCGCGGCGGATCGTGGAGAGGCGGTGGGCGATCACAATTGCGGTACGGCCGGCTAGGAGACGGCGCAGACCGGCCTCGATGCGGCCCTCGGTGTGGAGGTCCACGTTGGATGTCGCCTCGTCGAGGATCAAAATGCGCGGGTCGGCGATCAGCGCGCGCGCGAAGGCGATCAGCTGGCGCTGGCCGGCGGAGAGCTGCGCGCCGCGCTCGCCCACCTCGGTGTCGTAGCCGCGCGGCAGCGCCGCGATGAACTCGTCGGCGCCCACGGCGTGCGCGGCGTCGCGGATCTGCTCGGGTGTGGCGTTGGGGAGCCCGAAGGCGATGTTCTCGGCGATCGTGCCGCTGAACAGGAACGCCTCCTGGGGGACGATCCCCATCTGCGAGCGCAGCGAGTGGGCGGTCACCTCGCGCAGGTCGTGCCCGTCCACCAGCACCCTGCCCGCGGTCGGATCGTAGAAGCGGGCGACCAGCTTCGCCATCGTCGACTTGCCGGCGCCTGTGGCGCCCACGAGTGCGACGGTCTGGCCCGGGGGGACGTGGAGGTCGATCTGGTCGAGCGCCAGCACCTCCGCCGGCGCTGCGCCATTGCCACTGGAAGTCGCATCCGCTGCGGCGCCGCCCGGGCTCTCCGGCGTTGCTGTCGCAGCTGACGTGCCGCTGCCATTGGGGTCGGCACCTGCCAGCGGAGCGGCGGCGCCGTCGTTGCCAGGACTGGCCGCAGTCGCGGCCTTACGCCGCCGGTGCCGCGGGTTGTAAGCGAAGGAGACCCCGTCGAAGCACACGTCGCCGCGGATCGCACCGAGCGCGGGCGCGCCGGGGCTGTCCTCGAGGGTGGGTGGGGTGTCGAGCAACTGGAAGATCTTCTCGAGCGCCGCCATCCCCGACTGGTAGGTGGTGTAAAGCTGGGAGAGCTGCTGGATCGGTTCGAACAGGAACGCCAGCGTCGCCACGAACGCGACCACGGTGCCGGCGGTGATGTGGCCGTTGATCGCCTGATAGCCGCCGTCCAGCACGATCAGCGCGAGGGCCACGCCGGAGAGCATTTCCACAGTGGGGAAGTAGGCGGCGTTGAGCCGCACCGTCACCATGTTGGCGTCGCAGTTGTCGCGATTGAGCTGCGCGAACTGCGCCTCGTGGCGGGGCTCCTGGCCGAAGCTGCGCACCACGCGGATGCCCGAGAGCGTCTCCTGCAGGTAGGCGGTGATCGTCCCGATCGTCTCGCGGGTGCGCCGGAAGGCGCCGGCTGAGACCAGCCGAAACCAGATCGAGAGCCCGGCGACGAACGGCACGACGCAGAACGTCAACAGCGCCAGCCCGGGGTCGAGGTAGAGCAGCACGGCGATCGCCCCGAACAGCGTCAGTCCCGACTGCACGAGCGTCACCACGGAGTCGGTGACGAGGCTTTCCAGCGCCTCCACGTCGTTGGTGATGCGCGAGATCAGCACTCCCGCGGGGCGGCTCTCATAGAAGCCGATCGGCTGACGCTGCAGGTGGGTGAAGATACGGATGCGCAGGTCCGCGAGCGCGCGCTGCCCGACGAGGCCAACGAGGTAGGTCTGCACGTAGGTCATCGCCCACACCAGCAGCGCGGAGACGAGGAACGCGATCACCACGAGCACCAGCGTGCGCGTGTCGTGGCGTTCGATTCCTTCGTCGATCGCCACCTTCGCCAGCAGCGGCGGCGCCAGCGAGGCGGCAGTGCCCACGATCAGCGCCGCGAGCATCGCGGCGACGCGTAGCCGGTAGGGGCGCAGCAGCTCCAGCAGACCGCGCAGGTTGCGCGCGCGACTTTCCTTGCTGGCTCGCTCGCCCCCCCACTGCGACATGCCGCGCCCTCCGCCCGGCCCGAGGCTGCGGGCCATTGCGCGCTGGCCGCCGACGCCGCCGCTCATACGCGCGCCGCCGCCGCCGAAGCCTCCCGGGCTCATATGCCACTGACCTCGCGCTCGCGGGTTTCTTTTGTCATAAAGATGCTCTCCGGCAGGCCCTTTTCGACGATCTCGCGATACAGCTCGGACTCGTCCAGCAGCGCCTCGTGGTCGCCGTGGGCGACGATCCGACCGCCGTCCAGCACGACGATCTCATCCGCCAGCGCGATCGTCGAAAGTCGGTGGGCGATCACGAACGTCGTGCGGCCCGCCATCGCCTCGGCGAGTGCCAGCTTGATGGACTGCTCGGTGGAGGCGTCCACCGAGGAGGTGGCGTCGTCGAGCACCAGCACCCGCGGGTTGGCCAGCAGCGCGCGCGCGATCGCGATGCGCTGGCGCTGCCCGCCGGACACCGTCAGGCCTCGCTCGCCGATCTGGGTCTCGTAGCCCTGCGGCAGGCGGCTGACGAAGTCGTGCGCCTGCGCTCGCCGGGCGGCCGCTTCGATCTCCTCGATCGAGGCATCGGGGCGGGCGTAGGCGATGTTCTCCGCGACCGAGGCGGAGAACAGGAAGGGGTCGTCGCTGACCACCGCCACCGCAGAGCGCAGCGAGCGCAGGCTCACCTCGCGCACGTCGGCTCCGTCCAGCAGGATGGCGCCCGCGGAGGGGTCGTACAGCCGCGAGATCAGCGCCACGAGGCTGGTCTTACCCGAGCCCGTGGCGCCCACCAGCGCGACGGTCTGCCCCGCCGGCACGTCGAGGTCGATGTCGTGCAGCACCGCCCGCGCCTGCTGCTGTTGGTCGAAACGGGGATGCTCGCCGGAGGCGAGTGTCTCCCGACTTCGGTCGGGAGGGTGCGCCGCCGCCGAGCCGATCCCCGCCAGCTCGTCGTGGGGATCCTCGTAGCGCAGCGTGACGCCCCGCAGCTCCACGTGCCCGTTGCCGGCCGGCAGTGGCGGCGCGCCGGGGGGCTCGGCGAGGTGGGGCTCGCGGTCGAGCACCTGGAAGATGCGCGCGCCCGAGGCGGTGGCGCGCTGGGCGAGGTTGAGCGTCACGCCGAGCGAGCGCATCGGGCTGATCAGCATGTTCAGCAGCAGGTAGAACGTGGTGAACTGGCCGAGCGTCAGGTGGGCGTGGATCACCGCCTCGCCCCCCACCAGCAGCACGGCGGCGAGGCCGAGCTGGGGCAGGAAGCCGATGATCGGGTTGTAGGCGGCTTCCAGGCGGGTGGTGACCATCGCCTGTTCGAACACGCGCCCGGAGCTGCGTTTGAAGCGCTCAAGCTGGCGGGGCTCGCGGGCAAACGCCTTGACGACCCGCACCCCCGTGATGTTCTCCTCGGCGTCCGCGGTGAGCTCGCCGATGCGCTGCTGCACCTCCTGGATCGCGGGTCGCGCGCGGCGGCCGTAGCGGTAGGAGATGACCACGACGAACGGCACCGGTGCGAGCGCGATCAGGCCGAGCTCGGGGTTGACGACGATCATCACGATGCCGGCTAGCACGATCGTCAGGATCGACTGCAGGATGAACACGAGGCCGTAGCCGAGGAAAAAGCGCACGGCCTGCAGGTCCACGGTGCCGCGCGACATCAGCTGGCCGGTCTGCTGGTGGTCGAAGAAGCCGAGCTCCAGGCGCTGCAGATGGCCGTAGACGCGCTCGCGCAGGTCGTATTCGACGCCCAGCGACAACCGTCCGGCGACCATCCGCCGCCAGTACATCGCCCCCCAGCGCAGCAACACCAACGCAAGGATCGCGAGCGCCAGCGTCAGCAGCGTGTGGCGGTCATGCGTGCGCGGCGCCGTCTGGTGGTGCTCGGCGGCGTGGGCGCCATGACTGATCGCTTCCACCGCGTGCCCCGTGAGGACCGGGAGCGCGACGGTCATCACCATCGCGAGGCTGGCGAGAATCCAGGAGACGGTCAGCCCACGCCGGTAGGGACGCAGGAAGCCGAGGAGTCGGTAGAAGATCGCCATAGTTGCTTAGTCAACCATTATTGCAGGCTCTGCCGCTCTGCGTCGAGGCCCGCCGGCTGCCCCTTATGGCTCGACTACGCTGAGTCGATGTCCTCCGCGACGGCATCGACCGCGTCACGCCGCCAGCCGGCGGCCGGGCTGTGCGACAGCTGCACCTTCCAGCGCGTGGTGCCCAACACGCGGGGCTCGGTCTTCTCGCTGTGCAACCGCTCGCGCGAGGACCCCGCGTATCCTCGCTATCCCCGCCTGCCGGTGCTCGACTGTCCTGGGTACGAGCGCCAAGCGCAGTGACCGCTCGCGAGGTCCCCTCTCGTGCCGGCGCGGAAGGGCTGCCCGCGCAAACTCTCTCTCGATTCGGCACCGTCGGACTGCGCAAGCGAGGCTACCCGGCTCCGGCGCCGACGGGCTCGCGTGCGGGGACCTCGGCAGCCTCGGCGGCCGGCTCGGCGGAGCTGACGAAGTCGCGGCTACGCACCAGCACGAAGGCGCACACTGCGCCGACGAAGGCGATGGCGGCGGCGATTGCGAGGATCGTGGTGAAGGCTTCGGTGAAGCCGACGCGGTAGGCGTGCTCCAGGGCGACTTGGGGGACAGGGGGGAGGGCATGGAGGATCTTGCCGACTTCGCCGGACTGCAGCAGCGTCGAGAGGTGCCCGTGGGCGGCGCTCTGGACGGCGTGACCCTGCCCGCTCGCGGCGAGGTTGGAGTTGACGGTGTGGCTGACCTCATGGGCGAAGATCGCGCCGAGACCGGCGATCCCGGTGACGATCCCCACCTGGCGGAAGGTGCTGTTGATGCCGGAGGCCATGCCGCTGCGCGAGTAGTGCACGACGCCGATCGCAGTCGAGGCGAGCGGAGGGTTGATCATGCCGATGCCGGCGCCCGCGAGCACGAAGCCGGGGATCAGCACGGTCCACCCGGAGTTGGGTTCCACAGCTGTCATCGCGAGCAGGCCGCCGCTCACCAGCACGAGACCCCCGCCGAGCAGCAGGCGCATCGGCACGCGCACGGTCAGCCGCCCGGCGATCGGGGCGACGATGAAGGAGAGCATCGTGATCGGCAGGAAGCGCAGGCCGGCCTGCAGAGCGCCGTAGCCGAGCACGTCCTGGATGTAGAGGGTGAGGTAGAGGAACATCGCAAAGATCGAGCTGGAGAGGGTGAACGCCACGATGTTGGCCCCCGTGAAGGCGTGGCGACGGAACAGGCTGAGGTCGAGCATCGGCCGCTGCTGGCGCATCTCCGCGACCAGAAACGCCGCAATCAGCAGCGCCGAGGCGACCAGCAGCGAGACGATCTTGGTCGAGCCCCACCCGGCTTCGTTGCCCTGCTCCAGCGCGTACACGAGCAGGAACAACGACCCGGAGAAGGTCACCAGACCGAGCCAGTCCACACCGGTTGCGTTGGGGTCGCGCGACTCGGTGACCCGCGCGAGCGTGAGCGCCACGGCGGCGACGCCGATCGGGACGTTGACGAAGAAGATCCACTGCCAGCCGATGCCGGTCGTGATGATCCCGCCAACCACTGGTCCGACGGCAACGGCGGCGCCGGTGACGGCCCCGAACACCCCGAAGGCGATCCCGCGGTCGCGGCCTTGGAAGGCCTGGGCGATCAGCGCGAGCGAGGTGGCGAACATCATCGCTCCGCCGACGCCCTGCACGGCGCGGGCGAGGTTGAGCATCAGGGGGGAGTCGGCGAGCCCGCAGACGGCGGAGGAGCAGGTGAACACCACCAGGCCGGCCGTGAACACACGCCGGCGCCCGAACAGGTCGGCGAGCGATCCCGCAGTCAGCAGGAAGGCGGCGAGCGTCAGCGCGTAGGCGTTGACGACCCACTGCAGGTCGGCGAAGGAGGAGTGCAGTTCGCGCTGGATCGAAGGCAGTGCGACGTTCACGACGGTGATGTCGAGCAGCAGCATGAAGATGGCGATCGACACCGCGATCAGGGTCCACCACTTGCGATCCATTGGTCTGGGCCTCCTTGTTCGCGAGTCGGACTGCCTGCCGGTCCCCCTTAATGTAGGAGGCTCGCGCAAATGCCCTCCTGACCGAAGGCTCACGCAATGCCCTACCGACCGAGCTTTGCCGCCGATGGGTCGAGTGGGGATCGTCCACGCGGTTGCGTGGCGGCTGCGCCTCGGGGCGCGATACAGCATTGGGACCCGGTGGGGTCTTGGCGCGCGAGGCATCCTGCCGCTGGTGGCTACTGTAGGAGCTCGTCGTCGCGGAAGGCCCAAATGCTTCAGCGCCGGCCATTGCGCGCATGACCTCACCCGACACAAATCGCACGCATCCAACCCTGATCCTCGTTGTGCTCTCGCTTGCCGGGCTCGCTTACGCGATGCTGAGCTCGTCGGTGATCCCGGCGCTGCCGACGATGCAGCGCGCGCTGCACACGAGCGAGACGGGGATCGCCTGGCTGCTGACTGCCTATTTGCTCTCCGCCTCGGTTGGCACGGCAATCATCGGCCGTCTCGGCGACATGCACGGCAAGGAGCGTCTACTGCTGTGGACGCTCGTGATCCTCGCCGCCGGCACGCTGCTTGCGGCGGTGTCGAGCTCGCTGTGGGTGCTGATCGTGGCGCGCTTCATCCAGGGTGCCAGTGGTGGGATCTTCCCGCTGGCGTTCGGGATCGTCCGCGACGAGTTCCCGCGCGAGAAGGTCGCGGGGAGCATCGGGCTGCTCTCCGCGATCCTCGGGGTCGGCGCTGGTGTGGGCATCGTGCTCTCGGGCGTGATCGTCGAGCATCTCAACTACCACTGGCTCTTCTGGCTCCCGCTCGTGGCGGTGGTGCTCGCCGCGGTCGCGACGTGGCGCTTCATCCCCGAGTCGCCGATCCGCGTTCCCGGGCGGATCAACTGGCTGGCGGGGGCGCTGATGACGATCGGTATCTCGCTGGTGCTGCTGGCGATCAGCGAGACGACGACGTGGGGCTGGGGATCAGCGCGAACGCTCGGTCTGATCCTGCTCGGGCTCCTCTTCTCGGCCGCTTGGATCGCGGTGGAGGTGCGCAGCGACAACCCGCTGATCGACATGACGATGATGCGGGTAAGGGGTGTGTGGACGACCAACCTCGCGGCGTTCCTGCTGGGGGCGGGCATGTATGCCTCGTTCATCGTCTTCCCCCAGTTCGCCCAGCTGCCGACGAGCACCGGCTTCGGGTTCGGTGCCTCGGTGGTCGTGTCCGGTTTGTATCTGCTGCCCTCGACGGTGGGGATGACGATTCTCGGCATGTTCGCCGGGCGGATCTCCGCCCGCTTCGGCTCGCGTGCGGCGCTGTTGACGGGAACGGCGTTCACCACCGTCTCGTTCGCGCTGCTCGCTGTGGCTCACAGCCATCCCTACGACCTGCTGATCGCCGCGGCGCTGCTCGGCGTCGGGATCGGTCTCGCCTTCGCGGCGCTCGGCAACCTCATCGTGCAGGCGGTCTCCAACCACCAGACCGGCGTGGCGAGTGGCATGAACACCGTCATGCGAACGCTCGGGGGCGCGCTCGGCGGCCAGCTCTCCGCGACCTTCATCGCCGCCAACGTGGCGCACGGACAACCGACGGTGACGGGCTTCACCGAGACGTTTGCGATGGCCACCGGCTTCCTGGTCGTGGCCTTCCTGGCCGGGCTGCTGGTGCCGAAGGTGCAGACGCAGGCGTCCCCGAGTGAGGAGCCAGTTGCGGATCCCGCGCACGGCGAGGCCGCTGCGGCGGCACTCGAAACCGCGTAGGCGCGGTACTCGGGCGGTGCGAGCAGGTAAGGCGCAGGCGTCACGGCGCGCGACGATGGCTCAGGGACGGCGCGCGAGGATGGGTCGCACGCGGGATAGCGTTTGGCGAGATCTCAGGCGGGGATCGCCACGGCCGGCGCGTGGTCGAGCTCACGCAGCTTGCGGCGCACCCGCGCGCGTGTCTGGGTGAGCTCGTCCTTGAGCTTGGCGAGCTCGGCGGAGCGGTGCTCCACCAGTTCCAGCTGGCGATCGATGTGGCCGAGCGCCTCCTGCAGCAGCTCGTGACGGCGCTCGGGGTGGACGTCGTCGCGGCGCAGTTGCGCGCGCACCTCCGCGCGGGCCTCCTCGGCGGAGAGCAGGGTCTTGAGCTCCTCGAGCGTCACCCCGAGCAGGCTCTTCAGGCGCATCACCTCGCGCAGGCGCTCGACCTCAGCCTCGGTGTAGGTGCGGTGCTGGCCCGAGGGCCGCGCGGGCGCCTCGGCGAGCAGCCCGATCTCCTCGTAGTAGCGGATCGTGCGTGGTGTGGTGCCCACCAGGCGGGCGACATCGCCGATGCGCAGGGGGGCGCTCATGAGCGCGCTCCGGAGACGGCCGGCTGCTGCTCGACCTTGCCGATGCTCAGGAGGGAGTTCACGAGCGTGCCCCAACTGTGGCTGGCCGATCTGCGAGCACTAGCTCCTCGGAGTGCGCCTCCACGTGACGGGGGCGCATCAGGCAGACGCCCGCGCCCACCAGCGAGGTGGCGGCGAGCACCCAAAGTGCCGTGTGCATGTTGTCGATGAACGGAGCCAGCTTCTGCGGAGAAAGACCTTTGGCGAGACCGGAGAAGACTGCAAACAGCGTGGGGCGGGGGACGGCCGAGGTGACGATCGCCATCACGAACGCGATCGACAGCACCGCGCCAGTGTTCTGCAGCAGCGTGCGCGCGCCCGCGGCGATGCCCC
Organism: uncultured Solirubrobacterales bacterium; assembly: GCA_963744135.1. Lineage (GTDB taxonomy): Bacteria > Actinomycetota > Thermoleophilia > Solirubrobacterales > Solirubrobacteraceae > Palsa-744. The sequence continues at coordinate 93,916 of CAVUSE010000003.1, read as the reverse complement.
GTCGCTTGGCGGGCACGGCGCCCATCATCGCGGCGGTGTTGGGGCTGTTGAACATCCCCGAGCCCACGCCCACGAGCAACAGCCACAGCGTGCTCTGCCAGTAGGGGGTGTCCACCTGCAGCGTGGTCATCGCGGCGAGTCCCACAGCGCTCACCAGCATCCCCAGCGCGGCCAGACCGCGCGAGCCGTGGCGGTCGGCGTAGATGCCCGCCAGCGGGGAGGACACCAGCATCCCCAGCGCGAGCGGGATCAGCTTCACGCCGGCGGTGATCGGGCTATTGCCCTGGGCGCCCTGAAAGTAGAAGACGAACAGGAACATCAGCGCGAAGCGCGCCAGCCCGTTGATGAAGGCCGCAGCGGTGGCGGCCGCGAACAGGCGGTTCTTGAACAGCGTGAGGTCGAGCATCGGGGCGCGCGAGCGGCTCTCGATCGCCACCCACAGCGGCAGCAGCACGAGCGCCGCGAGCAGGCCGCCGATCACGATCGGATCGTCCCAACCGCTCAGCCCGCCGCGGGAGACGCCGAGCACGAGGCCGGTGAGGCCGAGGATGAAGGTGACGTTGCCGAGCACGTCATACCCTCGGATCTCATCGGGCTTGGAGAGCTCGCGCAGGATCAGCGCGCCCCACGCGGCACCGGCGAGGCCGAGCGGCACGTTAAACCAGAAGACCCAGTGCCATGAGATGCCGACCAGCACGCCGCCCAGCACAGGCCCGATCGCCAGGCCGATCGCGGCGACCATCGTGTTGGTGCCCATCGCCAGGCCCAGCTCGTCGTGGGGGAAGGCGTCGGTGACGAGGGCGGCGGCGTTGGCGAACAGGAAGGCCGAGCCGATCCCCTGCAGCACGCGCCACACGATCAGCACTTCGGCGTTCGGCGAGAAGCCGGCCCCCAGCGAGGCCAGCGCGAATACGATGAAGCCGCCGATGTAGGCGCGCTTGCGCCCGAACAGATCCGACAGCCTCCCCGCCATCAGCACCAGCACGGTCGCGGCGATCAGGTAGGCGAGGATCACCCACACCAGCGCCAGCAGCGAGGCGTGCAGCGAGCGCTCCAGGTCGGGAAGCGCGATGATCAGCGTTCCCGAGTTGGTCGCGGCCAGCAGCATCCCGAGGCTGGTGCACGAGAGCGCCCACCACTTGTAGTGGGCGTGGCCTTCCGCCACCCCTAGTCGGCGACGGGGGTTGGCGGTCTCGGTGCTGGTCCTCAGAGCTGCGCGGGCCAAGGGGCTGCCTTTCCGGAGGCGCTTGTCGAGCCTCTCTCACAACTTGACGTGAACGTAAGAATCACGATAGCAGGCGGCGATCGCGTCCCAGGGGGCAGGAGGCTGCCCGGCTCGCGAAAGTCGCGGCGCTACACCCCCTCCGGCGCTACACCCCCTCCGGGGTGGGGCCGCCGACGATCGCCGCCTCCGCCAGGATCTCCTCCACGCGCGCCATCGCAGCCTTGTCGAGGTGCACCTCCGCGGCGGGCGCCGAGCCGTCGATGTGCGCCGGGCGGCGGGCGCCGACGATCGCGACGTGCACCGCGGGGTTGGCGAGCGTCCACGCGATCGCCAGCTGCGCGACGGTGATGTCGAGCTCCCTCGCCAGCTCCCGCAGGCGCTCGACGATCCCCAGGTTGCGCTGGTAGGACTCGCCGCTGAACAGATCGCTGCCCGTGCGCCAGTCGTCGTGTGCAAGCTGGGTCTCGCGGGTGAAGCGCCCGCTCAGCAGACCGTGCGCGAGCGGGCCGTAGATCAGCACGCCGATGTCGTGCTCGCGGCAGTAGGGCAGGACGGCCTGCTCGATCTCGCGGCGCAGCATGTGGTAGGGCGGCTGCAGCGTCTCCAGCGGGCGGGTGCGCTCGAACGCGGTGATCTGTGGGACGTCGTAATTGGAGGCTCCCACGTGGCGCACCTTGCCCTCGCCCACCAGCTCCTCCAGTGCTGCGGCTGTCTCAGCGAACGGGGTGCGCGGATCCGGCCAGTGCACCTGGTAGATGTCGATGTAGTCGGTGCCCAGGTGGCGCAGGCTCTCCTCCACGCCTTTGCGCAGCCAAGCGGGGCTCGAGTCGCGCATCAGCTCATCGCCCTGCTGGCGCAGGCCACCCTTGGTGGCGATCACCACCTGCTCGCGCGGCACCCCCGCGAGCGCTTGCGCGAGCAGTTTCTCGGAGGCGCCCCAGCCATAGCCCTGCGCGGTGTCGAAGAAGTTGATGCCCAGCTCCCGTGCGCGTCCGACGGTCGCCACCGCCTCGTCGCGGTCGATCTGGCCCCAGTCCCCGCCGAACTGCCACGTCCCCAGGCAGATGCGCGAGACCTCGAGGTCGGTGCGGCCCAGCTTGATCGTCTCCATCTCACTCCCCCTTTTTTTGTCTCGCGATTGGCCCGGCTTGCGGGTGATTGCCTGCCGGGGCTATCTACCCGTGCGCGGCGCGACGAATGCGTGTGGTGGTGCTAAAAAGAGGATATGAGCGATAAACCGCAGGCTAAGTCAGAGCAGAAGTCCGAGCAGGAGTGGCGCGAGCAGCTGACGCCCGAGCAGTACGAAGTACTGCGCCGCGCGGGTACCGAGGCGCCGTTCACGGGGGCGCTGCTCCACAACAAGCAGACCGGCTCCTACACCTGCGCCGGCTGTGGGGCCGAGCTGTTCGGGTCCGATACCAAGTTCGACTCCGGCACGGGATGGCCCAGCTTCACCGAGCCGGCGGTCGCCGAGGCCGTCGAGCTGCGCTCCGACAACAGCCTCTTCATGCGCCGCACCGAGGTGCTTTGTCGCCGCTGCGGAGGCCACCTCGGGCACGTCTTCGACGATGGCCCCGGCCCGACTGGCCAGCGCTACTGCATCAACTCGGCTGCGCTCGCCTTCAAAGCCGGCGAGTAGCCTTCCCGATCCGATGATCATGATGGACCAGTCCCGGCGGCTCTCCGAGCCGCTGCGGTGGGGCCGGCGCGAGCGCACCGTCGCTGCCGTGCTGCTTGTGTGCGTGGCGCTCGCCGCGGTCGGCCTGGGCGTCTTCGCCCTGACGAGCGGCGCACCCGCGCGCAAGGACTGCATCGAAGTGACTTTCGCCTCCACGCTCGGAGGCGCCACCGAGCACGCCTGTGGGGAGCAGGCGCGCACCGTGTGTGCCACGCCGGGCGCGGCCAAGAGCATCGGCGAAGAGCTGCGGGCCGCGTGCATGCGGGCCGGCTTCTCTTTCGACCCGCGCCACTGAGCACCCTCGCCGCCGCGGGCTTGTTGGCGGGTCGCGTCCTCGTTGATCGTGTGGTGCTGCGACCGGCCGGCGGCGGCACTGGAGCCCGCACACGGAGCGTGGTGTCGCTTTGATCGAGCGGTGCTGAGGATATCGCCCCGACCGACGCTCTGTGCCCTTGGCCGCGAAGCGCCGTGCCGCAGCGGCTGCTCTCGGCACGTCTATACAAATGTCGAAAGACCTCCCCAAAGTGTTGGCCACGGTGTCCCTGGCGAGCGCCCTGCAAGACGGATTTCATAAGAACTCGCAATTGGCGCTCTTCGCCCGGGGGCGGGGTTGGCGCTGTCAACCGATCCACAACGACAGGGAATGGAGGCACATGACCTGGCTGTCATACCCAAGTTGGCTGAACGCAGGTGACAACGCCTGGCAGATGACCGCCGCCACGTTCGTCGGGCTGATGAGCTTGCCCGGCCTGGCGGTTCTGTACGGCGGCGTGATGCAGAAGCGCTGGTCGGTCAACAGCATGATGCTGACGTTCGTCGCGTTCTGCGTGACGCTCATAGTCTGGTGCCTGTGGGCGTTCAAGATGGGCTTCGGTGCTCCGATCGCCCACAGCGGCTCGGGCATCTTCGGCACGAAAGGGTTCTTCGGGACATTCCTCGGCGAACCGGGAAGCGTGCTCAGCCATACGGCCGAGGAGGGCCAGGCGATCATCCCGTCGATCACGACCGGGCCACCGTTCCACTTCCCGGAGTCCTCGCTCGTGTACTTCCAGTTCGTGTTCGCCGCGATCACCCCGATCCTGGCGCTCGGCTCGGTGCTCGGGCGGGTCAACTTCAAGGCGTGGATTCCCTACGTGGCGCTGTGGATCACGTTCGTGTACACGGTCAACGCCTTCCTGATCTGGGGTGGCGGCTACTTCGCGGCGCACGGCGCGTTGGACTACTCCGGTGGTTATGTCATCCACCTCTCCGCCGGGATCTCAGGGTTCGTGTTCGCCTGGGTGATCGGTCCGCGATTGCAGCGAGATCGCGAGGTCGACGCGCCCAACAACCTGCTGATGCTGGCGTGTGGCGCAGGGTTGCTGTGGCTCGGCTGGAACGGCTTCAACGGCGGGGACTCCTACTACGCCGGCGCGAACGCCTCTGCGGCCGTGCTCAACACCAACCTCTGCACCGCGGTGGCGATGATGGTGTGGATCAGCTGGGATTACATCTACCGCGACAAGCCATCGATGATCGGGGCGATCAACGGCATGATCACCGGCCTCGTCGGGATCACGCCGGCCGCCGGGTTCGTCAACGGGTGGGGTGCGATGATCATCGGCGTCGTCGATGCGACGATCGTGTGGATGGCGATTCGCTATCTCAGCCGAACCCGGCCGTTCAGGAACGTCGACGACACGCTCGGGGTGATCTACACCCACGGGATCGCCGGGTTGTTCGGCGGCCTGTTGGTTGGCTTGCTCGCCGACCCGGCGATCGTCGAGTACGCAGGTCACGGCGGCGGGGCCACCAACCTGCCGGGGGTCTCCGGCCTCTTGATCGGCGGCAGTTGGACGCTGCTGCGCTGGCAGGCCGAGACCGCACTATGGGTGATCTGTTACACCGCGGTGGTGACGTTCGTCATCCTCAAGGTTCTCGGCCTTGTGGTGCCGTTGCGGCTCAGCGACGAGGAGCTGGAGATCGGCGATCACGCGATCCACGGCAACGAGGTGTACCCCTCGGATGTGCCCACCCTCGGGGGTCCGCATCCGCCGACGTGGCAGCCCACACCGGCTGCGGTGGGCGGAGCGACGTAGAGATGTAGGCAGGGATGCCTCCGGCGGAGCACGCCATCCTCTGGGCGTGACTCCTCCACGACGCAATAGGAACTGTGGCCCCGCTTCGGCGGGGCCACAGTTTGTTGCGCACCGGGCACGACCGACCGCTCGGGATGGGGTCAACCTCACCGCTCGCCCGGCGGTGGCGGCGGTATGGAACAGCGCGCCTCAGCTGGGGGTGGTCAGGCCCACCGGACAGCTGACCCCGGTGCCGCCCAGCCCGCAGTAGCCGCCAGGGTTCTTGGCCAGGTACTGCTGGTGGTAGGACTCGGCGTAGTAGAACGGGTGCGTCGGGGGGCCCTCGATCAGCTCGGTGGCGATCTCTCCGTGCCCTGCCGCGGTCAGCATCCGCTGGTAGGTCTCCCGCGATGCCTCTGCCTGCACGCGCTGGGTCTCGTTCTGCCAGAGGATCGCCGAGCGGTACTGAGTGCCCACGTCGCCTCCCTGGCGCATGCTCTGCGTTGGGTCGTGGCCCTCCCAGAAGAGCTTCAGCATCTCCTCGTAACTGGTCACGGTCGGGTCGAACACCACCAGCACAACCTCCGCGTGGCCGGTGCGCCCCGAGCACACCTCCTCGTAGGTGGGGTTGGGGGTGAAGCCGCCCGCATAGCCAACCGCGGTCGTGTACACCCCCGGGGCCTGCCAGAACAGCCGCTCGGCTCCCCAGAAGCAGCCCATCCCGAACACCGCCTGCTGGAGGCCCTCCGGCAGCCGACCTGCGTCCACCCGCAGCGGGGTGCCGAGAACCTCGTGACGTGCGGGCACCTCGAGCGCTTCACTGCGCCCCGGCAGTGCTGAGGCGGGGTCCACCATGGTGGGGGTGCGGCGACCGAAGATCATCCCCCCAGGTTAGCCGCCCCGAATCGATTACCGCTCAGCTCTCACGCCCCACGACCGCCGCCGACGGCGCTTCCATCGGGCGCTCGCGTTCGTGGCGGGACATGGAGGACCGAAGCCGGGTGACACTCGCCTTCGGCGAGCATCCCCGTTTCGGCCAGCCCCCAGGGCGCCCGGATGCCATGGCGGCGCGTGGACGATCCCAAATGCCCACACCCGACAGCCCATCCGGCCGTTTTGTCAAGTAGGAGCGAGTTTTTTCGTCGCTCTGCGCTCAAGCCGGGGGCGGGTCGATCCGAAGAGACGAGCAGATGTTCCGTCTGCGTTTCCCGAGAGCCTCGCGCGGTGGACGTGGGTCGCTGCTCGACAGGCGACCGCCGATGGTGTGGGCGGCCTCGCTGCTGTACGTGTGCCGCGGCGCAGAGTGCTTCGCGGCCGTGGCCTTTCCGCTCAACGCCGACCAGCCGGTGCGCCTGGAGCTCTCCGTCGGCGCGCTCGCGCTGCTGGTGGGCGTGGGGCTGTGGCTGTTCGCGCGCAACCCCTCGATGCTGTTCATGCAGTTGCTGATGGCGCTGAGCGCGGTGACGCTGAGCGCGATGGTCGCCAACGCCCACACCACCGCGGGGGTGATGCTGGCGGCGTTCGCCTACCCGTGGACGGCGATGTACGTGGCGCACTTCTTCTCCCGTCGCGCGCTGATCGCGCAGGCGCTGCTGATCTCGGTGGGCTTCGCGGTCGGGCTGATCGTGAGCGGGCTGCCCCACATGGGGATCGTGTGGGTGGTTGTCACCGGCACCGCGTGGTCCACCGGCCTGGTGCTTGGCAACCTCAGCGAAAGCCTGCGCCAGCGTGCCGACACCGACCCGCTCACCGGGCTGCTCAACCGCAGCGGCTTCCTCGCTCTCGCCGCCCGCGAGCGCGCGATCGCCGACCGCACGCGTACGCCGCTGACGCTCGCGGTGCTCGACCTCAACGGCTTCAAGCTGATCAACGATCGTTTGGGGCACGCCGCGGGGGATCGGGTGCTCGCCGAGCTGGGGCGGGAGTGGCAGGCGCGCTTGCGCGCCGGCGACATCCTCGCGCGTCACGGAGGCGACGAGTTCGTGGTGCTGCTGCCCGCCACCTCGCCTCCGGAGGCCGGTGGGGTACTGGAGCGTCTGCGCTGGGACGGCCTCCCAGTCGATTGGTCGGTGGGAATCTCCGGCTGGCAGCCCGGCGAGGATCTCGACGCCTGCCTCGCCCGCGCCGACCGCAGCCTCTACAACGTCAAGCAGTCCCGTGCCCCCGCTGCCCCCGAGAGTCTGCCCACCGGGGGTCGCCGCGCACCCTCGCTGCTGCCCTCGACGTAGCGCATCGCGCCCGACGGTCTGCGCGCCCTCGCTGTCGCCCTCTATCTACATGCATGGGGCCTTGCGGAGGCCCTGCAGGTGGTGTTGGGGCTGGGGTGGCGTCGCGGCTGCACTGCCTCCTTCGAGGGCAAGTCATATTCCAACAACTCCAAACTGGACAAATCCGTGTTTGGGTTTGAGACATCCGGGCAACATACGCACGAGGAGCATCCCTCCCTCATTCCCTCCCAGATCGGCCCGCTGCCCCCGGCGGGCCGATCCCGTTAAGGGCCTTCTCGGTTAGGTGTGCGTGGTGTGGCGCGGGGGGTTGTTTGGTGTGGCCTTGCGGGCGTTGGTGTGGCCTTGCGGGCGAGGTGCGCTACCGCCGGCGCGAGGAGGGCAGGCCGAGCCAGTTCTCGAGCGGCGCGGGCGGGCCGAGGTGGAAGCCCTGGGCGTAATCCACGCCCAGCCTGCCGAGGGCGGTGAACGTGGCCTCGTCGCCGACGAACTCGGCGATCGTGCGCTTTCCCATGCCCCGCGCGAGCTCCACCACGGCGCGGATCACCAGACGGTCGGTGGGGTCGGCGGTGCAGTTGCGCACGAACTCCCCGTCGATCTTGATGAAGTCGAAGGGGAGGTGCTTGAGGTAGTAGAACGAGCCGAAGCCGGCGCCGAAATCGTCCAGCGCGAAACGGCACCCCAGCTCGCCGAGGCGCTCGGCGAAGGTGCGCGCCGCCGCGATGTTGCCGATCGCCGTGGTCTCGGTCACCTCGAAGATCAGTTGCGTCGCCGCCACCCCCGCGGCGCGCAGCTCGCGGCCGATGTGCAGCGCCAGCTGCGCGTCGCCCAGCGAATGGGCGGAGAGGTTGATCTCGACAATCGGCTGACGGCCCTGCTCGCGATGTTCGCCGAGCATCCTGATCGCGCGAGTCACCACCCAGCGGTCGATCTCGCGGATCAGCCCGAAGCGCTCGGCGATCGGCAGGAAGCTGCCGGGCGGGATCAGGTCGCCGTGGGCGTCGATCATCCTCACCAGCAGCTCGTGCTGGGTGGTGAGCCCGGTGGCGGTTTCCACCACCGGCTGGGCGTGCAGCACCAGACGGTCCTCGTCCAGTGCCGCGCGGATGCGCTCGGCCCATTCCAACCGCGCCTCGATGTGCGCCTGCCCGCGGCCGGTGCTGCCGTAGGTGACGCTGCGGTTGCGGCCGGCCTCCTTGGCGTCGTACATCGCCAGGTCGGCGTTGATCAGCGCCTCCTCGGCGCTCAGCTCCTCCACGCCCTCCAGCGGCGCGACGCCGATCGAGGCGGTGATCGGTCGCTCGCGTCCACCCGGTCCGCGCGGGGCGTGCTCTTGACGTACGACCTCCAGCAGCGAGTCGGCGAGGCTCTCCGCCTCGGTGCGCTCCCCGGTGGGAGTGAGGATCGCGAACTCGTCGCCGCCGAGGCGCGCCAGTGTGTCGCTCTCGCGCAGACGGCTCGCCAGGGCGCCCGCGACGCGGACGATCAGCTCGTCGCCGGCGTTGTGGCCGAGGGTGTCGTTGACCTCCTTGAAGGAGTCGAGGTCCAGCACGATCACCGCGCCGGCGTGGCCGTAGCGCTCGCCTCGTGCCAGGTGCTCCTCCAGGCTGCGCTCGTACGCGCGGCGGTTGAGCAGGCCGGTGAGCGGGTCGTGGTCGGCCATGTGCTTCAGTTCGGCCTCATACCGGCTGCGGGCGATCGCTTCCTCGTTGCGCGCCTGCTCGAGCGCTCGCTCGGCCTGATCGCGCTCGGCCAGGCGGCGGGCTACCAGCGCCTGCGCGTAGCGCTCCCTGCGGCGGCCCTGCACGCCGAGGGTGCCCACCATCAGCGTCAGCATCGCGCCCACCAGCAGGATCGCCGCCGGCAGCGAGAGGGCGGGGGAGGGCTCGCCGACGGCCAGCGTCCAGATGCTCCCGGCGACCAAGATCCGCGAGTCGGTGGCGTTCACGGGGGAGCCCTTTGCGATCAGCCGCACGTGGCCCTCCTTCAGCGAAAAGGCCGTGCCCGGCGGGATCGTCCGCAGCAGCGCGGGCGCCAGCAGCGTGTAGCTGTAGCCGATCGAGGCAAACCCGCGCAGCGCTCTGAGACGCTGCGCCGGTGTGCGCGTGGGGGAGGAGGGGCGGTACACCGGCACGTACAGCACCGTCCCCAACCGGCCGCTGCTCATCAGGCGCACCGGCGGCGTGGCGCGCGGCTGTCCCGACCTCGCCGCTGCCAGCAGCGTGGCCAAACGCGTGCGCCGCGTGCCGATGTCCAGCCCCACGTCGCTGGGGCCTCCGACGCTGCGGGCGCTGTCGAGCACGACGAAGTAGGTGCTCATCGCCGGCGCGGCACGCAACTTGCCCCCTGGGCCGCTCGTCTCGATCGGGGCGACTCGGCGTTCGAAGCTGCTGCGCTGAGCGGCTCCCACGGCTTCCATCAGCCCCACGCCGTTGATCCCCGGTTCGTGCTCCAATTCGCGTGCGACTGCGGCGAAGATCGCGGTGTGGGCATTCCAGTCGGCGCCGGCGCTCGCCGCGAGCTCGACGGTGCGCCGGATCGCTGCGTCCACCGTATCCACCGCCTGCGTGCGGATGTTCGTCGCGAGGGTGGCACGCTGCGCTTGCGCGTTGTGTTGGGCCTGCCGGTACGTCACGTACGCGCCCACAAGCGTGAGCACCGCCACGCACACGGTCACGGCGGCAGGCAGCCATGCTCGCTGTCGCTCTCCCCGGGCCACGTTGCACATATCGGCGCATACGGGAAGGACCTGAATATCGAAAAAGGCGAGCGGCTCGAATGCTCTCGGCGAGATGGCGAGATCGGCGGGATCGGCAAGCCCGGCGAGTTCGGCAAGCTGGGCAAGCCCCGACGAACCCGGGCTGCGGCTGGTCTCGGGGAGGGCGTGAGGTTGGATGTTTGTTTGGGACCCAAACCCTTCATTTTGTGAAGTGGTGAAGGTGCCTGATGCACTCGTGGAGGCGCCTGGAGGCGCCTGAAGAACAGGGGCGAGTCGCCGTTTGTGCTAGAAGGCGCGAAATGCAAGCCGAGGACGTGGCAGGGGAGGGCGAGCGGGGGTCGACCGGGGCGGGCTGGCGCGTGGTCGCGGCGTATGGGTCGGTGGCGGCCGCCACCCAGATGCTGTGGCTGACCTACGCGGCGATCACAACCGAATCCGCCCACCGCTACGGGGTGTCGGTCGGTGCGGTGGGGTGGCTGGCGGAGATCTTCCCGCTGCTGTACGTAGTGCTGGCGATCCCTGCAGGCGCGCTGCTCGATCGCTGGTTTCGCCCCTCGCTTGCGCTTGGGGGGGCGCTGGTCGCTGCCGGCGGGCTGGTGCGCCTCGGCGGGCTGACGTTCGCTTGGGCGCTCGTGGGGCAGTCGCTGGTGGCGCTCGCCCAGCCGGTGGTGATGAGCGCGGTTGCCAAGCTTCCCGGCGAATACCTGCCCGCGCGCTCGCGCGCGCTCGGGATCTCGCTCGCCTCCGCCGCCGGCTTCCTCGGGATGCTCGCCGCACTGTTGCTCGGCCCGCTGCTTGGTGCCTCGCGCCTGGAGCTGCTGCTGGAGATCCAGGCCGCGCTCGCCGTGCTCGCAGCCGTCGCGCTCGCGCTGGCGCTGCGCCGGCGCGGCAGCGGCGCGGGGGAGCAGACGGCGATCGAAGGTGGCATCGCGCGCGCGCTGTGGGTGCGCCCGGAGATTCGCGTGATCTCGGGCCTCGCGTTCATTGGCTTCGGCGTGTTCGTCGCGCTCTCCACGTGGCTGCAGACGCTGCTGCAGCCATCCGGCATCTCCGAAACGGCGGCCGGTGCGCTGTTGGTGGGGATGATCGTCGCGGGAGTCGTCGGTTGCGCTGTGCTGCCCGCCGCGATTGCGGCCCGCGGCGCGGAGCGCCGATTCATGGGGGCGGTGATCCTCGCCGGCTGTCTCGGCAGCGTGGCCTTGGGGGTGCTGCCCGGGATCGCGGGAAGGGCGGTGGTGATGGTGGCGATGGGCGCGGTCCTGCTCCCCGCCCTGCCGGTGCTGATGACCGTCGCCGAGCGACTCGCCGGCCCCGCGGCTGGCACCGCGGGGGCGATCGTGTGGATGGCGGGCAACCTCGGGGGACTGGTGGTGGCGCTGCTGGTGCAGGCGCTGGTCCACCACCCGCTTGCCGCTTTCCTGGCGATGGCGGTCGTCGTGCTGTTCGCCGTACCGCTCGCCACGCGGATGGTGACGCTGCGGAGCCTCACCGATGTCGCATCCGGAGAGGGGGCGTCAGCGGAGGCGGGGCCGAATCGGGCTCCGGAGTCGGGAGAGCTCGCGGCGGCGCGGTCGGCGGGATCCTAAATTGGCTGATCCGCCAGCCAGTCGAGCACCTGGGCCGGGTTGCGGTGCGGCGGGAACACCGGGTAGAACACCTTTGCGACGCGCCGTTGGTGGGCAATCAGCGTCAGGCGCCGGTAGAAGCTCCGGCCGGCGATCTCGAAAGTGGGCAGTCCCAAGATGTGCGCCAGCTGCAGACCGGGATCGCTCAACAGCGGGTATGGAATGTGCTCGCGGCCGGCAAACTCGCGCTGCTCCTCGTGCGGCTGAGTGCTCAGGCCGAGCACCGAGGCGCCGTAGGCCGCGAGCTCGAGCACGTGATCGCGGAAGGCGCAGCTCTGCGGCGTGCAGCCGCGGGCACCCGGGATCTCGTCCCACCCTTCGGGCAGCGGCTCGCCCGGCACACCTGTGCGCGGATAGACGTACACCACCGCCAGGCGTTCTGTGGCTCCGGCCAGGTCGAGCACATCGCCGAGCGTCGAGCTCAGCATCACGCTCGGCACCTCCATCCCCCGCAGGTGGTCGGCGGCCCCGTCGTCGATCGGCACTGGAATGTCGGCCGGGAGGTATCGGTAGCTCTCCGTCATCGTCGTAATTCTTCCAAAGGGCGGCGGGCTTTTGCTTTCTGGAGCTTTAGCCCTGTTCCATCCATCGTGATCGGTGTGGGCAGAATGAATCTTCGCAGACATCGGATGATTGAAATGCAAGCTTAAGCTTTGTGCCCAGCACCCGCAAGTGTTCTACCCGCCGATTTGCCCGTCGGCGCGCAACCCTCGGGCCCGATCGAGCGGTCTGCCCGCAGGCGCTCGATTCGCCGACGCGCCCCACGCAGGCCTACCCGCCGGTGCTGCCGAAGCCTCCGCGGCTGTGCTCCTCGGGATCGTGCGCGCTCCACCGCGCCCGACCCGCACGCACAAACACCCCCTGCGCGATCCGGCTGCCCGCGGGGATCGTGGTGGGGGAGGCGGTGAAGTTCAACAGCTGCAGCCGCAACTCGTCCGCGGGGCCGCGATAGTCCTCGTCGATGATCCCCACCGCGTGCGGCTGGATCACGCCGAACTTGCGCGGCGTGGAGGAGCGCAGGCACACGAGCAGACACCAGCCGGGCGGCGTGGCGAACACCAGCCCTGTGCCCACCAGCGCGATCTGCCCTGGCGCGATCTCTGTCGCTTCGGCGGTGCACAGGTCGAAGCCGTGGGAGCCGGGCGTCGCATAGTGCGGCGGCTGCGCGGCGTCGTGCAGCAGGTGGATCGGCACATCCATCGATCGCTCCCGCGAGTCATCCTCGCGATCTTCCCCTTGCTCGGACCCCTCTCGCCGGGACTCGTCGTGCGGCGGGTGTGACGGCACGTCCATCGGTTGCTCCCACGGTCAGGCGCGGCGTTCGCCGCGGCGTTCGGCGGAGCCTATCGGCAGGGGATGATCGTCCGGCTGGTGGGAGAGCCACCTGCGCACGTCTGCGGGTGAGGCCAACGGTGCGTCGCTACTGCCTCTCCCCGTCGGCCGCCGGCCGACGGGGAGAGCGATCGCTCGAGCCCGGCCCGGAGCGCCGCGCGACGCTTGCCAGTCTGTAGCGCCGTATCCGCGGCCCCCGCCCGGGAGCATCGAGCGATTCCTCGGGCAGCAGCAGGAACCGTCGTGGATTGCTGGGCATCGAGTTGGAGAGGGAGCGGGTCATGCGATTGATATTGACCCATCGCGCCCTTCGCGCCCTTGGACCGCGGTCCAAAATGCGCCGCCGATTGGTCTCGCTGATGGCCTCTTTACGATGGGCGGGTCCGCAAACGGCTTGACTTCGGTTTTTCCCGAGAGCGGATGATGGGACTCGAACCCACGACCTTCTGCATGGCAAATCCTCAAAGCGCTTCAATTTTCCGGAAGGTGCGGGAAAAATGGGTTGATTGCAGGGTGTTTACATCACTGTTCGTGAGGTTGGTTTGGTACCTGCGGTGGTACCCGCGAGCAAAGGTTGTCGATATCGGGTGCTTGGGGTCCACGGCACGATGTAGTCTCCGGGGACCCGGAGACGGTCATCGAGAGGTCCGCAGATGCCAACACAACCCACCGCGACGCTGCTCGTCGTCGAGCGCGAAGAGGGGCCGGTCTACTACGCCAAGTGGCGCGAGGAGGGCTGGCAGGTCAAACGACGGCTCGGGCCGGCGTGGATCGAGCGCGGCGACGCGGCCCGCGCGGGCGAGCGCCGGCGGACACGCCACGCCGGATGGGCGGCCGGCCGAGGGGCACCTGAGTGAAGACGCTGCGCTCGCGCTGATCCCCACCGTGATCGCCGAGCGTACCGCCGAGCAGGCGCAGGAGCGCGAGCGGCGCGCCCAGGTGCTGGAGCGTGAGGTGAGCTTTGAGGAGATCGCCGCGGCCTGGCTGGCGCATCGCGTGAGCGTCGTGGGGATCAAGCGCTCGACGCTGAACCATTACCGGACGATGCTGCTGCGTCCCGAGGAGACGCCCAAGAAGCGCGGACGGGCTCCGCGGGCACGGATAATGTCGCGCTTCGGCGGCCGTCCGGCGGCGGCGATCACCACGCGCGAAGTCGCGCGGTGGCTGCACGAGCTCGACGGCGACCCGCTGCTCTCCGCACGCTCGGTCAACCAGCACCGGCAGGTGCTCTACAGCATCTACCGCTACGCCTGCCGCGATGACACGTTCGGGCTCACCGAGAACCCCGCCGCGAAGACCGAGAAGCGCCGCGAGGCGGACCCGGCGGAGATCGTGACCTACACGCCCGCGGAGGTCGAAGCCATCGCCCGCGCGGCGCACGCCGGAGCGCACCGGGAGAACCGCCTGCGGCTGACGCCGGGGGAGATCGAGACCCGCGGGCAGGAGGACGAGCAGGACGCCTGTCTGATCCTCGTGGCGGCGTTCTGCGGCCTGCGGATGGGGGAGTGCCTGGCGTCGCGTTGGCGGCACGTCATGTGGGACGCGCAGCGACTGCACGTCCAGCGCAACTACGTGCTTGGCGAGGAGGACAGCCCCAAGGGCCGGCGCGGGCGCAGCGTGCCGTTGGCAGACCAGCCGGCGCAAGCCCTCGCGCGGCTCTCGCAGCGGCCGACGTTCACGCGCCCTGGCGATCTCGTCTTCTGTTCCCGTGCGGGGGGGCATCTGGACGCCTCGGCGCTGCGTCGCCGCTACAAGGCTGCACGGGACGCGGCGATCACGCGGAACCCCGATATGCAGACGCTGCGCTTCCACGCCCTGCGGCACACGTTCGGCACCCTTGCGGCCCAGGGCTTCGACCTGGTTAACGTGCAGGCGATGATGGGGCACGCCGACTCGCGGACCACCGCGCGCTACCTGCACGCGCGGCCCGCAGCGGAGGACGCGGCGAAGCTGACGAAGATCTTCGCCAAGGACATGCCGAGCGCGATCACGGCCGACCCTGCGAGCGTGACGTGAGCGCCGACTACACGCGCCTGCTTGATCGCGTGCGTCGAGTCTTCCTGCATGTGGAGTTCAAGACCGACCGGCGCGCTGTCGTGGATTACTCGATCGTGCTGTTCATCGAAGTCGACGGCCAGCTGGAGACGGTGCGCCTCTACGACGGCGCTCATGGCGAGAACGAGTTGCACCGATACGGCAGGCAGGCCGGAAAGGGGCCCGGCGAGGTCTTCCACCGCGGTACTCTTGGAGAAGGTATGCGAGCCGCGATCGAAGAGGCTGAGCGCGGGTACGAAGCGATGATCGAGTCCTGGGACAAGCAATGAGCGCAGACAAGAGCAGATCCCCCGCGGCGCGCGTCATGGACGAAGCTATCGAGCTTGCGATCGAAGAACGCTCGCCATATCCCGAGAAGGCCGCGTTCGTCGACGCCGACGAGCCGTACGTGGGAGCCGAGATCCGCCGCGCCGCCGACGAAGGACGCGCCGTGGTGCTGGTGGCGGCCGACGGCAGCACCCGCACGCTGCTGCCTGATCTGGCACCGCATTAGCGCGAAGGCCGCGCGAGGTCGTCGAGCGCCGCCTGCACCGCCGAGCGAACGAATCGCCGGTGCTTGCCGAGCTTGATCGACGGCAGGACTCCACGGCGGGCGTAGTCCTTGACGGTCGAGATGGGGAGCATCAGCAGCGCTGCAACCTGCTCGGCGGTCATCAGTTCGTCGAGGGTCGCGGGGACCGAATCCGGCTCGCGCTGGCTGCGAACTTCGGGCGGATGGAGGTGCGTGGAGAGGGGGAGGGACGTCTGGGCGGAGTTATGCCTCATATAGATATAGACCGCAAGCGGCCTCAGACGGCCACCGAATTTGGATCGACGCCCTCAAGCGCCGATCCAATGACCCCAGCTCGTCGCCCTACCAAGAAGTTGTGAGCCCGGCGGGGTGAGCCTTCCGAGCGCGTACGATGGCTTTGAGAGCAAGCTCGTCATGGCCGCGAACCCGCACACTTCCCCCCAGCAGCACCGCCCGGTACCCACGGAGCGGCCCGTGCGCCGCGCCAAGACCTCCGATCCGGGCGAGCGGAGGGAGCTGATCCGCCGCGCCACCACTCGCGTGCGCACGAAGGCCAGCATCGACTTCCTGCGCGACGTGCGCAACCGCTGACCCCCCAATGGCAGCCAAGCGAGGCTCCCCCGCCGTGCTACGGGGCGCGCCCGCCTTCGATCACCCCGGATGCACGGCACCCACGCGCGTGATGGTCACCACGAGCGTCGTGGTCGAGGCGATCGTGCCAAACCCCCACGCATGACGTGTGCGTGGAGCTGTTTCAGGCGCTCCTTGGGTGGGCTTCTGGCCCAAATTGCACGACCAGGGCAGCCTTCAGAATCCTCGTTCGTGGTCTAAGATTTCTCCGGTGCAGGCCCCGGACCTCGTCGCGGTACGCGTAGCCATCCAGGAGAGGGTCAACGGCATGGAGGACCTCAACGCCGTCTTCGCGAGCGTCGGCTGCGAGATGGTGGATGCCGTGGCGTTCTCGCGCACCACGACCCAGGACATGCTGGTCGAACTGCGCGCCAGGTTGACCCCGGAGGAAGTTGCGTCGAAGCGTTCCCTCTTCGCTTTGCTTGGCGACCACGCCGAGTTCGCATGGATTGACGCATGCCTCAACGGACTGTTCCTTGCCGGCCCGGCTAGCGAAACCATGCCGGAGGGAGCGCTACAGGCCGCAACGCAAGCAGTACTCGCTCGATATGCCGAGGGACATCGGCCCCCCGACATTCTGCGAAGCCTTCATCTCGACCCCGAGCCGATCGAGCACACTGCCCTGAAAGAAGGGCTCAGGTTTGCCGCCGACGTATGCCATGACCTGAAGAAGGAGGATACCCCCGACGGCATCATGGCATTCGAGGGCGTCTGGATAGACGGCCTGACGGTCGCCATCCAGGCCCGGCGAGAACACCAATCCGCGCTGGCGTAGCCATCAGACGCGAGGGCTCTCGCCACGTTCAACCACGGCGCCGCGCCAGCCTCGCCGGCTCAGCGCCCCTTCCGTTTCGTGACAAAATCCTGTGACAAAGTTTGCGCTTCGCCACGTCTGCCCAAACAAAACCCCCTGATTTCCAGGGGGTTTGCCTGAAGCGGATGATGGGACTCGAACCCACGACCTTCTGCATGGCAAGCAGACGCTCTAGCCAACTGAGCTACATCCGCACAGGCCCGAACTATACCCGCCCGGAGCCCAGGCGAGGCGGCAATGACACCCCCGGACTCCGAAGCGAATCCCCCCGGTGATGCCCGCTCGGGCCCCTCAGAACTCAAACCGCGCCAAGCGCAGCCCGCCGCGTGCCTCGGCTGCGCTCATTGCGCTCAGGGCGGGGACCATCTCGCTGGTGACGAGGCCGTGCTTGGCGGTGAGCTCGTCGACGATCTGGAAGGCGCGCGCGATCCGCGGAGGAGTGTCGATGACGATCGTCACGACCGGGACGTGGCGGCGGACCCGCAGGAGGCGGTCGCCGTGCGGGGCGTGGTCGCCGTGGAAGCCCCAGATGCCGCGCAGGGTGGTGGCGCCCGCCGCGTCGGACTCGCGCAGGCGGCGGACCAGCTGGAGGTGCAGCGGGCGGCCGTCGTGGGTGGCGCTCTGGGAGGAGTACACCGTCAGCTTCTGCCAGAGCTCAAGCCCCCGCTCGTCGCTCGCTGGCAACTCGTGGGGGGTGGCGAGCAGCTGCCCGTCGCGCTTGCACACGCGCACCCGCTCGAGTGTCAGCAGCGGCTCGCTCAGCAGGCCACCGAGCTCGGGCATCGCCGCGGCGATCCGCTCCCCGGAGCCGACCGCGACTATCACCGTCGGCACGTCGGCGTTGCGGCTGAAGAAGCCCGCGCGGAAGCGCCGGCCGCCGCGGGTGCCGTCGACGCCCAGCAGCACGGTCGCGCCGGCGATCCCGTGGCGGCGCAGCAGCTCGCAGATCGCGGCGAACGCGGGCGTGCCGTCGACACGCTCGCGGCGCCCGAGGTAGATCGTCAGCTTGGTCGCCTCTTGGAGCTGCTCGGGCAGCTGCACAGACCCAATCTCGCCGCTGAGCAGCCTGGTGCGCTCGAGCGTCACCAACCCGCGGCGCTTGATCTGCAACACCGGCTCGAGCATCGCTTCGATCCGCTCGCGCCGGTCCACTGCGATCGAGACGACAGGCAGGTCTTCGGAGAGGCTCAGCAGCCTGTCGGTGCGCAGGTGGTGCAGGCGCCCGAAGCCCTCGGTCCCGCGCAGCAGAACGCTCGCCGCCAGACGGTGCCCGCCGTAGATTTCGAGCAGCTCGTCTGCGAGCAGCCCATCGGGCGTGCGGTCGCGCTCACCGAAGTAGGTGGTGAGGGTCAGGCAGTCCTCGTTCACAGATGCACCCCGATCGTGTGTCCGAGCGCGGCCGCGCCGACGCCGACGGTGAGGCTGAGCACGATGTTGAGCAGCGCGCTGGCGCCCTCAGCGTCCTCGGCGAGGCGCTGGGACTCGAGCATCCAGGTGGAGAAGGTGGTGTAGGAGCCAAGGGTCGCGGTGCCCGCCAGCACCAGTGCGTCGCCGGTGAGCGCCACTCCGCTGAGCATGCCCAGCAGCAGCGCGCCGCTCGCGTTCACCGCGAAGGTGCCGAGCGGAAAGCCGCCCCTCGCCACGGAGCCGATCGTGCCGTCGAGCATGAAGCGCGCGAGGGCCCCGCCGCCACCGAGCAGCGCCACGCCGATCCACACCCACCCGCTCATGCGATCACCCGCACGCGCCGCACGCTCGCCGTGGCCACCCAGATCGCCAGGTAGCCGGCTGCGATGCTCGCCGAGGCGTAGCTTGCGGCTAGCCCGTAGCGGTGGTGTTCGAGCATCGCGAGGATCTCCACCTGCATAGTCGAGAACGTGGTGTAGGCGCCGCAGAAGCCCGTGCCGAGCAGCGGGCGCCGGTAGGTCGAGAGCGGCAGGCGCTCCTGCAGGCGGGTGGCGAGGTAGCCGAGCAGAAACGAGCCGCTGATGTTGATCGCGAACGTCGCCCACGGCCACTGCGTCGCGGTGTTCGTGAACGTCTCGCCGAGCCACACCCGCAGCAGGCCCCCGGCGGCCCCGCCGAGGAAGATCGCCGCCAGCTCGCGTCTGTCTGGATTGGGTATTCGGTAAGGGCGCAAGCTGCCGTGCTCCTCTCGCGTGTGGTCTCGAGTTCGCGAAAGGGGCCATCAGCCCTTGTCCGAAGTGGGCGGTCAGGAAGGCCGCTGGTGGGCCTTCACGTCAGGGCTCCATCTGACGGCGCCACCATACCGCACCGTCTCACCGTGGGCGTGGTTGCAATGGCAGGTGCACGAGCCTTCCTCCGGCCCGTCGGCAGGAGTGCGGACAGGCGCAGAGGCGCAGGAGCGCAGACAAGCGCAGGGGCACAGGAGCGCAGAGCGGCTGTCTCACACGCACACCACGTAGCGCCCACCATCCCCACGCGCCACCGCTCCGCTCAACTCGAGCTCTGCCAGCGCCACGAGCACCGCACTCGCGGGGGTGTCCCCCGCGGTGAGCTTGGCCACCGTGTCGTTGCCCGCGCCCACCTGATCCAGCACAGCCCGCAGGCGGCTTTCCGGCGCTGGGCGCGACACGGCGGCCCGTGTGCCCACCCCGTAGAGCGCATCCAGCACATCCTGCGGGTCGCGCACCAGCACCGCGCCCTCGCGCAGCAGCTGGTGGGGGCCGCGTGCGGCGGGGGCGCTCACGCGGCCGGGGACGGCCGCGATGGTTGCGCCGGTGGCGGCGGCCAGGCGCGCGTGCAGCAGTTCGGCGGGGTTCTCGTGCGCCTCCACCACGATCACGATGCGCGCCAGTGCCGACACGATCCGCGCACGGGCGATGTGACACCAGCCGCGCGCGACGGCGCCGCACGGCAGCTCCGCCAACGCGCAGCCCTCCTCGGCGATGCTCCGATACAGGCCGCGCCAGCTCGCGGGCGTGGCGACGTCCACGCCGCCTGCCATCACCGTCACCGTGCGTGCGCCCGCACGCAGCGCGCCCTGGTGCGCGGCTGCGGCGATGCCCTCGGCGAGGCCGCTCACCACGGTGATCCCGCTCGCCGCCACACCGCGCGCGAGGCAGTAGGCGACCTCCATGCCGTAGTCGCTTGCGCAGCGTGTTCCCACGATCGCCACCGCCGGCTGTGCCAGCAGTTGCCGCATCCGCTCGATGTCCCCCGTCACGTGCAGCATCCATGGCACGTCGGCGCCCCGCAGCGCGGCGGGATAACGGGGATCGTGGCTGCAGATCCGCTGCACCCCCTCCGTCGGCGGCAGCTCGGAGCGCTCAAACTGCGCGTGGCGCTCCTTGAGTTCCGCCTTGCGCCTGCCGCCGAGCGCTTTGATCAGCTCCTCGTCGGCGAGCGCCAGCGCTTGCAGCAGACGCTCGGGCTCGCGCGCACGATAGGCCAGCCGCGGGCTCAACATCTCGAGCAGCCAGGCTCGACGCAGACATGCGATGCAAGCGTCTCGGTGCGCGCTCATCACGCGGCCCGCCTGCCCGCCCGGGCCTCTTGTGCACGCAGCGAGAGCACCAGCGCGACGTCCTGCTCGCGCGTGTGGGCGCTGCCGTCGAGGTCAGCGGCGGTGCGGGCCACACGCAGCACGCGGGCGATGCCGCGGGCGCTCATCGTGCCCCGCTCCTGCGCACCGCGCAGCAACCGTTCGGCGCCATCGCTCAGCGCCACGTGGCGGCGCAGCATGGGAGCGTCCATGTGGGCGTTGGCGCTGACCCCCTCCTCGCGCAGACGCGAGGTCTGGCGCTCGCGGGCGCCCACCACTCGCTCACGTGCTTGCGCGGAGGAGATCGCCGGAGCGTCGGCCTGCTCGCGCCCGTCTGCCCGAGCGGTCCGCCGGGTGCCCGGCCTCTGCAGGTGGGCGATCAGGTCGATGCGATCCAGCAGCGGCCCGCTGAGTCGCCGGCGGTGGCGGGCGATGTCGGGTTCGCTGCACTTGCACTGCTCCCTGTCCCCCAGGTAGCCGCAAGGGCAGGGGTTGGTGGCGGCGATCAGCGCAAACCGCGCGGGGTACACCGCGGAGTGGCGGGCGCGCACGATCGCCACGCGCCCGTCCTCCAAGGGCTGGCGCAGCGCCTCCAGGGTTGGGCGCGCGAACTCGGAGAGCTCGTCAAGGAACAGCACGCCGCGGTGGGCGAGCACCACCTCGCCCACCCACCCGCGCCGTGCACCGCCGATCAGGCCGGCGGTGGTGATCGAGTGGTGGGGAGCGCGGAAGGGGCGGCGGCCGATCAGCTCGCCATCCTCCAAGCGGCCGGTGATGCTGTGGATGCGGGTCACCTCGACCGCCTCGGCGCGGGTGAGCGGCGGCAGGATCGTCGGCAGCCGCTGCGCGAGCATTGTCTTGCCGGTGCCCGGAGGGCCGCTCAGCAGCAGGTTGTGCTCGCCCGCGGCGGCGAGGATCAGTGCCTCTACGGCGCGTGGCTGACCGCGCACATCGCCTAGGTCCAGATGCTCTGCTCTGCCTGCCCAGGCCGACGCCTCGCCAAGGTGCTGCGCGGACTCCGCATCGCATGGGCGAGGCGCGGGCAGCGGGTCGCCCGGCCCGCCGCCCAACACGCGCGCGGCGCTCGCGAGGCGTTCGGCGACCGCCACGTGCAGGCCCTCCACCAGCGCCGCCTCGCGCGCCCGTGCACCGGCTAGCACGAGTGTGTGCAGGCCCTCCTCGTGCACGGCTTGCGCGATCGCCAGGGTGCCGTGGCAGGGGCGCACCTCGCCATCGAGCGAAAGCTCCCCGAACAGCGCATGGCTTGCCAGGCGCTTGGTGGGGAGTTGGTTGGAGGCCGCCAGCACCGCGCAGGCGAGCGCGAGATCCAGGCCGGGGCCGACCTTGGGGATGTCGCCGGGGGCGAGGTTGGCGGTGATCCGCCGCTCGGGGAACTCATAGCCGGAGTTGAGGATCGCCGCGCGCACGCGGTCGCGCGCCTCGCGCACCGCGGCGTCGGCAAGGCCGACGATCGTGAACGACGGCAGCCCGGCGCGGATGTCCACCTCCACGGTCACCGCGCGCGTCTGCAGCCCCTCGATCGTGAACGTGCGCGCTCGCGCCAGCATGACTGCCTCCTTTGTCGGACATGTTCGGGGTCGCCTGATCAGACGACCGTCCGCAAGTTAGGCCGCGCTTGGGACGGTACGCTCGCTCGGGCCTGGAAATGAGCCTGACCGACGACTGTTTGCCATGTCACATGCAGGCCATACCTACAAAGACGCAACCGACGGATCTCTTGGAGGCATCGTGTTGAGCCTGCTCGGCGACCGCGCCACTCGTGGACCTCGACGACCGCACGTGCTGGTTCGTGGCGGCCTGCGTCCATCTCTGGTTGCGACGCGCGCACGCGCGGTCACACAGGCGTACGCGGTGAGGCTTACGCGGCGCGCCTGTTTGACGAGGTCCTATCACTTCACACAACGAAGGGTTGGAGCCAAAATCCAAAACGAAAGCATCCAACTCTAGGTTGGTGGTGTCTCAGTTTGGAGGTATAACCACCGACTGGACCTGTGGGCAGCTACCAGATGACAGCTATGAGAGGTCCAGTTGCTGGTTGGTGCACCCAAATGCACTTTTATGGCGTCTCGCCGGCCTGCAGGCCCCGACCAAACTGAGACACCACACTCCATCCAACCACTTCACAAAGTAAAGGGTTGGCGGCCAAAAACAAAGCATCCAACACATCCGATCACTTCACAAAATGAAGGGTTGGCGGCCAAAAACAAAGCATCCAACACGCCCGACCACTTCACAAAATGAAGGGTTGGCGGCCAAAAACAAAGCATCCAACACGCCCGACCACTTCACAAAATGAAGGGTTGGGGTCTGAAAAAATTGCATACACAACCCGCTCTGCCGACCCCGCAACCAGGTGATTTCATCCCATCCCCCGCGGGTGCCGGACGAAGACCGGCGTGAGCAACTAACCCCTACAACTCGGCGGGGTGGCGCTTCACGCTACAACCCGTCCGGGTGGCGCTCCACGAAGCCGCCGCCGTCATCAGAGGGCCCACCCCAGCGGGAGCCGTCTTCGGCCAGCGCGACCGTGTCGAAGCGGCGGCCGTCGATCGTCATCCAAGCGTGTTCGGCGTTGGCGTAGATCGTGATGTAGCGGCCGGGGCCGGATTCGCCGTAGGACTCGAGGCCAGTGGAGTCCTCCGGCGCGGCGAGCAAGCCCCCGCCGTGCAGCGCGTAGGAGACCGAGCCCGAGCAGTCGTAGCCGTCGGAGATGAACGAGCCGTGGCCGCCGCCGTAGACGTATGGACGAGTGGCGATTTCGTCGGCGGCGGCGATCACTCGGGCGACGATCGCTTCGGCGCTCGAGGAGCTGGCGCCCGGGGCGCCGGCGCCACCGGCGGTGGAGGTGCTGCCGCCGCCCCCCGCGGTGCTGGGGTGGGGGAAGTAGGTGGGGTCGGAGTGCAGGATCGGTGCGCCGGAGACGCCGAGCGCGCTCCAGGTGGCGGGGCCGACGACGCCGTCGACTTCGAGGCCGTGGGAGGCTTGGAAGTGGCGCACCGCCGCCTCGGTGGCGGGGCCGAATTCGCCGTCCGCGGCGACGTGCAGTGCTTCCTGCAGGCGTCGTGTGGCGGCACCGGAGGAGAGGTGGAGGGGAGCGCCCGCACCGCCCGCGGAGGCGCCGGCGCCTCCGATCTGCGTGCCCGTCTGCCCGACCGCGGGCGCAGCTGCACCGTGGGCTTTTGCCACCGGCAGCGCGGAGGGGGGAGGGGTCAGCTCGGGCTGGCTGCGCGCGCCGAGTGCCTGCCAGGTGGCGGGCCCGGCGACGCCGTCGACCGTGAGGCCGTGGGCGGCTTGGAAGCTGCGGATCGCGCGCTCGGTGGCGGGGCCGAATTCGCCGTCCACGGCGACGTGCAGCGAGGCCTGCAGGCGCATCACGGCGTCGGTCGTGGCGTGCGCGGAGGCGACGGCGTGTTCGGAGCCCGCGCCCGCACCACCAGCCCCGGCGCCCGCGCCGCCCGTGGCTTCTTCGCCGGCGCCGACCACGCCCGCGGCTTCATTGCCGGCCGCGCCGGCTTCCCCCGGCGAAGCGGCGCCGCCCGAGCTTTCGAGGATCGCGGGCGCCGCGTAGTTACCGGTGGGGCCGGCGCCGGCGGGGATCGCGGTGCCGCCCGTTTCGTCGCTGCCCGTGCCTTCGGCGGGAGCGGGTGCTTCCGAGGCGGCCGCGGCGGTGGTGCCAGACGTGCCGGTGCTTTCGAGCGCAACGGTGCCACCGGTGCCGGCCTCGGGGGTTTCCCCGCCGCCTGCGGTTTCCCCGCCGCTCGCGTGGGCGCCCACCGCGGAGCCCGCGCCTTCGAGCGTGCCGGCGACCGCGAGCGTGCCGGTGGCGCCGGGGGTGGAGACGGCTTCGCGCACTTCCCCGGGCGCCGGTTCGCTGGTTTCCCCGGCGAGGTTGCGCAGCACGGCGGCGCCGGAGAGCGCCGGCGGCGCGTGCACGGCGAGCGCATGGGAGGTGTGGGCGCCGAGGATGCCGTCGACGGTGAGACCGCGCGTGGCCTGGAAGCGGCGCACCGCAGCTTCGGTTTCGGGCCCGTACACGCCGTCGACGGCGATCCCGAGCGCGCGCTGCAACAGGCGCACCTGGCGGCCTTCGCTGCCGACGCTCAGCACGATCTGATGCGTGGTCGTCGTGATCGGGTCGAGCTCGGCGGGAGCCGCCCCCGCAGTGGCGACGCCGCCGCCGGAGTCGAGCAGCGCCGCGGCCGGGCCGGCGGTGAGCGCCACGAGGGCGCCCAGCGAGAGCCGCCTGGCGCGCGAGGAGGCGGGCACGAAGCGCAGCTTCGCGGCGCGCCGGCGGGCGCGGGAGCGACCGAGGGAGAGATCCCACGGCTCGCTTTCGGCGAGGTCGCGCGCGGCTTCGCGGCGGGCGTCGATCAGGGCGGCGAGGGACACCGGTGACACAAGGGCAAGCTTCGAGGAGCCGCCGCGTCTGGCGCTGTGGGCGGCGTCACGACGGCGGCGCGCGCGAGAGCGGGCGAGCGAAGCCTCCCAGGGCTCGAGGGTGGCGAGGTCACGACGGGCGGATCCCGACATAGGGCGCAGCACATCCTTTCGACGTTGCGGTGGCGCCTACGGGGTTAGCTGTCGGGCTCGCGCAGTACGCTACGCCGCAATCGCGGCGATTCGCCCCCGCGGTCCTTGCGGACCGCACTGGTTCCCCCGCTCGCCCTTCCCGTGGGAAGGGGGATTCGGCACGAACGGGGGGCACCGTATCAGGTCTCGATGCAATTTGCATCGCATGGGAAGGGTTGCAAGCGATGTTGCCGACGGCCACTCGCCGGGCCCACGCGGTCGGGTGCCTTCTTCGATATTCAGGGATCGTCCGCGCGCCGCCGTGCCCAGTCCACCCGTGTAGGCGCGGGCTTCCGTGCCCGCGACCGGCGCCTCGAAGCGGCCGTGCGAGTGCGAATCAACGCCCCCGGGGCGCACGCCCGAGGTGCCGGCGCGGTGAGAGCGTGACTCAACGCCCCCGCGCTGCACGCCCGAGGTGCCGGCGCGGTGCGAGCGTGACCACGGCGGCGCTGCTCGGGTCGATCTGCACTGACAGCGCACCTGGGCGGCCGTGCACCGCCGGCAATGTGGGCGAGGTGGTCCAGGTGCCGTTGGCCGCCACCGCCTGGCCGCCGAGACGGGTGCCCGCGGTCGCGGCGGGGGAGGGGGCCGTGAGGCGCAGGACGCGGCCGCCCGCCAGCGAGCGGGGCACGCGCAGGCGCACCGCGAGTGGGGCGGAGCCGGGCGGGTCGTAGTCCACCAGCACGAGACTCACCCTGCCGTCGGGGGCGCTCACCGCGCTTGCGCTCAGCTCGCCCGGGGTGGCGTCCGCGATGACTGTGTGGAGGGGGCGGCCGCCGACGAGCGCGCGTGCTGCCAAGAGTGCGTACCACTCCGGCGCCGGTTGCAACTCGCCTGCGTCGAGTGCGCTTTCGCTGTGGGCGGCGAGCGCGCTGTAGGTGCGGGGCTGGTCGATCAGGTCGTGGAAGTTCACGCCCGCCACGCCTGCGGTCATCGCGCGCGCGGTGTAGTCGAGCGCCCACAGCGCCGAGGCGAACGCGTTGCTTACGCCGGGCTGGCCTTCGCAGGAGATGTCGTTGGTCTCGTCCATCCGCAGCGGCGTCGCGTAGGTGCGGGCGAGCGCCAGCATTTTCGCGAGCATTTCACTCTCTTTGCGGCGCACGTTCGCGCTCAGCAGTTCGGAGATCGTGGGGTGTTCGCCGCAGCTGCTGAGCGGGTAGTAGTGGTCGGTCAGCAGCTGCGGATGCAGGGTTGCGGCCTCGTCGCGCACCCACGTGAGGCCCTGCGTGCCGGTCGAGGCGTCTGGGCCGGCGATCGGCACCCCCGGCGCAGCTGCCTCGATCGCCGCGCGGTAGTTCGCCGCTTGGGGGAGGTACGCCTTCACACCCGTGCCCGGCGGGCGTAAGTGCTTGCGCGGGAAGAGGTCCGGCTCGTTGCCGATCTCGATCCCCTCCAGGTAGGAGCCCAGCTGCGCCTTCGCCGCGGCCGCCTCCTGGGCGGCGGCCTTCGGTTCGTAGTGGCCGAGGTTGACCGTCAGTAGCACCTTCCAGCCGGTCTCCTTGGCGAGCGCCGCCAGCCCAACGAGGTCCTGTTCGTCGATCGCGGTGTTCGCCCACGCCGGTTTGCCAGTGCCCGCCGACACCCACGCCGCCTGTTCGTCGGCGCTGATCCCCCCAAAGCGCATCACGCCCGGCCCCAGCGAGCGCAGCAGCGCCACGAGATCGCCTTTGCTCGCGTACGTCGCGATCGTCGGCAGGCCGCGCACCTCGAAGGAGAGGCCCATGAAGTCCGCGGGCACCGCCGGGCCCATTGGGTGGCTTGCGATGCTCACGCTCACCGGCCGGCCGCGCGGTGGCGGCGTCGCCAGCAGCGTCGGTTCCGCCACGTTGCTGGTGCTTGCGGGGGGATCGGTCGCGCCACCCCGTTTCGCCGGGGGATCGGCTCTGCCCGGGCCTGCCGGCGGGTCCGCGCTCGCGCCGGCGTGAGGGTCCGCCGCCGCGTGCGTGGTGTTGTGGGCGCGGTTGGTGGGGGTGGAGGAGTTGGTGGCCACTGCGATCGCGACCACCACCACCGCGAGCGCCACCGCGGCCGCGATCACGATCACGATCGGCAGCCTGGATCTCAGGGCGGTTGGCACTTGCATTGGAACATTCCTCCAGCGGCCGTGGCGATGCGTGGGTCCGCGCGATCGACGACCATAAGACTGTGCCATACCGCCCCGAGCGCCTTCAACCGGTCCCGTCACGAGCGCGATCGCGCACGCCGCCGCCGCGGGCTCCACGTCCGCCCATCGCTGCTCCCGGTTCGCCTGGCGCGCTGTTGCCCACGTCGCCCCCGGTCGCGACGCCACCAATCCCTGCGGTTTGTGCGCCGGGCGTATGGTCGCGCACGCCAGCCACGTCGGCTCCGCGGTGCGTGCCCATCCCTATCCCACCCCCTATGAGCGCGCTCGTGCTGCTGCTGGCCGTGATCCTCGCGCTCGCGGGGTGCGGCGGCGCTGCACAGCCGCTCGGTGCGGCTCCGCGCAGCGTGCGGGTGCCTGGTTGCCCCGGTGGATTGGAGTTCGCCCACTCCGCCGTCTGCCCTTACACGCGCGTGGCGTCGATCGGCCGGCGTGGGGCGGGGGTGCTGCGTTGCCCCGAGGCGCTGGCGTTCGCGCCCGACGGCGATCTGTTCGTCGCGGATCAGTTCAGCCATGTCGTGCAGCGCTTTTCGCCCGCCGGGCGTTTTCTGGGCCAGTGGGGCTCCTATGGCTCCGGGCCCGGGCAGTTCGGCGCCGTCGATGGGCTCGCGGTCGATGGGCGCGGCGATGTGTACGTGCTCGACTCCACGCACGATCGGGTCGAGCGTTTCACTGCCACCGGGCGTCTGCTCGGCGAATGGGGGCGGCCCGGCGGTGGCCTCGGCGAGTTCGACTTCGGTCCCGGCTACGGCCCCGACAAGCCGCCCGGCGGGGGGATCGCCGTGGGCGGGGGCTATGTGTACGTCTCCGACTCCGCCGCCAATCGGATCGTCCGCTTCGACCTCGACGGGTCCCACCCGGTGCTGTGGGGGCGGCCCGGCAGCGGGCCCGGGCAGTTCTCCTTCCCGCGCGGGCTCGCCGTCGCGGGGGGCGTCGTCTACGTCGCCGACGAGGGCAACCACCGCATCCAGGCGCTTGCGCTGTCCGGGCGCCCGCTGTATACGGAGGGCACCTTCGGCAAACAACCCGGCCAGTTCGTCAACCCGTTCGGGGTTGCCGTCCACGGCGGGCGGGTGTACGCGGTCGATGACAACAACAACCGCATCGTCGTGCTGTCGCCCACGCTGCACTACCTCGAAGAGTGGAGCGGGGAAGGCTCCTTTCAGCTCAGCTACATCCGTGCTGCCGCCGTCTCCCCGTCTGGGCATGTCTATGTCGCCGACACCGGCCACGAACGAGTCGTCGCGTTCACTTCCACCGGCCAGGGCCTGCTCGCGTTCGGCACGCCCGGCATCTCGCCCGGGCAGCTGATCGCGCCGCTGGGGGTCGCCGCCGACGGGGCCGGCGCCTTCGTGGTCGAGACCTACGGCTCGCGCAGCCCGATCTACCAGTTCGGCACCTCTCTGCGCTACCGCGGCGAGTGGCAGCGGGGTGGGGGGGCGATAGTCGGCAGCCACTGGTTCGGGCCAACCGCGGCCGCGGTCGGCGCCGACGGCTCGCTGTGGGTCACCGACCCCCGCAACGGCATCGTCCGCCATCTCAGCTCCAGCGGTGGGTATCTCGGTGCGCTCGGCGACCCCTCGCCGGCGCCACCGGGTGAACCGGTCGCATCGAGCGGCGCGCCCTCCGGGGCCAGTGGTTTGGGGAGGGCTGGAGGAGGGGGGAGGAGCAGTTCCGGGGCTCCCACCGCGCTGTTCGAACCGCTCGGGGTCGCGCTCTCACCCTCCGGGGGGGTGGTCTATGTCGCAGACACCGGCGCGGGGCGCATCATGCGCTTCAGCCCCTCCGGCCAGGCGCTGGGGCGACTCGGCTCGGTCGCCCTCGACCGGCCGGTTGCGGCCGCTGTTGCGCCGAACGGGGCTGTTTATGTAGCCGACGCCGGGCTCGATCGGGTGTTCGAGCTCAGCCCCGCCGGGGCGCCTGCCGCCTCGTGGGGCGGCCCCGGCCGTGGCCCCGGCCGCTTCGAAGAACCCTCGGGGATCGCGGTCGATTCCGCCGGCCACGTGTTCGTCACCGATCGGCGCCTCGACCGCGTGCAGAAGTTCTCGGCCGGCGGGCGCCTGCTCGCCGCGTGGGGCGTCCCCGGCGGCGGCCTCGGCCAGCTCTTGAGCCCCGGCGGCCTCGCCGTGAACTGCCGTGGCGCGGTGCTGGTCGCCGATACAGCCAACAACCGCGTTCAGGTCTTCGCCGGCGCCGCCTCGCGGGGCGTGTGCGCGCCTGCCGCGTAAGTGGTCCGAGGCGGGTCTTTCCCGTCGAGCGCAGTGAGGTGTCCCAGGCGGTCCAACCGTCAAGCGCAACCGGCGAAATGCCGATGGTTGGTTGTGTCCTCCTCGCAGCCCACCCCGCTGGACGGCTCCGCTGGGGGTGGGGTCGCGATTTCCGGCTCCGCTGGGGGTGGGGTCGCGATTTCCGGCCCCGCCGGTGGTGACGTGGCGCTCTCGGCTCTGCGCCAGGCGCAGGAGCGCTTCGAGCTGGTGTTCGAGCAGGCGCCGATCGGGATGGCGCTGCTCACTCCCGAGGGACGCCTCGTGCGCGTCAACCAGTCACTGCTGGCGATCACCGGCTACTCCAACGATGATCTGCTCGCCAAAACCCTCGACGACATCACCTACCCCGACGACATCTCCAGCGATCTCGAGCACGTCCGCCGGCTGCTAGCGGGGGAGATTCGCCACTACGAGATCGAGCGCCGCTACTTCCACGCCCGCGGCCACGTGATCTCGACGATGCTGTCGGTCTCGCTGATGGCCGACCGCGACGGCCGTCCACAGCACTTCATCGCGCAGATCCAGGACATCACCGAGCGCAAGCTGATCGAGGAGCGCCTGCGCCACCTCGCCGAACACGACTCGCTCACCGGTCTCTTCAACCGCCGCCTGCTCGAGCGCCAGCTGGCGATGCAGGTCGCCCGCTGCCGGCGCTACGGCGAGATCGGGGCGCTGCTGGTGATCGACCTCGACTCCTTCAAGCTGGTCAACGACACCTATGGCCACAAGGTCGGCGACGAACTGCTCACGGTGATCGCCACTGAGCTGCAGCACCGCCTGCGCGGCACCGACGTGGTCGCGCGGTTGGGCGGCGACGAGTTCGCCGTGCTGCTCCCCGGCACCACAGTCGAGGACGCGCGCAAAGTCGCCTCGATCCTCAGCGAGGCGATCGCCTCGTGCGGCGTCACCGTCGAGGGCGTCGAGCGCATCTCGGTCGCCGCCTCGGTTGGTGTCGCTGCCCTTGACGCCACCACCCACGGCGGAGAAGCGGCGCTGATGGAGGCCGACCGCGCGATGTACTCCGCCAAGGGGCCGCGCGTGCGCGCAGTTGGCAGCTAGCAAAGCGGCCGTCCCTCCGTCAACATCCGAGGTGGCGATGAGCTTGCAAGCGAAAGAGCTCTGGTGAGCGGCACCGAGGTCGGACTCGCCCTGTCGGTGTTCCTCGCCTGTACGGTGGAGGCGGTCGAGGCGCTGACGATCGTGCTTGCCGTGGGCGCCACGCGCAGCTGGTCCTCCGCACTCAGCGGCGCCGGCGCGGCGGCGCTCGCGCTGGCCGCGATCGTACTCGCGCTTGGGCCGGCGCTCACCACGCTGCCGATCGACGCGCTGCGCGTGCTGGTCGGCGGGTTGCTGCTGATCTTCGGCTTGCAGTGGCTGCGCAAGGCGGTGCTGCGGGGCGCGGGGTTGAAGGCCAAGCACAACGAGGTTGCGATCTTCGAGGTGCAAACCGAGGCGGCGCGCGCGGCGGGGGGCGCGGCGGGTGGCTTCGACGGGTACTCGTTCGCGATCGCGTTCAAGGGCGTGCTGCTAGAGGGCCTGGAGGTCGCGTTCATCGTGCTCACGTTCGGCGCCAACCAGCACGACGTGGGCCTCGCCGCTGCGGCGGCGGCGGCGGCCGTGCTCGTCGTGATCGCCGCGGGCGCGGCGGCACGCGCGCCGCTCGCGCGGGTGCCGGAGAACACGATGAAGTTCGCCGTCGGAGTGATGCTCAGCTCGTTCGGGATGTTCTGGGGGGCGGAGGGCGCGGGCGCGCACTGGCCAGGGGGCGACGCCGCGCTGCTGGCGATCGTCCCCTGCGTGCTGCTCGCCGCGGTGGTGATGGTGCAGGCGCTGCAACGGCTTGCACGCACCGCCTCCACCGAGGCGGCCGAGCGGGCGACGGTGGGCGCATGAGTACGGTTGCGGCCTTCCTGCGCGGCGTGTGGAACTTCATCGTCGGCGACGACTGGCGCACCGCGCTCGGCGTGGTGCTGGCGCTCGGCGTGACGGCGCTGCTCGCGCAGGCGGGCAGCTCGGCGTGGTGGGTGATGCCGGTCGCTGTGCTGGGGCTGTTGGCGCTGTCGATCAAACGCGCGGCCCGCGGTGAGCGGGCTGAGGCGCCGTGCACCCACCGTGGGACGCGCAACACTCGCAGCGACTCGTGATCGTTCTATATGACGCAGACTGTGGCTTCTGCCGGTGGGCGATGGCTTGGGCGGTGAGGCGCGACCGCCGCCATGCGCTCGTCGCGGTGCCGATTCAGTCAGCGCTCGGGTCCGAGCTGCTGGTGGATCTCCTCCCGCACGAGCGTCTTCGGGCGGCTCATGTGATCTGCGACGACGGCTGCCGTCGCTCGGGAGGTGCCGCCGCCGCGGAGGTGCTGAGCGTGCTGGCGCCAACGCGGGTGCCGAGCCGACTGGCCCGCAGCCTGCCGCGAACCACCGCCCTGCTCTACGGCGTGGTCGCTGCACGACGCAAGAGCTTCGGGCGGCTCGTCGGCAGCGAGGCTCGGCGGCGCGCCGACAGCCTGCTCGAAGCCGTGAGCGCCACCACCGCGGCGGAGCTCGGAGTCCGGTCGCGCCCTCGACCTGATGAGCTACCGGTGCGGTGACTGCGCCGGCTGCTCCGGGTCGCGCGCGATGCGGCGTTCCAGGTTCGCTGGTCTGTCGCATCAGTGTCAGGTATGCAACCCAATGTCGGAACGGACCTGGTGGGTGGATTCAGGGTCAGGGGTGGTCGTGGGCGTCGAGCTCCTCGACGCGCAGCAGCAGTGCGGTCGAGGTGACACCGAGCGCGGCGGCGAGGCGTCTCAGGCGGCGATAGCCGGGGTCCAGGCGCCCAGCCTCGATCGCGGCGAGATCGGCCTCGGGGATGCCGCCGGCGAGAGCGCCGAGCGCGGCGAGGTCGAGGCGCCGCTGCTCGCGCAGCTCGCGGACGGCGCGGCCGAGGACACGCAGGTCGTGCTCGTCGGAGGTGGAACCGGACAAGAAAAACTCCCAAATTGGGTGAAGACGACTGTCTGCGGTCATGTATTCCCCTTTGCTGCCCTTTTCCCTGCGACCAGAATGCGCGAGGCTGCCGTTCCAGATGCCGCGACCGAGAACATCGAAGCCCCGCGATCCCGAGCTGGCGACGCTCGGCGCGGCGATCGAAGCGGTGATGGCCCGTAGCCCCAACACGACCCAGATGGCCGTCGCCCATGCGGCAGGCCTCGACGTCAACCAGGTCAACAGCTACATCTGCGGCCGGGTGGCACCGACCTACCCCAACTTCCGCCGGCTTGCCAGGGGCCTGGGCGTGGAAGCGTCGGAGCTGATGGCGGAGATCGAGGCGATCGAGGCCGACGGGGCTGCCAAGGTTGCCGGCGAGCCGGTGCCCGCGGGCGTCGTTTGCGGCGTGGGTTAGGTGTTGAGGTGCTCGGCGCATGCGACCCGAGCTCACGAAACCCACTCCGGCTGTCTGGTTGAGGTTGTTTTCCTGTCAGTCCAGATGCGCTGTTTCACCGGTCTGGAGCGATGTCTCCGAGCGACAGAACCCCGCCCTGGGACATGCCCTCATGCAACGGAGAGACTTGGTCGGGAAGCAACGCGTGCCGTAGAGAGTCATGGCTCACGCCGCAATCATTGACCACGAGCGGAATCCCAGCCACCCCATCGTCGCCGCTAGCGGAGCGCAGATGACCACACCAGCCCAATTACCCACGTGCGTCTGCCCATCCGCGATACGCACGAAGAAGCCCGCAACGGCACACAGCAGAAGCACGGACAGGACGAAGCACATGAGCGATGCCCCGATCCAGCGTCGCTTGATCGCGTCTGGTAGATGGATCCCCCGTGCGGCCAGCTCATCCGAGTGGGCCTTGCTCCATCTGCGGCCCAGATAGCCATGCGGAGCCGAGGCTGCGTAGAGCGCACCGGCGCCGGGAGGGGCCACCACTACCGAGGCGGCGGGATCACCGCAGACCCACACTGATCGCTCTCCATCCAGGCCGCTCTGCCTCCACGTAACCTCATCAATCTTCAACGGCAGGGACTGACTCGTTGGCGCGGCGTCAGGGGTGAGCAATAGGCCGGATCCTTTCCTCCAGGGTCGGGAAGTAGGGCGTGCCGCCGCCGAGTAGAACCGGGCTGACGAACAGCCGCCACTCGTCGATCAGCTCCAGCTTCATACACGCACGGGCGAGGCCGGCGCCGCCGACGGCGATGTCCTTTCCGGGCTGTTCCTTGAGCCTGGAGACCTCCTCGCCGACGCCGTCCCTGGCCAGCCTGGTGTTGCCCACCACGCTCTCCAGCGTCGTGGAGAACACGACCTTCGGCAGAGCCTTTCAGATCTGGGCGAACTTGACGTGCTCCGCGACAAGCGGACCCTCCTCGGCGGTCTCCCAGTAGACCATCGTTTCGTAGAGCCGCCGTCCGCAGAGATGCACACCAGTCTCCTGTACCTGCTGGGTGTGGAACAGAAACAGCTCCTCGTCGGGCACCGACCAGTCGATCGTGCCCTCGGGCCCGGCGATGTAGCCGTCCAGCGACACAGTCATCGAGTAGACCAGCTTCCGCATCACGGCCCTCCTTCGGTTGGACCCCATTGTTCGCGCGTGCGGCGCCATCCGGCGGGGCGACGCGAGTCGAGCAGCTTTTCAGCCTACCGCCGGTGATCCGTGGGTGCAGTTGCCTCCACGACGTTGCGTAGGAAGGCGCTCCAGCGCGTCGGCCATGACGGTGGCGCCGTCGCTGCGGGCGAGGGCGTCGGCCATCGTGCGGGCACCCTGTTTGATCGACCGGTCTTCCAGGGCGCCGGCGATCACGCTGCGCAGCTTGCTGGGGGAGCTCTTCTTGCCGACCCTCACACCGGCGTTCACGAACACAACGCGGGCGGCGTTATCGGGCTGGTCGCGCGCATCGGGGATGCAGACGAGCGGAACACCATCGGCGAGCGCCGCGTTGACCGTCTGCCACCCCGCATGGGTGACCATGAGCGACGCGTGCGGGAGCACGGTTCGATGTGGCACGAATGCCACGGTGCGCGCGTTGGCGGGGATGCGCAGGCGGCTGGCGTCGAGCGCTGGGCCCGCTGTCAGCAGCGCCCGGACCGGCAGCCCGGCGACGGCGTCGAGCGCTCGCTGGGCGAGCGCGCCCTGATCCATGTAGCTGGTGCTGAAGCTGAGCAGCACGAGCGGATCGGTGTTCTCCTCGGGCCACGGCGACTCCCAGTCCTTCTGGAACGGCTCGAACGCGGGGCCCACGTAGTGGACGTTCGTGGGGAGCTGGGCTTTGCTCGAGAAGTCGAGCTCTGGCGCGGTCATCACGTAGATGGCCCGCGCACCGAGGACCTGGTCGCTCCAGTCCTTCAGCGGCGCGAGCCCATATTCGCCACGGACGCCGTTCAGCACGGGCAGTGCGGGCGCCCAGAAGCGGCGGGTCATGCGGTCGAACAGACGATCGCGCACGGCACCGAACGGACCCGCCATCGGCGACAGGCCACTGAACAGCGGGGGCGCGCCGCGAGCCGGTAGTGGATAGGGGCAGTGAACGAGCGCGGCCGCTGGCACACCCGCGAGCTCAGCGGCGATCGCCGCAG
This sequence comes from uncultured Solirubrobacterales bacterium, assembly GCA_963744135.1. Classification (GTDB taxonomy): domain Bacteria; phylum Actinomycetota; class Thermoleophilia; order Solirubrobacterales; family Solirubrobacteraceae; genus Palsa-744. Next base: position 59,005 of record CAVUSE010000003.1, on the reverse strand, counting down.
CCGGTATGAGCCAGTCGAACACGACCACGTCGGCGCTCCAGCCCTCGAGCGTCTCGATCACATCGCGTGCCCCATCGGGCATCGGCGCGGTCGCGCCGTCGCGCAGTCGCTTCGCGGCGCCAAGCTGCGTGCGCGCCTCCCAGTCACGTATCGGGTCGGTCTCCGGGCGCGTGATGTCGAGGTCGGGCATCGCCCGCCGGTACTCGACGAACTCCGCGCCGGTGCTCTCGATCCGCTCGCGCGCGGCACGGTGGGCGAGGACCCGCACCTGGTGACCGCGGTCGACGAGCTCGCGTGTGAGCGCGAGCTGCGGTGGGGCGTTGCCGCTGAACGCGATGAGCGTCTGGAAGACTCGCATATACTTCATCTTAGTGTGACCAAGATGAAAAAGTCAAGCGCCCCGCGCAAGGAGCGCACCTATCGGATGACCGCCCGCGCCGATGCGGCCGCCGCGACCGGCGAGCGGCTGCTCGCCGCGGCGTGGAAGCACTTCGGCACTCGCCCGTATGAGGAGGTTCGCCTGCGCGAGATCGCCGCCGACGCGCTCGTCACCGAACAGACGCTCCTCGCGCGCTTTCACTCCAAGGACGAGTTGCTGACCGCGGCGTACAGATGGTGGGCGATAAGCGAGAAATCACGCCGCGACGCGGCTCCCGTGGGCCGCTTCCCCGAGGCCGTCGCCAACGCGTTCGACCACTACGAGGCGCACGGAACGGCGATTCTGCGCATGCTCTCCCAGGAGGACCGCATCCCCGCGATCCGCCACCTCACCGACAGGGGCAGGGACTACCACCGCGATTGGGCGAGTAGGGTCTTCCGGCCGCTGCTCGCCGACCTGCGGCGCGCATCCAGAGAGCGCCGGCTCACGGCCGTCGTCATCGCCACGGACGTGCTCGTGTGGAAGCTCCTGCGACTCGACATGCAGCTCAGCCGCCCCCAGGCCGAAGAGACTGTGGTTGAGATGATCGAGTCCTACTCGATGCGATCGAGTTGAGAGCCCACCGAGGCGGCTACGAGGCTCCGGTGGGCGTGAGGCAGGGCCGAGGCAACACCTCGACGACCACCTCGCGACCAGCGTTGCAGATCGCCTCCGCCTCAACCCGCTCCACACCACAGGATTCGACGCGCATGGACCAGATCCCCAACGGACTGACGGTTACGCAAATATGCCGTTTTGCAGGCGGTTCGTGTAGAGGCGACGACCGGAATCGAACCGGTGTAGACGGCTTTGCAGTGCTCCCGGAAGTCCTGTTCTCCGCTTACCTAAGCGGTTTTCGTGGACCTACGGTGCTCTCAGATGCCCTCAGAAAACGCTCGAATGGGGAGCCTTTGGGGAGCCTGGTCCGGGGTGGCGGGCAATGCGCTCCCGCTTCGATCGCGATCTGGTGGCACCACTCCATCTTGGCCTACCAGCGCTGGAGCGGCCACCCCTTCAAGGCCGGCAGAGCACACTCGACTTGCGTGCATAGCCGCGACACACGCAGCAGCCTTCTCAGGAGGTGACCTTCAGGGCTTGCCGTAGGGCGCAAGCCCGTCGGCGGCCGTCTTTGCCAGCTCTGCGAGATCACGCAGGCGGTCAACGAGGCGCTCGGCGAGCGGCGGTGTGAGCATGGCCGCGTCGCCGCGGGCGAGACGCACCGACTCCTCGGCCTCAGAGACATCTTCGAGATCGGAGCCCTCCAGAGCCCACGCGCAATCGAGGGCGTCGGCGATGGCGTCCGCTACGCGCTCCTCGTCCTTGCCGGGCTGGCCGCCGCCCGACAAGAGCGAAGCGAGCTTGAACGTGTTGCGAGAGTACGCGCGCGGTCCGCGCCGGGTCGCGTAGGCGTTCCAGTGGGCCTCCAACTCCTCAGCGAGCTCAGGGCCGAGGGTGGCGATGCGGGCACTGGCGTGCTTCTTGATGTCGCGCGCATCGACCATGAAGCAGTTGCGAAGCTCTGCAACACTCCCTGCGGTCAGCCGGCCATCCGGTGGTAGCGGGAAGCGCTCGAAGTCCTCGATCTCGACGAGCTTCTCCCATTGCTCCTCGTCGACGACGCTCAGCGGCGCGAACAGCAGCCTCCCTCCGACGCTGCGCTTCTGGCGTCCTTGTGCCAGCGCGGTCGACGTCAGGCAGCTATCGCTGATGAGAACGGCACGAAGGTTCTCGACTCCGTGGCGAAAGGAGCCGTGCGCAAGGACGAACCGGTCGTCCTCCCTCGGCGTGAAGGACGGGCTGTAAAGGTCGATAGTTCCCTGTTGGAGCTGGGTGTTCATCCAGCCTCCGACCTTCGGAGCGAGGCTGGCCGGAAGTGGCCCACCGCCCATCAGCGTGGTGTCCACTCGGGCGAAGATGTCATGTAGGAACGGAGCCTCGAAGATGTCCCCGAAGGCCACGTCTGCCTGAGGGTCCGCGTAGTACGGGCCCTCCCCGAGCGACTCGAACACGAAGCTACCCCGCTGGGAGGCGCGTCATCGTGCTCGACCCATGCCAGCGAGCGCGGCGCGGCGCGGAGCGTCGGTACGGAAGCGGCTCGTGGTGGCTGACATCGGGCTCGACGGCCATGGCCGTGACCGCCGGCGCGGCCATGCTCTCGAACCAGTTCGCTATTGCGCGGTCTTCATCGTCGGGCGTGTTCTCGACCGGCATGACGTATCCGAGCTCCTTCGCCAAGACATTGACACGCTCCAGCGCTACCGCACGCCCAATCTCGGCCACCGCCGCGACGCGAATGGAGGGGACTCGCTCGGCTCCACCCCCATCGAGAGAGACGACGCAGACGTCGTTTGCCACCCGCTCGATGACGCCAAGCTCCGTCGAGAAGGAGATGCTCAGCCGCTCGGCTAGCTCGACCTCGGCGTTCTGAACAACCTCGTCCCACTCGCGCACGGCATCCTCGGCGCGCTCAAGCACACCCTGGATGAGAGCATCAAAGCTCCAGGCGCCAAGCGACCGAGCGGACTCGCGCACGGCCACGCTGACCTCCTCGAAGGCGGTGCAGCGCAGCACCTTCGCCGTGAGGACCCCCATCGTCTCGCTTGCCTGAGAGATGGACGCGAGGTCACGCACGAGACCGGCCAGGACGAACCTCGGGAAGAGAGCGATATTAAAATCCCGGACACGCCCAAGCTCGGCAGGCTCGGGCAGGAGCTTGTCCTTGCGCAGACGCAGTCGCTGCCGCTGTCCAGCAGTGCCGCCCCCGAGGAAGAGGTCCAGCTCGTGGTTGGTGAGAAAGCCCGGTGCCGTCGCCATGTGGCCTTTAGTGTATCAGCCCGACATCATGTCGGGCTCCTTCGTCTAAGGCGGTGAGGTTGGCGTCGTCAGATCCTGGGCGTGATCTCCGGCTTGGCTTCTGAAGGTCGACATCCGGTTCGACCGAAGAAAGGGGTTTCATCCATGGCTCGTTCTCGAAAGACCTCGGCGCGCGTCGCGCGCACCGCCTCCAAGGTGATGCGCGGCAGATACTCCAAGCCGGCGAAGCGCGTCGCGGCGTCGGCGCTCTCGCAGCGCGCCCCTCGCCGCGGCAAACGCTAGATCAAGGTTTGAAGCCATCCTGCGGGCGGCGGCTGGCGTAGATGTCGCCCGTGGGATGGCGTCGGGCATGAAGTCCGGTCGGACCTGTAAGAACGAAGGACGCGCCCACGACCTAGTCACCCGATGTCGTCATTGAGCGCGCCTGATCGAAGGGCAATTGTGAGCGACCCCGCATCCTCAGATGAAGAACGTGACGAGCGCAACCTCAAGGCGCTGCGCGACGCGCGCGCGAGTGGAACCCTCGCTGCCCAACAGGACGCACTCGCTCGGCTGCTGGACCCGTATTGGGGATGGGGCCGTTCGATCGCCTATGGAAAGATCAAAGGCGTCCCCAACCGTCACAGCGATGCCGAAGAGATCGCACAGGAACTCATCCGCCGCCTAGTGAAGGCGCTCGAAGAATAAGCTTGAGTTCGCACAGCCATTCCATGTGGTCGCCGCCAAAAATCTGGGCTGGGCAATCAAAGACTATTGGCGAAGAAAATACGGCGAAGAGGCGTTTGCGATGGACCCGCAGGAGATGCCGGATGATCTCGGCGCCAGCGCGGGCACCCCCTCGGTCGCCGATCAAGCCAACACGTTCGGTCCGTATCTGAATGGTCTGTCTGAACGCGAGCGGGAGCTGGTGATCGAGCGGATCTTCCTCGATATGACGCCTGAGGAGATCGCCTCGAGGCACGGCATGTCTCGGGGCGCCGTGGATACCGCGCTGCACCGGTCGCTGAAGAAGCTCCGAGCGAGCCCGCAGCAAGACGATGTAAGAAATCGCGGCGAGAGCACGGCGTAGTCGACATGGCACGCTTTGACAGTCACGACGAGCAGGCGTTTAGGCACCTGGACGACGCCGAACTCGAAGATCGTCCGCGTCGAGATGATCGCCGATCGCGATGAGCGCCTGGAACTCGTGATCCGCGCGCTGATCCTGCGTGCTGTACCAGTGATCGAGAGGGTGTGCCGCAGGCGGGGGAGCGATCGCGGCCTCACCGCTACTCAGATCCAGAAGGCGATCGAGGACGCGTCGGCGCGCGTGCTGCTGCGCCTCGCGCGGCCCGACCACCAGCCCGCCGTCACCGCCGTTGCCGTCGAGATTGCCACGGCGTGCGTGGAGGCTCAGGAGGCGCGGTCACCAGCCCCACCGCGGCTTGCTTCGCGACGGCCCGAGTTGCGTCTTGCCGACGAGCTCGGTGAGGCGGTCAAGCGCGGTCGCATCAGCCCGAACGACTGGAGGAGCTCATGAAAGCCGCCAACGAGGCATTCGACCAAGCATTTTGGCTGGCCGTCGATGATATGCACGCTGGCGCGGCCAAGCCGATCGATTCCTACCTACGTCTCGTTCCCCTGCACGAACAGGACGAGCTAGCCCGCATGCTCGCCGAGGTGCTTCTCGCCCGGGGTCCCGCGCCGACACCGAGCGCCGAGGAGAGCACGGGCTATGCACGTGCGTTGGCCATCATCGAGGAGATCCTCGGTACCCCCGGACCGTCCGGGATATTGCCCAGCGCACTCAAGACGATGCGTGACGCACGCGGCATCGAGCCCGATGAGATCGTCGAGCAACTGGCCGCTGACTTCGAAGTAAGTGGCGCCGCCGGTCGCAAGGCCCTCGAGCGCAACTATCACCAGCTGGAGACCGGTAAGCTGCTCGGCAACAAGCTTGCCTCGCGTCTACTGGAGTCGCTTGCCGGGATCTTCGAGATCGACGTTCGCGACCTTCTGGCCGGTGCGCAGCCGACCGGCACGGCACCCCCCTGAGTGTCGCACCGACGATGGGACGCAGCAGTGGAGGCGCTCACCACTCTGCGTCGACGGGACGCGCAGGCGACCTGTTGCCCAACCCTGAGGTCGAGCGCGTTGAACGCCTCTTTTATGGAGGCCCCGACGCCTGATCCGGCCACATCGGCCCAAGCCCTGCTGCGCGAGTTCGAGGAGAACTATGACGCCTCAGATGCCCCGCCCGTACCCGTGGAACGCATCGCGCGCTCACTCCTCGGCCTGTATATCGATGAACACGACGACATCCGCACACTGCCAAACGCCCCCGCCGATCAAGGCCATCTATCTGGAATGCTCGACCCCCAAGAGATGATCATCTGGATTGACCGCAGCGAGGCTCAACGCAGCCCGCGCCGAAAGCGGTTCACGATCGCGCACGAGATCGGGCACTTTCGCATGCATGTCACGAGCTCGGAGCGGATCTTTGTCGACCGCCAGAGGGACATCGTCGAACTGTCGAGCAGTGCAGGCGGCCCCCAGGCTCCTGGGCTACACCAGCGCGAGCGAGAGGCGAATGAGTTTGCGCGTGAGCTGCTGATGCCCGAGGTACTTGTGAGCGCGCGTGCGCGGGCAGCCGGCTTCAACCTGTCTGCGCTCGCCGAACGCTTCGAAGTATCTGTCCCGGCGATTCGACTCCGCCTGCGGCTGCTCGGGCTACTCCCGAAGTACATGGCATGAAGATCGTCCACCTCTCAGATACCCACCTCGGGGCCCGCCAGCTGCACTACACAAACGAGCGCGGGCGCAACGTCCGTGAGCAGGACGTGTATGACACGTTCGCCGCGGCTGTGGAGAAGATCCTCGAGCTACGGCCCGCAGCTGTGATCCATGCCGGCGACATGTTCGACGGCTACCACCCGTCAGCCGCCGCGCTTGGCGTGGGACTCGACCAGATCGCACGGTTGCGCGACGCCGGCATCGAGATCGTCATCGCCTCGGGTAACCACTCAACGCCGCGGGCGGCGTCGGCCGATCACGTGTTTGCGCTGTTGGAGCGTTTCGGAGGCGTCCACGCGGTGCACCATGAACCGCGGGTCATCGAGATCGGCGGGCTGGCGGTCACTGTGATCCCGCATTGCAACGACCGTGAGCAGATGAGCGCCTGGATCACCCAAGCCGAGCCGGCCGCGAAGAGCCGCTTCAACGTCCTCGTTGCGCATGTCGGCCTGGATGGGCTCGGACATGTCGGCGCGTCGGAGGCGGGGTCGGTCGAGCTCGCAGGGGAGACACTGGAAGCCGTCGCCGACTTCAACTACGTCGCGCTCGGCCATCTACACAAGTTCGACAGAGTACGCCAGAACGCCGCCTACGCAGGATCCCTGGAGCAGCTGACGTGGGCCGATGACGCCTCCAAGGGGATCCTCGAGATCGATCTGGCAGTGGACCCGCTCGAAGACGGCTTCATGACAAAGCACCAGATCGCCTGCCGTAGACACCTTTGCCTGCCTGCTGTTGATGCGTCGCAGAGCGAGAACCTTACGACGGCGATTGTGGCTGCTGCCCGACGCGACGACCTGGAGGGGGCGATCGTCAAGTTGCCGATCCGCTCGGTCATGGTCGAGGCCTACGGCGGGATCGACCGCCGTCAGGTCAGTGCTGCGTTTGAGGACTGCCTGCATTTCGAGCTCGACCCGACCTTCATCGACGCGGCGTCAACGGGGGCTAACCCGGCGGCGCCACAGGATCTGCGGGACTTCCTCTCCCACCGTGTGCCAAAGGGTGTCGAGGCGTCTGAGTTCATCGCACGCGCTGAGGCGTGCCTGACAAGGGCGGCCGAGGAGATCGGCGCGTGAAGCTCAACTACGTAAAGGCGACGAACTTTCGCTCCTTCGCCGAGTTCGACCTGGACCTAAACGCGTCGGGCCTGTTCTCGATCACAGGGCCCAACGGTGCAGGCAAGAGCTCGATCTTTGCGGCCCTCGAGTGGGCGCTATTCGGCAGCAAGACCGGCCCAGGCGCTCAGCGGGTCCTGCGCCAAGGCGCCGACGGCGGAGAATGCCGCGTCGAGCTGGAGTTTGAGATCGCCGGGCGTACGCTCCGCGTCATACGCATCGACGGCAAGGATGCGTGGCTGACCGACGTCGCAAGCGACCAGGAGCTTGCACGAGGGCTCGCCGGCACGTCAAGTGAGGTGGCGGTGCAACTCGGCCTGACACAGGACATGTTTTCTGGGACGTTCTATGCTCGCCAGAAGGAGGTTCAGGCGCTCTCCTCATCGAAGAGCCTGAGCGAGCGGCGCGACCAGCTGGAGCGGTTGCTTGGGATCGAGCATCTGCGTCGGGCGGCCGACATCGCTGCCCGCGACGCACGGGAACAGAACGTGCTCGTCACCTCGTTGCGCGATGACGCCCCCGAGGTCGAGGTTCTGCGAGCTGACGTTGACCAGTGCGAGCGTGAAGCCCAGGAGTCGGCGCCCGCGATCAGCCAGCTGGAAGCTCAGGTAGCTCACCTTGAGACGCAGCTCAAGGACGCAACGAGCCGTATCGACCTGCTGACCGCGCAGATCGCCGAGCACGGTGCGCGCCGGCTCGCTGCCGAGCAGGCTGCGGGCGAGCTCGCTCGCGAGCAGATGATTCTCGACGGGCTGCGCCAGCGCTTGGATGCGGCGCGAACCGCACGTGGCGAGCTCGTTGAGCTGGAGCCCGTCGCAGCTCAGGCGCAGGAGTTGACCGCTCGCGAGCGGGAGATGGAGCTACGCAGACGCAACCACGAGCAGATCGGTTCGCTGCGTGTCCAGCAGAGCAGTGCGCTTGAAGATCTCGCCAAGGCCACCGACGCGCTGAGCGACCTCGGTGAGGTCGCTGACGGCGAGAACCCAGCGGCGAAGCTCGCAGCGGCCCAGCAGCAGCTCAACGAGGTCGGGGAGAAGCTGCGCGCAGCGTCAGTTGTCCGCCAGCAGGCAGATGAGGAGCTGCGCTCGGCGCAGGAGGCTCACAAACGGGCGAAGGCCGCGGCCGACATCGATGCCGAGCTGCTCACGCTCGCCGACGCGGAGGCGCAGCTCGCGGCGGCGCGGGAGCGCCGCCAAGAGCTGCGTGGCCAGAAGGCCGAAGTGGAGGCACATCTCGCCCACGACAGCAAGCACCGCGACGCGCTCCTCGGTGCGGGCGATACGGAGACCGCGGAGTGTCCGACCTGCCACCAGCCACTCGTAGGCACGCTTGGTGACCTCCTTGCCGACTACGAGCAGAAGATCGCGGCCCATGGGGGAGAACTCAAAACGCTCGCAGCTGCCATCAGCAGCTTGGACAAGGACGACAAACGCAACAAAGCTGCCGCGGCGCGGGTCGTAGAGCTACGTGCCCAGCGGCAAGCGCTTGGAGAGAGCGGAGACATAGAGAGTCTGGCCGACATGGTCACGGCGGCCACAGCTACGTCTCAGAAGGCGGCGACGGGCGAGCATCAGCAGGACAGCGCCTACCGACAGCTTGCGGCCAGCATCCCTGACCTGAAGACGGCGGCTGCGCGCGCCGCCGAGGTCGCACTGCGGCGTGCTGAGTTGCACGAGCGCAAGACCCGTGCGGAGGATCAGGTCGCCACCTACGCCGAGCAGCTGCGCCACAGTGCCGGCAACGGCTATGACGCCGCGGCGCACGCAGGACTGCAAGCTGACCTGACGCGCACGCAGGAGGCGATCCGCCGCTGCGCCGTCCTGCGCGAGAGCGTGGACACGCTTCAGCTGGTCGAAGGTCGCATCGCGACGCAGCAACCGCTGGTGGACGGGCTCACGGCTGCCTCGCAGCAGCTGCATGCCCGGGTGGCCGAGGTAGACGTAGGAGAGGGTGCCCAGGAGCGGGCGGTCGCCGAGCGTGATCAGCGGACTGAGGAGCTCAAGCAGGCTCGGGCTGATCTGGACGGCGCCAAACAGAAGACGTTGCTTGAGTCCCAGTCGGTGGCGGCCGCTCGCGTTCGACTCATCGAGGGACAGAAGATGAACAAGCGCGTCGAACGAGAGGGAGTGGAGCTGGAACTTCGTGCTGCGGTCGCAACGGCGCTGTCGGACTACCGTGAGCACCACTCACGCCAGGCGCGGCCCACCCTCGAAAAGGACGCGTCAAACCTGATCAAGCAGGTGACCGGCGGCATCTACCCGATCATCCGCCTGACGGAGTCCTACTTGCTCGAGATCGCAGACGCCGGGCAGATGTATCCGCTCAAGCGATTCTCGGGCGGTGAGCAGGATCTCTCATCGCTGTGCCTGCGGCTGGCGCTCTCGCGTACGCTCGCTCATCAGCGTGGCGTCGAGACTCGATTCGTGATTCTCGACGAGGTCTTCGGCAGCCAGGACCCCGAGCGTCGACGGCTGCTGATCGGGCAGCTCGCAGAGCTCGCCCGCAGCGAGTTCCAGCAGATCTTCGTGATCTCCCACACAGAGGACATCTCCGAGTACTGCGACCTCCACATCAACGTCACCCGCCAAGATGGCATAAGTCGAGCGGACGGCCCGATCGCATAAGGCTGGACGCCGGCGCGGTCGGCGAGAATCCATTTGCGTCAGATCGAACGGTCGGCGTGCTTGCATTCTGGGGATCGCAAATGGCCCCAAGCCGTCTGCCGTCGATCCGAACTACTCGCGCGTGGCGCTTCTCTCATCTCGCCGGCTACGTCGATAGGGCGTTCGCCTGCCGACATCGCCTTCCGCGTGGCCGAGTGTGACAATCTCGCGCTATCGCGTGGAGAAACTCGTCCGGGCATGTCCTTACTCTTTTTGCATGAACTGGCATACGGGATGTTTTGCGGCGTTCGACATCGAGACCACCGGCGTCGACCCTGAGCACGATCGCATCGTGACGGCAGCCGTCAGCGTCGTTGGCGGCGGTCAGCCGGCCGTGCATCGATCTTGGCTGGTGGATCCCGGCATCGACATACCGGCTGATGCGACATCCGTGCATGGCATCACGACCGAGCGGGCACAAGCCGAGGGGCGCATCTCGGGTGAGGCAATCGATGAGATCGTGGCCGCGCTGGCCGAGCAGTTGCGGAACGGCGTGCCGATCGTCGCGTTCAATGCACGCTTCGACCTGACCGTCCTGGATCGCGAGACTCATCGCCACGGACTTCGACCGCTGCTCGACCGGGTCGGTGGGCCGAATGGGATGCTCGTCGTCGATCCGCGCATACTCGACAAACAGTTCGACCGTTTCCGGCGCGGGAAGCGCACCTTGGGTGCGGTCTGTGAGCATTACCGCGTTACGCTCGATGACGCTCACGCAGCCAACGCCGATGCGATCGCCGCCGCGAGGGTCGCGTACAGGCTCGGAGCGACCGTTGCCGAGCTGCGTGACATGGACCTCCGCGTCTTGCACCGTGCACAGGTTTCCTGGGCGGCCGAACAGGCCGCGTCGCTGGAGCAATACTTCCGGGGACAAGGGCGCAATGAGCGTGTCGAGGGAGCCTGGCCGATCGTCCCCGACGGCCTCGCGCGCGCAGCGTAGCCCAGGAGTCCCCAAGAGAGCGAGGAGCGCCTGCGTCAGGACCACCGCCGGCTGCTCGACAGCGTTTTGGTGGAGCATCAGACGCTCGGCTCCTGGCGCGTGCGCAGCCATCCGCGGCGGCGAGCATCCTGTCTGGTTGTGGAGGACGAATCAACGGCCATCGAGACAACCGATCCGGGCTGCTGGTAGTCGTAAGCTATGAGCAGACGCCCGCACGGATCGTGTCGGCGTTTGCGAACCGAAAGGACCCAAAGTCATGGAGCGCGTGAACATCACGATCGGCCCGATGAGCTTCGAGCGCGCCGACTACGATGCCGAGAACGATGTGCTCTACCTGCATGTGGGGGAGCCTCGGGATGGCGAGGGAGAGGAGACCCCGGAGGGTCACGTCGTTCGCTATGAGCCGGGCACCAGCCATATTGTCGGGCTGACGATGATGGGTCCCCGCCGCATTCTGGAGCGCGACGGACATCTCGCGGTCACGATTCCCGAGACGGTGCAGACGACCGCCGAGGATCTGGCCCCCGCGCTCGCAGCTGTTTGACCTACGGTGATCGACTGAGAGGCGGAGATGGTTCACGTTGAGTTCTGGCGTCCGGGCAGCGAGATCGGCCGATCCGAGTGCGTCCCCACGCTCACACAGCGCGGGCGCTCACAGCCTCAGATCAGGGGTCGTGAGCCACAGGTCGTCGATCTTGAGCGTGTGGTGCTCAGCGTCTCAACGGGCGAGGCGATTCGTTGGGAGGATGACCCGGAAGAGTGGGCACGGAGCCTGATCGGCTCCTACCGCTCGCCGTACCTGCTCGCCGAGATCGTCGTCGACGATGACCCCGACCGCGTCGTCGATGAGGAACACCTCGTCGTTCAGCGAGCGGGTCGAGCGCGGGGCGTTCAGCCGCTTCGCTGAGACACGGGCGGATACGCCCGTCTCCGGGCTCACGGAAACGCGTAGGGGGGAACGCCGGCCGTTCCAACGACATACCTGGTGATGGCACTCCAGCCAATCACCCAGTTCGGTTGCGCGATCCCCGAGGGTCCGGTCGCGAACCCCGTACCCTCGGCTCCAGGGTATGGGCGCTGGGCGGACCCTCGGTCGATTTGGGGGGTGCTTGCCCGGACCTTGGAGTCTCGTACCTTGGCATTGGCGGAGGGGCCGAAGTCCCTGCAAAACCGCGCTGTTGCGCGATACGCGGCGGACGGGGACATTCTTATATATCCCCTTCTCAATCTGAGATGGCGCTTGCTGTGGTCTTCTCTGTGGAAGCGAGCTTGTTCGTGATTAATCTCCTGGGGACAGATCTCGAGGAGATCTTCAAGGGTCGTCCGGGCGAACTACGTCGGGAGGGTCTTGTGTGGCGTGACCAGGCGATCTTGTGGGGGCTGCATGTTGCGCGGGTGATGAGCACGCTGCAGGTCGCTGTCGAGCTGTTTCCCGGCCAGCAGGCGTGTAAGGCGCGCGAGCGGTTGAACAGGCTGCGCGAGATGGGGCTGGTGGAGCGCCATCGTGGCGGCAGGCGCGCCGGTAGCGAACCCTACCTGTGGTCTGTGACCAGCAAGGGCTTCGATCGGCTCAGATCCGGACCCTCTCCGGTCATCAGCAGTGATGAGTACGGCCCTGAACCGTGGCTGCTCGGGCCGGAGGCGAAGTTCAACCGGTGGGCGTGGGCGGAGCGCCCGTGGGGTTCTGCGATGCCCGGGCGTGTGCGCCATGACCTCGAGGCGGTCGACTTCCTGATCTCCTACCGGCGTGCTGTGGACGCGACGCTCGCCGCCCAGGCCAGGGGTGCGCACATCGTGACGGAGTGGCGCGCGGAGCACGTTTTCCTTCCGCCGCTCGGCGAGCCCGACGATTACGGCGAGCGATCCTCGGTCACGGTCTCTGACGCTGCGGACCTCGTGTTCGAACGCGGGTTCGAGCGCCGGCGCGAGCGGACGTGGGTGTGGGGCTACGAGGCCCAGGCGCGGCTGCAGGTGGTCAAGCCCGACGCGGCGCTTTCGATCGTCCTCGTGGACGAGGACGAGCAGCGATGGATGACGATGGTCCAGCCGCCGCCGTGGGAGGAGCACCGGGTGTATCCCGAGGACTACAGGCGTCATCTTGTGGTCGATGTCCTGGTCGAGTTCGATCGCACCGGCCGCGTCTCGAACAACATTGAGAAGCTGCGTGGCCTGGACATGTTCCTGAACGTCGGGCGTCACCTGGTGCAGAAGAACCCAGTTCACTGCCTGCAGCATTCGGAGATCCACGAACGCTACACCGCCGAGGTAGCCGTCTTGTTCGTGTGTCCGCCGGGTAAGGCCAGGACGATGATGATGGGCGCGGATGAGATCCTCACCGGGTACCAGTGCCGCGGCGACGAGGTCTCCTTTGAGGGCCGCAACCGCATCCTGTTCTGCGAGAGCGACGCGTTCGGCAACCTCACCGCCGATCTGAGGGACCGCGAGCAATGGCTGCGGCTTCCCGCCGGGCGCCGGCCGGCGCCGCCCAAGCCACGGGAGGGCAGCCGTCAGATGTGGCTGCTTCCAGCGCTCCCGCCCGAGCCGCGCGAGACGCAGGAGATGCTCCCGCGAGCCTGGGAGCACCTGGGGATGATCGAGATGCTCGCGGAGCCTTCTCACGCCAGTTCTGGTCCTCGGCTTGATTGATCCACCGATGTACGTGGCTCCGCGCGCCATCCCGCATCGGCGGTTTAGGTTGTGTGCTTGTGTCCGGTGAAGACCGCGAAGCCGGGTTGTGGCCCGATCGTGGCGTCGGCTATCCCGGCGGTGGTCAGCCAGCGTTGTAGGTCTTCCCGGCGTGGCGGCAGCGGATGGCCGCTGCGGTTGCCAATCGCGAACAGTGCTCGTGCTCGCCGAGGTCCGCCGGCGAGGAACGTGGTGCCGATCAGCTGGCCGCCAGGCTTCAGGCAGCGCACGATCTCGTTGATGGCCTGCTCGGGGTCGTCGACCATGTGCAGGCCGCTGTAGAAGAGAAAGAGGTCCGCTTGGCCGTCGGGAAAGGGCAGCGCGGTCATGTCCGCGGCGAGCACCTCGACCTGGTTCAGCGACCCCGTTCTCGCGCGGCGTCTTGCGCGCGCGAGCATCTTCTCGGAGAGGTCGCCCGCTGTGTAGCGAACATCCTGGTCAGGTGCAAGGGCGCGGAACGCGACACCGCCGCCGCACGGCACGTCGAGGATCCTCGCGCCGTCAGCAACGCGACCGATGGGCTCCATGCTGGCGTATAGGACGGAGGCGTCGATGCCCCAGAGGACACGACCGATGCCGCGCATCAGCCACGGCCGTTCTATGTAGAAGTCGTAGAACCCGCCGAATGGCCCGGCGCAGATGTTCGGCGTGTCGTCCACCAGCCTGGACTATGACGCAGCGGCAGGCGGGCGATCCCCGCGCGGAAAAGGGGAGCGACGCGAAGCCTCGCCGCCTTGACTGCTGGTTGGGATGGCGAGGGCGGCGTCTGTGACGCGTTGTGGGGCGTCCCACGTGAGCATGTGGCCGCAGTCGGCCCAGGTTTCGACGGTCGCGTGTTCGGGGAGCTGGTCGGTGTGGCGTGATGTTCGGGCGCGGGCGATGCGATCCTTGCCACCCCAGACGACGTGGACCGGGATGTCGGCAGGGATCTGCTGGCCGTCCAGGAACCGCAGCCGGCGGGTTTGCCGGAAGTGCTCGGGGAAGTGCTTGGACGCGAGCACTGTCTTGACCATTTCGGTCGCATCCTCGCCGGGGACGTCTGCCGGTGCTGCGGAGATCTGTCGCAGTGACATCCGGCGTCCCATATTTGTGCGCAGTGGCGTGGTGGCGGCTCGCTCGCCGAGGAGCTGCCCGAGCCGCCAGTTGACCACCAGGATCGCATCGGTGATCGGCGGCGAGTGCTTGCGCCATAGCCCCGCCGGCGTGAGCGCCAGAACACCGCTGGTGCGCCCGAGCTTCGCGAGCTCCAGTGCGGTCCATCCTCCCGCTGAATGGCCGACGAGCGCGACGCGCTCAAGGCCGAGATGGTCCAGAAGCGCGGCAACCTCCGTCGCCCAGCCGGGCGGCGTGAAGGAGCTGGGTGGCGACTGTCCGTGCGCGGGCAGGTCGACGCTGAAAACCTCGCGCTCGCTGGATAGCTGGGGCAGGAGTGGCTTCCATATGCTGCGTGAGCTGTTGGTCCCATGCAGCAGCATGAGCGGCGGCCCGTATCCCTCTCGGTCAAACACAAGCATGTAAACATCTGTATACCACATGCCTTCTCCACCAGACTCCACCAAGGACCGCCTGCTAGAGGCAGCCGTCGTATGCCTGCAACGTCAAGGCTACGCCACGACGACAGCGCGGGACATCGCCTCAGAGGCCCGAGCGAACCTACGCTCGATCGGTTACCACTACGGTTCCACCCGAGGTCTCCTGCTCGCTGCGATCTCAGCGAACTGGCGACGGTGGCTCGCGCCGCTGATCGCCGCCGCCAGCAGCGATGCTCGATCACCACAGGAACGTCTGAATGAGGGCATGACGCTGTTCAGTACGGCTCTCTCGGAGAACGCACCGATGGTTCACGCGTGGCTTGAAGCCGTGACCCTCGCACCCCGTGACCCCGAGCTCCGTGCGACCCTCGCGGCAAATCAACAGGAGTTCCGCGCCGCGCTGGCCGCAAACCTCGGCGCAACAGGTCAGCCGGATGCCGACACGCGAGCGGGTGCGATCATCACAGTCTGCGACGGGCTGATCGTCGACTTCCTGCTCTACGGAAAGGCACGCCGACCCAAGGACATCGCACGCCACGCAGCGGCCGCACTCGCACAGCTCGGCGAGTAGCTGGACTGTCACGCTGACCGAGGCGTCGCAGAGGACAGGTGGACGCCGACCTATCCGTGGGCCTTGTGTTCTCCGCAGCGGGCGTGGCTACCGCTGCGGCCGCCCTACGGACGCCAGCGCTGCGATGAACGGCTCACGAATCGCTGGGTCGCAGTGCTTGGTCTCAAGCGCGCGCTTCTCGGCGTCGGGATCTTCACCGGCTGGATAGTCGCGCCCGGAACCACAGGCGAGCGGCAACGATGAGCGGCCGTCCCACGGCGGCCCGGGGAACGTCGCATCCATAGTGATGCGCTGCCCCTCGACGACGATCGTTAGGTAGCGGTGGACGTCGACGAGCCCATCCTTGGGAACCACCTCCGCAACGGCAGTGCCGAAAAGCTCGGCGGCGCGAGTGCGATCCAACTGGTAGACGCGATGGACGATCAACGGTTCGGTTTCAGGGAAGCGCTCGGCCAACGTCCGGGCGAGAAACAGGTGCTTGGTGGAGCAGGTGCCGCGACGCTCGCGCAGCATCCCCTCCACGGTGCGATCACTTGGACGGCCATAAGGCAGCGCCCGCACTGCTTCGACCAGGTCGAGCAGAGAGGAGTCGGATGCAACGAGCGCGTTGATGAGCGCAGCGTAGAGCCATGCGTCTCGAACGACGAGCCGGCTCTATACCCCGGAGGTTGCCTGCCTACGGATTCAATCCCGTTGACCTTCGGCCGATGGGCGCCACGCCCTCATCGAACGCCCCCGCTTACCGGTGTGTGAGCACTGTATAGAGCGTGGCCTCTGAACCGATAGCCCGCGACAGCTCACCCGGCGCCTGCACATGAGAAGTACGAGGGAGCCCCCAAAGCCAAATGGCCATCACCAGGGCGCCGGTCCAACGAGGATGATTGAAGGCATGCGCATCAAGCAGATCACGATCGAGAACTTCCGCGGATGGCACGGTCCAGTCACGTGGCTTCCAGGCGAACACGACGTCCTGGTAGGGCCCAACAACAGCGGGAAAAGCTCGTTGCTCCGCGCCGTCGATATCGCGCTGAACCCGCACCGGAACGCCTACCGGGATCTCATGGAGCCGCACGACTTCTTCAACCTGGACACGAGCAAGCCGGTCGAGTTCACGATCATCCTCGCCGGTCTTGACGAGGAGGATCGGGACGTCTTCGAGCCGTTTCTTGAGGGCCAACGCCCGGCGCCGGACGGAGACGAAGATCACCAAGAGTTCGGGCCGGCTGATTCTCCGGACGAGGAGTTCGACGACGGTGAGCTGGTGCTGCGCATCGAATTCAAGGCCGAAGTCGATGAGCCAGCAGCCTCGTTCTTTGCGCGCCCGGACTCGGGTCAGCCCCGTGTATCTCAGGAGCACAAGCTCCGGATCGGCTGGTACTTCGCACCGGCTGACCTTGATCCGTTCAAAGAGCTGGCGTTCTACTCCAACTCCATCTTCGCCAAGCTCTTCGAGCAGGTCGATCTAACGGCCGAGCTCAACACGATCCGTCAGGGGATCGAGAATGCCCGTGGCGACCTGATGGGCCACGAGCACGTGGCTTCGACGCGCGAGCGACTCGAGCAGACCGTGCGGGATCTCGGCCTGGTCGATGGCGAGGATGCTCTCGACTTCGCCGTTCTCGACATGAGCGATCGGCGTGTCCTTCAAAGTCTGCAGCTCGTCGCACGAGGCGCTCGCTCGGGCCACCATCTGCCGCTCCGATCGCATGGACGCGGCGTGCTCCGCGCGCTGCTCTTGGCCGCGGTACTGCAGCACGCCCGGGTCCGGCAAAGCAACCTGATCCTTGGCATCGAGGAGCCCGAGCAGAACCTTGAGCCGATCAACCAGCGCCTGATCTCGCGCGCGCTGCTTTTCTCGCCGAAGAGCGGGGCCGCCCAGACCATCATCTCGACACACTCGCCAGCGATCGCCTCCACCGTCCCCTTGAAGGACGTCAGCCTCGTGCGCGACTTCCACGACGGTCCCCAGGTCCGTCCACTCCGAGACGTCCAGCCCGCCGAGCACAAGTTCTACGAGCGGCACGCGCGCGGCGCCATGATCGACGGCCTGTACGCCAACGCCGTGCTGCTGGTCGAGGGCCCGACCGAGCTCGGAGCGCTCCCGGCGTTGTGGGCGAAGCAGTTCCCTGGCGCGGGCCTCGACGAGCGCCGGATCGAGATCATCGAATGCGAGAGCGTCGACAAGATCACGCCATTCGTGCGGTTCTTCTCGTCTCTCGATATCCCCGTAGCCGTCATCTGCGACTGCGACCCCGACAAGACCCAGCAACGCGACGCGATCATCCCCGCCGGCGCCGGAATGCTTGTGCATTGGAGCACCCACACGGATCTCGAGGGGGTGATCGCTGCTGAGTCCGACCTCAAAGTGCTGACGGCAGCGATGGAGGAGCTCCGCGCCGAGCTCGCTCCCTGGAACGAGCATCAGGCCGTGCTCGCCGAGCACGTGCGACGTGCGGTCGGCGACTACGACCACCTCGTCGGTGCACCCGACATCCCCGGGCTCATCGACCCCCTTGACGCGACCCATCAGCGAGTGGCGGTTGCAGCCGTGCTGCGTGCGAAGACCCCGTCCTTTAAGAGCTCCCGCGACCACCGGCTCATATGCGAGGCGCTCCCGTCAGCCCCACCCACGATCGTCAAAGCGATGGAGCTGCTCCACGGCTTTGTTGGCGGTGATGTAGCCGCGATCGGGGAGCATGCTCTCTGAAGATCCAGATCAACAGGCGGCCCTTGCCGATGCGGCGCAGCACCTCCTCATCACAGCCCCGCCTGGCTCCGGAAAGACCGTCAGTGCGATCCTCCTCGCCGCACGCGACATCGACAACGACGTCGTAGGCCCCACCCAGCGCGTCCTCATCCTCACGTTCAGCCTCGAAGCGCGCGCACAGCTCGAGGCGTACGCCAAAGATCTCCTGTCGCCGGAGCAGCGCGCGCGAATGGAGATCACCAACTACCACGCGTGGTTCTGGACCAAGGTCCGCCAATTCAGAAGCTCCCTCGGGTTGCCCCTCGAGATCGAGCTCACCACGCGTCAGCAGCACTACGACGACGTCGTGGGCGCGATGACCAGGGGCGGGGTTGCGATCGACGAGAACCTTGTGAGCGACTACGGCCTCGTCATTGAGCACGCTGTCGACGGCTGCCGGCCTGACCGTCTCGCAGCTCCGCTGCCGGACGCCGCCGCGGTGGGCGAGGAGCTCTTGCGGATACATCGACAGGGTCACCTGCACTACGACGACCTCGCCTTCTACATGTGGCGGCTGGTCAACGAGTCAGCCACACTCCGGCACCTCTGGCGGCACAAGTATCCCGTCATTGTCCTCGACGAGTACCAGGACTCCTCCGCGATGCAGGCAAAGATCGTCGAGCGCGTAGCGGGCAGCACAGGGCGGATGTACGCGTTCGCCGATCCGCTACAGATGATCTATAGCTGGCGCGACGCATCGCCCAAACGCGTCGACGAGTTCCGCGCACGTGGAGTCTCCTGCCACACCCTGAAAACCCTCCACCGCTACCGACACCGGCCAGCTCTTCGCGCCTGGATGGAGGGCGTGCGCGACATCCTGCTCGCCAACGGCCGGGCGTGCCCTTCACCTCCAGACGAGGTGACCGTCCTCGGATACGACCCCACACGAAAGGTCCGCGGCGAGCCCTACGACATCGCGTCACGTGACCTTTGGCAACTCGATGCTGCGATCTCGGACGCGTTCAAAGACCCCGAGATTCGCAGCATCGCGGTCCTGCACCGCAAGCACTCGCACCTGGACCGCGTCGAGCGGCATCTCTCCCAGCACTTCTTCTGCAAGCGGATTCGTACCGCGCGGGATACCGCTGAGTGGGTTCGAGAGTGGATCGACATCTACCCGATAGCCACGAGCGATCAGCTCAAGATGGAGCAGCTAATGAAGGTCGCGCTCCGCGTCGCGCCACGCAACGAGGACCTACGAGCACTCCTCGAGCGCATCGATGTGCAGGGCATCCGTGTCGATCGACTCGGGGAACGCCGAAGAAACCTGGCGATAGCCCTCAACGCCACGCTGCCACTTTGGACCGACCTGGCCGGCGCGTGCGCCGCAGCACGCGTCGTCTCCCGACTCGCCACAGCTCACGAGGACGCCAAACTGGTCGCTGGCGATGCCGCCCACGTGGTGCGCACGACGCTTCGAATGCGCAACGGACTCGACGACATCGCCGCCCGTGAGGCAATCCTCAACCGGCTTGCGCAACTCCGGTTCACGGCCGAGGCCCGCGAACCGCGAGGGCTCTACCTCCTGACCTGCCACGAGGCAAAGGGCAAGGAGTTCGACATGGTGATCTTGCCGTACGTCAGCGCGACGATCTTCAACGACTCGGATACGGAGAGCAAACAGGTCCTGTACGTGTCGCTGACCAGGACGAAGCACCGCCTCCTCGTGCGGGTCGCGCAAGGCGACGTCCCAGCTAGCTGCCAGGCGATGGGCCTAGCGCCCTGATCTCGTCTGAGCAACAGCTCACCGACGGAACGTACCAGCGAGCGTCGCCCCTGCTCTACAGCCGCCTCGGCGACCGTCAGCGCCGACCAGCGAGAGCCGTCGCAGCGCCCGGCTACGCTTCGTCAGATGCCCGACGCCTCGGCCCGCTACAGCGGAACACTCGAGCTCTCTTGGACCAACAAGCACCTGCGGCTGTTGGCCGAGGAGGATGGCGCCTACCAATGGGTGCCGCCGTCCGACTACAGGGTCGCCGAGGTCCGGCTCCTCGACGAGGCCGGCACCGCCGGCGAGACGCGGTCGCGAGCCGAGCGAGCCAAGGACAACCTGCTCATCCGTGGCGATGCGCTCAACGCGCTGACGAGCCTCGGTGAGCTGCCCGAGTTCGCTGCCGAGCTCGTGGGGAAGGTACGACTGGCGTATCTCGACCCGCCGTTCAACACGCAGCAGTCGTTCTTGCACTACGACGACAACCTGGAGCACTCCGTCTGGCTGACGATGATGCGCGACAGGCTGGTGCAGATCAGGAAGCTTTTGGCGCCGAACGGATCGGTATGGGTTCATTGCGACGACTACGAGCAGGCGCATCTTCGCGCTCTCATGGATGAGGTGTTCGCGCGGGATAACTTCGTCGCAACGGTCGTTTGGCAGCGGCAGGCATCCCAGTCGAACATGGCGGTGTTCTCGACCTCGCACGACTACATCATCGTTTTCGCGAAGCAAAGAGATGTCTTCGCCGCAACGCGTAACCGTCTACCTCGGACCGATGCGCAGGACGCTATCTACAGCAACCCAGATAACGATCCACGCGGACCGTGGACGTCTGGACCGGTACAGGCGAGGAATCCTTACAGCTTGGGCACATACCCCATCACAACACCGTCCGGCAGAGTCATTCCAGGCCCGCCGCCTGGCACGTACTGGCGGCTATCACCGGACAAGCTGGCGGAGTTTGACCGCGACAATCGCATCTGGTGGGGAGCGAAGGGCGACGGAGTTCCCCGGGTCAAGCGGTTTCTCAGCGAAGCGCAGGATGTTGTGCCAAAGACGTGGTGGTCATACCAAGAGAGTGGGACCACAGACGAGGGTAAGCGTGAGAGCAAGGTGCTTGCCAACGGCGATGATCCGTTCGCGACTCCAAAGCCCGAGCGTCTGATCGCTCGGATCACTCAGATCGCAACTGACGCGGGTGACATTGTCCTTGACTGCTTCCTTGGCTCGGGAACCACAGCCGCTGTCGCACACAAGATGGGCCGCCGCTGGATTGGCGTTGAGCGAAGCGCCGACTCCCTCGACACCTACGTTCTCCCACGCCTCAGCAAGGTCATCGAGGGCAAGGATCCGGGCGGGATCACTGAGCAGACTGGCTGGACGGGCGGTGGCGGCTTTCGTATCCTTGATGTCGCCCCGTCCATGTTCGATGAGGATGAGGGCACTGTGTACCTTGCCGATTGGGCCGTGAACGGTAGGCTCGCGGAGGCGTGCGCGGCGCAGCTGCACTTCGAGTTCGAGCCCGAGCCGCCGTTCGTGGGTCGCCGCGGCCGGACGCGGCTGGCGGTCGTTGATGGGCTCGTCAACGAGGACGTGGTGCGGTTGCTTGTTGCGAACCTGCCTGACGACGAGCGTCTCGTGGTGTGCGGTACCGCTGTCGATCCCGCAGCACGGACGGTTCTGCGCGAGCTCCGTCGCGGGTCATCGCTGCGCAAGATCCCGGCGTCGATTCTGCAGGATTATCGCCAGGCCCGTTGGACACCGCGGTCGGCGCTCCAGTCGCCCGGCTCGAACGGTAGCGTTACCGCGGCGCATGAGGCTCAGGAGGCTCCTATCGAGGCGTGATGAGCGCGGTTGACGAGGATCGCATTGAGGCGATCTCCTCGACCCTTGACCTGCGCTTGCCCAACCGCGAAGCGCTCGAAGCGATCGCGTGGCGAACGCACCACCACTTCGACACCGAGGGTGCGCCGCCGCCGTTTGAGTGCGTGATCGACAGCGCTACCGGCGCGGGCAAGACTTACGTGCTCGCCGCGACGCTCGAGTACTTCGCGGTCGAGGGGGTGCGCGACTTCGCGGTGGTAACACCCGGACGCACGATCCTCGCCAAGACCGTCGAAAACTTCACCGCCGGCAGCGAGCGCAGCCTCCTCGGCGGCATGGACGTCGAGCCGGTGGTCATCACCTCGGAGAACTTCGCGAGCCCGGCGATGCGGGCGGCTATGGACGACCCCGAGCAGGTCAAGCTGTTCATCTTCACCGTTCAGGCGCTGACGAAACCGAGCACGAAGCTCGGTAAGAAGACCCACGAGTTTCAGGAGGGTCTTGGCGCCGCGTTCTACGCCCGCTTGAAGGAGGCTGAGGATCTCGTGGTGTTCGCCGACGAGCACCACACCTACTACGGGGCGGCGTTCTCAAACGCGGTGCGCGACCTCGATCCCTACCTGTTGGTCGGGCTCACGGCGACTCCGCATCCCAAGACGCCGCCGGAGCAGATCATCTACCGCTATCCGCTGGCGCAGGCGATCGCCGATCGCAACGTCAAGACTCCCGTGATCGTCGGGCGCAAGGACGACCTCGCTGATCCGATGACCAAGCTCTTGGACGGCGTTGCGCTGATCGAGCTCAAGGAAGAGGCGATCGAGCGCTACTGCGCGCATACGGGTAAGCCGATGGTGACCCCCGTCATGCTCGTGATCGCCCAGAAAATAGACGAGGCCAACGAGCTGGAAGAGCTGATCCGCCAACCATCGTTCGCTGGCGGACGCTACGCAGATCGGGTCCTCACGGTCACGAGCGACAGCCCCGACGCGGCGCTGGAAGCGCTCTCGAACCTCGAGAAGCCCGACAATCCCTATCGCATCGTGATCAGCGTCGGGATGCTGAAGGAGGGCTGGGACGTGCGCAACGTCTACGTGCTCGCCTCCATGCGAGCGTCGGTATCGACCATCCTGACCGAGCAGACTCTCGGACGCGGCCTGCGTCTCCCGTTCGGCGCGTACACCGACATCGAGATCCTCGACACCCTTGAGGTGCTCGGACACGAGCGCTACGAGCAACTCCTCGCCAAAGCCGGAGCGCTCAACGAGCAGTTCGTCGACTACCGCATCGAGACGACGATCCAGACCAACGCCCAGGGCGAGCAGGTGCCGACAACTGAGACCGCGACCGTCAGCACCCCGATCGCAATCTCCACCGACGGCACAGCCGGGGTGATCGCCACCGGCGCAGGCGCGCCCGTGATCGCCAGCATCGAGGATCACACCTCCAAGACCGCCGAGCAGCTGACCCAGCTCCAGCAGGAGCTGCATCCGCGCGACGGCTTCAAGCCACTCCGTGTGCCGCTCCTGAAGATGAGCGCCGTGTCGGTCCCATTCTCGCTGGCAGATATCACCGACCACAAGCCCTTCCGCGAGCTCGGCGAGCGTTTGCGCGCCGACCCGGTCGGAGAGTTGCGCCGCGTGCGGCTGTCCGCTCGGACGGTGACCGGCGCTGACGGCCTGCGCCACACCGAGATGGTCACCGCCCCAGCGGTGGACAAGGTCGTATCGCAGGGCTCGCTGCTTCCGCTGGAGGATGCGCTCCGCGAGCTGCGAACGCGCGTCATGGACTCCGCGCCGGTCCCCTCGCGATCTCGCGAGGCCAAGGCCCTCACGCCGCTGATCGAGGCGTTTGAGACGGGTCTCGGAGACGAGGCCATCCCCGTGCTCAGCGGCTACATGGACCGCGTCGCCGCCGGCTTCATCGATCTCATCACCAAGGAGCAACGCCGCTGCGCCAGCAAGCCGTCCTACGAAGAGGTCATCGACATCGTCACGCTCGCGCCCATACGCATCGCGCGACCTACTACCAGCCAGAATCGCCTCGGCAAATACGAACGCGGCGTGAGCTACGAATACGCCAAGTCCATGTACGTCCAGGACTGGTTCGACAGCTCCACCGAGCGCGACGTGGCCAACATTCTTGACGACGCCGAGGAGATCGCCTACTGGACCCGACTGCAAACCGGTGATCTCCCCATCCTCTGGCACGGCTCCGGACGCGAGTACAACCCAGACTTCATCGCCGTCGACGCCGACGACGTCCACTGGATCATCGAGGTCAAGATGAACAAGGAAATGACCTCCGCCGAAGTCCAGAGCAAGCGCGAGGCCGCGATCCGCTGGTCCCAACACGTCAACGCCGACCCCAAGGTCGCCGACACATGGCGCTACCTCCTCGTATCCGAGGACCACGTCAAGACCGCCAAGGGGTCCTGGACCGCGCTGCGGCAGCTCGGCGAATAAACAGCACCAACACGCTCGCCTGGGCGCCATCGTGGAGCAGGGCTGTCGGCGTAGCTGCCGAATAGATGTGAGCCATGAGTCAAGGTGACCCGCCGAAACACCTCGTGCTGCTGGTCCGCGCGCCGACGAAGCCGAAACTTGCGCAGCGGGTTGCCCAGATCCTCGACCCGATCGAGAGCGAGGACATCATCTCGATCTCCTACGCGATCGATCTGCATTTCTTCTGGCCGTGGCGCCGCAACAGTGCGCTGATCGTCGTCCGGCCCCTGGTGGAGTAGCCCTGAACACGCAGCTATGCGGCCTTCGGGCGACCTACGGAATATAGCCTTCGATCCACGAGCTGGCGTTTTCGGTGTTGGAGCCGCCGCGAATGCAGCCGCCGCCCCCGGCTCCGTGGCCGCACCGCCAGTTGCCGATCGTCCATGTCCGTTTGTACTCCGCCCCGCTGCCATGTTCGACGCCGCCGCCAGAGAAGAAGGTGCGGAGAATGCTCTGGGCTTCGCCGCAGGACACCGGCCCCTTGTGGATCTTGACGTGGAAGATCTGCCCGCCGACGTCAATCTGGCTGCAGCTGTGCGCCTGCTCGGTGAGCGTGATCACGCGCGACGCAGACGAAGTCGCTCCGGTGGCGTCCGTGATCGTAGCATGTACGTGCAGTTTCACGGAGCCGTAGCGGTTGAGCGTGGAGACGAGCAGCGATCGTCTCAGGTCGCTCGGGGAGAACCAGACCGCCAAAACGGGGGCTTCGTCGCCTTCGGCCTCCTGTTCTTCGGCGAGCGGCGCCGGGTTTTCCGTCATCGTGATCGCCGGCCCAGTCGTCGGGTCAAGGCCCGCGATGTGCTGTCTGCCAGCGTAGGCGCGCTTCGTGAGGCGGATGCTGCACGGCAGCGCCGCACATGACGCGCTGAACGCGTAGACCCGGCTCGTCGGTGCTTCGACGTTGCCTGGGCCGTAGTTCGTGAGCGTGTCGCCGGCCGCTGCCGCGCTACCTGCGACCGCCAGTCCGATAACGCCGTTCGCCACAGCGAGTCGCGCGAACCGTGACGCGGCACGCCCGATGCGAGCGGATGAGGGCCGGCTGGTCACCTGGTCTAGGAGGGTTGGCGAAAGTCGCCAGCGCACAGGCTAACCGGGGGTGCAGCTAGCCGAGAGCCGGTTGGTCACTTCGCCTTCGCTCACGCTCGTGTAGTAGCGGCGCCCGTCACACCCGACGCGGATTCGGAACAGCACGATCCGCGTCGATACGACCGGGTAGACGAACTTCCCGTCCCGGTATTCGCCGTGCCGGTAGTGGTAGAGGCCGGTCGCCGACGCGATGCTTGTGCCCCAGTCGGACCACCGCAGGTTCGAGAGCTTCCATTCGTTCGCGCCGCTCGAGGGCAACCCCTGAAACACGCACGTAGACGGGCGGACGCTCGCGTGGTAGTCGAAGCCGCCCGACCCGAAGGTTTGGCAGTTGACGAACACTTGCCCGCCGCTGGCGCTCGCGGGCACGGCGCCGCCGCCCACCGCAAGCGCGGCCAGCAGCGCCGCGACGGCGAGGACCAGTGCGTTACGCATGCATCCCATCCCGCGATCTTACGCTGAGGGGGCGGCCCAGCGGAGCGTCACGCCGACCGGAACGGCGTGACGCTCGCTGATGCTTGGGGGCCAGAGTGGTCGCTCCGGCCGCCTGTGGTGATTGGAGCACGCCGCGGGCGCATCCGCATCCTGTCATCCGGTGCGGACACGTCCGATGCGTTTGAGACCATTGGCACGAGCCCTTGGGGTTCATTTGTCCTGTGGTCGCAGGCGCCCCGAGAGCGGATTGGAGCAGCAAGATGGCCTTTTCTGAGGCAACCAAGGAAGCGGCTCTGGCACGCGCAAACCACCGCTGCGAGTGCGAACGAGTCAACCACACGGGTCATGTCGGCCGTTGCACGAAATCGGCGACCGAATGCCACCACAAAACGGCCGTAGGAAGCGGTGGAGATGACACGCTCTCTAACTGCGAAGCGATCTGCAAAGACTGCCACGGCCTCATACCGACGTCTCACTGAGAATCCGCGCGAGCACGGTGGAATGCGCGGGCGGACAGGCGAGCTGGAACACCGGCTCGTCTGTCCCCGGCCGCCAGTTGGGCTCGCCGCTCGGCGTCACGCTCGCCATCACGCGCAGAGGATCGACCGTCGGGGTGGTGAGCCCGAGCGGTTGAACACGCTAGTCGGGCCTTGCCGGCGCGGGCATAAGCGAGCTGAGCACCGAATCCGCGAAGTCCGCTCGCCACGCGGCAATCCCGCGTGGCTTTTCGTCACTGAGAGTCGCAAGCAGTTCGTCGAGCTGGCACGCGACCCTGCGCCGCCGTCGAAGCGCAGAGATACCGACGTGCTCGATCGAGTATTCGTCGTGGGTGTCGGCGAGGGCGTACCCGACGAGTTGCCAGACGGTCGTACGGTCCGCGACTGCTCTTTGCGCGGTGGACTTGAAGTCCCAAAGAACCCCGTTGGCGATGAGGTCGGCGTCTGCGCCGCTCAGCAGTCCGCTGAGCCTAAACGTTGGGTTGAGCACAAGCCGCTGTGCCCTGAAATCCAGGTGATCCTCGATAGCAGCCGGCGCCAGGCGCGACAGGTCCTCGATGCAGAGCGGCGGCACGACCCGCGAGGAGTAGGTCGCCAGCGTGGGGTCGTCCATCAGCGGCTGGATGACGTACCCACCCACGACCAAGGGACCCGGACGAACGAGAAGGTCGAACCGGGCAAGTACAAGAGACAGGCGGCATAGCTCTGTGAGCGCATCGCCAGTAGGCGGAGACTCCCACGGCCGAAGCTCGGCTACGGCGTGAACCGCTTCACGCTCAAGCCGTATAGCCGTCTGCGGCACCGTCCGCCGATGGACACCGTGGGTCGCAACGGTGTCGTCCAAGGCGCCGGCACACAGCACCGCGCGCACCAGGTAGTCGGCAGCGGTGCCAACCAGCCCGGAGTCGCTCCCCTCAACCGGCTCGATCACGCAACGCGCGCGAGGCGTCCCACAAAGCTCGTCATTCCACCCCGCTACTACCGGCCGCGTTTGGCCGAGATTGCGCTCGAACCACACGCGAATGGGGCTGTCCCGAGCACGGAGATGCGAAGTGAGGCTCACCTGCGGCATGTTGACGGGTCAGCGCGGTCGAGCTGGTGCCGCAAGAACGCCGCTGTCAGTGACCTGACGATCATGGGCGACTTCGGCGGCCTCCGGCCGCCGCGCTGGACAACCGGACGTTACGCTAGGCCGCGCCATGCTTCGCGTTCCAAGACAACGTGCCCAGGATCTCATCGAACAGCGCATCGAGGATGGGCGATCTCTGGGAGATCGCTTGGCAAGAGAGATCAACTCCGAGGCTGCTTACACCGGATGGATCCACGACAAAGAACGATGGAAGCGGCTCAGCCTGGAGACGCTGCGCGTGGTCTACGGCGAGGACTCCAACGAGTGGAAAGAGCTCGACGACTCGGACCGGATCTTTATGGTGGCGGTCGGTACGCCGTGGCACGTCGAAGCGGAACGAGCCCTCGAACGACATGCATCCTCGCTGAACGTACTCCAGTCGCTAGTCGAACGGCTGGATCTTGCAGACGAGCCGCCGGCCCCGGCGGTGGCGGAACCAGAGTCGAAGGAGGAGCCGGTGCCTGCAGGTGTCTTCATCGTTCATGGGCATGACGAGTTGATCCGTGAACAAGTCGCACGCACGATCGAGCAAGAGGGGCGAAAAGCCGTGATACTCCACGAGCAGGCGAATAAAGGCCAGACGCTGATCGAGAAGTTCGAACGACACGCATCTGAGGCGGGCTGGGCGGTGGTTCTTCTCACCAGCGACGATGTGGGCGGGACCTCGAATAAGAGCCTCCAGCCACGCGCACGGCAAAACGTTGTGCTTGAGATGGGCTTCTTCTACGGACGCTTCGGCCGCGAACGGGTCGCTGTGTTGTACGAGGAGGATGTGGAACTGCCGTCCGACACTTTGGGCATCGCATACATCCCGCTGGACGCGGGCGGGGCGTGGAAAGCGAAGCTCCTTAGAGAGCTTGAGTAGGGTGTAGGCTCGCTGTGCCGCCCAGCATGTGCTGAGGACCCCACCCCATCTATCTGATTCTGCGGCTACGATTGGCACGGTATGGGTGATCGACCCACAGTTCTTGTCGAGAGCGTCAGGCCGCTAGAAGCGCCTCAGCTTGCTGGACTAGCGGACGCCGTGCGCGACGCTGGCTTCGAGCCCGAGCACTCGCTCCCGATGGAGCAGCGATCTGCCGGTGCCGTGACCTTCATCGCGTTGCGCCTTGCCGACGCTGCCTCGGTCCTGCTGATCGAGAAGCTCGCCGTGGCCGTGCGCCGCTGGGTTGTGGATCGCGCAATGCCTCGCCTGCGCGAGCGCGGCATCTCGTCCGTGACGGTCCCGCTCTACGGCCCTGACGGCGAGGTGGTCGCCGAAGTCCACGTCACCGACGACGCAGAGTCGGATGCCGATGGCGTCCGCGCTGCTTAGCGCAGCGCTTTGAGGACAGTGGGGACGGTCTGATAGAGCGTCCCCAAGGCAGCCGCACAGAGCAGGAGTGCAAGCCAGAAGTTCATGGCCTGAGCGTAGAGAGTCGCGGCCAGTCGGACGGCTTTACGCGCTCAGCCGGTAGTCCTGGCGCAGCGTTGTCCCCTGCGTCGGTCCAGACTCCCGCGAAGCTTTATCGTCTGCACGTTCGGCCCGGTGGAAACCACCACGCAGAGACGTTTCAATACTGCTTGGATAATCAGGTTCTCGGCACTGGCTGGGGCACGCACTGGGGTCCCCTACGGCCACCTGACGGCTGGGACGACTATCTTCAGCTCGCGCAGGAAATATGGCCAAAGACCGAACATCGGCCCGTCATTTGGCTGCATGATGCGCCCGTCGGATCGCTCGTATGGACGCGGAGCCCGAAGGGCATCTACTACCTCGCGCGTCTCACGACCGCGGCCGACATCGGGGGGCGGCTGCTTGAGATGGACGATTTCTGGACTCGACCAGGGCACCGGACGCTCGAGCACATCCATCCCGAGATGCAGGAGCGCTGGGAGGTCATCGCCGGCCGCGTGTGCTTTCGCGTCGCGGGGGTCGAGCGGATCGCCGGCCCGGGCGAGGTCGTCATCGCTCCCGCCGGCGTTCCCCACATGGCCTGGACTCTCGACGCTGCGCCTGTCCATTTGCGTATCCAGATGCGACCGGCGCTGTGCTGGGAGCGGTTCGTCGAGCGGCTGTTCGGGCTCGCACGCGACGGTCACACCGACGAGCGAGGCATGCCCGACCCGACGCTGATGATCGAGCTGCTGCGCAAGTTCCCCCGCGAGATCGCCCCGGCGCTGTCGACGGGCGCCTGATCGGTCAGGTGAGCGACGCTACGGCTGGCGTGGCCTGCCCGTAGATGAAGAACTCGGGCGTCGTCTGCACCTGGGCGCTCCAGCCGAGCTCGGCGAGCCGCCGCTGCAGCGGCTCGGGCTCGTGGAAGCGCTTGACGATGCGGTACTCGCGGCCGTCAGCGAGTCGGCGGAGCATCGTCTCCTCGTCCCGATCGGGGAGCTTGTGATCGACGGCTGACGCCTGCCGGCTGCGCAAGCTGTCGATGAAGAACACCCGACCGCCGGGTCCAACCGCGCGCCTGACTTTCTCCCAGAATGTGTTGAAGCGCTCCTCGGGGACGTGTGAGAGCCAGAAGCCAAAGAAGCACACGTCATATGTCCTGTCGGGCTCCCACGCGAACAGGTCCGCCTGGATGTAGCTGACGCGCGGATCGTTCACGCGGGCGCGGCACAGCTCGAGCATCTCCGGGGAGCCGTCGATCGCGGTCACGCTGGCAGCGTGAGGAGCCAGCCGCTGGGTCCACAGTCCGGTCCCACACGCGAGCTCCAGAACATCTCCGGCCAGATTGAACCGCTCCAGGGCGTCTTGCGCCTCGGCGGCGTCAGCGAACCAGCGGGAGCTCGTCTCGGGGCCGTGGTCGTAGCGTCCGCGACGGAACCACCAGTCCTCGTACTCGCCGGCACGTTCGCGGTAGTAGCAGGACTGCTCGGCGAGCAGGCGCTCGAGCTCGTCAGTCATGCTCGCTCTTGGGGTTGGGGTCAGACACGTCGATCCTCACTTCGCAGGTGACCGAGTTGGCGATGCAGCACGCCTCGTGCGCTCGGTGGTGGAGCTGATCGATAACCTCGCGGGAGATGTCGGTCGCAAATGTCACGCGGGGACGGAGCGCCACCTCGAGGAACCGCACGCCGTCCATCGTTCCCTCCGGGTGATCCTCGTAGGAGAGGACGCGCAAGCGCTCACGCCGGGCTAAGTCCAGAAACCACAGCATGTGACAGGCCGACAAGGACGCGACAAACAACTCCTCCGGATCGGCCTTCTCGGAGTTGCCACCAAAGGCGGGCATGGAGGACCCCGCGAGTGTCTGGCCGGCGAGCCGGATCGTATGAGCACGCAGATCGCCCTTGTCAGCGTCCCATATGACAGTTGCGTGATGTTTGGTGGTTTCGCTCATCAGCCGTTCGCGCCCATGCGTCGCGCCTTCGCAGCGGCGAGCCGGCGCTTGAGTCTGGCGCGCACTTCGGGCCAATCCTCGTCGGTGACGCTGTAGTAAGCGGAGTCGCGCACGCCGACGTTCGCCGTCAGCATGTGCCTGCGGAAGATCCCCTCGAACTGGGCGGGCAGTGCCGCGAGCGCGGCGCGGGAGCGCTCGTTGCGAGCGTCGGTCTTAAACTCGACCCGCATGCACCCCAGCCGCTCGAAGGCGTGCTCGAGCATCAGCAGCTTCGCCTCTGTGTTCGCGCCGGTGCGCCACGCTGCGGGTATGAGCCATGTCGCGCCGATCTCAAGACCGCGGTGCTCGGGGCGCAGCGTGTGAAAGCGCGTGCTGCCGATCACCTCGCCGCTAGCGTGATCGATCGTGGCGAGCACGCACTCGCTGCCCGTCTTTGTCTCGGCCAGGCTTGCCTGAAACCACTGGTCGAAGAACTCCCGACTCTTGCCAACCGGGGTCGTCCACGTCCAGATCTCCGGGTGCTGGGAAGCCCTCCACAACGCCTCCTCGTGGCGAGCTTCAAGAGGCTCCAATGCGACGATCTCGCCTTCCAGGCGTCTGGTCAATCCGTCCCACATGCCGTCTGGAGGCTATCGGCGACGCTCACGGGTCAGTCCGTCGGGAGACGCACGAACCGCACACGATCACGCTGCCTGGCATAGCCAGTCGCTTTCCAGAAGCTCATCGCGCCTGCCTCATCGTCAACGACGATCGCGGTGAGCCTGACCGCGCCCCGCTCGCGCAGGCGCCGCTCGCCCTCCCTGAGCAGCATCGTCGCGAGCCCCTTGCGTCGATGCTCTGGCGAGACCGTCAGCCGGTAGAAGCTCCCACGCCAACCGTCCCACGCAGCGATCAGCGAACCGGCCAGGACACCATCAAGCTCAGCGACCAGCAGCGCCTGGGGGTCAGCGGCCAGCAGCCGAGCCAGTCCATCGGGAGAGTCGGTGACGCTCGGCAGACTACCCGCCGCGGCCCACAGGTCGAGCACAGACGCGATGTCGTCCGCGATGGCAATGCGGATCTTCCAATGATCATGGATAGCCATCCGCTCGATCAACCCTTCGTTGATCACGTACCAGTGCTCGACGGTGTCCTCTGAGATCACTTTCCCGGCGCGGTCGCGCACGACTTGGCGGACCGTCACGACAACTTGACCATCGGGTCGCTGCTCTATGTGCTGCGGCTCGACACGCGAGTCGATCAGGTCAAACTGCCGCCGCCAGTACTCACCAACCTCCCCGTGGCCGTGTAGGCGTCCTCCATCCATCCCGTTCGGCCAATCGACGTCCGCGTGCATCGTCGCGAGGGCGCTGTCGATGTCCCGCGCGTTGAACGCCTCGTAGGCGCGACGAAGCAGCTGTTCTTGTGGATCGCTCATGATGGCGGCGCCTCTGCCGTGACCACCCACACGCGGTGAGGGACCGTGAGCGGGTTCTTGGGGAAACGCTCGGCGAGCATCGTGGTCAACTCCTGCGAGCAGGCCCGTACACCGTCGTCATCCAGTGTGCCTGCGACGGGTGCACTGGCGCGTATACGCCCGACCCACGCCTCGTGCGAATAGGGGATCTGCACGTCGAACGAGAACGTCTCGATTCCGGTGAACCCCGCGCTCTGCAGATCGGTCAGCCACTGCGGATAGACGCCGGTACCGTGCGCATACCGCCACGGTCCGTGGGCCGGGTCGCCCGGCGGGGTATAGCGCAGGATTATCTCCTGCGTGGCCTGTACCACGTTGCCGGGGATCGCCAGCCAGTCGAGGTGCGCGATCACCACGCTGCCGCCGTCGGTGAGCAGCCGGGCGACCTCGCGTGCGGCGGCCGCCCGGTCAAACCAGTGCCAGCACTGTCCCGCGCTGACTACCTCGAACGCACCGTCCGGTAGACCGGTTGCCTCCGCGGACGCCTCGACGTAGCCGATCTCCACGCTTGCCGCGCGATCCAGCCGTCGTGCCTGCTCGAGCAGAGGCGCGGCGATGTCCACGCCCGTGACCTCGCATCCGTGCTGCGCGAACAGCCGCGCGAGGCTGCCTGTGCCCGTGCCGAGATCGACTACCCGCGCGCCCGCCCGCGCGATGCCTCTCGCGGCGAGGCGGTCGAGCAGCTCCGGCGGGAACCCGGCGCGGTGACGCGCGTAGTCATTGGCCGTGCGGGCGAAATCGGGCGGGGCGTCGGTCACGGCGCTCAGCATAAGCCGGTCGAGCGCTATATCACCGAGTCACCACGTCTTTGCTCAACGGCGCTTTGGATCGTCCACTCGGGCACGAGCCGGACGGATATCAGCAGCGGCGAGAGCAGCTTGGGCGGCGGCGACCGCGCTCGCCCCGGCGACCTCGAGGGGCTCGGTGCTGCGCATCGTACGGCAGAAGATGAATGCGCCCTCGAGCAGGGAGAGCATCGTGAACGCCAGCTCTCGCGCGGTGTGGCGGGCGATGCCGGCGGCGACAAAGTACTCGGTCGCGCCGGAGATCCAGCTGTCGAACACCTCGGCGGTCGCTTCGCGCAGCGGCTCGCTGGTGCTGGCGACCTCCAGGGCGACCGTGGCGATCGGGCACGCGTCGGCGTAGTCGGTTTCCCTGAGCGTCTCGGCGGCGCCGGCGAAGAAGTCCCCGACCGCGGTGGTCACGTCCGGCGCCTGCATCGTGATCGTGGCGAACAGCTGGATGTAGAGCTGCCCGGAGGAGCGGATCGTCTCCGCCGCGAGCTGCTTCTTGCCGCCGGGAAAGAAGTGGTAGATCGACCCGAATGGCGCGTTCGCGGCAGCCACGATCTGCTTGACGCCGGTGGCGGTGTACCCCTGGCGGCGGAACAGCTCGGCACTTGAGTCGATGATGCGGTCCTTGGTGGTGCTCGCCATGTTCGGCCCCTCTTGCTCGCTGGTCGTGAGCGTGATGATAGGCTCCCGCTCACTAGAGCGATCTATCAAATAAGTAGTTGGAGGTGGTAATGCCCGAGGTGGAGTTGTCAGCGGGAACGATCGAGTACGAGGACACGGGCGGGACCGGTCCTGTGATCCTGTTCGTGCACGGGCTGATCATGGATGGCTCGCTGTGGCGGCACGTGGTAGCTGACCTGCGCCGCGACTACCGCTGCGTGCTGCCCACCCTGCCAATCGGCGCCCATCGCCATCCGATGCACCCCGACGCCGACCTGTCGATGCGGGGAATGGCGGAGATCCTCGGCGAGTTCATCGAAGCCCTCGACCTGCACGAGCTCACGCTCGCGATCAGTGACTGGGGCGGACCGCTGCTGCTCGTCGGCGGTACCCGCGACGAGCGCATCGCGCGACTCGTGGTGTGCTCGTGCGAGGCGTTCGACAACGTTCCACCCAAAGGCGCAGCGAAGCTCTTGCCATACCTCGCACGTATCCCCGGAGGACTCGACGCGGCGCTTTTGCCGTTTCGCTTCGACCGGCTGCGCAGGCTGCCGATGACCTACGGCCCGCTGAGCAAGCGCCCAGTACCGCGCGAGGTGATGGACCGCTGGTTCGGCCCGATCCGCGAACAGCGCGAGGTCCGTCGCGACCTGCGCAAGTACGTGCTGAGCGCCCCGCAGGGCCGGCGCGATCTGCTCGCGGCAACCGACGCGCTGGCGGCGTTCGACCGTCCCACACTGATCGCGTGGGCCAGCGAAGACCGGCTGATGCCCCCCGAGCACGGCCGCCGGCTCGCCGAACTACTGCCGCAGGGCCACCTCGTGGAGATCGCGGACTCCTACACACTGATCCCGGAGGACCAACCGGCCACGCTCACCGCACACATGCGCGAGTTCCTCACCCAGGCACAACCCCCCGCCTGACCGAGATGGTCTACCGCTTGCGCCTTCTCGCCCGTATACATCGAGAACCTCAGAACTGCGGCTTGGCCTCGGCGAAGCGCTCGAGCCCGTCGTCAGGGATCGGCTCCCACGCGCATGCATAGGCGACATGGGCACGCCAGCTCGGCCGCACGCCTGGGTCTTCGTCGAAGGCACCCATGCGCACGCTCATCTGCGTGTGATCGTCGGGGTTGCGACTGTATAGGTGCGCTCCGCACTCGCGGCAGAAGCACTTCTCAAAGCCACCGTCAGGATGACGCCAGGCATTTATCAGCTCCTCGCCCTGCAGCAGCCGAAAGGTGCGCCCGTCGATCCGCGCCTGCGCCGAGCTGGCTGTGCCGGTTCGCCGCTGGCAGCGGGTGCAGTGACAGTAGCCGGCAGTCAACGGCGGCGCGGTGAGCTCGAAGCGCACACCACCGCACAGGCAGCCTCCGGTCAGCGAGGGATCGCTCACCGCACAAAGTGTGGCACGCGGGTCGCTGGCCGGACGATACGAGGTAGGCTCGCGCTCACTGTGGGCATCTCTCCGTACCTGCTGGACCTGCGCGAGCGGGTTGGCCACGATGCAGTCCTGTCACGAGCGAGAGCATCTCTAGCCACCGCCGGGCTGACCGTCGTCGGTGAGGATCTGGCCCGTCCCTGGGGCGGGTTCCTACTGATCTCCCAGGCCGACGTCCGGGACTTCACCCATGCCTACTTCCCGGACACGGGCCTGCAGGACGCCCGCGAGCAGCTGGCGCTCAGCCCCAAGCTGCTCCTGGTCGCCCCAGGACAGCGGCTGTCCTGGCAGTACCACAACAGACGCAGCGAGATATGGCGTGTCGTCGAGGGGCCGGTCGGCATCAGCCGATCTCTCGATGACGAGGAGACGTCGATGCGCAGCTACGACGCAGGCGAGGTACTGCGCTTGGAGCTCGGCGAGCGCCACCGCCTGATCGGACTTGAGACCTGGGGAATCGTCGCTGAGATCTGGCAGCACACGGATGCGTCCTCACCGTCAGACGAGCTCGACATCGTGCGCATCCGCGACGACTACGATCGAACCTGACCTCACTGGCCAGAAGGCACTGATGCCGCGCCTGCGGTCGCCGCGATGGATCGCCGACCACACGGCGATAACCGATAATGCGGGCGTGCCGCCCAGCGAGTGGACCATCCCCGAGCGTGTCCGTGGCTATCTCGACCGGGCTGACAGCTTCCCGCACCGCGCAGAGGGAGAGAGCGTCCTGCTCGAACAGATCCCTGACGGGACTCGTCGCGTCCTTGACCTTGGGACGGGCGACGGCCGCCTGATCGCGCTGCTGAAGCGCGATCGTCCCGAGATCGTCGGCGTCGGCGTTGACTTCTCCGAGGTGATGCTTGAAGCGGCACGCAAGCGCTTCGCCGGCGATGAGCGCGTCGAGCTCGTCCAGTACGACCTTTCAGAGCCGCTTCCGGCCCTGGGACGCTTCGACGCTGTCATCTCGTCGTTCGCCATCCACCATCTCGACCACGACCGCAAGCGCTCTCTCTATCGCGAGGTCTTCGACGTGCTGGCGCCCGGCGGTGTGTTCGCGAACATCGAGCACGTGGCGTCCGCGACCCACCGCCTGCACTTGGCATTCTTTGAGGCGATCGGCGAGCCGATCAAGGACGAGGACCCATCCGATCGCCTGCTCGACGTGCAGACCCAGCTCGAGTGGCTGCGCGACATCGGCTTCACCGATGTCGATTGCTATTGGAAGTGGCTGGAGATGGCACTCTT
The DNA here is from genome assembly GCA_963744135.1 of uncultured Solirubrobacterales bacterium. Classification (GTDB taxonomy): domain Bacteria; phylum Actinomycetota; class Thermoleophilia; order Solirubrobacterales; family Solirubrobacteraceae; genus Palsa-744. The sequence goes on along the minus strand of CAVUSE010000003.1, from coordinate 22,636 downwards.
TGTCGGCGTCAAGCCGCCACCAGACGCGCCACTCCGCTGAGGCGCACGACCATTTGACACGAATCAGATATAGGCCTCTCATGCGCGATCTCCAACTGGTCATCTTCGATTGCGATGGGGTGCTCGTCGACAGCGAGGTGATCTCCAACGAAGTGCTCGCCCGCTCACTGACGGAGCAGGGCCTACCGACCACGCTCGCGCAATCCCGGCGCGACTACCAGGGTCTGCTGCTGGCCGAGATCGACTCCCGGGCGCAGGCCAAGCTCGGTCGCCCGCTGGCGAAGGACTGGCTCGATCGCTACGAGCGCGACCGCGGCGCCGTCTTCCGCCACGAGCTGCGCGCGGTGCCGGGAGTCGCCGAGGCGGTGCGGCGCATCCAGGCGGCTGGGGTGGCGGTGTGCGTCGCTTCCCAGGGCAAGCTCGAGAAGACGCGGCTGTCGCTGAAGCTAACGAAGCTCGACCCCCTCTTCCCCGACGAGGCCCTGTTCTCCGCGTACTCGGTTCCACGCGGCAAGCCGCACCCCGACCTCTTCCTCCACGCCGCCCAGGCGATGGCGGTCGAGCCCGCGCGCTGCGCGGTCGTCGAGGACACCCCGTCCGGCGTCGCCGCCGCGGTCGCGGCCGGGATGCGCGCCCTCGGGTACGCGGCCGACAGCGATGCGACGGCGCTGCAGCAAGCGGGCGCCGAGGTCTTCGAGTCGATGGAGGAACTGCCGGCGGCGTTGGGGCTCAGTTGACCAGTAGGGTGTGCCGCCGATGGCGGCGGGGAACCAGGTACGGACAGCCAGCGTCGAAGTCCGCCCGGCCTCCTCCAAGCGCGACCTGACCGCGTTCATCAAGTTGCCCTGGCGGCTGTATCGCGAGGAGCCCAACTGGGTGGCGCCGCTGGTGATGGACCTGAAGAAACGCCTCGATCAACGCAAGAACCCGTTCTTCAAGCACGCCGAGGCGCAGTACTTCCTCGCCTACCGCGATGGCCGGCCGGTGGGACGCATCAGCGCCCACATAGATCGGAACTTCAACGAGTTCCAGAACAACGAGTGGGGCCTGTTTGGATGGTTCGAGTGCGAGGACGACCCCGAGGCGGCGCGTGCCCTGCTGGACGTCCCCTCTCTGCCAATGTCGTGTGAGACGCTCATGATCAAGGAATTACTGACCCTTGAGGGCGAGAACGGAGCACGACACGATGTTGGAGATGGAGCACGATGGTGCCGGCCACCCCGGAGTGGAGGGAGCCGTAGGCGACCGCAACGGAGGGGTGGCCGGGCGCGCCGCGCCCGGGGGGCCTCGGCCCGATCCCGAGCTCGTCGAGCGTGCGACGCGCCGGCGGTTCACGGCTGAGTACAAGCTGGCGGTCCTGCGCGAGGCCGACGGGTGCACGCAACCGGGGGAGGTCGGGGCGCTGTTGCGCCGCGAGGGCCTGTACTCCTCGCATCTGGCGACGTGGCGCAAACAGCGCGACGCCGGGTCGATCAAAGCGCTTTCGCGGCCGCGGGGGCGTAAGCCCGCTGACCGGCGTGATGCGCAGATCGTGGCCCTGGAGCGGCGCGCGGAACGCGCGGAGGCGGAGCTCCGGAAGGCGCGCAAGGTGATCGAGGTGCAGGGAAACGTCTCCGCGCTTCTGGGGCAGCTGCTCGAGCCCAGGGGCGCTACCGGGCCGGGGAGCACCGAGCGATGATCGAGCAGACCGTGCAGGAACTCACCCCGATCGTTGGTACCCGCCCGGCGTGCCGGGCGCTTGGTGCCTCGCCAGCGACGATCTACCGTCGTCGGTGTCCGCCGGAGCCCAGGCCGAGGAGTCCGCGGGCCGTCCCGGCCAGAGCGCTCTCAGAGCCCGAGCGCGAGGCCGTCCTCGCCGAACTGCACTCCGCGCGGTTCCTCGACTGCTCGCCCGCCCAGGTCTGGGCGACCCTGCTGGACGAGGGCCGCTACCTGGCTTCGGAGCGCACGATGTACCGGCTGCTTGACGCACGCGGGGAGGTGCGTGAGCGGCGCGACCAGCGCACGCACCCCGGGTACGCCAAGCCGGAGCTGCTCGCCGAACGCCCGAACGAGCTGTGGAGCTGGGACATCTCGAAGTTGAAGGGTCCGGCGAAGTGGACGTACTTCTACCTGTACGTGATCCTCGACGTGTTCAGCCGCTACGTCGTCGGCTGGACCGTCCAGCACCGCGAGGGCGCCAAGCTCGCCAAGGCGCTGATCCGCCAAGCCTGCGAGCAGCAGCAGATCCCGCAAGGGCAGCTGACCGTGCACGCCGACCGCGGCAGCTCGATGACCAGCAAGCCCGTCGCGTTCCTCCTCGCCGACCTCGGCGTGACACGCTCGCACAACCGGCCCTACACCTCGACCGACAACCCCTACTCCGAGGCGCACTTCAAGACCCTGAAGTACCGCCCCGAGTTCCCCCGGCGCTTCGAGAACATCCAGCAAGCACGCGCGTTCTGCCGCACATTCTTCGACTGGTACAACCACACCCACCGCCACTCCGGGATCGGCCTAATGACCCCAGCCGCCGTCCACCACGGCCACGCCCAAGCACTCCACGCCGAACGCCAGCGCGTCCTCGCCGCCGCCTACGCCACGACACCCGAGCGGTTCGTCCGCCGCCCACCACACCCACCAGCGCTACCAGCCGCCGCCTGGATCAACAAACCGACTACACAGGAGGCCGCTCACTAAATTCGACGACCAAGTGTCTCAATCGACTTGACAGGCTCCGGTCGCCGAGGGATGGCTGCGCGACCGCGGCCGCGACCGCATGGTGGGTCCGATGGACTTCACGACCAACGACGAGATCGGCATCCTGATCTCCGGCCACGAGTATCCGCCGATCATCCTCTGCCCGTGGCACCACCCCTACTACCAGCGCCTGTTCGAGCAGGACGTGGGCATGGACAAGGCGATGGACCTGTACATGTGGAGCCTGCACGTGACCGGCCGCGAGCAAGTCCATCCGGCGATCTGGGAGACGGCGGACAAGCTCGAGTCAGAGCATGGCATCGTCTGCCGGAGCTTCCGTAAGGAGGATCTGCAGCAGGAGGTGACGAGGTTCCTGGAGGTCTACAACTCAGCATGGGAGCGCAACTGGGGCTTCGTGCCGCTGAACGAGGAGGAGGTGCGCCACTACGCCAAGGATCTGAGGCCCGTCCTGGATGAGAACTGGGCGATGGTCGCCGAACGCAAGGACACCGGCGAGGTCGTCGGCGCCGCGCTGACGCTGCCCGACTTCAACCAGGTGCTCGCCAAGCTCAATGGCCGGCTGTTGCCGTTCGGCTGGATCACGGCGCTGCGGGCCAAAAGCAAGATCGACGCCGTGCGCGTGTTTGCACTGGGAGTCAAGCCCGAGTACCAGCACACCGGCGTCGCCGCACGCTTCTACCAAACGCCCTCCGACGCGGCAGAGCACACGCCGCAGAAGGGCGGCGAGATGGGCTGGATCCTGGAGACCAATACGCCGATGAACCGCGCGATGGAAGGGATGGGCGGCGAGATCAAGCGGCGGTACCGCGTATACGAGCGAGCGCTGTAGGAAGGGTCTGCGGCTCGACGCTACGCGTCTACGTTGCCGTACTCCCGGCAAGCCGGACGAGCAAGCTACAGATACGCTCCGCTCCGTGACCAACATCAACGACCCCATCTTCGACGAGCCACGCGAACACCCTGGATTTCGCGCCCAGCGCGCCCGTCTCAGCCGTCAGGCTGGCAGCGAGCACCTGGGGTTGAGCCTGTGGGAGCTTCCGCCCTGCGAAGCGGCCTACCCGTATCACTACCACCTCGCCGAGGAGGAGCTCGTGCTCGTCCTCGACGGCCGGCCGAGCCTGCGCACACCGGATGGGTGGCGAGAGCTGCAGGAGGGAGAGGTCGTCCCCTTCCTGCGTGGCGAGCAGGGCGGGCACCAGCTAGTCAACCGTACCGAGGACACCGTACGCTTCCTGGCGTTCAGCACCAACGGCGAGCCGGACATCGTGCTCTACCCCGACTCCGGCAAGCTCGGCGCGTTCGAGCGGCTACCGCCCGGTGCGGGTCTGAGAGCGATGTTCCGTCTCGGCGACACCGTTGACTACCACGAGGGCGAGCAGCCACCACCCAAGGAGTGAGCAGCCACCTCATGGATCTCCCCGGCAATGTTGGAGGCCTTGAGAAATCGGTGGGGGGCAAGACGCCAATTCGTTCGACAGATAGGTGATGGACAGGACGACTGAGCGCGAAGCCCCTGGGGGGCGGTCAGATGTAGCCAGGCTGCTCACGGCAGGCGAGGTTGCCTCCCGGCTCGGCGTCCAGCCATCGTGGGTCAACAAAGCTGCACGGGCGGATCGCATCCCGCACGTCTGCGTTGGCCGCTATCGGCGCTTTCGCTGGCTGGATATCGAAGCGTGGCTCGAGAATCAGCGGCGCGGCTCATGACCGCGCCGACGGCTCCCATAAGATGCCGCGTACAGATAGGGAGTGCCCCCGGGGCGCTAACCCCGAGGACACTCTGGAACGACGGTCGAGCGGCGCGCAAACGCCCTCGACCCCGGCATCAGGAAAAGAGGTCCCGATGCAAGCTCATAAGCACGCACAGGTCAGTGTCGCCCTGTCGGCGGCATACAAGGGCAAGCCGCGATCGACCCCCGTCTGGGTCATGCGCTATCGCCTCCCGTCGGGGAAGGATTCCAAGGAGGTGCTCGGTCTCGCGTGGACGAAGAAGGGGCGTCCTGCGCATGGGCACCTGACGGAAGGCGACGCCCTGTTGAAGGCACAGGCGTTCGCCGCAGAACACTCCACGGACACGCCTGACGCTCGACGTTCGTTTCGCGCGGCGCTGGATTCCTTCCTGCGCTACTGCACCCAGGAGAAGGGGCTGCGCGGCTCCACGATGCACGAGTACAAGAAGATCGGCGATCGCCTCGCAGCGCGTCCTTGGCGGGGCGAGCTGACGTGGGCCGACCGACTGCTCGACACGTTCACCGACGATGACCTGCTGGCTGTCCGCCAGGAGCTCGCGAAGGCCAAACGCAGCGCGGACACTGTGAACCACTACCGGCGCGTCGTGCGCGGCATCTTCGGGACGCACCGGAGCAGCCCGGCTCTCGCGTGGGCCTGGATGGGCCAGAAGGTCGAGAGCGAGGGCAAGCTGCGCTTCTACACGCCCGAGCAGGTACGAAAGCTCGTCGCCGAGGCGTACTCCGACACCGATGAGGCGATCTACACCATCGCGACCGAGGCCGGCCCCAGATTGAGCGAGATCCGCGGTCTGAAGGTCAGCAACGTCGACTTCAAGATCGGCGTGCTGCGCTTCGAGGACGGCTTCACGACGAACGGCGGGCACGCGGGCAACAAGGGCCGGCGAGTGCGGTCGGTCCCGATGACGGCCGACGTCCGTTCGGTGCTCGCCCCGTTCTGCGAGGGGAAGACCGGGAACATGCTGGTCTTCGAGCACGACGCCAAACCCGGCGAGCCGATCTGCGGCACGTCTCTCTACCGCAGGTTCTTGAGCGCCGCCGAACGAGCCGGTCTGCCCAGGCTGCGCCTGCACGACCTGCGGCACACGTTCGGCACGCAGGCGATCCGCGCTTTCAAGATCCACGAAGTCCAGCGGATGATGGGCCACCGCCACATCACCACCACCGAACGCTACCTGCACTACGCACCCGATCCCGACGCGGCGGCGAAGCTGACCGCGCTTTGGGGAGGCGCAGATAGCGACGAGGAGACCAACGTGGTCCCGCTCCGCCGGGCCGCCTGACAGCGCCAGGGAGGGTGGGAAAGAGGGGCGAGCCGCACGGCTTCGCCCCTCTTTTTGTGCGGTTCCCGCTCCGATTAAGGGGAGCCTATGGGGAGCCTTGGCCTTTTCGGACATCCTCGGCTCGGGCTCCTCGGACCGAAAACCCGCTGATTTCCAGCCTGCTTGCATAGAGGCGACGACCGGAGTCGAACCGGTGTAGACGGCTTTGCAGGCCGCTGCGTAGCCACTCCGCCACGTCGCCGGGATTGCTCCACAAGCGTATCGGGTGGAGGTGAGCGTCGAGCGGGGCAGAGCCCTCGGCTGGTGGGGGTGGTCCGCGTCCTGCCTGCCGACGAGCCGCTTAGCGGGCGGTTGGCGGGGCGTTATGAACTCCTTCGTCCTCCGTTAGCCGCGCTTTCGCACACTGTTAACGGCCGCACAGCAGCCCCCCCGATCATCGTGTCATCCCCACGAACCGGAGGTGACCCCATGAGGCGACTATTTCCACCCATGCTGTTGGCAGGTCTTACTGGAGCCATTGGTGCGAGCGCGGTAGCGCTGGCTATCGGTGGGGGGGCATCGAGCTCGACGCCGAAGGCGCGCACGACCACGGCGTCGGTTCAGGCCTCCTCACCCTCCTCCGCTGGTACACGACGCGATGTCGCTTCGACGGCGCTGTCGGCGACCCAGATCTATGAACGAGACTCGAAGGGAGTCGTCGCGATCAAGGTGGTCACCGCTGATGGCGAGGATGAGGGTACCGGCATCGTCTTGAACGAAAAGGGCCTGATCCTCACGAACGATCACGTGGTCAGGGGCGCGACGAGCATCACAATCGACGCGAGCGGATCCTCGCACGCGACTCGCGGTGCGACGCTTGTCGGCGAAGAAGCCAACAAGGATTTGGCTCTGATCCGAGTCAGCCCGTCGGGCCTCGGCCTGAAACCGCTGACGCTCGCCAGCTCCAGCTCTGTGCAGGTCGGCGACACCGTTTACGCGATCGGCACCCCCTACGGCCTCGAAGAGACCTTCACCAAAGGCATCGTGTCGGCCCTCGATCGCGAAATCGCAGCCCCCGATGGCGCCAAGATCGCGGGCGCGATCCAGACTGACGCGGCGCTCAACCCTGGCAATTCGGGTGGGCCTCTGCTCAACGAACAGGGCGAAGTGATTGGTGTCAACTCCCAGATCGCAAGCGATGCGGCGAGCGTCGAAGGCTCGCAGCCGGGAAGCACGGGCGTGGGCTTTGCGATGGCTTCCGAGACGATGGTGTCTGCGGTGGGTACGATTGAAGCCGGCAAGGGCGTCACCTATGCCTCGGCTACCGGCCAGAGCACCGACGAAAGAAGCTATGGGACCCAGAGCCCCTACGGCGAAGCCGAAACCGAAGGCTCCGAAGGCCGCGAAGAAGCGAGTGGATCCGGTTCTGGTGGCGTTGAAAGCACGCGCGAAGCAGCCCCCGGCGAATCCGAAGGGGTAGTCGGTGGGGGAGGGCGTGTGGTGATCGTGCCGTAGCGACAAATGCCGAGGTTCACGGATGCCTTCTGGCGTTTGGTCTCGGCAGCGTTGGGGAAGACTCGATCGGCTGCGACCCGTTGATACGCTTGCAGCCGGTCCCAGGGCGATTAGCTCAGCTGGGAGAGCGCCGCCTCGACAAGGCGGAGGTCACTGGTTCGAGCCCAGTATCGCCCATCACACCAGTCATGCGACGCGTCACGAATTGCCGCGCCGCAACTGGGTTACGTACCGAGGAACACGAGGACGGCCCGTACGCGGCGATGGTCCTCGGCCGCCGGGGCAAGGTTGAGCTTCGCGAAGATACTCGTGACGTGCCTCTCGACGGCGCGCTCAGTGATCACGAGTATCTCGGCGATTGCCTTATTGCTGCGACCCTCTGCCATCAGGCCAAGCACCTCGCGCTCCCGCGCGGTCAGCACGTTCAGTGGATCGTCTGTGCGTTTGCGACCCAGCATCTCTGAGACGACCTCGGGATCGAGCGCGGAGCCTCCCTCGGCGACTCTTCTGATCGCATCGGCGAAGCGCTCTAGGTCCGAGACGCGGTCCTTGAGCAAGTAGCCGACGCCGGCGGCGTCGTCTCCCAGTAGCTCCAGCGCGTAGGCCTCCTCGACGTACTGCGAGAGCACCAGCACACCAGTGTCCGGCATCTCTTCCCGGATCACGCGCGCCGCACGCAGCCCCTCGTCTGTGTGGGTGGGCGGCATGCGGATGTCGATGATTGCGATGTCGGGCTTGTGCGCCCTGGCCTTTCGCAGCAGCTCCTCGGCATCCCCGGCCTGACCGACTACCTCGAACTTGGCCTCCTCGAGCAGCCGCACCATGCCTTCCCGCAGCAGCAAGGAATCCTCTGCGACGATCACGCGCACGGGATCGTCGCCCTGAGGATGGTGCCCAACCCCTGCGGACTCGTCAGCTCGAGGCGGCCGTCGAGCGCCGCGACCCGATCTTGAAGCCCTCGCAGCCCCGAGCCCTGATCGGCGTCGGCGCCCCCGACGCCGTCGTCGCTCACCTCGACGTCGACGTGGCCGTTGTCGCGGACGACCCCCACCGTTACCGTTTGCGCGCGCGAGTAGCGGGCCGCGTTCGTAAGGGCCTCGGCGACGACGAAGTAGACCGCCGACTCGACCGACGGCGGGAGCCTGTCGGCCGGCGTCTGGAGCAGTTCCACAGGAACCGGGGAGCGGCTGGCGAGGCCTTTGAGCGCTGCGTGCAGGCCGCGATTTGTGAGCACGGCCGGGTGGATCCCTCGTGCGAGCTCGCGCAGCTCGGCGGTCGCCTCGTTCAACTCGTGGAGTGATTCGTCGAGGAGCTCCGCCGCCCCTTGTGGGTCGTGCTCGATGCGTTCTCTTACCATTCGTAGGTCGATGCCGAGGGCCATGAGTCGCTGCTGGGCGCCGTCGTGGAGGTCCCGCTCGAGTCGGCGCCTTTGCTCATAGCCGGCCTGCACGATGCGTGAGCGTGAGGCCTGAAGCTCGGCAACCTTCGCCCGTAGTTCGGCGGCCAATCGTTCGTTTCTGAGCGTCAGCCCGGCGGCGGCGCCCGCTGTCTGCACCAGTTCGCGTTCCTCCGCGAGGCCCGGGCTGTGCACGATCGCAGCGATTCGTTCGCCCTCGTGCTCGATGATGGTGGAGACCTTGCCCGCCGGCGCGGGATCGACCCGAACCGGCTGACCGTCGGCGTCCACGTAGGCGTCCTGGTCCGGTACCCAATATGCGAGCTCCAAGGTCGGGTCTCCAAGCGCGTCCGCGAGCGCGTCGCGCAACGCTCCGCGGCCACCACCCTCACCGAGCTGGGCCAAGAGCGCGCTGATCGCGTCGGCTTCGCTGAACCGGGATCGCAGGAGGCCCACCAAGAACGCAAACGGTAGGCAGGCGATGGACGCGAACAAAGCCAACGTCTGCGCGTCAGAAATGTCGCTCGACAGGCCGGCCTGTTCGACGATGAGGGCGGCCATCAGCAGCAGAAACGTGAGCCCGCCGACGGCGACGATCGGGGCGAACACCCTCGCTCGCCCTGGGGTGCCGCTACGCCAGCGTCGATAGAGGACCGCGACCACGGCACCCAGCAACGCGATCGAGATGTCTAGTTGCGCCGCTTGAGTACCCTTGGCAGCCTCGGAGTGTTCGATCAGCAGCGGGTTACTGGGACAGCGGGTGCAGCCCGCCTTTGAGTCGGTGAACAGGAACACTCCAAGCTGCACCACCGTCGTGTTGACGTAGGCGATGGTGACCAGGAGACGATCCAGCCGGGTTTCGAGCCTCCCCGAGGGAAACGACAGCAGCAGCTGGATGAGCACCGCGTAGATCAGCACCTCCCCGACCGAGGCGATCGCGAACACGACGCTGTCGTTGGAAAAGGCCAACCCCTTCACAAAGCCGCTGAGGCCGACCGCGACCATCAGCGGACCGATGTTGCCGGCCGGCCGCTGCTTCCAAACCCATAGCCCGACTCCCACGAACCCCCAGCCGGTGGCCAGGAACAAGCCGGCAAACGCGCCCCGGTGAACGTTGTGCTCGCCGTTGAGCATGACCACGAACGCGGCGACGCCCATCAGGAACGCCAAGCCGGCGAGACCGATCAGGGTGCGTCGCGATGCGGTCAGCGGATGAGTAAAGAGATCGCCTCCGCGCTCAGCTCGCTCTTGGCGACGAACCCGCGCGCGCCACTGGCGCCTACCGCCTCGTCAAGGTCGGTGAAGTCATGGCTCGAGACAAGCACTATCTGCGGGGTAGCGCCGTTCGCATCGAGTAGTCGCCGCGTAACCTCGAAGCCGTCGATGTCGGGTAGGTGCACGTCGAGTAGCACAACCTCTGGGTTCAGCTTCTCCACGGCAGCCACCACGCCGTCACCGTTGTCGAGCTCCCCGACGACGTCGTAGCCGTTGGCTTCGAGCATTCGCCTCGCGCTGGCGCGGAAGCTGGGGTGATCATCCACGATCAGGACAGTCTCTCTCATGAGGGCTGATCATCGCGCAGCGCCGCGATTGGTTCCATACGGCTGGCCGCCCCGAGCTGGCGGCAAACCGACGTATCCCGGGCCGCTACCCGACGTCACAGACGCCTGCCAGCCCCCTGGTTTCTTCCTCGCTGAACGGAGAGCCTGTCGTCATGCCCGAAGTCCAGCCCGAAGGAGGATGCAGCATGACCGCCACGCCCGCTAGCACCACGCACGAGCCCAGCAGGAAAGAACGAACCATGCATCCCTCGACCAGACGCTTCGGTCGCGGCCGGATCACCGGCCTGACCCTGATCGCCGTCCTCACGCTCGGGCTCGGCTACCTCCACTTCGCCGGCAGTTCTACGGCCGTCTCCGTGCCTGCCGGCGCGCATGCAGGCCAGCTGACGCTCAAAAGCTGTACCTACAACACCGAAAAGGGCGCCTACGCCGCCGACTGCGGAACGCTCGTGGTGCCCGAGAACCGCGCCGACCCGCACTCGCGGCTGATCGCGCTGCCGGTCATCCGGATCCGTGCGCATTCGGCACACCCGGGCGCCCCGATCTTCCGCCTGGAAGGCGGCCCCGGCGTCACGAACATGAAGTTCGCGGACGCCAGTCGGTTCACCGCCAACCACGACGTCGTCCTCGTCGGCTACCGCGGCGTCGACGGCTCCGTCCGGCTCGACTGCCCGGAGGTCGAGTCGGCCCTCGAGCACTCCGCCGACTTCCTCGGCCAGAAGTCCCTCGATGCCTACTCGAACGCGTTGCGCTCGTGCGCGAAGCGGCTCCAGGCAAACGGCGTCGATCTCGCCGGCTACACACTCCCCGAACGGGTCGACGACCTCGAGGCGGCACGGAAAGCCCTCGGCTACCACCAGATCGACCTGTTGAGCGAAAGCGCGGGCACCCGCACCGCGATGATCTACTCCTGGCGCTACCCGACCGCCATCCACCGTTCGGTGATGATCGGCGTCAACCCACCCGGCAACTTCATCTGGCACCCGAAGACGACGGACGAACAGATCGCCCGCTACGCCAGCCTCTGTGCGCAAGACGCGACGTGCCACAAGCGCACCAGCGATCTCGCCGCGACGCTGAAGCGGACCGTCGCGCACATGCCGAACCGCTGGTTGTTCTTTCCGATCAAGAAGGGCAACGCACGGATCGCCAGCTTCTTCGGACTCATGGAGACGACGGAAAATGCCTCGCCGCTCTCCGGACCGATGACCCTGGACGCCTGGCTCTCGGCCGCCCACGGTGACTCGAGCGGGCTCTGGTTCGAGTCGCTCCTCGCCCAGATCGCTTTCCCGGAAGCGTTTGTCTGGGGCGACGTCGCAGCTGTCGGAATGGCTGACAACCAAGCTGCCGAGCGTTACTACTCGTCAAGCGAACACGACGGCCCCTCGATTATCGGCAACCCCGGAACGGAATTCCTCTTCGGCGGCGGAGGCCTCCTGCACGCATGGCCGGCCAACCCGGCCGACAACGAATACACCCATGTCCAGACATCGAACGTGCAGACGCTCCTGATCGGCGGCAGTCTCGACTTCGCCACCCCGCCCCAGAACGCGACCAAGGAGCTCCTCCCCTACCTGCCCAACGGCCACCAGGTCATCCTCGCCAACTTCGGCCACACAACCTCCTTCTGGACCGAACAGACCAAGGCGAGCACGCACCTGATTAACACCTACTTCGACACAGGCAAGGTCGACGACTCGCTGTACAAACCTCAAACGGTTAAACTCACGCCCGACTCCACACAGACCGGACCCGCCAAGGCCATCGCCGGCGCGATGATCGGCTTCGGACTCCTCACGATCCTGTCACTGCTACTGATGTGGCGCCGGAAGCACAAGCGCGGCGGCTTCGGGCGCAAGGCGAGCGCGATACTGCGCTCCGTCTACCTGCTGGTGCTCGGCCTCGGCGGATGGTTCATCGGCCTGATCATCGTGCTGGTGGCTTTGCCGACAGTGCCCCTCGACAGCGAGCTCATGGCTGTTCTCTCCATCGGCACACCGATCGGCCTCGGCACCTACTTGGCCTGGGTCAACCGCGACCGGCCGGCCAGGGCCACGAGGATCGGGTTCGGGGTCGCGCTGACGGGCGCCCTCGTCGGCGCGCTGCTGGGGTTCAACGCAACAGCCGGGCTCATGGCGGTCATCACCACGATCATCGGAGCAGCTGCCGGTGCGAACCTCGGCCTGATCGCCCTCGACGTCGCACGAATCGGCGAGCGGCCGGAGACCGTTCCGCCCATCGCCACCGGTGTCGACAGCGAGCCGACGCCGCAGGCCGAGCCAGCGCCCATCGCCATTCCAGCGGTCGAACACTGACCCCCGGAGTCCGTTCGCGCAGAGCATGTGGCGGTGTGCTGGTTGCCGCCACATGCTCTGCGGACGCCCGTGCGCGGGAACCGATCGCCTGGTGCACCTGCGCCTGGTGCACCTGCATTGGCTGCCCCGCGGGCACCTCCACGACGCTGCGAAGCCACCCGGCTTGCGCGGAAGGCGGACGATCGCTTACGCGGCGAAGGAGGCGCCGGGTCCAAAGTCGCCGAGACGATCGGGGATGGACGAGAAGCGGCTGTCGGTGGCCCCGCACCTCATCCCGTCACGAGATAGGCGTGCGGTCGGATAAGACCGCAGAGGGGGTGCTTCATGCGCCCGAGTGGACTCGAACCACCACCCTGTTTACACAGGACAAGGCCCTCAACCCGATACGCCCGCCGTCGATGGGTCCGCCAGCGTCCGAATCGTCCATTTTGTGGGCTTTTGCCGACGCATCGGACGCATCTGGCGAGGCGTCTTTTGTCAGAGTTTTGTCACGCGCGCTGCAAATGCGCCAGCCCGGTCGGAGCAGGAGTCCCGCTGCGGCGTGTCTCCATTTCGAGCGCGTCGCACGGGGCTCGGTACTTGCTTGCGCAGTCTCTCTCTGAAGGATTTCGCGGAACCAGCGGCGATGCTTCTGCTCCTCGTCCCGAGCAGTAGCGAGTTGGGCGCCCCCTGAGACGCTCGCATCCCCGCGCGAAGCGCAAGCCGGCGGTTTTGAGCAAGAACCCGCCTGGACAGGCTGAGGCTCGACGCGTGCTACGCCCAGAGCTGGCAGGGCCTCCACCGGACGGCTCCAGCGCGTCCGGCTGCGCGCCGACCTGACGATCCTCGCCAAGCTCTCCTGCGCGCTCGCCAGAGTGCGAGCCATATCGCTCGCGACGTAGGCACTGCGCGATACTGCGAGGCCATGTCGCAGGAGAATGTGGAGGCGGTGCGTCGCGCTATCGAGGTGTTCAACCGCGATGGACCGGAGGCCGCGACAGCGTTCATGGATTCGGAGATCGAATGGCACGACATGCCTGAGCAGCCGGATGCGGGTGTGCACCACGGCCGCGAAGGCTTCCTAGCGGCCGTGGAGCAGTTCGCTGGAGGCTTTGAGGACTTTCGAGTCCTCGTCGATGAGATCTTCGACCACGGTGACCAGGTCATTACCTACAACCGGACCTTTGGTCGAGGCGGGGGCAGCGGCGCGACGTTCGAGCAGCGAGGGGCATGCGTCTGGACCTTGCGAAATGGATCAATCGTTCGCGTGGAATGGTTCGGAACGCAGCGAGAGGCCCTCAAAGCCGTCGGCCTGGAGGAGGAGACATGGCGAGTTTCGCTAGTCGTTTCGCTAGGCCCTCCTAGTAGTCGGCACGGGGCGATCCGCAGCTCCGGGTCGACAACTAGACTCGACAACGCCCAGGGTTGGCAGCGCCTTCAACGCTCGCGTGGCCGGCGTCTACTCGGAGAGCCCCGCAATTCGGAACCCTTCGGCACGATCGAGGTACACCCGGGAACGCCAGATCCGGTCACCCCGAAAGTCGAGGATGTTCGCGAACGGCTGATCGATCGGTACGCCGCTGCCCTTGCCGCGTCCCTTCATCCTGCCCAGCACAAGCACCCGATCGCCGAGATCGCGAAATTCTTCAGCGACGGTCTGGAGCTCCTCCCAGTTTTCGCTGGTGTCGGCGGCGAACCGGTCGACGCCCTCGCGTCCGCGGTAACCGGTGCCGCCATCGAGAGCCCTGGCGATTCCCGGGTAGTACTCGAAGTCGGGGGTCGCGAACTCGGCGAACAACCCATCCACGTCACGGCGATTGTAGGCATCGTTCGCTCCCCTGGCAACGTCCACTTTGTCTCGGGGCATCCACGTTGGAGTATCGCGCAGCCGCCACGCGGCGCAGTAGAGAGCGGAGTCGGGTTAGCTAGAGCGGGATAGGCCCGTAGACCGGTAGCAGCCGGGGTGCCGCGTTCCGGGCCGAGCGAGCGTCCGAGCAACCCGCGAGCAGACGACCGCCTCGGTCGAGATCCAAGCGCGTCGACCCAGGGTGGCCAGACGCTCGCTCGACAAAGCAGTCGTGATCACGCCTTGAGCCTCGCCGCTCCCCTGTCGTCCGGAGCGCTAGCGCGGGGCCATGTCCGCCACACGCTCGCCTAGCTACGAAAGCAGTGGTCCGGGATACTCAGCGAGCGATGTCCGACGAGTCCACGACCCCCGACCTGGTAGGGCTGATGCGTCGCGGCTTCGAGGCGATCAGCACCGGGGATCTCGATGAGGCCCTGCGGTTTCTCACGCACGACGCGGTGGTGGACATGACGCGGACTATCGGAGTCGTCGTCCAGGGACGAGACGCTCTTCGCGCTTTCCAGAAAGATTGGCTCGCAGGCTATGACGAGGTCGCCTATACGGCCGAGGAGATCGTCGACGCCGGCAACGGCGTCGCGTTCGTGAGGGTTCTGCAGACCGCGCGCCCTAAGGGTACGGCCGGTTACCTCACCCAGCGGGAGCCCAACGTCTTGATCACCGAGGACGGCCGCGTCGTTCGCATGATCATCTACCCAGAGTCCGAACTCGACGAGGCCCGTGCTGCCGCCGAACGCCTCGCGGAGGAGCCGGCTGATGGCTGAGGAGTCGACGACCCCCGACCTGGCGGAAATTGTTCGTCGTGCGAACGATGCGTTCAACCGCCGTGATGTTGACGCGTGGATGAGCTTCTACTCGCCTGACATCGTGTACCGCCCGGTCCCGAGCTTTCCCGACAGCCAGGAGCGCCGGGGACTCGGCGCAATGCGTGCGTGGATGGAGGAGTGGCATGACGCGTGGGCCGACGACTACACCACCCACGCGGAGAGCATCCGGGAGTACGGCGATGTCGTGATCGCCCTGTTGAGGTTCACCGGCCACGCGAAGGCAAGCGGTGTCGAGGTTGCAGGCGGCATCTTCGAGGTCTACAGGTTCCGCGACGGGAAGATCGCGTCGGTGGAGGACTTCACCGACCGCGCCGAGGCTCTCAAAGCAGCGGGACTTGAGGAGTAGGCGATGTCCAAGGAGTCCACGACCCCCGACCTCGTTGGGCTTGTGCGCAAGCAGGCTGAGGCTGCGAATCGCCGTGATCTCGACGCGTTCACGAACGCCTTCGCTGAGGACGCGACCATTGACGGGCAGGCGGTGGGAGGGTTTTTGTATGAGGGCCGCGCGGCGATCAATAGATTCGTTGAGGAGTGGTTCGACGCCCTCGAGGAATTGCACGTCGAGCTTGAGGAGGTGAGCCACCTCGGCAATGGCGTTGTGTTCGCCGTGGTGATCCAGGACGGGCGTCCGGTCGGCAGCGCCGGTCACATCCGACAACGCGAGGGGTGGGTCGTCCTCTGGGCGCGAGGCTCGATCGCTCGCGTCACGACGTACCACGTCGACGAGGGCCGCGCAGCCGCCGAACGGCTCGCGGAGAAACGGGCGTAGGCGATGTCGCAGGAGACCGTGGAGATCGTGCGTCGTGCTATCGAGGTGTTCAACCGCGATGGACCGGAGGCCGCGACGACGTTCCTCGATCCCGAGATCGAATGGCACGACCTCCCTGAGCAGCCCGACGCGAGTGTGCACCATGGCCACGAAGGCTTCCTAGCGTCGGGGGAGTTCTCCGGAAGCTTTGAGGACTTCCGAGTCCTCGTTGATGAGATCTTCGATCACGGTGACCAGGTCATTACCCACGTCCGTTTCGTTGGTCGAGGCAGGGGCAGCGGCGCGACGTTCGAGCAGCGACTGGCGGGCGTCTTCACCTTGCGAAATGAATCCATCGTTCGCGTGGCATTTTTCGGAACGCAGGCAGAGGCCCTCAAAGCCGTTGGACTGGCGGAGTAACGGTCAGGAGCAGGTGTCCCGTGAGAGGGCGACGTCGGCAACGCCCGACACGAGTGCTTCGTCATGGATGCGAGCGTGTCGGTGAGGACCGCCAAGACGGCTGAGATGGACGACACACAGGCGTCGGCTCAGCGATGTGCGAGACGCCCGCTTTGCCCATGGCAAACGAGCGGTCTGAGGCACTGATGCTCGGATGAGTGCACCTCGTCCGCTGCAGGAGCGCGAGCAGTCTTCAGCGACACGCTTGCATCCGTGACTAAGCACTTGTGTCAGTGTCCGGCTCCCGCGGCCTCACACCACACACCGGCACCTGTCTGCTACTTCTCCAACCCCACAGCTTTGAGGGCTTCGAGTCGACGCCGGTAGCCCACCGACCGGGTCGCCTTGCCGTCCTGATACCAGGTGACCGACACCCAGCGGAGCTTGACGGGGGCTCCCGAGCGAGCGCCGTGGCCGACAAGCCGGACCCTGGCCACCACGAAGTCCTCGCCGTCGGCAAGGATCTCTTCGGTCTCATAGCGGGCGTGCTCGTCCAACCCCTCGAAGATGTCTCGGACCCATTCGCGAACGCCCTCTGCGCCGTAGTAAGTCTTGTCGGTGACCGCCGTCGCGGCGTTTTCGATGCGGAAGTCAGGTGCGAGCGTTTCCGCAGCCAGCTCGTCCGAGAGCACGCGAGCGTTCAGGGCCTCGACGCCCCGTTCGTGGAGGTCGACGTTCTCCCGCGACATTGCCTACCCCCGCTCCTGCGCGAGGCGTTCGGCGGCAGCACGGGCCTCGTCGGGATCGGGGTAGTGCTTGAACCGCTCGATCTTGCCGTTCGTCCATGTGATGAGGTGCGCCGCCCGCTGGTCGACGCGACCTTTGCCGCCGACCAAGCGGCCGCTCTCCCGAACGACGCTGAGCACGACGCCGTGCCCGAGATCGAGGAGCTCCTCCTCCTCGTACAGATAGTCCTCCCAGCTCCGACGCCAGTCCTCGACAAAGCCCCTGACCGCCTCCGCGCCCTCGAAGGTCCCCAACCCAGCGGCGGACGCGTCATACACCGCGTCCGCGGCAAACAAGCTCATCACCGCGTCAAGGTCGCCGCGACTCATGGCCTCGTACCCCTGTCGCGCAAGCCTCACCAGGTCGGGGGTCGTGGACTCCTCGGATGCCACGCGGGCAAGTATCACCTACGCCTCTGGCTACCGCTTTGCGAACCCGAGCGAGCGGCCGGTCAACAGCCGAGCAGACGACCGCGGCGGACGAGAAGCGGCTGTCGGTGGCCCCGCGCCTCATCCCGTCACGAGATAGGCGAGCGGTCGGATAAGACCGCAGAGGGGTGCTTCATGCGCCCGAGTGGACTCGAACCACCACGGGGAAATACTCCCCACAAGGCCCTCAACCTTGCGCGTCTACCAATTCCGCCACGGGCGCAGAGCGGGCGAGTATATCCGCGGCCGGCCGCTGACGCGGCGCCGGCGAGGCCTCGTCGCGCGCAGCGTCGGTGCCGTGCCTTGCATCCGTCCACGGTCGGCGCTACAGTGCGAACACGTGTTCGTTCCAGGCCACCGTCCACCCGAACAGGGAGTCGAGCAGACATGGATCTGACCAAGCGCCAGCAGGAGATCTTCGACTTCATCCGCAAGTACTCCGCCAAGTACGGCTACCCGCCGACGGTGCGCGACATCGGCAAAGCCGTCGGCCTGGCGTCGTCCTCGACCGTGCACGCGCATCTGGCCAACCTCGAGAAGATCGGTCTGCTGCGCCGCGACCCGTCCAAGCCGCGGGCGATCGAGCTGCTCGATCGCGCCGTGGGCAGCGCGGTCGACAGCGTGCGCGGGATCGTGCGCCCGAAGGGCCTGCCGCTGCTCGGCTCCGTCGCAGCCGGCCAGCCGATGCTCGCGGAGGAGAACATCGAGGACTACGTCTCCGTGCCCGAGATCGCGGGAGGTGGGCGAGGGCGAGTACCTGCTGCGGATCCGCGGCGACTCGATGAAGGACGCCGGGCATCCTCGAGGGCGACTTCGTCGTCGTGCACCCGCAGGACACGGCCCAGGACGGCGACGTCGTCGTCGCGCTGCTCGGCGAGGAGGCGACCGTCAAGCGCTTCTTCAGCGAGTCCGACCACGTTCGCCTGCAGCCCGAGAACGAGACGATGGAGCCGATTCGCAGCAAGGAGGTCAAGGTGCTCGGTCGCGTCGTCGGGCTTGCTCAGAAGCGTCTGACCACGCGTGACCGGGCCGAGCGCGCCGCGTCGACTAGCCAGCGACGCCGGCAGGGTCTTCACAGGTGGCGGCGATTCGCGCTACCTTGACGGTGCAGGTCAGGCAGCCGCGGAGGCGTGAGCCTTCGAGGAAAGTCCGGACATCACAGGGCAGGGTGGTCGAGATATCGACCCGGGGAAACCCGCGGGAAAGTGCCACAGAAACAAACCGCCTACGTCCGCCGTCCCACGTGAACGGCGGGCCGGCAAGGGTGAAATGGTGCGGTAAGAGCGCACCAGCGTCGCGGTGACGCGGCGGCTGGGCAAACCCCACCCGATGCAAGGCCAAACGGGACCGCTTGCAGGTAGCCCGCCGAGGTCCAGGTAGGCCGCACAGATGGATGGCTGCTCAACGACAGAATCCGGCTTATCGACCCGCTAAGGAAAAGCCCCGCTCCGGCGGGGTTTTTCTATTGCGCGTAGTCGCAGTAGCTGCTGGTCATGGATCTTCGGGGCTCTGCGCTCCCTCGGCGGCTCGTGACGCCAGCGGATCGCGTCCTCCTGGCCCTCTCAAGATGTGGGCAAGGGCGACGGCGAG
The DNA here is from genome assembly GCA_963744135.1 of uncultured Solirubrobacterales bacterium. Classification (GTDB taxonomy): domain Bacteria; phylum Actinomycetota; class Thermoleophilia; order Solirubrobacterales; family Solirubrobacteraceae; genus Palsa-744. The sequence continues at coordinate 3,520 of CAVUSE010000003.1, read as the reverse complement.
GATCCCACCGGCGAGCGGTCCAACGACGTAGACCCAGAAGTGCGAGTAGTCACCCAGGACCAGGTCGGGCGCGAACGAGCGGGCGGGGTTCATCGAGGCGCCCGAGACGGGGCTCGACCACAGCCCGGCGAGGATCACGTAGGCGGCAACGCCGAAGGCTGAGATCGGCCCCAGGTTCTGGGCTCGAGAGGCGGTCCCGAGGATGGTGGAGACGAGGCCGGCCGTCAGCACGAACTCGATCACTACTGCCTGCGTGTCGCTGATGCCTGCGCCGGGCACGGTGGCTCCAAGCGACCCGACACGCCCGAACACGGCGAGCAGGAACAGGACGGCGAGTGTGCCGCCGATCAGCTGGGCGAGCACGTAGCCGGGAACGCGGCGCCACGGGAAGTCTCCCCGCAACGCGAATGCGATGCTGACAACCGGGTTGAGGTGCGCGCCGGACACCGCTCCCATGAACAGGATGACCGCGAGTACGGTGAGGCCGGGAGCGCTGACCGCGGCCACCCGGCCGATGGCGACGTGGGTGGCAGCGCCAACGACCGCCGCGCCGGCTCCGGCGAGCACCAGCAGGAACGTGCCGAGCCCCTCGGCGACCAGACGCCGCCACTCGAGGGTCGTATCCTCGAAACGCTCCACCCACCATGCGTCGCGCGCAAGATGTCCGCCGGGGCGTCACGCTCGCGCTCGAGCTCGCCGGTGCCGTGGTGCTCGGCGGGGCGCTCAGCTAGACCAGAGCAACCTGCCGGGACCTGCGCGTCCTCGTCGACCCGGTAGGCGGCCGATGCGCGGTGATACCCGTCGCCGATGACCAAGTAGTCCCTGATCCCCCCGACCAGGAGGACCGGTGAAATGGGGATGCCGTTCCTGATCTTGTCGAGCTTCTCCGCGACCTCGGCGCTCTGCTTTGGCTTCAGCGGCGGCAGTCCCGCCGCGCGCAGCAGATCCTTGGCTGCCCAGTGGCCGAGAGGGGCGCTGCGCAGGCCGGCGATCGTGTCCGACAGCGAGGAGGGCGGAAGCACCATGCTGAGAAAGCTGTCGGCGGCCAGGTAGTCCTTCTCTTCGGGCTCGTCGAGCCAGCGGATTCGCGCAGCGCTCGGCACCGGCCGAGTCTAAGGACTTCGCGGGTTGGAGGCGCCGCTGCTTCTGAGCATCGCTCGGCGTCGGCAAGCGGCTTACAGCGCGAGCTCGAGGGAGTAGCGTTTCGCCGGTCGTGCTGCACACGCTGCTCTGCCTGCTGCCGATCCTCGCTGTCGCGGTGCCCCTGCTCGCGAAGCGGTATCCGGGCGAGCGGGCCTTGCTGGCGCTGCACCCGCGCCGGCGACGTCGGCTGCCTCGGGCAAGCCACAACGTGCCCTCGTTCGGGCGCGCGGTGGTTGTCGCGGTGCGGGGCGGCGAGCTGATCGGCCGCTCGCTCGCGGTGCGACCGCCGCCGCCGCTCGCGGCGAGCTAGCTTCCCGACCGCCTCTTCCGGGCGTCGGCCCGCTCGCCCTCGCGGTTCGCAGCGCGCACGGCCACGCCGCCGCGCGAAGCGTTCCTGCGCCGTGTCCATCCCTCCCACCGAGGAGCGAACGTGTTCTGTCGCATGACGCCGTCTGCGCTCGGGACCGGTCTCGCGGGCTGCGCTGCTGAAAGCGCAGCCGGCAGTCAAGCGCGCTGCTGTGAACCGCGGGCCCATCCGAGCGCCTCCAAGTTTCCCCAGCGCCTGGGGCTCGTTGCTGGCGCTCATCCTGCTCGTGGCTCTTGCCAGCGCTCCGGGCGCTTTCGCGCACGCCCAGCTGCTCGGCACCTCACCGCTGTCGGGCTCGACCGTGGCGGTCCAGCCCCAGGAGGTCATCTTCAAGTTCAACCAGGACGTCGGCGGGACGCTCGGCGCGGTGCGCGTCTACAACGCCCAGGGCAGCGAGGTCGACAATCTCGACGTCTCGCACCCCGACGGCAACGAGCATTGGATGGGCGTCGGGCTGAAGCCGCACCTGCCCGACGGCACCTACACGGGCACCTATCGCGTGATCTCCGCCGACACGCACATCGTCTACGGCGGCCTCGTCTTCAGCATCGGCCACGCCGGCGCCGCGCCGAAGTTCACCGTCGCCGGATTGATCGGCAAGAACGAGTCGGCGAGGTCACGAGGGTCGCTTTTGGAGTCGTGCGAGCGCTGAACTACCTGACGCTGGCGCTGATGGTCGGCGGTCTGGTCTTCCTGTTCTTCGCGTGGATACCCGGCTTCAGCTCCGTCGCCGGCGGCGAGCAGCGCTGGTCGGCGGCATCGCGCACGTTCGCGAAGCGGCTCGGCCGCTGTTCGCGATCACGGTCGTCCTCGGCGTGATCGTCAGCGTGCTCGGCGTCCTCTTGCAGGGCGCCAGCGCAGCCGGCGTGTCGCTGTGGAGCTCGCTGAAAGGCTCGATCATCGAAAACACGCTCGACAGCCGCTTCGGCAAGGTCTGGGGCTTTCGCGCGATCGACTGGGTCCTGCTCGGCGGGCTGCTCCTGGCGAGCCGGGCGATCGGCAGAAGCGCGATCCCGGTGCCCGAGCCGGTGCGCGCGGACGGCGAGGCCCAGACGCTGACGCGACAGCCGCCCGCGGCGATCCTCGCGCTGCTCGCGCTCGGCGCGCTCTATCTCACGATCACCCCGGCTCTGGCCGGCCACGCGAGCATCGAGAGCCCGAGTCGGAGTGTTCTTCCCTTCCGACGTGCTGCACGTGCTGGCCGGCGAGCGTCTGGGTCGGCGGGATCGCCTGCCTGCTGCTCGCGCTGCCCGGCGCGACGCGTCGGCTGGAGGGTCCCGAGCGCAGTCGGCTGCTGCTCGCGACGCTCGCGCGCTTCTCGCCGATCGCGCTCAGCGCGGTCGTCGTGATCGCCGTCACCGGCGTGATTCAGGCGTACATCGACGTGCGCAGCTTCCACGGCCTGTTTCACACGACCTACGGCGCGCTGATCATCGTCAAGATCGCGCTGCTGTCGATGCTGATCGGCTCGGCTGGGTCAACCGCGAACGCGTCATCCCCGCCCTGCGAGCGCTTGGTCGGCGACGGGCGCTCCCCGGGCGGGATCGGCGCGCTCGCCAGGCGCACGATGCGCGGCGAGTTCGCGCTGATGCTGTGCGTGTTCGGCATCACCGCCGCGCTGATCAGCTATGCGCCGCCGATCGACGCCGCGACCGGGCCGTTCTCGACGAACACGACGATCGGCCCGGCCGAGCTCGAGATGACCGTCGAACCGGCGAAGGTCGGGCTGAACACGATCCACCTCTACCTGATCGATGCGAAGACCGGCGCTCAGTTCACGCAGACGAAGGAACTCACGGCGAAGGCCAAGCTGCCGTCGAAGGGGATCGGGCCGCTGCCGCTGAAGGCGACGGTGGCCGGACCCGGGCACTACATCCTGAACTCGGCCGTGCTCAGCCCCGGTGGGACGTGGGACATCGAAGTGATCGACCGCGTCTCCGAATTCGAACAGTACAACCGCATCGTGAAAGTGCCGATCCGGTGAGCACCCCTCTCGGCGAAGGCGCTTGG
>CAVUSE010000002.1:0-13684 GCA_963744135.1 uncultured Solirubrobacterales bacterium | reverse complement strand
GCTTGGAGTGCCCCCGCTTTCGTGGACACCTGAGCGCTTGGGTCTGTCGGACCCGGCAGGAAGGATGTGGTGTCCATGCCACGTACTCGTCCCCCGTACCCCGAGGAGTTCCGTCGTGAGGCGGTCGAGCTGGTCCGTAGCAGCGGCCGGCCGGTCAACGAGATCGCGAAGGATCTCGGGGTCAGCGGCCAATCGCTGCATACCTGGGTCAAGCGAGCCGACATCGACGTTGGGCGCGCACCAGGCCTGACGACGGAGGACCGCGAGGAGCTGCGAAAACTCCGGCGGGAGAACCGGATTCTCCGCGAAGAGCGGGAAATCCTAAAAAAAGCGGCGGCCTTCTTCGCCAGGGAGAGCGAGCCGAGCCGGTAGCAGCATTCCGGTTCATCGCAGCGGAGAAGGCACATCACTCGATCAAGGTGATGTGCCGGGTGCTTGGTGTCTCCCGGGCGGGTTTCTACGCCTGGGAGCGCCGCGCACCAAGCGACCGTGACCTCGCTGACGCGTGGCTGACAGAGAAGATCCGCGAGATCCACACCGCCTCGAAAGGGACCTACGGCGCGCGGCGTGTGCACGCCGATCTGCGGCTCGCCCATGGTGTCGAGGTCAACCACAAGCGCGTGGAGCGGCTGATGGCCAGCAACGGGCTCTCGGGGCTGCCAGGGCGCCGGCGGCGGCGCACCACGATCCGCGTGGAGGGCGTCAGGGTCGCACCGGATCTCCTGGAGCGCGACTTCAACCCGACGGCACCGAACCGCATGTGGTCGGCGGACATCACCTACATCCGCACATGGGAGGGCTGGCTCTATCTCGCGCACGTCCAAGACCTCTTCTCCCGGCGGATCGTGGGGTGGGCGATGACCGACCACCTCCGCGCGGAGCTCGTCACAGGCGCGCTGCAGATGGCGATCTCCCGGCGCAAACCCGACCCCGGGGTGATCCACCATTCCGACCAGGGCAGCCAATACACGGCTGTCCTCTTCACCGGCCGCTGCAAGCAGGCCGGCATCACCCCGTCGACCGGGTCCAAGGGCGACTGCTTCGACAACGCGGTCAGCGAGAGCTTCCACGCCTCACTGAAGAAGGAGCTCATCTACCGCCACTCATGGCCGACCCGCGCTGAGACACGGACCGCCGTCTTCGAGTACATCGAAGGCTGGTACAACCCCCGCCGCAGGCACTCCACCCTCGGCTACCTCTCACCCGCCGAATACGAGCACCAGCACCAAAACCAGCCATTCACGACAACGCCCGACACCCCGCCGCTCAGCACCCCAGCCATCGCATGAGCAGCCCTCACCGCCAGCCACACCGGGGACCCCCGGCGCGCGGCGCGCCCGGATATTCCTCGCTCCGCCTACGGCTCCGCGAGGAATATCCGGCAGATCACATAAACTCCATCAAGTCAACCCGTGTCCACGAGAACGGGGGCGGGCCAGCCGTGGCAAATGTCGCGGCAAACCCCGCTCTTGACGGATCTGAGGTCCATCCGGGAAGTAAGTCCTACTCCTCGGCCACCCGGGTTGCCTGCTGGCAGGATCATGGCCGTCTTGCGGCACGGCGGCTACTCGGGTTCTGGACTGCCATCGCTTGTGAGATCACCGCGAAGTCTTCTTGTGGGATCTTGAATAGGCCGGTCCGGAACATGTACCCCCAGCGGCGCTTGTCCTTGATGAAGCTGAGCTGGTCGATCAGTGGTCTGATCGGTGCCTCGATGCCCCTGACGAACTCGATGTTGCGGCGCCACGGTGTGAACCCCGGCGCCTGTTCCACCTGGTAGAGCTCTTCGTCGAGGACCCGACCTATTGCCGTGAAGGCCTGCAGTGGCTCGCCGTCTTGCAGGCTCGTCTTCGGTGAGTAGTAGACCAGCCAGTCATCAGCCTTCAGCCGCTTGAGTCCGGAAGCCTTGCCATGGCCTGTCTGGGTGAATCCGCCCTCTACGCTCAGCTGCACGTGGTCTCGGCTGATCGTGCTCACCCAGTACGTTGGTTGGTTGGGCGGGTCGAGCGCGGTCGTGCAGATGTTTAGTTGGCGGTGTAGCTGCTCGCGCTCGGTGCGACTCAGCGTCGTGATCATGCGTTGCTCGATTGCGGCGACGGTCGAGGATGCCGTGCGTAGGCGGGTGCGTCCCTCGGCCGTGAGGGCGTAGCGTTGGCTGCGGCCTTCCCCGACGGCGCTCACGAGTCCGGTCGCTTGTAGGCCGGTGAGGAGTTGGTGCATCGCTTGTCGGCTGACGAACGCGTCGCGTGCCAGGTCTGCGTTTGAGATGCTCGAACGCGAGGCGAGGATCTCAAGGCAGGCGTATTGCGACACGCTGAGTCCGTAGTCGCGCAGCTCTCCGTCCATCGTTGAGTGCAGGGCGTGTTGGGCGCGCTTGAGGGCGTAGCCCACGGATTGATCGAGATCGACTTGAGGCATGTCAAGATCTTGACATAGTATTGTAACGTCAAGACCTTGACAACCCTAAAGGAAGGACCTCCCTGTGTCTACCGTTGCAGGCCCCGATTTCATTGCCCTCCAGGTCCGCGACATCGAGCGTGCCGCCGAGTTCTACGAACGTGAGCTGGGGCTCACGCGCGCACCCGGACCCCCGCACGCCGTCGTGTTCGCCACCCAGCCAATCCCGTTTGCGGTCAGAGACCCGCTGCCCGGAACCGATCTCGACCGTGGACAGTCCGGCCTCGGCGTGGCGCTATGGCTGCGGGCCGACGACGCCCAAGCTCTTCATGACCAACTCGCCCAGCACGGCGTGACGATCCTGACCGAGCCATTCGATAGTCCCTTCGGCCGGACGTTCACGCTCCAAGACCCAGACGGCTACGCCATCACAATCCACGATAAAGGCTGACGAACTCAGCCCGCACCGCACTGAACGCGGCGCCTTCCATACGTGCTGCCCGGGCGGAGTCTTCCCGACAAGCTCGCGCAGGCGGCGATCACATTTCTCACCGCTACGACGCAGCGGTGAACCCGTCCCCGTGTAGCGCTCAGTCGACCAGCAGCACGGGCTTCCCGCCCACGTGACCGCCTTCAGTCACCCGGTGCGCCTCGGCCACCTGTGCGAGCGGAAAGGTCTGCGCGACCGGGAGCGTCGCCGTCCCTGGTCGAAACTTCATCCGTGCCCTTGACTTCAAGCGCTTGAGGTGTGTTTTGATGCTCGCATGACCACTCTCACCATCCAAGATGTCTCGCGGCGCAGCGGGCTGAGCGGGCCGACGCTGCGCTATTACGAGGAGGTCGGGCTGATCGGTCCGATCGACCGCGACCCGAGCAGCAGACACCGCCGCTATCGCGAGGAGGACCTCGACACGTTGCAGGTGCTCGCATGCCTGCGCGCGATGGGCGTCGGAATCGAGAAGATGCGCACCTACCAGGCCAACCGCGAGCTTGGGCACGCCAAGGCGGGTGAGCAGCGCGATCTGCTGCTCCAGCACGCCGAGCGGGTCGAGGCCGAGATCGAGACGCTGCACATCCACCTGGACTATCTGCGAGCGAAGGCGTCGCTCTGGGACGCCCGCAGCCGTGCGGATACGGGCGCGGAAGCCGAGGCGAACTTGCACGTACAGAAAGTGCTCCCACGACTGGAGGAGGTGATGCTCGGATGAGCTCCAAGGTGTTGGTGACAGGCGGGTCCGGATATCTGGGCACGCAGTTGATCGCGGCGTTGCTGCGTGATGAGCGTGAGGTGCGCGCGACGGTGCGCTCCCTCGATGGTCAGGCAGATGTGCGTGCGCGAACAGCACGATCCATGCGGCGCCGCTCCCGTAGGCGGCTCTTTACCCTTTTGGCAGGTGCAGTCCGGTGATCCTGTCGATCATGCTCACGAGAGGCGGTTCTACGCTCAGTTCGAGCGAAGGATCTCCTGGCACGGAGATGATGGGTAGGAAGCTGTCGCCGCATGCGTAAGGTCGGCCTTCGAGCCTCGCAAGTGCAGGCGCGCCCGGTTGTTCACCGAACGCTACTGCGAAGGTTCCCGAGGTTTCTCCTGGCTTCTCCGATGGGCAGCTGAACTCTGCGCCTTTGTCTTCAAAGATCGGTATCGCGTTGACGAGTGCGACGAGTTCTTGCACGAGCGAGGGATTGGAGACGACCGTGGGGCTTGGGCCGACGTGGCGGGAACTCGGAAACGTGTTTGTGATCGTGAGCACATGAACTTCTGTGCCGAGGAGCGAGTAGCTGGGCCGGACTCCCTCCCAAACGGCGGCGCCTTCCAAGCGGATCACGAATCGGCCGTGCGTCGCCAGCGCGATGTGCACCGTGAGGGCCTGGCGACGTAGCACGTCGTCGACCGGAGGGACCGTGAATTCCTCCCTCCAGAGGTCGGGTTTGTAGTGGCGTTCGATTTCCGTGCTCGTGTGCGGCCCGATCGGGCCGGGCGGCGCAGACGAGGTGCCGGAGCTTGATTCCCCCTGCGCTGTCGCGTCCCGGGGCAGCTGAGAGCGGACGTAGGTCAGGATCGTTCGCGGTGTCGCCTTGGTGACCCAAATCGTCGTGCGCGACTGGAGCTTCGCGCGTTCTTCGCGACTAATGTCGATTTCCGTCGCAGTCGCGCCGATCAGCCGCCGCTCACGGGCAGGGACACTCGCCAGACGAGTCCAGCTTCGCGCGGACTTTATCAGCCGCAGCGTCGATTCGGCTGCCTTCAGAGCGATCCCGGCGCGCACGCCTGCCGGCTGTCCCGGCGTTTCCGCGGCGGTGCGTGCAACGGTCGCTCCGCCCGGTAGGACCACCACGGTGGCGAGCACGACGAGCGCCTTGATTCCCCGCACGCGATTCATGGTGGCAGAGGTCACGTGGTCAGGCGCCACACGCCGGGTCCTGATCGTCGCTGCGAGGGGGTAGCTATGCCGCCTGCGCGGCGCCGATCAGATGAGGGACGAGCTCTTTCAGGTCTCGTAGAACGACGGTGCCGAATCGCTGTTGCAACCTAGTGCGGCCAACGATATCGGTCCACAGACGCTCCGTCACCACCACGTCGCAATAGACAATCGCGGTCGAGAGGGACGCTATGTCCGCGAGGTCACCCTGATCCCACGGCTGCTGCGACGCCTCGTGGCGCAGCCGGCGAAGCTCGCGGTTGACCAAGACGATCGGGATCGCTTCGAGCAGCGCTTCCATGCCCTCGCGCTCAAGCTGGTAGACATGGCCCCAGTGCAGTCCAGCAAGTTCAAGCGCCTTGCTGATCGGCTCCTGGTATTCGTCGTAAGCGTCCACGCTGGCGGCCCTGAGACCCAGCTCGCCCCGGTGGAAGCCGCGCGGACGCCGGATGCTTCTGAGCCGCTCCTGCTCGGCGGCGAACTCGACGGCGACTGGCCGGTCAGCGCTGGGCTCATACCCCGGCGCTTCAAACTCTGGCGGCGCTCCGACGAGCGCGGCCATCTGAAGAACATCGTGCTTGAGCTGCTGGATTTCGAGACGAAGCTCATCCGGAATCGCCAGCTCGGGCGGCAGGGGCCGGTTGGTCAACTGCCTGCCATACATGTGGTTCGCGCCGACCCCGAACGGCTGCACCTTCCGTGGGAACGCCGGCCGGCCGAATATGTCGTGGAGCGCCTGGTCAATCTCGGCGGCGACGATGTCTTTCTGCGCGCGGACGGTGTGCCACCGAGACAACTCGACCATCGTCTCAGCGAGCTCCCAGCGCGACTTGTAGTCGCGCCGGTGCTGAAGCTCCACGGCGGCTCGATCGACAGCGGAACGGACACCCAGCCACGCTCGCCCGCCTCGCACAGAAGTGTCAGGACGTCAGTGAATTCCGCGCCGTCTTCTCGCCCGACGCGAGCCTTGGTCAGCGAGACCCAGTGGTTCTGATCGAGGCAGACGCGTACCATTCGATCCAGCGTATCGGCGTTTTGCGCTCCTCTGACGGCGATTCTAGAACCGCCCGACAATCGAGCCGGGGCCCTCGGTCCTTCAGCACAGCTACACGCTTGCTTCCGGGCAAACGGGAAAGAGCGTGGCGAACCTGACAGAGGTGCTCCTCGTCCGATGTGGCCGTCTGTGGCGATCCTCTGAGGACTGCTGCTTGCCCGCAGGAGGAGCAGTGGGAGCGTGGAGTGCCGGTATCCAGTTGCACGAGGAGCCTCGTACTTTGAGTGTCACTTTCGTTTAGCCGCCGATGCGGGTGAGCTGTCCTCCGTCGACCGGGAGCACGACGCCGGTTATGAATTCCGCCTCGCCGGAGTGCAGGAAGAGGCTGGCATAGGCAACATCCCAAGCACTGCCCATCTTCGCGCGCAGCGGCACCATCGTGTCGCGCATTGCGCGAATCTCCTCACGCGGGATGTTCAGCTTCGCTGCCCACGCGTCGATCGCCATCGGCGTATCCAGCAGTCCGGGCATGATCGTGTTCACGCGGATGCCATGCGTGGCGTTGTCGATCGCCAGCGAATGGCTGAGCGCGTTGATGCCCGCCTTGGAGATCTTGTAGGCCGTGAGTGGGGATGCCGCCGCGACCGCCGCGACCGAGGAGATGTTCACGATTGAGCCCGAGCCCTGCTCTCGCATCACCGGCACCACCGCCTGGCAGGAGAGCAGACAGCCCTTGAGGTTGACCGCGATGATCCGCTCGAAGGCATCCTCGGCGAGCTCGAGCGGACCGGCGTCGTCGTTGCCGATCCCGACGTTGTTCTGCAGGAAGTCGATTCGACCCCAAGCGTCCACACAGGCCGCGGCGAACGCCTTGCAGTCGGCCGCGCTCGTCCAGTCTCCCGCCACACACTGCGCGACGCCGCCCTCGCCCGCGATGATCTCAGCCGTCTCGCGCGCCGAGTCGAGATCGCGATCGACGAGCAGCATGCTTGCGCCCTCGCGTGCGAACAGAATCGCCGCGGCTCGGCCCGTTCCGACCGTCTCGCCAGGTGACTGGCCAGCGCCGACCACGATGCCGACCTTCTCCTCGAGCCTCATCGCCATCCCGCTCCCTCCTCCTCGCCAGGCCGGCGCAGGATCGAGCTGGGCGTGCGCCCCGTCAGCAGCTGCTCCGCCTCGACCTGCACCCGTGTGGACTCCAGGAAGCGGCTGACCATGTTGTAGTAGCTCACCAGCAGAATCAGCTCGGCCGCCTCGCGCGGCCCATAACGATCGACGATCTGCCCCAGCGCCTGATCGGAGAGGCGCACGTCCCGGCTGACCTCGTCGGCCACCCTGCAGATCAGGTTGCACTCCTCGTCGAGGCTCGCGACGGGCTCCTCGCTGGCGACCGCCTCGATCTCAGCGTCGCTCACCCCGACGTTGCGCGCGAGCTGCTCGTGCTGTGCCCACTCATACGGAGCCTCGGTCGCGTGCGCGACCCTCAGCACGGCGATCTCCCGGCGCCGCGCGTCCAGCGCCCCGGAGAGCACCGCACCCCCGAGCTGCAAGAACGGTCGCACGGCGCGGGGCGCACCGGCGACCATGCGAAAGACGTTCAGCGGCGGAAGGTTGGCGAGCATCTCCCGGCGCTCCGGGTCGAGCTCGTCGTCACTGGGGAGCGGAATCTTTGGGGGCACTCCGGGACTCCTCCTCACGGTGGGGGATCGCCAGCGCATCGCTGCTATCACTCCGGCCCGCAAGCCTGCCACATCTCGCCAGCGCGCGTGCGGAAGCGAAAGCAGGAGCGTGCGTCGCAACGCCTGTGGCGCCTCCTTTGGACGGTGGGTGTCGCGCAAGCTACCGGTCCGTCCGGATGGATGAAGAGACTTCGGGGCATGGCTATGAACTTCTTGGCGTGTGATCGTGAGCAGGTGTTCTTGATGCCGCCGGACCCGCGGGATTGGCTGCCGGAGGGGCATTTGGCGTGGTTTGTGTTGGCGTCGGTGGAGGAGATGGATCTGGGCGTGTTCTATGGCTCCTACCGCCAGGATGGGTGGGGTCGCGCGGCGTTCGAGCCTTCGATGATGGCCTGAGCTCAACCGGTCGTCGCAACGCGGTGTGCGTGAGACTCTAAGGGTCTGTGGTGATGGCCGGGTTTGTGTGGGTGATGCGGCTGTCGTCGTGGAGGCTCGCCCGGAGGGCGGGCCGGAACGGCGATAGCCGCGCGCGACCGTCAGACACCCCCTGGGGCGCGGGTCCGGTAGTCGTCGCGCGTGTGTGTTGCAGGCGGCGGTTAGGATGGGCTGTCTCCGGGTGCTCCCGACAGTTGGGGGCTCGATAGGTCTTTGAGGTTTGGACGGGTTCCCCGGCCGGGGAACCCGTCCGTGCCTCGGCTCAGGCTGCCTCCTTCACCGCCAAGTGAAGAGAGAGGTTGAGCCTGATGACCAAGGATGACGTGCTGTTCGGCTACCGCCAACAGCTTTTCGCGGAGGCAGCACGCACGAACGTCTCGGCGGCATGCCGGACGTTCGGGGTGCACCGCTCCACCTACTATGCCTGGAAGCGCCAGGTCGACCGCCACGGCTTGGAGATGCTCAGGCCCCGGGAGCGCCGCCGGCCGCAGATGCCGAATGCGCTACCGAAGATGATTGAGGAGCGAATCGTGTCGTTCTCGATCGCTCACCCCGGCCTCGGCCCCAGACGTGTCGCCTCGGAGCTCGCCCGCGAGAAGTGGGGCGGGATCATCGTCTCGCCGAACGGGGTGTGGAAGGTGCTCTGTCGTCACGGGCTGAACACCCGCGCCAAGCGCCTCGGGCTGATCGCGGGCTACGCGGCTCCCTATGAGCCGCCCAGAACCCCTGAGCCAGAGCGCCATATCGACGTCGAGCGACCCGGTGAGCTGATCGGGATCGACTGCTTCTACGTAGGCCGACTCAGAGGCACCGAGGGCGCGATCTGGCAGCTCACCGCGATCGATGTCGCGTCCTCCTACGCCTGGGCGGAGCTCGTGATCTGCAAGCAAGGCAACCCCACCGCAGCGCAGACCAGCAAGCTCGCTCAGCGCATCGCCAGGGAGCTGAAGGCCGCTGGCTGGAAGCTCGAGAGGATGCTCAGCGACAACGGCAACGAGTTCAAGGGCGACTTCACCAAGACCATCGACGCGATGAAAGTGCGCCACACCCGCATTCACGCATGACGCCCACAGACCAACGGGCACGTCGAGGCCCTACACAAGACGATCCTCGATGAGTGCTGGAGGCCAGCGTTCGCCCGCTACCTCTATCCCCGCTACACAGGACTCAAACGCGAACTCGACACCTACCTACGCTTCTACAACACCGACCGCACACACCACGGCAGACTCACACAAGGACGCATCCCCGCAGACACCGTCTACCGTGCCCGAAAGATGGAGACAAGATGAGCCGCACCTGTCGGCACATCTCGGAGGCTGCCCAGGTTAGGCCGCGGCGGTTAGGTACTCGGCGAGCGCCTCAGCGGGTGTTCTCCACCCGAGTGTCTTGCGTGGCCGACCGTTGAGCGCCGCCGCGACAGCGTCGAGTTCCTCGGCGCTGTGCCGCGCGAGGTCGGTGCCTCTGGGGAAATACTGGCGCAGCAGCCCGTTGGTGTTCTCGTTCGTCCCGCGCTGCCACGGGCTTCGTGGATCACAGAAATAGATCTGCAAACCGGTATCGAACCGCAGTTGCACGTGCTGGGCCATCTCGATCCCCTGATCCCAGGTCAAGGACCGCCGAAGCTGTTCGGGAAGAGTCCCGATCGTGTCGGCGATCGCGTTACGAACGGCCCCGGGCCCGGCACCCGTGATCGGCGGGCCGGCCTTCACTCTTGGGCTGTTGTGACCTTCGATCGGCGGGAGATGCAACAGCATCGTGAACCGACTGGAGCGCTCGACCAGAGTCCCGATCGCAGAGCGGTCCACGCCGAGGATCAGATCGCCCTCCCAGTGGCCCGGCACCGCACGGTCATCAACCTCAGCCGGCCGCTCGCTGATCAACAGCTCATCGGTCACGAAGCTGCGGTTGCCCCTCGATGTCCTGTTCCTGGGGGCTCTGAGCGCCCTGCCTGTCCGCAGGCAAGCGGTCAGCTCCCGGCGCAGCGCCCCGCGGCCCTGGACATAGAGCGACTGATAGATCGCCTCATGGGACACGCGCATCGATTCATCATCGGGGAAGTCCAGGCGCAACCGTTGAGAGATCTGCTCCGGGCTCCAGCACTGCCCCCAACGCCGATCCTTGCGCGGCCCGTGACGCCGCCCCCGCCATGCGATATCTGGACCAGCGACGCTCCCATCAGGCCGCTGCACCGTGCCAGAAAGCCGACCCTGCACATAAGCCCGCAGCTGCGCATTCACCGCGAGCTTCGCCGGCTTGGGACGCCGAGCGCGACGCTCAGCATGCCTCTGGGCGGTCGAGGCTCGATATTCAACGCGGCCACGTCCGATCGCGGCATTGCGTTGCAACTCTCGGGAGATCGTCGACGGCGCACGACCGAGCCGACGCGCGATCTCTCGCACCCCACAACCACCCGCGAGCAGGACCGCGATCTCCTCCCGCTCGGTGAACGACAGATAACGCCCCGACACCGGCGCAAGATCGAGAGGCGGCATCCCGCCACCCTTGCGGAACCACCGGACACCAATACTCGGCAACACACCCGCCTCGACCGCAGCCTTCTCGCTTGATGCACCTCGAGCGATCGCTTCCCAGAACCGGACCCGATGCTCCCGCCGCCCCGCAGGCGGATGTCCACCCCAACGCGTTCCAGCTGCAGCGGCACGACTCCACGCCCGGTTTCTCCTCGGCATAGCAACTCCTCATCGTCAGGCGTTGCGACAACCAGTTGAATCCACCTGGTGGCACTGCTTCTGTACGCGTACGCGCGGGGTGAGCGCTCCTCGAGGGGAATCGAGTGTCGCTGCGTGGAGGATGTCGCCTACCGGGTGATCGCTGCGCAGCAGACGCCCGATCACGCGACGATCGCGCGGTTTCGTGTGCGCCACGAGGCAGCGCTGGCGGGCCTGTTCGGCGAGGTGCTGGGGCTCTGTCGGGAGTCGGGGCTCGTGAAGGTGGGGCTGATCGCGATCGACGGGACGAAGGTGCACGCAAACGCGTCTCACCACTCAAATGTTGATTACGAGCAGCTCGCCCGCGAGATCCTGAAGGAGGCGGGCGACGTTGACGCTGCCGAGGACGAGCTCTACGGTGAAGAGCGTGGCGATGAGTTGCCCGAGCACCTGCGAACCCACGAGGGTCGACGCACTGCGTTGCGCGCAGCCAAGGAGAAGCTCGCGCGGGGGCATGCAGGCAGAGACGACACGAAGGTGAAGGCGCCTGACGCGCAATCGCAGGGTGTGGAGCTTGCGCTTGATCCCGAGGTGATCGTCGCCCGCGTCCAGGGCCGTGAGGGGTGGGTGCGTGAGGCGCGCCACCAGCTTGACGAGCATCGCCGCTTGGCGGCCGAGCCGATCCCACGCTCGCGCTCGGAGCGCCTGCTTGAGTGCGAGCGTCGCTTGCAGGAGAACCTGCGGGTCGAGCGCGAGGCAAACGACGCCTATGAGCATCATCGCGCGACTGCGGTGACCAAGGACGGCCGGCGCTTCGGGGCACGGCCGAACCCCTACGTGGCGCCGGAGCTGCCGTCCGGGAAGATCAACGTGACCGACCTGGATTCACGTAATGTCAAGACGCCGCGCAGCTATACCCAGGGCTACAACGTGCAGGCTGTGGTGAACGAGCATCAGATCGTGCTCGCTGCCGAGGTCACGCTCAGCTCACCAGACTTTGGGCAGCTCGAGCCGATGGTCAGCGCCACCCGGCGCGAGCTAGCGCAGATCGGTGTGAGTGATACGCCCGGCGTCGCAGTCGCCGACAGCGGCTATTGGCATGAGCAGCAGATTGGTCTGGTCCCAAAGTAATGGACCGTTGGTCTGGTCCCAAAGTAATGGACCGTGCTTGTGCGAGTCAGGCGGCTACGGGCTGTTGGTTGTGTAGCGTCTCATATTCGGTTGGTGTGAGCATTCCAAGTGCGGAGTGGCGGCGCTTGCGGTTGTGGAAGATCTCGAGGTACTCGAAGATCGCGTTGGCGAGTTCCAGGCGGGTGCGCCAGCGTTTGCGGTTCAGTAGCTCGGTCTGCATGCGGGCCCAGAAGGCCTCCATCATGCCGTTGTCGTAGGCGTCGCCGACGCGTCCCATTGAGAGTGCCAGGCCGGCGGTCTTGATCCGCTCACTGAAGGCCCATGAGGTGAATTGGCTGCCGTGGTCGCAATGTATGATCGTGCCGGCGTTGGGCTTGCGCTTCTTGACCGCCATCCCGAGCGCGCTGGTCACCAGCGCGCTCGCCTGGCGGCTGTCGATCGACCAGCCGATCACGCGCCGAGAATGAGCATCAAGGACGGCGCAGCAGTAGAGCTTGCCCTCCCTGGTGGGATGCTCAGTGATATCGGTGAGCCACAGCTCATCAGGTGCGTCGCGAGCGAACCGTCGGGCGACCAGATCGCTGGCGACCGCCCCGTCGCTCTGCGGCCCGCGTCGCTTACGCTTGGGTGCCGGCAGCCCCTGGATGCCGAGCCGGCGCATCACGGCGCTCACGGCCTTCTGGTTGACCGTCATGCCGTACCCGAGCCGCAGCTCCGCGGTGATCCTGCGCTTGCCGTAGGTGCCATTCGATGCCCTGTGGATATCGAGCACGAGATCCGCGAGCTGCCCTTGGCGTAGCTGACGGATCGATGGCGGCCGCGTACGCCAGTAGAAGTAGCCCGACGGCGCGACGTCCAGCATCCGACAGCACGCCTTTGCGTTGTGTCCCTGCCCGGCCAGGGCCTCGATCACCGGGTAGATCCTTTTGGGCGGACCGCCCGCCGTCCTGCCTGCTCCTCGAACAGCACCGAGGCCTTACGCGTCAACTCAAGCTCAGCTTCAAGCTCCTTGATCCGAGCGCGGGCCTCAGAGAGCTCCACGCGCTCGCCGCTACCGACACCCGGCCGCTCGCCGAGGTCGACTTCCTCCTGGGCAATCCAGCGATAGACCGTCGCTTCAGCGACACCAAGCTCCTGGGCGACCTCTCGCGGCCTGCGGCCACCCGCCCGGCACAGCTCGATCACACCACGACGAAACTCCGGCGAATAAGACCTCGGCATGCACCTCTCCTTCGGGGAAACATGCCGCCCAGCCTCTCACATACGCGGTCCATTACTCGGGGACCAGACCAGCGGTCCATTACTCGGGGACCAGACCAGCGGTCCATTACTCGGGGACCAGACCAAGCGGACCGATCTCGCCGGGGTCGGGCCACACCTACAGGGACCCCTTCACTTGGCCCAGCCGAGGTCGTCTGCGACGCGCCAGGCGGCCTCGATCAGACCGTCGGGCGTTCGGGTCTGAACGGGCGCTTTCAGCAGGCGGTCGAGCATCGTCTTGGAGCGTGGCGCGGTGATCTCTTTACGCCAGGTCATCTCGTGCAGTACCGAGCTCGCCTCGATGAGCATGAGCGAGGGTGCGACCATCTCGTGTCCACGAAGTCGCGCGAAGCCCATGGGCGTGTGGCAGGCGGCCACGGCCACGGACGCGTCGACTACGAGCATCGGGCTAGTGGCCGCTGCTGGAGCGATGCAGTGCGGCTACCCAGTTCGGTGCCGGCGAGCCGTCATCGCCGACCTTCCACTCGTCGGGCAGCTCTGACATCGGGAACAGCTCGTCTTCGATGCGGCGGAGATCGCTGCCTCGATCTCGTGGTAGCGGCCGACACGTCGCGCCGGCAAACGTCCGGACCGAATCCAGCGACGGACCGTCTCAGGGTTCCTGCCGATCTTCTCGGCGGCTTCAGCAACAGACAGCATCTGAAGGATTGTAGGCGTGGATGCGGACTACTCCTA
>CAVUSE010000001.1:0-57036 GCA_963744135.1 uncultured Solirubrobacterales bacterium | reverse complement strand
GGCAGGCGCCCTCCGCGTAGCTCGCTGCTCTCCACGACTCAGGCGTGTCGCGGGCATCAGCCCCTGCAGTCTCAAGTAGTCTCGCGATACAAGGGGCTGGCCGGGTTGGCACTGGCAAATCTGCGCGCGTGCCCGGCAGACACGGAAAGACCGTATTGTGGTCTCACTGATGCGGACCGCGAAAGAGTGGGAGCGGTATGCGTGGCTGGCGGGCATCGTGTTCGTCATCGCACTGGTGGCCGAGATCGTCGTCGCCATCGGGGTCGAACTGAGCCAGAACGACTCCGCGGCGAAGATCGCAAACGGCCTCCACGCCCACGAAACACGGCTGATCGTGATCGCATGCCTGTCCGTCGTCTATGCGGTGACGTTCGTGATCTACCTGAGCGCGCTGCACAACCTGGTGCGCGGGGACACCGATCGCACGCGGGCCCTTGGCTCGTTGGTGCTCGTTGGCGGAGTGCTCTTCGTGACCCTCCATGCCGTCAGCGACATCGGTATCACCGGGTTGGTTGGAGCAAAGCTCGCCTCCTACGGGGCACAACACGACCCGGGCGTGTCTTACACGCTGTACCTGACGACGTTCGCGCTGGAGAGCGTTGGCGATGTCTTCGGCAGCCTGTTTGCTTTCGCAACGGGCGCGCTTGTGCTTAGGAGCGGGGTCTTGCCGCGCTGGCTCGGCTGGATGTCGATCCTCGCCGGGAGCATGCTCTTCCTTCAGGGGTTCGGCCTCGGCGGCGTCATCGCCTCGTTTGGGCTAGTCCTCGACCTCATCGGGTTCGTGCTCCTCCTCGTCTTTGTTCTGGTGAGCAGTGTCATCTTGGTCATGCGTAAGCGCACGGCGCCCGACACTGCGGCCGCAATCACGTAGATGAACATGCGATCCCGAGCCGTGGGCGCGGGGCCAGGAGTCTTTGTCAGGCCAGGGTGGGGCCAGGCCCTGGGCGACTGTTCGCTATCTCGACAGAGTTGACAGCTTGCGCTTTGCGCGACCAGCGGGCGCGTAGGACGTTCGATCGCGACGCGCCTGCTTGCTCGGGACGACGCAGAAGCGCTCGCTTCGCCGCCCTCCCGCGCTCGCGGTTCGTCCCCGAGCGCGAGCGAAGCGCGCAGGCGTGTCGATGGCGTTCCAGCCGACACGCTGTGATTGAGCTGCGCAACCATCTGGAAGGCGGATAATGCGCGGGTGAGCACACTAATGCCTCCCAGATGGTTGCGGTCCTGATGACCGATCTCGTGGGTCGACCGGCCATGCGCTGCGTGCGTAGAATGCGCGCAATGCCCGAGCTGCGCTTCACGACGCCGTCTGGTGAGCTGGGCGGCTACCTCGCCACGCCGAGCGGGGAGGGGCCGCACGCCGGCGTGGTCGTCATCCAAGACGCGCTCGGGCTTTCCTACGACATCCGCGCGCGATGGGTGAAGGACATCAGGGCTCGCCGGCGCGTGCCCGGTGGTCGGCAGCTACGGCGCCAAGGACCGCATCCTGCGAGGTCGTGCGCAGCGGCTTGAGAGCGCGCTCGACTCGCTCGGCGTCGCGCACGACGTCAAGGAGTACCCGCAGGCCGGCCACAGCTTCCTCAACCGCTTGAAAGTCGGGCCGCTGACGCCGCTGCTGCACGTGACCGGCTTCGCCTACGACGAAGAGGCGGCCGAGAATGCCTGGCAGCGGATCCTGGCGTTCTTTGGCGAGTATCTGAGCTAGACGGGCACGGTCTCTGCGGGCGCGCGGCCCGGTGCGGTTCGAGCAGCGCGCTTGGCGCACACTGAGCACGATGCACGGTCCGATCGCCAGCACGGTGATCGCGGCGGAAGGGCGTGAGAGTACACCACGCTCGCTTCGCCAAGTCGATGCAGAGGTGTCCGAGTCCGGGCGTGTCTGTGCTCGTCCAACTCGGCCGTCTCGCTGGCTATGCGGGGCGCGCCCGCTTTCCGCGCGTTGCAGGATTCAGCGCGTCGTCCCCGAGGTGCTCGTCAGTCGACGACGCCGACGACCGCCTTCAAGTCGCGTATAGTTAAGTCGATGCTTAAGCAATGCGCACGTGCTGACAGGAACATCGACCTCGTTTTTCAGGCATTGGCCGACCGCAGCCGTCGGGCGATGGTCGACCGTCTGGCTCGTGGGCCGGCGTCCGTCAGCGAGCTCGCACGCCCGCTGGCCATGTCGCTGCCCGCCGTCGTTCAGCACCTGCACGTGCTCGAGGCCAGCGGCCTCGTCCGCTCGGAGAAGCTGGGCCGTGTTCGCACCTGCACCATCGAGCCCGTTGCATTGCGGGCTGCGGAAGGATGGATCGCCGTGCGACGCAGCGCCTGGGAGGAAAGCCTCGACCGGCTCGGCGAGTACCTCGCCGAGCACCCCGACGAACCACCGAAAAGGAGCGAGCAATGAGCGACAGCTCGACAAGCCACGCCACCTTCGTGATAGAGCGGAGCTACGACGCCCCGCCTGCGCGGGTGTGGAGGGCATGGGCGGACCCCGAGCAAAAGCTACGGTGGTTCGGACCACGAGTGCTGACGAAGCCGAAGCACGAGCTCGATTTCCGCGTGGACGGAATCGAGCTGATGACCGTGCAGGCGCCTGACGGTGCGCTCTACTCATTTGTCGCTCGCTACCGGGACATCGTCGAGGGCGAGCGGCTCGTCCACACGTATGAGATGTATCGCGACGAGGCGCGCATCTCGGTCTCGGTAGCGACCGTCACGTTTGAGGCGGTGGGTACGGGAACGAAGTTGACGATGACCGAGCAGGGCGTCTTCCTCGACGGGCTCGACACGCCCGCCGAGCGCGAGCACGGCACGCGCGAGCTGCTGGACACGCTCGCCGCCCACCTCGAGAGCGCGGGAGATGGGGCGTGAGCACGGTCGCCGAGGAGCATCTCCACACCCATAGCGTGCCCCGTGACGAGCGCTGGGTGGCGCTTTACGTGATGTGCGTCGGGATGCTGATGGTCGTGCTCGACGTGATCCTCGTCAGCGTTGCGCTGCCCTCGATCCGGACGACCTCGATCGCCGTAGGATCACCGCGATCGCGATCGTCCCCAAGCGTGTTGTGCGACATGCGACGAGCCAATGAGTGCAACGCCAGCGGCACACGTCAGTGGGGAGACGAACGGTGCCCTTGACAATCGGAATGATCGCCGAACGCAGACAAGGCGGGAGCCCATCCCGCGACACCTACACACAAGGAGACGTATCGATGCGTAAGGTCGTCCTTTACGAGCTGCTGTCGCTTGATGGCTGCGCGGAGGACCCAGGGAAGCAGTTCGTCCCGGACTTCGATGATGTGATGCGTGAGAATCTTCGTCGCGTCATAGCCAAGCAGGACGCGGTGCTTCTAGGCCGGCGATCCTATGACGACTGGGCTGGATATTGGCCTTCCAGCGACAACCAGCCCTTCGCCAACTTCATCAATAACGTCGCGAAGTTCGTCGTGACCTCATCCCCCCTCGACCTGATCTGGACAAACACGACCGTTGTCGGAGGAGAGCTTTCTCAGTTCGTCGCAGAACTGAAACAGCAGCAAGGTGGAGATATAGGGGTTCACGGGAGCATCTCTCTGGCTCAGTCGCTGCTCGAGGATGGCCTCGTCGACGAACTTCGGCTCGTGATCGCCCCGGCGATACACGTGCGCGGCCGTAAGCTTTTTGAAACGGCTGCCGTTCAGCGCCTAACGTTGACCAGAACCGTCACCTCCCCTACCGGCTACCTGCTCGTTGACTTTCTCGCTGGGGAGCGGGTCAGATGACGCTGACGCTGTACGACCATCCCTTCGCCGCGTACTGCTGGAAGGCGCTCGTCGCGTTGTTCGAGCGCGATATGCCCTTCGAGCGCCGCTTCGTCGGCAGTGAGGCGGACCGCGCGCGGCTCGGCGCGCTGTGGCCGATGGCCAGTATCCCGGTGCTCGTCGATGACGTCGCAGGGCTCATATTGCCCGAGTCCACGACGATCGTCGAATACCTCGATGGTTACGGCAATGCGCCGGTGTTGGTGCCTTCCGAGCCGGCGGCTGCTCTCCAGGCACGTTTGTGGGACCGCGTGTTCGACGGGCATGTCATGACGCCGACGCAGAAGATCGTTGGTGACAGCCTGCGCCCGGAGACCCGCGGGGATCCCGAGGGCGTCTCCGAAGCGCGCGCCACGCTGGACCGCGCCTATGCGCTTCTCGACGCGCACCTGGCAGACAGTGGCTGGGCCGCGGGATCGGCGTTCACGCTGGCCGACTGCGCCGACGCGCCGGCGCTCTTCTACGCCCGCGTCGTACATCGCTGGGACGAGAGCGCGCTTGACAGCCTCACTCGCTACTTCGGTGCGCTCACGGCGCGGCCGTCCGTCGCCCGAGTCATCGACGAGGCGCGCGAGTACCGGGAGCTCTTCCCGCTGCCCTGGCCGGACTACGCGGAGTAGCCGCGTTGGCTACGCGGGGGCGCATGGTCTCCGCGCGTAGCGGGGGAAGACGCGAGCGGATACGAGATGCCCGCCGGAGCACGAATGCCGGTCTGTGCGCGGCGGTCTACCGCCCGAACGTCGCCGGCGCGACATCGGGCCACTACGCTCGGGCATATGACGATTCAGCGGATGGACAATGTCCTCATCGTTGTCGATGACCTCGAGGCTGTTATTGAGTTCTTCGTCGAACTTGGCATGGGGCTCGAGGGCAAGGGGTCACTCGAGGGGCGCTGGGTGGAACGTGTCATCGGGCTCGACGACGTCCGACAGGACATCGCCATGCTGCGGACCCCGGACGGCCACAGCCGGCTCGAGCTGGCGAAGTTCCACACGCCGGCGGCGATCAGCCCGGAGCCGGAGAACGCGCCGGCGAACACGCTGGGCATTCGCCGCATCATGTTCGCCGTCGACGACATCGAGGACGTCGTTGCCCGCCTGCAGGCCCACGGCGCCGATCTCGTCGGCGAGATCGCACAGTACGAGGACATCTATCGACTCTGCTACGTCCGCGGCCCCGAGGGCATCGTCGTCGGACTGGCCGAGCAGCTCAGCTGAAGGCTGCCGAAGGGTCAGTCCGTCCAAGGGCACATCCGGCCAACGCAAACGCAGGACTCGATCTCAACGACGGCGAGAGACCCCCTGTTCGCCAAACGCAGGCACGTCGTCCGCCCGAGACGAGACCACGCCTGGGACGAGAAGCAGACACGAATCCGTGTGGATGGCGAGATGCCAGAGTTGGACGAGAGGCGTCTTGTAGATGGCTGGCGGCGTCGGTGTACGCCTGACGGCCCAGGACCTGGAAGCTCGACGTTCTCGAGTGTGAGGACTTCGGCGAGCTTGTCGAAGTGGGTGTCGCGGTGAAGCAGCGCGATGCCGCCGTGCTCGGCGGCGGCTGCGGCGATCAGCGCGTCGGTCAGCGGCACGCGGTGGTATCCGTCGCTGCGCTCGGCCAGGTCTCCGACCGCGCTCATCGCGGCGTCAGCGACGGCTCGATCGTTGCGCAGGATCCGGAACCCGTCGAGCTCTGTCTCGACTGCGGTGTACTCGGGGGTGCTGCGAGTGGAGTAGAGGATCTTCATCCGCACGATCGGCGTAATCCACAGCCGGTCATCGTCCATCGCTTGCTTTACGAGCCCGGCAAGCACAGCGGGGAGGGAGGAGAACCGCCACCATGCCGATGGATGTGTCGGCGATGAACGGCGCATCGCCTTCCAGCAGCTCGACGGCATCCACCCCAGGTCGCTACGTCAGCTGCTCGATGTGCTCAAGCGTATCCCGATCAAGCCCGCCCGGGCTAAACACGCGCTCGGCGAGCCGCCGCCGCTCGGCGCGCTCCTCGTCGGCTTCTCAGCCGTCGAGGTGGTACTCAAAACAGAATGCCTCATGACTTCAAGAGTAGCGCCCGAACACGACATGAACCGATCAGCAGACGCGTATTGGGAGTCCCCGGTGGGCTGGTAGGGAGCAGCAAGAACCGTTCGCTGTTTCGATCCCGAGGAGGATCCCATGACTGTTCCGCTGTTTCTCGCTTCCGCTTGACGGCGTCGCTCACCAGCGACCCTGCCCGGCTTCCACGCTGGACACCGCCGCGCAACGAGGGGCTGCGCTACCCCCTCGCTTTTGCGCTAAGGCGCGACGGCGGTGCTCTTCGGGTCGACCAGGATCTTCGCGTGGGTCTCGGGATCTCCGAGCGCCTCGAAGGCCCCGTCGACGCCGTCGAGTCCCACGGTGCCGGTGACAAGAGGACCGGGGTTTACCTTTCCCTCGGCGAGCATGTGAAGCGTGTCGCGGAACTCGACGGGGGTGTAACCGAGGACGAAGCGCAGGTCGATTTCCTTGTTGATCGCCATCGCCGGCCTGATCTTGTCCGTACCCATACACACGCCGACGACGACCACGCGGGAGAACAGAGGCGCACTCGCGATCACCTGGTCGAGCACCCCGGGCACGCCCACGCATTCGAAGATCACGGGGCTCTTGGGCTTGGCTAGGCCGAGCGCTTCGGCCGCGCGCCAGGTGTGATGCCAGGGAATCGGCAGCCGCTGCATTTTGCCCATACCGTCAACTGCGAGGTCGAGGGCGGCGGGAACCGTGGTGAGGTGCCCGTGCTTCTCGGCTGAGGCGTGGGGCGATTCGTGTGCTGGGTCGACGACGACGTCAGCGCCGCTTGCCCTCGCCAATGCGCGACGCCCCGCGGAGAAGTCGCTCGCGATGACGGTGCGCACGCCGTGTGCCTTGAGCATGCAGATGACCGACAGGCCGATCGGCCCGCAGCCGATGACGACCGCGACGGTGCGCTTCTTGGCCTCGCCTCGGCGCACAGCGTGCCAGCCGACAGCCATCGGCTCGGTCAGCACGGCGACTCCGGGCGCGAGACCATTGGGTACGGGAACGGTGAGAGACTCCTGCACGAGCATCCGCTCTGCATAGGCACCGGGAGCCGCCACCGACAGGCCGGTGGCGTGGATGTCCTTCCCGACACGCAGCAGAGGCAACGAGACCACCGTCGTCCCCGTCGGCACCGACCGCCGACAGGAGGGGCCATGTTCGACGATCTCACCGCAGAACTCGTGCCCCATGACGACGTCCTGGTTGGAGCGCATGAAGTTCGCATAGCCGGTCTCCAGAGCCACGTCTGCCATCTCGTTGCAGTGATGGCGAGCATGAAGGTCTGATCCGCAGATGCCACAGCGAAGGACATCGATCAGTACCTGCCCCCTTTCGGGGGCCGGCGTCGGCAGATCGACGACCGTCAACTGGCCTTCTTTACAGTTCACGGCCTTCATCGGGCACCCGCGACGATCGACCGTGAGAACGCGTAGTCGTCGAGGTCGAAGCGGGCGCTGCGCCAGGCCGCCTCGAGCGAGAGGCTGGCCCGGAATGGCGCGTCGCCGTGCTTGTCGAAGTAGTAGCTGTTAGCGTTCGAGCAGGCGCCCCGGAAGAAGACCTGGTTGTGGCGGCGCCCGAGCATCGACTCGAAGTAGCGACGGTTGGCCTCGGGCGTGATCTCCACGCGCGTGGCGCCTTTGCTGCGCGCCCGTTTCAGGCAGCGCACGATGTGGCGCATCTGGGTCTCGATCAGATCGAAGTAGGACCCACCGTTGAACCCGTAGGGACCGAGGATCGAGAAGGAGTTCGGAAAGCCGGGGACGCTCACGCCCTCATAGGCCTGCAGCCGGTTGGCATCCCACCACTCCTCGAGGTCAACACCACCCGCGCCCAGCGTCTCGAATGCCGGCAGGTTCCCGGAGTCGAACACCTTGAACCCGGTTGCAAGGACGAGCACGTCGAGAGGATGCTCGACCCCGTCGCTCGTGCGAACGCCCGTCTCGGCGATCGCCTCAATGGAGGTGGTTTCGAGCAGCACGTTCTCCCGGTTGAAGACGGGGATGTACTCATTGGAGAAGCTCGGGCGCTTGCACCCGAGGGAGTACTTAGGCGTGAGCTTCTCGCGCACGACGGGATCCCTGACCTCGCGGAGCATTTTGCGAGCGGTGGCTTCGCCGCGGGCGGTGAGGCTCGGGAACTGGCCGGCGAAGTGGGCGGCGAGCACGAAGGTGACCTCCACGAAGGCCTGACTGGCCCAGCGTGTGGCGAGCTCGGCGCCGGGCACCGAGTGCAGTGCCCGGCGCACGCGCGGGCTCATCGGGGCGTCGAGCTTGGGTAGGCACCAAATGGGAGTGCGCTGGAAGACGGTGACCTGCTCGACTTCAGGGGCGATCGCGGGGATGAGCTGGATCGCCGAGGCACCCGTGCCGATCACCCCGACGCGCTTGCCGCGCAGGTCGACCGAGTGATCCCAGCGCGCCGTGTGCATGGTCGTGCCGGCGAAGGAGTCGAGGCCCTCGATCTCGGGCGGTTTGGGCTGGCTGAACACGCCTGTCGCGCCGACCACGTATCGCGCGGTGATCTGCTCGCCGTTCGCGGTCTGGATGCGCCACGCGTGGGCGTCCCCGTCGAACCTCGCCCCGACCACCTTGGTGTTCAGCTGGATGCGATCGCGCACCCCGTACTTGTCCACGCAGTGCTCCGCGTAGGCCTTGAGCTCCGTCCCCGGCGCGTACACCCGCGACCAGTCGCTGCGCTTCTCGAAGGAGAACTGGTAGCTGAAGGACGGGATGTCGACCGCTATCCCTGGGTAGGTGTTCCAGTGCCAGGCGCCCCCGACACCGTCCCCGGCCTCGAGCACGACGAAGTCGCGGAAGCCGGCCTGGTCGAGCTTGATCGCCGCCCCGATGCCCGAAAAGCCGGCACCGATCACGACGACCTCGTGGTCCATTGCGATATCCGAAGTATCCATATGCTCAAGGTATCGAGAACGCTCGCCGAGCGCCGCGGCGGCGCCGGCCACGAGCGGCCACCTGGAGGGGCCGCGGTAGTTTCCGCTCACGCGACGCCTGGTCCCGGGAGCTCATGCGGTCTCGCTGCCGCGGTGGCGAGCGATTTGCCAGGATGCGACTACACGTTTTCGCGACGAAGGGGGAGCTTCGATGGCAACAGCACCGACTTCCGTGAGCCCGGGCGCTCAGACGCAGGGCCTGATCGCGCGCTACGAGCGGGAGTTCAGCGACCGGGTCGAAGACTTCAAGGACCCTCGCCAGGAGTGGCGGCGTCTGTTTTCTGAGCTGCTCGGCACGTTCTTTCTGGTGCTCGCGGCGGCTGGTGGCGGCATGATGGGCCATGCCTTTCCGGGCGTGATCTCTCATACGGATGCTGTCGTCGCGCCGGCCCTGACGGTGATGGCGATCATCCTGTTCATGGGCAAGGTTTCGGGCGCGCATCTGAACCCGGCGGTCAGCATCGCGTTCGCCCTGCGCCGCGACTTCCCGTGGAAACGCGTGCCGGGCTACATCGTTGTGCAGCTGGCGGGCGCAACGCTCGCCGCCCTGTTCCTGCATGCGGTCGTCAATGTGCCGGCTACCTTCGGATCGAACTATCCGGCCGCCTCCTATTCGGCGGGCGCGGCGTTCTGGATGGAGTTCATCCTGACTGTTGGCCTGGTCAGCGTGATTCTGGGCACCGCGTCGGGTGCGCAGAACGTCGGCCTGTTTGGCGCGTTCGGCGTCGGCGGCTACATCGCTCTCGCCGGGCTTTGGGGAAGCCCGATCTCAGGCGCCTCGATGAACCCGGCCCGCACGTTCGGTCCAGACCTGGTCGGAGGGAAGTTCTCCCACTACCTCGTCTATGTGGCGGGGCCGATCGCCGGGGCTGCCGCAGCAGTCTTCATCGCGTTCGTGCTGCGCGGCCGCGGCGGTGGTGCCTCCGGGTCGGGAGCAGGACAAGGTGCGCTGTTCACCGAGACCCAGCAGCCAGGACCAGACCACTGAGTCGAGACGCGACCCGTTCCGCTATCGCCCAATTTGACCGACGTGCTCGCAAGCTGGCATGAGGGCCAAGCGAAGAAGGCAATCATCGACTTTGTTGCCTCGGCGACCCAGCCGGGGCCCGGGTTCGTCGAGCCGACCGACCGGATAGCGACGTTCGACTACGACGGCACATTGTGGTGCGAGAAGCCGAGCTACGTACAGGCGGACTTCTTCCTCAGGCGGATGCGAGAGATGATCGAGGCGAAACCCGAGCTGGCGAAGGAACAGCCGTTCAAGGCGATCGCCGAGAACGACGAGGACTTCCTCGGCCATCTCCTTGAGCATGCCGCCGAGCTCGCCAAGGGCGTCACGGAGGCCTACGCGGACATCACAACGGACGCATTCGAGCGGGCAGTCGAGACGTTCTTTGCCAGCGCCAGGCACCCGACGCTCGGCGTGCCGTACACGAGCGTCGGCTATCAGCCGATGCGCGAGCTCGTTGAACTGCTGCGCGCGCATGACTTCACGGTCTACGTCTGCTCGGGAGGCGGTCGGGATTTTGTGCGCGTCGTGAGCGAGCAGATGTTTGGCATCCCCCGCGAGCATGTGATCGGCTCAGGAACCACACTTGAGTATCGCGAAGGCGACGTCTACCGCACCAAGGGCGTCGAAGAGCCGTTTGACGAACAAGGCGGCAAGCCCGTCCACATCTGGACTCGCACCGGGCGAAAGCCGCTCTTCGCGGCAGGCAACACCAACGGCGATCAGGCGATGCTTGAGGTCGCGCGATTCAGCCTCCTGGTGAACCACGATGACGGCGAGCGCGAGTTCGCATACACCGAACTCGCCGAGAACGCCATGGCCGAGGCAGCCAAGCGGGGATGGATGGTCGTGAGCATGAAGGACGACTGGAAGAGTGTGTTTGCGGAGCCGGGCCTTTAGAACGCCAAGCCGAGAGGAGAACCTGCGATGAGCGACCTGGCCGCGATCGACATCCTGATCAACCCCGACGAGGCCACGATTGAGCACGCCCGCAAGGTCAACGCGCGGATGCGCCAGAGCGTCCCTGACGGGTACGCAATCGACGCGACCCATCAGCCACACATAACGACCCTTCAGCGATACGTTCGCAGCGCCGACCTGAACGGCGTGTTCGAGGCTGTCGGCGAGACCGTGGCCAAGACCGACATGAGTTCGCTGTCGTACCAGGCGATCGCGATTCGGCACGGCGCCTGGGGCGTGCCGGGCCAGGGCCTCGCCGTGCTGCTCGTACAGCCGAGCCCCGAGGTGCTCGACTTCCAGGCCAGCCTGCTAGCGGCCGTCACACCGTTCGTCGAGTTCAAAGGCACCGCCGCTGCGTTCGTGCGCGACCCCGGCGAAGAGATCAGCCAAAGCACCATGGACTGGTTTGAGGGCTTCGTGCCCGCTCAAATCGGCGCAGGCAAGTACATCGCCCACATCACCGTCGGCTTCGCCACACTCGATGACCTCAAAACCATCGAAGCCGAGCCATTCGACACATTTCCGGTTCACCCGGCGAGCCTGGCTGTCTATCACCTCGGCAACAGCGGAACAGCTCGCACGCAACTCAAGGCCTGGCCGTTGACGAAGTAGTGCGGTCGGGCGGTGTTCGCAGATCGACGACACTTTCGCGTTCCGCAGCAATGGGAGCGTGCGCCCGCTGGATCTTTTCTGGAGCGAGGAGCTACCGGGCGAGGCGAGGAGATCACTGATTGAGAAGAAGGGGCTGGCCGTCGAGGTGGCCCAGCGATGGGTCGACTACCTCCCGCAGGGCTTTCCCACCGGGAACACCAGCCTCGATGAGACGCCGACGGCCGTGGATCTCGGCAGCCTGACTACTCGTCTGCCCTGCCCAGGAGCGGGAGCGAACGAGGACCCAGGCAGCCTGCTGGTGTTCGTCCGGAGCGGGCATCTCGGGCGACGATCGGCAGACGCTCGCTGTCATCTGCAAGCGGTAGTGGTGGGTCGAGCTAGGCCATGCTGGCCTGCGTCGGCGCACCGCCGCCCCGTGGGATTTTCCGGGGCGTGCCAATGCTTAGTTGAGCTCGCCCCAGGCGTAGAACGGCTTCAGCCCGCGTCGTCGACCGATTGGCGCGAGCACGGCAAATATCGCTCGCTGCGCCGCCCAGGGCGCGATTGTTGCGCGGGTGTCGTGGGTGAGCTGGGAGAAGGTCACCGCGACCTGCTGCATCGAAGGCCGGCCGTCCGCTGAGAGTCGTCCTGCGCGAGCGAGCTCGGAGAACGTGACGAGCTGATCCTCTATCCGCCCCGGCATGTCGAACGTCACGCGGGTGCGGCCATCCAGCTCGGGATGGCTCGCGAACTTGTGCGGCACACCCGCCTGGACGGTGAGGCTCTGGCCGCTCTCGAGCGTGTGTCGGACGCCGTCGGCTTCAATCATGATCGCGCCCTCCTGTACCTCGAAGAGCTCGCTCGAGCTGGGGTGCATGTGCTCGGGTGGCCCCTGCGCGCCCGCGGTTGTCGTGATGTCGCAAACGAGGGTGGTGGAGCCGTCCTCGCATGTCGCCACGAATGTGAGGCTTTCCCCCGCGATCGGATTGTCGATCGTCGTTCCTACGCGCGCCATCGATTCTCCTCAGGTCTTTGTCGGTGTGGGCTCGCGCTCTGCGGTGTCCTTGTGGGTGATCCCTTCGGGCCCGGGCATTGTGCGGGCGGTGGATCCCTCGATGTTGATGTGTGGTAGGCGAGCGTCGAGCCAGTGCGGTAGGCGCCATGTGATCGGGCCGAGTAGCTGCAGGGAGGCCGGTAGCAGCATGCAGCGCACGACGAGCGCGTCGAGGAATACGGCGACGGCGAGTATGAATCCGAACTCCTTGAGCGTTCGCTGATCACCGAGCACGAACGACAGGAACACGCAGACCATGATGGCGGCGGCCGCGGTGATCACGCGTCCGGTGAGGCTGACGCCCTCGGCCACGGCAGCGGACGCGTCTTGTTTGCGTGGCCATTGCTCTCGTATGCGTGAGACGAGGAACACCTCATAGTCCATCGAGAGCCCGAACACGACCGCGAACATGATCACGGGCACCCAAGCCTCGATCGGCCCCTTCTGCACCCCGAGCAGACCTCCCAGCCAGCCCCATTGGAAAACGGCGACGGTCACGCCGAGCGCGGCGCCGACGGTCAGCAGGTTTAGGACCGCGGCCTGCAGCGGGATCACGAGCGAGCGGAAGACGAGCAGCAGCAGGAGTGCCGAGAGGAGGATCACGATCCCGAGGAACAACGGCAGCTTGCTCGACAGGACGTGGGAGAAGTCGATCGCGGCGGCGGTGAACCCGCCGATGAGGACCGGCACGCCTGTCCGATGCTCGACTGGCGCCAGCACGTCGTTGCGCAACCGGTTGACGAGTTCGGTGGTCGCGAGCGCCTGCGGGGCAGAGGCGGGATAGACCTTCATCACGGCGACGGTCCCGGACGGTGAGATCTGCGGTTGGGTGACCGCGACGACATCGGGGTGGCGCTTGCCGCGGCGCGCACCGCTGAGAGCGCTGCCGTCTGATTGCCGGCCGGGAGCTCGGCGACGACGACTAGCGGGCCACTGAATCCCTGCCCAAAGCCCTGCGCGAGCAGGTCGTAGGCGTGGCGCGAGCTGGCGTTCGCGGGGTCGTTGCCGGCGTCGCTTTCGTCCAGCCA
The DNA here is from genome assembly GCA_963744135.1 of uncultured Solirubrobacterales bacterium. Lineage (GTDB taxonomy): Bacteria > Actinomycetota > Thermoleophilia > Solirubrobacterales > Solirubrobacteraceae > Palsa-744. The sequence continues at coordinate 43,612 of CAVUSE010000001.1, read as the reverse complement.
CAGCGCAAACACGGGTGCCAGCAGAGCGACCATTACCGCGAGGGAGACGATTGCCAGCTGCCACGGCCGCGCCTGGACGATCTCGCTCCACCGGCGCCACCCCGAGCGGCTCGGTGTACCTGCTGCTGCGTTGGCGCCGTTCGCGGCCGGTGCTGCCTCATGGCGCCTGAGCAGGCCGCGGCGAGCGCGGGTCGGGCGCACGAGCCGGTCACCGAAGCGCGAGAGGATCGCGGGCAGCAGCGTCAGCGAGGCCACGAGTACCAGCAGTACGGCGATCACGGCGGCGATCGCCAGCCCGTACATGAACGCGACCCCGGTGGCGAACATGCCGAGCAGGGCGATCATCACGGTCGCGCCGGCGAGTAGGACCGCCCGCCCGGAGGTGTCCATCGCCTCGAGCACCGCCCGCTCGACATCGCCGAACGCGAGGTAGCTCTCGCGGAAACGGGTGACGATGAACAGGGAGTAGTCGATCCCGACGCCGAGGCCGATCATCAGCGCCAGGTCGGGCGAGATGTTCGACATGTTCGTGACGTGGGTCGCCAGCCCGATCAGCGCAACCCCGGTGATCAGGCCGAGTCCGGCGGTGATCAGCGGCATCCCGGCAGCCGCGAGCGACCCGAACGTGATCAGCAGGATGAACAGCGCTGCGATCACCCCAACCGCAGTGGCCGGACCGACGCTGAAGCCCTCCGCCTGCTCGATGACCTGACCGCCCGCGGCGAGTTGCAGTCCCGGCACGTGCACCGCCTTGACCTGCGCCAGCAGCGGCTTGCCTGCGTCGCTCGCCAACTGGTTCGCGGGCTTGTCGTAGTTGACCGTCGCGAACGCGGTCATCCGGTCTGAGGAGACCTGGACGGCTCCGCTCGGGCTATAGGGACTTACGACCCCCGCCACATGCGCCAGCGTACTTACCCGGGCAAGCAGCGGTGTGATACCCGCGCGCACGGCCGGCGAGTCGACCGTGCCCCGCGAGACATGAAAGACGACCGTATCTACATCGCCACTCTGCGCCTTGAACTCCCGCTTGAGCAGATCGCTGGCCCGCTGCGACTGCGTCCCGGGCAAGCTGAAGACGGTTACGTAATTCGGCCCCACTGCATGGGCCAAGACGGTCGCGAGGATCGCGACGGCCACCCACGCCACGATGACGCGGCGGCGGTGAGCCATACACCAGCGGGCAAGACCCCGCATCACTGCCTGCTTCCTGAGGGTAGGAATCTCGCGACACCGGTCACGTGACCACGATCACTTTGGACTGCAGGGACTCTACGCGCAATCTGCAAACTTGCGATCACGTCACGCATGCGCCACGACCTCGCGGACGTCGATGTCCTGGAGTGTCACCCCGTCAGGAACGCCTACCCTCGCCAGCTCGCTCATGCCGTTGGCTGCCTCTTCGGTGTCGAAGATGAACATCGACAGTGCGGTGTTTTCCTTTGTGGTCCAGTAACCGGCGACGAATCCCGGCGCCTGCGAGACCCTGGGCACCAACTGCTCGTGCAGAGCCTTCTCGGCGGCCTCGGGGTCGTTGATCGTGAGCTTGACGATGACGACGTGCATTGTGTTCCTCTTTCATTTGCTTGGTGATGGCCGTCCTGAAGGGACGGCCGCTGGAGGGGGACGGCTCGGCGTTCAGGCGACGGTCACGGCACCGGCCAGTCGGGAGCCGGACTCGGGATCGTGAGAGGGGAGGTAGATCGTCGGGTATTTCGCGCAGTGATCGAGGATCGTCTTGAGGGTCGCGATATGGACCTTGGCGCTCGGTGCCACAGCGTCGGCGCGCAGCGAGTGCAGCTGCTCGAGCGTGTCCGTCGCGTCCCCGGCGAGCATTACGTGGCGGTCTGCGTCGTCGATGCAGATGACTGACACGTGGCCCGGAGTGTGTCCGGGCGTCTCGACGGCGACGATCCTCCCGTCATCGCTCAGCCGACGGCTGCGCGCGAATGCGCCGAAGGGGCCGTCGTCGAGCGCGAACCCCTCAGGCGCGAACCCGGGGGGCAGGGGCTGGTGGAGAACGCGGCGCATCAGACGCGAGAAGGGGGCGGCGACGTAGCGCAGCTCCACCTCGTTGTTCAGCACCCGCTCGCGCACGTGGACGAGCCCATCGATGTGGTCGCCGTGGGCATGCGTGAGCACGACCTCCGAGACATCCTCGAGCTTCAAGCCCGCGGCGGCCATCGCGGCTGGGAGTTCCTGCTCGCGTGTCACGCTCATGCGCGCGAACACCACGTCCTTTGCGGCCGCCGTCTCGCCGGTGTCGACGAGCCTCAGGACCCCGTCGTGCTCGATCGCCCAGCAGTAGATCGGCAGCGGCTCTGACCACTTGCTAGGCATGAACAGGCCCAGCTGTCGGCGCGGGCCTCGGCCCGGGTGCAGGAAGCTTTGCTTCACCTGAACGGTTCCTGTCTGGATCGCATGGATCTTCATTTCGTTTTGTCCTTTGTTTTGGTCGGTCGGGACTTTGGAGTCTTCGTGGCGCCTGGGGGCGCGGGCGCAAAGCCGCGCAGGATCAGCTCGACGACGTTGGTAGCCAGACGCGCATCGATCGGTCCGCCGGTGATCATCAGGCGGTAGAAGAGAGGGCCGCCAAGGACATCGAGCGCAAGTTCCACGTCGAGATCGCCACGCAGGTCACCCCGGCGGACGCCGCGCTCGAAGACCTCGCGTAGCGCTGCTCGCCGTCCGGTGAGAAAGCGGTCTCGAGCGATCTCGGCGAACTCCGGGTTGCGGCTCATCTCATCAACGACCGTCGGCATCAGCCCGGCGGCGAGCGTGTTGCTGTAGAGTTTGACCGCCTCGTTCATCAGCGCGAGCAGATCGCTGCGGGTCGACCCCATGTCCGGCACGGCAATCTCACTGACCAGCCCGCCAACGGCATCGGTCACGAGCTCATCCTTCGAGCGGTAACGCCTGTAGATCGTGGCCTTGCCGACGCCGGCTCGGGTCGCGACGTCGCCCATCCGCAGAGCCTGTACGCCCTGCTCGGCCATCAGCTCGAGTGTGGCCGCACGGATCGCCTGGTCAGCCCTGGCCTCACGCGGCCGCCCAACGGCCCGGCTAGCGGGCCGAGCGTCAGACATTGCGCTCATGGGCCTGCGGTCCGCGGGTCAGCAGCCTGAGCAGCGACGGCGGCGGGGTCAGGGTCGATGCAGCTGGCAAGGGGGCCTCCTCATTTGGCGGACTTTCAGAACTAAGTCGTTCCGTAATCGGACCATACCATAGTTCCGAAACTATTTCGTCTCGATATGATCCAAAGGATGGCTGGGCTCAATCAGGAGTCAAAGAGCTGTCGGCAGCATCGCCGAGGCCCCGAGAGCGACGAGGATCGCGAAGACGGCGAGTGGGGCTCCTCGGCGCGAGAAGGCCACGAGCGACGATTGCGCGTTCACCTGTCGCGCGGCACGCGACCACAGGAACGCTGAGAGGGACCCCGTCGCAGCGATGTTGGGGCCGACGTTCAGCCCCAGGAGCAGCGCGCTTGGATGCGCGACCGGGTGTGCCGAGAGAAGGACAGCCGCGGGAAGGTTGTTGATCGTGACCGACGCGAGCGCGCCGATCCCCGTGGTGCTCCAAGGCCCAGCGCCGCCGAGCAGTTGCGCCGGTCCGTTCCAGGACCGCGCAAGGGCTCCCAACGCAACGCACACCAAGAACAGGCTGATGCGCACGACCGGCCCGACCGCGCGCACGACCTCCCGCCATTGCATCCGACCGCGCAGGATCTCGATCGCGGCCAAGACCAGTCCGACCGCGAGGACGGGGATCGCGGGGTTTGCAAGCGCGATTGTGAGGACGGCCGCGGCCAGCGCGCCGGGCAGCCCCAAGCCGAGAGCGTCCCAGCTCGCACGTCGCGGATGTTGACTCGCGGCCGCTTGCAGTCTGCGGCGAAAGGGCACGAACCGCCCCAGCGCCGTGGCAAATGTCGCGGCAAACCCCGCTCTTGACGGATCTGAGGTCCATCCGGGAAGTAAGTCCTACTCCTCGGCCACCCGGGTTGCCTGCTGGCAGGATCATGGCCGTCTTGCGGCACGGCGGCTACTCGGGTTCTGGACTGCCATCGCTTGTGAGATCACCGCGAAGTCTTCTTGTGGGATCTTGAATAGGCCGGTCCGGAACATGTACCCCCAGCGGCGCTTGTCCTTGATGAAGCTGAGCTGGTCGATCAGTGGTCTGATCGGTGCCTCGATGCCCCTGACGAACTCGATGTTGCGGCGCCACGGTGTGAACCCCGGCGCCTGTTCCACCTGGTAGAGCTCTTCGTCGAGGACCCGACCTATTGCCGTGAAGGCCTGCAGTGGCTCGCCGTCTTGCAGGCTCGTCTTCGGTGAGTAGTAGACCAGCCAGTCATCAGCCTTCAGCCGCTTGAGTCCGGAAGCCTTGCCATGGCCTGTCTGGGTGAATCCGCCCTCTACGCTCAGCTGCACGTGGTCTCGGCTGATCGTGCTCACCCAGTACGTTGGTTGGTTGGGCGGGTCGAGCGCGGTCGTGCAGATGTTTAGTTGGCGGTGTAGCTGCTCGCGCTCGGTGCGACTCAGCGTCGTGATCATGCGTTGCTCGATTGCGGCGACGGTCGAGGATGCCGTGCGTAGGCGGGTGCGTCCCTCGGCCGTGAGGGCGTAGCGTTGGCTGCGGCCTTCCCCGACGGCGCTCACGAGTCCGGTCGCTTGTAGGCCGGTGAGGAGTTGGTGCATCGCTTGTCGGCTGACGAACGCGTCGCGTGCCAGGTCTGCGTTTGAGATGCTCGAACGCGAGGCGAGGATCTCAAGGCAGGCGTATTGCGACACGCTGAGTCCGTAGTCGCGCAGCTCTCCGTCCATCGTTGAGTGCAGGGCGTGTTGGGCGCGCTTGAGGGCGTAGCCCACGGATTGATCGAGATCGACTTGAGGCATGTCAAGATCTTGACATAGTATTGTAACGTCAAGACCTTGACAACCCTAAAGGAAGGACCTCCCTGTGTCTACCGTTGCAGGCCCCGATTTCATTGCCCTCCAGGTCCGCGACATCGAGCGTGCCGCCGAGTTCTACGAACGTGAGCTGGGGCTCACGCGCGCACCCGGACCCCCGCACGCCGTCGTGTTCGCCACCCAGCCAATCCCGTTTGCGGTCAGAGACCCGCTGCCCGGAACCGATCTCGACCGTGGACAGCCCGGCCTCGGCGTGGCGCTATGGCTGCGGGCCGACGACGCCCAAGCTCTTCATGACCAACTCGCCCAGCACGGCGTGACGATCCTGACCGAGCCATTCGATAGTCCCTTCGGCCGGACGTTCACGCTCCAAGACCCAGACGGCTACGCCATCACAATCCACGATAAAGGCTGACGAACTCAGCCCGCACCGCACTGAACGCGGCGCCTTCCATACGTGCTGCCCGGGCGGAGTCTTCCCGACAAGCTCGCGCAGGCGGCGATCACATTTCTCACCGCTACGACGCAGCGGTGAACCCGTCCCCGTGTAGCGCTCAGTCGACCAGCAGCACGGGCTTCCCGCCCACGTGACCGCCTTCAGTCACCCGGTGCGCCTCGGCCACCTGTGCGAGCGGAAAGGTCTGCGCGACCGGGAGCGTCGCCGTCCCTGGTCGAAACTTCATCCGTGCCCTTGACTTCAAGCGCTTGAGGTGTGTTTTGATGCTCGCATGACCACTCTCACCATCCAAGATGTCTCGCGGCGCAGCGGGCTGAGCGGGCCGACGCTGCGCTATTACGAGGAGGTCGGGCTGATCGGTCCGATCGACCGCGACCCGAGCAGCAGACACCGCCGCTATCGCGAGGAGGACCTCGACACGTTGCAGGTGCTCGCATGCCTGCGCGCGATGGGCGTCGGAATCGAGAAGATGCGCACCTACCAGGCCAACCGCGAGCTTGGGCACGCCAAGGCGGGTGAGCAGCGCGATCTGCTGCTCCAGCACGCCGAGCGGGTCGAGGCCGAGATCGAGACGCTGCACATCCACCTGGACTATCTGCGAGCGAAGGCGTCGCTCTGGGACGCCCGCAGCCGTGCGGATACGGGCGCGGAAGCCGAGGCGAACTTGCACGTACAGAAAGTGCTCCCACGACTGGAGGAGGTGATGCTCGGATGAGCTCCAAGGTGTTGGTGACAGGCGGGTCCGGATATCTGGGCACGCAGTTGATCGCGGCGTTGCTGCGTGATGAGCGTGAGGTGCGCGCGACGGTGCGCTCCCTCGATGGTCAGGCAGATGTGCGTGCGGCCGTCCGCCGCGGTGGCGTGGACGACTCCAGCCTCGAGCTCGTGGCAGCAGATCTGACCTCCGACGACGGCTGGCCCGCCGCGCTTGAGGGTGCGGAGGAAGTCCACCATGTCGCGTCGCCGATCCCGTCCGGCCAGCCCAAGGACCCGGACGAGCTGATCGTCCCCGCCCGCCAGGGCACACTGCGTGTGCTCAAGGCAGCCCGAGACGCCGGCGCGCGCAGGGTGGTGCTGACCTCCTCGTTCGCGGCGGTGGGTTACTCGCCCAAGGCAGTCCGCGACTACACCGAGGAGGACTGGACCGACCCCGACACGCCAGGATTGCCCCCCTACCCGCGCTCCAAGGCGATCGCCGAGCGTGCCGCCTGGGACTGCATCGGGACCGAAGGAGGCGACACCCAGCTGGCGGTGATGAACCCGACATTCATCGCCGGCCCATCGCTGGTGCCGGCACTACGCTCGACGCTGACCTACTTCAAGGCGATCATCGAGGGCACGATGCCGGCGCTGCCACGCCAGCGCTTCGGCGTGGTCGACGTGCGCGACGTCGCCGACGCCCACATCAGGGCGATGGCCACTCCTGCCGCCGCCGGGAAGCGCTACCTGCTGTTGGCGGACGGCCCGACGATCACCTGGCTGGGGCTGGCACAGATCCTCCGCGACCACCTCGGGCCCGCAGGCGAGCACATCACAACAGACGAGGCGCCCGGCGAAGACCCCTCGCCGCTGACGATCCACAACGACCGCGCCAAGCAAGAGCTCGGCTGGCGCCCACGCCCGGCCGAGACCACGATCGTCGAGACCGCCGAAAGCCTGCGCAAGCTCGGCCTGCTGGAGGAGCAATGAGTCTGTGCCTCGCCCCTGCATCTCGCCAAAAGCAGGCACGTTGTCGGGGGAGACGAGATGCATGCTGTGGACGAAGATGGGGTCTGGACCGCAGTCAGGCGCGCGCTTCCGCCTTCGCGCAGCGCAAGCGGGCGTGTGCCGGCCCCTCGGTCGACGCGCTCGAAGGTCGTCCAACTTAGGCGTCTCGCTGGCTACGCGGGGGGCGCCTGCTTTTCGCGCGAACCAGAAGCGGGGCCGCGAGTGCGTTGACTCGCTCCCGATAGGCCGGAGGCATGGCGGTGCAGAGTTCACCGCGACGGTGACGCGAACAGCACGATCCATGCGGCGCCGCTCCCGTAGGCGGCTCTTTACCCTTTTGGCAGGTGCAGTCCGGTGATCCTGTCGATCATGCTCACGAGAGGCGGTTCTACGCTCAGTTCGAGCGAAGGATCTCCTGGCACGGAGATGATGGGTAGGAAGCTGTCGCCGCATGCGTAAGGTCGGCCTTCGAGCCTCGCAAGTGCAGGCGCGCCCGGTTGTTCACCGAACGCTACTGCGAAGGTTCCCGAGGTTTCTCCTGGCTTCTCCGATGGGCAGCTGAACTCTGCGCCTTTGTCTTCAAAGATCGGTATCGCGTTGACGAGTGCGACGAGTTCTTGCACGAGCGAGGGATTGGAGACGACCGTGGGGCTTGGGCCGACGTGGCGGGAACTCGGAAACGTGTTTGTGATCGTGAGCACATGAACTTCTGTGCCGAGGAGCGAGTAGCTGGGCCGGACTCCCTCCCAAACGGCGGCGCCTTCCAAGCGGATCACGAATCGGCCGTGCGTCGCCAGCGCGATGTGCACCGTGAGGGCCTGGCGACGTAGCACGTCGTCGACCGGAGGGACCGTGAATTCCTCCCTCCAGAGGTCGGGTTTGTAGTGGCGTTCGATTTCCGTGCTCGTGTGCGGCCCGATCGGGCCGGGCGGCGCAGACGAGGTGCCGGAGCTTGATTCCCCCTGCGCTGTCGCGTCCCGGGGCAGCTGAGAGCGGACGTAGGTCAGGATCGTTCGCGGTGTCGCCTTGGTGACCCAAATCGTCGTGCGCGACTGGAGCTTCGCGCGTTCTTCACGACTAATGTCGATTTCCGTCGCAGTCGCGCCGATCAGCCGCCGCTCACGGGCAGGGACACTCGCCAGACGAGTCCAGCTTCGCGCGGACTTTATCAGCCGCAGCTCGATTCGGCTGCCTTCAGAGCGATCCCGGCGCGCACGCCTGCCGGCTGTCCCGGCGTTTCCGCGGCGGTGCGTGCAACGGTCGCTCCGCCCGGTAGGACCACCACGGTGGCGAGCACGACGAGCGCCTTGATTCCCCGCACGCGATTCATGGTGGCAGAGGTCACGTGGTCAGGCGCCACACGCCGGGTCCTGATCGTCGCTGCGAGGGGGTAGCTATGCCGCCTGCGCGGCGCCGATCAGATGAGGGACGAGCTCTTTCAGGTCTCGTAGAACGACGGTGTCGAATCGCTGTTGCAACCTCGTGCGGCCAACGATATCGGTCCACAGACGCTCCGTCACCACCACGTCGCAATAGACAATCGCGGTCGAGAGGGACGCTATGTCCGCGAGGTCACCCTGATCCCACGGCTTCTGCGACGCCTCGTGGCGCAGCCGGCCGGAGCCTGTCAAGTCGATTGAGACACTTGGTCGTCGAATTTAGTGAGCGGCCTCCTGTGTAGTCGGTTGATGCGTATCCGGTTAGCTCCAGATGGGGTTTTAGGCGGCTCGGCGGGTGATTTGCTGATAGGTGGTGGGGTTGTGCAGGGCGCCGAGTCCGAGGAGGGTCTGGAACGCCGCCATTGGTGTGCTGCGGCGGTTGTGACGGAAGACGTACTCGTCGAGATAGACCTGTAGGTGCTCGTCAGAGACGCCACGGTGTGTGCCGTGCATCCAGGCCTTGAGGTTGGAGGTTGCGCGGTGTGCTCGAGGGAGTAGCTGATCGGGCGCAGCGGTTTGTCTCGGGTGTCGGCGGTGCTCGTAGCCGTGCTTGCTCAGGACGCGGTAGGACTGAAGCCCGTCGGTATGCACGATTGCGCCGGTGGTGGTGGTCGCCTGGGTGAAGCTGAGCAGTATGGGCCCTGAAGCGTCGGGCAACGCCCGAAGGCGCAGCCGCCCGGAGCCGTGTCCGCGGACCTCGATCGCGATGCCGATCAGCGCCTTCTTTCCGCGCTGGCGGCCGCCTTTGAGGCCCTCCTCGCGCCCACCGAGGAAGAACTCGTGGATCTCGACCTCACCCTTCAGCAGCTCGCGCTCAGGGGCGAAGATCGCCCTGCGCAGCTTCTCCAGGTCAGCCAGGCAGTTCTCATAGCGCGAGAGCCCGAGCTGGCGTTGCAGCTGCTTCGCCGATATGCCCGGGTGGTGAGTGGCGACCGGATTGGCCGCCCAGAGCCACGTGCGCAGCGGCGTGTGCGTCTTGTGCATCACGGTCCCCGCAGTCACCGACGTCTGGTGCCCACACGCGGTACATACCCACAGGTGGCGGCGCGTCTGGCCGCCGGCCCGCCGGCCGGGACACCCTGGACAAGCAAACCCCTCCGGCGAGCGCGAAGCGAACAGATTCTCGCGGCAGGCCTCCTCGGTCGCAAAGCACTCCTGAAACTCCAAGATGCTCAGAGGATACGTAGGCCGCGACACCCAACAAAACTACGAAACCACCCGGATGGAGCTAACCGGATACGCATCAGTCGGTTTGTTGATCCAGGCGGCGGCTGGTAGCGCGGTGGGTGTGGCGGGCCGTGGACGAACCGCTCGGGATGCGCGGCGTGGGCGGCGGCGAGGACGAGCTGGCGTTCGGCGTGGAGCGCTTGGGCGAGGCCGTAGTGGACGTCGGCGGGGTCAGCAGGCCGATGCCGCCGTGGCGATGCTCGTGGTTGTACCAGTCGAAGAAGGGCGGCAGTGGCGCGCGGCGTCCTCGATGTGCACGAAGCGCTCGGGGAAGCCGGGGCCGGTACTTGAGCGTCTTGAAGTGCCGCCTCGGAGAACGGATTGTCGTTCGAGACGTGCGGTCGCGAGTGGTCTTGGTGACGCCGAGGTCGGCGAGCAGGAGCGCCACCGACTTGCTGGTCATCGAGCTGCCGCGGTCGGCGTGCAGGTGAGCTGCCCGGGCTCGATGCCCTGGCTGCGCACGTTTCGGCGATGAGCTTCTTGGCGAGCGCGCGCGCTCTCCTCGGTGCGCGACCATCCAGCCGACGACGTAGCGGCTGAAGACATCGAGGATCACGTACAGGTAGAAGTACGTCCACTTCGCCGGGCCGAGCAGCTTGGTGATGTCCCAGCTCCACAGCTCGTTCGGGCGCGTCGGCGAGCAGCTCGGGGCGCGGGTAGGTCGGGGTGACGAGCTGGTCGCGCCGCTCGCGCACCTCGCGAGTTCGCCGCGAGAATGCGGTACATCGTGCGCTCCGAGCAGAGGTAGCGCTCCTCGTCGAGCAGCGTCGCGTAGACCTCGCCGGGCGAGCAGTCGACGAAGCGCGGTTCGTGCAGCACGTCGAGCACGGCCGTCGCGCTCGCGGCTCCGAGCGCTCGAGGCGGCGTCGGCCGCGCTGCCACCGGGCCGGCTCCGGCGGTCGCCGACGAGCGGTAGTAGGTCGCTCGCGCCACCGCCGAGCATCCGGCACGCCATCACGATGCCGACCAGCGGCGTCGAGTCTCCTGCACGGTCTGCTCGATCACCGCTCGGTGCTGCCCGGCCCGGTCGCGCCCCCTGGGTCGAGCAGCTGCCCCAGAAGCGCGGAGACGTTTCCCTGCACCTCGATCACCTGCGCGCCTTCCGGAGCTCCGCCTCCGCGCGTTCCGCGCGCCGCTCCAGGGCGACGATCTGGCGCATCCCGCCGGTCCGCGGGCTTACGGCCCCGCGGCCGCGCCAGCGCTTTGATCGACCCGGCGTCGCGCTGTTGCGCCACGTCGCCAGCATGCGAGGAGTACAGGCCCTCGCGGCGCAACAGCGCGCCGACCTCCCCCGGTTGCGTGCACCCGTCGGCCTCGCGCAGGACCGCCAGCTTGTACTCAGCCGTGAACCGCCGGCGCGTCGCACGCTCGACGAGCTCGGGATCGGGCCGAGGCCCCCCGGGCGCGGCGCGCGCGGCCACCCCTCCGTTGCGGTCGCCTACGGCTCCCTCCACTCCGGGGTGGCCGGCGCCATCGTGCTCCATCTCCAACATCGTGTCGTGCTCCGTTCTCGCCCTCAAGGGTCCGTGATTCCTTGATCATGAGCGTCTCACACGACATTGGCCGAGAGGGGCGAAGCTCGCGGTTGACCAAGACGATCGGGATCGCTTCGAGCAGCGCTTCATGCCCTCGCGCTCAAGCTGGTCGACATGGCCCCAGTGCAGTCCAGCAAGTTCAAGCGCCTTGCTGATCGGCTCCTGGTATTCGTCGTAAGCGTCCACGCTGGCGGCCCTGAGACCCAGCTCGCCCCGGTGGAAGCCGCGCGGACGCCGGATGCTTCTGAGCCGCTCCTGCTCGGCGGCGAACTCGACGGCGACTGGCCGGTCAGCGCTGGGCTCATACCCCGGCGCTTCAAACTCTGGCGGCGCTCCGACGAGCGCGGCCATCTGAAGAACATCGTGCTTGAGCTGCTGGATTTCGAGACGAAGCTCATCCGGAATCGCCAGCTCGGGCGGCAGGGGCCGGTTGGTCAACTGCCTGCCATACATGTGGTTCGCGCCGACCCCGAACGGCTGCACCTTCCGTGGGAACGCCGGCCGGCCGAATATGTCGTGGAGCGCCTGGTCAATCTCGGCGGCGACGATGTCTTTCTGCGCGCGGACGGTGTGCCACCGAGACAACTCGACCATCGTCTCAGCGAGCTCCCAGCGCGACTTGTAGTCGCGCCGGTGCTGAAGCTCCATGGCGTGCTCGATCGACAGCGGAACGGACACCCAGCCACGCTCGCCCGCCTCGCACAGAAGTGTCAGGACGTCAGTGAATTCCGCGCCGTCTTCTCGCCCGACGCGAGCCTTGGTCAGCGAGACCCAGTGGTTCTGATCGAGGCAGACGCGTACCATTCGATCCAGCGTATCGGCGTTTTGCGCTCCTCTGACGGCGATTCTAGAACCGCCCGACAATCGAGCCGGGGCCCTCGGTCCTTCAGCACAGCTACACGCCTGCTTCCGGGCAAACGGGAAAGAGCGTGGCGAACCTGACAGAGGTGCTCCTCGTCCGATGTGGCCGTCTGTGGCGATCCTCTGAGGACTGCTGCTTGCCCGCAGGAGGAGCAGTGGGAGCGTGGAGTGCCGGTATCCAGTTGCACGAGGAGCCTCGTACTTTGAGTGTCACTTTCGTTTAGCCGCCGATGCGGGTGAGCTGTCCTCCGTCGACCGGGAGCACGACGCCGGTTATGAATTCCGCCTCGCCGGAGTGCAGGAAGAGGCTGGCATAGGCAACATCCCAAGCACTGCCCATCTTCGCGCGCAGCGGCACCATCGTGTCGCGCATTGCGCGAATCTCCTCACGCGGGATGTTCAGCTTCGCTGCCCACGCGTCGATCGCCATCGGCGTATCCAGCAGTCCGGGCATGATCGTGTTCACGCGGATGCCATCGTGGCGTTGTCGATCGCCAGCGAATGGCTGAGCGCGTTGATGCCCGCCTTGGAGATCTTGTAGGCCGTGAGTGGGGATGCCGCCGCGACCGCCGCGACCGAGGAGATGTTCACGATTGAGCCCGAGCCCTGCTCTCGCATCACCGGCACCACCGCCTGGCAGGAGAGCAGACAGCCCTTGAGGTTGACCGCGATGATCCGCTCGAAGGCATCCTCGGCGAGCTTGAGCGGACCGGCGTCGTCGTTGCCGATCCCGACGTTGTTCTGCAGGAAGTCGATTCGACCCCAAGCGTCCACACAGGCCGCGGCGAACGCCTTGCAGTCGGCCGCGCTCGTCCAGTCTCCCGCCACACACTGCGCGACGCCGCCCTCGCCCGCGATGATCTCAGCCGTCTCGCGCGCCGAGTCGAGATCGCGATCGACGAGCAGCATGCTTGCGCCCTCGCGTGCGAACAGAATCGCCGCGGCTCGGCCCGTTCCGACCGTCTCGCCAGGTGACTGGCCAGCGCCGACCACGATGCCGACCTTCTCCTCGAGCCTCATCGCCATCCCGCTCCCTCCTCCTCGCCAGGCCGGCGCAGGATCGAGCTGGGCGTGCGCCCCGTCAGCAGCTGCTCCGCCTCGACCTGCACCCGTGTGGACTCCAGGAAGCGGCTGACCATGTTGTAGTAGCTCACCAGCAGAATCAGCTCGGCCGCCTCGCGCGGCCCATAACGATCGACGATCTGCCCCAGCGCCTGATCGGAGAGGCGCACGTCCCGGCTGACCTCGTCGGCCACCCTGCAGATCAGGTTGCACTCCTCGTCGAGGCTCGCGACGGGCTCCTCGCTGGCGACCGCCTCGATCTCAGCGTCGCTCACCCCGACGTTGCGCGCGAGCTGCTCGTGCTGTGCCCACTCATACGGAGCCTCGGTCGCGTGCGCGACCCTCAGCACGGCGATCTCCCGGCGCCGCGCGTCCAGCGCCCCGGAGAGCACCGCACCCCCGAGCTGCAAGAACGGTCGCACGGCGCGGGGCGCACCGGCGACCATGCGAAAGACGTTCAGCGGCGGAAGGTTGGCGAGCATCTCCCGGCGCTCCGGGTCGAGCTCGTCGTCACTGGGGAGCGGAATCTTTGGGGGCGCTCCGGGACTCCTCCTCACGGTGGGGGATCGCCAGCGCATCGCTGCTATCACTCCGGCCCGCAGCCTGCCACATCTCGCCAGCGCGCGTGCGGAAGCGAAAGCAGGAGCGTGCGTCGCAACGCCTGTGGCGCCTCCTCGGGACGGTGGGTGTCGCGCAACTACCGGTCCGTCCGGGATGGATGAAGAGACTTCTGGGCATGGCTATGAACTTCTTGGCGTGTGATCGTGAGCAGGTGTTCTTGATGCCGCCGGACCCGCGGGATTGGCTGCCGGAGGGTCATTTGGCGTGGTTTGTGTTGGCGTCGGTGGAGGAGATGGATCTGGGCGTGTTCTATGGCTCCTACCGCCAGGATGGGTGGGGCCGCGCGGCGTTTGAGCCTTCGATGATGGTGGCGTTGTTGTTGTATGCGTATGCGCGGGGTGAGCGCTCATCGCGGGGGATCGAGTGTCGCGTGCGTGGAGGATGTCGCCTACCGGGTGATCGCTGCGCAGCAGACGCCTGATCACGCGACGATCGCGCGGTTTCGTGTGCGCCACGAGGCGGCGCTGGCGGGCCTGTTCGGCGAGGTGCTGGGGCTCTGTCGGGAGTCGGGGCTGGTGAAGGTTGGGGCTGATCGCGATCGACGGGACGAAGGTGCACGCAAACGCGTCTCGCCACTCAAATGTTGATTACGAGCAGCTCGCCCGCGAGATCCTGAAGGAGGCGGGCGACGTCGACGCTGCCGAGGACGAGCTCTACGGTGATGAGCGTGGCGATGAGTTGCCCGAGCATCTGCGAACCCGCGAGGGTCGACGCGCTGCGTTGCGCGCGGCCAAGGAGAAGCTCGCGCGGGGGCATGCAGGCAGAGACGACACGAAGGTGAAGGCGCCTGACGCGCAAGCGCAGGGTGTGGAGCTTGCGCTCGATCCCGAGGTGATCGTCGCCCGCGTCCAGGGCCGTGAGGGGTGGGTGCGCGAGGCGCGCCACCAGCTTGACGAGCATCGCCGCTTGGCGGCCGAGCCGATCCCACGCTCGCGCTCGGAGCGCCTGCTTGAGTGCGAGCGTCGCTTGCAGGAGAACCTGCGGGTCGAGCGCGAGGCAAACGACGCCTATGAGCATCATCGCGCGACTGCGGTGACCAAGGACGGCCGGCGCTTCGGGGCACGGCCGAACCCCTACGTGGCGCCAGAGCTGCCGTCCGGGAAGATCAACGTGACCGACCTGGATTCACGTAATGTCAAGACGCCGCGCAGCTATACCCAGGGCTACAACGTGCAGGCTGTGGTGAACGAGCATCAGATCGTGCTCGCTGCCGAGGTCACGCTCAGCTCACCAGACTTTGGGCGGCTCGAGCCGATGGTCAGCGCCACCCGGCGCGAGCTAGCGCAGATCGGTGTGAGTGATACGCCCGGCGTCGCAGTCGCCGACAGCGGCTATTGGCATGAGCAGCAGCGGTCCATTACTCGGGGACCAGACCAGCGGTCCATTACTCGGGGACCAGACCAAGCGGACCGATCTTCACGGGGTCGGGCCACACCTACAGGGACCCCTTCACTTGGCCCAGCCGAGGTCGTCTGCGACGCGCCAGGCGGCCTCGATCAGTCCGTCGGCGTTCGGGTCTGAACGGGCCTTTCAGTAGGCGGTCGAGCATCGTCTTGGAGCGTGGCGCATGATCTCTTTTCGCCATGTCATCTCGTGCAATACCGAGCTCGCCTCGATGATCATGAGCGAGGGTGCGACCATCTCGTGTCCACGGAGTCGCGCGAAGCCGATGGGCGTATGGCATGCCGCGACGGCCACCGATGCGTCGATACGAGCATGGGCAGTGGCCGCTGCGGGAGCGATGCAGTGCGGCTACCCAGTTCGGTGCCGGCGAGCCGTCATCGCCGACCTTCCACTCGTCGGGCAGCTCGGCCATCGGGAACAGCTCGTCCTCGATGCGGCGGAGATCGCCTGCCTCGATCTCGTGGTAGCGGCCGACACGTCGCGCCGGCAAACGTCCGGACCGAATCCAGCGACGGACCGTCTCAGGGTTCCTGCCGATCTTCTCGGCGGCTTCAGCAACAGACAGCATCTGAAGGATTGTAGGCGTGGATGCGGACTACTCCTAGCTCGGAACGTGCAATAAGCGCGTGAGGGTGACTGCGCGTCGCTGTTTTGGCGGGTCGATGGCTTGTTGGTCGGCGATCTGGCTGGGTGGCGTTGTTTGTGGGTGTTCGAGCGGGAGCGGGGTGTGCGCTCGGCCCGTTTCGGGGCAGCGGTCGATCACGGCCGGTGGCCGGGTGGTCTGCTGGGTGGTGGCGGGGTCGCTGGTGGCTGCTGTCAGCCGCTCGCGGTGGCAAGCGTCTTGAGCTTCTGAAACGCGGCGAGGAGCTCAGCCGCCCACGGCCATGTGTCCTGGAGGTGGAGCTTCGCGCGGCGGCCGGAGAACGCGAGCCGCCCAGCGACGTGCAGCAGTTGGTAGCGCAGTCGCTTGGGCTCGGCCTTGGCGAGCTCCCCGTCGAGGACGAGTGCTTGTGTCCAGACGATCAGGTCGTGCGCGAGCATCACGATCTCCAGCCATACCTCGTTGAGCGCGAACTCCTTGAACGGGAACTTCGCTAGGCCGGTGTCCTTGTCGTCACGGATGCGGTCCTCGACGTGGGCGTGCTGGCGGTGGCGGCACTCCAACACGGCGATGTCGGTGTCGGGCTGGTCGGTGAGGATCGCTTGGAAGCGGTACCCGTCGTCGTCGGTGAACGACATTTGTGCTCCGGGGTGCGGGCGCTCTCTGCGAACGACCAGCCTGGAGCCCTCGGGCCACGCCGACAGATCGACCATGCCGGTGATCTCTGTGACCTCGCCGTTCTTGCGGGCCGACCCGTCCTGGTCGAGCGCCGGGACCCACGCGTCCTTGGGGATCGTGAGGATCGCGCCACGAACCTTCTCGGTCAGCTCGTAGCCGATCGAGAACCGCATCCGTGCCTCGCGGCAGTAGTCAACGAGGCCGTGCGTAGCACCGGCCGTGTCCGCGCGCACCAAGATATCCAGAGCCT
Organism: uncultured Solirubrobacterales bacterium; assembly: GCA_963744135.1. Classification (GTDB taxonomy): domain Bacteria; phylum Actinomycetota; class Thermoleophilia; order Solirubrobacterales; family Solirubrobacteraceae; genus Palsa-744. The sequence continues at coordinate 26,866 of CAVUSE010000001.1, read as the reverse complement.
CGACGTACCGGGTGGGGATCTGCGCCAGCGCCAAGTCCAGCGCCGCGACATGGTCATCGGCGGTGTTCGAGCCGGCGTTCCCGGGGCGCAGAAGACCGCCGAGCGCCTCGCGTGTCTCATCCAGGTAGACCTGCAGCGGGTGAAACCCGTAGCCGCCCTTGTCTGTCCCGGCCGCCTTCTCCTTCTCCGAATGCGCTGTGATCAGCGTCGCGTCGATATCGAGCGTCAACCGCTCAGGCGCCCCATGCATCTCCCAGAACCGCTCGCGTGCCTGCGCGTGCGCGACACGCAGGGCATCCAGCAGCCCCGGTGTTGAAGCGCTCCGGTCGATCATCCGAAACGCTGTCGAGTCAGACGCCACCACCCCGAACAACGCGTCCTGCTCGCGGACCACGCCGAGATCCGAGACACACTCGCCACCATCGACCAGCATCACCGCGAGATCACGAACCACCCTGCCCGGATCATGGCCGCGACGGCGCTGCTTGATCCCGGCCAGCCCCAACGACAGCGCCCTCGTCAACCCGAGCATGTCGGCTATTTGAGCGACCAGCGCACTGCCCGCATGCGAAACCAAACCCGCTCCGTCCGACGTGACTTCTACGGTTACCGGGCGTCCATCACGCATCACCTTCAAGGTGACCTCCAAGCTCGGGATCAAGGACCTTCGACAAGCCCAAGGATCCCTACTCAACCGGACGTTTCCGCGCCCCCGCTCAACCCGGGGGCGCGGTCATTACTGCACGCTCCGGGCTAACGCGCAACGCGTCAAGCCTGGGCCGGCGGAGCCGGCCCTTGATGTGCCGGTGGCGGACGTACGCTAACGCTCGCAGGCGCGCGGGAACGGGGCGTGGTGGGATCTCGGTGTCCGCGGGACCGTTGACCGTCGTGACGGGTCTCACTGCTGAACTCGGCATTCACTCGGGCTCCCCGCCGGCCGTACTCGACAGCCACTGAGGGGGGGTCCAGTCCCCTTCTGGGTCTGTGGTTTGCCCGACCTCGATCAGATGACCGTCGGGATCGCGGATGTAGCAACGGATCTCGTACTGGTGCTGCTTCGGCGGCGTCAGGAATTGCGCACCACGGGCGCTCCATTCGGCGTACACGGCCTCGATGTCTTTGACCCGGATATTGAGGAAACTGCTGACCCGGTCGGGCTCGCGTGGCGTCTCCAGGATCACCGCCGGCTTGTCGTCGGTCGGGCCGCCGCCCCGATTGATGACGATCCAGCTGTTGGCGAACGCGACGTTGGTCGGTTCTCCGGAGCGTTCCAACGTGCCGCCGAGCACGTCGGTGTAAAAGCGCCGAGAACGCTCAACGTCGTCCGAGACGATGAAGTGGGTCAGCACAATGCCCTCTGTGGACGGTCCTGCTTTGGCCATCTGCCACCTCCACTTGTTGGGACTCACACCCCCTTACGGGCGGGGTTGCAGCCGATATTGTGACGATCGGGGACTCTACCTCGTTCCATAGTAAAGCTATACGCCACACGTTTGATCCGATGGTTCTGCCCTCAGTAATCGGATCGGCTCACACGCGAGCTTCTCGTCCTACCGGGTCGTGGTGCTCCTCCACGACGAGCAGCGCGCGAACGCTGGGATACTCTTAAGGCGGTCAACCCCGTGGCGGTACTTGGGGCCGATTGGCCAGCGGGCGCTCCGCGGTCCTATCCTGCGGGAGCGGCCCGTGACGAAGTTCAGCTGAATTCGATTGGAGGCCCATTATGCGCGGCGACATCGAGGTCGGGGCACGCCTTCCCGACTATGAACTGCCCGATCAGGACGGCGTCGTGCGCCGTCTGTCGGACCTGCAGGGCTCGAACCCGATGGTGCTCCACCTCTCACGCGGCGGGTTTGATCCGAAGGAGCACCGTTTCCTCCACCATCTGGTCGATGCATACCTCGACTTCCGGGTCGGGTATACGCGCCTGGCCCTGATCTCGACGGACAACCAGCTCGAGATCAATGAGTTCCGCGATAGCGTCGGCGCGCAGTTCCCGTTCCTCTCTGACCCGGAGCGAACGGTGCGGAACGATCTCGACATCGTCGAGTACACGGACCCCGTCCACGACCCGATGGTCCCGCACACGTTCGTGCTCGGCCCTGGGCTGGAGATCTCCGCGATCTACAATGGCTACTGGTACTGGGGGCGCCCGACGGTCGAAGAGCTGCACCGTGACTTGCGCGAGGTCATGCGCAACCTGCGCCCCGACTTCGATCTGGGCGCACCAGGGCTGCGCGAGGCCTGGGATCGCGGCGAGCGCGAGCAGTTCCTGGTGAGTCCAGTCGAAGGAGAAGCGATTCGCTACACCGAGGGGACTGAGGTGGGAGTGAAGCGATGAGCGATGCTCAGCGTCGTCAAGCCCATCCGGGCGAAGGGCCCGACCGATGAGGTGCCTCCGGCCAGGGCCGCGGAGCGATCAGGCCCCACCGGTCAATGACCGTGCCTCTGCAGGGCCGACTACGAGGTCGTGAAGGTCGCCGCCCACCTCGAGTCGACCCGACTGTTCGATCCCACCGGCCTTCACCGGCTCGAAGCCAGCTGTTCGGATCAACCGCTCAACTTCCTCGCCGGCACGGTCGTCGTCGGTCACGTAGAAGAGGGCCGCCAGCTCCGGTGATCGCTTGCCAGAGGACTCGAAGATATCGGCCGACAGGGTTCCAAACGCCATCGCCAAGCGCGCCCCCGCCGGCAACCACCCGGCCAGAACCTCGCCAGAGGCTTGCCCTTTCGGCAGGAGACGTGAGACGTTACCTTGTGCGTCGATGCCGAGCGGGTTGCTCGGAACGACCACGAGCTTACCGGTTAGCCGGTCGACGATCTCGTCTATGACACCCTTCAGCGCGGTAAACCGTAGCGCGAGGACGACGGCATCGGCGCCCTGCAACGCGTCGCGGTTGTCGCCGGCGACGACAGCAGCTGGGCCGATCTCTGCAGCCAGCATTTGTGCCGACCGATTGTCGGCGCTCGACAGCCGCAGGGTCTCGCCGCCTGAGGCCAGCAGGCGTGCGATGACCGATCCGAGCGTCCCGGTGCCGATGACCGCGGTCGTCATGACTCCTCGGTGGACGTACTCGATAGCCACTGAGGGGGGGTCCAGTCCCCTTCTGGGTCTGTGGTTTGCCCGACCTCGATCAGATGACCGTCGGGATCGCGGATGTAGCAACGGATCTCGTACTGGTGCTGCTTCGGTGGCGTCAGGAATTGCGCACCACGGGCGCTCCATTCGGCGTACACGGCCTCGATGTCTTTGACCCGGATATTGAGGAAACTGCTGACCCGGTCGGGCTCGCGTGGCGTCTCCAGGGTGACCGCGGGCTTGTCGTCGGTTGGGTCTCCCCCGACATTGATGATGATCCAGCTGTTGGATAGTGCGACATAGGTTGGCTCCCCGGAGAAGACCACCCTGCCACCGAGCACTTCGGTGTAAAAGCGGCGGGAACGCTCGACATCATCTGAAACAATAAAGTGGGCCAAGACCACCTGCTCGTCGATGTTGCTCATGCCGACCTCCGTTGTCGTAGTTATTGTCGTAGTTATTTGTCAGTGTCCTGCGCTTTGGCCGCCGTCGATGTGCAGGATCTCGCCGGTCACGAAGGGCGCCGACTCGAGATATAGGACTCCACCGACCACGTCCTCGATCTCGCCGACTCGGCCGATGGGGTGCAACGCGCCCATCCCCGCGTAGGAGCTCTCGTCGTGTAGCGGCGTTTTGATGACGCCGAGCGAAACGGCATTTACCCGTAGGCCGCGTGAGGCGTACTCGATCGCGAGCGACCGGGTGACCGCGACCAGGCCGCCCTTGGTCAGCGTTTGCAGCGCGGCTGGTCTGCTGCTGTCCGGCTGCTCGACGAGTGACGTTGAGACATTGACCACGTGCCCACGACCCTGGTCGAGCATCTGTTTGACCGCGCGCGTCGTCATGTGAAAGAAGCCAGCGACGTTGACGGCGATGAGGGCGTTGAAGTCCTCGAGGGTGTACTCCGTGAAGGGCTTGCCGATGTAGATCCCCGCGTTGTTGATGAGAGTGTCTATGCGGCCGAAGCGCTCGACAGCCGCCTGCACGATGCGCTGCGCCGTGTCAGGGTCGGCGATGTCGCCCTCGACGGTCACGATGTCGGGGTCCTCCGAAGTCCCGATCGACCGAGCGGCAGCGATCACCGCATACCCGCGCTCGCGGTAAGCCCTCGCGAGACCTGCGCCGATGCCCTGCGAGGCGCCGGTGATGATCGCGACCTTCTGGTTGCTCACGACGATGCCACTCATGTTGGCACGCGCAGGTCGGTTGCGGTTTCTGGCATCGATCCAGGGCCACGCGGGTGCCTGGCTACGCGGCCGTCGAGCGGGTTCGATCGCGAGCGCCCCGGACTCGCCACGCACCGCCCGGGACGACCTTGACTTCTGCTCGGATGAGAGGAAAGTATGGGCTACCCGACGAGAGCGTGGAGGCGATATGAGCAGTGTCGAGGTGAGCAACGAAAGCGCGGCCGGCACCCCGCCGGTGAACCCAGGGGAGTTCAGGCTCGAGGTCGTGGTCTTGCCGGTCTCGGACGTCGACCGGGCGAAGGAGTTCTATGGAGGCCTTGGCTGGAGGCTCGACGCCGACGTTGCCCGTGGCGTGAGCCTCCGGTTGGTTCAGTTCACGCCTCCGGGCTCCGCGTGCTCGATCCAATTTGGCACGAACATCGCGTCGGCTGCGCCCGGCTCGGCCCAGAGCATGTACCTGGCCGTCCCCGACATCGAAGCTGCGCGTGAGGAGCTGCTCGCCCGCGGCGTGGAGGTGAGCGAGGTGTTCCACGAGGGGACGCTCGGCGCGCGCTTCCACGAGGCCGGGCGTGAGTCTGGGCCGGCGCCCGACCGCGGCACCTACGGCTCCTTCGCGACGTTCAGCGATCCGGATGGCAACGGCTGGCTGCTCCAGGAGATCACCACGCGTCTGCCGGGTCGCTGAGAGGAGAGGCTGATGGCCACGACATACGAGTCCGTGGAAGATCTCGCGGACGCGCTCAGGCAGGCGGCCGCAGCGCACGGCAAGCACGAGCAGCGAGCCGGCCACGCGGACCCGGACTGGCCGGACTGGTATGCGCTCTATATGGTGCGCGAGCGCGCCGGTGAGGAGTTGCCGACATGAAGCAGCGACTATGACGTGATCGTGCTCGGTGGCGGCTCGCCGGGCGAGCACTGCGCGAGCGCTCTGGCGGAGGGCGGACTGCGCGCGGCGGTCGTGGAGCGTGAGCTCGTGGGAGGGGAGTGCTCCTACTGGGCTTGCATTCCCTCGAAGACGCTGCTGCGGCCGGGCGAGGCGGTCCATGGGGCGCGCGAGGCCGCCGCGACCGCGGAAGTGGATATTGAGGCGGCGCTTGCCTGGCGCGACTTCATGGTCTCCGACTACTCCGACGCCGGCTAGGAGCACTGCCTTGCCGATCGGGGCATCGAGCTGCTGCGCGGCAGCGGGCGGCTCGCGGGCCCTGGGGTCGTGGAGGTCGACGGTGTGCGCCACACCGCGGACTACGTCGTCCTCGCCAACGGTGTCGATCCGGTCGTGCCGGCCGTACCTGGCTTGCGCGATCTGGACGGCGTTTGGAGCAACCGCGAGGCGACGTCCATGAAGGCCATTCCCCGCCGTCTGCTGATCCTCGGTGGCGGGCCGGTCGGCGTGGAGATGGCGCAGGCCGTTCGTCGTCGCCTCGGTGGCGAGGCGGCCGTGATCGACATGGCCGAGCACGTGCTTGGGTGGGAGCCCGCGCCGCTCGGTGAGGGGCTCGGGGCCAGGTTCTGCGCAGTGAGGGCATCGAGCCCGATGAAAAAGCATAATAAGCGAGTGGTTCGCAAATGGGATGTGCGGCTGGTGCCGCAGAAGACTCGCAGCGACAAGAAGAGATGATCACACGGAACGCCCTCAGCGCAGTGCTGGTCTGCGCGTTGCTGCTGACCTCAGTCGCCGTGTCGAGGGCGTATGCCTCCACCGGCTTTGCGATCGAGCACTACAGCCTGAGTGCGACGAACGAGGACGGCTCGGCGGATGCCCAGGCTGGCTCGCATCCATACGAATTGGTGGCTGAAGCCGGGATTGACTCGGAAGCGCAAAGCGCGAGTGAAGTAAGGAATCTGGCTTTCGAACTGCCGCCGGGGTTGAGTCTCGATCCGAACGCCGTTCCTCGCTGTACGTTTCGGGAATTCACGGAAGGCTCGTGTCCGGACGGTACGGCGGTCGGAGCGCTGCGGATGAGGATCGCCGGAACGGTGGTGTCCGCCACCATGTACAACCTGGTTCCGGCGCCGGAACAGCTCGGGCAGCTCGGCTTCACCTTCGAAGGTATCGGGGCGGTTGCCGACGTCGCCGTACGCACGGGCGGCGATTACGGGATGACTGTGAGCATTCGCGACATTCCCCACAGGAAGGTCGAATCGGTTGAGTTGACGCTTGGGGGCGTGCCATACTCTGCGTTCCTGACGCTGCCCACCTCCTGTGCCGGAGCGCCGCAAACGACACTCGAGGGCGAATCTTGGGGGGCGGAAGCCGCGTCGCAGTCGTTCTTGTTCCCGCAGATGACCGGTTGCGAACGAGTGTCTTTCGAACCGTCGATCGACGTCGCGCCGGAGGTTCTCCAAGCCGGTGAGCCCACCGGGTACTTGGTGAATCTGCATGTTCCCGAACACGAAGAACCCGCAGGACTGGCGAGCGCCGAGCTGAAGAACGCCGCTGTGACGTTGCCGGAGGGCGCCGCCATCTCGCTGTCGGCAGCCGATGGACTGCGGGGATGCTCGGAAGGGCAGATTGGGCTGGGCTCGCCTGCCACTGCGACCTGTCCCGAGGCTTCGAAGATCGGTGAGGTGGAAATCAAAACGCCGTTGTCATCCTCGCTCCTCGAAGGGAGTGTGTACCTCGCCTCACCGAACGCCAACCCGTTCGGAGCGCTGCTCGCGCTCTATCTCGTGGCCGAAGGCGGCGGGGTGCTTCTCAAGCTCGACGCCGAGGTAAAGTCCAACCCGGCTACGGGACAGCTCACGATCGTTCTACACGAACTCCCGCAGCTTCCGATTGGCGGTTTGAATCTGCGCTTTTTCGGGGGCGCGAGGGCGCTGCTGTCGAACCCTCCCGTGTGTGGCTTGGCGACGACCACGAGCGAGCTCACACCGTGGTCGGCCTTGCAGCCAGAGCCGGACGCAACAGCGTCCTCGAGCTTTGAACTCACCACGGGCGCCAACGGCACGCCGTGCTCTGAACCGCAGCCGTTCAACCCGGCGTTCCGGGTGGCGAGCACAACCAACGAAACTGGCGCATATGACTCCTTGGCCTTCGTCGTCTCGCGGGCCGACCAGGAAGAAGATCTGAGCACAATCGCGGTGCAGGCCCCTCCTGCCGTTGGGGAGATGTTCACGGGCGTGCCGCCATGCGGCGAAGTGTTGGCGTCCGAGGGCGCATGCCCCACGACCAGCCAGGTTGGGACCGTCGAACTGGCGGTGGGACCGGGGCCGGATCCGTACTACCTGAGTGGCAACGTCTATCTGACCGGTCCCTACCGCGGTGAGATGCAAGGTCTATCAATCGTGGTTGCGTTCGACGCCGGCCCATTCCGGCTGGGGACCGTGGTGGTTCGCGGGGCCGAGCAGATCGACCCCGGCACAGGACAGTTGAGCATCCTCAGCGATCCACTGCCGACGATCGTGGACGGTATCCCGGTGCAGTTGAAAGCGCTCGCTCTGCAGCTCGCTCGGGGCGAATTCAGACTCAACCCGGACGGCTGCGAATCGGACACGGTCACGGGAACGATCACGAGCACGAGGGGCGGCTCCCTTGCAATCCCCACCGATCTTGTGGGCGCGTCGCCTTCGCAATGCAACCCGCCGCACACCGAACCTTCGGTTGCGACCCCCGAAGGAGACGGCATCTCGTCCAGCATCGCCACTGCGTCAACAGTCGGCACGCGCATCACGACGACCAATGACGGCAAGGCCACCGTCGAGCTGACCTGCACGGGCACTGGCACGTGTCGCGGCAAGCTGATATTGACCATCGAGATGAGGAGCAGGCGCAAGGGGAAGCGAACGACGACGACGATCGGGACGGCCGCCTTCTCGATCCCAGCGGGCAAGACCGCAGCCATCAGGCTCACGCTCGATGCCCACGCTCGCGCATTGCTTGGCGCGCCGGGGGACCGCGGGAGACTCAGTGCAACCCTGACGGTTCTGGAGTTTCCCCCCGCACCGTCACGGAGGCAAACCGAGAACGTGCAGCTCGTGCGGCAAAAAACCGCTGAGGCGAAGAGCCGGAGGAAGTAGTCCGCCGACCTCGCGGACGGCGCCGGTTCGACTTCCGCCAACGGTGGCGGCGGGCCGATCCACGCGCTCATTCCTCAGCGGGCGAGCCAAAGCGAATCAGGTCCCATCCGGGCCGGGCGCTCGTACGATGTGATGACCGTGCGCTCCCCGGGTCAGTCCGAGCCCACGCGCAGCACGAGCTTGCCGATGTTCTCGCCACGGAACAGCTTGAGCAGCGTCTCGGGGAAGGCGCTCACCCCGCCCTCGACGACGTCCTCGCGTGAGACCAGCTGGCCTTCGCGCATCCACCCGGCGATCTCCGCGCCGGCCTGCCCGTAGCGCGCGGCGTAGTCGAATACGACCATGCCCGTCATCGACGCTCGCGATACCAACAGCGCCATGTAGTTCGCCGGCCCGCGCATCGCTTCGGTGACGTTGTATTGCGAGACCGCACCGCAGATCACGATGCGTGCGCCGCGCGCTAGGCGCGTGAGCACCGCGTCGAGGATCTCGCCGCCGACGTTGTCAAAGTAGACGTCCACGCCCTTCGGCGCCACCTCGCGCAGGGCCGCGCGGACGTCCTGTGTCTTGTAATCGATCGCCGCGTCGAAGCCGAGGTCCTCGACGATCCAGCGACACTTCTCCTCGCCGCCCGCGATGCCGATCACACGGGCGCCCTTGATCTTGGCGATCTGCCCCGCCACGCTGCCAACCGCGCCGGCGGCGCCCGAGACGACGACCGTGTCTCCCTCGCTCACCTTGCCCACGTCGAGCAGCCCGAAGTAGGCGGTCATGCCCGTCATCCCAAGCGTGCCGAGATACGTGGGCAACGGCGCCAACGACGGATCGACCTTCATCACTCCAGCACCATTCGACAGCGCGTACTCCTGCACGCCGAACGCGCCGTACACGTGCTCGCCGGCCGCGAACTCGGGATGCTCGGAGGCGATCACCCGTCCGATCGCGCCCGCGCGCATCACCGCACCGATCTCCACCGGCTCGATGTACGAGGCTCCCGCGTTCATCCAACCGCGCATCGCCGGGTCGAGCGAAAGGTGGGAGATCGCCACCACGAACTCCCCGGGGCCCGGTGTTGGCACCGGCTCCTCGACGATGTTCCAGTCGGAGGCCTGCGGCAGGCCGGTGGGGTGCGCTGCCAGGCGCACCTGATGATTGATCGGGCTCATGTGCGAGATCTCCAAGCGGTTGGGTTGTGGGGTCAAGCTCTGGTGCCTCTGTCCACGACGAGCTCTGAGCCCATCACCTGCCCGCTCCCGTCGCAGGCCCGGTGGGTGGCCGTATGGGCCAGCACGCATCAGCGGATGCCCCCTCTGTCGCGGTAGGCTATTGCACCGGTGGTGCGGAGCCGAGCACTGAGTCCGATCGGTCCAGCGCAGCGTCTGTGGCGGCCTGCGCGATGCTCGCCGCGAGCGCGGCTACAGCGGGTTCGACAGCGGCGTCGGTGAGGTTGGCGTAGCCGACAACGAGCGCGGGGGTGCTGGCGGCGAGTCCCTCCAGCGCAATGCCTCGCGACCGCGCGGCGGTGAGCACGGTCTGCTCGCTGAGGCCCTCGGGGAGGTGCAGCACGACGTACAGGCCGGCGGCGGCGCCGTGGACACTCACCTCGGGCAGCCGGCTGGCAAGCGCCGCCAGCAGCGCCTCGCGTTGGCGGCGATATCGCCGGCGTTGGCGGCGCAGGTGACGGTCTAGCTCACCGCGCTCGATCAGGTCGGCCAGCGCGAGCTGCTCCAGTGGTGTGGGCATCCCGCCGCGCAGGCGCTGGAGGGCGGCGATCGGCTCGACGAGGTGCTCTGGGAGGGCCAGCCAGCCGAGGCGCACCGCTGGGGCGAGGGTCTTGCTCGCCGAGCCGCCGTAGACGACGCGCTGGGGTTCGAGTCCCTGCAACGAGCCGATCGGCTGGCGGTCGTAGCGGTACTCGGCGTCGTAGTCGTCCTCCACGATCAGCGCATCCCGCGTTTGTGCCCACGTCACGAGCGCGGCACGACGAGCGGGCGAGAGAACCGCGCCGGTGGGGTACTGGTGCGCGGGCGCCACTGCCACCGCGTCGACATCCTCCTGTTCGAGGCGCTCGACGGTCAGCCCGTCGCTGTCAACCGGGAGCGGCACGAGTTCGAGCCCGACGGCGGTCGCCGTCTGGTGTACACCCTGCCAGCCGGGGTCCTCGACGGCGACTCGCCGGGCGCCGCCGGCGGCGAGGGTTGACCACAGCAGCTCGATGCCCTGGCGCAGCCCGTTTGTCACCACGATCTGCGCGGGGTCGGCGCGCACCCCGCGCACCCGGCCGAGGTAGGCGGCGAGTGTGGCGCGCAGCTCGGGAGCGCCGGCGGGGTCGGGGTAGGCCAGGCGCTCGTGGGGCACGTTGCGCAGCACCCGCGTGTAGGCGGAGGCCCACGCCGTTCTCGGGAAACCGCTCAGCGCGGGGCGGAAGGGGTTCATGTCATGGCGGACCGCCGGTTTCGGCGCGAGGTCGGACTGTGAGGTGCGCTCGTTCGTGAGCGTCGCGGCAACCGTCGTTCCGCCGCCGCGGCGTGTGTGCAGATAGCCCTCGGCAGCCAGCTGCGCATAGGCGTCCACCACCACGCCGCGTGAGACGCCGAGCTCTGTGCACAGAGTGCGGGTGGAGGGCAAACGCGTGCCCGGTGCCAGTCGTCCGCTGCGCACGGCATCGCGCAGCGTGTGCTCGACACGCGCGCGCAGCGATCGCCCGGGAGCGCCCGTCAGGTCTAGGTGCAGATCCATTGGCCCTAGATTCTGACATCTGCTTGGCCCTGTTCTGGGAGCCAAGGTTGGCTTAACGTGCTGGACGTGCCCGCCGCCCCCTCATCTCCGCGCACGAAGGTTCGTCGCATGCCCGCCCGCGCCACTTATGAGCGCGAGGTGATCGACGCGATCCTCGACGAGGCGATGGTGGGACACCTAGGTTTCATGCACGAACGCCAGCCCTTTGTGATCCCCACGCTGCACGCGCGCGTCGGGGATGAGGTGTACTTCCACGGCTCCGCCGCCAGCCGCACGATTCGCGCCCTGGGCGCCGGGGCGCCGGCCTGCTTGACGGTGACACTGCTCGACGGGTTGGTGCTCGCCCGCTCGGCGGTGCACCATTCCGTCAACTACCGCTCGGTCGTGGTGCTTGGCGGCGCACGTCTGGTCGAGGACCTCTCCGAGCGCAGGGCGGCGGTGCAGGCGTTCACCGAACGCCTGATCCCCGGGCGCTGGCAGGAGGTCCGCCCGCCCACCGTCAAGGAGTTGAAGGCGATCCACGTGCTCGTCCTTCCCCTCGACGAGGTTTCGGCGAAGGTCCGCACTGGGCCACCCCTCGACGACGAGGAGGATTACGCGCTCCCCGCATGGGCAGGTGTGATCCCCCTGCACACCCACGCGGGCGCTCCGTTACCCGACCCTCGCCTTGCCAGCGGCATCGCACCATCCCTAACAGTCGGCGACTGGACTCCGCAACGCGCCTGAGCACTTGGCGAGGTGAAAGAGGGCTTTGGGGGGTCGGCAGGACCCCTTACCCTTTGCTCGAACGACCTTTGTATCCTTTCATCGGTGCACACGGGGGAGATGCAACGGGGGAGCGGCCTGCGACTTTTGCAGAGACGCACGGTGCTTCTGCTCGTCGGACTTCCGGCGCTGCTCTGCGCACTGGCGGTACCTGTGGCGGCTCGCGGGTCGATCAGGACGCCCACCCACGGGCCGCTCTCCAAGCCGCCCAAAATCAGAATCCACAAGGGCCCTCCTCCCAAACGGCTGGTGATCAGGAACATCGTCAAAGGCACGGGCCGGAAGGCAAAGGACGGACGCAAGCTGACGGTCAACTACGTTGGTGCTCTTTACGGCGATGGCCGAGTCTTCGACAGTTCGTGGCGAGACGGCGAACCGTTCACATTCACCATCGGGCGAGGTGAAATCATCAAGGGCTGGGAACGGGGTCTCGTGGGTATGCGTGTGGGAGGACGGCGCGAGTTGATCATCCCCGCCGCGCTTGCTTACGGCCGCAAAGGCAGTCCGCCGTCCATACCGCCAAACTCGACGCTGATCTTCATCGTCGACCTGCTGGCTGCATGATTCCGTAGGCTAGGCGGGCGAGCGCCTGGCGGGGTGGTGGAGGAGCCTGGCTGTGGGCTTGCCCCGCCGATCTTGCGGCAGCCGGCCCTCTCGTAGGTCCGCACGGAGCGGGGTAGAGTGACGGCTTCGTGAAGGATGGGAGACTCCGAGGCACGGTTTGCGTAGCAGCGGTGCTCGCCGCGCTGAGTCCGTGGCTGGCCGCCTGCGGTGGATTGGAATCGGCCGGCACCTTCACCCCACGCACTCCGGGGACGCTCACCGTCGCCACGGCCCAGATCCCAGACCCCGGGTTCTGGACCGGAACGACTCAACACCCGACCGGAGGCTTCGAGTACGAGCTCGCACACGCGCTGGCGCAGCGGTTTGGGTTGGCGAAGGTGAAGGTCGTGCCGGTGCCGTTCGAGCAGCTGGTCGCGGGCGATCTCGGTGGCGCCGATCTCGCGCTCTCGGACATCACGATCACCGCGGAACGTGCCGAACACGTGAGCTTCTCGACCCCCTACCTGCCCGCGTCTCCCGCGATCCTCGTGCGCCCCGGCACCCAGGTGGTCGACGTTCACGCCGCCCAGAGCCTGCGCTGGGTGGTAGAGAAGGGAACGACCCTGCAAGGTGCGCTCGAAGAAGCGATCGAACCCATCCCAGGCGCCGCTGATCGTCCACCACGAGCGCGAAGCGCTGGCGGCGTTGCGCGCCGGTCGGGTGGACGCGGTGATGCTGGATCTCCCCGTGGCGCTCTCCTATGCGCGCGAAGCGCCGAGCAGCTACGCGGTCGCGGCGCAGCTGCCAAGCGAAGACATGCTCGCGGCGGCGCTCCCGAAGGGATCTGAAAATGTGGAAGCCGTAGACTCGGCGCTGCGGGCGCTGATGGCGGACGGCACGATCGAACGCATGGGGCGCAGGTGGCTGCACACCGAACTGAGTGAAGGCCAGGCCGAACACGTGCCCGTGCTGAGGACCGACGAAGAATGATGCCTGCGCAGTTGCACACGACGCTGGCGGACGTCGTCGAGCTCTCATCGCCGAAGGGCGCGCCATGGGAGTTCCTGATCATCTTCGCCACACTGCTGCTGGGGCCGGCGATCATGGAGCGCGCACGTGTCCCCGGGCTGATCGGACTGCTGCTCGGTGGGTATGCGATCGGCCCGCACGGGCTCGACCTGATCGGCCCGGGCAACACCACGGTGCCGGACCTCGGCCAGCTCGGGCTGCTGTACCTGATGTTCGTGGCGGGGGTCGAGCTCGATCTCAACCTGCTGCGTCGCTACAAACGCTCGGCCGTGGTGTTCGGGCTGCTGACGTTCCTGCTGCCGATGACGTTCGGCACCACCGTCGGCCTCGGGCTTGGGTGGCAGGCGCTGGCGGCGATCCTGCTCGGCTCGCTGCTGGCGTCCCACACGCTGATCACCTATCCCACGGTGCGCGACGCCGGGCTTGCCTCAGATCCGGCTGTCGCCACCGTCGTGGGCTCCACGGTGCTGACCGACACGCTCACGCTGGTCGTGCTGGCAGCCGTCGCGGGCGCGGTCGGAGGAGGTCGCTCGACGATCGACGTGGCCGTTCAGATCGTCGTGGGTCTGGCGGTTCTGATCGCCTTCAGCATGCTCCTGCTGCCGCTGCTGGCGGGCTGGGCGTTCAGGCTCTTCGGCGCCGAGCGCTCGGTGCGCTACATCGTGGCGATCACGGCGTTTCTCGCGGCGGCGACGGTCGCCGAGGTGTTCGGCATCGAGGGCATCGTGGGCGCGTTCTTCGCGGGTCTCGCGCTCAATCGCCTGGTGCCCAACGAAGGGCAGCTGATGGATCGCATCGGCTTCTTCGGCGGCGCGGTGTTCATCCCCGTGTTCCTGGTGTCGATTGGGCTGATCCTCAACCCTGCGGTGATCGTGAAAGGCGAAACGCTGGGTCTCGCCGGCCTGTTCATCGTCGCGTGCCTAGCCGGGAAGGCGCTGGCGGCAGTGGTGTCGGCGCGGTTGCTCCGCTTCTCCCGCCCCCAGGCGGGACTGCTGTTCTCGCTGAGCGCCGCACAGGCCGCGGCGACGCTCGCGGCCACCGTGGTGGGATTCCAGCTGGGCCTGTTCAGCAGCGCGGTCGTCAACGCGGTGCTGGTGCTGATCTTCGTGAGCGTGCTGGTCTCGACGATCGTCGGCACACGAGCGAGCGCCGCCATGGCTAGGCACGAGGATCGAGTCCGGCCGATGGGCGCCCGTATCGTGGTGGGGGTCGGCGATCCCGAGTTGGCGGCGGGCGCGCTGGCGATCGCAGTGCGCATCGCCCGCGCGGACGGGGGGGTCGTGCAGCCCGTGCTGGTCGTACCGCAGTCGGCCCCGTTCGCGCCCCGCGCCGCGCATAGACGCCTGCGGCACGCCGCGGCTGTGGCCGGAGTCGATGGCATGGTCTCGACGGTGGTGGATCGCTCGCTGCTGCATGGTGCGATGCACGCCGGGGTGGCGGCGGAAGCCACGCTCGTGCTCGTCGCCGAGCCCTCGGCGATGGACGCGGCCGGGCTCGAGGACGCCCGCGCGATCGTGGCCGAGGGGTTCCCGGGCGCTCCGCCGATTGCGTTCGTGCGCGGGAGCGCCACGCGTCTTGGGGTCGTGCGAACGTTCGCAGCCGGCGAGGATGGGGAGGATTCGCATTCACTGCTCGGCGAGCTGTCCCGGCGCGTCGCCCGCGGATCCGCGGGTCGGTTGCGGGAGGGCGACGGCGATTGGGCGACGCTGCTGACAGCGGACGACGTGACCTTCGTCTCGGTGGGGCCCGATGCGGCCGCGACCTTCCCCCCGGATGCGCCGGGGATCGTGGTCGCCACGCTCGATTTGGACGTTGCGTGACCTGAGCTGGGGAGGCGCTCTGCGAGCAGGGTCGTGTCGTCCACCGGCCGTCCGTCCCTCCCTGGAAAAGGACATATGATTGGACGCCATGCTCCCGCTGGTGGTCTCACTCGCAACACTCATCACCGCGCCGGTTCCGACGGGAGTGGTGTCCTCCCCGCCGGGGTCCCCGCTGGCGGCAGCGGCCGCAAAAACTCACACGGCGGCGGTTGTGCGTTGCAAGACGGCGGGCCTGGTGATGTGGCTGAACACCGAAGACTCGGGGACCGCCGGGAGCTTTTATTACAAACTCGAATTCGTAAATCTCTCTGGGCGCACCTGCACCCTGGCTGGGTATCCGGGTGTGTCGGCGGTGACCCTGAGCGGGCGCCAGATCGGGGCGTCGGCAAAGCGGGAAGTGACGGGGCGGCCACACGCAGTGACGCTCATCCCCGAAGGGGAGGCGACGGCACTCGTGCACGTCGTCGACGTGGGCGCGCTGCCGTCTTCGTGCCACCCGACCGCAGCTGCCGGGTTCCGCGTCTACCCACCTGGCGAGAGCGCCTCAAAGCTCGTGCCATACCCGTTCCGCACGTGCGCGAATGTCCGCGAGAGCGCGATCTCGGTACGCGCGCTCAAGCGCGGATAGCCGGTGGCGGCGGCCGACGACCACCCGACGCTGATCGTGATCGACGCGGCGGCGTGGGTGGCGTGGCTGGCGAGCAACCACGAGCAATCCTCCGGCGTGTGGTTGGGCCTCGCGAAGAAGGGCACCACCGAGCCGACCAGCCTGATCTACGACGAGGCGCTGGAAGAGGCGCTGTGCCATGGTTGGATCGACGGTCAGGTGAGGCGGCTGGATGCACGCATCTACCGCCAGCGCTTCACCCCCCGGCGCCCGCGCAGCGCGTGGTCGAAGCGCAATGTGGGGATCGTGGAGCGGCTGACGAGCGAAGGCCGGATGCGTCCCGCGGGGATCGCCGCGGTGGAGCGGGCGAAGGCGGATGGGCGCTGGGAGCAGGCGTATGCGGGGCAGGCGACGATCGAGGTGCCGGTGGATCTCACGACGGCGCTCGATGCGCAGCCGGCGGCGAAGGCGATGTGGGAGGTGCTCACCAGCCAGAACCGCTACGCGGTGCTGTACCGGATCGACAATGCGAAGCGCGCGGACACGCGCGCCCGGCGGATCGAGCAGTTCGTGGCAATGCTGGCGCGCGGCGAGACGCCGCATCCGCAGAGACGCAAGCGTCCTGGCTGATCACACCTGTCATCGCAGGTGGCGCAATCGCCCATCCCGAGATCGGTGGATTGAGGCTTTGGCATTGGCGCCAGATTGTGCAGGTAGCAGCGACGCGGAAACGGGAGTTCCGAGGCATCTGGCGATTCCTCAGTTCCCGCAGCGCGGCAGGATCGATCGCCACGAGCACGACGTCAGCGGCATCCTGTCAGAATCCCCGCCTCTGCATACGCCGACGATGCCTACCACCAGATCCCCGATCGGACCGCCGAGGCTGCGCTTCAGGCGGATCGGCCTCTGTGCCGCGCTGCTGAGCAGCATGGTCGGCTGCGCCTCGGCATCGGCGCTCAATCTGACAGGTACCTGGTCGGCCAACTACCGTTGCGAAGCCGGGCCGTGCCCGGGAGGTCAGATCAACTTCTCGGCCACGGTCACGCTGACGCAGGCCGAAGGCTCGGAAACGGTGACCGGCACGGATGGCGGAGAAAGCATCTCCGGCACCTTGAAGGGCAACACCTTCACCTACCGCAGCTTCGTGGGTAGCTATTTGCCCCGGACAAAGTCTGGGTCTGGGAAGTGAAACGGCCGCGCTCTTTGTGGGCGCGGCCGTTTCGTGCGAGTTGGCGCTCGGTGTGAGCGGTCGGTCGGAGTTTGTCAGGTGGCCTGGACGGCGAGGGTGTCGAGGTTGTAGGCCAGGATCGCCCAGCCGACCCAGGTCCGGGCGCCTTGGTGTCCTCGTAATCGTGATCGGCGCAGGCCGTAGCTGCGCTTCAGATGACTGATGCGTCCCTCGCAACCGACGCGATAGCTGGCCAGTCGCTTGCGCGATCGGCGTGCCGCGGGTTGCTGTCGCCCAGCGATAAATACGCTGGCCTCGCCGAGCACGGCGTTGCTAGCCTCGGGCGGGAAGCCGCCATCCAGTGCGACCTCGCGGGGTTTGAGCCCAAGGCGCGCCAGCTCGGCGGCGGTCGTGGGCAGCAGCTCGCTCTCATTCGGCGAGCCGACTTTGGTTGGGGCCGGGAGCAACAGGCCACGGGCACCGCGCCGTGTGTTCGCGGTGATCTCCGCCAACTGGAAGACATAGCCGAACTCGTATCGCTTGCCGAGCTTGCCCTTGCCGATCGGGCGAGCCTCCGGGTCAGCCAGCGAGACAACGCGATCTGTGATCTTCTCGCCCGCCAGACGCTTGGTGATCTGCCCGGTGACGGTCGCAGCCAACTCAGCGGTCCGCTCGAGCTGCCGGGCCGCGGCGAGCTTGCGCTGCGCGCCACGGCCCCGCGCGGACGCTCGGGCTTGGGCAGCCAACTTGCGAGCCTCACGGATCGAGCGCGCAACCAGCTCACCGGCCTGCCCAGTCAGCTTGAGAACCTGCTCACGCGCACCGCCCGCCTGTCCCAGCCGTCGCCCGACGGTGCGCCCGATCAGCCGTAGGCGGCGTCCCGCAGCGCGAGAGCGATCCTGAACGTGGTGCGCACCCCCACCGAGGAGCGCCGCGACCCGGGCACCCTCGCGCGCCAAGCGACGCGTAGCGTCCAACGCCAACGCAGCGTCCGAGGGCCAGCGAACATCGGACTCCACTACGGTCGAGTCGACGCGCACCGCGCGTGCGGTAAAGCGCTTCTCGCGGACGGCGTTCTCGATCAAGACCCGAGTCATCTCGTCAATGATCTCGGGCCCAAGACGCCGCGCGAGCTTGCGGACCGTCGACTCGTGCGGCACCAACGCCGTCAGCGACAGTCCGCAGAACCGCCGCAGATGCAACGAGTCCGAGACCTCCCTGACGAGCGTCTCATAACCCCATCCCGAGCGCTGCTTGACGACCATCAACCGGACGAACAACGACATCGCGATCGTCGGTCGCCCATGCCCACGCGCCGACACCTCCCACCGCTCAGCGATCGGCGCCAGCAGCGCCTCATCGCTCAACAGCTCATCAAGCCGGGCGAGATCCCGCGGCAGTTCACGGACCTCGATCGGCAACGCCTCGTCAAACAACGACTCGACCTGCTCACCCACAAGACGCAGCACCGCAACACCTCCAGAATCGACCAACTCGCAAGCACGATTCTGACCCCCACACCAGACGGAGAGACCCGACTATTTCCGGGGCAAATAGCTACGAAGCGCAAGCGACCCTTACGGTGGCGGCGGATGGCTTGTCGTGGTCGGGCCCCCTGCACGACAACAACGGGACGAGCGGCACGGACACCGCGAAGCGGAGCCCGCTCAAGAGCGGGAAGCCATCGCCGGTGCTCGCCAAGAGCGGCAACGTGACGACGGTGTCCGGGAGGGTGCTGGTGAAGCCGCCGGGCAGCAAGAGCTTCGTGGCGCTGTCAAAGCTGCGCCAGATCCCGTTCGGAACCGTCGTCAATGCCACCAACGGCACCGTCAGCGTGACCACCGCCACGCCGAGCGGCGCCACCCAGACCGGCAAGTTCTTCGGCGGCCAGTTTGTCTTGACGCAGGGGGGGAGTGGGATGGTGCTGGCGACGCTCACCGGCGGCAGCTTCTCGGCCTGCCCGACGGCGCGCGAGCGCGGCCACATCGCACGTGCCGGCGCCGTGTCCGCGCGGGCGACCGCCTCGGCGAGCCACGCCGTGCGCAAACTGTGGGTCAACGCGCACGGCAAATTCTCGACGAAGGGCAACTACGCCGCGGCGGTCGTGCGGGGCACCGAATGGCTGACCGAGGACCTGTGCGAAGGAACTCTCATCCGGGTCACGCGCGACGAGGTTGCGGTCACCGATCTGGTCAACCACCGCCACGTCGAGGTGCGCGCCGGCCACCACTATCTCGCCAAGGCGCCGTAGGTTGACTCACACCGTCCGCAGCGCCTCGGTGGGGGACAGCCGCGCGGCGCGCAGCGCCGGCAACAGGCCGGCGATCGCGCCGATCAGCAGCGCCGCGCCGAACCCTCCCGCCCAGGCTGTGGTGGGGATGACAATCGTCCAGCCCTTGGTAATGGCGTAGATCGCGGTGGCGAGTGCGCCGGCGGCGATGCCGACGGCGCCGCCGCCGAGCGCGAGCAGAATCGCTTCTGCAAGGAATTGGCTGCGGATCTGCCCGCGGGTGGCGCCGAGTGCGCGGCGCAAGCCGATCTCCGAGCGGCGTTCGAGCACGGAGATGACCATGATGTTCGCGACGCCGACCGCGCCCACCAACAGGGCCACGGCGCCGAGCCCGAGGAACAGACCGTTGAAGGCCCCCTGGGCGTCGGCGCGCGCTGTGAGCGCGGCCGACGGCTGGCTGACGTCGACTTCGTTGGGCGCTTCGGGGTTCGCGGTCGCGGCGAGCACTGACTGGACGGCCGCGACCTGGCTGTTTTGGGCGCGCACGTAGACGGTGTTGGGGTGCCCATTGAAGTGCAGGTAGCGTTCGGCGGCCTCGAAGCCGACGAGCACCGCGCTTTCGATTTCGGGCGTGAGCACCGATTCGCCGAGGATGCCGACGAGGTAGAACCACTGGTTTGACACCCAGATGCGCTCACCGGGGTAGATGTGGTCGATGCCCAGCCGCCCAGCGGCGGCCGAGCCGAGCACCGCGACCGGCTCTCGGGCGGTGGCGGCGTTCAGGTAGCGGCCCTGCGCGACTGGGACGTTGAGGGTGTGCAACAGGCCGAGGCTGGCCGCCTTGATGCTCAGCGCGTTTGTGTCCACTTCGGGGATCAGCGGGGTGCGGTACACGCTGCCTTCGACCTTGCCGGTCTCCGCCACGCTTTCGACGGGGTAGATGCGGGCGATCATCGCGGGGGCGACGAGCGGCAGCTGGGCAGTCTTGCCGGTGAAGCTCTGGCCGTTGGTGACAGTCAGCAGATTCGTTCCGAGCTTGTCGATCTCTTCGAGCAGCCCCGCCTGGCTGGAGGCGGACAGGCCGAGCACGGCGACGATCGCGGCGACCCCGATCGCGATCCCCAGCGCGGAAAGCGCCGCGCGCAGTCGCCGTGTGCGCAGCCCCACGCTTGCCACGCGGGCGAGGTCGGCGCTCCGCAGCCGCCGGGGTGCGAGGTCCGCGGCGCCGGCATGCTCTTGGGTGGGATCGGCAACAGCGCTCATCGCGCCCTCACTGGGACTGGCCGGGAGCTTCGTTGACGAGCGCGAACGCCGCCGGTCTGGCGTGCTTGACGGTCGCCATGACGATGTAGCCGCCCGGCGTGTCGTTGGCGATGAAGGCGGGCGCGACGGCGATCCCGCGGTCGTCAGTCTTGACTCTGACCGTGTCAGGGTGAACGATGCGGACACGGCGGTGGCGGCCGCGAGCGTGAACCGTGAAGCGTCCGCTCGCGCCGGCCACTGGCGCTGAGAACGTGACGAGCGCTCCCGCAACGGGCTTCTCGTGCGCATCGGAGACGGTGACAGCGAGCGGGACCGGGAAGGGGGTTCCCACGACAGTGGATTGCATCGAGCCAACGCCGGGGATGACCCGTAGCGGCTGGGCAAAGGCGAAAGCCCCCACCGGCGCGCCGCCGAGCCAGGCGCCCAGACCGCCGGTGAGCAGGAGCGCGAGCGCCGCGCGGCGGCCGCCGTGGCGCAGCCGTACCCATGCGCCTGCCGGCGCGACGTGGTTTCCCCCGTGGCGCAGCCGCCACCACGTGCAGGCCACCGCGGCGAGGCGGCCAGTCGGCCGGTCGGCGTCTTGCGCGGTCATCGGCTGAGCGCTCCTTGTTTGGTGGTGTCGTTGACAATGCGTCCGTCGAGCACTTGGACCTGGCGGGGCAGGCGGGCGGCGAGGTTGTGGTCGTGGGTGATCACGAGGATCGTGGCGCCCTGCGAGTTGAGCTCTTCCAGCAGCTCCAGCACACCCGTGCCGGAGGCGCTGTCGAGG
This sequence comes from uncultured Solirubrobacterales bacterium, assembly GCA_963744135.1. GTDB lineage: Bacteria > Actinomycetota > Thermoleophilia > Solirubrobacterales > Solirubrobacteraceae > Palsa-744. The sequence continues at coordinate 5,650 of CAVUSE010000001.1, read as the reverse complement.
TTGCCGGTGGGCTCGTCGGCGAGCACGATCGCCGGGCGGCCAACCAGCGCACGGGCGATCGCGACCCTTTGGCGCTCGCCACCGGAGAGCTTGCTCGGACGGAAGTGCGCGCGCGCGGCGAGCCCGACCCGCGTGAGCGTCTGGGCCGCCCGCTCACGGCGCTCGGCGACGGGGACACCGGCGTAAAGCAGGCCTTCGGCGACATTCTCCAGGGCGGTGGAGTGCTCGGCCAGGAAGAATTGCTGGAAGACGAAGCCGATGCGGGTGGCGCGCAGTGTGGCGAGCTCGCGGTCGGCGAGTCCCGCCGCGTCGAGGCCCGTGATCGACACCACACCCGCGCTTGGGCGCTCGAGCGTGCCCATCACGTGCAGCAGCGTCGTCTTGCCCGAGCCCGAGGGGCCCACGATCGCCACCAGCTCGCCCTCGCGCACCGCGAAGCTGACCTCACGCAGCGCGTACACTGGCGGCTCGGCGCCGTAGACCTTGCTGACTGCGCGCAGCTCCAGCACCACGGGCACCTCGCCGCCGTCCGCGCACGCAACGCCTGTTGCCTGCTCGCTCATGATGTCGCTGGCACCACCACGCGCTGGCCGGCAGATAGTCCATGGCCGCTCACCTGCACGACACCTTCGGCGTCGTCGAACAGGCCGACGGCGACGGCCACGAGACGATGCACGTGGCCTGCGGCGACCTCCACCGCGTAGCCACCGCCGGCGAGCGCGAGCAGCGCGTCGACGGGCACCGCCAGCACGTTTTCGACGCGTTCGGTGGTGATCTCGACATTCACGGGCGCCTGGTCGAGGTGGCCCGTCGTGGTCGGGTCGGTGGGGGTGGCGTCGACTTCGACAGTGGGGGCGCTTTCTTCTTCGCCGGCGTGGCCAGAGCTGGACGGGGTGGTGGCGACGCTGGAGACGTAGGTGATCCTCCCCGGCGTGGCCTGGTTGTCGGGAAGCGTGATCGTGACTGTGTCGCCGACCTTGACGCTCCCCTGCTCGGAGGCGTCGAGCGCGAGCTTGACCTGCCGGGCGGTCGAGGTGATGGCGAGCACCGGCCCGGGCATGACCGTCGCGCCGACCGTCGGGGTCACGCTCGTGACGCGCACCGGTCCGGGGTGGAACACGACCGACCCCAGCAGCAGCTCGCCGGTGACAGAGGCACCATGCGCTGCTTGCAGCGCGCGAATCGCGACTGCGGTGGCGGCGGTGAATTCGTCTCCGGCGAGGCCCTGCCCGTAGCCGAGCGCCTGCAGGTTCGCGTTCAGCGCCGCGACATCCGACCCCGGAGACATCCCCGCGACGAACGCCCGCGTCGGCGCCCTCGCGCCGTACAGCAGCAGCACCGGCTGGCCGCCGATCTCATACAGGCTCTGCCCGCGGTTGATGATCTCACCGACCGAGGGCAACGCCGTGAATGTGGATCCCTGGCCGTAGAGCGCCGCCGAGGAGCGCGCCATGGACAAATTGGACTGCGCGCTCGCCAGCTGTTTTTCGGCCGAGGAGACCTGGGAGCGATCGGCGGTGACCTTGGCGGTAGTGCTGGTGGTGTTCTGCTGGGCTTGAGAGACGGCCTGCACGTCGCTCGCGCACGAGCTCCCGCCAGCACCCGGCGAGTCGTCTTCGCCGGCAGGTGAGGAGCTGGCGGGGGTGGCTTCCGCGGCGCCCTCGCCCGCGCAGTCGACCTCCTCCTTCGCCCGCGCCGCCGCCAGCTTCGCTTGGTTGCCAGCGAGCGCCTGCGTGTCGGAGGCCAGCGTCGTTCTGGCGCCCGCCAGTATCGCTTCGGCGCTCGTGACCTGCTGGCTGGCCTGCTGGACGGTCGACGGTGCCGTCCCAGACGGCACGCGGATGCTCGACGAGCCCGCGTAGCCGAGTGTGCCACTCACCTGCGTCTGCTGGGAGAGCGACTGCCGTTTCACACTCGTCAGCGAGATCGCGCTGGCGTTGTCAGCGACACTGCCGGTGGCTTTCCCCGGTCCGCCAAACGGGTTCGTGGCGATCACCATGACAATGGCCGCGACGAGCGCCAGCCCCACCCACGCGAGCATCCTGCGGCGGGCGCGACCACCCGGCGGGCCGATCCGCGAGCGGCCCACGCCCGCGGCCCACCGCCCACTGGGCTCCTCGACGCTCATCTATGGACCTTCAGGACCAGCCTGGGCCGCTCCCGGGCCGCCCTTGGGGCCGGGCATATCTCCCTGGCACGCCTTCTGCGCCGCCTGGAACTGCGACGACTGCGGGTTGATCCCGGAACCGCGCTTGATCTGCAGCTGCACGCCGCCGCCTTCGAATTTGGGGTCGGGGAAGTTGGGCACCCCGTGCGAGCGCATGCATGCAGAGAACTTCAGTGCTTGGGCCTGTATTGCGGCCGACTGCTGGGGGCTCACCTCGGGCGCGGGCGCCAGCGAGTGGCAGGCTTTCATCGCCGCCTGGAACTGCGGCGAGCCGGGGTTGAGGCCATTCTTGGAGTTGCCCTTGATCAACAGATGGCCTTCGCTCGGTTCCGGGAAGTCGGGGACCCCGTGGCTGCGCATGCACTGCGCGAACGCCACCATCTTCTTCTGCGCTTCCGGGCCGCTGGGACCGGCGATCGCCGCTTCGCCTTGTTGTCCGTTGCCGCTACCGCCGCTGCTCCCGGAGGACGACGCCCCCGAACCCCCGCCCGGAGCTTCACTGCCGGCCGCCGTGGAGGTGCTGGAGGCGGCGGTGGTAGCGAGTCTGGCCACGCCCGGGTCGGTCGAGCCACCGCAGCCTGAGACGAGCAGCGCCAGCGCGGCCACGCCCGCGAATACGCTTGCTGTGGATCGAATTGGATGCATGGTGCGGTCCTCCTTAGTCGGGTGCTTCGGCTGGGTCGGTCGGTCGGCTGCGTCTGGTGGGCTGTGCGGGTCGGTCGGCTGCGTCTGGTGGGCTGTGGGGGTCGGCCGGCGGTGTCTGGTTGGCTTGTCGGGTTGGTTCTACGAGGTCGGTGGTTACACGGGGGTGAGCGCGCCTGTAACCGCGCTGTAACCGCCGGCGGGGCACTCTGCAACGGTTAGGGGCGCTAATGAACGACTGCTGGAGTTGACCGATGCGGGTGCTGCTGGTGGAGGATCACGCCGAGCTGGCCGAGACGGTCGCCACCGGGCTGCGGCGCGAGGGGATCGCCGTGGACGTGGCGCTCGACGGCCGCGACGCGCTGTCGCACGTGACGCTCACCGACTACGACGTGGTGGTGCTCGATCGCGATCTGCCCGGAGTGCACGGGGACGAGGTGTGCCGCCAGCTGGTGGCGGGCGAGGGCGACAGCCGCATTTTGATGCTCACGGCGGCGGCGACGATCTCCGATCGCGTGGAGGGGCTGGGTCTCGGTGCCGACGACTACCTGCCGAAGCCGTTCGCGTTCGCCGAGTTGGTGGCGCGCATCCGCGCGCTCGGCCGCCGCGCACACCCGCCGTTGCCACCGATGCTGGTGCGCGGCGAGCTGCGGTTGGATCCGGCGCACCGCGTGGCGTCGCGCGCGGGCGAGCGCTTGGCGCTCAGCCCCAAGGAGTTCGCGGTGCTGGAGTACCTGCTGGGCGCGCAGGGACGGGTGGTGTCGGCGGAGGAGCTGCTGCGCCGGGTGTGGGACGAGAACGCCGACCCGTTCACCACCACCGTCAAGGTCACGATCCGCCGTCTGCGCGCCAAGCTCGGCGAGCCGCCGCTGATCGAGACGGTGCCGCAGGCGGGCTACCGTATCGAGGGGTGAGCGTGCGTCTGCGCAACCGCATCGACTCGCTCCACCGGCGCCTGCTGCGCCGGATGTTGCCGGCGGGCGTGCGCCTGCCCCGTTACACGGTGCGCCTGCGTCTCACGTTGATGTACGGCTGCGTGTTCCTCGTGTGCGGCGCGGGGCTCCTGGCGGTCACCTACCTGCTGGTGAGCGGCTCGGGCAGCAGCGTGCTCTACGTCAAGAGCGCCCGCGGCGTCGGCGTCATCGCCACGGAAACGGCCAGCCCCGAACGCGTCGAAGGCGGAGGCTCCGAAGCCGGCGCAGGCGAAGGCTCTGAAGCCGGCGGTGGACCCGAACCGCAACCGACCCCGCACGTGCACGTGCATCTGCCCGACGGCGCGCAGGTCAACCCCTCGCCGCAGCAGCTGGAAGAACTGCACAAGCACGGCGAAGCGCTGACGATCCAGGCGCGCAGCCAGCGCAGCGCCGAACTCAACAACCTGCTGGGCGAGTCGGGAATCGCGCTGGCGATCATGGCGGTCGTCTCGATGGGGCTCGGTTGGCTGCTGGCCGGGCGCGTGCTGCGACCGCTGCAGACGATCACCGGCAAGGCGCGCGCGATCTCCGCCAGCAACCTGCACGAGCGCCTGGCGCTCACGGGCCCCGACGACGAGCTGCGCGAGCTGGGCGACACCTTCGACGGGCTGCTGGCGCGCCTGGAGGCCTCCTTCCAGTCCCAGCGCCAGTTCGTCGCCAACGCATCGCACGAGCTGCGCACGCCGCTGACGGTCGAGCGGGCGCTGCTGGAGGTGGCGCTGGCCGACCCCGACGCCAGCGAGCAGTCGCTGCGCCACGCCTGCGAGCGCGTGCTGGCTTCGAGCGCAGAGCAGGAGCGGCTGCTGGAGGCGCTGCTGACGCTCGCCAGCAGCGAGCGCGGCCTGGAGCGCCGCGAGCCGTTCGACCTCGGAGCCGTCACCGCCGAGGTGGTGAGCGCGACTGCCGCGGAGGCCGAGCGCCGCGGGCTGCACGTGCACTGCGCGATCGATCGCGCCCCTACCGTCGGCGATCCCCGCCTCGCCGAGCGCCTCGCGCGCAACCTGATCGACAACGCGCTGCGCCACAACGTCCCGGGAGGGCATGTCGAGATCGCGACGACCCAGCGGGCGGGAGGGGCGACGCTCGTGGTTGCCAACAGCGGGGCGGTGATCCCCCAGCGGGAGATCGAGCGGCTGCTGCGCCCCTTCGAGCGCTTGGGTGGGCGCGTCGACCACGGCGAAGGGCATGGCCTCGGCCTCTCGATCGTGCAGGCGATCGCGACCGCGCACGGCGCCACGCTCACCGCCGACGCACAGCCGCGGGGTGGCCTGCGCGTCGAGGTGGGGTTCCCCGCGGCACCCGTGCACATCTTCGCCGATCACAGTGTCGCTCCCCAGCCAGTCGTTCCAGTCGGGTTGGGGTGAGCGCAAGGTGAAGGCGTTTCTCCATCTGTTCACCTTTTCGTCTCCTGTTCATCCCTGCTCCGCTCCGGCGTCCAGCGTCACGGCGCGGTGACGAAGCCGTCATTGTGAACACGCGGTGAAGCTCAAGTGAAATAGCCGAGTCGAGATGTTCTCGACTTGTTCACAGACGGGTCACGAGATGAATACGTCGACGGAGTGGCCGGCGGGAAAGACTCACTCGTACGAGCTGTATCAGATCACCACGTGCGCAAAAGGAGATGATCCCAGCGATGAGTGCAAAGCCCGGCGGCCGTCGCAGAGCGTTGACGACCATAGCGATAACAGTGACCGCGCTGGTCGCTGTCCTGATGATGGTGTCGGCCAGCGCCCTCGCCGGCGAAGCGCCCAAATCCTACGGGGACGGCCTGGGCATCGGCAAAGGCAAGGTCAAGCACGTGTGGCTAATGATCCTCGAGAACAAGTCCTACGACGCTACCTTCACGGGCCTCAACAACAACACCTTC